>NZ_CP108121.1:4800000-6999100 GCF_045206345.1 Streptomyces sp. NBC_00209 | reverse complement strand
CCCTCGCTGCGCGAGGGGAAAGCGAAGCGCACCGCTTCGCGGTGCGCGCACCCGGCTTCGCCGGGTGCCGGCGCGGCTCGCTTTCCTCCCCGCTGCCCCGGGCGAAGCCCGGGGCAAGGTCCCTTCCGCTTTGCTTCAGGGACCGGCTCTCTCCGCTTCGCTCCATGAGCCCAGTGAACGGCCCGCTTCGCGGTGGCCTGACGCCCCGCTTCGCGATGCGAGGGGCTGCGCTTCGCTCTGCCCCGGCCCTTGCGGGCTTCGCCTCCAGGGCCAGAAACGGCCCGCTGACGCGGGCCAGGCTGGCTGTCAGGGATGGTCTAGTGGATGCCGTTGAGGAGTGACGTGGCTGTCTCTAGGTCGACTGTCGAATCCCCTGTCTCTTCGACGGCCGCGATGAACTTGTCGAGCTGAGCCGGGGGTATCTGGTGCGCCATTCCATCCCGTAGCTGCTTGCTGTCGAAGTGGGCGTCCTGGTCGTGGCCGTAGAGATCGGCTAGGAGTTCTGAAGGTGTTGGTTCCACGGACATCCCTTCCGATCGACTGCGGGCGGTGCGCGGCAGGCTTCCTGTGCATCAGGTTCGATCCACATGCCGCATCAATCTGATACAGCATGTACCGTTGGCGAAAACACGGAACCCCATACAAGCATCTGAAGCGGGGCTCTATTATTCTATTTTATCCAGGTTTCCCATCGCATCTGAGGGGGTTTGCAGTATCCGGCGTCTACGGCTTCGCTGTAGGAAATGTCCCCCATGTAGAAGCAGTCCGGATAGATCGGCTGCATGGCATACCAGCCGCCGGCCACCAGCAATACGAGTGCCAGCGCGGCAGCGGGGTGTCTCCGCGTGACGGGTCCCGAGACAGGGTGAATCATTCGCGTGATCATACGGCTCCACTAGCCCTCGGCCTGGTCCTGTTGGGCGCCTTCGCAGGTGCGCCGGGCTGTGTGAGCATCCGTGGAAGTGTGGTCCACCGGTCGATGCGCCATGCGGTGCCGCTCGGATGGTCCGTAGGTCTATGGCTTGGTTTCCACCTCGTAGCCCGTTTGAGAGTTCGATCAGGTCCGAAGAGAGAGTCAAAGAAATGACCGGCATTCGGCTCCGGGAGCACCAGGTGGCGCAGCGGTCGGCGTTCAGGAAGTGGGTCGGATTTCCTGCAAGATCATCTGTGCCGCAAGGGGCTCGGGGCACGATCGTGTCCGCGACCGGGTCGGGGAAGACGATCATGGCCGCCGCCTGCGCGCTGGAGTCGTTCGCGGAGGGCAGGGTCCTGGTGACCGTGCCGACTCTCGACCTGCTCGTCCAGACCGCCCAGGCATGGCGGCTCGTAGGCCACCGGGCGCCGATGATCGCGGTGTGCTCGCTGGAGAATGACCCGGTCCCGCGCGCACTCGGGGTGCGGACCACCACGAACCCGGTCCAGCTCGCGCTCTGGGCCCAGACCGGGCCCGTGGTGGTCTTCGCGACGTACGCCTCCCTCGTGGACCGCGAGGACATCGACGCGCCCGCAGGCCAGGGAAGGGTTCGCGGGCCGCTGGAGGCCGCCCTCGCGGGCGGGGAGAGGCTCTACGGACAGCAAATGGCCCCGTTCGACCTCGCCGTAGTGGACGAGGCCCACTCAACCGCCGGTGATCTTGGTCGTCCGTGGGCGGCGATCCACGACAACGCCCGGATCCCGGCGGACTTCCGGCTCTACCTCACCGCCACCCCGCGCATCCTCGCCGCACCCCGCCCGCAGAAGGGCGCGGACGGCCAGGAGATGGAGCTCGCGACCATGACCAACGACCCGGACGGGACGTACGGCGCGTGGCTCCCCGGCGCCGAACTGGGACTCTCGGAGGCGATCGAGCGGGAAATCCTCGCCGGCTTCGAGATCGACGTCTTGGAGATCCGCGACCCCTCCCCCATCCTCGGCGAGTCGGAGGAGGCGCGGCGCGGCCGGCGCCTGGCGCTCCTGCAGGCCGCGCTCCTGGAGCACGCCGCCGCACACAACCTCCGCACCGTCATGACCTTCCACCAGAAGGTCGAAGAAGCCCGCGCCTTCTCCAACAACCTCCCGGAGACCGCGGCCGAGCTGTACGTCAACGACGCCTCCGACGCCGACCTGGCCGCCGCCGACGCTCTGCCGAAGTCGTCGATCGACGCGGAGTTCTACGAGCTGGAGGCCGGCCGCCACGTTCCGCCGGACCGGGTCTGGTCGGCGTGGCTGTGCGGCGACCACCTCGTCGCCGAGCGTCGCGAGGTGCTGCGGCAGTTCGCCAACGGCATCGACGCCACCGGCCACCGGGTCCACCGCGCCTTCCTCGCCAGCTGCCGCGTCCTCGGAGAGGGCGTCGACATCACCGGCGAGCGGGGAGTCGACTCGATCTGCTTCGCCGACACCCGCGGCTCCCAGGTCGAGATCGTCCAGAACATCGGCCGCGCGCTGCGCCTCAACCGCGACGGCACCACCAAGGTCGCCCGCATCATCGTCCCGATCTTCCTGGAGCCCGGCGAGGACCCCGAGGACATGGTCGCCTCCGCTAGCTTCCGCCCCTTGGTGGCCGTACTCCAGGGCCTGCGCTCGCACGATGCCCACCTCGTCGAGCAGCTCGCCTCCCGGGCGCTCGCGAGCGGCAAGCGCACCCACCACGTCCAGCGCGACGAAGAGGGTCGGATCGTCGGGGCCGGCGGCGGCAGCGACAGTGAGGACCAGGAGCACAACGGCGGCGCCGACGCCGCCGCCGAGTCCGCCCTGCTCCACTTCTCCAGCCCCCGCGACGCCGCGACCATCGCGGCCTTCCTCCGTACGCGGGTCTACCGGCCCGAGTCCCTGGTCTGGCTGGAGGGCTACCAAGCCCTGATCCGCTGGCGGACGGAGAACAAGATCACCGGCGTCCACGCCGTTCCGTACAACGTCGCGGTCGAGGTGGGGATCACGAAGGACTTCCCGCTTGGGCGGTGGGTGCACCAGCAGCGCAAGGCCGTGCGGGCCGGGGAGCTGGAGGAACGGCGCAAAAAGCTACTGGACGCGCCGGAGACCGGGATGGTCTGGGAGCCCGGCGAGGAAGCCTGGGAGGCCAAGCTCGCCGCGCTCCGCTCCTACCGATGGGCGACGGGGCACTTGGCGCCGCGTCAGGACGCGGTGTGGGACGACCCCGTCGGGCCCGGGCCCGTCCCCATCGGCCAGCACATGGCCAACCTCCGCCGTAAAGGCACCAAGAACGGCCTCGGGAAAGACCCCGACCGGGCCGCGGAGCGGGCGGCGCAGCTCGCCGCGATCGACAAGGACTGGAACTGCCCCTGGCCGCTGGACTGGCAACGCCACTACCAGGTGCTCGCCGACCTCGTCGACGCCGACGGGCACCTGCCCCACATCGCCCCGGGCGTCATCTTCGAGGGGGACGACGTCGGCACGTGGCTCCAGCAGCAGAAGCAGTCGGCCACCTGGGCGCAGTTGACGCCCGAACAACGCGACCGGCTGACCAAGCTCGGCATCCAGGGCCCCGTGACCCCCCGCGCAACAAAAGGGCCGCCAGGGAAGGCGGGAAGCAAAGCGCAGCAGGCGTTCCAGCGCGGCCTCACCGCCCTGGCCCAGTGGGTGGAGCAGGAAGGGCAGCGGCCCGTCCCCCGCGGGGCCGTCGTCGAGATCACCGTCGACGGACAGGAGGAGCCGGTACCCATCCGGCTCGGCGTATGGCTCTCCAACACCCGCGCACGACGCGACCGGCTGGACGCCGAACAGCTCGCCGCACTCTCCAATCTCGGCATGGCCTGGGCACGGTAGAAGACCGGCATGCCGTATGTGGCACCAGCGCACCTCCACGCGGAACAGTCGTCCAGTGCCAAACCCGGGGCTCAGCCCATTTGCACAATTGTGCAAAAACGATCTTGGTGGCTGCGATTGGCCGCCTTCACGGACCACGGTGCTCCCGGATGCCTCCACGAGCTCCTTGCCACGGCGTTCGAGGTCGTACGGGCAGCGCGAGCCGTGATCCCTGCCGGGGTACTTGACAAAGTGCGAGGACGTCGAATCCGGGTCGTCGGCGTTGCCGTGCCGAACGTGACGGAGACCCCGCACTCCCAGCACGTCAAGGGCTCGGTGTACGGCCAGGCCGGCTTCACACCGATCGCATCACGACCGTACTTCTGCCCGGAAGCATCCCTGACGTACGGGATCCGCTGCCGCTACGGCGCGATGGTGAGCTGGGCCGCGCCCGGTGCGGGCGCCTACCGGCGGGCGGGTAGGCAGTGCACGGCCCGGTCGACGCCGGCGCGCAGGTCACAGACCGGGATGCCGTAGTGGGCGGAGAGCCGGTCGACGTCGGCGAGCGACCACGAGACCGTGCCGCTCTGCTTTCGGCTGACCTGGGCCTGGTCTAGCAGGAGACCGGCGGCGAGGTCGGTCTGGCGCTCGCCGGTCAGCCGCATGAGGAGAGCCGCGACGGTGAGCCGTAGGGTCTGCTCTGTACTGGGCGTATGCGCACTCCGCATCACGTATGTGTGGAAGCCGACGCCCTTATTGTCCGGCCCCCATGGCGCTCCGAGAGCAACTGCATCCGCTTCGGCCTGATATGTGGCCGATTCCCAGCACCGCCCCACTCTCGAATCCGACGCTGCCCTGATCCCGTACCGGCCGGTCCTCACAGCGCGAACGCCCTACGCGACGCCGGCGCTCACGAAACTTTCTTGCCGCGTGCGACCTCGACGGCTTCGCGGCAGGTGGCGCACAGGGGATTGCCCCCGACGCCGTAGCGGTGACAGGGGCCTGGCTTCTCTGCACTAGTCAAGGCGAGCCGATCTGAAAGGCATCGGTCGTAGCAGATGGGCGGCGGTCACCAGTCTCGGGTGGAGTTCACGCCTTCGATCAGCGTCGCGCGGGCGGCGGACAGGTCGCGCCCGGCAGCTGTCTGGGCTTCGTCCACCAGGAAGTCCAGGGCGTCGAACAGCTCCTCGCGTTCCACGGTCTCGATAAAGGGCGAGCGGCTGTCCAGCGCGTTGAGGGCGGCTGCGAAGGCGCGCCCGATCTCCGTGATGTTGCCATGCTGCCGGCCGCTGGTGAGTTCGGCGAGGAAGGCGTCACGGGTGGCCTTGTACTGGGCAATGGTCTTGCCATACGCAGTGCGGGGTATGTGCTCGCGGCCATCCCAGTCGCGGAGCGGGTTGGCCGCGTTGGCCGCGACCCATTCCGGCTTACGGGCTCCGCGGACGTCGAGCTGAACTCCGTGTCGCACGTGGGGACGCCAGGTCTTGCGCATCGCGGCCGCGTAGTCCGCCGGAATGCCGTACAGCGAGACCTCCTCCAGCTCCGGGATCTGGGGCGGCAGCAGACAGTCCGATGCTTCCATCCCGAACAGTTCTGTGATCGTGAGCCCCTGCAGCCGCGGCAACTGGTTCAAGGCTGCCGCCGACGTGAGGGTGCCCAGGTTCCCCGACAGTGACAAGCGGGTCAGGTTCGGGAAGTCTGCGACGAGGAGGGCGCAGTCGAGCCGGGTGATCCCGCGGACTGTGAGGTGTTTGACGCTTGCCCGTACGACGCCCATCAGGGTGTTCGGCGGCAAGCTCGTTGGCTGTGCACGTCAGCGCGTACGGGGCAGTCCAGTCCTTGCGGTCGCCGCTGTCCCAGTGTCGCTGCCGGGCGAGCTGCTCACCCCGCCCCCATACCGGGCCATAGGCGTACGAGGGTCTGGCCACCAGTGGAGGCAGGGAGCCGATCACAGTGAAGCTCTTCGGAAGGAGCCACCCGTGGTTGCAGTGGGAGAGCTTGCCGCCCCAGCTGTGGTGTGTGAGCCGGAGCGGCTGCACGTCGCCCAGGTCGGCCGTGGTCGCAGGCTCGGGCCCGGACCAGTCCAGTTCGAGGACTGCGGCGGACTTTGCCGCAGCGTCGATGCCGGTGACCTGCGAGGCGGTCCAGGCCCCGAGCGCTTCGGCGTACACGGCGACGACGTCACCGACGGCGATCGGTCTCGGTGGTTCGTCTCGGCTCATGCCCGGACGCTAGCTGGCTACATCCGAGATCCTGCGTCCGAGGAACGGCCGCGGTGTCATCGGCGGTTGCGGCCGCCACGTCGATCAGGCGCCGGCATAGATCGAGCGTTCGGATCAACGAGCTTCAGGCTCATTCGGGTCGCCGGGTAGTCGGAATACCGAGGGCGACGGGTGCCCTTTGGGCGGTTCGGGCGGCGTCGGCCTGTTTGGTGCGGGCGAAGGTCAAGGTCATGTCGATTCCTTCGATCTCGCCGAGCCACTGTTCCTCCTCGGCGCGCTTGCGGCGCAGGACCAGGTCTCTTTCGATCTCCGCGAGCCTGGGCAGCATCTTCGGGTTGACCTGCAGCATGGGGCATCGGATGCATGCTTATCCGAACCAGTCCAGTTCGACGCTTAGGTCGTCCGCGAAGTGCGTTCGCGACGGAAAGCAGTCGCGAAGCAGCCGGGCGACAGGCCGTCCCGAGCGTGTCGCGCTCCGGGATGGGCCGTTACGCGGGCCTAGTGGGAGAACGCGTAGGTTCGGACGGGGTCGAGGTGCAGTTCGTAGGGCCCGAAGCAGTCCGCCGCTAGCGTCGCGACGGCGGCGCCGCAGGGACAGGCTCGGTTGAGTCCTTCGTTGCCGGTCGGCCCGCAGCAGCCGGTGCTGTTCTCCCAGTTGGGCAGCGGTTGAAGGTCGGGGGCGTCCTCCGGGTGCATCAGCACCGTGCCCGGGACGCCCGCCGAGACAACGAAGCCCTCCTCACGGCAGACCAGCGGCCCTCGGGTCTGAGCCGGCTTCGGGTCCTCCTGATCGTCCTGCACGACGTAGGGAGGTCCCCAGGGCTCGGGATCGATCGCGTAGCGGCCCAGCGGAACGGTGGAGGGGGCCCGGCGTTTCTCCTTGTCCCGGTCGTGTTCGTCGTCGGAGACGCTGGGGACGGCGGCCAGCTCGGCCAGCTCCGGCGTGATCGCGGTGCCGCACTTGGAACAGAGAAAGACGGTCATCCCCTCGTTGTAGTCCTCGGGACTGCCGACTCGCACCTTCGTTTGGCTGCTCGCAGTCGATGAGCGCGACAACGCTGCGGAAATCGGGCATGCCGAGGTGGGCAGTGGTGTGCCGCGCGGCGACGTCGCGCATCGGGAAGCTTCTGTTTGGCGGCGACCAGCACCTCGCATCGCTCGACGCTACTGGGCCTTGCCGTTCCCGGATTCGGTTGCAAGCGCGGCCATCTCGCGCAGGCGCTCGTAGTACTCGACCGCACCGCCCTCATCGCTGATCGATGGCACGACCTTCTCCAGAGCCGCGAGGCACCGGAGCAAGATGCTGCGGCGCCGCTCATCAAGGGGGCCGGACAGGGACGAGGAGACACAGCCGGCGATGTCCGCGTCCAGCATCACCATGTCTTCGCCCTCGATGTCCTGGCCGCGTAGGTGCGGCGGGAACGTCGCGTGCTTGTGCTCGTCCCACAGCCGTGAGAGCGGGTCCAGTTCCGGTTCGCTCATGTTCGCGATCATGCCGCACGCACCCATGAGAGGGCCTCCATTTTGTGCGCTGGGGATCGCGAACGTGTCAGTGCTCAGTCCTCCGAATCGGCGCTGCTTCGTCCGGCGTCCCGGCGGATGTCGGGCATGCCGAGGTGGACGGTGGACGGCTGAGCTGCACGTCGCGTATGGCCTCCAGCTTCTGCGCGGCGGCGGCCATGGTGGTCTCGATGGCGGCGACCTGGCCGAGCCAGCCCTGGTCCTTGGCCTCCTGGAGGCGGTCGACGAGGTTGGCGTGGATCTCCTGGAGGCGTGGCATCTGGGCCGGGTCGACGAGCAGTAGGGGACATCTGACACAGGCGTTTTCATGCTGGCACGGGGTCGCGTAGTCGCGGCCGCAGGTCCCCAAGGCAACCTTGCGCAGTTCGAAGTGAGCCAGGAACTCGTCCCACTCGGTGGCGGTGAGCTCGCGGTACTCCTCGCTGGGCCGCTCGGTTCTGCGACGGGCAATGAACGCCCGGTGATGGGAGATCACGTCCTCCGGGTAGATCGCTAGTGGTGGAGTCGGGTATTGGAACTGTCTGCATGCCCCCGGTCTCGGGCGCGTGCGCTGTCCCCCGACCGCGGTGTCAGTCTCCTGTGTGGACATGCCAGGAATCGGTCAGCCCTGTTCGAAGTGGAATGCCTTGATGAAGCAGTCGCGAGGCTGGGCGACGGCGAAGAGGATGCACTCCACGAGTGACTGCGCGGTGAGGGCGTTCTTGGTCTCGCGTGGTGTGGTCTCCCATTCCTCGGAGAGCGGGTCAGGGTTGTCGAAGTCGGGCGGGTAGAGGGAGATCACCCGGACTCCCTGCGGCCGCAGGCGCTTGGAGAGGATCTCGGCGAACCCTGTCTGGGCGCTCTTGGCTGCGTAGAAGGCTTCGTGGGCGTCCGAGCGGTGATGACCGGCCGTTCCGCAAGCGGAAACCATGGTCACCACGTCCGGCTTGTCCGAGTTGAGCAGGAGAGGGAGGAAGTTCTTCACGGTCAGGACGGTGCCGGTGGCACCGGATGCGATGGTGTCGACGACGTCGGTGTCGGAGGCGGATTGGAGATCTGGGCTTTCGAGGTAGCGGGAGCCGTTGTTGATCAGCACGTCGATGTGGTCGGTGCGCTGGGTGACGCCAGCAGCGAAGTCGCGGATCGAGGCGGGGTCTGTCAGATCGCAGGCGAAGGCGTGGACCTGTTGGTGCCCTCGGCCGCAAATCTCGTCGCGGACACGCTCAGCGGCGGCGAGAGTGCGCGCGGAGAGGAAGACCTCGGCGCCGAGGTCCGCGAGATGGATGGCCAAAGTGCGCCCGAAATCGCGGCCGGCGGCGGTGATGACCACGCGGTGGCTGTCGAATCTCATGTCGGTAGTCCTGGTTCGTGGATCGGATGTTGCGGTGAAGTGCGGCGGCTGACCTCGGCGGCGTAGGCGGCCCAGTCTCCAGCGGCGGCTCGCTGCCATTTGACAGCGACGGTGATATCGATGCCACCGGACTCGGAGAGTGCTTGCTCGAACGCATCACGGATATCGCGGGCATCCGCGCTGCGAGGCCAGCCGGCGAGCTCGCACAGGGTTGGGGTGTCCAGCCCGGCCGCGAGGGCTTCGGCAGCGATCGTCGGCAGGTCCTCCGGGCGGACTTCATCCGCCTGATAGCGGCACGCCACCTCACCCAGAGCCATGAGGGCGCTCTGCGTTGCGGGTTCCGGTTCCGGCGTCGTTCCTGCTGTTCCCATGACTCGTACGATGCCAGCACCGTTCCCAAGAATGGTGCCCAGGGGGCGGCCGGCTCGGCACTCACCCCGCGTATCCGCCGGAACCCGAGGGCCGAACCCTCGAAGACGCGACAGTCCGTCCTCGGGTTCCGGCTGAGGCCCCTTCAGTTTGCGTGAACCCACGGGACTCATGGGGTCCCGCCATGATGCTTGCGAAACCCACATTGAGACGATCTTGCAGAGCCGGTCCCGGGTGGGATGGCAGCAGCCAAGATCATCTCCCCGTGGATGGCCAGCACGTCCCCGACGGTGGTTCCCACCCGCGGCCAGTTCCGCTCCCCGCAGCCTGACCGGTGAACACGGTCGGTGATCGCTCCAGCTCGGCGTTTGAGATAGGCCGACAGGAGCGGTCAACCAGCTGGCGACTCGTCACTCGTGAGGGTCGGTCCGGAGCAGTGGCCCGCGTGTAGAGGAAAGGGGCCGGGCCGCGGCTCCTAAGGTCCTGGCATGAGCATCCCTTCCGAGCCGATCGGCAGTCTTCCCCGCACGAGCGACGTGCTGAACGCCATGTCCGGCGGTGACAGCACGGCCCTGGCCAAGGCCGTGGACGTCGCTGTCCGCGAGAGCGTCGAGGCCCTTGAGGCGGCGGGCTCGCCGGTCGTCACCGATGGCGAGCAGGCCAAGGCCAGCGCCTGGACCTACCCGCTCGACGGAGCCGACAACCTGACCCCCGACGGGGTGGTCATCCCCTACGCCGACGGGCACCAGCGCCAGCTGCCAGCGCTGGCAAAGGGCCCGTTCCGCTACCGCACCCACGCCGAGCAGTACCTGCGGACCGCGCAGAAGCACGCCAAGGTCCCGGTCAAGCAGGCGGTGGCCGCGCCCTCCGCGCTCAGCCTGCTCTACCCGGCGTCCGGCATCGCCGGGTACTCCCGTGAGCAGTTCGTCGCCGACCTGCTCGACGAGGCAGAAAAGGACATCCGCGGCTGCCTGGACGCCGGCGCGCACTGCGTCCAGCTCGACTTCGAGGAAGCCCGCCTCTCCCTCAAACTCGACCCCAGCGGCGGGGTCCTGGGCGACTTCGTCGAACTCAACAACAAGGTCCTGGCACGCTTCACCGAAGCCGAGCGCGCCCGGATCGGCGTCCACACCAGCCCAGGCGGCGACCAGGACTCCACCCACAGCCTCGACGTCGACTACGCCGAGCTGCTTCCGCACCTGTTCCGGCTGACCGCCGGCAACTTCTACCTCCAACTCACGAGCGAGCCCGACCCCGACCGGGTGCTGCGCACCGTCGCGGAGCAGCTGCGGCCGGGTATCCGGGTGTTCGTCGGCGTCACCGACCCGAACGACCCGCGGGTGGAGACCGCCGAGGAGGTCCGCGACCGCGTGCTAAGCGCGGCCCGCCACATCCCGGTCGACCAGCTCGGCACCTGCGACGACACCGGCTTCGCCCCGTACGCGGACGACCGGTCCACCTCGCGCCAGGTCGCCCTGGCCAAGATCCGCGCCCGCATCGAGGGCACCGCCCTGGCCGCAGCACAACTCGCCGTCTGAGACCGGGGCCACCGACTGCCATGGTGATGCCGACCGTGACGCGGCTGCCATCACGCACGTCACTGCCTGTGACAATCGGCGCGGTCAGATGACTGCCCGTCAGACGAGGGGGCGTTGCCACTTGAGTGAGAACGAGTTCTGAGAACGGATCGGGCATACAGGCCGACCCCGGCGGCCGTTTCCGATCTTGCTCCCGGAAAGGGTCGTTTCTGAGAGTGACACGGCCGCCCTCTGGTCGAGGGCAGCGCGCGGCGGACTCCCGCTCACCGGCGAGAGAGGGAGTTGGCGACCCTAGGGCCTGTTGCGAAAGCCTCGGGCGACAAAAGCCGCGTGCTGGGGCTATCACGGTGTGCGCTTCTACTGCGGTCGCATCAGGTGCAGATCGTCACCCCATGCGTCCAGCACCGCGCCGTGTCCGGCCCGCCGGGTCACTGCTTCGACCTGGGCGAAGAGACGACGCTGCGTGGACACGTCGCCCGTGCCTGAGATGTGGTCCGCAGCGTCGAGTAGCGACCCGGTGTCCCAGCCGGGCAGCGGAAATCGGGCAAGCTCCCATTCCAGATACTTGTTGTAAGGGCGGGGACGACGGTCTAGAGCGAAGAGCAACTCCAGCAGGAATCGGACGCTCTCGGCGGCGTCGAGACGGGCCGCGAGCGCGGCTCCGTCGCGGTCGTTCTTGACTGAGCGATAGAGGGAGTTGGCGTAGGCATCGAGCCATTCGCCCGCCTCCAGAAAGGCTTCACCGGCAGCAAGCCGTGCCTTGCTGGCCAGGATCCGAGCGATGATTCCGTCGAGCCGGTCGAGCACAATCCGGGCGCGGGCGAGGGCGTACCGCTCGAAGCCGGGCATTCCGACTGCGCGGAATTCACTGAGGAAGAGGATGACGAGGTCGAGTTCTGGGGTGCGGTGCCCCGTGAACCGGGTGAGATCCGTCGTCGCACCATCGGCAAGGACGACGTATAGGTCGTGGTCGGAGTGCTCGGTGGTCATGCCCTCGTGGGCCCGGGAACCCTTGAGGACAAGGCCGACGACAGCTGAGTCAGCGGATGCGAGCTCGACAAACGCGTCATAGGCGAGGGGCTTCTGAGCAGTCACAGGTGATCTCCGGTGTTGTGGTGACGGGCATGCCAGCCGACGGCCCCGACTCATCGGGGTCGCCCGCACCGTCTGCGGCGGCGCTTGGCCGCCGCCCGGAAGATCAACGCACATGCTGACTCTATAGCCCGGCCCGCTGAGCGGTCTCGCATTCGGTCGCCTCAAGGACGGCAGCGACGCAGGTCAAGCTTGAGCCCCAGAAATTCCCGTCACAGCCATTCAATTGATGACCGCGATCTGGATGGTGGCCTCGTAGCGGACGGCAAGTTTGTCGTATCTCGTAGCGACGGCTCTGTGCCGCTTGAGCCGGTTGATGCCGCACTCGACTGCATGGCGCTCGCGGTAGTCGGTCTTGTCGAACTTCGGCGGCCGGCCGCCTCGGGATCCGAGGCTATGCCGGTTGCGAACGCGGTCCGCAGGGATCGGGATAGTGGCCTTGATGCCGCGTCTGCGCAAGTAAGTACGGTTTTTGCGCGAGTCGTATGCCTTGTCGGCTCGCACTCGTTCTGGGCGTTTGCGAGTCCGCCCCAGGGTCAGCCTGGGCACCCGGATGGCTTCCAGGACAGGCTTGAACTGCGGCGAGTCACCGCGCTGTCCGGCAGTGATCACGACCGAGAGGGGCTTCTGGCCTTGCTCCACCGCGAGGTGGATCTTGGTGGTCAGTCCGCCGCGGGAGCGTCCGAGCGCATGGTCGGCCGGCTCGACGGCGACCCCGCCGGGCGGCTCCTTCTGCAGGTCCCCCTTTTTGCCGCCCCAGCGGCGTGCTGATGGGCCCGGCAGACGGTTGAGTCGACGTTCGCGTCCCACGTGGTCAGCCCGTTAGCGTCCGCCTCAGCCTGAAGCTGGGTGACGATTCCGGCCCAGGTGCCGTCCCGCTGCCAGCGCCTGAACAGGTCGTACACACGGTCCCACGGGCCATACCGCTCGGGCACATCCCGCCATGGGGCGCCGGTCCGAGTCCGCCACCGTATGCCGTCTATCAACTGCCGCCGAGTCCATAGCCGCGGACGGCCCGCCTTGATGCCCTGCGGCAGCAACGGCTCCAGCCGGGCCCATTGGTCGCTTGTCAGATCACCACGCCCCACGGCAGGTGATCATCCCAACCCAAGATCCACTTTCGCAACAGGCCCTGGCCCCGCACGCCGAGGGTGACCGGCAGCGCCGGTGCCGCTTCGGGGAACAGGCGGGTTACGGGGATCGCCGGTGAAGACGATCTTGCACATCCGCGGGTCCTTAATTGCCGCGGGTCGGGCCCTAGGTGTTCTGTCCGAGGAGGTTGTGGACGGGTGAGCCATATCTCGGCTGAGGGATCTTGAACGGGTGAGGGCCTTCCGGGTTCGGTGTGGATTGCGACATCTGCACCGACCAGAAAGGCCCTCGTGCCCCACCGTAATGCACCCCTGACCGAGACCGGCCGCCTGCGTCTGGCCCACTGCGTCGTCGAGGACGGCTGGCCCCTGCGGCGGGCGGCCGAGCGCTTCCAGGTCTCACCCACCACCGCCCAACGATGGGCGAGCCGCTACCGGGACCTCGGCGAGGCCGGCATGACCGACCGCTCCTCCCGCCCCCACCACAGCCCACGACGGACCCCGACCCGCACCGAACGCCGGATCATCAAGGTCCGACTCCTGCGCCGGTGGGGACCGGCCCGCATCGCCCACCTGCTGGGCCTGGTCCCCTCCACCGTCCACCGCGTGCTGGTCCGCTTCGGCCTGGCCCGCCTCACCCACCTCGACCGCGCCACCGGACACGTCATACGCCGCTACGAACGCGACCGCCCCGGCGAACTCGTACACGTCGACATCAAGAAGCTCGGCAACATCCCCGACGGCGGAGGCCACAAGGCCCTGGGCCGCCAGGCCGGCCGCAAGACCCGCTCGAACGCCGGCTACAGCTACATCCACACCGCCGTCGACGACCACTCCCGCCTCGCCTACAGCGAGATCCTCACCGACGAGAAGAAGGAAACCGCCACCGCCTTCTGGACCCGCGCCCACGCCTACTTCACCAGCGCAGGCATCACCGTCGAACGCGTCCTGACCGACAACGGCTCCTGCTACAAGTCCCACACCTGGCGCGACACGCTCGCAGCGGCCGGGATCGCCCACAAACGCACCCGCCCCTACCGCCCCCAGACCAACGGCAAGGTCGAACGCCTCAACCGCACCCTGCTCGACGAATGGGCCTACGCACGCCCCTACCGATCAGAACAAGAACGCCGCGACGCGTTCCCACAATGGCTCCACACCTACAATCACCACCGCGGACACACCGCACTCAAGGGCCAACCACCCACCAGCCGCGTCCCCAACCTCACAGGGCAATACACCCTAGGGCGTGTGTCGAAAGTGGATCTTAAGCGTGGGATGATCTTGATCTGTGGCGCGTAAAGATCTGACGGACGAACAATGGGCCGCGCTGGAGCTGCTGTTGCCGAAGGGCAAGAAGCCCGGCCGGCCGCCGGTATGGACCCGGCGGCAGCTGATCGACGGCATACGCTTCCGGGTCCGTACCGGCATCCCGTGGCGGGATTTGCCCGAGGAGTACGGGCCGTGGGGCCGGGCGTACGACCTGTTCCGCCGCTGGCAGCGCACCGGCACCTGGCAGCGCATCTTCACCGAACTCCAAGCCCGGGCCGATGCGAAGGACCTGATCACCTGGGACATCAACGTCGACTCCACCGTCTGCCGGGCCCACCAGCACGCCGCCGGAGCGCGGAAAAGGGGGACCTGCAGAGGGAGCCGCCCGGCGGTGTCGCCGTCGAGCCCGACGACCACGGCCTGGGGCGCTCGAGCGGCGGCCTGACCACCAAACTGCACCTGGCCGTCGAGCAGGGGCAGAAGCCCATGTCCATCGTGATCACCGCCGGGCAGCGCGGCGACTCCCCGCAGTTCGAGGCCGTCCTGAGCCGCATCAGGGTGCCCCGGCTGAGGTCCGGCAGACCGCGCACCCGGCCGCGGCGGGTGCGCGCCGACAAGGCGTACGCCTCCCGCAAGAACCGCGCATACCTGCGCAGACGTGGCATTCGCTGCACCATCCCGGACAAGGCCGACCAGGCTCGCAACCGAAGGAAACGTGGCTCCTGTGGCGGCCGTCCGCCGAAGTTCGACCCGGAGGACTACAAGGCTCGGCACGCGGTCGAGTGCGGAATCAATCGTCTCAAAAGGCACCGAGCGGTGGCCACGAGGTACGACAAACTCGCGGTCCGCTATGAGGCGACCGTCCTCGTCGCGGCCATCAACGAGTGGCTGTGACAAGTACGCGTCGATGCTTCGTCAGCGGTCATCCGGTCTGGCTAGAGCCAGTTGACGCAGGCGGCAGGCGTACCAACTGCTGGCGAGACAGATCACCAAGTAGATAGCGGCCGCCTGGACGGCGAAGTTCGGGTAGTGGAACTCCCACTGCCCCGCGGCCGGGTCGCTGCCGAAGTCGGGGTTGCTCCAGATGTGGGGCATTATCCAGGCGATCGCTCCCCCGAGGCCCTGGGCGGCGATGTACAACACCACGAACTCCCCCAGGCGCCAAGCGTAGGCGCGGCGGTCCCGCCGGATCAGGGCCCGGACCTGGGCGCGTGCGCTGCCGAAGCGCCATCGCGCGCCTGCCGGGGCGACGCGGGCACTGACCTCCGGCGCGAGCACCACGGCCGCGACGACCAGGCCGAGCAGGGCGACGACGCTGATCGCCATGGTCGCCTCCGAGCCGACACGGCTGCGGATCTGCGGCGTCAGCAGCAGAGCCAGGATCGGGAGGTTGACCACGAGGCTGGCCGCGTAGACGCGACCCAGGACCCCAATCGGCGGTATCACGTCAAAACGGTGGGCGTAAGCGGTGTCCATGCCATCGAGTCAAGCACACTCTTTCACTTTGGTGAAGCACTTTTCTTCACTCAAGTAAAAGAGTGGCGTAGCCTCGTCCGCATGAACGCCGAGGAAGAGTCTCCGATGGGCGGGGCTTCACTGGGGCATGAGCTGAGCCTGTGGGTGGTGCTCTTCCATGACGCCGTCGCTGCCCACCTGGGCGTCAACGCAACCGAGCACAAGGTCCTCGACCTCATCGGCCGCCATCCCGGCTTCAGCCCTACCCAACTCGCCCAAGAGACGGGACTGAGCCATGCCGCCATCACGAAGATCACCAATCGCCTGGTTGAGCTCGGCTACGTCCGCAGGGAGCGCGACCCCTCTGACGGCAGGAAGTTCGCCCTCTTCGTGACCCCGGAGCATCGGCAGTCCATGACCGGCGTGATGGCACCGCTGATCGATGGCATGTCCCGCGTCACCAGTGAGCTCACCGAGTCCGAACGCGAGACGGTCAGCCGATGGCTCATTGGAACCGTCACGGCCCTCCGCGAGGCCACGACAATGATCCGCACCAACCACAACAGCCCCGCTGTGCCCAGCGATCAGGACTTTCGCAACACGCCCTAAGGGGGCACGAGACGAACGCGGGCTCACAGGACACCTGCCTCGTTCCCACGGCAGGCCGGTACGCGACATTCTCGCTGTAGTCGTACAGTTGCATGGAGTTACTGAAGTGGTCGTGCGTGTCTTCTCTCTGTACGCGTGAGGCCGCCGCCGGCCCTGTATTCGGACCGCATCACCTGGAGAACTTCGACATGACCTCTTCCGTGCAGCTCGACCGCACCCAGCAGCGCTTCGCCCTGTGGGACGTCAACGGCGACGGCCAGATCGACCAGGCCGACTTCGACGCCGAGGCACAGCGCATTCTGCAGGCTTTCGGCGAGTCTCCCAACTCCCCGGCCGGCCGCCACATGACCGATGCCTACCTGGGCATGTGGAGCTTCTTCGCCGACAAGGCCGGTATCGACGAGCAGACCGGCGCCCTGACGCCCGAGCAGTTCAACCACATCGCCGAGGAGCACGTCCTGGAGAACGGCAGCGCGGGCTTCGGCCGGGCCGTCAGGCCGACCATCCAGGCCATCGTCGAACTGGTCGACGTGGACGGCGACGGCCAGGTCAACCCCGCTGAGTTCAAGACCTGGCTCGACGCCATCGGCGTCAAGGGCGTCCAGCCGGCCGAGGCATTCCGCCAGATCGATGTCAACGGTGACGGCCACCTCTCCGTCGAAGAACTCGTCCAGGCCGTCCGCGCCTACCACCTGGGCGACCTCGACATTCCCCTGCTCGGAGCCTGACCCCGCCAGACAGTCCCCAGCACACGTCGGATACCGCAAGGGCCCGGGACAACAAGGACATGGCTCCCTTCTCATCCCGGGCCCTGAGGCTGCCGACCTCGACGGAATCATCGCTACAGCGGTTGGCTCTGAGAACATCGTGGTCAGGGAGTGAGGGCGCTGACCGGTTCGCCCGCCAGCGCCGTCTACGCCCGCCCCTTGTCGTGCCGGCGGCAGCTCGTACGACAAGCCGGGGCGCCGCTGCACGGCCTGGCCCGGCCCTCGGACGCGGTGCGACGGCTCCGCGCGGATCAGTCCTTGTCTCCGTCGTCGGGCTCGACCTCGTCCGAGTCGCGCAGGGGCCGCAGGAGGCGATGTTGAACAGGTGGCGGCCCAGGAAGTTGATGTGCGCGTTCTTCAGCGGGGACAGGCGGGCCACGTCCTCGTCCTTGATGTCGGGGCCCGCCGCGCGGAGCTGGGCAACGGAGGCGTCCAAGTAGCGGGTGTTCCACAGCACCACGGCGTTGAGGACCAGGCCCAGGGCGGCGAGCCAGTCTTATCCGAACTGGCCCAGCGTGGAGCTGAGTTGATCTCCCGTACTCTTCCACCACGGAAAGTATTCGTGGAGAAGTTGGGTGGACCGGCGTCGCCGGGCGTCGACGCCCGTGGCGATGCGCTGTGGCACTCATCCACCACCGACCACAGCAAGATCATGTAAACGACGATGAAGATTGCCGTCTCGGCGATGTCACGCTGGAGGCTGCTGGTTGCACTACCTGATGTACGCGGTGTTCCGAGCACCGCTGAGCGGATGGAGACGTGGCCGCATGGATCCGATATGGACGGGAGCACTCGCGATGCTCGTCCCTGTAACCACCCAACTGTGTTACCAGTGGATCAGGAGTCGGACCACGGTACGGTTGGCTCAGCTGGATCAGCAAGGACTGAGTGAGAGGGTGCGCTGCTTGCCACAGGGCAGTCGCCTGTCTGAGAGCTCTCAAGGTCGAAAAGTCGTCGTCGAGGTCGGCTCTGGCCCGGGGGACGGTGGACATGAGTGAACAACGAGCACCGGTTCAAGAACAGTCGGTCCCACGCCGACAGTCGGCACAGACGGCGCTGCGTGCGCCTGGAGGCCGACTGGACTTCGCACTGTTCTACTCCGAGCACTTGGCGATGCTGACTCGGTTCGTGATGCGCCTGGGTGCCTCACCCCACGAGGCGGCGGAAGCCGCACACGTTGCGTTCGTCGAAGCCTTCCCCAAGTGGTCACAGATCACGACGCCCCGGGCGTGGCTGCGTACGGTCGCCACACGGGTCTTTCTGCGCCAGACCGGGCTCCGCGACCAGCTAACCGACACCGTCCCGGACCAACCCGGTGGGGAATGTCCCCTAACGGCCGTGGTCCTGAAGGATGAGGAACAGCACGTGTACGCGGCGTTGGGCATGCTGCCGCCGCGCCAGCGCCAGGTGATGGCGTGGCACCTGGACGGCTTCTCCCACTCCGAAATCAGCGCAGAGCTAGGGACCACGGTCGAGGCAGTTCGTCAAAACTACGCTCGTGCCCGAGTGTCCTTGAAACGTTCGCTGGGCTTGACGGCGGGAGACCAGCCATGAACGATGACCGCAGCACCGAATTCAGTTATGCCGACGAGGACACCGTGCTCGACCAGCTCCTGGAAGGCACCGACGACTCGGTACTCATGTCTCTGGAGACGGCACTGGAGCATGACGCCGGACTGGCTCGCATCTTCGAGCTGTACCCGTCGCGCGCCAGGCGTCGACACCGTGGTGCACGGCCGCGCGTCACTCGGGACCGCCCGCCCCAGGACGCCATCGCCGACCAGCAGCATGGATCCCAACGCCCCTGAGCATGCGCAACGAAAGCCACCGATCCCTAACGGGCATGGTGCTGGCCAGGTGAGGCAACTGTCAGGTGGTCACAGCTCGCGATCAAGACGTCGGGCACTGTTGCGATAACCGGCGGCGACTTCGCCGAACCATCCCTGTTCTTTGGCCTCCTGGAGCCGGTCGAGCAGGTTCGCGTGGATCTCCTCCAGCCGGGGCATCTGCTCGGGATCGGGCCGCAGGACGGGGCAGCGGATGCAAGCTTCTCTAAACCTGTCGGCTGGGGCCCCTCGACCGCCTCCGGGGCCTCGATAGCGTCGGAGTGATGACTGGGAACCGAGGCCGTTGGCCGAAGATCGACGAGAAACACGGCGTCGAGGACGTGACGCTCCTGATCCTGGAGTGGCTGGGCGAGCAGGGTGTGAACGCCATGATCAGGATGGATGCCGAGAGGCTGACCGACAATGCGCCAGCGTGGACGTTCGCCGCCAGCGGCGGCCCATTGGTGCATGGGATGCGAGCTGACGGGAGGACTGTCCAGCAGTGCATGTCAGTCGCTCTGGCCCGACTGCGCGAGGCCGGGGTGTCTGTTCCGTTTTGATCTTCGACCGCCGTTTGGCTGAACCTCACCTTGAAGACACTTACGACGTGGTCCGCGATTGAGGCCCCGGCATGTTGGCCGGGCGGGTTGGCTGGTATTTGATCAGAAGGCGTCTCGTCGGACGAGTGCCAGTGCGGTGCTCAGCTTGCGGCGGGTTGGCCGGTGAGCGGAGCGGTCCGATACCAGCGAGGCAATCGCGCGGTGGGTTTCGGCGTAGTCCTCGCGTCGGGTGGTGTAGCGCTGGAGCGGGCGCCACTGCCGCAGTTCGGCGTTGGTGTGCTCGACGCAGATCCAGGCCGATGCCTGGCGTCGGCGCATTTCGTGCCATGCGTAGTGCTTACCGGGCGGCGCGTCGTCCTTCGGCTTCCTCGGTGGGGCGCTGACCTGATCGGGGAATACGTTGGCCAGACCCCGATAGCCCTCGTCGACCTCGGCTTTCACCATCGGATGGAGCCGGAACTGCTCCGTGATGCCCTCGGTGCGCACCGCGGTCTGGTCGTGCATGCGACCGGGCCAGCTCGCGCCCGACCACAGCAGACGGCCCTGTCCATCGCTCACCGTGGTGGTCTTGATTGTGTTCTGCTTCCTCTTGCCCGATGCGAAGGCTCGTCGTCCTGGCCGACCGGCCTTCGGGCGGCGAACCTGGGTCTCGGCGCCGTCGATTCGTAGACGGATCCCCTCGGCCTCGGCGTAGGCGAATCCATCCGCCAGGGTGCGTAGCCTGACGCCGGGGCGGTCGGGGACAGCGAAGCCACGTGCGGCCAGCAGCGGGCGGATCTCGCTGATGGCCCGGGAGATCGTGGAGCGGGCTGTGCCGTACAGCTCGGCCAGCGCGACGTGCGGGAGCCCGGTGCGCAGATGCACCAGCGTGACCAGCACACGGTCGGTGAAGACCAGGTCGTGCTTCGGTCCGGCGCCAACGTCCCACTGCCTCTCGGCACCACGTCGCTCACGCCGTGCAGACTCACACCGGGCAAGCCACGGACCTGCCAACTCCTCAATCAGTCGGCCGGGATGCACGCGGGAGACGCCGCTGGAGGCAGGATGAGACAAAGCCGAACGAACCCAAGGAGACGACACATCCGATGAACTCGGACGGTCCGCTTCAGGTCACGGGTGCATCCGCCCGGTCTGCGTTCGGCAGAGGTAGAACAGCTCGGGGTCGCCTTCATCGAGACCGTGGAGAAGGCCGGCCGGGCTCCAGCCGGCTCTTTGGAGCAGGCGCTGCATCGGCTGGTTGGAGACGTTGGCCGAGGTGAAGAGCTTCGGTTTCGTGCACGAGGCAGCCACGGCGTCCAACAACCGATGACCAACGCCCCTGCCACGGGCCGATGGGGCCACCATGAGCATCGTGACGAAGCCCTGCTCGAAGAACGTGTACTCAACCACGCAGTAGCCAAGCAGACCAGACACGTCCTCCGCCACGATCACCAGGCCCTGCTGGCACCATCTTCGGATACTCGCCTGTCTCCCGACATCACCTTCGACCGCGACCGAGTCGATCCCAACCAGTGCGTCCGACTCCGACTCACTCGCGCTGCGCACAACGAACTCACCGAGGTCTACTGCATCGTCCATGGGCCCATGCTCTCAGTTCGCCTCGTAGGCCCGTCCTGCTCGCGGTCCGCTGCGCGGGCCAGGTCCTCAGTGCTACCGGCCGACTACAGCGCGCTGGCGGTCACTCGCATCGAAGGCCGAACCCGGCTCACCGTACTGGGCTGGACCGGCAGGCAGCACGCCGCCGTCGACGTTCTGTACGTACTGGTACGCAATGCCCTGGACCACGGCACGACTCCGGCAGCGGAGACTATCGGTGTCCGACTGGTCGTCACCAGCAGCGAACTCCTGATCGACGTCAGCGACTCCAACCCGGAGTTCCCGGAGTTCGAACGAGCAGTTCGGGGTGAGTTGGGGCGCGGCCTGTGGGCGGTGCGGAACACCGGTGCGGTTGTCACCTTCCTCCCCTCCGATAAAGGTGACGGCAAGGTCGTCCGCGCCACCCTGCGTACTGGCCCGGTGGAACCATGAGCGCCACCATCCTTCGAGCGCCGGCGTCCGCCGAGATCACCGAGCGACTGAACGCGGCGGCCGGACCGGACCGCCAGCCGGCCGCCGACATGGCGGAGCTGGCCGCCCGACTTCGTGCTCTGCTCGACGTCGAGGCGCAGCAGGAGACACGCCTGCGCCTGGGCGGCGCCCTGTTCGAGATCGTCATCACCGGCGCCGACCAGGCCGCCGAGGCGCTTGAGCGGATGGACGTCCAGCAGGGCGGGTGCGGGCCGGTCATCCAGGACCCCGCCGGTTGGCTGTACTGGCTCGTCCCGCCGGGCACGCGCCGGCGCTGGGCGTGGCACCCGTACGCGGTGTGCCTCGGCGAGCCCTACAACCCCACCCTTCCCCCGCTGAACCGGGACGCGCCCCCGGGGCCGTACTGGCTGCGCCCGCCGCGCAGCGACGCTGGTCCCGGCCGATCCGCTGCGGCTGGCTCTGATGCAGGCCCGGCCCGAGCCGGCCCCGCACCGCGCGCTCGCCGCTCGCCTCGGTTCCGCCCACTGACTCCGTGCTCGTCAGCCCCCGTCCCCCGGATGTCGGCGAGCACGGGCTGACCCCCTGGTGCCGGGCTGCCGCCTCGGCCCCGGTACCAGGGGCCCGTACGGGAGAAACCTGTGGAAGCTGGTCCACCCGATGAGATGAAGGGCGGCTGGCCGGACTACGGCCAGCCGCCCTTCGAAGCCTGGCTCACCCACCGGCGGCAGACCTCGGAGACCAACGTCCTGGCCGCCATCCCGCCCAGCCGGCAGGTCCGCGTCGCCACGTACGTCCTGGCCGAGCCGGGAGTCGACCCGGAGGCCGCCCACGCCTACCTCGCACAATTCGCCGAGACGCGAAACTGGCGCGTCCACAGCACCCTGTTCACCGAGCGCCCCGCCGCGAGCATCGCACCACCCCGTGACATGCGGCGGCCGGAGCTGACACGGGCCTGCGGAACCGTCCGGAGGGGAGTCGTGGACAGCATCCTCACGACCAACTACCAGGCCCTACCGCCCAACAGCACCAGCTACGAGCACCTGCTGGGCCAGCTTGACCTCTGGCGCGCCTTCATTGCCTTCCTTCCCCCGGGCTGGCTCCAGCAGCCGCCACTCCTTCTGCACCCTCCGCACCCGATCGCTACACCGAAAGGCACCGCATGAAGGCACACATCGCCCTTCTCGCCCTCACCGCCCTGGCCGGAGCCCATCTCGTCCAGCGCGAGCGGCACCACCGGCAGCGTCTCGACCTCGTGGCGGCCAACCGCCAGGAGCGGTGGCTGACCATGATCATGAGCCGCCCCGAGATCGCCGAGGAGTGGAAGCCCGAGGACATGAGCGCCCAGGAGTATTCGGCGCTCATGAGCGCCAATCTGGCGCTGGGCACGCTCTCGCTGCGGCACCGGCTGGGTGTGGACTCGACCGAGCAGATGCGGTTCCACACCTCCTACTTGATGAGCATCGGGTGCGTGCGTCGGTACTGGGCGCACTTCGGCTCTCTTAGGGAGGCGGGGGCCGTCCACGGCGAGCGGCAGCTCGGAACCGTCAACGACGCCCTTGCGAACGCTTACCGGACCGCCCGGCGCGAGCGCGAGAACGCGGACGCCGCGGCCATCTGACCGACCCGCACGCCCGTCGATCGGCGTGCCACCAGCCCGGGGCTTCCGGGATCTGCCTGACCGGGCGTGCGAGTGCGCCCGGTCAGGATTCCGGAAGCGCCCGGCCGCGCTCCGTGGGGGGATGCGGCCGGCCCCGCTCCCCCCCCGGCTCCACGACCGCACTTACCGACCATCAGGGACAGCACCGTGACCAGAGCAGCGCCGTACGTCATTCCGTGGGCGGGCGAGACCATCCTGCCCATGCCGCTGCTGTCCACCCGCAGTGATGTCTTCTGCGACGACGCCCGCGCGGATCGGCGACACCGCGATGACGACGGGGTGCTGTGGGAGGTGTGGGGCGGCCACCAGACCGGGCCCCGCGTCTACACCCTGTTCCATCCCGTCCATCAGCGCGAGGCAATGCGGGCGCTGCCCTGCGCGACGTGCGGCCGGCCCGCAGACCGGAAGGCCGCCGGGATGCTCTGGCTGCTGCCCCTGCTGGACGGGCCTCCGGCCGAGGGCACGACGTGGGAGGGCGTGCAGACCACCATCCCGCCCTCGTGCGTGCCGTGCGCGGACCGGGTGGCGACGGGCTGCCCGTGGATGCGGGACGGCCACGTCAGGCTGCGGGCCCGGATCGCCGAGCAGGTCGGCGTCCACGGCACCCTGTACTCGCGCGCGGAGCAGCCGGGCCCGGACCTCGATCTGACCCTGCCCCCACGACGCGAAGGGCGCAGTTGCGTGGTTGCGCGGGGACATCACGCGCAACCTCGCCCGCGCGGGGATCACGGCGCAGGTCCAGCTCAACCGCAGAGATTTTCCCACTGTGGACATCACCCTCCCGACAACCGGTGATGTCCGCCGTTTCGCCGCCCTGGTCGAGTCCGGGATGTCGGATCTGCGGCGTGTCGGGCTGCACCTGCGTCGAGCCCTGATCGAGGCCGGCATCGATGCGCGGGTGCTGGCCTGGGACCGGGACGGCACGATCCTCGTCGGCCGCGCAGCGACGGCCGCAGCCGCTGCGACAACGGACTTGTCAGTCCTCACCGTACGTCAGCCGGTGCACACGGCCCGCCGACATCGCGAAGCCGGCACGTGCACCGCGCACTGCACCGGCCGCCTGGACCGGATCGTTTGGATCACTTCCGCTGGCCGAGGTTGTCGTTGATGATGTCCGTGTGGCTAACCGCGTCAGCGCTCTGATCTCGGCCGTTGGTGTCCTCGCCAGCGTGATGCTGGTAGTTGCGGGCACTCGTGAGTGCTGCTCTGGAGCCTCGATCCTCTGGCTCGTGGCTGGAGCCGTGATCTTCCTCAGCGCTTTGTACACACTCGTGCGGGACGTGCGGCGGCTTAGCACCGGGCCGACCGCCTGACAGGGGCGCCGTTCCAACCAGCGCCGCCAGTCGTTGTTCGTGTGTGCCGTTGACCGACGCTCAGTGGGCGCGAATCGAGCCGTTACTCCCAGACCGGACACCGCAGCGGGGTGGCCGGACGGCGCGGCGTCCGCGCCCCCTGTCCGAACACCTGCTGAAGAGCCGAGCGCCGACGACTGAGTCGCCGTCGCGTGCAGGCGCTGCTCCCGACGACCCCGGCGATTCCGCGGCCTGGAGTGAACGCGCCTTCCCCCCTTGAATACCCGGTCAGTTGCCCGCGCGGGGCGCGGGGACCTTCGGTAGGAGCTCCCACAGCGGCCGGCTTCCGGCCGCCCAGGCGGCGAGTAGACGCCGGTCGGCCAGGTGCATGTGCAGCTGCTCGGCGAGTGGTGCGCAGCGGTTGGAGAAGCGGCCGTTGGTGACGACGAGGACGATGTCGGCGCCGTGGATCTGGCGGGCGGTGCCGTTGACGCGTTGGAGGTCGGGGGTGCCGACGGCGGAGCCTCGGTCGCCGGCGCGGCGGTGTTTGCACTGGATGACCCAGGTGCGGCCGTGGGGGTCGGTGGCCAGGACGTCGGCGCCGTTGTCGCCGGATCCTCCGACCTGGCGGGCGTCTGTGCATCCGTCGCGCCGCATCAGGTCCCGGACCGCGTACTCGAAGTCGCGGTGGCTCAGCGCGTCGATCTGCGGCAGCTCGTAGCGCAGTGCTTGTCGCTGGACCCTCCCCCAGGCTTGCCGCTGGCGGTGCTGGTTGACGAACCAGGTCGCGGCCACGACCGCAACGGCCCCGAGCATGACCATGGCCCACAGGTGGGCGACCAGCCAGGCGACAACGGCCCAGAGTGCGGCGATGCCCAGGACGCCGGCGCCGAGAACGAGGACATGGCGGTCGCGCTGCCGCTGCCGGCGGGTGTGTGCGTAGCGACGGGGCGGGGTTGTTCGGCGTGCGGGCCGCCGTGGCGCGGGGCGGCGGCGTCGCGGGTGGCGGGTGGGCATCGGGTGGGCTCCGGGGGTCAGTGGGCGGAATCGGTGATGCCGGAGGCCAGTTGACCGAGGGCGTTGAGGATCCCCTCGCCCACGGGGGTCGGAGCGATCACCACACTTGATCGTCAGCATCATGGCCGCAACCCTCCCCGAGACCGTCCACCTGGTCCTTCGGCGCCCTGTCTACCGACGTGCACGCCTCTATGGCAATCGGTCACCTGCTTTTGACGCAATGTGATCGGTTGGCTTGAACGCGGACCCGGTCCCTGAGGCGCTCCACGGGCCGACTCCGACGTGGGCTTTCCCCCTTGACGGGCCCGGGCCGGCAGGGCGCGCGGAGAGGTCGTGTCAGGCCGGTGCCAGAGGTTGGTGGCGCAGGAAGACGCAGGACTGCAGGCTCGCCAGGGCGGGGCACTCAAGGGTGCGTTCCAGCTTTCGGCGCGGGCCGGTCAGTACGAGCCCGTGTGCCCACATCCCGTAAAGGGTTTCCAGCGCGGTGGTACGCAGTGCGTGCGCATCGAGCACCACGACCAGGCGCGGGGCGCGGGCGAGTTCGGCGATGACCGAGTCCTCGGCATCGGCGAGGCTGCGCGGCCGCGGGCCGTGATCCAGGTGCAGCACGGTGCGGAGGGGCTTCACGAGCGCGGCATGTCGACGCCGATCAGCACGATCTCCCCTACGGCCTCGGGGGAGCTGCGCCGAGGCCCGCTCGATGGCCTCGGCGTACGGGTACTCGTCGGCCCCCTCGACGCTGGCTTCATTCACCAGTAGCGCCGTCAGTTGTTCACGGGTTTGGGAGGCACCCAGATCCACGGTCGGGTGATGTTCACGAGTTTCGGGTTCTGGCACAGAGGCCGCGCGGCCGCGGCGGCTTGTCCGGACTGCGGCCGCTTCTCGGACCGAGTCCACGACCGATACCAGCGCAGGCTGAGAGACCTCCCACTTGCTGACCAGGGCTTTGTGATCCGGCTGACGGTTCGACGCTTCATCTGCGGGTCGGCGGACTGCTCGCGCCGAACCTTCGCCGAGTCGTTCTTCCGGCTAACTGTCCCGCACGCGCGGTTCACCACGCGGCTCAACCACGCACTTGGGCACGTGGGGCTCGCCCTGGCGGGGCGGGCGCTCGACTGGCGGCCCGCCTGGGCTTCGGCGCGGGACGGATGACCTTACTACGCAGGGTCATAGCACTGCCTGATCCGCGGTTCAGTACGCCGCGGGTGCTGGGCGCGGACGACTTTGCGATCCGCCGCGGCCAGACCTACTCCACCGTCTTGACCAGCGCCGAAGACCACCGGGTGGTCGATGTGCTTCCGACCCGGGAAGCCGGCCCGCTGGCCGCCTGGCTGCACCGCCACCCCGGCGTGGAGGTCATCTACCGGGACCGGGCGGGCGCCTACGCCGAGGGCGCCCGACGCGGAGCCCCCGCCGCTTTGCAGGTCGCCGACCGGTTCCATCTGTGGCAGGGCCTCGGCCGGGCCGTGGAAACTTGCGTCGCCGCCCACCGCGACTGCCTGCGCAACCCGATGCCTGGCGGCATGCAGCCGGAAGCCACCGGTCGGGCTTCCGGCCGGCCGCAGGACGATTCGGCGCTCATCGGCCGACAGGCCGAACGGAAGAAGGCCGCACATGCCCTGGTCCACGAGTTGCTTGCCCAGGGCCACTCACGCCGGGCGATCGCCCGGCACCTGGGCTGGGGGCTGAACACCGTGCTCCGGTACGCGAACGCCGCACGCTGGCAGGACACCATCCGCGACAACCGCCCCCGGTCCAGCAGGCTGGACCCCTACAAGCCATACCTGGAGCGACGCTTCACCGAAAGATGTATCAGCGTCACCCGGCTGCATGGCGAACTGGTCGCCGAGGGGGCCCTCGTCACCTACGGCATGGTCCGAGCCCATATCGCCACCTTGCGCTGGGCTCCGTCCGCAGCACCGCCGCGGCCGCCGACTGTGCGGCAGGCGACCGGCTGGATCACCCGACATCCCACGGCCCTGACCGAGGAGGACGGGGCCGGTCTGAAGGACATCCTGGCCCGCTGTCCCGAACTGGACACAGCTGCCAGACACGTCCGCGACTTCGGCGAGATACTCACCGACCGCCTCGGCGCCACGCTCCCCACCTGGATCGACGCAGTCGATGCCAGCCAGCTGCCCGGGCTCACCGGATACGCACTCCATCTGCGCCGAGACCTCGACGCCGTGATTGCCGGGCTCACTCTGGACTGGAGCTCGGGCAGTATCGAGGGTGCCGTGAACCGCATCAAGAAGATCAAGCGGCAGCTCTACGGGCGGGCCGGATTCGAACTCCTACGCAAGATGATCTTGCTTCAGTAGCCGCATCGCCTGAGTGCCGGCTCCCGGGCCAAGCCTCACCATCACCAACCGTGCCGCGGAGATTGCCCCGCTACAGCGACTTCAGTGAAATTCTGCTGACGGTCACCAAGTACCGGGCCCGCCCACCTGACGGTCGGCGGGCCCACCATCGTCACGTCAGCGCGCGGAACTGGTCCAATTCGCTGCCGATCGCTTCCCGCAGCACGTCATGCTGCGGACCGAGCCTGAACTGCTCGTCACTCCATCGCTCACGCGGATAGAGCCACACCGGAGCACCCACCACATCGGCCGGCTCCCACTCAAACCGCGGCCACACATGCGCATGCAAGAACGGGTCCGTGTTCCCCAGGATCTCCAGATTCACCCGTCGGAAAGCCGGGTCCAGCCGCCTACACGCCCGCTCAACCGCTTCACCGAGCTGGTCCATTTCGGACAGGAACGACAACCGCTTTGCCTTCGGCAGGTCGGACAACCGCTGCACATCCGGGTCATCCACGAGAAGAACCGAGTATCCCGGCAGGAACTGAACGTCCCCGATCACCGCGAACCCCGACGTCAACCGCCGCAAGACGGTGGGGTTCTCACCCCGCAGAGCAGTCCCGATCCTGTCCATCCGCCAATCATCAGTCATGGCCAGAACCTACACGCCAGTGATCAAGGACCGCTCCTCGCTCCCCTCCTCACGAAACCCAAAGACCAAGCAAGTGGGGAGAGGAGCAGGTTGGACCCTTATCAATCGAACAGCGCCCTCACCCTCTGCGACGCCTCCCCAAGATCTGTGCCAGAACCGAGTTTCGACAGCACTGGGGTACTTGCCAGGGCAGCATCAGGGTGCTCCTGGTGAAAGGTCCTGGTCATGCCGCAGATGTCCAAGGTCGAGCTGTACGCGGCGATCCGGCGTGATCACCGTGCTGGCATGAAGATGCGCGAACTTGAGCGCAAGTACAACGTGTCGTGGCGGACCGTGAAGAAGGCCGTTGACTCGGTCTGGCCAGAGCCTCGCAAGAAGCTTCCGCCGCGGCGGACGGCGCTGGATCCGTACAAGTCAGTGATCGACGACATGCTTCGGACGGACCTCGACGCGCCACGTAAACAGCGCCATACGATCACGCGGATCTTCCACCGGCTCATCGAGGAGCACACGCCGACGTCTCCTACCAGATGGTCCGGCGCTACGTCTCCGACCGGAGGCCGGAGATCCTCGCGGCCTCGGGCAAGGCCCCGGTGGAAGCGTTCGTGCCTCAGTCCCATCTGCCCGGTCACGAGGCGGAGGTCGACTTCGGCGATGTGACGGTGCGACTGGCCGGCGAGCTGGTGACCTGCTATCTGTTCTCGCTTCGCCTGTCCTACTCGGGCAAGACTGTTCACCGGGTGTTCGCTTCGTGCGGCCAGGAAGCGTTCTTCGAGGGGCACGTGCACGCGCTTCGGACGCTGGGCGGTGTTCCCCGGACCAAGATCCGCTACGACAACTTGATCTGATCTTGCCGTGTCCGCCTGGCCGGGGGGAATCCGCCGGCTCACGTCGCCCGTACGAGGCCGGGGGCCGGCTGTCCGACGACGAGCTCGTCCCGGTCGTCTCCCTGTTACGGGGCGATGGTGAGCTGGGCTGCACCCGGTGCGGGCGCGTACCGGCGGGCGGGCAGGCAGTGCACGGCCCGGTCGACGCCGGCGAGCAGGTCACAGACCGGGATGCCGTAGTGGGCGGAGAGCCGGTCGACCTCGGCGAGCGTCCACGGGGCAGAGCCGCTCTGCTTCCGGCTGACCTGGGCCTGGTGCATGCGGAGGCCGTCGGCGAGGTCGGCCTGGCGCTCGCCGGTAAGCCGCATCAGGGCCGCGATGGTGAGTCGTAAGGTCTGCCCTGTACTGGGCATATGCGTACTCCGCATCACGTATGCGTGGACGTCGACGATCGCATTGTCTGGCTCCCCGTGGCGTCCGGAGGGCAACTATGTGCGCTTCGGCCTGATATGTGGCCGATTTCCGGCGCCACCCCACTCCGGAATCCGACGCCTTCCGTGGCGGGTTTCGGCCGGCCCGCGCAGCGCGAACGCCCTCAGCGCGACGCGGGGGGTGCTCACGGCGCCTTCTTGCCGCGTGCGACCTCGACGGCCTCACGGCAGGTGGCACACAACGGGTTACCTCCCGCCCCGTAGCGGTGGCACGGCATGCGGCAGCGAGCGCACAAACCGACCTGCGAGGGGGAACAGGCCAGAGGGGCGGGGCGGGCGGGTGTAGTCATGGGGCATCCTTTCGAACTTCGGTTCTACCGGAAGGGCGCCCACGCGTCCGTGGAGGCCGCCGGTGACACGGCGCCGGATGCATCCCGGCCGCGCGGGCGCCCACGGACTGGGGGCGGAACTCCGGACGACCGCCGCTCGACGCCCGCGGCCGGAGCTCGGAGCTGATGGAAACGAACACGGCCGGGGCCGGTACGGATCACCCGTACCAGCCCCGGCCGCTGTTCCTCTCGGCTCAGGCCCCGCCGTCCCGGCCGGCCGCCTTCGCGATCTCCTCGGCCAACGCCTTGGTAACGCGCTCCTGCTCCTCGGCCTCCCGGCGCAGCTGCTTCGCGATCTCCTGCTGATCCATGGTCTTCCCCATTCTCAAGATGTGGGTGAGTGAAGGTTGTTCAGTGCGGTGAGGGCGAGGCGGCGACGGCCAGGACCAGGACGTGCGCGGCCCCGCCCTTGGCGGCCCAGGCGGTCTGCCGGGTGTGGGTCATCCATGTCGGTAGGTTCCGATATTCGGGCGTGCGGAATTGGGCAATGAGGCCCATGCCTCCAGCTCGTGCGGCAGACCCACCGGGACACGGTGCCACAGGAGGCACAGGGGGCCGGAGCCTGCGGCCCCGGGGCTACTCGGTAGCGTCCTTCTGATGAATCTCAACCTCTTCAACGATGTGCCCGACGGCCTGACTCAACGAGCTCGATCGTTCGTCTCAGTGCATGGAGTCAAAGTCGACGTCAGGCACGTCGAGGACCACAGACAGTGGTGGCTTGAGCGAGACGTCCCGGCTTCGGTCATCGACCGGATGGCGGCTTATGAGGAGCGCTGGGGCGGTCTGGTCCTACCACCCGCATCTCGGTACGACGGCGGCCCGAGGTACCTCGAAGCAGACTGCCCTGAAGGTTCTGAATCTGAAGGTTGGTGGTTCGAGGCTGGGATGCAGAGGTGCTCAGTCCCGTACGGGTTCTGGATCGGTCCGTCTGGCGAGTTCGGCATTCGCTCAGGTCAGTGGGTGCCTCTCCATGCCACCGTCGAGGGCTGGGTGGAGTCGCTCGCGCTGACCGACCACGCGTCCATGTGGGCAACGCAGATCATCAAGCTCACCGGCGACGACGTCGATGGCATCGTGCTGGCCGGGTTCGAGCCGGTGCGCGAAGTGATGGGACTGGCCGACACTTGGTGGCGAGGAGCCGACTCGCTGGTGGCGGTCTATACAGGTGAGGCCGAGGCCCTCTCCTTTCCGCGGGGCCGCACCGCGTTGATCTATTCCGGCTTGGATGAGTGGGGCCTTCGAGGAGGCGTCGAGGACGGCACCAGCTGAGGACATCAAAAGTGATCCAGAGTCCCGCCAGCGTCTGATCGGCGGGCCACCTCCGCTGCGTAGGCCGTTCTGACGGCTCCTGCTGCCCATCGGTCGGGCAGCAGGCCGACGCTCTCGTCCAGGACGACGGCGACAACGACGACCAAGGAGAGTGAGCAGGCGGCAACGTGCGTGGCGTGGGCGAGGTTCGCCCGCCACCCGGCCGCGCCGCAGGCGGCCTTGTGGCCGGCCCGGTGGTCGGTCTGCAGCGGGTTTGTCGCTGCTTTCTTTGCGTGTCTCATATGCCTCAACTTCCGTTGATCGGTCGTGGAGTTACCAGTTGATGGAGGCCGTGTCGCGGACTTAACGTCCCGGTCCGTGTTGGTGCACTTCTTCTCTTCCGAGGGCTGGCAGTCCTGGGGACTCAGTGGGCAGCCGCTTGATCCCTGAACGGATGCCGGTTCTGATCGACGACGACTTCCTGTTCGAGGACGGATACGGCCCGCGGGCGACGCGGGTGGTGAACACGTGGCTGCGTACGCTGCCGTCGAGTGGCGCCCCGTCGCCGAACTCGTGGCGCGCGTACGCTCTGGCGGCCCGGGACTGGCTGACTCAGCTGCGGCGCCACGCAATCGGGGTTTTCGCCTCGCGCCAGAACCTGGTGGCCGCGCTGGGCACGTACGCGGACCGGCGGTTGTCGGGGCCGTTGGACGAGCGGTTGGCGTCGTCCTCGTGGGAGCTTCAGGTCACTGCGTTGCGGCGGCAAGCTCCACACGCGACAGGGCACCGTGCGCGTCAGCCACTTCGCCCACGACCCCGACCCCGACGGGCTGCTGCCCGAGTGCGGACGCCGTTCCCGGGACGTCACGAGCGCGGACCATCTGTACGTACGGGCGGCCACCCAGACCTGGCTGCGCCGGCAGGGCCACCAGCCGCGCTACCGCTACGCCCACCGCAACGACGCCCCGGTCGGGCCCATCGTGGAGATCGAACTGGATGGGCACACGCTCTTGGTGCACATGGACCCCACGGCACCGCCCGACTGGGACACGGCGCAGGCCGGCGACATCATCCTCGGTCCCGGCGTCAGCATCGATCACCGCACCCTGGTGCGCCGCGGCTACGTCCACCACGTGCAGTTTGTCAGCGAGGGCAACGAGCGGGTCATGACGCTCGGCACCGAGCTCCCGTGGATCGGCACCGACTGGGACTTCGAGCTGGCCGACTGCACCGTCGGCGAGGACGGCCGGCTCATCACCCCGGTCGTCACCCGCGTCGAGGCCGCACGTGCCGCCCGGGAACGGGCCCCGGTGCCCCAGCCGCGCCAGGAGAAGGCCGAAAGACCAGTACAGATCGGCGCACTGACCCGCCAGATCGGCAGCGCCGTACAGAAGAAGGAGTTCCCCGCCGTCCGCGAGCTGCTGAACACGGCACGGCTCCAGGTGCCCCGTTGCGAGGGGCAGGCGCTCGAACACCTGCGCCGCGCGATCGACCGGGCACAGGATTTGCTGAGCGAGCAGGACCGTATCCGTCGAGGGCTCTTTGTCGGGCTCGGCGAGGCGGTACGGCATGGTCACGTCGTCACGGTCACGAAGCTGACGTCACAGGCCAGGAAGCTCCTCGACCACGACGTGGAAGCCGCGGCGCAGGAGGCGGGCATCCTCCAGGCGGCCGACGCGTTCCTTGAACAGGCGCGCCTGGACCGGGCGCAGAAGCGACGGGAAGAGGACGCACGCCGTGCGGCCGAGGCCGAGGAATGGCGCAGGCGTCGTGACGCAGCGGCGACGCGGGAGCAGCAGGCGCCGCTGGTGGCGCAGGCTCAGGAACGCAGGGCGCGCAACAGGGCGCGGGGCCAGGTCCAGGGCATCACCGGCCGTCTGCGCCGCGAAGCGCCGTCCGCTCAGCAGCAGAGGGAGCTCGTCCAGGAGCTGACGGTCGCGGCGAAGAACGCCGGCGACCTTCTGTCCGAGGCCGAGCAGGACAAGGTGCAGAAGTGGACGACGAAGAGCGCCGCCCCCGTCGAAGAGCCGGGCACGGCCGAGGACGCGTCTCCGGTCGTGCAGCCGCGGCGGGAAGTTGCTGCGGAGCCCGCGACGTTGCCGGACCGTCTCGCGCCCGCCGTGGCGGCGGTCCGCGGGGCCTTGAAGAAGGGCGGCCCGGGATCGGACCTCGACCAGCTGGAGCCGGCTGGAGCAGCAGCTCGGCTCCGCGCTCCCCTCCCTCACCGGCAACGAGCGCGTCCAGGTACTCGTCCAGATCGACAGGCCCACGGCCGACGACGCGCCGCTCCTGTCGTCCCTGCTGGCGGCGGGTGACCCGCACTTCGGCCATGCGGCTGGACCTCGGCGCCGATCGCGTATCAATCCAGCTGCCCACCCGGCCACGACCGGTGATCACAGCTCGATCCCGACGTCCTCCACGTCGGTGAACTCCACGCCCAGACCTGCGCCCGGGTCTCCCCCGCACGGAAGTAGACGTGCGCGAGGCCGTCGGCGGCGATCTGCTGGAGCTCCCACTCGCTGGCCCCCTGCTCACGGGCGCTGAACAGCCGGTCGGCGTACTCGGGCGGCAGCGCCTGGGTGATGTCGCGGATACGGGCGTCGTCGGTGGTGCCCGGCGCCGCGGTGAACCCGAACCGTGCTCGGGCATAGATCATCAGGCCGTCGGTCGAGCCGGCCTTCCGCCTCGCCCTCGCCCGTACCTGTGGCTGCCACCGCCGCGCGACCTCGCGCCCCATGCGGCCCCGGAGGTCCTCGCGCGGCCGCTTCAGCTTGCCCGCCACGTACCGCTCCACCGTGTGCTGGGAGACCCCGAGGGCCTCGGCCACGGCCCGGGTGCCCTTGAGCCGCTTGACCAGGTACTTCATCTGCGCCTGGGTGGCTTCGTTCCCTTCGAGCGACAGCGTTTGTCGATCTGTTTGAGCAGCAGTGAGTGCCCAGCCCCGCCATGTTTGTTCACGAGAATTGGCACCTCTGTCCGCTGGCGGTCGCCAACGTGTCGCAGCGCTGTGTCAGCAGGTGGTGACAGCCAGGCTGACGACGTAGTGCTCCTCGACCATCCGGTTCGGGAAGACCTCGGTCAAGAGATCGCGCTCCTTGGCAATAAAGGTGTTCGTTGCTTCCTTGCCGAGGACGAGGAAGTCGGAGTAGCTGGCGAGATTGGCGAGGTGCATGTCAAGTGGAACGCTCCGGGTCCACGGCACGTGCCGATGGACGAAGCCGAGTTCGGACGGCAGTCCCCGGAACCGGGCCATGGGGTCGTGAGGGCTGTCGTCGGCACCGAAAAGCCGGCGCAAGCGCGCGTCCTGATTGGCAATCCACGGAATGGTGCTGTCTGAGTCGTTCCACCAGAGGGCGAGTGCACCACCGGGGCGTAGCACCCGGAGAACTTCCGGAACGGATTTACGCTGATCGGTCCAGTGCCAGGCTTGGGCATATGTGAGGACGTCGACGGAGGCGGAGGTCAGCGGCAGGTTGTTGCCGTCCCCGATCACAAGGGGGACGTCGGGCAGGCTGAGACGGAACTGGGAGGCCATCCCGGGGCCGGGCTCGACAGCGATGACGTTCGCACCGCGGGCCCGGAGAAGCATCGTCGCCAGTCCGGTGCCGGCCCCGACGTCGGCGACGCGAGCGCCCTCCAGTTGGCGGCCAATGAGTTCTTCGATCGCGTCGAGCAATTCGGGCGGGTACGAAGGACGGTTCGCAGCGTAGCTGGCGGCAGCCGTGTCGAACGAGCGAGCCTGTGAGGGGATGGTCATACGAGCATTGTTGACGGCTGCAGGTACTTGGCGCCGGGCTTTGACCCTTTCCGACGACAGCAGGTAGTCACCCAGGACGTCGGAGAATGCACCAGCGTGACGGACGGCTCGCCGCCCAGGGCGGGCGGCGAACGTTGAGACAGAGTCGTCGGACGCCAGTGACGTTGGCTTGCTCTCCGGCTCGTGCTCGGGTGGTGGCGAGGCGGTAGGAGTCGGTGCCGGTCTCACTCTCCCCTGGAGCTCGGGCGTCGTGGAAGGGCATGTCAACCGCATCAAGATGCTCAAGCGCCAGATGTTCGGCCGCGCAGGCTTCGCGCTTCTACGGAAACGTGTCCTGCTTGCCTGATGGCAGCCCATGTCAGTGGCCGATGCGATGATCACCGCACTGTGACGCGAGGAGATCACGATAGGCACTTGGGATATCGGCCCGTTCGAGAATGACATGGCCGCGGACTTCGCCTACACCCTGGACGAGACACCCAAGGACAAGCGCGAGAGTCTCGTGCGGGCGACCCTGACCCGCACCATCCATACCCGGGACTACCTCGAAAGCCCGGAAGGGGCAGAGGCCGTCGCTGCCGTCGCTCTGATCGCGGCACAGTGCCCGGGCGGTGAGCCGATCAGCACAAGCTACGGGCCCGAGGAAGTCCTGCCGATATTTGCCGACGATCTTCAGCCGCTTGCTGTCGAGGCGCTGGACCGGGTGGTCGCCGAGGCGTCCGAGCTCGCCGAGCTCTGGGACGAGACGCCGGATGGCCCGAGGTGGCGACAGATCATTGGCGGCCTTCGCGCCGTCCTCGCACCCGAGCCCAAACTGCAGGAAGACTCGCTGTTCGATCTCTGACCCATTTACCCAGCGTCACCAATCACACAACCTGAGCCAGAGCCCGAGTTTTGACGGCATAACCGATGTCGGCCGTGTGTTGCCTGACGCAACTGTGGCGTTCGGTCGACAACGAAACCTGCCCGGCGGGCTTGCTGGCTCTGGAGTTCGGCGCTCTTGCCGGGCAAGATCGGGCACATGTCCAGCCAACATGAGATCGTTCTGCCGTCAAGCATTCGGTTATCAGGAGACGGGATACTGCTGAGAGAGTGGGCCGAGACCGACCTGGCCGCGCTGGTTGAGCTCTATGACGACCCCGAGATCGACCGATGGACTCCGGTGCCCTCACCGTTCGACTCCACGGCGGCAAGTGAATACCTGGCCAAGGCCCACGAAGGCCGCGAGGACGGCCGCAAGAAGGCGCAGTTGGCGATCACTACCGACGGGAAGCAGCCGCGTGGTGAGGTCCTCCTCTTTCGCAACGAGCTCGACGCGCGTGACGTCGAGCTCGCTTACGGCGTCGGCAGCCAACACCGGCGGCAGGGCCTTGCCTCACGAGCCGTCGGGCTGGCGGCTGACTATGCCCATCGCCAGCGGGGCGTAAGGCGAGTGCTGCTGCGCATTGAACCGGGGAACTGTCCAAGCGTGGCTGTCGCCCGCGCGACTGGTTTCCAGCTCACCGACGACGAGCCCGTCACGCTTGAGGTCAAGGGCCGCCAGATTAGGTTGCTTACCTGGTGTCATCAGAACGGCGGGGCAGACTCCCTTTCGCCTTGAGCGACTGGGACGCATCGCCCTTCAGCCCGCCTCGGCGGGTTCAGCACGTGCCCGGGTGCTGGCGAGGCGGTAGGAGTCGGTGCCGGTTTCGATGATGGTGCCGTTGAAAGGTGAGGCGGTCGGTACTGGCGGCATCCCGCGTCGTCCGTGCCGACCGCTTGAACGTGTCCGTTGGGCCACGGGCAGATCACGACCCGGTCGGTTCCCTCATCGGGCAGCAGCTCAACACTGTGCGCCTGGCCAGCGTACTGCCGCCCGGGCGTACTTTCAGACGATGCCGACCGTCCTTGGCGGTAGGCGGATCGCGGCTGCGCTCGCGATGCGTGGCTGCGCAGGTCTATCCCTGGGCGGTGGGTCGAACCACGATGTCGCCTACGTCGACGCCGTCCGGCTGTTCGATGGCGAAGGCGATGGCGCGGGCCACCGCATCCGGCGAAAGGCCGATCTCCATCATCTTGTCGATCTGGTCCTTCACAGCGGAATCCATGCGCTCCGCGAAGTCCGTGCGGACGACGCCGGGCGAGACGACGGTCACGCGCAGGCTGTCGCCGGCCTCCTGGCGCAGGCCCTCGGAGATGGTGCGCACAGCGTTCTTCGTGCCGGCGTACACCGACTGGAGCGGCACGATGCGCAGTCCGGCGGTGGACACGGTGTTGACGAAGTGCCCGGAGCCCTGCTCCCTGAAGACGGGAAGGGCCGCGGCGATCCCGTACAGCACCCCTTTGAGGTTGACGTCGATCATCTCCTCCCAGTCCTCGACGCGCAGGTCATCCAGACGGGAGAGCAGACAGACCCCGGCATTGCTGACGAGGACGTCGAGCTTGCCGTACCGATCGCCTGCCAGCTTGACGAGGCCGGAAAGATCCTCGCGTCGCGTCACGTCCGTGCGGGCCCAGGCAGCTTCACCGCCAGCCTTCTCGATACGGGCGGCCAGGGCCTCAAGACGCTCCGAACGGCGCGCCCCCAGGACGATCTTCGCTCCGCGCGCGGCGAGCAGGAGCGCGGTCGCCTCACCGATGCCGCTGCCGGCACCCGTGATCGCCACGACTTTGCCTTCGATTCCCGACATGATGAACAGTCCTTCCGGCGGAGGAGAGGGGGGCGGCCATGCCCTACGGTGAAAGTGGGGGCACCGCCACTTCATCCGAGAATAAGTGGCGGTGCCTCCACTTAGCAACTAGAGACAGGAGAGAGCCATTGACGGCCCGCGATGCAGGACGCCCGCTGAGGGCTGACGCACAGCGAAACCGGGACAAGATCCTGGCCGCCGCGGTGCGCGTGTTCACCGAGGAGGGACTGGACGCGCACTTCGAGCGCATCGCCAGAGAAGCAGGCGTGGGAACCGGCACCCTCTACCGCAACTTCCCGACCAGGGAAGCTCTGATCGAGGCGGCGTACCGCAACGAAGTGGCCCGGCTGTGCGAAGCCGTCCCCGGCCTCCTTGCGGCGATGCCGGCGCCGGAGGCCCTGCGAGCCTGGACTCGCCGCTTCATCGACTACGCCACCGCCAAACTCGGGATGGCCGAAGCCCTGCGAGCCGTCGTCACCTCGGGATCCAACCCGTACGCCGACAGTCACAAGATGATTCAGGCCGCCCTCTCCTCCCTCATGGATGCCAATACAGCCGCCGGCACGATCCGCTCCGACATCAGTGCGACCGACATGTTCGCTGCCCTCGCCGGTATCGCCCTCACCTCGGCCAAGCCGGAGCAGCGAGAGCAGGCCGAACGCCTCCTCGACCTCACCCTGGACGGACTGAAGCCCGCATCGATGCGGCTCCCCGAAGACTGACAGCACGATCCGGCCGTTGCTGGCGCGGCCGGTCTCGTGGCGACCCGTTTTTGCACGTCCGGGCTCCTCCGTGTGCAGCTCGCCGCGCAGGTGCGGCCCATGCGGCAAGCATCAAGCTCAGACGGCCTTGATGCCACCGGCGTCGCTCAGCAACTGCACTGCGGTGAGGTCGTCCGCCTGGGTGGCGTCCTGGACCTGAAGGCGGGACAGCACCTGCTCGGTTTTCGTCACCTACGCCTCTCATCAGCGCTCTCTGAAACGGCAGTTGGCCGAGACCGAGGCCCTGATCAACCGCCACACCACCGCCTTCCAGGAACGGCACGGACGCCCGATGCCCGAGGACAACGTGTGGCTGTTTCAACGACGGGCTGAGCACGCGGCTCTCACGAAGCTGCTGGACACCCTCCGCTCCAAGTCCGGACGCGCCGTCCAGGGCGCCGGCTGCGGCGCCACCCCCGCCGACCCCGCCCCGCTCACCCTCGACCTCGACCTCGACCGTCACCGAAGGCCAAGTCCCAGGCCAAGACCGCTGCGGCAGAGAAGGCAATCCGCACCCTGGTCAAACGCGGTGAGCCGATCACGTTCCAGGCCGTTCAGCGCGAGGCCGCCGTCTCTCACGCGTTCCTCTATAACCACCCCGACCTGCGAGGACGCATCGAACGACTCCGGGCCCAAGCCCGGCCCGTTCCCGCACCGGCGCCTGCGGCCGACGCGCAGAGCACCCTCGTCCTCGCGCTGACCAGCCAGATCACCCGCCTGAAGAAGCGGCACCGCGAGGAAGTACAGGCTCTGCGAGACGCGCTCGAACAAGCCCACGGCGAGAGTCTCGATCTTCGCCGCGAACTCGCCCGCCGCGGAGGAACCGCAACAGCCCTTCAGTGACGGCCCACCCGATCTGCCAACCAGGCGGCATGCTGACGGATCCGGGATAGATCATCGGGAAAAAAGCTCTCCCATCCCTCGTCCAACCTCTTCCAAGCCACTGGCTGCCCGGCCTCCGGAACGAACGAGGCCGCCGCATCAACGACGGCGGCATACGACAGCCCGAGCGTGACCGGCAAGTCCGGGTGATAGGAGCGAACCGCAACCGCTGCCGGCTCAGGCAGCGGTTCCACCCGAAGGCCCGTCTCCTCGAAAAGCTCCCGGATGGCGCCCTCTCGCGGTGTCTCCCCGGCCTCGACCATCCCGCCCGGAGGCACCCAACCCCGCCAACGGTGCTTCACCAACACCACCCGGGCAAGATCCTTGTCGAACACCCAGACCTCGGCTCCAAGAGGCTCCATCGGTCCCTGCCGCGCAGCAGTCAGCCACCGGCAGGCCCCGTCGAACTCGGCTATCGCCTGTTCAGCGTCGTTCACCGCAGCTTCGACGGTCCGCTCGTCGACCACCTTCTGATTCATCGGGACAACATACGAGGCTGCACTGACAACGCAGCCGCGTCACATCGATCTCAAGAAGGTCCCACCCAGCGGCAACATGCTGAATCTCGAACCGAACCCTCGATAACCACCGGCCCGAGCAGAACCGAGTTTCGGCAACACCAGAGGGCTTGTGGTCGGCTGGGTGGAGCACGTCTCCACCCAGCCGACCGCAGGTGCTTGTTACTCGGCCGAGCCGGTAGCCGGGGGTGCCTCCAGAACGAAGAGCAGGAAACACATTTTAGTCGAGAGGTCCTGGAAGTCGTCGGGATAAAGTTCTCGGGCGGCCGGATCGGGCTGTGGCTCGCTGATCACGGCCAGGCGGAAGCCAGCCGCAGTGAAGGCGTCGGTCATCGCGTGCAGCGGCCTGCGCCAGAAGCTCATCTGGGCGGCCTGCCCTACCAGGTGGGTCCATTCCTGGGTGTAGTTGGTGGTCGCGTGATAGTCGGGCCGAGGATCCTGGGTCGCGTAGTCCACGAAAGGGTGCTGCACCGATGCGATCAGTCGGCCGCCGGCCCTGAGCACTCGCCGTATCTCGGCCAGCGTCGGTCCCCAGTCCTTCAGGTAGTGCAGCACCAGCGAGGCGAGGACGTCATCGAACGCACCGTCGGTGAATGGCAGCGGGTTGCTCAGATCGGTCACGTGCAAATCCGCGTCCGCACCCAGACGCCGCCGTGCCAGCTCCACCATCCCGGCACTGGAGTCGAGGCCGGTGACGAGAGCACCCCGATCGCGCAGCGCAGCGAACAGGGGGCCAGAGCCGCAGCCGGCGTCGAGGATCCGGCGGCCGGCCACGTCTCCGGCGAGGGACAGCATCGCGGGTCGCTCGTAGTAGGCGTTCAGCAGGCTTGTCTCGTTGTCCGCCGAGTACGCCTCGGCGAAGCTGTCATAGTCGTTCGCCGGGGCCGGAGGTGCGGGCTGGGCACGGTTTTCGGCGGCAGTCATGCTGCGGTCTCCGTCTTGTCATCTCGGCATATCGCACGGGCGTTGTCCTGACGCTGGACGCCGATTCGGCACGCCCCGGTTCCGGCGTTGTCGTCCAGAACTCGCCGACGAGCGGGTTGCGAAGTGCAGAGAAGTGGTGGCGGTCCTCGGTGTCTGGGCGGGACACGCCGACGCCGCCCGGCCCCTTGGTGCGGTGGGGTGGAAGGTGGATCACGCGGATTCCCCTCGGTCAGCGCCGGGCGTCGCCGGGGACGAGCAGGCCGGTCACCTCGCTGATCGCCTCCGGCGACGGCTTGAAGTAACGGCGGACGTTCTCCGCCTTACGGTGCCGGGACTTGGCCATGAGCATCAGCAGTGACGCGCCCTGTTCACCGAGGTGCGTGAGGCCGGAGTGCCGCCACTCGTGCAGGTCCCAGCCGGTGCAGCCCGCGCCAGCGACGGCGGTGTGCTGGTCGAGCAGCGCGCGGGCCTGCCCGCACGATAGCCGGGCGAGCCAGGTGTCCGGGCAGACGTCGCGCGGCGCGAGCACCGTCTCGGGGTGCCGGGGCGGCGGTGGGCGACGAAGACCGGGCCGCGGGTGCGGCCGCCCAGCACCCGGGGCAGCAGCCTGGCAGTGCCGGCGTCCCGGTAGAACGTCTCCAGCACGAAGTCCTCCCGCGCCCGGGCACCCCGGCGACGCCCTTGGCCTTCACCGGCGCCCGGCGCCCCGGCAGGCCGAGGTCCTCAATATTCACCCCGAGGATCTCATCGGCCCGCGCGCAGGTCTCGTAGAGCATCCGCCACAGCGCCTTCGGCCGGACCGGGGGCGTTACCTGTGGGAAGACTTCCGTCCGGTCCGGCGGCCGACACCCCGCAAACCGCTCACCAGCGGCGCGAGACGCTTGGGCGCCGTTTCTCGGATCATGTTCCGAGCCAGAAGGCGAGTGCTGCGAGCGTGACGGTACCTTCAGGAATCGTGTGCGGGATACCGCGTCGTCGCAGCGAGGGGCCGGCATCGCCCCTCTGCGGCACGATGGATCCTGGTGGTGAATCCGCGTCGAGAACGTCCCAGACACTCGCCGATACCACCACCTCCTCCAGCCGGACGGCCGGCTTCCGCAGTATCGGATCGATCCGGTTCGTCACCCGCTCGGCCCCCTTTTGAGGAACGGCGGCCGGAGGAGCCTTCCTCGCGCCGGCGGCGTACTGGTGGGCGCGAACTGCCCCCACGACCCATGAAGCCAGCCTGACCTCAACACCCAGCCCACGTCGGGAGATCCGAGAAACAGTGCCTGGATCCCAACAAGCACTCGACTCCCTGCACCTCCACCAGCAGGGCAACCATTTGAGCAACCGGCCGCCGTACAACGATGCTGGTGCGCGAGCGGTCCGCACGGACGCTTCAGCGACTCGGCCTGCTCTGTCTCGCCCGACGCCGAGCCGATGTTCTCTTCGCGATGCTCCGCGACCGCACCTTTACGAATCTCGGCCAGCCGCAGCGGGCTGGTATTCAGCAGCCTCGCCGCACACTGGGCAGTCACGCTCGTCGACCGAGTCGATCACGACCGGATGACCACAGAGGTCGCACGGACGCCTGCCCTCGCCCGTCGGCGGTCAGTGAGCGGCGTCGGGAGCAGCGGTGTGCTGTTCGAGGCCGCCGAGGATGAGTGCGAGGCCCGCCTCGAAGGCCGCCTCGTCATCGAGTGCGGGGACATCTTCCGGCAGGTTCTCCGGATTCGGCGCGTTGGCGTCGGCCTGCTCCTCCAGGACGCATCCGACGGTGAAGCGGCCGGCGGCCAGCATCGCCATCTGTGCCTGCCGCTCGGGCACACCGGAGGCGATCAGGAAGGTCATCTTCCGACGGATCCGGTCCAGATCGCCGGTCGGCGTGCTGCCGGCGTGCAGGCGGGCGCCGTCGCGGCGCAGCAGCAGGGTGTGGCGGAAGCTGCGCGAGTTGTCCAGGAACCAGCTACGCCAGTCGTCCCCGGGCTCCGGCAGGGCGGCGTGGGCGTGCGGGGCCATGGCCGCCTCCGCCATCGCGGCCAGCAGGTCCTTCTTGGTCTTGAAGTGGTAGTAGAGCGACGGCTGCTCCACGCCCAGGCGTTTGGCCAGTCGCCGGGTGCTGACGTTTTCCAGGCCCACTTCGTCCAGCAGGTCCAGCGCCTCGGCGACGGCGGTCTCACGGTTCATCTTCGTCACGTTGACAATCTATCGGTGATAGAAGAATCTGGAAAGGCAGAATCGATCGCCGATAGATTTTGGAGTGCGGATCATGACGAACAAGATCGCGAAGCCTTCCCTGCGGATCCTGGTGGCCGGGGGCGGTGTTGCGGGGCAGGCGCTGGCCTTCTGGCTCACGCGCGGTGGGCACGCGGTGACGGTCGTCGAGCGGTCCCCGGCGCTACGCGCCTCGGGGGCGCAGGTGGATCTGCGAGGGCAGGGCATCGAGGCGGTGGAGCGCATGGGGCTGCTTCGGGAGGTACGCAGTCGGCTGGTGGACGAGGCGGGTGTGGCGTTCGTCGATTCCCGCGGGAAGCCGAAGGCGACGATCATGGCCAACACCTCCGGCAAGGGCCGTCAGACCCTGACCTCGGAATACGAGATCATGCGCGGTGACCTGGTGCGCATCCTGCACGAGGCGACGAAGGACGACGCCGAGTACGTCTTCGGTATGAGCGTTGACGGCTTCGACCAGCACTCCGACCGGGTCACCGCGCACTTCTCTGACGGGACCTCGGGCGAGTACGACCTGTTGATCGGCGCAGACGGGCAGGGCTCGCGAACCCGCAGGGCGCTGCTGCCGCAGGGCTTCGATCCGTACTGGCGCGTGGGTATCCACATGGCGTACTGGTTCGTGCCGCGGATCGCCTCCGACACCAACATTCGCGACACCTACATGGTCCCGGGCGGGCGGCAGATCATGCGGCGAAGCCACAACGCGACCGAGACCCAGGTGTACTTCGTGATGCGCGAGGAGTCGGCGGAAGCGTCCGCGGTCCATCGCGCTCCCGTCGAGCAGCAGCAGACGTTCTGGGCCGAGCGGTTCAAGGACGCCGGCTGGCAGACCGAGCGGTTCGTCACGGGGATGAAGGACAGCCCGTTCTTCTACTCCCAGGAGATCGCCCAGGTCCGCATCGACAGCTGGTCCAAGGGGCGGGTGGTCCTGGCCGGGGATGCCGCGCACTGCGCCTCCCCCTACAGCGGCATGGGCATCTCCGGCGGCCTGGTCGGTGCCTACGTCCTGGCCGGGGAGATCAACCGCAACCCGGCCGACCTGCCGGCCGCGCTGGCGAACTACGAACAGGTCCTGCGGCCCTTCGTCGATGAGATCCAGGGAGAGGTCAACCCCCGTATCCTGCACGTGGGCATGCCCCTCAGCAAGCACGCCATCAGCGCCTTCCAGAGCGTCACCGCGCTGGCCTGCTTCCTTCACATCCCCGACATGGTCGCCCGCATGTCGAAGAAGGACCGCGGCGGCGACTGGCAGCTCCCGGCCTTCGCCGACGCGCACGCCGCCTGAGCGACTGGCCGACGATGGGCCCGGCCGGTCAGACTTCTGCGAGGAGTCTCGGGAGCTCGCGCATGTCGTCGAAGACCGTGGTGTTCGGTCCTTCGAGCCACTGCGCGGGGGTGAGTCCACCGGCGTATCCAAGGGCGCGCATGCCGGCCGCTCGGGCTGCCTGGACCCCGTATTTGCTGTCCTCGACGACAATGCAAGCCGAAGGGTTGACGCCCATCTCCTTGGCGGCATGCAGAAACAGGTCGGGGGCCGGTTTGCCGTGAGTGACCTCGCTGGCGCTGAAGATCCGGCCTTCGAAGTATGGGTAGATCCCGGTGTGGCCCAGGGTGTGGCGCATCGTGTCGTGGTGGCCGCCTGAAGCGACGCAGCTGGGAAGCGTGAGGGTATCGAGGGCTTCGAGGATGCCGTTGACCGGGGCGAGTTCGGTGTCGACGGCCGCGCGGTGGAGTTGCCCGAACCTCTCCTGCCAGAGAGCGGCCCGGCTCGACCCCACTCGGGAAGTGATTTGCTTAAAGTTGGACGTGATTGACCGGCCGATGAACTTTTCGATCACCTCGGCTTCGGTCAACGGCCAGCCCAGCTCGGCGCCCAGAGCGACGTAGACGCGCACGGCTATGCGTTCGCTGTCGACGAGCACGCCGTCGCAGTCGAAGATGACGAGTTCAATCGGAGTAAACATCTGGACAGAGTAGAGAGGAACGGCCGTTCGTCGTGCCACCGTCCTGCGAGGGGCTTTTGCAGGCACAGATCGACTGGTACGCGACCCATGGGCGCCTGGCGGAGGCGCCGGCCGAACAGGTCGCACCGTTGCGCAGGCGTCTGCTTCGGCTGTCCACCCGGATCACCCGGGATCCGTACGGGAAGCAGGTCACTGACGGGCCGGTCGCCCGGATGGAGCTGAAGGAGCAGGCATGGGGCGCCGCCGACACTCACCGGCGAGCCTCCTGACGAGCGGGTACCCGGGGTGATCATCCGGGCCGGTGCCCACCGCGGTGCTCAGCGCCGAGAAGAACCGCCGCTCGCCCTCGTGGGACTTCATACAGCCGTTGCTGCCCCGGACATCGATGGGTCGGCCTCGACTCGATCTCGCCTCACTCCTTATGCAAGCGTGAAGCGAGGGCAATCCCTAAAAGGGTGGCTCCAGGGAGTACCCGTTCTCCTCGCGCGCCTTGATCGTGCCCAGGGCTCGCAGTTCATCGGCGGCGTCGTCAAAACGGCCGGCTCGCCTGAGGAGGTTGGCCGTGCCCATCGGTGGGCGGGTCCCCGGCCAGGCAGTCACACGTAGAAGGCGGCATATCCGTTGTGGGGCGCCCAGGAGAGCGGCGCCCCACAACGTCCGCACCCCCACGGACCTTTCTCCGCGGGAAGCGAGGTGAGGCTCCCCGCAGCCGCCGGAGGGCCTCCTTGTGCGCGGTGCCTTCACCACACCCGAACGGGCTCTCACAGTCCGATGCTGCTCATCAGCCGATGGTGCACAAAATGAGCAGGCAACGTGCTCGACGATCCACTCCCACACCACGGCAGGACCGTCTCCTGCCGCGGCGACAACCAGCCGGGCGACTCACCCGATCGCTCATCACGTCGACGGACAGAGGTCCGGGCGCGGCGGCGCGGCTCCGCCCGTGCCGCCGGCACACCGCCAGGGGTGGTCGATCAGAACGGGCGCGTGCGCAGGAGGACCGACAGCCTCAGCGACCGCCGGCACAGACACGGCGCAGTGGCGGGCTTTCGGTACAGCCGCCAGCGCGTCGTAGGTGGGGAGAGCCGGCCACATCCCAACAACGGGGATGTGGCCGGCTCTACAGGTGCCGGAGCCGGCAGGGCGTTCAGTAGAGGAAGGAGTACACGTTCCAGCCTCTGCTGTCGCCCTGCGGACCGCCGTTGACCTTTGTCTTGGGCTTGTACGGGGCGGCGGCATTACCGGTTCCTGCGTACTGCCACAGCACACCCGCCGTGTCGCGGGCGAAGAGGTCGGTTCGGCCGTGCTTGTTGACGTCGCCGGTGGAGATGAGCCAGTTGTACTGGTTCCAGCCGCTCCCGATCTTGGTGCGCTTGGCGTACGGGGCGGCGGCGTCGCCGGTGCCCTTGTAGAGCCACAGGACGCCGGACTTGTCGCGGGCGACGAAGTCGTTCCTGCCGTCACCGTCCAGGTCGCCGTTGCCGGCGAAGGCGGTGTAGATGTCGAAGCCGTAGCCCACCTTGGCGCGCTTGGCCAGCTTCCCGCTCGGGTACCCCAGGTAGAGGTAGAGGTCGCCCTTCGCGTCACGGGCGAGGATGTCACTGGGCACGTCACCGCCGAGGTTGCCCGGCGAGAACGTCATGTTGTAGATATCCCAGCCATAGCCGACGTCATCGCCCCACAACTCGCTCGGCGGGCGGTAGTTGACACTGCCGGATGTCCCGAAGGTGTAGATCCCGTCGGCCCGGCCGTCACCCGTGTGATCCACCTTGACCACTGCACGGATTCCGCTCCAGCCACGTTCCTCACTGCTGTCGGAAACTAGGCCGTCACCCTCGTACGTCGGTGACCAGCACACGCGGAACAGACTCGGATGGATGCCGCACAGGTTGAACTGAGGGGTCGGTACTGCGGTCGCCGCCGCTGCCGCAGACGGGTGCGACTGTGCACGGTCGGACGGCTTCGGAATATCGGCCGCGACCGCAGAAGTGCCTGCGGCAACAAGGACAGCAGCGAGCGCCGCGGCCGCAGCACGAGCGGCTATACGTGTGCGGGACGGGCCGGGGATCTTAGCCACAAAGCCTCCATGGGGCGTCAAGTAACGCTCCCGCCATCATTCGGGTGGGAACACTGGTTCGGCAGCATCGTGACAGTACGTCACAATCACCGATCTGCAATACGTTCAGAACTACTCCGGCGTGAGACCGTGTGCCGCCCGCAGCCGCTTTGCGCTCCAGCGGTGCCGGCGACGGAGCCGCAAACACGGCACGTGGCGTTTCACGCACGCTGCACTTGGCCCCGGCCATCAGGAGAACGGAGGAACTCCATCCACCGATCCGGCGGGTGAGCGGACCTCGCCCCGCCGTTCCGGCGGCGTGCGCTGGTTGTTGTTCCGCTCGCGCCGCCTGGTACGGGAGTACGAGACGCTGCCCGCCGTCCACGAGTGGATGGTCAGGTGGTCGATGACCATGCTCATGAGCCGCAGGCCGGCCCGTCGGCGAGCGTGAACCGGCCCGGGGCCCGCCAACGTTGTCGCGTTCACAGAGCAGATCATGCCTGATCAGGTTGCGGTCTGCACCGATCGGAGACAAGGTGAGGCCGGTAAGCCCGCGGTCAGGCCGCCAGATACTCCTGGTCGAGCCAACGGCGCACGAACGCTGCCACCTTGGCGGCCGGTATGCCGCTCGTCTCGACGACGAGGTCGGGTTTGGTGGCCTGCTTGGGCAGGCTGTTCTGATGCAGTGAGAGACCGACCGGATGAGCGTGGCGGCGCTGGCGGTCGGCCAGCGGCTCGTCGGTGACCGAGAGCTCGATGAAGGCAACCCGGGCCAGCCCTCGTGCACGCAAGTCGAGGAGTCGGCCTTCGAGGTCCGCGTTGACGACGGGCTCGAACGCCTGGCCGTCGACGATCACACCGACGCCAGCACTGAGAATTCCCACGATTCCCGCGTTCATCGCGCGGAGCATGGCAATGGCGTCCACACCATTGTTGATTCGGCGCGCCCCAGGCATGGCCGGAACGTCCTGGTAGGTGAAACCGCGTTCTGCGAATCGGGCATGTGCAACGCCACCGGCCCACTGCCCGGGAACCATTCGGTAAAGCTCGTCCACTCCGAAGCGCAGCAGGGGCTCACGGGCGTGCTCCTGGACGGCGGCCGCCAACGTCGATTTCCCGGCGGCAGAAGGCCCGGTGATCACGACGCACAGTGGGGGCCGGCAATCCATAGAGAGCTTCCCTTGTCTCGATGCTCATGAGCCGCAGGATGGCCCGTCGGCGAGGGTGAATCGGCCGGGGGCGGGCTCGGCTGCCCAGCCGCGGTCCGCAAGGCGCTTCCTCTTCGACGGTACCCCTTCCACGCCGGCCGGGCACGGTTCCAGCCCGAGTACGACGGCGATCTCCTGGCACGTCATCACCCCGTCCTCTTTCGTATGACGTTCCGCCAGGGCGGCGAGAATCTGCTGGTAGTTCACTGCAGGCACATCCGCGGTCAGCGCGGGCCGCCACACCGGCACGATCGAACCCGCCCGCGCGGGTGCCCCAACGGACGGCACCTCGGCCGCCGCCTCCGGCTCCGGCACACACGCGTTCTCGACCGAAACGGGGCCGACTACTGGCACCTACGCGCGGCTCGCTGCCGGGTTCGGCATCGGCGTCGCTACCGTGTACCGGTACATACGCGAGGTGATCGACGTCCTGGCCGCCGCCGCGCCGCCCCTGGCCGGGGCGATGAAGACCGTACGGGCGAACGCCTTCGTGATTATTCCGGACGGCACCCTACTGCTGATCGACCGGATCGCCGCGTCGACGCGCTCGCCGAGGCCGACGTGGGGTGCTGGGCGGATAAGGCTTGCCAGGGCGCTCGTTCAGAGCCCACTGCGGACCGGTTGATTCCGCCCCGCACTCACACCATCAGGCGACGATAAAGCCACTCAAAGACTCACGAACCGCCCTCTCACACCTCACGCAGCTCCGCGCTTCAGGCCCAGGCCGCCACGGAACCCCATGTCGTCAGGTCCCTCGGACACCGATGCGTCCGGGTGCCAGCGGTCGACGGTCACTACGCCCGGTTCCAGCAGTTCCAGTCCCGTGAAGAACTCCTCGATCTGCTTTTGTGTGCGCAGCACCACGGGCTTGGAGACTTTGTTCTGCCGGTAGAAGGCCGATGCCTGTGCTGCCCTGACGGGATCTGCGTCACCGCAGGCATGGGACAACGCGACATACGAGCCGGCCGGAAGAGCGTCCACGAGAACCCGCAGGACGCCCGCCGGGTCCTCGTCCTCGTCGAGGAAGTGCAGGATCGCGGCCAGGACCAGGCCCACCGGACGTGTCATGTCGAGTGTCTCGGTCACCTCAGGCGATTCCAGTACCGCGCGCGGGTCACGCAGGTCGGCTTGCAGGTAGGTCGAGCGGCCCTCTGGTGATATCGGGGTGAGCAGCGCCTCGGCGTGCCGCAGCACCACAGGGTCGTTGTCCACGTAGACGATCCGAGCCGAGGGCACCAAGCCTTGAGCGATCTCGTGCAGGTTGGGCCGGGTGGGGATGCCAGTGCCGATGTCCAGGAACTGTGTGACACCCCCCTCGTTCACCATGTGCCGTACGGCGCGCGCCATCCATGCCCGGTTCTGCTGCGCACTGCGCTGGATCTCCGGCCAGCGCTGGGCGATGCCCTCCGCGACGGCTTGGTCCACCGGGTAGTTGTCCTTGCCGCCGAGGAGGCTGTCGTAGACGCGCGCCGGGTGCGGCTTTCCCTGTTCGAACGACCCGTTGGGGAACACACGATCTCCTTCGCGCGATGACACGTTCGGTTCATACAACAACGCTTTGGCCAGAGCCATTTGAACATACTGCGAAGTCCGAACCTACCGTGCGCTCGGGCCGCTTCGGCTTGACTCATCACGTCGCAGGGGCGTGCGCCCGGCGAGTACGGGGTCGAGGCGGGCGATACTCATCGGATGCGGTAGGGCGAATTCGATCCGCAGTGGGCCTCGTCCGGGCGCACGGGCGCCGGCTGGCATGAAGGGCCCCTGGCACCGCCGCCGATCACCCGCTCGGGGTCGCGCATGCCGCGGCGGCGGCAGTCGCGCAGCAGGTCGGCCCACGCTTCGGTGGACTCCCTTCACCCCTGACACGCCCTTCCGGTCCGCGGCATACCTTCGGGGGGTGCCAGTGCAACGTCGGAGCGGACGGCACGACCGCGGGGCGGCTGCCGGGCCGGTGAGCCTCGAACGATGTCGTGCGCCTGCGGTTCAGTGTGCCGGCATCCGCAACGCCGTGAGCACGGCCAAGGGCGTCGCCGCAGCCCATGCCTGTGGTGAGCAGGAGTGGGGGTAGGGCACCGGTCGGGGGTGCTGCGATCGTGCGTAGCCCGCCATGACCTCGGGCAGCCGGTGACCGTGGTGGGAGGACGCTTCGAGCAGTCCGAGGGCGACCTTTCGTGTCTCCTCCTTCAGGCCGTACCGTGCCAGGCCGAGCAGGATGACCGCGTTGTCGTGCGGCCAGGCGGTGCCCCGGTGGTACGCGAGGGGGTGGTATGCGGGCTGACCGGACGCCAGGGTACGGATCGCCCAGCCCGAGAAGAAGTCCGGTTCCAGCAGGCGCCGGCCCACGCGCTGTGCGTGCGCCGTGTCCAGGATTCCGGACCACAGCAGGTGGCCCGCGTCCGAGGCCAGCGAGTCGACCTGCCGACCGCGGCCGTCCAGGGCCAGCGCCGGGAAGGCGGGGCCATGCATCCAGAAGTCCCGCTGGAACCTGTCCCGCAGGCCGGCGGCAGCACGGTCGAGGCGGTCGGCGTACGCGGCGTCGCCCCATACCGAGCGGGCCAGCCGCGCGGTGCGCACCAGCGCGTCGTAGGCGTAACCCTGCGCCTCCGCGACGGCGATCGGGCCCTCGGCCTGGGAGCCGTCCAGGAAGCAGATCGCGCCTTCGGAGTCCTTCCAGTTCTGGTTCACCAGGCCGTTCGGGTCGGGTGAGTAGACCAGGTATCCGCTGCTCTCCAGGCCGCCGTCCTGGAACATCCAGGACACGGCGGCACGGGCGTGGCCTTCGAGGCGGGTTGCGAGGGTCCGGTCGCCGGTCGCCTCCGTATAGCTGTCCAGGAGTACGAGGAAGAGCGGGGTGGCGTCGACGGAGCCGTAGTAGCGGCCGTACGGGACCTGGCGGAAGTGGGCCAGTTCGCCGTGCCGGATCTCGTGGACGATGCGCCCCGGCTGTTCCCCGCGCCCGGTGTCGTACTCCGTGCCCTGGGTCGCCGCGAGGGCGCGCAGGGTGCCCTCCGCCAGTTCGGGCCGGTACGGCAGCGCGAAGAGTGAGGTGAAAAGGGAGTCCCGCCCGAAGAGCGTGAGGAACCAGGGGATCCCCGCCGCCGGCACCAGGACGCGCTCACCGTCCGGGCCGGTGGCCGGAACCCTGAGTGCGGCCAGGTCGCTCAGCCCGCGGGCGCACGCGTCGGCCAGCCCGTCGGGGGCACCGGCCGGAATGGGCAACGGGGTGGCCGTGAAGGCCGCCGTGTCCGCCCTGTGGTGCGCAACGGCCTCGGCCGGGGAGCCGACCCGGTCCGGATCGCCCGCCCCGTGGGCGAACGCGCTTACGGTGATGCGGAGTTCGGCCGCGCCGTGGGCGGGCAGCTCCAGATTCCAGTCCAGCCGGTGGGCCGTGTCCGGCGCGCCGGCCGGCCGGACCGCGGTCGGGGCGGGGGAAGAGCGGACGGCCGTACGCGACAGCCACGCGCCGCGCTCGTACGTGAAGGTGACGCCCTTCGCGTGTGCGCGAGCCGTGCGCAGGGCGCCCACCTTCTCATAGCGGCGCTTGTCGGACCGCAGTTCGAACTGGTCCGCGAAGTCGGCGTCCGCGACGAGGGAGAGAAGCGCCGCCACAGGCACCGGACGGTTGTTGACCAGGCGCAGACTCTCTGTCAGAACGCCTGCGGACACTGCCTGTTCACGAAAGACGCTGTACGCGGCCGGCTCGTCACGGGTGCCTGGTGGGGTGAGGACGCACAGGGCGGACGCGTCACCGCCCGACGGCACCAGTACCTCCGGCGTGGCTCCGTCGACGGTCAGGGTCCACCGGCTCAGATGCCGTGCGTCGCGGTGGAACAGCCCGTCGGGGGAGGTTCCGCGACGGCCGCCCACCCCGCCGTCGGCCCCGAGGACGGCGAAGGTGCCCGCGTGGACCAGGGTGGTGTCCGTTCCGGAAGCCGCGTCGTTCATGTGCGCACTCCGATCGAATGGGCGTCGGGCGAAGCCGTGTCGTCAGCCAGCAGGTCGAGGGTGAGGGCCGCGGTCCAGCCGAAGGCGCGGGTGCCGCGGGCCTCGGCCGTGAACGGGTCCACGTACTCGGCGAAGGAACTGGCGCCCGCCGCGTCGAGCATGGCCGCCCGCAGTACGGTCGCTGCGTGGGCCTGCCCGTACTGGCGCAGCCCCCGCTCCAGGAGCCAGTTGGTGTTGAACCATGCGGGGCCGCGCCAGTAGCGCGACGGGTCGAAGGCGTGCCCGGTGAGGTCGTACGAGGGCGCCATCGGCACCTGGCCCAGCAGGAACCCGCTCCCCCCGGCCGTATCGAGGAGGGCGTCGACGATGTCCTGAGGGAGGCCGGGGACGATGAGCGGGACGAGGCCGGCGACACTGCGCTCGGGGATCAGCTCGTCGGCGACCAGGTCCCGGGCGAGGAACATGCCGTCGGCGGGCGACCAGAGCCGCTCCACCAGGGCGTCGGTCAGGCGGGACGCCCGCTCCTCGTGGGGGGTGGGGTCCGCGCCGGTCTCAGCGGCGATCCGGGCCAGGGCGTGCTCCGAGACGATCAGCAGCGCGTTGACACACGGGTCCTCGACGGCGAAGGCGTGTGTGCCTCGTGCGTCCGAGTAGCCGCTGTCCCGGTAGTCGGCGGCGAGCCGGACGTACCGTCCGTAGTCCAGGTCGGTGGGGCGTTCCGCGGCCTGCCCGTGGGCGAGGTCGGCGCGCCGGTAGGAACCGGGGGCGGCCGGTTCGACGCGCTGCAGCGGATCGTCCCAGCAGGGGCTGTTGTCCATGCCTGGCTCCCACGGGTGCACCATGGCCGCCAGGCCGCCGCCTCCGAGGTCGCGACGGTCCGTGAGGTAGTCGTGCCAGGCCACCAGCCGGTCGTACATTCGCGGCAGGAAGCCGCGGCTGCGGGAGGTCTCCGGGTCGGCCCGATGGACGAGCCAGGCGGCGAGGGCGTGGACCGGGGGCTGGACGATGCCGGAGGTCTCGGTGCCCGCCGGGGCTCCCGAGGGGGCACCGTCGGTGGAGGAGCGCCAGAAATCGGGGCTCGGGAAGTAGGCGTCGAGGGGTACCTCGGGGCTGAACACGATGTGGGGGACGCGTCCGTCGGTCCACTGGGCGCCCAGCAGGCTCTCCAGCTCGCGCTGGGCGCGGCGCACCGACAGGTGGCGCAGTCCGATCGCGATGAAGGCCGAGTCCCAGCTCCACTGGTGCGGATACAGGCCGTGCGAGGGGACGGTGGAGGAGCCGGTCCAGTTGGTGAGGAGTACCCGTGCCGCGCCGCGCCGGAGGGTCAGGTCGTCGGCGGCGGCGGGCACGGGGGTTTCGAGCAGCGAGGTCACGCGCCGGACCTCCGGAGGAAGGCGGGGATGGACCGCACCGCCGCGAGCGGGTCGCCGGTCAGGCGGCACTCGGCGGCGAGATAACCGTCGTAGCCGATGCTGTGCAGCGCCCCGATCCAGGCCGGCCAGTCGAGGTGTCCGGCGCCCGGCTGGAACCGGTTGGAGTCGCTGACCTGGGCGTGGCCGAGGTAGGGAGCGGCGGCCAGGATCGCGGCCGAGGGGTCGGCCTCCTCGATGTTCATGTGGTAGCTGTCGATGCCGATACGGACGGAGTCCAGGCCCACCGTGCGGATCAGGTCGACGGCCTGGTCCAGCCGGTTGACCATGTGGTCCTCGTAGCGGTTCAGCGGTTCGAGGTAGAGGGTGACACCCTCCCGGTGGGCGTGCTCACCCAGCTCGGAGAGACCGGCCAGCAGCACCTCGCGGTCCTGCTCCTCGGTGCGCGGGGGCTCGAAGGGAGGGAGCCGGCGCGAGAACATCCCGTACGACGCGGGGGTCTGCACGCCGAGGGCGCCGATCTCGGCGGCGACGGAGAGCTGGGACTTCAGCTGTTCCAGCGCGTCGCGGCGCAGGTCGTCGTCGAACGCGGCGAAGAAGTGCAGCATCTCGACGCAGACGGTCGGCATGACCACGCCGTCGGCGAGGGCCTGCTTGAGCTCCGGCAGCCGGTCACGGAAGTGGAAGTCGCCCTTGGACCGCAGCTCCACGGCGTCGTAGCCGGCGTCCTGGGCGAAGGCCCACTTCTCCTGGAGCGTGTCGCCGGGGAGGAGCTGTTCCTGGCAGGCGGTTTTCAGCATGGGGGGCCTTTCGGCGCCGACGTCGGGCGCTCGTTGCATTCGGTGGGTGGGGCGGAGCCGGGCGGGCCGGGCTCAGAATTCCAGGACGACCTGGAGTGCGTCGGCGGGCGTCTGGTCGAGCAGCACGTAGGCGTCGGCGGCCTCTGCCACCGGGACGACGTGGCTGACCAGGGACTTCACATCGACCTGGCCCTCGGCGACCAGTGACAGGAAGGTCTGCTGGAGCCGCTCGACGGTCCAGCGGCCCGCCAGCTGCGGGGGGACCCCGCCGATCTGGGAGCAGATCAGCTGCACCCGGTTGTGGTGGAACTCGTCGCCGAGGCGCAGCCCCGCGCCGTCGCCCTGGTAGAAGCCGGAGGCGACGACCCGGCCACCGACGGTGACGGACCGGACCGCTTCGTGCAGGGCCGGGTAGACCCCGCTGATCTCGATGGCGACGTCGGCGCCCGCCCCTCCGGTGGCCTCCCGGATGCGTTCGGCGACGCTGTCGGTGCGGGCGTTGAGGGTGTGCCTCGCGCCGTACTCGCGAGCCGTCGCGAGGCGTCCGTCGAGGGCGTCGACCGCGGTGACGCGCGCGCCGTTGAGCTGGGCGAGGCGGGTGGTGAGCAGCCCGATGACGCCTTGGCCGAAGACGGCGACGTCCTCGCCCAGGTGGATGTCGGCGGCCAGGATCGCGTTGTAGCCGATGGCGCCGACCCGGGCGAAGGCCCCGGCGAGCGGTTCGAGACCAGCGGGCAGGGTGTGGCCGATCATGCGCTCGGCCGGGACGATGCCTTCGCTGCGGTGGCCCCAGATGCCCCAGACCAGGTCGCCCACGACCGGCATTCCGGGCGTGCCGACGAGCTCGGGGGAGACTTCGGTGACCTCGCCGACCTCGGAGTAGCCCCAGCCGGCGACCGGGTACTCGATCCCGGCGGCGCCGTCGCGGAAGATCCGCGCCTCGGCGTCCCAGGTGCGCGTGAGGTAGGGGTTCGTACCCCGGTAGGCGGTGAGTTCCGTTCCCGCCGAGATGCCCGAGTAGCGGGTGCGGACCCGGAGGTGCCCGGCGGGCAGCGGAGCGCTCTCGTGCTCGGCTACTTCGACCTGACGGGGGCCGGTGAACTGGACGACGCGTTCCACGGGGGGCTCCGATAGCGCTTGGAGGGGTGTTGTTCGCTGACTTCAGTCGAAGATATCCCAGAGTTATGTCTTGTCAATAAGCAAAAGTGGTGCTGAGATGCATCAGGTAACTGCGTAAGTGGCGTGAGGACAGAGCATGGTGATAACGACCCGACGGTCGAGGGCGGCCCTGTTCGGGCTCGCCGCGACCCTGGCGGGCGGCCTGCTGGCCGGCTGCTCCGGCAGCTCGGGCGCGGACCGTCCGGACAACAGGATCACGGTGTGGTCGCAGGAGAACCTGCCGCCGCGGATGGCGGCGACCAGAAAGGTCATCAGCCGCTTCGAGAAGGAGAGCGGCGTCAAGGTCGACCTCGTGGGTGTGGACGAGGCGCAGCTGCCGCAACTGATCATGTCCGCGGCGGCGGCCGGCAAGCTCCCCGATGTCATCGGAGCGGTCCCGATGGGCCAGGTCTGGCAGATGTACGGCAACGGCCTGCTCAACACCAAGGTCGCGAACCGCATCGTGAAGGACCTCGAACCGGACACGTTCAACAGCAACGCCCTCGCGCTCACCTCCGACGGGGGCACCAGGCTCGGCGTACCCTCCGACGCCTGGCTCCAGATCCTCGTCTACCGCAAGGACCTCTTCGCCAAGGCCGGGCTCGACGCCCCGGACGACTACCGAAGCGCCCTGAAGGCCGCCGCCGCACTCGACAAGGGCGGCCGGGACGGCATCTCGCTGGCCAGCGACCCCTCGGACGTCTTCACCCAGCAGAGCTTCGAGGACCTCGCCCTGGCCAACGGCTGCCAGCTGGTCGACGAGGCGGGCAAGCCGGCCCTCGACTCCCCCGCGTGCCGCACGGCCTTCAAGGCGTACGACACCCTCGCCCGCGAGCACGGAGCCCCCGGCACCCAGAGCGTGGACACCACCCGCGCCACCTACTTCGCCGGCAAGTCCTCGATGATGGTCTGGTCGTCCTTCCTGCTCGACGAGCTGGCCGGGCTCCGCTCCGACGCGCTGCCCAGCTGCCCGGAGTGCAAGAAGGACCCCAAGTTCCTCGCCCGCAACACCGGGGTCGTCACCGCGCTGAAGGGCCCCGACGGCAAGGAGCCCGCGCAGTTCGGCGAGATCACGTCATGGGCCGTCACCAGGACCGCCGAGACGGGGGCCTCCCAGAAGTTCATCGAGTACATGATGGGCAAGGGGTACGCCGACTGGTTCGGCATGGCCCCGGAGGGCAAGATCCCCGTCCGCACCGGTACGGCACAGAAGCCCGGCTCCTTCGAGCAGGACTGGCGCGCCAGCGTCATGGGCGTCGACCACCGCGAGTCCCTGCAGAAGGCATACCCCTCGGCTCTCCTGGACCAGCTCGTCAGCGGAGTCGGCGGCATGCAGCGGTGGGGTCTCACCCAGGGGCAGGGCACCCTCGTCGGTGCCACGAACGGCGAGCTCCCCGTAGCCAAGGCCATCGGCGCGATGACCAGCGGCCAGATCTCGCCGGACCAGGCCGCCGAGGAGGCCGACGAAGAAGTGACCGCCCTCCAGAAGTCCCTCCAGTAGCCCTACGCCGCTCCCCCACGAGGTAACCGTCCCATGAGCACAATCACGAGCGGCGCGAAGAAGCGCCGCGTCCCACCGCAGAGTTCGAGCAGGCGGGAGAACCGCGCAGGGCTCGCCTTCGTGACCCCCACCTTCCTCGTGGTCCTGGTCGTGGTGATCCTGCCGATCCTGTGGACCGTCCTGCTCGCCTTCCAGAACGCCAAGCTGGTGAACATCCAGGAGAACGGCCTCTTCGGCCGGTGGACCCTGGACAACTTCTCCCAGGTCTTCGGCTCCCCCGGCTTCTGGAGCAGCCTCGGCACCACCCTCCTCTACACCGTCGGCGCCACCGCCGGCTCCGTCGTCCTCGGGCTGATCGCCGCCCTCGCCCTGCGCAGGCCCTTTCGGGGGCGGGGCGTGCTGCGGGCCGCCATGCTGCTGCCCTACGTCGCGCCCGTCGTCGCGGTGTCCTTCGTCTGGGAGGTCGCGCTCAGCCCGCAGTACGGCATCGTGAACGAGTGGGGCCGCAAGCTCTTCGGGTGGGACGACCCCATCGCCTTCCTCTCCACCAGGTCCTACGAAGTCGGGTTCCTGGGCGTCCACTTCCACATCCCGCTGGCGCTGCTCACCGTCATCGCCTTCGAGACCTGGCGCTACTTCCCGTTCGCCTTCCTCTTCATGCTCGCCCGTCTCCAGGCGGTCCCGGCCGGCCTGGAGGAGGCCGCCGAGGTCGACGGCGCCACGCTCTCCCAGCGCTTCCGGCACATCCTGCTGCCGCAGCTGATGCCCGTCATCGCCCTGCTGTCCGTCCTGCGCTTCATCATGACGTTCAACAAGTTCGACGACATCTACCTGCTCACCGGCGGCGGGTCCGGCACGGACGTGGTGGCGGTCCGCGTCTACGACTTCCTCACCTCGCGCTTCGACGTGGGAGCCGCCTCCGCTCAGGCACTCGTCCTCGCCGTCGTACTCATGGCCCTCCTGGGCGTCTACTTCAAGTTCTTCGGCAAGAAGATGCAGGAGGAGTCGGCATGACCTCCACCCCCACACTCACCCGCGAGCAGGCGGATCACAGCACCCGCCCGATGCCGGCACCACGGCGGAAACGGCTCACCCGGGCCCAGTTCGAGGAGCGGTTCTTCGGCGTCATGCGCTGGGTGGTGATCGCCTTCCTCGCCGCGATCACGATCGTGCCCTTCTACTACATGCTGATGCTGTCGCTGAAGCCCATCGACGCACTCCTCCTCGACCCCGGAAACCTCTGGCTCTCGGCCAAGGACTTCACGCTCGACACGTACGCGAGCGTCCTCAAGTCCACGGAGGACGGCGGTCAGGGCTTCCTCGGCATGCTGCTCAACTCCGCGCTCGTCGCCGTCGCCACGGTCCTGCTCACGCTGGCCGCCGCCGTGCCGGGCGCCTACGCGGTCAGCCGGCTGAAGTTCTTCGGGAGCCGTCAGGTCAGCGCGCTCTTCCTGGCCGTCTACCTCTTCCCGGCCACCCTGCTGGCCGTGCCGCTCTTCGTCATGTTCGCGAAGATGGGGCTGTCGGGAAGCCTCGTCGGACTCGCCATCGTCTACATCGCGCAGACCGTGCCCGTCTCGATCTACATGCTGAAGAACTACTTCGTCACCATCCCCTTCAGTATCGAGGAGGCGGCGGCGATCGACGGGGCGTCACGGCTGCAGACCGTACGGAGGATCATCCTGCCGCTCGCCCTGCCGACCCTGATGGCCACCGGGCTGTACGTGTTCATGATCGCCTGGAACGAATTCCTGTTCGCCCTCCTCTTCCTGGCGGCGGACCCCGACAAGTGGACGGTCTCGCTCGGTCTCCAGCAACTGGCCAACGGCATCGAGGTGTCCAAGACGGTACTCATGGCCGGGTCGGTCGTACTGACCATCCCTGTGGTACTCCTGTTCTTCTCCGCCGAACGGCTCCTCACCGAGGGTCTGACCAGCGGCGCGGACAAGGGCTGACCACCGGGGCCGGGAGGTCCGGCGGGAAACACAACAGCCCCTCGGGGAAAGCACGGACGCGACAGACAGGGCGAGGACCACGGGGATGGCAGGAAACCACGCCAGCGCGGGACATCTGCTGCAGCTCATCCGCAGCGGCGAGGCCACCACGCGCGGCCAGCTCCAGCAGGCGACCGGCCTGTCCCGCTCCACGGTGGGGCACCGGCTCGACCAGCTCTTCGGAGCGGGCTGGCTGCGCGGCGCGGCCGGCACCTCCACCGGCGGACGCCCGTCCGCCCGGCTGGAGTTCGACCCGTCGCACGCCGTGGTGCTCGTGGCGGACCTGGAGACCCGGCACGCCCGCGTCGCCCTGCTCGACCTCGCCGGAAACGTCCTGGCCGAGCACACCGGCCCCCTCGTCATCGCCGACGGGCCCGACATCGCCCTGGACCGGCTGGCCCGCTGGTTCGGGCCGCTGCTCGCCGAGGCGGGCGTGGCAGCCGGACGGGTCTGCGGCGTGGGGCTCTCTGTGCCGGGGCCGGTCGACTGGGAGACGGCCCGGATCGTCCAGCCCCCGATCATGCCCGGCTGGGACAGCTTCCCCGTGCGGGAACGGCTGCGCGAGGCGTGGACCGAGCACGTCGGGCCGATGCCGGACGCGGGCCCCCTGCCCGTGTTCGTCGACAACGACGCCAACCTGATGGCCCTGGCCGAACAGCGGGCCGGCCATCCGGACTGCAGTGCCTTCGTGCTGGTCAAGGCGTCCACGGGGATCGGCGCCGGCGTCGTCGTCAAGGGCGAGGTCTACCGGGGCATCGACGGCGGAGCGGGCGACATCGGCCACATCCGTCTGCACGACCGCCTCGACGCCCTGTGCATGTGCGGGTCCTACGGATGTCTCGCCGCCGTCGCCAGCGGCCGGTCCATCGCGAGCCAGCTCACCGCGGCCGGTGTGCCCACCGCCTCGGGATCGGACGTACGCGAACACCTCGCCGCCGGACAGCCCGACGCCGTCCGGCTCGCCCGGGAGGCGGGTCAGCGTGTCGGCGAAGTTCTGGTCACGGTGGTCACCCTGCTCAACCCCGGTGTACTGATGCTCAGCGGCGACCTCGCCGGCACCCCCTTCCTCACCGGTGTGCGCGAGCTCATCTACCAGCGCGCCATGCCCCGTACCACCGCGCACCTCCAGGTCGTCACCTCCGCACTCGGTGACCGGGCGGCCCTGCTCGGCGCCGCCCGCATGGTGGTCGACCACCTGTACGCCCCCGATCGCGCCAACGCCCGCCTCGCGGCACTGGCCACGGCCACGACCGGCCTCTGAGGCACCCCCGAGGCCCGACCCTTCCGGCAGACCCGGCACGCCCGGTGGCCGGCCACACCCGCACACGCACGGAGAGCACCATGTCCAGCACCACCCCCCTCGCGCCCGCCTGGTCCCGTGAACCGGTCCGCGTGGGCCTCGTGGGCGCAGGCCCGTGGGCCCGCACCATGCACGCCCGGATGCTCGCCGCCGGACCCGAGACGGTGCTCGCAGGGGTCTGGGCACGCCGTCAGGAAGCGGCAGCCGAGGTCGCCGCACCGTACGGCGCGCCGGTGGCGGGCTCCTTCGAGGAACTCCTCGGCACATGCGAGGCGGTCGCCTTCGCCGTACCGCCGGCCGTCCAGGCCGCCCTCGCACCACGCGCCGCCGCCGCGGGCCGGGCGCTCCTGCTGGAGAAGCCGCTGGGCGCGGACCTCGACACCGCACGCGCCGTCGCGGACGCCGTGGGCGAGCACGGCGTGATCTCCCAGCTCGTCCTCACGAAGCGGTACCACCCGGTCACCCGCGCCTTCCTCGCCGAAGCGGCCGGACGCCAGGTGACGGGCGCCCGTTCCTGCTACTTGCACGGGGCCTTCCTCGGCGGGGAGTTCGCCACCTCCTGGCGGCTGGAGCACGGCGCGCTGCTGGACCTCGGCCCGCACCTCCTCGACATCCTGGACGCCGCTGTCGCACCCATCGTCTCCGTACGGGCCACCGGCGACCCGCGCCGCTGGGTCGAGCTCACCTGCGAGCACGAGAACGGCGCCGTCAGTCAGGCGTCCCTCTCCGGGTGCGTTCGGCTCCCCAGGGCGAGGACCCGGGTCGAACTGTTCGGAGCTGACGAAGAGTTGGTCTACGACACCGCCGGCATCGACCATGAGGAATGCTGGCCGGTCCTCCGGCGCGAGTTCGCCACCGCGGTCCGCACCGGCACAGGCACCGGCATCGACGCAGCGCACGGCCTGCGTCTGCAGAAGATCCTCGACATGGCCGCCCTTACGGCCGGCTGAGCCGTCTGAGCCCCGCGCCGCGCGAAGCGGAGCGGCCGACGACGGCCGCGCGCGAACGGGCCACCGGCCGTCCGGAGCAGGCCATGGAGGGTCATGCCTCGGCCTCTCCGCCTCCAGCGCCGAGCCAGGCCGCCTCGTCGGGCAGCAGCCTTCCCCCGGGTGCACCCGACAGGGCGCTGGTGAGAAGCGGTGGACGGTCGGTCGGGAGCCTGGCCGGCCCGTCGGAGAGGTTCACCACGCAGCGCAGGTCCCCGGCGCGGAAGTCGAGGAGCCCGGGCGCGCTGTCGCTCTGCCAGCGCAGGGGTGCGTCGGCGCCCGTGCCGGTGCTCATGCACGTGTGCCGCAGGGCCAGTGCCCTCCGGTACAGCGCGAGCATGCTGTCCGGATCCAGGTGTTGTGCCTCGACGCTCAGGGACCGGTACGAGGGTGGCTGCGGCAGCCACGCGGGGCCGGGGCCGAAGCCGAGCGAGGGGCCGGTGGCCGACCAGGGCAGCGGAACGCGGCAGCCGTCCCTGCCCTTGCGGCGCCCGGCCGACCGGTCGTGCACCGGGTCCTGGAGGACGTCCGCGGGCAGGTCGGCGACTTCCGGCAGGCCCAGTTCCTCGCCCTGGTAGAGGTAGGCGGCGCCCGGCAGCGCCAGGAGGAGCAATGCGGCGGCGCGGGCCCGGCGGGCGGCGCGGACAGGGTCGATGTGCGGCGTACGGCCGTCCGTCAGGAGCCAGTCGTCGGGGTCGACGCCGTCAGACAGGGCGAGCCGGGAGGCGTGCCGTACGACGTCGTGGTTGGACAGCACCCAGGTGGGGGCCGCGCCGGTGCCCGCGGCCAGGGCGAGGGAGCGGTCGATCGTGGCGCGCAGGGCGTCGGCCCGCCAGGGCGTGTTCAGGAAGTCGAAGTTGAACGCCTGGTGGAGCTCGTCGGGTCGGGTGTACAGCGCTCGGCGGTCGAGCGCCGCCCAGGACTCGGCCACGGTGGCGCGCGGCGGGGTGTAGGCGTCGGTGACACGTCGGAATCCGCGGAGCAGGGCGTGGACGTCGTCGCGGTCCCAGAACGGGTGGCCGCCCTGCCAGCCGTCGCCGACGATGCGGTGGTGCACCTGGGCGGGGCCGAGGTCGCGGAGGGGGCCGACGAGGTCCTTGGCCATGCCGTGGGCGACGTCGAAGCGGAATCCGTCGACGCCCCGGTCGAGCCAGAAGCGCAGGATGTCCTCGAAGTCGGCGCGTACCTCGGGATGGCTCCAGTCGAGGTCCGGTTGGTGGGGGCCGAACAGGTGCAGGTACCACTGGCCGTCCGGGACGCGGCGCCAGGCGGGGCCGCCGAAGACGGACTGCCAGTCGGTGGGCGGCTCGGTGCCGTCTCCCTGGCCATCGCGGAAGACGTACCGGGAACGGGAATCGCTGCCCGGGGGCGCGGTCAATGCCTCCTCGAACCACGCATGTTGATCGGAGGTGTGATTGGGAACGATGTCGATGATCACCCGCAGGCCGAGTTCGTGGGCGCGCCCGATGAGGTCGTCCGCGTCGTCGAGGGTGCCGAAGCGCGGGTCGACGGCGCGGTGGTCGGCGACGTCATAGCCCCCGTCGTGCATGGGTGACCGGTAGAACGGGGTGATCCACACCGCGTCGGCCCCCAGGTCCGCGATGTGCGGCAGCCGGGCGGTGATCCCGGGGAGGTCGCCGAGGCCGTCGCCGTCGCTGTCACTGAAGCTGCGGATGTAGATCTGGTAGACGACAGCGGTGCGCCACCACTGCTCGGTGGTACGGGGGTCGCTCATTCGGGGTCCTCGGTGGGGTTTCCGGCGGTGCGCCGGGTCCGGGTGGTGAGGTGGGCCCGCTGCGCGGGTGTCAGCGTGCGGACGCGGGGTGCGGGCGCGAGGGCGAACTGGAGGCGGCACGCCTGTTCGAGTTCCACCGCCCGGCCGACGGCTTCGTCGAGGTCCCGGCCGACGACGACCGGCCCGTGCTGGGCGAGCAGGAAGGCGGCCGTGTCCTCGGGCAGGTGTCGTACGCCGTCGGCCAGTTCGGGCGTGCCGGGGTGGGCGTAAGGGAGGAGGGGCACGCGGCCCAGGCGCATAACGGCGTACGGGGTGAAGGGGATGAGCGCGTCGTCCGGGTCGTCGGGTTCGGTGCAGGCGAGGGCGACCGCGTAGGTGGAGTGCAGGTGGACAACGGCGGCTGCCCCGGCGAGGCGGTCGTGGACGGCCAGGTGGAGGGGCACCTCCTTGGTCGGTGGCGGCCCTGTCCGGACGCGGCCGCCGGGGTCCAGCAGGCTCAGGCCCCTCGCCTCCAGTGCGGCGAGGGGGCGACCGGTCGGGGTGACGAGGACGCCGTCGGCGGTGCGGAGGCTGAGGTTGCCCGAGGTCCCGGGGCTCAGGCCGAGCGCGGCGAGGTGGCGGCCCGCGGCGGCGAGCGCGGCCGCGGGGTCGGTGTGCGAGCCGGTCACAGGTGGTCCTCCGCCGTCGTAAACAGGTCCTCGGGCCCGAAGTTGCCTGATTTCAGGGCCAGGTTGAGGGGGCCGCCCCGGTGGTCGGCGCTCGTCCACGGGATGCCGGGGGCGATGGCGGGTCCGACGGTCAGGGCCCGGATGCCGAGTGCCGAGACGACGGCCCCGGACGTCTCGCCGCCTGCGACCAGGAGGCGCCGGACCCCGCCGGCGGTCAGGTCGCGCGCACATGCGGCGAGGGTCTCCTCCAGGGCCAGGGCGACTCGCTCCGCGCCGAACTCCCTCTGGGCGTCACGTACTTCGTCGCGGCGGTCGGCGCTGTACACGAGGACGCCAGTCCCGGTGTCGAGGTGGGGCCGGGCCCAGGCCGCCAGGCTGCGGGCGGTGGCCACCGGGTCGGCCACGGCTTCCGCGACGGGGACTTTGCGGTGCGGCAGCAGGCGGCGGGCGTGGGCGGTCTGCGCGGTCGTCGTCTCGGACACGCTTCCGGCGAGAACGGCGAGCGGTCCGGGTGCGGTGGGGATCGTGGCGGCGGCCGGTGCGGCGCCCGGCGGCAGGGCGAGGGCGAGGCCGGACCCGCCGGTGACCAACGGCAGCTCGCGGGCGCACTGTTCGACGGCGGCGAGGTCGGCGTCGTCAAGGGCGTCGGTGATGAGGATGCGGGCGCCGCCGACCGTGGTGAGCCGTTCGACGTGTGCCCGGGTCGCGGCGGCTCCGGCGCGCAGGACCGCGTGCGGCAGCAGCCCGACCGGGTGCCGGGTCTGCGGGCCGAGCACCCTCACCAGGTCGGGGTCGGTCATGGGCGTCAGCGGGTGGTGGCGCATGCCGCTTTCGCTCAGCAGCCGGTCCCCGACGAAGAGGTGGCCCTGATAGACCGTACGGCCGTTGGCCGGGAAGGCCGGGCAGGCGATCGTCCAGGGTGCGCCCGTCGCGTCGAGCAGGGCGTCGATGACGGGCCCGATGTTGCCGCGCGGTGTCGAGTCGAACGTGGAGCAGTACTTGAACCAGAACCGCGTGCACCCCCGCTCCCGCAGGGCGCGGTGGGCGTCGAGCGCGGCCCGGACGGCGTCGTCGGCGGGCACGGTACGGGTCTTGAGGGCGACGACTACGGCGTCCGTTTCGGGCAGCGGGTCCACGGGCGCGCCGATGGTGATCACGGTGCGGCGGCCCGTGGCGACGAGGTTGCCCGCGAGGTCGGTGGCGCCGGTGAAGTCGTCCGCCATGCAGCCGAGTACGGTCATGAGCGGGCGGACTCCTGGGCCTGGGCCTCCCCGTACAGGGAGGCGAGTTGGGCGACGCCGCTGCGCGGCGAGGTGAGCACGGGTACACCGAGAGCGCCGTCCGGCAGTGCGGTGAGGGCAGCCGCCATCGATGCCTGGGCGAGGACGAGGACATCGTGGTCGGCGGCCAGACGGCGCACCTCCTCGGCGATCAGGGCGTCGTGACGGTCCTGGTCTCCGGCGGCCCGGGCGGCGTACGCGCCGGGGCAGACGGTGGTGTCGAGGGTGACCGGGGTTCCGGCCTCGGCTGCCTTGCGGGTGACGAGCCCGGCCGTGGGAGCGAGGGTCGAATCGAGCGTGGCGAGGACCCCGACGCGGCTTCCGGTGCGGACGGCCGCGTCGGCCATCGGCTCGTCGACGCGCAGCACGGGCAGGGCGGTGAGCGCGCGGACCTCCTCGGCGGCGGGCCCCAGGGAGGAACAGGTCACGAGCACCGCGTCGGCCCCGGCGGCCTCGGCGTGTGTGACGTACGCGGCGAGACGGGCCGTGGTGCGGGGCAGCCGGCCGTGGGCGATCGTGTCGGCCAGGAGGCTTTCGTCAACGACGTGGTAGGGGTCGACGCCGGGGGCGAGCTCGGCGAGCAGGGGCGTGAACACAGCAGGCAGGGAGGCGACGGTGTGCACGAGGCACACACGGGGGCGGCGGCTCACGCGGTCACCGCCGTACGGGCGGCGGGCGCCTGCCACCAGGGGCGGCCGTAGGCGTCCACGATCTCACCGAGCCTGCGCAGCCGGACGGTGCTGGGGCCGCGCAGTGCGGCATCACGGTCGCCGGTCAGGGCGTCGGTCCACAGGGCGCGCCCGGCGAGGAACCCCGAGGCTCCGGCGCGGCAGGCCGCCTCCACCGCGGTGGGGAAGTCTGCGGGGGCGACGCCCTGGGACAGGACGACCCAGGGAACGTCCACCACGGCGTCGATGCGCTCGCACTCGGCGGTGAGCCGGGCGAGAGGGCCGGTGCCGCCGTCGGGTACCTGGCCCTTGTAGAGGGAGGGCCGCAGCGGCGCGAGTTCGCGGGCGGCCTCGACGATGGCGTCGTTGAGCCGGAACGTGCCCGCGGCTTCCTCGGCGGGGGTGGGCCGGGCGACGGGTTCCAGGACGGAGGCAAGTCCGGCCGCGCGGCAGAGGTCCACGAAGCGGGCTGCGAGGGCGACGCGTTCGTCGCGTCGGCCGTCGCGGCGCCAGATGACGAGGAGCTTCAGGCCGCGGGTGCCGTCGGCGGCGGCGCTCGCGGCGTCGATGTGCGGGTCCAGGGAGGTGCCCTCGACGGGCTGCCCGGGCTCCTGGTCGAGGGCGTCCACGGCGAGGATCGGGGCGCAGCCCGCCGGGAGCACCTGCTCCTCGATGAGCCTGCGGTAGCCGTAGTGGCGGTCGATGAGGAGCGCGGAGGCGTACGGGCCGAGGGTGCGGGCGACGGCGAGCTTGAACTCGGTGAGGTCGTCGTCGGGGATACGGTCGCCGGGCACCCCGGCGCGTTCGGCCATCATCGTGCGCAGCGAGTCGCGCTGGTCGGCGGCGACCATCGCGAAGGTGCCGGTGGGGCGGGCGAGGCGGCCGGGGGCGACGGAGCCCCCGGCGAGCTGGGCGGGGTGGTCGGCGGGCGTGGTCATGGCGGAGTCTCCGGTGTGTGCGTGGGTGGTTCGGCCGGTCTCGGGCCGCGGGATCAGGGTGGTGACGTCGGTGTCACCGCCGCCAGGAACCGGTCGTGGTGGAAGGCCCGGTGGGCATCGGCCGTCGTCGGGCCGGGGTTGACCGGGTTCGAGGATGCGGTGGCGGCGGCGGGGTCGAGCCCGAGGGCGGCGCCCGCCCAGTGGGCGGCGCCGAGCGCGGGCGCTTCCGGTTCGGCGCACACCCGGGTCGGCCAGGGGCAGACGGCGGCCTTCAGTTCCGTCCACACGCGCAGTCGGGTCGAGCCGCCGAGCAGGGTCACCGAGTCGGGCGCGGCGCCGCACACGGTGGCCTGGACGTCCGTCATCCAGCGGGCGTGGTGCGCGGTGCCCTCCAGGACGGCGCGGGCCAGCTCCGCCGGCCCGTGGTCCAGGCCCAGGCCCCTGAGGTCGAGCGTCGCGTCCGGGTCGGGTCGCGGCGCACTGCGCCCGCCGGGGTACGGGGTGAGGACGAGGCCGCTCGGCGTCGCGGGCAGCGACCGGGCGAGGCGTTCGAACGCGGCGTATCGGTCGCCGCTGCTCACGCCTGTCAGGAACCGTTCGCAGAACCATTCCACGAGCGCGCCCGAACCGCGCATACCCGCGAGCACGATGAAGTGCTCACCGTCCGCGTGGCGCCCCCAGGACATGCCCTCCGCGGCGGCCGCCCCGTGGTCGGGTGGTGTGGCGCTGACGGTGAGGACGGCCTCGGCGGTCCCCATGGAGTCGGCCACCTGCCCGGCCGTGCGTGCTCCGGCCGCCCACGCGCCGACGAGGTGGTCGTGTCCGGCGACGACGACGGGTGTCCCGGCGCGCAGGCGGTGGCGCCGGGCGACGGCCCGCGTGACGGTGCCGACGGGGTCGCCGGGCGCGTGCACGGGCGGCATGTGCCGTGTGGTGAGCCCTGCCTCGGCGAGCAGTTCCTCGATCCACCGCTTGTGGTGGGGGTCCCAGGCCATGGTGCGCTGGGCGAAGGTGGCGTCGGTGCCGAGGCGGCCGGTGAGCGCGTGGACCAGCAGGTCGGCGGCGCCCGCCCAGGTGTGCATCCGGGCGGCGGTCAGCGGCTCCCGGGCGGCGAGTGCGCACCATTTCGCCAGGGGCACCTTCGGGCTCGGCAGGATGCCGGTGGCGCGGTGCAGGGCGCCTGAACCGAGCCGTGCGCCGAGGCTGTGCGCGTCGGGTGCGGGCTCGGGGTCGGACCAGGAGCGCAGGGCGCCGAGGGGCCGGCCGTCGCGGTCGAGAGGGACGCCCGTCTCGGCCATGCCGGTCACGCCGATCGCGTCGGGCGGCCGCCCGGTGGCGTCGGTGCACTCGACCAGGGCGTCCAGGGCGGCGGCCAGTACGCCGTCGGCCGGATGGCGGTGCCCGGGGGCCACGGGTGTGCGGCGTACGGCACAGGCGAGGACGGTGCCGTCGGTGTCGCTGATCAGGGCTTTGATGTGGGTGGTGCCGACGTCGATGCCGGCGAGGAGCGGTGGTCGTGGGCTCACGGGTGGCCTCCGGTGCGGGCCCGGCGGCGGGACGATGCGGCCTGCGGCCGGTGCGGTCGGGTCATCGCGGGATACTGCCCGTGCGGGCGGCCCGGGCGTACCAGTGACCGCTGTCCTTGACGGTGCGCCGCTGGGTGGACCGGTCCACGTGGACGAGGCCGAAGCGCGGCCGGTAGCCCATCGCCCACTCGAAGTTGTCGAGGAGCGACCAGTGGTAGTAGCCCTCGACCGGAGCGCCCTGGGCGAGGGCACGGTGCACGGCCTTGAGGTGGGCGTGCAGGAACGCGGTACGGGGTGTGTCGTGGACGGCGCCGTCGGCCCCGGGCTCGTGGTCGTACACGGCGCCGTTCTCGGTGATCAGGAGGGGGACGCCGGGGTACTCGCGGTGCAGGCGCAGCAGCAGCGAGGCCAGGTCGTCGGGGACGATCTCCCAGCCCAGGTCGGTGCGGTCCACGTCGGCCCGGCCGGATTCGACCTGCCAGGGCCAGGGGCCGTCGCCGGGGCGGGCCGAGACGATGCGCCGGGTGTAGTAGTTGACGCCGATGAAGTCGCTCGCGGCGGCGATGGTGTCCGGGTCGCCGTCCTCGATGAAGTCCAGGGCGCCCAGGGCCCGTTCCCAGTGGGCGCGCATGTCGTCGGGGTAGCCGCGGCCGTGCACCGGGTCGAGGAACCAGCGGTTCACGTAGCCGTCGGAGGCATGTGCGGCGGCCCGGTCGGCGGCGCTTTCGGGGTTGTCGGGCGTGTGGGGGAAGAGGCTGTAGGCGATGCCGGTACGGGCGTGTGCGTCGCCGTCGTGCAGCACGCGCGCGGCGAGGCCGTGGGCCAGCAGCAGGTGGTGCATGACAGTCGCGGATGCCTTGAGGTCTCTCTCGCCGGGTGCGTGCAGGCCGAGTTGATGGCCGAGGAGGCCCACGATCCAGGGTTCGTTGACGGTGACCCAGTCGTGGACACGGTCGCCGAGGCGGTCCTGGCACACGGCGGCGTAGTCGGCGAACCGGTGGGCGGTGTCGCGGTCGCGCCAGCCGCCGCGGTCCTGGAGGCCCTGCGGCAGGTCCCAGTGGTAGAGGGTGACGAGCGGGTCGATGCCATGGGCGAGCAGGTCGTCGACGAACCGGTCGTAGTGGTCCAGGCCCCGCTGCTCGGCACGGCCCGTGCCCTCGGGCTGGATCCGGGGCCAGGCCAGCGAGAAGCGGTGCGCGTTGGTGCCGAGTCCGGCCATCAGGGCCACGTCCTCGGAGCGGCGCCGGTACTGGTCGACGGAGACGTCGCCGGTGTCACCGCGTTCGATGGCACCGGGCGCCCGGCAGAAGCGGTCCCACACGGATTCGCCCCGGCCGTCGGCGTCCACGGCGCCCTCCACCTGGTAGGCGGAGGTCGAGGTGCCCCAGCGGAACCCGTCGGGGAAGCGCAGGGGGGCGGCTGTCCTGTCGTGGGGGGCTGCGCCTGTCACAGGTCCTCCTGGAATTCGGGGAGTTCGCGGGCCTGCTCGCAGGCGTACAGGAGCACGCCCGCGGACCAGGCGTGGGAGAGCGTGAGCAGCATGCCCTTCGCCTGGAAGCACTCGGTCTGGTAGAAGCGTTCGCTGACCATGCCCCGGTAGGCGTTGAAGTCGCCGTCGGCGCGGGCCACGAACTGCCGGAAGCAGTCGAGGTTCTCGCGGGCCGAACGCAGGTAGTAGGGGTCGCCGAGGTGGCGGGCGAGCCGTACCCACTCGGGCAGGCAGATCAGGCCGAAGGCGTGCAGGTGCTGGTTGGACGGGGACGCCTGGTCGGCGCCGCGGGTGCGGAAGCCGTAGCGGCCCAGCAGGGTGTGTTCCGCGAAGGTGACGTCGTAGGTGTAGCGGAAGGTGAGGGTCCAGTCGGCGGCGCGGCGTGCCAGGCCGAGCCAGCGGCCGTCCCGGTCGCCCGCTTCGTGGAGCAGCGTGTACGCGATGACCGCGTTGTAGCCGTCCTCGGAGGTCGGGGCGAGGGACACGTCCTCGGGCGCGCCGCACAGGAACTCGGAGCGCACGTCGTCGGCGAAGGCGTCTCCGGCTCGTCGTGCCGCGTCGAGGTACGCGGGCTCTACGAACATGTCGGCGGCCTCGACGAGGGCGGCGATCCAGGCGAGCCCGGCGGCGCCCTCGTGGTCGAGCGGCTTGCCGGTGGCAGTGTCGTGGGCGGCGGCGAGGCGCCCGGTGACGGGGTCCTGTCCGGCGAGGGCGGCGGCCAGATTGGAGCGTACCGCCCGGTCCCACATGGGGTGGTCCGCGCCGCGGGCCCGCTCGGCGGCGAGGGCGCGCAGCGTGAACAGGGTGGCGTCACCCAGCGTGCGGGCGTGCACGCGGCTCCGGTCGCCGGTCCAGCCGGCGGACCAGCCCCCGCTCGCGCTCCACTGGCCCCAGAACGTGCCGCCCGGGGTGAGGTTCGCGCAGATGTGGTCGATGACGGCGGCAGCGTCGCGGGCCATCGTCTCGTCGCCGACACGGCGGGCGTGCAGCAGCAGGGCGTGCGCGTACGGGGTGCCGCTCACCCAGGAGACGTGCATGGCGGGCCGGTCGCCTCGCTCGCCGAGGGCTTCCCGGTCGAAGGCCGCGGTTTCCAGGAGGACGGGCGGGTCGGCGCGGTAGTGCCAGCGGTGCAGTCCCTCCGCGGAGAGCTGGGCGGCCTCCTCGACGCCCGTCCACGCGGCCGGCTCCGGGTGGGCGGGGAACGCCTGGTGCAGAGCCCGGATCACGGGGGCGTAGGCGTGCGGGTCGGAGTCGTGCAGGTGGACGGTGAAACGCAGGGTGTGCTGCTCCCCGGGCTGCCAGTGGTGGGTGGGGGTGTCGGCCGGGCGCGGGGTGCCGGAGCCGTAGTAGGAGACGGGCTCCTCGCGGTACGGGAAGTGCAGGCGCAGTACGGCCCGCCCGCCGTCGTCGGCGAAGCCCACGCCCTGCTCGCCGAGCGGACCGTACTCGCTGGTGGCGAGCGCGGCTCCGCCCTGGGCGTCGCGGGCGAACACGGCGGGCGTGGCGCACCGGTCGGCGCGCAACGACCAGGCGGACGCGGTCAGACCGGTGGGGTCGGCGGCGCACTCGGCCGGGTCGGGGTGGTAGCGGGGGTAGGGGCGGGTGCAGTCGGCGCGCCGGTTCTCGCCGTAGAAGGCGCCGGGCACGAGCCAGCCCGGGTCGTCGCCCGCGCCGAGCCGCAGTTCGACGCGGAGTCCGGCGGCGAGGGCCCGGTCGGCGACGCGGTCCACGGTGAGGGCGGCGTCGTACGCAGGCTCGTCGCCGCGCGGATCGAGGGTCAGCCGCGCGGCGAAGCCGTGGGCCTCGCCGCGCAGGCGGAGGGCGCCCGAGCCGTCCCGGACGATCTCGTCGGCGGGCACCGGCAGGGGCGGCCCTTCGGCTGTCAGCAGCGTGACGACGTGGGGCAGCTCCGCCAGGCCGCCCTGTGCCCGGGTCCGCAGCACGACGTGGTTCCCGCTCGTGGCAGCGCGGTGCGCCGTCATGGGTGTTCCAGCCTTTCAGGAGTACGGAGCGCCCGCCGGGCCCTCGGCTTCATCGGGTCGGCCGTCTGTCAGGTGCCGGCCGGGCCCGGCCGGGCCGCGGGCCCGGGTATCGCGCCGTCGGGTGCGGTGAGGGGCCTTTCGAGCAGGTCGGTCTCGGCGACCGGCGACGCGGGGTCGCGGGGCACCCGGAACGTCTTGATCTCGTGGGCTCCGAACTCGGCTTCCACGCAGCGCTGTTCGCCGAGCATGGGCAGGGCGACGCGTACCGTGGTGGGCCGGCCCTGTGATTCGTACCCCCGTACGACGAAATCGCCGTCCTCACCGCCCTTGACGACGCTGACCACGACACCGCCCGCGCCGTCGTCGGCCCAGCTCGCGCGCTGGGCGATCGGGCCGCTGTGGAAGGTCTCCAGGAGGGCGAACGGGGGCTGGTTGAGTTCGGCGGCGCGGCGCACGGGGTCGGCGGCACGCCAGTCGGCGCCGTGCGGGAGCAGCACGTAGCGGAACTCCTGGCGTCCTTGGTCCAGGTAGTCGTAGACGCCGTCCTCGTCGAGGATCTTCGGCTCGTGCCAGGCGTAGACGGGGCTGCGCAGGGCGGTCATGCCGATCTCGCCGCCGAGGACGTCGTGGCCGTGCTTGCTGTCGTTGAGGACGGCGAGTCCGGCGCGCGTGCCCCCGGGCAGGGCGCCGGTGACGTCGACCCATGCCTGGGTGGGCTCCTCGGTGCCGTCCGGGGTGCGTTCCAGGTGGCCGTACGGGATCTCGTGCGTGGCGGTGACGTCCGTGAGGGCGGTCGGGAAGCGCAGCTTGAGCAGCTTGAGGCGCTCGTGCCAGTCGACGACGGTGCGCACCTCGATCTGCCGGGCGCCCGCGGACAGCACGATCTCCTCGGCCATCGTGGAGGTGCCGTACGCCGACTCGACGCGCAGTACGGCGCGGACCGGCCCGGATTCGACCAGGCGGACGCGGCGCGGGGTGAAGGTGCCGATCGCGCGGTCGTAGGCGCGGACCCGGTGGCCCCAGGTGTCGCCGGCGTCGTCGACGACGACGGCGTGCGCGCCGGGGCGTTCGGGGATCAGTTCGGCGCCGGTGGCCTTGTCGCGGAGGGAGGAGAGCCAGCCGGTGGCCGGGTCGACCGTCAGGCGCAGGTGCTCGTTCTCCAGCGTCGTGCCGGTGGCACGCACCGGGCTCTCGCCGCTCCGGTCGGCGCCGGGCAGCAGGTGGTAGACGCGCAGGCCGAGGGGCGGCACCTCGGCACGGAAGGCGAGGCGGCCGCGGCTGCCCTGCATGGTGGATTCGGAGCGGGTGAGCTGGACCGGCACGGGGGCGCCGGTTTCATCGGTCAGCCGTACGGCGGTGGCCTGGGCGTACTCGAACTCGACGTCCGACTCCAGGGCCCAGGGGTGGGGGTTGAACACGACGAGGGGGACCGTTTCCTCGCGCAGCGGGATGTCGACGCGGCGGGCGATCGCCTGCACGGCGCGGTTGAACACCTCGGCGGCGATCGAGCGGGCCCGCCCGTAGTCGTCGCGGGCGTCCTCGTAGGCGGAGCGGATCGAGGTGCCGGCCAGGATGTCGTGGAACTGGTTGAACAGGACCAGCTTCCACGCCTCCGTCAACTGGTCAGCGGGATACGTCTCGTCGGCGACGGCGGCGGCGACCGCGGCCCACTTCTCGGCGCGCTGGAGGTCGTTCTCGGCGCGCCGGTTCCATGCCTTGACGCCGGAGTGGGCGGAGTAGCAGCCCGGCCCGTGGTGCTGGAGCTCGCCCGTGTGCACGGGGATGTCGTCGCGGTCGCGGACCCGGGCGAGGAACTTCTCGGGGTGGCTCTGCTCCATGCGGGGCAGGCCGCCGAGGGCGTCGAGGCGGGCGATGGAGTCCAGGTTCGCCTTGGTGGGGCCGCCGCCGTGGTTGCCGACGCCGTAGAACACCATCAGCTCGGGTTCGTCCGGCGGCATCATCGCGAGGGACTTGTCGATGTGGTTGCCGATGTCCTTGCCCGGGGTGCAGTACTCGTTGGGCAGCCGGTAAGCGATGACGCGGGAGCCGTCGGGGGCCTCCCAGTGAAAGAACTGGCCGGGCAGGACCTGCTCGTGCGGCCCGGGCCGCAGGAATACGTAGCCGTCCATTCCGGCGCCCCGCAGCAGTTGCGGGATGGTCGCGTTGTGGCCGAACGGGTCGAGGTTGCAGCCGACGGTGGCCGCCGTCCCGAACTTCTCGATCAGGTATCGCTGCCCGTAGAGAGCCTGGCGGACGAAGGACTCACCTGACGGGATGTTGCAGTCCGGCTCGATCCACCAGCCGCCGACTATCTGCCAGCGGCCTTCGGCGACCCGCTTGCGGATCTCCTCGAACAGCTCCGGGTCGTGCCGCTCGATCCATTCCAGGTACATGACGGAGTCGCAGGTGAACACGAAGTCGGGGTACTCCTCCATGCGGTCGACGGCGGACCGGAACGTGGCACGGATCTCCTGGAGCCCTTCGGGCCAGCGCCACAGCCATACGGGGTCGATGTGGGCGTTGCCAACGAGGTGGAGGGTGCGCTCACGCGAGGCGGGCGACACGGGCGGGGTCGGGTTGGCGGTGCTCATGCGGGGGTCTCCTGCCGCGCGTCGGTAAGGGGGGCCGGTACGACGCCCGCGGCCCAGGCGTCGACGTGCTCACTGAGCAGGTGGAGCATCGTGAGGTGCATTTCCTGGATGCGGGCGGTGGCGGTGGCCGGTGCGATCAGCACGTGGTCGGCGTGAGCGGCGGCCGGCATGCCGCCCTGCTCGCCACCCGCGAAAAGCACGGTGACGGCGCCCCGCTTGCGGGCTTCCTCCAGTCCGCGGATCACGTTGGCCGAGCGGCCGGAGGTGGTGAAACCGACCACCATGTCGTCGGCGGTGGCGAGGGCCTCGACCTGGCGGGCGAAGACCTCCTCGTAGGCGTAGTCGTTGCCGATGCAGGACACCACGGAGGGGTCGGTGACGAGCGAGACGGCGGGCAGGGCGCGGCGTTCGCGCAGGTAGCGGCCGATGAACTCGCCCGCGAGGTGCTGGGCGTCGGCGGCACTGCCGCCGTTGCCGAAGGTGTAGAGGCGGCCGCCGCGCCGGAATACACCGATGAGGAGGTCGCCGACCGTGTGCAGGGCGGGCAGCAGTTCCTCCAGACGGCGGGCGGCGGCGAGGTGGTCGTCGAGTTGCAGAGGTGCGGGGACGCGGCCGGGGGCTGGGGCGGACATGGGGCTCCTGATTGCGGTGGGGGCCGGGCGGTCAGGCGACCGGCACGGGGGCGGGATCGTCGACGAGGCGTTCGAGGGCGATGGCGGCGGCGCCGAGGACTCCGGCCCGGTCGCCGGCCTGGGCGCGCACGATGCGGGCGTTCGACGCGGGTCTCATGGCGAGGCGGCGCGCCTTCTCCCGTACTGGGGAGAGGAGTTGCTCTCCGGAGCGGGTGACGCCGCCGCCGAGGACGACGAGTTCGGGTTCGTAGAGGTTGACGATGGAGGCAAGACCTTCGGCGAGCAGGTCGGTGGTCTCGTCCCACAGCGCCGTGGCGAGGGGGTCGCCGTCGCGTGCGGCGGCGGCGACGTCGGCGGCCGTCGGCCCGGGGTGGGGCAGTGCGGCGAGAACGCTCTGCCGGTGCCCGGCGGCGAGGGCCTCGCGGGCCCGCTCGGCGATGGACGTGCCCGAGGCGTACGCCTCCAGGCAGCCGGTGCGGCCGCAGCCGCGGCAGGGGCGGCCGTCGGAGCGGACGGTGACGTGACCGGGCTCGCCGCCGTTGCCGGTGGCGCCGCGGTAGGTGCGGCCGTCGAGGATGACTCCGCCGCCGATGCCGGTCGACACGGTGAGGTAGACGAGGTGGCGGGTGCCGCGCCCGGCGCCGAAGCGCCACTCCCCCGCCGCGCCCGCGGTGCCGTCGTTGTCGAGAACGGCGAGCAGCCCGTACTGCTCGTACGCGAGTCGCGTGATGGGGATGTCCAGCCAGCCCGGCAGGTGCGGCGGTGCGACGAGGATACCCGCCTCCGAGTCGAGCGGACCGCCGCAGCCCACGCCGCAGCCGGCGAGCCGTTCGGCGGCGCTCTCCGGGGAGATGCCGGCGGCGGCCAGCGCGTCCCGGCCCAGCGTGAACAGCCGGTCCAGGGCCGCGTCCGGGCCCTCCTCGACCCGCGTCGGGCAGGTCACGAAGGAGCGGACGGTACCGTCGCAGGAGACCACGCCTGCCGCGAGTTTCGTGCCGCCGATGTCGAGGGCGAGCACCGCGCGGTCGTCCGGGCCCTGGTCGTCGTACAGGATCATTGACAGGTCAGCCCTTGCTTCCAGTGGTGGCGATGCCCTCGGTGAAGTGCCGCTGGCAGACGAAGAAGGCGATGATCATCGGGACCGTCACCACGACGCTCGCCGCGCAGACGATGTCCCAGCGCATCTCGCCGCCCGCGCCGAACTGGTCCAGTACGGCCTTCAGTCCGCGCGGAACGGTGTAGAGCTGCGGGTCGCGCAGGTAGATGAGGGGCCGGACGAGGTCCGTCCAGGAAGCCTGCACCTCGAAGACGAAGGTGACGATGAGCGCGGGCCGGCACAGCGGCGCCGCGATGCGCCAGAACATCGTCCAGTAGGAGGCCCCGTCGATGCGCGCGGCCTCGAACAGCTCACGGGGCAGGCCGAGGAAGAACTGGCGCAGCAGGAAGATGTAGAAGGCGCTGCCGAACAGGTTCGGCGCCCACAGCGGGACCTGGCTGCTGGCCAGGTGCAGCCAGTTCCAGATCAGGTACTGCGGGACCATGGTGACCACGGCGGGCAGCATCATCGTGCCGACGACGAGCGCGAACAGCGCGTCACGCCCGGGAAACCGGAAGTACGCGAAGCCGAACGCGACGAGGGCGCTGGAGACGGTGACCGTGACGGCCGCGGCGAGGGTGACGGCGATGCTGTTGCCGACCCACTGGAGCAGCGGGACGGCACGCCAGATCTCGGCGTAGTTGCCCACCTGCCACACGTGGGGGATCAGCGCGTTGTCGAAGACGTCTGTCGAGGGCTTCAGCGAGGCGCTGATCAGCCACAGGAACGGGTAGAGGAACACACCGGCCGCCACCAGAAGGCTCGCGGTCCGCAGGGCCCTGCGCACGGGCCGTGCCGTCTCCCGGCGGCGGGACGCGGCCCGTGCGACGACGTCCGGCGGGGGTGTGGGCGCCTCGGTGGTGTCCGGCCGCGCGGTCAGCTGGGTCATCGCTGGTCCCCCTCGTAGTAGACGAACCGCTTGCTGACCTTGGCCTGCACGATCGTGATGAGGAGGATCACGAGGAACAGCAGCCAGGCGAGGGCCGAGGCGTAGCCCATGTGCATGTACTGGAATGCCTGCTGGAAGAGGTACACGACGTAGAAGAGAGCGGCGTCGTTGTTGTACGTCTGCGAGTTGGAGCTGCCGAAGAAGGCCGTGTACGCCTCGGTGAAGGTCTGCAGCGCGGCGATGGTGTTGACGATGAGGGTGAAGAAGAGAGTGCCGGATATCTGCGGCAGGGTGACGTGCCAGAATCGCCTGGCCCGTCCCGCACCGTCCAACTCGGATGCCTCGTAGAGGTCCTTCGGGACGCCCTTGAGCGCGGCGAGATAGATGATCACGGTGGAGCCGACCGACCACAGGCTGGTCAGGACGAGTCCTGGCTTGACCCAGGAGCCGTCGGTGGTCCACGCCGGGCCCTGGATGCCGACGAAGCCGAGAACATGGTTGATCAGGCCGACGTTGCCGTTGAACAGCAGCAGGAAGAGGATGCCCACGGCGACGGACGGTGTCATCACCGGCAGGTAGAACAGGGTGCGAAAGATTCCGGAGGCACGGCCGGCCTTGAGCAGGAGCATCGCCAGGAGGAGTGCGAACGCCATGGACAGCGGTACGCGCAGTGCCGCGAACACCAGCGTGTTCAGCAGGGACTTGGCTACGGCCGGGTCCTGGAACAACTGCCGGTAGTTGGCGAGTCCGACGTTGTGGGAGGAACCGATCCCGTCGTAGTCGGTGAAGGACAGGACGAGGCTCGCGATCATCGGGCCTGCCGTGAAGCCGAGGAAGCCGATGATCCACGGCGAGATGAAGCCGTACGCGGCCCACGTCTCGCGACGCCGCCAGACGCTTCGCGGTTTGTGGTGTGCGGGAGTTGTCGTCCCCGGATGCGCCACGCCGGTCACCTCCGCCCCTCGTTGGCGAGATCGAGGGCGCTCTGCGCCTCGCGCTGTGCCTGGTCGAGAGCCTGCCGTGGGGTCTGTTCACCGGACAGGACCCGGTTGACGGCGTTCTGCCAGGCCGTCTTGAACTCGGTGCCCGCCGCGTTGGACGGTACGGAGAAGCCCTTGCGGGCCAGGTCGAACACGATGCGGGTCGCTCGGTCGAAGGCGGCGTGTCCCGTGGGCTTCCACAGGTCGTGCTCGATGATCCGGTCGGCCTCGATATTGGCGGTCACGTCACCCGTGTAGGGCGCCCCGGACTCGCGCACGTCCTTCGCCTTCGCCCGCGCCGCGTGCACCCACGACGCCGTGGACGTCATGTTCTTGATGAACGTGCAGGCGGCCTCGGGGTGCTTGGCGCCCTTGGGGATCGCCCAGCCGAGCCCGGAGGCCCAGTTGAGGGTCTTCCCTCGGCGGTCCTTGAAGACGCCGGCCGTGAGATCGACCTGAGGCGACGCACCGGCGAGCACGTTCACGTACCAGTCCTCCATGGGGTACGAACCGACCTGGTTCTTCACGAACTGGTTCTTCGCCCCGAACTGGTCGAAGGAGTCGCGCAGCGACTTGAAGCGGCTCCAGCCGCCCTGTACGTCGATCAGGCTCACCGCGTACGTGAGGGCCTGGACCGACCTGGGGTCGTCGAGTTCGGCGGTGCGGCCGTCGGCGCTGATCAGGTCCGCACCGTTGGCCTTCGCCCACAGCGGGAAGAATTCGGGGATCTTCGGGTCGAAGCCGATCCGGGTCAGTTTCCCGTCGTCGTGCCGGGCCACGGAGCCCGCGAGCTCTTTCAGACCCTTCCAGTCCCCGGTGTCCACCTGGGCGGCGTCGGTCCCGGACTGGTGGAGCACCTGGTCGTTCGTCAGCAGCAGTCGGCTGTCGTAGGAGTCGGGAAGGGCGTAGACGACGCCGCCGAGCGACCCCTCGGCCATCGCGTTCGGGTAGTAGTCGCCGGTGTCGATGCGCTCACGCCCCAAGCAGTCGGTGAGGGGCATCAGCGCGCCCCGCGCCGCGTAGCCGCCGATGAGGGTGCGGTCCATGTCCACCACGTCCGGCGGGTCGCCGGCGGCGACGGCGGACAGGAACTGCTGCTCGTCGAAGGCGCCTTCATTGACCTTGACGGTCAGGCCCTCCGTCTTCAGGGCCGTCCGCGCGGTGTCGAGTCGGTCCGTGGCGAGGGCGTCACCGAGACCGAAGCCCATGGTGGTGAAGGTATCGGTGCGGGAATCGGCGAAGGTCACGCCGCCGCATCCGGTCAACGCGGGAAACAGGGCGAGGGCCGCGACGAGTCCCGTCGTCCTGCGGCGTGCCCGGGAGCGGGTCTGAGGTGGTGGAGCCGCCATGGTCTCTCCTTCGAGCGGCGGGCCGGCTGCGGGGATCGACGCGGAGGGAGTCGCGGGGCGGCGGTGGTGGCTCGCGCCCGGGGCTCCGCCATGTGGCATCGTTCCCACATGAGAACGTAGCCACATCGGGGGCGAGCGTCAACGGTTCAACCGGCCCCGGCAGAGACGATCTCCCTGGGACGGCCTGGCCCGATCCGCTTTCATCGGAGACGACTTCGGGCATGGCGGACGGGAGCAGCCCGCGCAGGCGGAATCCACACCTCGCGCGGCGGCCGCCCGGACCTCGAAGGTGCGGCGGTCAGCCGTTGGGCGGCGCGGTGGAGCCCCGGACGACCAACTCGGGTTCGAGGAGCAGGTGTTCACTGCGGCCACCGCCGCCCCGGGCCATCCGGGCAAGGAGCGCTTGCGCGGCCTCGCTCCCCATGTGGAAGACAGGCTGACGCACCGCGGTCAGCCCCGGGTCCACCATGCGCATCCAGCCGAGGTCGTCGAAGGCGATCACCGAGCGCTCCCGGGGCACCGAGGTGCCCCGACGGGCCAGTTCCTGCCAGACCAGCTCCGCCATCACGTTGTTGGCGGCGAAGACGGCGGTCACGTCGTCGTTCGCGGCGAGGAAGCGGGCGACCTCCTTCTCGGGCGGTCCGGCCGTGTGGCTCAGGTCCAGGACCAGTCGGCGCGACAGCGCGAGCCCGGCCGCCCGCATCGCGCCGCGATAGCCCTTGAGGCGGCCCCTTCCGGTGTCCCACCGGATCTCGTCGACGACGAGGCCGATCCTGCGGTGGCCGAGGGCGAGAAGGTGTTCCACGGCCAGGCGGGCGCCCCGCTCGCTGTCGATGGTCACGGCGTCGCAGCCGCGCACCCCCGATCTGCGGTCCACCTCGGCCACGGGGACCCCGTGCCCGACCAGGGTCTCCGTGGCCATCCGGCCGACCGGGGCGAGCAGCACCCCGTCGGCCCGCATGGCGATGAAGGCGCGCGCCCCGGCGAGTGCGCGCTGCTCCTCGCCGTGGTCGTCGACGAGGACCATCTGGAAGCCCGCTGCGGACAGGGCGTGCTCCACGCCGGCGGCGAGTTCCGCGTAGAACTGGTTGCGCAGGTCGGAGACGAGAAGTCCGACACGTTCGCTGGAGCGGCCCTTGAGGGTGCGGGCGCTGACGTCGGGGACGTAGCCGAGTTGCTCGGCGGCCTGCCGCACCCGCTCGCGGATGTGGTCGGCGACGTAGCCGTGCCCCCCGAGGGCCCGTGAGGCGGTGGAGTGCGAGGTGCCGGCCGCCTCGGCGACGTCGCGCAGTGTGGCGCGGACCCGTCTGCCTCCGGCCTGGCCCCCGCGTCCCGTAGTGCCGCTCGCCATCAGTCGGACCCTTCCTTCGCCGCGTGACCGTGTGCCGTGCGCCAGCGGGCCCACAGCTGCCGCAACGCAGCGTAGTCGACCTCTTGCAGCGGCTCGCCGGTACGGTCCATCTTCGTCGTCACGTACAGGGCCGGGACACCGAGCTCGTCCTTCATGGCGTTGTACGCCCGCCACTGCTCCAGATCCGGGGCGCACCAGTCGTCGGTGTCGACAGGAAGGTCCGGGCAGCCCGCGGAGGCCACTGCGGCCCGCTGGCGCATCTGCGGGACGATGGAGGCGTACGGGTCGGGGTCGTCGAGCCGCAGCATGTCGTTGAGCCGGATCATGTCGGTGACGTCGGCGAAGGCCGGGTGCGGGGTATGGGTGATGACGAGGGCGTCCGGTTTGGCCGACTTGGCGGTGCGGTACATGACGCCGAGGTAGCGGTGCAGCAGGGTGATGCCCCAGCCGTCACCGTGGTGCCGCAGGCTCTCGCCCGTCGGGGTGTCCGCCGTGAAGTCGATCTTCAGCCCGTCGGCGTCGAGGCCCGCGGGACTCAGCATGTACCGGACGCTATCAGCCAAGTGGGAACGGGCGTCCGGGTGTTCGGGATCGAGCGCGACAGGCGCCCCGTCGGGGGTCCGTACGCACCACGCGTCCGGAACGCCCTCGTGGGCCCAGGCCCGCCACCACAGCAGCACCCGCTGCCCGCGCGCGTGGCGCTCGTCGATCCATGCGCGCAGGTCGGGCCAGCGCTGCTCGTCCGGCTGCCACCGCCCGTACGCCTCCTGCCACTTGTCGTCGATGACTAGGGTGCCGGGGATCAGCCCGTGCCCTTCCAGGTGGGCGAGGTGCGCGTCGTACTCGGCGCGACTGCTCAGCAGTGGTGCGGCCAGGCCGGAATCGCGGGCGCGCGCCATCTGGGCGCCCCAGCCGCAGAACATGGGCTCGGACCACCAGGCGGGCCGCTCACCGGGATGCGTCGCCGGCCTGGCAGACCAGCCGCGCTCCGTCAGCCAGTCGTGGTGGGCGCGCAGGGCCTCGTACGGGTCGCGGTGTCCGGGCGAGACGAGGACGGCGGGCGTGCTGTAGGTGCGTGCGACGCGGGTGTGTCCCTCGTGGTCGAGCGCCAGGTGGAAGCCGCCGTCGGAGGGTTCGTAGGTGAGGCGGGTGAAGGTGAGCGCGTCGACGGGCGCGCCGACGCCCAGCTGGCACCAGCCGTCCGCGGCGTCGGCCCGTTCCGGTTCGGCGTCGTCGGCCATCGGGGTGCCGGTGAGCGCGAAGGCCAGCGGCGCGGGCGTGTAGAACCAGTGTCCGCGGCCGGGCCGCGCGTCACCGCAGACGGCGATCGTGGCGTTCTCCCGCGCGGTCCGGGTGAGCCGGCGCGGCGGGCCGGGGTTCGGGGTGAACAGGGTCGCCCAGTCGTGGCCGCTGGGGCGGAGTCCGCCACCGCGCCCGCCGAGCGCCGCCCGCACCGCGAACAGCCGGGTCGTGCGCAGGGCGCCGCTCCCCTCGACGGTCCAGGTGAACTCGGGGCCGCGCGGGCCGCAGACGATACGGGTGCGGGCGGCCGACCACGCGGTGCTGCGGCGCGCGATGGTGACGACGGGGTGCGCGCGGCCGGACGGCCCTTCCTCGAACTCCAGGCACGGTGGCTGGACAGCGGTCGTCTCGTCGCTGCGGTCGGTGCGGTCCAGTGCCGCGTGCAGTTGCAGGAGTACGGGGTGGGCGGGACGGGCGGCGTCCTGCGGGCCGTGCAGGAGGGCGGTCAGCCCGTCCGGGGCGACGGTCATCCGCCACCCCGGGCCGGTGACCTGTATCCCCTGCTCGTCGCGGTGCGCCCGCACCGCCGCCGTGTCCATGATCGTCACGTCGCTCCTCGTGTTGATGTGGTCGATGCCGGTCACGCTCGGGGTCTGTCGGGTACTGATCGGTGCCGGGCCGTACGTGCGCGCCGTCATCGCACGCTCACCAGGGCTTCCGCCTGTTGTCCGAAGGCCATGCCTCCCACGGTCAGGTCGACGGCGATCCGGACACGTTCGGCCGGCGAGCAGTCTCCGGGGATGCGGACCCTGACGTCGATCTCGCGCACCTCACCGGCGCGCAGCTCCACTTCCGTGACGGGTGGTTCGGCCGACCAGCCGGCCGGCAGCACCGTCCGCAGAACGGCCCGGTCGGGTCCGGAAAACGGGTTGCGGACCTCTACTCGCAGCGGAACGACGCCGCCGGACACGACGGCGCTTCGGTACGGGGCGATGCGCGCGCCGAACCCCTCGGCGTCGAAGTCGACCTCGCGGGGCAGGATCTCCCGGTGCAGCCGGGCCAGCTTCTCGCCCTGGCTCAGAAGCATGTCCAGATAGCCGTCGGTGACCTCGTACGGGGACCAGTGGCCGCTGATCATCAGTTCGGGTCGCAGGGTCCGGTACAGCTCGGCGCTGCGCACGAAGTCGTCGATGCGGAATCGGTTGCGGTACTGGTAGTTGAGGAGTTCGGGCCCTCCCCCGTCCGGGGTCCAGGCGGTGTTCTGCTGGTCACCGGTGGCGATGACGCGACGGCCGTCGGCGGTGAAGGAGTACGCGGCCGCGTAGAGCGTGTGGCCGGGCAGTTCGTGGACCCCGATCTCGTACTCGCGCCAGCGCACCGGGGCGGCGTCGGCCAGCACCCGGTCGACGGGTATGGGGTCGTACCACAGGCACGGCAGGTCCCAGCGGACCGGCGCGGCCAGGACGGGGGCGATGTGGGCCGGTGACCAGATCTCGGTGCCGTGCACCTCGCGCAGCAGGTTGAACCCAGCGACGTGATCGTCGTGGTAGTGCGTGGGCAGCGCCACCTCCACACGGTCGATGCCGTGGTCGCGGCGCAGGGCCTCGATGGAGGCGAGCAGGGGGCGGCGCGAGGAGCGGTCGTGGCCGCCGGGCAGTCCGGTGGTCAGGTCGAAGCCGAAGTCGATGAGGAGCGCGGTTCCGTGCTCGGAGAGCAGGGCGTAGGAATTGGCCATGCTGGTCGTGTTGCGCAGCAGGTGCGGGGTGACGGCCTTCCAGGGGCTGTCGAGGAGGGGCTCGGGCCGCCAGGGGGTGACGCGCCGCATGTCGATCAACTGCTGGAGGTGTGTACGGAGCCGCTTGACGGAGGCGGGCGGATCGGTGACCGGCTCACCGTGCGAAGGCAGCAGGATCTCCGGTTCCCGGCTGAGCAGTTGCATGCAGGAGAGCACGGTGGCGGCCGCTCCTTCCACGCCCGCGTTGGGGTGGAAACCGGTGTACGCCCATTGCGTCGCCGCGAGCGACCACAGCCGCCCCTCCCCGTGGACAAGGTCCCCGGTGAACGCGAGCCGGCGGCCGTCCATGTCCACGAGGTACCCGACCGACCCCACGGTGTGCCCGGGGAGCGGCAGGGTGTGCACGTCGAAGGCCCCGTAACGGGTGGTGCGGTACTCGGCGACCGCGCCGGTGACCGGTACCTGTTCCAGCAGCGAGAACCGGTCCTGGCGCACGTCGTAGTCGTTGTCCAGGGGGCGGGTGCGCCAGTGCTCGTCGACCGACTCGATGAGGTCACGCTCCACCGGCGGCACCCAGATCCGGATTCCGGCGGCGACGGCCCGGGCCAGCCCCTGCACCTGGTCGCGGTGATGGTGCGTGACGAGGATGTCGGTGACCCGCTCCACGCCCAGCTCGTGGAGGTGGTCGAGAACCCCGCCCGACCCGAAGTCGATGAGCACCGCCTCGCGTTCGTGGCGCAGTACGTAGACGTGACAGGTGTCCTCGAACCGGTGGACGTGGTCGGTGATGCGGGTGAGGCCCACGACAGCTGGTCCTTCCTTCCTGCGCGGCTGGGCGGCATCGTTCTCATGTGGTATCGATCCCACATGAGAACGATGCCGCAGGGTCCACGAGGCGTCAACCAACCTCGGGTGTCAGTTCCCCGCCTCCCCCACCCCGACCGCGAACACGTGCATCTGGCCTCCCGTCGTCCGCTCGGGCAGCGTGACGGACGCCACCGTGCGGTGCGGGTCGACGGGGACCGACGTCGCCCAGATGTAGACCGTCATCTTCTCGGGGGTGCCACCCGCCATCTGCCGGACCGGCATGGTCGCGGCGGCCGTGTTGCCCGGGGGTGGCGCGGTGGCCCCGTCGAGGTGCCAGTCCCCCAGGGTCACCGACGTGCGCCGTGTCGTGCCGTCGGTGTAGTGGACGGTGACGTCACCGGTGGACGCGCCCTCGTTTCCGGCGCCGAGCAGGCCGAGGCGGCGCTGTCCGGGCGGCGCGTGGACGGTGACGGTCTGGCCGTGCGCGTTGATGTTGTCCGGGTTGCCGGGTGCGGCGTCGGGCCAGCGGTAGCCGACGCCGTCCACGGTGACGTCCTGCCCGGGGGCGAGGCCGTCCTCGGCCAGCTCCTCGGCGACGAAGCTGCCGCCGTAGCCGTTGAAGTCGCCCACGGGCCGGGTTGCGGTCGATGTGCCCGCCTCGTCCGCCCATGGCAGTACCGACGTCGTACCTCGCGGCAGTACCGACACCCGTATCGCGGCGGACGGCAGCCGTGTCCCGTCGGCGGCGCGCAGGTCGACCGGGATGACCAAGGAGGCGGGCGGCGTGGACGCGGGCACCCGCACGCGTACGGACTCGTGTCCACCGGTGGCGGTGACGCCGGCTGAGCGGTCGACCGTCACCCCTGCCGGCGGGCGCAGCCGCCAGTGCACGGGGCCGGGTCGACCACCGATGCGGTGGAACGCCAGCCGGGTCGCCGACGTGGTTCCGGGTGCCGTCGTGACGGGTGCTACGGAGGCGATGGCCGACGCGCGCCCCTCCGCGTACGACGGGTACAGGTCGCCCCGGCCCGTGCCCCAGTGAGTCGACCGGTCGCCCGTCAGGCGGTAGTCGAGGCGGGTGTCTCCGCGCAGGGAGTCCGCCGCGACCCAGTTCGCCGCGTGTGACCGGCCGTCCAGCCGCACGTCGGCGACGTAGGTCTGGTCCTCGCTTGAGCGCGGGGCGCCGATCCGCAGGGTTCCGGCGCTCCCCCGGTCGATGGTGAACGAGGGAAACGCCGGTGTGGAGAGGGCCAGTTCGGCCGTTCCCGGCGCCTCCGGGTACAGCCCGACGCTCGCCCACACATACCAGGCCGAGAGGGCGCCGAGGTCGTCGTTGCCGGGCAGGCCCGCCGGCCCCGTGGTGAACCGGTCGAGCATGCGCGGCACCACGTCGTTGGTGTGGTTGGGTGCTCCGAAGCCGTGGTAGGCCCAGGGCGCGCCGAAGGTGATCTCGTTGCCGATCCAGGCATGCGGCGTGCTGGACCCGGCGTCGACCTCGGTGAAGTGCTCGTCGAGCCGTGCCGTGGCCCGGCGGTTGCCTCCCATGCCCGCGGCGAGCGCGGCAAGGTCGGGGCCGGTCATCCACTGGTACTGCGCCGCGCTGCCCTCCTGGAATCCGGACAGTGAGGCCGGGTTGGAGGCGTTCTGCAGGGTGCCGTCGGCGAGCCGTGGCCCCAGGGTGCCGTCGGCACCGTCGACGAGGTTCTGCCAGTTGTGCGCGGTACGCATGAAGGCGCGGCGCCGGGCCGTGTCCCCGTCGGCCGCCGCGAGCCGGGCGACGGCGAAGTCGTCCACGGCGTATTCGAGGCTGGTCGCGGCCGAGGAGCCGAGCGGGGAGTCGCCGTTGCGCAGGAAGCCGTTGGCTCGCCATTGGGCCACCGCCTGGCGCTCCACGTAGCCGTCGGGGCGCTCGGGCCCCGTTCGGGTGGCGGCCTCGACCGCGTATTTCAGGGCGCCGTCGAGGTCGAAGTCGCGTGCGCCGAACGCCCACGCACTGGCGAGCATCACCGGGGCGGGGTCGCCGACCATGCCGTTGGTCTGGTTGTTGAGGAGCGTCCAGCGGGGCAGCCGGCCGGACTGGTCGGCGGCGTCGACCATGGACTGCGCCATGTCGGAGGCGCGGTCCGGCGCGAGAAAGGCCAGCAGGGGTGTCTCGGTGCGGTACACGTCCCAGCCGGAGAAGTTCCCGTACCAGGTGTGGCCGGGGCGTACCCGGTGGATCTTCCGGTCGAAACCGCGGTAGCGGCCGTCGATGTCATTCAGCGTGCGGGGTTCGAGGAGGCAGTGGTAAAGCGCGGTGTAGAAGACGCGGGTGCGCTCCTGGGAACCACCGGCGACCTGGATGCGCCGCAGTTCGTCGTTCCAGGCGTCGTGGGTCGCGGCGGCCAGGTCCTCGACGCTGGTGAGGTGCCGGGTGCCGGCGAGGTTGGCGGCGGCGCCGGAGGCGCCCGTGTAGGAGATCGCGACGCGGGCGTTCACGGCCCGGTGCCGGGCGGTGTCGAAGGTCAGGTAGACGCCGCTCCCGTCCTTGCCGTCCTTCTCGGCCAGGGTGCCGGCCGTCCGGTGCACCCGCTCGCCCTGCCAGGTGCCGTGAGCGGTGAACGGCCGGTCGAACTCGATCCGGAACGACAGGTCGTAGGGCGCCTTCGCGCTGCAGATTCCGCCACTGCCCACCGTGCCGGTGACGGTTCGGTCGCCGTCGACGCGGGCCGTGACACCGGCTGCTCCGTTGGCACTGCCGGACGTGTTCAGGAGGACGGTGCCCTTGCCGTCGTGTCCGGCGGGGAAGGTGAAACGGCCCGCCGCGGCACGCGTACCGGCGGCGAGGCGGGTGTCGACTCCGTTGTCTGTTCGTACGTGGTAACTCCCGGGCGCCGCATCCTGGTTGGCGTGGTCGAAGGTGGCGGCGTAGTCGTCGGGGTGCGTGGCCGGCGACCGGCCGATGTCCCCGGGGACGGGCTGCACGGGAACGTCGCCGAACGCGGTGCAGCCGCCGCCGGACAGGTGGGTGAGGCTGAACCCCTTGAGCCGGTCGTCGTCGGCCGCGTACTGGCCGGGCGCCGGCTTCACCGTGTCCGGACCCCACTGGATCATGCCGAACGGGGCGGTGGCCGCCGGATGGGTGTTGCCCCGCGAGAAGTTCTCGCCCATCGCCTTCTCCAGGGCGGGCGAGCTGGGCGCGGTGCCGGTGAACACGTCGACGAGGGAGGCCGGGTCCCGCGGCGACGCGGACGTCGGCGCGGCGGCGGCCGCCGGGGCGAGGGGGGAGAGTGTCAGCAGGAGGCCGAGGCCCAGAGACGCCGCGAGCAGCGGCCGGACCCATCGGCGCCGCTCCGGTGGCACGGCCCTGATGTCCGACAGGGATGAGCTGTTCATTCGGTCTGCTCCTTCTGGGGTCGTCGTGAAAGGTGCGTCGGCCGGGCTCGCCGCTGGTCCGACGGCCCCGCCGCGCGGCCTCAGCCCTTGAGCCCTCCGCCGAGCCCGAAGCCGCCGCCGAGCTTGCGCGAGGCCAGGACGTACAAGAGCATCGCGGGGAGCGAGTAGAGGATGGAGTAGGCGGCCAACTGGCCGTAGGCGACCGTGCCGTACTGGCCGAAGAAGGTGAACAGGCTGACGGCGGCGGGCTCGCGCTCAGGTGACTGGAGCAGGACGAAGGGGATGAAGAAGTTCCCCCACGCGCCGATGAACGTGAAGACGGCGACGACCGCCATGCCCGGTGCCATCAGAGGCAGAACGACATGGCGCAGCGACTGGAGACCCGAGGCCCCGTCCACCCATGCCGCTTCCTCCAGGGACACCGGCACGCCGTCCATGAACCCCTTGGTCAGCCAGAGCGAGAACGGCAGCGTAGCCGTGGCGAGGAAGAGCATGGTGCCCCACAGGGAGTCCACCAGCTCGATACGGACGAAGAGTTCGTAGACGGGAACCATGATCGCGGTAACCGGCAGGCCGGTGGCGAACAGGACGCCGTACAGGAGCGGACGGCGAAAGCGCAGCCGGTAGCGGGAGAGCGGATAGGCCGCGAACACCGAGACGACCATGTTGACCAGCGCCGCGCCACCGCACAGCAGAAGACTGTTGAGGATGGGGCGGATGCTGGTACTCCAGTTCAGCACCGCGGAGAAGTTGCCGAGGGTCAGGTCGGGAACCCCGGCGCTCGCCGTCGCCTTCGCGTCGACCGAGGCGACGAGCAGCCAGACGAACGGGGCGGCAAAGCACACGGCGACGCCCAGCAGCACGACGTACACGACGGTGGTGGACGCGGAGCGGCGCGGCAGGCTCAACCGGGTCAGCGAGAGTACGGACGGTGTGGTCGGGGTGGCGGGGGTGGTCACTGGTTCAACTCCGGCTTCAGGACACGCAGGTACAGGAAGGAGAAGACGCCGCCGATGGCGAGCAGGACGAGCGCGATCGCGGTTCCCTGTCCGAGCTGGAAGAACTTGAATGCCTGCTGGTACATGTACAGCGGGATCGTCTCGCTGGCACCGCTGGGGCCGCCGCCGGTCAGCACGAAGATCAGCGTGAACACCGCCAGCGTCTGCAGGGTCACGACCATGAGGTTGGTGAAGACCGAGCGGCGGATCATCGGCAGCGTCACCCACCACAGGCGGGCGGCGCCGCTCGCACCGTCCGTCGCGGCGGCATCCTCGATCTCCGGGGGTATCTCGTCCAGTGCGGCCGTGTAGACCATCCAGGAGAAGGCGGTGCCGCGCCATACGTTGGCGAGGACCACGGTCAGCATGGCGTGGCTGACGAGCCAATCGGGGGCGGGCAGGTGCAGCGACGTCAGGACGGTGTCCAGGGTGCCGCCGTCGGAGAAGAACGCGTACAGGGTGAACCCGGCGACGATCTCCGGCAGCACCCACGCGCCGACCAGCAGCACCCCGAGCGTGGTGCGCACCCACTGGGCGCGGCCCCGCATGAGCAGGGCGAGCGAGAGCCCGAGCCCGTTCTGGCCGAGGACCCCGGAGGCGAGCGCGAAGACGAGGGTGAGCAGGACCGATGAGCCGAACTGGTGGTCGCCGAGCAGGCGGGTGAAGTTCCGCAGCCCGACGAAGTGCGGGTCACGGGCCGCGCTGCCGGTCAGCGCCGTGTCGGTGAACGCGGCGTACACACACCACAGGACGGGCCCGACGAAGAACACCACGAGCAGGGCGAGCGCGGGCACGAGCGGGAGCGAGCGGCGCAGGTCGCGACGGGCTCGGCGCGGCGGGGGCGCGGCGGCCGGCGCCGGGACCGGACCGTGCGCCGCCTTCTCGGCGGTGGGCCGGGCGGAGATCGCCTCAGTCACGGTCCTTCACCTGCCCGTCGCCGAGGTCGTCGCGCAGCCCGGAGGCGTACGCGCGGGCGGCCTCGGCCGGGGTGGCGTGCCCGGTCATCACGTCCTCCATGGCGATCTGGGCCCGGCTGGAGACCATCAGGTACGAGGCTTGCGTCGGGCGGAACCTCGTCACCTTGAGCAGGTCGGCGAAGAGGGCGTTGGTGGGCAGGGAGCCGAGGTACGCGCGGTCGCTCAGGACGTCCTGGCGAACCGGGATCTGGGCGTTCTCGACGGCGTACTCGAGAGCCCGGCGGCGGCCGGTGGCCAGGGTGATGAAGCGGAATGCCTCGTCGGGCACGGCGCTGTGGCCACCGATCGAGAGCATCCAGCCGCCGGACAGGCTCACCCGGCCGCTGTCGCCCGGGAGCGGGCCCGCCTGGGTGGGCATGGGGACGACCCCGATGTGCTCGGTCCAGCCCGGCCAGGGCGCGGAGCCGCCCCTGATCCAGGTCTTCGGCGTCCAGGAGCCCTCACCGAGTGCGATGCCCACCTGGCCGGCGGGCAGCATCTCCGAGACGATCTTGTCCCGTACGGTCGGGTTGAACGACATCTGCGGGGTGGGGCCGAGCTTCTCCCGGAAGACGGTGTCGACGAAGGCGAGGGACTCGCGCAGCCCCGGGGTGTCGCCGGTCCAGGTGCGTCCGCGGGCGTCGTAGAAGCCGTCGCGTGTCCCGTACAGGAGCATCAGCAGGCCCTGGGTGGTGGTGGCTTCGCCGAGGGCCTTGGTGGCGTAGATGTTGAGCGGCACCACTCCGGGGACACGACGGCGGATGGTACGGGCGGCGTGCAGAAGATCGGCCCAGTTCCGGGGATTCCAGGCGGTGGGCAGGCCCGCCTTGGCGAACACCCGCTTGTCGTAGAAGACGGCGCGCACGTCGGTGCCGGTGAGGACACCGTAGACGCGGCCGTCATCGGCGCGCGTGGCGGACCGGGCGGTGGCGTCGAACTGCTCCCAGTCCTGCCAGCTGCTGAGATGACGGTCGAGCGGCTGGAGGTAGCCCGCCTGCACGTCGGCGTTGGTCATCACGGTGTCCTGGAAGACCACGTCCGGTGCGCTCGGCGCGGACCGCTGCATCAGCTCGATCTTGGTGGCGAAGTTGCCCTGCTGGTCGGGTATGGGAACGAGTTCCACTCGTCGCCCCGGCACCGCCTTCTCGTACGCGGCGGCGGTGTCCTTCATCTGACGGTGCACGATGTCGTCGGCGCCCCAGAACGGATAGGCGACGCGCAGCCCCCGCTCCCTGCCGGAGGCCGTGGCGCAGCCGGTCAGGGCCAGCGCGCCCAGGGCTCCGGCTCCTGCGGCGAGGACCGCCCGGCGGGCGGGCCGAGCCGGGGAACCGCAAGGGCGTGGACTACCGGCACGGCCGGGGGCGGAGGGATGGGGTGGCGGCACGTTCTCTCCCGGGGTAGGTGGTCGGGCCCGGTCCCCGGTGCGCGACCGCCGATCACCGCGTCGGCTTCTCCGCAACATGGGATCGATGCCATGTGGGAACGTAGCCACTTGAGTTGGCAGCGTCAATGCTCCGTACAGAAGTCGGGGACCGGCTCTGGCGGTGCCCCCATTTCCAGACCGCCCACAAGCGGCCGATCAAGTGGGCCGTCGATGGCACCTGGGCGAGGACCCTCGCAGCCGTCCTGGCGTCGGCGGACGCCGACGATGACATCGTTCGGACGGTGTCAGCGGACTCCACGGTGGCCCGAGCCCACCGGCACGTCGCCGGAGCGCGCAATGGAGAGCGGGCCCACTCCGGCGATCAGGTCAGCCTGATTTCCTGAGGTGATGGAGTCGGTGGTGCGCCGCATTGCGGACTCGGCGGGTCCGCCCGCGTTCTGCGAGTAGTTGCAAGACGTCGGGTGCGGTGACGATCTGTGTGGTCACGGCTGTGCGCTGGAGCCAGTCGGAGGCGTCGGTGAGCTCCTCGGCAGCCCACGGTTCGCCCAGAGCGAGGGTCCTGAGCAGGCACCATTCGAGGAGCCGGGTGCTGAGGAAGTCGTGCTGGTCGATCACCCTTGACATGGCCTGGGCCCATGCCGTGAAAGCCGGGGCGGTGAGAAGTTCGGTTGCCCGGCGGTCCATGTGCCGGCTCACCGCGCTGACGGCCATGGTGGTGTCCTCATCGCGCAGAACAGCAGCCAGCAGGTCGGCTTCGTCCGCCGCGACGACGGTTTGCAGGGCCTGGATGTAGTGGGCGAATCGCCGATGCTCGGCGGGCTCGTCGCTTTGGTGTCGGCTGTTCATGCTGCCTTGCCTTCCGGCCGTTCCATGAGGTGACCGTTCTCGAATCGGGCGCCGGCCCGGACGAGGGCGACGAGGTGCGGTGCGGTGACAGCTCGCCAACGGGCCTGGGCGGATTCCACGAGCTTGAAGACCATGGTGCGGGCGGCGGCCGGGGTGCCGGCACCGCGGGTGACCTTGGTCCGGAGCTTCACCGCGCTGAACGTCGACTCGATCGGATTCGTCGTGCGCTGATGCACCCGATGTTCGGCGGGGAAGTCGTAGACCGCCAGCAGCTCGTCGACCTCACCGGTGATCTTCTTGGTGGCCTTCGGCGGTCCACTGCTTCGTCAGCCGAGTCACCGTGTGGCCGACGACAGCCCAGCCGAGGAGCCCAGGAACTGCTCCATCGCGGGCACGAAGTCACCCGAGGACAGGCCGTGCGGATGGAGCATCGGCAGCACCTCGCTGACCTCCGGGGGCTTCCGGCACCACGGCGCGAGGATCTTCGAGGAGAACCGCTTGCGCTCGCCGGTCTCCGCGTCGACCCCCTTGCCGTTCACGCCCGGGACGGCAACCTTGACCGGCCCGGCGGCCGTCGTCACCATCCGCGGCCGGTGACCCCCTCCGATCACCTTCGCAGCGTGACTGAAAGCATCTGCCCATGGACACGTTCGCGGACCGACTGGACGCCGGGTGGGCATGGTGGGATGCAGCCGTCGAAGAGGCCCAGCAGGGGCGGTGGGTCCGTGACGCCGTGGAGCGGCAGGTGATCCTGGACATCGGCGCCGCCACCAACCCACTTCATGGTGGGCGGGCGGCCCCCTTCACGCAGGACTCGTGGCACGTACGCCTGGGGAGGATCGCGAACTGGGCCGGAGTGCTGCGGCTGGCGGCCCGGGCGGGCGGCTGGGCGCTCCAACCGGTCGCCGGGCGGAACCCGCCGCCCCGTGCCGGAATGACCGAATTGCTGTCCGGCATCTACGTAATGGCCGAGCAGGGAGAGATCTGGATGGGCCGGCTCCTGGCGGGCGAACTGCCCCCGGAGGACGAGGTATCGAAAGCCGAAGCCTTCTTCAACGGGCCCGGATCGATCGAGGACCTCGAGCTCTTCTTCTACGACTGAGAGGCCGTCGGAGACCCTCGCGGGATCCGATAGCGGACCGCCCGGTCCAGGTACCTCGACATTCATCCGAGGTCGAGCACCGGGCGGTCACCCCTGTCCGGTCACCGCCCGATGGTGACTCCGGTTCAGACGGATTGCGGGTGACCGCCATCGCCCTCGACCACGAGTCGGTCGGTGCCGGGAGCTTCTGCCCCCTCGACCACGGTCACATCGACCACCCCGTCGCCGGTGGTGTCGAATTGGTAGAGGTCGGCTTTGCCATCACCGGTGGTGTCCGTCATCCAGACGTCGGGCTTACCGTCCCCGTTGGTGTCGGCGCTGAGGACGACATGGTGCTCGTCCCCCTGCGTAGGAACCACTTCCGCACTTCCCTCATTGACGTCCATGAACGCCGGTTGCCCCTGCTACGCCTTCCGAAACCGCGGCGTACGGCAGCGGGCGCCCGGGTAGTGCGAGGTCACGGCGGCGCCGACCGGGCCGACTGTGTCATCGAGACGGGCGCGGTAGTCCTCCTCGGCGCGGATGGGGTACGCGGTGAGCGACCGGCCGGCATCATGACCACCGGCCCGGGTGCCTCCCACGTACCGCCGTTGGAACAGACCAAGCCCCTGGAACAGCCTGCAGATCATTTACGGAAGGCCCTCAGGTAAAGGGGTTGGCCGGGGATCCCATCACTGGAGGTCATGGTTCTTGATGGAATCCCCGGCCAATTTCTCCGGGTGCCCCACAACGCGTTTCCCATGCCCGGCTCCCCACCCATTTTTGGGCGGCCGACATGCAGCTGACGTGCGGGTGGGCTGCGACGAAGCCTCGTCGCAGCCCACCCGCACGCCATAAGGAATCTGTTCAATGCGCGGTTGTCACCATCGGTACCAGCGACCCCGCTTGCCATTTGCCGTCGGCCGGATCACGAACCCGAGCAGCCAGACCACCAGCACGATGATGGCGATCCACCACAGCGCCTTCAGCGCAAAACCTGCACCGAAGAGAATCAGAGCGAGCAGAAGAACGAGAAGAATGGGAACCATGATTATCAACCTCCTTGGACGCTCTGTGCCCTCAAAACCCACCTTCACTCCCCACGAGAACGTCGGCCCGGCGTCTGGCGAGGCAGAGCAGGCCGGGGTGGTGCTTGCCATGGGCGACCTTCCTGTCACAGTAGGCCCGGGAGGTCGGGTCGCCCATTGCGGTGAACGCGGAAAGGACGGCGGCCGGCGATCCGGCCAGGCTCGGAACGGTCAGTGCGGCCGCCTCGGCCTCCGAGACGGTGACGGTTTGCGCATCTGTGCCGGTGAGCCGGACCGTTCCAACAGGTGAGAACCGCCGGATGCCGCAACCGCGGTCCCAGGACCCGCTCCAGCGAGGGATGGATCTGGGTCAGCAGGCCGTGCGGCCGGTTTGCCGTGCGGCCGCCGCCGCGACGATCCAGTTCCTGAACTCGACGGCGTAGTGCCGCATGTGGTGCTCCAGAACCTCCTGCGGACAGGCCGTGGGGAAGTAGACCGTCAGGTTGGCGGTGAACCCGCCGACGGTGTCACCGAACTGGATCAGCGCACGCCCGATGACCGTGCCGTCCTCCAGGAAGAGGTTCGAGGACATCTTCCGCGGAAACTCCGACTCCGGGAGTAGCTCGGCCGCGTCCTCGGCCCAGGCCATCTCGGCCGTGCCCCAGCCACCCATGTAGAAGGAGCAGACGTAGGCGCCGATGTTCTCCACCACGCGCGCCCCGAGCTCCTCGGCGCCCATTGCGTAGTGCTCCGGGTGCGCGGCGAGGAGCGGGCGGGAGTCGTCGGACGCGAACGCCGCGTCCATCCACTCCAGGAACTCGCCTGAGGTGAGACCACGCACTCGGAGTACGGTCGTCCCCGCGTGGAACACACCGTCGGAGGCGAGCGCGCACTCCCTCAGGAAGGCGTTGCCCTCCTCGATGTCAGCGGCCAGCAGATCGAGCAGGCCCTGGCGGCCCAGGCGCGCCCGGAAGCGTTCCAGGGCCCGGCGGGCGTAGAACAGCTCCAGGTCGTCGATGCTGCCGCCACCGGTCGGCCCGGAGGCGAGCGTCACGGTCACTGCGGGCGTCTGCTTGTCGGCCATCGTCGTCCCTCCACCATTATGCGAATGTGAATTCACATTCTTTTTATGAGGTTACGCAGAGGGGCCCGCCCCTTGTCAACCGTTCCCGCCTCAACCTGCGCCGTTACGATGCGGGGCATGACCGACCAGCGCGACCGTCCGGCGCCGTACAAAGAGCCGCAGCAGGCGCGCAGCGCCGCGACCCTGGCCCGCGTCCTGCGAGCGGCCGAGGAGATCGCCTCCCAGGACGGCCTGGAGGAGATGACGATGACCGGCGTCGCGGAGCGCGCCGGCGTCTCGGTCGGCACCATCTACCGCCGCTTCGAGGACAAGGAGCAGCTGATCAACGCTCTCACCGAGCGGATGCTGGACCGGCGTGAGGAGTACGTCGCCGGGAAGCTCCGCGAGGCAGAGCCGTCCCTGTCCGGCGTCATGGGTGCGTACGCACACGCCTTGCTGCAGTCCTTCGCCGACAGCAGCAACCTCTTCCCCGAGCTGCTGCGTGCACGAGGGGCCGGTCCCACGAACCGCGGCGCGCGCGCCATCACCGAGATCCACCGGTTCCTGCTCGAAGCGGCCGCTCCGTACGCGAAGGAGATCCGTCGCTCCGACCCGCAGGCGGCGCTGGACACTGCGGCCCGCGCCCTTCTCGGCGCCTGCTTCCACAACTCCGTACGCCCCGACCCGATGACGGGCGAAACGGCCCGACACCGGTACGCGGACGAACTCGGCGACATGGCCGTCGCCTACCTCCTCACCCCCGGCCGATGAGGCCCGCCCGCCCCTGAGCACCCGGCGCGCTTCTCGTAGGCACGACCGGTCACCACCGGCGCGCCCGACCGGCGTGCGCCACCCCGGCGACCTGCGCGTCGGTGGCAGGCCGACTTACGGCCGGCCGGTCGCACCGTCGGGCGAGGCGCCCAGCAGGCGGTGCACGAGGATGCTCCAGCTCTCGGCCAGTGGGCGCCCTTCGGCCGCGGAGAGGGGCCTGTCGGTCTCGGGCATGGCCAGGAACAGCAGAAGCGGGCCTTCGAGGGCGCCGGTCAGCTGGACGGCCAGGCTGTCCAGGTCGGGGAGATCGGCCTCGGCCTGTCCCAGCAGGACGCGCAGGTGCACACGTGTGATCGACGCCGGGCCGGCGGGAACGGGCTGATTCCGGTCGAGGGCGGCGCGGGCAACGCTGTGATGGTCCAGCAGGAAGGCGATCCTGGCCTGCCCATAGGCGACCATGCGGTCGAGCGCCGACGCACCCGGACCCAGCGGAGGCGGGCCGTACAGCACCCGTTCCTGGAAGGCGCGGTCTTCGGCGTCAAGCAGGGCGCGGAAGATGCCGGCGCGGGTGCCGAAGCGCCGGAAGACCGTGCCCTTGCCCAGGCCGGCGCGTTCAGCGAGGGCATCCATCGTGACGCTGCAGGAGCCCCCATCGGCGATCATCTCCCGGACGGCCGCCAGGAGCAGCTCGCGGTTGCGCACGGCATCGGCGCGTTCGGGGCGGGGCCGGCCCAGGGGGATGAGAGATCCGTTCACCTGTCCAACCTACCGCTCTCTCTAAACGGGGTATAGTCCGGTTAAGGGAGGCGGCGAAGTTCCCACCCCGGGCCTCTTGCCGCCCGCCCTCTACAACCGCCCTTGAGGAGTTCCCCCATGAACCTGTTCCGTCTGGACGCCAGCATCTTTCCGACCGCTTCGGCCAGCACCGAACTGGCCTCCCTGGTCGAGGCCGAGTGGACTGCCGCACACCCCGGCGCCACCGTGACGCGACGGCACATCGCCACCGACCCCCTCCCCTCCGATGCCTGGGCCCTGGCGACCACGGCCGGCTTCACCCCCGAGGCGGACCGGAGCCCGGCCCAGCGCGACGCTGCCGCTCTCGCGGCCACACTCGTAACGGAGCTGCGCGACGCGGACGCGGTCGTCCTCGCGGTGCCGTTCTACAACTTCGGGGTCTCCCAGCACTTCAAGGCATGGGTCGACCTCGTGATCGCCGGAGCCGGCCCCACCGACCCTGTGCTCAAGGGCAAGCCCACCGCCCTGATCACCACCATCGGCGGCGGCTACGGCCCCGGCACACCGCGCGAAGGCTGGGACCACTCCACTTCGTACCTTGAGCGCATCGTCCGCGACGTGTGGCAGGCCGACCTCACCCTGGTCAAGCGCGAGCTGACCCTGGCTGCCACCAATCCCGCCATGGAGCAGCTGCGCGACCTCGCGGACCAGCACCACACCGCCGCCAAGGAGCAGGCACGCGAGGCCGGACTCACCCTGGCCGGCAACTGACGCGGCCTGGTGTATTGATCACCGGCACTGTTGACGATCAGGCAGGAGCAGGGACGCGGGCGGTGGTCGGGCAGCGTTCCCGGCCACCGGTACGTGCACCGGGTCCGGCACGAACATCGCGTCAACCTCGACGGCCAACTGCACTCGCTCACCGGATGTCGCCGCTGATGCGCGACCCCATCACCGGGCCGGCGGGCCAGGCCGGCGTCACCCGCAGGCCGCCCGGTACAGCTCGATCACCTGCTGCGGACAGCGGACCTATCCGCCGGCCGCAGCGTCGGAAGTGCCGAGTGCACGGCTCCTGGACCGCCGCGAGGCCCAGTGGCAGCGGGGCTGCCGAGACGAGCATGATGACGATCGGCAGGCTGACTGCCCTGGGTTGCTCGGTGACCTTCGGGTCGCGGGTGAGGTCGCCATGGGCGGAGCCGAACAGCATCAGGGACGGCAGGGCGAGGAGGACGACATAGGCGATGAACACCGGTGAAGTCCACCGTGTTGACGTCGGCGCCAGTCAGGCCGGTGACGAAGGCGGCCTCCGCGCCGGGGCGGGCGGTGGCGATCACCTTCGCGCCACGCGAGGCGGCGAATTGCACGGCCGGGGCTCCCACGCCAACGCCGGCGTCCTGGGCGCCGCCGACGCTGCTCCCGACGCCTGGCGCCGCCTTGTCGCCCACATGATCCGTTCCTACGCCACCCCCGGCGCCCCGATCCTCCGCTGCCCGAGGCCCCCGCCCGGGCCGGCGATGGGGCGGTATCCTGAGGCGTTTTGGACTCGCGAGGTCGACGTAGGCGGATACCGAAGGAGCCGAAGAGCGATCAGTAAGGATCTTCGAGTGTCGCCGCAGCCGACACCGCACACCGCCAGGCATGTGCGGCGCGGGCGCGGCGACATCGTCGTGCGTCAGCGCCGGCAGGACGGCCGGACGTGGAGCAGCGCGGTCCGTAGTACAGGTGTGCCGTCGACCGGAGCCGGGTTCTCCGCGGTCGGCTCGATGCCTCCGGCAGCGACCTTGTCGAGTGTCACCAGACCGGCGGGGCCGACGGTGCCGAACACCGTGTAGTCCGGTCGCAATGCGGAGTCGCCGTAGACGACGAAGAACTGTGAACCGTTCGTATTCGGGCCGGCGTTGGCCATCGCCAGCAGGCCACGGCCGTAGAGTCGGCGCGTGCCCGTGGGGTCGGTGGCTGCGGGTGGCAGATCCACCGGCAGTTCGTCCTTGTACTTGTACCCGGGCCCGCCCTCGCCGGTGCCGGTCGGGTCGCCGCACTGCAGGACCTTCAGCGTCGGGTACGCGGTCAGGCGGTGGCACACCGTACGGTCGTAGAAGCCGTGCCGTGCCAGGTGCAGGAAACTCTGGACCGTGCAAGGCGCCTTGGCTCGGTCCAGGGCCAGCGGAAGCGGGCCCTGACTGGTCGGAACAGCCAAGTCGACCGTGCCGCGAGTGGGCGTGCGCCGTGGGTCGGGCGGCAGCGGAACGGGGCGCGCCGGCGGCTCGTCCGGGGTCTGGCTGTACGCGCAAGGACCATGCGTGGTGCGCGGCGTAACGCTGTTGGAAGCGGTGGCGGCGTTCCCCCCGGACATCACTAACGCCGCGGCCGCGAACGCACTGATCAGTGCTCGTCTCATCTTGCACGCCCTCCCGATCATCCCAGGTTTTGGAGCGGTCGCAGTCTAGTACTGCAACGGTTCCTATCGTGCCGGTTTGACGGTTTGGTCACTGATTCGTTCACGGGCGAGGACCGCTGTTGACTACGGCCGACAAGCTCAGCGGCAGGTCGAGTCCTGATCACATGGACAGTCAGGTCAGGACGAACGCCACGTCACCTTTCAGGCTCAATCGCCCGCCTGGCGCGGGCTCCGGCCCGTGGGACGAGCGTCGGAACCCCGGGAGCGAGCGCTCCCAGGGGTTGCGGTCGGCGTACCACCGGACCACGCCATCGGGCGTTCCCGAGGCGGTCGATTGCTCAGGCGTTGGCCGAGACGAACTCCACCAGAGCGTCGGCTGCGGGGCCTGAGGAGGCTGGATTCTGGCCGGTGATGAGGAGGCCGTCCTGGACCACGTAGGGCTGCCAGTCCGCCTGCTTGGTGTAGTTGCCACCAAGTTTCCTGAGCTCGTCCTCGACAAGGAAGGGAACGACTTCGGTGAGCTGGACGCCCTCCTCCTCCGTGTTGGTGAAGCCAGTGACCTTCCTGCCCTGGACGAGGGGCGTGCCGTCTTCGTTGCGGGTGTGGCGCAGTACGCCGGGTGCATGGCAGACCAGAGCGACGGGCTTGCCGGCGCGCAGGGTGGTCTCGATCAGGCGGGCGGAGCCGGCGTCCTCGGCGAGGTCCCACAGGGGGCCGTGGCCGCCGGGGTAGAAGACGGTGTCGTAGTCGTCGGCGTTGACGGAGTCGAGGCGGATGGTGTTCGCCAGTGCTGTCATGGCTTCCATGTCCGCCTCGAAACGGCGGGTCTGGTCGGTCTGAGCGTCGGGCTCGTTGCTCTTCGGGTCCAGCGGCGGCTGGCCGCCCTTCGGGGAAGCGAGGGTGATCTCCCACCCTGCTTCCTTGAAGCGGTGATAAGGGGCGGCGAGTTCCTCCAGCCAGAACCCGGTGGCACGGCCGGTGTCGCCGAGCCGGTCGTGGGAGGTGAGGACGACGAGGACCTTCATGATGATGTTCTCCTCAACGGAAAGGCGGTCTGAGCAGACGAGCCGTATGCGCGTCGTCGCGTGGAACGCGGTCACGGCACGTGCCGGGCGGCAGTGAGCCGGCCGGGCTGAGAGCCGAGGGATCTTGGGGGGACGCCGGGACGCCGTGATGACCCTCGACGGTGCGGGCCGCCGGTAGGTCGTGAATGCACCTTGCATCCCCGCGTGCTGGGCTGAGGCGCGGCCACTCGCATCCGACGTCATTGTTCGTACCCACCTAAACACGTTCCATGATCTTCGCCCTTCAGCAGTACACGCCGTGTTTCGCCCCCGGCGTTCGGGGCCTCACCGTCGGCGCGCTGGAGCGCGAGACTCCGGCCGTCCAGCCTCTGCCCAAGGGATGATTCGGCGTTCCCGCCGGGGGCAACCTCAGCTGCTGACCGCCGTGTCCAGGCCCGGCGCCGCACGCGGTGACGTGCGGCGCCGGTACGCCCTTCCCTCCCGTACGTCAGAGGACCGAGAGCAACCCCTGTTCCCGGGCGACGGTCAGGGACAGCGTGCGGTAGCCGACCGAGTCGAAGAGCACGGTCACCCGCTCCGCCTCGCCGCTCATCACCGAGCCGCGTCCCCACCGCTCGTGCTGTACCGACGCACCCGGCCGGAACGTGTGCTCCCCCGAGAGGAGTGACGGTTCGCCGATGAGCCCGCCGGTGCCCGCCAGCACTTCCGGGCCCAGGGTGACACCCCGCCCGTCCGCCTCGGCCGACGCGCAGCGGTCGCAGGAGCCGCACGATCCGGCCTCCTCGAATGCCTCTCCGAAGTACCCGAGCAGGAAGCGGCGGCGGCACCCATCGGTCTCGGCGTAGCCGCGCATCATGTCGACCCGCGACCGCTCCAGCCGCTTGTGGGCGTTGGCTCGTTCGGCGGCCCGCCGGGCGGCCTCGGAGGCACTGAACTCTCCCGTCGGCACCAGGTCTCCGGCGTCGTTGGTGCGTACGGCGGACACCTGCTCCAGGAGGTTGACCACGGCCGTGAGCCGGCTCGCCGTAAGGCGGGTCCGCTTGCGCAGCGCACTGGGGTGCACGGGACCGTCGTACTCCTTCAGTACCCGTGCCACCTGGGCCACCGTGTCCTGGTCCGGGCGGCCGCTCGCGAAGAAACGTTGCAGGCCGAGGTCCTTGGGCCGGTAGGCGAGGATCGCGCGGGCCGGCTTGCCGTCCCGGCCGGCCCTGCCGATCTCCTGGTAGTAGGCGTCCAGCGAGCCCGGCGCGGACGCGTGCAGGACGAAGCGCACATCAGGCTTGTCGATCCCCATGCCGAACGCGGACGTGGCCACCACGACGTCCAATGCCCCCTCCATGAAACGGTCGTGCACGTCGGAGCGCTCCTGCGCGGAAAGTCCCGCGTGGTAGGCGGCCGTGTCCAGCCCCAACAGGCCGAGCTCCTCCGCGTAGTCCTCCGCCTCCCGGCGCGTCGCCGCGTACACCAGGCCGGGTTTCGCTTCGGCCGCCGCGCGTTCCACGACGGCCCGCCGCTTGGCCGCCACGTCCCGGAACGCGATGACCTCCAGGTCGATGTTCGGCCTGTCGAAGCCGGTCACGATCTCGCGGACCTCACGCATGCCGAGCCGCGCCACGATGTCCTTCCGCACCGGAGCGGCGGCGCTGGCGGTGAGCGCGAGGACCGGCGGCCGCCCGATCCGCTCCACCACCTGCCCCAGCCGCAGGTACTCGGGGCGGAAGTCGTGCCCCCAGACCGATACGCATTGGGCCTCGTCGACCACGAACAGCGCAGGGCGCACCGCCGCCAACTGGCTGATCACCTCCTCCTTCACCAGTTGCTCCGGAGCCAGGAAGAGGAAGTCGACGTCACCCGCTCTGATCTGGTCCCACACCGCCGCGTTCTGTCTCTCGGTCTGGTTCGAGTTCACGGCCGCCGCGTCGGCCCCCTCACGCCGCAGCAGTCCCTGCACCTGGTCCCGCTGAAGGGCGATCAGCGGTGAGACCACGACGGTGGGCCCCGGCATCAGCAGCCCCGGCACCTGGTAGACGGCCGACTTCCCGGCGCCCGTGGGCATCACCACCAGCGTGTCGCGCCCCTCCATCACCGCCTCCATCGCCACCAACTGCTCCGGCCGCAGCTGCCGCCAGCCGAATACTTCCCGTGCCCTGCGCCGCAGACGGCGGGATGACGAACTGGTCATGTCGCTCCTCGTGTGATCACCCGGGAGCCCTCGACTGCGGCCCCGCACCCCCTGCTGCCCCGGATCGGGGCCTTGGCTCAGCACGACCACGGGATTGCTACGCACATGGGCTCCGCGTGCGGACGCCGAAGCAGCGGTACGGAGGCCGGGCATGATGTGTCTGCTCCATCCGCTCTTCACCCTGCCGGTAGCTGGCGTCCGACCCGTCGAGCCCGCGGGTCGCGTCTGAGGTCAAGTGCCTCCGCTTCCCTGCCGCTTCGGGCACCGGCGTGCGCCTCCGGGCGAAGCACGGCGCCCTCCAGGACACCTACCAGGCGGTGATCCTCGACGCCGGGCTGCGCGACTGGGCATTGCGACGTGCCCGGAATCCCGTCCCGGGCACGGGTCTCGCCCAGCGGGCGGTACGCGGCCTGGACGGCGTTCGTCGGCGGCGACTCCTACGCGGGCACGAACTTCTCGACGCGGGCAGCGATCGTCGACACCCGCACGGGGCGGCGGACGCCCCGTGGCACCTGTACGTCCTCGACCTCCGCACCGGCCACGAAACGGCCCTGTCGGAACCCCGCAGCGTTGACGACCAGGCGGTCTGGCACGACGACCGGACCCTGACGTACGCCCTGCCGGGCGACTACGGAGCCGACCTCTACACGATCCCGGCCGACGGAACGGGCACACCCCGACGCATCAGCACGGCGGCGGTGTCTCCGGCGTACATCGGCTGAGCGAACCGGTCACAGCGCGGGCAGGTGCTTCCGCAGCTCGCATGCCATGACCTCGCTCCGGCCTCGCCGGTCACCGGTGCTCCAGCCGTCACATCCCCCATGGCGCCCCCGCTGCCTGGGGAACGCACCTGCTTCCGGCGAGCCACCATCGTGTTTCCGCGCGTGCTTGACGTCCACTGGACGGGCCAGGGTGTCGTGCACTGCTCGGGATTCGGTCGCCCGGCTGCCGTCGCTGCGAGGATGGGGGTATGTCTGATGGTGGAGCCAGGGTGACGACGTCTTCGGAGGGGTACGCGAAGGGGCGTGCGCGTCGTGCGGAGATCGTGACCGCTGCTGTCGCGGTGTATGCGGACAAGGGGTTTCACAGTGCCTCGCTGCGCGAGATCGCGAAGCGGGCCGGGATCAGCCATGTGGGTCTCCACTACTACTTCCCCAGCCGTGAGGCGTTGTTGGCGGCGGTGCTGGAGCGCCGGGACGAGGAGGACTCCGCACTGCTCGCGCCGAAGGTGTTCACGCCCCGGGCGGTGGTGCGGCATCTGCTCGACCTGGCCGATCACAACGCCCGGCGTCGGGGCATGGTGGAGTTGTACGTGCGCCTCGCGGCGGAGGCGATCACCGAGGACCATCCCGCGCATCGGTACTTCCGGGAGCACTACAGGTCGACGCGGGAGTACGTGCATCGCGCGCTGCGGGAGCTTGCGGAGCGGGGGGCGTTGCGGGACGGGGTTGATCCGCGGGTGGCGGCGGCCGGGTTCGGGGCGTTGATGGACGGGTTGCAGGTGCAGTGGCTGACGAGTCCGGACGCGGTGGACATGGGTGCGGTGCTGGGCTCCTATGTCCAGCAGCTTCTCAAGGAGTCTTCGGCGTAGCGTCCCGCAGGCGTCGAAGGAGCAGGAGCGCGACCGCTGCGGTGGCCACTTCGCCGGTGGCCAGTGCTGCCCATACGCCGGTGGTGCCGAGTCGGCCGAGGACCGCGATCAACGGAACCTTGATCAGGAGCAGGGTTCCGATGGAGATCAGGTAGGCGGGTGCGGGGCGGCCCAGTGACTGGGCGTAGGCCGCTGCGAGAGGGCCGATCCCGGCGACGGCCATCCCCATGGCGATGACGGGGAGTGCGTGCCCGGCGGCGGTGATGGTGGCGGTGTCGCTCAGGAACAGGCCGGCCAGGGGTTCGGCGAGGGCGGCGAGCGCGGCGGCGGTGAGCAGTCCGTACAGGAGGGACGCGGAGAGGGCGTAGTCGCGGGCCTTGAGCGCGCGGCTGGTCAGGTTGCGGCCGGTGTTGTAGCCGACGATGGGCTGCAGACCCTGGCTGATGCCGGTGTGGGGCATCAGTACGAAGGTCTGGAGGCGGGCGCAGACGGCGTAGGCGGCGAGGGCGGTGGCCGATCCGGTGGCGGCGAGGGTGGCGTTGACGAGGACGGCAAGGAGGGTGACGCCGGTGCCGGCCAGGAACGAGGGAAGGCCGATGCCCAGCAGTGCTCGCAGCGTCGGGCCGTGGGGTATGAGGTCTCGCAGCGCGACGTGGTAGGGGCGCCGGCGCTGCAGGAAGAAGAACCACAGGCTCATCGCCGCCGAGACGGCCTGGCCGCCGACGGTTCCGAGCGCGGCGCCGCGTACGCCCATGCCGCATCCGAAGATCAGCAGCGGGTCGAGGGTGATCTGTACTGCGACGGGCACGAGCCACAGCAGCGTCGAGTACCCCATGCGGCCTTCGGCCCGTACCAGGCTGGAGAAGCCGGTGGACACCAGGGCCCCGCACAGCAGCACCACGGCGTACGGGCGGGCGGCGGCTCCCAGCTCGCCGGTCGCGCCGATCAGGGTGAGCAGCGGGTCGAGGAAGATCAGGCCGAGCGCGGTGGTAGCGGAGGCGCAGGCCCAGAACAGGGCGAAGGAGTTGCCGGCCGCGCGGGCGGCGGCCCGGTGGTCCCCCGTGCCCAGGGCGCGGGAGATCAGGGAGGCGCCGCCCGCGCCGACGGTGGTGGACACCGCGCCGAGCAGGAGCAGCAGCGGGGCGACCAGGTTGACGGCGGCCATCGCGGTGTCGCCCACGCCGTGTGCGACGAACCAGGCGTTGGTCAGGGCGTAGATGCCGTACACACCGACTGCGGCGGTGGTCTGGGTGCAGGTGCGCCACAGCAGCCCGCCGACCGGGTCGGTGCCGAGCCGGGTGGTGTGGTCGGCGGGTGCTGGGGCGGGGGTACGGGGTGTCATCGGCGGGTGCGGCCCAGCAGGGCCATCGCTTCGTGCAGGCGGGGCAGGGCGAAGTCGTACTGGTGGGTGTCGGTGTGGCCGCGGTAGACGGTCTCGATGACCATGATCAGCATGAGGTGGAGGCAGTACAGACGGCGGCGTATCCGCTGGGTCTCGGTCAGGTCCGGGTGGCCGTAGCCGCGCATGAAGGGTGCCGGGTCGCCGAAGGCGGACAGCTGGGTGCCGGTGAAGCCGGCCTCGATCAGCGGGTCGCCGTAGAAGGCACGTTCGTGGTCGATGATGCAGACGATCCTGCCGTCGCGGACCATGGCGTTGCCGGACCACAGGTCCCATTCGACCAGGCGGGGTTCGGTCACTTCATCGAGGCTGTCGGCGTGCTCGGCCACGGTGGCCCGCACGGTGTCGTAGTCCCAGCCGATCTCGACGCCCCGGCGCTCGCCGTCGGCCAGGACGTCCTCGGTCATCGTGGTGAACGCCTGGCGCCAGCTGGTGTGGCCGGGGCCGGCCAGCGGGCCGAAGTGCCCGCCACGGACGGAGTTGATCTCCCGGTTGAGCGAACCGAGCTGCTCCATCAAGGCGTCGTGCTCGGCCTCGGGAAGCGATTCGGCGATGATGCCCAGGTTGTCCGCGTCGATGTACGGCATGAAGAAGTAGTCGGCGTCGCACAGTTCCCGGCTCCGGTCGGCGAAATCGACCGCGGGTACCGGCACGGTGGTCTGTGCACGAAGTAGTTCCAGCGTGTTGAGCTCGATCGACATGGCGCCGTGCTCGTAGGTCATCACCTCGACCGCGGGCGGCGGGGCGATCTTCAGGACGACCTCGGCGCCGTCGCGCAGACGGATGCGGTAGGCGACGTTGAACCAGCCGTGGCCCAGCTCGCTGCACCAGTCCTCCCCGACCGGAACCCGCTCGGCCCCGTAGGCACGTTCGACCATGGCACGCAGCACCTCGGGTGACTGCCTGTTCTTCGTGATGCTCTCCACACCGGATCCCTTCAGCGACGGTTTCAGTGGCATCTGCCGGCACTCGACGTCCCCGGACCCCTGCGCCGAGTCGAGGCCACAGCCGGCAGGGAGGAGCCCGCGCAAATACTTACCAGCTGTTCGAAATCTTCTCCAGAGGGAAGAGTTCGTACGCCCCGAGGTGGTACCCACAGGAATCGCATGGCAGCAGCTGCACGCCCACGCCGAAAGCCGGAACACACGCCGGCACGCCGGGCGAAGTACGGTGACAAGCCCTCGGCCTCTCGCCGGGCGGTGAGCTGTACGGTCTCAGGCGCGGCCTTCCCGCTTCCCACCGCTCCCCTCTCACCCCGAGCGTCAGCGCAGATGAAAGCAGGAAAGCATGTCGAGCACGGGCCACGCCGACCCACGCGAGGCGGCGCAGCAGGAGGCCGTCCAGGGGGTTGTCCGCGCTCTCGAACTGCCTGCACGCTCGCTCGTGCCCGAGAGGGGGCTTCGGACTCAGGTGATCATGGCGACGGGGTCCGGGAAGACCCGGGTTGCGGTCCGCAGCGCGGAGAAGCTCCGTGCCGGGCGCGTGCTCGTGCTGGTCCCCTCGCTGGACCTGCTGACGCAGACCGAGGCCGCGTGGCGGGAGGCCGGCCGTACGGGCCCGATGATCGGGGTCTCGTCGCTGCGGGGCGAGGACGCTTCGTTTCCGAACACCACGGATGTCGAAGAGCTCGTCGGCTGGGTGCGGCCGTTCGACAAGGTCACTGTGTTCGCTACGTACGCCTCGCTCGGGCTCGGCACGCTGGAGCGCGCGCATGCCGCAGGCATTCCGGGCTGGGACCTGATCGTCGTGGACGAGGCGCACAGGACTTCGGGCCGGATCGGGAAGCCGTGGGCCGTGGTCCACGACAACACCCGCATCCCTGCCCTGCGCCGGCTCTACATGACCGCCACGCCACGTCTGTGGCAGCTGGACGAGGAAACCGGCCGCGGGGTGCCGGCCGAGTCGGTCACGAGCATGGACGACGACCCGGATGGACCGTTCGGCAGCAGGGCGTACACCCTTACCCTCTCGGAGGCCGTGGACAGGGGCATCTGTGCCCCGTACCAAGTCGTCTGCGTGGACATCACCGACACTCGGCTCCAGGCCACGCAGCTCCTCGGTGTGGAGGGCCGTTCGGCCGAAGTCCGGGGGACCCGGCTCGCCGCCCTCCAGACCGCCCTGCTCAAGGCGTCCTCCGCGGAAGGCTTCCGGCGTACGCTGACCTTCCACCACCAGGTCCGCGAGGCCGAAGCCTTCGCGGCCGGCCTCCCCGCCGTCGCAGCGAAACTCCACGCCCAGGATCCGGAGCTGTACCCGCGCGCCATCCGGGCCGACTGGCTGTGCGGGGAGCACAAGCCGCTCCACCGGCGCCGGGTGCTTGACGAGTTCGCGGCCGGGATCACCACGGACGGGGCCGTCGTGGAGAAGAGCTTCCTGGGGTCGGTGAAGGTTCTGGGCGAGGGCGTCGACACCCGCGACTGCGACTCCGTGTACTTCGCGGACGTACGCGGCTCCATGCCCGACCTCGTCCAGGCCGTGGGCCGGGCGCTGCGGATGCAGCCCGGTGAAGGCAAGATCGCCTCCCTCGTCGTACCCGTGCTCCTCGGGCCGGGCGAGACGGTCGACAACATGCTCACGTCACGGGCGTACGGCGGGCTCGCCAAGCTCCTGGAGGCACTCAGGGCGCACGACGCCCGAGTCGTGGAATGGCTCGCCGAGCCGCAGGCCCCCAGCACCTACACACCCGTACAGGGCCAAGAGGGCGAGACCGAGAAGGCCGAGACGGACGGTCCGTCGGGGCCGGCGCGGGAACTGCTGAAGTTCTCCGTGCCACGCGATCCGGCGCAGCTTGCCGCGTTCATCAACCTCCGTGTCCTCAACCCCGAGAACGAGCACTGGCGACGCGGTATCGAGGCCGCCGGCATCCACCACCGGTTGCACGGCGATCTGAAGGTGCCTTTCACCTTCCGCGTGCCCGCCACCGACGGCAGCGCGGTCGAGGAGGGCGGGGTGTGGCCGGTGTCGCTCGCCGGGTTCCCGCTCGGGCAGTGGACGGCCGACGCCCGGCGTTTCCACGCCCGGGGGGACATGGACGAGGACCGCGTCGCCCAGCTGGAGGAGCTGGGCATGGTCTGGTCGCACTACGACGTCGCGTGGGAGGAGGGCCTCGCGGCGGCGCGCGGGTGGGCGGCCGAGGCAGGCCACCTCCTCGCCCCCACCGACGCCGTCCACCAGGGGTACCGAGTCGGGGTCTGGTTGAAGAACGCACGGGCCGCAGCCCGCAGGGCGGCCGAGAACGAACGGCGGCACGCCGAGGGGTTGCCGGTTCACTCGTCGGGCGGGGTCTTGTCGGATGAGCGGCGTGAGCAGTTGGAGGGGATCGATCCGTCGTGGTGCCCGGCGTGGCCGGTGACGTGGCAACGCTGCTTCCACCTCGTCCGCCTCCACCTGGACGCCGGCCATCCGCTGCCCACCGAGCCCGGCGACGTCATGGACCAGGGCGCGGACCTCGGCCGGTGGGTTCGCTCGGTGAGGCTGGGGTGGAACGGCCTGACGGCCGTGCAGCAGTGGCTGTGCGGGCAGGTCCTCGGGATCGACCCGGCGGGCGAGAACGAGAAGCCCGAGCCGCGCCGTACACAAGCCGACAAGTGGGCGCTGAACTACCGGGCCGCCAAGCAGTTCTACGAGCGCGAAGGGCACCTCCACGTACCGAGGAAGTGGATCGAACGAGCCGTCAGCGAGGATCAGGAGGAGCATGCGCTCCGGCTGGGAGCATGGGTCGGGAATCAGCGCAGCCGGGCCGCGAAGCTGTCCCCGGAGCGAGTGGAACTGCTGTCCGCCGTCGGAATGCGCTGGGCATGAGGGCCGTCATCGCCGCCGCGCTCGCGGTCGGCTGCCTGTGAGCACCTCCGGGCCGGCACCCAGGATGGCTGCCAGGACCGGCCCCCGCGCCGGGCAGGGCGTGGCCTCCGCCCTGAACGACGTCACCCGCGGACTCGGCACCGCTCTGGGTGCCGCTCTGCTCGGCGCCCTCCTGGCACGGCGGCTACCGCGGCGCCATCGACGGGAGGCTCGCCGGCATCCCCCGAGGGGCTGCCGAAGCCTTCCAGGATGCGCAGTGCCGCGTCCTGCCAGGGGTCGCGGGCGAATTGGGTGCCCACCCGGGGTCGGGCGTCGATGATGTCGAAGAATCCGAGGCCGGTCCGGACGAGGTGGCCGGCCGACGACGCGGTCGCCCTCGGCCGGCGCGGTTCTACAGGTCCGAGTGCTCGCCCGGTTCCGAGAGCCGGTGGATCTCAGCGGGTGACAACAGGCCGGCGTAGGTACGTACTTCGTCCACGTCGCCGTCGAGGTGGTGGAACCCGCCCTGACCGTCACCGTCCCGGCCGACCTGGAGCGCTCGGTAGGCGTTCCAGGCGTCGGTCGCGGAGTACGGGGCGCTGTCGGCGAGCGTGCCGTCCACGAAGAGGCGGACCTGCCCGGCCTTGCTGTCGTACTGCAGCGCGAGGTGGTGCGTGCCGTCGCCGTAGGGGGCGGTCAGTGTGGTCGCCGGTGCCCCGGCGGTGTCGGCATGGGCGAAGACGGCTTCCCAGGTGCTGTCGCTCCCCCGGTAGCGCAGGGTGAAGGCGTCGGTCTCGTCGCCGCCCTGGGCGAAGATCGCCATGTCCTGTTCGGGCAGCCACTGGTGCAGCCGTACCTGGGCCGTGACGGTGTAGCTCCGGTCGGTGTCGACCTGGTGGCCGTCGCTGTCGAGGTGGTCACCGTCGCCGTCGAGCGAGATGCTGCCCTCGCCGGTCAGCGGGTCGGTCGTGTCCAGGTGGGCGTCGCCGGAGAGGATGAGGCTCTGGCTTCCGCCGGCATCCGGCGTGTCGGTGTACGAGTCGTCGGTGCGCACGGTGTTCATCGCCCAGTACCCGGTGCGCTGCGGTGTGCGGTGGCCGATGCCGGCGATCTCGTCGGGCAGCACGATCCGGTCCCAGACGCGGACATCGGCGATGTCTCCGTGCCAGGCGCCGGTCCAGTGGGTGCCGTCGTCCTCCAGTTCGCGCCCGATCTGCAGGTATCCCTGATGGGTGTCGGCGGGGACGGCGGCGCCGCCGGACGCGGCGAGGGCGCCGTCGACGTAGAGCTGCGCGGTCCCGGTCACCGGGTTGTAGACGCCGGTGAGGTGGGACCAGTCCCCCGGCGTCGGGGAGCCGCCTGTGACGCGGGTCGCGCCGTCCGTCCCGGGGAGGGAGAAGGTGAAGGAGGGCTGTCCGTCCTCGCCGAGGGCCGTGCCGAGGGTGAAGTTGGAGTGTGCCAGGAAGCCGGTCTGGCTGACCGCCGTCATGCCCCGGTCGGTGTCCTCGGGACGGACCCACGCGCTGACGGCGAAGGTCTTGGTGGCGTCCGCGGCCGTGGTCTCGGCCACGAGACCGGCGCTGTAGGAGCCGTCGAACGCGGCGGCGCCCACGGCGGTCGTGCCGCTCGGGCCCTCGGCACCGAAGGTGACGCCCGCCTTCACCCAGGCCGGAATCCCGCCGACTGCCGCCTCGGCGCTCACGGAGCCCACGGGGTCGTCCAGCTTCCACCGGGCGACGTCGCCCGCGGGCGATCCGACCCGGATGAAGTACCGGGTGGGCTCGCTGACGTTCCCCGCCCCGTCGACCGACTGGACCTCCAGGGTCGTCACTCCGGGGGAGGGCGGCGTCAGCCGCACGGTCACCGGCCCCCCGGGCTCGTCCGGTCGCGCGGTGGCCAGGGCCGCTCCCACGCCGAAGGCGTAGCGATACGCGATGACGTCGGGAGAGGACGAGGCGAAGGTGAAGGCCGGGTAGCGGCCCACGGCGTCCACCCACTCGTCGCTGCCGAGCGGTACGTCGGGCGAGGTGACCTGGGGCGCGGCCGGTGCGTGGACGTCCTTGACGTACTGGCACCGGCCCTGGTGCAGCGAGTCGCTCCAGGGGCCGTAGCCGTCGGCGTCCTTGGCCCGCACCCGCCAGCTGACCGGGCCCTCGGGGACCGTGTCCGGGACCGTCCAGGAGAACGACGACCCGTCGGCCTTGAACGAGGTGGCGGCCCGCAGACGGCTCGGCGATGTGGAGCCCTCGGTGTTCCAGGTGACTTCGAACTGCGCGCTGACCGGATCGCCGTCGGGGTCGTCCAGTACGGCCCGGAGGGTGGGTGAGAACCGCACGTCGGTCGGCGTGACCGCATCGCAGGGCAGGTCCCCCGTGGTCAGTTGGCCGAGGGACGGCCGTGCCGGTCGCTGCCCGGACACCGCGAAGGCGGGCAGCGAGGTCCCCATGGCCATCCCCGCGGCGAGTGCGACGGTCAGTACGCGAAACGTGGATCTTGGCAAGATACGACTCCCGGTCGGTCGGCACGGGGACCCGCCTCATGGCATGGCCGAAACGGGCGGCCCGCCCTCCGGTCCGTCCCCCCTCGCAGGTGAAGCGCTGTCACCAGTGCTCCATCCGCCCCGTCGTGACCTTATCGGTGGGGTGTGACACCCGCTCAGATATGCGTACCGGCGGGCCAAGGGCCCCCGCCCGGCGGAACGTCACCCCGTGCTGCGGAACCCGTCCCCACCTCCGCCTGACGTTCCCGTTCCGCTTGCTGCACGGTGCGTCATCTCCGACCGCCGAGCGTCACAACGCGGTCAGAACCGTTGACAAATCTTTAACCTGTCAGAAATCTATCTCCATGTAGCCGCAAAACCTTGACTCATTCACTCAAAAAATCATCACCACCCTTCTTGGGTGCGGGACTTCGCCCCGCCTCTCTCCCCACCCCTCATCGAACAGAGGACAGCATGAGACGGAAGTCATCCGCCCGACGGCTGGTCACCGGGCTGCTCGCGGCCTGTCTGGTCCCCCTCGGACTCCTTCCCGTCACGGCTCACGCCGCCGCGCCCCCGGCTGTCGCCGGGCCCAACCTCGCCCTGGGCCGCCCGGCCACCGCCGGCGGTGCCAACGGCGAGTACGGCGCGGGCAACGTCACCGACGGGAACCAGGCCAGCTACTGGGAGGGCCCCGGCGGCTCGTTCCCGCAGTGGGTCCGGGTGGACCTCGGCGCCAGGACGTCCGTCAACGAGGTGACCCTCAAGCTCCCCACGACATGGGAGGCGCGCGACGAGACGCTCACCGTGCAGGGCAGCGCCGACGGCGACACCTGGAGCACCCTCTCCGGTTCCGCCAAGCGCACCTTCACCCCCGCCGCCGCCGGCGCCGTGACTCTCGGCTTCGGCGCCACCGACGTCCGGTACGTCCGGGTGCAGGTCACCGCCAACACCGGCTGGCAGGCCGCGCAGCTCTCGGAGCTGGAGGTCCGCGGTGCGGGCGGCGGAAGCGACCCGGGTGACCCCGGTACCCCGCCCACCGGCACCAACCTCGCCAAGGGCAAGCCCGTCGAGGCCAACGGCTACGTCCACACCTTCGTCCCCGCCAACGCCAACGACGGGGACGCGAACACGTACTGGGAGTCCGCCGGACTGCCGGGGCAGCTCACCGTGAAGCTCGGCGCCGACGCGGACCTCTCCGCCGTCGTCGTCAAGCTCAACCCCGACTCCGCGTGGGGCGCGCGGACGCAGGCGATCGAGGTGAGCGGGCGCGGCCAGAGCGCCTCCGGCTTCACCACGCTCAAGGCGCGCGCCAACTACGACTTCAGCCCGGCGGGGAACAAGAACACCGTGACCATCCCGGTCTCCGGCCGCGCCGCCGACCTCCGGCTCGCGCTCAGCGCCAACTCCGGTGCGCCCGGCGGGCAGATCGCCGAGGTCGAGGTCGTCGGCACCGCCGCACCCAACCCCGACCTCACGCTCACCGACCTGAGCTGGACGCCCGCCTCCCCGTCCGAGAAGGACGCGGTGAGCGTCAAGGCGACCGTCCGCAACGCCGGAACGGCCGCCTCCCCGGCCACCACCGTCGCCGTCAGTCTGGACGGTACGGTCGCGGGCACCGCCGCCGTTGGCACGCTCGCCGCCGGCGCCTCGGCGACCGTCACGGTGGACACCGGCAAGCACCCGCAGGGCTCCTACGCGGTCTCCGCCGTGGTGGACCCGAACAACACCGTCGTCGAGCAGGACGACAGCAACAACAGCCGGGCGGGCGGCACGCCGCTCGTCGTCGCGCAGAGCCCCGGACCCGATCTCCAGGTCACCGGCATCGCCACCAACCCGGAGAGCCCGGCGAGCGGGGCGAGCGTCAGCTTCACAGTCACCGTGAAGAACCGCGGCACGAGCGCCGTCACGGCCGGCACCGTCACCCGGCTGACGGCCGGGACGACCACGCTGAACGGCACCACCCCCGCCGTCGCGGCCGGCGCATCCGTCCAGGTGCCGATATCCGGCACGTGGACGGCGGCCAACGGCGGCGCGACGCTCACCGCGAGCGCCGACGCGACGAACACCGTCGCCGAGACCGACGAGAACAACAACACCTTCGCCCGTTCGATCGTCGTGGGCCGGGGCGCCGCCGTGCCGTACACCGAGTACGAGGCCGAGAACGGCACGTACACCGGCAAGCTCCTCACCACCGACGCCAAGCGCACCTTCGGCCACACCAACTTCGCCACGGAGTCCAGCGGGCGCAAGTCGGTGCGCCTCGACAACACCGGTGAGTACGTCGAGTTCACCTCCACCAACCCGACCAACTCGATCGTGGTACGCAACTCCATCCCGGACGCCGCCGCGGGCGGCGGGCAGGCCGCGACGCTCAGCCTCTACGCCGACGGAAAATTCGTCCGCAAGCTCGACCTCTCCTCGAAGCACTCGTGGCTCTACGGCTCGACCGACGACCCCGAGGGCCTGACCAACACCCCCGGCGGGGACGCGCGGCGCCTCTTCGACGAGGCGAACGCGCTGCTCGCCCAGACCTATCCGGTGGGCACCACGTTCCGGCTGCAGCGCGACGCCGGGGACTCCGCGGCCTTCTACATCGTGGACCTGGTCGACCTGGAGCAGGTCGCCCCGGCGAAGACGAAGCCCTCCGAGTGCACCTCGATCACCGAGTACGGCGCCGTCCCCAACGACGGTATCGACGACACCGACGCCCTCCAGCGCGCCGTCATGGCGGACCAGGCCGGTCAGATCTCCTGCGTCTGGATCCCGGCCGGGCAGTGGCGCCAGGAGCAGAAGATCCTCACCCCCGACCCGCAGCACCGCGGCCAGTACAACCAGGTCGGCATCAAGAACGTGAAGATCGTGGGCGCCGGCATGTGGTACTCGCAGCTCTACACCCTCACCCAGCCGCAGGACGCCGGCGGCATCAACCATCCGCACGAGGGCAACTTCGGCTTCGACATCGACGACAACACGCAGATCTCCGACATCGCCATCTTCGGCTCCGGACGGATCCGCGGCGGCGACGGCAACGCGGAGGGCGGCGTCGGCATCAACGGGCGTCTCGGGAAGAACACCAAGATCTCCAACGTGTGGATCGAGCACGCCAACGTCGCTGTCTGGGTCGGCCGCGACTACTCCAACATCCCCGAGCTGTGGGGGCCGGGCGACGGCCTGGAGTTCAGCGGGATGCGGATCCGCGACACGTACGCGGACGGCATCAACTTCACCAACGGCACCCGTAACTCGACCGTCTACAACTCGTCCTTCCGCAACACCGGCGACGACTCGCTCGCCGTCTGGTCGAGCAAGTACGTCAAGGACACCTCGGTCGACGTCGGCTCCAACAACCACTTCCGCAACAACACGATTCAACTGCCCTGGCGGGCCAACGGGATCGCGATCTACGGCGGCTTCGGGAACACCATCGAGAACAACGTCGTCTCCGACACGATGAACTACCCGGGCATCATGCTCGCCACCGACCACGACCCGATCCCCTTCAGCGGCCAGACGCTCATCGCGGGCAACACCCTGAACCGCACCGGCGGGGCGTTCTGGAACGAGGACCAGGAGTTCGGCGCCATCACGCTCTTCGCGCAGGCGACCAGCATCCCCGGCGTCACCATCCGGGACACCGACATCTTCGACTCCACGTACGACGGAATCCAGTTCAAGACGGGCGGCGGCCAGTACACCGGGACGAAGATCTCCGACGTACGCATCGACAACTCGAACAACGGCTCGGGCATCCTGGCGATGAGCGGTGCACGCGGCGACGCGACCCTCTCCAACGTGACGATCTCGAACTCGCGCGACGGCGACCTGCTCGTCGAGCCGGGCTCGCAGTTCACCTTCACGGGCAGCCCCGCGAAGGGGGCCGCCAAGCGCTGATCCGATACTCGCCCGCGGCCCCGCCCGCGTCTCCTCAGGGGGACGCGGGCGGGGCCCTGTGCCGTGGCGTGCTGCTTACGGTTGGTATGCGGCCCAGTACTACCGAGGGTGGTGCGTCGCCCGCCGGTCTTCCCCGGGACGGGCATCCGGTTGCCTGCCGTGGCCCTTGAACGCTTCCGGTGGACCGGCGGCCACGCCGACGTCTGGCCGATCTTCCGCGATCCCGGGGCGCTCGCCGCGGTGGTCCGCGGGCCGGCCGGTCCGTTCCGGGACGGCGGCGTCACGGCCGTCCGCGGCGTCGAGTCGCGGGGATTCCTCCTCGGCGCGGCAGTGGCCGTCGAACTCGGTGTCGGCTTCGTCGCCGTACGCAAGGGCGAGGGGATCTTCCCGGGGGACAAGGTCACCCGGCGCAGCGACCCCGACTACCGGGGCACTCGCCAGGAGCTGCGTCTGCAGCGGGCGGCGGTGGGCCCCGGGGACCGGGTGCTGCTCGGCCCGTTCCGGATCCCGCACAAGCACACGATCAGATGGCCCGTCGGTGGCAGCCGGTGCGATGGGAACAGCCTGTCGCTCGCACAGCGCCCGCTCAATGAGTTCCACAAGCGGGGGGTTTCGCTCCCCCGGACTGCCGTGAACCGCGTGACGTGAGCGGCCGTCAGCCGCTTCCGCGGATGGAAGCGTGCCCTCTCTACATCGCTGAAATACTGATGTACCGTCCACTCGCATGCGTACCCGTCTTGTTCTCGCATGGACCTCAGCTGTGACGGCCGCACTCGCGGTCGTGGCCGCGACCGGCCCCGTGGCTGCCGCACCGGCCGGTCGCGGCGGCGTTACGCCGGCGGCCCGCTGCCCGCAGCTTTCCCACGATCTCCCCTGGTACGGCGGCAACAGAGCCCAGCTGCAGCGCATGATCGATGAGCGCGGCACGTGCCATGGCAGCAGGGGGCCGCGCCCGGTCGCGGCGTTCGACTGGGACAACACCATCACCAAGAACGACGTCACCGACGCCACCATCAGCTGGTCCCTGCGACACGACAAGATCCTTCGGCCCGCCAGCTGGAAGGACACCAGCAAATGGCTGACCAGCACCGCGAACCAGGCACTCACCGATGCCTGCGGAACCGAGGTGGAGGTGGGCGCGCCCCTTCCCACCTCCACCAATGACCGCTGTGCCGACGAGATCCTCCAGATCCGTGAGGACGGCACCACGATGAGCGGTGAGGCCGCCTTCGCGGGGAAGTGGAACCACCGGCGGACCGTGCCGCAGTACGCGTGGGTGCCACAGCTGTTCGCCGGGCACACCGTCCCCGAACTGCGCGCGTACACCGAGGCCGCCCGCGCGGAGGCCCTCGCCGCGCCGGTCGGCGCGACCCGCACCGTCGGCACCCACGTCCTTCCCGCCTATGTGCGGTACTACGAACAGCAACGCGACCTCGTCCGGACGCTCCAGAAGGCCGGATTCGACGTCTGGATCGTCTCGGCGGGCTCCGAGCCGGTCACCGAGGTGTGGTCGCGCGGCATCGGGATCGACCGTGCGCACACCGTCGCGATCCGGTCCGTACTCGACCGCAGGGGCCGCATCACGACCAGCAACGAGGGCTGCGGCGACGTGGGCGTCACCCAGGGCGAGGCCATCCCGTACATCGACGGCAAGCGTTGCTGGATCAATCAGGAGATCTACGGGATCAAGGGCCGGGCCGCCTGGAACCGGCAGGCTCCCCAGCGGCGGATCGCGCTCGGCGGCGGTGACGCCGACACCGACGTGACGTTCGTCGGCGATGCCACGGGAGCGCACCTCGTGCTCAACCGGAACAAGAACGAGGTGATGTGCCGCGCCTACGACAACGCCGACGGCCGCTGGGTCGTGAACCCCATGTTCATCGAGCCGCTGCCCCGCCGGACCACGGCGTATCCCTGCTCGACCGCCGCCTACACCGAGCCCGGCGGCACCCTGGGCCCGGTACGGCGTGGGGACGGCAGCGTCGTTCCGGACCAGCGGGACACGGTGTACTGAGCGGGGAGCCCCGTCGGAGCAGGGTCTCCCCGCTCCGACGGGGCTCGGTCGGCCTGGCTGTGCTCAGTGGTGCGAGGCGCGGTGTTCCCCGGCTCAGCCGTAGTTCACGTCGCTGCGCCACATGTATGCCTGGTCGAGGTGTGATGCCTGCCAGATCACGAACATGACGTGGTGTCCGGTGCAGCCGGAGGTCTGGACGGGAAACGTGATGTCCTGGGCAGACGCGTACGAGGACATGAGTGGCAGTCAGACCGTTAGCAGGCCCGGGAATTGGCCGTGGTTCATGTCCGGGGCGGTGACAGCCAGCCAGCCGTGGCCGCGTACGACCGTGTCGAACACGCCCACCAGGTCCAGGTCGACCGACAGGTCTCCGCACACGTCGCGGACGCCGCCCGTGATGTCGTCGGGGTCCTCGTCGTCTTCCTCATCCTCGTCCAGGTCGCCCTCGCCCGCGTACTGCCGGACCATCCGGCCGTCCTCGGCGGCGAACCAGATGTCCGCGCCGCCGGCGTCGTCCACGAAGAAGAGCTGGGCCCGCCCGCATGCGGCGCTGACACGCTCCACCGTCTCGACCATGTCGTTCCAGTCGTCGTAACCGACGAGCTGGGGGAACTGACCGAACACCAGCCGCCAGCCGTCCAGTTCCGGTGTGACGAAGGCCCGGCTGATGCCGCGCGAGGGGTCGTTCGGGCTCGGGTTCGCCATCTCCTCGCACATCGCGGCCGCCACACCCGTCTGGACCGGCACCGGGCGCGGGTCGTGCAGGCCCAGCGCTTCGAAGACACCCTCGTACGTGGCCCCGGGCACGGCCAGCCACCAGGCGCTGAGCTGGGTGTCCGGCACCGCGCGGACACTGCCCGGGAGCTTCACGCGCAGCAGCCGCTCCACCAGCATGCGGTCGCGTTCTTCGAGCGCGTCCAGCCCGCCGCCCTCGATCAGGACACCGAGCGCGCCACGCCGTACCGGCCGAGGCGCAGCCGGGTCCCGGCACAGCTCCCGGAGCCGCGGCGCATACGAGTCCCACAGGGCGCGGAGATACGTGCCGGGCTCGCCGTAGAAACCGCCGCCGAGGCCGGCCTTCTCCACCAGGGCCCGCAACCCGGCCTCGGAGTCCACGCGCAGCCTGAGCAACCCCTCGAAGCCGCTGTTCGCCTGCCAGCGGTCGGGATCGAGGGCCAGGGCCGCGTACTGCCCGGCACAGCGCTCATCGAAGACACGCAGCAGCCGGGACCTGAGCCATCCGTCCACCTGCCCGGCGCGCGCCGCCGCGAGAACGGCGTCGAAGGCCGGCGGACCGATACGGGTCAGCACCTCCCCGTACACCGTGAGGCGCTGCGGCGAATGGTCATCGCGCACCCGGCTCAGCAGCCCCGGCAGCGCGTGCTCGCCGTGTGCCGCCAGCCGCTCCACCGCGGTGGCCACGCGTGCCGAGTCACCGTTGTTCAAATCCTCGATGAGCTCTTCGACCCCGCGTTCGATTTCCATGCGGGGATCCTAACGAAACGCCCTTGACACCGCGTCCCGCTGATCACACAGTTCTCCCCCGCCGAGCGCAACGGCGTTGTGCTCGGCGCACCAGGAACAGCAAGGGAAGGGACGAGGCCATGAACGAGGTGACCGGCGCGATGACGCGGACGTCCCGGGCCCACCCCAGCCCGGCGTTCTGCCGGGGGGCGGACCGCGCCCTGCTCGCCTTGCTGTCGTTCACCGAGCGGCACCCCGAGGGGGTGAGCGAGAAGGCGCGCCGGGGAACACAGCGGTGTGCTGCCGTCGCTGGTCCGGCCGATCCTCGCCGGGCCGCTGCGCGAGACCGGCGAAAGCGTCGTGCTGAACGTGCCGCAGGGCGCCGGCCACCGCCACCGCACGCGAAACGAGCCCTCGACCGGAAGGTCGAGGGCTCGTCCACGCCCAGGGACGCGAGGCGGCACATCACCGCCTGCGGGCCCAGCCACTGCCTATCCCCGCCACGTGGAGGGCCAGTGCCGTGAGCCCCAGCAGCATCACGTTGGTCGAGGAGAAGACATCGTTGGTGCTGATATCCGCCGCATTGATCAGGAACGAAACGAAGAACAACACCGCGGCGACTATACCGAGCATGGCAAGCCCCTTTCGTAGAAGTGAATTCCTTTTACACCGTTGGAGCAGAACCGGTCAGAAAGAAAGTCACCACCGGTACCAGCGACCCCGCTTACCGTTGGCCGTCGGCCGGATCACGAATCCGAGAAGCCAGACGACCAGCACGATGACGGCGATCCACCACAGCGCCTTCAGGGCGAATCCGGCACCGAAGAGAAGCAGAGCGAGCAGAAGAACAAGAATGACAGGGACCATGATTATCAACCTCCGAGACCTCCTGTGCCCCGGAGATACGACTTCACTCAACTGACCTTACATAAATCTTATGGGCGCTTTGATCACTTCGAGGCCGCGGAGGCCGAGCCCACGAGCAACTGGCGCCGCACATCGACCGCTGCCACGCCCAGGAGATCGGCGCCCCGACCGACGACATTGCCATCACGGTCGTTGGCCTTCTGCGGACACCGGCATGATGGGTGCGTGGATTTTGAGCCGTTCCGGGGCGAGTTGATGGCGTACTGCTACCGCATGCTGGGGTCGTTCCACGAGGCCGAGGACCTGGTGCAGGAGACGTTGCTGCGGGCGTGGAAGGCCCGGGACCGGTACGACCCGGGGCGCGCGACGGTGCGGACCTGGTTGTACCGGATCGCGACCAACGCGTGCCTGACCGCTCTGGAGGGGCGCGGGCGCCGTCCGCTGCCGTCCGGGCTGGGTGCGCCGAGCGACGATCCCGGGGCTCCGCTCGTACCGGCGTTGGATGTTCCGTGGCTGGAGCCGTTCCCCGACGCGCGGTTCGACGTCGAGGTGCGGGCCGATCTGCGGCTGGCCTGGGTGGCGGCGGTGCAGGTGCTGCCGGCCCGGCAGCGGGCGGTGCTGGTGCTGCGCGAGGTGCTGGCGTTCACGGCCGCCGAGGTCGCCGAGCAGTTGGGGACGACGGTCGCGGCGGTCAACAGCGCGCTGCAGCGGGCCCGTGCCGCGCTCGCCGAAGTGGCCGACGCCGGTGCGGTCGCCGAGCCGGACGATCCCGGGGTGCGGGCGGTCGTCCAGCGGTACCTGCGGGCGTTCGAGGCGGCGGACGTGCCCGCACTGGTCCGCCTGCTGGCCGACGACGCCGTGCTGGAGATGCCGCCGGTGCCGCTGTGGTACCTCGGCAGCGGGGACTACGGCCGTTTCATGGAGCGGGTGTTCGCGATGCGCGGCACCGGCTGGGCCGTGCGGGAGCTCACCGCCAACGGGCAGCCCGCGCTCGCGGCGTACGCGCCGGAGCCCGGCGGTGGGCACCGTCTGCACACCTTGCAGGTCTTCACCGTGATCGACGGCCGGGTGGCGCACAACGTGGTCTTCGCCGATCCGCGCGTCTTCGGCGCCTTCGGCCTGCCGTACGAGATTTCCGCGAAGGATTTCCGCCGGGAGCGATGAGTCCGGGCGGGGCCGCCGGTAGATACCGGTGAGCACCGAACCGAGAGGAGTCTCATCGTGAGCGTCGTCGTCATCGAGTTCATCACGCTGGACGGAGTCGTGACCGACCCGGACGGGTCCCAGGCAACCCCGTTGGGCGGCTGGGCGTTCCGGCACGGCCCGGAGGCGGTCGCCGGGGACAAGTTCCGGCTCGGCCGCACCATGGACGACGGGGTGCTGCTGCTCGGACGCGCCACCTGGCAGCTGTTCTCGCGGATCTGGCCGGGCCGCGACGACCCGTTCGCCGCGCGGATGAACGCCGTGCCCAAGCTGGTCGTCTCCCGCTCCCTGGCCCCCGGTGACATGTCGGCCTGGCGGAACTCGCAACTGCTCGACGGCGATCCGGCCGATGCCGTCAAGCGCGAGCGGCGGGACGTGGTGGTCGCCGGGAGCCTGAGCGTCGTGCGGCAGCTGATGGCCGCGGACCTGGTGGACGAGTACCGGCTGCTGACCTTCCCCACCGTCCTGGGCGCCGGGCGGAGGCTGTTTCCGGCGGACGGGCCTCACGCCGACCTGGAATGCCTGGGCAGCGAGCGGGCCGGCGCCGCCGTCCTGACCCGCCACCGCAGGGTCGGCCGCTGAATCACCGGGGCGCGGGGGCCGGATCAGGTGGGTCCGGCCCCCGAAATCGCCCTCTGACCTGTCATGACGGGTCTGACACCACTTCCCGGGCCGGGCGTTCCGTCAGCGACGGGACGCCCGGCCCGCGGTCGTGGGAGCGGGTGGTCAGTTGCTCCAGAGGACCGGGCTGTCGCTGTACGCGTCACCCTCCTCGAACGACGCGACCGCGATGGGGTCGGTCTTCGTGGCACTGAGCGAGCAGGTCTCGTACGAGGCGCCCTTCGTGGTGAAGTCGCGGGGGGCCGTCTCGCTGTCGCACTTGCCCGGGAGGTCACCGATCAGGATGACGCCCGTGGGGGCGCCGCCCGCCAGCTTGCCGCGCAGCCTCAGCGACGAGTAGGAGAGGTCCGTGCCGCCGACGTTCTCCACCTTCATGCGGATGTAGTAGGGCGTCATGCCCTTCGCCTTGTCGCCGAAGGGGGCCATGTCGGCCTCGGTGCCCTTCTCGATCGCCGTGACCGTGATGGCGACCGTGCCCTTCTTGTCGGTCCCGTACTTGAACGGCACGACCGCCCGGTCACCGACCTTGAACTTCGTGCCCGGTGCGGCGACGTCACCACTGGGCTTGGAACCGGCGTCGTCACTGGGGTCCGCCGACGGGCTCTCGCTGCTCGGGGCGGGCGAGGCCGGGGCGGAGGCCGAGGGCGATTCCGGCATCGCTGCCGGGTCCTCGTCATCGTTGCAGGCCGTGAGTCCGAGGCTCAGGGTGGTGAGGGCAACTGCGGTGACGATGCGTCCCTTGCGTATCATTTTGACCTAACTCGCGGTAGAGGCTGCGCTGTACAACAGCCGGAGGGTGTTCCGGGCAACACGGCGACGGCGGTGCGTCAATGAGGCGCGCCGCGACGCCCTACTCACCCTGGGCCAGGAATGACACAGACTCGTCGCAGAGACGGCACAGCCGCGCGACGACTGTGCCCCGCCTGTGAGCGGCTGGGCGGCTTGTACGCTGCACTCATTCGACGGACATCAGTTCGGGCGCGGCGCGGGGCGGGCGTCCAGGGGCGGGAACACGGGGTCTTCCATGAGTGACGCACATCCGATACGAAGCCGCGGACCGGGCTTCTCGATCGGTGCGCGCATCATCGCGGTCCTCGTCCTCACCGCGATCGGGGCCGTCGGCGCCTGGATCCAGCGCGACGCTCAGCACCGGCACGCGGAGCCGCGTACGGAGTTCACCGCGACCAACCCGCCCACCGGTCTGCCCGCCGCGCTCACCACCGACCAGCACCTCCGCTGGTCCCGCTGCACCTCGACGCCGACCGCGCGCGAGGGCTACGACTGCGCCGTCATGAGGGCCCCCCTCGACTACCGGAAGCCGGACGGCCGGACGATCGACGTCGCCCTGATACGCCTCAAGGCCACGGGCCCGAACAGCCGGCGCATCGGTTCCCTCGTCCTCAACTTCGGCGGGCCCGGCGTGTCCGGCGTGAACGGACTGCCCGCACGCATCCGCCAGTACGGACCGCTGCTCGACCGCTACGACCTGGTCTCCTTCGACCCGCGCGGCGTGGGCGCGACCATCCCCGTGCGCTGTGGAAAGACAGCGGACGACACCGGATTCGAGGGGGGCGACGCCTGTGCCAAGCACTCCGGGGCGATCCTCCCGTACATCGGCACCTCGCACACCGCGCGCGACCTCGACCTGATGCGCTACCTCCTCGGCGACAAGCGGCTGCACTACTTCGGCGTCTCGTACGGCACGGCGCTCGGCGCGGTGTACGCCCACCTGTACCCGTCGCACGTCGGACGGCTCGTCCTGGAGGCGTCGGTCGATCCGACCGTGGACCTCGACGAGGAGCAGGTGGCGCAGGTCGAGGCGGTCCAGGCGGCGTTCGACCGGTTCGCCGTGCACTGCGCGGCCCATATCCGCGACTGCCCGACCGGCGACGGGCCCGAGGAGGCCGCCCGCCGCATGGCTCGTCTGGCCGACCGCCTGGAGAAGAAGCCCGCCCCGGCCGGCGGCGGCAGGACCCTCGATGCCAACGGCCTCGCGTCCGACGTCGACGACCATCTCGCCCGCGGCACCGACGGCTGGCCGCCCCTGGCCAAGGCACTCACCGCGCTGATCGACCACAACGACGGCCGCCCGCTGGACAAGGGCTCGGAACACACCGGCACCGCCGACCAAGCGGCGGAGCCGCAGGACACCAGCCGCGCCGCCCTGGTCGCGATCACCTGCGCGGACTCCAGCCTGCGCCCTGACTTCGGCCGCCTCGACAGGGACTCGAAGCGCGTCGAGGCCGCGTCGCCGGTGTTCGGCGCGGCCTGGTCCGCGGGCGTCTACGTCTGCTACGACTGGCCGTTCGACGGCGAGCGGGTCACCCCGCGGGTGAACGCCGAGGGCGCGGATCCCATCCTGGTGGTCGGCGGCACCGGTGACCCGAGGACCCCGTACGCCGGTGCCCAGCACATGGCCCGCGCGCTGGGCGACGGGGTGGGCGTGCTCCTGACGGCCGAGGAGGAGGGGCACGGGACGTACCCGCAGAACCGCTGTGTCCTGGAGGCGGTCGACCGCTACCTCCGCACGGGGCGCGCCCCGGCCTCGGGGACGGTGTGCCGGGGCGACATGTCCTAGGTGCGTTGACCCGCGGGGGCCCTGCGGGCGTCAGGTGGTGCGATGCGCCTGCCGCATCGCGGTCAGCCGGGACACGTACCGGGCGGTCGTCACGGGGGTGGGGAGCACGAGGGCGCCCCCACCAGACGTGGAACCGGGCGGCCACCGCTGCCCAACCGGTGGCGACGACGCTGCAAAGTGTCCAGCCGCTTGTCGCCGGACGCGTCCGGAATCGCCACCGCACGCGAGTCCAGGACGGCCACGAACCCGGCGGGCCCGCCGCGTGAGGCGACGTCGCAGCGCCCTTGCGCGTCCGCGCCGGTGACCAGGGCCAGGATCAGGACCCGCGGCCTGGACGGCCGCTCAGTGTCCGCAATCCCCCGCAGGGGTGACCCACCCTGATCGAACGAGTTTCAGTGGCGAGGACCCAGAGGCCCCATGACCTGTCCCCATTATTAGAACTTGCGTTCACCACATGCTCTCCGATCCGGCCGTTACGGGACCGGATCCGCCGCGTTTTTAGAGCATCAGTGCCACATCGACGCCCAGACGGAGGAACGCCATGCACCCCACCCCTCCCCCTCGCAACAGCGTCCCGAAATCGAACGGAGGCGTTCCGGGACCGCGCACGATCCCCTTAGCCCCCGAGCCCGAGCCGCAGATGCGTTACGTCGATCTCACCGGCAGCCGTGAGGCGGCCGGCCGGTCGATCCGGATGCGCGACATGGCCCGCCGGCTGCCGCAACTGGTGCGCCGCTCGCTGGCCCTGGCGTGGCGGGTCGACCGGCGGGCGACCGTCGGCCTTCTGCTGTGCCAGCTGGTCACCGGGGTGACGCAGGCCCTGGGCCTGGTCGCCATCGCGGGCACCCTGACGGCCCTGCTGCGCGACGGGGACGTCTACCACCGTCTCCTCGACGCGTGGCCGTCCGTCGCCCTGCTCGCCGGAGCCGCCGGGGTGCGCGCGCTCCTCGGCATCACCGTCAACTGGCTCTCCTCCAGGCTGGGCCCGCTGATGTCCCGCGAGGCCGAGCAGATGCTGCTCACCGGCTGCGCCGAGGTCGAGTTGTGCGCGTACGACGACCCCGACTTCAACCGTGACCGCGAGGCCGCCGACCGCGGCGCCCAGGTCACCGGCGACCTGATCAACGAGGGGCAGGACCTGATCGCCTCGGCCGCCGCCTTCCTCGCCGGGGCCGTCGTGCTCGCCGGTGTGCACTGGGTGCTGCTCCCGCTCCTCGTGGCCGCCAGCCTGCCGCAGGCCGTGGCCCAGGTCAGCGCCGCGCGCGTCCGCTATCTGGCCAACCTCCGCAGCAACGGCGACAACCGGATGCTGTCCGTGCTGCGCTGGCACATCTACACCAAGGACGCCGCCGACCAGATCCGCGCCGGGACCATGGCCGACTTCCTGTCCGGCCGGTACCGGCACACCGTCGCCCGTATCAACCGCGAGGACCGGGCCGCGGCCGACCAGGGCGCGCGGATGTCCCTGGCCGGCGCGGTGTGCGGGGGGCTGGGGTCGGCGGTGGTGTGGGCGGCGGTCGTGTGGCTGCTCGCGAACGGCCGGATCAGCGTCGGCCACGCGGGCACGGCGGTCTTCGCCCTGCAGACCGTCGGCATGGCGGTCCGCGGCCTGGTGGCCGTCGGCGCACGCGCCGTGCGGACGGGGCTCTATATGGACGACTGGACCGGCTTCCTCGACAAGGCGGGCGGCTTCCGCATGCGCCGGGGCCCGCACCACCCCGCGCCGCCGGAGACGATCGAGGTCAAGTCGGTCACGCACCGCTACGCGGGCAAGGAGCACGATGCCCTGTCCGAGGTGTCCCTCACCCTGCGCCGGGGCGAGGTCACCGCGCTGGTGGGCTTCAACGGCTCGGGGAAGTCGACGCTGTCGAAGCTGGTCAGCGGTCTCTATCTGCCCACCGACGGGCAGGTGCTGTGGGACGGTGTCCCCACCGCTGAGGCCGACCCGCAGGCGCTGTGGCGGCACGTCGCCCTCGTACCGCAGGATTACGCGCACTGGCCGCTGACCGTGCGCGAGAACGTGACCCAGGGACAGCCCACCGAGCGCGGCGACGCGGCGGTCCGGGAGGCGTGCGAGGCGGCCGACGCCGACGAGGTGATCGACAAGCTGGGCGCGGGCCTCGACACCCTCCTGGCCCGCGAGTGGCTCAACGGCGAGGAGCTCAGCGGCGGCCAGTGGCAGCGCATCGCCCTGGCCAGGGCGTTCTTCCGCCAGGCCGGGCTGCTGGTGCTGGACGAGCCGACGGCCAACCTCGACCCGCGTGCCGAGTTCCGCATCTTCCAGCGGCTGCGGTCCCTGGCCCGGGACCGAGCGGTGCTGCTGGTGACCCACCGCATCGCGAACGTGGCCGTCGCCGACCGCGTCGTCGTTCTCGACGCGGGCCGCGTCGTCCAGGAGGGCACGTACGCCGAGCTCGCCGAACAGCCCGGCCTCTTCCGGCAGTTGCTGTCCTACCAGATCACGTCCGAACCGGACGAGGACAAGGGCGAGGCCCGCGCGTGAGCCGCCCCGTACCCCTTCCACCGTCCCGAGGTAACGACATGCCGCTCACCCGCTCCCACATCCGCACCACCACCGAGGCGTACGTGGCACGCCACCCGCACGAGCGGGAATCCCTCGCCGGGCTGCTGTCCCTCCTGGACGGCGCGGACGATCCGGCCGACCGTGCGACGCTCCCCGCCCATGTCACGTGCAGCGCTGTCGTCATCGACCGCCGGCGCCGGGTCCTGCACATCCGGCACCGGGCTTCCGACGGGCTGGTCCTCACCCCCGGCGGTCACACCGAGCCCGGCGACCGCAGCCTGCTCGTCGCCGCGCTGCGCGAGCTCTCGGAGGAGACCGGGATCGCTCCGGGCTCCGTGTGCCTGACCCGGCAGTTTCTCGGCTCCCCCGCCGACATCGACGTGCACGACATCGACGCACGCCCCGCGAAGGGCGAACGGGCCCACCGCCACTACGACTTCCGTTACGTGTTCTACCTCGCCGACGAGGAGCCGCCGGCGCTCACCCTTCAGGACGAGGAGGTGTCCGGCGCGCAGTGGCTCCCTCTGGCGGAGGTCAGGTCATCGACCCTGCGTACGAAGCTTCTTGAGGCGCGACTGGACGGACGGCCCGAGCCCGCGAACGCCTCCGCGATCATCCACGACGGCCACGGCCGGTACCTGCTGCACCTCCGGGACGCCAACAAGCCGTGGATCTGGGAGTCCGGGTGCTGGTCGCTGCTCGGTGGTGGCTGGGAGCCGCAGGATCGCACGCTGCTCGACACGGTCCGCCGGGAGTTGCGCGAGGAGGCCGATCTGGCGGTCGCCGGCCTGGTGCCGTACGCGGTCGAGTACGTCACCGGCACGGACGGAACCCGGGTGCCGGTCCAGGTGTTCACCGGCCGCTGGAACGGTGACCCGGCACGCCTGCCGCTCACCGAGGGCGTGATGGTCGCCTGGGTGCGGCCCGAGAAGTTCCCGTACATGACGATGCTGCCGTCGACGCGGGCGCTTCTGGAGCGGCACGCCGCCGAGCACGATGCGCCCTCAGCCGCGGCATCGGGGACGGTCCTGAACGTCGTCGGCGTCCACCTCTATCTGGAGCGGGACGGACAGGTCCTGCTGGGGCTGCGGCACCCCGGCTCGGCATACGCGGGCGACACCTGGCACGTGCTCGCGGGCCACTGCGAAGCGGAGTCCGCGACGGCCTGCCTGGTCAGGGAGGCGTACGAGGAGGCGGGTCTGGTGATCGACCCGGCGGATGTCGAACTCGTCCACACCGTGCACATGGTCAACCGGCCGGGTGGCAGGCCCAGGATCGGCCTGTTCTTCCGCGCACGGAGCTGGGAGGGCACGCCCGAGCTGAGGAAGCCGGACAAGTGCGTCGCCTGGCAGTGGTGGAACGCCAAGGACCTGCCCGAGCCGCTGGTCCCCTACGCACGGGCCGCGATCGAGGGCATTCGGGCCGGACGCGTCTATACGGAGCTGGGGTGGACGCGTTGACCCGCGCTGACGCGCCGGTGGACGCGCACCTGCTGGCCGTACGCGACGGAGACCTCGGGCCGGAGGTGCTGCTGTCCCGGCGGGCCGGAGACGTGTACGCGAGCGGTCTGTGGCACGCGCCCTCGGGCCATGTGGAGGCCGAGACCGTGGTCGACGCGCTCGTACGCGAGACGCTGGAGGAGACCGGTCTCGTCGTGGATCCCGCGGACGTGTGCGTGGCCGTCACGGTGCACCACCGGCCACCGGTCGGCCGCGCGAGGATCGGGGTCTTCTTCGAGGTGCGCCGGTGGAGCGGTACGCCGCGCGTCATGGAGCCGGACAAGTGCGACGCGATGGAATGGTTCGCGCTGGACGAGCTGCCGGAGCCGATGGTCGCGTACTGCCGGGCGGGACTGGACGCCTACCGGGCCGGTGCACACCTCGGCGTGCACTTCCAGGAGCCGGGCGACCCTCTTGCGCACGACCCGGCCGTGGACCGCTTGATGCTGATTCCCGGCGCCGCCCCGGAGGGTGCGGTGCGCGCGTTCGCCGAGCGGGCGGTGGGGCGGATCGCCCGTTGGACGGACGTCTCCTGGGCGAGGGAGGCGAGCCGCGTCTGGCGGGCGCACGGCGCCGAGGGCGGCACCTGGTACGTCAAGGTCCACCAGAACGACCGTTTCCACCGGCGCGAGGTGACGGCGTTACGGGGCTGGGTCACCGGCCTCGGGGAAGCCGCGCCCCGGCTGGTGGCCGCCGACGACACCTTGCGGGCCGTCGTGATCACGGCGGTGGGAGGCCGGTCCCTGCACGGTGCCGTCCTGCCGCCCGAGCAGGAGCGCACGGTCTTCCACCGCATCGGGCAGCTCGCGGCCTCGATTCACGACAGCGCCGCAGCCGGCCGGCCGGGCGGCGGGGTACTGGCCGTGGGAAATCTGACACGGCACCTGGACCGGGCCCGGCCCCATCTCGCCTATGGTGACGAGGAGTTCATCCGTATGACGGTCGAGGGTGCCGCCGCCCTGCCCACCCTGCCGGACGTCCCCACGCACGGCGACTTCCAACTGCGCAATCTGCGCTGGGACGAGGGCTCCGGCACGCTGTACGTGATCGACTTCGAGCGCTCCGAAGACGGCCCCGCGATACGGGACTTCGTGCGGCTGTCCGACAGTTGGCACGGCCGCCCCGACCTCCTGGCAGCCGTGATGGACGGCTACGGCCGCCCTTTGACACGGGAGGAAGAGGCCCAACTCACGCTACTCGCCGCCATGGACGCCGTCTCCGGCATCGCCTACGGCACCGCACACGGCGACCCCGGACTGGTGGAACGCGGTCTGCGCACCCTGGTCCGACTCCGCACCGACCACCACACCGCCCCATGAGGAGCAGCACGTTGACGTACACCACGCGCGATCAGTGGGTGGAGCACTTCGGTGAGGGGCGAGGATTCCGGGAGGTGGGTGAGCGCGAGCGGGAACTGTTCGCCGAACACACCGGTGGCGGCCGGGCGCTCGATGTGGGCTGCGGCGCCGGTGAGTTGAGCGCGTATCTCGCATCGATCGGCTGTACGGTGGACGCCGTCGACTTCGCCGACACCGCGATCGCTCGTGCGCGGGAGGAGCATGCCGATGTCGAGGGCGTGCGGTGGCTGTGCCTGGACATCGAGCGCGACGACCCGGCCCCGCTGCACGCGGAAGGCTACGACGTAGTGGTGTTGCGCCTGGTGTACCCCTTCCTCAGGGACAGGGGCCGCGTGCTGCACGCTCTGGGCGGGCGGCTCCGGGACGGCGGCGCTCTCGTCGTCATCACCCCCGTGGTGCCGAACACGTCCGATGAGCGGCGCGGCATCGCCCCGGATGAGGACGAGATCGCGCTTCTCGGCGCCGGCTGGCAGTCGGTGGAGCGGCTGGACGCGGACGGGTTGGCCTTCCTGGTCCTGCGTGGACCCCGCCCTGTGGGCACCCGGGCCATCGAGAAGAGGCGCCCCACGGCCCATGCCCTGACCGGCGCGCTCGCTGTCGTCACCGACGACGCCGGCAGGGTCCTGCTCGGCCGGTCGCGGCGCGGCATGCTGGAGCTTCCCGGCGGCAAGACCTGTGGTCCGGAGGGCTTCGCCGAGGCCGCGGTACGTGAACTCGCCGAGGAGACGGGCCTGGTGGCCGACCCGGCGGACGCGTACGTGGTGACGATGCTGGTGGACGACAGCCACGGCGTTCCCCGGCTCACGGCCGTCGTCCGCGTCACCGCCTGGTCCGGGACACCGGGCAATCCGGAGCAGGACAAGTTCGTCCGCTGGGAGTTCGCGGACGTGCACGCGCTCTCCCGTATCGGAGACGTCTTCACCCCGGCGGCCCAGGCGTTGGACGCCGTGTGGCCCGGAGTCGTACCGGGTCTGCCGCCCGTGGCCTCCTACCCGCTCGCCGCCGGCCGTCCGGCCGTGCCGGGTGAGCCGGCCGAGGCCGTCCGGCTGCGCGGTGCGATGGCCGATGCGGTGATCGCCGGCGGATGGGCCTTCTCCGAGCCCGTCCGTGAGGCGCTGCGGACCGTGCCGCGCCATCGGTTCGCCCCGGAAACGGACCTGGCGACCGCGTACGACGGCGACGACCGGGCCGTCGTCACCCGGCGCGACGAGACCGGGACGGCGATCAGCTCGGTGTCCGCGGCCTGGCTCCAGGCCGACATGATCGAGAGCCTGCGGCTTCGGCCGGGTGCGCTCGTGTACGAGGCGGGGTCCGGCGGCTACAACGCCGAGCTGATCGCGCATGTGGCCGGTCCCGAGGGGCGGGTGGTGACCGTCGACATCGACCCGTGGGTCGTACGCCGCACCCGCGCGTTCACCGCGGAGGCCGGCAGCGGACGTGTCACCGCCGTCGAAGCCGACGCCGCGCTCGGCGCCCCGGCCCGGCTCGTCCCGCGCGGCGGCTTCGACGGCAGCATGATCACGTACAGCTGCTGGGACATCGCCCCCGCCTGGCGCGAGCAGCTGGCCGAAGGCGGGTGCCTCGTCCTGCCGTTGGAGATGGGCGGCTACACCCGGGCGGTCGCGTTCGAGCGGCGCGGCGAAGTGCTTCACGCCCGCGGCTTCACCTACTGCGGCTTCGTCCGCGACCAAGGCCGGCAGGCCCGCTCCGCACCGGTCGTGCCCCTGCTCGACGGTGCGCTGACGCTCCGCTTCGACGAGGGCGCGGCCACCGGCACGGAGGGTGTGACGGAGGCGCTGCGCGGGCCGCGTCACGAGGTCGCCACCGGCGTCACGATGGGGGCCGGGGCCGGTGTCTACTTCGGCTCGCTGCAGTTGTACGCGGCCACCACCCTGCCGGGCTTCTGCCGCCTGCGCGCCCACGAGGACACGGAGATCGTCGCCGTGGCGAAGGGCCGTGACGCGCCGGCCGTTCTGGGTGACGCGTCGCTCGCCCACCTGGTCCATCTGCCGGCCCGGAACGGGGGCAGGGAGTGGGTGGTCCACGCCTTCGGCGCGGAGGGTCCGCAGCTCGCCGAGCTGGTCGCGGCCACCGTACGGGCGTGGGACCGCCACATCCGCGCCGCCGACGACGACCGGCACGCCGATCCCGTCCTGACCGCCCACCCGGCGGGCACGCCCGACCACCTGCTGCCCGCCGGGGACGTCCTGGACAAGGTGTCCTCCCGGCTGGTGTTCCGGTGGCCGGGCCGGGAGGGACGCCTGCCGGGTCCTGACCGGCGCGCGGCGGACACGGTCGCGGCGGCCACGGGAGAATCCTGACCGTCCGGCGGAGCCGTACGGACGGGATACTTCACGCGTCCGTACGGCTCCGGCTCCGGCCACCGCCGCACGTCCCCTTCGAACGGAGAGAGATGACCATGACATCCGCACCCGGCGAACCTCCCAGCGTGGCGATGCGCGAGGAGGCGTACGGGACGCTGCGCGCCTCGGCCGCGCTGTGGGCCGGCAGCAGTGTGCTGATCACCAACCGGCGCGGGCAGGTCCTGCTCCAGCGTGTCAGCTACCGGCCCACCCGCCTGCTGCCCGGCGGAGCCGTCGACAAGGGCGAGTCGCCGGCCCGGGGCGCCGCCCGGGAGCTGGAGGAGGAGCTGGGTGTCAAGGCGACCGTCACCCGTGGGCTCGCCGTCGACTGGGTCTCCCCCACCGGCCGGGCCGCGCCCCCGGCCCAGCGGTTTCCGGGCGAGCTGCTGCACGTCTTCGACGGGGGCGTCTGGGACGACGAGCGGATCGCGGCCATCCGGCCCGCCCCGGGCGAGATCGACGGCATCGAGTTCGCCGAACCGGCCGCGCTTCCCTCGCTGATGTCTCCCGGCGATGCCCGCCGCGCCCTCTCCGCGCTCCGCGCCCGCATCAACGGCGCCGGTCCCGTGCTCCTGGAGGACGGCCTGCCGATCGCCCCCACCGTCCTCGACCGGGTCGGTGTCCTGCGCACCGCCCGGGGCCGTCACCACCTGCCCTTCCACGCCGGGCCCGTGCCCGCCGGCCTCGCGGTCCGCCAGTCCTGGGTCTGGGCCTTCGCCCCGGACGGACGGGTCCTCCTGCTCTTCGAACCGGACACCGGCGCGTCCTGCCTGCCCGGCGGCACGACGGAGCCGGAGGACGGCGGCGACCCCCTGGCGACCGCCGTCCGGGAATGCCGCGAGGAGGCCACCGCCGAGCTCGGCGACACCCGCTACCTCGGGTACCTGTCCGACGCCGGCCCGTGCGCGAGGGTCCGTTACGCCGCCGTGCTGGCGAGCCTGGGCGCGGCCGCCGTCGATCCGGCCACCGGTCAGACGTACGTACGTGTTCTGGCCACCCCGGAGCAGGCCCTGGAGTTCTTCGACTGGGGGCCGTCCGAGGCGGCGGAGCAGCTTGCCGCCGCCCACCGGGGCCGCGCCGCGCTCGGCATACCCAGGGCCGTTCACCCCCAGCCCGTCACCGAAATCGTGCGCCCCACCGCCTGGTAGCGCTTCATCCGTTCCGAATCGAGGCCCTCATGACCGCCGCCCCTGTGCCCGCCAGGACCGGGCACTGCCAGTGCCGCCACATCACGTACCGGGTCCTGGGCGACCCGATCGACCCTCACCTGTGCTCATGCCCGCACGACACGCGTATCTCCGGCTCGCCCGCGGTTCTGTGGGTCGGCTTCGGCCGGGACGGGCTGACGTGGACCGGTCCCGGTGGCGAGCCGGCGTGGTACGCGACCTGGCCCACGCTGCGCCGGGGCTTCTGTCCGCGCTGCGGGACGCATCTCGTCTCCGTCGCCGACGACTCCGACACGGTCATGGTGACCGGTTTCAGCCTCGCCGACCGCAGCGGCACCGACCCCGTCGGGCACTCCTACCGGCAGGAGGCCGCTCCTTGGATGACCATCGCCCTTGCTCAGCCTTCCGTGAACGCGGAGGCGTGGCCGGCGGCCCACTGACGCAACGTCCGCGGTGGCCTCCCGAGGATGTCGGCCACCGCCGTGGTGATGTACGCGGGCTGCCCGACCGCCGCGCTCCACGCGGCGAGCAGCATGTCGACGGCCGAGTTGGGCACCGTACCCTCGCACAGGCTGCGGAACTCGTCCGGCGTCATCTCCTCGAATGCGATCCGGCGGCCCAGGGCGTCACCGATGACGTCCAGCTGAGCGGCTTGGGTCAGCGATTCGGGGCCCGTGAGCACGTAGTCGCCTCCGATGTGCTCGTCCTGATGGAGCGTCCGCGCCGCGACGGCGGCGATGTCGCGGTCGTCGACCGGTGCCGACTCGGCAGCGCCGTAAGGCCACCGGACGACCTGGCCGGCCCGGATCGCGGGCGCCCACCAGGCCAGCGTGTTCGAAGCGAACATCCCCGGCCGCAGGATCGTCGGCTCGAGTCCGGTGGCCGCGATGAGCCGCTCGATATCGGCGTGCAGCACCGCCATGGGATTGGGCTGCTGGAAGAAGGGGTGCGGAGTCCGGTGCGGGGAGGAGAGGAAGACGACCCGCCTCACGTGACCTGCCAGCCGCTCGATGACCGCCTCCGCGGTCCGAGGCGGGGCGGTCCAGACGAGGAGGACCGCACCGACGCCCTTCAATGCCGGGTCGAGTGACTCGGGCACGGTGAGGTCACCGGCGAAGACCTCGACCTTCGCCGGCAGCGTCGCCGCCGCCGCAGGACGACGGATGAGGGCACGGACCGGCACGCCCGCGTCGAGGAGCTCATTGATGACGACGCGGCCGACCCGGCCCGTCGCGCCGGTGACGAGCACGGGAGGAATGTCTGTCTGATTCATGCCACACATAAAAACGTTACTCGGTTAACAATACAACCGAGTAACAAGTGTTACGCTGGTCACGTGAGCGAGCCGACGGGGCTGCGGGCCCGCAAGAAGGAGCGGACGCGGGACGCCATCGGCGACGCGGCCGTCTCGCTGTTCCTGGAACGAGGCTTCGACCGCGTCTCGGTCAACGACATCGCCGCGGCGGCCGAGATCTCCAAGCCGACCCTCTTCCGGTACTTCCCCACCAAGGAGGACCTGGTGCTGCACCGATTCGCGGACCACCAGGGCGAGGCCGCACGGGTCGTACGTGACCGCGAGTCCGACATCGAGCCGGTGACGGCTCTGCACCAACACTTCCGCACCGGCCTCGACCGGTGCGACCCCGTCACCGGCCTCAACGACCACCCCGAGGTGGTGGCCTTCCATCGCCTGGTGTTCACGACGCCGAGCCTGGCGGGACGGCTCACGCAGTACCAGCTCGAGGACGAAGAGGCACTGGCGGACGCCCTCGGCGAAGGCATCCAGGCGCACCTGCGAGCAGCCCAGGTGCTCGCCGTCCAACGGGTGCTCGCCCGTGCCAACTGGCAGAAGATCGCCGACGGTCGGACCGCCCACGCCGTCCGCCCCGAGGCCATCGCCGACGCCGACCAGGCATTCAAACACTTGTGGTGACCGAGCCCGGCGGCCCCGGTCACCCTCACGAAACCTCGGCTTGAGGACAGGCTCCGGCTCGATCGTGGGCCCCGCCCCGGCTTCCGGGGCGGGGGAAGGTGCTGGGCTCAGCAGGGGCGGATGTGGAAGACGGGGGTCCAGGAGGCGGTGCCGGTGCCCTTGGCGACGTGGGACCAGCGTTCGCTGCCGTCGCTGTTGTAGAAGCGGGCGCGGGTGCCTGAGGTCTGGTTGTTGTTGAAGGTGCCGTCGCCGATGCCGTTGAAGTCGTAGTAGCCGCAGCGGTAGTAGTCGTAGTTGACGCCGCGCCCGTCCGTGATGCACAGGTGCCCGTTACCGCAGGCCAGGGCCGTGCCGGGCGATGCCAGGCCGCGGGCTTCGGACTGTCCGGGGGCGGGGAGCGTGATGGTGCCGCCTGGGATGTCGAGGGTGTTCGCGGAGGTCTGGCGGGCCCGGGGCTCATGGGCGCGTACCGCGTCGACCTGTCGCTGGAGCTCCCCGGCCTGCTCGTCGGTGAGGCCGGCGGCCCGCGTCTGCGCGGCGTAGGTCTGCTGTCCGCCCGGGGCGGCGGGGGTCATGGCGTGAGCGGACAGGGTGGGACCGGCGATCAGGGCCGCGGCGGCGACCATCAGTCCGGCGGTACGGCGGAACGGGACACGCTTCAAGGTCTTCTCCTCGGGTTGGCCGTGCGCCTCTTTGAGGTGCACGGCCAACCTGTCCAACTGGAGCCCGTTTCAAGGGACATAGCGGCGATGTTCACCGTTAAGTGGCGCAGATGCCTTTTTTCGCACGCGCAAGAATCCACCGAGTGTCTGTGTCAATCCCGGCTCGACGGTCTACGCCCCCGCCCGCGTCGGCGGACGGCCTGCGCAAGCGCCCATCGGGGCGCGTGGCCGGGCTCCGCCGGGCAGACGAAGACGTGCAGATCGTGGTCCCGGCCGAAGCGGAGCCGCGTGGGTCGCGCGACCGGGCCGCCACCCCGGATCGACGCCTTCCCGCCCAGCAGCGGGTCGCTGTCCTCCAGCGGTGCCCAGCTGTGCGAGCCGCCGTCCATCTCGTAGCCCTCAGCCGGTCGCGGCGGAAGAGCGGGGCCAGCCCCACGAAGATGCGTACCCCTCGGTCTCACACCGTGCGGCTCGTGGCAGAGGGGCCACGGTTCGTCCGCCGGCCACAGTATGGGCCCGCCGACATGGCTGTCGCGTACCCCGGGCCGCCCGGACCTGGGACGCAACCGTGTCGTCCGGGCCCGGCAGCGGGCCGGCTCCGGGAACACGGCTTCCACGGACACCGGTCTGGCCGGCGTGGTCCTCGTCATGCCGGGTCCGCCGCGCCCAGGAATGCCCGGGCGCCCCGGAGCCGGGTGGTGAGCTTCCGCTGCCCCGCAGACCCGTTCAGCCGGTCGGCAGCGTCGGCAGGTACCGCGGCGCGCGTCGGCCGTCCAGCCGGTGTTCCACCGCCGCGCCCAGGGACAGCAGGTCGGCGTCCTGGTGGTCGCCGGCCATGAGGAGCAGCCCGACCGGCAGTTCGCCCACGAAGCCGGCGGGCACCGACAGCGACGGGTAGCCGGCGACGGCGGCGGGTGTGGACGACGGGATCACGTCGTTGTCGCCCCGGCCGCAGTCGGTGGTCCACGCGGGCGGGTTCGCCGGGGAGGCGATCGCGTCCAGACCGTGCTCGGTCATGACCTCGTCGATGGAGCGGCGCGACAGATCCGCCAACTCGGCGCGCATGGCTAGGTATTCCGGGTCGGTGGTGGGCGGCGCGGCGAGGGCCTGCTCGAAGAGTTCCTGTCCGGCGAAGCAGGTCTGCTCCCGCGGGTGGGCCCGGTTGAACTCGATGAGCTCGGCCAGGTCGCGCGGCCCCTTCCTGGTCGCGAGGTACGCGTCGATGTCCCGGTGGAACTCGCTGAGCAGGGCCGGGAATTCGAGTTCGCCCAGACGGTCCTGGTACGGGAGGTCCACCTCCACGATCTCGGCGCCCGCGGCCCGGAGCCGTTCGGCGGTGCGCGTCATGAGGGCGTCCACCTCGGTGCCGAGCACCGGCAGCCGCCACAGGCCGATCCGCTTGCCGCGCAGCGCCCCTGGGCCCGCCGCGGCATCCGTGAGGCCGGGGGCGGGGTCGCCGCCGCCGAGGACCGACAGGGTGAGCGCGGTGTCGATCACGTTCCGGGCCATGGGGCCCGCGGTGTCCTGTTCGGCGGAGATCGGGACGACGCCCGACTGGCTGACCACGCCGAGGCTCGGCTTGAGGCCGACGACGGCGTTCATCCCGGCGGGGCAGACGATGGAGCCGTCCGTCTCGGTGCCGATCGCCACCTGTGCCAGCGACGCGGCGAGCGCGGCGGCCGATCCGGCGGACGAGCCGCAGGGGTTGCGGTCCAGGACGTACGGGTTGTGGGTCTGGCCGCCCACCGCCGACCAGCCCGATGTCGGCGTGGCCGCACGGAAGTTGGCCCACTCGGACAGATTGGCCTTGCCGAGGATCACCGCGCCGCCCGCCCGCAGCTTCGTGACCAGCTCCGCGTCGGTCGCCGGTGACTTCCCGGCGAGGGCGAGGGAGCCGGCGGTCGTCGGCATGTCGCGGGTGTTCACGTTGTCCTTGAGCAGGACGGGGATGCCGTCGAGCGGACCGCGGGTCCGGCCGAGGCGGTGCCTGATGTCACTGGCCGCCGCCTCGGCCAGCGCCGTGGGGCTGGTGCGCAGGACCGCGTTGATCTTCGGGTCGACGGCCTTGATCCGCCGCAGGTAGGCGAGGGTGAGCCGGACCGAGGACAGCGATCCGCGGCCCATGTGGGCCTGGAGCTCGGGGATGGTGACCGTGTCGAGGTCGATACCGCCGACCAGCGTGGATGCGGCGGATCGCGCCGAGCCGCCGGGGCGGGACTGAGCGGCGGCCGCCTGCGGACCGGGGGCCACCGCGATGAACGGGGCCACGACCAGGATCGCGGTCAGGGCCGCCATGCTTCTCGTCTTCATGGCGGACACCCCACTACACGCGGGCGGGACGGCACAAGAGGCCCTCACCTCGCGCGCGCCGGCGGCGCTCCACCTCACGGCGCAGGAGCGCGAGTCGGCGCACGACGACCTCGCACGTCTTCGGGATCTACGGGACTGATCCGTGGCCCGACGCGGGGCGGATCAGGTCCGGAGCAGCTGCTGGGCGAGCAGTTCGGAGCGGGTCAGCTCCAGCAGCCGGCCCATCCAGTTCCGGCCCCGGTCGTCGGAGACGTCTCTCCAGAAAGGTGCGTCCGCGAGGCCGGTGTAGCTGATCCTGGCGTCCCCGGTGGAGAGGAGGACCCGGGCGAGTTCGGGGTGCTGGGTGAACTTCGCGCGAAGCAGTCCGGCCATGACCGCGAGCCGGACGTCGGACCAGTCGCTCCGGCGCGTCGCCCGCCCGCCCAGGTCGTGCGCCTCACTGCCGGAGGCCGCGTCCCGGATCCTGCTTCTGTCGGAGGCGTCGGCCGCCGACAGGGCCCAGTACCCGTGCTGCACGGAGGCGTAGGAGTCGCCCGCGAACTCGACGGGTGCGGGGTACTCGTTGCGGAGCGTGAACAGCCCCGGCTCGTCCGGCCATCCCTGCGGGTAAACGGCTTGGTGGGAGACGAGCACCGGCCGGCCCGCTTCCGCGGGGTCGTCGGCGTACCGGACGGCTCGCCGTTCCTGCTCGTCCTGGACGGCTTGGTCGATGCGGGCGAAGTAGTCCAGGACGCTCTGGTGCATCTCCACCGTCACCACCGGGCCGTCGCCGTCGACGGCGACGCCGATGTCCGTGAGCAGGATCCGCAGGGGGCGGTCCTGGCGGTCCATGTCGCCGAGGACGAAGACCCGCAGGTGCGCGGGAACCGCCAGGTAGGCCACGCGGAGAAGCTCCCGGTTCGACTCGGTGGGCTGCTGCTCGTACCGCCGGATCGCATCCCAGCAGCGCTGCCCGGCAGTTGGCCGCCGGCTGAGTTCCTCGATGCGGTCGGCGACCTCCAGAAGGAAGCCCTCCGGTGTCAGCGGTTCGCTGTAGCGGGCCTCCCACTTCGACGGCGGGTCGGGCAGCGGCGGAGCCTCCGGATCGGTCACCGCCCAATGGCCCGCCGCCAGCTTCTTCGCGAGGCCGGCCAGATCCGTGCGTTCTCCGCAGGTGATCGTTCCGTCCGCGAAGACGACCAGGTCATCGAGGTAGTACCTGCCGCCCATCTGGTAACGCCGCCAGATGTGGCACCAGGCCCCGTCGATTCTTTCCCCGTCCACCATCCGATACGTCGGTTCCCGCCATGTCATGGGCGCACGCTATCGCCTTCGGCGCGATCATGGAGCCGGCGCCGGTAGTAGTGCGCGGTGACGACCGCCAGCAGCGGTCCCCACGCCACGATCGGTGCGTAGCAGACCGTCATCAGCCGCTCCCCCCACGGGGTGATCGCCATGTCGGAGTGCAGCGTCGTCCATACGAACAGCACGCCGTAGACCGTGCAGCCGAGTGCGCCCACCGTCGCCGGGACGACAGCGGCGAGTACGGGTATGCGGTGCCCCCGCAGGTAGGGGATCCACCGCGGCCACACCTCGCCCCACGCCCGGACCAGTCCCAACGTCAGGAAGGCCAGGGTCTCCTGGAACACGGACAGCAGGGGCACAGCGAGGTATCCCCAGCCGGGAATGAGCATCGCGTCGTACTCGGAGTCGGCAAGCCCCAGCGGGACGCCGAGCACTAAGGCGAACCGCCACAGCGCGGACGGCAGGGACACCCACAGAACCGTGGAGGCGGTGCGACGGGCCCACGCGGGAACGGGTGCCGTGGTCACGGGGCGGGCGGGGGCTGGCGACAGCGCACTGCTGGTCATACGGAGGCTCCTCGTTGTGCGGCCGATGGGCGATATCCCGGACGTTGTCACGCACCCCCGTACGCCCACATCCGTCCCTGTGGCGGAGTGGGTACGTCGTCCGGCGCACTCACGCCGGGGACGGCGTCAGACCGTGGGCTCAGCGTCCCTCCCCCGGCCGGGGGAGGGACGCGTGAGGTAATGGGACGATGAGCGACTTCCCGTACGACGGCGTGGGCGGGGCGGCCGAGCGGTCCGGGCGGGAGGCAACGGGGCAGGTGATCCACCGGCGCCTGCGCGTGGTGCTGGCCGAGGACTCCGTCGTCCTCCGGGACGGCATGGTCGAGTTGCTCGGCGCACGCGGGTGCGAGGTGGTGGCCACCGCGGGGACGGCGGCGGGGCTGATCGACGCGGTGGGTAAGCATCGGCCCGATGTGGCCGTGGTGGACATCCGGATGCCGCCCACCCAGACCGATGAGGGCATTCGTGCCGCGGTGGAGATCCGCGCCTCGACGCCCGGGGTCGGGATCCTGGTGTTCTCGCAGCACGTCGAGACCGCCTGGGCCTCGCGGTTGCTGGCGGGCGGCGCGGCCGGGGTCGGGCATCTGCTGAAGGAGCGGGTCGCCCGTACCTCCGAGTTCGTGGACGCGCTGCACCGGGTCGCGGACGGGGGTACGGCCCTCGACCCGGAGATCGTCACCCAGCTGCTGCGGGGCGGGCAGCGCAGCCGCGTGGACGCGCTGACGCCCCGTGAGCGTGAGGTGCTGGAGCTGATGGCGCAGGGGAGGACGGCCAGTGCGTAGGCCCCGCCGAGCAGGGCAGGCGGGAGCCCCGCGACGGCGAAGGCCCACTCGCCGCCACGGACCGACAGGTAGCGCCGCCGTTCAGTCACGCGCGGCTCCGGGGCCCCGCACGTACCCGCTCCCGCCCGTACCGGGATCGTCGAGGCAGTCCGGCACTTCCCCGTACTCAGTCACTGCCGGCGCCCACCAGTTCCGTGGCCGGGCCGCGCACGGCCCACAGGCCCGTTGCCACGACGGCGGGGACGGTCAGGGCTGCCGCGCCTGCGACGATGCGCCAGCAGTCGGCCGCCGGGAGGTACGGCATCGGCGACCCGATCACCGCCGTGCTGAACGCCGCCGAGGCGGCTCCCACGACGGCCGCGCCGATCAGGACACCCACGGCCGTGGTCAGCAGGGCCTCTGCGGTCAGCATGCGCAGCAGCTGACCGCGGGTGGCTCCGGTCAGCCGCATCACCGCGCATTCGCGGTGGCGTTCGGCGGTCACGGCGACCAGGGTGTTGACGGTCGAGACGGCGGCGAAGCGGACGAGCAGGGCGAGTTCGGCCTGGCGCAGCCACACGTCCGTGTCGGACGTAACACTGGTCCCCGCCGCGTCGGCGGCGTGCTCGGCGGTACTTGTCATGATCAGTGTGGTGCCGGACAGGCCCACGAGCAGTGCGACCGGGACCACGGCGGATGACAACCGCCGTGCGTATCCTCGCAGGTTGGCGTCGGCCAGCCACCCGGCTCCGGGTGCCAGTACCCGTATCGGAGTGCCCAGCACGGCTGCGAGTACGCGCGCCGCGAACGGTCCCGACAGCGCGGTCGCGACGAGCAGCACCGGGGAACCGAGCAGCGCCGCCTAATGGGAGCTACGGAACCGGGGAATGCTCGGTTCCGTAGCCGCCAGCAGGTGAGCACTATCGCCGCCGGAACCATTCGAGTTCTGGGGTCAGACCGTGCCCCTGATGGTCGGCCGGGAGGCCAGACCGGTACGGCCATCGCCAGCGTGGTCACGGTGACCTGCCCCCGGACCAGCCGCCGCACCTGGCGGGGTGTCGCCGCGATGGTGCGCAGCAGGGCCAGCTCGCGGTGCTGGCGGCGCAGGGCGAACCCGAGGGCGTTGACCACGACGAAGAACGCGACGAGTACGGCGATCTCGCCGAAGGCACCGGCGATCACCATCAGGCCCGGTCCATCGGCCGTCTCCCGGTCCACCGCCGGGGTGGTGAGGTCGGCGGCGAACAGCGAGCCGAACAGCGTGAGGGTGGCGAGGGCGAGGAAGAGCGCGGCCGCCAGTCCGGCGAAGGCGGCGGGGCGGCGGCGCAGCTGTCCGAGCGCGAGCAGGATCACCGCGCTCCCCCGCCCAGCCGGCTGAGGCGGTCGCCGATCAAGGCGGGGTTGGGGCGGTCGAGTTCGTCCGCCACGACGCCGTCGGCGAGCAGCAGCACCCGGTCCGCGTACCCGGCGGCCACCGGATCGTGGGTGACCATCACGCAGGTCCCGGCCTCGTCGTCCACGTGGGCGCGCAGCAGGGCGAGGATCTCGTGGCCGGTGGCCCGGTCGAGCGCGCCGGTCGGCTCGTCGGCGAACAGCATCGCGGGCCGGGAGACCAGCGCCCGGGCGATGGCCACCCGCTGCTGCTGTCCGCCCGAGAGCTGTCCGGGCCGGTGGCGCTCGCGGCCGGCCAGTCCGACGCGGGCGAGCGCGTCCAGCACCTGGCGCCGGTCGGGCCGCTCACCGGCCAGCCGGGACGGCAGGGCGACGTTCTGCGCGGCCGTCATCGCGGGCATCAGGTTGAACGACTGGAACACGAACCCGATCCGGCTGCGCCGCAGGACCGCCAGGCTCCGTCCCGAGCTCATCGGCCGGCGTGGCGACGCCCGGTCGGTGGAGGCCAGGTACCTGTTCACCCACGCCGGAGGCAAGCGGAACGCCGGCGCGAGCGTGCTGGCGGCCGAGGGGATCTCGGGCGGCTCCCGCGACGTGATGACCATCCGCACCCAGTACCCGTACCAGACCCTCGACCTGGTGCCGGAGGGCGCCGACGAGCCGGTGTTCAGCCTCTGGGCGGTGTACGTGCCCGTGGACGCGGACCAGCGCGCCTGCCATGTCTACGGGCTGCTCATGATCAAAAAGCCCCGCGTGCCCGCCGTGCTCACCGTGGCCGCACCCCTCATCCGGCGCTTCACCGAGCGCATCTTCGCGCAGGACCGCATGGCGGTCCAGGCGGAGCAGCGGGCGTGGGACGAGCAGGGCGAGGACCGCAACCACGAGGTGTTCTCGCTGATCCTGGACGTGCGCGAAGTGCTGCGGTCCAACGGGGTCCCCCTGACCGTGTCCGCCGGGCCGCGCGGCACGGAGCCCTGCGCGGGTGCGGCGGGTGTCTGCGGGGGCGGACGTCCGGAACCTCTGCAAACGGACACGACGCCCGCGCACTGAGGGCCCGGACCGGTCAGCGCCCGGCCAACAGCCCCTCCACCAGGGCTTCGAGGCCGTCACGATAGGTGTCCTCGGCCGTCAGCGCGGCCCAGCGGTCAGCCGTCTGCGCGAGGCGGGGCAGCTCCTCCGGGTCGAGACCGGAGAACACTTCCTCCCGGTACGTCGCGCGGTCGTCCTCGGCACGCCGTCGGGCGGCCGTCCTCCGCACCACGATCTCCCCGGCGGTGTAATACCAGATCGCGCGGTAGCCGTGCACGGCCCGGTCCGGGGACAGGCCGCCTTCGACCAGGCCGTCGACGATCTGTTCCACGAACCACAGCGCGCTCTTCGACATCAGGTCGTCGGCGGTCAGCACCTCCACGATCCACGGGCAGGCGGCCAGCGCCCCGTGGATGGCGGTGGCGGCCACGACGACCCGCTCGCGGGGATCCGCGGGCAGTTCCGGGCGGCGCAGGGCGCGGACCGCGTAGTCGTCCAGCAGCAGGACGAGCAGTTCCTCCTTGTCCCGGACGTGGTGGTAGAGCGCCATGGGCGTACTGCCGACCTCCGTGGCCAGCCGCCGCATGGTCAGGCGGTTCACGCCCTCCTCCTCAACGATCCTGCGGGCCGTCCCGATGATCGCCTCGCGCGAGATACGGGGAGGCCGGCCCGGGGTTCTGCGTGATGCGGATGGCTGCGGCATGCCCCCCATCATTCCTCAGCCATCGACAACGGCGAACCTCGCCGCTACATTTTCTTACATGTATAGAAACTCTCGCGGGCGACCTGGTCTGGTGCTGGCGGCAGCCGCCGTCGCCCAGTTCGTCGTCGCCCTGGACATGTCCGTGGTCAATGTCGCCCTGCCCGCGATCCGCTCGGCGCTGGGATTCGCGCCGCTCGACCTGTCGTGGGTCGTGCACGTGTACGCGCTCACCTTCGGCGGGTTCCTGCTGCTGGGGGGCCGCGCCGCCGACCTGTACGGCCGGCGCCGGATGTTCGTGCTGGGGCTGACCGTCTTCGGCGTGTGCTCGCTGGCCGGCGGACTGGCACAGGCCCCCTGGCAGTTGATCACCGCGCGCGCCGGTCAGGGCCTGGGGGCCGCCGCGGCCGCACCGGCCGCGCTTGCGATGCTCACCACCACGTTCCCCGAAGGCCCGCAGCGAGTGCGGGCGTTGGGGGTGTGGAGCGCGGTGACCGCCGCGGGCGGTGCGCTGGGCGTCCTGGCCGGAGGGTTGCTGACCGAGTACGCGGGCTGGCGCTGGGTCATGCTGGTCAACCTGCCCATCGTCGCGGCGGCTCTCGTGCTCGTCCCGGCGGGAGTTCCGGCCGATGTCCCGCCCGCCCGGCGCGAGCGGCTGGACACGAGGGGCGGCGTCCTGGCGACGGGCGGCATCGGGCTGCTGGTGCTGGGTGTCGTCCGCACCGACACCCTGGGCTGGGCCGCCCCGGCCACCTGGGCGACGCTCGCCGCCGCAGCCGTGCTGCTGGGTGCCTTCGTCTTCGCCGAAGCGAGGGTCGCCGCGCCGCTGCTACGGCTCGGTCTACTGCGCAGCCGATGGGTGTCCGGCGCGAACGTGCTGGTGTTCCTGGCGGCGGCCGGGCAGTTCGCCGCGTTCTACTTCGTGTCCCTGTACATGCAGCAGGTCCTCGGCATGGGGGCCGCGGCGACCGGCGCCGCGTTCCTGCCCTTCTCGCTGGGCCTGGTCGCGGGAACCGTCGTCGCCACCCGGCTGACCTCGTCCCGTACCCCCCGGGTGGCGCTGGTGCCAGGCGCTCTGCTGGCCGCGGCGGGCCTGGCCTGGTTCGCCCTCATCAGCCCCGGAGGCAGCTTCCTGGCAGACGTGCTGGGCCCGTCCCTCGTCACCAGCGTCGGCGCCGGGCTGGTCCTGGCCCCGGTCGCCGCCGCCGCGACCACCGGTGTCGCTCCGCACGAGGCGGGCATGGCGTCCGGCCTGATGAACAGCTCCCGCCAACTCGGCGGCTGCATCGGCTTGGCCGCGCTGGCCACCGCGGCCGCGCACCACACCGGCCCGGCCGCCGATGCCGCCGCACTCAACGACGGCTACGCCCTGGGTCTGTCCATCGCCGCCGTCATCTTCGTGCTCGCGGCCGCGGTGGCCATCGGCGTGCTTCCTCGCCACAGGGCCTTCGCCGCTGTCCGGCCGTCCGACGACACGACGGAGAACCAGCTGGAAGGAACCCCCTCATGACTCCTCGAAAGGCGCACCGAGGCCCACCGAGCGGACGGCGGCCCTGAGTAGCCGTACTCATGTGCGATGCACTGTGGTGCGGGCACGCTGGGTCGGGGCCCGTAAGGGGCGCGGCGGGGTGGGGAGTGGTGTGTGTGCGGTATGGCGAGCCGTCAAAGGGCTTCCAGGTCGCGGCAGGATGCGTATGGCTCGTCGTGGACGTGGTCCTGATCGGCTATCTGCTGTTCCGCTACGGGATGACGGGGTGGTCGGACGGCTACGACGACCCCGTCAATTCTCCTGCCGCCCCTGCGGAGGCGCGACGCGCGGCGTGGATCGTCCTGGGCACCGCGGTCGTGAGCGGTGGCCTCCTCCTCCTTCGCCGCTACTGGGTCACCGCCATCCTGCAGCTCCTCCTCACCGGGGCCGCCGCGGGGATGTTCGCTCTTCTCGCTGGGCACCCATAGGCACGGAAGCTGCCCGACTGCCGGTGGCACTGCGGGCCGCCCGTACGGGGACGAGAGCGACGCGAACGGCCCCGCACCGAACCATGTGGTTCGTGTGCGGGGCCGCATGACGTGGCCGGGGTTCAGACCCCGGTCAGGTTGTACGTGCTCGTGCCGTCCTGCCTGCCGCTGGAGTACTGGCGGATGAACTCGCCGTCCGCGTAGCGGTCGTGGCCCATCATGGAGCCGGTGTACTTGTTCTGCACGCCGATCGCGGAGCTGCCGGGTACGTCGCGGTAGATGTAGAACCGCTGGAGGTCGTCCTCCGTGCAGGAGGCCGTCGTCAGGATCGCGCGTTCGGTGGAGGCGTCCGGTTCGGCGACAGTCGCGCAGCCGCCGTTGCCCCAGTTCCACAGGGTCGCTTCGAGGACGCCGTCGGTCTCCGTCACGTTGCACAGGCGCCAGTTGTCCAGGTGGGCGCTGAAGATGGAGGAGGGCCGCAGCCGGACGCCGTCGTCCGCGAGGAGCGGCGCGCCCCAGGACAGGGGCTTTCCGGGTACTTCGATCTTGTACACGGCGGACTGGCAGTCGAGAGCGGCCTGGGCGGCGGTCCCGGGCCGCTCGGCCGGAGCCGCGGGCTGGGCGGCGCGGTCCTGGTGCTGCTTCGCCGTCGGTGCGACCGCGCCCGCCGGGTGCGCGGCCTTCGCGGTGGGCGAGCCGCAGTCGAGGAGGCTCTGCGCCTTGGCCATGACGCTCCCCGCGGGCACCTGGTCCTGGCAGCGCACGGCGCCCTCTTCGAGAGTGGTGTACGTGGTGAAGGCACCGCCGCCGGGGCCCTCGGCCCACCGCAGTGCCCAGCTGCCGTCGGACTGCTGGGCCCGGTTGCAGTTGAGGCTTCCGTAGGTGCCGGTGACCTTCTTGGTGCCCTTGTAAACGCCGTAGTAGCCAGGCTGGTTGAAGCTCCAGGTCACCGCGTTCGACTCGGTGCTCGTGGTGGAGGACTCCATCTTCACGCTCAGGCCCACGGTGACGCCGGCCTTGTTGAGGGCATCGGCGGCGAAGCTCGCCTCGATCTTGTCGTCGAGGCCCACGGAGACCGTGATGGTGGTCGCCGTGGTGGTGGTGACGGCTTGTTCGCCGGTGGTGCCCTCGGTGACGTACCAGCCCTTGAAGTGGGTGATCGTCGGCGAGACTTCGGTGCTCTTGATGTACGGGTGGCGGGTGCCGAGGTCGGCCGTCGTACAGGTGTCACCGGGCTGGGGCGACGTCGCTCCGGCGGGTGCCGCGGCGGCCGGCGCGGCCGCGGCGGGGCCGATCGCGGTGACCGCCAGGGTCGTCGCCGTGGCGGTCACCGCGATCAGTACACCGGCGGTGCGGCTGCCGGAGCGTAAGCGTATGGCTCGCATCGTTACGTGTTCCCCCTCGGGTGTACGAGTCAGGTCGGGGTGAATGTAACGGCCACGGGAGTTGGGGCGTGAGGGCGTAACTGGCCAGAGATGTGCCCTGAGCGGCCGGAACCCCGGGGTCGGACCGCGTCGGCGTGAGCTGCATCGCCTCACCGGTCTTCGACGGCCCGACGGCGGTGGCGGCCCTGTCCGTGGCCGTGCCGCGCGCCCGGTTCCGGCCCGCCCAGCCGGCACCGGCCGTGCGCACGGCCGCCCTGGGGCTCTCCCGGGTCATGCGCGGCACGGGGACGGCCCGCGACGGCTCATGAGGACCGCGGCCGCCGGCGCTTCCGGGCATCGTGGCGGCCGGCCACGACGGCGCGGACGGCCCGGTCGCCACGGGGGTCGGCCATCAGGCGGGCGATGTCCCACCAGCGCAGCAGCACGGCCGGGAAGTGCGGCGGGATCGCGTTCAGGAGGTCCTGGTTGAACCGTGCGCGGACGCTCTCGTGGCGCAGGGCGGTCCGGATGTCGTCGAAGGACGGCGGCCGGTGGCGCAGCGTGGGCGGCAAAGCGGCCTCGTACTCCGGCGCCAGGTCGCGGCCGGGCTGGGCCATGATGTTCCCGCGCAGCGCGGAGGCGATGTCGTCCTCCAACCTCTCCTGGGCCGCTACGGCGCTCCCCCACCAGTGGTCCAGGAAGGCGGCGACGGCCTCCGGCTCGGCCAGGTCGAGGGCGTCGCGCCGCTCGTCGAACGCGTCGCGCTCGGCCCCGGGCAGGGCTTCCCGGATCGCGCCGAGGGTCTTGGCGGGATGGCGCGGCGGGGCCTGGCCGAGGTGGCGCACCCACGCGCCGCCGCGCTCGCCGTCGGGGGGTCCCCACACGAGGGCGCCGTGCAGCATGCCGGGCTTCTCCGGGCCCGCCGCTGTCAGGGGGGCTTCCAGGCTGACCGCCATGAGTTCGAGGTAGGCGGGCAGCGACGCGTACTCCCGGTCGCGCTCGCCGTACCTGGTCCAGCGGTGCACCTCCCCGGTCCGGCCGTCGAGGTAGAGGCCGGAGGCGGTGTCGTCGGGGTTGCGGGAGCAGAACGGAATCCAGGAGGGCTCCCAGAAGGGCGCGAGGTCCTCGCCTTCGCCGACCTCCTCCTGGATCCCCATCTGCCGCCGGTGGACCTCGGCCACGGCGTCGAGCGGCATCAGGGCCCAGTCGCCCAGCATGAGCCCCGAGCCGTTCACACCGTCCTCACCGGCGGAGAGCCGCCACACCGCTTTCAGCTCCTCCGGGACGTCCGTGCCCAAGGTGGCTTCCAGGGCGGCTATTTCGTCGTCGGATGCGTCGGCCCGGAGGGCCGCGTAGGACGGAGGGGTGTACGCGGCCAGCCATTCCAGGATCTGGGCCCAGGCCCGGGTGGCTCGGGTCGCCGGTGCGTCAGTAGTCATGCTCCTACGCTCGCATCACGCTGCGGCCCGTCACGCGGCGGGGCGGGGCAACACCCCTGAAGCGATAGGCCATTCGCCCTTGGAGAATCGATTCGACGGCCCCCGATCGGGGGAAGCCGTGTTGGCTCCCGGGCGGTGTGGGCATCCCTGGCACCGACCCGAAGGACAACAAGAAAGAGGACGATCCCCGGTGTCTCTTCGCTCTCTCACCCAGGCTGTCGGCGCGGCGGCCGGCGCGGCCGTGCTTCTCGTGGCCGTGCCCGGCTCGGCGTCGGCCGCGACCGGCCAGTTCCGCTACTCCTACACCACCGCGGACGGGTATGAGGCCGTCGGCTTCCTCCGCAACCCCGAGAGCGGCCGGTGCGTCAATCTGGACGCTCCCGCGTCCGTGCCGGGGGCCCCTTCCCGGGCGCCGAAGAACCTCACGGACGCCACCGCCATCGTCTTCCTCGACGCGGACTGCGAAGGCGACACCTCCTACGTCCTGCCGCCCGGCAAGGGCGCCTCCGACCGACTGCTGCTGAGGTCGGTCGTCTTCTCCTGAGCCACCCGGCCGAGGGGCTGTGTCCGGATGTCGCGGGCACGGCCCCTCGGCGCGCGGCGCCGAGGGGATTCCCGGGCGCCGCCGCGTAGGCGGACAGCCGCCGCTTCGGGTGAACCTGGGTTGTCACGCGCATGACGATCAGCCCGAAAGGGGACAGTCACGTCACCCGGCCGCACGGCGGACATCCCGGGGGACCGATCCCCCGAGGAGAACATCATGCGTACCATCGCCGCGTCCCTGGCGGGGGCCCTGGCTCTCGCCGGCGCCCTCGTCACCGCCGCCCCCGCCTCGGCGGACGACACGAGTCCGCTGCTGTGCACGGGCTCCGTCACCGTGGACTACTCCCCGCCGCTCGGCCCGCTCCCCCGCGCCACCTCGCAGAGCGTCACGGAGAAGCTCGGGACGGCCGGTGGCGGCAGCTGCGGCGGGCCCTTCACCTCCGGCACTGCCCACACCGTCTTCGACCAGCAGGTCAGCTGCCTCGCCCAGGGGCTCGGTGACACCCTCGTGCAGAACGTGGTGACCTACCACTGGTCCGGCGGGCAGACGAGCACCATCACCTACCCCGTCACCACCGTGGTCCACGCGGCGAACCAGGAGATCGTCACCTCCACGGGCACCGTCACCGCCGGCTACGGCGTGGGCTCGGTGTCCGAACGCATCGCCGTCTACCCGAGTCTCAGCCTCCTGGACTGCCTCGGCTCCACCATCACCCAGCAGACCGGACTGCTCACCGTCACCCTTCTCTGACGCGGCGTACCCCGCCCTCCGACCGGCCCCGCGAGTCCGACGATGCGGGCCGGGCGGGTGCGGTGTAGAGAGGAGTCATGGCGCAGCACGCCGAAAGACGCCGCCGGCCGCTGCGAGCGGGCCGGACACTGCTCGCTGTCCCCATCGGCTGGATCATCACGGTCTTCCTGGTGGACATATTCGCACCGCCCGGCATCCATCTGGGCCCGCTGCTCGTGGCGGCGCCCGCGATCACGCCCTCGATCGGCGGCCCCCGGGCGGTCGGGTTCGTGGCCGCGCTGGCGGTGATCGCGCAGACGGCGGTCGGGGTGCTGCGCGATCCGGACGAACTGCTCTCGGCGAACCACGAGGCGCAGATCCTCGCCCTGGCCCTGGTGGGGGTGTGCCTCGTGGTCTTCTGCGTGCTGCGGGAGCGCCGCGCCCGGGAGCTGGAGCAGGTGCGGTACGTCTCCGAGGCGGTCCAACGGGTGGTCCTGCCCCCGCTGCCCCGGCGTCTCGGGCCGTTGCGCACGGCCTCGCTCTACCTCGCGGCGGAGGCGGAGGCGCAGATCGGCGGGGACCTGTACGCGGCGGCGCGCACCGACACGGGGACGCGGCTGATCATCGGGGACGTACGGGGCAAGGGGGTGAGCGCGGTCAGCGACGCGGCGCTGCTGCTCGGCGCGTTCCACGCCGCGGCCCGGCACCGGGCGAGCCTGGACGAGCTGGTCGCCTATCTGGACGAGAGCGTGTCCTGGGGGCTGCCCGCGTCGGACGGGAACGGCCCCGGGGAATCGTTCATCACCGCCACCGTGCTGGACATCCCCGACCGGCACGACCGCGTGCACATGGTCTCCTGCGGGCATCCCCCGCCGGTCGTCCTGCGCGACGGACGGCCGCTGACCATGGACGCCGCCTCACCCGCTCCCCCGCTGGGGCTGGGCGGCCTGTCGCACCCGCGCTACCACATCGACAGCTTCGGGTTCGTCCCGGGCGACCTTCTGCTGCTGTACACCGACGGTGTCACCGAGGCCCGCGACGCCTCCCGCGCCTTCTATCCGCTCGCGGACCGCGTGACCGGCTGGGCCGGGGGCGACCCCGACTCCTTCATCGACCGTTTCCGCGACGATCTGCTGGGGTACGTCGGCGGGCGTCTGGACGACGACGCGGCCATGATCGCGATCGGGTACGGCGCCCCTCCCGGGGCCTGACGTCACTGGCCCGGCCCGGCTCCCCCTTGACGGCTCCGTTGGTCCAGTCCAATCTGGGGCACCGGTGATTTGTTGTGCCCCCGTCAAGATGATGAGGTCCCGCCATGCTCCGTACCCCTTCCCCTTCCGGCCGGTCCGGGCGACCCGTGGGGCGCACCGCTGTCGCCGCAGCGCTCGTCGGCGCCGGTCTGCTCGCCACACCCGGTGCCGCCTCGGCCGTGTCCGGGACCGCCGACGCGGCGGTGGTGCGGGTGACGAACGGCAAGGAGCTCAAGACCGCGCTGGCGACCGCCGTACCGGGGCAGACGATCGAGCTCGCGGACGGCTCCTACTCGGGCAACTTCAAGATCACGCGGGGTGGCACCGCGAGCGCCCCGATCACCCTGACCGGTTCACGGGCCGCGGTCCTCACCACCCCGTCGGGCGGCGGGAACGGCATCCAGCTCACGAGCGCGCCGTACTGGGTGATCCGGGGCATCACCGTCACCGGTGGCCAGAAGGGCATCATGATCGACTCGTCCGACCATGTCGTGGCCGACTCGGTGGAGATCCACCACACGACCATGGAGGGCATCCACTTCCGGACGTCGAGCAGCTACGGAGTCGTACAGAACTCGTCCATCCACGACACGGGCCTGTCGGGCAACGGCATGGGCGAGGGGGTGTACGTCGGCACGGCGAACACCCTCACGGACGCCAGCGACCACGTCCGCATCCTCGACAACGTCATCGGCCCCGGCGTCGGCGGCGAGAACATCGACATCAAGGAAGGCACCACGGGCGGCCTGATCTCCGGGAACACCTTCGACGGCGACGGTCTCACCGGGGCCAACTACGACGACTCATGGGTCGATATCAAGGGCAACGGCTACACGGTCGAGAACAACCGGGGCACCCACACCACCAACGACGGCTTCCAGACCCACACCCAGGACCCGGGCTGGGGCTGCGGCACGGTCTTCCGCGACAACACCGCGGACCTGACCGGCGCCACGGGCCCCACCCGCTTCGCCATCGACGTCACCAACTACTCCTCGTCGGACTGCCCCGCCACGGTGACCTCGGACAACCGGGAGACCGGCGGCGCCGGGACGGTCAACCCGGGCGTCCCCGTCACCTGACCGCCACCGTCGAGGACGCGATGCGCGCCGATACGTCATCAGCCCCCGGCGCCCGACCGGACCGCCCCGCCCACCTCGGCCGGCGAGATGCGCCAGGGCGCACCGTGACCGGGGAGCACCCACGAGGCCGACAGGCCGGCGATCCGGTCCAGCGAGGTGAGTGCTTCGGCGGGGTTGTCGGTGAAGGGCGCCGGCTGGGGGCCGGTGCGCCCGGTCAGGACGTGCCGCGTGGTCAGGGCGTCACCCACGAAGACCGCGTCGGCGAGCGGAACGTGCACCGCCACGCTGCCCGGGGAGTGCCCCGGCATGCCCACGATCACCGGGCCGCCGGGCAGGTCGAGGACATCGCCGTCGGCGATCTCCGTGACCGCTCCGACGTAGCGGGGGCGCAGGCCGTTCTTGCGGAGGGAGTATCCGAAGAAGCCGAGGGCGGGGCCCGGGCGCATGGGCCCGACGGCGACCTTGGGCTTCTCCCCCGTACGGGCGCGGAGCGCGTCGTCGGCGTGGACGAACACCGGTACGCCGTAGGTGGTGCGCAGACGTTCGGCGAAGCCGATGTGGTCCGAGTCGCCGTGGGTCAGCACGACCCCGCGGATGTCACCGGCGGACTTGCCCAGGGCGCCGAGTTCGCGCTGAAGGTCCCGCCAGTGGCCGGGCAGTCCGGCGTCGATGAGGGTGATGCCCTCGTCGGTGTCGACCAGGTAGCAGGACACGACGTCGTTGCCGAGACGGTGCAGATGGGGTGCGAGTTTCATGAGGTCTTCCTCCGGGAACGCGGGCGGGACTGGACAGGCCCTAGCTCATCAGGGCGTGCAGTGCGGTGATGGCCTGGCGGCCGGGGGGATCGGTGAAGTCGCGGACCATGGCCGTGACGAGGCTCGCCACCGAGGTCACGGAACCGCCCGCCGCCTCGACCTGCCGCAGCGCCGCGCTCTCCGTGCGCTCCGACATGCCGCCGCACGCGTCGACCGGGACGATCACGTCGTATCCGTCGGCCAGGGCGTCGAGCGCGGTGTGCAGGACCACGATCTCGGAGGTCACTCCGCAGATGACCAGGGTGTCGCGGCCCCGGGCCACCACCTCTTCGCGCCAGGGCCGGTCGTCCCAGCAGGACGGCCCGCCACGCACGTACGCAGGCGCTTCGGGGAGTTCGGCGATGACGCCGGGGCCGCCGAGCCGGGGCGCGGCCGACACGCTGAACGGGATGTCGAGCACCTGGGCGACCTGGCCGAGGGCTCCCGCCGAGCGCCTGATGTCCGCCGGGCCGTTCGTGCGGCTCAGGGCCACGATGCTGTCCTGCAGGTCGGCGAAGACCACCTGCACGCTACGAGGGTCGATCACTTCTCGCCTCAAATCATTCAACGCCTGAATGGTTTGAGGAAGGTAGCATGCTGTCTGTGAACGATGTCAAGTGGACCGAGACCCTGAGCTTTCGCCTGGGTTCCCTGGGCGCGGTGATCTCCGATCAGTACGCGGAGGCCCTGGCCGAGGTCGGCCTGAAGCCCAAGCACGTCGGCGTGCTGGGCGCCCTCGACGCGGGGCTGACCTCCTCGCAGCTGGAGATCGCCCGGCTGATGCGGGTGGCGCCCAGCCTCGTCGTGTCCCTCGCCGATCACCTGGAGTCCAAGGGCGCGATCAAGCGGCTGCGCGATCCGGCCGACCGGCGCCGCCAGGTTCTGAGCCTCACCGACGAGGGCCGCGAACTCCTCGGGCGGTGCACGGACATGGCGCTCGCGATCGACGCGCGGCTGGACGCCGGGCTCACCCCGCCCCAGCGGGCCGCCCTCCGTGACGCACTCGGCCGCCTGGCGGTGGCGTACGGCCTGCCGGTACGCGACTAGCACGCGCCCCGCTCCCCGGCACCCGAAACGTACTCCGACCGGAGGAATCGCGGGGCGACACGCCGTCCCGGGCCCCCGCGTCCGGCGGCGGCCGGGGTGAGATCGCCCGATGCGCGTCCCGGCAGGAGGCCGGCGTGCGCGCGAGCGAAAAGGGGGCCGGGTGAAGGGCGTGCCGGGGCCCACGGGCCATGTCGTCGTGGTGGGCGCGGGGTTGTCGGGGCTGGCCTGTGCCCTGCATCTGCTGGGGGCGGGCCGCCGGGTCACGGTGGTCGAACGGGACACGGGTCCCGGCGGCCGGGCGGGGCGGGTGCGGCTGGGCGGGTTCGAGACCGACACCGGTCCCACGGTGCTGACCATGCCGCATCTGGCCGACGAGGCGTTCGCCGCCGTGGGCGACAGCCTGTACCGCCGCGTCGAGCTGACGGCCCTGCATCCGGCGTACCGGGCCTGCTTCGCGGACGGGTCCTCGCTCGACGTGCACACCGACGGGGAGGCGATGGAGGCCGAGGTCAGGCGCTTCGCCGGTCCGGCGGAGGCGGCGGGCTACCGCGAGCTGCGGCGGTGGCTGGAGCGTCTGTACCGGGCGCAGATGAGCCGCTTCATCGACACGAACTTCGACTCGCCGTTCGGGCTGCTGCACCCGGATCTGGCCCGGCTCGCGGCACTGGGCGGGTTCGGACGCCTCGACGCCCGGATCGGCCGCTTCCTCTCCGACGAACGCCTGCGGCGGGTCTTCTCGTTCCAGTCGCTGTACGCGGGTGTGTCCCCGGCCAAGGCGCTCGCGGCCTACGCCGTGATCGCCTACATGGACACCGTGGCCGGCGTCTGGTTCCCGAAGGGCGGCATGCACGCGCTCCCCCGGGCGATGGCCGACGCGGCGGCGGAGGCGGGCGCCGATCTGCGGTGGGCGGCCGAGGTGAGCGCGCTGGAGCGTTCGGCGGGGCGGGTGCGGGCCGTGCGCCTGGCCTCCGGTGAGCGCATCGCCTGCGACGCGGTGGTGCTGAGCTGCGAACTTCCCGCCGCCTACGAGCTGCTGGGGCACCGCCCCCGGCGCCCGGTCCGGCCGCGCCACGCGCCGTCCGCCGTGGTCCTGCACGCCGGGACCGACCGCACCTGGCCGTATCTCGCGCACCACACGCTCTCGTTCGGCGGCGCGTGGGAGCGGACGTTCGAGGAGCTGACCCGTACGGGCGCGCTGATGAGCGACCCCTCGCTGCTGATCACGCGCCCCACCATGCACGACCCGTTGCTGGCGCCCCCGGGCCGCCATCTGCACTACGTGCTCGCCCCCTGCCCCAACACCACGACCGGTCCCCCGGCCGCCGCGTGGGCGGATCTCGGCCCGCGCTACCGCGACACCCTGGTCCGTGCACTCGAACGCCGGGGCCTGGACGGCTTCGCGGACAGCATCGAGGAGGAGCTTCTGGTGACCCCGCTCGACTGGACGGCCCGGGGCCACGCCGCCGGCACCCCGTTCTCCCTGTCCCACACCTTCGCCCAGACCGGCCCCTTCCGGCCGCGCAACCTCGTGCGGGGGACGGAGAACGCGGTCCTGGCGGGGTGCGGCACCACCCCGGGCGTCGGCGTGCCGACCGTGCTCATCAGCGGCAAGCTGGCCGCCGCCCGGATCACCGGCACCGGCGGGCCCCGCCCCCGCCGGGTGCGCACCGCCGCCTCTCCCCTGGTCCGGGCAGGTGCCGATGACCCGTCGTGAACTGGACGCGGCCGGCATCACCGATCCCGCGCTGCGCACCGCGTACGCCCGGTGCCGGGAGCTCAACGCCCGCCACGGCCGTACCTACTTCCTGGCCACCCGGCTGCTGCCGCCCGAGCGGCGGTCCGCCGTGCACGCCCTGTACGGCTTCGCCCGCTGGGCCGACGACATCGTGGACGACCTGGACCGGCACCGGACGCCCACCGAGCGCGACCGGCTGCTGCTGCGCCTCGAACGCGATCTGGCGCACGGGCTGAGGACCGGCACGGGCGACGAGCCGGTGGTCCGGGCCGTCGCCGACACCGCCGCCCGGTACGGCATCGGACACGACCTGTTCGCCGACTTCATGGTCTCGATACGGGCCGACCTGACCGTCACCCACTACCCCACCTATGCCGACCTGCAGACCTACGTGCACGGTTCGGCCGCCGTGATCGGTCTCCAGATGCTGCCGGTCCTCGGTACGGTCGTGCCCCGGCAGGAGGCCGAACCGCACGCGGCCGCGCTGGGGGTGGCGTTCCAGCTCACCAACTTCGTACGGGACGTGGGCGAGGATCTCGACCGGGGCCGCGTCTACCTGCCCGTCGATCTCCTCTCCTCCCACGGCGTGGACCGGCCGCTGCTGGAGTGGAGCCGGCGCACCGGGCGCGGGGACGCGCGCATCCGGGCCGCGCTGGTGGCCGCGACGGAGCTGACACGCGGGGTGTACCGGACGGCGGAGCCGGGCATCGGCATGCTCGATCCACGGGTGCGCCCCTGTATCCGCGCGGCGTTCACCCTCTACGGCGGCATCCTCGACGCGGTCGCCGCGCAGGACTACCGCGTCCTGCACCGCCGTGCGGTCGTCTCCCGGCGACGCCGCGCCGCCACGGCCGCCGCCGGGGTGCTGCGCGTGGCCGGGGCCCGGTGGCGGGCACACGGCCGGGCGGTGGCGGACGGCCCGGAGGCCGGGCGGAAGGAGCCGGTGCGGTGAGCCGGCGGAACGGGAAGCGGTGGTCGCCGCCGCTGCGGCTGCGCGGTTCCGGCCCCGGCTGGACGACGCAGGAGCCCACCTGGCGCGACGCGCGGCCCGCGCTCATCGCCGAGGCGCTGAAGCGGGCCACGACCCGCCCGTCCGGCAACTGGTACGTGGTGGGCGCCTCGCGCGAAGTGCGGGTCGGTGACCGCCCGTACGGCCGGACGGTCGGCGGCACGGAGGTCGTGCTGTGGCGTACGGACGGCGGTGCGCTGCGCGCCGGGTCCGGTGTCTGCCCGCACCTGGGCGCACCGCTGCGGGACAGCCGGGTGGTCTGCGGCACGCTGGTGTGCCACTGGCACGGACTCTCCCTGGACGGTGCCCCGTTCGCGGGCTGGCAGCCCTTCCCCGTGTACGACGACGGCGTACTCGTGTGGGTGCGGCTGGACGAGGTGGGCGGCGAGGAGCCCACCGGGCGGCCCGCGGTGCCCGGACGGCCCGCGCGCGGGGGCGCGGTGGACGCGGTGTTCACGGCGGTCGGGCGGTGCGAACCGCAGGACGTGGTGGCCAACCGGCTCGACCCGTGGCACGGTTCGTGGTTCCACCCGTACTCGTTCATCGATCTGTCGGTGGTGCGTGAACCGCGGGGCGACGAGGACGACGCCTTCGTGGTCGATGTGTCCTTCCGGGTGGCCGGGCGCCTGGTGGTCCCGGTGCGGGCCGAGTTCACGGCGCCGGGGCCGCGTACCGTCGTCATGCGCATCACGGACGGTGAGGGCGCGTCCTCCGTCGTGGAGACGCACGCGACGCCCCTGACCCGTCCGGATCACGAGCGCCCGCGCACCGCCGTCGTCGAGGCGACGGTCGCCGCCTCGGACCGGCCGGGCTTCGCGCTCGCCCGGGCCGTCGCCCCGGTGCTGCGGCCGCTGATACGCCGTACCGCCGGGCGGCTGTGGGTGGACGACCTGGCGTACGCGGAGAGGCGCTGGGCGCTGCGCAGCACCGGGCGCTTCCCGGGCTGACGCGTTTCAGGCACGCCCTGCGGCGGCGAGCGCCCGGAGTGCGCGGGAGCGGCCCCTCCGGGGCACCGTCCACAGCACCTGGCCCCGGACGCCCCGGTCGGCGAGCAGGGCGTTCGCCGCCAGGAAGCCGGTGGTGGCGGCGCGTTCCATGAGGGCGACGGGCAGGTCGCAGCGGATCGCGTCCCCGGCGAGGGCCAGCCAGGGGTGCGGGGTGCGCACGGCGGGGCGCAGCGGGTGGGAGCCGGCCTCGAAGAACGGGCAGTCGGAGCGCCACTCGTGCCGGGAGTCGACCACGCGGGCGTCGCGGGTCTCCGGGTACACCCGGTGCAGCCGGTCGATCAGCCGTTCCTGCACCTCCTTGTGTTCGGCGCCGGGATCGACGGCGTACGCGTGCAGTTCCACGACGGAGCCCCCGGTGCGCGCGGCCCAGCGGGCGGCTTCGCCCTCGTACCGGTCCAGGGTGCTGATGTTGTCGAGCCCGTCGTAGCCGCTGGTGCCGAGGAAGCCGGGCCGGTCCGCGCGGACGGGGCGGTCGAGCCAGAGCCGGGAGACGAGGAAGGGCGGTGCGGTGCGCAGGGCGGCGACACCGTCGCGCCAGGGTGCGGTGCCGAGGCCGGGCGACGCGGCGACGGTGTGCCGCAGCCCCTCGGTGTCGAGGGCGAGCACCACGGCGTCGTGGTGGTGGGTGCCGGTCCCGGTATGCACGTGGGCCCCGCCGCCGTCCCGAGGGTCGATCCGGTGCACGGGGGTCCCGGTCCGGAGGTCCGCGCCGAGGCCCTCGACGTACGCGGCGAGAGGTTCCCAGAGGGCCTGCGGAAAGGGCTCGGCCGGTACGTCGAAGAGCAGGCCCTCGGACGAGCCGAGGAAGTAGATGTGGAACATCAGCAGCAGTTCGGCGGCGGACAGCCGGCGCGGGTCGGCGAAGAAGCTGCGGGAGAACACCTCGAACGCGAGATGGTGGGCGGCCTCCGGGAAGCGCACGCTCTCCAGGAAGGCGGTCGCGCCGACACCGTCGAAGCGCTCGTACACCTCGGGGACGCGGACGTCGAGGAGCGGGAGCGCGGCCCGGGCGTCCAGGGCGGCCAGGTCCCGCAGGCCGAAGGTGGGGCTGAGCGCGACGAAGCCGAGCGCGCTGAGGGGCGGCGTCCTCGGGACCCGGGCGAAGCTGTCGGTCAGGCCGCCGCTGTGCCGCAGCGGGTAGTCGGGCAGCGGGACGAGGCGGTCGAGGGCGGGGTCGGTACGCCGGAGGAGGCCGCGCAGGTTGTAGTACTGGCGGAAGAACGCGTGGAACCCGCGGGTCATCGTCACCTGTGAGCCGTCGGCCAGCACGGTGCGGTGGCCGGCGAGGCGGCCGCCGAGTGCGTCGTCCTTCTCGTACAGGGTCACCCGGGCGCCGCGCTCGGCCAGCAGGGTCGCCGCGGACAGGCCGGCGATTCCGCCCCCGACGACGGCGACGGACGGTTCGTCACCTCGTCGGAAGCGTGGTGCGCCGGGTGCGGGCAGGAGGACCTCGGCCTTGCGGTCGCGGCCTCGTCGGGCGGCGGGGGGTCGGGCGTTCACGCGGCGTGCTCCGGAGTCGTGGCCGGCCGGCCGTTGCGGGCGAGGAAGGTGTGCACGATGCCGGTCTGCCAGCCGGCGACCGGGACCACCCGCACCGAGGTCAGACCGGCCCGGGCCAGCCGGCCGGCGAAGGCGGGTGCGGTGTCGAAGGAGGTGACGCTGCGCCAGAGGTGGCGGTAGAGGGGACGGTCGCCGGTGAGCGTGCCCGCCGGGATGATCACCCCGTGGCAGACGGCGGTCCACAGCGCCCGGTGCGCCCGGGAGCCGCTGAGGCTGTACTCGTGCACGGCGAGGCGTCCGCCCGGCACCAGCAGGGCCCGTACGGATCCGAGGACCGCGTCCGGGTCGCTGACGTTGCGGAACAGGTAGGCGGCGAACACCGCGTCGAAGGGGCCTTCGCCTGCCGTGGTCAGCTCCTCGGCGGTCAGGTGGAGGAAGCGCACCCGGGCCGGCCAGGGCTTGGTCAGGGCGCGGCGCAGTATGCCCGCCGACGCGTCCACGGCCGTGATCCTGGCCAGGGGCGCGGCGGTGAGCAGGGCCCGGGTGGAGGCACCGGTGCCGCATCCGAGGTCGAGGAGGTGCAGTCCGGCGCCGCCGCCGGGGATGCGGAGGCGGCCGGCCGAGCGCAGGAGGTCGGTGCGGTAGCCGGGGTTGAGGGAGGTCAGGCCGTCATAGGTGCGGGAGGCGTGGTCGAAGGCCCGGGCCAGGTCGTGGTCGCGCAGCAGGGTCATCGGTGGCTCTCTCCGTCTGTGGCGGTGGACCGGGTCCGGCGCGGGAGGAAGGGCAGTTCGGCGGCGGTGGCGAGCATCGGCCGGACGGGGGTGCGCAGCCCGATGCCCCACTCCTCCCGGAGCGAGGCCGTGCCGTCGAGGAATCTCAGCAGCCGCTCGGCCGGGACGCGGCGGAACAGGCCGGTGAAGAAGTCCGGGCCGTCGATCCGGCCGGTGTCCAGCGCGCGGAGCACGATGGCGTCCATGGCGAGCGCCCGCCGGCCGTGGGGGGCGGGGACGGCGCCCCGGCCGTCGCCCAGGGCGGCGGCGATGGCGCGGGCCTGGCGTTGCACGGCGGCGAAGGTGTAGCCGGTGGCCGGGCGGGTGGCGCCGCCCGCCGTACCGATCCGGAAGACCGAGGGCCCGGCCCGGTGCGGGAACCGGGCGTCCGTCATCGGGATCGCCCCCTGCTCCGTGCGCTCCACCGTGAGCGCGCCGAGCCGGAGGACGTCGCGGCAGTAGTGGCCGAGCGCCGACTCGTACGCCTGAGTGGTCAGCGGCCGTCGGGAGAACTCGGTGTACTCCACGAGCGCCCGGTCCGGGGCCAGGGGCAGCACGTAGCCGAACGCGAGTCCGTGGCCGGGCTGGGGGACGCGGAAGTCCATCAGGTCGGCGACCCCGGGATCGAACCGGTCGGTGGCGGTGCGGACGAACCAGCCCCGGAAGTGCTGGAGCAGCTGGGTGCGGGCGGGCGGCAGGGCGGGCAGGGGCCGGGAGTCGAACACGCGACGGGCGCGCACGCCGACCGTGGAGCCGTCCGGCAGCGTGCACCGGACCTCGGCGCCGCCGGGCACCGCGCGCACCGCGTCCGCCGTGGCCCGCAGCACGTGTCCGCCGTCCGCCCGGGCCAGGCGCCCGTGGACCAGGCGTTCGAAGTCGGCGGAGCGCACCATGCGGTAGGTGAAGGGGGCCGGTTCGACGGTGACCGGGCGGCCGTCGGCGCCGTGCACACGCAGCACGGACCAGGACGCGCTGACGGCTCCGTCGAGGCCGTCCGCCTCCGCGTGCCAGTAGCACCAGGTCCGCTCCGCCGGGCGCGGCGGGCCGTCCGGCGGCTCGATCACGGTCACGGTGGCGGCGCCGCTCTCCGTCAGACGGTGCGCGAGGCTGAGCCCTGCCGCGCCGCCCCCGACGACGGCCACGTCGCAGCGGCTCATGTCCGGCGCGCCAGGTCCGCCGCCACCTCCCGGGCGGCCCGGGTGCCCGAGGCGAGGGCGCCCTGGACGGAGCCGGTGGCCCGGTGGTCGCCGCACACGTACCGGCCGGGGCCGACGCGGGTGGTGCGGCTCAGCGGCCAGGGCGGGCGCATGGCCGGCAGGGCGCCCTCGACCGTGCGGGCGGCGATCCGCGTCCAGCCGCTCGTGTCGGTGGCGTACAGGTCGGCCAGGCGCCGCAGCACCGCCTGCGCACCGCCCGGGAGTTCGGCGCCCAGCACGGAGGTGGAGACCAGCGCGGTGCCGGGAGGCGCGTACGTGGGGGCGACCTCGCTGAGTACGCAGGTGTTCAGGACCGGTCCGGTGCCGTCCACGAGCAGGGTCGGTTCGGCGAGCGGGGTGCGGTCGGTGGCGTGGTAGTACGTCGTGACGGTGCGGGTGTCCGGGACGGTCAGGTCCGGCAGCAGGCGGGCGGCGGCCGCCGGTTCCGTCGCCACCACCACGATGCTCGCGGGTACTTCGCTCCCGTCCTCCAGGGCGACCCCCGTGTCCGTGATCTGTGCGACGGGGGCGCCGAGCCTGAGGACGCCGTCGGGGAGCCGCTGGGCGAGCTGGTGGGGGACGGCGCCGATGCCCTGCGCGGGCAGGCACAGCGTCCCGCGCACCATGCTCCGCCAGACCAGGTGGAAGAAGCGGGCGGAGGTCTCCAGGCCGTCCTCCAGGAACACCCCTGCCAGGAACGGCCGCAGTACGCCGGTGATCACGTCGTCCGACAGGCCGGCCCGGAACAGCGCCGCCGAGGTGGTTTCGTCGCGGCGGCGCCTGACCGAGGAGGCGGGGAGCATGGCGTCGCGTGCCGTGAGTGCCGCCAGGACGCCCAGATCGCGGGCGGAGAGGACCCGGCCCGGGAACAGGGCCCCCACCGCGCCCTGTTCCCGCGTCGGGTCGGCGAGGCGGACGGGGCCCGTCCGGGTGTGCGCGATGATGCCCGCGGTGAACGGCCGCAGGCGCAGGCTCCTCAGATCCAGGCGCCGTTTCACCTGCGGATACGAGGTGTTGAACACCTGGAAGCCGCGGTCGAGCAGGAATCCGTCCCGGCGGTCCGTGCGCATCCGGCCGCCCACCGAGTCGGACGCCTCAAGGAGGGCGACCTTCAGTCCGGAGCGGCAGAGATCCAGCGCGCAGGCCAGTCCGGCCAGTCCGGCTCCGACGACGACGGCGTCCGTGGGCCGGCGGTGCTCGTCGGTCATGCTGCTCCTCGCCCCGGCGGTCGTTCGGTCCAGCGGACCACGTTCCGCGGGCCGATGCGAGGAGCCACGCACGTGCGGACCGGGTGACGTACGGGGAGCCCCGGACCGAGGGAGCTCCCCGTGCGCGGGCGTCAGCCGCCCGAGCAGACCGCGCCGTTCAGGCGGAAGACGGCCGGGTCGGGGTTGGGGCCGTCGTTGGCGCCGACGAACCCGAAGGAGGCGGTCGAACCGCCGTCCGGCGCCAGCGGGCCCGCGCCGTCCGGAGCGGTCACCCGCACATGGGAACCGGTCTGGTGGAACGTGGCGTTCCAGCCGGAGTCCACCGACTGGCCCGTGGTCGGCCAGTCCCAGTCCACCGTCCAGCCCGTGATCGGCGTGTCCGCCAGATTCCGCACGTTCACGGTGGTCACGAAGCCGTTGCCCCAGCTGGAGTCCCGGTGGTACGTCACCGAGCAGACCGCGTCCGCCGGGGTGCCGGTGCTGAAGGTCAGGGGCGAGGACGGGCCGGAGAGCCGCCCCGCCGAGTCGGCGGCCAGCACGTTGACCGTGTGGGTGCTGCCCGGTGGCAGGTTCCGCAGGGTGACGGAGGTGCCGGTGGTCTCGCCGACCAGGCGGGTGTGGGCGCCGTCGCGCTCCTGGACCAGGTAACGGGTCGCGCCCGTCGCGCCGTCCCAGGTGAGGCGCGCGGTGGTGTCGGTGACCGCGTCCGGGCGCGGGGTGCCCGGGGTGCTCGCGGCCGAGGCGGCCGGCCCCGTACCGGCCTTCGGTTCGAGGGTCACGGTGAGCAGTGCGTACGGGGGCACGGTGACCCGGGCCGCGGACGCGTCGCCGTCGGTGACCTCGGTGATGTCGCTGTCGCCGCGTGCGTAGCGGCTGACCGCAGGCGCGGTGGCGGACGGGGTGAAGCCGTCGTAGTCGAGGGCGACGGTCCGTGCGGTGTCCGGGTCCTTGTTGACGAGCATGACGCTCAGCCGTCCGTCGTCGCGGAGCACGGCGTGCGCCGAAATGTCCTGCGCGGAGGACTCGGCGGCGACCATCGTGTCGCCCGCGGTGCCCAGTTCGGCGGTCATCTTCATCCCGTAGTACGGGGGGAAGGGTGTGTTCGGTGCCGGTTCGCAGATGTCGCCGGTGCAGGCGCCGCTGGACAGCATGCCCATGTCGCCGTAGTCGGTCTCCCCGTCGACGGTGGTGATCTCCCCGGCGCCGTTGTGGGTGTTCCACCAGTCGACGTTGAACACGCCGTTCTCCAGCGCCGTCATGAACGCGTCGGCGGCGAACAGGCCGTTGGGGCGGGCGGTGAGCCGGGCGCCACCGGTGTTGGTGTTGATCTCGGTGAGCGCGATCCCGATGTCGGGTGAGTGCGCGCCCGCGACCCGGTCGATCTGGTTGCGTACCTCCCGGAGTTCACCGGGCAGCTTGGCCAGCTTCGACAGGGCCGCGTCGGCGGTGGTGTCCGAGCCGCCCGCGTACCAGTGCACGCTGACGAAGTCGATGACGTCGGCCACCGCCGGGAGCACGGTGTGGTTCCAGTCGCCGGAATCGCCGTCTCCGACGACTGCGTCCGGCCACTCCCCCGGGCTGGTGAGGACCGCGCCGATCTTGACCGTGGGGTCGACGGCCTTCATCGCCGCCGCGTAGGCGCGCACCTCGCGCGCGTACTCCTGCGGGCTCTTGTCCGCGTGCTCGTCGTTCTCCCAGCCGCTGCCGTAGTGGCCGTTGCCGTAGATCTCGTTGCCGATCTCCCAGTACTTCGCGCCGTACTTCTTGGTGACGTTCGCGTACCTGACCCAGCCGGCCGCCTCCTCCGGGGTGCCGGAGCCGTAGTTGGCGATGAGGATCGGCTGCGCCCCGGCGTCGCGGACGGTGCCCATGAAGGCGTCGAAGCCGGTGCCGGGGGCGACGTAGCCGCCAGGTGCCGTGTGCGTCTCCCAGTGGTAGATGTCCGCGTACGAACCTCCCGGGTAGCGCATCACCCCGACGTCGGCCGCCGTCATCAGGTCCGCCACCTCGGGGTCGTTCATGTGCGCGTCCCAGATGGCGGTGTTCACCCCGCGGGCGGCTCCGGTCAGCGTGCCCAGCGCCGCCTGGGCGTTCACCTGTACGTCAACGTCCGCGTCGGCGGCGGCCTGCGGTGCGGCGGGGGCCGCGCCGGTCAGCGAGGCCACCACGGCGAGCGAGGCGGCCAGGACGGCGGCGGCGCGTGCGAGGTGGCGGGGGCCTTGCGGGGATCTGTGCGTTGGCGCCATGGGGGATCCTTCCTGGGATCTCGGCGGCACGGGTGGAGTGGGACAGAAGCATGGGAGCGCTCCCATGATGGGGAGGGGTGTGACGCCCTGTCAACGGCCGCGGCACGCAAGGGAACCGAGCCGAATGGGGGCTTCCGGAGCGGCCCCGGTCTTCTCTACTGTCGATGACCGGCTCATCCGGAACTGCTGGGAGATCACATGAAGGCTCAGACCTTGTTCTGCTATACGTGCGATTCCCGCGAGATGCACCGGCCCCTCGCGGACGACGAGAAGTCCTGGCTGAGAGGTAAAACGGGGCGCATGAAGGTGGACGAGTTCTTCATGTGCGAGGCGCCGGAGTGCCGCAATGTCCGCAGCGGATACGTCAAGCGCCCGTTCAATCCCGTCATCCGCATCCCGGCGCCCTGACGCCTACGAGGAGGTGGACGCCCTGTGTCCGTCCTGGTCGTACAGAACACCGCACGTGGGGGCCCCGGGCGGCTCGGTGCCTGGCTGAGCGCGGCGGGGCTCGGCCTGCGGGTGCTGCGTCCGTACGCCGGTGAGGCGCTGCCCTCCGCACTCGGTGGCCGCCCGCTCGTCGTGCTCGGCGGCGGATTCCTCCCCGACGACGACGCCCGCGCGCCCTGGCTCGCCGCCACCCGCCGCCTGGTGGGGCAGGCGCTGGCGGACGGCACACCAATGCTGGGGATCTGCCTGGGCGGGCAGATGCTCGCCCAGGTGGCGGGCGGGACGGTGCGTGCCGCGCACGGGGAGCCGGAGTACGGCAGCACGACCATCCGGCTGCGGCCCGAAGCGGCGGACGATCCGCTGTTCTCGGGGTTGGGCGAGACGGTGCCCGCGATCGAACGGCACGTCGACGCGATCACCCGGCTTCCGGCGGGGGCGGTGTGGCTCGCCTCCAGCGACGGCTGCCCGCACCAGGCGTTCCGCGTGGGGAACCGGGCCTGGGGCGTGCAGTTCCACCCCGAGGCGGGGGCCCGGAACATCACCGCGTGGGACCGCGACCGGCTGACCGCACAAGGCTTCGACCGCGACCGGCTCCACGCACAGGCGGTGGCCGACGAGAAGGCGACCGTGGCCGCGTGGTCCGTCTTCGCCGAACGGTTCGCGGGCGCCTGCCGTTCCGTGGGGCCGGCGCGTCAGCCGTAGCGGGAAGCGCCGGTCGGACGACACGGAATCGTGGCGCATGAGCCCGGGAGCACCCGACCGGCGCCTACCGTTCGCTCGCGTAGACGAACGCTTCGCAGTGCTCGTCCACGCCCCTCCCACCGCGCCGGGCCCGCAGCGACAGGTCCGAGGCCAGCCGCCGTGCGAGCTCCTGGGCCTCGCCCTTCGGCACCGAGCCCTCCACGTACTCCAGCAGCGTCCGCAAGGCGCGCAACTCACCTCTGCGTACAGCCACTTCGACGACGTCCTGTTCCGACGCCGTCAGGGCACTCAGCGCGCGCTTCCCGTACGCGTCGGCGCGCCGGCTCGCGAACCGGTGCGCGAAGTCCCACGGCTGGGCCGCGCCGTCGTCCGCGTCGAAGACCGCGAGCCGCTCCAGCAGCGCGTCCGGTTCTGTGTGCGACGTGCGGTAGAAGGGCCGGTCCCCGCTGCCCGCGAAGTCCGGGGCCAGTCGGGCGTCGGAGAAGAACGCGGCGACCCGGCCGGGGTCGGGCGTCAGGCCGCCGCCCATCCAGCGGGCCGACTCGTGCAGGCCCTGGCCCGAGCCCTCGGGTATGCAGAAGAAGCACCAGCCCGACACCCCGCACCACAGAAGCCCCGCGTCCCTGCCCTCGCCGAACTCCGTGCGCCGGAAGCCGCAGGTGAACTCCACGCTTCCTTCCACGTCTGCGCCGAAGTCGTCCTGACCGTCGTCGTCGTAGGCCCCGTACGCCGAGATCCCGGCCACGGGCAGACCTTCGTCGAGGAGTTGGCTCCCGACGGCCGTCATGTAGTGCCCGATGGCGGATTCGAGGTCGTCCCTCACCTGCTGAGCGTCGTCCTGATCGTCAGTCACACCTGTTCTCCCGAATCGGCTCCCCTCGCGGTTCCGCTTCAAAGTCGTTCCCCGAGATCACGTTCGTACACCGGGCCGATGGCCACCGGTCTTCCCCGGCACCGCGCACGCGGTGCACCCGACGCTCGCGAGCGCCCCTGCCCGTGTACACCCCATGGATAACGTTGGCGTAAGGTGAGCCTCACCTAATCATTTAATGGTGAACAAAACGAGGAGCACGTTCATGTCACATCGGCGCCGTGGTACAGCCGCAGTCGCTCTCGCCGTCGCTGCCGCGCTGTCCCTGGCTGCGTGCGGCGCCGACTCCTCCGGGAAGGACGGCGGCTCGTCCTCCCAGGGGTCCAAGGACTCGAAGTCGGTCGCCAAGGGCGGCAAGAACTTCGGCGACGCGGCGGCGAAGACCGCGGCGCTCGGCACGGACGCGAAGCCCGGCCAGTGGCCGCGTACGGTCAAGCACGCCATGGGCAGCACCGAGATCAAGGAGCAGCCGAAGCGCGTGGTCGTGCTCGACGTCGGTGAGCTCGACAACGTCGTGTCGCTCGGCGTGAAGCCGGTCGGTCTCGCGCCGACCGAGGGTTCGCCGGAGCTGCCCTCGTATCTCAAGAAGGACGCGGGCACCCCGAAGAACATCGGCACGATCAACAGCCTCAACCTGGAGGCGATCGCCGCGCTCAAGCCCGACCTGATCCTGGGCAGCCAGCTGCGCGCCGCCAACTCCTACGACGAGCTGTCGAAGATCGCGCCGACCGTCTTCTCCATCCGGCCCGGGTTCACCTGGAAGGAGAACTACCTCCTCAACGCCGCCGCGCTGGACAAGACGGCGCGGGCCGAGGCGAACCTCGCCGCGTACAAGAAGAAGACCAAGGCCCTCGGGGACAAGCTGGGGACGGACAAGCCGACCGTGTCGATGGTCCGCTACCTGCCCGACGGCCTGATCCGGCTCTACGCCAACGACTCCTTCATCGGCACCATCCTCAAGGACGTCGGCATCCCGCGCCCCAAGAACCAGGACATCGCGGACCTGGCGGCCGAGGTGAGCGCCGAGAACATCGACCAGGCCGACGCCGACTTCATCTTCACGGGCGTGTACGGCGATGCCAAGGCGACCGACAAGAGCAAGGCGCAGGCCAACCCGCTCTGGAAGAACCTGAAGGCGGTCAAGGACGGCCACGCCTTCGACGTGCCGGACGAGACCTGGTACCTGGGCCTCGGTGTGACCGCCGCCGACGAGGTCCTCGGCGACCTCGAGAAGTACCTGACGGCCTGAGGGCCGCGGACCGAGAAGAGAGAGTGAGCACGGCGCATGTCGCCAACCGACCTCACCCGCCGACGGGCGGGCTGGCTGCTGGCCGGGGCGGCGATGCTGCTGGTCGCCGTCCTGCTGAGCCTCACCGTCGGCAGCCGCCAGATCGCGCCGGGGGACGCGCTGCAGGCGCTGTTCCACGACGGCGGCAGCGACGACGCCCAAGTGGTACGCGCGCTGCGGGTGCCCCGGACGGTGATCGGTGTGCTCGCGGGCGCCGCGCTCGCTCTCGCGGGAACGGTCATGCAGGGGATCACCCGCAACCCCATCGCTGAACCGGGCATCCTCGGCGTGAGCCAGGGCGCTTCGGTCGGCGTGGTGACCGCGATCGCGTTCTTCGGGGTGCACTCGCTGAACGGCTACGTGTGGTTCGCGTTCGCCGGAGCGGCGCTGGCCGGGGTGGGTGTGTACGCGGTCGCCAGCGGCGGGCGCGGCGGGGCCTCGCCGGTCAAACTCGCCCTGGCGGGGGCCGCGATGAACGCGTTCCTCGCCTCGCTGGTGTCCGGGATCGCCACCACCGACGCGCGGGCCCTGGACGAGTTCCGGTTCTGGCAGGTCGGCTCGATCGGGGGGCGCGACGGCGAGGTGATCGGCCAGGTGTGGCCGTTCGTCCTGGCCGGGATGGTCCTGGTCGCGATGATCGCCCGCGGTCTGGACGCGCTCGCGCTGGGCGACGACGCCGCGCGGAACCTCGGCAACAACGTCGGGCGGCTGCGGGCGCTCGGTGCCCTCGGCGCGCTCGTGCTCACCGGGGCGGCCGTGGCGTCGGTGGGCCCGATCGCCTTCACCGGTCTGGCCGTTCCGCATATCGCCCGCGCGCTGGTGGGCACGGCACACCGCTGGGTGCTGCCGCTGGCGGCCCTGCTGGGTCCGGTGATGATCCTCGGCTCCGACGTGCTCGGACGCGTTCTCTTCCCGCCTTCGGAGGTGCCGGTGGCGGTCATGACCGCCCTGATCGGTGTGCCGTTCCTGGTCGCGCTGGTGCGGCGCCGGAAGGTGGTGGCGGCGTGAGCAACCTCGAAGCCACCGTCACCCCGCGTCTGCGCCCCGCCGGGCATGCCGTGCTGCGGCGCGGGCGGGCGAGTTTCCTCGTACACCGCCGGGCGGCCGTCGTCGCCCTGGTGCTCGCGGTGCTGCTGGCGTGCGCGGTGGTGGCGTATCTGTGCGTCGGCGAATCGTTCGTGGCGCCGTCCGAGGTCGTACGCGTCCTGCTCGGCCGCCCCAGTCCCGACGAACTCGTGGTGGGCACGCTGCGGTTGCCGCGGCTGGTCGTGGGGCTCCTCGCGGGGGTGGCGTTCGGTGTCGCGGGGGCGCTGGTGCAGACCGTCGCCCGCAACCCGCTGGCCAGCCCCGACGTCATCGGCGTCACGCACGGGGCGGGTGCGGCCACGGTGGCCGCACTGAGTTTCAACGCCGTCGCCGCCGACGCGCTGCCCTATGTCTCCGTGGCCGGTGGCCTGGCGGCGGCCCTGCTCGTGTACGTGTGCGCGTGGCGGGGCGGGCTGCACTCCTCCCGCTTCGTCCTGGTCGGCATCGGGGTGTCGGTCGCGCTCGGCTCGCTGACCCAGCTGCTGCTGACCAAGGGCGACTATCTGGTGGCCCAGCAGGCCAAGGTCTGGCTCACCGGCTCGCTCAACAGCCGCGGTTACGAGGAGGCGGGACCGCTCGTCGTCGTCCTGCTCGTCGGCCTGCCGGCGGCCCTGTGGGCGGCGCGGGCCCAGCGCGGCGCGTCGTTCGACGACGACACCGCGACCGCGCTCGGCCTGCGCCTCGGCCGGGTCCGGCTCGGGCTGACCGTGCTCGGGGTGGTCCTGGCGTCGGTGGCGACCGGCGCGGTGGGGCCGGTCGACTTCGTGGCACTGCTCGCCCCGCAGATCGCGCGCCGCCTCACCCGCACCGCGCAGACCCCGCTGCTGTCGTCGGCGCTCGCCGGGGCGCTGATCGTCGTGGTCGCGGACCTGCTGGCCCGCCGCCTGTTCTCCCCGGTCGAGCTGCCGACCGGTGTCCTCACCGCCGTGGTGGGGGCGCCGTACCTGATGTGGCTCATCGTCCGTACCCGTAGCCGATCCGGAGGCATCTCGTCATGAGCCGCCCGTCCGCCAGCCGCCTCTCGGCGCACGACCTGACCCTCGCCTATGAGGACCGCACCGTGGTCGAGGGCCTGGACCTGGAGATACCCGACGCCAGGGTGACCATCGTCGTCGGGCCCAACGCCTGCGGAAAGTCGACGCTCCTGCGGGCGCTCGGCCGTCTCCTCAAGCCGCGCCGCGGTGCCGTACTGCTGGACGGCGCCGAACTGGCCGGCCTCCCCGCCAAGGAGATCGCGCGGACCGTCGGCGTGCTCCCGCAGTCCCCCACGCCGCCCGACGGCATCACCGTCGCCGACCTCGTGGCGCGCGGCCGGCAGCCGCACCAGAAGTGGTGGCAGCAGTGGTCGGAGGCCGACGAGCGCGCCGTGAGCGAGGCGCTGGAGCGTACGAACACGGCGTCCCTCGCCGACCGTCCGGTGGACGAACTCTCCGGGGGTCAGCGCCAGCGCGTGTGGATCGCGATGGCCCTGGCGCAGGACACCGAACTCCTGCTGCTGGACGAGCCCACGACGTATCTGGACGTCGCCCATCAGGTGGAGGTCCTGGACCTGGTGCGCCGTCTCAACCTGGAGCGGGGGCGCACCGTCGTCGCCGTGCTGCACGACCTGAACCAGGCCATCCGCTACGCCGATCACCTCGTCGCGATGAAGGACGGGCGCATCGTGGCGCAGGGGGCGCCGGACGAGGTGGTCACCACGGAGATGGTGCAGGAGGTCTTCGGGCTGTCGTCGGTCATCATCCCGGATCCCCTCACGGGCGGCCGCCTGGTCGTCCCGGGGTACAGCTGGCAGCCGACGGCGGCGGAGAAGACGATCACGCGCTGACCGGGCCGGGACGTCGAAACCCTGACATTCCCCTGACCGGGCGGAGGCGGAGTTCTGCGGGAGTCCTGAACCGGCATGCCTTGTCCCGTCCGTCGGGCGCGCCCGATGCTGGAGAGGAGCCCGCGGTGGACCTCGACCAGAACGGGAACGCATGATGCTGACGACCACGGCACGCCCTGCACCGGAGACCGGCGCCCCCGGCCGTCTGTCGCCAGGGGTCCGCAGGATCACCCTCGACGCGGCGGGCATCCCCCTGTCCGCGCTGCTGAGCGAGCCCCTGGACGGGCGTCCGGCGCGGGCGACCGTCGTCGCCCTGCACGGCGGCGGGATGAGCGCCGGGTACTTCGACGGACAGGCCCATCCGGACGTCTCCCTGCTGACGCTCGGCGCCCGCCTCGGCTGCGCCGTGCTCGCACTGGACCGGCCCGGATACGGCGCGTCGGCCCCGTATCTGCCCGCCGGGCAGTCGTTGCTGGAGCAGGCGGCGACCGTCCGTGCGGCGCTCGCCGACGCCCGGGAACGCCATGTGTCCGCGCCGCTCTTCCTGCTCGCCCACTCCTTCGGCGGCAAGCTCGCCCTCACTCTCGCCGCCGACGCCCCGCCCGGTGCCTACGTCGGCCTGGACGTCTCCGGGTGCGGGCACCGGCCGGCCGCCTCCGCCGGGCCGCTCGGCCGCACCACGGCTGCCGGGCTGCGGCGGCTCAACTGGGGTCCGCTGCGGCTGTATCCGGCCGGGACCTTCCGCGAGAGCGAGGCGGTCGTCGCCCCGATGCCACGACGGGAGGTCGAGTCGGCGGCGGAGTGGGACGCGCTGTCCGCCCGTCTGCTGTCCCGGGTGCGGGTGCCGGTGCGCTTCACCTTCGCCGAGCACGAGGCGTGGTGGCGTCACGACGACGCCGATCTGGCGGACCTCGCCGCGCAGTTCTCGGCGGCGCCCCGGGTGCTGGTCGACCGGCTTCCCGCAGCCGGGCACAACGTCAGCCTGGGTTCCGCCGCGCGGGCGTACCACCTGCGTGCCCTGGCCTTTCTCGACGAGTGCCTCGACGCGGGCGACCGGGCCGCCGCACGGTGACCGCCGCCGCCCCGGCCCGTTCCTCCCGCGTGAGCGTTCCGCCTCGGGTCCGGCTGCGGACGCTGTCGCTGCCCGCCCCGGGTTCGCGGTTCCCCGTCCCTGACTGCCTGGACGAGACCGAGCGGGCCCGTGCCGCCGGTTTCGCCGGCCGGCGCGCCCGGCTCCGCTATGTCACCGCCCATGTCGCGCTGCGCGAGGTCCTCGCCGAGTACACCGGTACGGACGCGGCACGGCTGAGGTTCGGGCGCGAGCGGCCCGGCGGCACGGGCAGCGGTCCGGGAGGGCGGCCGGTGCTGCTCGGCTTCCCGGAGGGGCCGCACTTCTCCCTCTCGCACAGCCACGACCTGATCGTGATCGCCGTCGCCGCCGTGCCTGTGGGCGTCGACGTGCAGCGCGTGCCGCGGACCGGCACGGTCGACGCGCTGCTGCCCCGGCTGCACCCGGCGGAGCGCGAGGGCCTCTTGCGCGTCCCCCGGGCCGCGCGGGCGGCCGCCTTCGCCCGGCTGTGGACGCGGAAGGAGGCGTATCTGAAGGGCCTCGGCACGGGCCTCGCGCGCGGCCTGGCCACCGACTGCCTGCTGGACGGGACGCAGCCGGCCGGCTGGCGCGTCCGCGATCTGGCCGCTCCTCCCGGGTACGCGGCGGCGACCGCCGTCGCGTACCCCGTACCGCTACCCGGCGTCCATCGCCCCGGCACGGCGTGAACCGGCCACCGAGGCGAGCAGTTCCCTCGTGTACGGGTGGGAGGGCTTGGCGAACACCTGCGCCACCGAACCCGATTCGACCAGCCGGCCGCCCCGCATCACGCCGACGTGGTGGGCGATGCCCCGGACCACGGCGAGGTCGTGCGAGATGAACAGGCAGCTCAGCCCCGACTCGTCCTGGAGCTCGGTGAGCAGTTCCAGGATGCGCGCCTGCACCGCGACGTCGAGCGCCGAGACCGGTTCGTCGCACACCACCAGATCCGGTCGCAGCGCCAGCGCGCGGGCGATGGCCACCCGCTGCCGCTGCCCGCCCGACAGCTCCTGCGGTCGCCGCCGGAGGGTACCGGCCGGGAGATGCACGCGGTCCAGGAGGGCCGCCGCCTCCCGGGAGCGCCCGGCCCGGTCGCCCACCCGGTACGCGCGCAGGGGCTCGGTGATGATGTCCCCCACCGTCAGGCGCGGGTCGAGGGAGGCGTAGGGGCTCTGGTAGACGATCTGCATGCGGCGCCGCAGCCGCCGCAGCGCCTCCCCGCGCAGCGAGGTGATGTCCTCGCCGTCGAAGTGGACCGTGCCGGACGTCGGGTCGGCGAGGCGGACCAGCAGCCGGGCGGTGGTGGACTTGCCCGATCCCGACTCCCCGACCAGGGCGAGTGTCTCCCCCCGCCGGATGGTCAGGTCCACCGAGTCGACCGCCCGGACCGGCGCCCGGCCGCGACGGCCCCGGGTGAACTCCTTCACCAGTCCCCGGGCCACGACCAGGTCCGGCGCGGCCCCGGCGGGCCGGACCGGCGGGGTCCTCTCCCGCACCGAGCCGAGACTGGGCGCGGAGCGCAGCAGTTGCCGGGTGACCGTGTGCCGGGGATCGCCCAGCACCTCGCCGACCGTCCCCGATTCGACGATCTCGCCCTGGGACATCACCCCCACACGCTGGGCGCGGTCGGCGGCGACACCCAGATCGTGGGTGATGAGCAGCACCGCCGTGCCCGTGCGGGCGACGAGTTCGTCCACGTGGTCCAGGAGAGCGCGCTGCACGGTGACGTCGAGCGCGCTGGTCGGCTCGTCGGCGATCAGCAGCTTCGGCCGGGCGGCGAGCGCGATCGCGATGAGCGCCCGCTGGCGCATTCCGCCGGACAGTTCGTGGGGGTACTGCCGGGCCCGCAGGTGCGGCTGGGGCAGGCCCGCCTCGGCGAGCAGTTCGACGGCGCGTTCCGCGGCCTCGCGCCGGCCGGAGGCCAGCTTGTGGATCAGGAGCACCTCTCCGATCTGCGGGCCGATGCGGCGCACCGGGTTCAGCGACACCATGGGGTCCTGCGGGACGAAGCCGATGTCCCGGCCGCGGTGGCGGCGCAGCTCCGGTTCGCCGGCCGCGGCGAGGTCGGTCGCGCCGAAGAGGACGCGGCCCGCCGTGACCGTCGCCCCGGGCGGCAGCAGGCCGACGACGGCGTGGGCCGTCGTGGACTTGCCCGAGCCCGACTCCCCGACCAGGGCCACGACTTCGCCCGGTGCGACGGTGAGGGAGACCCCGCGCACCGCGTCCACCCGGCCCGTGCGTGTGCGGTAGGAGATCCTCAGCCCTTCTATGCCGAGCAGGGGGCCGGATTCCCCGGCCCGTCCGGCCGGCGCCGTCAGGGGTTTCGTCATGGGGTGCTCTCCTTCGCCTCGCCGTCGAGGGCGCGGGCGATGCGGTTGGCGGCCAGGACCGTCGCCGCCAGGGCGAGTCCGGGCAGGGTGGTCAGCCACCAGGCGGTGGCCAGGTAGTCACGGCCGCCGGCGACCAGCGACCCCCACTCGGGGGCCGGCGGGCGCGCCCCGTAACCGAGGAACGACAACGACGACACCTGGAGCACGACGCCGCCGAAGTCCACCGCCGCGTAGACGAGGACGGGCCCGGCCGCGTTCGGCAGGACGTGCCGGAGCAGCACCGCGTACCACCGGGTGCCGCTCGCCCGGGCGGCCTCCACGTACGTGGACCGGGCGACCCGCAGGACCTCGGCCCGCATGATCCGGGCGAACATGGCCACGCTCGTCACCCCGACGGCCACGGCGACCTGCACCGTTCCGAAGCCGAGGGCGGTGACCAGGGCGAGCGAGAGCAGCAGTCCCGGCACGGCGAGGAGTACGTCGGTGAGCCGCATCAGCACACTGTCGGCCCACCCGCCGGCCGCACCGGCCACCAGCCCGGTCAGCGACCCCGCCACCAGGCCGACGAAGACGGCGAGCGCCGTCGCCCGCAGGGTGAGGGAGCTGCCGTGCACCAGCCGGGTGAAGAGATCGCGGCCGAGCTGGTCGGTGCCCAGGAGGTGGTCCCCGCCGGGCGGCCGGAGCCGGTCGGCGGGCACCCCGGCCAGCGGATCGCGGCCGGTGAACAGGGCGGGGTGCAGCGCGGCGAGCAGGACCAGGGCGAGGAACACGACGGACAGGACGAGGCCGGGCCGGGCGAGCCAGAACCCGGCGGTCCGGCGCAGCCGCGCGGGCGCCTCGCGCCGCGCGCCGTCGAAGGACGCGGTGACGGGGGCCCCGCCGTCGGGGGACGTACCGAGGGCGCTCACGTGGCCACCGCCGTCGGGCCGGTCGCCGTGAGCCGCGGGTCGAGCACCGGGTGCAGGAGGTCCACGGCCAGGTTCACCAGGACGAACGCGCACGCCCCGAACACCACGAGCCCCTGGACGACGGGAATGTCCTGCGCGGTCACGGCGGTCGCCGTCAGCCGGCCGATCCCGTTGCGGGAGAAGACGGTCTCCACCACCACGGAGCCCGCCAGCACATGGCCGACCAGCACCCCGACGACGGTCAGCGGTGTGAGCGCCGCGTTGCGGGCCGCGTGGGAGAAGTGGACCCGGAGCCGGCTCGCCCCCTTGGCGACGGCCGTGCCGATGTACGGCTCGGCGAGTGCGGTGCGCAGGCTCTTCGCGAAGACCTGGGCGATCAGCGCGGCCGCCGGCAGCGACAGCGTCACCGCCGGCAGCAGCAGCGAGGCGGCGCTCCCGTCCCCGAAGGCCGGTAACAGCCCCCAGCGGAAGGAGAGGAACTGGATGAGCACCAGGCCGACCCAGAAGGTAGGGGCGGCCACCCCCGCCGACGGGAGCGACAGCAGGAACTGCGCCGGCCACCGTCGGCGGGTGTACGTGCCGGCCAGGGCGACCCCGGCCCCCAGCGGCAGGGCCAGGGCCAGCGTGGCCGCCGTGAGCTCCAGCGTCGCGGGAGTCGCGTCCGCGATCATCCTTCCGACCGGTTCGCCGGTGTGGACGGAGGCGCCGAAGTCCCCGTGCAGGGCGTGCCCGAGCCGGGTCGCGTACTGCTCCGCCACCGGCCGGTCGAGACCGTACCGGGTGCGCAGTGACGCGAGTTGTTCCGGGGTCACGGAGGTGCTGTCCCCGCCCCCGGCGGCCATGACGGTCACGGGGTCGCCGGGCAGCAGGTACAGCACGCCGAAGGACAGGGTGTAGGCGGCCCAGAGGACGAACACGGCCTGGGCGAGCCGGCGTACGACGTACGTGGTCATGGTCAGGACAGCCACGCGTCGTGGAACAGCGGGTAGGACGTCGAGTCCAGGGTCAGGCCGTGCACCTTCTCGCCGATTCCGTAGACGCTCGCCATCTCGAACACGGGGATCTGGTAGCCCTGTTCCAGCACCCGGCGCTGCGCGGTCGCGACCAGGGCGGCCCGCTTCTCCGGGTCGCTCGCGGCGGCCTGCGCGTCCAGTGAGCCTTCCAGCCGGGGGTCGTCGATGCGGCCGAGGTTGAGCAGTTTGCCGGAGAACGCGGTGCGCAGGATGTCCGGGTCGTTGCGGGTGCCGTTGCCCCAGGCGAGGTCGTAGTCGCCCGCGCCGCGCGCCTGCTGGTAGTCCGGCAGGGAGAGCAGCGTGAGGGTGAGGCCGATCCCGGTCTTGCGCAGCTGCTGCTGGATCAGTTCCAGAACCGTCTGGTTGGGCCCGAAGTTCGCGCCCAGGATCACCTTCAGGTTCAGCTTCTTGCCGTTCTTCACCCGGATGCCGTCCGGGCCGGGTACCCAGCCGGCCGCGTCGAGCGTCTTCCGGGTCTTCCCGGGGTCGTGGGCGAGCAGCGCGCTGTTGTCGGCGTACGCGCCCGTGCTGCTGGACAGCGCGCTGGTCGCGGGGAGGTAGCTGGGGCTGAGGACGGTCTTCACGACCTCGTCCCGGTCCACGGCCGACTGGAGGGCGCGCCGCACGGCCGGTTCCTTCGTCAGCGGCCGTGCGGTGTTGACGCTGAGCGCGACGGGAACCCCGGGGTTGGGCCGGTCGAGGACGCTCGGCCCTCGCCCGGCGAGGGTCTCCTGGTCCTGCGGCGCGACGCCGGCGATCGCGTCGACCTGTCCGGAGTTCAGGCTCCCGCCGCGTACACCGGCCTCGGGGACGACTCTGAAGGTGAGCTTGTCCAGATAGGCGGCTCCGGAGTGCTTCCAGAGCGGGGAGCCCCATGTGTAGCCGTCGCGCCTGGTCAGTTCCACCGAGGTGTTCGGGGTGTAGCCGTCGAGGGTGAACGGCCCGGAGCCGATCAGTTTCGCGGTGCAGCGCCGGTCTGCGGGGAGTTTCAGGCTCGCGGGGGCGAGGAGCCCCAGGGTCGCTGTCGAAGTCGCCTGGAGGAACTGCTCGTTGGGTCCCTTGAAGGTGACCTTGGCCGTGTACCGGTCGACGACCTCGGTGCTGCGGTAGCCCTGGAGGTAGCCGGCGCCCAGCATCGACTTGGCGCCCAGGGCGGCGACGGCGTCCAGGTTGGCCTTGACCGCCTTGGCGTCGAGCGGGGTGCCGTCGGCGAAGGTGACGTCCGTGCGCAGGCTGAAGGTGAACTGCGAGGCGTCGGACGATACCTGCCACGAGCGCGCGATCCACGGCACGATCTGGCCGGTCTTCGGGTCCTGGTCGGTGAGCGAGTCCACGAAGGCGCGGGCCCCGTACAGGGCGTCGGTGGTCGTGGCCTGGTGCGGGTCGACGCAGCCGGGGTCGGCCGCCATCGCGAACCTGAGGTGGCCGCCGGACCGCGGCGTGGACGCCGCCCGGCCGGAGGACCCGGACGCTCCGGAGCAGGCCGTCGCGGTGAGCGAGAGGACGAGCGCGGCGGCGAGGGCGGCCGTCGGGGGGCTCGTGAAGAGGCGCGAGGGCGTGGGACGTCTGGACATGAAGGTACGACTCCGGGTGAGCGAGAGTGGACGTGAGGAGGGGCACGGGCGCGTCGCGGGCCCGCGTCGTGGGACACGCGTGCCCGTACGTCGTGCGGGAGGTGGGGTCAGTGCCCCGGACAGAGGAAGCCGGCGAGGCGTTGCAGATCGATGTGCCGACGGGTCGTCAGCGGTACCCGCTCAGACACGGCCCATCCTGAAGCCGACACCGCGGACGGTGATGATCCAGTCGGGTGAGCCGAGTTTGGAGCGGACCGCGCTCACATGGGTGTCGATCGTCCGGCTGGCCCGGCCGCCGGGGACATGACGCCCCGGGAACCCCCACACCGCGGTCATCAGCGAGGCCCTGGAGTGCACGGTGTGCGGCTCCGACGCGAGCCGGTGGAGCAGGTCGAACTCCTTGAGGGTGAGGCCGATCAGCCGGCCGTTGAGCCGCACCTCACGCGTCTCCGGATCGATGCACAGCGAACCGTGCGCGATCGCCTCCGCCCGCGTACTCCGTGCCGTCACCGGGCGGGACCGCCGGAGTACGGCGTCGATGCGGGCGAGGAGCTCACGGAACCCGTACGGCTTCGCCATGCAGTCGTCGCAGCCCGCCTGCAGACACAGGATGCGGTCGAGTTTCATCCCGGCATCCGTGAAAGCGATGACAGGAATATCGCTGTTCGCCCGGACGGCCCGGCAGACCTCCAGGCCATCGATGTCGGGAAGGAGGAGATCGATCAGAAAAAGGTCGAACTTCTCGTGCTTTTCCAGAGCTTCGGTGCCCGTCGTGCAGATCTCCACGTCGTACCCGTGACGCTTCAGCTGGGTACTCAACGTGTTTCCGTTCGACCTGTCGGAATCAACGACCAGGACGCGCATCAATTCCCCCGTTCCATGGTGCGGGCGCAGCACCGAAGTTACGGGCCTCAGGCTAGACACCCGGCCGTGCACCTGACTGTGAGCGGGGTCACAGGAAGCGGTCCGAGGGGGTGTCCTGCGCCTTCCTCAACAGGGATTTGTACTTCCCCTGACATTTCCTTGGCGCCCGGCGCGCAGTCGACCCGGCGCCCAGCTTTTCCCGGCCTCGGGAATGTCGGACATCCGCTCCGGCGACTTGACGATCGCTTGACATCTCCTTGCGCAGGACCTTGACGTTTCCGCCTTGAAAACAAAAAGTGCGACGGCCGAGGATGTTCCACGTCAGCAGGAATCGAACGGACCTTCAGTCGGGAGACTCCATGGATGCTTCGGTCATCATTGTCGGAGCGGGACCGGCAGGACTCGTACTCGCCGGCGAATTACGTCTGGCCGGAATCGATGTGATCGTGGTCGAACGCCTTTCCCGGCGTACCGGGGAATCGCGGGGACTGGGTTTCACCATCCGTACGACGGAAAGTCTCGACCAGCGTGGCCTGTTGTCCCGGTTCGGCGAACTCGACACCAGCACCCGGGGCCACTTCGGCGGCATCCCGCTGGACCTGGCCGTTCTCGGCGGCGCGCATCCCGCCGCCCGCGGCATCCCGCAGTCCGTCACCGAGACGGTCCTGGAGAGCTGGGCGCGGGAACTGGGCGCCGACATCAGGCGCGGCCATGAGTTCCTGTCGCTCCAGGACACCGGCGACGCGGTCTCCGTACGCGTCAGGGCGGGCGACCGGGAAACCACGCTCACCGCGCGCTATCTCGTCGCGGCGGACGGCGGACGCAGCGCGGTCCGCAAAGCAGCCGGTTTCGACTTCCCCGGCACCGAGGCCACCACGGAGCTGCTTCTCGCCGACATCAGGGGCGTGGACGTGGATCCCCGGGCGACCGGGCAGAGCCTCGCCGGCGGGATGGTCATGGCCGCCCCACTGGGCGACGGGCTGCACCGCGTCATCGTGGGCGAGCGCGGTGCCCTGCCGGAGCGGCGCACCGGGCCGCCCTCCTTCCACGAGGTCGCCGACGTGTGGAAGCGGCTCACGGGCGGCGACATCTCGGGGGCCGAGGCCGTGTGGGTGTCCGCGTTCACCGACGCCACCCGGCAGGCGTCCGAGTACCGGCGGGGCCGCGTCCTGCTGACCGGGGACGCGGCCCACATCCACCTGCCGGCCGGCGGACAGGGCATGAACACCTCCATCCAGGACTCGTTCAACCTCGGCTGGAAGCTCGCCGCCGTCCTGCGCGGGACGGCTCCCGCCACCCTGCTCGACACCTATCACGCGGAACGCCACCGGGTGGGGCGGCAGCTCCTGGCCAACACCCGCGCACAGAGCCTCCTCATCCTCGGCGGCGACGACGTGCAACCGCTGCGGGACGTCCTGTCCGAACTCCTCCCGTACGAGGAGGTGGCCCGCCACCTCGCCGCCAAGGTGAGCGGGACCGACATCCGGTACGACGTCGGCACGGGCTCGCATCCGTTGCTCGGCGCCCGCCTGCCCCGTCTGGAACTGACCACCCGGGCCGGCCGCACCAGCTCCACCGCCCTGCTCCGCTCCGGCCGCGGGGTGTTGCTCGACCTCACGGACAACCCCTGGCCACGCCGCAGGGCCGCCCGCTGGCGGGACCGGATCGACGTGGTCACCGGCGCCCCGCACGGCTCCGTGCCCGCCGGGCTCGCCGGCACCACCGCGGTCCTGCTCCGCCCGGACGGCTACGTCGCCTGGGCCGCCCCCGGCAGCCACCACGACCTGCCCACCGCGCTGGACCGCTGGTTCGGACCGGCCTGACCCCGACCGCTCTCAGAGAGGCCACCATGCACAGCAACCTCATCGTCGCCCGGATGGAGATCGGAAGCGCCGTCGAAGTCGCCCGTCTCTTCGGCGAGTTCGACACCACCGACATGCCCCACCGGATGGGCACCCGCCGCCGCCAGCTGTTCGCGTACCGCGGGCTCTACTTCCACCTGCAGGACTTCGACGGCGAGGACGGCGGCGAGCGCATCGAGGCCGCCAAGTCGGACAGCCGGTTCATCGGCATCAGCGACGACCTCAAGCCCCACATCGCGGCCTACGACCCCGCCACCTGGCGCTCGCCGGCCGATGCCCTGGCCCAGCGCTTCTACCATTGGAGCGCCACGTGACCGCCACCCCGCCCGGGCAGGAACGCCGTGTCGTCATCACCGGGGTGGGCGTCACCGCTCCCGGCGCCCTCGGCACCAAGGACTTCTGGCGGCTGATCTCCGACGGCCGGACCGCGACGCGGCGTATCTCCCTCTTCGACCCCTCGCCGTTCCGCTCCCAGGTCGCGGCGGAGGTCGACTTCGACCCGGAGCTCGCCGGTCTCGGCCCGCAGGAGGTCCGGCGGATGGACCGGGCCGCCCAGTTCGCCGTCGTCACCGCCCGCGAGGCCGTCCACGACAGCGGGCTCGACTTCACGGCTCTGGACGCCGTGCGCACCGGGGTCACCATCGGCAGCGCCGTCGGCGCCACCACCGGCCTCGACCAGGAGTACCGCACGGTCAGCGACGGCGGCAGGCTCGACCTGGTCGACCACCGCTACGCCGTGCCGCACCTCTACAACTTCCTGGTCCCGAGCTCCTTCGCCACGGAGGTCGCCTGGGCCGTCGGCGCCGAGGGCCCGGGCACGGTCGTCTCCACCGGATGCACCTCCGGCCTCGACGCCGTCGGCCATGCCGCCGGCGTCATCAGGGACGGTCTCGCCGACGTGATGGTGGCCGGTGCCACCGACGCCCCCATCTCCCCCATCACGGTGGCCTGCTTCGACGCCATCAAGGCCACCACCCCCCGCAACGACGACCCCGAACACGCTTCCCGTCCCTTCGACTCCAGCCGCAACGGTTTCGTCCTCGGTGAGGGCGCCGCCGTCTTCGTCCTGGAGGAGCTTTCCGGCGCACGGCGGCGAGGGGCCCACATCTATGCCGAGGTGGCGGGCTACGCCACCCGGTCCAACGCCTTCCACATGACCGGGCTGCGGCCCGACGGCAAGGAGATGGCCGAGGCGATCCGGGTGGCCCTGGACGAGGCACGACTGGACGCCGAGGACATCGACTACATCAACGCCCACGGTTCCGGTACGAAGCAGAACGACCGCCATGAGACCGCGGCGTTCAAGCGGAGCCTCGGCGAGCACGCCTACCGGACTCCGGTCTCCTCCATCAAGTCGATGGTCGGCCACTCGCTCGGTGCCATCGGATCGATCGAGGTCGCCGCGTCCGTGCTCGCGATGGAGCACCACGTCGTCCCGCCCACGGCCAACCTCCACAACCCCGACCCCGAATGCGACCTCGACTACGTGCCCCTGACCGCCCGCGACCGGCGGACCGACGCGGTGCTGTCCGTCGGCAGCGGCTTCGGCGGCTTCCAGAGCGCGGTCGTCCTCGCCCGCCCCGATCGGAGCACCCGATGAGCGCCCGGACGGTCATCACCGGAATCGGCGTCGCCGCCCCCAACGGACTCGGCCTGGAAGCCTACTGGCGGGCCACCCTCGCGGGGCGGCGGGCCATCGCCCCGCTGACCCGGTTCGACCCCACGTCCTACCCCTCCCGGCTGGCCGGCGAGATCAGCGGCTTCGAAGCCGCCGAACTGCTGCCGGGACGGCTCCTGCCGCAGACCGACCGGATGACGCGGATCTCGCTCGTCGGAGCCGACTGGGCCCTGGCGGACGCGGACGTCACCCCCGCCGATCTGCCCGACTACGACGTCGGCGTGATCACCGCCGGCCACTCGGGCGGCTTCGAGTTCGGCCAGAACGAGCTCAAGGCCCTGTGGAGCAAGGGCGGCACCCACGTCTCGGCCTACCAGTCGTTCGCCTGGTTCTACGCGGTCAACAGCGGGCAGATCTCCATCCGCACCGGTGCCCGGGGACCGAGCAGCGTCGTCGTCAGCGACCAGGCCGGCGGCCTCGACGCCCTCGCCCAGGCCCGGCGCCAGGTCCGTAAGGGGACCCCCGTCCTCATCACCGGCGCCGTGGACGCCTCCCTGTGCTCCTGGGGGTGGGTGGCGCAGATCGCCGGCGGCCGGCTCACCACCTCCGACAACCCCGAGCGCGCCTACCTCCCCTTCGACAGCGAAGCCTCCGGACACGTGCCGGGCGAGGGGGGTGCCATCCTCGTGGTCGAGGACGCCGAGCACGCCCGCCGCCGGGGCGCCCCCCGGGTGTACGGGGAGATCACCGGCCACGCCGCCACGATGGACCCGCGGCCCGGCAGCAGACGGGCACCCGGACTCCAGCGCGCGATCGAACTGGCCCTGGCCGACGCCGGAAGCGAACCGGCCGACATCGACGTCGTGTTCGCCGACGCCGCCGCGGTGCCGGAACTCGACCGGGCGGAGGCCGAGGCCCTCACCCACGTCTTCGGGCCGCGCGGGGTGCCGGTCACCGCCCCCAAGACGATGACCGGGCGGCTGTACTCCGGCGCGGCGCCGCTCGATGTCGCCACCGCCCTGCTCTCCCTGCGGGGCGGCGTCATCCCGCCGACCGTCGGTTCCACCCCCGCGGAGGGGTACGAGATCGACCTCGTCGGGCCCGACCCCCGCCCCGCCGCGCTGCGCACCGCGCTGGTCCTGGCCCGTGGACAGGGCGGCTTCAACTCCGCCCTCGTCGTGCGCCGCGCCGGCGAACCGGGGTGACACGCCCGTACACCGCGACTCCCACGCCCCCGACGACCGGCCCGCCCGCGGGCGCGCGCCGCGCCACCGTCCGTAACACCTCCCACGCCCTCCACTCCACGAAAGGCTTCGCCATGTCCGTGCCCGGCACCCACACCGTCTTCGTCCTGGACGACCTGCGCCGCATCCTCCGGGAGGCCGCCGGCGCCGAGGAGGGGGTCGACCTCGACGCCGACATCCTCGACACCACCTTCGACGCCCTCGGCTACGAGTCGCTCGCCCTGCTGGAGACGGGCGGCCGGATCGAGCGGGAGTACGGCATCACGCTGGACGACGACGCCCTGACCGACGCCGACACCCCCCGCGCGCTGATCGACGTGGTCAACGCGCAGCTGACCGCGACCCGCACCGCCTGAGGAGACCTCATGAGCCAGCACACGGGCCCCGTGGCCCTCGTCACCGGCGCCACCAGCGGCATCGGCCTCGCCGTCGCCCGGCTGCTCGCCGGCCAGGGCCACCGGGTCTTCATCGGAGCCCGTAACGGTGACAACGTCGCCGCCACCGTCAAGGAACTGCGGGCGGAGGGGCTGGACGTCGACGGCAGCACCCTGGACGTCCGGTCCGCCGACGACGTGCGCACGTTCGTCGGAGCCGCCGTGGACCGCTACGGCACGGTCGACGTCCTCGTCAACAACGCCGGCCGGAGCGGCGGAGGCGTGACCGCGGACATCGCCGACGACCTCTGGGACGACGTCATCGACACCAACCTCACCAGCGTCTTCCGCGTCACCCGGGAAGTCCTGAACACCGGTGGCCTGCGGCAGAAGGAACGGGGCCGGATCATCAACATCGCCTCCACCGCGGGCAAGCAGGGCGTCGTCCTCGGCGCCCCCTACTCGGCCTCCAAGCACGGAGTGGTCGGCTTCACCAAGGCGCTCGGCAACGAACTGGCGCCGACCGGGATCACGGTCAACGCCGTCTGCCCCGGGTATGTGGAGACGCCGATGGCCCAGCGCGTGCGCGAGGGCTACGCGGCCGCCTACGACACCACCGAGGACGCGGTCCTGGAGAGGTTCAACGCCAAGATCCCGCTCGGACGCTACTCCACCCCCGAGGAGGTCGCCGGACTCGTCGGCTATCTGGTGTCCGACACCGCCGCCTCCATCACCGCGCAGGCCCTCAACGTCTGCGGCGGCCTCGGAAACTTCTGACGCCTTATCACATCATTTCACCCACAGGAGACTTCACCATGACGACCCGCGAGGTCGAGCACGAAATCACTGTCCGAGCCGCCGCCTCCGAGGTCTACCGGCTGCTCGCCGAGGTCGAGAACTGGCCCCGCCTCTTCCCGCCCTCCGTCTACGTGGAGCAGCTGGAGGCCGACGGCGACCGGGAGCGCATACGGATCTGGGCCACCGCCAACGGCGAGGCCAAGAGCTGGACCTCCATCCGGGTCCTCGACCCCGAGGGCCTGCGGATCCGCTTCTGGCAGGAGATTCCCGCCCATCCCGTCGCCGAGATGACCGGGACGTGGATCATCGAGCCGCTCGCCGAGGGCGAGACCCGCGTCCGCCTCCTCCACGAGTACCGGGCCGTGGACGACGACCCGGAGAAGCTGGTCTGGATCGACCAGGCCGTCGACCGCAACAGCCGGGCCGAGCTGCCCGGGCTGAAGGCAAACCTCGAACTGGGTGCCACGGACGCCGAACTGTCCCTCTCCTTCGAGGACTCCGTGCGCGTCGAGGGCTCCGCCAAGGACGTGTACGACTTCCTCAACGAGGCCACGCTCTGGTCCGAGCGGCTCCCGCACGTCGCCGGGGTCCGGCTCACGGAGGAAACCCCCGGCCTCCAGATCCTGCGGCTCGACACCCGTACCAACGACGGGTCGACCCACACCACCGAGTCCGTCCGGGTCTGCTTCCCGTACCGCCGGATCGCGTACAAGCAGACGACGCTGCCCGGACTGCTCACCCTGCACACCGGCTACTGGCAGCTCGACGAGGACGCCGACGGAGTCACCACCGCCACCTCCCAGCACACCGTCGTCCTGAACGCGGAGAGGATCACCGAGATCCTCGGCGAGGACGCCGGTGTCCCCGAGGCCCGCGCCTTCATCCGCGACGCCCTCGGCGGCAACAGCCGCGCCACGCTGGGCCACGCCAAGCAGTACGCGGAAGACCGGCGTTGACCGGGCCGGCGGCCGAGGTCCCGGCGGCCGACGTGGTCGTGGTCGGCGCCGGGCCCGTCGGGCTCCTCCTCGCCGGAGAACTGCGCCTGGGCGGTGCCCGGGTGACCGTCCTGGAGCGGCTCCTCGAACCCGCCACGGAGTCCCGGGCGTCCACCCTGCACAGCCGCACCCTGGAGATCCTGGAGGACCGCGGCGTGCTGCGGCGCCTGGGCGCCCTGCCGGACGGCGGGCCCGGCCATTTCGGCGGGCTCCGCCTCGATCTCGCCGAAGCGGAGCCCGGCCACCCGCACGCCGGACAGTGGAAGTGCCCCCAGACCCGGTTGGAGGCCGTCCTGCAGCTCTGGGCCACCGGCCTCGGGGCCCACGTCCGGCGCGGACACCGGGTCACGGGGCTCACCGTCCATCCCCACCGCGTGGAGGTCGCCCACAACGGCGCCGACGGCACCGCGCACAGCACCACGGCCGCGTTCGTCGTCGGCTGCGACGGCGAGCACAGCACGGTCCGGCGGCTCGGCGGCTTCGAACTCAGCGGCGAGGACGGGACGCTGGAGATGCTGCGGGCCGACGTGGCCGGCATCGCCGTACCCGACCGCCGCTTCGAACGTCACCCGCACGGGCTGGCCACCGCGCACCGCTGGCCCGACGGCTCCACCCGGGTGATGGTCCACCTCTTCGGTGCGCCACCGGCCCGGCGCACCGGTCCGCCGTCCTTCGCGGAGGTCACCGCCGCCTGGGCCGAGGTCACCGGCGAGGACATCGGTCACGGCACGCCGTTGTGGCTGAACGCGTTCGACAACACCAGCCGGCAGGTCACCGCCTACCGGCGCGGCCGGGTCCTGCTCGCCGGTGACGCCGCCCACGTCCAGATGCCGGTGGGCGGCCAGGCGCTCAACCTGGGCCTCCAGGACGCCGCCGCCCTCGGTCCCCGCCTCGCCGCCCGCGTCACCGGCCGCGCCGACGACGACGAGCTCGACGCGTACCACCGCGAACGGCACCCGGTGACCGCCCACGCCCTCACCGGAATCCGGGCCCAGGCACGGCTGCTGCTCGGCGGCCCCGAGGTGGACGGCGTGCGTGAGGTCATCGCCGGACTCCTGCGCCTGGGCACCGTACGCCGTCATCTCGCCCGGGTCGTCACCGGGCTCGACACCCCCCGACCGCCCGCATCCACAGGGAGCTGACCATGAGCAACAGGCTCGAAGGAAAGACCGCACTCGTCACCGGGTCGAGCCGGGGCATCGGACGCGCCATCGCGATCCGGCTGGCCCGCGAGGGCGCCCTCGTCGCCGTCCACTACGCGCACGACCGGAAGTCGGCCGACGCGACCCTGGCGACCATCGAGGCGGAGGGCGGCCACGGCTTCACCGTCCGCGCCGAACTCGGCGCCCCGGGCGACGTCCACGAACTCTTCCTCGGCCTGGAACGCGGGCTGAAGGAGCGGACCGGCGAGACCACCCTCGACATCCTCGTCAACAACGCGGGTGAGACCACCCAGAACGGCGTCGCCCCCGAGGACGTCACCCCGGAGCAGTTCGACCGCCTCTTCGCCGTCAACGCCAGGGCGCCCTACTTCCTGGTGCAGCGCGCCCTGCCGTCGATTCCCGAGGGGGGCAGGATCGTCAACATCTCCTCGGGCCTGACCCGGGTCGCCAACCCCGAGCAGGTGGCGTACGCCATGACCAAGGGAGCCATCGAGCAGCTCACCCTTCACCTGGCACGGCAGCTCGCCCCTCGCGGCATCACCATCAACAGCGTGGCGCCCGGGATCACCGACAACGGGAGTCCCGTCTTCGACATCCCGGAAGCGGTGGCGGAGATGGCCAAGCTGTCCGCCTTCCAGCGCGTGGGAGAGGCCGGGGACGTCGCCGACGTCGTCACCTTCCTCGCCACCGACGAGGCCCGCTGGATCACCGGCTCCTTCGTCGACGCCACCGGCGGCACCCTCCTCGGCTGAGGGGTGTCCTGCCGCCCGTCCCCCCTTTCGAAAGGCATCTGTCATGGACGTCGGACTCCTCTTCGACCTGCGCAACCCCGACCAGTGGCACCGGCCCTGGGCAGACCACTACGCGCGGACCCTGGAGTTCTGCGAGGAAGCGGACCACCGGGGCGTGGGCGGTCTGTGGTTCACCGAACACCACCGCTTCGAGGACGGCTACCTGCCCCAGCCGCTCACCTTCGCGGCGGCCGTCGCCGCACGCACCCGCCGCGCGCGCATCGGCACCTCCGTCGTCCTGCCGGCGCTGCACCACCCCGTCGACATCGCCGAACAGGCCGCGATCGTGGACCTGTTGAGCGGCGGCCGGCTCGAACTGGGCCTCGGCGCCGGCTACCGAGTCCCCGAGTACGCGCTCTTCGACGCCGACTTCGGTCATCGTTTCGCACGGACCGAGGAACGCATGAGGGAGATCCTCCGGCTCTGGCGCGAGCGGGAGATCACTCCCCTGCCGATCCAGGACCCGCCACCGGTGTGGGGCGGCTTCTACGGGCCGCGGGGCGCCCGGCTGGCCGGCCGGCTGGGCATCGGGCTGCTGCACATCTCACGCGAACGCTTCGGGCAGTACCGCGAGGGACTGATCGAAGGCGGCCACGACCCGGAGACCGCTCGCGTGAGCGACCTGCTCCCCCTCCTGCTCTCCCGGGACCCGGAGGCCGCCTGGCACCGCATCGGCCCCCACCTGGTCCACCAGGTGAACTCCTACCGTCAGGGGGCCCTCCAGGGAACCGCTTTCGACGGCCCGCCGCCCCTGACCCTCGATGATCTGCGCGACCCTGACGCCGAGGACCGGCGCGGACTGCTCGACATCCTCACCCCCGAGGACGCCGCCGTCCGCATCAAGGAGCTGACCGCGGGCCTGCCCGTGAAGCACCTCATCTTCTGGGCGAGCATCGCCGGCATGCCGGACGACCTGGTCGCCGAGAACCTGGAGCTGGTCACCGAACAGCTGCCGCGCCTCCTGCCGTGACCACGACCGAACGCGCTTCCGCCGGGCACACGTGGGCCCTGCTCCTCGTCCTCTCCGGCAACATGGTGCTGGACGCGACGGAGGTGTCGCTCGTCCTGGTCGCCCTGCCGGCCATCGGGAACGACCTGGGCCTGTCGCTGCTGACCGTGCAAGGGCTCATGAGCGGCTTCGCCCTCGGGTTCGCGGCCCTGCTGACCACCGGGCCCCGGCTCGCCGCCCGGTTCGGCAGGCGGCGCGTCTACTTCGCCGCGATGCTCGGCTTCGCGCTCGCGTCGGTCGCGGGCGGGCTGGCGGACGGGCCCGCCCTGCTCATCGCGACCCGGGTGGTCAAGGGCGCGTGCGCCGCCCTCACGGCGCCGATGGGGCTCGCCATCATCGGCACGGCCTACCCCGAGGGGCCGGAGCGGCGCCGTGCTGTCTCGGTGTATTCCGCCTTCGGGGCCGCGGGGTTCACGGCCGGGCTCCTCGTGTCCGGAGCGCTCCTGGAAGCGGGGTGGCGCTGGATCTTCCTCCTGCCGGCCCCCGTCACGCTCGTCCTCCTGCTGTGGGGGCTGCGGCTCGTCCCCCACGAGGCGACCGTCCGGCCGCCGGCCTCGGCCTCGGACCGCGCCGGGCCCCCCGCGCCGGGGCCGTCGGGGCGCGACCGCGTACTGCTGCGCACCGGTCTGGGGGCGGCCACGCTGAACGGCACGTACCAGGGGCTGCTGTTCCTGCTCACCTTCCAGATGCAGGGCCGGCTCGCCCTGTCGCCCTGGACGAGTGCGCTGGCGCTGCTGCCCGCCTGCGTGCCGCTCGCCGTGTCCGTGCCGTTCGCCGGCTCCCTGGTCCGTCGCCACGGAACGGGCCGGCTGATCGCGCTGGGCGCCGCGGCGCCGCTGCTGGGATACCTGCTCGCCGTGTGGCGGCCCCCCTCGGACGCGTACCTCACCCGCACGCTGCCGGTGCTGCTCCTCGTCGGCGCGGGGTTCGTGCTGTCCTTCGCCGCGCTCAACATGCGGGCCGCCGGGTCCGTACCGCCGTCGCGACGCGCCACGGCGATCCCGCTTTACCAGATGGCCGTGCAACTCGGCGCGGTCCTGCTCCTCCCGCTCACCGCCTGGCTCCTGACCGCCTCCGACGACCGGCGCCCGGCCCTCGCCGTGCTGGCCGTCGCAGCGGCCGCGGGCCTGGCCGCCGCTCTTCCCGGACTCCGCGACGGACGTCCCGGCCCACCCTCACGTAAGGAACCCGCATGACCTGCTCCGCACCACCGCTCCCGCTCACCGTCACCATCTCCGCGCAGCCCCATGGGCACTGAGCCCCGGGCCGCCGCCCGCCGCGGCCCCGACCTCGCGCGCCCGGACGCCACCTCGGTCCACATCACCCACTGGCATGCCCCCGGACGTGACGCCGCCCGCGCCCTGCTGGACGAGGTGTCCGACCGGTGGGTCGGAGCCGTGTGGCCCGACGGCCTGCTCTCGTTCCACGCCTATCTGGATACGGGCGGCGACACCGTCCTCACCTACGTCCAGGCCGCGCGGCCCACCGCCCACCACGACCTCGTCCGGACGCTTCGGGGGCCGGCGGCGGCCGCGGCCGTCTCGTACCGGCTGCACACCAGCGTCGTCCTGGACGGCACCGGAGCACCACCCCCCGGAGCCGTCGTCGTCGCCACCTTCGACGTCGACGGAGCCGACGCGCAGGAGCGGATCATCGGGTCCGTGGCGCGCGCCGTCACCGACGCACCGGCGGAGCAGCGCGAAGGCATGCTCAGCGCCCACTTCCACGCGAGCACGGACGGCAGCCGGGTCCTCAACTACGCGGAGTGGACCAGTGACGAGGCACACTCGGCCTTCCTGGAGGGCGCGGCCCGCGCGGCCACCCTCCGGGCCACCGGTGCCACCCCCGGCGTACGCCCCATCGGTTTCCGCCGCTTCCACCTCCACCACGGCATCACCCCCGACAGGAGCGACACATGACCATCCTGGTGACCGGAGCGCGCGGCCGGGTCGGCGCCGCCGTCGTACGCGAACTCCTCGCCGCCGGCGAGAAGGTGCGGGCCGCGAGCGCGGACCCGGCGTCCCTGACGGCACTGCCCGACGAGGTGGAGCGGGTGCGGCTCGACCTGGCCTCACCGCGGGACCTGCCCGAGGCCCTCCACGGTGTGCGGAAGATCTTCCTGTACGCCCAGCCGGCCGGCGCCACGCGTCTGACCGAGGCCGCGGCGGCGGCCGGAGTCGGGCACATCGTGCTGCTCTCCTCTCTCGCCATCGAAAGCCAGGGGGCGGACACGAGTCCGATCGCGCAGCAGCACCTGCTCGTGGAGGACGTACTGCGGGCCTCGGGGATCGGCTGGACGTTCGTCCGGGCCGGCGGGTTCGCCACCAACGCCCTCCAGTGGGCGCCGGACATAAGGGAGGGACGTCCGCTGCGGCTCGCCTATCCCGAATCCCACAGCGAGCCGATCCACGAGTCGGACATCGCAGCCGTCGCGGTGCGCGCGCTCCTGGACGAGGCCCACCGGGGTGCCACTCTGCGTATCACCGGCCCCCAGTCCCTCTCGGCGCGGCGGCAGGCGGAGCTCGTGGCGGCGGCAGCGGGCCGGGACGTCCTGGTCCGGCTGATCACGCCCGAGGAGTACCAAAAGCAGCTCACCGCCTTCGTGCCCGAACCGGTCGCCGCCACCCTCGTCGCGTACCAGGCGGCGCGGGACGGCCGGCCGCAGCGGACGTACGACGGCGTGGCGGCCGTGCTGGGCCGCCCGGCGTTCCCCTTCGCGCAGTGGGCGGAGGAGAACGCCGAAGCCTTCCGCTGAACCGGCCGCGGCCCACGTGTGAGCGGCGCCCCCGCGGGGGCGCCGCTCACGGCCGTCCCGGTGCTACCACTCGACGGGCAGGCGCGTGACACCCCGCATCACCCGGTTGGTGTTCCACTCCACCTCGTCGGCCGGCACCGCGAGCCGCAGCCCCGGCAGCCGCCGTGCCAGGGTCGCGATGACCGTCTGCAGTTCGAGCCGGGCGAGCGGGGCCGCGGGGCAGTGGTGCGCCCCGTGCCCGAACGCCACGTGCGGGTTGGTCTCCCGGTGGAAGTCCAGCTCCTCCGGGTTCTCGAACACGGCCCCGTCACGGTTGGCGGAGTCGGTCTGCGCGACCACCGCGTCACCGGCGCGCACCCGTTGGCCGGCGAGCTCGAAGTCCTCCACGGCGATCCGGGAGAACGGCGCCACGCTGGTGGCCAGGGGGGTGTACCGCAGCAGTTCCTCGACCGCAGCGGGAACCAGCGCCGGGTCCTGGACCAGGGACTCCCACAGCGGGGGCCGGGAGAGCAGGGTGTAGAGGAAGTTGCCGGTCTGGTTGGCGGTCGTCTCGTGCCCCGCCGTGAGGAGATCCACGGCGAACACGCCGAGTTCGCTCTCGGTCAGCCGGTCGCCACCCTCGCGCGAGGTGACCAGACGGCTGAGCAGATCGTCGCCGGGCTCGGCGATCCGGCGCGCGATCAGCTCCCGCAGGTAGCCGTCGAGGCTGTCCCGCGCCGCCTGGATGGTCGCGGGCTCGGCGACCGTCAGCGCCATCATCGCGTCGGTCCACTCGCGGAACCGGCCGCGGTCCTCCTCCGGGATGCCGAAGGTCTCGCAGATGACCGTGATGCCCATGGGCCAGGCCAGCCCGGTGGCCAGGTCGGCGGGGGGACCCGACTCCTCCAGGGCGTCCACGAGGGAGTCGATGACCGCCTGCACCCGCGGCCGGACGGCGGCCACCTGCCGTGCGGTGAACGCCTTCGCGGCGAGCCGGCGCAGTCGCGTGTGCTCCGGCGGGTCCATGCTGAGGAGGGAATCGGCCTGCTGGATCAGCGGACTGGACCGGGGGACGTCCTTGCCGACGGCGGCAGCCCTGCTCAGCCGGGAGTCGGAGAGCGCGGCGCGCACGTCCGCGTACCGGGTCACCAGCCAGGCGTCCCCGCCGTGCGGCATCGTGACCCGTGTGACGGGCTCCTCGCTCCGCAGCCTGGCGTAGGCCGGATCGAGTTCGAGGCGCTCGGAGGTGAAGCCGGAGGCGTGATAGGGGCAGGAGGAGAGGGAATTCCCGGAATCGGTCGTCGTCATCGGATGGTCTCCGTCTGTGAGGTGAACCGGTGCGCGAACCCTGCCGACTCTAGATTCCGCCGTTTTCCGTCCCGGTCAGCCGGTTCATCACATCTCGACAATTCGTTGTCAGGAAAAGGAAAACCGGCGGGGCAGGGAGCGGTGACGGGCCGACGGGTCACGGAATCCGCCGGCCCACCACGGGATGTCACTCGTGTCCGACCCTGAACCCCACGCCGCGCACGGTCCTTATCCAGCTGCTCCGGCCCAACTTGCTGCGCAGGGAGCTGACATGGGTGTCGACGGTGCGCGTCGCCCGGGACCCGAGCACGTGCGGCATCGGGTCCTCCCAGATCTCGGTCATCAGCCGTTGCCGGCTGACCACGCTCTCGGAGTGCCGGGCGAGATAGTAGAGCAGGTCGAATTCCTTGCGGGTGAGGTCGACGGGACTTCCGCGCAACAGGACCTCGCGGGACGCGGCATTGATGCGCAGCGTTCCGATCGAGAGGACCGTCAGGGACTCCCGTAATCCCGGCCGGGCGTGCCTGCGCCTGGTGACGGCCTCGATGCGCGCCACCAGTTCGCGGAATTCGTAGGGTTTGTCGAGGCAGTCGTCCGCGCCGGTCCGCAGGGCCAGGACGCGGTCGAGTTCGCTGCCGCTGTCCGTGAACGTGATGACCGGTGTCTCCGCGTCCTCGCGGATGCGCCGGCAGACTTCCAGGCCGTCGATGTCGGGCAGGTCGAGGTCGAGCAGGACGAAGTCCGCACCACGATGTGCGTCCAGTGCCGCCGTGCCACTGCTGACGGAGGCGACGCCGTACCCGTGGCGTTCCAGTGCCCGGGTCAGTTCGCCGTCGCTGTTGTGTGAGTCCTCCACCACGAGAATCTGCACGATGTCTCCCTTGATCCGATCGGGTGCGCGCACGCAGACGATGTTCTCCGCGCGGCCCGGGATCCGATGGCACGTGTCGAGGGTCTTAAAGAAGCGTTCACGGACGTTCACGACCGCTTCGCGTACGACCGCCCGAACCTGCCAGTACGTGTCAACTCATGAACTTTGAACGGGATGTGACACCCCGTAAGCTCCCAGGAAGGCGTGGACCGCCGAGCGTGCCACCTGCCGGACCTCCGCCTCCGGCACGACTCGGGTGCCGAGCCGGGACCGGGCCTCCATCGGACCGGTCAGCAGGGCGAGGAAGTGCTCGGCCGCCTCCCCCGGATCGCAGGACCTCAGCCGGCCGGACAGGGCGAGCCGGGCCAGCCGGTCGGCCAGCGCCTCCTTGAGCCGGCTCGCCCCACGCCCCCAGACGATCTCCAGCAGATCGGGGAACTGGCCGATCTCCGCGTAGAGCAGGCGCCGCAGCGCCCAGGACTGCTCGTTGCAACATCGCAGCAGCAAGCGGTACGCCAGGTCTTCGAGCCGGGCGGACTCCTCGCCCTCCCGCACCTCGGCACCCGCACCGACCTCGGCGGTGAACAGATCGACGACGGCGAGGTTCTGCGCCATCACGTCGTCGGCCGCGGCCTCCATCGCGCTGCGGAAGACGTTCTGCTTGTCGCCGAGGTGGTTGTACACCGTGTGCTTGGCGACCCCCGCGACCTCGGCGATCTCCTCCATGCAGGCACGGGCGTAGCCCCGTTGGGCGAAGACGGTGAATGCGGCGCCGAGGATCGCTTGCCGCTTGTCGATGCGGCCTCGCGACGGGGCCTTGGGGGTGCTCGTTCCGCTCACTCCGCCATCGTACCCACCGGCGCGCAGAAATGCACCAGCGAGTGCAAGCAACTGCCCCGATGCGTTAAACCCGAACCCGCGAGTGCCCTACTCTGCACTCGCCAGTGCAATTCTCGCTCGATCTCACCGGAGACAGTCATGGCGCATGCACAGGACGAACGTCTGGATCCCGCCCTGCGGCGGCTGATCGGCGTGATCCTGTTGGGCGGGATCATGGGAATCCTCGACGGCTCGATGATCGCCGTCGCGGCCGACACCCTCGCCCGGGACTTCGACACCTCGCTGTCCACCATCAGCTGGGTGTCCACCAGCTATCTGCTCGCGCTCACCGTCTCGATCCCCGTCACCACCTGGGCGGTGGACCGGTTCGGCGGACGCAGGCTGTGGCTGCTCGGCCTCGTCGTCTTCCTCGTCGGCTCGGTGGCCTCCGGCCTCGCCTGGAACGCACCCAGCCTCATCGTCTTCCGCGTCGTGCAGGGCCTGGGGGCCGGCCTGCTCGACCCGCTGATGCTCACGCTGCTCGCCCGCGCCTCCGGGCCCGCCCGTGCCGGACGCGTCATGGGGCTGATGGGGATCGTCGGCTCCAGTGGCCCGGTGTTCGGGCCGGTCGTCGGCGGCATCATCCTCCAGGGCACCGGCTGGCGCTGGATGTTCCTGGTCAACGTCCCCATCGGCCTCGTCGCCCTGGCACTCGCCCTCAGGTTCGTGCCCAAGGACTCCCCCGCCGAAAAATCGGCCGCCGGCAAGCTCGACATCCTCGGCCTGGCCCTGATCGGACCGGGCGTCGCGGCCGGTGTCCTCGCGCTCTCGCAGGCCGCTGAACAGGCCGCGTTCGCCGTCCCGTCGGTGCTGGTGCCCCTGGTGTTCTCCCTCGTACTGCTGGGCGGATACGGGTTCCACGCGCTGCGACGACGCGGCGAGGGTGCGGCCGCGCCCCTCATCGACCTGCGCCTGTTCCAGCGCGGCAGTTTCGCCGCCAGTGTGACGGTCGGCTCGCTCGTCGGCCTCGCCACGTTCGCCAGCCTCTTCGCCCTTCCCCTCTACCACCAGCAGGTCCAGGGAAGGAGCACCTTCGAGGCGGCCCTGCTGCTCGCGCCGCTCGGCATCGGGTCGGCCCTGTCCATGCCGGTCACCGGCCGGCTCTCGGACCGGGTCGGCTCGCGGAGCCTCGTACGGGCGGGCGGCGCTCTCGCGCTGCTGAGCGCGCTGGCCTTCACCCGTATCGGGGCCGACACGTCCGAAGTGTGGCCGGCCGTCGCCGCGTTCGCCATCGGCGTGGGTCTCGGCGCGGTCGGCGCCCCCACGATCGCCTCCCTCTACCGCACCTTGCCCGCGCCCTTGGTGCCGCAGGGGAGCTCGGTGCTCTACATGCTCAACCAACTCGGGGCGTCGATCGGCATCGCCGTCGTGGCGCTCGTGATGCAGACCGCGGGCGACGGGGACCCGGTCCGCGGATTCCACGCCGCGTACTGGACGGTGTCCGTGGTGCTCGTCCTCGTCCTGGGTGCGGCGACCCTGCTGCCGGGCCGCCCCGCGACCGCGCCCTCGGAGGCCCCGCCGTCGGAGCCCCCGCCCGCGGAGGCCCCGTCCGCCGGGATCTCCACCGCATCCGTTCGAACGCTGGGAGAGGGCGAATGAGCACACTGGTCATCGCCGGTGGTACCGACGGCATCGGCAAGGCTCTGGCCGAGCTGTACCTGGGCCGGGGCGACACGGTGGTCGTCATCGGCCGGAACCCCGAGAAGGGCCGCCGGTTCCTCGACGCCGCGGCCGCGGCGGGCGCCGCCGGGCGGGCCTTCTTCATCACGGCCGACCTCAGCCTGCTGACGGAGACCTCCCGTGCCGCCGAGGAGATCCGCGCCGCGTTCCCGACGGTCGACGCGCTGGTGCTCTGCGCCCGCCACTACCGTTTCCGGCGCACGGAGACCGCGGAGGGATACGAGGAGAACTTCGCACTCTTCTACCTGAGCCGCCATGTGCTGGGCCAGGCGCTCGCCGAGCCGCTCTCCCGGGCCCGGCATCCGGTCGTCGTCAACGTGGCCGGTCCGGGCGCCGGGCTCGACCTCGTCCGGTGGGACGATCTCCAGCTCAGCCGCGGCTACCACGGCGGGGCCGCGCTCGGTCACGGCGGGAAGCTCAACGACCTGCTGGGCGTCTCCTACGCCGAGCAGCACGGCCCGGCCGGGATCCGTTACGTGCTGATCCACCCCGGGGTCACGGCGACCGGCTTCTCCGGTGAGTACGACTCCGCGACACTCGCTCACATCCGGTCGATGCAAGCGCACGCGAAACCCGTCGAGGCAGCGTTGCCGCCGATCACCGACGCCATCGACAAACCCCCCGCCGAAGCGCTCAGCGCCTTCGTCGAAGGCCGTCGCATCCCGGTCGGCACCCCCGCCTTCGACCCCGCGGCCGCACGCCGGCTGCGCGGCCTCACCGACCGCCTCCTTGCGGGGAGTTGACACTCCTGACGAAGACCTGAAACGACGGCCCTGGGAATCGGACGACGCCGGACGGAGACTGAGGGGGCGCCCGCACCGCCCCCTCTCCCGCCCCCACCGACTCCCAGGAGCCGCCACCGTGTCCTACGTGTCCGCCGACCCCGTACGGGCCGTCCTCGACGATCCGCGCAGCGCGGCCGTACTCGTCACCACCCTCGCCACCCGCGGACCGGACCACACCCGGCGGACCGCCGAGCGGGCCGTCGCCGACGCGCGCCGCGCACCGTGGCCGCGCGGGCTGCTCTCCCTGACCGTGTACACCAGCGGTGACGACGACTCCGTGCTCACCTACGCCCAGTGGGACACCGAGGACCGGATCCCGGCCACCGGCTCGCCGGACGGCGCGAGCGCCGTCTCCCGGGCGTTCCGGCACTACCGCACGGTCCGCGGCACCGCCGTGCAGGAGCCGGCGCCCGTCCCGGAGTCGTTCCCGGCGGCGTTCTTCCCCACCGAGAACGAGCAGGCCGCCCGCGCCTGGCTCGACGGGCTGCTCGCGGGGGAAGAGCGGACCGAGGGCGACGACCGGGCCTACCCCGGCGCTCTTGCCGCACACCTCCACATCGCCGTGGACGGCGGCCAGGTGCTCAGCTTCTCCGAGTGGGTCGCGGAAGAGCCGGCCGTCGCCCACATCGAGGCGGTGTGGGCCCCGGTGCTCAAGGACTTCGGCGGCACCGGAACCCTCTACCGCCACCACCGCACCCTCCTGCCATCGGACGCCACCGCTCCGCGATGAAACGGCCGCCGCGGGGCGGCGGAACACCTGGTCCTGCCGCGAAACTACGATGACGACGCGGCGGTGCGGACGTCTGCGGCATCGGCATCGGCATCGGCATCGGCATCGGCGAAGGGAAGCGTCTGCCGGGCTTCCTCATCGGCCGACCGGGCCGGCGGGGATCCGGGGCACGTTCCGGATGAACAGCACCGGCGTGACGGCGGTCGCGGCGGCGAAGAGGCCGAACGCGAGGCGCATGCCGCCCAGTTCGGCCACGAGGCCCACCACGGCCGCACCCAGGGGCATCGCGCCGAAGTTGAAGAGGCGGGACGCCGCACCGTAGCGGCCGAGCATCTCGTCCGGCACCCTGCGCTGCGTGAGGGTGCGGGCGTTGACCGACCAGAGGGTGCCGCCCATGCCGCCGAGGAAGGCGCCGGCCGCCACCGCCCAGAGGCTCGTCGTGAGCGCGGGCAGTGCCACCATCGCGAGGGTGCCGATCAGGTCGGCGAACATCGCGCGCCGGGCGCCGAGGACCCGGTTGACCCAGGTCACCGTCAGCGCCCCGGCCAGGCCGCCGACACCGAGGGCGCTGAGCAGGATGCCGTACTCACGGGAGCCGAGCCCCATGGCCCGCTGGGCGTAGAGCGGCATGAGCGCCAGCCAGGCGCCCCAGACGGCGGAGAGCACGGCGACGATCAGGGACAGGGTGCGCAGCAGGCGGTCGTTCCAGAGGAAACGTACGCCCTCGGCGATGCGGCTGTTGACCGATGCCGGGGCCGTGCCCGGGGCGGGTGCGGCGGGGCGGAAGCGGCCCACGAGCAGCAGCAGGGCCAGGGCGGCGAGGGCGTAGGAGGCGCCGGTCACGCCCAGGGCGAGGCCGGTTCCGGCGGCCAGGAGCAGCCCTCCGACGAAGGGCCCGGCGAATTCCTGCCCCACGGTCTCCGCGCCCACCATCCAGGCGTTGGCCCGTTCGCGTCCGGCGGGCGGCACCGCGGCCGGGACCAGGGCGGATGCCGAGGTCGAGGCCGCCACGTCGGCGACGCCGAGGAGCGCGCCGGCGGCGAAGAGCACGGGAAGCGCGACGCCGCCGGTGAGGGCGGCGACGGTGAGCCAGGCCATGGCGGCCACGCGCATGCCGTTCGCCGTCCAGAGCAGCCGGCGGCGGTCGAAGCGGTCGACGAGGACACCGATGTGCAGGGCGATGAGCAGCCACGGCAGCGTGAGGGTCAGGGAGACGGCGGTGACCTGTGCGGGTGAGCCGGTCAGCTGGGCGGCGAGCAGGGGCAGGGCCATCTTCATCACGCCGTCGGCGAGGTTGGTCGCGGCGGTGAAGGCGACCAGGACGGCGGTGTTACGGCGCCCGAGGCGGGTCCGGGTGTCGTGCCGGGCCGTCACGGTGCCCGTTGGTCCGGGCGCTGTTGTGGTCATGGTTGTGTGCATCCCCCTGGTCGTCTCGGCAGCACGCCATATCACCGTCTAATGCGTTAGACGGTGAGTGAACTGTGCCTCACCCCGCCCACACCGCACAACCGGTAAAACCGATAGCCGGTAGAGTGGTGGGGGTGTGAAAGGAGTGACGCTCATGCTGGAGCAGCCGGCCCCGGCCGTCCTGGTCGAAGCCTTCGCCAACACGGTCGATGTGGAGGAGGCGAGCGACGAGATCGCCACCGCCGCCGGGCTGTCCGCCTGGCTCGCCGGGCGCGGTCTGCTCGACGCCCCCGCAGAGCTCTCGGCGGACGTGCACGCCGACTACCTCGCCCTGCGCGCGGGCCTCAGGGAGGAGCTGGGCGCGCACGTGGGCGACGCCCCCGACCCCGCACTGCTCGCCGCCGCCGAGCGGGTGCTCGCCGCGCATCCGGTGCTGGTCACCGCCCGGGGCACGCTCACCGCCGCCCCGGACCTGCCACCGGAGCGGCGGCCCCTGGCCGCCCTGGCCATCGCCTGGAACGAGCTGGTCACCACCGGCGACGCGGCCCGGCTCAAGCGCTGCGCGGAGCACACCTGCGCCTGGGCGTTCTGGGACGTCTCGAAGAACCGCAGCCGCCGCTGGTGCTCGATGAAGGTGTGCGGCAACCGCAGCAAGTCCCGTACCTACGCCACCCGTAAGCGGCAAGCCGTCTGACGGGGCGTCCCGCCGGGCTCATCAGGAATCGAGAAGCGGGGCCGCCGAGGCGTCCCTAGCCTGCTCGACATGGACATCTCACCCGTGCAACACACCCCGGGGAAGCGCCCGGCGGACGTGGCGCGACTGCGCCGCGTCCGCGACCTGATCGACCGGACCTACGCCGCGCCGCTGGACGTGGTGGAGCTCGCGCGCGGGGCGGACATGGCGCCGGGCTGCCTCAGCCGGCGATTCCGGACCGTCTACGGGCAGTCCCCGTACGCCTATCTGACGGCCCGTCGGGTGGACCGCGCGACGCTGTTGCTGCGGGGCGAGCTCGGCGTCGACGCCGTGGGCGCGGCGGTCGGCTGCGCGACACCGAAAATATTCACCGCCCGCTTCACCGAGCTGGTCGGCCTGACGCCGGAGCGCTTCCGCCGCCTGGCGGAAGACGGGGCGGACACCGCCGACGCGGCAACCGCGCGCGGCGTCGAGGGGCTGCCGGCGTGCCTGGCGCAGCGGGTCGCGAGAGCGGTCAGGAATCAAGAAGCCCCGGCACCGGCCCGGCCCCTAACGTGAAGTTCATGGACACCACCACTGACACCAAGCCCGCCGGCTCGCTCTCCTCCGTCACCCTTGAGGTGGCCGACGTCGAGGAGGCCCGCCGCTTCTACGCCGCCTTCGGAGTGGACACGCACATCCGGCTGAGGGCCCGCGAGGCCCAGGACACCGGGTTCCGCGGCTTCACCCTGGCGCTCACCGTGTCCGGACCGGCCACCGTGGACGGCTTCGTGGCCGCCGCGGTCGACGCCGGGGCCACCGTGCTGAAGCCGGCCGCCAAGTCGCTGTGGGGGTACGGCGGCGTCGTACAGGCTCCCGACGGGACGATCTGGAAGATCGCGACCTCGTCGAAGAAGGACACCGGTCCCGCCACCCGCGAGATCGACGAGTTCATCCTGCTGCTCGGCGTGCAGGACGTGAAGGCCACCAAGCAGTTCTACGTGGACCGGGGGCTGGCCGTGGGCAAGAGCTTCGGCGGGAAGTACGCCGAGTTCCTGCCCGGCGAGTCCTCCGCCGTCAAGCTGGCGCTGTACAAGCGGCGCGCCCTCGCCAAGGACCTCGGCGTCCCGGACGACGCGGCCGGCGCCCACCGGATCGTCCTCGGCGGCGCCGCCGGCACCTTCACCGACCCGGACGGCTTCGCCTGGGAGTCCGCCCCCTCCGCCGGCCACGCCTGACCGGCTGGCGCGCGAGGAGAAGGGAGCGGCGGGCCGAGGCCCCGCACTCCCCCGCGGTCAGCCCCTGCCGGGGTTGACCGCGATGTGAGACTTGCGCCATGGACATGGGGCGTGAGTCACGGTGGGAGAAGGACGCGATGACGGTGGAGATCGCCTTCGCCCTGGTGTCGGCCGCCGTGCTGGGGGCGGCCGTCTTCGCGGTGCCCTTCGCCGTCACCCTGGCGTTCGACGTCACCGGACCGGCACGTGACCGCACACTGACCGGAGGTGCGCTGCTCGGAGCGGCGGCCGGGGTGTGGCGCGTGGTGCGGGTGCTGCGCCGGTTCGACGCGGAGCGCCGCAAGGGCCACTGAGCCGTCGAGGCTTACGCTCCGGCCTGCAGGCGCAGGCCGGCCAGGGTCAGGTCCAGCGCGGAGCGGAACTGGTCCACGTCGTCGTGGCCGTCGAACTCGTCAATGATCTCGTGGACGAAGGGATAGTCCTCCGGATCGAGGCCCCGCCAGGCCGTGGCGAAACGGCCGAGGTATTCCTCGCGGTCTACGGCGCCGTCGAGGATCTCCTCCGGCGGCTCCTGCCCCATGTCGACGGCGGAGCCGACCACGACCCCGACGATCGCGGAGACGGCGTGGAACCGCTGACGCGCGTCGAGCTTCAGGCGGAGCGTCTGCCGGCCCAGCGTCTCGTACACGCGCAGGGAATTGCTCTGCACATCGGTGTTCCGCATGAAGTACGCGCCGAGCCAGGGCCTCTCCGCGACCGCGTCGAACAGCGTGACGGCCATCGCGCGGAGGTCGCCGATGGGGTCATCGCCGATCGGAAGCTTCTCGATGTCGGCGAGCACCGTGCCCATCACATGGTCGGTGGCGCGGTCGAGCAGTTCGTCCTTGCTCGCGACATACCAGTAGATGCTGGCGACGCCGCCGCCCAGGCGCTGCGCGAGCGCGCGGAACGTCAGCGCGGGCGCGCCGGCCTCGTCCAGCAGGGCCACCGCCTCGGTGAGCACGGACTCCATCGAGTGCGAAGCCCGGCGGCGTCCCCCGTCGGCCCGGCGCCGCTGCTGTGCCATGGCTTTTCCTCTCGCTCTTTGCATCCTATCGAACGCTGTTCTATCGTAGCTCATCGTACGGCGTTCGATAGCCGAACGATGTTCGATCGAAAGGACCGCGCCATGACTACCGCCCCACCCGGAAACGGGTCCCGCTCCTATCCCTCGCTGCGCGCGGCGTGGATACCCCTGGCCGCCCTGTGCCTGGCCTTCTTCGTCGAGATGGTCGACAACACCCTGCTGTCGATCGCCCTGCCCACGATCGGCCGCGACCTGGGCGGCGGCACGACCGCGTTGCAGTGGGTCACCGGCGCCTACTCGCTGACGTTCGGCGGCCTTCTGCTGACCGCCGGATCGATGGCGGACCGGCTCGGCCGCCGCCGGGTGCTGCTCATCGGGCTCACCGTGTTCGGGGCGCTCAGCCTGTGCGTCGCGCTCGTCTCCACCGCGGGCGAGCTGATCGCCCTGCGCGCCGCGCTCGGCGTGGCGGCCGCCGCGATGGCTCCGATCACGAACTCGCTGGTCTTCCGCCTGTTCGACGACAAGGCGCTGCGGATGCGCGCGATGACCGTCATGATCATCGTGGGCATGTCCGGCTTCGTCCTCGGTCCGCTGCTCGGCGGTACGGCGCTGGCGCACGTCCGGTGGGAGTGGCTGCTGCTCGTCAACGCCCCGATCGCGCTGATCGCCTGCATCGGCGTCCGGCTCGGCGTCCCGGCCGACCGCCCGGAGGACCTGACCAAGGACAAGCTCGACGTGCCGGGCGCGCTGCTGAGCGTCGCCGCCATCGGGCTCGCCTGCTACTCGCTGACCAGCGGTGTCGAGCACGGCTGGCTCTCCGGGATCACCCTGGCGTCCGTCGTGGGCGCGGTCGCGGCCGGGTACGGCTTCGTGCGGCACGAGCGGCGTAGTGCGGCGCCCATGCTGGATCTGCGGGTCTTCTCGAACGGCACGGTGCGGGGGGCCGCGCTCGCGCAGATCGGGACGTCCATCGCGATGGCCAGTGTGATGTTCGGGCTGATCCTGCACTTCCAGTACGCGTACGGGTGGAGCCCGGTCCGGGCCGGCCTGGCCAACCTGCCCATCATCGTGACGATGCTCATGGCCACCCCGCTGTCCGAGTGGCTCGCCCGCCGGTTCGGCCACCGCATCGCCTGCCTGGTGGGCGCGGCCTGCCTGGCGGGGTCGCTGGCCGGTCTCGCCTGGGGCGTCGAGCACGGGTACGCCGTCATCGCGGCGTGCATGGTGCTCATGACCGTGGGGCTGCGCACCGTGATGACCATCTGCGCGGTGGCCCTGGTGGACGCGATGCCCAGCAACCGCACCTCGATCGCCGCCGCCCTGAACGACACCGCCCAGGAGGTCGGCTCCAGCGTCGGCACCGCGGTGGTCGGCACGCTGATCGCCGCACTGGTCACCACGTCGCTCCCCGCCGGAGTCTGGAGCGGCGACCTCGTCGCGTCCTTCTTCCACGGCGAACGGATCACCTACGCGCTGCTCGCCGTCGTCGTCGGGCTGATCGCGGCCGGCGGCGCGCTGAGTCTCACCGACTCGCACAGCGTCGAGGAACACCCCGTCGAGGAACCCGTCTGATGTGAGCCCCGGCAGCGGAGCCCGTCGGTCCCGGGCTCAGTTGCCGAAGGAGCGCCCGGCCGCGCACGCGGCCGGGCGCTCCTGCATTCACCGGCGTCCGCCGAACTCCCAGTCGTGGACCTCGATGTCCGCGTACCGGTCCGCCGTGAGGACGGCGCGTGCCTCGTCCGGGCTCGCGGCCCTGAGCAGGCAGGCCGTACCGAGCCATGTCCCGCCGTCGTCGGACAGCAGCGGCCCGTACGCGATCAGGTCGTCCTGGACGGACGGCAGGCCCGGGTCGGCTGCGGGACCTTCGCCGAAGCCGATCACCAGGTAGCGGTTGCCACCTTCCGAACCCCCGGGAAAGTCCCACATGGTGCGGCCCAGCACGTTGCGCCAACGACGTATCAGCACGTCCCGATAGGCACCTGCCTGGTAGTTGGGCTCATCGAAGGCAAACGCCCGGGCGGTGGCCGCATCGGGGAGGTCCACGATGTGCACGCTTCCGGTGGGTGTCTCACCGTCAGCGGCGAAGGTCGGGCCCCGGGCGATCAGCTCCTTCGCGTACCGGTCCATGTAGGACCAGTGCTCCTCCAGCAACTCTTCGCGCAGGGCGAGGGAGTCCGGCCGGTCTCGGTGATAGCAGAAGTACTCCATGACCACGGACCCTTCCGTGTCGACGGCTCCCGCTCAACCGGTTTCGGGCCACCGGTGCGCGGTGCCGACCAACAGGCCCCAGAAGACCGGCAGTGCTACCGAGGTCTGACGGGCGGGTTGGCTCCCCGGTATGACGCCGTCGGTGCGGCCGTGCCCCTACCCTCCGGCCATCGCACCGAACCCGAGAAGGGGCTCCCCATGACGCTCGCGCCCGACGCCCTCCCCGCGCACCGCCGTCCGCTGCCGCGGCGGGCGGCCCTGCTCCTGGCCCACGCGCTGCTGGCCCTGCCCGCCACCGTCCTCGCGCTGGTGCTGGCCCTGACCGGCAAAGCGTCCGCCGCCTCGCATCCCTCGGCGGGCCGGCCGCGTCCCCGGCGGACGCGCCCCTTCCGCCCGCGCCGGACCGCTTCAGGACGATCGTCGGCCGGTCCCTCCGCGGCCTCCCGGCGAACGCCCTCGCCTTCGCCCTGGCCGCTCCCTCCGTGGCCCTTCTCCTCACCCGCGGCCTGCTCTACCCACTGGCGACGGCGGGCGAGGACACCACCCACGCCTGGGGCGGACCCACCCCGGCAGGCGCCTGGGCGGCCCACTTCGCCATCGCCCTGGCCATGGTCACGGTGGTGGCGGCCCTCCTCACCAACACCCGCCGCCCGCACCGGTGGTAGCCGGCGGAGACCAACCCGGGCCGCCCGGCGAGGGCGGTGGGCAAGGTGCGGGTGGTCCGGGTCAGGTGTCCTGAGGCCGTGCCGGCGCCGGGGCGTCCGTGTCGACGGTGAACCTCTCGCCGCCGCTCGGGACGCCGACTCCGTGCCAGGTGAACGGGATTCCATTCGCCGTCTCCAGGTCCGGCCCGTCCATCAGCTGGAAGTGCACATGGGGCTGGGTGGAGTTGCCCGAGTTACCGCAGCGGCCGAGCAGATCGCCGGGCCCCACCTCGTCGCCCGGCCGGACGCGCAGGGAGCCGCGCTGGACGTGCGCGTACACGGCGTGCGTTCCGTCGCCCAGGTCGAGGACTATGTGGTTGCCCACGATGCGACGGCTGCCGCCTATGGTCCGGCCCGCCCCCTCGACCAGCCAGAAGTACAGGACACCGGCGAGCGAACTGCGGCTCAGGTGGTCGCGCTGAACGTCCTCCGCGTGCACGACAGTCGCGCGGGCGACCGCGTACAAGGGCGCGCCGAAGGCGGGATAGTCCCGGTTGCGCTGGGCCACGGGCCAGAACCAGACGGGGGCGGGCCGGGCGGGTCCCTCCGCCGGCTCGGCCACGATGTCGATGGCGTAGGTCTGCGCCAGGCTGTGCGTTCCGTGGCTCGGGACCTTGTCGGCGGGGCTGTTGACCGCGGACCAGCGGCCGGTCACCGGGGGCGCCACCGCGACGGCGGCCGGGGAGCGGGTCCCGATCCGGTGGCGGGCGGAGCGGGCTGCCATCAGGCCGATTCCCATCGCGCCGAGCGCCGGGAGCCAGCTCCACCAGTAGGTGTACGGCAGTTCCACGAAGCGCCCGATGACGATCTGGGCGAAGAAGACCACCCACAGCGCGTACTGAACCTTCGCGACGATCTTCCTTCGGTTCACGGACATGTTCTCCCCCTTGAACGTAGATCGGTGTACCCCGTCGGTCAGGTCACGGGGCGTGCGGCGGTGAGCACCACGAGGAGCGGCACGACTCGCCCGGCCGGTACCTCGTAGCGACCGCGCTCCGGGGAGTGCAGCCAGCCGGCGCCCGTCAGCTGACGCAGATGGTGGTAGACCTGGCCCGTCGTCCCGACGCCGTCGAGCGCGGCCAACTCGGCCGCGGTGCGCAGGCCGCCCAGCACCTCGCGCAGCAGCGTCAGTCGTACGGGGTTGCCGAGTGCGGCGAACGACGCGGCGGCGTCCGACCAGTCGTCGTCCAGCACCGTCTCGGTCAGCAGCCCGTACTGCCACTCGTAGCGGCGTCCGGTCGGTACGCGCACCGCTCCGGTGAACAGCACGGCGCCGTCCGCCTCCTCCGTCACCGGGTGCCGCGCCTTCAGCGCGTCGAGCGCCCAGAAGTCGGCCTCCGCCACGGCGGGCGCGGCGGGGGCCGCCTCCACCAGCTCGGCCAGGCGTCGTTCGAGCTCGGTGACACGCCCTTCCAAATCCATGTAACGAGATTACGTAATTACGTAGCCACGTGCAAGAGTGAATCCGCCCCCACATCACACGGCATAATTGCGCAGTCCAGACTGCGCACCTTAGGCTGTACACATGAACGAGACCGAGCAGACCGTCTCCGAGACGGCCGCCCGCGCGGCGCACGGGATCCGTGTGGTGTACAGCCGGCTGCGGCGGCGCCTGCGGGAGACGTACGACCGCGAGGAGCTCACGCCCTCCCAGACCTCCGTCCTCAGCCGGCTCGACAAGGACGGCGAGGCGTCGGTGGTCGAGCTGGCCGCCGCCGAGGGCGTACGGCACCAGTCGGTGACGAGCACCGTCGGTGCCCTGGCCGAGCGTGGTCTGGTCGGCCGCCGCCCGGACCCGGAGGACGGCCGCCGTCAGCTGGTGTACGTGACCGACAGCGGGCACACCTTCCTGGAGGACCGCCGGCTCGCCGGGGAGGGCTGGCTCGCCCGGGCCCTGGAGGATCACTGCACGGAGGAGGAGCGGCGCGAGCTCCTGGCGGCGATGACCGTCCTGGAGCGGATCGTCCGGTCGTGAGTACGGGAATGACGCGTGCCCTGAAACGGTGGCGCCCCGAGCGGGACAAGGGCCCGGCGCAGGGCTTCGACCGGCGACTGCTCGCCCCGATGATGACGGGGGCCGCCCTCAACCCGGTCAACTCCTCCATCATCTCGGTCTCGCTGGTCCCGATCGGGGCCGCCTTCGGCGCTCCGCCCGCCCAGACCGCCTGGCTGATCTCCGCCCTCTATCTCGCGACCGCGATAGGCCAGCCGGTGATGGGCCGGCTGATCGACCTGTTCGGGCCCCGGCGGCTGTTCCTCGCCGGGACCGCGCTGACCGGGATCGCCGGGGTCCTCGGCATGCTGGCGCCCAGCCTCGGCGTGCTCGTCGCCGCGCGGGTGCTGCTCGGGTTCGGCACCTGCGCCGGTTATCCGTCCGCCATGTACCTGATCCGCAGCGAGGCCCGGCGCACCGGCGAGAAGAGCCCGGCCGGGGTGCTGACCGCGCTGGCGATCACCACGCAGACCATCGCCGTCGTCGGCCCGAGCGTCGGCGGACTGCTCGTCGGCATCGGCGGCTGGCGCGCCACTCTCGCCGTCAACATCCCGCTGGCGCTCCTCGGCCTGTACCTCGGGGCACGCCGCATCCCGGCGCTTCCCGGGACGGCCCGCACGGACGGCCGCCCCTGGGTGCGGAGCCTGGACCTGCCGGGGATGGGGCTGTTCGCCGTGGCGCTGTCGTGCCTGCTGCTGTTCCTGATGGACATCGGCAGCGGCGACTGGTACCTGCTGGTGCTCACCCTCGCGGCCGGGGCCGGATTCACCTGGCGCGAGCTGCGGGCCGAGGAGCCGTTCATCGACGTACGGGTGCTCGGCGGGAATCTGCCGCTGGTCGCCACGTACGGGCGCGCCCTGCTCTGTTACGTCGTCACCTACGCGTTCCTGTACGGATTCACCCAGTGGACCGAGCAGGGGCGCGGGCTGTCCGCCTCGCAGGCGGGGCTGGTCCAACTGCCCCTCTTCGCGACGGGGATCGCCGTGTCCGCCCTCACCGGACGACGCCAGGCGGTGCGCGGGAAGCTCCTGGTCGGCGCGGCCGGGCAGATCGCGGCGTGCGCCCTGCTGCTCCTCCTGCACGGCGACAGCCCCGTGTGGATGCTGCTGGCCGTCGTGGTCGTCCTGGGCGTGCCGCAGGGGCTGAACGGCCTCGCCCTCCAGAACGCGGTCTACCACCAGGCCGACGCCGACCGCATCGGCTCATCCGCCGGGCTGCTGCGCACCTTCGGCTACCTCGGCGCCATCACCGCGTCGGCCGCCAACGGCGCCTTCTTCGGACAGCGCGCCGACACCCCGGGCCTGCACCACCTGGCCTGGTTCATGCTCGCCGCCGGCGTCCTGTTCCTGGCGGTCACCGTCGCCGACCGGTCGCTGCGCCGTATCGGCGAGAGCTCCGAGAACGACTCCCAGAACGATGAGGAAAGCCCATGACCCGCCCCGCCCTGCTCGTGATGGACCTGCAGAAGGCCATCGTCGACCGTGTCGCCGATCTCGACGCCGGCTTCACCCCGCGCCTCGCCCGTGCCGTCGCCGCGGCCCGCACGGCCGATGTGCCCGTCGTGCACGTCGTCGTCGGCTTCCGGCCGGGCCGTCCCGAGGCCAAGTCCAGCCCGCTCTTCGGCGCCCTGCCCGCAGGGGCCTTCACCGAGGCCGATCCGGGGGCGGAGATCCACCCCGACGTCGCGCCCCGGCCCGGTGAGGCCGTCGTCACCAAGAAGCGGGTCAGCGCCTTCACGGGCAGCGACCTCGATCTCGTCCTGCGCGGCGCGGGCGTCGACCATCTGGTCCTGACCGGTCTCGCCACCAGCGGCGTCGTGCTCTCGACGCTCCGCCAGGCCGCCGACCTCGACTACCGGCTCACCGTCCTGGCCGACGGCTGCGCCGACCGCGACCCGGAGGTGCACCGGGTGCTCACCGAGAAGGTGTTCCCGAACCAGAGCGAGGTCACCACGGTGGACGGCTGGATCGCGGGCCTGGGCTGACCCCGGTCCGGGTCGGGGCCGGGCGATCCGGCCCCCGCCCCCGGCTCACCCCGGCTCCACGGCGTCCAGATCGTCGGCGTAGTGCTCGATCGCCCGCCGGTACTGTCGCACCCCGGGGTCGTCGGAGGCGGTGGCCAGCGTCTTCAGGAGCAGGCCCACCGCCTCGCGGCCCTCGCCGCGGTTGTACAACGCCATGGCCAGGAACGCCCGGAGCGCCGGGTCCTCCGGGAAGGCGTCGAGCCCGCGCCGCAGGGTCCGCGCGGCCTCCTCGTAACGCCCCAGGACCCGGCACGTGCTCCCCAGCCCGAGGAACGCCCCGTGCCGGTCCTCGCGGGCCAGGCCCTCCCCCGCCAGCGCCCGCTCGTAGAACGGCACGGCCTCCGCCTCCAGGCCGAGGACGTCGTGCACCCAGGCGGTCTCGTAGGCGATCACGGCGTCCTCCGGATACCGCCCGGCCAGCCCCAGCAACTGCTCCCGGGCCGCCCCGGCCTCGCCCTGCTCCCGCAGCCGCACGGCACGCGCCAGGGCCAGGTCCTTCTCATGGTCATCCACGCTCATGCGGCCTACGGTGGAACACCCGGATCACCCGAACACCAGCAGGCCGACGAACTCGACGCCGAGCGCCAGTGTCCCCCAGAGGAGGATGTCCACCACCGGCCGCACCGGGCGGCCGGCACGCTCGCGCCGCAGGGTGAGGTGGACGGCCAGGGCCGCCGGTGCCGAGACGTCCCACAGCACCGCGGCGACCAGCGCGCCGTGCGCGGCGAGTCGGCCCCATTCCCCGGGCCCCGCCCGCGCCATCAGGACCAGCGTGGGAAGTCCGGCCGCCGCCGGCACTCCGAGGAGCGTGGCCGCCACCACGTACCGCCGACGCTCACCACGCCCCCGGCGCCTGCCGAACCAGTGCGCCGCGGCCACCAGCGGCAGAACGTAGACGAAGGTGAGCAGGGTGCTCAGCACCCAGAGCAGCGGCGCGCCCGCCACCAGCATCACCACGAGGGACCCCTCGGGCGCTGCCAGCCGGCCGGACCACAGCGGAACGGAGGCGAGGAGGGCCACGCACAGGACCGCGACGGAGACGGACGACGGCGCCGACCCGGCGCGCTCGGCCGCAAACCCTCTGTCGAGCCGCCTCATGCGCCCTCCCCCGCTCCGGCGCACCCTATGGCACACCCCCCACCACCCGAACCCCCACGCTGTGCGAGTTGCCGCATGCGGACCGTTACCCGCACCATGGGAATATCGTCCGGGTCGGCTCGTACGGCCTCACCGCCAGGGACGGGATGGGTGCGGCTCATGGCCAGGTACTTCGAGAACGGCGCCGGGGAACTCGTGTCCGACGCGTTGGCCGGCTTCGCCCGTGCGCACGCGGATCTGGTGCGGTACGACGCGGCGGACGGTTTCGTGACCGCCCGGCACCCCGCGCCCGGGCGGCGGGTGGGGCTGTTGTCGGGCGGCGGGTCCGGGCACGAGCCGTTGCACGCCGGGTTCGTCGGTGCGGGCATGCTCGACGCGGCCTGCCCGGGGAGGGTGTTCGCCTCGCCGCACAACCGGCAGATCTTCCGCGCCTCGCGCGCGGTGGCGGGACCGGACGGCGTGCTGCACCTCGTGAAGAACTACACGGGCGACCGGATCAACTTCGGCATCGCGGCCGAGCGCCTCGCCGACGCGGGAATCGCCTGTGCGCGGGTCCTCGTGGACGACGACCTGGCCACCGACTCGGAGGACATCGCCGCCGGACGGCGCGGCACGGGCGCCACGGTGCTGCTGGAGAAGGTCCTGGGCGCCGCCGCCGACACGGGGATGGGGCTCGAAGAGCTGGTGGAGCTGGGTACGGGCCTCGCGGGCCGGTGCCGTACGCTCGCGGTCGCCTCGGCCGCGCACCACGCGCCGGCCACCGGCGAGCCCGCGTTCGAACTGCCGCCCGGTGAGCTGGAGTACGGCGTCGGGATCCACGGGGAGCGCGCCGCCCACACCCGCGAACAGGGCACCGTGGGCGCGCTGGTGGAGGAGATGACGGGGGCGCTGCTGAACGCGTTGCGGCCCGGGCCCGAGGAGTCCGTCGTCGCTCTCGTCAACGGGCTCGGATCCGTCACCTCGCTCGAACTGTACGCGGTGTTCGGGGAGTTGGTCCGGGTGCTCGACGCCCGAGGGGTGCGGCTCGCACGCCATCTGGTGGGCGAGTACGTGACGGCGCTGGACATGCGGGGGTTCTCCCTCACCCTCATGGCCGCCGACCGGACCGCCCTGGCCTTCTACGACGCGCCCGTGCACACCCCGGCACTGCGGTGGTGACCGGTCGCTTCCCTGCGGGACGAAGGTACGAGGAGGGCCCACCATGACGAGCGACGCTCTGGACGGCACGCGCACCCGCGAGTGGGCGGGGCGCTTCGCGGACTCGGTCCACGCCACGGAGGCCGAGCTGACGGAGCTGGACCAGCGGGCGGGCGACGGCGACTTCGGCGCCAATCTCGCCGCCGGGGTCCGGGCCGCCGGGCCGCTGCTCGACCGGGTGGCGGCCTCGGCCGGCCCCGGCGAACACCTCGGCGCCCTGGCCACCGCCTTCCTGGACGAGGTCGGCGGGACCAGCGGCCCGCTGTTCGGCCTGCTGTTCCAGGCGATGGGCCGGGCCGCCGGCTCCGGACCGGGGCTGACGACGGGCGCGCTCGCCGACGGCGCCGCCGAGGGTCTGGCCGCCATCCGCCGCGTCGGGGACGCGTCGCCCGGTGACAAGACGCTGGTCGACGCGCTGGCCCCGGCCACCGACGCGCTGCGGGCGGCCGGGGACGCGCCCCCCGCCGAAGCCCTGGCCGCCGCCGCGGACGAGGCGTGGCGAGGGGTGCGGGAGACGGCGTCCCGGGTGGCGCGCATGGGGCGGGCCAGTTACCTGGGTGAGCGGGCCACCGGTGTCCCGGACCCGGGGGCCGTGGGCATGGCGCTGTTCTTCGCATCCGCGGCGGACACGGTGCGGACGCTGGCGCCCCACCTCTCCGGTGACTGACCCGCCCGCCGCTCAGGGGCCGAGGCGGCTGCGGGCCCAGCTGAGCAGTTCGGGGTCGGCCAGGCTCGTCACCCACAGGTCGGCCTGCTCGCCGTCCGGGTCCGGCGGGCGCGTCCCGATGCCGATCACCCGGAGGCCCGCCCGGCGCGCCGACTCCATGCCGGTCAGCGAGTCCTCCACGGCCAGGGCCTCCTCGGGAGGTACGCCGCAGAGGCGGGCGGCCGCCCGGTAGACGTCCGGTTCGGGCTTGGGCCGTACCTCCTCGCCGGCGACCACGACATGCTGGAAGCAGCCGAGGAGCCCGGCTCGGTCGAGGCACGACTCCACCGTGGCCCGGGGGCAGTTGCTGGCCACCGCGAGCGGGCGGTGGCGGGCGGCCAGCCGGACCAGCGCGGCGGCGCCCGGCATGGTGACCGGGTCCTCCTCGACCAGCGAGGTGAAGGTGCTCAGGAGGGTGTCGGCGAAGTCGCCGGCCAGGTCCGGTTTCCCGGTCTCCCGGGCCATCAGGGCGCCGCACTCGGTGTAGTGCACGCCCTTCGCCCGGTCGGCGAACCCGGCGGGCGTGGTGAGCCCGTAGAGCCGGAAGGTGAGGGTGCGGGCCTCCTGCCAGTGCCTTTCGGTATCCATCAGGGTGCCGTCGCAGTCGAAGACGAGGGCGGACGGGGACCAGGAAAGGATGCGATGAGCTGTCATGTAACCGCCGTTCTCGGAGGCTGCGCCGACCGGTGAGGTACGAGGCGCAGACATGTGCCGGATGGCACACCTGTGGAAGGGAGGAATCGGACGCGGGCGTCGCTCCGTGAGCGCGGCGGCCAGGTCGATTCCGCTGGGCGCCGCGACGGACTCGCGACCCCGAGGGTCAGCCCGTCCGAAACATCATGACCATTACGTTATTTCGACGGCCCCGAATTCCGCAATCACCAATTCGAGTGCACCGGAATACATGAAGAAGTACCGGCCGACTGCGCGGCCCCGGCGATGAATAATAGGATCGTCGCGCGATGCGACTGCGCCCCTCACCACGGGACGTGACGGGCTTTCACGTCGTGGAGCTAGCACGTATGAGCGAAGGTGGAACAGGTGCAGGACAGGGCGCGCGCAACCCGGAAAGTGCTGCTGGAATCGGCGGCACATCTATTCGTAGAACGGGGATATGTGGGCACGAGTGTCAATGACATAAGTGACCACTCGGGAAAGACCAGCGGCGCGATCTACTTCCATTACTCCAGCAAGGAAAAGCTGGCGCTGGCAGTCGTCCGCGAGCAGTTCGCCACCTGGCCGCAGCTCGCCGCCACCTACGCCGCACCGGGCGTCCCTCCGCTGGAGAAGCTGGTCGCGCTCAGCTTCCGCGTCGCCCAGTCGCTCAGCGAGGACGTCGTGGCGCGGGCCGGCGCGCGGCTGTGGGCGGAGCGCCGCACCATCGGGGCGCCCGTGCCGACACCGTTCGGCGCCTGGGCGCTCGCGTGCGCCCGGCTCCTCGCCCAGGCCCGTACGCGGGGCGAACTCGCGGACGGGGTCGATCCGTCGGCGGCGGCCGTGGCCCTGGTGTGCGGGTTCTACGGGCACTGCACCCTGACCGACGAGATGCCGGGCAAGTGGGGCTGGCCGGAGCGGCTGGAGCAGTGGTGGCGGCTGGCCCTCGCCTCACTCCAGGCGGAGCCCGATCCGGCGGGCCTGCTCGCCCGGGCCCGCGCCCGGATCCCCGTACAGGCGGACGGCTCGCGCGCCGGGCGGGCGGCCGCCCCAGCCCCTCCCCGGTGACGGGCATCACAGGCCCCTGCCTCTTGACGCCCTTCTTCCAAACCGGTTTGGTTGTCCTCGTTCGAGCAGTCAAACCGGTTTGAAGGCGCCCGTCTTCGGCCCGCCGGCAAGGAAGACCAGGCCCATGGCACGCAAGCCCACCATCGCGGATGTCGCCCGGCGGGCCGGTGTTTCACGCGCCACGGTCTCCTTCGCTCTGAACGACCGGCCCGGTGTCGCCGAGGAGACGAAGCTGCGGATCCTCGCGGCGAGCCGGGAGCTCGGCTGGACCCCCAGCCGCCAGGCCCGGGCCCTCTCGCTCGGCAAGGCCGGCGCCTTCGGGCTCGTCCTCGCCCGCGACGCGGAGCAGGTCGGGGCCGACCCCTTCTTCCCGGCGTTCATCGCCGGGGTCGAGGCGGTGATCGGGCAGCGCGGCGACGGGCTGATGATCCACATCACCGCCCCGGACAACGAGCAGAGCGTCTACCGGCGCCTCGCGTCGGAGCAGCAGGTGGACGGAGTCCTCCTCACCGACCTGCGCCGCGACGACCCGCGTCCCGCGCTGCTGCGGGAGCTCGGTCTGCCGGCCGTCGTGGTCGGCCAGCCCGAGTGGGGTGACGGCCTGACGGCGGTGAGCCTGGACGACGAGCCCGCGTACACGGCCGCCGTCCGCCACCTCGCGGAGCTGGGCCACCGGCGCATCGCCCACGTCGAGGGGCCGCAGGAGCTGCTGCACGCCCACCGGCGCCGGACGGCGTGGGAGCAGACCCTGCGCGTGCTCGGCCTGCCCGAGGGGCCCGTGCTGCCCGGCGGGTTCACGCCCGAGGGCGGCGCGCAGGCGACCCGGCAGCTGCTGGGCTCCGCCGAGCCGCCGACCGCGATCGTCTACGGCAACGACCTCGCCGCGATGGCCGGGCTCTCGGTCGCCCAGGAGCTGGGTGTCCGGGTGCCCGACCAGGTGTCGCTGGTCGGCTACGACGACGCGCCCCTGACGCGGTACAGCTTCCCGCCGCTCGCCTCCGCACGGGCGGACGCCCGGGGCTGGGGCGAGGCGGCGGCCCGCGCGCTCGACGCGGTCGTCGCCGAGGGAGCCGCCGACCATGTGCGGCTGCCTCCGGCGCAGTTCGTGCCCCGTGCGTCGATGGGGCCGGCACCCCGCCGGTGACGTAACGGGGGCAATCGACCGGTCGTGCTCGCGCCGACCGGGAATTCCGTGCGGCGACGAGGCCGCGCGTGAACAGTTCGGAGATCAATCATGCTGAGGAGAACGGCGTACGCGCTGCTCGTGCTCGCTCTCGCGGGCACGGCGACGGCCTGCGGCCGATCGGCTCCCGATCCGGCCACCGCCGCCGAGGCGCGCGGCCCGATCACGGTCTGGCTTTCCAACAACGGGCAGGAGGTGCAGTGGGGCAGGGCGATGGTCGCCGCGTGGAACAAGGACCATCCCGGGCAGCACGTCACCGCCCAGCAGATCCCGGCCGGCAAGACCTCCGAGGAGGCCATCAGCGCCTCGATCATCGCGGGAACGTCGGCGTGTCTGGCCTTCAACACCTCACCGGCGGCCGTGCCGACCTTCCAGAAGCAGAACGGCCTCGTCTCCCTCAGTGACTTCCCGGACGGCGAGAAGTTCATCACCGAGCGCGGCGGCTCCCTCACCGACCAGTACCGCTCCACCGACGGCAAGTTCTACCAGCTGCCGTGGAAGAGCAACCCGGTGATGATCCTCTACAACAAGAAGCTGTTCGCGAAGGCCGGTCTCGATCCCGAGCACCCGAAGCTGGCCACGTACAAGGAATTCCTCGAAACCTCTCGGACGCTCGTGCACAGCGGCGCCGCGAAGGCCGCGATATGGCCCTCGCCGAGCAGTGACTTCTTCCAGCCCTGGTACGACTTCTACCCGGCGTTCGCCGCGCAGAGCGGTGGCAAGCAGCTGATCGAGGACGGCAAGCCGCAGTTCGACTCGGCGGCCGGCCGGAAGGTCGCGGCCTTCTGGCGCACCCTGTACGCGGAGAAGCTGGCGCCGCAGGAGGCGTACCCGGGCGACTCGCTCAACGACGGCGCGACCGCCATGGCGACGGTCGGCCCCTGGGCGGTCACCGCGTACAAGGACAACGTGGACATCGGTGTGGCACCGGTGCCGACCCAAGGCCATTGCGTGATCGCGATCTGTCCGGGTTGATCACGTAAGGCCGAGAGCTGCCAGGGGCCGCCGGTAGTCGCGGCCGGTGTGACGGAGGGCGGCGGCGATGTTGGTATCGCCGTTCTGCCGGAAGATGCTGATGGCGAGGTTGCGTAGGCCGGCCATGGTGCGGGGCAGGTGTCCGGTGCGGACCTTGGAGTCGTCCTCGCGGAAGGTCCGGTCACGGACGTGGTGCAGGAGGTTCTCGATGCCCCAGTGACCTCTGATCCAGGAGGCGAGTTCGGCCGGGGTGGCGTCGAAGACGTCCAGACTCGTGATCACGTAGACCCGCTCGATCGTCAGCTTCCCCGTGCTCAACTCCCGTCGCCACCGGACGATCTGGACGGCCTGGCAGGCGCCGGGATAGTCGAGATGCCGGAAGGCGGCGACCTTGAGGCGACGGATCTCGTCACGGTGGTGGGCACGGTCGCGGGTGCGGTGGTCCAGCGGGATATCCGCCCAGGGAAGCTTCCTGACCTGCGCATACAGGCCGGGGTGGTTCTTCTTCACGATGGCCAGGTAGTGGGCGCCGCGTGTCCGGAGGTAGCGGCCGTGGGCATGCTGCGTGTGCAGCGCGTCGCCGGTGATCACGGTGCCGATCAGCTCGATGGAGTCCAACAGCGGAGCGAAGGCCGGTATCTCGTTGCTCTTGGAAGCGATCTGCCGCTGGGCCAGGACCACGCCGTGGTGGTCCATCGCGGCCAGCAACTGGATCGCCGTGGCTGTGGCGGTGCGGGATCCGCGGACGGTCTTGCCGTCGACCGCGACCGCCCGCAGTTTCGGCGGCTCGTCCGGTGGCGATGCTTGCCCTCGGGCCTGGAGGAATGCGCCGATCGCGGCGTCCAGCGCGTCACCGTCGAGGCGCTGGAGCAGACGCCGGACGGTGGCCGCATGCGGCGTGGGCCGCACCCCGGTGAGCGGATCCGCCGGAAAGCCGAGCAGGCCCAGGACGGACTGCGGGGCGTCATCGATCCACTCGCCGATCGCGATCAGGGAACGCGCGCCGGCCAGAACCGCGCCGGCCGCCGCGCACAGCAGCGGGAGCATCGGATACCTCCGTCCTCGCAGGCCGCGCGGATCCGGTATCCATATCAGGAAGCGCCGCAGGTCAGCGGCATCCTGCAGGGTGACGTGAGGGTTCGGTAGGGCCAGATTACCCAGCCCGGCGGGCATGGGCGATGATGTTCGGGCAGGCACGGTCTCGCTCGGTTCTCATGGGTCTTCGACAACCACATGATCACCGACCACCGTGCCTGCACTGCTTTCCGGGGACATCCCGCCCCACAACGGTCCATGACGTCACGTCACACCCGAGACCGGCGAACCGGACTGATCCTCTTCGTGCAATGACCCTGGGTGCCGACCGCCGACGGCGGGAGCGGCAAGCACTCGTTCAGCGACGAGAAGTCCGCGGCGATGTTCAGCGCCTGCAAGAACCGGGCCACCGCCTGGGACGTGCTGAAGTTCGCGAGCTCCGCCGCGCAGGACGGGAAGTTCCTTGAGGCCACCGGCCAGATGCCGATGCGCGAGGACCTGACCGCGAAGTATCCCGGATATTTCGCGAAGAACCCGACGTACAAGGCGTTCGCCGACCAGGCGGAGCGCGTGGTCGAGGTGCCGAATGTGCCGGGTTCCATCGATATCTGGCAGGCGTTCCGCGACGAGTGGACGAAGTCGGTCGTGTTCGGCCGCGAGTCCACGGACGCGGGTCTGCGCAACGCGTCTTCCAAGATCACCGACCTGCTGAACGAGTACGGGGACCCGTCATGAGCGTGAACCTGGACGCGGCGCCCGCCGCCGTACGCACGAGTGGAGCCGCCCCGAGCGGCAGGACACGGCGTGGTCCGTCGCGGGCCGGCGCGCTGTTCGTGTCGCCGTACGTGCTGTTCATCGTGGTGGTCTTCGCGGTCCCGCTGGTCTACACGGTGTGGATCTCCTTCCACCGCTTCTACTTCACCGCGCCGGGCACGGACATCGACTCGCCGTGGGTGGGTCTGTCGAACTACCGGGACGTGTTCACGGACCCGGTCGTCGGGCAGGCGTTCCTCAACATCCTGATCTTCCTCGTCATCAACGTGCCACTGACGGTGGGCCTCGCGCTGGTGCTGGCGGCGGCGCTGAACTCGAAGATCCGGGGGCGCGGGTTCTTCCGCGCCGCGTTCTACGTGCCGTATGTGACGGCGAGCGTGGCGCTGGTCGCCGTATGGCAGTTCCTCTTCGGCTCGGACGGGTTCGTCAACCACCTGCTCGGCTCGCACGCCCCGGATCCGTCGTGGCTGGTCAACTCGCATCTCGCGATGCCGATGATCGCCGTGTTCGTGACCTGGAAGCAGCTCGGCTTCTTCGTGATGCTGTACCTGGCGTCGCTGCAGAACGTCGGCAAGGAGCTGTACGAGGCGTCCGCCATGGACGGCGCGGGCAAGGTGCGGCAGTTCTTCTCGGTGACCGTGCCGGGCGTACGGCCCGCGACGACGCTCGTCGTGATCTACGCGATCATCACCGGCGCCAACCTGTTCAGCGAGCCGTATCTGCTGACCGGCGGCGGTGGCCCCGACCACGCGTCGACCTCGCCCGTCCTGCTGATGTACCAGAAGGGCATCGAGCAGGGGCACCCCGACTTCGCGGCCGCTCTGGGCGTCGTTCTCGTCGCCTTCGTGATGGTCGTGTCGATCGCCGCCCGCAAGCTCACCGAGAGGGGCGACTGACATGAGCGCCACCACCCCCGGGCCCGCCCGCCGCTTCGCCAAGGGCAGCGCCCTCCGCTACGTGCTGCTGTCGCTCGGCGCCGTCGCCTTCCTGTTCCCCTTCTACTACATGATCGTCGGCTCGCTGCGCGGGCGGACGGTCGGTGACCTGTCCGCGGCGGTCCCGTCCGGGCTGACCGGTGACAACTACGCGGCGGTCAACAGCGCGATCTCGCTCGGCCGGTCCCTGCTCAACTCGGGGATCATGACCATCGGGGTGCTGATCTGCACGCTGGTGTTCGGGGTGCTCGCCGGGTACGCGCTGGCGCAGCTGCGCTTCCGGGGCAAGGGGGCGGTCTTCGCGGCCCTCCTGCTCGTGCAGATGGTCCCGTTCCAGCTGCTGACGCTGCCGCTGTACGTGCTCGTCGTCCGCGACTACGGGCTCGGCGACAACTACCTGGGCATGATCCTGCCGTTCGCGATCAACTCGACGGCCGTGTTCCTGTTCCGGCAGTTCTTCGCGCAGATGCCGCAGTCCCTCTTCGAGGCGGCCCGCATCGACGGCGCGAGCGAGCTGCGCATCCTGTGGAGGATCGCGCTGCCGATGGCCCGGCCGGCCGTGCTGAGCGCGCTGCTGCTGACGTTCATCGGTCCGTGGAACGAGTTCCTGTGGCCCTTCCTCGTCACCAAGAACGCCGACATGCAGCCACTCGCCGTCTCGCTCGCGAGCTTCCTCTCCAACCTTCAGGGCTCGGTGGCCAACCCCGCCGGTGCGCTGCTGGCCGGTGCCTGTGTGCTGGCCCTCCCCGCGGTGGTCCTGTTCCTCCTGTTCCAGCGCCACTTCACCTCTACCGACATCGATTCCGGAGTAAAGGGCTAATCGCCATGAGCAACACCACCACCGCCACCCGCATCCCCTACCGCATGGTGCGCAAGGGTGTGGTCATGTCCCCGCTGGCCGGTGAGGCGAACGAGGTCGAGGGTGTCCTGAACCCCGCCTCCGGCCGCACCCCGGACGGCACCCTCCACCTGCTGCCGCGCCTGGTCTCCGAGGGCAACGTCTCCCGCGTCGGCCTCGCCGAGGTGACCTTCGACGGGGCGGGCGTGCCGAACGGCGTCGAGCGCCGCGGCACCGTCCTCTCCCCCGACGAGGGCTGGGAGCGCGGCAAGAACAACGCCGGGGTCGAGGACCCGCGCATCACCTGGGTCCCGTCGCTCGGCAAGCACGTCATGAGCTACGTGGCCTACGGCCCGCTCGGCCCGAAGCCGGCGCTCGCCGTGTCGGAGAACCTCACCGACTGGACCCGTCTCGGTCCGATCCAGTTCGCCTACCAGCCGGACCTGGACACCGACCTCAACCTCTTCCCGAACAAGGACGTCGTCCACTTCCCCGAGCCGGTCCCGGGCCCGGACGGCGAGATGGCGTACGCGATGCTGCACCGCCCGATGTGGGACCTGGGCTGGTTCCGCCCGGGCGAGGGCGTCCACCTGCCCGCCGGTGTCACCGACGAGCGGCCCGGCATCTGGATCAGCTACGTCCCGGCCGCCGAGGTGGAGGCCGACATCACCGCGCTGACCCGGCCGCGCGACCACCGCCTGCTGGCGCTGTCCGAGTTCCCGTGGGAGTCCCTGAAGATCGGCGGCGGCCCCGCCCCGATCCGGGTGCCCGAGGGCTGGCTGCTCATCCACCACGGCGTGTCGGGCACCATCGAGGACCCGTGGGCGCAGAACCAGGACGTGTCGTACGCGGCCGGCGCGATGATCCTCGACCCGGCCGACCCGTCCCGCGTCCTCGCCCGCTCCGACCAGCCGCTGATGGCGCCGGAGACCGAGGAGGAGCGCTCGGGCACCGTCCCGAACGTGGTCTTCCCGACGGCGATCGAGGAGATCGACGGCGAGCTGTACGTGTTCTACGGCATGGCCGACGCGCACATCGGCGTGGCCACCCTGGAGCGCACGGCATGACGGACGGCGCCCTGGGTATCGGCCTGGCCGGCTGCGGCGGGTTCGCGGAATTCGTCCTGGACGCGATCGCCGGGCTGCCCGGCCTGCGGCTCGCGGCGGTCGCCGACCCCTCGCACGAGCGGGCCCGGCTGCTCGGCGAGCGGCACGGTGTTCCGGCACTGGGTTCGCTGGACGAGCTCCTTGAGCGGGACGACGTGGCGGCGGTACTGATCGCCACCCCGCCCGCCACCCATGCCGCGATGGCCACGGCCGCGCTGCGCGCGGGGCGCCACGTCTTCTGCGAGAAGCCCCTCGCCACCACGACCGAGGACGCCTCGGCGGTCGTCCAGGAGGCGCGGCTCGCCGGGCGCGCCCTGGTCGTGGACCATGTGCTGCGCTACAACCCGCTGCTGCGGGCCCTGGAGCGGCTGACCGGGCGGGGGCTGCTCGCGCCGCCGCGCCGGTTCCTGTTCGAGAACGACGCGTCCGACGAGGACCTGGGCCCCGGCCACTGGTTCTGGGACCCGGCGCACAGCGGCGGCATCTTCATCGAGCACGGCGTCCACTTCTTCGACGCCGCCCGGGCCCTCCTCGGCACCGATCCGCTGAGCGTGCGGGCCACCGCCGTCCGCCGCCCAGGCGGCCCGGTCGACATGGTCAGCGCCGATGTGGTGCACCCCGGGGGCGTGCTCGCCTCGCACCTGCACTCCTTCACGCACGCCCATCGCGCCGAGCGGCAGCTGATGCGCCTGGACCACGGGTTCGCGGAGACGCGGATCAGCGGCTGGATCCCCGTACACGCGGAGATCACGGCCTGGGTGGACGAGGACGGCGCCCGCGCCTGGGAGGAGCTGCCGGGGCTGCGGGACGACCTGCTGGCCGTCGAGGGGTTCCGGCCCGGCGGCGGTGAGCGGATCACCGTGCGCGTGGAGCGGAACGCCGGGTCCGCCGCGCAGGCCCGGGGCCGGGGCGAGGAGCGGACCGTGCCGCACCGGGTGACCGCGGTCCTCGACCTCGGCGGCGAGCCGCGCAAGCCGTACGTGTACGCGCAGAGCGTGCGCGCGGCGATGGCCGACCTGGTGCGGGCGGCCCGTACGGGTGCGCCCCCGGTGGCCGGCCCGGTCAGCGGTTTCGCGGCGGTCGCGGTCGCCGAGGCGGCCACGGTCGCCGCCGCGACCGGCGCCGAGCAGCACGTGCTGTCCCCCGGCCCGGCCCTCTCCGAAGGAGTCCCCGCATGAGCTGGTGGCAGGACATGGTCTGCTACGAGGTGTACCCCCGGGCCTTCGCCGACTCGGACGGGGACGGGACGGGCGACCTGGCGGGCCTGACCGCGCGCCTGGAACACATCCGGGACCTGGGCGCGGATGCCGTGTGGTGCACCCCGTTCTACCCGTCCCCGCTGGCCGACGGCGGCTACGACATCTCCGACTACACGGGTGTCGCCCCGGACCTGGGGACGGACGCGGACGCCGGACGGCTGACCGGCCGCGCCCACGAGCTGGGCCTCAAGCTCATCGTGGACCTCGTCCCGAACCACACGTCGGACCGCCACCCGTGGTTCCTGGACGCGCTCGCGGCGGGCCCGGGATCGGCGGAGCGGGAGATGTACCTGTTCCGGGCGGGCCGGGGCGCGGCGGGCGAACTGCCGCCGAACGACTGGCAGTCGGCGTTCGGCGGACCCGCCTGGACGCGAGTGGCGGACGGTGAGTGGTACTGCCATCTGCACGCCCCCGAGCAGCCCGACCTGAACTGGCGCGCCCCGAAGGTGCGCGACGCCTTCATGAACGTCCTGCGTTACTGGCTCGACCGGGGTGTGGACGGCTTCCGGGTGGACGTGGCGCACGCCCTGTTCAAGGCGGAGGGCCTGCCGGACGCGGGGCCCGGGCAGCACACCGACCCGCTGCGCAACCACCTGATGCCGTACTACGACCAGGAGGAGCTGCACCCGCTGTACCGCGAGTGGCGGGCGCTCCTCGACACCCATCCCGCGCCGCCCGGGGCGGTGGCGCCGCACGACCGGGTGATGGTCGCGGAGTCCGCCGTCTTCGACCCGGCGCGGCTGGGCCGCTACATCCGGCCCGACGAGATGCACCAGGCGTTCAACTTCGCCTTCCTGGAGGCGGCGTGGGACCCGGCGGAGCTGCGCCGCGTCATCGACGACTCCTTCGGTGTGCCGGGAGCGGCCGTCACCTGGCTGCTCTCCAGTCATGACGCGGTGCGTCCGGTCACCCGGTACGGTTCCACGGCGCGGGCCCGCGCCGCCGCGCTGCTGATGCTGGCGCTGCCGGGCTCCGCGTACCTCTACCAGGGTGAGGAGCTGGGCCTCCCCCAGGCCGAGGTGCCTGTCGACCGCATCCTCGACCCGCTGTGGGAGCGTTCCGGCCGCACCGAGCGCGGGCGCGACGGGGCGCGGGTGCCGTTGCCGTGGTCCGGCGCGCGGGCTCCGTACGGCTTCACCACGGCGGAGGCCGGGGCCACCTGGCTGCCGCAGCCCGAGGGCTGGGCCGGTCTCACCGTCGCCGCGCAGGAGACGGACCCCGGCTCGACGCTCGCGCTGTACCGGGCGGCGCTCCGGCTGCGCCGCGCCCATCCGGCCCCGGACCCGGCGGCGGCGCCCGTCTGGCTCTCGGAGCCGGGCGCGCCGGTCCTGGCCTTCCGGCGCGGGGAGCTGGCGTGCGTCGTCAATCTGGGCGCCGAGCCCGTGCGTACGCCCGGCCGCCCGCTGCTCAGCAGTGGACCGCTGGACGGGGACGCGCTGCCGCCCGACACCGCCGTGTGGTTCCTCGCCCCGCCCTCTTCCCGTACCGCCCATGGAGACACCGATGACGACGCCCGTGACTGACCCGACGCCCCGGCCCGACCTGTCGGGGCTCGTCAAGGCGTACGACGTCCGCGGTGTGGTGCCGGACCAGTGGGACGAGACGACGGCGGAGCTGTTCGGTGCCGCGTTCGTCCGGGTCACCGGTGCGGACGCGATCGTGACGGGGCATGACATGCGGCCCTCCTCCCCGGGTCTTGCCCGGGCGTTCGCGCGGGGCGCCACGGCGCAGGGTGCCGACGTCACGGAGATCGGGCTGTGCTCGACGGACCAGCTGTACTACGCGTCGGGCTCGCTGGGCCTCGCCGGTGCGATGTTCACCGCCTCGCACAACCCGGCCCGGTACAACGGCATCAAGCTGTGCCGGGCCGGTGCGGAGCCGGTGGGCCAGGACACCGGTCTCGCGGAGATCCGTGCCCTGGTCGAGCGGTGGACGGACCACGGGGCGCCGGCCCCGGCCGCCCGCGCGGGTGTCGTCACCGGGCGGGACACCCTGGCCGGGTACGCCGCGTATCTGCGCTCCCTGGTGGACCTGTCCGCGATCCGCCCGCTGAAGGTGGTGGTGGACGCGGGCAACGGCATGGGCGGCCACACGGTCCCGACGGTGCTCGCGGGGCTGCCGCTGACGGTGGTGCCGATGTACTTCGAGCTGGACGGCACGTTCCCGAACCACGAGGCCAATCCGCTGGAACCGGCCAACATCGTGGACCTCCAGGCGCGGGTGCTCGCCGAGGGCGCCGATCTCGGGCTCGCCTTCGACGGCGACGCGGATCGCTGCTTCGTCGTGGACGAGAACGGCGACCCGGTCTCCCCGTCGGCGATCACGGCCCTGGTCGCCTCGCGCGAGCTGGCGCGGCACCCGGGCGCGACCGTCATCCACAACCTCATCACCTCGCGCGCGGTGCCCGAGGTGATCCGTGCGGCGGGCGGCACCCCGGTCCGTACCCGGGTCGGCCACTCGTTCATCAAGGCCGAAATGGCCCGCACCGGGGCCGTGTTCGGCGGCGAGCACTCCGCGCACTACTACTTCCGCGACTTCTGGAACGCGGATACGGGCATGCTGGCCGCACTCCACGTCCTCGCCGCGCTCGGCGGCCAGGACGGCCCGCTGTCCGCGCTGACCAGCCGCTTCGAGCGGTACGCCGCGTCGGGCGAGATCAACTCCACGGTCTCCGACCAGGCCGCCCGTACGGCTGCGGTCCGCGCGGGCTGGGAGTCCCGCCCCGGCGTCACGGCCGACACCCTGGACGGGCTCACCGTCAGCGGCGCGGACTGGTGGTTCAACCTCCGCCCGTCCAACACGGAACCGCTGCTGCGGCTCAACGTGGAGGCGAGCAGCGGGGAGTTGATGGCCCGGGTCCGGGACGAGGTGCTGGCGACGGTGCGCGAAGCCTGACGGGCACCGCCGGGCACCATGCGGCCATGACGCTGAGAGCCCGAGGACCGTGGGCGCCCTTACCCGGCCCCGTCCGTCAGGGTGATGGTGAGGGTGTCCTCGTCGCGGGTGAGGTGTTCGATGCTGACCGAGCCCTCCGCGCCGTTGTAGCTGCCGGTGCCCCCGGTGACGGCGAACTCGTGCGTCCAGCGGCGTGATTCGACGGGCAGTTCGGTCACGGCGGGGAGCGGGCGCTGGAAGGCGGTGGAGGCCGTGATCATGCCGTCGGTGAGGGCCAGGACCAGAGTCGCCATGACGAAGGAGCCGTCGGGCCCCACGGTGACGGGCAGGCAGTGCGCGTTCTCGGTGCCCACGGCGCGGCCCTCGGCGTCCGTCAGGTCGTAGCGCACGTAGTACGGGACGCCGACGGTCAGGACGTCCGGAATGTTCGCGCCGGTGCGCCTGCCGTGCAGGGTGAGCTGCCGGTCGGCCCTCCGTGTCGCGTGGGCGGTTCCGGCCGCTCCGGCCACCAGTCCCCCGGTGATCGTCGCCGCCGAGGTCAGTCGCATCATGCTTCTGCGGTTCATGCACGGGTAACGGCTCCCGGGCCCGAAACGGATCGTCCTTCGCCGGAAGACCACCGGAACGCAGGAGCCGCTTTAGTCTTACGGGTGTGGAGATCACCGTACGCACCGCCACCGAGCAGGACCTTCCCGCGCTGCTCGCCCTCTACCGCGAGCTGAACCCCGACGACCCGGAGCTGTCGCCCGAGGAGGCCATGGCCGGGTGGGAGCGCATCGCGGCGCAGCAGGGGCGCACCGTTCTCGTCGCCGAGGCCGGCGGGGCCGTCGTCGGGACGGCCGACAGCATCGTCATGCCGAACCTGACCCGGGGCGGCCGGGGCATCCTCTTCGTGGAGAACATGGTGGTCGCCGGGGCCGGCCGCCGCCGGGGCGTCGGGCGGCGGCTGCTGGACGCGGTCGTGGGCCTCGCGGAGGAGGCCGGCTGCTACAAGGTGCAGCTCCTCGCCGCCGATGACGCGTACGTCCACACGTTCTACGCGTCGTGCGGCTTCGAGCCGCGGGCCCAGGGGTTCCGGCGCTACCTCGCGCGCGAGGCGTGACCCGTGACGCCGTTCAGCCGTCCGCGCCGAAGCGTTCCGGGGCCAGCGTCCTGAGCAGGGCGTTGACCACCAGGTCCGTCGAGGCGGCCATGTCCACGGCGCCGGGGGCCAGCAGCCACTGGACCTGGAGGCCGTCCATCACGGCGATGACGGCGTTGGCCGCGTGCTCGACCTCGTCCGTCCCCTCCTCGGGGAGGCCGCACGCCTCGCGGAGGGCGTCGGCGACGAAGCCCCGCAGTCCGTCGTAGCGGTCCCGGAAGTAGTCCTGTGCCGGGTGGTCGTCCGTGACGGACTCCGCCGACAGGACGGCGTACAGGCGGACGATGCCCTCGCGTTCGGCGTTGCGGATCGCCGTGTCGACCAGGTGGCGCAGGAACGCCAGACCCTGCGGGCGGTCCGGGCCGAGCTGCTGGATGTCCGACTCGTCGCGCAGTTCGAGGACGCTGGTGAGCAGGAGCGCCTTGGACCGGAAGTAGTGCAGGACACCGGCCTGGGTGAGGCCGACCCGGTCGGCGATCTCGGCGAGCGAGGCGTTGTTGTAGCCACGGGCGGCGAAGGTGTCCATCGCGATGCGCAGGATGTCCCGCTGCCGCTGCTGGGCTTCCGGGCTCCTGGGCGTGCGGGGCTTGGCCGACCGGCCGGATCTGCCTGCTGACTGGTTGCTCACCGGCACAGCTTAGACCGGCGGGAACGGGGGTCAACGGGGGCGTCCGGCCCGCTGACCTGGGGGCGGCGCGGGCGCCGGGGCCTTCCGCACCAATGCGCGTACGACTACTTACTAACCACTTAGTGGGTGTGCTTTCATATCGCCGTCGTCCACGGAACCGCGCCCTGCAAACGGTCTCCGCGGGACGCGCCATGTCCTCCCCCAGGCATGACCGAAGGAGAGCCGCACATGTCCCACGACACTCCCCCACGCCCACGGGCGCGCGCCGCAGGCGCGGCCCTGGCGATGGCCGTCGCGGCCGTCGGCCTGGCCGGCGGCGGTACGGCCGCGCAGGCCGCCGACCCCACGGCTCAGGTATGGGTCACCACCCCCGACGGCGCGAAGAGGCTGTCCGCCGAGGGCGGCGTCGCCTTCACGGGCTCGCCGCAGAGCGTCGACATCCGCGTCGACGCCAACAGCAAGGGCCAGAAGTTCACCGGGGCGGGCGCCTCGGTCACCGGGGCCTCGGCCCATCTCATCCAGGGCCTGCCGCAGGACAAGCGGAACGCGTTGATGGCCTCGCTGTTCTCGTCCTCCGGCGACGGCATCGGGCTCAGCTATCTGCGCCAGCCGCTCGGCAGCAGCGACTTCAACGCCGACAGCAGCCTCTACACGTACGAGGACACCCGCGGCTCCTTCTCCATCGACCGGGACAAGGCCGAGATCATCCCGGTCCTGAAGCAGGCCACCTCGGTCAACCCGGCCATCCGATTCATGGGCACCCCCTGGTCGCCGCCCGCCTGGATGAAGACCAACAACGCGCTGAACGGCGGCAGCCTCAGGACGGACAGCTACCAGGCGTACGCCGACTACCTGGTCAAGGCGATCCAGGCGTACGGGCAGCAGGGCATCACGCTGACCGACCTCACCGTGCAGAACGAGCCCGAGTTCGCCGCGAGTTACCCCTCGATGACCATGACGGCGTCCCAGCAGGCGGACTTCTTCAAGGTGCTCGACCGTACGCTGACGGCGGCGAACCTGCCGACGAACCTGCTGGCCTTCGACCACAACTGGGACCACCCCAACTACCCGTTGGAAGTGTTCAACGGGACCCCGGGCATGAACCGGGTGATCGGCGCCGCGTTCCACTGCTACGGCGGCGATCCCTCCGCCCAGCAGCAGGTCGTCAACGCCGGGAAGCGGGTGTTCTTCACCGAGTGCTCCGGTACGGAGAGCGCCGACCGGTCCGCCACGTTCGCCGACACCCTCAAGTGGCACGCAGAGAACCTCGTGGTGCAGAACATGCGCAACGGCGGCGAGACGGTCATCGACTGGAACCTGGCCCTGGACCAGAACGGCGGCCCGCACCAGGGCGGTTGCTCGGACCGCTGCAACGGCGTCGTGGAGATCGCGAACGGCGACGTGACGCGTAACGCCGAGTACTACGTGCTGGGGCAGCTCTCCAAGTTCGTCAAGCCCGGTGCCACCCGCATCGGCTCGACCAGCCAGGGCAACGGCGGGGTGGAGAACGTCGCCTTCCAGAACGCGGACGGCACCCGTGCCGCGTACGTCGTCAACTCGGCCACGAGCGCGCAGAAGTTCTCGCTGACCGACAACGGCAGGTCGCTGGTCTACACGCTGCCCGCCGGCGCGGTCGCCACCTTCGTGTGGAGCGGCACCGACGGCGGCACCACGGAGCCCCCCACGGGTTCCATCGACCAGTCCGCCTGGTACCGGGTGAAGAACGCCGGCAGCGGTGCCTGCCTGGACGCCGCCGACTGGGGCACCGCCGACGGGACCGCGCTCCAGCAGTGGAGCTGCACCACCGGCGCCAACCAGGGCTGGCAGTTCCGGTCCGCCGGTGACGGCACCTACCAGGTCGTCAACCGGCACAACAGCAAGGTGTGGGACGTCGACGGCGGCCCCGGCGCGACCGCGTCCGGCACCCGGGTGCACCTGTGGTCGTACGTGGGCGGCACCAACCAGCAGTGGCGGGCGGAGCCCTCCGGCGCGGCCGGCCGCTACCGCTTCGTCGCCCGCAACAGCGGCAAGTGCCTGGCCGTGGACGGCGGGTCCACCGCCAACGGGGCGCACCTCTCGCAGCAGCCGTGCGACGGATCAGCGGCGCAGACGTTCTCCCTGGAGAGCTGAGCACCCTCGGCCGGGTGCCCCCGCGAGCGGTCCGCTCGCGGGGGCACCGTGCGTACGCCGCAGGGCTCAGCCGAGCCGGATGTTGAACGCCGGCGCGCTCACTTCCAGGTCTCCGCTCATCCCCGCATGATCCCATGTGCCTCCGCGCGCCGGGGCATGCGGCGCAATGCGCGTGGGTGGCTGTGCTCCCGGGGGTCTCCGCACGCTCTACCGGGGCCCGTGGGCGGCGGAAATGATGAGCACACCGCAGGTCAACCTGGTGATCCGCACCCCTGCGGCGGAAGGAGCCCAAGGTGTTGCTTCTCATCTCTCCGGACAGCGTCGAGGAAGCCGTCGACTGCGCGAAGGCGGCGGAGTATCTGGACATCGTCGATGTGAAGAAGCCCGACGAGGGGTCGCTCGGCGCCAACTTCCCCTGGGTGATCAGGGAGATCCGGGAGGCGGTCCCGGCCGGCAAGCCGGTGTCCGCGACCGTGGGCGACGTCCCGTACAAGCCCGGCACGGTGGCCCAGGCGGCGTTGGGGGCCGTCGTCTCGGGTGCCACGTACATCAAGGTCGGGCTCTACGGGTGCACGACGCCCGACCAGGGGATCGAGGTGATGCGGGCGGTCGTGCGGGCGGTGAAGGACTACCGTCCCGAGGCGCTGGTCGTCGCCTCGGGCTATGCCGACGCCCACCGCGTCGGCTGCGTCAATCCGCTCGCCCTGCCCGATATCGCGGCCCGGTCCGGCGCCGACGCGGCCATGCTCGACACGGCGATCAAGGACGGCTCGCGGCTGTTCGACCACGTACCGCCGGACGTCTGCGCCGAGTTCGTCGGTCTCGCCCACGCCTCCGGGCTCCTCGCGGCCCTCGCGGGCAGCGTGAAGCAGACGGACCTCGCCACGCTGACCCGTATCGGCACGGACATCGTGGGGGTGCGCGGGGCGGTCTGCGAGGGCGGTGACCGCAACGCCGGAAGGATTCAGCCGCATCTGGTGGCCGCGTTCCGGGCGGAGATGGACCGGCACGCCCGGGAGTTCGCGGCCGGCGTCACCCTCGCGGGCTGACCGCCGGAATGCCGACCTTCGAAGAGGCGGGGCCCGGGATCTCCGTAACCGACCCGGCCACCGGGGAGACCTGCGGCGAGGCCCCCGACATGCGGCCGGACGAGCTGGACGCGGTGATCGGCCGGGCCCACCGGGCCTGGTCCGGGTGGCGGGCCGACCCCGCCGCCCGGACGCACGCGCTGCGGGGCGCGGCCGAGGCCGTGGAGGCGGCCGGTGACGAGCTGGCGCGGCTGCTCACCCGGGAGCAGGGCAAGCCGCTGGCCGAGTCGTACGCCGAGGTCGCCCGCACGGCGGCCCGGCTGCGGTACTTCGCGGACCTGGCCCCCAGGACGCGGCGGATCAGCGACGGGCGGCCCGTGCGCAGCGAGGTCCGCTGGCGTCCCGTCGGGCCGGTCGCGGCGATCGTGCCGTGGAACTTCCCGCTGCAACTGGCGGCGGCGAAGTTCGCGCCCGCGCTCGCGGCGGGCAACACCATGGTCCTCAAACCGTCCCCGTACACCCCGCTCGCCACCCGGCTGCTGGGGTCCGTTCTCGCGACCGCCCTGCCCGAGGACGTGCTGACCGTCGTCACCGGGCGCGAACCCCTCGGGGCCCGGCTGGCGTCGCATCCGGGCATCCGGCACGTCACGTTCACCGGTTCGGTGCCCACCGGGCGGGCGGTCGCCGAGGGGGCGGCGGCCTCCCTCGCCCGGGTCACCCTGGAACTGGGCGGGAACGACGCGGCCGTCCTGCTGGACGACGTCGATGTGGAGGGGGTCGCGGACCGGCTGTTCTGGGCCGCGTTCCGCAACTGCGGGCAGGTCTGCATGGCCGTCAAGCGGGTGTACGCCCCCGCCCGGCTGCACGCGGGGGTCGTCGAGGCGCTGGCCCTGCGGGCGAAGTCCGTCGCGGTGGGCAGCGGCCTCGACCCGGACACCCGGATCGGCCCGGTCAACAACGCCCCGCAGCTGGCCCGGATCGTGGAGCTCACCGGACGGGCCCTGGCCGACGGTGCCCGGGCCGCGGCCGGCGGTCACCGGCTGGACGGGCCCGGCCACTTCTTCGCCCCGACGATCCTCACCGATGTGCCGCCGGGCAGTGCGGTGGTGACGGAGGAGCAGTTCGGTCCGGTCCTGCCGGTGCTGCCGTACGGGAGCGTCGATGAGGCGGTCGACGCGGCGAACGGCACGGGCTTCGGTCTTGGCGGCTCCGTCTGGGGCACCGATCTCGACCGGGCGGAGGCCGTGGCGGACCGGCTGGAATGCGGGACGGCCTGGATCAACCATCACGCCGAGCTGTCGCTCGCCCAGCCGTTCGCCGGGATCAAGGACAGCGGGGTCGGCGTCGCGGGCGGCCCCTGGGGGCTGTACGGAAATCTGCGGCCGTTCGTCGTCCACCGCCCGGAGGAGCCATGACCAGGAGATTCCGGGCGGCGGTGCTGCGCGCGTACGAGGAGCCGTTCGCGGTCGAGGACGTCGTCCTGCACACGGAACCCGCCGCCGGCGAGCTGCTGGTGGAGATCGCGGGTGCCGGGATGTGCCGGACCGACCTCGCGGTGCGCCGGTCCGCCGGCCGCAGCCCGCTGCCGGCGGTCCTCGGACACGAGGGGGCCGGGGTCGTCGTGGCGTCGGGCGGCGGGCCCGGCGCGGAGACGGGCGTCGGCGACCATGTGGTGCTGAGCTTCGACTCCTGCGGGCACTGCCGGAACTGCCGGGGCGCGGCCCCCGCGTACTGCGACTCCTTCGCCGCCCTCAACCTCTTCGGCGGGCGGGCGCAGGAGCCGCCCCGGCTCGGCGACGCGGACGGGAAGGCGCTGGCTCCCCGGTGGTTCGGCCAGTCCTCGTTCGCCGAGTACGCGCTCGTGTCCGCCCGCAACGCCGTCCGCGTCGACCCCGCGCTCCCCGTCGAACTGCTCGGGCCGCTCGGCTGCGGCTTCCTCACCGGGGCCGGGGCGGTGCTGAACACCTTCCGCGCCGGACCGGGCGACCCGCTGGTGGTCCTCGGTGCCGGGGCGGTGGGTCTGGCCGCGGTCATGGCGGCGGGGGCGGCCGGTGTGCCGGTCGTGGCGGTGGACCGGCTGCCGCAGCGGCTGGAGCTCGCCGAGCGGTTCGGGGCCGTCCCGCTGTCCGCCGGCGCGGCCGGGCTGCCGGAGCGCGTCCGCCGGCTGACGGACGGCGGCGCCCGGTACGCGCTGGACACGACGGCGTCGCCCGCGCTGATCAACGACGCGCTCCGGGCGCTGCGCCCGACCGGGACGCTGGGCCTGGTGGCGCGGCTGCACAGCGCCCTGCCGCTGGAGCCGGGCACCCTGGACCGGGGCCGGAGCGTCCGCCACATCTGCGAGGGGGACGCGGTGCCGGGGCTGCTGATCCCCGTACTGACGGAGCTGTGGCGGGCCGGGCGGTTCCCCTTCGAGCAGCTGATCCGTACCTATCCCCTGGCCGACGTCAACGAGGCCGAACGCGACTGCGAAGCGGGCCGGGTGGTCAAACCCGTCCTGATCCCGGAGGGAAGAAGCCGATGAACGAGGCATGCGGTACGACGCCCCAGGACCTGGCGGCGGAAGGCGTGGACGGGGGTGTGGGGCTGACCGCTCTGCTGGTCGCCGCCGCCCGCGCGATCGAGACCCACCGTGGTGACAGCCTGGCCCGCGACATCTACGCCGAGCACTTCGTGCGGGCCGCGCCGGCCTGCGCCGAGTGGCCCGTGCGCATCGAGGAGGTGCCCGACGGGGACGGAAACGCGTTGTGGGGCCGGTTCGCCCGCTACTTCGGGCTGCGGACCCGGGTCCTGGACGACTTCGTCGTCCGGTCGGTGCTCACGGGCGCCCGCCAAGTGGTGCTCCTGGGCGCCGGACTGGACACGCGGGCGTTCCGGCTGGACTGGCCGTCGGACTGTGTGTTCTTCGAGGTCGACCGGGCGGGCGTGCTGGCCTTCAAGCACCAGGTACTGGCGGACCTGTCGGCCGCGCCGAAGGTGAAACGCGTGCTGATCCCGGTCGACTTGCGCGATGACTGGGTCACCGCGCTGACCGCGTCGGGCTTCGACCCGGCGGCGCCGAGCATCTGGCTGGCGGAGGGGCTGCTGTTCTATCTGCCGGGCCCCGCGGAGACGTATCTCGTGGACACCGTGGACCTGCTGGCCACCGAGGGCAGCGCCCTGGCCTTCGAGGCGAAGCTGGAGGCGGACCTCCTGGCGTACCGGGACAGCGCGATCTACACGGCGACGCGTGAACAGATCGGTATCGACCTGCTCGGCCTCTTCGACCTGGGCCCGCGCCCCGACTCGGCGGGCCGGCTCGCCACGCGGGGCTGGTCCGCGTCGACGCACACCCCCTTCGAGTTCACCCGCCGCCACGGGCGCGGCCCGCTGCCGGAGCCGAACGACGCGCTGGAGGGGAACCGGTGGGTGTTCGCGTACCGGCGCCGAATGTAGTGCCTACGGCAACGCGCGGGTGAGCCACACGATTTCGCCGTTCTCCTCCATGGAGAGGTGGTCCCGTACGAAGTCCAGCTTCTCCAGGACGCGGAGCGAGGGCTCGTTCCAGGTGGCGACGGTCGACCAGAGCCGCCGCCGCCCGGTCGCGGCGGCGGCACCGAGCACGGCGCGGGCGGCCTCGGTGGCGTACCCCTTGTTGTGCGCGCGCCGGAAGAGCTCGTAGGCGATCTCGGGCTCCTCCAGGGTGGAGCGGCCGATGATCAGCCCGCAGTATCCGATGAAGTCGCCCTCGTCGCGGCGCTGGATGGGGAGGAGGGCGATGCCGGTGTCCTCCGTGCCGGCGAGGAGACCGGCGATGCCCTTGCGGGCGCGTTCCACGGTGTAGTTCTCCTCGCCGCGCTCGGAGAGGAGTTCGCCGAACTCGGCGGCGTCGGATTCGGCCCAGGGGCGCAGGATCAGCCGCTCGGTCTCCAGGTGGTACGGCATGGTCGCGTAGGTCGGCATGCCCCTACTCTGCCGCACGGCCACGGGCCTTCTTCCGGCGAGGCCGGGTCTCCGGTGCGGAGGCGAGCCGGAGCGCGCGGCCGGTCAGCGAGGTGTCGTCGCCGAGCAGGGCGGCGGGGGTGCCGGTGAAGACGACCCGGCCGCCGTCGCTGCCGGCCCCGGGCCCGATGTCGATGACGTGGTCGGCGCGGGCGACGACGCGGAGGTTGTGCTCGACCACGACGAGCGTGGCCCCGCCGTCCAGCAGGTCGTCGAAGAGCACGTTGATCCGGTCCACGTCGCTGGGGTGCAGCCCGGTGGTCGGCTCGTCCAGGACGATCCGCTCGCCGGCCAGGTCGTCCACGCCGCTGAGGTGGCGCGCCAGGAGGAGGCGCTGTTTCTCGCCGCCGGAGAGGGTGTCGAGGGACTGGCCGACGGCGATGTAGCCGAGGCCGACGCGTTGCTGCCAGGACATCGCCCCGACGATCTCGGGGTCGTCGGGGAGCAGGTCCGCGAGTTCGTGTGCGGCCATGGAGAGCACGTCGGCGATGGTGCTGCCCCGGACCGTGACGGCGAGCGCCGTGTCGTTGAAACGCAGGCCCCCGCAGACGTCGCACGGGGTGGAGACGTCGTCCAGGAACGCCAGCTCGGTGGTGAGGTGGCCCTTGCCCCGGCAGGCGGGGCAGGCGCCCTTGGAGTTGAAGCTGAACCAGGACGGGTCCAGGTCCGATGCCCGGGCGAACGCGCCCCGGACGTGGTCGGCGACGCCGAGGATGGACAGCGAGGTGGACCGCACCCCGCCGCGCAGCGGGTCCTGGCCCACGACGGTGAACTCGGGGTGTTGGGCGGGGAGTTCCTGGGTGGCGAGCGAGCTCTTGCCGGAGCCGGCGACGCCGGTGACGGCGGTGAGGACGCCGAGCGGGATCTCGGCGTCGAAGCCGGTCAGATTGTTGGCCCGGGCCTTCCGGACGACAACGCAGCCCTGTCGGGGGCGGGCGGTGGTCGCGACCTCCAGCGGTGTGCCGAGCAGTCGCCCCGTCACCGTCCCGCTCGCGCGCAGGGCGTCGGGCGTGCCCTCGAACTCGATCCGGCCGCCGTCCGCCCCGGCGCCCGGGCCGACGTCGATGACGTGGTCCGCGATGTCGATCATCTGCCGGTGGTGCTCGACCACCAGCACGGTGTTGCCCGAGTCCCGCAGCCGGAGCAGCAGATGGGTGAGGAGGTGGACGTCCACGGGGTGCAGGCCGACCGAGGGCTCGTCGAACACATAGGTGACGTCGGTGAGGGCGCTGCCCAGGTGCCGGACGATCTTCACGCGCTGGGCCTCGCCTCCGGAGAGGCTGGAGGAGGTCCGGTCCAGGGAGAGGTAGCCCAGACCGACGGAGCGGAGGGCGTCGAGCGTGGCGCGGATGCCGTCGAGCGCGGGTTCGACGCGCGGGTCGTGGGTGTCCGCCAGCAGTTCCCGTAACCGGGTGACCGACAGGGCCGACCAGTCCGCGAGGGAGCGGCCGTCGATCAGGCTGGCTCTGGCCGCCTCGTTGAGCCGGGCGCCGTGGCACTCCGGGCAGGTGTGGCGGGTGGTGATGCGGTCCAGCTCCTCGCGGACCTGGGCGGAGACCTTCGTCGGGTGGTTCTTGACGAAGGTGTCGCGCATACGGGTGATGACACCGTCGAAGCGGGCGGTCTTCGGGAACTCCGGGTCCGGGTGGGGCGGTTTCAGCTGCTCGGCGTGGAGGAAGAGGCCCATCTCCTCGTCCGTGTAGTCCTTCAGCGGCTTGTCCCGGTCGAACAGACCGCTGTACGCGAACCGCTTCCACCGGTATCCGCCGCACCGGAACAGGCTGAACCGGACGGGCCCCTCGTTGATGGACTTCTCCGGGTCGATGAGTTCGCCGGGGTCGATGTCGACCACAGTGCCGATGCCCTCGCACCGCGGGCACATCCCGGTCGGGTCGTTGAAGGAGTACGCGGGCGTGTAGCCGGCGGAGGGTTCGCCGATCCGGGAGAACACGAGCCGCATCAGCGGTGCGACGTCGCAGGCGGTCGCCACGACCGAGCGGGCGTTGCCGGTGAAGCGGCGCTGGTCGATCAGCGCCGTGAACGTGAGCCCGTCCATCGACTGGACCTCGGGCGCGGGCAGCTGCGGCAGCCGGTTGCGTACGAACGTCGGGTAGGCGTCGTTGACCAGCCGCTGGGCCTCGGCCGCGATCGTGTCCAGCACCAGCGAGGACTTGCCCGAGCCGGACACCCCCGTGACGACGGTGAGCGCCTTCTTGGGCACGTCGACGCTGACGTCCTTGAGGTTGTTCGTCGCCGCGCCGACCACGCGGATCACCCCGGCCGCATGCGCATCGCTCATCAGGGGATCGTACTCAGCCGCGTGTTCCTTCACGGGTGAGGGCGCCCGGCATTTCGCGTGCCGGGCGCCCCCGAAGTCAGCCGGTGGCGGCGTTGAGCAGGTCGAGCGCGCTCTGCTGGCAGCCGTAGTCGGTGGTCCCGCCACCGCCGTTCCAGTGCGGGCCGTACTGGTCGAGGGCGTTGCGGTCGCGGTTGTGGGCGCTGTCGGCCCAGCGGGTGAGGGGTGCGGCGTACGGGTGGTCGGAGAGCGCGCGGTCGAGAGCGCCGAGGCCGCGCACGTAGGCGCCCTTGAAGCTGGGGCCGTCCCCGGTGCAGCTGTCGCCCTCGCCGGGCTCGCGCAGGACGCCGTCGGTCTGGAGCCGGACGGTGGACGCGTCGGCGAGGCCGCGCGCGGTCGTCAGGAGGGACTGGTCGCCGGTGGCCCGGTGCAGTTCGGTGAGCGCGCCCAGGATGACGCCCTGGTTGTACGTCCAGGTGGGCTGGCCGTTGTTGGCGCAGTTGCCGTCGAGCCCGTCGTTGATCATGCGGTCACCGTTGATCATGCCGCTGCGCTGGAACCAGTCCCACTCGTTCTTGGCCCGGTCCAGGTACACGGTGTCGCCGGGGATGCGGTTGTGCAGGGCGGCCGTGAGGCCGAGGAAGAGTTCGTTGGTGATGGCGTTCTTGTAGTTGCCGTCGGTGTTCCACCGGACCCCGCCGCCGCAGGTGCCGTTCCAGTTGGCGAACATGTGGTCCGCGTCGGCCCGGGCGGTGTCGAGGTAGCGGCTCTCCCCCGTGAGGTCGTACGCGGCGATCCAGGCGAGGCCCCACCAGCCGGTGTCGTCCAGGTATTCGTTGCGGAACCGGCCGCCCTGGGCGTTGATGTTCTTCTCGTACGTGTCCGCGATGGCGTACCGGTAGCTGCCCATGCCGGTGATCCGGATGTTGTCGATGACGGCGGTCAGCGCGTTGGCCGCCGTCCACCAGCCGTTGCCGCCGAAGAGTTTGGTGCCCCGGTCGTACGACATCATCAGGGCGGTCGCGGCGGCGGTGCTCCTGTTGCCCGCGTTCCATGTGGTGCGCGCCCAGGGGGTGCACGCGATGCCGCCGCCGCCCGCGGGCTGCCCGCAGGCGCGCAGGGCTCCGACGCCCTGGGTGTTCCAGTCGTCCACGTTGTACATCTGGGTGCGCCACCCCCGGCCCCCGGACGGCACGGCGGTGTCGCCCAGCTTGCTGCCCGAGGCCCAGGTCCTGCCGCCGTCCATGGACCGGTCCAGCCAGACCTGGTCGCCCTCCCCGCCGTTGTCGAGGGAGCCCCAGCCCATCGCGTCGGTGTCGTCGATGTGGAGGGCGATCGTGCGGGAGTCGACGGTGGCCGTGACCGGAATCCGGTCCTGCGGACTGAGCGCCGGGTCCCGCGCGTCGCAGTACGTGTTGCACACCGCCGCCTCCGGGGCGGCGACGGCGGGGACGGCGCCCACGAGGAGCGCGGACAACGTTGTCAGTACGGCGCCGATGAGGGCCGCCCGGGGACGCGCAGGCTTCATGGAGGGGCTCCCGGAACGTGTGTGGGGGCGACGGAGGGCGCTCCGCCGACGCGCAGGAGAACGCTCTCCGACGCTAGCGAAGCGCCATGGGCACGTCAACGGCACGCGCATCGGCCGCACGGCGGACGGCGCCCGGTTCGTGCCCCCGGACCACGCCCCCGGCCGCCTCCCCGCCCCGGCCGCGTGATTGCTCCGCCCGGCCACGGGTTCGCTCAGGGAAGGATCGAGTCCACATACCCGCCGTCGACGCGGAGGGCGCCGCCCGTGGTGGCGGAGGCGTACGGCGAGGCGAGGTAGACGACCATGTGCGCGATCTCCTCGGGCTCGATCAGGCGTTGCAGCAGGGACTGGGGGCGGTGCCTGACCATGAACGCGTGCTGGGCCTCGTCCCAGGGGAGGTCGTCGCCGACGAGTTCGCGGACGAAGTCCTCGACGCCGCCGGTGCGGGTGGGTCCCGCGATGACGGAGTTGACCGTGACTCCGGTGCCGGCGGCGTCCTTGGCGAAGCCCCGGGAGACGGCGAGCAGCGAGGTCTTGGTCATGCCGTAGTGGATCATCTCGGCGGGGATGGCCACGGCCGAGTCGCTGGCGATGTTGAGGACGCGCCCCCAGCCGTTGTCCTTCATACGCGGCAGGTAGGCGCGGATGAGGCGGACGGCGGAAAGGACGTTGACCTCGAAGTAGCGGCGCCACTCCGCGTCCTCGATCTCCAGCGGCGCGGCGGACCCGAAGACACCGAGGCTGTTGACCAGGATGTCCACCGCCGGTGCGGCCTCCAGGACGGCCGCGGCCCCGTCCTCGGTCGCGAGGTCGCCCGCCGCACCGGTGACCTCGTCACTCCCCGAGGCGGTCCGTACGGAGTGGACGGCCTCGGCGACCCGCTCCTGGCCGCGGCCGTTCACGACGACATGGGCGCCGGCCCGGGCCAGCCCGACGGCGATGGCCTCGCCGATGCCCTGGGTGGAGCCGGTGACCAGGGCGGTGCGGCCGGAGAGATCGATGTGCATGGCGGGTCCTCCTCGCGCCGGGGCCGGCGACACGGCCCGCGCGGGTCAGTTGAGGGTGTCGGGGTCCGGACCGGTGCGCAGTCCCCGGTCGAGGGCGGCGAGGTCGGCCAGGTCGGCGTCGGTGAGCCCGAAGCCGAAGACGTCGAGGTTCTGCCGGATGCGGGCGGGGGTGACGGACTTGGGGATCACGATGTTGCCCGTCGCCAGGTGCCAGCGCAGCACGACCTGGGCCGGGGTTACGCCGTTGGCCTGAGCGATGCGCACGACCGCCTCGTCCTCCAGCACCGCACCCTGGGCCAGCGGGCTCCACGCCTCGGTCGCGATGCCGTGCTCGGCGTGGAAGGCGCGCAGCTCCGTCTGCTGGAGGCCGGGGTGCAGCTCGACCTGGTTGACGGCGGGGACGGTGCCGGTGTGGTCCATGAGCCGCCGCAGGTGGGGGACCTGGAAGTTGGAGACGCCGATCGCTCGGGCACGGCCGTCGGCGAGGATCTTCTCCAGCGCCTTGTACGTCTCCGCGTACAGGTCCCGGGCAGGGGTGGGCCAGTGGATGAGGTAGAGGTCCACATGGTCCAGGCCGAGCTTGTGCAGGGAGGCGTCGAAGGCGGTGAGCGCCTGGTCGTAGCCCTGGTCGGCGTTCCACAGCTTGGTGGTGACGAAGAGCTCCTCGCGCGGCAGGCCGGAGTCGGCGAGGGCCCGGCCGACACCGCGTTCGTTGCCGTAGACCGCGGCGGTGTCGATGCTGCGGTAGCCGGCGTCCAGCGCGTGCCCGACCGCGGTGGCGGTCTCGTCGTCGGGCACCTGGAAGACGCCGAAGCCGAGCTGGGGCATGTGGACGCCGTTGTTGAGCGCGATGTGGGGCACGGAGGTCATGGGGGGTGGTCCTTTACGTGTTCGTCGTACGCCGTGCGGCGAGCCGAGCCGGGCCGGCTCGCCACACATTCATGCAAGCGCGTCTTACATGCATTGACAATACTTGCACACGCACACTAATGCAATCGACGGCTTCCCGCGTCGGTCACTCCCCCACGTGCAGCCCGAAGCCCGTGCGCCCCGCCGGTTCCAGGCCCTCCCTGAGATGCAGGGAGGGGATCTCGTAGTCGCCGAAGTTCTGGCGGCGATACGGGACCGAGGCGGTCGTTTCCAGCGTGAGCAGGCGCTCCTGCCATGCCTTGGCCGCTTCCGGATAGTCCGCGTCGGTCATCCGGTCGGTGCCGTACAGGACGAACGGCGGCAGCACCTCCAGGCCGGGGTAGTGGAGGATGCCGTGCTGGATCGGGAACAGCAGGTCGTCGATGGGGCCGTTGATGCCCCGGGGCGCGTAGTGGGATTCGAGGCCGCCGACGGTCACCGAGAGCATCGCCCGGCGGCCCGCGAGGGTGCCTTCTCCGTAGCGCTCGCCGTACTTGATGTCGCTGTGCTCGCCGACGCCGTACGCGAAGTGGAACGTGAACACGCGGTCCACCCAGCCCTTGAGGATCGCCGGCATCGTGTACCACCACAGGGGGAACTGGAAGATGACGGTCTCCGCCCACAGCAGCTTCTCCTGCTCGGCGCGCACGTCCGGGGTGAGCGTGCCGGCGTCGAAGGCGCGGCCGGAGTCGCGGGCCGGCCGGAGCGGGTCCGAGGCGTCGGACCCGTAGTCCGCCGCGTCGACGGTGGTCTTCCACTTCATCGCGTACAGGTCGCTCACCCGCACCTCGTGCCCGGCCGCCTCCAGGGTCGAGACCGCGAGGTCCTTGAGCGAGCCGTTGAGGGACTTCGGCTCGGGGTGGGCGTGGATGATGAGCGTCTTCATGGGAATCGCACTCCTTCGGATCGGATGGTTCGATCCTGGAGGCCGGGACGCCCGTTGTTCAGGGGCGCCGCTTCCGTCGGACGGGACTTCCTGGTACCGGCAGGGCCACCCTCGCGTGGGCCGGGCGTGGCCATACTGGGGGCATGGACGATCTCGCGGGATTCCTGCGGACCCGGCGCGCCCGGGTCGACCCGGCCTCGGCCGGCATCTCCGCCGACAGCCGCCGCCGGGTCGAGGGGCTGCGCCGCGAAGAGGTCGCGCACCTGTCCGGGGTGAGCGTCGACTACTACGTGCGCCTGGAACAGGGCCGCGCGACGCAGCCGTCGGAGCAGGTCCTCGACGCGCTCGCCCGCGTCCTCGGCCTGGACGAGACCGAGCGCGAGCACCTCGACCGGCTCGCCCGGCAGCGGCGCCGGCGGGCGAAGGCGCCGGGCGGGCGGGTCCGGCCGGAGGTGCTGCGGGTCCTCGACCTGGTCGTGGACGCCCCCGCGGTGCTCATGGACCACCGCATGGACGTCCTCGCGGGCAACCGCCTGGCCCGGCTGCTGTACGGCCGGCCGCTGCCGGGGATGAACACCGCCCGGCACCTCTTCCTGGAGGAGACCGAGCGGGGTCTGTACGCGGAGTGGGAGCAGTGCACCCTGGACGCGGTCGGCCACCTGCGGCTGGCCGCCGGCGAGTATCCGGACGACGCGCGGCTGGCCTCGCTCATCGGGGAGCTGTCGATGGGCAGCGACCGCTTCCGCCGGCTGTGGGCCCGCGCGGACGTGCGCGCCCGTACGCATGGACGCAAGGTCTACCGGCACCCGCTCGTCGGCCTGTTGGAGCTGCACCAGGAGAACTTCTCGCTGGCGGACGCGCCGGGCCGCGAGATGATCGTGCTGTCGGCGGCGCCCGGCAGCCCGGCGGAGGACGGGCTGCGGCTGCTGGCCGGGCTGGGGGCGGACGCGGAGAGCGACGAGGCACCCGACCGGCCCCGGGTCCGCGAGGAGCGCCCCCGCTAGCGCGCCGCCTCGAAGCGTGCCAGGTGGTCGTCGCCGAGCCGGACGTCCCGGGCGGCGAGCGCTTCCTCGACATGCCGTACGCGGCTCACGCCGACGATCGGCGAGATGCCCTGGTGCAGCAGCCACGCCAGGACGACCTGGTTCTTCGTCGCGGAGACCTCACCGGCGACCTCGTCCAGGACCGCGAGCACCCTGGCGGTGCCGGGGTGGTCGTACGTGTCCGGGAACGGCTTCTCCGGGCGGGTGTAGGAGCCCCAGAGCAGGGAGCTGTACGCCCACACGTCGAGTCCTTCCGCCGCGGCGAGGTCCAGGTCCTCGGGCGTGAGGTGACGGTGGCCGCCCTCCGCGACGGGGGTCAGCGGGCGGGGCTGGACGAGGGAGTGGCGCAGTTGCAGGGCGGTCCACGGCTCCGCGCCCCGCTCGCGGGCGAGGGACCGGGCGCGCTCGACGCGCCAGGCGGTGTGGTTCGCCGCGCCGACCCGCAACGCCACGCCCTTGGTCACCAGTTCACCGAAGGCCCCGACGGTCTCCTCCAGGGGAACGGTGCGGTCCTCGGCGTGCGCCCACAGCAGGTCGACGTGGTCGACGCCGAGGCGTTCCAGGCTCTGCGCCATGCCCGCGTGGACGGCGCGGGCGGAGAGACCTTCCGCGCTCTCGGGCCAGGAGTGCGGGACGAGCGGGTTCTGCCGGACCTTGGTCGCGATGCGTATGGCGTCGCGGGCGCCGGGGCGGGCCGCCAGCCACGCGCCTATGACGCGCTCACTGGCGCCCCCGACGCCGCTGGGATCGGCCCAGAAGGAGTAGCAGTTGGCGGTGTCGAGCCAGTCACCGCCACCGGCGACGAAGGCGTCCAGGATGGCGAAGGACGTGTCGGGGTCGACCTGTGTGCCGAAGCCCATGGTGCCCAGAACGATCCGGGGGTTCGCCTCGTTGATGTCGGTGGCGTGCGCGTCGGTGCGGTTCGTGTTCGCGTTCATGTCCGTCATGCTCGGCGTTGAAGCGCGCTCCAGGTCAAGCCCGTTCTTCGAAACCTTCAGGAGTTGTGGTGGCGTATCTCGCGGAATCGGTCGAGTCGATGGAACAACTCGCCGTCGGCTGGCGGACCATGGTGCTCGACCGGGACGCCGGCGCGGACGTACGGGACCTGCCCGGGATCGCGGTGCGCTGGGCCGACTGCGGCTTCGCGTTCTGGAACTGCGTCACCCTGACCGACGTAGGCGCGGACGCGGCGCTCGCCGCCCGGCGCTTGAGCGAGGCGGCGGACATCATGCGGGCGAAGCGGCGGCCCGGCTTCCTCTGGGTCTTCGAGGGGCTCCTCGACGCGGAGGCGCGTGCCTCGCTGGACACGGCGGCCGAGCGCGCCGGTCTTGCGTACGCCTTCCCCGGCACGGGCATGGCGGGCGACCTGTTCCCGCTCCCCGAACCGGCCCACCCCGAGCTGGAGTTCGTACGCGTGAGCGAGGACGCCCACCTGTTGGCGTACGCGGATCTGAACTCGCGCGCGTACGGCTTCCCCCTGGACGCGGGCCGCGACGGGCTGGTGGGGTCCGCGCTGTGGAAGAGCGGGGTGCACGCCTATCTGGGGCTGCGGGAGGGTGTACCGGTGACGTGTGCCGCGACGGTGGAGGCGGCGGGGCGGCTCTTCGTCGTGCTGGTCGCCACCGATCCGGCGTGGGAGCGCCGGGGGTACGGGGAGGCGGTGACGCGCAAGGCGCTGTACGAGGGGGCCCGCGCCACCGGGCTGACCCGCGCCACCCTGCACGCGACGGCGGCGGGCGCCCCGGTGTACCCGCGGATCGGCTTCACCCCGAATTCGGCCATGCGCTTCTACGGGCTGCAGGAGTGAAGGTGCCCGTCGGCGCTGTCACAGAACCATGACACGCGGGGTCACAACCCGGGGCCCGGGTGGCCTGTCCAACTGGGTGAGACGACGGGCTGATCCACCCGTCGCCGACGGGACGCGGCCACCGTCCGCGCCGCCCACACACCACGGGGGAAACCATGAAAACCGTTACGCGCAGCCTGCGTTCGTCCGCCGTCGCCTCGGCCGCCGGCCTGCTGCTGACCCTCACCGGAGCCGCCCTGGCCCCGGCCGCCCTGGCCGACACCGGCCTGCCCCAACTGACCGTGGCGACCGAGGCGCCCGCGATGGTCGGCCTCGGCGGTCTGCCGGTCGCCTTCACCACCACGGCGTCCAACACCGGCCAGAACGACACCTCGTCGGCGCGCCTGATCTACCGCGTCGACGGCGGCAGCGGCCTGCCGGAGAACGCCCTGAGCCTGGAGTACCGGCTCGACGGAACGACCTGGAAGTCCGTGCCGCTGGAGATCGTCGAAGGCACCGTGTACGGCGGTGAGCTGCCCGAGCAGTTCCCGCTGGCCGCCGGGAAGTCGCGGAGCGTGCAGCTGCGGCTCGGGCTGCCGATGGGCACCCCGCACAACGGCGACAGCAACGGCGGCACCGACCACCTGAAGCTGACGACGATGATCTCGTACGGTGCTTCGGGTGCGGCGAACGACACCGATGTGGACGACGTGGTGGTCGACGGGCTGAGCACCCACCTGTCCGGTGTGCCCGTGACCGCGACGGCCGGTGGTCCGGCGATCGCCTTCAAGGCCACGGTCGACAACCCGACGCCGTCGGCGTACGAGAACGTCACGGACGTGCTGTTCACCAACCGGTACACCACCGTCCAGGTGCGGCGCTCGGGCACGTGGACGACGCTCAAGCCGATCACCTCGAACGCCGAACCGGACGTCTACGGGTACGACGTGATCGGCAAGGACGCCTCCCTCGCGGCGCACGCCGGCGCGTCCGTCGATGTCCGCGTGACCTACCGCAAGGACGCGCCGCTGGGGAAGACCGAGGTGTCCCCGTGCGTGATTGTCAATGAGGGTTCGATCCCGTTCCGGGGCACGACCAGCTGCGGCAAGGGGGCCACGGTCACCGTGAAGAAGGCGGCGGCCTCCGGCACCGCGTCCCCGTCGCCCTCCGTCACCGCGAGCGCGTCGTCCTCCCCCGCCGCGACGGGCACCGGCTCCACCTCGACGCCGTCCCGCGTGACCGCGCAGCTGGCCGAGACCGGGAGCGGCGGGCTCTCGGCGACGGCAGTGGGCGCGGCGGGCCTCGTCGCGGCCGGGGCGGGCGCCCTGGGCTTCACCGCGGTGCGCCGTCGGCGCGGCCGGGCCTGAGCGGGCGGCGGACGGGTCCGGTCCCCGGCGCGCGGGCGTCGGGGACCGGACCCGTCCGGGCCGCGCGGGGTCAGGAGGCGATGAACCGCGCGACCTGGCCGAGGACGACCGTGTCGGCCAGGTACCCGATGTGGGTCTGGCAGAGCACGTTGTTGTTCGTCGCGCCGCTCAGCCGGGTGCTGGTGTACGGGAGGATGACACCGTCGCACGCCGAGTACCAGGTGGCGTACGTGGTGTCGCCGGGGGTCTCGTCACCGGAGGAGATCTGCGAGATGAACGAGGAGCCCGGGTACATCTGCCGGCAGGTGGTGTAGATCAGGCAGGCGCCGGCGGCCGTCGTGCCGTGGTTGGCGCCGGCGATGGACGCGAGGTGACTGACGCTGGTGTTGCCGCCGAGCACCTTCAGGTAGTACTGGCTGACCAGGCCGCCCATGGAGTGGTTGACGATCGCGACCTTGCTCGCCCCGGTCCGGGACTTCACGTTGTTGACGAAGGCGGCGAGGCCCTGGGCGTTGGTGATGTTGTCGCCGTAGGAGTCGTACTCGTACGCGAACAGGTTCGAGCTGGACCAGCCGTTGAGACGGAAGACGCTCATGGCGGTGGTCCAGTTGGAGGCGCTGCCGGTGTAGCCGTGGACGAAGACGACCGGGGTGGAGGTCGACAGCGGCTGCACCGCGGCAGCGCGGGCCGGGGCGGGTGTCTCGGCGGCACCGGCCGCGGACGCCGGGGCGAAGAGGGTGAACGCGACCGTGAGGGCCGCGAGGACGCCGAGGAGGCGGCGCGGTGAACGACGACGCATGGGGGCACTCCTGAGGGGGATGCGGGTTTGGGGTTGCCTGCCCGCACAAGGTGCCGGGCACGGGGTGCCCACGCCATCGGCTAATTCACCGGTCTTCGGAAGGCGGGGACACGGCCGGGGCAGGTGACCGGCCACTTTCGGCCGTTCGGTCCCAGGACGCGGTGTTCCGCCCCCGGCCGGCGCGGCGCTCGCGCAGAGTGCTGCGTATGACCACTCCCGCTGAGCTGCTCCGCCTCCTCGCCCGCACCCGGGCCTCCCTCGACGGCGAGGAGGTCACGTACTGGTGGTCGGGCGATGTGTACGCCTGGGCTCCCGACCAGCCCTACCAGCGCCTCTTCGGCTTCGAGGGGGTCAACGTCGCCCGCCTCGTCCGGGACGCCGAATCCGGGCCGGACGCCTTCCAACTGCTCACCCGCGAGGCCGCCTTCTACCTCGACCCGCAGACCCGGGAGATCCTGGAGGACCTGGCAGGGCCTGCCGGTGGTGCACGTCTGGAACGACCCGGCCCACCAGAAGTGGCGGCCCTTCCCGGTGCCCATGACGGAGCTGGGCGCCCAGGTGTGCTTCAGCCTGGAGATCCCGCTGGCCTATCCGTCGCCGCTGCCCGTCGCGGAGTACCCCGTGCACTCGTCCGGGGACACCTACCGGGCGCTGGAGCTCTTCCAGTTCTTCGCCGACCGGGCGGACCTGGCCGGTCCGGCGCCCGGTGTGCCCGCCACGATGTCGTGGACGCGGATGTCCCCGTGGCTGCCGTGGATGGCCCGGGGCCAGGCTCCGGGCGGGCTCACGTTCCACTGCCGGGGCCGGAAGCTCGGTTCGTACGCGGAGGTGCCCGAGCGCACCCGCGCCTATATCGCCGACCGGCACCCGGAGTTCGCGCACGCGCCGGAGCGGTGGAGCGAGCCGAACGCGACCAGCTGGACGTACTTCCGCAAGCTCAACCCCCCGGCTTAGCAGGGCGCGCAGGCCCACAGCCGATTTCCGGGCGTCCCGTGACGATTCCCACGGGCCGGCGCCCGGCTTATGGACACCGCGCGAGGGGCGTGCTCTCATGCCACTTGCACTTTTCCAACGATGCACAACGGGCGGCGCGGTGCGGACGGGCCTGCCGGTCGGGGTGAGAACGGAGTCGCACATGAAACCTCCATCCGCGAGGCGGCGCAGAGGGCTGCGGCGGTGGATCGGTGGAGCCGCCGTCCTCGGGACCGCCGCGGCCATGACGGTGACGGGCACGGCGGGTCCGGCCTCGGCCGGCGGTCCGCACAGCCGCCACGTCCCGACGGTGACCTCGGGCGACGCCCGGTTCCAGGTCCTGTCGCCGACGCTGATCCGGACCGAGTACGCGGGCGACGGGGCGTTCACCGACGAGGCGACGTTCAACGCCATCGGCCGCGGCTCCTTCACCCCGGCGGCGTACACCGCGAAGACGACGAACGGCTGGCTCACCCTCAGGACGAGCGCGGTGACGCTGCGGTACAAGGTCGGCTCCGGCCCGTTCGACGCGGGCAACCTGTCGGTCCGGCTCAACGCGGGCGACTCCCCCGTGACCGCCACCCCCTGGCACCGCGTCAGCTGCCCGACCGGCGCGCTGTGCGAGGCGGAGAACCTGCGGGCAGCCGGGGTCTCCGTGGGGTCCGACCACGACGGTTACACCGGGGCCGGGTTCGCCGCCGGCTTCGAGAGCACCGGCGCCTCCCTGTCCTCTGACATCGATGTCAAAACGGCGGGCGCCTACCGGTTCGCCGTGCGGTACGCCAATGCGCGCGGCGGCGACGGCAAGAGCGAGCCGCGCACCCTCACCCTGTCGGTGGACGGCGGTGACGAGCAGCGGGTGACGCTGCCGCCGACGGCGGACTGGGACACCTGGGGCACCGTCTCCGCCGGGGTCCGGCTGGACGCCGGGCACCACTCGGTCGGCCTGGCCCGGGGCGCCGCGGACTCCGGCAGTGTGAACGTGGACAGCGTCGCGCTGCTGGGCGAGGGCGAGGCGTACCCGCCCGCGTCGAGCACGGCGATCGCCGACTGCCGGTTCGGGGTGAGCTGCGAGGCGGAGGCCGGGCGCGTCGTCGGTTCGGCGGCCGCCGCCACCGATCACCGGGGCTTCGCCGGGAACGGCTTCGTCGCGGAGCTCAACCAGGGTTCCTCGCTGACCACGCATGTGGTGGCGGTCCCCTCGGCCGGCACGTACAGCCTGCGCGTCCGGTACGCCAACGGCCCCGGCGGCGACGGCGGGCACGAGGCGCGCACCGCCACCGTCTCGGCGGGTGGCGCCACCGGCACCCTGTCGTTCCCCGCGACGGACGACTGGGACACGTGGTCCACGGCCAGCCTGCCCGTCCACCTGGAGGCGGGCGCCAACGACGTCACGCTCGCCTGCCCGGACGCGGGGAACTGCCATGTGAACGTGGACACCGTGTCCGTCGCCGCCACCGGGGACCCGGCTCCGCAGCCGCATCTGGCCCTCGGCGGCTACCGGCGCGGCCTCGACGGCGTCACCGGCGACGGCGCGGCGCCCGCCACCACGCCCGGCCTGCTCAACCAGGACGGCTGGTATCTCCTGGACGACACCCCGTCCGCGCTCTACGACTCCGCCACCCGCAAGGTGACCCAGCGCTCCGGCCGCGGCGGCGCCCCGTACCAGGACGGCTACCTCTTCGGCTACGGGCACGACTACAAGCAGGGCCTCGGCGACCTGGCGACGCTCACCGGACCGCCCGCGCTGCTGCCCTCCTGGGCGTACGGGGTCTGGTACTCGGAGTACATCGACCGTACGGACGCCGACTACCGGAACACGATCCTGCCGAAGTTCCGCTCGGAGGGCGTGCCGCTGGACGTGCTGGTGACGGACACCGACTACAAGGCCGTCAACGCCTGGAGCGGCTGGGAGATCGACACGGCCAAGTTCCCCGATCCGAAGGGGTTCTTCGACTGGTCCGAGTCCCAGGGCCTGCACAACACGCTCAATGTGCACCCCAGCATCCTCGCCGCCGACCCGCAGTTCGCCCAGGCGCAGAGGACCGCCAAGGGCAAGCTGAAGAAGGGGAGTTGCGGCGGCGGTGCGGGGCCTGACTGCTACGTCTTCGACTTCGGCGACCCCGACCAGTTGCAGGCGTACATGGATCTGCACCGGACCATGGACGAGCAGGGCAACGACTTCTGGTGGCTCGACTGGTGCTGCGACTCGTCGCAGTCGTCGCTGCCCGGGGTGACTCCGGACGCGTGGATCAACCAGCGGTACGCGGACACCACCGGCAAACACCTCGACCGGCCGTTCGTCCTCTCGCGCGCCTTCGGTTCGCTCCAGGCCGCCGGATACAGCGGCCAGCAGTCGGTGCCGACCGGCCCCTGGGCGGACAAGCGCACCACGGTCCACTTCTCCGGCGACACGTCCTCCACCTGGGGCACGCTGAAGTTCGAGGTGGGGTACACCCCCGCCGAATCGGCGGCGACCGGGATGGCCAACGTCACGCATGACATCGGCGGCCACAACGACACGACGGGCCTGAAGGGCTCGGAGACGTACACCGACGGCGGCGGCACGCACACCACGACGAAGCTGCCCGACGACCTGTACGCGCGCTGGGTGCAGTTCGGCACCTTCCAGCCCGTCGACCGGCTGCACAGCAACCACAGCGACCGGCTGCCCTGGCAGTACGGCCCCGAGGCGTCGGCGTCCGCGAAGAAGTTCCTCAACCTCCGGGAGAAGCTGCTGCCGTACACGTACACACTCGCGGAGGAGGCCAACCGGACCGGTGTGCCGATCGTCCGGCCCATGTATCTGGAGTACCCGGAGGAGCGGCAGGCGTACGAGACGGCCGGCAGCGAGTACTTCTACGGTTCCGACATGCTGGTCGCCCCGGTCACCACGCCCGGCGCCTCCGCGAAGACGTCGGTGTGGTTCCCGCCGGGGCAGTGGACGGACTACTTCACCGGCAAGACGTACGAGGGCGGCACGACCCAGGACGTCACGACGACGCTGGACACCATGCCGGTGTTCGTCAGGGCGGGCGCGATCGTCCCGGGCCGCACGCAGGACGTCGCCCACGACGGCGCGGCCGGAGCGGACGACCTGACGCTCACGATCGCCCCGGGCCGTTCCGGTTCGTTCAGCCTGTACGAGGACGACGGGGGCGCCGCGGGCAAGGCCCGGAGCGCCACGACGAAGGTCTCCTACCAGGAGTCGGGCGGACGTCACACGGTGTCGATCGGAGCGGCGAAGGGCTCCTTCCGGGGCCAGGCGAAGCACCGCGTGTGGACCCTGTCGGTCAAGGCGGACCACGCGCCCCGGCAGGTCACAGCGAGCGGGGCTCACCTGTCCGCTCAGGCGTACACGTGGGACGCGGGGTCCAAGACCCTGACCATCACCCTGCCGAAGCGCAATGCGCACGCGCCGGTGACCGTCACGTACTGGTAGAAGCGGGCCCGCCCCCGGTGGGAGCCGGGGGCGGGCCGGTGAGCGGCGCGGGTCAGCGGACTTCGAGGGTCCGCTGCTCCTTGAAGGAGGCGCAGTTGGAGTTCTCCACGGACACGGACACGTTGGCGATGTGGCCGCCCCAGCTGACGCAGTGGCCCTTGCCGTAGGCGTAGGCCGGACCGGCGTACGACGTGTAGTTGCCGTAGTCGCTCGCCGACGCGTCGGTGTCGGGGACGTAGATGTACGCCGACATGTCCTTCGCGGTGCCGGGCGTGGACCGGATCGTCACGACGCAGTTCTTGCCGTTCGACGCGTTGTACGTCAGGTAGACCGTGCCGAGGGAGCCCACGGCGGCGGAGTTGACGGTCTTGTACGCGCTGCCGCAGACCTTCTGCGGGGTGGTGTTGGGCGCGGCGGAAGCGGTCGGGCCGAAGGCGGCCGTCGCACCCACCATCAGGGTGGTCAGGGCCCCGGCGGTGGCGAGAGTACGGATGTTTCGCATATTTCCCCCTTGTAGCTCCAGGAGTGTTTTGCTCCCACTTGTTGGGACCTCCGAGGGACACGGATGGTTGTATGCGAATCGCCGGGGACCTGACGGTTGATGATCTTTTAAGCCCCGGGAAGCGCCCCCGGGGCCGGCAGGAAGCCCGTGACCTGGAAGTACGTCAGATAACGCGTCAGAACCTCCTCGGTGAGGGGCGGTTGGCGCACGCCCGCCGCCGCCGCCGCCCGGGCCGTGCGGCCGGAGTCGAAGCGGCGGTGGTCCGCCTCGTCCTCGCCGGTCCCGCCGTCGTCACCGAGAAACAACTGCGCCGCGTTGTCCGGGTGTTCGGCCACGCAGGCCCGCCACTCCCCGGGGGTCACGGGGCGCAGCTCGTACCCGAGGCGGGACGCCGCCTCGAAGACGCGGTCCAGGCCCGGCGCGTCCGGGTTGGTGTAGTGGTACGCCGGTGCCCCGGGCCCTTCGGCGGTGCTGAGGGCCGCCACGGCGGCGCTGACGTAGTCCACCGGCACCCAGTCCGTCGTGCCGTGCGCCAGATCGGGCACCGCGCCGGCCTGGAGGCAGCCCTTGATGAGCTGCCAGAGCAGGTCGCGGTCCTGGCAGGCACCGGTGGCGGTGTCACCGCTGATGCGGCCCGGGCGGTGGACGGTCACCGGGAGGCCGCGCTCGCGGGCGAGGCCCACCAGTTGCTCCGCGACCCACTTGCTCTGCGCGTACCCGTCGGGCAGGCCGTCCGCCGGACCGGTCGGGGACGACTCGGTGAGCGGTGCGGGGTCCGTCCCGCGCGACGGGGCGTACACACCGGTGGTGGAGACGTAGTGCAGGCCGGGCGACCCGGAGTCCGCGAGGAGCCGCAGCAGTTCCTCGGTGCCGCCCACGTTGGGCGCGCGCAGATCTCCGTACGGGGCGGCGAAGTTGACGCGTGCCCCGTTGTGCAGCACGGGTCCCAGGCGCCGGGCGAGGGCGGTCCGTTCACTGGGATCGAGGCCGAGGCCGGGGGTGGCGAGGTCACCGGGGACGGGGTGGATCAGGTCGGCGTACCGGGACTGCCACAGGCCGTAGTGCTCCAGGTTGACCCGGATCCGCTGGGCCGCGCTGTCGGGGCTCGCGGCCCGTACGAGGCAGTCGACCGGGCCGTCCGTGGCCTCGATGAGGTCGCGCAGCAGGAACGCGCCGAGGAAGCCGGAGGCGCCTGTGAGCAGCGGCCGCGCGGAGGGGCGGGCGGGGCGGCGCTCCCCGGGGCCCCGGCGCTCGGCGGCGATGTCGGACGCGAGCCGAACCTCGGCGGCGAAGTCCGGCGCGGCCGCTTCCTCCTGCTCCTCCTCGCCCGGCGCCCGGCCGAGCAGCCGGTCGACACCCTCGACGGTGGGCGTCGCGAACAGCGCGCGCAGGGAGGGCCGCACCCCGCAGCGTTCCCCGATCCGGCGGGCGAGGGTGACGGCGAGCAGCGAGTGGCCGCCGAGCGCGAAGAAGTCGTCGGTGACGCCGACCTCGGGTACTCCGAGGGTCTGCGCGAACACCTCGCACAGGGCCCGTTCACGGGCGGTGCGCGGGGCCCGCCCGCCGGCCGCCACGGGGCTCTCGGGGGCGGGCAGCGCGCGCCGGTCGGTCTTGCCGTTGGGCGTCACGGGGAAGGCGTCGAGCCGGACGTGGGCGGCGGGCACCATGTGTTCGGGCAGGGTGGCGGCGACGTGAGCGCGCAGTTCGGCCCAGCCGGGGGCGTCGGCGCCGTTGGCGGGCACGGTGTAGGCGACGAGGCGCCGGTCGCCGGGGCGGTCCTCGCGGACGGTGACGCAGGCGGCGGCGACCCCGGGGTGCGAGCTGAGCGCCGCATCGATCTCGCCGAGTTCGATGCGGAAGCCGCGCAGCTTGACCTGGTCGTCCACCCGGGAGACGTAGAGCAGGCGGCCGTCCGGCGTCCACCGCACCAGGTCCCCGGTGCGGTACATCCGGCCGCCCTCGCTGTCGAAGGGGTCGGCGACGAAGCGGGTGGCGGTGAGGCCGGCCCGGCCGTGGTAGCCGCGTGCGACGCCCTCCCCGGCGACGTACAGCTCGCCGGTGACACCGGGCGGCACGGGGGCCAGCCGGTCGTCCAGGACGTGGACGCGGGTGCCGTCGACGGGGGCGCCGATGGAGACGGTGCGGTCGGGGGCGAGGGGTCCTTCCGCGTGCTGGAAGGTGCTCATGGTGGCGCAGACGGTGGTCTCCGTCGGGCCGTAGGCGTTGACGAGGAAGCGGTCCTTGGCCCAGGCGTGGACGAGAGCGGGCGGGCACGCCTCTCCGGCGAGGACCATGGTGAGGCCGGTGGGCAGGGAGTCCGGGGGCATCACGGCGAGGGCGGCGGGCGGGATGGTGAGGTGGGTGACGCCCCGGTCGCGGACCAGGCCGGCGAGGGCCGGTCCCGGCAGCAGGGCGTCGCGCGTGTCGATCTCCAGGCAGGCGCCGGTGAGCAGCCCCATGCACAGCTCCCAGAACGCGGCGTCGAAGCTGACCGACGCCATGTGCAGCACCCGGCTGCCCGGTCCGACGCGCAGCCGCTCGCTCTGGGTCCCGGCCATGGCGCGCACACCCCGGTGCGTGACGACGACGCCCTTGGGGCGGCCCGTGGAGCCCGAGGTGTAGATGACGTACGCCGGGTTGGCCGGGTCGATGCGGTCGGGCCCGGGGGCCGTACCGCTCGCGCCGAGGTCGTCGGTGTACAGGTGCGGCACCGGGTGCTCGGGCAGGCGGCGGTGGAGTTCCGGGGTGGTGAGGAGCAGGCGGGGGCGCGCGTCGTCCAGCATGTACGCCAGGCGCTGGGCCGGGTAGTCCGGGTCCAGCGGCAGATAGGCGGCGCCCGCCTTGAGGACGGCGAGCAGGGCCACGACGAGCTCGGACGTCCGGGGCAGCGCGACGGCCACCCGGTCCTCGGGGCCCACCCCGAGCGCGGCGAGGTGGCCGGCCAACGCGTCGGCGCGGGCGTCGAGTTCGCCGTAGGTGAGGGTGGTGTGCGCGTCGCGGACGGCCGGGGCGGTGGGGGCGCGCCGGGCCCACTCCTCGAAGAGCGCGGGGACCGTCGTGGCGGGCAGGTCGTCGGCGGGCCCGGTGCCGAGGGCGGTGAGGCGGCTGTGCTCGGCGGGGGTGAGCAGGTCGTACGTGTGCAGGGGGCGGTCCGGGTCCGCGGTGACGGCGGCCAGGAGCCGGACGAGCCGGTCGGTGAGGCCCTGGACGGTGGGCGCGTCGAAGAGTTCGGTGGCGTAGTCGACGGTGCCCCGCATCCCGTCGAGGGCACCGGTGTCGTCGTAGGTCTCGGTGAGCGCGAACGACAGGTCGAACTTGCTGACTTCCGCCTCGGCGGGCACCCCGGTGACGGTGAGGCCGGGCAGGTCGATGACGGCGGACGCCTGGTTCTGGAGGATCAGCATGGTCTGGAAGAGCGGGTGGTGGCTCTGGGCGCGTGCGGGGTTGAGGAGTTCGACCAGCCGCTCGAAGGGCACGTCCTGGTGGGCGTAGGCGGCGAGGTCGAATGCGCGGACCCGGCCGAGGAGTTCGCGGAACGTGGGGTCTCCGGAGAGATCGGTGCGCAGGACGAGGGTGTTGACGAAGAAGCCGACGAGACCGTTCGCCGCCTCGTCGGTGCGTCCGGCGACGGCCGTGCCCAGGGGGATGTCCTCACCGCCGCCGTGCCGGGACAGGACGGTCGCCAGGGCGGCCTGGAGGACCATGAAGGCGCTGGAACCGCAGGCCCGGGCCAGCTCCGTGACATGGCGGGTGGTGGCGCGGTCCACGGAGAAGCCGAGGGTGGCGCCGGTGTGCCGGGAGGTGGCGGGACGCGGCCGGTCCCAGGGCAGTTCGATCGCCTCGGGCAGCCCGTCCAGCGCGTGCCGCCAGTGGGAGAGCTGCCGGCGGACGAGGCTGTCGGGGTCCTTCTCGTCGCCGAGCAGGTCGCGCTGCCAGAGGGTGTGGTCCGCGTAGTCGACGGGCAGCGGGGCCCAGTTGGGCGCCTCGCCCCGGGCGCGGGCGCGGTAGGCGAGGCCCAGGTCGTGGGCGAGGGGCGCCAGCGAGGTGCCGTCGGCGGCGATGTGGTGGACGACGAGCACCAGGACGTGGGCGTCGGGCGCCAGGCGGAGCAGGGTCGCGTGCAGGGGCAGACCGCGTTCGATGTCGATGGCCTCGGCGGTGGCGGCGGCGACCCGGTGGCGCAGCTTCGCCTCCTCGACGCTCTCCATGGCGAACGGGATGACGACGTCGCCGGGTGCGGTGATCTGCTGGCACGGCCCGTCCGCGCCCTCGGGGAAGACGGTGCGCAGGGCGGTGTGCCGTGCGATGACGTCGGCGACGGCGGTGCACAGGGCGTCGGGGTCGAGCGGTCCGTCGATGCGGACGGCGAGCGGGATGTTGTACGTGGCGGAGGGCCCGTCGAGCCGGTGCAGGAACCACAGCCGCTGCTGGGCGTACGAGAGCGGGAGTTCGGCGGCGCGTGGCTGCGGGACGAGGGCGGGGCGGGTGCCGCCCTCCGCGCCTTCCAGGGCGGTGGCGAGCGCGGCGACGGTGGGGTGCTCGAACAGGGTGCGGATGTCGGTCTCGGTGTGCAGGGCGGTGCGGATGCGGCCGACGAGGCGGGTGGCGAGCAGGGAGTGGCCGCCCAGCGCGAAGAAGCTGTCGTCGGTGCCGACCCGGTCCACGCCGAGCACGTCGGCGAACAGCCCGGCGAGGATCTCCTCCATGGCGCTGCGCGGCGCCCGCCCGGCAGCCGTGCGGGGCACGGTGGGCGCGGGCAGGGCGTTGCGGTCGATCTTGCCGTTGGGCGTCAGCGGCAGGACGTCCAGCGGCTGGATGACGGCCGGGACCATGTACGCGGGCAGCAGCCGGCCGACGTGGGCGGCGAGCAGTCCGGGGTCGGGTGTCTCGCCGGGCGCGAGGACGACGTAGGCGGTGAGGGTGCGGTCGCCGGGCAGGTCCTCGCGTACGAGGACGCAGGCGGCGCGTACCGCGGGATGGTCGCGCAGAACCGTTTCGATCTCGGCGGGTTCGATGCGGTGGCCGCGCAGCTTGATCTGCTGGTCGGCCCGGGCCACGTAGCGCACGGTGCCGTCGGCGTCCTGGCGCACCAGGTCGCCGGTGCGGTACATGCGGGCCCCGTCGCCCGCGAAGGGGTCGGCGACGAAGCGGGTCGCGGTGAGGGCGGCCCGGCCGAGGTAGCCGCGGGCGACGCCGGGGCCCGCGAGGTACAGCTCGCCCTCGGCGCCGGGCGGCACGGGGCTCAGGGCGGCGTCCAGGACGTAGGCGCGCATGCCGTCGAGCGGGTGGCCGATGGGCGGGGCGCCGCCGGGGGTGTGGTCGGGGCCGACGTGGTGGGCGGTGGCGAAGGTGGTGGTCTCGGTGGGGCCGTACACGTGCAGGACGGTCGTGCCGGGGTGGGCGGCGGCGACGCGCTGCATGACCCCGGGCGCGGCGGCCTCGCCGCCGGCGGCGACCAGGCGCAGCCGGCCGAGGGAGCCGGGGTCGGTCTCGGCCAGTACGTTGAAGAGGGCGGTCGTGAGGAAGGCGGCCGTGACGCCGTGCCGGGTCACCAGGTCCCGCAGGATGTCGGGCTGGAGCGGCCCGTCCGGGGCGACGACGACGCGTCCGCCGCGCAGGAGCGGGGCCCAGAGCTCGAAGGTCGAGGCGTCGAAGACGTACGCGGAGTGCAGCAGGACGGCGTCGGCGGCGGCGCCCCAGCCGTGGTGGGCGGCCAGCGCGGCGATGTCGCCGTGGCTGACGCCGACGCCCTTGGGCAGTCCGGTGGACCCCGAGGTGAACATGACGTACGCGAGCCGGTCGCCGCCCGGTGCGGCGGGAAGCGGGCCGGGGGTGGCGGGGCCGCCGGTGAGGACGCGGCCGGCCCGGTCGACGGTCAGGAGGGCTGTTTCCGGGCCGAGTTGGCGGACCCAGGGCAGTGCGGCGGTCGTCTCGTCCACGACGAGGACGCGCAGGGGGACGACGTCGGTGACCCGGTGGAGCCGTTCGGTGGGCCAGCGGGGGTCGAGCGGCACATAGGCCCCGCCCGCGCGCAGGGTGGCCAGCGAGGCGGTGACGGTGGCGGCCGAGCGGGCGACGAGGATCCCGACGCCGTCCTCGGCCCCGGTCCCGAGCCCGGTCAGGGCGGCGGCGAGCCGGTCCGCGAGGCCGGTGAGCTGTGCGTACGTCAGCTGCTCGCCGGCGCCGGAGACGGCCACCGCGTCGGGGTGGCGGGCGGCGCGGCCGGCGATGGTCTCCGGGATGCTCAGGGCCGTGGTGCCGGCGGGGAGGGCGGCGGCTGTCCCCCGGAAGATCAGCTCCTCGCGTTCCCCGTCGAGGAGGAAGGGCGCGGTGTCGGCGCGCCGGCCGAGGTCCTGGGCCATGGCCGTCAGCAGCTGCCGCATGCGCGAGACGGTCTCGGCCACCTCCTGGCGGTCGAGCACGGCGGCCCGGTAGCCGAAGGTGATCCGCAGGGTGTCGCCGGGGGCGACGGTGAGGGTGAGCGGGTAGTGGGCGGCGTCGGTACCGCTGAAGCCGGTGACGGCGAGGCCGGGCAGTCCGCGCTGGGCGGTGCGCAGGGCCTCGGCGTCCATCGGGTAGTTCTCGAACACGACGAGGGTGTCGAAGAGTTCGTCCAGTCCTGTGACGCCTCGGATGTCGCTGAGACCCACGTGCTGGCTGTCGAGGAGCCGGCCCTGTTCGGCCTGGAGGCGGGTCAGGAACTCGGCCAGGGTCTCGGCGGGCGCGGGGCCGGTGCGTACGGGCACGGTGTTGATGAACAGGCCCACCATGGACTCGACGCCGGGGAGCTCCGGCGGGCGCCCGGACACGGTGGTGCCGAACACCACGTCGGACCGTCCGGTGAGGTGGCCGAGCAGCAGGCCCCAGGCGCCCTGGACCAGGGTGTTGAGGGTGAGGCGGTGGGCGCGGGCCGTCTCGCGCAGCCGGTCCGTCACGGCCGCGTCCAGGTCGAGGACGAGCGTCTCGGGCAGTTCGGCGGCGCCCTCGGGGCCGTCCCGCTCCGCGAGGAGGGTCGGCGCCTCGATGCCGGCGAGGGCGGCGGACCAGGTGTCGAGGGCGGCGGCGCGGTCCTGCTGGGAGAGCCAGACGAGGTAGGCGCGGTACGGGGTGACGCGCGGCAGTGCGCTGTCGTCGCCGCCGGCCGCGTACAGCTCGAAGAGCTCCCGTACGAGCAGGGGCAGGGACCAGCCGTCGAACAGGATGTGATGGCTCGTCATGACCAGGCGGTGCCGGTCCGGCGCCGTCCGCACCAGGGTGAACCGCATCAGGGGCGGGGTGGCCAGGTCGAAGCGGCGGGTGCGGTCGGCGGCGAGGAAGGCGGTGAGCCGGTCGGGCACCTCGCCGGCGCCGGTCAGGTCCAGTTCCTCCAGGGGCACGGGGACCTCGGCCGCGACCGCCTGCACGGGTTCGTCCAGGTCCTCGTGGAGGAAGCCGACGCGCAGGTTGGCGTGGCGGCGGAGCAGGCCGGCGACGGCGGCGCGCAGGGTGGGGACGTCGACGGGCCCTTCGAGGTCGAAGACGAACTGCGCGGTGTAGACGTCCACGGCGTGCGAGTCGTACAGGGCGTGGAAGTACATGCCGGCCTGCAACGGCGTCAGCGGGAGTACGTCCTCCAGTTGGAACCCGTTCACTTGCGTCCACCCCACTTGTTCTGCAGTCGGTCGATCTGGGCCTGGTTGAGCGAGACCAGGGGAAGGTCGGACGGCGTGTAGCCGCCTGCTCCGGGCTGTTCGACGTGTTCCGCGACGGCGCGCAGGGCGCGGTTGAACGCGTCGGCGAGTGCGCCCACGTCCTCCTCCTTCAGCAGGTCGCTGGGCCAGGTCCAGCGGGCCACCAGGCGGGGGCCTTCCGGCAGGTCCTCGGTGTGCGCGTTGATGTCGAGGACGTGGTGCACGGGCATGTCGGGGTCCTGGCTGCGCGGTCCGCCGGCGTCGAGCAGGACCTCCCAGTCGCCGTCCGCCGCCTGGCCGGGGGCCGCGTACCGTCCCAGGTAGTTGAAGCCGATCTGGGGTGCGGGGGCGGCCAGGCGGGGACCGGTGGCGGGGTTGAGGTGGCGCAGCATGCCATGGCCGACACCGTGGTCGGGGACGGCGCGCAGCTGTTCCTTGACGCGCTTCACTGCACGTTCAACGAGCGAGGCGCCGAAGCGTGCCGGGTCACGGGCGTCCAGCGGGCCGGGGTCGACCCGGACGGGGTAGAGGCTGGTGAACCAGCCGACCGTGCGGGACAGGTCGATGTGGTCGGCGATCTGTTCCCGGCCGTGGCTCTCCAGGTCGAGCAGGACGGCGGTCTCCGGGCGGCCCCGCCAGCTGCTGACGGCGAGGGCGAGCGCGGTGAGCAGGATGTCGTCGACGCCGGCGTGGAAGGCTCCGGGGACGGTGGTGAGGAGGGGCTTCGTCCAGGTGGCGGGCAGGTGGGTGGTGAGGGTGCGGGTGCCGTCGGCGGTGTCCAGGAAGGGGTCGAGCGGCCGGTATCCGAGCTGGGGGTCCGGTGTCCTCAGCGCCTCCTCCCACAGGGGCAGTTCACCGGTGCGGGCCGGTGTGCGGGCCTGTTCGGCGAGGAGCTGGGACCAGCGCCGGTACGAGGTGGTGGTGGCGGGCAGCGCGGATGCCGTGCCGGTGGCCGCCTGCCAGGCGTGGGCGAGGTCGTCGGCGAGGATGCGCCAGGAGACGGCGTCGACGGACAGGTGGTGCACGACGAGGAGCAGCCGGCCGCGCGCACCGGGGCCGGCGTCGCCCCAGACGGCTTCGAAGACGGCGCCGGCGGAGGGCCGCAGGCGCCTGCGGGCCCGTTCGCCCGCTTCGGTGAGCAGGGCCCGGGCGGCGTCGGCGTCGAGCCCGGCGATGTCGATGCGGGTGAAGCGGCGCCGGGCCGTGACGGCGCCGGGCGGCAGCGCTTCGAGTACGGGATCGCCCCCGGCGGTGCGGGTGACGCGCAGCCGGAGCATGTCGTGGTGGTCGGCGAGGAGCTGGAGCGCGGCGACGAGGGTGTCCTCGTGGGCCCCGGCGGGGGTGCTCAGCACTCCGGACTGGTTGTAGCCGTCGCTGGTGCCGGGGCGTTCGAGGAACCAGGCGGCGATGGGGGTCGGTGCCATGGTGCCGGTGCCGTGGCCGTCCGGTTCGCCGGCGGCGCCGTCCAGCGATGCGGCGACGGCCGCGATGGCCTCGGGGGTGCGGTGGACGAAGACGTCCCGGGGGGTGACGGCGAGCCCGGCTTCCCGGACGCGGCTGACGAGCTGGATGGAGAGGATGCTGTCGCCGCCGAGCGCGAAGAAGTCGTCGTCGGTACGGACGGCGGGCGCGCGCAGTACGGAGGCGAACGCCTCGCACAGGACGCGTTCGGGCGCGGTGCGCGGCTCCCGGCCGGGCCGGGCGGTGTCCGGGCACTCCGGTGCGGGGAGGGCCGCGCGGTCCGTCTTGCCGTTGGGCAGGAGCGGCAGCGCGTCCAGGGCGACGAAGGCGGTGGGCACCATGTACGGCGGCAGCTCCGTGGTGAGCCGGGTGCGCAGTGCGCCGTCGGTGGGGCAGGCGCCCACGGTGTACGCGACCAGGCGCCGTTCGCCGGGCCGGTCCTCGCGGACGAGGGCGCAGGCGGCGGTGATGCCGTCGACGGCGGTGAGGGCGGCCTCGATCTCGCCGAGCTCGACGCGGAAGCCGTTGAGCTTGACCTGGTCGTCGGCGCGGGAGACGTAATGCAGGAGTCCGTCGGCGTCGCGCCGGACCAGGTCGCCGGTGCGGTACATGCGGCTGCCGGCCGGGCCGAAGGGGTCGGCGACGAAGCGGGTGGCGGTGAGCCCGGGGCGGCCGAGGTAGCCGCGGGCGAGGCCGTCGCCCGCGATGTGGAGTTCGCCGGTGACTCCGGCCGGTACGGGCTGGAGCGCGGTGTCCAGGACGTAGGCGCGGGTGTTGTCGACGGGGCGGCCGAGCGGGACGCCGCCCTCTTCTCCCCCGGCGGTGACGTGGTGGGCGGTGGCGTCGATGGTGGTCTCGGTCGGGCCGTAGAGGTTGTGCGCCTCGGCCGCCCAGGCCCTGGTGACCCGGGCCGCCAGGGCGCGGGGCAGGGGCTCACCGCCGCAGGCGACGGCCCGCAGCGCCGGGGGCGCCGTCTCGGCCCCCGTCTCGGTGAGCAGGAGCGCGAGGTGGGAGGGCACGAACTGGGCGAGGGTGACTCCCTCGTCGCGCATCCGGGCCAGCAGCCCGGCCGGGTCGTGGTTGAGCGCGGCCGGCACCGGGCAGGTGGCACCGCCGTGCAGCAGCGGCAGCCAGGTCTCCCACACCGAGGCGTCGAAGCTGGGCGAGGTGCGGGCGAGGACGCGGTCGTCGTCGGTGAGGCCGAAGTGGCTGGCCATCCAGGCCATGTGGTTGGTGAGCCCCCCATGGGTAACGACGACGCCCTTGGGCCGGCCGGTGGAGCCGGAGGTGTAGATGACGTACGCGGCGTCGTCGGGGCCCGGCGCGGCGGCGGTCGGTGGCGCCCCGCGTCCGGCCGGCCAGGCGGACCGGTCGCCGAGCACGAGGCGGGGCACGGCCGTGAACCGGGCGGCCCGCGCCGCGTCGTGGACCAGGAACAGGGCGGGGCGGGCGTCGTCCAGCATGTGGGTGACGCGGGCCTCGGGGTAGTCCAGGTCGACGGGCAGGCAGGCGGCCCCGGCCTTGGCGACGGCCAGCATCGCGACGACCCGGTCGGCGGTGCCTTCGGCGGCGAGCGCGACGAGGTCCCCGCGGCCGACGCCCCGGTGGTGGAGGTGGTGGGCCAGGTCGTCGGAGCGGGCGTCCAGCTCGGCGAAGGTGAGCTGCTGGGAACCGGCCCGGACCGCGATCCGTCCGGGGGTCCGGGCGGCTTGGGCGCGGAACGCCTCGGGGGCGGTCCGGGCGTGGATCGGGCGGACGGGCCCGGGGGCGGCCCGGTCCAGGTCGGCGCGTTCGGCCGCGGCCAGGAACGCGGCGGTGCGGACGCGCCCGTCGGGGTCGGCGGCGAGCGAGGCGAGCAGGCGGGTCAGGCGCGCGGCCAGGGCGTGCGCGGTGGCGGGGTCGAAGAGGTCGGTGGAGAACTCCAGGTTGCCGTCGAGCCCGGTGGGCCGGCCCGTGGCGTCGCGGGTCTCCGTGAAGGTGAAGGTGAGGTCGAACTTGCTGATCCCGGTCCGCACGGGCTGCTCGGTCACGGTGAGGCCGTCCAGGCCGAGCGCGGTGTCCGCCTGGTTCTGGAGGACGATCATGGTCTGGAAGAGCGGGTGGTGGTCCTGCGCCCGGGCCGGGGCGAGTGCGTCCACCAGCCGTTCGAACGGCAGGTCCTGGTGGGCGTAGGCGGCCAGGTCGTACGCCCGCACCCGGTCGAGCACTTCGGTGAAGGTGGGGTCGCCGGTCAGGTCGGCGCGCAGGACGAGGGTGTTGACGAAGAAGCCCACCAGGTCGTCCAGGGCCTCGTCGGTGCGTCCGGCGACGGCGGTGCCGAGGGGGATGTCCTCGCCGGCCCCGTGCCGGGAGAGCAGGACGGACAGGGCCGCCTGGAGCACCATGAACAGGCTGCATCCCCGGGCGCGGGCCAGGTCGGCGAGCGCCCGGTGGGTGTCCGCGTCCACGGGGAAGGTGAAGGCGTCGCCCCGGTAGGTGAGGACGGCGGGGCGCGGCCGGTCCAGGGGCAGGGCGAGCAGTCCGGGGCTGCCGGCCAGCGCGGTGCGCCAGAAGTCCAGCTGACGGGCGGCCCGGCTGCCCGCGTCGTTCTCGTCGCCGAGGAGGGTGCGCTGCCAGAGGGTGTAGTCGGCGTACTGGACGCGGAGTTCCGCCCGGCCGGGTGCCTCGCCCCGGCTGCGGCGGCGGTAGGCGTCGCCGAGGTCGCGGGCCAGCGGAGCGAGCGACCAGCCGTCGCCCGCGATGTGGTGGACGAGGAGAACGAGCACGTGGGACTCGGCGCCGAGGCCGAGCAGCCGGGCCCGTACGGGCAGGTCGGCGGTGACGTCGAAGGTGTGCGCCACTTCGGCGGCCAGCGCCTCGTCCAGGTCGTCCGGGCGGATCTCCCGGGGGGTCAGGTCCAGGTCGGCGTGGTCGGCGGCGAGGACGAGCTGACGCGGCACGCCGCCGGTCTCGGGGAAGACGGTGCGCAGGCTCTCGTGCCGTTCCACGACGTCCATCAGGGCGCGTTCCAGCGCCGGGGCGTCGAGTGGTCCTTCCAGGCGCAGCACCAGGGGCACGTTGTAGGTGGGGCTGGGGCCCTCGAACCGGTTGAGGAACCAGAGGCGCTGCTGCGCGGAGGACAGCGGCAACGGGTCCGGCCGGTGCGGGGTGCGTACCAGCGGCGGGGCGGCGGTTTCGGCGCCGTCCAGGGCGGCGGCGAGCGCGGCGGGCGTGGGGTGCTCGAAGACCGCCTTGACCTGGATCTCGACGGCGAGCGCGGTCCGGATGCGGGCGACGAGCCGGGTGGCGAGCAGGGAGTGGCCGCCCAGGGCGAAGAAGTCGTCGTCGGCGCCCACGACCGGGAGGCCGAGGACGTCGGCGACGAGCCCGCAGACGATCTCCTCGCGCACGGTGCGGGCTGCGCGCCCACGGGGCGCGGCGTGCTGTTCGGGCGCGGGAAGGGCGCGCCGGTCCACCTTCCCGTTGACGGTCAGCGGCAGGGCGTCCACCAGGACGAACGCGGAGGGCACCAGGTAGGCGGGCAGGGACCGGGCGACGGCTTCGGCGAGGTCGGCCGGGTCGGGGCGGACCGCACCGGCGGGCACCACGTACGCGACGAGCCGCCGGTCCCCCGGGACGTCCTCGCGTACGACGGTGAAGGAGTCGGCGACCCCCTGGCAGCAGGCGAGGACGGACTCGATCTCGCCGGGTTCGATGCGGTAGCCGCGCAGCTTGACCTGGCTGTCGGCGCGGGAGACGTAGGCGATCTGCCCGTCCGGGGTCCACTTCACGAGGTCGCCGGTGCGATACATGCGGCCGCCGTCCGGGTCGAAGGGGTCGGCGACGAACCGGGTGGCGGTCAGGGCGGGCAGGCCGGTGTAGCCCCGGGCGACGCCGCGCCCGGCGAGGTACAGCTCGCCCGTGACGCCCGCCGGGACCTGGCCCAGCGCGCCGTCGAGCACGTACAGCCGCATGCCGTCCAGGGGCCGGCCGATGGGTGGCGGGCCCGCCGGCAGGTCGGCTGCCACGTCGTAGCGGGTGGCGAAGGTGGTGGTCTCGGTGGGGCCGTACACATGCAGGACGCGGACACCGGGCGCGGCGCCCGCGACCCGCTGCATGGCATCGGGCGAGGCGAGTTCGCCGCCCGCGCAGACGAGCCGGAGTCCGGCGAAGGCGCCGGGGTCGGTGTCCGCGATCACGTTCAGCAGAGCGGTCGTCAGGAACACCGCGGTGACGCCCTGTTCGCGGACGGCGTCGCGCAGCGTCCCGGCCTCCAGGACGCCTTCCGGTGCGACGACGACCGTGCCGCCGCGCAGGAGGGGCGCCCACATCTCGAAGGTGGACGCGTCGAAGACGTACGCGGAGTGCATGAGGACCGTGTCGGCCGCGCCGCCGTGCCAGGCTGAGTCCTCGGCCAGCGCAGCCACGTCGGCGTGGCTGACGCCGACACCCTTGGGCAGCCCGGTCGAGCCGGAGGTGAACATGACGTACGCGAGGGTGTCCGGGCCCGGTACGGGGACGGGCCTGCCGGGAGCCGGGGGCGTGCCGCGCAGGACGCGGCCGGTGCGGTCCACGACGAGGACCGGGATGCGGCGGGCGGTCTCGGTCACCCAGGCGGAGGCGGCGGCCGCCTCGTCCACGACGAGGACCCGCACGTCCGCCACGTCGGCGACCTGGTCGAGCCGTTCCCGGGGCCAGCGGGCGTCCATCGGCACGTACGCGGCGGCGGCCCGCACCGCGCCGAGGGAGGCGGAGACGACGGCCGGTGACCGGGAGAGCAGCACGCCGACGCCGTTCTCCGGGCCCGCACCGAGCGCGGCCAGTGCTCCGGCCAGGTCCGCCGAGAGGGTGTCGAGCGCGGTGTACGTGAGGGTGGCGCCGTCACCGGTCAAGGCCACGGCGTCCGGGGTGCGGCCGGCCTGCGCGGCGAAGAGCGCGGGCAGGGTGGTGTCCGGTGCGGGGGCGGGCAGTTCGCGGCCGGTGCCCCGGCGGGCGGTGCGGGTCCGCTCGTCCGGTGTCATCAGGTCGTAGTCCGCGAGGGGCCGGGCGGGGTCGGCCGCGACCTGTTCCAGCAGCCGCAGCAGGCGCACCGCCAGGGCCTCGACGGTGACGCGGTCGAAGAGGGCGGTGGCGTACTCGATCCCGGCGGTGAGTCCGCCCCCGCCCCGCTCCTCCCCGAAGGCGAAGGTGAGGTCGAACTTGCTCAGGCCGTTGTGGACGAGCCGGTCCTCGACGTCGAGCCCCGGCAGCTCGGGACGTACGGCGTCCTGGTTCTGAAGGACCAGCATGGTCTGGAACAGGGGGTGGTGGTTGCGGGCCCGGACCGGGTTGACGCTCTCGACCAGCCGCTCGAACGGCACGTCCTGGTGTGCATAGGCGGAAAGGTCGAACTCCCTTACGCGAAGCAGGAGTTCACCGAAGGTGGGAATACCGGACAAATCGGTGCGCAGGACGAGGGTGTTGACGAAGAAGCCGATCAGCTCCTCCAGCGCCTCGTCCGTGCGGCCCGCGACGGGCGTGCCGAGCGGGATGTCGTCGCCCGCGCCGTGCCGGTGCAGCAGCGTGGCCACGGCGGCCTGGAGCACCATGAAGAGCGTGGTGCCCGACTCCCGCGCCACGCGCAGGAGTTCGGCGTGCAGCCCGGGCGGTACGTCGAAGGCGTGCACGGCCCCCGAGGGGTCGGTGGTGACCGGGCGCGGGCGGTCGAGCGGCAGGTCGATGAGCCCGGGCAACCCGGCGAGCGCGGTGTGCCAGTGGTCCAGCTGTTCGCGCAGCACACTGCCGGGGGCGTCCGGGTCGCCCAGGACGGTGTGCTGCCACAGGGTGTAGTCCGCGTACTGGATCCCGTCGCCGGCCTCGGGCTCCCGCCCGGCGAGGCGGGTCCGGTAGGCGTCGCCCAGGTGGCGGGCGAGCGGGGCGAGGGACCAGCCGTCGCCCGCGATGTGGTGCAGGACCAGCACGAGGACGTGATGGCCGGGCGCGGTGCGCAGCAGCCTGGCCCGCAGCGGCGGATCGGCGGCCACGTCGAACGGCTCGCCCACGGCGTCCGTGACGGCCGCCTCCAGCCAGGCCGGTGCCGTGCTCTCCACGGGCAGCCGGGGCGCGACGACCTCGGCGGGCAGCACCAACTGGTGTGGCACGCCGTCCCGTTCGGGGAAGACCGTGCGCAGCGCCTCGTGCCGCTCCATGACGTCCAGCAGGGCGGAGCGCAGCGCGTCGGTGTCCAGCGGCCCGTCGATGTCGAGCACCAGCGGGATGTTGTACGAGGAGCTGAGCCCGTCGAGCCGGTTCAGGAACCAGAGCCGCTGCTGCGCGTACGACAGGGGCAGCGGGTCGGGCCGCTCGGCCACGGGACGGACCGGCGGGCGGGACCGCCCCCGGATGTCCAGGGCCCGGGCGATCCCGGCGACGGTCGGGTGCTCGAACAGGGTGCGTACGGCGAGGTCGGCGCCGAGGACCGTGCGGACCCGGCTGACGACGCGCATCGCGAGGAGCGAGTGCCCGCCCAGGTCGAAGAAGCTGTCGTGCCGGCCGACGCCGGGGCGCCCCAGCACCTCGGCGAAGATCCCGGCGAGCAGGTCCTCGCGGGGGCTGAGCGCGCCGGTGCCCTCGGCGGGGTGCACGGCCTCCTCGTCGGGGCGGGGCAGGCGGCGCCGGTCCGTCTTGCCGTTGGGCAGGAGCGGCAGGTCGTCCAGGACGACGACCGCGGCGGGCACCATGTAGTGCGGCAGCGCCTCCGCGAGGGCGTCGCGCAGGGCGGCCGGGCGCGGCCCCTCGTCCGTGGTGACGGCGTAGGCGACGAGCCGGCGCTCCCCCGGCGTGTCCTCCCGGATCACCGCGCAGGTGGCGGTGACCCCGGGGTGGGCGAGGAGGGCGGCCTCGATCTCGCCGGGTTCGATGCGGAAGCCGCGCAGCTTGACCTGGTCGTCGGCGCGGGACACGTAGTCGAGCAGCCCGGCCGCGTTCCACCGGACCAGGTCGCCGGTCCGGTACATGCGGGCGCCGGCGCCGTTGAAGGGGTCGGCGACGAACCGGGCGGCGGTCAGGCCGGGCCGGTTCAGGTAGCCGCGGGCGAGGTTGGGGCCCGAGAGGTAGAGCTCACCGGTGACCCCGGGCGGGACGGGCCGCAGCCGGTGGTCCAGGACGTAGGCGCGCATGGTGTCGACGGGCCGGCCGATCGGCACCGTCTCGTAGGGGGTGTCCGGTGCAACGGGGACGCGGTGGGCGGTCGCGTCGATGGTGGCCTCGGTCGGGCCGTAGAGGTTGTGCACCTCCGTACGCCACAGCGCGGCCGTCTCCTCGGCGAGGGCGCGGGGCAGGGGTTCCCCGCCGCACAGGACGGCGCGCAGGCCGGGCAGGGGCGCGGCGTGGGCCGCCTCGGACAGGACGAGGGACAGGTGCGAGGGCACGAACTGGGCGACGGTGACGCGGAATCGGCTCATCCAGGAGACCAGCACGTCCGGCTCCGTGTTGGCTCCGGACGGCAGTACGCACACCTCGGCGCCGTACATCAGCGGCAGCCACACCTCCCACACGGAGGCGTCGAAGCTGGTGGACGTCCTCGCGAGGACCCGGTCTTCCCGAGTGACCGTCAGGTGTCCTGCCATCCAGGCCATGTGGTTGGCCAGCGCGCCATGGGTGACGACCACGCCCTTGGGGCGGCCGGTGGATCCGGAGGTGTAGATGACGTACGCGGGATCCGCCGGGTGCGGTGTGTACGAGAGCGCAGTGGCGGGCCGGAGCGGGGCGTCGACGGCAAGCCGGGGGATGTCGCCGGTGGGCACGTCCCCGGCGGCGAGGACGAGGACGGGGCGCGCGTCGTCCAGCATGTGGCGGATGCGGGCGTGCGGGTAGGCGGGGTCGACCGGCAGGTACGCGGCGCCGGACCGCAGCACGGCCAGCATCGCGACGACGGTGTGCACGGAGGGCGGCGCGGCGATGGCGACCCTGGTCTCCGGGCCCGCACCGCGCTCACGCAGTGTGTGGGCGAGGGCGTCGGCCCGGGCGTCGAGCTCCGCGTAGGTGAGGTGGGTGTGCGCGTCGCGCACGGCGACGGCCTCCGGCATACGCAGGGCCTGTTCCCGGACCGCTTCGGGGGTGGTGCGCCCCGGCAGGGGCCGGGGCGCGCCGTGTCCCCGGGCGAGGAGGCCGTCCCGCTCGGCCGGGGTCAGGGGGTCCAGGTCGCCGATGGGGCGGCCGGGGTCGGTGACGGCCTGGGTGAGGACGTGGGCGAAGCGGGCGCAGAGGGCACGGGCGGTGGCGGCGTCGAAGAGGTCGGTGGCGTACTCCAGGTAGCCGCCGATGCCCCCGGCGGACTCCGGGCCCCCGGTGGTCTCGGTCAGCGAGAAGGTGAGGTCGAACTTGCTGCCGCCGTGGTGCCGGGAGCGGTCGCGGACGGTGATGCCGGGCAGCTCCGGTTCGGCCCGGTCCTGGTTCTGGAGGACCAGCATCGTCTGGAAGAGGGGGTGGTGGTCGCCGGACCGTTCCGGGTTGACGGCCTCCACGACCCGTTCGAAGGGCAGGTCGCTGTGGCCGAAGGCGGCGATGTCGGACTGCTTGACCCGGTCGAGGAGTTCGCGGAACGCCGGGTCGCCGGAGAGGTCGGTGCGCAGGACGACGGTGTTGACGAAGAAGCCGACCAACTCGTCGAGGGCCTCGTCGGTGCGCCCGGCCACCGCGGTGCCCAGCGGGATGTCGCCGCCCGCGCCGTGGGCGCCGAGCGTCACGGCGAGGGCCGCCTGGAGCACCATGAACGGCGTGCACCCCGCGGTGCGGGCGAGCCGGACGAGCGCGGCGTGCGCCGGGGCGGGCAGCTCGAAGGGGACGGCCGCGCCCCGGTGGCTCGGCACGGCGGGGCGCGGCCGGTCGAGGGGCAGGTCGAGCAGGCCGGGGGCGCCGCGCAGCGCCTCCTGCCAGAAGGCGGTCTGCCGCGCGGCGAGGCTGTCCGGATCGCCGTCGTCGCCGAGCAGCCGGTGCTGCCAGAGGGTGTGGTCGGCGTACTGGACGCGCAGCGGCGCCCAGTCCGGGGTCCCCGTGCCCTCCGTCCTGGCCAGGTAGGCGGCGGAGAGGTCGCGGCAGAGCGGGGCGAGGGACCAGCCGTCGGCGACGATGTGGTGCAGGACGAGGACCAGGACGTGCCGGGCGGGCCCGTGCCGGAGCAGGTGGGCGCGGACGGCGGGGTCCCGGCTCAGGTCGAAGGGGGCGGTGCTCAGGCGGCGCACCGTTTCCGCCTCCCAGGCGTCGGTGTCCCCGTCCGCCGGGGGGTGTTCGACGGTGAGGGGGACGAGCGACGCGGCGGCGTCCGCGTCGGTGATCCGCTGGCGGGGGACTCCGTCGTGCTCGGCGAACACGGTGCGCAGGCTCTCGTGCCGGACGGCCGCATCGGCCAGGGCGCCGCTCAGCGCCTCGGCGTCCAGGGGGCCGTCGAGTTCCAGGACGAGCGGGACGTTGTAGCTGTCGCTGGGCGCCTCGGACCGGTTGAGGAACCAGAGGCGCTGCTGCGCGAAGGACAGCGGCAGCACCTCGGGCCGGGCCTGCGGTACGAGGACGGGGCGGGCGGCGCCCGCGATGTCCAGGGCGGCGGCCAGGGAGGCGACCGTGGGGTGGTCGAAGAGGGTGGCGAGGGCGAGTTCGACGCCGAGGGCGGCCCTGACCCGGCCGGTGAGCCGGGTGGCGAGCAGCGAGTGGCCGCCCAGGGCGAAGAAGCTGTCGTCCACCCCGACCGCGCTCATGCCCAGCACGTCGGCGAACAGCCCGGCGAGCACGTCCTCGTACGCGGTGCGCGGTGCCCGGCCGGTGCCGGTGGCGGTCCGGGGCGCGGGCAGGGCTCGGCGGTCGACCTTGCCGTTGGGGTTGAGGGGGAGGGCGTCGAGGACGACGAAGGCGGACGGCACCATGTACGCGGGGAGCGTGCGCCCGACGCGGCGGGCCAGCGCGGCGGTGTCGGCGCGGGCTCCGGGGGCGGGCACCACATAGGCGACGAGCCGGGGGTCGCCGGGGGTGTCCTCGCGGACGACGACGCAGGCGCCGCGCACGTCCGGGTCGGTGAGCAGGACGTGCTCGGTCTCGGCCGGTTCGATGCGGAAGCCGCGCAGCTTGACCTGGCCGTCGGCGCGCCCGACGTACTCGATGTCCCCTGCGGCTGTCCAGCGCACGAGGTCGCCGGTGCGGTACATCCGGCTGCCGGGCGGACCGTACGGGTCGGCGACGAAGCGGGCGGCGGTGAGCGCGGCGCGGCCCTGGTAGCCGCGGGCGACGCCGTGCCCGCTCACGTACAGCTCCCCCACCACGCCGGGCGGCACCAGGTCCAGGGTGGAGTCGAGGACGTGGAGGCCCATCCCGTCCAGCGGGCGGCCGATGGGCGGCACGCCGGGGGTGTCGGCGGTGACGGGGTGCCGGGTGGCGAAGGTGGTGGTCTCGGTGGGGCCGTACACGTGCAGGACGCGCGTACGGGGCGAGGCTGCGGCGACCCGTTGCATGAGGTCGGGGGTCGCGGCCTCACCGCCGGCGGCGACCAGGCGCAGCCCGGCGAAGACGGCGGGGTCCGCCTCGGCCATCACGTTGAACAGGGCCGTCGTGAGGAACAGCGCGGTGACGCCGTGCCGTTCCACCGTCTCGCGGACGGTGCGCGCCTCCAGGACGCCGCCGGGGGCGACGACCACCCGGCCGCCGTTCAGGAGCGGCACCCAGAGCTCGAAGGTGGAGGCGTCGAAGACGTACGCGGAGTGCATCAGGACCGCGTCGGAGACCCCGGCGGTCCAGGCGCTGTCGGCGGCGAGGGCCAGTACGTCGGCATGGGCGACGCCGACGCCCTTGGGCAGGCCGGTGGAGCCGGAGGTGAACATGACGTACGCGAGCCGGCCGGGTCTGCTGATCCGGGGCAGCGGTCCGGGCCGTTCCGGCGCACCGTCGAGCACCCGGCCGCCCGCGTCCACGACGAGGAGCGGCAACTGGGCGGCGGCCTCGCGGACCCACGGTTCGCGGGCGGTCCGCTCGTCGGCGATCAGGGCGCGGACGCGGGCCGACTCGGCGACGCGGCCGAGCCGTTCGGCGGGCCAGGCCGCGTCCATCGGAACGTAGGCGGCTCCCGCGGCGACGGCCGCGAGGGTGGCGGCCGGCACGGCGGCCGAGCGCCCCAGGAGCACCCCGACGCCGTCCTCGGCACCGACGCCCCAGCCGGTCAGCGCGCTCGCCAGGTCATCGGCCACCCGGCCGAGTCGCCGGTACGAGAGGGTGTGCGCCCCGTCCACGACGGCCGGGGCGTCCGGGGTGCGGCGCACCTGGTCCCGGAACGCCTCCGGCAGGGTCCGCGCGACGGCGCGCTCGGGCAGTTCGGTGCCGAGTCCCTGGGCGCGCAGGGCGGGGGCGGTGGCCTCGTCCACGAGCGGCAGGTCGCGCAGGGGCAGGCCGGGGTCGGCGGCCGCCAGGGCGGAGACGAAGGACACGACGGCCTGCTCGTGCAGCCGGACGTCCTCGGGGTGGTAGAGGTCGGGGCGGGCGTCGAACCCGATCAACGGCCCCTTGCCCTCGGCCCGTTCGGAGACGAAGAGGGACAGGTCGTCCACCGGGCCGACCGACAGCACCCGGGAGGGCGCGGGGATTCCGGCGAACTCCCGGTCGTAGTCGTAGCCCATGATGTTGACGACGATGCCGGTGAGGCGGGCCGGGTCGACGCCCGTGTTCCGTTCGCGGGCGAGTTGTTCGCGGGAGAAGCGGCGGTGGCGCAGGGCGCCGCGCATCTCGGCCGCGGCCTCGCGGACGAGCTCGCCGACGGACATGGTGTCGGTGGGCGTCAGGCGCAGCGGCAGGATGTTGGCGGTCATGCCGACGATGTGCCGCAGCCCGCCGTGCCGGCCGTTGGAGGCGAGGCCCACGGTGACCTCGCGGGTGCCGGTGACCCGGGCGGTGTACGCGGCGACGGCGGCGACGAGGACGGCGCTCCACGTGGTGCGGTGGGCGGCGGCGAGCCGGCGCAGGTCCTCGAAGACTTCGGCGGACAGGGACTCGCCGTTGTGCAGCCGCAGGCCGGATGTGCGGGGGGCGGCCGGTGTGTCTCCCGCCGGTGCGGGGAGGTCGGTGCGGCGGCGGATGAGCGTCCGGCCGCTGTGCGTGTCGTCGTCCCCGGAGGCTTGGGGGGCCGGGTCCGCTTCGGGGGCCGGGTCCGCGAACCTGGCGGTCCAGTAGGCGCGGTCGGCGTCGTGGCGGCCGGATTCCCGGTGGGCCGTCTCGTCGGCGACGAGGTCGCGCAGGGGCGCCGGGGGCAGCGTGGCCTCCGCGAGGTCTTCGCCCCGCACCGCGCGGCCGTAGAGGTCGGCCACGATGCGGGTGAAGACGGCGCCACCGAGGCCGTCGACGGCTATGTGGTGGAAGCGGACGTACCAGTAGGACAGCCCGTCGCCGGCGCGGAGCAGGGCCATGTGGTGGCGGGGGCGGTGCAGGACGTCGGGCGTGGCCATGTCCGTCGCCAGGTAGCGCTCGACCTCGGCGGCGGGGTCGGCGGCCCCGGACACGTCCACGATCCGGAGCCGGCGGGCGCCGGGCTCGCGGGCGACGCGCTGGAGGAGGATGTCGCCCTCCGTGACGAACTCGAGGTTGAGGCTGTCGCACAGCTCGCAGGCGCGGTCGACGGCGGCGGCGAATAGGGCCTCGTCCAGGTCGCCCCGGATCTCGAAGCATTCACCGATGTTGTATTTCGGGCTGTCGGGGTCGACACGTTGCCCATACCAGACACCTTGCTGGGCTGCGGTCGTCCCGAAGAACTCTTCGGGAGCGGATTCCGGGGAGACAGAGCCGTTTTCGCGCATGCCGGGACACACCTTCGGGGAGAGCTTTCGGGGGGACGAAGAGGGCAGGACGAAGCCGGGCGTGCCGGTGCGGCGTCCATGGCCGACAACGGGCGGGTAATAGCGAGGAGAACGTCACCGACCCCTGGCATCGGGCACCACGGGACCAGGTTCCCGTTCCGAAAACCGGGAGCGGGCTCGGTTTTTTCCGCTTATCGAGGACAGACCGATGCGCAGTCCATCAATGCAGTCCATCAATGAGGGAAATAAAGCCGCATGACAGCGACATGAACATTTCCCGCCAGAGCGTGATCGATTGCCAGCCGGGACTGATCGACTTTGCCCGGATGGGAACGACGCCGATCGGCTGGGGCGCACCCGAGGACCACGGACCGGGCGACCCGCGGGCCCGCGCGCCGCGCTACCCGGCGTCGGCCTCCATCGCCCGGACCAGGCCGGCGGGCCGCATGTCCGTCCACGCGGCCTCGATGGCGTCGAGACACTCCTGCCGCGAACCCTCCGGACCGCCGACGCTCCAGCCGCCCGGAACCTCGATGTGCGCCGGCCACAGCGAATACTGCCCCTCGCCGTTCACCAGCGTCACGAACCGGCCCGACTCGTCATCGAAAGGATTGGTCACGACTGTCCCCCCACTTGTTTCCCACATGCCACCGCATGTTCTTCAGATATATGCGGGCCTGCCGCACGGATTCACCGCTCCCCCGCCACCGGATCACTCGCCCCCACCGCGCAAGTCCGGTCGCCTGGACCGGAGATACGTTACGCCTCGGGATACCGGAGTGACGCCGATGGCCGGCCGGTCGTACGGCTTCGCCCGTTCACGCCAATCACCATAGAGGACCACCGACAGCCCAAGAGCCGAATGCGGCCCATTCCTTATCAGCCCGTACGACAGCGACATGCGGGAAGGCCGGCCGGAGACATATGCCAGGCCCGCTCCCCCGGAAATTTTCAGCCACCCAATGTCCCGATTGTGCGCATTTCTCTAAATACGACCAGCGCACATTCGGATAACCGCCGGCGTACACCCCCTCATCCACGGGCACGCGCCGAACACATCGCGCTCCCGTGCGCCGGGTGCGCGCCCCATTCGAAATCAATGGCCATTCCCCTCACCCTGCGTAATGTTCTGGGGCCGTGGCGCGGGCGGCCACCCGGCGGGGGCGGCCGGCCCCGCATGCGATACGAATGCCGGGTGACCGAAGAGACCCCGCCCGCGACCGTGCGCGTGTTCATCGCCCTCGCTCCGCCCGACCCGGCGAAGGACGAGCTGGCCCGGGAACTGCGCCCCGCCTACGCGACGCACCCGCAGGTGCGGTGGAACCGGGTGGAGGACTGGCACATCACCCTGGCGTTCCTGGGCGCGCTCCCGGTGGACACCGTTCCGCTGCTGCGTCCGCAGCTCGCCGCTCTCGCCGCGTCCCACCCGGCTCCGCGGCTGGCGATGCACGGCGGCGGCACGTTCGACGAGCGGGTGGCGTGGAGCGGGATCGCCGGCGACCTCGACGGACTGCACCGGCTCGCCGACGGCGTACGGGCCGTGGTCCGCGACTGCGGGATCGCCCTGGAGGACCGGCCGCTGCGCCCCCATCTGACCCTCGCCCGGGTACGCCGGGGCGACCACACGTCGGCCGGGGAGATCGCCGCGCTGCTCACGGAGTTCCGGGGCCTCCCGTGGCCCGCCGAGCGCCTGCATCTGGTGGGCGGCAACGCGGGGGACGGCCCCGGGCAGATCCGCTACCGCGACATCGGGGCGTGGCCGCTCGGCACGGCTGCGGGGGTCCCGGTGCCGCCCACACGTCCCTGAGGGCGGGCCCGCCGGGCCGTTACGCCAGCCTGACCGGAGTGGGGCGCGGCTCCGTGTGTTGGTGAGGTTCGGGGGTACCGCTGTGGAACGGTGAGCTGACTTGGGCTCGCACCACACAAGCGGAGAGGGTTGCACTCATGGGACACGGCGGGAACGTGATCGCGGAGCTCACCACGGACCACCGCGAGGTAGACGAACTGTTCGCGAAGATCGAGGCTCAGCCGGTCGGCGACGAGCAGCGCAGGAAGCTCGCCGACGAGCTGACGATCGAGCTGGTCCGGCATTCCGTGGCGGAGGAGATGCACCTCTACCCGGTGGTCCGGCGGTTCGTGGACGACGGCGACGACATGGCCGACGAGGAGCTGGAGGACCACGCGAAGGTGGAGCAGCACCTCAAGGAGCTGGAGGGGCTGCCGGCGGACGACCCGCGGTTCGACCACCTGGTGGCGCAGCTCAAGCTTGAGGTGACCAAGCATGTGCGCGACGAGGAGAACCGGCTCTTCCCGCTCCTGGCGGCGGCCGTCTCCCCGGAGACCCTGGACCAGCTGGGCGAGAAGGTGCGCGCGGCGAAGAAGACCGCCCCGACGCGTCCGCATCCCTCCATGCCCGACACCCCGCCCGGCAACAAGATCCTGGGCCCCGGCGCCGGTCTGGTCGACCGGGCCCGCGACCTGCTGAGCGGTCGCGGCAAGGGCTGAAGCACCCCGGCGCCCCCGAGAAGCCCCCGGGTCTCAGCAGGCGCGGGCCGGGCCGAGGCGCAGTCGGTCGAGCAGGTCCGCGTGGTGGAGGCGGGTTATCGGCTCCAGCAGGTCGGGGTGGCGCAGCAGTGCGGTGGCGGCCAGGTCGTGCGCGCTGGGCGCGGTCAGGCGGCGGAACTCGGCGGGTCCGGTCACCCCGTGCTCGGTCTCTTCGAGCGCCTTCACCGCCTCCTTCGCCGCGTCGGGCGCGGTGAGCAGATGCGCGGCCCAGCTGGCGACGACCTCGTCCACCCAGCTGCGCCAGGCCATGTCCGCCGGCCGGCCGTGGCCGCCGGTGACGTCGTCCAGGCGGGCGGATCCGCCGGGGCCGGTCAGGACCACGAGGGCGGCGTCCAGGTCGGTCGGGTAGCGGAGCCAGGTGGCGACCGTGACGGCCTGGCGGGCCTGCGCCTCGGCCAGGGCGGCGGTGAGCGGGCCCCCGCCGGCCGGGAACGCGCGCGTCAGCCACTGGGTGGTGGCGGCGATGAGCGGAGCAAGGTCTGCGGGCATCGGGGCATCCCCTCGGGTGCTGGATCGCCGTGCAGCGTACTGCGCACCTCCCCGGCCCCCGTATGACGCAGAGCACCTTCCGGCCGTGGTGTGCGTCATGACCTGCACCCCAGGCCCCGAACCATTGGGAGAGCACACGATGAACCACCCCCGCCCTCTTCCCGGGCTGGACGAGTCCTTCTGGATGGACAGCACCGACGCGCCCGAGCACCCGCGGCTGGCGTCGGACACCGATGCGGACGTCGTCGTGATCGGCGGCGGCATCGCTGGCCTGAGCACGGCGTGGGAGCTCAGCCGGACGGGCCGGAACGTCGTGGTCCTGGAGGCGGACCGCATCGCCTCCGGGGTGACCGGCTACACGACGGCCAAGGTCTCCGCCCTCCAGTCGCTGGTGTACGACCGGCTGCGACGGACCCGGGGCGTGGACGCGACCCTCCTGTACGCGGCCTCGCAGCTGGACGCGGTGGACCGGGTGGCCGGGATCGTGGAGGAGCTGGGGATCGCGTGCGACCTGGAACGGGTGAGCGCGTACAGCTACGCGGCCGGGGCGGAGTCCCGGCACCTGATCGAGGCGGAGGCGCGCGCCGCCGCCGACGCGGGGCTCGATGTCGCCTACGTCTCCGAGACGGAACTGCCGTTCGCGATCGGCGGGGCGGTCCGGGCGGACGGCCAGGCCCAGTTCCACCCGCGCAAGTACCTGCTGGCGCTGGCCCGGGATCTGGTCGCGCGGGGCGGCCGGATCTTCGAGCGCAGCCGGGTGACCGGGCTGTCCGAGGGGACGCCGTGCCGGGTGACCGCGGAGTCGGGGCGGAGTGTGACGGCCCGGGACGTGGTCGTCGCCACGCACTACCCGGTCTTCGACCGCGCGATGCTGTTCGCCCGGCTCTCACCCCGGCGGGAGCTGGTGGTCGCCGCGCCCATCCGGGCGGACCTGGCTCCGAAGGGCATGTACATCACCGAGGACGAGGGGAAGCGCTCGGTGCGCTCCACCCCGCTCGATGACGGCCGGCGCCTGCTGATCGTGACCGGGGAGAGCTTCACTCCGGGCACCGGTGACCCCGGCGAGCGGTTCCGGCGGCTGGACGCGTGGCTGCACGAGCGGTTCCCGGCGGCGGGCCCGACCGCGTACCGGTGGGCGGCGCAGGACAACGATCCCAGCGATACTGTCCCGCTGATCGGGCCGTTCCACATCGGGGCCCGGCACACCTATGTGGCGACCGGGTTCGGCGGCTGGGGGATGACCGGCGGGGTGCTCGCCGGCCGGCTGCTGACCTCGCTCATCGCGGACGGCGTCCCGCCGCTGCCGTGGGCGGAGTTGTACGACCCCCGGCGGCTGGGGAGCGCGGTGCGGGAGGCGGGGTCGCTGCTGGGTGCGCAGGCGGAGGTGGCGAAGCACTTCGTCGGCGACCGGCTGCGCGTCAGCCACCTGGACGCGGTGAGCCAGGTGGTTCCGGGCACGGGGGCGGTGGTCCGGGTGAACGGCCGGCGCTGCGCCGTGTACCGGGAGCCGGACGGCACGGTCTGGGCGGTGTCCGCGCGGTGCACGCATCTGGGGTGCCTGGTGGCGTTCAACGAGGCGGAGACGGCGTGGGAGTGCCCGTGCCACGGTTCGCGCTTCGGGGTCGACGGCTCGGTGCTCCAGGGCCCGGCGGTGCGACCACTGGAGGCGCTGGACCCGGGCGGCGAGGGGTGACGCGCTACCGCCGCGCCATGTACAGGCTGAACGCCTTGTGCAGGACCTTGTTGAGCGGGTAGTCCCACTCGCCGACGTATTCGGCGGCCTGGCCCCCGGTGCCGACCTTGAAGCGGAGCAGCCCGAGCAGGTGGTTGGACTCGTCCAGGGTGTCGGTGGTGCCCCGGAAGTCGTAGACGTGCGCGCCCCCCGCGTGGGCGTCGCGGATCATCTGCCACTGGATGGCGTTGTTGGGCTGGACCTCGCGCCTGCGGCTGGTGGACGCACCGTACGAGTACCAGACGTGCCCGCCGACGGTGAGCATGGTGGCGGCGGCCAGTACCTCGCCGTCGTGCGCGGCGAGGTAGAGCCGCATCCGGTCGGGGTGCTCGGCGGTGAGCGCCTTCCACATGCGCTGGAAGTACGCCAGGGGGCGGGGGATGAACCGGTCGCGCTCGGCGGTCTCGGTGTAGAGCGCGTAGAAGGTGTCGAGGTCGGCGTAGTCGCCCTGGACGACCTTGACGCCGGCCTTGTCCGCCTTCTTGATGTTGCGCCGCCACAGCTGGTTGAACCCGGCCAGGATGTCGTCGGGCGAGCGGCCGGCGAGGGGGAGCTGGAAGACGTAACGCGGCTGGCCGGCGGCGAATCCGTCCTCGCTGTCGCCTCCGGAGCGCTGCCAGCCCATGGCCCGCAGACGGTCCGTCAGCGTGAAGGCGCGGGGGTCCTGTTCGGTGGGGGCGACCTCGCCGAGGCGGTGGGCCCCGGGGTCGGCGACGGCCTCCTTCACGGTGGCCGCGTCCCAGCGGCGGGCGACGACGGGCGGGCCCATCTTCACGGTGAACGCGCCCTGCCCCTTGAGGTGGTCCAGGAGCGGGGTCAGCCATCGGCCGAGGTCGTCGTCGTACCAGTCGATGACGGGGCCCTCGGGGAGGTAGGCGAGGTGGCGCCTGATCCTCGGCAGCGGCCGGTACAGGACCAGGGCGGTGCCGGTGATCCTGCCCGCGCCGTCGAACCAGCCCAGACTCTCCGCCCGCCAGTCGGGCTTCACCTCGCCCCAGGACGGGACCTGCATGTGGCTCGCGGACGGCAGACTGCCGATGTACGCCAGGTGCTCGTCCCGGCTGATCGTCCTCAGGCGGAGGTCCATCGGTCTGCTCCTCGTCCACGGGTCGTGATCCTTCGGCAGCCTACTGGCGGTCGCCGGAGCCCACGACGCGAGCGGGCGTTCGGGCGAGACCTCGGCGCCGGGGCAGCAGCGACGCCGGGATCAGCCCGAGCGCGGCGAGCGCCGCCACCGCGGGCAGCGCCTGGCCCAGCGCGAGATCCGTTACGGGGAGGAGCCGGTGCCCCGGATCGGCGACGGCCGACGGGGTGAGCGGCATCAGTCCGGCGGCCACGGCGATCCCGAGGGCGGGGCCCACGTTCATGGCGGTCTGTTTGAGGCCGCCGACCACTCCGGCGTACCCGGGCGGGGCGTCCCCGACGACGGTCCCGGTGGCGGTGACCATGACGGCGGTGAAGCCCGCGCCCAGCACCGCGAGGACGAGGCCGGTCAGCTGCCAGGGGGTCGCCGGGGTCAGCCGGGAGAGGCCGAGGACGGCGAGGACGACGCACAGCTGGCCGGTGATCGCGGTGCGGCGTGGCCCGAACCGGCCGAGCGCGGCCGAGGCCACGGGCGCTCCGGCGATCATGAGCAGGGTCAGCGGCAGGCAGCGCAGGCCGGTGGTGAGCGGATCGAGGCCGATCCCCTGCTGGAGGAAGAACGTGACGACGAACAGCGCGCCGAACAGGCCGCCGGAGGTGGTGAGGAGCAGCGTCATCGAGGCCATCACGGGCACCGAGCGCGTCACCGCCGGCGGCACGACCGGCTGGGCGCTGCGGCGTTCGTAGGTGACGAGCCCCGCCCCGAGGAGCACGCTCAGCAGCAGCCCGAGCCCCGTCCGGGTGCCGGTCCATCCCTCGTCGGGGATCCCGGCCAGGGTGTGGACGAGGGCGGCGAGCGCGGCGGCGAGGAGGACGCCGGCGGTGAGATCGAACCGCCGGTGCGCGGCGGGCGACAGGTCCGGGGTCCGCACGGTGAGGGTCAGCGCGGCGATGGCCAGGGCGGCCGGGATGTTGATCAGGAAGACGGCACGCCAGCCCCAGTGCGTGACGAGGACTCCGCCGAGCACCGGACCGGCCGCCGCGGCCACCCCGATGGCGCTGGTCCGGAGGGCGACGGCCCGGCCGAGCCGGTCGGCGGGGTAGGCGAGCCTGAGCAGGGCGAGCGTCGCCGGTTGCAGGAGCGCGCCGAACACTCCTTGTGCGGCGCGCAGGGCGATCACGGGGCCGATGCCCTCGGCGAGGACGATGCCGGCCGACGCGGCGCCGAAGCCGAGCACGCCGGTGCACAGCAGCCGCCGGTGCCCGTACCGGTCGCCGAGGCGGCCGGCGATCACGAGGAGGGCGGCGACCGCGAGGAGGTAGGCGGTGCTCGTCCACTGGACCTCGGTGACGGTCGCCCCGAGGTCGCCGCGCAGGTCCGGCTGGGCGACGAGCAGCACGGTGCCGTCCAGGGCGACGATCATCGCGCCCGCCACGGAGGCGAGGAGCGCGGCGCGGGACCGTACGGCGGTGAGGGTCACGCGTCCACCCGGCCGAGGTGGGCGTCGAGCACCGCCGTGACGAGCGGGTCGGGTCCCTCGCGCGTGCCGGGAAAGGCCAGTTGGAGGCTGCCGCTCGCCCGGAGGACGGCGATGCCGTGCAGGTTGGTCCACAGGGCGGCCGCGGTCAGGGCCGGCGGCGGGGCGGCGTCGTACGAGGGCCCGGTGCCGTTTTCCGTGTGGTGGGCGCGGTCCTGGGTGACGAGCTCGACGAGCCGCGTGAACAGCGGGAGGGTCGACTCGCGCAGGCGCGGCCGGCCGGGCTCGTCCGCGTCCTCGTCACTCGCGTGGGCCTCGCTGTCGAGCAGGTCGTGGCGGAACATCAGCGCGAACATGCCGCCGTACTCGCCCGCGTAGGCCAGGAAGGCGTCGGCGAGGCCCCGCAGCTGCTCGCGGGGTGTCCCGGCCGCTTCCGCCGCCGTCGCGAACCGGGCGGCGAGCTCGGTGAAGCCGCGCCCGGCGATGGCGGAGAGCAGGGCGTGGTGGGTCGGGAAATAGCGGCGCGGGGCGCCGTGGGAGACCCCGGCCCGGCGGGCGATCTCGCGCAGGCCGAGCGACGCGGACCCCTCGGTCATGACGAGGTCGACACCCGCGTCGATCAGGCGTTCTCGCAAGGAGTCCGGTTCGTTCGCTTGATCCATGGACAGTGTCTACCAGGCGTGCGTAGACACTGTCTACAGCTTGTGCGCCGTGCCACCGCGAGGCACGCACCCCGATGCCCTCGCCCAAGATGCGGGGGCGGCGGGAGTGAGCAGACTGGGTCCCATGGCAGATCAGCGGCGCTCCCAGGCGGGAACCACGAAAACAGCGACCAAGCGGCACGCCCCGTCCGCACGGGGCCCCGAGCATGCGGCCCGCGCTGCCATCCAGAGCCTGGAGGGTCTCATCGACCACCACGCGGAGGGAGTGTCCGCCGTCCGGCGCACCGACGACGGCTGGTGCGTTGTCGTGGACGTTCTCGAAGTGCCCCGGATTCCGGACACCACGAGCCTCCTCGCCTCGTACGAGGTGCAGCTCGACCGGTCCGGTGAGCTCCTGGAGTACCGCAGGGTCCGCCGGTACCGCCGGGGCGCCGCCGACGAGTGAGCGGCGTCCACTCCCCTGCCGGAAGGACATTCCATGACCGCGACCACCTACTCCGACGAAGTCGTCGCCTGCCCGCCGCGCGCCGGCACCCTGTACGACGTCCTGGAGCTGATCCTCGACCGGGGCATGGTGATCGATGTCTTCATCAGGGTCTCCCTGGTCGGCATCGAGATCCTGAAGATAGACGCGCGCATCGTCGTCGCGAGCGTGGACACGTATCTGCGGTTCGCGGAGGCGTGCAACCGGCTGGACCTCGAACGGGACTCCGGCAGCACCACGGTTCCGGAGCTGATCGGCGGCGGCGCCGCCAAGTCCATCGGCAAGCGGAAGGTGCGCAGGGCCGCCGAGTCGGTGGGCGACACCGTACGCAAGGCGGTCGGCGGCGACGAGGACGAGCCGGAGGAGCGGCCGAGGAAGCGGCGCGCCCCGGCACGCGACAGCGAGAGCCGGCGCCGCCGTGCGGAGGCGTGAGCCGTGACGGCCGACGGTGTGTACGTGTACGCGATCACCCGGGCGGGGGCCCCGCTCCCGGACGGGCAGGGCGGTGTGGGCAGCCCGCCCGCACACCTGCGGACCGTCCGGCAGGGAAGGCTCGCCGCGGTCGTCAGCGACGCTCCCCCGGACCTCCGGGCGCGCCGCCGCGATCTGCTCGCCCACCAGAATCTGCTGCTGCGGCTGATGGACGAGGGGCCCGTGCTGCCCATGCGGTTCGGCATGGTGGCCCCCGGCCAGGACACCGTGGAGCGGCAGCTGGCCGCCGGTGAGGACGGTCATCTGGCGGCTCTGAAGCGGCTCGCCGGCTGCCACGAGATCAACGTGAAGGCGCTGGCGGCCGAGGACGCGCTCGCCGACCTGGTCGCCGAGGACGGCACCGTACGCAAGCTGCGGGAGGCCGCGCGCCGGCGTCCGGGCTACGAGGCCAGTCTGCGGCTGGGCGAGGCGGTGGCCGCCTCCCTCGCGCGGCGGGCCGCCGAGGCGGGGCGGCGGGTGCTGCGGGAGCTGACGCCGAGGGCCCGGGCGGTGGCGGCGGGCCCCGAGGTCCAGGGGTGCGCGCTCAATGTGTCGTTCCTGGTGGAGCGCGAGGCCGGTGACTCCTTCCTGGCCGAGGCGCGCCGGTTCGCGGGCGACAACCGCGGCCATGTGGAGCTCCGCCTGGCCGGGCCGCTGCCCTGCTACAGCTTCGTCTCCGCCGAGGCCCGGCCGGCCCCCGTGGGTGGTGGCTGAGATGGGCCTCATCACCGGTCTGCTGACGCTGCCCATCGCACCCGTGCGGGGTGTGGTGTGGGTGGCGGAGAAGCTGAACGACGCCGCAGAGCGGGAACTGCACGATCCCCGCGTACTGCGCGCACAACTGGCCGTACTCAACCAGGAGCTGGAGGCCGGAGACATCACGATCGAGGAATTCGAGCGGGAAGAAGAGCGGCTGCTCGACCGGCTGCACGCCGTTCGGGCGCGCCGAGTGCCAAACGATCGAAGGTGACGTGCTCATGGATGACCAGACGAAGGTGACTCTCGCAGCCGCGGTGGTGGGCGGCTATGTGCTGGGCCGGACCAAGAAGGGCCGGATGGCCCTGACCGTCGCGACGTACCTGGCGGGCAGACGGTTCGGGCTCGAACCCCGCCAGCTCGCCGCCGAGGGCATGCGCCGTCTCGGCAGTGTCCCCCAAGTCGCCGAGCTCCAGGAACAGTTGCGGGGCGAGGTCATGGACGCGGGCCGCCAAGCCGTGACGGCGGCGGCGAACCGCAGCATGGCCTCGCTGGCCGACGCGATCGGCGACCGCACCGCCCGCCTCGTGGAGGGCCGGCGCGAGGAGGACGAGGACCGGGACGAGAACGGCGACGAGGCGTACGAAGACGAGTACGAGGAGGAACCGGAGGGCGAAGAGGAACCGGACGAGGACGAGGACGAAGAGGAGGAGGAAGAGGAAGAGGAAGAGGAAGAGGAAGAGGAACCGTACGAGGACGGAGAGGACGAGGACGGGAGCGAGACCGGCGAGGAGCCCGAGGAAGAGGCTCAGGAAGAGCCGCCGCCGAACCGTCGGCGGGGCGGCAGGGACCGTAAGGCCCCCGAGGCGGCCAAGAAGACTCCGGCGAAGAAGCCGGCTGCCAAGAAGTCCGCTCCGGCCAAGAAGGCCGCCCCCGCGAAGAAGACCGCGGCGAAGAAGACCGCACCCGCGAAGAAGGCCGCCCGGGCCAAGAAGTCGGCTCCCGCGAAGAAGGCCGCGGCGAAGAAGACCGCTCCGGCCAAGAAGGCCGCGGCGAAGAAGACGTCCTCGTCCAAGCGGGCCGCGTCCAAGCGCACCGAACGTCGGAGGTAGTGAGTCATGGCCAGGGAAGATCAGGACGAGCAGGACGAAACACAGGACGAGTCCGGCTCGGAATCGGGCTTCGGCCGGCTCCGGGAGGAGCTCTCCGGCTTCCTCAGCGCGAAGGTGGAGGATCTCGCGGGGAAGGCGGGCGGCAAGCTCACCGACGTCGCGGGCCAGTTGACGGACTCCGCCGAGAGCGGGTCCATGCCGGCCATTGCCTCTCGCGTGCTCCAGGGCGAATCACCGCTGAAGTCGTTCGTCTCGGAGAAGGCCAAGGGCGTGAAGGACAACGTCACGGAGAAGGCGAAGGAGGCGTTCGGCGGTGGCAAGGGGAAGAGCAAGTCGAGCGGTGGCGGCAAGTCGATGAACATCGTGGAAGTCCTCGACGTGGGCGTTCCTCTGCGTACGGCGTACGACTACTGGACCCAGTACGACAAGTTCAGCAGCTTCGCGAAGGGCGTCCAGGACGTCTCGACGGAGGACGAGGCCACGAGCGACTGGAAGGTCAAGATCGGCCCGTCCTCGCGCAGCTTCAAGGCGACCGTCCAGGAACAGATCCCCGACGAACGCATCGTCTGGACCTCGGAGGGCTCCAAGGGCACGACGCGGGGTGCCGTCAGCTTCCATGAGCTGACGCCGAATCTGACCCGCATCGTGCTGGTGGTCGAGTACTACCCGGCCGGCTTCTTCGAGAAGACGGGCAACCTCTGGCGGGCCCAGGGGCGGCGCATCCGCCTGGACTTCAAGCACTTCCAGCGGTACGTCACCCTCACCGACGAGGAGCCCGAGGGCTGGCGCGGCGAGATCCGCGACGGCGAGGTCGTCGTCTCCCACGAGGACGCCATGGCCGAGGAGGAGGAGTCCGAGGGCGAAGAGGAACAGCCGGAGGACGAGGAGTACGAGGACGAGGCCGAAGGCGAAGACGAGGAGGGCGACGAGGCCGAGGACGACGAGGAGGGCGACGAGGACGAGTGGGAGGACGACGAGGAACCGGAAGAGGAACCGGAGGAGGAAGAGGAAGAAGACGAGGAGGAGCCCGCCCCGAGCAGGCGGCGCGCGCGGAGGTCCCGTCGTGACTGATCTCGATTTCCGGCAGGACGCCGCCTACGCGCCCGCCGGCCCGCAGACGACCAACCTCGCCGACATCCTCGAACGTGTCCTGGACAAGGGCATCGTCATCGCCGGTGACATCAAGATCGATCTGCTGGACATCGAGCTGCTCACCATCCGGCTGCGCCTGTTCGTCGCCTCCGTCGACACGGCCAAGAAGGCCGGGATCGACTGGTGGGAGACCGATCCGGCGCTCAGTTCGCACGCGGCGCGCAACGCGCTCCAGGACGAGAACCGGGAGCTGCGGGCCCGCCTCGACGCCCTTGAGTCACAGGCGTCCGAGTCATGACCGAGGACACCCGCTCGTCCGCGGATGCCCGTGCCGTTTACGTCTACGCCGTGTGCCGCACCGCGGAGCTGCCGGTCCTCGACGGCCCGGCGGGCGTCACAGGCGAGAGCCCGCTGCGCGCGCTGTCCCTCGGCCCGGCGCTCACCGCCGTCGTCCAGACGGTACGGGCCGCCGACTTCACCGACGAGGCGTGGCAGGCCCGGCTCGCCGACGAGCCCGAACTCGAACGGTACGCACGGGCCCATCACGAGGTCGTGTGCGCGACGGCCGCCCGGCACCCGACGGTGCCCCTCCCCCTGGCCACGCTCTACCACGACGAGGAGCGGGCCCGGGCGGCGCTGGCCAAGGAGGCGCGACGCTTCCACGCCGCGCTGGAACGTACGGCGCACCACTCCGAGTGGGGCGTGAAGGTGTACGTGGCCGACGCACCGGCCCGGGAGGCGCCCGAGGCCGCCCCGCAGCGGCCCGCGCCCGGAGCCGGCCGGGCCTATCTGGACCGGAAGCGGAGCCTGCGGGACCGGCGCGAACAGAGCCGGACGGACGGGCTGCGCGTGGCCGAGGTGGTCGACGCGGACGTCAGCGGCCTGGCCGCCGCCTCGCGCAGGCTGCCCGCGCACGGCCCCCGGGTGCCGGACGAGCGGCGCACCCAGGTGCTCAACGCCACGTATCTGGTGGCCGAGGACCGGGCGGCGGAGCTGGCGCGGCTGGCGCAGAGCCTCCGCGAGCGGACCGGGGCGCAGGTCGAGCTGTCGGGGCCCTGGGTCCCGTACTCCTTCGTCGGAGAGGTGTAGAGGTGGAGCGCTCCGTCGTGCCGTGGGACGAACCGGAACCGCTGAGCGGGCCGATCGGGGTGCCTCTGGTCGATCTGCTGGACCGGGTGCTGGCGACCGGGGTGGTCATCAGCGGGGACCTGGTCATCGCGATCGCCGATGTGCCTCTCGTACGTCTGTCGCTGCACGCGCTGCTGTCGTCGGTCAGCGAGCGGGTGCCGGCGCCCTGGGCCGACGGGGGGCCGCTGTGACGGACGCGCGGGTCGAACTGGACTCCGGGAAGGTGGGCCAGGACCTCGTCACGCTGGTGCTCACCGTGGTGGAGCTGCTGCGCCAGCTGATGGAGCGCCAGGCGATCCGCCGCATCGACGAGGGTGACCTCACCGAGGAGCAGACCGAGGAGATCGGCACGACGCTGATGCTCCTGGAACAGCGGATGACGGAGCTGTGCGAGCAGCACGGGGTGCGGCCCGAGGACCTGAATCTGGACCTCGGGCCGCTGGGGTCGCTGCTGCCGCGCGCCTGAGCCGCCGGGGGTCCCCCGGGTTGCGGCGATCACCCGAATGGCGGGGGCGCGGGAGCCGGAGGAGAGTGGGAGGAGGGGCGGAACGGCTTCCGCCGGGCGGCCCCTTCCCCAACCCCAGCTCTCCGTGTGAGGAACTCATGGCGACCAACGAAAGCGGCGGCACCCAGCTGGAAGGCGGCGCGGCAGGCGGGACGCGAGGGACGACGACCATCGCGGACAACGTGGTGTCGACCATCGCCGGTATCGCGGTACGGGAGACCGACGGGGTCAATTCCGTCGGCAAGGGCCCGTCGCGAGCGCTCGGAGCCGTCAAGGACAAGGTCTCCCGCTCCAGTGACCCGGGGCGGGGCGTCAAGGTGGAGGTAGGCGAGAAGCAGACCGCCATCGACCTCGACATCGTCGTGGAGTACGGCGCCCCCATCCTGGACACCGCGCGCAGCCTCCGTACGAACGTCACGGACGCGGTCGAGACGATGACCGGTCTCGAAGTGGTCGAGATCAACATCAACGTCACCGATGTCCATGTGCCGGGTTCGGACGACGACGAGGACGAGGACGAGTCGTCCTCGCGTCGCGTCCAGTGACGGGCCCGGCGAGCCCGTGGACAGGTCTTAGTCCTCGGTGAGGATGCCTTCGCGGAGCCGGCCCAGTATGCGGGCGATCAGCCGTGAGACATGCATCTGGGAGAGACCGAGACGTTCACCTATCTGGGACTGCGTCATCTCCTGGCCGAAGCGCATCTGGACGATGGCGCGCTCCCGTTCGTCCAGCGTCTCCAGCAGGGGCGCCAGGGCGTGCAGGTTCTCGACCAGTTCGATCCCCGGGTCGCACTCGCCGGTGATGTCCGCGTGGGTGCGGCTCACCCCGCTGGGGCTGTCGGACTCCGCCCCGTCGAGGGGTACGTCCAGCGAGTGCGCGGTGTAGCCGTTGGAGGCGACCAGGCCCTCGATCACTTCCTCCTCGCTGATGCCGAGGCGTTCCGCCAGTTCCGCCACCGTGGCCTCCCGGCCGAAGGAGGTGGCCAACTCCTCCTTGGCCTTGGCGAGGGTGACCCGGAGCTCTTGGAGCCGCCGGGGCACATGGACGGACCAGGTGGTGTCCCGGAAGAAGCGCTTGATCTCACCGACGATATAGGGAATGGCGAATGAGGTGAATTCGACTTCCCTGCTGAGTTCGAAGCGGTCGATGGCCTTGATGAGACCGATGGTGCCCACCTGGATGATGTCCTCCATCTGGCCGTTGCCGCGGTTGCGGTACCGGGCCGCGGCGAAGTGCACCAGGGTGAGGTTCATCTCGATGAGTGTATTGCGGGCGTACTGGTACTCCGCCGTGCCTTCTTCGAGGGTCTGCAACCGGTCGAAGAACAGCTTGCTGAGTGCCCGGGCGTCCTTGGGTGCGACCTTCAACGGGTCGGCGATCTCCGGGAGTTCGGCCGGTGCACCTGTCGTGGTCCCCGGCACCTGCGCAGATACGGATGTCGGCATGGCGATCATTCCCTTCCGTCGGACAGCGCCTGCTTACGCACGCGCGAAGCTGCGACTACCCGGAGCCATGCGTTCCACACACCTGTGCGACAAGATCCTTGGCGGGTCCGTCACCTGACGTGGCGTCGGTGGCACCTGCGCGCCGGCATTTTGAATCTCCTTCCCGCTCTTCCCCGGAAAAGTCAGGGGTTTTCCAGGAATACAGGGAGGGGGCCGGGGCATCTGATGCTTCGGAGGTTGATACCCATGGTTCCCGTGATTCTGGTTCTTCTGCTTGCGCTCATTCTCTTCGGGGCGGGTTTCGCCCTGAAGGCCCTGTGGTGGATAGCCATCGCCGTACTTGTGGTGTGGCTGCTCGGGTTCGTCGTCCGGCCTGCGGGCGGTGGCGGGAAGCGAGGTCGCTGGTATCGCTGGTAGATCTGACCGGGCGATACGTCGCAGCGGCACATAAAGTGAGGGCCGGCCGGGAATTTCCCGGCCGGCCCTCACTTTTCCGTATGCCTTTTCATCAGTGCGCAGACATCTGCCGGACGGGTGATACTCCCATGACTCACTCCCCCACCAGTGACGGCGAGCGGCTGATGCACGGGTTTCTGGCGGAGGTGCACGCCACCGCGCCGACCGACCTGCCGGCTCTGGTCAACCGGTACGCCGGTCTGCTGGGCCTGCGCCGGGTGGAGATCTACATCGTCGACCTCCAGCAGCAGCGCCTCTCCCCGCTCTCCGGCGAGGCGCAGCTCCACGTGGACGCGTCCCTGGCCGGTTCGGCCTTCCGCTCGCTGGCCCTGCGCGTCGAGACGACGGACACCGAGTCGCTGATCGCCTGGCTGCCTCTGGTGGACGGGGTGGAGCGGCTGGGGGTCATCGGTGTCCAGGTGGACGCGCTGGACAGGACGCTGCTCGAACGGTGCGCGAGTCTGGCGTCCGTCCTGGCGATGGCGATCACGTCGAAGCGCGCGTTCAGCGACCGGTTCGTGCAGCGGGCGCGTACGGAGACGATGACGCTGCCCGCCGAGATGGTGCGGGCCCTGCTGCCGCCGCGCGCGGTCGGTGAGGACCGGGCGCTGTCCACGGCGGTGCTGGAACCGGCGTACGAACTGGGCGGCGACGCCTTCGACCACTCGCTGACGGAGTCGACGCTGCACGCGGTCATCCTCGACGCGATGGGCCACAACCTGGCGTCCGGGCTGACCAGCGCGATCGCGGTCGCCGGCTGCCGCAGCGCCCGGCGCAGGGGGTCGGGGCTGCGGGAACTCGTCAGGACGGTCGACGGTGCGCTGGCCGAGTGGCTGCCCGACCAGTTCTGCACCGGCGTCGCCCTGCAACTGGACATGTCCAGCGGCATCCTGAGCTGGATCAACTGCGGCCACCCGCCCCCGCTGCTGATCCGTGAGAACCGCGTCCTGGACAACGCCCTGGACCGCCCGAGCGAACCGCCCCTGGGCACCCCGGGCATGATCTGCGAGGCGGAGCGGGTCGTCCACGAGGTGCCCCTGCTGCCCGGTGACCGGATCCTGCTGTACACGGACGGGGTGACCGAGGCCCGTATGGCGGACGGCACGCAGTTCGGCCTGAACCGCTTCACGGCCTCGATCATCCGCGCCACGGCCGCCGGGGAGCCCGCGTCGGAGGCGCTGCGGCAGCTCATCCACTCCATCCGGGACTACCAGCACGACCGGCTGAGCGACGACGCCACGATCATGATGCTGGAGTGGCATCCGGGCCCCACGGAGTCGTAGGGCCCAGCGGGCGTCACGGGCTCACAGGTTCGACCTCGGCACGCTCTCGTTCCAGGTGCGGGAGAAGACCCGCCGGCCGTCCTCGTAGCCGTCGAGCGTGGCGTCCACGTGGAACGCGGTGGCGTCGGAGGTCAGCATGGTGCGGGTCTCCACGCGTACGTCCCAGCCGGTACGCCGGAACCGCATGGTCCAGGCGGACTCGCCGCTCACCGAGCCGAAGTCGTCCGCGACGGAGGTGTACTTCTCGCAGGCCCGCAGCCCCACCTCGATGCCGTTCTCCTCGAACCGCTGGATGCCCCGGTCCTTCACGATGTCGAGCGCGGAGTGGTAGTCGACCAGGTTCCTGGTCACGGTCCACGCCTGTTCGGGTTCGGTGAGCTGGGTGACCTCGGGCGGCGCGCACCCCTCCGGCTCGCCGAAGGGCACCTCGGGCATCCCGTCCGGTGCCTCGGCCGGGCGGACGGGCAGCGTGAGGCGGCTGCCGCTCTCGTACACGCTCAGGCAGGCGGGCGCGGCGGCGGGCCAGACCAACGGCCAGTACGAGGTGGAGAGCGAGAGGCGGATGCGGTGGCCCGCCGGGAAGACCTGGGCGACCCCGTTGAGCGGGACCCGCACCGGGTACGGCTCGCCGGGCTCCAGGGGTTCGGGCCGGTCCGCGCCGGAGCGGTGGGCGAGGTTGAGTACACCGTAGGTGACCCGGGTGGCCCGGCCGTCCGGGGCCACGTCGGAGAGCCGCACCGCGACCTGCCCGGTCTCCCGGGAGGAGGAGACGAGCAGGTCCACCGAGGGCGCGCCCAGGATCTCGACACGCTCGGGCAGCGGCGCGGTCTCGAAGACCAAGGAGCCGCCGTCCTCCTCGCGCTGGTCGTAGGGCAGGTCCGGCGGGGCGTTGTACGAGGCCCACTTGCCGGCGAACTGGCCTACGGAGAGCGGTGACTGCACGGTGTGGACGCGTTCCTCCGCCCCGGTCGCCGGGTCCTGGTCGCCGCGGATGATGCGGTGGTCCCGGAGCGGGTGCGGAACCTCCTCGATGTGCGGGGACGGCCAGCCCGGCTCCCCGACCCAGCGGCCGGGACGTTCCTGGTAGGAGGTGGAGGGGGGCACGCTCTCCTGCATCCAGGCCCGGATCATGGGCCCGTCCATGACCCCGTTCTCGACGCCCTTGAGCCAGTGGTCCCACCACCGCACGACCTCCTGGAGGTAGCCGATGGCCGGCCCGGGCTCGCCCAGGTGGGGCAGCTTGTGCGACCAGGGCCCGATGAGGCCCTTGCGGGGGACGTCGACGCGGCTCAGGAGCCGGGTGACGGCGTTGGAGTAGCCGTCGGCCCAGCCGCTGGAGGCGAGCACGGGGCATCGCAGCGCCTGGTAGTCCTCGCTGAGCGAGGCGTGCCGCCAGTAGTCGTCGCGTTCCTGGTGGCGCAGCCATTCGAGGACCCAGGGGCGTGCGGAGTCCAGCCGTTCGTGCCACATGTCGCGCCAGCGGTCGCCGACGGCGGCGGGGTCGGGCGGGCAGGTGGAGTAGGCGAACATGGTGCCCGCCTCGGCCAGGTTGTCGGAGAGCATCGCGCCGCCGACGTAATGCATGTCGTCCGCGTACCGGTCGTCGGTGAAGGACGCGATGACGATGGCGCCGAGGCTCGGCGGGCGGCGGGCGGCGACCTGGAGCGCGGCGAACCCGCCCCAGGAGATGCCCATCATGCCGGTCTTCCCGTCGCACCAGGGCTGCTCGGCGAGCCAGGCGAGGACCTCCTCGGCGTCGCGCTGTTCGCGTTCCAGGTATTCGTCCAGCAGGACGCCCTCGGACTCGCCGGTGCCCCGCAGGTCCACGCGTACGCAGGCGTAGCCGTGGCCCGCGATGTACGGGTGGTGGATCGCGTCGCGGGTGGAGGTCAGGTCGTTCTTGCGGTACGGGACGGCCTCCAGGATCGCCGGTACCGGTTGGCGGTCGGAGGTGGTGGGGCGCCAGATCCTCGCCGACAGCCGGACCCCGTCCGACATGGTGATGATGACGTGGTCCTCTTGGCTGACCTCGTACGGCAGTCGGTCGACGTGTCGCATACCTGTGCTCTGCTCCTTCCTCTTCGCGGCGGTGTTCACGACGCCTTGACGTCGCGGCCGCCCGGTGCGGTGTCCTCGAAGGTGAGGCCGAGCGCGGCCACGCACTGGTCGAACTTGCGCCGCAGCCCTTCCTCGTCGTCCGCTCCGGTGAAGATGTGGGCGATCTCGTAGCTGTAGCTGTCCTGCTGGGGGACGGTGGAGAGCTTCTGGCCCTCGGACGGCACCATGTCGACGCGTACGCCGGGTATCTCGCGCTCGATGGCCGCGATCCTCTCCGGGGTGGGGACCTCGCGGACCGTTCCCTCGCCGAACCAGCGGTAGTACCACTTGGCGGCCATGCGGTACGGGCCGTCGCCGCCGGGGACCACGGGGTCCTCGCCGAGGGCGAGGCGGATCATCCGGTGGTGGTTGGGGACGCCGTCGACGTACTGGAAGAGTTCCGCGTGGGACTGGGAGTGGCGGGGGTTGATCTCCAGCAGGCTGACCTGTCCGGTCTTCGGGTCGTAGAAGTACTCGATGCTGAACGTCGCCGCGTCCATGCCGATCTGTCGGATGGTCCGCTCGCTGACCTCGTGCAGCTGGTGGACCACCGCCGGGGGCAGGGTGCTCGGATACTGGTGGCGCAGGAAGCACGGGGAGTCGGGGTAGTTGATGGAGTCGAGCACCCCGTAGACGGTCACCTCGCCGTTGCTCGCGTAGCCCTCGACGGCGACCTGGATGCCGGTCATGGCCTCCTCGGCGAGGCAGACCTGTCCGCCGATCCCCTCCATCTCCGGCGGCAGGTCGAGGAGTTCCAGCACCTCGTCAAAGGGCTTGCCGACCCGGCCGATGCCTTTGCGTATGGTCTCCACGGCGGCCCGGAACTCGGCCATGTCCGCGACTCCGTAGGCGAGTTCGGAGGAGTAGGCGAGGGCGGGCTTGAGCCACATGGGGAAGCCGACGCCCTCGGGCGGCTGCGGGTCGTCGCTGTCGAGGTCGACCCGGCCGAAGCCGGGCAGGGCGTCGGTGGCCTTCCGCTGTTCCAGTCGGCTCCAGTACTTGTGCTCGCACTTGACGACGGATTCCAGGCTGGTGGTGCGGGTGCCGTACTCGCGGCCGAGCATCGGCACGAGCGTGCTGACGGGGAAGTCCCAGTAGCCGACGATCGCGTCGACGGTTCCCTCGTGCGCGTCGAGTACCGCGCGGGCCCGTTCCATCAGGCCGGTGACCGACACCTCGCCCCCCTGCAACTCCTCGATGGTCAGCAGGGGATGGAGCCGGTATCCGGCCGCGTCGGGGAGTGCGTTCAGGGTCGGCAGGTTCGCCTCGTCCAGACCGAGTACGAAGATGTTCTTCCGCTGTGGGGACACGCGTCGTCCTTTCGTGGGGTCCCCGGCGCGTACCCCCCATCGGCGGGATCAATGGCCGCGTGGGCGGTCCCCGGCACCACCCGCACCGAGGCGAGGACGAGGAAGCCGGCCGCGTGCAGGATGGGGCGGGGCGATCCGCGCCTCACATTCCGGTGCGCTGTTCCGTCGGACCGTCAGCAGCGGAAACGCACGACGACGAGCAGGGGCGGTCACGTACATGAGCACACCTTCCGAGCCGGACCTCAGCGCCGTCATGGGCGAGCGGCGTCAGCTGATGAACCTCGCCTACCGGATGCTCGGTTCGGTCGCCGAGGCGGAGGACGCGGTACAGGAGACGTACGCCCGGTGGTACGCGATGTCACCTGAGCAGCGGGACGCCATCGCGTCGCCCGGGGCGTGGCTGACGACGGTGGCCAGCCGGGTCTGCCTCGACGTGCTGGGCTCGGCGCGGGTCAGGCGGGAGCGTTACGTCGGTGAGTGGATACCGGAGCCGCTGCCGGACCGCTCCGAGTGGGTCGGCGGACGCGCCGACGGCGGCCGCGACGACCGGGCCGACCCGGCGGACCGGGTCACCCTGGACGAGTCCGTGAACATGGCCTTCCTGGTGGTGCTGGAGTCCATGACCCCGGCCGAGCGGGTGACGTTCATCCTGCACGACGTGTTCCGGTATCCCTTCGCGGAGGTGGCGGACATCGTCGGCCGGAGCGCCCCGGCCTGCCGGCAGCTCGCCGCGTCGGCTCGCCGGCGCCTCCGGGACTCCCGCGCCGAGGCGGTGCCGGCGACCGGGCAGGCGGCCCTGGTGCGGGAGTTCAAGGACGCCTGGGAGGCCAAGGACATCGGGGCGCTCATCGGGCTCCTCGATCCGGAGGCGGCGATGATCACCGACGGCGGCGGGCTGGCCGGGGCGGCCCTGCGCCCGGTCGAGGGCGCCGAGCGGGTCGCCCAGTACCTGGTCCACTTCGCGGACAAGGTGCCCGGGCTCCTGCTGCTGGAACGCACGGTGAACGGGCGGCCCGGCCTGGTCGCCGAGCACGCCGGGGTCACCGTCACCGTGGCCGCGTTCGGCCTCGCCGGGGACCGTGTGCACCGCATCTGGGCGGTACGCAACCCGGAGAAGCTGCGGACCTGGCCCGGGCACGGCGGGTCCGGGGCGGCGCCTCAGTCGTGGGGCGGGTAGGCCGGCCGGCCGTCGCCACGCGGTTGGCGCAGACCCGGTCAGGTCCCTCTTGAGCTCGTACCGCGGTCCGTTCTCCCTGGGTACGCTCGTTCCGGTGAGCACGCCACCGGCAGGGAACCCGGAAGACGGGAGCGGGTCGATCATGTGCACCGCCGAGGACTACCCCGTACGGGCCGCCGCCCGCTCCCGTACGCCGGCCGAGCTCGACGGGCGGCTGGTCACGTGCCGCGCCTGTCCCCGCCTGGTGGAGTGGCGCGAGGAGACCGCCCGCATCAAGCGCCCCGCGTTCCGCGACTGGGAGTACTGGGCGCGTCCCGTACCCGGCTTCGGGCCCCCCGACGCCTCCCTGGCCATCACGGGCCTGGCGCCCGCCGCGCACGGCGGGAACCGGACCGGCAGGATGTTCACCGGCGACCGGGCCGGCGACCTGCTGTACGCCACGCTGTACGAGCTGGGGCTGGCCTCCCGGTCCACGGTGACGGACCTGGCCGACGGGCTCGAACTGTACGGGGTCCGGGTGACGTCCCCCGTGCACTGCGCGCCGCCCGCCAACCGCCCCACGCCGGGCGAGCGGGACAGGTGCCGGCCGTGGCTGGCCCGGGAGCTCCAGCTGCTGCGGCCCACGGTGCGGTCGGTCGTCGTGCTCGGCGGCTTCGGCTGGCAGACGACCCTGGCCGCCCTGGAACCGGCCGGGCTCCGGGTGCCCCGGCCCAGGCCGGTGTTCGGCCACGGGGCCCGTACGGTGCTGGAACCGGCCGACGGGGCGGACGGCCCGCTGACGGTGTTCGGCTGCTACCACGTCAGCCAACGCAACGTCTTCACCGGCCGGCTCACCCCGGCGATGCTCCGCGAGGTGCTGGCCGAGGCGGCGGAGACGGCGGGGTTGCCGGTGGTCCGGCCGGATCCGGAATGACCGGGCCGCGCCGGAGACGGTGAGCGGCATTTTTCGAGGCGTTTCGCGGGCTCACGGGATTTTTTGCCAGATCATCAGATTGGCATCACAGAAAATCGAGCAGGCGCCCGTTATGGGCACACTTTCTCGCACCACCACGCGTACGCTCCGCCGCCGCCTCCTCGTGCCCGTCGCGATGATGTCATTCGCCCTCGTCGCGGCGGGCTGCAACGACGACGGCTCCGCATCGGAGGGCGCGGCCACGCCCGCGGCCCACGCCGGGACGACGGGCCCCGCGCAGACCTCGCCGCAGCCGTCCGCCCCGGCCTCCTCGCCCCCCGCGACCGCACCGTCCTCCTCCGCCGCGCCCAGCGAGTCCGGGGCCGACGCCGCCGGTCCCGGCCGGTGCACGGCCGAGGGGCTGGGCATGAGCGTGAAGCAGGGCCACGGGGGCGCCGGGCAGGTCTACTACGAGCTCACGTTCGTGAACAAGTCCGGGCACTCCTGCACCCTGAACGGCTTCCCCGGCGTGTCCCTGATCCAGCGTGACGGCGGCGTCATCGGCGCACCGGCCAAGCGCGACGGGGCCTCGCACGGGGCGACGGTGCTGGCTGCCGGCAAGACGGCGCACGTCGTGCTGCACACGCTGAACCAGGGCATCGCGGACGGCGGCTGCTGGAAGCGGGGGGACTACCTGCGGGTGTACCCGCCGGGCTCCAAGGAGGCCCTGACCCTGCGCGACCCGCAGATCCGTGTCTGCGGCGACCGCTTCACGACCACGTCGGTCGAGCGCTGACCTCTCCGCCCGGGGGCGTCCACCGTCAGGCGGGAAGGTCGTCCACCGTCGGGGCGACCGGCGCGAACAGGTCGCCGACAGCGGTCAGCGCGGCGGTCTTGAGCGTGCCGGCCGGGACCACCGTGCCGTCGGGCGCCGGCAGGCTGCGGGTGGCCGTGGCCTCGGCGACGACGGCGGGCCGGTAGCCGAGGTTGAACGCGCCCTGCGCGGTGTGCGTGACGCACATGTGGGCCATGAACCCGGCGAGTACCAGGTCCTTGCCGCTGCCGGGCGCCGCGCCCAGGGCGGTGAGGGTCTTCTCCAGCTCCGTGCGGTGGAAGGAGTTCGGGAACTGCTTGACCACCACCGCCTCGCCCTCCCGGGGCACCACCTCGTCGCTGAGTGCGCCGATGTGCTCGCGGATGTCGTACGGGGAGCCCTCGCCGCCGTCGTGGATGACGTGGACCACCGGTGCGCCGGCCGCCCTGGCCCGGTCCAGGAGGCGTGCGCAGGCGGCGACGGCCTCCTCGGCGCCCTCCAGGGCCATGACGCCGGTGCGGTAGGTGTTCTGGACGTCGATGAGGATCAGCACGGATTCGCTCAGCCGGGGCAGCCGGGCGTCCAGTCCGGAGACCTCGCGGAGGGTCGCGGAGGGCTGGTTCGTGGTCATGGTGGGTGCCTTTCTCGGGGTTGTTTCTCGGGGTTGTCGGCAGGTTTCGGGCAGAGCGAAGCCGTCCGCCGTGCCGGCGGGGGTTGGTCGTCGGGGTGTGCGGAGCGGTCAGGCCGCGTGGGTACGGAAGCGGCGGCGGTAGGCGGCCGGGGTGGTGGCGATCTGCCGCCGGAACACACGGTGCAGGGTCTCCGCCGACCCGAGTCCGGCAGCGGAAGCCACCCGGTCCAGCGGGTCGTCGGTCGTCTCCAGGAGCCGGCGGGCCGCCTCGACGCGGGCGGACTCCACATAGGCGGCCGGGGAGACTCCGGTCTCCTGTTTGAAGACCCGGGCGAAGTGGCGCTCGCTCAGGCACATCCGCGCCGCGAGCACCGGTGCGGACAGGTCCTGGTCGAGGTGGTCCGCGATCCACAGCCGCAGCGCGTCGATCCCGCGCCGGGAGGCGGCCGGTCTGCTCAGGGGCACGGAGAACTGGCTCTGTCCGCCCTGCCGCCTGAGGTACATCACCAGCTGGCGTGCCACGGCGAGCGCGGTGTCCTCGCCCAGGTCCTCGGCCACCAGGGCGAGCGCGAGGTCCAGGCAGGCGCTGATGCCGGCGCCGGTCCACACCCGGCCCCGGTCGGCGCGTACGAAGATCGGGTCCGCGTCGACCGTGACCTCCGGGTGCGCGGCGGCGAGCTGGGCGGCCGTCGACCAGTGCGTGGTCGCCGTCCTGCCGTCCAGGAGCCCGGCGGCGGCCAGCAGATGCGCGCCGACGCACACGGACGCCACCCGGCGAGCGTGCGGGGCGGTCTCCCGCACCCAGGTCACGATGTCCGCGTCGACCCGGGCGACGGGCCCGTCGTCGGTCAGGTCGACCGCGCCGGGCACGAGCAGGGTGTCGACCTCCCGGCCCACCTCGCCGAAGGTGAGGTCGGTCAGCAGCCGCACCCCCGCCGAGGTCCGGACCTCGCCGGCCCCGGGCCCGGCGAGCCGGACCTCGTAGCGGTCGCGGCCCTCGGACACCCGGTTGGCCAGGGCGAAGACCTCGGCGGGGCCCGAGACGTCGAGGAGATCGACGCCGGGGAAGACCGCGATGACGACGCGGTGTGCGGTGGACATGACTCCATCCTGGTCGCCCGCGCGGGTGGCCGCAATGACGGTTCCCTGTCACATTCGGACACCGTGGGACCGGGCGCCCGCGTCCGAGATGCGGGCGCCCGGGCGCGCTGGTTCGCTGGGATGGACGGCTCTCCACCGAGAACCTGGAGTGATCATGAGCGTTGCGGACGAGACGGGCGGCCGGGCCGAGCGCATCCGGGCGAAGGCCGAGGAGATGCGGGAGACCGCCGAGCGCACATCGGACCCGCAGGAGCGGCAGCGCCTCCAGGACAAGGCCCGCCGGCTCCAGGAGCGGAGCGACCAGGTCACCACCAAGGGCGACCACGGGACGAACGCGCTCTGAGCCGGCGGCCCCTTCCGCTACTGGGTGAACCGGGGCAGCCACTTCACCAGGTAGTCGGGGTGCCCGGCGTTCTCGGCGGCCAGCTGCCGGACCACGAAGCCCAGTCCGAAGGCCCGGCCGGAGGCGAAGTCGCGCTGCGGGCGGTCGACGTCGAGCGCGGCCACCTCGGCGTACTCGTCCAGGAGGACCCGGTGGGTCTCGACGCGCTGCAGCGTCCGGGCCGGGTCCTGGCGGACGATGTGCCGGTCGTAGGCGTGGCCGTGCGTGCGCAGCGTGAAGGCGATCGCGCCGCCCCGGTCGTGGATCTCGCCGGGCGACTCGGCCGGGCACCGCCATGCCTCGCCGCCGGCCGCCCGCGCGAGGTCCTCTTCCTCGTCCAGGCGCGCCCTGACGAAGGCGACGAGGTCGGAGTTGTCTGTCGTCATCTGGTTTCGCATCCTTCCGCTCGGCCCCACCCCCTGGGGGCCGAGCTGGACACTATCCCGACGCGCCTCAGTGGCTCCCGTCCACCGGCTCCAGTACGAACACGGGGATCTGCCGGTCCGTCTTCTTCTGGTAGTCGGCGTAGTCGGGGAACGCGTCGACCGCGCGCTCCCACCACTGCTCCTTCTCCGCGCCGGTGACCTCACGTGCCGTCATGTCGCGGCGCGTGGGGCCGTCCTGGAGCTCGGCGCGCGGCTCGGCCTTGAGGTTGTGGTACCAGACGGGGTGGGTCGGGGCGCCGCCCTGGGAGGCGACCACCGCGTACCGGCCGTCGTGCTCGACGCGCATGAGGGGCGTCTTGCGGATCTTCCCGCTCTTGGCGCCCACGGTCGTCAGGACGATGACGGGCATATCGCGCATCGTCGTCCCTTCCGTGCCGCCCGAGCTCTCGTACTGCTCGACCTGGTCGCGAACCCACTGGGAGGGGCTCGGCTCGTACTCGCCCTGGAGAGGCATGCGTTCTGTCCCGTCGTCGGTCTGTCCGGCCGTGGCGCGTCGTCGGCCACGGCATCTCATCATGGCTTCAACGCCTTCTGCCGCCGGGCTCATCCGCCCCGGCCGTCGTGTCGCGGTCAGGAGCTCCCGGCGCCCTCGGTGCCGTAGCGGACCGTGACCTGCTCGAAGCCCAGGGATTCCAGCAGGCCCTTGAGCATCGCGGTGGTGTTCTTCTCGGCGCGCTGCGCCAGGCCGCTCTCCTTCGCCGCGTCGCCGATGTGGCGTGCGGCCAGCTTGTTGACGGCCTGCTCGCTGCCGGGGTTGTCGGAGAAGAAGTCGCCGAGCCGGTCGAGGATGCCGCGCTGCTTGGACACCGCGTAGGAACGGTCGGGGTCGAGTGCCGGTTTGCCCAGGGCCGCGTGCGGGAGCCGGATTTCGGCGGTGGTGCGGTCCTTGTTCACGACCACTCCCCCGCTCGTCACCCGCCCGAGGTCGACGTACGCGGACACGGTGCCGGCGCCGACGTACAGCGTGCGGCTGCCCCGGATCACGTCGGGGACGTACTTGGTGTCCTTCTCCAGGTCGACCACGACCTGGAAGTTGCCGGCCGCCGCCTCGTACCTGCTCATGTCCTGGATCGACTTGAGCACCGCGGGGCCCGAACGGTCGTGGGTCTCCTCGCCGAAGATGTCGCCCAGGCCGGGGAGCAGGCTGAGGCGGGTGCCGAGGAACAGCAGGGCGAGCGCGGCCGCGGTCAGGGCGGCCGCACGGCCCCAACGACGGCGGCGCCGGCCGTCGTCGGCCGGGCCGGGCTTCGTGGACGGTTCTGTCGCCGGGTCGGTGGAGGTCATACGGTCCGTATGACCCGGCCCGCCGGGTTCACGCAGGGCGGACCGCCCTTGGGTCAACTCCCGGGCCCGAAAAGGCCACTCAGGCCCCGGTGGCCCCGTCCAGCCGCTCGCGCACCAGGTCGGCGTGGCCGATGTGGCGCGCGTACTCCCCGATCATGTGGACGTGGACGAGGCGGAGCGAGTACACCTCCCCGTCGTGGGTGAAGGTGTCGTCCAGCGAGGCGCCGGCGACGATCTCGTCGGCGAGCCGGCACTGCTCGATCAGCTGGGCGTAGTCCTCGGCGGCCGTGGCGGGGTCCAGGTCCTCGAAGTCCGCGTCCTTGCCCTTGGCCGGGTCGTACAGGGGCTTCAGGTCCTCTCCGGCGAACCGCTGCCGGAACCAGGTGCGTTCGACCTTGGCCATATGGCGTACGAGCCCCAGCAGGGACAGGTTCGACGGCTCCACCGTCCGTTCGGCGAGCTGTTCACCGGTGAGTCCGGCGCACTTCTGAAGGAGGGTCGAACGGAACCAGCCGAGAAAGCCGGTGAGCATCTCCCGTTCGGCGGCGACGAGCGAGCCCGGCGTACGGGTGGCTGCGGGTGCGGTCCAAGTCATCCGGCGATCATGCACCCTGAACAGCTTTTCCTACGAGTCGATTTACGCGCGCATGCCGTAGTCGTCGCCGTCCGAGGCGGAACGGGTCACGGACGTCGTGGCACCGCCGACGAGCCCGAGGACCAGGAAGAGGACCACCAGGGCCTTGCCCGCGGTGCTCATGACCAGCGGCCTGGTGGCGGAACGGGGCTGCCCCCGCGGTACGGAGAGGTCGTCGTCGCCGAAGAGTCCCTTGGGATAGGCCGGGCTGAGCAGGGAGAAGTAGGCGGAGACCCGCATCTCGTAGCGCAGGGTGGCCGCCGTGGCCTCGAACAGCGGGCGGGGCATGCGCCCCAGGATCAGGGTGATGAGCCACCACAGGACGGCCAGGACGGACCAACCGGACGTGGCGAGACCCTGCACGATCGCGGCGGGAATGACCAGGATCAGCCGGAAGAACACGGCGAGCCGGTTCAGCCGCGTCGGGCGGACGTCGATGCGGACGGGGTGGTCCGGCGGCTGGGACAGGCTGAAGGGCGGGTAGCGGTCGACGAGGAGCATGGCGCTCGCGCCGACCCGGGTCCGGTAGGCCAGGACCTGGGCGAGGAAGCGGTAGACGGGCCCGGGCAGCCGGCCGAGCGCCAGGGCGGCGAACCAGCCGAGGACGACGGTGAAGAAGGCCCCGATCTCCAGGAAGAACAGCACGATGAAGTGCGGGATCAGCAGGAGCAGCCGGAAGAGAACGGTGAGCCGCCGCTGGCGGACGGGTTCCACGACGTCCAGCACGGGCCGGAACTCGTCGGCGTCCCCGGCGCGTGGCCCGGGGCTCCACTGGGCGTCGGTCATGTCGCTCCTCTTCGGCGGTGACCGCGCGCCGGGCCCGCGATCCTGGCCACCGGGCGCCGGTGCGCGGCACTCCCGGTGGCCTTCCACCGTCGGCCCCCCGGACACGGTCCGCAATCGGCCACGGGCCGATCGGGTCGCCGTGCCGCCGCAGGTCAGCGCTTGCGCGGCCGGCCGCGCGCGGCGCTGCGGCGGACGCCGTGCCGCAGCCGCGACCAGGCGGACGCGGCCCGCCCGGTGCGACGCGGCGCGGCCTTGGAGCGGGGCGCGGGCTTCGCACCGGCCGCGGGCTTCGTCCGGGGCTTCGGTTTCGTACGGGCCGCGGCCTTCGTACGGGGTGCGGCCTCAGGGCGGTCCGCAGGCTCCGGGTCCTCGGCGAGGACGTGGTAGCGGTGGCTCAGGCGCCGCCCCACCAGCAGATAGGCCAGGAGGGCGCCCGCGGTGTTGAGGATGACGTCGTCCACGTCGAAGGCGCGGCCCCGTACGACCGCTCCCTGCACCAGTTCCACGAGGACGATGACCCCCACGGTCAGCACGAACATGCGGAGCATCCGGAGCCGTCGCGGGACGAGGATGGGCAGCAGGATGCCGAAGGGCATGCCGAGCACCAGGTTGCCGCCGGCCTGCTTGCACGCCGCGAGGAACGTGTAGTCCTCGGCGTACTGCCGCAGGGAGCGGCCCGGGTGCAGGTTCGATTTCACGAGGTCCTCGGAGGCGGGCGACGGGGTGAGCGTCACCTTCGCCAGCACCACCGAGAATCCGACCATGGCCACGAAGGCGAGTACGAGGATGGAGACGCGCAGCAGGAGCCGCCCCCATCCTCTGCGCCGGGCCGTGTCCCGCTGGGGTCTTGCCGCCGCTGCGTCCATGCGCCACGGATGCCCCGCGAACGCCGGACCACACCCCCGCGCCGTGCGGGGCGGGCCTCCCGGCGTCAGACTGGTCCCGACGGGCCGGTCCCGCATGGCCCGGCGTATCCGGACCGATGCGGAGGTCTCATGACGGACGACCACGCCGAAGCACCCCTGAACTGCCTGGTCACCGGCGCCAGCGGCTACATCGGCGGCCGCCTGGTCCCGGAACTGCTGGCGGCCGGGCACCGGGTGCGGTGCCTGGCCCGCACCCCGGAGAAGCTGCGCGACCACCCATGGGCCGGCGAGGTGGAGACCGTACGCGGCGACGTCACGGACGCGGCCTCGCTCGCCCCGGCGATGGACGGCATCGACGTGGCCTACTACCTGGTGCACGCGCTGACGACCGGGGCCGGTTTCGAGGAGACCGACCGGCGGGCCGCCACGGCCTTCGCGGAGCAGGCCCGGGCCGCCGGGGTCGGCCGCATCGTCTACCTGGGCGGCCTCACCCCCGAGGGCGTGTCCGCGCGGGAGCTGTCGCCGCATCTGCGCTCCCGGGCCGAGGTCGGGCGCATCCTGCTGGACTCCGGCGTGCCGACGACCGCGCTGCGGGCGGCCGTCATCATCGGCTCGGGCTCCGCGTCCTTCGAGATGCTGCGCTATCTCACCGAGCGGCTGCCGGTGATGGTGACGCCGAGCTGGGTGTCGACGCGCATCCAGCCGATCGCCGTGCGCGATGTGCTGCGCTATCTGGTGGGCAGCGCCCGCATGCCCCGGGACGTGAACCGCACCTTCGACATCGGCGGTCCCGACGTCCTCACGTACCGGGACATGATGCAGCGTTACGCGGAGGTGGCGGAGCTTCCGCACCGGCTGATCCTGCCCGTTCCGATGCTGTCCCCGGGCCTCTCCAGCCACTGGGTCGGGCTCATCACCCCCGTGCCGGCGTCGATCGCCCGGCCGCTCGCCGAGTCCCTGCGGTACGAGGTGGTGTGCCGGGAGCACGACATCTCGGGGTACGTCCCCGACGGCTCGGGGCAGCCGTTCGGCTTCGACAAGGCACTGCGCCTGGCGCTGCAACGGATCCGGGAGGCCCGGGTCACCACCCGGTGGTCGTCCGCCTCGGTGCCGGGCGTGCCCAGTGACCCGCTGCCGACGGACCCCGACTGGGCGGGCGGCAGCCTGTACACGGACGTGCGGGAGCGCGAGGTGAACGCGTCGGCCGAGGCCCTGTGGCGGGTGGTGGAGGGCATCGGCGGGGAGCACGGCTGGTATTCGTTCCCGCTGGCCTGGGCGGTGCGCGGCTGGCTGGACCGGTTGGTGGGCGGCGTCGGTCTGCGGCGCGGCCGGCGCGACACGGACCGGCTGCGGGTGGGCGACTCGCTGGACTTCTGGCGGGTCGAGGAGATCGAACCGGGGCAGCTGCTGCGGCTGCGGGCGGAGATGCGGCTGCCGGGGCCGGCCTGGCTGGAGATGTACGTGGAGCGGGACGGGGAGGGCCGGTCGCGCTACCGGCAGCGGGCCCTGTTCCATCCGCGCGGGCTGCTCGGGCACGCGTACTGGTGGAGCGTGTCGCCGTTCCACGCCGTGGTGTTCGGCGGGATGGCGCGCAACATCGCACGGGCGGCGGAGAACCGGACGTCACCCGGACGGGCGATACCGGCGGTGTCGCCCTGAGCGGTGAGTCCCGGGGCGGCGGGGTGACGGCAGCATGGCTGTCCCCGCCTCATCTGGAGTTGCGCCATGACCGTTGCGGTCGTCCTGTTCACCGCCGACCTCCGTCTGCACGACCATCCGCCGCTGCACGCGGCGCTCGCGTCGGCCGACGAGATCGTGCCTCTGTTCGTCCGGGACAGCGCGATCGGGGAGGCGGGTTTCGACGCCCCGAACCGGCGCGCGTTCCTCGCCGACTGTCTGCGCGACCTGGACGCCGGACTGCGCGACCGGGGCGGCCGGCTGGTCCTCCGGTCCGGGGACGTTGCCGACGAGGTGTGTGCGGTCGCCTCGGAGACCGGTGCCGACGAGGTGCACATGGCGGCCGGTGTCAGCGCGTACGCCCGCCGCCGTGAGGAGCGGCTGCGCGAGGCGCTGGAAGCGGACGGGCGCCGGCTGCGCGTCCACGACGGGGTGGTCACGGCGGTGGCGCCCGGCGCGGTGACACCCGCCTCCTCGGACCACTTCGCCGTGTTCACCCCGTACTTCAGGCGCTGGGCGCAGGAGCGGCTGCGCGAGGTGTTCGGCGCGCCGCGCACGGTCCGGGTGCCGGAGGGGCCGCGCTCCGAGGAGGTGCCTTCCCGCGGCGATGTCTCCGGTGTGTCGGAAGGGCTCGCGGAGGGCGGCGAGGAGGCGGGGCGCAAGGCGTTCACGGCCTGGCGGCGGCGCGGGCTCGCCGCGTACGAGGACCGGCACGACGACCTTGCGGCCGACGGCACTTCGCGGCTCTCGCCGCATCTCCACTTCGGCACCCTGTCCCCCGTCGAGCTGGTGCACCGGTGCCGGGACGCGGGCGGCGCGGGGGCCGAGGCGTTCGTACGGCAGCTGTGCTGGCGGGAGTTCCACTACCAGGTCCTCGCGGCCCGGCCCGCCTCGTCGCACGAGAACTACCGCGACAAGCACGACCGGTGGCGGTCCGAGGCGGACGCGGCCGACGAGGTCGAGGCATGGCGGCAGGGGCGCACCGGCTATCCGATGGTCGACGCCGCGATGCGCCAGCTGCTCCACGAGGGCTGGATGCACAACCGGGGCCGGCTGCTCACCGCCTCCTTTCTCACCAAGACGCTGTACGTGGACTGGCGCGTCGGGGCACGCCACTTCCTGGACCTCCTGGTGGACGGCGACATCCCCAACAACCAGATGAACTGGCAGTGGATGGCGGGCACGGGCACCGACAGCCGCCCCAACCGGGTGCTCAACCCCGTCGTGCAGGGCAAGCGGCTCGACCCGGACGGGGAGTACGTCCGGCGCTGGGTGCCGGAGCTGGCCCCGCTGTCCGGGTCCGCCGTGCACGAGCCGTGGAAGCTGCCGGCCGGGGAGCGGGAGCGGCTGGACTACCCGGAGCCCGTGGTGGAGCTGGCCGAGGGCCTGGCCCGGTTCCGGCAGGCGCGTGGGCTGGAGTGACGGGGTGGGAGCGCGTCGCGCTGTTGCTGCTGTCGGCGGCGTCCGGGGCGGCGGACGCGTTCGTCTTCCTCTGTGTCGGCCAGGTCTTCGCCGGGGTGATGACCGGGAACCTGGTGCTGCTGGGCGCCTCGGCCGCCGGGGCGGGCGAGGAGGGCGTCGCGCTGCGGGTGGTCACCGCGCTGGTCTCGTACGGCTGCGGGGTGGCCGGTGCCTCGCTGGTGGGTGAGCGGATGTGGCGGCGGGTGCCGTTGATGCTGCTGGCCGAGGTGGTGCTGCTCGCGGCGGGGGCGGGGCTGTGGGCGGCCCGGCTGGTCGCGTCGGACACGGACCGGCTGGGTCTGCTGGTGCTCATGGGGCTCGCGATGGGCATCCAGGGGCGGGTGCGGGCGACGCCCACGAACTACTTCACCGGGACGCTGACGTCGCTCGTCGGCCGCCTCGCGGTGGGGGCGTGGCGCAGCGACGACGGTTGGACCGCAGGGCGGCTGGCCGCCCTGGTGGCGGGGGCCGCGCTCTCGGCGCTGACCGTACGGCTGTGGCCGGAGGGCGGTGCGGTGGTGGCCGTGGCGCCGGCGGCGGCGGCTCTGCTGGTGGAGGCTGCGGCGGGGCCGGGGCGGGCGGCGGCCGGGCCGGGAAAGGGGAAGCCCCGGCCGGATCGGGGGAATCCAGCCGGGGCGGCTTGAGTGCGGGCGCTCAGGGCGTCATCCACATATAGGTGAACGATAAACCACCACTGTCTGTTCCCCGCAATCCCGGCCCCGGACTGTGATCCAGGGCACGGGACGGGCGGCCCGCAGGGTGTTTCGCTCACCGGGCGGCGGGTGCCTCGGCGCCGTAACGGCGGTGGAACCGCTCGATCCGGCCCGCCGCGTCCCGCACCTGCCGGGCGCCCGTGTAGAAGGGGTGGCTCACCGACGAGGTCTCCACGTCGATGACGGGGTGGCTGCGGCCGTCCTCCCCCGCATTCCCGGCCGCCGCCCACCGCACGACTTGCACCAACCGCCGCCAGCAGAAAGGCTGTTCGAAGAGAGATGGGCTACAGTCAGCCGCTGGCATATGCCGGATGCAAGAACGCATCGAGTGTTGCCAAACCTCTTACGGGCCTCTTCCGGCTGTGCGAAAGTCGTATGCGGTCCACCCTTCGTCACTGGTTGTGCCGCCCTGTATCGGAGTACGACATGCCGTCCCCCCTCTCCGCGGACCGCTCCGCCCCGCAACCGCCCGAGCGCGATGCCGTCGACGCGTTGATCCACCGCACGCGCCGGTTGCGCGGCGACGTGGACGCGGTGCGGCGCGACGCCGTGCGCGTCGTGGACGAGGACGACCCGCGGACGCGGTGGCAGCACGCGCTGTGCGAGCTGGCGGTGCACCATCTGGACGCCCTCGGCGCCCATCTCGGACAGCTCCGGGACGGCCTGCCCCCGGAGCCGTCCGAACAGCCCGCGGACACCGCCGACGAGCCCGCCGGCTCCCTGATCGGCCGGGTCGGCAGCGCCGAGTGGAATCTGCTCACCGACGAGGTCAGCTGGTCCGACGAGCTGTTCCGGATCTTCGGCCGGGACCCGGAGGCGGGCGGGCTCTCGCTCGACGCCCTGCCCTCCCGGCTGCTCCCCGAGGACCAGCCGTTACTCACCGCGCTCGTCACGGACTGCCTGGTGGACGGCAAGCCGATAGACGGCGAGTTCCGCATCCGGCACACCGACGGGCGCGTCCGGACCCTGCACATGAGGGGCGAGCCCGTGCTCGACACGGACGGCTGCACCGCCTCCATGTGGGCCGTCCTGCGCGACGTCAGCGCGCTGCGGCGCAGCCAGCAGGTGGTGCGCCGCACCCATGACTCGCTGCGCCGCGAACAGCCCGGCGCCGGACACCGGGCCCCGGCGGAGGCCGTCCTCCCGCCGTGGCAGACCTCCCTCCGGCTCCCCGACCACGGCCCCGGCGCCCTGGACATCGCCGCGCACTACCTGCCGTCCGAGACGAGCGCCCTGGTCGGCGGCGGCTGGTACGACGCCATGGAGCTGCCCGACGGCAGGACGATGCTCACCGTCGGCGATCTCACCGGCCACGGCGTCCAGGCCACCTCCGCCATGGCGGTGGTGATGGGCGCGGTGCGCGGCATGGCGACGGCCGGCATCGAGCCCGGCGCCCTCCTCGGGCACCTCAACCAGTTGCTGGAGAGCTCCATTCAGCCGGCGCTGGGCAGCGCCGTGTGCGGCAGGTTCGACCCGGCGACGCGCACCCTGGACTGGGCGCAGGCCGGGCACCCCGCGCCCCTGCTCTTCCGTGACGGCACCGGACGCCCGCTGCCGCTGCCGGACGGGGTGCTGCTCGGAGCGGCCTCCGGGGTCGCCTACGAGCAGGTCGAGGCGCACCTGCTGCCCGGCGACGTACTGGTGCTGCACACCGACGGACTGGCCCGCGACGATGCCGCCGGGCACGGTGGTGCGCGCCCGGGCACGGAGACGCTGCTGCGGCTGGCCCCGCGCTTCGCCGAGGCCCGCTCGGCGCAGGAGTGCGTACGGATCGTTGTCGAGGCGTTCGGCGCGGCCGAGCGACTGGACGACGCGTGCGTGCTGGTCGCCCGCCTCGGGGTGTGAGGAAACGACGTCGGGGCGTAGGGAAACGACAGACCTCCGGCGGAGCCCGCGGTGCTCATCGCGTCCCGGGGCTCCTCAGATCTCGGCGCTCCTCGGCTTCCTGCCGCGCTGGCTCGGCGGCACGGCGAGCTGGATCTGCTCGCGCAGGTCCTCGATCTTCGCGTAGCCGGAGAACTGCCCGGTCAGCCGGTACATCTCGCGCAGCCGGTCCCAGGTCCGGTGGGAGGAGGTCTCCCCCATCGTGACCAGGGCGAGCCGGGCGTAACGGTCGGCCTGTTCCGGGTCGTCGGCGATGAAGCACGCCGAGGCGAGCGAGATGTAGTCGAAGATCTTGGACCGCTCGCGGCCGTTGACCCGCAGCTCCAGGGCCTGCTTCGCGTGCCGCTGGGCGATGACCGCTGCCGAGGGGTCGTGTTCGGCGAGCGTACGGAAGGCCAGGGCCTGCATGCCGTGCATGTCGGCCTCGTCGAACATCTGCATCCAGCTGGGCGGGGGCACATCCGCCTTGTCCGAGACGAAGAGCTCCTCGGCCCGGCCCAGGGTGCGCCGCATGGCCTGGCCCCGGCCCATGGACGCCTGCGCCCATGCCTCGATGGTGCAGAGCATCGCCTCGGTGCGCGGCAGGACCGCGTCGCCGGAACCGGACTTGGCGAGCTTCATCAGGTCCAGCGCGTCGTCGGGACGGCCCAGGTGGACCATCTGGCGGGCCGCGCGGGACAGGGCCTCACCGGCGCGCGGGCGGTCGCCGCCCTCGCGTGCCGCGTGCGCGGCGATGACGAAGTACTTCTGCGCGGTGGGTTCGAGGCCGACGTCGTGCGACATCCACCCCGCCAGGACGGCGAGGTTGGCGGCGACGCCCCACAACCGCTTCTGGAGATGGGCGGGGTGGTGGTACGTGAGCATGCCGCCCACCTCGTTGAGCTGGCCCACCACGGCCTTGCGCTGGAGGCCGCCGCCCCGGGAGGCGTCCCAGGCGCGGAACACCACGACGGACCGCTCCAGCGCCTCGATCTCCTCGGAGCCGATGGGGGCGGCCTCGTACCGGTCGAAGCCGGCCGGATCCGCGTGCAGGGGGTCGCCGGCGCGCGGGGCCTCCGCCGCCAGTGCGGGGTCGGTGTTCAGCCAGTCGTACATGGGGCCGGCGATGGCGGAGCCGGCGGCGAGCACGGCGCCCGCGCTCATCAAGCCGCGTCGGTTGAGCATGAGGTCCATTCCCGTGAATTCGGTGAGGACCGCTGCCGTCCGTTCGGGCGGCCACGGGAGTTGCTCGGGATTGTCCTGCGTCCCGGCCTCTCGCCGCTTCCCCGCACGCCCGCGCCGGCCGAACCCGAGGTCCTCGATGGTCACGACACGACCGAGCCGCTCGGTGAACAGAGCCGCCAGCACCTTCGGCACGGGATCGCGGGGGGACTCCCCCCTATCGATCCAGCGCCTCACGCGCGAGGTGTCGGTGGCCAGTTGCGGGTGGCCCATGGCCGCCGCCTTCCGGTTCACCATTCTCGCGAGTTCGCCCTTGGACCAGCCGGCAAGGCCGAACAGGTCCGACAGACGGGTGTTGGGTTCTCCGGTCACGTCAAGCCCCCAGGTTCTCGGCTGTGTTGACAGTAACCCCGTGTCAGATGCCCTGTGACTATTCGCCAGGGTTTCGCCAGGGTGCGCTATGTCGAAAGACACCCGCGCCCCGGTGTCAGGTAAGAAAGCGCAACCCCGCCCGGCAGCCCTAGGTACTCCCCAGGGTGCCGAACGGCCGCCGGCCGGGGTGGCGCACGCAACTTGTCGGCGCACGAAGGGATCTGTATCGCCCATGTACACAGCATCGTCCTCCGTGTCCGCCCCGCCCCGGCCGCTGCGTCCCCTCCAGGCGGGCGGCGGACCGTATCTCGACCCGCGCACCACCGTCCCGGCCCCCGGACTCGGGCGGCCCCGGCGGCCGGGAGGGCCCGGCGCCCCCTCGCTCGGCGGGCGCCTGGACCTGTCGGGCCCCCAGGGCGCCCAGCTGAGGATGGTGATCGCGTCCGTGCACCGGATCTGCCCGGAGTTCAATCCGGTGCAGGTGCTGCGGCGCAGCGGGCGTTCGGTGCTGCTGGTCGGCTCCACGGGGCGGGCGACGGCGGTGGCGAAGTGTTTACTGGACCACTCCCCCGCCTGGTCGGAACGGTTCCGGCACGAAATAGCGGCATACCGGGCGTTCGTCCGGCACCGCCCGCCGGTCCGGGTGCCCCGGCTCATCGCCGCCGACCCGGAGAACTGCACGCTGGTCATCGAGCGGATGCCGGGCCGGGTGGCCGCGCTGACGCGCCACCCCGCCGAGGCGCCGCCCCGCGCGGACCTGCGCGCCGTGCTCGGGGCGGTCGCCCGGGTGAACGCCTGGCGCCCGCCGGCGGGCCTGTTCGAGGCGCCGCTGGACTACGCGGCTCGGATCAACCGCTACCACGAGCTGGGTCTCTTCACCGACCGGGACCTGGGTGACCTGCAGAAGCTGCTGCACGGGATCGCCCACTCCGGGGGGCGCGGCGCGATGGGGCAGTTCTGCCACGGGGACGCCCTGCTGTCCAACATCCTGCTGTCGCCCACCGGTCCGGTGCTGGTGGACTGGGAGCACGCGGGCTGGTATCTGCCGGGGTACGACCTGGCGACGCTGTGGACCGTGCTGGGTGACGCCCCGGTGGCCCGGCGCGAGATCAGCAAGCTGGCGCAGGTCGCCGGTCCGGCGGCGCGCGACGCGTTCCTGGTGAACCTGATGCTCGTACTCACGCGGGAGATCCGCCGGTACGAGACGGCCGTGCAGCGGGCCATGCGGGAGGCCGGGCCCGCCCGGGCCGTGCAGGACCGGGCGGGCGCGCTCGCCCCGGGCGAGGAGCAGCGGCTGCTGCTGCGCCGGCTGCACGACGACTGCGCGATGGCCCGGAACGCCGTGCGGGCGGCGGTCGGCACGCGCTGACCGGCCGGCCCCACGGGGCGCGCCGCGGGTCCGGTGCCGACACACCGGGACCGCGGCGCGCTGTTGTGTGCGGGCCGGCGCCGGGCCTCAGCGGGCGCGGACGATGTCCACGTCGGACGCCTTGACGAAGGCGACGCGGTGGCCGATCTGGACCGTCACGTACTTCTCCTTGCCCTTGAAGTACGAGTGGTCCAGCGGGAAGGAGGCGTCGATCGTCGGTGCGTAGAAGAAGCCGGTGGGCGCCTCGCCCCCGCCGGGGTAGGACTGGCCGGCCTTGATCGTGTACTGGAGCGGAGTGCCGACCCGCTGGTCCGCGAAGTCCGCCGGGTACTCCGACTTCTCCGGGTAGGCGACCCCGTACACCGGCACCTCCGCCTTGCCGGCCTTCGGGCGGACGAGGTAGCCGGAGGTGGGAACGGTGGTGTGGGTGAAGGCCGGTGTACGGAACCACGCCTTCTCGCCGTACCACCAGATCGCCGTCCAGCCGGGGGCGCGGCCCGCCACGACGGCCTGCTGGGTGGCGCTGATCTTGCTGCCCCAGTCGGCGGCGCAGTTGGTGCCGGGCGAGCCGTCCGTGTGGATGCCGGGGTCGGAGAAGAGGGGCGCGTCGTCGGAGGGCGCGGTGTGCAGCGGGACGGCGCTGGAGCCCTGGACGGGAAGGTCCACGTTCTTCTCGCAGTCGCGGAACGCCTGCTTGTTCCTCTTGAAGCTCGGGCTGACGGTGACCAGTTGGCTGCCGGGGAGAGCGGTCGGCACGGTGGGCTTGCCCAGCAGTGCCATGAAGTAGTTCCAGTCCCAGTACGTGCCCGGGTCCCAGTGCATGTTCTTGGTGCCGGCGGCGCTGGTGGGCGGGACGCCGTCGTGGCCGATGATGTGCTGGCGGTCGAGCGGGATGTCGTACGTGGCGGCGAGGTAGCGCACGAGGGCGGCGGTCGAGCGGTACATCTCGGGGGTGTACCACTGGGCGCCGTCGACGGCGACACCCTCCTGTTCGATGCCGATGGACTGGCTGTTGACGTACCAGTTGCCGGCCTGCCAGGCGACGTCCTTGTTCTTGACCATCTGGGTGACGTGGCCGTCGGCGGAGCGTACGACGTAGTGGGCCGAGGTCTGCTTCAGCGGGTTCTGGAAGATCTTCAGCGTGGTGTCGAAGTCCTCCTCCGTGTCGTGCAGCACGATGAACTTGATCTTGTTGGTGTGCGGCCGGTCGGCGGTGTCGTAGTTGCCGTACGTCTCCTTGTCGGCCGGGTCGCCGGTCTGCTGGTAGGCGGCCGGGACCCAGTCGCAGGCGAGACCGCGCGGGCACTCGGGCCGGACCCCGTCGGCGCCGGCCTGGGCGGCCGGGCTGAGCAGCGCGAGGCTCAGTGCCCCGGCGGTGGTGAAGGCGAGTGCGAGCCTGGTCCTCTGCTTGGACGTCATGACAACCCTTCGTAGAGCCGGGTGGAGCCGTTGCGGGCGTGCGCGCACACTCTGTGACCTGAGGTGAAGAGGCGTCAAGAGTGCTGGGAGCGCCGCGCGTTGAGCCACTGGACCAGACCACTGACAGGGCCTGTGACCTGCGAAGGGCGGGAAGCGGCGGGGGTGTGGCGGTGGCCCGTTACCAGGGTTTTACGCGCACGGACCGGCACGGGCGTCCCTCGAACGGGCGCTCTGCGGTGTGACTAATCGCGGCTGTGCGTGCCCCGAACGGACCAAGGGTAGTGCTGGCGCCGACAGGACCGATGCGCGTGGGACTCACGCGATGGCTCTCGGAAAGGCCGGACGCACATGGCTCAGCCGTTCACCCTGCCGGACTTCTATGTTCCGTATCCGGCGCGTCTCAACCCCCATGTGGAGGAGGCCCGGCAGCACACGAAGACGTGGGCGCGGGCCATGGGGATGCTGGAGGGGTCCGGTATCTGGGAGGAGAAGGACCTCGACGCGCACGACTACGCGCTGCTGTGCGCGTACACCCATCCCGACTGCTCGGCGGAGGCGCTGTCGCTGGTCACCGACTGGTACGTGTGGGTCTTCTTCTTCGACGACCACTTCCTGGAGCTGTTCAAGCGGACCCCGGACCGCGAGGGCGGGAAGCGGTATCTGGACCGGCTGCCCGCGTTCATGCCCATGGAGCGCGGTGCGCCGGTGCCGGAGCCGGAGAACCCGGTGGAGGCGGGGCTCGCGGATCTGTGGGCGCGTACGGTGCCCGCGATGTCGGACGCGTGGCGGGTGCGGTTCGCGGAGTCGACGCGGAACCTGCTCAACGAGTCGCTGTGGGAGCTCGCCAACATCAACGAGGGCCGCATCGCGAACCCCGTCGAGTACATCGAGATGCGCCGCAAGGTGGGCGGGGCCCCGTGGTCCGCCGGTCTCGTGGAGTACGCGGCCGGGGCCGAGGTCCCGGAGGCGGTCGCCGGTGAACGGGCGCTGCGCGTGCTGAGTGACGCGTTCTCGGACGGGGTCCATCTGCGCAACGACCTCTTCTCGTACCAGCGCGAGGTGGAGGACGAGGGCGAGAACAGCAACGGGGTGCTGGTCCTGGAGCGCTTCCTCGGCTGCTCGACGCAGGAGGCGGCCGAGGCGGTGAACGACCTGCTGACGTCCAGGCTCCAGCAGTTCGAGAACACGGCGCTGACCGAGGTGGGCCCGCTCTGCGCGGCCAAGGGTCTGGACGCGGTGCGGACGGCCGCGGTCGTGGCGTATGTGAAGGGGTTGCAGGACTGGCAGTCGGGCGGCCATGAGTGGCACATGCGCTCCAGCCGTTACATGAACGACGGCGGGGCCGGCGAGGCCGAGCCGGGCTTCGGGATGTCCGCCGCGTCGATCCGGTTCACCCGGCGCTCCGAGTCGGCCCGGCTGCGCAGCCACGGCCATGCGCTCTTCCAGCACGTGGGCCCGTCGTTGCTGCCCGACTTCGACCTGCCGTTCGGCACGACGCTGAGCCCGCATCTGGAGGGCGCCCGGGAGCGGCTGGTGGTCTGGGCCGGCCGGATGGGCATCCTGGGTCCGCAGCCCGGGGTGCCGGATTCGCACATCTGGGACGAGGAGCGGCTGCGGGCGATCGACCTGCCGTTGTGCGCGGCCGGTATCCACCCGGACGCGACGCCGGACGGGCTCGACCTGTCCTCCGGGTGGCTGGCCTGGGGGACGTACGGCGACGACTGGTTCCCGGTGGTGCACGGCCGGTCGCGCGATCTGGCGGGGGCCCGGCTGGCCAACGAGCGTCTGTCGCTGTTCATGCCGCTGGACGGGAGCCCGACGCCGGAGCCGGTCAACGCGCTGGAACGCGGCCTGGGGGACCTCTGGGAGCGTACGGCGGGGCCGATGGACGACGCCGGGCGGCGCGCGTTCCGCAAGTCCGTCGAGGACATGACGGAGAGCTGGCTGTGGGAGCTGGCGAACCAGGCGCAGCACCGGATCCCCGACCCGGTGGACTACGTCGAGATGCGGCGCATGACCTTCGGCTCGGACCTGACGATGAGCCTGTGCCGGATCGGACACGGCAGGAAGGTGCCGCCGGAGATCTACGAGAGCGGCCCGCTGCGCTCCCTGGAGAACGCGGCCGCCGACTACGCGGCGCTGCTCAACGACCTGTTCTCGTACCAGAAGGAGATCGAGTACGAGGGCGAGGTCCACAACGGGGTCCTGGTCGTGCAGAACTTCTTCGGGGTGGACTATCCGACGGGGATGGCGATCCTCTACGACCTGATGAAGTCGCGGCTGCGGCAGTTCCTCCATGTCGCGGAGAACGAACTGCCCGTGCTGTACGACGACTTCGGCCTGGACGCGGAGGCGCGGGAGACGCTTGCGGGCTATGTGCAGGAACTGAAGCACTGGCTCGCGGGCATCCTGATCTGGCACCGGGGCTGCCGGCGTTACCGCGAGGAGGATCTGCGGCGGGGCACCGGCGCTCCGTGGCACCTCAACGGCCCCACGGGGCTGGGCACTTCGGCCTCGCAGGTGGCGGCACTGTTCGGCCGGCTGTCGGGGGTGAAGGTGTAGCTGCCGCCGGCGCACCGCGGTCACCGGGCGGCACGGCCCGGTGACCGCGGTGTGTGCTCAGCCCTGCTGGAAGAGCTCGGCGGGCAGCGGCTTGAGGAGGGCGTACAGGTCGTCGGTGATGGGCCGGTCCCAGCTGGCGATGGTGACGAGCACACCGTCGCTGCGGTCGAACTGCACACAGGAGATACGGCTCTCGGAGAGCTTCACCCGGCGCACGATCATGAGGTTGTCGCCCTGCATGACCGGCATGTCCTCGGTGCCGGTGACCTCGACCGGCTCGTCGTTCTCCAGCGCCAGCAGCAACTGGGCCACCTCGAAGGGAACCTGCCCCTCCTCGGTCTCGCGCGCGGGCGAACCCTCCGGCAGGTTGCCGATGATCATCGCGGGGCCGCGGCCGCCGAACAGGTCGTACCGGAGGAACACACCCTGACAGCTGCCGTCGGGTGCGGGGAGCAGACCGGCGCCGAGGTTGCCGGGCCAGTCACCGGGGTCCATGGCCAGGACGTCGAAGTCGGGGCCCGCGGGTGTGGCGGCGCTGCGGCGGCGGAGGAAGGACATGCACATATGTTACGTGTCCCAGCTCACCTCGCCGAGCCGGGCCCGGACCGGCATATGCCCAGGCCCGGGGGCACACCTCGGCACACCGCACACGTCCCTCGTATGCACACCTCTCACCCGGTACGCGACTCCGCGGCCAGCCGTTCCAGCGCGGCGACGGCGTCGTCCACCCGCTCGTACGGCACGAAGAGGTGGTCGTGGTGGAACCCCGCCACCACGTTGCAGCTGATCCCCGCGTCGGTGAGCGCGAGCGACACCGCGGCGGTCAGCCCGACCGCCTCCAGCGCCGAGTGCACCCGCAGGGTGATCCAGCCGGCGACATAGGTGTACGTCAGCCCGGCCGCCGCGGCCTCGGCCTCGGGGAGCACCAGGCTGAGCCCCTCGCTCTCGCGGACCGTGACGACGGGCGCGACGCCGCCGGGCAGGGTGCCGTCGGGCACGGTGGCGTAGACGTACCGGCCGGGGTGGGGCTCGGGGCTCAGATCGCTCAGCAGGACTCGGAGATCGCTTTCGGCTGTCACGGCCACCACGCTACCGACGGGGCGCGGGCGTGAGCCATTCGGGCACGCCCCGCGTCCAACCGGTCACCGTGCGTGGCACCGAGCCGGGATCGCCCATAGCTTCGGCTCATGAGGAAACGACACATCACACGCCTCGTGAGCATCGCAGCCGCATCGGCCGCCGGACTGGTCGCGGCGGTGCCGTCCGTACCGGCCGCCGCGGCGGGTGCGCGCGTGGTGTCACCGGGGCAGTCCATCCAGGCGGCGGTGGACGCCGCACGGCCCGGGGACACCATCGTCGTCCGGCCCGGGACCTACCGCGAGAGCGTCCGGATCAGCACGCCGGGCCTGACCCTGCGCGGCTCCGGCGACGACACGGTCATCATGCCCGCGGCCGGCCGCGCCGCCTCCGGCGACGACTGCGCGGGTGCGGGCAACGGGATCTGCGTCCTGGGGACGGCGGACGGCACCGTGGACGGGGTGACCGTCAGGTCCCTGCGCGTCACCGGGTTCGCCCGCAGCGGCCTGTGGGCGTCCTGGACGGACCGGCTGTCCGTCCGCTCGGTGACCGCCGACACCAACGGTGTCTGGGGCATCGCGCAGCAGCGGTCCACCCGCTCCGACATCCGGGACAGCACCGCCCGCTCCAACGGGGACGCGGGCATCTTCGTCGCCAACAGCGTCGACGAGGAGGGCGGCGCCACCGACACCGGCGGCACCCGGGTCCGGGGCAACACACTGACCGACAACCGGATCGGGTTCACCGCGCGGCGGGTGCGCAACCTGTCGGTGCGCGACAACACCTTCACCGCGAACTGCAGCGGGGTGTTCGTCGTGGGCGACGAGGGCACCCCGCAGGCCGGTGCGATGTCGGTCCGCGCCAACCGGATCACCGGCAACAACAAGTTCTGCGCCGCCACCGACCGGCTGCCCGCGATCCAGGGTTCCGGGATCGTGCTGACCGGCACCGAGTCCACCGAGGTGCGGAACAACGTGATCCGCGACAACGTGGGCGCGACCCCGCTGTCGGGCGGCGTCGTGCTGTTCAAGAGCTTCGTGGGCGCGAAGAACACCGACAACACCGTCAGCGGCAACGTCGTCCTCGGCAACCAGCCCGCGGACCTGGCGAACCGGGACACCGGCACGGGCAACCGGTTCACCGGCAATGTCTGCACGACCTCCGCACCGGCCGGGATGTGCTGACCGGTGACCCCCCGCACGAGGAGAAGCGAGACGGCATGACCACCGTGAGCACCACCCCCGGCACCACTCCCGTCCACCCCCTTCCCACCCCGCAGCCGGCGATGCGGCTGCGCGAGCTCGTGTTCGGCGCGGCCCGCTCCGCCGCCGTGCGCGCCGTCGTCCGGCTGGGTGTCGCCGACGCCCTCGGCGACACCCCCGAGACCGCGGAGCGGCTCGCCGAGGCGGTGGGGACCGAGCCCGGGCCGCTGCGGCGGCTGCTGCGGGCGCTGGCCTGCTACGGCGTCTTCACCGAGAACGCCGAGGGCACGTTCGCGCACACCGACATGTCCCGGCTGCTGCGGGAGGACGCCCCGGACAGTCTGCGGGCGATCTCGCTGTGGTGCACCGAGCCCTGGACCTGGGAGGTCTGGCCCCGTCTTGAGGACGCGGTGCGCTCGGGCGGCAATGTCTTCGAGGACGTGTTCGGGAAGGAGTTCTTCGACTACCTCCACCAGGACGCCCACGAGTCGGCGCAGGTGTTCAACGCGGCGATGACCACCTCCAGCGTGCAGTCGGCGCTGGACGTCGCCGCGCTGCTCGACCTCACCGGAGTCTCGTCGGTGGCCGACATCGGCGGCGGCCAGGGGCACGTGCTGGCAAGCCTGCTGGAGAAGCACCCGTCGGTGAGCGGCACCCTGATGGACCTGCCGGGAGTCATCGCCCGGGCCGACGAGCGGCTGCGGGACGGCGGCGCGCTGGCCGGGCGGGCGTCGATCGTGGCCGGGGACTGCCGGGAGGGCATCCCGGTCGCCGCCGACCTCTACATCATCAAGAACATCCTGGAGTGGGACGACGAGTCCACCCGCCGGGCGCTCGCCGCCGTCGTCCGGGCGGCCCGCCCCGGCGCCCGGGTGGTCGTCATCGAGAACCTGGTGGACGACACCCCGTCCATGCGGTTCACGACCGCCATGGACCTGCTGCTGCTCCTGAACGTGGGCGGCGCCAAGCACACCCGGCAGAGCCTGGTGGACCGGCTCTCCGAGGCGGGGCTGGCGATCGACGGCGTCCGGCCGGTCAACCCGTATCTGCACGCCTTCGAGTGCGTGGTGCCCGGCTGACCCGCGGGCGTACGCGCAACCGCCCCGGTCCCCGCCGAAGCGGGGGACCGGGGCGGTTGGCGTCGCTCACGCGGTGGCGCCGCGCTCCCAGCGGTAGAACTCCTGGGCCATCGCGTCCTTCGGCCCGCGCCAGGTCTCGGGGTCGTACGGGCTGACGAAGGCGGTGAGCCGTTCGCTGATGGCCCGGAACTCCGGGTGCTCGGTCACCTTGGCGATCTCCGGGCCAGGCGGGCGCTCGGACTCGATCATGTGCAGGTAGACGTCGCCGAACTGGAAGAGCTTGCGGCGGGTGACGCCGACCAGGTGCGGCAGGTCGCTGTTGTCGGACGCGGCGAACAGCTCAGCGATGTCCGGGGCGGATCCCGGCGCCATCCGGGCGACGATCAGTGCGTGGTGCATGGGTGGTGCCCTTCTGCCGGTCAGTTGGCCGGGACGGCGGCGGAGCGGCGCTCGCGGTCGCGCTGCTCGATCCTGTCCCGGATCAGCGCCATCTGGACCTTGGAGTTCCGGTTGATGTTGTCGGTCATCCAGGCGTCGTCCACCGGCGCGTCGGGGCGCATCGCGAAGTCCTGCCGCCAGTGCATGCGGGTGCCGCCGGAGACCTCGGCGTACTCCCACCGGATGTCCATGTGCTGGAACGGCCCGGGCTCGACGCGGCGGGCCCGGACGTTGCGGCCCGGCCGGTCGGTGGTGCGCTCGGAGACCCAGCTCCACACCTTGCCGTTCTCGTCGGGGTGCATGGTGAGGCGGAAGGTGGTGCGCTCGCCGTCCCGCTCCATGACCTCGACGGCCGCGTACTCGCTGAAGAGCTGCGGCCAGTTCTCCAGGTCGTTCGTCATGTCCCAGACGAGGTCCAGGGGGGCGGCGATGACGATCTCGTTCTCGGTGTGTCCGGACACGTCAGGCTCCTGTCATGAGGCTGTTGTTGACGAGGTCGAGGAACTCGCGGGGCGTCTTGCACCGGTCCGCGTCGGCCGGCAGCGGCTGCCCGTGCCGGTTCTCGAGTACGCCGACGATGCCGAGCAGGCCGAGGGAGTCGAGGCCGTACTCGTCGAAGGCGGCGTCGGAGCGGTTCTCCATCTCCTTGGGGTCGACGGAGAGGCCGGCGCCCTTCTTCATGAGGGCGGCGAGTTCTGCGTACGTCAGTCGTTCGGTCATGAGGGACTTCTCCTTCTCACGAGGGGTGGGGCGCGGGGTGGACGGGCTCACGCGGGGCGCCGGAGCACCAGGGCCGCGTTCGAGCCCATGAGGCCGCGGCTGAGCACGAGCGCGGTGCGCAGTTCGGCGGGGCGGGCCCGTTCGGTGACGACGTCGAGGTCGTGGCAGACCTCGAAGACGTTGGGCGTGGGCGGGACGAGGCCGTTCTCCATGGCCAGGACGGCCGCCGCCGCGTCCAGCACCGGACCCCCGCAGTAGGCCCGGCCGATGCCGGTCTTGGGAGCGGTCACCGGGACGCGCCGGCTGTGCGGGCCGAGCGCGTCGGCCAGGGCCAGCGCCTCGGCCCGGTCGGCGGCCGGCGAGCCGAGCGCGTCCGCGAAGACGACGTCGACCTCGTCGGGGGCGCAGCCGGCTTCCCGCAGCGCGCCCTCGATGGCGTGGGCGAGGCCCTCGCGGGACTCCTCCCAGTGGGCGGCCGTGGTGAAGGTGGCGGCGTGGCCCGCGATCTCCGCCCGGACCCGGGCGCCGCGCTCGCGGGCCGACTCCTCCTCCTCGACCACGAACATCGCGCCGCCCTCGGCGGGCACGAAACCGCAGGCGTCCGAGGTGAAGGGGCGGTAGGCGCGCGTCGGGTCCTCGACTGCGCTCAGGTCGCGGTAGCCCAGCTGGCAGACCACGGAGTACGGCGCGAGCGGGGCCTCCGCGGCGCCGACCACGACCGCGTCGGTGCCGCGCCGCACGGAGCGGTCGGCGTGCGCGAGCGCGTCGAGGCCGCCCGCCTCGTCGCTGGCCACCACCGCGCACGGGCCCTTGAAGCCGCCGCGGATGGAGATCTGGCCGGTGCTCGCCGCGTAGAACCAGGCGATCGACTGGTAGGGGCCGACATACGTGGAGCCCTGGCCCCACAGCCGTTGCAGTTCGCGCTGGCCGAACTCGCCGCCGCCGGAGCCGGCCGCGGTGACCACACCGACGCCGAACGGCCGGTCCTCGTAGTCGGCGCGGCCGAGCCGGGCGTCGTCCAGCGCCATGTCGGCGGCGGCCATCGCGAAGTGCGTGAACCGGTCGGTCTGGACGAGGTAGCGCTCCTCGATGAGCGCGACCGGGTCGAAGCCGCGGACCTCGCCGGCGATGTGCAGCGGCAGGTCCTCGCACCCTTCGCGGGTGACCCGGTCCAGGACGCTCATGCCTTCCTGGGTGCGCTTCCAGAAGGCTTCGGTGCTGGTGCCGTTGGGGGCGACGACGCCGATGCCGGTGACAACGGTGCGCCGGGCCTTTCGGGTGCTCATCATGTCCTCCCTCGGGTCAGGGCCACCGCGGACTGGAAGCCGCCGAAGCCGCTGCCGACCGAGAGGACACTGCGCAGCTTCAGGGGGCGGGCGGTGCGCGGCACGTAGTCGAGGTCGCACTCCGGGTCCGGGGACTCGTAGTTGGCCGTCGGCGGCACCGTCTGGTTGACCAGGGCCAGGACGCAGGCGGCGATCTCGATCGCCCCGATCGCGCCGAGGGAGTGGCCCACCATCGACTTGATGGAGCTCATCGGCACCTGGTGGGCGTGCGCGCCGAGGGCCCGCTTGACGGCGGCGGTCTCGTGCCGGTCGTTCTGCTTGGTGCCCGAGCCGTGCGCGTTGACGTAGTCGATGTCCTGCGGGGAGATGCGGCCGTGGCCGAGCGCCCGGTTGATGGCCTCGGCCATCTCCAGCCCCTCGGGGGTGAGCCCGGTCATGTGGTACGCGTTGCCGAAGGTGGCGTACCCGGCGATCTCGCAGTACACCGTCGCCCCGCGGGCCCGGGCGTGTTCGAGTTCCTCCAGGACGAGTACGGCTCCGCCCTCGCCCATGACGAAGCCGTCGCGGCGTGCGTCGAAGGGGCGGGAGGCGTGTTCCGGATCGTCGTTGTTGGGGGAGGTCGCCTTGATCGCGTCGAAGCAGGCCACGGTGATCGGGGTGATCGGCGAGTCCGACGCTCCGGCTATGCAGACGTCGACCCGGCCCTCCTCGATGGAGTGGAAGGCGTAGCCGATGGCGTCCAGGCCCGAGGTGCAGCCGGTGGAGACGGTCTGCACGGGGCCGTGGGCGCCGACCTGTTCGGCGACGGCGGAGGCCAGCGAACTGGGCGAGAAGGCGCGTTCCAGATGGGCGCCGGCCCGGCGGTGGTCCACGTCCCAGCGCGCGCCCTTCTCGCTGACGGCGACGTAGTCGTGCTCCAGGCGGGTGGTTCCGCCGACCGCGGTGCCGAGGGAGACGCCCATCCGCCAGGGGTCGGTGCGCTCCGGGTCCAGACCGGCGTCGGCCAGCGCCTCCCGGGCGGCGACCATCGCGAACTGCACATAGCGGTCCGCGCGGGCGGTGTCCTCGTCGTCCAGTCCGTGGGCGGCCGGGTCGAAGTCGCACTCGGCGGCGATCCGGGAGCGGAAGCCCGCCGGGTCGAAGAGGGTGATGCCCCGGGTCGCGGTGCGGCCGTTGGAGAGCAGGTCCCAGAAGGCCGGGGCCCCGATGCCGCCCGGGGCGACGACGCCGACCCCGGTGACCGCCACGCGCCGGGTCATGAGGCGGCCTCGGTTCGTTCTGGCGGGGCACTCCGCTCGGCGGTCTCGGTCACCTCGGTGTCGACGTGGCCGAGTTCGGGGCGGGGGGCGAGCGGGCCGAGGTGGAAGACCATCCGGGCCTCGGTGTCGCCGACGTTGCGGAAGCGGTGCCGGACGTGCGGGGGGATCAGCAGGCCCTGGTCGGGGCGCATGGTGTGCGTCTCCCCGTCCAGGTCGACCTCCAGGTGCCCCTGCACGACGTACACGAACTCCTCGGAGTACGGGTGGTAGTGCTCGCCGATGCGGTCGCCGGGGTCGACGAGGGCGAGGCCCATGAAGCCGCTGGTGGCGCCCACCGCGGTGGGGGTGAGCAGGGCGCGCAGGTCGCCTCCGCGCCTGGTGTTGGGCTGGGTCTCACTGAGGTCCACGATGCGTGGCCGGTGGGTGGTCATCTCTGCTTCTCCTCCTGAGCGCAGGGCGCGTGGGGTGACGGGTCGGGCGAGGGCCCGGGGGCCGGAGCGCGGTTCAGGAATCCGCGGCGCGCCGGTCGGTGATCAGCCGCATCTCGGACCGGGCGAGGAAACGCGCGGCGTCCTCGTCGGTGGCGGGGACGGTGTTCGCCTCGCCGTCGAGGAGGCGGGCCAGGCGGGCCGCCTTGCCGGGGCCGTGGATGCCGAGGGCCTGCGCGGGCTGCGCGTCGAGCGGGCCGTCCGCTTCCAGGAGGCGTACGACGACGTCGTCGCGCTGGAAGATGGTGCTGCTGTCGATGGGGCTGCCGGTGTCGTCGGCGGCCTCCTCGTCGTGGCCGGCCAGGAGGCGGGCCAGGGCCATGCCGCAGCCCTCCTTGGCCTGGTAGAACACGGCGTGCCGGCGCAGGCTCTCGGGGGCGTGGCGGCCGGCCGAGACGTGGTGCACGGTGGGCAGCGCCGCGCGGGTGAAGAACATCCGGGCGGAGTCGGGGTCGGCGAGGTCCCGGTCCTGTTCGAGGTAGGGGTTGATGGCCTCCTCGACGGCGCGGATCTCGGGCTGGCGGGAGACGTGCCGCAGCGCGGCCATCAGCTCGCCCTCGACCTCGACGGCGCGCACCACGCGGTTGCCGTGCATGAAGAGCGAGGTGCGGCGCAGCCGGGTGTGGTCGTCCACGCGGGAGCGGGGGGACTCGTAGTCGGCGAGGAGCTTCGCGACGATGTCCTCGGTGCCGGGCCTCACGGTGAAGGTGAGTGCGTGGCGCACGACGCCGTCACCGAGGCGCGGCGAGGTCTGGAGGCTGCCCTTGACCGGGTCGGGGACGGCCTCGAAGCCCTTGCCGGTCTCGCGCAGCACGCTGAACCGCAGCGACCTGGTGTCGCGTACGCAGCTGTGCAGGGGCTGCACGGTCGCCACGTGCTCCTCGCTGTTCACCCAGGCGAGGAAGGGCGGGGCGCTCTCCCACTCGCTGGTGATCAGCCACTGCGAGGGGTTCTCGATGGACTGGCACAGTTGGTCGCTGATGTGACCGGGGATGGACGCGACCTGGTTGCGCATGTGCTCGTACGCCTCCAGGAACTGCTTCTGGGCGCCGTCGTGCAGGTCCAGCAGCAGCACGACGCGCAGCCGGGATCCGTCGAAGGCGGACTGTGAGATCCGTTCCGAGAGGGTGGTGGTCATCTGGCGAACTCCTTCGACGGTGGGAGGCAGCGATGCTGGGAGACCCGGCCGTCTCCGTGACCGATCGTGAAACGCTGGTCCGCCCGACGCGAGATTTATGAACCGTTCAGGTGAGCAGGCGTCCGAAGGGCTCCGACCCGGCTCCGGCCCGGGCATGGACAGAGCATCTGTACGGCGTCGGAGCGGGAGCAACTGATGAACGAGAACGTCGACCTCCATGTACCGGTCCTCATCGTGGGCGGTTCGCTGGTGGGTCTGTCCGCGTCCCTTTTCCTCGGCCGGCTCGGCGTCGAGCACCTGCTGGTCGAGAAGCACGCCGCCACGTCGACGCATCCGCGCGGCCGGGGCAACAACGTCCGCACGATGGAGGTGTTCCGCCGTGCGGGTGTCGAGCAGGAGATCCGGGCGGCCGCTTCGGTGCTGGCGGACAACCACGGCATCCTCCAGGCGGGCTCGCTGACCGGCGAGGACCAGGAGTGGCTGTTCAAGGAGATCGACCCGGGCGGGGCGCTGGCCCGGTTCAGCCCGACGGGCTGGTGCCTGTGCAGCCAGAACGACCTGGAGCCGGTCCTGCTGGAGCGGGCCCGGGAGCAGGGCGGTGACCTGCGCTTCTCCACGGAGATGATGTCGTTCGACCCGGACGCCTCGGGGGTCACGGCGACCCTGAAGAACCGGGAGACCGGTGAGCACACGACGGTGCGGGCGGACTACCTGATCGCGGCGGACGGGCCGCGCAGCCCGGTCCGTGAGCAGCTGCGCATCGGCCAGTCGGGGACCGGCGACCTGTTCCACAACGTGAGCGTCACCTTCCGGTCGCGCGGGCTGGCGGAGGTGCTGGGCGAGCGGCGCTTCATCGTGTGCTACCTGACGAACCCGGAGGCGGAGGGCGCGCTGCTGCCGGTGGACAACGAGCGCGAGTGGGTGTTCCACGCCCCGTGGCAGCCGGAGCGGGGCGAGACGCTGGAGGACTTCACGGACGAGCGGTGCGCCCGCCACATCCGTACCGCCGTCGGCGCGCCCGACATCGACGTGGAGATCACCGGCAAGGCGCCGTGGCACGCGGCGGAGCGGGTGGCCGAACGGTACGCGCGGGGACGGGTGTTCCTGGCCGGTGACTCGGCGCACGAGATGTCGCCGACCGGGGCTTTCGGCTCGAACACCGGCATCCAGGACGCGCACAACCTGGCGTGGAAGCTGGCGGCGGTGCTGCGGGGCGAGGCGGGCCGGGGGCTGCTGGAGACGTACGGGCAGGAGCGGCTGCCGGTGGCCCGGGCGACCGGTGAGCGCGCGTCGGCGCGGTCCGAGGAGCACAGCCACCCGGGCTACGCTCCCCCGCCCTCGGTGGGCGGCGGGAAGCGGGGCGGGATGCTGAACGTGGCGCTGGGCTACCGGTACACGGCGGGCGCGGTGCTGGGTGTGGCGCCGGACGCGCCAGTGGTCCCGGAGGGGATGCGGCTGACGGGTGAGCCGGGCAGCCGGGCGCCCCACCTGTGGGTGCGCCGGGCCGGGGAGCGGATCTCGACCCTGGATCTGTACGAGCGCGCGTTCGTGCTGCTGACGGACGGTGCGGACACGGTGTGGCGGCGGGCCGCGGCCCGGGTGGCCGACCGGCTGGGGGTGCGGCTCGACGCGTTCGGCATCGGTGCGGGCGCCGAGCTGGAGCCGGAGGACGGGGCGGACTGGGCCGAGGCACACGGGACGGGCCGGGAGGGCGCGGTCCTGGTGCGCCCCGACGGCTTCGTCGCCTGGCGTACGGAGTCGGGCTCCGAGGACGCCGAGGCGACGCTGCACGACGTCCTGGCGACGCTCCTGCACCGTGACTGACGTAATGCCAGGTCAGTGATCAGATGCCGAACGACCGGAGGGCGGTGAGGAATTCCTCCGGTCGTTCGGTGTGTACGAGATGGCCCGCGTCGATGGTGACGAACTCCGCGCCGGGGATCGCGCGGGCCATCCGGGCCAGGTCCTCCTGGGCGATCTGGCTCCGGGGGCCCCCGCCGATGACGAGGGTGGGGGCGGTGATCTCACCGAGGAGTTCGCGCCCTGCCGGGTCGGGGTCGTTGAGCTGGGCGTCGACGGCGGGCACGAGCGGCCAGTCGAAGTCCGGTTCCTCGTCGGGCCGTTGGGGCATGGGGCGAGGCGGGTCGAGCGGGATGAGCGGCGGCGCCTCCTCGATGACGAGGCGGCCGATCAGCGCGGGGTGCCGCTCGGCGAGCAGCCAGGCGGCGGCCCCGCCCATGGAATGCCCGACGACGGTGGCGCCGGCGAGGTTGCGGGCCTCCAGGAAGCCGTGCAGGTCGTCGCGGAACAGCTCGAAGCTGTAGCGGCCGGGCCAGTCGCTGAGCCCGTGGCCCCGGAAGTCGAAGGCGTACACCCGGTGGGTGGCGGCGAGCCGGGCGGCGATGACGGCCCAGTCGCCGCTGTTGCCGCACCGGCCGTGGGCCAGGACGACCGGCGGCGCGGCCTGGTCGCCCCACACCCGGTACGCGAGCCGCGTCCCGCCGGCCCGGACGCTGTGCACCTCCGGATCGAGGAACGCCTCGACGGTCCGGGTGAACGCGCCCGCGTCGTCGATCCACGGGAAGTGCGCGGCGCCGCGCTGCACGGCGAACTCCGCGTGCGGGAAGAGCGCGGCCAGTCCGGCGGCCCGGTCGGGCGTGACGAGGGTGTCGTACTCCCCCGCCAGGACGAGGACCGGTGCCGCCAGTGTACGCAGGACGGGGACCGTCGCGGCCGGGTCGAAGGCGCCCTCCCCGGCGTACCGCGCGGCGGCCTCGGCGTTGATCTGCGCGGGCGAGGCCGCGCCGTGCTCCTGGGCGGCGGCGTCCCAGCGCCCGTACAGGAACGGCCTTGTCCTGGAGCGGAGTTCGTCGGTCATCCGGCCGGCCCAGACCTCTTCCAGGGCGGCGAGCGCGTCCTCGTACCACGGTTCCGAGGCGCGCAGGACGGCCGCCTCGCGGGACTCGCGCACCGGGGCGGGGAGGCCGGCGGCGAGGGTGGTGGGGGTGACGAGGACCAGGTTGCGCAGCCGGTGCGGGTGGCGGGCGGCGTAGAGCGCGGCGAGTTCGCCGGCCGCGGAGTGGGCGAGGAGGTCGACGCGTTCGAGGCCGAGGTGGGCGCGCAGGGCCTCGACGTCCTCGGTCTGCCGGTCGCAGCGGTACGTGGCGGGGTCGTCGGGGGCGGCGGAGTCGCCGGTGCCCCGGAGATCGAGGAGGACCAGCTGCCGGCGGTCCGCGAGCCCGCCGAGGGTGCCGAGGTAGTCGCTCGCCCGCATGGCACCGCCGGGCAGGCAGATCAGCGGTGTCCCCTCCCCCACGAGGTGATAGGCGAGCTCGGTTCCGTCGTACGTGTGGAAGGTCGGCATGCCCCCATCCAAACAGGGCCGTCCGGGTGACGCAGCCGTGTTCGGTACCGGCGTATTCGCCGGTCACCCCTCTTGCCAGGGGGTGCAGGATCCTGAATTACTGCTCCCGGAGGAAGCGACCGAATGATCGGTCGCCCGCTCGGCGCGCACGGACGAGGGAGGCCCGACATGACGGCTCTGCTGGACACGGCGGAACGGATGAGCCGCGCCGAGCTGGAGGCGCTTCAGCTCGAACGGCTGCGGGCCACGCTGCGCCACGCCTACGAGAACGTCGCGCACTACCGGGCCGCGTTCGACCGGGCCGGGCTGAAGCCGGAGGACTGCGGCTCGCTCGCCGACCTGGCCCGCTTCCCCTTCACCACCAAGGCGGACCTGCGGGACAACTACCCGTTCGGGATGTTCGCGGTCCCCGAGGACCAGGTGCGCCGGGTCCACGCCTCCAGCGGCACGACGGGCCGCCCGACCGTCGTCGGCTACACCGGGAAGGACCTGGAGACGTGGGCCGACGTGGTCGCCCGCTCCATCAGGGCGGCGGGCGGGAGGCCGGGGCACAAGATCCATGTGGCGTACGGCTACGGGCTGTTCACCGGTGGCCTCGGGGCGCATTACGGGGCGGAGCGGCTGGGCTGCACGGTGATTCCGGCATCCGGTGGCATGACGGCCCGCCAGGTCCAGCTGATCCAGGATTTCCGGCCCGACATCATCATGGTGACGCCCTCGTACATGCTGACGATCCTGGACGAGTTCGAGCGGCAGGGCGTCGATCCGCGCGCGACCTCGCTGAGGGCGGGGATCTTCGGGGCGGAGCCGTGGACCGAGGAGATGCGGCGGGAGATCGAGGAGCGGTTCGCGATCGACGCGGTCGACATCTACGGCCTGTCCGAGGTGATGGGCCCGGGCGTGGCCCAGGAGTGCGTGGAGACGAAGGACGGGCTGCACATCTGGGAGGACCACTTCTATCCGGAGGTGGTCGACCCGCTCACCGGCGAGGTGCTGCCCGACGGGGAGCGGGGCGAGCTGGTGTTCACCTCGCTGACCAAGGAGGCCATGCCGGTCATCCGGTACCGGACGCGTGACCTGACCCGGCTGCTGCCCGGTACGGCCAGGGTGTTCCGGCGGATGGAGAAGGTCACCGGGCGCAGCGACGACCTGGTGATCCTGCGCGGGGTGAATCTCTTCCCGACGCAGATCGAGGAGATCGTGCTCCGCACGCCCGGGGTGTCGCCGCACTTCCAGCTGCGGCTGACCCGGGAGGGCCGGCTCGATGTGCTGACGGTGCGGGCGGAGGCCAGGACCGGGGCGACGCCGGAGCAGCGGGCGGCGGCCGCCGTGTCGGTCACGGCGGCGGTCAAGGACGGGATCGGGGTGTCGGTGGGCGTCGAGATCGTGGACCCGGAGACGCTGGAACGGTCGGTGGGCAAGTTCCGGCGGATCGTGGACGAACGCCCTTAACTTCCGCACAGGCCAAAGGGGTTGCTGTGGCAGGATGGGCCGGAATGACCGTCGTCCGCAGGGGGACCCGTGTTCTCCCGCCAGGGGATTGGGGAGCACACCATGACGGCAGGCCCGTCCGGCACACCGGTCGACACCAGCAGGCCGCACCCGGCCCGTGTCTACGACTACCTCCTCGGCGGTAAGGACCACTACCCGGTCGACCAGGCGCTCGGCGAGCAGATGCCGGAGCTGGCGAAGGTGGGGGTCGGGCAGAACCGGGCCTTCATGCACCGGTCGGCCGGCTGGGCGGCGCGGGCCGGCATCGACCAGTTCCTGGACATCGGGACCGGCATCCCGACCCGGCCGAACCTCCACCAGATCGTCCAGGAGGTGAACCCGGCGGCCCGGATCGTCTACACGGACAACGACCCGATCGTCCTGCGGCACGCGGAGGCGCTGCTCGTCAGCACCTCCGAGGGAGCCACGGACTACCTGGAAGCCGATGTGCGCGACCCGGAGAAGATCCTCGCCCACGCCCGTACGGTGCTGGACTTCGACCGGCCGGTGGCGCTGTCGATGATCGCCCTCATGCACTTCATGGCCGACGAGGACGACCCGTACGGCATCACGGGCACCCTGGTGGACGCTCTGCCCCCGGGCAGCTGCCTGGCGCTCTCCCACTTCACTGTGGACTTCCTCGTCGTCGACGAGGAGGCGCTCGGCCGCTACCGGTCGAGCGGTATCACGCTTCAGCCCCGCGGCCGTGCGGAGGTGGCCCGCTTCTTCGACGGGCTCGACATGGTCGACCCGGGCCTGGTGCCCGCGCCGCGGTGGTACAACGGCACGCCCGCGCCGGAGCGGCGGGAGGCCACCGACACCATCTACACGGGGGTCGGCCGCGTGCGGTAAGACGCGCCAGGGCGCCGTCAGGCGAGGCGGTCGCGCAGTTCCCGCTTGAGGATCTTTCCGCTGGCGTTGCGCGGGAGGGCGTCCGTGAACACGACCCGCTTCGGCGCCTTGAAGTGGGCGAGCCGTTCGCGGGCGTGCGCGATGAGCTCGTCCTCGGTGGCCTCGCCCTTGAGGACGACGACGGCGGTGACGGCCTCGATCCAGCGCGCGTCGGGCAGCCCGACGACGGCGGCCTCGGCGACGGCGGGGTGGGTGTAGAGGGCGTCCTCGACCTGCCGGGAGGCGACGAGGACCCCGCCGGAGTTGATGACGTCCTTCACCCGGTCGACCACCGTGAAGTAGCCGTCCGTGTCCCGGACCGCGAGGTCGCCGGAGTGGAACCAGCCGTCACGGAACGCCTCCGCGCTCTCCTCCGGCTTGTCCCAGTAGCCGGTGCACAGCTGGGGCGAACGGTAGACCACCTCGCCCGCGGTGCCGTCGGGGACCTCCTTGCCGTGCTCGTCCACGACCCGGGCCTCCACGAAGAGGACGGGCCTGCCGCACGAGTCCATCCGGCCCTCGTGCTCGTCCGGTCCGAGCACGGCGGCCAGCGGGCCGATCTCGCTCTGCCCGAAGCAGTTGTAGAAGGCCAGTCCGGGCAGCCGGTCGCGGAGACGTTCCAGCACGGGGACGGGCATGACCGACGCCCCGTAGTACGCCTTGCGCAGGCCGCCGAGGTCACGGGCCGCGAAGTCGGGATGGTTGGCGAGGCCGATCCAGACGGTGGGCGGGGCGAAGAGGCTGTCGGCCTGCCCCGACTCGACCAGGTCGAAGATCCGGGCCGCGTCCGGTGCGTCCAGGACCGTGTTCTCGGCGCCCACCGCGAGGTAGGGCAGCAGGAACACGTGCATCTGCGCCGAGTGATAGAGCGGCAGCGCGTGGACGGGCCGGTCCCCGGCGCGCAGGTCGAGCGCGGTGATCGCGCTGACGTACTCGTGGACGAGGGCGCCGTGCGTCATCATCGCGCCCTTGGGGAGCGCGGTGGTCCCGGAGGTGTACAGCAGCTGGACCAGGTCGTCGGCGGCCGGTTCGCGCGCGGGGGTGAACGGGCGCGGGGTGCCCAGCCCGGCCAGCAGCGACCCCTCGTCGTCGCGCAGCGCCCGTACGGCGAAGCCCTCGGGGATACGGTCCGCGAGGGCCGGGTCGGTGAGGACCAGGGAGCTGGCGGACTGGCGCAGGATGTAGGCCAGGTCGTCGCCGGTGAGGTTCTGGTTGACGGGCACATGGACGAGCCCGGCCCGGGCGCAGGCGAGGAAGGCGATCAGATACGCGTCCGAGTTGTGGGCGTAGGCGGCGACCCGGTCGCCGGGGCGCAGCGCGTGGCCCTCGGTGAGGGCGGCGGCCGCGGTGCTGACGGCCTCGTCCAGCTCGCGGTAGGTCCAGACCCGGCCGGCGTACCGCAAGGCGGTCCGTGCGGGGGTGCGCCGTGCGCTGCGGGTCAGAACGCCGTCGACTGTGCTGCTGCGTACACCGGTCATGGCGTGATCCTGTGCGGCCGGGACCCCGGGGTCAAGGTCCTGACGCGACATCAGATTCTTTACACCTCCCGCCCCTACGGCACGGCGGGTCCTGACAGTACTCTCTGCTCGGCAAGAAGTTTCATGCCCGTAAGAGATTTCGAAAGTTACTTTCAGACGGTGGCAAGGAGTTGTGCATGACGGAGGACACGGTGGCCGGGGAGATCAGCCGACGGAGGCTCGGTGGTGGGATGCTGGCCCTGGGCGGAGCACTCGCCCTGGCGCCGATCCCGTTCGCGGGCACGGCGTCTGCCGCGGAGTCGGGGGCAGGGGCGTCGGAGATGCACGCGGGCCGGGGCGCCAAGCCAACCTTGCAACGTGGTTCCGCCGCCCGTGCCGGACTGTTGCAGGAACCGCTCGACCAGCTGGTCACCGAGGCGGAACGCTATCTGGACGCCTCGCCGAAGCACCCGTGGTACGCGGGCGCGGTGCTGCTCGCGGGCCGGGGCGGCACGGTGGCGCTGCACCATCCGATCGGCAAGGCGGTGCGCTACTCGGCGTACGACGAGACGACCGACACCGGGGTGGAGTTCCCCGAGGGCCAGCAGATCGCCATGGCCGAGGACACCGTCTTCGACCTGGCGTCCATCTCGAAGCTGTTCACCTCGCTCCTGGCGGTGCAGCAGATCGAGCGCGGCACGCTGGAGCTGGAGGCGACGGTCGCCTCCTATCTGCCCGAGTTCGCCGGCGGCGGCAAGAAGGACATCACGATCCGTCAGCTGCTGACCCACACCTCCGGGTTCCGGGCCACGATCGCGTTGTACAAGGCGCCGACCCGGGAAGAGAAGCTGGAGCTGATGTGGAACGAGGTCCCGGCCAACCCGCCGGGCACGGTCTACCTCTACTCCGACCTCAACCTGATCTCGCTCCAACTCGTCCTGGAGAAGCTGACCGGGCGGACCCTGGACGTCCTGCTGCGCGAGCGGATCACCGCCCCGCTCGGGATGCGGCGTACCCGCTACAACCCGCCCGCCTCCTGGAAGCCGAAGATCGCCGCGACCGAGGACGCCCGGCTCCCCTGGTCCGGACTCGACCGCGGCCTGGTCTGGGGCGAGGTGCACGACGAGAACGCGTTCAGCCTGGACGGGGTCGCCGGGCACGCCGGGGTGTTCTCCTGCGCCTGGGACCTCGCCATCCTGGCGCGCACCCTGCTCAACGGCGGGGTCTACGGACGGGCCCGCATCCTGTCGGAGGAATCGGTCGACCTGCTGTTCACCGACTTCAACACGGCGTTCCCCGGTGACGCGCACGGGCTGGGCTTCGAGCTCTACCAGCACTGGTACATGGGCGCCATGGCCACGCCCCGGACGGCGGGGCACACCGGCTTCACCGGGACCAGCCTGGTCCTGGACCCGAGCACGGACTCGTTCCTGATCGTGCTGGGCAACTCGGTGCACCCGGTGCGCAACTGGCGGTCCGGCAGCGCGCCGCGGGTGGCCACCGCCAACCAGCTGGCCCGGGCCGTCGCGGTCCGCCCGGCCCGGGGCCGTACCGCCTGGTTCTCCGGGATGGCGAGCGCGTCCACGGCCACCCTGGCGCTTCCCTCGCTGCCGCTCGCCTCCTCGCGGGCCCGGCTGAGCTGCGCGCTGTGGTGGGACACCGAACCGGCGTCGGACTTCCTGTACCTGGAGGCTTCGACGGACGCCGGCGCCACCTGGCAGCAGGTCCCGTTCACCACGACCCCGACCGGGCAGGGCGGGCACCCCCGCCCCGAGGAGCACCCGGACGGCTCGCTCTCCGGCTGGTCGGGCCGGGTCTGGCACCGCCTGGACGCCGGCCTCGCCGGGGTGCGCGGCGCCGGAGTCCTGCTCAGGTGGCGCTACACCACGGATCAGCTGTACGCGGGCCGGGGCGTGTACGTGGACGCCATCAGGGTCGCGGACGGCGGCCGTACGGTCTTCGACGAGGGCCGGCCGTCGGACGCCCGGCGGATCGCGGCGGAGGGCTGGGCCGCCTCGGCCGACTGACCGGCCCCCCGGAACGCGGGGCGGGCGGGCCCGGCCGCCCGCCCCGCTCCGGCGTACCCGGCCTCCGTCAGGCCGGCGCGTGGCCGCGCTGCCGGAGCGCCGCCACCTCGCGGTAAAGGTCGGCGGCCTCGCGGGCGCGGCCCAGCTGTTCGAGGCAGTGCGCCTCGTCGTCGCGGCCGGCGAGCGTGTCCGGGTGGGCGGGTCCCAGCAGCCGGGTCCGGGCGTCGGCGACCTGCCGGTACACGGCGAGCGCGTCCGTCCAGCGCCCCAGCCAGCCGAGGGCGACGGCGACCTCGCGGCGGCTGACGAGGGTGTCGGGGTGATCGGGGCCCAGGGCGTGTTCCCGGGCGCCGCACACCGCCTGCGCCTCGGCCAGGGCCTCGTCCCAGCGGGCCAGCCGGCCGAGGTTGACGCCCAGTCCGTGGCGGGCGCGCAGGGTCTCCGGGTCGGTGGGGCCGTTGACCCGGGTGCGGTCGGCGACGAGCGCGCGGTACAGCTCCAGGGCGTCGGCGCTGCGGCCGAGGCGGCCCAGGCTGATGCCGACCTCGTAACGGGTGGCGAGGGTGTCCGGGTGGTCGGAGCCGAGCAGCCGGGTCCGTGCCTCGGCGACCTGGCGGTACGTGTGCAGGGCTTCCGTCCAGCGCCCGAGGCGGCCCAGCGTGTAGCCGACCTCGTAGAGCGTGACCAGGGTGTCCGGGTGGTCGGTCCCCAGCACCCTGGCGCGGGCGGCGGCCACGTCGCGGGCCATGCGGTACGCCTCCTCCAGGCGCCCCAGTCTGCTGAGGCTGAAGGCCAGGTTGTGGCGGCAGCGCAGGGTGTCGGGGTGGTCGGGGCCCATCGCGCGCTCCCGCGACGCGAGCACGGCGGCGTGCAGTTCGTGGGCCTCGGTGTGCCGGCCGAGGCGGCCGAGCGCGTACGCCATCTGCTGCCGGGCGGCAAGCGTTTCGCTGTGCTCGGGGCCGAGGGCGCCGGCGCGGTCCTCGGCGATGCGGCCGAACTCGCGCAGCGCGTTCTCGGCCCGCTCCTTGCGGGTGCGGCCGGGGCTCGGCGCCTGGCGGTCGGGTGGGGCGGTTCCGGTGGTCCAGGCGAGGGTGAGTCCCGCCGAGTGGTCGGGTGGCGTCACCGCGCCCGTCGCCTTGTGACCGCCGGTCATCGTGTGCGCCCAGGCGGGCAGCGGCGCGGCGGGGGCGGGCGTCGGGCCGGAGAGGGTGACGGGGGCGGGCGGCGCCTCGCCGGCCGGGCCGAGGAAGGGCTGCTCGCCGGTGCGGCCGACGGCGATGCGGCGGCGCAGGTCGTGGGCGTCGGCCGGGCGTTCCTCGGGGGTCTTGGCGAGCAGGTCGAGGACGACCCGGTCGAAGAACCCGGGGAGTTCGGCGCGGTGGGAGCGCAGCGGCTCGGGCGGGGTGTCGCGGTGGCCGACGAGGATGCCCCAGGAGTCCTCCAGGTCGAAGGGCGGGGCCCCGGTGGCGATCTCGTACAGCACGCAGCCCAGCGAGTAGAGGTCGCTGCGGTGGTCGACCTGGCCGCCGCTGATCTGCTCCGGCGACATGTAGTGCGGGGTGCCCATGGCGATGCCGACGCCGGTGAGCCGGGAGGTGACCGGGATGCCGTGGCCCGGCCGGGCGATCCCGAAGTCGCAGATCTTCACCGTGCCGTCGGACAGCCGCATGATGTTGGCGGGCTTGAGGTCGCGGTGGACGATGCCCTGCTGGTGGGTGTAACCGAGGGCGTCCGCGACCTGTTCGGCGATGTCCACGATGTCGTCCACGGGCAGCGGGTGCTGCTCGTTGTCCTCCAGGAGCTGGCTGAGGTTGCGGCCGTCCAGCAGCTCCATCACGAGGTAGAGCACGCCCTCGTACTCGCCGAAGTCGTGGACGACGGTCACGCCCCGGTGCTGGAGGGCGGCGGCGACCCGGGCCTCGCGGCGGAAGCGTTCGCGGACGATGCGCGTGTGGTCCTCGTCGTGCTGGGCGCTCATCGGCTTGAGGCACTTCACGGCGACCTGGCGGCCCAGCGCCTCGTCGCGGGCGCGCCACACCTCGCCCATGCCGCCGCGACCGATCAGGTCGAGCAGCCGGTACCGGCTCTGGATCAGCCTGGTTTCCGCCATCCCTGTTGCCGCCCCCGTCGTTCAGCCCGCTGTCGCCGCACCCTCCCAGGTGCGTCCAGTATGGCTGCCTGCCTCTTCAGTGTGTACGGGGTGGGGCGGCTGCCGGGTCCGAGCCGCGCCATCGCGTTCTTGATGTGACCGGGCGGAAGGCGCCGGCGCAGCCGTGCGGGGACGGCGCGCAGGAGCACCCCGGCGGCGCGCAGCCGGCGGTCCACGGCGGCGGGCGGCGGCGCCGTCCTCCCGTACAGCTCCTGGGCGAACGGCGGCAGCGACTGGTACGCGAGGGTGGCGACGCGCCGCCACAGCAGGGCGCGTACGGGGACGAGGAGCGGGGGCACGGGCGGGCGGCGCAGGAAGCTGTCGACGTCCAGCGCTTCCGGGGTCCGGGCGAGCCGGGGCCGCATCCGGGCGAAGTAGTCGGCCATTTCGGCGGTCGTCGCGGGCACGTCCTCCGGGTCGAGGCCGACGAGCCGGGCGCCGTGCCGGTGTTCGGCGAGGTACTGGTCGGCCTGCCGGGCGGTGAGCGGGTAGCCGGAGCGGCGCAGGACCTGGAGGTAGGAGTCGGCTTCGGCGCAGTGCACCCACAGCAGCAGCTCGGGCTCGTCCACGCCGTGGATGGTCCCGGTCGCCGGGTCGGTGACCTTCAGGCGGGCGTGGATCTTCCGGACCCGGGCGCCCGCCTTCTCGGCGGCTTCGGTGGTGCCGTAGGTGATGGTGCCGACGAAGTCCGCCGTGCGCATGAGCCGGCCCCAGGCGTCCTCGCGGAAGTCGGAGTTCTGCATCACGCCGCGCACGGCGAGGGGGTGGAGCGCCTGGAGGTAGAGGGCCCGCACCCCGGCGATCCACATCATCGGGTCGCCGTGCAGCTGCCAGGTGACCGATGCGGGTCCGAAGAGCCCGGGGTCGGCTTCCGTCATGTACGTGTCCCTCCCGCCAGGGGCGTTCCGGCCGGTGCGGACGTCAGCGGGCGCCGGGCGCGGCGGCGACGCGTTCCAGCACGGTACCGAGGTCGGCGCGGGACCACCAGGAGCCCTCCCGCAGCACCCCGGCGATCCGGCGCAGCGCGGTGTGGTCCGTCAGCGGGTTTTCGGCGAGGAGCACCAGGCCGGCGGGCATGCCGGGGGCGACGCGTCCGGACGACCCCGCCTCGCCGAGAAACCGGGCGGGCTCGGTCGTCGTCATGCGCAGGATGGCCGGCGGGGCGAGACCGGCCTCGGCGAGCAGGTCGAACTCGTCGTGCAGCGAGAAGCTGGAGGCGCCGGTCAAGCGGCTGCTCCAGGGCGCCGCGATCGACGAGATCGCCGGCCGCGAGGCGGTGGACGACTTCTCGGCGCTCGCGTACTTCACCCGGTTCGCGCGCGGGGCGCAGTGAAGTCTTGGCGGGCCGGCGGTGTCCGGAGGCGGTCCAGGAGGGCCGCCTCCGCGGTGTCGGAGTGCGCGCCCTCCCAGCTGGTCAGGGGGACGGCTCGCAGGTGGCGGCCCCGCGGGTCGAGGAGGTGGCCGGCGAGTTTCATCGGCCAGAGGGTGAGCGCCCGGTCGGCCACCGTCAGTTCGGGGTGGCGGGCGGTGAGCCGGGACTCGAAGGCGCCGATGTCGTCCACCGAGCGCAGCCAGGCGGCCAGGAGCAGGTTGTGCGGGCCGGTCAGCGAGGCGCAGAGCCGGATCTCGCGGATCTGGCTGATGCTCTTCGCGAGCTGCGGCGCCCGGCTCTGCGGCACCGCCGCCCAGTACGAGACCGAGACCGGCCAGCCGGAGAGCGACCGCGCCACCTCGCACCGGTGGGCGAGCGCCCGGTCGGCGTCCAGGCGGCTGATCGGCGTGAGTTTCCTGGCCACCGCCGCGTTCCACACGGCGATCTGGCAGCTGGTGGTGGCCAAGGTGCTCGCGGGCGCCGGGATCGGCGTGGCGCTCGGCGCGCTGCCCACGGTGATCGCGGAGGCCGGTGCCCCCTCCCGTACGGGGATCACCACGGCCCTGTACAACAACGTCAAGACTCTGGGCGGGGCGGTCGCCGGAGCGGTCGTCGCGGTCATCCTGGCGACCCCGGCGTCGGAGACCGGGAGCCCCGTCTCCGACACCCAGGAGGCGGTGAGCGAGTCCGGGTACGTCGCGGTCTGGCTGCTGTGCGCGCTGCTCTCCGCGGGCGCGGCCGTGGCGGCGGCCGCCGCGCGGCGCGGGGCGGCGAATCAAGCGGGTTGAGCCCAAGCGGGCGGAGCACCCGGCTTGTCATACTGCTCCGATGACCGACGCACCCGTCCCCGCACTCGACTCACTGGCCGGGCTGGCCTTCGGTGACGCCTTCGGCGACCGCTGGTTCGGCATCCTGCGCCGCGAGGGTCCCGAGCCCCTGGAGGCGCGGACGCTGCCTCAGGAACCCGTGTGGCGGTGGAGCGACGACACCGCGCAGGCGCTGGTCCTGGTCCGCGAACTCGCCGAGGGCGACGGCACCGTGGACCAGGACCGGTTCGCCCGGCGCCTGGCCGAGGAGTACGCCGCCGACCCGCACCGCGGCTACGGGGCCTCGATGCACGACGTGCTGCGCCGGATCGGCGCGGGCGAGCCCTGGCAGGAGCTGGTGACCGAGCAGTTCGAGGGCATGGGCTCCTGGGGCAACGGGGCGGCGATGCGCGCCGCCCCGCTCGGTGCGTGGCACGCCGGCGACCTGGACACGGCCGTCGAGCAGGCCGCCCGCCAGAGCGCGGTCTCGCACCACCACCCGGAGGCGGCCGCCGGGGCGGTGGCGGTCGCCGTCGCCGCGGCGCTGGCCGTGCGCGGCCGGGGCGCTCCGGCGCCCGAGCGTGCCGTGTTCCTCCAGGAGGTCGCCGCGCACCTGTCCGACAGCGACGTGCGCTCGGGCATCCGCATCGCGTCCCGGATGCCCGCCCACACCTCGGTCCGCCACGCGGCGGAGGTCCTGGGCTCCGGCTACCGGATGTCCGGGCCCGACACCGTCCCCTTCGCGCTGTGGTGTGCGGCGGGGCACCTGGACGACCTGGAGGAGGGGCTGTGGCGCACGGTGGCGGGACGCGGTGACATCGACACCACCTGCGCCATCGCGGGAGGCGTGATCGCCGCCCGTACCGGCGTAGCCGCCCTGCCCCCGGCCTGGCACACGGCCCGCGAGCCGCTGCCGGAGTGGGCGGCGCTCAGCGCCTGACCGCGCGCAGGACGACGAACTTCGGGTCGCCCGCCATCGTCGCGCAGTTGCCGAAGACCCGGCGCAGGGTGGTGTGGTGACCCAGGTGCCGGTTGGCGACCACCCAGAGCTCGCCGCCCGGGCGCAGCGCGTGCCGGGCTCCGTGGAACATGGTCCGGGCGGTCGCGTCGGTGGTGGCCTGGTGGGAGTGGAACGGCGGGTTGTTGAGGACCAGGTCCGCGCTCCCGGGCTCGGCGCCGGCCAGGCCGTCCCCGACGACGAAGCGGGCCCGGTCGTCCGGCCCGGTGTTGTCGCGGAAGGTCGCCTCGGCCGATGCCACGGCCTGGTACGACTCGTCGACGAAGGTGAGGGTGGCCTCGGGGTTGGCGAGGGCGGCGGCGAGGCCGAGGACGCCGTTGCCGCAGCCGAGGTCCACGACCCGGTCGGGGCCGCTGCGGTCCGGCAGGTGCGTGAGGAAGAAGCGGGTGCCGATGTCGAGCCGGTCGGCGCAGAAGATCCCGGCGTGGTTGGTGACGGTGCGCCCGGCGGCCGCCCCGGCGTGCGGGGGCAGCTCGTAACGCAGCGGCCAGGGGCTGGGGGTGCGGGGCAGGGCGGGGTCCGGGGTGCTGTGGATGAGCCGGGCCTTGCGGACGGCGAGCGAGGTCCGGGTCGGGCCGATGATGCGCTCGAACAGCTTGAGCGTGGAGGTGTGGATCTCCTTGACCATCCCGGTGCCGACGACGACCGTGCCGGCGTGCACGGCGGGCGCGATGCGGTGGAGCTGGTCCTCCAGGAGCGCGAGGCTCTTGGGTACGCGTACCAGGAGCAGGTCGACGCGGTCCGGCGGGGTGTCACGGGGGGACAGCAGGCGCACCGCACCGGCGGGCAGCCCGTTCCGCTCCAGGTTCGCGGCGGTGGCCCGCTGCCCGAGGTAGGAGTCGCTGATCTGTACGGGGTGGTGCGCGGCCAGGACCGTACTCAGGGCGCCCCAGCGGTCGCCGAGCACGACGACGTTCCCCGAGACGTCGACCGCCTCCTCCAGGTGCTGGAGCAGATAGGCGTCGGCCGCGTCCCAGGCACGGAACGGGTCGCGGGGGTCCTCGGGGAAGCGGGCGAGGTCGTATCCGGCCTCTGACGTCGTCAAACGGTTCATTGTGCGTTCAGGCTAACCGAGCGGCGCCCGGCGCCCGTACCCGCGGCGGGCGCGGCGGCCGCGGCCGCCGCGCCGTACCGCCGGCTACGGCAGTCGCTTGTCCATGGCCGCCCGGCCCTCCCTGGCCAGGGTGCGCTCCGCCCACGCGAGGTTCGCCGGGGTCAGGTCCCGCCCGGACGCGAGCACCAGGTCCTCGGCGGACGGGTTGTCCGTGGCGCCGGTGTGCAAGAGGTCGTCCGGAGTCAGGCCCCGGGTACTGGATACGGAATCGGACTCGTCGCTCATGCCGCCTCCTTGTCCTTCCCGTCATTCTCGCCCGCCCCCGGCGCTCCCGCATCCGAGACCGGGGCGGGGTTCCGGGACGGGTTCCGGGCCCTCACTTGACCTGCACATGATAGATACGCGGGGTTCACACATCGTGACGGTCCGCATGGAAGGCTCCCGCGTACACATAGCGGACACGACCACCGCGGAGCCGTCCCCCACCCCGTGACGGCGCCGCGGTGCGCGTATTCCCGGAGAGGACACCCCACATGTCCCGTCGTCACCTTCCCGCGCGCCACGCACTGCCCGCCGCGCTCGCCGCCCTCGTGGTGTTCAGCGGCACGGCCGCCGCCGCCCCCCTCCCGACGCCACCGCCCACCGCCGCCTCCGCGCTCTCCGCGCTGGACGACACGTACTACGAGGACGCGACCGGCAAGACCGGCGCCGCGCTGAAGAGCGCCCTGCACACGATCATCAGCGACCAGAGCAGGCTCACCTACAGCCAGGTCTGGGACGCCTTGAAGGACACCGACGAGGACCCGGCCGACTCCTCGAACATCATCGAGCTGTACACCGGGCGCTCCGAGCCGAAGAGCGACAACGGCGGCAGCGTCGGCCAGTGGAACCGCGAGCACGTCTGGGCCAAGTCCCACGGCGACTTCGGCACGGCCACCGGCCCCGGCACCGACATCCACCACCTGCGCCCGTCCGACGTCCAGGTCAACTCCACGCGCGGGAACAAGGACTTCGACAACGGCGGTACGGAACTGGGCGACGCCCCGGGCAACTACACCGACTCCGACTCCTTCGAACCGCGCGACGCCGTCAAGGGCGACGTGGCGCGGATGATCCTCTACATGGCCGTGCGCTACGAGGGCGACGACGCGTTCCCCGACCTGGAACCCAACGACAGCGTGTCCAACGGTTCCTCACCGCACATCGGCCGGCTCTCCGTACTCAAGACATGGAGCGAGCAGGACCCGCCGGACGCCTTCGAGAAGCGGCGCAACGACGTCATATACGAGGACTACCAGCACAACCGGAACCCGTTCGTGGACCACCCCGAGTGGGTGGAGGCCATCTGGTGACGGACCCGCGCCTCTGACACCGGCCGTCGGCCGTCAGCTCCGCTCCGCCTGGGCGATCCGGGGGAACGACTTGACGCCGGCGGCCTTGCGGCTGTTGGCGTGCTGACTGACGGTCTTGTCGGTCGGCGCGTCCGGGAAGCCGAGCACCACGGAGTCCAGCACCGTGCCCGACGCGTCCACGAACTCGACGCGCACCGCGAAGAACGCCTCCTCGCCGCTCCGGTTGGTCACCCGCACCAGGGCGCTGCGGAACCGCTCCCCGGGCTGGACCGCGATGCCGTTGACGGAGACGTCGTCCCTCGCGTCGCCCTTGCCGTCGACGCCCTTCAGGGTCGCCACGGCCTTCTGCCGGTTGCGCTCGGCGTCGGCGGACACCGAGGCGGCGAACTCGTCCTGGGTGCGCTCGCCACGGGCCGGGCTCGGGCTGGCCGTCGGTTCGGCGGAGATCGTGCGGGTGCTTCTGGCCGCACCCGCCGACGGGGTGTCGGAGTCGCCGCAGGCGGCCGCCCCGGCGACGAGCACCGCGACGACCGCGGCGGGGGTCAGACCGCGGATGACGCGGCCTCGGAAGGGACGCCGCGCGGGGCCGGTCCGGTTCACAAACGCTCCGTCCACGAAGCGGGCACGGGGAAGCGGTGCTTCCCGCACCCGGGATGACCAACTCGCCCATATTAGGATCAAAAGGTATGAATTGACTCGTTGAATCACCCGCCCCGCACGCAGTGCGCGCAATTCCCCGGGAGGGAACTGATGGACACGGACGCCCTGACCGCCGGCCTGCTGCAGGAGCTCCGCCGGACCAGGCCCTATCCGGCCCTGTCCCTGACCATGCCGACCCACCGGCGCGCCCCGGACAACGCCCAGGACGCCGTACGGCTGCGCAACCTGCTGTCCGAGGCCCACAACCGGCTGGAAGCCGATCCGCAGGCCGACCGGGAGGCGTGCGCCGCGATCAAGCGGCAGCTCGACCGCGCGGCCGGCGAACTCGACCAGCGCCGGGCCCTGGACGCGCTCGTGCTCCTCGCCACCGCCGACGAGTACCAGATCTGGCGGCTGCCGCGTACCGCACCCGAACGGGTGGTGCTGAGCGACAGCTACCTCACCCGCAACCTGGTCGCCGCGAAGGCGCAGGCCCGCCCCTTCTGGGCGCTGACCGTGGCCGCCGACCACGCCGCCCTCTTCAGCGGCACCACCGAGTCCGCGCAGGAGGCCCACGTCGACGGCTTCCCGCTGGCCGCCCCGCGCGAGGAGTTCAACCCGCAGCGCATGGAGCGGATCGGGGACACGGCGAGCAACTTCGCCAGCGAGGACACCCGGAACTTCCTGCGCACGGTGGACGAGAAGCTGCGCGCCGTCCTGGCCACCGACCCCCGCCCGCTGTACCTGGTGGGCATCGCGCCGGCGCTCGCCCTGTTCGACGAGGTCAGCGAGTGCGCGAAGGACGCGGTCGGCCGGGTCACCAAGGGCGCGCCCGCCGACAACGCGCCCCGCGACCTGCTCACCGAGCTGCGCCCGGCCCTGGACGCCCGCCGCGAGCACTTCGCGAAGGAGATCGAGGGGCGGCTGGACGCGGCGCGCGGCCGCAAGGCGTTCGCCGGTGGTCTGGACGAGGTGTGGGCCGCGGTGCACGAGGGCCGCGCCGGCCTGGTGGCCGTGGAGGAGCACTACCAGCAGACGGTACGGGTCGACCAGGAGCACCTGAAGCCGGTGACCGACGATGTGGTGGACCCGTCCGACGCGAGCGTCCGCGAGGACGTCGTGGACGAGCTGGTGGAGGCGGCGCTGGACAGCGGCGCGGAGGTGTTCTTCGTCGCGGACGACTCGCTCAAGGGGCACGGCCGCATCGCGGCCGAACTGCGCTTCTGAGCCCGCGCGGTACGCGGTGAGGGCCCGGACGGGATTCCGTCCGGGCCCTCACCGTACGCCTTGGGGCGGGTCAGCCCTCCCAGGTCCAGTCGGCGACCTCGGGCAGGTCGGTGCCGTGTTCGCGGATCCAGGCGTGGTGGCGGGTGCGGGTGTCCGCCATCTCCTGACGCACCGCCACGGCGCGTACGCCCAGGCCGGGGACCCGGTCGATGACGTCCATGACCAGCCGGTAGCGGTCGAGGTCGTTGCGGACGACCATGTCGAAGGGCGTGGTGGTCGTGCCCTCCTCCTTGTAACCCCGCACGTGCAGCTCGCCGTGGCCGGCGCGGCGGTAGGCCAGCCGGTGGATCAGCCACGGGTAGCCGTGGTACGCGAAGATGACCGGCTTGCCCCGGGTGAACAGCGCGTCGTACTCGGAGTCCGGCATGCCGTGCGGGTGCTCGGAGTGCGGCATGAGCCGGGCCATGTCGACCACGTTGACCACCCGCACCGCCAGCTCCGGCAGATGGCGCCGCAGCAGCTGGGCTGCCGCCAGGGTCTCCAGCGTGGGTACGTCACCGGCGCAGGCGAGGACGACGTCGGGCTCGCGGCTGCCGTCCTCCGTGCCCGCCCACTCCCAGAGACCGGCACCGCGCGCGCAGTGCACCCGGGCCTGGTCGAGGGTGAGCCAGTCGAAGCCGGGCTGCTTGCCGGCCACGATGACGTTGACGTAGTCCCGGCTGCGCAGGGCGTGGTCGGCCACGGAGAGCAGGGTGTTGGCGTCGGGCGGCAGGTAGACGCGTACGACTTCGGGGCTCTTGTTGAGGATGTGGTCCACGAAGCCCGGGTCCTGGTGCGAGAAGCCGTTGTGGTCCTGGCGCCAGACGTGCGAGGTGAGCAGGTAGTTGAGCGAGGCGATGGGGCGGCGCCAGGCGAGGCGGCGCGAGGTGCGCAGCCACTTGATGTGCTGGTTGACCATCGAGTCCACGATGTGCGCGAACGCCTCGTAGCAGGAGAACAGCCCGTGCCGCCCGGTCAGCAGATAGCCCTCCAGCCAGCCCTGGCACAGGTGCTCGGACAGGACCTCCATGACCCGGCCGTCCCGGGCGAGGTGTTCGTCGGTCGGGAGGGTGCGGGCCTGCCATGCCTTGCCGCTGGCCTCGTAGACGGCGTCGAGCCGGTTGGAGGCCGTCTCGTCGGGTCCGACGAGCCGAAAGTCCCTGCGGTCCGCCGTCGCCGCCATGACCGCTTCGAGGAGACCGCCCAGGACGCGGGTGGGCTCGCGGAGTGTGGTGCCGGGGCGGTCCACGGGGACGGCGTAGCCGTCGAGGTCCGGGACGGGCAGGTCGCGCAGGAGCAGGCCGCCGTTGGCGTACGGGGACGCGCCGAGGCGGGCGGCGCCCTCGGGGACGCAGGCCAGCACCTGTGCGGTGGGGCGGCCCTCCGCGTCGAAGAGCTCGTCCGGCCGGTAGGACCGCATCCACGCCTCCAGTTGGCGCAGGTGGTCCGGGTTGTCGCGGACGCCGGGGAGCGGGACCTGGTGGGCGCGCCAGGTGGATTCGACGGGCAGCCCGTCGACCTCGGCGGGCCCGGTCCAGCCCTTCGGGGTGCGCAGCACGATCATCGGCCAGCGCGGGCGTTCGGTGTCGCCGCCGGTGCGGGCGGCCGCCTGGATCTCCGCGATGCGGTCGGCGGCGCGGTCCATGGCGAGGGCCATCGCCCGGTGCACGGCGCGTGGTTCGTCGCCCTCCACGTAGAGCGGGTCGTGTCCGTAGCCGCGCAGCAGCGCGTCGAGCTCGGTGTGCGGGAGGCGGGCGAGGACCGTGGGGTTGGCGATCTTGTAGCCGTTGAGGTGGAGGACCGGCAGGACGGCCCCGTCGTGGACGGGGTCGAGGAACTTGTTGGCGTGCCAGGACCCGGCGAGCGGTCCGGTCTCCGCCTCGCCGTCGCCGATGACGCAGGTGACCAGCAGTTCGGGGTGGTCGAGGGCGGCGCCGTAGGCGTGGGCGAGGGAGTAGCCGAGTTCGCCGCCCTCGTGGATGGAGCCGGGGGTCTCGGGGGCGACGTGGCTGGGGACGCCGCCGGGGAACGAGAACTGCTTGAACAGCAGGCCCATGCCCGCCGCGTCCCTGCTGACGTCCGGGTACGCCTCCGAGTAGCTGCCCTCCAGCCAGGAGCCGGCGAGGACGGCGGGCCCGCCGTGGCCGGGGCCCCAGATGCACAGTGCCGGTGTTCCGCGCGCGCCGATGAGGCGGTTGAGGTGGGTGTACACGAGGTTGAGCCCGGGCGAGGTGCCCCAGTGGCCGAGCAGCCGGGGCTTGATGTGCTCCGGGGCCAGCGGCCGGGTCAGCAGGGGGTTGTCCCTCAGGTAGATCTGCCCGACGGCCAGGTAGTTGGCGGCCCGCCAGTGCGCGTCCAGCGCGTCGAGTTCCTGGTCGGACGGGCCGGGCGGCGGTGGGGCGTCGCTCATGGTCACCTCTCGGCGGGGCGGGTTCGGGGGCGTCGCGCGCACGGTCACCGGGGCTCGGCGCCGTACCAGACGGTGGTGGCGTTGCAGAACTCGCGGATGCCGTGTCCGGCGAGCTCGCGCCCGTAGCCCGAGCGCTTCACCCCGCCGAAGGGCAGCGCGGGGTGGGAGGCGGTCATGCCGTTGAAGAAGACACCGCCGGCCTGGAGGTCCCGGACGCAGGCGTCGGCCTCGTCGGCGTCCCGGGTCCAGACGTTCGAGCTGAGCCCGAAGGAGGTGTCGTTCGCGACCTCGACGGCTTGGTCCAGGCTGTCCACGCGGTACAGCGTGGCGACCGGGCCGAAGGTCTCCTCGCGGTGGATGCGCATCTCGGGTGTGATGCCGGCGAGGACGGTGGGCGCGTAGAACCAGCCGTTCTCCAGGCCGCCGCCCAGGCCCTCGGGGCGTCCGCCGCCGCACAGCGCCTCGGCGCCTCGGCTCACCGCGTCGTCCACCAGCTCCGCGAGGTCCGCGCGGCCCTGTTCCATGGCGATCGGCCCGACGTCGGTGGACTCCTCCAGCGGGTCGCCCACGGTCAGCTGGCGCATGCCGACGGTGAAGCGCTCGGCGAACTCCTCGTACACCTCGGTGTGCACGATGAACCGCTTGGCGGCGATGCACGACTGGCCGTTGTTCTGGGCGCGGGCGGTGACGGCGGTGCGGGCGGCCTTGGCGACGTCCGCCGAGGGCAGGACCAGGTAGGGGTCGCTGCCGCCGAGTTCGAGGACGGTGTGCTTGACCTCGTCACCGGCGATGGCGGCGACGGAGCGGCCGGCCGGTTCGCTGCCGGTGAGCGTCGCGGCGGCCACCCGGCGGTCGCGCAGGATGCCCTCGACGGCCTGGGAGCCGACCAGCAGGGTCTGGAAGCAGCCGGCCGGGAAGCCGGCGCGGTGGAAGAGGTCGCCGAGGTACAGCGCGGTCTGCGGCACGTTCGACGCGTGCTTCAGCAGGCCCGTGTTACCGGCCATCAGGGCGGGGGCGGCGAAGCGCACGACCTGCCACAGCGGGAAGTTCCACGGCATCACGGCGAGGACCGGGCCGAGCGGCCGGTAGCGGACGTACGCGCGCACCGCGCCGGAGTCCTTCACATCGGCGGCGGAAGGGTGCTCGTCGGCGAGCAGTTCCTCAGCGCGGGCGGCGTACCAGCGCATCGCCTTGGCGCACTTCGCGGCCTCGGCACGGGCGGCCGTGACGGGCTTGCCCATTTCCAGGGTCATGGTGCGCGCGATGTCCTGCTGGTCCTCGTCCAGGAGGTCGGCGGCGCGGTTGAGCAGCCGGGCCCGTTCGGCGAACGTGGTGGTGCGGTACGCGCGGAAGGCGGCGTCGGCCGCGGCGATCCGCTTCTCGATCTCGTCGTCCTTCAGCGCGTCGAACGTCCTGAGCGTCTCGCCGTTCGCGGGATTGACCGTCGCGATGGGCATGACTGTGGCCTCCTTGCCTCGGTACTTCGACCGTGCCGCGCGGCGGGTCCGCCCGCAACGCGGGCCGTGACACGGCGCAGCCCCCGCCCTCGCATACCCGGCCGGCGCGGATCATGCATGCTCGGGACATGCGATCCGCGCCGGCCGGGGGCCTGCGCTGCGGGGGCGGGGCCGTAGGTCTCAGACGAGCGCCGGGGCGGCGTCGGGGACGGGGACGGTCTCGTCGGCGGCGGCCGGGACCGGCTCGGGGATCTCCGCGACCGCGGCCGGCGGGCGGCGGGACTCGCGGACGCCGGGCAGCGGCGGCAGCGGCACCAGCTCGATGTGCTGCGGCTCCTGGGCGTACCGGGTGAACCAGACGACCTTGCCCTCGGAGGTCCGGCAGGTGCCCCAGCTGTCGCTGAGGGCCATGACCCGGCTCAGGCCGCCGCCCTCGTGGAGCAGTCGCGGCATCTCGGAGCCGTTGTCGGCGACGGAGACCGTGAGATGCCGTCCGGACCACCGGAGTTCGACGACGCAGCGGTTGTCGTCACCGACATGCCGGTGGACATTGGTCAGCAGCTCCTCCACGGCACGGCACACGGGCCGTACGTGGAGTTCGAGACTCCAGTGGCGCAGGTGGGCCGCGATTATGCGTCGCAGTTGGTCCACACGCTCTGCGGAAACCTGGAGTTCGACCAGATAGTGCCGGTCGAGTGGAACGGTCATCGTCGAGGCTCCTCACATCGAGGCCCACGACTTCGCCTCGTTGAACCAACGACCCCCGAATACGAAGAGTGAGCAGATGTCTCTTCTGGGTCACTCCACAGGGTGACCCCGCTGGGCCGGTCGCGCAACATATCGGGCCGCGCACCCGGGGTGACCGGCGCTTTCGCGTCAGGCCAGATGGGTGAGCACCCGGTCGGGTGTCAGGGGCAGGGTGCGCAGCCGGACTCCGGTCGCGTGCCGGAAGGCGTTCCCGACGGCCGCGGCGGCGCCGACGATGCCGATCTCGCCGATGCCCTTGCTGCCCATGGGGTTGAGGTGGGGGTCGTCCTCCTCGATCCAGTGCGCGTCGACGGCGGCCACGTCGGCGCAGACGGGGACGTGGTACGAGGCGAGGTCGCACTCGGTGAAGTCGCCGTGGACCGGGTCCATGGTGGAGCCCTCGGTGAGCGCCATGCCGATGCCCATGGTCATGCCGCCGATGAACTGAGAGCGCGCGGTACGGGAGTTGAGGATGCGGCCGGCCGCGAAGACCCCCAGCATCCGGCGCACCCGGACCTCGCCGGTGCGGGTGTTCACGGCGACCTCGGCGAAGTGCGCGCCGAAGGCGTGCCGGGCGTACGGGGACTGCTCGGCGGTCTCCTCGATGGTGTCGGCGGTGACGGTCACCCCTTCGGCGGGCAGCGGCCCGCCGCGCGCGGCGAGCTCTTCCGCGAGCCCGGAGGCGGCTTTGTGCACGACCCAGCCCCAGGAGGCGGTGCCGGACGAGCCGCCGGCCAGCGAGGCGTCGGGCAGGTCGCTGTCGCCGATGTCGATGGCCACGTCGTCCAGCGGTGCGCCCAGCACCTCGGCGGCGATCTGCGCGAGGACCGTACGGGCACCGGTGCCGATGTCCGTGGCGTTGACAGCGATCCGGTAGGTGCCGTCGGGGGCCGCGTGCGCGGTGGCGTGACCCGCGCTGACGTAGACGGGGTACGTGGCCGAGGCGACGCCCGTGCCGAGCAGCAGGGCACCCTCGCGGCGGACGCCGGGGGCGGGATCGCGGTCCTGCCAGCCGAAGCGCGCGGCACCCTCTCGCAGACAGGCGGCCAGGCCCCGGCTGCTGAAGGGTTTGCCGGAGTCGGGTTCCTCGGCCGGGTCGTTGCGCAGCCGCAGGTCCACGGGGTCGACGCCCAGTTCCGCCGCGAGTTCGTCCATGGCGGATTCGAGGGCGTACATGCCGGGGGCCTCGCCCGGGGCGCGCATCCACGACGGGCTGGGCACGTCGAGGGCGGTGACCCGGTGCGTGGTGCGGCTGTGCGGTGAGCCGTACATGACGCGGGCGGGGACGGCGGCCTGCTCCACGAACTCCTTGATCCGGGAGGTGTGGGTGATGACCTCCTGGGCGACCGAGGTGAGGGTGCCGTCGGCCTCGGCGCCCAGCCTGACGCGCTGCACGGTGGGCGCCCGGTGTCCGACGAGCGCGGGCAGCTGCCGCCTGGGCAGGGCGAGTTCGACGGGGTGGCCGGTGTGCAGGGCGGCCATCGCGGCGAGCACGGTCTGCGGGCGCGGGGTGCCCTTGGAGCCGAAGCCGCCTCCGACGTGTTCGGAGACGGCGGTGACCCGGTCGGCCCCGATACCGAAGGCGGCGGCGAGGCTGTCGCGCACCTTGGTGGCGCCCTGGCTGGAGTCGTACACGGTGAGGTGCCCGTCGGGCGACCAGTGGGCGGTCGAGGCGTGCGGCTCCATGGGGTGGTTGTGCAGCGCCTCCAGGGTGTACGTGGCGTCCACGCGTACGGGCGACGCCTCGAAGGCCCGGTCGAAGTCGCCGCGTTCACGCACGGCCGGGTAGCCGCCGTTGGCCTGTTCCGGGGTGTACAGGCCCGCGTGGTCCTCGGTGAGCACGACGTCGTGCGGGGTCGTCTCGTAGGTGATGTGCAGGGCGGCCGCGCCGGCCCGGGCACTCGCGAGGCTGTCGGCGACGACGAGCGCGACGGGCCAGCCCCGGTGGGGCACCCGGTCGTCCTGGAGGACGGCGAGGATCGGGTCGTCCGGCTCGGCCAGGCGCGGCGCGTTGTCGTGGGTGAGGACGCTGTGGACGCCGGGGTGGGCGAGGGCGTCGACGGTGCGGACGGCGGTGACCCGGCCGGACGGCACGGAGGCGGGCACCGGCCAGGCGTACAGGCAGCCGGGCAGGCCGCGTTCGGCGGCGTAGCGCGCGGCGCCGGTCACCTTGGCGCGACCCTCGCGGCGGACGGCGGGCGCGCCGAGCGGCTGGGGGGCGTGGCTCATGGCGGGATCCTCGGCTCTTCAGGTGCGGGCGGTGAGTTCGGCGAGGGCGTCGACGGCCAGATGCCGGGCGAGTCGGACCTTGAACGCGTTGTCGCGCAGCGGGCGGGCCCCGGCCAGCTCGGCGTCGGCGGCCCGCAGGAAGGTCGCGTCGGTGGCGGGTGCGCCGCGCAGGATCTCCTCGGCGGCTCGGGCCCGCCAGGGGCGGTGGGCGAGCCCGCCGAACGCGAGGGCCGCGTGCTCGATGTGCCCGTCGCGAACCCGCAGGACGGCGGCGACGGAGGCCAGCGCGAAGGCGTACGAGGCGCGGTCGCGGGCCTTGCGGTAGAGGGAGACCGTGCCGTCGGCCAGGGGTGGCAGCGTCACGTCGGTGACGAGTTCGCCGGGCCGGACGACCGTGTCGGCGTCGGGGTTGTCGCCGGGCAGCCGGTGGATGTCGGTCACCGGGACGGTCCGTTCGCCCTCCGGCCCGTGCAGCACGACGTCCGCGTCGAGCGCGGCGAGGGCCACGGCCATGTCGGAGGGGTGGGTGGCGACGCAGTCCTCGGAGTGCCCGATGACGGCGAGGTCGCGGTGGGCACCCTCGCGGGCGGGGCAGCCGGTGCCGGGTTCGCGCTTGTTGCAGGGCTTGGACGTGTCCTGGAAGTAGAGGCAGCGGGTGCGCTGGAGGAGGTTGCCTCCGGTGGTCGCGATGTTGCGGAGCTGCCCGGACGCGCCGGCCAGCAGGGCCTGCGACAGGGCGGGGTAGCGGGTGCGTACGGCGGGGTGGGCGGCCAGGTCGCTGTTGCGTACGGTGGCGCCGATGCGCAGGCCCCCGTCGGCGGTGTCCGTGATCCGGTCCAGCGGCAGCCGGCTGACGTCGACCAGCATGCCGGGGGTCTCCACGCCGAGCTTCATCAGGTCGACCAGGTTGGTGCCGCCGCCGAGGAACTTGGCGCCCGGGTGGGCGGCGCAGGCGCGCACCGCGTCGGTGACGGTATCGGCGCGCAGATAGGCGAAGGGTTTCACGACGCCACGTCCTCGATGGCCTCGACGATGCGCGGGTAGGCGCCGCACCGGCAGAGGTTGCCGCTCATCCGCTCCCGGATCTCCTCCGGGCCGAGCCGGGCGGGGGTGGCGACGGGTGCGTCGTGCGGGGTGACGTGCGAGGGGTGGCCGGAGTCGGCCTCGGCGAGGACGCCGGCGGCGGAGCAGAGCTGGCCCGGTGTGCAGTAACCGCACTGGAAGGCGTCGCGTTCCAGGAACGCCTCCTGGAGGGGGTGCAGCCGGTCGCCGTCCGCCAAACCCTCGACCGTGGTGACGCGCGAGCCGTCGTGGGCGACGGCCAGCAGGAGGCAGCTGTTGGCGCGGCGGCCGTCCACGAGGACGGTGCAGGCGCCGCACTGGCCGTGATCGCAGCCCTTCTTCGCCCCGGTGAGGTCCAGGTGGTGGCGCAGGGCGTCCAGGAGGGTGGTGCGGTGATCGAGGGTGACGGTGTGCTCGGTGCCGTTGATGTGCAGGGTCAGGGTGGCGGAGGGGAGGTCGCCGGGCGCCGGCGATTCTGCGGCGCCGCCCTCCCACGAACTGGCCGGATCCACGCGCGACACCTTTCAGAGAGGTCACTTTGTCCGATTTCTACCAGATGCGGACGGCGCCTCGGGGCACTCGCGACCCCGCACGAGGCGTTCGGCCTACTTGTTCTCCAGGCGCAGCCGCACCTCCTCCTCCTGGTCCCCCGACACCGTGCCCACCACCCGGACGGCGAAGGCGTCGGCCAGTCCGCCCCTGAGCCGGTCCACCGCGTGGTACCCGCCCTGCACATCGAGCGTGACGGGGACGCCGAGGGTCACGGACCCCGAGACCACCCGGGCCTCGGACACGTCGACGGTCGCGGCCCACGCCGTGGGCCGCCTGCCCGCGGTCTCGTGGGGCACGTCGGCGGAGGCGCGGTCGGTGGTGAAGGCGGCCCTCAGCACGTCGAAGACGGTGCGCGCGTCCTCCTCGGGGCATTCGCTGAGGACGACCGACACCTCCTGGTCGTGGTGGTCCTCCGTGGCCTGTCGCTTGTCCTGTGCGCTGTTCACCGGGGCTCCTTCCGAAAGGGCATTGCCGTCATTACCAGGCTGACCCCGCGCGCGACCGGCGGCGACAGGAGCGGCCCGGACTCCCCCGCGTGCCCGGCGCGGCCGGGGCTCACACCCTCGAAACATTTTCGGCGCCCATATCCACTTAAAACATGAATTCGATCGCCGTACCGAGTGACGCGTGTGTCCTGGGGTATCCGGCAAGCATGGACGTTTCGGATGGAGCCCTGAATTCCCTGGCGGTCACCCTCGCGGACGGACGCGGCGCGACGGGCGTCGTGATGGGCGTGATCGGTGTGCTCCTGGTGATCATGCTGATCGGTGCCTTCCTGCTGGGCAAGCGACGGCACGACCAGGAGCTGCCCCCGCCCCGGCCGGACGAGCAGCCGGTCGGCCCCGAGCACCGCAGCCACGAGGAGAAGCCGGACGTCCACGGTGACGACCGCTTCCCGGACGACGGCCGGGGCCTGTCCCCGTACGAGCTCGGTGAGCACGGCAACGAGCCGATCCGCCACGAGGACGACGACAAGCGCGACTGACCGGCCCCGCCCGGGGGCGCGGGGGCGGGCGGCGGCGTCGCGTTTGCGGGAGCGGCCGCCCCCGGCGAGTCTTGGTGACGGCCCCGAAGCCCGTCGGCACATCTGCCGCACCCCCCATGAAGGCAGTGGCACCATGACCCCAAGCACCTCCGGTACGGCGCCCGCGCGTGCGGCCCTGACCGGGTCCGCCGCGCCCTGCTGGGTCAATCTGATGACCCGCGATCTGGAGTCCGCCCAGAAGTTCTACGGCCCGGTGATGGGCTGGAGCTTCCGCCCGGGCCGGCTCGGCGACGACTTCTCGGTGGCCCGCCGCGGCGATGTGCCGGTCGCCGGCATCGGGGCCGTGGCCACCGCCTTCCGGGTCGCGGTGGCCTGGACGCCCTACTTCGCCGTCCGGGACGCCGATGTGGCCGCCTCCCGCATCCGGGAGCGCAGCGGCACGGTGGCGGTGGGGCCGCTGACGCTCGGCAAGGGGCGCGGCGCGCTGGCCGCCGACCGGGACGGGGCCGGGTTCGGCATCTGGGAGCGGACCGCGCCGACGACGTCCCCGCCCGCCCCGGACGGCCACGCGCACGCCTGGCTGCGGCTGCGCACCCGGAGCGCCTTCGACGCCGCGATCTTCTACGGCGAGGTACTGGACTGGGCGAGCGGGCGGCCCGGGGCCTGCGAGGTGTCGTACGCGAAGGACGAGGTGATCGTCCAGTGCGGGGGCCGCCAGCTGGCCCGGATCAGCTCCGGCGCGATCGAGGCCGCCCCCGATCCGCTGGTCCGGCCGCACTGGCAGGTCAACTTCCCGGTGGACGACGTGACCCTCGCCGTGGAGCGGGCCCGCGAGCACGGGGGCTCCCTGGTGGAGGAGCTGTCACACCCCGAGGGCCGGGAGGCGACGCTCCTGGACCCGGACGGCGGGCTTTTCACCGTCACGGACGTCCACCGGGCGTCGGACGCCTGAGGGGGCGCGTTTCAGGCGACCGGCAGGAGCAGTTCGGGCCGGTCCCACATCACCGCCGGGGGTGCGGCGCGTACGGTGCCGGTCCGCTCGGCGCCCATGGTCAGGTAGAAGCCCTCCGCCGGTGGATGCGAGACGACGCGGACGCCGGACAGCCCCCGCGCCTCCGCCTCCGCCCGCAGTTGGCCGATCAGCAGCCGCCCCGTGCCGGTGCCCTGGGCGTCGTTCGCGACGAAGAGCAGGTCCAGCTCGGGCGGGTCCAGGATGAGCGCGTAGAAGCCGAGCACACGGTCCGTCGCCTCCTGCACGGCCACGAAGACCTCATGGGCCTCGATGTAGTCCGGCCCCACCCGGTACCCGGCGACCATCGGCGCGTAGGGGCCCTCGTAGGCGCGCGAGGACCGGACCAGCCGGGTGAGGCGCCTGGCGTCGCGCGCGGTCGCCCGCCTGACGCGGACCGGGCCGCCGGATGCCCGGCGGCCCGTCGGCGTAACGCTTGATCTCATGGGGGCGAGTATTACGCATCCCTGCGGGGGACGGTCCCGGGCCCTTCAGGAGGCGGCGCGCCCGGTGCGCCACTCCGCCACCAGGGTGTCCACGTCGAACGGGCGCAGGTTCAGCAGCGGGCCCGGCGGCGGCCTGCGGACGGCCTCGCGGATCTTCTCGTTCACCTCGTCCAGTACCCGGCGGACCTCCGCCTCGGTCCGGATCCCCGGCAGCGCGGCGACGACGTCCTCGGCCTCCTTGCGCAGCGCCAGCGCCGGCGGGAGCACGGACACCCCTTCGCGCTGCATCTTCGACTTGATCCACCATGTCTCGTCGTACGGGGCACTCAGCGCCTCGATCGGCTTCCCGAACCCGGGCAGTTTCGAGACGTCGCCCTTCCGTTCGGACTCCCGGATCTGCTGGTCCACCCATGATTCGAAGCTGACACCCGCGGGTTTGCGCTCGGTCACCGTGATCCCCTCTCGGAGTACGCCTGCTGCGGCGCCTCCCACCCTACCGACGGGGCCTCCGGGGCCCGCCGGCCACGGATGTCGGAACCGCCACGACTCGAACGCGTTCGCCGGGGTACACGAGCGTCACGCCCGGCCGGAAGGCACGCCGGGCAACGAACCCGAAGGGGTGGTGGGAGTGGAACACAGAGACCCGCAGACCGACTACCGCCGGGGGTGGTGACGATGACGACCCTCGTGATCATCCTCGCGGTCGTCGTGGTGGCGGCAGCCGGAGCGTTCCTCGTCTTCGGCCGGAAGAACGGCGGCCACGGACTGCGGCGGCGTTTCGGACCGGAGTACGAGCGTGCCGTGGCCCGGCACGACGGCGACACCAAGGCCGCCGAACACGAACTGAACGAACGGCTGAAGCGGCACGGCTCGCTGGACGAGCGTGCGCTGACGCCCGAGGAACGTGAGAGCTACCTCGCCCGCTGGGCGCAGGTCCAGGACCGGTTCGTGGACGCGCCGCAGCAGGCGGTGGCCGAGGCCGACACGCTCCTCGCGGAGCTGGCCCGGGACATGGGCTTCCCCGACGGCAAGGACTTCGAGGAGCAGAGCGACGCGCTCTCCGTCCACCACGCCAAGCACGTCCACGGCTACCGGCGTGTGCACGCCGCCAAGCGCGGCGAGGGCGACACCGAGCAGCTGCGGACGGCGCTGGTCGAGGCCCGCGGCCTCTTCGACGTCCTCGTATCCAACGGCACGGACCGCCCGGTCCGCCGGGACAAGCATCACGCGGAAGGAAGTGGCACGGCATGACCAAGGACACCGATCCCACCCCGCGGCCCCCGGCCGCGCCCACGAGCCGTCCGGCCACCGAGGACCGGACCGCCCCCGGCGCCTCCTCGTACTTCTCCGACGACACCTCGGCCCGTCCGCCCCGGACGGCGCCCTCCACTCCCCCGCCCGCCGCAGCCCCGGTCCCCCTCGCCGAGAAGGACCTCGGTCGCAAGGACACGGACAAGGACGTGGACAAGGGCACGGGCGTTACGGAACGGCCGCACACCCCGGACCGCGACGGCCGGGCGCACACCGCGCACAGCGGCACCGACCGCCTCCTCCCGGCCGGCGACCAGGACAAGCTGGCCCACCGGCTGCACCAGGCGGTGACCGACTTCGTGGAGAGCCCGCACCGGGCGGTGGAGGAGGCCGAGTCCACGTTCGACGCGGTGGTCGCCGGGCTCACGGACGCGCTCAAGGAGCGCCGCAGCTCCCTGCACGTCGGCGAGGGGGACGGCGGCGACCCCGGGGCGCGGACCGAGGAGCTGCGGATCACGCTCCAGCACTACCGCGACCTCACGGAACGGCTCCTGAAGGTCTGACACGAAGCAAGGTCTGACACGAAGCTCTCAGACGAAGGCTGCCCCGGCACCGAGCGTGCCGGGGCAGTGTGCTGTGCGGGGAGCTACTGGCCGGTGTAGACGACCAGTTCGCCGCGCAGCCGGCGCAGCGTGGGGCCGGGCACGCGCAGGCAGTCGCGTACGTAGCCGTCCAGACCGCCCCATCGCTCGTCCATGGCGGCCAGGGCCGTTTCGAGGTACCGGGGGCGGACCTCGATGATCGCCGAGGCGATCGCCGGGTCGCCGCCGGCGTCCAGGAAGCCCTGCACGTACGGCCGCCCGACGACCCGCAGCACCGGGTTCACGGCAAGGAACTCCTGCCGTACGACATCGCGCGAGGCACCGAGGATCAGCAGCAGCAGGGCGGCCCCCCAGCCGGCGCGGTCCTTGCCGGTGGCGCAGTGGAAGAGCACCGGCCGCGCGGCGGGGTCGGCGGCCGTGTCGATGAAGGCGCGGTACGCGGCCGCGGCCCCCGGTGAGAGCACCAGCTGCCGGTACGACCGGGCGACCGCTTCCTCCGCCTTGCCGTCGCCCAGCAGCCGTTCGGCCTCGACGGGGTCGGCGAGCAGCGCGCGGAACCGGGCGGGGGTCACGCCCGGGTTGTCGCCCAGCACATCGGCGACGAAGAGCCGGGCGCCGGGCGGCAGGGAGTCGGGGGCCGAGCCCCGCTCGTCGGCGGTTCGCAGGTCGACGACCGTACGGATGCCGAGCGCGGCCACGGCCGCGGCGTCCACCGGGTCGAGTCCGCCGAGCCGGCCGGAGCGCAGCACCGCACCCGGCCGGACCTGCCGGCCCGGGCCCAGCGTGATGCCGCCGAGATCGCGCAGATTGAGGGCGGAAGAGGTCGGAACGGCCCTGACGGTTTGCACGATGGATTTCCTCTTTTCCCGGCGCGCATCCGAAGTGACTTCGGCCTGGCCGGATCAAAAGTCGCATGATGTCGTCACATCGACAAAGTAAAACGCCGGGAATCATCGAACGGCCGGGCGTCGCCGTCATGCGCGCAGGCGAAAGCGGGGTTACGGGGCAGGCGCCCCGCGACCCCTCTTCCTCATCCGGCGAGCAGCCGTGCCTTCTGGGCCTCGAATTCGGCCTCGGTCAGAATGCCCTGCTGCTTCAGCGCGGCCAGCCGTTCCAGCTGCCCGACCACGTCTCCGCCCGGCGCCGCCGGCGGTGCGGCGGGCTGCGGAGCGGGCGGGGGCGGCTGCTGGGCCGCGTACTGCTCCGCCTCCTGCTCGGCGAACCTGTTCTGCTGGTGCTGCTGGACGCGCCCGGTGACGGCGGACGCGGTGCCCGCGATGACGGCGGTACGCGCGGCGGCCCCGATGAGGCCGGGTCCGCGGCGGTTCATTCCGGGTCCTCGGAAGATCGGCATGTGTGTTCCCCTTCCGGTGCGGGCGTCAGCCGGCGTGGCCGGCGGCGGATGCGGCGGCCTCCGCGACCTCGGCGGGAATCCGTTCGTGGGCGATGACCTGCCCGCCCGACGCGCGGACGGCCTCGGCCAGCGGGACGGCCCACAGGTCCTCCCACACGATCAGCGCGGCGGAGCTTCCCGGCGGCACGCGCTCGCCGAGCAGCCGGATGTCCTCGCTGCTCAGCATGCCGCTGACCTCGCCCTCGACCGGCTCGAAGGAGACCAGGTCGTCGGGGTCGAGATCGTCCAGCTCGACGGCCTGGATCGTGCCGTCCTCGGCTCTCTGCACGAAGGTCAGGTCCAGGATGCGTACCGCCTTCGAGGCGACGGCGTCGGCCAGCGCGGGCGCGATGGCGCCGGTGAACCGACTGCCGGGAAACGCGACGACGAGGTATTCCACTGGTCCCACGGTCACGGGTGCGTCCTCTCCGTATGAATGGATTGGCAGCAGCATAACTTCGGGCATTACTGCCCGCACCGCGACAAACAACCGCATAACCAAGGCCCACGGCTACGCGACAGTACGTAAAGGATCAAGTGCGCTGGGGGAGGGCAAGGTCACAGGCCGACGCACTGCTCCTCCCCCGGGAAGCTGTCCTAGCATCTGGGCCATGACGGTCCAGCCTGCTGACGGGCTTCCACTGGCCGCCGGATTCCCCGACCCCGCCCATGAGCAGTGGCAGAGCCTTGTCGAAGGTGTGCTGCGCAAATCGGGCAAGGACGTGTCGGGACCGGCCGCCGAGGAAGCACTGTCCACCACGGTGGAGGACGGGCTCATCACCCGGCCCCTCTACACCTCGCGCGACGACGCGCCCGATGCCGGTCTCCCGGGCTTCGCCCCGTTCACCCGCGGCAGCAAGCCCGAAGGGTGCACGGCGGGCGGCTGGGGCGTACGCCAGCGGCACGCGTTCACCGACCCCGGCCGGCTCAACGAGGCCGTGCTCGCGGACCTGGAGAACGGCGTCACCTCGCTGTGGCTGGCCGTCGGGGGCACCGCTGGCGTGCCGGTCTCCGGTCTGGACCGGGCGCTCGACGGCGTCCTGCTCGACCTGGCGCCGATCGTCCTGGACGCGGGCGCGGAAGTCGACGCCGCCGCCACCGAGTTGCTGCGGCTGCACGCGGAGCGCGGTGTCCCGGCCGCAGAGGTACGGGGCAGCCTCGGTGCCGATCCGCTGGGCCGGGCCGCGCGCGAGGGCGGCGAGCCGGACCTGACGGAGGCCGTGCGCTGGGCACGGCGGTGCGCCGAGGAGTACCCCGGGCTGCGCGCGGTCGTCGTGGACGCGATGCCGTACCACGAGGCGGGCGGTTCGGCGGCCGAGGAGCTGGGCGCCTCGCTGGCCACGGGCGTCGCCTATCTGCGGGCGCTGACCGAGGCCGGGCTCGGCGTCGAAGCGGCGTGCGGGCAGCTGGAGTTCCGCTACGCGGCGACCGCCGACCAGTTCCTGACCATCGGCAAGCTGCGGGCGGCGCGCCGGCTGTGGGCGCGGGTCGCCGAGGTCTGCGGGGCTCCCGGCGCCGGGGCGCAGCGGCAGCACGCGGTGACGTCGCCGGTCATGATGACGCGGCGCGATCCGTGGGTGAACATGCTGCGGACCACCCTCGCGAGCCTCGGCGCGGGTGTCGGCGGGGCCGACGCGGTGACCGTGCTGCCGTTCGATCACGCGCTGGGCCTGCCCGACGCGTTCGCCCGGCGCATCGCCCGTAACACCTCCACGATCCTGTTGGAGGAGTCGCACCTCGCCCGGGTCATCGATCCGGCGGGCGGCTCCTGGTACGTGGAGCGGCTGACCGACGAACTCGCGGAGGCCGCCTGGTCGTTCTTCCAGGAGATCGAGCGGGCGGGCGGCCAGGCCGCCGCGCTGGGCTCGGGGCTGGTCGCGGAGCGGATCGCGGCGACCTGGGCGGCGCGCGGCGAGGACCTGGCGCGGCGCAGGGAGCCGGTGACCGGGGTGAGCGAATTCCCGCTGCTGGCCGAGCGCACGGTGGAGCGCGAGCCGTTCCCGGCGGCCCCGGCCCGGGGCGGCCTTCCGGTCGTGCGGCGCGACGAGGCGTTCGAGGCGCTGCGGGCCCGCTCGGACGCCCATCTCGCGGCGACCGGGAGCAGGCCGCGCGTGTTCATCGCCGCGCTGGGCCCGGCGGCCGTCCACACCGCGCGGGTCTCCTTCGCCGCGAACCTGTTCCAGGCGGGCGGCGTCGAGCCGGTCCACAAGCCGGTGCGGGTGGACGCGTCGTCGGTGGCCGGGGCGTTCGCCGCCTCGGGGGCGGACGTGGCGTGCCTGTGCTCCAGCGACGCGCTCTACGCCGAACAGGCGGCGGAGGTGGCCGCGGCGCTGGTCGCGGCGGGCGCGCGGCGCGTGTATCTGGCGGGGCGGCCCGGCGCGTACGACGGCGTGGACGAGTACGTCTCCGCCGGCTGCGACGCGGTGGCCGTGCTCTCTTCCCTTCTCGACCGGATGGGTGTGGCGTAATGCGTATCCCCGACTTCTCCGACATCGGGCTCGGGCCGGGCGGCGCCTCCGAGGTCACCGAGGACCAGTGGCGCGCCGCGGTCAAGGAGTCCTCCGGCAGCTCGGCCGGCGACCTGCTGTGGGAGACCCCCGAAGGCATCGCGGTCAAGCCGCTGTACACCGGGCGTGACCTGGAGGGCCTGGACTTCCTCGGTACGTACCCGGGGATCGCGCCGTATCTGCGCGGCCCGTACCCGACGATGTACGTCAACCAGCCCTGGACGATCCGGCAGTACGCGGGTTTCTCCACGGCCGAGGAGTCCAACGCCTTCTACCGGCGCAATCTGGCGGCCGGGCAGAAGGGCCTGTCGGTCGCCTTCGACCTGCCGACGCACCGCGGTTACGACAGCGACCACCCCCGGGTGACGGGCGACGTCGGCATGGCGGGCGTGGCGATCGACTCGATCTACGACATGCGTCAGCTCTTCGACGGCATCCCGCTGGACCGGATGTCGGTGTCGATGACGATGAACGGCGCGGTGCTGCCGGTCCTCGCGCTGTACATCGTGGCCGCCGAGGAGCAGGGCGTACCGCCGGAAAAGCTGGCCGGGACCATTCAGAACGACATTCTGAAGGAGTTCATGGTCCGCAACACCTACATCTACCCGCCGAAGCCGTCGATGCGGATCATCTCCGACATCTTCTCGTACACCTCGCAGAAGATGCCGCGCTACAACTCGATCTCCATCTCCGGTTACCACATCCAGGAGGCCGGGGCGACGGCCGATCTGGAGCTGGCGTACACCCTGGCCGACGGGGTCGAGTACCTGCGCGCCGGACGGGACGCGGGGCTCGACGTCGACGCGTTCGCGCCCCGGCTGTCATTCTTCTGGGCGATCGGCATGAACTTCTTCATGGAGATCGCGAAGCTGCGCGCCGCCCGGCTGCTCTGGGCCAAGCTCGTGCAGCAGTTCGAGCCGAAGAACGCGAAGTCGCTGTCGCTGCGCACGCACTCGCAGACCTCCGGCTGGTCGCTGACCGCGCAGGACGTGTTCAACAACGTCACGCGCACCTGCGTCGAGGCGATGGCCGCCACGCAGGGGCACACCCAGTCGCTGCACACCAACGCCCTCGACGAGGCGCTGGCCCTGCCCACCGACTTCTCCGCGCGCATCGCCCGCAACACCCAGCTGCTGCTCCAGCAGGAGTCCGGCACCGGCCGCGTCATCGACCCGTGGGGCGGCAGCGCGTACGTCGAGAAGCTGACGTACGACCTGGCGCGGCGCGCCTGGCAGCACATCGAGGAGGTCGAGGCCGCCGGCGGCATGGCCAAGGCCATCGACGCGGGCATCCCGAAACTCCGCATCGAGGAGGCCGCGGCCCGCACCCAGGCCCGCATCGACTCCGGCCGTCAGCCGGTGATCGGGGTCAACAAGTACCGGGTCGAGACCGACGAGCAGATCGACGTCCTCAAGGTCGACAACTCCTCGGTGCGCGCCCAGCAGATCGAGAAACTGCGCCGACTCCGCGAGGAGCGCGACGAACAGGCGTGCCAGGAGGCGCTGCGCGCGCTGACCGCGGCCGCCGAGCGCGCCCCGGGCCCCGGCCTGGAGGGCAATCTGCTGGCCCTCGCCGTGGACGCGGCGCGCGCGATGGCGACCGTGGGCGAGATCTCGGATGCCCTGGAGAAGGTCTACGGCCGGCACGCGGGCCAGATCCGTACGATCTCCGGTGTGTACCGCAACGAGGCAGGGGAGTCGCCGTCCGTGGACCGCACCCGCGCACTGGTCGACGCGTTCGAGGAGGCCGAGGGGCGGCGTCCGCGCATCCTGGTCGCCAAGATGGGCCAGGACGGGCACGACCGCGGCCAGAAGGTGATCGCGACCGCCTTCGCCGACCTGGGCTTCGATGTGGACGTCGGCCCGCTGTTCCAGACGCCGGGCGAGGTCGCCCGGCAGGCGGTCGAGGCGGACGTGCACATCGTGGGCGTCTCGTCGCTGGCCGCCGGTCACCTCACGCTCGTCCCGGCGCTCCGCGAGGAGCTGGCCGCCGAGGGGCGCGAGGACATCATGATCGTGGTGGGCGGGGTGATTCCGCCGCAGGACGTGGACACGCTCCTGGAGGCGGGCGCCGCGGCCGTGTTCCCTCCCGGGACGGTGATCCCGGAGGCGGCCCACGACCTGGTGACGCGGCTCGGGTCCGCGCTCGGACACGAGCTGTGAGCCGCTGAGCGATGGCCCCGAGGATCGATCTCGACAGTTATGTGAAGGGCGTGCTCGACGGGAAGCGCGCGCACATCGCGCGCGCCATCACCCTGGTCGAGTCCACCCGCCCCGACCACCGGGCGCTGGCGCAGGAGTTGCTGCGCCGGCTGCTGCCGCACTCGGGCCACGCCCGCCGCGTCGGCATCAGCGGGGTGCCCGGGGTCGGCAAGTCGACGTTCATCGACGCGCTCGGCACCATGCTCACCGGGCTCGGGCACCGGATCGCCGTGCTGGCGGTCGACCCGTCGTCCAGCCGGACGGGCGGTTCCATCCTGGGCGACAAGACCCGGATGGAACGGCTCGCGGTGGACCCGGCGGCCTTCGTGCGCCCCTCCCCCACCGCCGGCACGCTGGGCGGGGTGGCGAAGGCGACCCGCGAGTCCATCGTGGTGATGGAGGCGGCCGGCTACGACGTGGTGCTGGTGGAGACCGTGGGTGTCGGCCAGTCCGAGACCGCGGTCGCCCACATGGTCGACACGTTCCTGCTGCTGACGCTGGCGCGCACCGGTGACCAGTTGCAGGGCATCAAGAAGGGCGTCCTGGAACTCGCGGACGCCATCGCCGTCAACAAGGCGGACGGCCCGCACGAGCGCGACGCGCGGGCCGCCGCCCGTGAACTCGCGGGCGCGCTGCGGCTGATGCACCCGGCGGACGCGGCGTGGACCCCGCCGGTCCTGACGTGCAGCGCCCGCGAGTCGACCGGTCTCGACACGCTGTGGGAGCGGCTGGAACAGCACCGGGCGCTCCTGGAGTCGACCGGCCGGCTCGCCGCCAAGCGCAGCGAGCAGCAGGTGGACTGGGCCTGGACGATGGTGCGCGACGAACTCCTGGACAGCCTGCGCGGCCACCCCGGGGTGCGGGCGGTGGCGCCGGACCTGGAGCGCCGGGTGCGGGAGGGGACGCTCCCGGCGACGCTGGCCGCCGAGGAGATCCTCCACGCGTTCCGGGGGTCCGGCCCGTCGGTCTGAGCGGCCGCCGCCCGCCGCTCCCGGTCACATCCGGGTGTGGAGGGCGGCGGTGTGCTTCCGGACCTGTTCCGGGGTGAGGTAGCTGTCGGTGTACTCGAAGTCCCGCAGCGTCGCCGGCTTGCGCATCTGGAAGCCGGTGCGGACGAAGTCGTCACCGGCGGCGGCGTTGATGAGCCAGTTCGCCATGACGCGGGCCTTGGCCACGTTGGTGCGCAGCGCCGACCAGTGGTAGCCGCGCGCCACGGCCTGGGCGCTGATGCCGTGCAGCTCGATGCCGAGAGGCTTGGACACGGCGTCCTTCCCGCCGAGGTCCACGACGAGCCCGAGGTCCTTGTGGACGTACGGCTGAAGCGGCTGGTTGCGCAGCTTCGCGAGGAGGTTCTCGGCGAGTTTGCGGCCCTGGCGCTGCGCGTGCTGTGCGGTGGGCGGGCAGAACGCTCCGTCGCCCTTGGCCAGGTCGGGCACGGCGGCCACGTCGCCGAGCGCGAAGATGCCGTCGTGGCCGGGCAGCACCATCTCGGGCGTGACGGCGAGCCGGCCCTTCACGGTCTCCGCGTCGAAGGTGCCGACCAGCGGGCTGGCGGCGACCCCGGCGGTCCAGATCAGCGTCCGGCAGGGCAGCACCCGGCCGTCGGTGAACGTCACGGTGTCGGGCCCGGCCTCGGCGACGGACACGCCGAGCGACACCTCGATGCCCCGGTCGCGCAGCACCTTGAGGGCGCTGGCGCCCAGCTTGTCGCCGAGCTCGGGCATGAGCTTCGGGGCGATGTCGATCAGGTGCCACTTCACGAGCTTCGGGTCGAGGCGGGGGTAGTGCCGCAGCGCGCTGGTGGTGAGCCGCTGGAGGCAGGCCGCGGTCTCGGTGCCGGCGTACCCGCCGCCGACCACGACGAACTGGAGCCGGGAGGCCCGCTCCTCCTCGTCGTCGCTGGCGTCCGCGAGGTCGAGCTGTGCGATGACGTGGTCGCGTACGTAGGCGGCCTCGGCCAGCGTCTTCATGCCGCGGGCGTGGTCGAGGAGCCCGGGGATGTCGAAGGTCCGGGTGACGCTGCCGGGGCTGAGGACGAGGTGGTCGTACCGTTCGTCGACGATCTCGTCGGTGATCTTGCGGATCACGCACACCTTCGCCTCGGGGTCCACACCGATGGCCCCGCCGGGAATGATCCGGGTGCGGTGGCGGCTGCTGCGGCGCAGCGAGAGCGCGACGGACTGCGGGGTCAGCACTCCGGACGCCACCTGGGGCAGCAGGGGCAGGTAGAGCTGGTACGAGAACGGGGCGACGAGCGAGATGTCCGCTTCACCGGGCCGCAGCCCCCGCTCCAGACGGCGTACGCACTCGACCCCGGCGAAACCGGCTCCGACTACGAGAATCCTGGGTCGTGCCACAGTGATCGTCCCTTCTGGGGGTCTGCACGGTCGTCCGTTCGCCTGCCCCGTCACACGCGCCCGTCACCTCTCATCTTCACGACCGGTGGGCGAGCGCGCCTGCTGGGAAGGCAGAACGGACGACCGTGCCGGATCACCTGGCCAGGTAGGTGACCACCCCGCAGGCGCCGCCCGCCGCGCCCGCGCAGACCACGGCGGCGGCGACACAGCGGGCCCGCAGCCTGCGGTAGCGCTCGGTGTACTCGCCGCGCAGTTGCAGGGCGCGGGCGGAGATCCGCGCCAGCATCACCCGGGATTCGGCGGTCCGCTCGGCGGTGTAGACCCGCTCCACGTCCTCGCGCTGGGCGGTGGTGAGCCAGGGCAGCTGGTCGGTGAAGCGCCGGGCGAGCCCGCGTGCCTGCTCGACCTCAGCGTTCCACAGCAGGTAGCCCTCCATCTGGGCCAGTCCCCGGGCGCTCTCGGCGTCCGGGTCGGCCGGTGCCCGCCTCTTCTCGCCGCTCACTCGTGCTTGTCCCCCGGCGCCACCGTCACGGAGGTCTGCGGCCGGGTGGCGGCCTCCTCCAGCTCGCGCACGGCGGGGTGGTGGAGGTCGAACGCCGGGGATTCGGAGCGGATACGGGGCAGGGTGACGAAGTTGTGCCGGGGCGGCGGGCAGGACGTCGCCCACTCCAGCGAACGGCCGAAGCCCCACGGGTCGTCGGCCGTGACCTGCTTGCCGTACTTGGCGGTCTTCCAGACGTTGTACACGAAGGGCAGCATCGACAGGCCGAGCAGGAAGGAGGAGATGGTCGAGATGGTGTTCAGCGCGGTGAAGCCGTCCGCGGCGAGGTAGTCCGCGTACCTGCGGGGCATGCCCTCGGCACCGAGCCAGTGCTGCACCAGGAACGTGCCGTGGAAGCCGACGAACAGCATCCAGAAGGTCATCTTGCCGAGCCGCTCGTCCAGCAGCTTCCCGGTGAACTTCGGCCACCAGAAGTGGAACCCGGCGAACATCGCGAAGACCACGGTGCCGAAGACGACGTAGTGGAAGTGCGCGACCACGAAGTACGAGTCGGAGACGTGGAAGTCGAGCGGCGGGGACGCCAGGATCACCCCGGTCAGTCCGCCGAAGAGGAACGTGACGAGGAAGCCGACCGACCAGAGCATCGGTGTCTCGAAGGAGAGCGAGCCCTTCCACATGGTGCCGATCCAGTTGAAGAACTTCACCCCGGTGGGCACCGCGATGAGGAACGTCATGAACGAGAAGAACGGCAGCAGCACCCCGCCGGTGACGTACATGTGGTGCGCCCACACCGTGATCGAGAGCCCTGCGATGGCGGTCGTCGCGGCCACCAGACCGATGTAGCCGAAGATCGGCTTGCGGCTGAAGACCGGGATGATCTCGGAGACGATGCCGAAGAACGGCAAAGCGATGATGTACACCTCGGGATGCCCGAAGAACCAGAAGAGGTGCTGCCAGAGCAGCGCCCCCCCGTTGGCCGCGTCGAAGACGTGCGCACCGAACTTGCGGTCCGCCTCCAGCGCCAGGAGGGCGGCGGCGAGCACCGGGAAGGCGAGCAGCACCAGCACACCGGTCAGCAGGACGTTCCAGGTGAAGATCGGCATGCGGAACATCGTCATGCCGGGCGCGCGCATGCAGATGATCGTGGTGATGAAGTTGACCGAACCGAGGATCGTGCCGAAGCCGGAGAAGGCCAGACCCATGATCCACAGGTCGCCGCCGATTCCGGGCGAGCGGACCACGTCGGTCAGCGGCGAGTAGGCGAACCAGCCGAAGTCGGCGGCGCCGTTCGGGGTCAGGAAGCCCGCCACCGCGATGAGCGAGCCGAAGAGGTAGAGCCAGTACGCGAACATGTTCAGCCGGGGGAACGCCACGTCGGGCGCGCCGATCTGCAGCGGCATGATCCAGTTCGCGAAGCCGGCGAACAGGGGCGTCGCGAACATCAGCAGCATGATCGTGCCGTGCATCGTGAACGCCTGGTTGAACTGCTCGTTCGACATGATCTGCATGCCGGGCCGGGCCAGTTCGGCGCGCATGAACAGGGCGAGCAGCCCGCCGCCGAGGAAGAACGCGAACGAGGTGACCAGGTAGAGGCTGCCGATCGTCTTGTGGTCGGTGGTGGTCGCCCACTTGATGACGACGTTGCCGGGTTCCCGGCCGCGCACCGGCAGCTCGTTGGAGTACGACTCCTCGTCCTCGGCCGTACCTGGTGTGCCCGTCGTCGTCACGGGGCCGCTCCTTCGCTTGTGCATCCGTGTTACCGGATGCAGCAAAGCAGCGAAGCGGGCCCGTCGCGCGGCCCGGCACCCGCCGGGGCGCGACATTCACCCGTCAGGGGGGTTACGGAACGCCGACGCCCCGGCGCGGCGGAAGCCGGCCGGGGCGTCGGGTGACCTTCGGGTCAGGCGAGGCTCGCGATCGCCTGGTTGAACGTCGCGGACGGACGCATGACGGCCGCGGCCTTGGCCGGGTCGGGCTGGTAGTAGCCGCCGATGTCGGCCGGCTTGCCCTGGACCGCGATCAGCTCGTCCACGATCGTCTGCTCCTGCTCGGCCAGCGTCTTGGCGAGCGGGGCGAACGCGGCGGCGAGCTCGGCGTCGGCGGTCTGCTGCGCCAGCTCCTGGGCCCAGTACAGGGACAGGTAGAAGTGGCTGCCGCGGTTGTCGATGCCACCGAGGCGGCGGGAGGGCGACTTGTCCTCGTTGAGGAACGTGGCCGTGGCCCGGTCCAGCGTGTCGGCGAGGACCTGGGCGCGGGCGTTGCCCGTGGTCTGCGCGAGGTGCTCGAAGCTGACGGCCAGGGCCAGGAACTCGCCCAGGCTGTCCCAGCGCAGGTAGTCCTCCTTGACGAGCTGCTGCACGTGCTTCGGCGCGGAGCCGCCGGCGCCCGTCTCGAAGAGGCCGCCGCCGTTCATCAGCGGGACGACGGAGAGCATCTTCGCGCTGGTGCCGAGCTCCAGGATCGGGAAGAGGTCCGTCAGGTAGTCGCGGAGCACGTTGCCGGTGACGGAGATGGTGTCCTCGCCGCGGCGGATGCGCTCCAGGGAGAAGGCGGTGGCCTTCTCCGGGGTCATGATCTCGATCTGCAGACCCTCGGTGTCGTGCTCGGCGAGGTACGTCCTGACCTTCTCGATGAGCTGCGCGTCGTGCGCGCGGTCCGCGTCGAGCCAGAAGACGGCCGGGTTGCCGGTCGCGCGGGCGCGGGTGACGGCGAGCTTGACCCAGTCCTGGATCGGCAGGTCCTTGGTCTGGCACATGCGGAAGATGTCGCCGGCGCCGACGGCCTGCTCCAGCACGGCGTTGCCGGCGGCGTCCACGACGCGGACGGTGCCGGTGGCCGGGATCTCGAAGGTCTTGTCGTGGCTGCCGTACTCCTCGGCCTTCTGCGCCATGAGGCCGACGTTGGGCACGGAGCCCATCGTGGCCGGGTCGAAGGCGCCGTGGGCGCGGCAGTCGTCGATGACGACCTGGTAGACACCGGCGTAGCTGCTGTCCGGCAGGACGGCGATGGTGTCGGCCTCGTTGCCGTCCGGGCCCCACATGTGGCCGGAGGTGCGGATCATGGCCGGCATGGAGGCGTCCACGATGACGTCGCTGGGGACGTGCAGGTTGGTGATGCCCTTGTCGGAGTCGACCATGGCGAGGGCGGGGCCCTCGGCGATCTCGGCCTCGAAGGACTCCTTGATCTTCGCGCCCTCGGGCAGGGCCTCCAGGCCCTTGAGGATGCCGCCCAGACCGTCGTTCGGGGTCAGGCCGGCCGCGGCGAGCACGTCACCGTACTCGGCGAAGGTCTTCGGGAAGAAGGCGCGTACGACGTGGCCGAAGATGATCGGGTCGGAGACCTTCATCATCGTGGCCTTGAGGTGCACGGAGAAGAGGACGCCCTCGGCCTTGGCACGGGCGATCTGGGCGGTGAAGAACTCGCGCAGGGCGGCGACGCGCATGACGGACGCGTCCACGACCTCGCCCGCGAGGACCGGGACGGACTCGCGCAGGACGGTGGTGGTGCCGTCGTCACCGGCGAGCTCGATGCGCAGGGTGCCGGGCTCGGCGATGACCGCGGACTTCTCGGTGGACCGGAAGTCGTCGACGCCCATGGTGGCGACGTTGGTCTTCGAGTCGGCGGTCCAGGCGCCCATGCGGTGCGGGTGGGTCTTGGCGTAGTTCTTGACCGACGCGGGGGCGCGGCGGTCGGAGTTGCCCTCGCGCAGGACCGGGTTGACGGCGCTGCCCTTGACCTTGTCGTAACGGGCGCGGACGTCCTTGTCCTCGTCGGTCTTCGGGTCGTCCGGGTAGTCCGGGAGGGCGTAGCCCTGGGCCTGGAGCTCGGCGATCGCGGCCTTCAGCTGCGGGATCGAGGCCGAGATGTTCGGCAGCTTGATGATGTTGGCGCCCGGAGTGGTGGCCAGCTCGCCGAGCTCGGCGAGAGCGTCGTCGATGCGCTGGTCCTCGCGGAGGCGCTCCGGGAAGCCGGCGATGATCCGGCCCGCCAGGGAGATGTCCCGGCTCTCGACGGTGACGCCGGCCTTGGAGGCGTACGCCTCGATCACGGGCAGGAACGAATACGTCGCCAGGGCCGGGGCCTCGTCGGTGTGTGTATAGATGATGGTCGAGTCAGTCACCCTGTGCTCCGCTCCACGTCTGCAACATTGCTTGACATCAAGATATCTCGTGAGCGGCGCGGGCTCGACAGGGCCCTGCCCCGCACCGGCCGGATCCCGCGCTAAGCGCGGCTCCCGGGCGGGATCTCCTCGCCGGCGGGCACGGGTCCGGGCGGGGTGCCGTCGCCGAAGGGTCGGCCGCCGAGCTGTTCGCGGTGGTGCGGGGCCGGCCAGCCTGAGAGGTCGGGGCCCGCGGGCACGATGCCGGTGGGGTTGATGCCGGTGTGCACCCGGTAGTAGTGCTGCTTGATGTGGTGGAAGTCGACCGTGTCCCCGAACCCGGGGGTCTGGTAGAGGTCCCTGGCGTACGCCCACAGCACCGGGTCCTCGGAGAGTTTCCGGCGGTTGCACTTGAAATGGCCGTGGTAGACGGGGTCGAAGCGGACCAGGGTGGTGAAGAACCGGATGTCGGCCTCGGTGATCGTGTCCCCGACGAGGTAGCGCCGGTCCGCGAGCCGTTCCGACGTCTGGTCGAGGCGGCGGAACAGTGCCTCGTACGCCTCCTCGTAGCTGTCCTGGCCGTCCGCGAACCCGGCGCGGTACACCCCGTTGTTGACGTCCCGGTAGATGCCCTCCATGACCTCGTCGATCTCCGCGCGCAGCGGCTCGGGGTAGAGGTCGGGCGCGCCGGGCCGGTGCAGGGCGGTCCACTCGGTGGCGAGGTCCAGGGTGATCTGCTGGTAGTCGTTGGTGACCAGCTTGCCGCTGGGTACGTCCACGATCGCCGGGACGCTGACGCCGCCCGGGTAGTCCCGCTCGCGGGCGTCGTACGCCTCGCTGAGGTAGCGGATGCCGAGCACCGGGTCCCGGCCGTCCGGGTCGAGCGTGAAACGCCAGCTGCGGTCGTCCTGGAGCGGGTCGGCGACGCCGAGCGAGAGCGCGTCCTCCAGGCCGAGGAGCCTGCGGGAGACCAGGGCGCGGCTGGCCCAGGGGCAGGCCCGGCTGGCGACGAGCCGGTAGCGGCCCGCCTCGACGGGCCAGCCGTCGCGGCCGTCGGCGGTGACGCGGTCCGCGAAGTGGCTGCGGGAGCGCTTGAAGGGCTTGTGTCCGTACGAGCTGTTGCCGTCGGTGCCGGCGGAGTCGTTCATCGCGTTCTCCTCAGGAGGCGGCTGCGGGTGGGGAGTGCTGTGCACGGCGTCTGCCCCGCCGGCCGCCGCCCACGTCGGCGACCGCGACGAGCAGGGCGCCGACGACGAAGGCGACGGAGACGATGAGCCCGTGGTCGTACGCGTCGGACCAGCCGTCCCCGCCGACCTGGGCGAAGAACACCGCTCCGACGGCGGCGATCCCGATGGCGGAGCCGACGCGCTGCCCGGTCTGGAGGGTGCCGCCGGCGCTGCCCGCGGTGGCCACCGGCACCTCGGACAGGGTCAGGGTCTGGTTGGGCGCGATGACCAGACCGCTGCCGAGCCCCGCGAAGAGCAGCGGGGCGGCCATCGCCCAGCCGGCGCCCCGGCCGGGCACCAGGTGGACGGCGAGCGCGGTGGCCCCGAGCCCGATGGCCACGGCGGCCAGGCCGACGACGACGAGGGGGCGGCCGAAGCGTCCGACGAGCCGGCCGCCGGGGCCGGCGGCGACGGCGGAGCCCAGGGCGAAGGGGGTGATCGCCAGACCGGCCTGGAGGGCGGTGTAGTGCAGACCGCTCTGGAGATAGAGGGTGGTGATGAAGAAGATCGAGGTGAATCCGGCGAAGTAGAGCAGGATGAGCAGACAGCCCAGCCAGTACGAGCGCACCTTGAAGAGCCGGAGGTCCAGGACCGGCTGGGTGCCGCGCCGGCCGCACCGGGACTCCCAGCCGACGAACGCGGCGAGCAGCGCCGCGGCCAGGATCAGCAGCAGCCACTTCTCGTCACCGGGCCACTGGCGGGACTGGACGAAGGGCAGCAGCAGGGCCAGGACCCCCGAGCCGAGCAGCAGCACGCCGAGCGGGTCGAGGTCCCGCAGCCGGACCGGACCGGCGGAGGGGGTGTCGGGCAGCAGGCGGCGGGCCAGCAGGAGGCAGACGAGGCCCAGCGGCAGGTTGACGTAGAACACCCAGCGCCAGCCCTCCTCCGCTCCGGCCGCCTGGATCAGCAGACCGCCGAGCAGCGGGCCGACGGCGGTCGAGATGCCGACCACCGTGCCGAACATGCCGAAGGCGCGACCGCGTTCCCGGCCCTGGAACATCTGCTGGATGAGGGCGGAGATCTGCGGCGAGACCATGCCGCCGGCCAGCCCCTGGACCAGCCGGGCGATCACCAGCCACATGCTGGACTGGGCGGCGCCGCAGGCCGCGGAGGACAGCGTGAAGAGCGTGAGCCCCGCCATGAACACGGCGCGCCGGCCGCGTGCGTCGCCGAGCCGCCCGGCCGGGATGAGGAACAGGCCGAAGGCCAGGGCGTAACCGGACAGGACCCATTGCAGGTCGGACTCCGGGGTGTGCAGGCCCTCCTTGATGGAGGGGAGCGCGACGTTGACGATCGAGACGTCCAGGAGGGTCATGAACCCGGCGACCAGGCAGACCGCGAGCGCCTGCCACCGTCGCGGATCGGGCGTGTCGTGCCCGTCGGAACCCCGGTCCCCCGCGCTGTCTGCCATGGTTCGCACCCTAGGACGCGTGCCCGGATTCCTCATCCCGGCTGGTCCACCCGGCCGTGCGGGGCGGTGCGCCGGTTAGGGTACGGCGCATGCAGTCGTACACGATCGGGCAGGCGGCCCGGCTCCTGGGCGTCAGCCCCGACACCGCCCGGCGCTGGGCCGACGCGGGGCGCGTCGAGACCCATCGCGACGAGGGCGGACGCCGCCTCATCGACGGCCGCGACCTGGCCGCGTTCTCCGTCGAGGTCGCGCAGAACGGCGCGGGCGACGAGGAGGTCTCGTACACCTCCGCGCGCAACGCGTTCGCGGGCATCGTCACCGCGGTGAAGCTGGGCGATGTGGCCGCGCAGGTCGAGATCCAGGCGGGACCGCACCGGCTGGTGTCCCTGCTGACCAGGGAGGCCGTGGAGGAACTGGGCCTGGAGGTCGGCGTGCAGGCCACCGCCCGGGTGAAGTCGACCAGCGTGCACATCGACCGGGCCTGACCGGTCGGCCCTCAGCCGGCGGCGGTCGCCGACAGCGGAGCACCGCCGTCTTCGCAGCGGCGCGATCACGGCCTACGGTGGGAACGGTTCACGCCGTCCGGGTCCGACAGCTCTCCTGGGAGATTCCGTTGCGCATGCTGATCAACGTCCCCGAAACCGTGGTGGCCGACGCGCTGCGCGGGATGGCCGCCTCCCATCCGGGGCTGACCGTGGATGTGGAGAACCGGGTCGTGGTACGCCGGGACGCGCCCGTGGCCGGGCAGGTGGCCCTGGTCTCCGGCGGCGGCTCGGGGCACGAGCCGCTGCACGCCGGGTTCGTCGGCCCGGGAATGCTGTCGGCGGCATGTCCGGGCGAGGTCTTCACCTCTCCGGTGCCGGACCAGATGGTGCGGGCGGCGGCGGCCGTGGACAGCGGCGAGGGCGTGCTCTTCGTCGTCAAGAACTACACCGGGGACGTCCTCAACTTCGAGATGGCCGCCGAGCTCGCCGAGGAGGAGGGGCTGCGCGTCGAGCGGGTCCTCGTGGACGACGACGTCGCGGTGACCGACAGCCTCTACACCGCCGGGCGCCGGGGCACGGGGGCCACCCTGTTCGTGGAGAAGATCGCGGGTGCGGCGGCCGACGAGGGCGCCCCGCTGGACCGGGTCGCCGCGATCGCCCGCAGGGTGAACGAGTCCTCGCGCAGCTTCGGCGTGGCCCTCAGCTCCGTCACGACGCCCGCGAAGGGCTCCCCCACCTTCGACCTGCCCGCCGGCGAGCTCGAACTGGGCATCGGCATCCACGGCGAACCGGGCCGGGAGCGGCGGGCGATGATGACCTCCGGGGAGATCGCGGACTTCGCCGTGAACGCGGTCCTGGACGACCTGCGGCCCGGCGGCCCGGTGCTCGCCCTGGTCAACGGCATGGGCGCGACCCCGCTGCTGGAGCTGTACGGGTTCGGCGGCGAGGTGCACCGGGTGCTGCGCGAACGGGGCGTGGTGGTCGCTCGTAGCCTCGTCGGCAACTATGTGACCTCGCTCGACATGGCGGGCTGTTCGGTGACCCTGTGCCAGGTGGACGAGGAACTGCTGCGGCTGTGGGACGCGCCGGTCGAGACGCCGGCGCTGCGCTGGGGCCGGTGATCCGCACGTGACGGACCGAGGAGTGCAGGTGCTGGACGCCGATTTCTTCCATCGCTGGATGACCGCGGCCGCCGTTCTGGTCGACCGCGAGGCGGATCGTCTGACGGAGTTGGACTCCGCGATCGGGGACGCCGATCACGGCAGCAACCTCCGGCGCGGTTTCGCCGCGGTCTCGGCGGCGCTGGCGGAGGAGCCGCCGCAGACCCCGGGGGCCGTGCTGGCCCTCGCCGGACGGCAGCTGATCTCGACGGTCGGCGGCGCCTCGGGCCCGCTGTACGGGACGCTGCTGCGGCGCACGGGCAAGGCGCTGGGCGACGCGGCGGCCGTGTCCCCCGCCGATCTGGCGCGGGCGCTCGGCGAGGGCGTCGCGGCGGTGTCCCAGTTGGGCGGGGCGCAGGCCGGTGACAAGACGATGCTCGACGCGCTGCTGCCGGCCGTGGAGGCGCTGGGGAGCTCGTTCGCGGCGGGCCGGGACGCGGCGGCCGCGGGCGCCGAGGCGACCGTGCCGCTGCGGGCGCGCAAGGGCCGGGCGAGCTATCTGGGCGAGCGGAGCGTCGGGCACCAGGATCCGGGGGCCACGTCGGCGGCGCTGCTGATCGCCGCGCTGGCGGAGACGGACGGGGGCGCGGCGTGAGCGCGCAGGTGGGCATCGTGCTGGTCTCGCACAGCGGGCCGGTGGCCGAGTCCGTGGCGGAGCTGGCCCGGGGGCTGGCGGCGGGCGGGGCGACGGCTCCGGTGGCCGCGGCGGGCGGCACCGGGGCGGGCGGGCTCGGGACGAGTACGGAGCTGATCGCTCGGGCCGCCCGGGCGGTGGACGGCGGGGCGGGGATCGCCGTCCTGGTCGATCTGGGGAGCGCGGTCCTCACGGTCAAGGCGATGCTGGCGGAGGACGGCGAACTACCGGCCGGGACGCGGCTGGTGGACGCCCCGTTCGTGGAGGGCGCGGTGGCCGCGGTGGTCACGGCGTCGGCGGGCGGCGGCCTCGACGCGGTGGAGGCGGCGGCCGCGGAGGCGTACGACTACCGCAAGGCGTAGACCCCGGGGGCCGCGCACACTTGACGGCATAAGGCGTAGACACCGGAGGCCGCGCACACTTGACGGTATGACGGGCAAGAAGACCACCCGCCGCAGCGCGGGGCTCCTGCTGTTCCGCACCGGTGCCGGGCGCGGCCTCGAAGTGTTCATCGGCCACATGGGCGGGCCGTTCTGGGCGGGGCGCGAGGACGCCGCCTGGTCGGTGCCGAAGGGCGAGTACGCCCCGGACGAGGAGCCGTGGGCGGCGGCGCGGCGGGAGTTCGAGGAGGAGTTCGGGCATCCGGCGCCGGACGGTGCGTGGGTGGCGCTGGGCGAGGCGCGTCAGGCCAGTGGGAAGACGGTGACCGTGTGGGCGCTGGACGGCGATGCCGACCCGGCGACGGCGGTGCCCGGCACGTTCTCGATGGAGTGGCCCCGGAAGTCGGGGACGCTGCGGGAGTTCCCGGAGATGGACCGGTTCGCCTGGTGCACGCCCGAGGAGGCGGCGGAGCGGCTGGTGAAGGGGCAGCGGGTCTTCGTGGACCGGCTGCGCGAGCATCTGGCGGAGGGCGGGGCCGTCAGTGCGGGTGGAGGCGGATGACGGCCGGACCGCCGTCCAGGTCGACGGTGGAGCGGTGCGGCGGGGCGCCGTCCTCCTCGTCGTCGCGGAGCAGCAGGGCGCTCTGCCGCTCCTTGAGCTCGCTCTGCTTCCCGGGCGAGAACGCGGCGTGCAGCTGTTCGAAGCCTGTCGCCGAGATCTGGCCCTGGCGGGCGCTGTTGCGCCACGGCAGCAGCCCCGCACGCCCGGCGCGCAACAGCAGCTGATCGAGGAAGGCCGCGAGGGTGAGGCCGATGACCAGGCCGGGCAGCGTCATCAGTACGAGGAATCCCATACGGCCAGTCTCGTCGTACGGGAGCGGCCGGCGCAACGGTCGCTCCCGTACAACGGTGCCCCGCGCGGTCAGCTCTGCGGGAGGATGACCGCCCGGCCGTTGATCTTGCCGGCGTGCAGGCGCTCGTAGGCGAGCGGCGCCTCGTCCAGCGGGTACGTCTCGACGTGGACGTCCACCGCTCCCGTGCGGGCCAGGTCCAGCACCTCGGCCAGTTCGGAGCGCGATCCCCAGTAGGGGGCGGTGACCGTCGTGTTGAACGGAAGGGCGCCGAAGCCCACGGGCAGCGCTCCGCCGCCGATGCCGACGATGGTCACGTCGGAGTCGATGGCGGCCGCCGCGCCGGCGGTGGCGACGGTCGGCGGGGCCCCGACGAAGTCCAGGACGACCTGGGCGCCGGTGCCGCCCGTCAGTTCGCGGATGCGGGCGGCCGCGTGCTCGTCGGACAGGACGGTCTCGTGCGCGCCGACGGTGCGGGCGAGGGCCAGCTTGTCCTCGGTGACGTCCAGGGCGATGACCCGGACGGCCGTGAGGGCGCGCAGCAGCTGGATCGCCACGTGGCCGAGGCCGCCGGTGCCGATGACGACGGCGGTGGCCCCGGGCACCAGCTTCGGCAGGGAGCGCTTGATGGCGTGGTACGGGGTGAGGCCGGCGTCGGTGAGCGGCACGGTCCGGACCGGGTCGAGGTCGCCGAGGGGCACGAGGTGGCGCGGGTCGTCCACGATCATGTACTCGGCCATGGCGCCGGGCGAACCGAGGCCGGGCGGGTTGATGCCGAGCTCCGCGGCGCGCAGGCAGTAGTTCTCCTTGCCCTCGGCGCACTTCACGCAGGTGCCGCAGCCCCAGGGGCCGTAGACGGCGACGGACTGGCCGGTCTCCAGGCCGGTGACGCCGTCACCGAGCGCGGCGATCGTGCCGGCGCCCTCGTGGCCGAGGGTGAGCGGCAGCGGATACGGGAACTGGTCCGCGGTCCAGCTCATCACGGCGATGTCGGAGTGGCAGACGCCCGCCGCCGTGACCTTCAGCAGCACCTGCCCGGGGCCCGGCTCGGGGTCGGGCACGGTGACGACCTCGGGTGCGGCGCCGATCTCGCGGTACTGAACTGCCTTCATGGGGTCCTCCTCGACCTCTGTGGCGTGTGTGCTGACCCCCGAAACCCCCGTTGCCCCCGTGCCCCCGTCCGCTCCCCCGCTCAGGAGGCGGAGTAGCCGCCGTCCACCAGGTGGTAGCTGCCGTGGATGAACGAGGCGCGGTCGGAGAGCAGGAACGCGGCGAGCTCCGCGACCTCCTCGGACGTGCCCAGGCGGCCCGCCGGGTGCAGCGAGATGAGGTGGTCGCGGGCCGGGCCCTCCGTGTTCCGCAGCAGCGGGGTGTCGATGAAGCCGGGGCCCACCGCGTTGATCCGGACGTTCTGGGCCGCGTACTCCAGGGCGGCGGTCTTGGTGAGGCCGACGACGCCGTGCTTGGCGGCGACGTAGGCCGGCGAGCCGGCGAAGCCGTTGGTGCCCAGGATCGAGGACATGTTGACGATGGCGCCGCCGCCCGCGGCGACGATGGCGGGCAGTTCGTAGCGCATCGAGTAGAAGACGCCGCTGAGGTTGGTCGCGACGACCCGGTCCCAGTCCTCGACGGCGTACTCGCCGGTCGAATTGCTGGGGCCGCCGATGCCGGCGTTGTTCACGGCGAGGTGCAGGGCGCCGAAGGTGTCGACGGCGAACCGCACGCCCGCCTCGACGGACGCGGGGTCGGTGACGTCCATGGCCACGGCGGCGGCCCGGCCGCCGGCGCTCTCCAGCGCGGCCGCGGCCTCGCGGGCGCTCGCCTCGTTGTAGTCGGCGACGACGACCGAGGCGCCCGCGCCGGCGAGCCGGTGGGCGAGGGCCAGGCCGATGCCGGAGGCCCCTCCGGTGACGAGGGCGGTACGGCCGGCGAACTCCTGGTCGGTGGGGGTGGTGGTGCTCATGGTGTGCCGTTTCCTTCCGTGGTGCTGGTGGTGCTGTGCGGCGCGGGGCCGGTGAACAGTTCGCCGGCCAGGGCGTCGAAGGCCCGTTCCACGAGCCGGGGCAGCTCGTCGGGGCGGTTTCCGCGGACCCAGACGGCCTGGGCGGCCAGGAGGGCGCCGGCTCCGGCGGCGACCGTGACGGCGGGCCGCAGATCGCTGAGGGGGTCGGTGCCGAGCCGGTCCGCGACGATGGCGACCGAGTCCGACTGGGCGTCCACCCGGATGTGGTGGAAGGCCGCGTAGAGGGTCGGTTCACGCTCGGCGAGGACCAGCAGCTCGTAGACGCGCGGGCGGCGGTGCCAGGCCGGGACCCCGGGGTCCGCGAGCCAGTCCTGGACGGCCCGGCGGTAGGCGGTGAGCGGGGGCTCATCGGCCGGCCGGGCGCGCAGGGCCTCGTTGATGCGGTGGCCGTCGCCCCGGACCGAGTCCAGGACGGCGTCCTCCTTGCTCGCGAAGTACCGGCTGAAGGTGCGGCGGTCCAGGTCGGCGCGTTCCGCGATCTCCTCGACCGTGACCTCCCTGAGCCCCCGGTCGAGCACGAGCTCGAACGCGGCTCCGGCCAGCGTGTCCCGGGTCCGGCGGGCCTTGCGGCCCCGCCTGTCCGGAATCTTCCGTTCCGCTTGCATGTCTTTCACCGTACACCCGAAAATGTCCCGACGCGACAGAAGTCTCGTCGGGACATTGAGGGCCTGTGAGCTGCGCGGATCACCGTCCGCTGAGCGCCTCAACGGGCCGCATCGCCTCGTACACCGTCGGCTCGGTCGAGGCGGAGGCCGACTCGGAGACCCGGATCAGGGCCAGTACGGCGATGTCGTCGCGCCGCACGCCGCCGGAGAACTCCTCCAGGTCGCGTCCGAGCGCGTCGAGCAGTTCCCGGGGGCCCCGGCGTGCCCAGCGGCTCAGCCGGGCGTCGAGCGGATAGAAGCGGCCCTCCGCGTCGCGGGCCTCGGTGACCCCGTCGGTGAACATCAGGAGCGTCGCGCCGGGCGGGAAGTCGAGCCGTTCCGCGGTGCGGCCCTCGGTGCTGAGTTCCGCCAGGCCCAACGGTACCGACGTCCGGCGCAGCGGCACGGTGACGGCGACTCCGTCGTACACCAGGCGGGGCGGCAGATGGCCGCAGTTGACGGCCCGCGCCCGGCCGTCGCCGTCGAACCCCAGGACGAGCGCGGTCACGAAGCGTTCGGCGTCACCGGTCTGGGCGGCGAAGGCGTTCTGCCGGGCGACGGCGTCCTCCAGCCGGTCCACGACACCGATGAGGGAGGGTTCGCGGATGGCCGCCTCGCGGAACGCGCCGAGGACGGCGAAGCCCACACCGATGGCGGGGAGCCCCTTGCCCTGGACGTCGCCGATGATCACCCGGGTGCCGTAGGGCGACTGCACGACCTCGTAGATGTCCCCGCCGACCAGATGGTCCTCCTCGATCGGCGTGTACGAGCCGTGGGCGGTGATCTGGTCGGTGGGAATGGGCAGGGGGCGCAGGATCTGGCGCTGGAGGGCGACGGAGGCGGAACGGAGTCTGGCGACCTCGGTGGCGTGCCGGATGCGCAGGACACAGGCGCCGATACCGAGGAGACACGCCAGGACGGTGAAGACGACACTGCTCGCGATGTCCCAGTTGCTCCCCCCGGCCACCAGGCGCGAGGCGACGGCCACCGCCATCACGAGGGCGGCGACACCGGTGGTCTGGGCGATCGTGCCGAAGACCGAGACAAAGGCCGGTACCACCACCAGCAGGGGCACCAGACGCAGATCCTGGCCCGTGAGCACGTCCAGGGAGACGATCGCGGCGGTCAGCAGGGCCAGCGCGCCGAACAGCACCCCGTTCCCGACCCTGGGGGCGCGCACGGCGGCCTCTCCGAGGTCGGTGCCGGGAAGCGTCACGCGGGGCGCGGGCCGGCTCAGGAGTCCGAACGTCAAGGCCCTCTCCTTCCGGGATCTGCCGGCCGGATGCCGGCGCGTACCTCCATTCGACCCGGTCAGGGGGGTGGTGCACACGAGGCTTACGGCCCCGGGGGCCCGGCCGAAGGTCCCGTAAAGCGCCGGGGCGGTGTCTCCTGGCCCGGGGACACCGCGCGCTCAGCGCGCCGGCGTGGTCGTGGCGGCGGGACGGCCGGGCGCGGGCGCCCCGGCCGGTACGAGGGCGGCCAGGAACGCGATCCGCCGGCGGAGCTCGAAGCCGAGCGACTCGTAGAGCCGGACGGCTCCGGTGTTGGCGGCGGCCGCGTGCAGGAACGGGGTCTCGCCGCGCTGCCGGATCTCGTGGGCGACGGCGCGCACGAGCCCGCCGCCGAGACCCTGGCCGCGTACCGACTCGTCGGTGCAGACGGCGCTGATCTCGCTCCAGCCCGGCGGGCGCATGCGCTCACCGGCCATGGCGACGAGCACCCCGTCCCGGCGCACCCCGAGGTAGGTGCCGAGCTCGACGGTCCGGGGCTCGAAGGGGCCCGGCCGGGTGCGGGCGACCAGGTCGAGCATCTCCGGTACGTCGGCGGGGCCCAGCCGGACCGCTTCGGGGAGGGGCGCCGCGGCCACGCCGGCGTCCACCAGCTGGACGCCGGCGGCATGGAAGGTGATCTCCCAGTCGGCGGGCGGGGGCTCCCGGAACGCGGTGATCGTGATGGCTCCGCCCGGCCCGGTGAGCGCCGCCACGTCGGCCCAGTCGGCGGGCCCGGGGTCCGGTGGGAGAGCGGCCCAGGGGGCGACCGCGGAGGGGTAGCGCAGCACGCGGCCCCGGCGTTCGGCGAAGTGGGCGTGCGGGCCGCGCAGCGCGGTGCCCACCGGGTCGTCCAGCGGGTGGCCCGGGTCCGGATACGTGTTCACGCGGTCACCTCGATCACGGTCTTGCCCAGGGCGTGGCCGTCCTCCACCGCGCGCAGCGCCTCGGCCGCCCGGTCGAGGGGCACGGTCCGGGTCACGTGGGTGCGCAGGACTCCCTCGACGGTCAGCCGCGCCACCTCGTCGAGGACGGCGGCGGTACGGGCCCGCCGGACGGGTGCTCCGCCGAGCTCGGTCACCAGGGGCTTGCCACCGGCGCTGATGAGCGCGGCCGAGTCGGTCAGCCCTGCCGCCTCGCGCAGGGTGTCGCCGCCGACCAGGTCGAAGACGGCGTCCACGCCCTCGGGGGCGGCTGCCCGCACCCGGTCGGCGAGGCCGGCGCCGGACGGGATGTGCTCGGCGCCCAGGGACTCCACGAAGTCCTTCTTGGCCTCGCTCGCGACGCCGAGGACCCGGAGGCCCGCGTGGCGGGCCAGCTGGACGGCCGCGCTGCCCACGCCGCCGCCGGCCCCGGTGACCAGGAGCGTGGCGCCGCGGCCCAGGCCGAGCTGGCGCAGCCCGTCGTAGGCGGTGGCGGCGGCGACGGGCAGGACCGCCGCGTCGGTGAAGGACAGGGCGGCCGGCTTGTGGGCGGTGACCGCGACGGGCATGAGCGTGTACTCGGCGTATCCGCCGGTCAGCGGGTTGCCGAACACCTCGTCGCCGGGGGCGAAGCCCTCCACTCCGGGGCCGGTCTCCACGACGGTGCCGGCGGCCTCGCTGCCGAAGACGGCCGGGAACGGCTGCGGCTCGCTGCCGGGCCGGGTGTAGCCGGTGCGCAGCTTCCAGTCGACCGGGTTGACGCCCGCCGCGCGGACGGCGACGAGCAGTTCGCCGGGGCCGGGTTTCGGCCGTTCCCGTTCGGTGAGGCCCTCCACCTCCGGTCCGCCGTTGCGGGTGAACACGTACGCCTTCGGCATGAGCTCCTTCTCCCCTGTTCCGTGCGCCGGCGCCCCGCTGACGGGCGCCACAGCTGCGGCAAGGACGCGTGGCGCGCGGGTATTCCCGTACCGTCGATTTCGACTCAATCACGGCCCGGTCCGCGCCGGCCCACCCCTGCGGCGGGCCGTCCTGTGGCACGCTGAGGGCGGCCGTCCCACCGGGCTCCCCCGTACCGGTGGGGCGGTCTCGCGGCGTTACGGGGCCGGTGTCCCGGTCCGGTCAGTCGCCGTCCCGCTCGGGCGCCCGGCCCGCGTAGTAGGTGGCGACCATGTCCTCCTCGCCGTGTCCGGCGGCCTCCGCGCGCTCGAAGCGGGCGGCCGACGCGGCGGTCAGGTCCAGCCGGACCCCGGCCTGAGCGGCCGCGTCGAGGACGAGCCGGGTGTCCTTGAGGGCGGTGGACAGGGCGAAGCTGGGCGTGAGGTCGCCGTCGAGCACGGCGGCGGACTTGGCCTGGAGGTACCCCGAGTCAAGCGGGCCGCCCTTGACGACGTCGAGGAACGTACGCGGGTCGACGCCGAGCCCTTCGGCGAGGTTCAGGCACTCCGCGACGCCGCCGACCATGTTGACGACCCAGGCGTTGAGCACGAGCTTGAGCCGGGAGGCCGTGCCCGGCTCCTCCCCGGCCCAGATGGTGCGCTGCCCGATCGCCTCCAGCACGGGTTCGACCACCGCACGGGCGGCGAGGGGCCCGGAGACGAGGACGGTCAGCGTGCCCTGTTCCGCGGGCTGCCGGGTGCCGGAGACCGGGGCGTCGAGGTGGATCAGCCCGAGGTCGGCGGCGCGCTGGGCCAGCTCGACGGCGCCGTCCGGGCCGACCGTGGAGGTCTGGAGGAGCACCTGGCCCCGGTGCAGCCCCTCGGAGGCGGCGGTGAGCGCGGCGGCGACGGCGGTCGTGTCGGTGAGCGCGGTGAGCACGACGTGGGCGCCGCGCACGGCCTCGGCCGCCGTGGCGGTGACGGTGGCGCCGTCGGCGGCGAGCGGGGCGGCCTTGGCCTGCGTGCGGTTCCAGGCCCGGACCTCCAGACCGGCGCGGAGCAGGCTGCGGGCCATGGCCGCGCCCATGATCCCGGCACCGAGGACGGCGACGACGGGCTGCTGGGGTGCGGCGGGGATGGCTGAAGTCATGGGGTTCCCTTCGTCGGCCGCGCTCCGGGCGCGGCGGTTTCGGCTTCTCAGGGGTGCCGCAGCGCGCCTTCCAGCACGGCGGCGTGTACGGCTCTGGCGAGTCGCGCGCCCCAGCGGGAGCGCGGACCGGCGAACGGTTCGGCGGCGCCGGTCTCCGGCCCGGGTTCGGGCGCGGCGAGACAGACGGCGTCCGTGGGGGTGCCGGAGCAGTCGAGTCCGGCGTCCAGGAGCGCCTGCACCTTGGCCTCCGTGGCGGTGGCCACGGCGTTGACCAGGGCGGCGTCGGACAGGGGCACCGGGAACGTCACCACGATGTTGACGGTGCCGGGGCGCGGCGGTCCGACGGTGCCCTCGGCCGGTGCGGCGGCCCAGCCGCGTACACCCAGACCGCAGGTGGCGGTGGCGTGCACGTGCTCGTCGTCGGCGGTGGTGTACGCGGTGACGTCGGCGGCGGTCATGAGACCGGCGCCTGGGCCGGCGAGGTGTGCGGCGGCGGCGATCTCGGCGAGGTGCCGGTCCGGGTCCATGCGGGGGTAGCCGCCGGGGACCTGGGCGTTGAGGATCCACTCGCGCGGGCCGATGCCGCCGCCCAGGACCGCGCTGCTGCACGCCCGCCAGCCGGGTCCCAGCCGCCATACGAGGTGGTGCAGCTCCGTGCCGTCCTCGCGCCGGGCGAGCAGTTCGCCGCGTTGGACGGGGAGCCGACTGCGTACGGAACGGATGGGGCACCCCCGGGTGGCGCGGCGGGACGCCGGTCGGCGTGGGTTGATCATATGTGCCTGGGCGGGGGCGTCCGAGCCCGGCCCGTTCACCCGGATGGCGTAACGGGCGCGAGAGCCGCGCAGCCGCTTGAGGCGGGGGCTGCAACGGTCCGGGGCGGATGCCGCGCGCCGTGCCCGGTGGCCGGGCGGTTGCAGCGTCCATCCGGGTGAGGCGCGATGGAATCCGGACGCGCCGTCTCTGCTGGACCCACCCACAGGACGCGCCCGGGCGAGGAGGATTCGGATATGGGAGCCGCTGACGGTTTCACGGATTCCGGAGAGCTCGACGGCCTGACGGTGTACGACACCGAGGGCGAGAAGATCGGCAACGTGGGCCGCGTGTATGTCGACGACAACACCGGCCGCCCGGACTGGATCACGGTGAAGACCGGCCTGTTCGGCATGAAGGAGAGTTTCGTGCCTCTCGCCGGAGCCCGTCGAGTGGGCTCCGACCTGCACATCTCCCACGGCAAGGACCAGGTCAAGGACGCCCCCGGGGTGGACGCGGACGCGCATCTGTCCGTGTCGGAGGAGGAGGAGCTGTACCGGCACTACGGCCTGACCAGGAACACCCGGGGCAAGCTGGGCGACAGTTCCGGGACCAACGCACCGACCACGACGGGCACCGGCACCATGGGCGCGGCCGGGACCGGCGCGGCAGCCGGAGCAGGGGCCGGGACCATGGGCGCGGCCGGCACCTCCGGCACGGACCGCACGCAGGCGGCCGGCACCGGCAGGCACCGGGACACCGAGGCGGCGGGCACGGGCGCGGGACGTCCGCTGGCCGGAGCCGGCGCGGGCACCCGGTCCGGGGCCGACCTGGGCGGCAAGGAGGAGATGATCCGCTCCGAGGAGCAGCTGCACATCGGCACCGAGGAGTACGAGAGCGGCAGGGCCCGCCTCCACAAGTACGTCGTCACCGAGAACGTCACACGCAGCGTGCCGGTCTCGCACGAGGAGGTACGGGTGGTCCGTGAGCCGCTGCAGCCGGGCGACAAGACGTCCACGCGGGCGGGCGACCTGACGGAGCAGGACGTGGAGGTCACCCTGCACGCGGAGCGCGCCACGATGCGCAAGGAGACCGTCCCGGTCGAGCGCGTCCGGATGGAAACCCAGAGGGTGACGGAGCAGAAGGAGGTCTCCGCCGAGCTGCGCAAGGAGCAGATCGACTACGCGGACGGCACCACCAAGGGCGGCAAGGACATGGGCGGCAAGGACACCGGCGGCGACATGGGCCGAGGACGCCACCGCTGACCCCCCGCCGGCATGACTGCCGCACCGCACCACAAGCGAAGGGCGGGCCCGCCGACGGGCCCGCCCTCTCGCGTGCCCGGGCCCGTCAGGGCAGGAAGCGCACCGAGGGCCGCCCCTGCGGGCCGTCCGGGGTGACGACGGACCGCACCCGGTAGACCTCCTCGATCAGTTCCTCGGTGATCACTTGCTCCGGGGTCCCGCCCGCGACCGCCCGGCCGCCGCTCAGCACCACGATCCGGTCGCAGAACATGGCGGCCAGATTGAGGTCGTGCAGGGCGACGACGGCGGTCAGCGGGAGCGCGGCGACCAGGGAGAGCAGTTCCAGCTGGTGCTGGATGTCCAGATGGTTGGTCGGTTCGTCCAGCAGGAGTTCGCGTGGCCGCTGGGCGAGCGCGCGGGCGATCTGGACGCGCTGGCGCTCCCCGCCGGACAGCGTGTGCCAGGACTGGTCGCGCCGGCCGCTGAGCCCGGTGCGTCCCAGCGCCTCGTCCACCGCCGCTGCGTCCTCGCCCGTCGGGGCGGCCCAGGCGCGGCGGTGCGGGATGCGGCCCAGGCGTACGACGTCCAGGACGCTCAGCTCGTCCTGGGTGGCGGCGTGCTGGTCCACGACCGCGACGCGCCGGGCCACCGCGCGCCGGCCGACGTCGAGCAGCGGTTCGCCGTCCAGGGTGACGACGCCCGTGTGCGGGGCCAGGACCCCGGCGAGGATGCGCAGCAGCGTGGACTTGCCGGAGCCGTTGGGGCCGATCAGGCCCACGGTGGTGCCGGGTTCCGGGGCGAGGGTCACCCCGTCGAGGACGAGGCGGCCACCGGCTTCGCGGCCGACCCGTTCGGCCCGCAGGCCCTCGGCCGTCGTCCCGGTCCCGGTCATGCGGGCCGCCTGGTGCGGTAGAGGACGGCGACGAAGGCGGGCACGCCGATGAGGGCGGTGACGACGCCCACCGGGACCTCCTGGGGGTCGAGGACGGTCCGGGCGAGCGTGTCGACCCAGACGAGGAAGACAGCCCCGGTGAGCGCGGTGACCGGAAGCAGTCTGCGGTGGCCCGAGCCGGTGAGGGCGCGGGCGGCGTGCGGCAGGACCAGCCCGACGAAGCCGATGGCCCCGGCCGAGCTGACGAGCGCGGCGGTCAGCAGCGCGGTCGTGCAGAGCAGCACGGTCCGGACGCGTGCGACGTTCACGCCGAGGGCGGCGGCCGCGTCCTGCCCGAAGGCGAAGGCGTCGAGCGTACGGGCGTGGCCCAGGCAGATGAACAGGCTGACGGCGAGGACGGCGGAGCAGACCCGGACATCGGTCCAGCCGACCCCGCCGAGCGAGCCGAGCAGCCAGAACAGCACCCCGCGGGTCTGCTCGGCGTCGGCGGCCGTCATGACGACGAACGAGGTCAGCGCCGAGAACAGCTGCATGGCGGCGACCCCGGACAGCACGACCCGGTCGGTGGAGCCGCCCAGGGTGTGGCTGAGCAGCATCACCAGGGCGAAGGAGCAGAGCGCCCCGATGAACGCCCCGGCCGGCAGCGTCACCGCTCCCCCGCCGACGCCGAGCACGACGACCAGGACCGCGCCGGTGGACGCGCCGGAGGAGACACCGAGGACGAACGGGTCGGCCAGCGGGTTGCGCAGCAGGGACTGCATGACGGTCCCGCAGACCGCGAGGCCGGCCCCGCAGACGGCGGCGAGCAGGGTGCGCGGCATGCGCAGGTTCCAGATGATGCCGTCGCGGATCGGGCTGAGCCGGGCCTCGCCGACGCCGAGGTGGGCGGCGACGGCGGACCAGACGTCCACGACGGAGATCCGGGCCGGTCCGATGGTGACGGCGACGGCGACGGACAGGGCGAGCAGCAGGAGGCCGCCGGTCCACAGGAGGCCGTCGCGCAGGCCGCGCGGCCGGGGGCGCGCGGTTTCCGGGGCCTTTTCGCGCGGAGCCTTTTCGCGCGGGGCCTCTTCGCGCGGGGCCTCTTCGCGCGGGGCCTCTTCGCTTGGGGCGGTGAGCCGGTCGGTGGCCGTCACCCCGCGAGTCCGAGGTCGCGCAGACCGGCGGCCACCAGCTCGACGCCCTCGACCGTGCGGATGGTCGGGTTCATGGCCTGGCCGCTGAGCAGGACGTAGCGCTTGTGGCGTACGGCGTCCATCTTCTTCGTGACGGGGTTGGACTCCAGGAAGCCGATCTTCCCGGCGGCGCTCTCGGCGGTCTGCGACGTGCGGGTGAGGTCGCCGATGACCAGGACGTCCGGGTCGCGGTCGGCGACGGTCTCCCAGTTGATCTGGGGCCATTCGTCATGCGTGTCGGCGAAGACGTTCTTCAGGCCGAGCTCCCGGGTGATGATGCCCGGCGCCCCGCAGCAGCCCGCCAGGTAGGGGGACGCGGAGTTGGCGAACCAGTACATGACGGAGGTGCCCGATCCGTCGATGCCGTCGGTGGCCTTCCGGATGCGGTCGCGGAGCCGCGCGACCAGCTTCTCCCCGCGCTCGGGTACGCCGAACACGCGGGCCAGGTCGTTCACTTCGGCGTAGACGCTGTCCATGGTGAGGGCGCCGGTGCGGACGCCGTCGCCGTCCTCGGTGTTGTCCTTGGCCGTGCAGTCGGCGGGAGCGACATAGGTGGGGACGCCCAGCTTCTCGAACTGTTCGCGCGGGGCGACGCCGCCCTTGGCGAGGGTCGACTCGAAGTCGGCGGCGACGAAGTCGGGCTCCTGGTCGAGGACCTTCTCGGACGAGGGCCGGTTGTCGGCGATCCGCTTCACGCCCGCGTTGGCCTTCTCCAGACCCTTCATCACCGGGTCGGTCCAGGTGGCGGTGGCCGCCATCCGGTCCTGGAGGCCGAGCGAGAGCAGGATCTCGGTCGTGCCCTGGTCGACGGAGACCGCGCGGCGGGGTGCGGCGTTCACGGTGACGGTGCGCCCGCAGTTCTTGAGGGTGACCGGATAGCCGTCCGCCTTTCCGGACGCGTCGGCCTTTTCGGACGGGGCCCCTCCGCAGGCCGTCAGCAGCAGGAGCACGGCGGTGAGCAGGGCGGCGGAACGGGCGGGGCCGGATATCGGCGGCACGGGGTACCTCGGCGTCTCTGGGCCCATGCGCGGGGCCCGCTGTACGGTCCGCCGCCCGGTCCCGGGCGGCGGTCGCCAGCAGGTCTTCGGACTCGGGTTCGCTCGGACGGGACGCCTTCCCGGGAGACGCCGGGTCTCCCAGTGGCCGTGGCCCCGCCCGTCCCCCTCACCGCTGCGCGTCAGTTCCGGATTCGCACCGGATTCCCTGACTCCTACGAGGAGTTCGACTGGCTCCGGCACGCTACCACGGGCGTTCGCGCAGCTCAGCGCCGCCCCTCAGGGCTCATGGGCGCTGCAGGGCCACCACCGCGTTGTGCCCGCCGAAGCCGAAGGAGTGGCTGACGGCCCGGCGGACCGGCCGTACCAGCGGCACCTTGGTGACGCAGTCGATGTCGAACCCGGGCGCGGGCGCGTCCAGGTTGGCGACCGGCGGGACGACCCCGCGCTGGAGAGTGAGAATCGTCAGCCCCGCCTCGATCGCCCCGGCCGCGCCCATGCAGTGCCCGAGCACGCCCTTGGGGGCGGTGACGGGTGGCCGGTGCGGGTACACCCGGCTGATCAGCGCGGCCTCGGCGGCGTCGTTGCGTACGGTCGCGGTGCCGTGCGCGTTGACGTGCTCCACCTCGTCGGCCCGCCAGCCCGCGTCGCGCAGGGCGGCCTCGACGGCGGCCCGGGCGATCCGGCCGTCGGGGTGCGGGCTGGTGGGGTGGTGGGCGTCCGTGGTGGCGCCGGTGCCGGCGAGCAGGGCCCGGGGTTCGGCGCCCCGGGCCTCCGCGTCGGCGGCGCGTTCCAGCACCATGACCGCGGCGCCCTCGCCCATGACGAGGCCGGCCCGGTCGGCGGCGAAGGGCCGGCTGAGCCGGGACAGTTCGCCGTCCGCGCGGGCGGCGGCCCCGGACCGGGCGAAGCCGGTCATGGCGATCGGGAAGACGGTCGACTCGGTCGCCCCCGCGATGGCCACGTCGCACTGCCCGGTGGCCAGCAGGTCGCGGGCGACGGAGAGCGCGGTGATGCCGGACGAACAGGCCGTGCAGGGGGCCATGCTGGGGCCGGTGGCCCGCATCTCGATCGCGATCTCGGCGGCGGGCATGTTGGGGATGGTCAGCAGGACGCCGGCCGGCGAGGTCGCCTCCGGGCCCTTCCGCTCCAGCACCAGCGCCTGGTCGGTGAGGTGCGCGGAGCCGCCGCTGCTGGTGCCGACGACGACCGCGACCCGGCTGCCGTCCCAGCCGGCCGGGTCGAGCCCGGCGTCGGCGACGGCCTCCCGGGCGGCCAGGACCGCGAACTTGACGTACCGGCCCATCCGGAAGGCCGTACGGCGGCCGATCTCGGCGTCCAGGTCGATGCCGTCGACCACGCAGGCGAAGTCGATCGCGCACCCGGCGAGCGCGGGGACGATGCGCACCGGGCTCACGGCGGCGCACACCCCGGCCCAGGTGGACTCGGTGTCGTTGCCGACCGGGGTGATCATGCCGAGCCCGGTGACGGCGACGGCCGGTGTCCTCATCGGGCGGCGGCCGACGCGTGGAGGTGCGCCGTGAGCTCGGCGAGGGTGGTCCCCCGGGTGAGGGTGCCGGTGTCCAGTTCGGCCCCGGTGGTCTCCCGGAGGACGACGGCGAACTCGGCGGCCGCGAGGGAGTCCATGTCCAGGCTGTCCATCGTGGAGTCCGGAAGGATCTCGGCCACGGGCACCTTGAAGGTACGGCTGAGTACATCGGTGATGTGGGGGTGGATCGTGCTCATGGTCTTCCTTTCCTCAGGTCCATCCGGCGGGGGTCCGGCGCCGGCGCGCACGGCCCCGACGCCGGAACAACGGAGCAGCGTCGATCCGGTTACGCCTTGCGGCGAACCGATTCGCCTAGGGCCTGTCCGGGGAGCCCCGCACCACCGCGCGAACACGGCGACGGCCGTCCAGTAGGCGAGGACGACGGCCCCCGCCCCGAGCCCCTGTACGGCCCGTGCCGCGCGGCGTGCCCGCGTGCCCCTCATCGGCCCGCCTCCGTGTGCCAGTGGGCCTCCGGATCGTCGTACGCCTCCGCGTAACCGGCGCCCGTGATCGGCCAGTCGGCGAGCATCTCCTCGGGGAAGGCGAAGGAGTCGGCGAGCTCCGGGAGGTGCGGGGCCACCGCCTCGATGAGCCGTTCGGTGTGGTCCGTCAGCGCCTCCGCCTGGCCGGTGCTCAGGTGGCCGGCCGCGAGGAGGTCCCCGCTGTCGCGCGCGACCCGGCCCAGGGCGAACAGCCGGGCCAGCTCGCCGAGCCGGTCCCGGTCCGCCCCGGCGGGCAGTTCCTCGACCGCCTCCGCGTACGCCTCGGCCGCCTGCCGGCAGGCGTGCGCCTCGACCCCGCGCAGCGCGGGGCCCGCCGCCGCGTTCCACCGGCCCAGCGGGTCGCCGGGCGCGGTCCGGGCCGCCCGGGCCCCGGCGCGCGCGAACCACAGCTCCTCGGCGCGGCCCAGGAGCCGGACCAGGAACCGGAGGTCGGTGAGGTCGCCGTCGGCCGGGGCGGCCGGCTCGTACGGAGCGCGGTCGGCGAGCAGGGCGGCGGCGGCCCTGGCGTGGACGGCGAGGTTGTCGCCCTCTGCGGTGATGGCGCCCTCGACTCCGGTGACGAGCGCGGCCATCCCGTTGTTCTCCAGGAGGCCCTGGGCGCCGCAGCGTTCCCGGGACTCCACGATCACGGCCCTGGCCTGCCAGGTGATCCAGCCCTTGGCGATGTCCACCAGCCGCTCGGCGGCCTCCCGCCCGGCCTCGGGCCCCTCCTGGGCCGCCTCCCAGCGGTCCAGGACGCGGCGGTGCAGCAGGCTCATGGCGAAGACCGTGGCCATGGCTTCGGCGAGCGGCCCGTGGTGCGTGCGGTACGCGAGCACCGGCAGCCGCGCCCCGCGTCCGGCGGAGACGTGGCGGTGGCCGCCGTACCGCACCGCGACGGCCAGCGTGGCGCGCGCCGAGCCGACGGCGCTGGCGCTCATGGAGATCCTGCCGGTGACGACCCGGGCGATGGAGGCGAGGAAGCGGCGCCTGCGGCCCTCGATGGCGCTGCGGAACTCCCCGTCGCCGTCGATCCGCCCCTGCGGCCCCGTCAGCAGCGCCTCGCGTCCCACGAAGACGTGGTCGAACGAGGTGAGGCTGTGGTCGACGGGGCTGCCCATGCGGGCGGGCAGCCTGCGCACGCGTACGCCCAGCAGCGGCCCGGTGGCGTCGGTGAGCGGCACCAGCAGCAGGAACACCCCCCGGTCGGCCCCGCCGGCCAGCAGTCGCGCGGCGACGAGCCCCGTCTTGGGGCCGCCGGGCTGACCGGTGTTGGGCATGAACTTCTGCGCCCCGCAGTGCGGGGTGTGCAGCACGAATCCGTCGCGTACGGGGTCGTAGGAGGCGGTCGTCTCGACGGCCGCCGCGTCGTTGCCGTGCGCCACCTCCGTACACAGGAAGGTTCCGGTACGCCGCAGCGCCAGGAAGTCCGACAGGTCGCGGGGGCTGTCGGCGATGTGGTCCAGGAGGCTGCCGAGGAAGAGGTTGTAGTGGATGCCCGCGAGGGTGGCGAGCGCCGGGTCGACCGGGGCCAGCCACTCGTGCAGGGCCGCCAGCGCCCGGAAGTCGGAGGCCGGGCGGGCGGCGCTGTCCAGGGCGTCGTTGAGGGTGCGCAGTCGTGCGTACGCGCGGGCGAGCCGTTCGTCCGGAGTGCCGCCGGCCGCCGGCCCGGGGGGCAGCCGGAACGGTGCGGTGGCGATGAGCCGCCGCCAGAAGCCGTGCTCGCGGCGGGCGTCGGCGCCGAGGAGCACGGAGGTGAGCGGGCGTGCGAGGGGATCGGCGCCGGTGAGCGTGGTGGTCATACCAGGCTGAACGACCGGCGTACGGTCAGGACACCGCGCTCGTGCAGATGTTCACCGGCCGGAGGGGCGAACCCGTTCGAGGCAGAGGGCGACGTTGTGCCCGCCGAAGCCGAATGAGTGGCTGACGGCACGCTCGACGCGCAGGCGGCGCGGCTCCTTGGTGACGCAGTCGATGTCCCAGTCGGCGGGCGGGGCGTCCAGGTTGGCGACCGGCGGGACGACCCCGTGTTCGAGGGTGAGCACGGTGGCGGCGGCCTCGATCGCGCCGGCGGCGGCGAGCGTGTGACCGAGGACGCCCTTCGGGGCGGTGACCGGGGGCCGGTGCGGGAAGAGGCGAGCGATCAGCTCGGCCTCCATCGCGTCGTTCAGCGGGGTCGAGGTGCCGTGCGCGTTGATGTGGCCGACCTCGTGGGCGGCCCAGCCCGCCGCGTCCAGGGCGGCCTCGACGGCGCGCCGGGCGCCGTGGCCGCCGGGGTCGGGCGCGGTGGGGTGGTGGGCGTCCGTGGCGGCCCCGGCCCCGGCGAGCACGGCCCGTACCCGGGCGCCCCGGGCCGCCGCGTGCGCACCCCGCTCCAGGACGAGCACGCCGGCGCCCTCGCCCAGGACGAAGCCGTCGCGGTCGGGCGCGAAGGGGCGGGAGGCGGCGGCCGGGTCGCCGGTGCGCGTGGACAGCGCGCCGAGCTGGGCGAAGGCCGCGGCCACCAGGGGCGTCAGGACGGATTCCGCGCCGCCCGCGACGACGAGGTCGCAGCGGCCGGTGGCCAGGAGGTCGTGCGCGGTGGCGAGGGCGGTGGCGCCCGAGGCGCAGGCGGTGGCGGGGGCCAGGCTGGGGCCGTGGGCGCCCAGGTCGATGGCGATCTCGCCGGCCGCCGCGTTGGGCATCATCATCGGCGCGAGGAGCGGGGAGACGGCCTGCGCGCCGCCCGCGTCGAACCGGCGGACGTTGTCCACGAGGGCGGAGACCCCGCCGACGCCGACGCCGAGCACGACGCCCACCCGGCCGCCGTCCCAGCGGTCCGGGCGCAGCCCGGCGTCGGCGACGGCCCGGCGCGCGGCGACCAGGGCCATCTTCGCGAACCGCGCCATCCGCCAGCCCGCGCGGCCCCCGATGGCCTCGTCCAGATCGGTCCGGTCGGCCCGGCAGGCGAAGTCGGCGGGCAGCCCGGCCAGTTCCGCGCAGCGCCGGGCCGTGGACCGCCCCGCGCACAGCCCGGCCCAGAAGGCGCGCTCGTCGTCGCCCGCGGGGGTGACCACCCCCAGCCCCGTCACCACGGTCGCCGTCCCCGTGTCCCGCGCCATGCCCCGGCCCTCCCCCGCGTCGTCGGTCCCTCGGAAGGGGAACGCGCCGGAGGCCGTCGAGGGTGCGGGCGGGGCCGAATCTCAGCCCAGCCCCAGCGCCCCGCGCAACTCCGCCTCGTCCGGCGGGTTCGCCCCGGCCCGGGCGACCGTCACGGCCGCCGAGGCCGCCGCGTGGCGCAGTACGTCGCTCACCGCGCCCCGCTCCGGGGAGCGCAGCCGCTTCCGGCCGGACGCGCCGAGCAGGCCGTGGGCGGCGAGCGCGTGCAGGGTGCCGGACATGAAGGCGTCCCCCGCGCCCACGGTGTCCACGACGTCGGCGGGGAGCGCGCCGGTGTCCACCTGGCCGCCGGGCAGCACCGCCGTGGCGCCGTCGCCGCCCCGGGTGACGAGGACGAGGGCGGGGCCGGACGCCAGCCAGCGCCGGGCGGCCTCGGCCGGGTCCTGGCCGGGGTACAGCCAGCCCAGGTCCTCGTCGCTGGCCTTGACGACGTCGCTGAGGCGCACGCACCGCTCGACCCGGCGTACGGCGGTGTCGTGGTCGCCCATCAGCGCGGGCCGCACGTTGGGGTCGTAGCTGACGGTGGCGGCCGTCCGCAGCGACTCGACGGCGGCGAGCACCGTGGCCGCCCCGGGTTCGGTCACCGCCGCGATCGACCCGGTGTGGACGTGCCGGGGCTGCCGGTCGAGGGCGACGCGGCCGAGCGTCCAGGCGATGTCGAACGCGTACGCGGCGCGGCCCTCGCCGTCCAGGGTGACGACGGCCGACGGGGTGGGGCCGGGGGCTCCGTCCGTCAGCACCTCGACCCCCGCCCCGGTGAGGTGCGCGCGGATCAGCCGTCCGTTGTCGTCCCGCCCCAGCTGGGTGAGCAGCGCCGCGTCGTGGCCGAGCCTGGCCAGGCCGTACGCCAGGTTGGCGGGGCTGCCCCCGGCGTGCACCCGGTCGGGGGCGTCCGGGACGCGGACGATGTCGGCGACGCATTCACCGATGACCAGGAAGTCGGGGCGGTCGGACATGAGGGCGGGGTCTCCCGGGGTGCGACGGAGGGCTGACGGAACGTCCGGCCCACCGTACGGCCCCGGCCGCGTGGGGTTTCTAGGTCCTGTCCAGCGCGTCGGCCACCAGCTCCAGGAACCGGGCGTGGGCGTGGGCGCTGCACACCGGTTCCGGGTTCCACGGGACCACGCGGGCCGTGGCGGCGACGGCCGACCACTCGGCGTTGTCGCGCAGTTCGGCGAGCGGGATCGCGTTGACCCGGATGTCGGCGAGGACGACGTCGGGGCGCAGGGCGGCGGCCTCGGTCCAGCCGGCCGTGGACCAGTTGGCCCCGGGGCCGTCGGCGGGTTCGATCAGGCCGACGCCGAGGTCGGCGAGGACCCGGAGTTCGGGCCACATGCGGGGGCGGGCGAGGTATGCCTGGTCCTGGTCCGCCGGGGAGAGGGCGAGGACCCTCGTCTTGGCGGGGCCCGTGGTGAGGGCGCGCAGGCGGTCCCGGGCGGCGTCCAGCTCGCGGGTCGCCGACGCCGGTTCCTCGGCGCCGAGCGAGCGGGCCAGTTCCGCGAACCGGTCTCCGATCCGGTCGAGGGTGCGCGCCTGGCCGACGTCGATGACGACGACCGGGACATGGCCCTCCAGGTGCTTGGCGGTCTCCGGGTCGAGGCCGTAGACCTGGCCGCCGCCGTAGCTGACGGCGACGACGAGGTCCGGTGCGCAGCGCAGTAAGGCGTCCACGTCCAGGGCGGCCCCGGCACCGGCGTACGCGATCCCGTCGAGCGGGAGCGACCCGGTCTTCGCGGGGTCGGGTGCGGCCGGGTCGTCGTGGCCGGAGCCGAACAGCCCGGCCGGGCGTATCCCGTGGTCCCACAGGGTCGCGCCGGCCTGGATGTAGGCGAGCACTCGTCGAGGGCGCTCACCGGTTGCCGACAACTGCCCCCGGTCGTCGGTGAATTGCCATACGGTCCGCTCGTTCACGTCACACGCCTCCCAGCCGAATCCGCCGCCCGGCGACGGCGGTCGACCCGTACCTGCCCAGCAATTGCGGGCGGCACCCTCCGGACATGCGCTAGGAATCGACCTTCGTGCCGCGTACGAGGTAGCTGACGGGACCGGGATCGACAACGGGGATCTCGGTGAAGCCGAGCCGGTCGTAGAAGGCCCTGGCACGTGTGTTGGAGGTGAGCATGGACAGATGGACGCCCTCGACCCCCTTGGCGTTCAGCGCCGCGAGGAAGGTGTGCATCAGCTCCTTCCCGTACCCCTTGCGCTGCCAGTCGGGCAGCAGGTCGATGTGCAGGTGGGCGGGGTGGGTGGCGAGTTCGGGCAGGAGCATGCGCTCCGGGTCGTGCAGGAGGCCGGTCATCTCGTCGGCGGGGCTCTGCGGCGGGCCCTCGGGCAGCGGGTAGCGGTCGGCGACCCGGGGCAGCCAGCTCTCGCGGTACTCCTTCACGAAGCGGGGCGTGTCGGCGGTGCCGAGGATGTACCCGACCGCGCGGCCCGTGCCGTCGTCCAGGACGAAGGCGAGCTCCGGTTCCAGCTCGGCGTAGGGCGTGGCGAAGATGGACGGCACCAGTTCGTGGTCCGGGTAGATGTCCCGGGCGTCGCTGCCGCCGGCGGCGGTGCGTATGCAGATGTCGGAGAGCGCGGCGCTGTCTTCGGGGCGGTAGGGCCGGAGGCCGGGATGCGAGGTCACCGGCTCATCCTGCCGACTGGGAGAGCGCTCCCACAAGAGCATTCAGGGGTTGACGGCGGTGAGGAGGACGACGGCGTCCTCCAGGGCGAGCAGCCCGTGCCGCTCCTGCGGGATCGGGTGCAGCCGCCCGGGGGTCAGTTCGACGTCGCCGGAGGCGGCGGTGAGGCGGACGGAGCCGCGCAGGACCTGCAGCGAGGCGGCGGGCGGGGCGTTGTGCTCGTCCAGCGCGGAGCCCGAGGTGAGCGCGATGACGGTCTGCCGCAGCGGGTCCTGGTGGAGCAGGAGGTGGGCGCTGCGGCCGTGCGGGGCGTCGCGGGCGGCGGCCAGGTGCTCGGCGGCGAGGGCATTCAAGTCGTTCGGAGCGTCCATATGCCCACTGTGCCGCAGCCCCGGCCCGCCCGCGAACGTGCCGCACGGGCCTGGACGCGCTCCCACGCGTCCCGGCCCGTGCGGCGGGCACGGCCCGGCCATGGCGTCGTCAGGCGCGCAGCCACACCGCCGTGTCCTGCGGGAGGCGCCCCGCCTCGTCCAGGGGTCCGCTGGCGAGCAGCACCGCGCTGTGCGGAGGCAGCTCCGCGGCCTCGGCCGCCAGGTTGACGACGCACAGCAGTCCGTCGGTCCTCGCGAAGGCGAGCGCCCCGGGTGCGGCGTCGAGCCAGGTCAGTCGCTGGATGCCGGGCTCCCCCTCCGTACCGAAGCCCGGTTCGGAGCGCCGCAGCCGCAGGGCCTCGCGGTACAGGTTGAGCAGGGAGTCCGGGTCGCCGTTCTGGATGTCGGCGGCGTAGTTGGACCAGCCCTCGGGCTGCGGGAGCCAGGGCTCCGCGGTGGCGCCGAATCCGGCGTACGGTTCGCCCGCCGCCCAGGGCATGGGCACCCGGCAGCCGTCCCGGCCCGGGTCGGCGCCGTTCTTGCGGAAGTGCATCGGGTCCTGGATGCGGTCGAGCGGGATGTCGGCCTCCGGCAGGCCCAGTTCCTCGCCCTGGTAGAGGTAGGCCGCGCCGGGCAGGGCCAGCGAGAGGAGGGCGGCGGCGCGGGCCCGGCGGGTGCCGAGGGCGAGGTCGGTGGGGGTGCCGAAGGTCTTGACGGCGAAGTCGAACCCGGTCTCCTCGCGGCCGTAGCGGGTGACGGTCCGGGTGACGTCGTGGTTGCAGAGCACCCAGGTGGCGGGGGCGCCGACCGAGGCGTGCTCGGAGAGCGTGTCGTCGATGGCGGTCCGCAGCTTCTCCGCCTCCCACGGGCAGGCGAGGAAGTTGAAGTTGAAGGCGGTGTGCAGCTCGTCGGGGCGCAGGTAGCGGGCGAAGCGCTCGGTGTCGGGGAGCCAGACCTCGCCGACGAAGACGCCGCCGTACTCGTCGGCGATGGCGCGCCAGGAGCGGTAGATGTCGTGGAGTTCGTCGCGGTCGACAAAGGGGTGCGGGTCGCTGCCGATGACGAAGTCGGGGAGCCCGGGGTCCTTGGCGAGCAGGGCGGCGGAGTCGATGCGTACGCCGGCGACGCCGCGTTCGAACCAGAAGCGCAGTACGTCCTCGTGCTCGCGGCGGACGGCGGGGTGGGCCCAGTTGAGGTCGGGCTGCTGGGTGGCGAAGAGGTGGAGGTACCACTCGCCGTCGTCCAGCCTGGTCCAGGGGGTGCCGCCGAATTCGGAGACCCAGTCGTTGGGCGGGATCTCGCCGTTCGCGCCGCGGCCCTTGCGGAAGTGGAAGAGGTCGCGCTCGGGGCTGCCGGAGCCGGCTTCGAGGGCGGCGCGGAACCAGGCGTGCTGGTCGGACACGTGGTTGGGCACGACGTCCACGATGGTGCGGATGCCCAGCTCGCGGGCCTCGGCGATGAGTTTCTCGGCCTCGGCGAGGGTGCCGAACGCGGGGTCGATCGTACGGTAGTCGGCCACGTCGTAGCCGCCGTCGGCCAGCGGCGAGAGGTACCAGGGGGTGAACCAGAGGGCGTCCACGCCCAGTTCCACGAGGTAGGGCAGCCTGGCCCGTACCCCTGCCAGATCGCCGGTGCCGTCGCCGTCGCCGTCGGCGAAGCTGCGTACGTAGATCTGGTAGATGGCGGCGTCGCGCCACCACTGTGCGGTGGCCTCGGACGGACGGTTGGCTGCCACTGACGTTCCTTTCGGGCAGGTGGGACTCCGCCGCCGGCCCGGCAAGCGGGGCAGGATGGGTGAGCCGGCGGCGGAGCGCTGAGGGGAAGGCGGTTCGGGAGCGGGCGTCAGCCCTTGAGGCCGCCCGCGGTGAGACCGCTCATGATGTTGCGCTGGAACAGCAGGAAGATCAGCAGCGTCGGGATCGACGCGATGGTGAGCGCGGCGATCAGGACGTTCTCGGGGACGCCGCTGGCCAGTGAGTAGATCCCTACGTTGAGGGTCTGCTTGCTCGGGTCGGGCAGCGTGAGCATCGGCCAGAGGAAGTCCTTCCACACGCCGACGACGGCGAAGATGGAGACGACCCCGAGGATCGGCCGGGAGATGGGAAGGATGATCGAGCGCAGGGTGCGCAGGGGTGAGGCGCCGTCCATGGCCGCGGCGTCGAGGAGTTCGCCGGGGATGGAGTCGAAGAACCGCTTCAGCAGGAAGATGTTGAAGGCGTTGGTGACCGACGGCAGCCAGATCGCCCAGGGCGAGTTGACCAGGTTGCGCTGGATCAGAGGCACGTCCAGGACCGTGAGGTACTGCGGGACGACGAGCACGGTGGCCGGGATCATCAGCGTCGCCAGCATCATGCCGAGGATGGCCTTGCCGAATACCGGCCGCAGCTTGGACAGCGAGTAGGCGGCTGCCACGTCGAAGATCAGCTGGAAGGCGAGCGCGCCGAAGGCGTAGTACAGGGTGTTGAACAGCAGCTTGGACAGGTCCATGACCGTCCATGCCTGGCTGTAGTTCTCGGTGTGGAGAGAGCTGGGGAAGGCCGTGGGCGGGCTCTGCACCACTTCCTGGGTGGTCTTCAGACCGCCGGTGACCATCCAGTACAGCGGGCCGAGGAAGACCGCCGTGAACAGGACCATCACCAGGCCGAAGACGATCCAGTAGACGGCCTTGCCGCGCGGCCGGCCGAGCTGGGCCGGTGAGATCAGGGTGCGCTGGCGGGCGCGTTCGGCGGCGCCCTCGGACCTGCGCCGTGCGGACTTGCGTGAGGTGCTCCCGCGCCGGGAGACAAGCGTGTTCGATGCCATGGTCCTGGCTCCCGTCCTAGTCTTCGCTGCTGCGGCTCAGTCGTACGTACACCGCGGAGAACGCCGCGAGGACGACGAGCAGGACGAGGCCGAGTGCCGCCGCGCTGCCGTAGTTGTTGAAGTTGAAGGCGTACTGGTAGATGAGGTAGACGACGGTCGTGGTGGAGCCCTCGGGTCCGGCGCCGTTGGTGAGCAGGAAGGGCTCGGTGAAGACCTGCATCGTCGCGATGATCTGCATGAGCAGCAGGAGCGAGAGGATGAGGCGGGTCTGCGGGATGGTGACGTGCCAGATCTTGCGCAGCAGACCGGCGCCGTCGAGCTCCGCCGCCTCGTACAGCTCGCCCGGGATGCCCTGGAGCGCGGCGAGGTAGATGAGGGTGGCGCCGCCCATGTTCATCCAGGTCGCCGCGATGACGACGGAGAGCATGGAGGTGCTGGTGTCCTGCAGCCATTGCTGTTCGGGCAGGTGGAAGATGCCCAGGATGCGGTTGAAGAGGCCGTAGCCGGGGTCGTAGAAGTACTTGAAGAGCAGCACCGAGGCGACCGGCGGCAGCATGACGGGGAGGTAGACGAGCAGCCGCAGGTATCCCTGTCCGTGCCGGAACTCGTTGAGCACGACGGCGACGGCGAACGGGACGACGAAGCCGAGGAGCAGGGCGAGCACCGTGAACAGCAGGGTGTTGCGCCATGCCTGCCAGAAGGCCGGGTCGTTGAAGACGTACGTGAGGTTGGACCAGCCGGCCCAGGTGGTGGTGCCGTCCTCGTTCTTCTGGAAGGCCAGGATGAATTCCCGGACCATCGGATACCAGGAGAAGAGCGAGAAGCAGAGCACCGCTCCGATCAGGAAGCCGTGCGCTGAGATGTTGCGGCGCAGAGCGCGCAGGAACTCCTCGCGGGCGGAGTTCCGGCCTGCGGGGCCTGGGTGTCCTGGGCGAGGCCGGGTCGCCTTGCGGGGGGACAGGGTTGGGGCCGACATGGTGTCTCCTCGGTGCCGGTGTACGACGAGCGCGTAGCGGACGGGGTCCGGATGCGGGGCCGGGTCCGCGTGACCCGGCCCCGCGCGTCCGTTACTGGTTCGCCAGAACCTGGTTGACCTGCTGCTCGGCGGTGGAGAGCAGCTTGTCGATGTCGGCGTTCTTGTTGGTCAGAACACCGGACATGGCGTTGTCGAGGATCTTGTAGATCTCCTGCGCCTTCGCCGGCTCGGCCTTGCCGGGGACGGGGTTGTCCATGAACGCCTTGAAGTTCTCGACGGGCATCGTCGCGTTCTGGGCGCGTGCGGCGTCGTCCGTGGTCTTGCTCCCATCGAGGAAGAAGTTCGGCTGCGGCAGGCCCACGGGGAGCTTGTCGGCCTTGGTGCGGGCCCAGTCGAACTGGCCCTTGCCGGGGGTGAGGTTCTTGAAGTTCAGCCAGGCGATGGCGGCCTTGATCTGGTCGGGCGAGCTGCCCTTCTTGATCAGGTAGTTGTTGCCGCCGAAGAGCGTGCCCTTGCCGCCGGGGATGGGGCCGAGGCCGAAGGTCTCGTACTGGGCGCCGAGCTGCTGCACCATGTACGGGATGTCGTCGGGGGCGGCGAGGTACATGCCCAGCTTGTCGTTGGCGATCTGCTTCTGGAGTTCGCCCCACTTGAGCAGCTGGGTCTTGCCCATGCTGTCGTCCTCCCAGCGCATGTCGTGCAGCTGCTGGAGGACCTGCTTGCCGGTCTCGTTGTTGAAGGCGGCCTTCTTGCCGGAGGCGTCGACCACCTCTCCGCCGAGGCCGAACTGCGTCGCGGCGAAGTGCCAGCCGCCGTTGTTGCCGGCGCTGTACTCGCCGTAGCCGGAGATGCCCTTGCCGAGGCCCGCGATCTTCTTGGCGGCGGCGCGCACCTCGTCCCAGGTGGCGGGCGGGGTGTTCGGGTCGAGACCGGCCTGCTTGAACAGCTTCCGGTTGATCATCAGGCCCATGGTGTAGTTGCTGGTCGGCAGGCCGTAGAGCTTGCCGTCCTTGCGGGCCACGTCGACCACCTGCGGCTGGATGTCCTTCAGCGCGGGCACGGTCTTGTCGGTGACGTACGCGGAGATGTCCTCGGCCCCGTTGTTGTCCAGGACCTGCTGGAGGTCGCTGAAGTAGGCGTAGAAGACGTCGGGCTGCGACTTCCCCTTCAGCATGGCGGTGAAGCGGGGCGGCTCGTTGCACTGGCCCGGGGTGGACTTACCGTTGATCGTGACGTTCGGGTACTTCTGGTTGAACGTCTTGATGTCCTCCTTCCACTCCCGCAGCTCCGCGGCCTTGGCGGCCGGCGGCATGCAGTCGATGGAGATCGTCACCTTGGTCTTCGGGTCCAGCGGAGCCGAAGGGTCGGACGAACCCTTGGACGAACTGCTCGAGTCGTCGTCCTTGCTGCTGCTCGTGCCGCAGGACGCGAGCGAGGTCAGGGCAAGTGCGGTGACAACGGCAACCGCGGAGGCACGGCTGATACGGCGTGTGCGGCGCAACCCAGCACTTCTCATCGATGGTCCCCTTCGGGCATGAGCGTGGATGGCCCTCGGCCGACTGACTGCCGGGGCGAGGCACACTCAACCAGCGTCGACATGTGAACGCAATATCTCGCGCAGTTTTCGTAAAAGTTTGACAGCGATCGGTACACCGCATGCGGAAATCGGCGTGAGCGCAGCACGGGGCGCCGCCCGGCGGACCGGACGGCGCCCCTGTGTGCGGTGGTTGCTACGGGTTGATGTTGATCTTCATGGTGGACGTCGTGTTCTTCACGTCCTGGGCGTTGTCGCTGAACCTGAGCCCGTTGAAGGTGACCTCACCGACGGCGGGTCCCTGGCCGGCCTCGGGCATCTCGTTGGCCCACAGTCCGAAGCCGGACTTGGCGTCGAAGGCGTCCCCGCTCTTGTGGGCGCCGGAGATGGAGATGTCGGTCAGGATGGTGTCCTTGATGGGGAACTGCGGCTGGCCTCCCACGTAGTTGGTCTGGAACATGATGCCGCTGTACGTCGGGTCGACGATGTCGACGTGATTGATCCGGATGCCCTGGAAGACCTTGGAGGCGGAGAACAGCCAGATACCGGGGAAGGTCTGCGTGCCCCAGAAATGGCCGCCGGAGCGGACCACGGAGACGTTCTCGACCGTCGTCGGGCCGGTCCCGAAGCCGTTCATCGGGTAGCCGAAGTCGAGCGAGCTGACGGTGATCCCCGAGTACACCAGGGTGTCCGCGATGCGGATGTTCCGGAAGGTGTTGTCGTAGCCGCCGTAGACGGCCACACCGGCCGCGCGCCAGGTCAGGAGCGAGGTGAGGTTCTCGTAGACGTTGTTCTTCATGTCCGCGCCGCCGGAGTCGATCGCCGAGAACAGCGCGAAGCTGTCGTCGCCGGTGGCCCGCGACTCGTTGTTGACGACGCGGTTGTCCGTCGAGCCGTTGGTCATGTTGACGCCGTCGGCGAACGTGTCGCGGATACGGGAGTTCTTGATGGTGATGTTGTCGGTGTTGGCGCCCCAGTAGAGGCACACCGTGTGCTCGTTCCAGATGTTGTCGATGACCATGTCCGACACGTTGGAGAAGTCGAACACCTTGCCCGGTCCGTCGATGCGCGAGGTGTAGTTCCCGAAGTACGCGAAGTTCGCGAACGTCGAGCCCTTGGCGCTCGCCTCGGCCCGGAAGCCGATGTCGGTGTTGTCCTGGGTCGAGGGCGCGTGGAACCTGGTGTACCAGGGCCCCGCACCGATCACCTTGACGGCCTTGCCGTAGACCTGGAACTTGCTGGCGGTCTGGTAGTCGCCCGCGGGCAGGTAGACGCCCACCAGCTTGCCCGTGGTGTCCATGCGCACCTTGTCCAGGGCGTTCTGGACGTCCTGGTGGGTGAAGCCGGCCGGAACGGCGTAGGCGGCCGGGTCCGGGTTGGCGATCTGGGTGGCCTGCTCCAGGCTGACGAAGTCGATCGCGTAGGTGCTGCTGTTCGCCGCGTCCTTCTGGAGCCGGATCCTGCTGCCCGCCGGGACGGTCTTGCCCAGCATCACGTTGGCCTCGTCGTAGATGTGCCGGGGTGAACCGGAGCCCGGGGAGTTGCCGGGGCCGGTCTCGGCGCCGTACAGCCAGGCGTACTTGGAGGTCAGGTCGATCGTCTTGAGGAAGGCGCCGTCCACGTAGACGCTGAGCGTGGAGTCGATGCCGCCGCCGCCCGCGGAGTCCGGGATGGAGTAGCGGGTCACCAGGGTGTTGGTGCTGGCCCGGGTGGTGAATTCGACGTAGTTGCCGGTGCTGTTCAGCGTGACCGCCTTGCGGCCCGACGCCTCGCCCGCGACGTCGCCGACGGTCCTGTTCGGCCCGACGACCTTCGCGCCGCCGCCGGTGACGCCGTCCTCCGCCTCGTAGGTGTCGTACGGCATGTTGGCGCCGCGCCCGACGAAGAAGGAGCTGCTGACGGTGTTGTTCTCGCGCTTGACCGGCAGCTCCGCGGCGTCGTCCGCGACGACCGTCCTCACGGTGTACGAGCCGTTGGCCGCCGTCCAGGAGCCCAGGTTCACCGGAGCGCTGGTGGCGCCCGCGGCGATCGAGCCGTTGTAGCTGCCGGTGAGGGTCTTCACCGTGACGCCCTTGGCGTCGAGCAGGGTCACGGTGACGGCGTGACCGCCCGAGGCCGAGGCGACCGTGCCCTGGTTCCGGATCGCGACGGAGAAGGTGACGTTGTCGCCCTGGGCCGGGGCGGACGGCGAGGTGGTGACGGCCGTGGGCACCAGGTCGGAGCTGGCGACCGGCTTCACGACCAGGCCGGAGGCGCTGGTGTAGGTGTTGTCGGTCTCGTTCTGCTCGATGATCTGGTTGTCCGGGTCGACGACCGCGCTCAGCGTGTACGTGCCCGCGTCGCGCGCGCCGATGTTCGCGCTGACCTGCGTGGAGGCCCCTGCGGCGAGCGCGCCCACGTTCGCCGTCGCGACCTTGGTGTCACCGAGCCGGAATGCGAGCTTGCCGGCCGGTGCGGCGACGGCGCCGGTGTTGCGCACCGTCGCGGTGAGCGTGACCGGGTCCGACTCGACGGGCGCGGCCGGGCTCGCGGTGATGCCGCTGACCTGGAGGTTCGGGTTGGGGGCCGGGGCACCCAGCACCTGGAACTCCGCGACCTGCCCGGCGGGCGCGCCGGTGTTGGAGGTGAACTTCAACTGGACGTCGGCGACCCGGGCGTCGACCGGGATCGTCACCGTGTTGGCGCTGCCCGGGCTGAACGCGTAGTCCTTGGCGGCGACCAGGCTGGTGAAGGACGAGGCGCTCTGCTCGCGGCCGAGGACCTGAATGTTCTGGGTCCTGGCCCCCCAGCTGCTGTCCGGGTTGAGCTTCACGACGACGCTCTGGGTGTCGGCGTTGGCGCCCAGCTTCACCGTGAGGGTGTTGGGGTAGCTGCCGCCCGCGCCCTCCCAGTAGGTGGAGAGCTGGTTGTCGTTGGCGTTCTCCGCGACGAAGGTGTGCACCACGGAGGAGGCGGTGATGGGCTTGCCGACGGCGAGGTTGGAGGCCGCGCCGGTGGAGCCGTTGCGGGTGACGGTGTTGCTGTCGCCGGAGACGTTGCCCGCCGCGTCCTTGGCCCGTACGACGTACGACACGGTGGTGCCGGCGGACTGGGTGTCGGTGTAGGTGGTGACATCGCCGGCGACGGTCTTGCGCAGCACGTTGTTGGCGTAGATGTCGTACCCGGTGACGCCCTTGTTGTCGCTGGACGCCGTCCAGGTCAGCTTGATCTGCCCGGAGGAGGGTTCGGTGAAGCTGAGGTTCGCCGGTGCGGTGGGCGCCTGGGTGTCACCGGAGTCCCCCTTGCGGGTGACGGTGTTGCTGTTGCCCGAGACGTTGCCCGCGGCGTCCTTGGCCCGTACGTAGTACGAGACGGTGGAGCTTGCCGGGCGGGTGTCGGTGTACGTCGTGACGTCACCGCCGATGGTCAGCAGGGTGTTGTCGGCGTAGATGTCGTACCCGGTGACGGCGGTGTCGTCCGTCGAGGGCTTCCAGGTCAGCTTGATCTGCCCGGTGGCCGGTTCGGTGTACGCCAGCTGCGTCGGAGCGCTCGGTGCCTGGGTGTCTCCGGTCTCGGGGCCGTAGACCTCCAGCTCGGAGACCTGGGCGCCGGGCTGGACGCTGTTGGCGGTGACCAGGACGCGGACGTAGCGGGTGGTGGTGGCGTCGAAGGTGACCGTCGCCGACTCGGAGCCGGGGCTGAAGGTGTACGCCTTGGCCTGGGTCAGGTCCGTGAAGTCGGAGCCGTTGGCGCTGCCCTGGATCTTCAGCGTCTGGCTGCGGGTCTCCCAGCCGTCGGGCAGCCGCAGCACCACGCGGTCGACGCGCACCGAGGAGCCCAGGTCGGCCTGGAGCCACTGCGGGAACTCGTTGTTGCGGCTCTCCCAGTAGCTGGCCCGGTTGCCGTCGTTGGCGTTGGCCGCGATGTACGTCTGGGTGTTGCTGCTCGCCGTGAGCGGGCGCCCGGTGGCGAGGTTCACCGAGGACTCCGCGGCCGCCCGGACCTCCAGTTCGGCGAGCTGGCCGTTGTCGGACGCGGTGTTCGCGGTGATGTCGGCCCGGACGAAGCGCGTCCGGGTGGCCGGGAAGCTGATGGTGACCTTGTTGGAGCCGCCCGGTGCGAAGGAGTAGGAGGCCGAGGTCTTCAGCGTGGTGAAGCTGGTGCCGTCGACGCTGCCCTGGAGGGAGAGCGTCTGGCGGCGGGCCGACCAGTCGGCGGGGAGCTTCAGGGTGACCTGGTCGATGCGGGTGACCTCGCCCAGGTCGCTCTGGACCCACTGGGGCAGGGACTTGCCCGCCCCTTCCCAGTAGGTGGACTGCTGTCCGTCGGCGATGTTCCCGGCGGACTTCCCGCTGCTCGCGGCGGCGCGCTGGCCGGCGGCGATATTCGGGCCGCCGGCGGCCGAGGCGTTCAGCGCCGGCCAGGCGACCATCATCAGGCTGGTGGAGACGGTCGCGGAAAGAATCCGCCATCTCCAGCGTCGCGTTCTCATCTGTCCCCGATCTGCTGCCTCGGCGCAGGGGGCCGAGGCGCGGCTCAGTCTGCGACCCCGCCGGTACATGAATTTCTGCACCGACGAGATGACCTTTTGCGTTTTGCGGTCAGAGAGTTGCAGAGAATTGACGCGGAGTCCACCACTCCGGCAGAAGTCAGTGACCCGGAAGACCCGGCCCACAGGAACCAACTAGCCTGACAAGAGGGGCATTTGGCGACAGGTCAACCAGGACGGCCGGACGCCTTCCGGTGTGCAAGGAATTTGCGTCGCTATGCAAGCCGCTGAAAGGTGCCAGTTCGGAGGGGGTTCACCGCGGGGCGCCCGGGCACGACGGAGGGCGGGGTCCGCCGCGGACCCCGCCCTCTCTCGTCTCCCGTTCCCCAGCCTGGGTGGTTCACCCGCCGGGCGCCCACCGGTACCGCACGTCCGGCTCGTTCTCCTCGTTGCGGCTCCCGTCGTCGAAGGCGACCGCGGTGAAGCCGTGTCGCTCGTAGAAGGACCGGGCCGCGGTGTTGCGCTGGAAGGTGTACAGGGTGAGCCCTCCGGGGCTGGCCTTCTTGGCCGCCGCCAGCAGGAGCGAGCCGATGCCCCGGCGGCGCAGACCGGGGTCGAGGTAGAGCTGCTCCAGCTCGGAGCCGTCCAGCGAGAGGAAGCCGGCGATCCGTACGTCCCCGCCCTCGTGGATCTCGGCCACCCGGACATCGGTGCCGGGCAGCACCACATGGGTCAGCCAGGCCAGCGTCGCCTCGTCGCCGTGCACCCGCGCCAGATACGGCATGGCGGCGGCGCGGGAGGCGAGGAGGAGCCGGGTGAGGGGCCCGGCGTCGTCCGCCCGGGCCTCCCGGAGCACGGCGGGGTGGCTGTCCAACGGCATACGGGGGCTCCTGTCCGAGTGGCCGCCGCCCTGGGCGCGAGGCGCACGGTGATCGAACATACGTCGGACGCGTTCCGGATCTCCATAGGATAAGAGCGCCCTGCCCCGCCGGTGCCCGCCCGAGGCGCCCGACCCCGCCGAGGAAACGACGTAACGGTGTACCAGCCCCATGTGTTCACGCTGACCGAGGACGGCTACCGGGGGCCCGCGCCCTCCTGGAGCGCCGGCGCCCCCTCCCTGTGGCTGGTGGACACGGAGCGCGCGGCCGAGGCCGCCCGGCTGCTGGCACCGAAGATCCTCGACGCCTCGGAGCTCGCCCGGGTGGCGAGGCTGGCCTTCCCCGCGGACCGGGCGTGCTACACCGCCGCCCACCTGGCGCTGCGTCTGCTGCTCGGCGCCCGCCAGGGCGTCGCCCCGGAGGCCGTACGGCTGACGCGGGAGCGCTGCCCCTCCTGCGACGGCCCGCACGGCCGGCCCGCGACCGGTGGCGGCACGCACTTCTCGCTCTCCCACACCCGGGGCGTCGCACTGCTGGCGTTCTCGGGCGCCCCGGTCGGGGTGGACGTCGAGCGGGTCCCGGAGGAGCGGGTGGTCACGGAGGTCACCGGGCAGCTGCACCCGGCCGAGGCGGCCGAGCTGGCCGCGCTGCCGCAGGAGGAACGGCCCGCCGCCTTCGCCCGGGTGTGGACCCGCAAGGAGGCGTACCTCAAGGGTGAGGGCACCGGCCTGGCGGGCGGACTGCACCGCGAGCACGTCGGCACCGGCCCGCGCCCGGTCGGCCCGCCGGGCTGGGCCGTCACCGATGTCGCCGTCCCCGCCGGGTACGCGGCGGCGGTGGCCGTACAAGCGGCGGGGCGGGCGCCCGCCGAGGGCCACGACCGGCGAAAATGACGGCACGGGCACATCGCACCGACCGACCGATACGGAGGAGTGGCAGATGCCGCACGCACGAGCCGGACAGCAGGCGCGCCCCGAGGATCTGACCGATGTGGCACGGCTGGTGACGGCGTACTACGCGCTGCACCCCGATCCGGCCGAGCCCGGCCAGCGGGTGGCGTTCGGCACCTCCGGGCACCGCGGTTCGTCGACGGCCACCGCGTTCAACGAGGACCACATCGCGGCGACGAGCCAGGCCATCAGCGAGTACCGGGCCCAGCAGGGCACCGACGGGCCGCTGTTCCTGGGGGCGGACACCCACGCCCTGTCGGAGCCGGCCCGGGTCACCGCCCTTGAGGTGTTCGCCGCCAACGACGTGCGCGTCCTCATCGACACCGAGGACGGGTACACCCCGACGCCCGCGGTCTCGCACGCCATCCTCACGTACAACCGCGGCCGCGCCTCCGGCCTCGCGGACGGCGTCGTGGTCACCCCGTCGCACAACCCGCCGGGCGACGGCGGGTTCAAGTACAACCCGCCGAACGGCGGTCCGGCGGGGTCGGACGCGACCGGCTGGATCCAGGACCGGGCCAACGAGATCATCACCAACGGGCTCAAGGACGTCCGCCGGGTGCCGTACACGCGGGCGCTCGCCGCCGCCACGACCGGCAGGTACGACTTCCTCGGCACCTATGTGGCGGATCTGCCGTCCGTCCTGGACCTGGACGCGGTGCGCGAGGCCGGTGTCCGGATCGGCGCCGACCCGCTGGGCGGCGCTTCGGTCGCGTACTGGGGGCGGATCGCCGAGCAGCACCGGCTGGACCTCACCGTGGTCAACCCGCTGACCGATCCCACCTGGCGGTTCATGACGCTGGACTGGGACGGGAAGATCCGGATGGACTGCTCGTCGCCGCACGCGATGGCCTCGCTGATCGGCCGGCGCGACCGCTACCAGATCGCCACCGGCAACGACGCCGACGCCGACCGGCACGGCATCGTCACCCCGGACGCCGGGCTGATGAACCCGAACCACTACCTCGCCGTGGCCATCAACTACCTGTACGCGCACCGGGAGAACTGGCCGTCCGGGGTGGGCGTCGGCAAGACCCTGGTGTCCTCCGGAATGATCGACCGGGTCGCCGCCGACCTCGGCCGGGAGCTGGTCGAGGTGCCGGTCGGCTTCAAGTGGTTCGTGGACGGGCTGTCCGACGGCTCGCTGGGCTTCGGCGGCGAGGAGTCGGCCGGGGCGTCGTTCCTGCGCCGGGACGGCTCGGTGTGGACGACCGACAAGGACGGCATCCTGCTCGCCCTGCTGGCCTCCGAGATCCAGGCCGTCACCGGCGAGTCCCCGTCCCAGCACTACGCCGCGCTGACCGCCCGCTTCGGCGAGCCCGCCTACGCGCGGATCGACGCCCCCGCCGACCGCGAGCAGAAGGCGGTGCTGGCACGCCTCTCCCCCGGGCAGGTCGGCGCGGACACCCTCGCCGGTGAGCCGGTGACCGCCGTGCTGACCACGGCACCGGGCAACGGGGCCGCGATCGGCGGGATCAAGGTGACCACGGAGAACGCCTGGTTCGCCGCCCGGCCCTCGGGCACCGAGGACGTCTACAAGGTCTACGCGGAATCCTTCCGGGGCGCCGAACACCTGGCCCAGGTGCAGGAGGAGGCCAAGGCCGTGGTCTCGGCGGCGCTGGACGCCTGACCCGGCGGGGCCCGCCCTCCCGGTACCGGGAGGGCGGGCCTCAGCTCACGGGGTCCACACCGTGGGCCTCGGGGCGGCCGCCATGCCGTCGCCGAGGAAGAAGCCGGGGTGCGGGGGCTGGTTGTATGCGGTGTTCTGCCAGGCCAGTCCGGTGCGGTAGGTGGTGTCGTGGAGCAGTGTGGTGATCCTGGTGGTGGTCTCGTACGGCGTGGAGTAGATCCGTAGCGCGGTGTTGTTCGTCGTCGCCCAGACCACCTCCTCGCGCCAGTCGCCGAGGAGGTCGCCGGAGAGGACCGGGGTGGCCTTGGTGCCGTTGTCGGCGTGGACGGAGGCGCCGGTCAGCAGGCGGGTGTCGCCGGAGGTGCCGTACTTGTCGATGTGGGTGCCGTCCAGCAGTTCCCGGGTGGTGTCACCGTCCCACCAGGCCAGGAAGTTGGTGCTGGAGGGCTTGCGGCTCGCGACCACCGTGCCGTGCGGGTCGCGGATCCCGGAGGCGGCGGACGACCAGGACTCGGCGCCGGGGCTGCCCGCCCAGATGTCGTCGCTGACACCGCGTCCGTTGTCGCCCCCGGCGGGCGTCGACCAGATGATCTGGCCCGTCTTCGCGTCGGCCATCCAGGACGAGGGCTTCGAGCCGTCCTCGTCCACCTTGAACTCCTCCAGGCCCGGGCGCGCCGGGTCCAGGTCGCCGACGTGCAGGGCGTCGCCGTGGCCGTTCCTCGTCGTCCACAGGGAGCTGCCGTTGTCGTCCACGGCCATGGCGCCGTAGACGATCTCGTCCCGGCCGTCACCGTCGACGTCGGCCACCGACAGCTGGTGGTTGCCCTGGCCGTCGTAGCCCCGGCCGGTGTTGGTCGAGCTGTTGGTGTCGAAGGTCCAGCGCCGGGTGAAGGCCCCGCCGCGCCAGTCCCAGGCGGCGATCACCGTACGCGTGTAGTAGCCGCGCGCCATGATCAGCGAGGGCCTGCCGCCGTCCAGGTAGGCGGTGCCGGCGAGGAAGCGGTCGACGCGGTTGCCGTAGCCGTCGCCCCAGGAGGAGACGGTGCCCCGTGCCGGGACGTAGTCGACGGTGCCCATGGCGGCGCCGGTCAGGCCGTTGAACATGGTGAGGTATTCGGGGCCGGACAGGACGTAGCCGGAGGAGTTGCGGTGGTCGGCCGATGCGCTGCCGATCACGGTGCCCCGGCCGTCGACGCTGCCGTCGGCGGTCTTCATCGCCACCTCGGCCCGGCCGTCGCCGTCGTAGTCGTACACCTGGAACTGCGTGTAGTGCGCGCCGGAGCGGATGTTGCGGCCCAGGTCGATCCGCCACAGCCGGGTGCCGTCGAGCCGGATGCCGTCCACGACGGTGTTGCCGGTGTAGCCGGACTGGGAGTTGTCCTTGGCGTTGGTGGGCTGCCACTTCAGTACGAAGTCGAGCGCGCCGTCGCCGTCGAGGTCGCCGACGGAGGCGTCGTTGGCCTCGTAGGTGTAGGCGACGCCGTCGGGGGTGGTGCCGCCCGGGGGCGGGCTGATGGGCACGTCCTTGTAGCCGGCGCGGAACTGGACCGCGTGCACGGAGTCGGCCTGTTCGACGCCGTCGACCACCGCGCGCACGGTGTAGTCGGCGGAGTTCGGGGCGCCTGAGTGGAAGTAGTTGGTGGAGCCGGTGACGGGCGAGGCGTTGACCCTCGTACCGGCGCGGTAGACGTTGAAGGCGACGGAGTCGGGGTCGGTGGCGAGCCAGCGCCAGCTGACGAGGTTGCCGGAGTCGGTGTGCACGCTGACGACGCCCCGGTCCAGCGCCTCCACCTGGCGTGCGGTCGCGGCGTGCGAGGTATGGCCGGTGACGACCAGTCCGGCAACGGCGAGGATTCCGGCGGTGACGGCGCCGAGCAGGGTGCGGGTCCGGGTGGTGCGGCGTCTGCGGGAGGTGCGGGCATGCGCGAGAGCCACGGTACGTGCCTTCCGGAGTGGGGGTGGGTGGGGTACTCCTCAGTGGCCGCCGGGCGCGGAAAGGTTGCCGCCTCGTGCGATCCCGTACGCCCTCACCCGTTCGGCGCCGCGCGGTGGCGGGCGTGGTCCGGGGGCGCGCAGGCTGTCCGGAGAGCTGCCGATCGCCAGGGGTGGCGGAGCCCGTTGGGGGTGCGACGTGTCGGACACCGGTACCACGGCCCCTGGTGCGGACCCGGGTGACGCGATGGCGGGGGCGCTGCTCGACACGCTGTTCAGCCAGTCCGCGGTCGGCCTGCACGTCCTGGACCTGGATCTCCGGGTGGTCCGCGTCAACGCCCTGACCGAGGTGGTGGACCCGGAGGAGATCGTCGGCCTGCACTTCACCGACGCCTACCTGCTGGACGACCCGGAGGAGGCGGAACACCTGCTGCGCCAGGTCCTGAAGACGGGCGCGCCGGTGGTCAACCACGCGGTGCGCGGGCGCATCGCCCTGGCCCCCGGCCCCGACCGCATGCTGAACGTCACCCTGCACCGCCTGGACGCCGGGGACGGCCGCCCGCTCGGTGTGCTGGCGGCCGTGGTCGATGTCAACGAACGGGAGAAGGCCCATGTCCGGGCCGATGTCCTGGCGGCGGTGCGCCGGGGCGCGGGCCACTCCCTCGATGTGGCGGCGACCTGCGAGGGCCTGGCGTCGGCGCTGGTGCCGCCGTTCGCCGACCTGGCCGTGGTCGAGGTGGTGGACGAGGTGCTGCGCGGGGCCGGTCCGCCGCTGAGCCCGCTGGGCCGGGACGTCCCGCTGCGGCGTGCGGCGGTACGGGGCACGGGGACGGCGTCGGACAACCTGGTCGGTGAGCTGCGCCGGCTGCCGGAGGCGACCCCCTTCGCCCTCGCCGTCACGGATCTGCGGCCCCGGCTGGTCCAGCTGGGCCCGGACACGCCCTGGCTGGACGCCGACCCGGCGACGCGCCGGATGATCGAGGCGACCGGGGCGCACTCGATGATCGTGGCACCGCTGAAGCTGCACGGCTCCGTCCTCGGCCTGATCAGCCTGTACCGGCACCAGGGCGATCCGTACAACGAGCGCGACCTCACCCTCGCGCTGAACGCCGCCGCGCACGCGGCGCTGAGCATCGAGAACGCGCTGCGCTTCGCCCGCGAGCACGTGATCGCCTCGACCGTCCAGCGCCGGCTGCTCCCCCAGCACGAGAACGACCGGGTCGCGATCGAGACCGCGCACGTCCTGCTGCCGGGGCGCAACAGCGGCTGCTGGTTCGACACGATCGGGCTCTCCGGCGCCCGGACGGCGCTCATCATCGGCAATGTCGCCGGACACGGGTTGCAGACGGCCATCACGATGGGGCAGCTGCGCACCGTCATCCACGCGCTGGCGGGGCTCGACCTGGAGCCCGACGAGGTGCTGGCCCGGCTCAACGACACGGCGGACCGGCTGGTCGAGGAGCGGCGGTCGCTGCCGCCCGGGGACTCGCTGCACCGCCAGCCGCTGACCGCGACCTGCCTGTACGCGGTCTACGACCCGTTCACACAGGTGTGCACGGTGGCCCGGGCCGGGCATCCCGCTCCGGTGGCCGTCGGGCCGGACGGGCGCCCGCTGGTGCTGGACGTGCCGGAGGGGCCGGCGCTCTTCTCGACGGACAGCGCGCCCTTCGCGACGGGTTCGGTGCGGCTGGAGGAGGGCAGTGTGCTGGCGTTCCTCACCGGTTCGCTGCTGCCCGAGGAGCGGTCGGTGGAGCGGGTGCGGGAGGCGCTGGCCTTCCCGGAGCGCCGGCTGCGGGACCTGTGCGACGCGATCGTGTACAACCTGCCGGCCGAGGCCGATCCGGACGGGGCCGCGCTGCTGCTCGCCCGGACGGGCGTGGTGCCGCCGGACCGGGTGGCGACCTGGGAGCTGGCCCACGACCGGACCACGCCGGCGGTCGCCCGCACCCTGGTCCGGGACCGGCTGGAGGGCTGGGAGCTCGGCGAGGACACCATCGAGGCGACCGAGCTGATCGTCAGCGAGCTGATCACGAACGCGGTCCGCTACGGGACGCCGCCCCTGCAGCTGCGGCTGCTGCTGGACCGCGCGCTGACCTGCGAGGTGCACGACACCAGCCCGGTGGCCCCGCATCTGCGGCATGCGCGGACGGTGGACGAGGGCGGGCGCGGGCTGTTCATCGTGTCGCAGCTCGCCAACCACTGGGGCACCCGCTACAGCACGAACGGCAAGGCGCTGTGGACGGAGCAGGAGTTCCGGGACGAGGACTCCTGACGGGCATACGGGTGCGGCGCACCCCGGCCGGGAGGGCCGGGGTGCGCCGCGAGGAGAGGCCACGGGCGGCGGCCCGGGTTCAGCGGGCCGCCGCCGGTGGGTCAGCGGCGGGGACCGTGGTGGCGGTGCCCCCAGGACTTGGAGTCGACCTTGTGGCCGTGCGCGTCGCGCAGGGTGGCCGTGTCGCTGTTGTCCCAGACGTAGCTGCGCCGGTCCTGGTAGACGTCGTGGCGGGTGTCGCGGCCGACGCCGGTGTGGACCCGCACCGAGGAGCGGCCGGGCAGGCGCAGGTCGAACTTGTACGTGCGGTGGCTCTCGTCGCTGAGCGTCCAGCCGCGCAGGTTCACCGTGTGCCGCCCGGTGTTGGTGACGGTGACCCACTCACCGTTCAGGCTCCGGTTGGAGCCGTTGTCGCGACCGGGGCTGTCGTACTGGATCTTGCCCAGGACGACGGTCGGGCGCGGGGCGTGGTGGCCCCGGCCGTGGTCACGGCCGTCGGCGACCGCCGGGAGAGCGGCGGCGGCGACCAGTGCGCCGGAAGCGAGGACGGCGGCGGTGATCCGCCGTGCGGAACGGGACATGAAGACCCCTCAGGTGCAGGCCCGGACCGGTGGGGTCCGGGCGGTTTGCCGTTCCCGGCGTCGTGCCGGGAGCCACACCTTGGACCTGCCGGCGGCCGTGCGGGAACCGCATCGGGGCCTGTTACGAAGTACGGACATTTCCGTCACACACGGGTGTAGTCGACATGGAGGGAAAGGTACGGGTACCTGTCAATTCCTGACCGCTGCAACCAGCCGTACGGCGCCGGGTTGACGGAGTCGACCGTGCGGGCGACACCGCCTGGCGCCCCACCGGCGGCCGCGCGCGCCGGGCCTGCGGGTTCGTAACAAACAGACCGCGAGCCCTGTTGAACGCCCGTTCCGTTACCGCCGGAACGGGCGTACGGCCGTTCCCACGAACATCGAGCGAGGCGCTCAGGCCGTGGCGTCCGACCAGGCGTAGGGCGGTGGCACCAGGCCGTCCGGCCGTCCGGCGCCGGCTTCGCCGATGGCGCGGTCGGCCACGCTCATCAGCTGCCCGGCGACGTCGTGCATGGCCCGGCTCGCCGCGACCTCGTCGCCGATCGTGGGGACGTCGGGATCCTGGGGGCTCAGCCGGGCGATCCCCTGGCCGGAGAGTCTCGCGGTGCCGGTGTCCAGCACCGCTTCCGCCTTGGTCGTCCCGCCCTCCTCGGAGAGCTCGACGCGCACCGTCCATTCCAGCGTGCGGTTCATCGCATACCTCCCGGCCCGCACCGGCCGGCGGGCGCGGGCCGACACACGGGTCCACTCCCAGCATCCACCCAACCGGCCGCCGCCGCCCGCCCGGCCTGCGCCCGGTCCCCCGCCGAAATAGGATGCAGGGGCCCGGCCCGTCACCCCCCGTCCCGCGGAGCGGCCCATGAACCGGCGTCGTCCTTCCCGGTCGGCCAGCTCCGACGAACTGCTCACCACCCTCCACGACCTCACTTCCCGGGCCCGTCGCGAGGTGGAGCTGCATCAGGCCCGGGTGGAGCTGGCCGAGGCGCTCCAGCGCGAGATGCTGCCCCCCGACCTGCCCTCGCCGCCGGGCCTGCGGACCGCCGCCCGGTACGCCCCCGCGCGCAGCGGTCTGGACATCGGCGGCGACTGGTACGACGGGTTCGAGCTCCCCGACGGGGCACTGGCGTTCGCCATCGGGGACGCCCAGGGGCACGACGTGGAGGCCGCCGCGTTCATGGGCCGGATCCGGATCGCGATGCGCGCCCTCGCGCTCACGGCCGAGGACCCGGGCGAGGTCATGAGCCGTACCAACGACCTGCTGCTCGCCGCCGACACCGGACTGCTCGCCACCTGCACCTTCGTACGTCTCGACCCGGCAACCCGGGAGCTGCGCAGCGCCCGGGCCGGTCATGTGGCCGCCGTCTGGGCCACCGCCGACGGCCGGGCCGGCACCACGGACGACGCGGGCGGGCTGCCGCTCGGGGTGCAGTCGGGCGAGGAGTACCCGGTCACCACGCGCTCGCTCAGCGGCGAGGGGACGTTCGTGCTGCTGACCGACGGGGTGGTCGAGGGTCCCTCGTACTCCCTGGACGAAGGACTGGACGAGGTGGTGCGGCTCGTACGCTCCCGGGCGACCGGGGACGCGGACGCGCTGGCCGACGCGATCATGGGGGCCGTGGAACACACGGGGCACCAGGACGACGCGGCGGTCCTCGTCCTGCGCCACGGGCGGCCCGCCGCCGAGGGCGGATGAGGCGGCCCGCGGCACCCGTGCGTGTCACACCGCGTCCGCCGCCGGGGCCGGTGTCTGATGTGAACCGTGATCCGCAGCGAGAAGGTCCGCCGGTGTGTGGTGGCGGTCCTGCCTGTCGTGGCCGTCGCCGCGGCCTACTACGGGGCGGCCCGCCTGGGGCTGCTGCGGCAGGTGACCGTCCACGGTGCGGTGGTCACGCCCCTGTGGCCACCGACCGGGATCGCGCTGGGCTGTCTGCTGTACCTGGGGGCGCGCGCGTGGCCCGGAATCGTGGTCGGCTCAGCGGTGGTCGTGACCACGGTCACCGGTACGGCACGCCCGGCCACCGCGGCCATCGTGGCGGGCAGCACGCTCGCACCCCTGTGCGCGTACTGGCTGATGCGCAGGGCCGGTTTCCGCAACGAGCTGGACCGGCTGCGCGACGGGATCATCCTGGTGTTCCTCGGCGGGATGGTCCCCATGACGATCAGCAGCACGACGGGAACGGGGATGCTCGTGGCGGACGGGAGGCTCCCGGTCCACGACTTCGGATCCGTCTGGGCCTCTTGGTGGGCGGGCGACGTCATGGGGGTGCTCATGGTCACCCCGGTCCTCCTGATCCTGCCCCGGGCGCGGCTGCCGCGGCTCACGGACCGCTGGGCGGAGGCCGGGGCACTGCTGGTCGTCTCGGTCGTCGGTGCGGTCATCGCCACCCAGAGCACCCTCTCGATGATGTACCTGGTCTTCCCGATCCTCATCTGGGCCGCCCTGCGCTTCCGGCTTCCGGGCAGTGCCCCGTGCGCCCTGCTGGTGTCCGTGCTGGCGATCGTGGCGGGAACGGACGGAGCCGGTCCGTTCGGCGGTCACACCATCGTGGAAGTGATGATCAGCCTCACGGTCCTGAACGGCGCCGTCGCCCTCACCGCTCTCCTGCTGGCCGCCATCGTCACCGAGCAGCAGAACATCCGGCACCGCATCGAGCACGCCTGCGAGGAGCTGGCCGAGGTGGTCGACCAGCTCGCCCCGGGCCGCTCGGCCGCCGCCTGGCCGTCCCGGGCCGAGGACGAACGCGGCAGCCGCTGAGCCCGCGGATCAGCGGCGGAAGTACCGGTCCAGGAACGCGTTGCGGAACGTGCCCTCCGGGTCGTAGCGGCGCATCAGCTCCTCGAAGTCCGCGTAACGCGGGTACAGCGTGCGCAGCACCTCGGGGTCCGTGGAGAAGACCTTGCCCCAGTGCGGGCGGGCGCCGAAGGGGGCCAGTGCCTCCTCGATCGCCGCGGCCACCGGCGCGACGGCCGCCGCGTCCGGGATCCAGGTGAAGTGGAAGGCCACCGAGTCCCTGCCGTGGGCGGGGCTCAGCCACAGGTCGTCGGCGGCGACGGTGCGGAGCTCGGAGATCTGGAGCACCGGGGCGATCCGGTCCCGCAGCCGGGCCAGGGCCTCGTAGGCGGCGACGGCGTCCGCGCGGGCCACGAAGTACTCCGACTGGAGCTCGTCGCCGTTGCTCGGGGTGAACTCCATCCGGAAGTGCGGCAGCCGCTCGTGCCAGGGGCCGGGCGCACCCTGCTGTGCGGTGCAGTTCCCGGCGGGCACCCCGGGGACCGGGTGCCGGGGGCCGTCGGCGAGCCGGGCGCCCAGCCAGTCGGCGGGCATCGCGGCCCGGGTGCCCTCGTCGCCCGCCCGCTGCTTCAGCCAGACCTGGCCGACCGGGCCGGGGCGCCAGTCGGTGAAGACGCTGACGCTGTACGCGGCGGACATCACCTCGTCGAAGCGTGCGGTCAGTGTCGCCTCCGGCAGGTCCTCGTACACCCACTGGCGCACCTCGAAGGCGGGCACGAGGCCGAGTTCCAGGGAGGTCACCACGCCGAGGGCGCCGAGGGAGACGACCGCGCCCGCGAAGTCCTGGTCGGTGCGCCGCAGGGTGCGCGTCCCTCCGTCGGCCGTCACCAGGGAGAGGGCGCGCACGGCGCCCGCCAGTGAGCGGTTCCCCACCCCCGAGCCATGGGTGCCGGTCGCGATGGCGCCGGCGGCCGAGATGTGCGGGAGCGAGCCCAGGTTGGCCAGGGCGAGACCGCGCGCGTGCAGCTCGGCGGCGAACTCGCCGAAGCGGAGTCCGGCGGTCAGCGAGACGGTCCGGCCCGGGACGTCGATGTCCACGACGCGCGGGAGCCCGGCGAGCGACACATGGTCGCCGGAGGTGTCCGCGACGGTGTTGAAGGAGTGCCGGGTGCCCAGGGGGCGGACCGCGCCGGAGGCGGCGACCGTCTCGCGCAGTTCGCGGACGGATCGCGGCACACACAGCCGCTTCGCGCCGAAGGTGATGTTGCCGGCCCAGTTCTTCTCCGCGGGGGTCACCGTACGTCCCTCTTCCACTCAGAGCCGGGCGCGTGCTCCCGGCACCGCATTCTCCCAGACCGCCCGGCGGCCGCCGGAGCCGAGCGGACCGAATACCACCCGCGCAACCACGTGAGCACGTACGGTAGTTGGCAGACCGAGGTACATATCCGCACACCAACCGTTTGGCGCATGTCACACATACCAACAGGTGCACACAGAACCAGAGATCCGGTACGGATCGGGACGAGTCCCGGAACACCCTGCCTGTCTGAACTTCACCGGAACCGCAGCGAAATGCCATGTGTGTGGATATCGTGCACCGAGCGAGGGCGCGTCCGTCAGTCCACTGGATCGGCGGATGCGCCCCGTTTGTGGCGATGCGACTGTGACTGGGGGGTTCATGGGGCATGTCGAGCTACCCGAATCCGATATACCGAGGCCCGTGGGACTGGCGGGAGCGCCACGTCCGCGGACCTCTTCAGGAATGCCGCGCGGCCAGGACATCGGCCGGCCGCGGCAGCTCCCGCACGTACCGTACGAACGCGGCGCCGGGGCGCCCGGCAGGCGCCCGGGCCTGCTGCCCCTGGTGGTGTGCGCCGAGTCCGCCGGGCTGGGGCTGCCCGCCTGGCTGGTGCTCCGCGCCGACGGGCAGCCCGAGGCCCTGGCCGGGGCGCTCGCGGCCGCCCTGGTGTGGTGCGGGGTCCGGGCCGCGCGGGGACGGTACGTCTTACGTCTGCCGGGCCGCCCGCCCGGGGCGCTGACCACGCCCGGGGACTGGTTACTGCTCATCGGTGTGCTGGCGGTGCTGTGGACCGTCCTCGACGCGCCGATCGATCCGGCGGCGGCCGTCGTCGCCCTGATGCCCGGGCTCCTGGCGGGGGCGGGTACCTCGGGGGCGCGCCGGCTGGCCTGGTCCGGGAAGTGCCGGACGGCGCGCCGGGTGCTGGTGGTCGGCGAGGCCGCGGGGGTGGACCGGGCGGTGCGGCTGCTCACCTCGCGGGAGGACCACGGCTATCGGGTCGTGGCCGCGCTGCCGGTGGGCGCGGCGGCGCTGAGCTGCGAGGTCCCGGTACCGGGGCGGCTCGCTCCGGCGCCCGCGGGGGACGACTCCTCGACGGTGCTGGGCGCGGCCTTCGCGCACGAGGCGGATCTGGCGCTGGTGGTCCCGGGGCCGGGGCTGGCCGAGGAGCGGTTGCGGCGGCTGACCTGGGGGCTGCACGACGGCGGTCTCGAGGTGTCGGTGCTCTCGCACCTCTCGGAGACCGCGGCGGACCGGATCCGGCCCTCGTCGGCGGCCGGGCTCACGCTGCTGCACATCGTGCCGCCGCTGCGCCGGGGGCTTCAGCCGGTCCTGAAGGCGGCGGTGGACCGGGCGGGCGCCGCCTGCGGGCTGGTCGCCCTGTCTCCGTTGCTGCTGCTGATCGCGGTGGCGGTCCGGCTCACGTCGGCGGGCCCGGTCTTTCACCGGCAGGTCCGTCAGGGGCAGCACAACCACCCGTTCGTCATGTGGAAGTTCCGCACGATGGTGGTGGACGCCGAGCGGCACAAGGCGCGGCTCGCCGAGGCCAACGAGAACGACGGCCCGATGTTCAAGATGCGCCGGGATCCCCGGGTGACCCGGCTCGGCCGTCTGCTGCGCCGCTCGTCGCTGGACGAACTGCCCCAGCTCATCAACGTACTCAAGGGTGACATGTCCCTGGTCGGTCCCCGGCCGCCGCTGCCGGACGAGGTGTCCCGGTACGACGAGCGGGAGTTGCGGAGGCTCACGGTGAAACCGGGGCTGACGGGACTGTGGCAGGTCAGCGGCCGGTCCGACCTCTCGTGGCAGGAGACGGTGTCCCTGGACCTCTGGTACGTCGACAACTGGTCGGTGGCCACGGACATGGGGCTCATGGCCCGGACGCTGCGTGCCGTCACCGACGGCCGCGGGGCGTACTGAGGGCGGGGGCGGATGAGCACCGGGGAAAGAGGCCGGGTGGTCCGCCCGTCGTGGACGGGACCGGGCCGCCCGGCCGGGCGGGGGCGGCTACGCGGCCTGCTGCCGGAGCCACCAGGAGTACGTCTCCGCGATGCCCTCCTTCAACGGGGTGCGCGGTGCGAAGCCGAGGGAGGTCAGCCGGGACACGTCCAGAAGCTTGCGCGGGGTGCCGTCGGGCTTGCCGGTGTCCCACCGGATCTCACCCTGATAAGCCGTCACCTCACCGACCATCGCGGCGAGTTCGCGGATGGTGAGGTCGTCGCCGCAGCCGACGTTGACCGGTGCGTCCTCGTCGTAGCGCTCCAGCAGGAGTACGCAGGCGGCGGCGAGGTCGTCCACGTGCAGGAACTCGCGCCGGGGGTTTCCGGACCCCCAGAGCGTGAGGGCCGGCGCGCCGGACTCGCGGGCCTCGTGGAAGCGGCGGATCAGGGCGGGCAGGACGTGCGAGGTCTCCAGGTCGAAGCTGTCGCCGGGGCCGTAGAGATTGGTCGGCATGGCGCTGATGTAGGAGGCGCCGTACTGGCGGCGGTAGGACTGCGTCTGCACGATGCCGGCGATCTTCGCCAGGGCGTACGCCTCGTTGGTGGGTTCCAGCACCCCGGTGAGCAGGGCGCTCTCGGGGATCGGCTGCGGGGCGTGCTTCGGGTAGATGCAGGACGAGCCGAGGAAGAGCAGCCGCCCGGTGCCTGCCGCGTGCGCGCCCGCGATCACGCTCAGCTGGATGCGCAGGTTGTCCTCGATGAACTGCACGGGATACGTGCTGTTGGCCATGATCCCGCCGACCCGGGCGGCGGCCAGCACCACGGCGTCCGGGCGTATGCCGCTCAGGAAGGCGGCGGTGCGCCCGGCGTCCCGGAGGTCGAGGAGGTCGCGGCCGCGGGTGATCACCTCGTGGCCGTCGGCGGTGAGGCGGCGGACCACCGCCGACCCGACCAGGCCCCGGTGGCCGGCGACGAACACGCGGGCACCGGGGCGCAGCAGGGAGGGGACTCGTTCCCGGGAAGGGCCGGGGAGATCAGTCGTCATGTTTTCGGATTGTGCCAGCAGCCGGGCGAAACAGTGATGTTTTGTCCCGGATCCCTCAGACCTTGACATTCCATGACCAACTGCCTTACGGGCGACCGCAGAAGGGGGAAACGTGGCGAAGACCGCGCTCATCACCGGGGTGACCGGACAGGACGGTTCGTACCTGTCGGAGCTGCTGCTCCAGAAGGGGTACACGGTCCACGGCCTGATCCGCCGCTCGTCCAGCTTCAACACGGAGCGGATCGACCACATCTACCAGGGCCCGGAGCAGGAGCACCGGTCCTTCGTGCTGCACCACGCGGATCTGGCCGACGGGGTCGCGCTGGTGAACCTGTTGCGGGACATCCGGCCCGACGAGGTGTACAACCTGGGCGCCCAGTCGCATGTGCGGGTCTCCTTCGACGCGCCGCTGTACACGGGGGATGTGACCGGTCTGGGCACGATCCGGCTCCTGGAGGCGGTACGGGCCAGTGGCATCGACACCCGGATCTACCAGGCGTCCTCCTCGGAGATGTTCGGCGCGAGCCCGCCCCCGCAGAACGAGCAGACGCCGTTCCACCCGCGTAGCCCGTACAGCGTCGCCAAGGTGTACTCGTACTGGGCGACGGTCAACTACCGTGAGGCGTACGGGATGTTCGCGGTGAACGGCATCCTGTTCAACCATGAGTCGCCCCGGCGCGGGGAGACCTTCGTGACCCGGAAGATCACCCGTGGTGTGGCCCGGATCAGGGCGGGCCTCCAGTCCCGGCTGCATCTGGGCAACCTGGACGCGGTGCGCGACTGGGGTTACGCCCCCGAGTACGTGGACGCGATGTGGCGCATGCTCCAGTGCGACGCCCCGGACGACTACGTGGTGGCCACCGGGGAGGGGGTCAGCGTCCGGCAGTTCCTGGAGTACGCCTTCGAGCACGCCGGCCTCGACTGGCGCGAGTACGTCCGCTACGACGCGAAGTACGAACGGCCCAGCGAGGTCGACGCGCTGATCGGGGACGCCTCGAAGGCCGGCCGGCTGCTGGGCTGGAAACCGGCCGTACGCGCCCGTGAGCTGGCCCGGATCATGGTCGACGCCGATGTGCGCCGGCTCTCCGACGAACTCGCGGGGGCCGCCGTGCGCGTGGACCGGTAACAGGCTCCGGCGCGCCCCCACCCCCACCGGTGACGCGGTGGGGCCGCACGCGCCGGTTCGGGCGGGGCCCCGGCTCCGCCTCCTCGACCGCGGCCATCGGGCCGCGGCTCGTTCTCACCTTCGGAGCTGAATGATGAACCGAACCACAGGGCGCCGACGCGGCCGGACGCGGGCCGCGGCCGCGGCGCTCGGCCTGCTCGCGGGCGCCCTGAGCGCCGCCGCCGCGGGCAGTCCCCCGGCCGCCGCCCTCACCGCGCCCGTCTCGATCACCGCGGACGACCTGTCCACCTGGCAGACCAACGGCATCGTCTGGTCGATGGCCGCGACCGACGACGGCGTGGTCTACGCGGGCGGCACCTTCTCCACCGTACGGCCGCCGGGCGCGGCCGCCGGGACCTCCGAGCAGCCCGCGGTGAACTTCGCCGCGTTCGACACCGCGACCGGGGCGCCCACCGGCTGCTCCCTGTCGTTCACGCTCTCCTCGGGGACCGCGACGGTGCGCGCGCTGGCCCTGTCCCCGGACGGTGAAACCCTGTACGCGGGCGGGCAGTTCGGTGCGGTGAACGGGGTGGGGGTCAGCAACATCGCGGCCATCGACACCGCCACCTGCACCCCGCGCCAGAACTTCAAGGTCGCCGTGTCCGCCACCGTGCGGGCGCTCGCGGTCACCGACGACACGGTCTACCTCGGGGGCGACTTCAAGAGCGTGGCGGGGCAGTCCCGCACCTTCTTCGCGGCCGTCACCACCGGTGCGGCGCTGAAGCCGTGGACGGCGAACGCGGACGAGGTGGGCCGGGCGGTGGAGGTCACACCGGACGGGCAGCACGTGGTGCTCGGCGGGGACTTCTTCACGATGAACGGCACCGGCTCGCACGCGCTGGCGGTGGTGAACGCCACCACCGGGGCGCTGTCCAAGAGCTATCCGGGCTTCATCCCGAACACCTCCACGGTGCAGGACCTCACCAGCGACGCCAAGCAGTTCTACACCGCCAACGAAGGCACCGGCGGTGGGGTGTTCGACGGGCGGATCGCCCTTGACCTCACCACGTTCAACCAGGTGTGGCGCGATACCTGCCTGGGTGCCACGCAGGCACTGCTGGTGCACAACGGGGTGCTCTACAGCGGCAGTCACGCGCACGACTGCGCGTCCATGGGCGAGTTCCCCGACCAGCCGCGCAAGCACCTGCTGGCCCAGTCGGTGGACGACCCGAAGCTGCTGCCGTGGTTCCCGGACACCAACGACGGGATCGGTGAGCCGGTCGGCCCGCGGGTGATGGCGCAGACCGACAAGGGCGGCCACCACTACCTGTGGGTGGGCGGCGAGTTCACCACGGTCAACAGCAAGGCGCAGCAGGGGCTCACCCGGTTCGCCGACGGCCCGGACACGGGGGCGCCCTGGGTGCCGAACGTCAGCGTCTCCACGGTCGCCCCGGACAAGGTGGACGTGAACTGGCAGACCAGTTTCGACACCGACGACGGGGTGCTCACGTACCGGATCTACAAGGACGGGGCGACCGCCCCGGTCCACACGACGACGGGGTACTCCGTGTTCTGGGACCGTCCGCAGCTGCGGTGGACGGACACCGACGTGGCGCCCGGTGAGACCCACACGTACCGGATCACCGCGAGCGACGGCACCAGCACCAGCGCGAAGTCGCCCGCGGTGAGCGCGACCGTGGCGGCCAAGGCGGAGAGCTATCCGGCGAAGGTGCTCTCCGACGGGGCGACCCTGTACTGGCGCTACGACGAGGGCACGTCGACGTTCGCCGCCGACACCGGGTCGGGCCTGGACAACGGCTTCCTGCGCAACTCGCCCTCGTACCGGCAGGTCCCGGCGGCCGTGGCCGGGCCCTCGACCGCCATCGGGTTCAACGGGTCCACCCAGTACGCGTACAGCAACCGCAGCCGGTCCCAGCCCACGGCGTTCTCCGTGGAGACCTGGATCAAGACCACGACGACCCGGGGAGGGAAGATCATCGGCTTCGGCAGCAACACCATGGAGCTGAGCGGCAAGTACGACAAGCACGTGTACATGCTCAACAACGGGCGGCTCACGTTCGGCACCTCCAACGGCGGTGGCCAGACCGTCAGCACCACCGGGGCGTACAACGACGGTGCCTGGCACCATGTCGTCGCCACCCAGGGCTCCGGCGGCATGGCCCTGTACGTGGACGGGCAGCGGCGTGCCTCGGACGCGCGGTACACCAGGAACCAGAGCTACACCGGGTACTGGCGGGTGGGCGGGGACAACCTCGCGACCTGGCCGAACCGGCCGACGAGCAACTTCTTCGCCGGTCAGATCGACGAGACCGCCGTGTACCCGGCCGCGCTGACCGCTGCCCAGGTCAGTGCCCACTACGCGCTGAGGAACAGCGGATGAGGAACACCCTCCTGGCCGGTGCCGCCGTCGTGTTCGCGACGGCGGCGCTGGCCGCCTGCGGCTCGTCCTCCGGTGACCGGGGCGGGAGCGGGGACGGCGGCGGCAGGGCGGCGGGCGCGCCCTCCGCCGTCTCCTCCGGGCCCGTGGCCGGGACGGACGCGGAGCCCTCCGGGGCCGCGTCCGCCGGGCCCCGGCCTTCCCGTAGCGGCGAGCCGCCCAAGATCCCCGCCGATCGGCTGACGCCCGCCACCGGCACGTTCACCAAGAAGCAGAAGGAGTACCTGACCGACCGGGTGCCCGTGGGCATGGACCCGGCCGCGGTGCTCCAGACCGGGCAGGAGACCTGCGACCGGCTCGACTACCTGGTCAAGGTGGACCGGGACACCGCGGTGGGTGCCATCGTGACGGGCGAGATCACCGGCGCGGAGCCCGCCGTCGCCCATCTGTGCCCCGGGCACGAGGCCCTGGTGGAACGGGCGTCGCACGGGTACGCCGACGGTGTGCACCGGGGCAAGGGGCTGCGGCCCGGCCGCTACCGGGACGTCTCCCCCACCCCGGACTGCACCTGGGAGGTCACCGGCCCGGGCGGGAAGGTGCTGGCCTCCGGCTCCTCGCACGGCGGGAAGCGGACCACGATCACGATTCCGGAGGCGGCGCTCGCCCTCACCTCCACAGGCTGCTGGGCCTGGCTGCCCGAAGGGGACAACGGATGAGGAAGCTGCCGATAGCCGTGGCGATCCCCACCAAGAACGAGGGGCTGAACATCGCGGAGGCCGTGCGGTCGGTCATCGACCACTTCGAGGCGGTGGTCGTCGTGGACTCGCACAGCTCCGACGACACGGCGAAGATCGCCGCCGAGTGCGGAGCCGAGGTCGTCCTGTACACCTGGGACGGAGGGCATCCGCGGAAGAAGCAGTGGTGCCTGGACCAGGTGCGCACGGACCTGGACTGGATCCTGCTGCTCGACGGGGACGAGCGGCTGAGCCCCGCCCTGCTGGCCGAGCTGCGGGGGATCTTCGCCGCTCCGGACACGCCGAAGCCCGCCGCGTACGACATTCCGCTCGGCTACTGGTTCTCCGGGAAGCGGCTGCGGCACGGTTACACCATCCGCAAACGTTCGCTGACCGACCGGACCCGCTGCCACTACCCGGAGGTCGGCGATCTGGACGCGCCCGGCATCGGGGAGGTGGAGGGGCACTACCAGCCGGTCGCGCAGAGCACGGCGGCGCTGCGCCATCCGATCGAACACCAGGATCTGGACCCGGTGACCGCCTGGTTCGAGCGGCACAACCGCTACTCGGACTGGGAGGCGTGGCTCAACCACCATCCGGAGGTGAAGGAGCAGGTGCGCCGGGCCAAGTCGCGGCAGGGGCAGCTGTTCCACAAGGCGCCGTTCAAGCCGCTGATGTCCTTCGCCTACATGTACGTCTACCGGCGGGGGTTCCTCGACGGGCGCGCCGGGTTCGACTTCGCCCTGGCGATGAGCTTCTACCGCTGGCAGATCGCCCTCAAGTCGCGTGAGAAGCCTGCTTCTTGACGCCTTCGCTCCTCCGGCGGACCACGTCCTCGTAGGTCCGCCGGAGGGTACGGGTGACGACCTCGATGGTGAAGTGCTCGTTGACCAGCTCCCAGGCGGCTCTGCCCGCCCGGGCGTTGGCGTCCGGCTCAAGCAGTTCCAGCACCGCCCGCGCGACCTTGTCCGCGTTGGCGGCGTCCTCCCCGACGCGGCTGTCGATGACCCGGCCCGCTCCGGCCCGCGCCACATCGGGCCCGAGTCCGCAGGTGCGGGTGATGACGGCCGGGGTGCCGACGGACATCGCTTCCAGGACCGAGACACCCAGGGGCTCCTCGATGGACGGCAGGACATACACATCGGCCTCGCGGCCGGCCGCCAGCACCTCCTCGTGGCCGAGCGGTCCCACCTGGTCCAGCGAGTCCATCACACCGAGCCGGCGGGCCAGTGCGAGGGTGCCGGGCAGCGCGCCGGTGTCCGGGCCTGCGAGGACGAAGCGGGCGTCGGGGTGCTCGGCCAGGACGGCGGGCATCGCGGCGACGAAGTCCTCGGGGCGCTTGCGCTCCTGGACGCGGGCGAGGAACAGCACGGTGGGCGGGCGGCCGGGCTCGCGGGCCGGTTTGAACGGCTGCGGGCGCACCCCGTTGACCAGGCGGACGGTCCGGGTGAGCGGCACGGGGGCGGCGACGGCGTTGACGTCGACGCGCTCGGCCTCGGTGAGGTGGAGCACCGCGTCGGCGCGGCGCAGCACCCTGCGGACGCCGAGGAGGTCGGTGAGCTGTGCGACGCGCTTCTCGGTGGGGTCGACCATGCCGTGGGTCTGGACGACCAGGGGGGTGCCGGAGGCCAGGGCGAGGAGGGCGGCGGGCAGGGTGACCAGGTCGCGCATCAGGTGGACGTGGACGAGGTCGGCGCCGCGCATCATGCGGTGGGCGGTCCGCAGCAGGGCTGCGGAGGTGATCCCGCTGACCTCGAACGCCGGCAGCAGGTGGCGGGCCTGGAAGAGGTGGACGGGGACGCCCTCCACCTCGCGTGGCAGGGGCCCGTCGAAGCCGTCGCCGAGCGCCATGATCCTCGCGTCGTCGCCCCCGGCGCGCTGGACCTTGGAGAGGTTCAGGGCGACTCGGGTCGGACCGCCGAAGGCGTGGTCCGGGGTGTGCAGCGTGACGATGTGCAGGATCTTCACCAGGGTCCCCCTCGCCCTCGTCCGGCTCTGCCCAGACTAGTCGTCACATCTCCTCACGTGTGGTGATTCGTTAATGTGTAGTCACACAACCGCGCTTCAGGAACGGGGAGTTGATGACATCCGTGCATGAGGGTGTGGCCTCCGCGCCCGCCCGCCCCTTGTCCTGGGCGATGCTGTCGCGGGCGCTGGCGGTGCCGATCGTCCTCGGCCTGGTGTGCTTTCTGCCCGCGCTGATCGCCGCCCAGCCCGGGACCGGGGTGCGGGACACCGCGTACTGGTTGCAGCTCGTCCTGACCTGTTACTCGGGGGCGCGGCTCGCGACGATGATCCTGTCCACGCGGCGGCGGCTCCTCCAGGGCGTCTTCTGGATGTTCGTGTACATCGCGATGGGGGTGGCACCGTTCGCGCAGGTGGTCATCGGCCAGTCGCCGACGCCCGCGGTCGGGCCGCGCGCCGACCTGGTGACCGCCGTCGCGCTGGTCCTGGTGGGGTGCGCGGCCTTCGATCTGGGGGCGCTGCTGGCGTCGCGGCGCCCGCTGCGCCGCCGCCGCACGGCGCGCGGGGACGGGCACGGTGCCACGGCGCACCCGGCGCGGCTGCGGCTGCTGGTGCTGGTGGCGTTCGCGGCGAGCGGGTACTACGTGCTGAAGGTGGGCGGGCCCGCGGTCTTCTTCTCCAGCAGGCAGGAGATCAGCGCCTCGGTCGCCGAGAGCGGGGTGGCCTCGGGCGAGTCCCATGTGGGCTCGGCCTTCCTGAAGGGCTTCGGCACGGTTCCGGCGCTGCTGGCGCTGCTGTTCTACACGCGCAGGCTGGTGACCTCGCGCCGGGCCAGGCGCGCGCCGTCGACCGTCCTGGTCTGGTGCGGTCTCGCGGCCGTCAACCTGGTCGTGAACAACCCTGTTTCCAACGCCCGTTACTGGTTCCTGACGGTACTGGTCTCGGTGCTGTTCACGGCGTTCCCGCGCAGCGCGGCGATGTACCGGTCGGTGCTGGCGCTCGGGGTGATCGGGGCGCTGGTGCTGTTCCCGTACGCGGACCGGTTCCGGTACGACGACGAGGGGTACCGGCCGGTCCAGTCGTCGTCGGTGTTCGAGCCGCTGGCCACCAAGGACTACGACCAGACGGTGATGTTCGCCAACACCGTCACCTGGGTCGGGACCCGGGGGCACACCTACGGGCGGCAGCTGGCGGGGTCCGCGTTCTTCTTCGTGCCGAGGGCGGCGTGGAGCGGGAAGCCGGAGGACACCGGGGTGCGCGTCGGGCAGTGGATGGGGATGAACATGACCAACCTCTCCGCGCCGCTGTGGACGGAGCTGTGGGTCGACTTCGGGGTGGTGGGCCTGGTCGGCGGGCTGGCGCTGACGGGGTACGGGGCCGCGCGCACCGACCGGCGTTACGCGCGGGCGGTCTCGCGGGACGGGCCGGGGCCGGGCAGTGTGCCGGCCATCGCGGCGCCGTTGATCGCCGGGTACACCTTCATCCTGCTGCGCGGTCCGTTGTTGCAGGCGGCGGGGAAACTGGCGATCGCGGTCCTGTGCCTGGCACTGGTGACGAGTTTCCGGTCCGGGCGGCGTCCGCGCTGACCGACGCCGGGGCCCGCGCGCCCGCCCGGGTCAGCCGGGCCACCCGGGTCCAGGTCGCGACGGCCTTGCAGACGGAGCCCAGGCACAGGCCCCAGGCGGCCCCGGTCACCCCGCCGATCGCGTATCCCGTGGCGAGGAAGGCGACCGCGGCGAGCGAGAACACCACCTGGATCGAGAGCGTGGTGCGCGGGTCGAGGAGCCGGAGGGCCAGCAGTCCGCAGGTGCCGACGGCCATCGCCGCGTACTGGCTGCCGGTGGCCGGGAGGAGCGCCGCCGCCGTGGGCCAGGTCGCGCCGAGCAGGTGGCGGCCGGCCGAGCCGGGCAGCAGGGCCAGGACGGTGGCCCAGGCAGCGGCGGTCAGGGCCAGGACGGCGGCCAGCGCGGCGGTCGCGCGCACCCGGAGCCGGTCGGTCGCGAGCCGCCCGAGGAGCGGGGGGCCGAAGCCGGTGGCGGAGGTGAACAGCACGTTGAGCGGGCCGAAGAGCGTGGTGGCGCCGCGCAGGGCGCCCACGACGAGGGGGTTGCCGACGGCACCGAGGCCGAGCACGGAGAGCTGGGAGGTGGCGTTGCCCACGCCGAACTCGACCACGAACCTCCGGCCGAGGTGCCCCTTCGCGAGCATCGGCCGCAACGCCACCGGCGCCCCCGTGGTCCTGCGGTGCAGGGCGACCGCCGAGAACAGCAGCGCGGGAAGCGCCGAGAGGCCCCAGACGGCGACCAGCCGGGCGGCCGGCGCCCCGTGCGGCTGTACGGCCAGGGCGCCGATGACGCAGACCAGCCGGAGGGTGTCGGCGGTCAGGGCCAGATGCTGGGCGTGCAGCGTGGCGAAGGCGTAACGGGCGATGTCCTGCCCCAGCACCACCGGCAGCACCAGGCCCAGCGTCAGCAGGGCCCCTGCCGTGGAGCCGGGCAGCAGGACGCAGACGGCGGCGAGCAGGCCGCCGAGGGCGGTGGCGGCGAGCAGCGTGAAGCAGACGGCGGACCGGCAGGCGCCCCGGGTGTCCTCGCCGCCGCCCCGGCGCAGCACCAAGGGCTGCCCCGTATAGGCGCCGGAGACGCCGAGCAGGACGGTGAAGACGAGGTAGACGGCGGAGAAGCGGGCGAATCCGGACACGGTGGAGAGCCGGGCGGCGGCCACCAGCACCAGGATGTTGGTGAGGGCGGCCACCCCCTGGTCCGCGATCGAGCAGACGATCGCGGTGCGGGCTCTCATCGGTGTCCGGCGGCGCTGTTGCGGCCGTCGCGTCCCTGACCGCCGTCCACGGTGCGCAGGCCCATCGTCTCCGCGGGGTCGCCGGTGCGGCCCGTCATATCGGGGTCGCCGTATCTGCCGCCCGGGGCGGCGGGCCGGTGCCCCGGCGCCGGGCTGTCGCCCGACTTCCTGAGGGCCCGCCGGTCCAGCCGCCCGTAGCCGGGGTGGAGCAGGGTGCCGAGGAGCGAGCCGCCCGCCGCGCCGATGACCTCGCGGATGCGTTCGAGGTCGCTGCGGTGCACCTCGCGGGGTCGGCAGACGATGACGACGTCCTCGACGCGGTCCACGAGGGCGACGGCGTCCGCGTACGACAGGACGGGCGGGGCGAGCACGATGACGACCGCGCCGGGCCTGCCGCCCTCGGCGATGATGCGGCTGACGGGGGCGGAGGTCAGGGCACGCGGCACGTTGTCGGTGCGGCGGCCCGCGACCAGGGTGAAGGCGCCCGACCCCGGCACGTCGACGTTGGCCCGGCTGTCGGACGGCCAGCCGCGGTCCTGGCCGCCCGTCGCCCAGCGGGGGCTGCGGCCCGGGTGGGCGGCGCCCAGGTCGCCGGCCAGGGACGGGGTCCGCAGGTCGGCCTCGACCAGCAGGACGTCGCGGCCCATCTCGGCGAAGGCGGCGGCCAGGTTGGCGGCGGCGGCCCGTGCCATGTCGTTGTCGCCCCGGGGCGCGGTGACCAGGAGGCGGCGGCGTTCGGCGAAGGACGGGTCGTAGGCGAGCCGGAAGGCGACCGCGCGGTACTCCTCGGCGAGCCTGCTGCCGGGGCGGCCGATCGCGAGCAGGGTGCCGGCGGCCGCGCGCTCCCTGGGCAGGGTGCCGAGCAGCGGGGCGCCCAGGGAGCGGACGAGCTCCCTGGTGGAGCGGACGGCCGGGTCGAAGACGAGGCGCACCCAGGACAGCAGCAGCCCGAGGGCGAGCCCGACGACACCGCCGAGTCCGAGGAGGAGCGGCAGGCCCGCCCCGGTGGGCTGCCGCGGGGCGACGGGCTTCTTGTTGAGGTAGCCGGGTGTGGTGTCCAGGGCACGGAGCTCGGAGATCTTCTGGTTGAGCGCGGAGATGGCGACGATGAGGTTGGCGCGTGCGCTGGTGACGTCGTCGCCGCCGGGACCGGTCTCCTGCTCGGCGAGCCGGTCGCGCTGTTCGGTGAGGGGTTTGACCTGGGCGCGGTAGCCGTCGACCATGTTGTCGATGCTGTCCTCGGTGCGCTCCCGGCGTATCTCCAGGTATGCCTCGGCGAGGGCTTCTGCCCGGGCCCTGGCCTGCTCGGGGGTGCGGCCGGTGTAGGCGAACTTGAGGACGAGGGTGTTGGGCGGGTTGGTGACCTGGAGCCCGGAGAGCAGTGCGCCGACCTCGACCTCGTCGCCCTGCTTGGCGAGGGTGCCGGCCGCGATGGTGCCCACGGCGTCGCTGACGGCGGTCTGGCGTTCGGAGCCGATGTTGATGCCCTTGTCGGCGGAGGCCCCGGCGGCGAAGGGGTCGGAGGCGGCGGACCGCACGGACACCTCACCGGTGGCCGCGTAGGTGTCCTCGCCGCTGAGGGCGAGCCAGCCGCTGCCGAGGAGACCGAGGAGCACACCGGTCACGAGGAGGGTCCGGTAGCGCAGGAGCTGGCGGAACTGGTCCCGTAGCAGGGCGGGTTCGTCCTGCTCGTCCAGGGCGCGGATCGGTTCGGTCATCGGCGTGGGCCTCCCCGGCCGTCCCGCAGGGCCTCGGTGAGCAGGGCGTCGAAGCGGGCCAGCGCCGCTTCCCGGCCCAGATGGCCGGCCACGTAGCGCGGCCCGTTGCCGCCGAGCGCTTCGGCCTCGGCGGGTGACTCGACCAGTTTGCGGACGGCGCCGAGCACGGCGGCCGGGTCCTCGGGCGCGACGAGGAGTCCGGCCCCGGAGCGCCGCACCTCCTCGGCGGTGCCGCCCTCCTCGGCCACGGAGGCGACGACGGGGCGCCCCGACACGAAGTACGAGGTGAGCTTCGACGGCACGCTCATGTCGAGCACCGAGGCGCGCTGGGTGACGGCGAGGACATCGGCGGCGGCCAGGATGTCGGTGAACTCCTCCGCGCCGGCCGGGGGCAGGAATTCGAGGTTGGGCAGCCCGGCGGCGCGGGCGCGCAGGGTCTCGCGCTGGTTGCCGTCGCCCATCAGGACGATCCGGACCTCTGGGGCGAGCCGGGCCGCGTCGACCAGGACCTCCAGGCCCTGTTTGAGTCCCATGTTGCCGGAGTGCAGGACGACCGGGGTGTCCTCGCGCCAGCCGAGCCGGGCCCGGGTCGCGGCGCGGTCGGCCGAAGGGGCGTGTACGTGGCTCCAGTTGGGCACGACGCGGATGCGGTCCGGGTCCACCCCGTAGGCGGTGACCCGGGGCACGAAGGTCTCGTGGATGACGCCGACGAGCGTCGCGGCGCGCAATGCGAACCGCTCGGCCTTCGACGCGAGGGCCGCCGCCCCGTCCCCGCCCCGGATGCCGCTCTGGGCCGCGGCGGCGCCCATCAGGTCCTGGACGACGGGGATGTACGGCACCCGGTGGCGGCGGGCGAGGCGGGCGCCGATGACCCCGCCGGCGAGGCTGGGCATCTGGGAGACCACCGCGTCGGGGCGGACGCCGGGAGGTGCGAGGAGGCCGTGCGCCAGGACGGTGCCCTCGAAGGCGGCTCTGCGCAAGGCGCTCTGGCGGGCCGGCACGTAGTGGCGCCTGCGGTGCACGGTGACACCCGCGCGCCGCTCCTCGGTGCGCCAGACCCCCCGGTAGGCCGGGTCGGTCCGCCAGGCCGGGTAGTGCGGCATGCCGGCGAGCACGTGGGTGTCGGCGCCGGACGCGGCCCAGTGTTCGGCGAGCTGGGCGGCGTACGGACCGATACCGGTCAGCTCCGGCGCGTAGTTCGTGGAGACCACCAGCAGGCGGCGCTGCTCGAACGGTCTGCGGTGCTCTTCGTCTGCCATCGGACGATCGCCTTCCCCCCGGAGCCGGCTGCGTTCCACCGAGGAACAGCCCCAAAAGCGAGCTTATCCGTTCATGAGATGAGCAAGTGGTCTTCACAGTAAGGTCGTTGGACTATCGCGGACATCGCGTTCACCGTGGGGGGAGAGAACGGATGGTGCACAGGGTCGGTTACGCGCCGGGGGTTTACGACCTGTTCCATGTGGGACACCTCAATATCCTTCGTCATGCGCGCAGCCAGTGCGACTACCTGGTGGCGGGGGTCGTCTCCGACGAGATGGCCACGCTCGCCAAGGGACACCGGCCGGTGATCCCGCTCCCGGAGCGGCTGGAGATCGTGCGGAGCGTGCGGTATGTGGACGCCGCCTTCGTGGAGACCGTGCCGGAGAAGGTCGAGACCTGGCAGCAGGTCAGGTTCGACGTCATCTTCAAGGGGGACGACTGGCGGGACACGGACAAGGGCAGGAAGCTCGAACGCGACTTCGCCGAGGTGGGTGTGGAGGTCGTGTACTTCCCGTACACCGTGCACACCTCCAGCACCCAGTTGCGCCGGGCGCTGGACACGCTCGTCAGTGCGCCCGGAGCGCTTTCAGCTCCCTGAACCACTTGCCCAGGAACAGGACGAGGAACAGCGTGTGCACGGCGGCGAGTACGGCGTACCCGATCCGGAACGCGGTCTCGTCGCCGAGCAGCAGGAAGACCAGGCAGAACACCCCGTAGTCGGCGGGCAGCAGTGCCACGGCCCGCAGCCGGGACGGCGGCGCGGCGGGCCCGGGGGCGCGCGCCGCGCCGTACGCCGCCGCCCTGCCGAGCTGTTCGCGCAGCAGCCCCGCGCAGAAGGTCAGCACGGCGACGAACAGGAAACCGAGCGGCAGCAGCAGCCAGCCGTCGCCGGGCAGTGCGAAGTACCGGTGGAACGCGATCAGTACGGCGGTGTGGACGAGGATCATCTTGGCGCAGTCGACCACATGGTCCAGCCACTCGCCGTCGGGCCCGCCGCGCCCGGTCAGCCGGGCGAGCTGCCCGTCGGCCGAGTCGAGGGCGAAGCCCACGGCGAGCCCGAGGTAGACCAGGACGGCCGCCCAGGGCCCCGGGCGCACCAGCGCCACGCAGGCGACGGCGGTGAAGGTGAACGCCGCGCTGGTCAGGGTGACCTGATGGGGCGTCATGCCGAGCCGGTACGCGGCGGCGGCGAAGACCCGGCCGGCCGGGCGGTTCACGTACCGCGAGTAGAGCGAGACCCCCTTGGCCGTCTTCTGCGCCCCGCGCAGCCGGCCGAGCACCGTCGTCGTGGTTTCCATGCGCCCCCCAGCGTCCCGGTGTCGCCACCGCTCCCCCGGCGGCGCTCCCCACGCACCGCCGGAGCCGCATCATGGCACGGGGACGTCCGCCGCGCGGGCGGAACGCCCCATCTGATGGTCTTACGGGGGCAGTTGGCCGGGAACAGCCGCCCTCAGGCGGACACGGCCCGGCACTCCGGGTGGCCCCAGCCGTGGTCGTTCTTCGCGATCATGTCCTTGGCCGCGTACGGCCGTCCACAGTGGCAGCGGCCGGCGAACCTGGCCCGGATGGTGGCCCCGCCCCCCGCCTTCCGGGCCGCGGTCTTCTTCGCCGTCGCGCCGGTCCCGCGGCCCTCGGTGGCGCGGGACGGTGCCGGTACGGGGGTGGCCGAGCCGTGCGCGGTGCCGGCCGCGCTCTGGGAGACGGCGACCTCGCTGGCGGCCTGGTCGGCGAGTGCGTTGAGCGGGTCGCCGTCCACCTGGTGGGCGGGCACGTAGACGAAGCTCACGGCGCGCCCGGTCAGGAGCTCGTCGATGCGGGTGACCAGCTCGCGGTTGGCGACGGGCTTGCCGGCCGAGGTCTTCCAGCCGTTGCGCTTCCAGCCGGGCAGCCATTTGGTGACCGCGTTCATCGCGTACTGCGAGTCCATCCGGACCTCCAGCGCCACGGCGGGGTCCACGGACTCCAGGAGCTCCTGGAGGGCGGTGAGCTCGGCGACGTTGTTGGTGGCGGTGCCGAGCGGCCCCGCCTCCCACCGCTGGGGACGGCCCTCCGCGTCGGCCACCACATAGGCCCAGGCGGCCCGCCCCGGATTACCCTTCGACGCCCCGTCACACGCGGCGATCATGCGCTCGTTCATACCCTCGATCATGCCAGCGCGCGGGACCGGTTCCGCCCCCCGCCCCCACCTGCGGCCTTCACGGTGGGTGATGCTTCGGCGTGCATCGGTGACGGGGCGCTGCTTCCCTGAAGGGGCCCGCTCTCCCCTACCGTCCCCGAGGAGTGACGATGAGCGTTGCACGAGAGGTGAACCGAGCCCAGCAGATGCGCGAGAAGGCGCGGCACCTGACCGAGGCCGCGGAGCGCACCAGCGACCCCGAGCAGCGCAGCCGCCTCCAGGAGAAGGCCCGCAAGCTCCAGGAGCAGAGCGACCGCCAGGACGGCATGCCCGTCTGAGGCAGGGCGCACAGACCGGTGGACTGTCACTCTTCCATGAGTGGGTGACAGTCCACCGCCGCGTTTCCGGCCCCCTCCGGGGTGGATGATCACCCGCGCCTACGATGGCTCCGCAAGCGAGTACGAGGGAAGTGGGGCCTGCCATGAACGGTCAACCGGTCACCGTGGTCACCGGAGGCAGCCGGGGCATCGGTGCGGCGGTCTGCGTACGTCTGGCGGCTGAGGGCCAGGACATCGCGCTGGCCTACCGCTCGGACGCCGACGCGGCGGAGAAGGTCGCCGAGGCGGTACGGGGGACGGGCCGGCGCTGTGTGACGGTCCGGGTGGACACGGCGGACGAGAAGGACGTGGACCGCCTCTTCGACACCGCCGCCGCCGAGCTGGGCCCGGTCACCGGCCTGGTCAACAACGCGGGCATGAGCGGCCCGGTCGGCCCCCTGGCCGACGCGGACGCGGCGGAGATGCGGCGCGCCCTGGAGGTCAACGTCCTGGGCTACCTGCTCTGCGCGCGCCGCGCGGTGCGGGACATGACGGCCTCGGGCGGCGGGGCGATCGTCAACGTGTCCTCGGCCGCCGCCACGCTGGGCAGCCCCGGTGAGTACGTGCACTACGCCGCCGCCAAGGGGGCCGTCGACACGATGACCGTCGGCCTGTCCAAGGAGGTCGGCCCGTCCGGCATCCGCGTCAACGCGGTCGCCCCCGGAGTCATCCGCACCGAATTCCACGCGGACCCGGCCCGCCCCGACAAGCTGGGCCCCGGCACCCCGCTCGGGCGCCCCGGCGAACCGGAGGAGATCGCGGGCGCCGTCGCCTGGCTGCTTTCCCCGGACGCCTCGTACGCGACGGGGACGGTGCTGCGGGTGTCGGGCGGGCGCTAGGTGTTCTGTCCATGGAGGTTGGTGACGGATCCCACGGCTTGGGGATCTTGAACGAGTGAGGGCCTTCCGGGTTCGGTGTGGATTGCGACATCTACACGGAACGATCAGAAGGCCCTCATGCCCCACCGTAATGCACCCCTGACCGAGACCGGGCGTCTGCGTCTGGCCCGCTGCGTCGTCGAGGACGGCTGGCCTCTGCGCCGGGCCGCCGAGCGCTTCCAGGTCTCGCCCACCACGGCTCAGCGGTGGGCGGGGCGCTACCGCGAGCGGGGCGAGGCCGGGATGACCGACCGCTCCTCCCGGCCCCACTACAGCCCGCGCCGGACACCGACCCGTACCGAGCGGCGGATCATCAAGGTCCGTGTCCTGCGGCGCTGGGGACCAGCCCGCATCGCCTATCTGCTCGGGCTGAACCCGGCGACCGTGCACCGCGTCCTGACTCGCTACAAACTCGCCCGCCTGGCCCATCTGGACCGAGCGACCGGCCGGGTGATCCGCCGCTACGAGCATGCCGCCCCCGGTGACCTCGTGCACGTCGACATCAAAAAGCTCGGCAACATTCCCGACGGCGGCGGCCACAAGGCCCTCGGCCGGCAAGCAGGCCGCAAGAACCGGGCGGGCGCCGGCATGAGTTTCCTGCACAACGCAGTCGATGATCATTCCCGTCTCGCCTACAGCGAGATCCTCACCGATGAGAAGAAGGAAACCGCCGTCGGATTCTGGCAGCGCGCCCACGCCTACTTCGCCGCCGCCGGGATCACCGTCCAGCGCGTCCTGACCGACAACGGTTCCTGCTACACGTCGTACCTCTGGCGCAACTCACTTGTTTCACAGGGCATTTCACACAAGCGCACCCGCCCCTACCGGCCCCAGACAAACGGGAAGGTCGAGCGGTTCAACCGGACCCTGCTGGACGAGTGGGCCTACGCCAAGGCATATCGGACCGAGACCGAACGGCGTGACGCCTACTCGCGATGGCTCCACACCTACAATCACCACCGCGGACACACCGCGCTCAAGGGCCAACCACCCGCCAGCCGCGTCCCTAACCTCACGGGTCAGTACAGCTAGGGCGGCACACCGGCTTCCTGCGGTTTCGCGGCGGGGGTGCGCCTGTTGCAGTAGAAGTGGTGGTGCACCGACAGGAAGGGGCCTGCCATGTCAGCGGGACGAGGTCGCACCGCCGCCGCCGTGTTCGACGCTCTCGGCACCGACTACGAGGCGGCGTTCGCCGCTTCGGCCGCGCACCGTGCCTCGCTGGAGCGGCTTCTGGGGGTGCTTCCGCCGCACGCGCGGGTGCTGGACGTGGGAAGTGGCACGGGCCGGCCGACGGCCCAGACCCTGGTGGACGCCGGGCACGAGGTGCTGGGGGTCGACGTCTCGCCGGTGATGGTGGACATCGCCGCGCGCCAGGTGCCGGGGGCGGAGTTCCGCTGCGCCGACATCCGCACGCTGGCGCTGGAGGACGGCTCCTTCGACGCGGCGTGCCTGTACTTCGCGCTGTTGCAGATGGGGCGGGAGGACCAGGGCGAGGTGGTGCGCCTGATCGCGCGGGTGCTGCGGCCGGGGGGTCATCTGGCCGTGGCGACGGTGCCGTTCGACGTGGAGGGCGTGAGCGGCACGTTCATGGGCCAGCCGGTCGAGGTGACCAGCTTCGGCGAGGACGCGTTCGCGGCGCTCGTGGAGGATGCCGGGTTCGCCGTCCTGTCCCGGGAGAACACGATGTTCGTGCCCGCCGTCCCGGCGGCCGTGCCCGAGCCGCAGATGTTCCTGCTCGCGCGGCGGCGCTGAGCGGCCGGACATGCCGTGCGGTCCTCACCGGCCCACAATGAGTTGGCCGGACCTCCGTGGGTACCCGGCACCGCGAGGCTGCCGATGCCCCGCCGCCTGCCCGCGGGGACCACGACGGAGGATCTTCCATGACCGACCGCAGACCAGAGGGCCCCATCCACGAGGGCGCGTCCCCGAGTCCCCCTCCGGTGCCCGCGGACATGCCCGACCAGCAGGTCCAGGAGGGCGAGGACCCGATGGACGTGCCGGGCCCGCCGCGCGCCGGGCAGACCGGGGACGACGGCCGGGAGGACGAGAACCTGCCCGACCCCGACGAGTCCGGGTCGGGACGCGGTTCCGCCCGTAACGCCGGAGTGCACCCGGAGCATCCGGTGCCGGACGAGTCACCGGGCTGAGCCGTGCCCCGTGAGCGCCGGGCCGCCCGGCGCGTCCTGGCGCTCGCGGTGGCCCCGTGCCTCGCCCTGGTGCTCGCCGCCCCGGCGGCTCGCGCGGACGCAGGGGCCGGGGGCGCGGCCGCGTGCGACCAGGACCGCGAGCGCTGCCTCGACGGCAGACGCCTGCTGTACTGGTACGGCTACGGGCTCGGCGTACACCCGTTCGCGACGCCGGAGGCCGTACGCCGGCAGCTCACCGACAACTTCCGGCTGTTCCCGGTGAGCGGGAGCTGCCCGGGCCGTGTGCGTACGGGCGACACGTGCGATCTGCTGGGCGGCAATCCGGTGCGCGTGGAGTCCGCCGCCGGGGAGCACCTCCAGATCGCCACGCTTCCCGGCCACGACCTGGGCGACGGCCTGCACATCCGGTTCACGTTCACCCGCTCCCTCGGCTTCCACTACCTGGACGTCGCCGCGTGGCAGGACCGGGAGACGGACTGCACCAGGCAGGTGCTGTGCGGCGCGGCGAGCAGGGCGGGCGCCTGGGCGCTGTGGCAGCTCCTCGCCTCCACACTGACGGTGTCCGCCTGGGCGGCGTAGGGCCCGTCCTCGCACTGCGGGGAGCCGCCGGCCGTTCGATCATGGAGGCTATGGCCCCCCTCCCCGCCGACGCCTCCGGGGCACCCCCGTGGATCGCGCCGATGCTGGCCGTGCCCGGCCCGCTCCCCGTACCGGACACGGAGTGGGCCTTCGAGGCCAAGTGGGACGGTGCCCGGTGTGTCGTCGCGACGCCGGGCGACAGCACCCTGCGGCTGACCTCGCGGGCCCGTAACGACGTGACCCCGACCTATCCGGAGCTGCACGCGCTCGGTGATGTGCTGCGCGGCCGCCGCGTGGTCCTGGACGGCGAGATCGTGGCCCTGGACGCGTCGGGGCGGTCCGACTTCGGGCTGCTCCAGTGCCGGATGGGCATCCTGAACGCGCGCCGCGCCGCCCGCCTGGCGCTGGACGTCCCCGCGCACCTGGTGGTCTTCGACGTGCTGTACCTGGACGGCCGGACGCTGTCGGCGCTGGGTTACGAGGAGCGGCGCGCGGTCCTTGCCGGTCTGCTGTCCGCGGGGCCGCACTGGTCGGTGCCGTCCTATGTGCGCGGCCAGGGCCCGAAGGCGTGGGAGACCGTCGTGCGCGGGGGCCTGGAGGGCGTGGTCGCCAAGCGGCTCTCCTCTCCGTACACACCGGGTCTCCGTTCACCCGACTGGCGCAAGACCAAGCGGGTCGAGACGCTGGACGTGGTCATCGGCGGCTGGACCCAGCGCAAGGGCGCGCCCGCGGGTGTCCCCGGCGCGGTGCTGGTGGGGCGGGACGACGCGTCGGGGCTGCGGTACGCGGGGTCCGTGGGGTCGGGGATGTCGGACCGGGAGCTGGGAGAGCTGCGGGATTACCTGAGGGTGATCGCGCGGCCGGAGTCCCCGTTCACCGGGCCGGTCGACGTGGCCGGGGCGCACTGGGTGGAGCCGCGGCTCGTGGCGGAGGTCAGTGCCTCGCAGTGGACGGCGGCGGGGCGGCTGCGGCATCCGGTGTGGCAGCGGCTGCGGCCGGACCTGACCCGGCTGGACTGAACGCGCGCGGCCCCTCAGCCGGGCAGCGTGAGCCTGCGGGACACACTGACGGCGGCCGAGAGCAGCTCCGCGCGGACCCGGGAGGTGCGGTACATCCGGTCGGACCGGAAGGAGATGCCGAGGGAGCCGACCTGCTCGCCGCTGTAGACCGGGACCGCGACGCAGGTCGTGCCGCGTACGTACTCCTCGCGGTCCATGACCACCGGCGCGGGCGAGCCGTCGAGCTGCTGGACCAGCTCGTCGCGGTGCGTGATGGTCCGGGGGGTGAGCCCGGTCAGATCGTGCCGGGAGAAGTAGTCGTCCCGCGCCTCGTCGTCGAGCTCCCGCAGCACGCTCTTGCCGAGCGCCGTGGCGTGCCCGGCCTCGTCCAGTCCCACCCACAGGTCCACGCGCGGGGTGCGGGCGCTGTCCACGATCTCCATGACCCGGACCTCGCCGTCCACGTAGAGCGTCAGATAGGCGGCGGCTCCCAGGTCGTTGCGCAGAGCGGCGAGGGCGGGCCGTACCCGGGCGGGCACCGGCTGCGCGCCGGGGCCGCCGCCCGGGGCGTCGTCGGCGAGGACGTAGGTGTGGTCCTCCAGCTCCCTGAGGTAGCCGTCGCCGATGAGCATGGGCAGCAGCTCGCGCACGGTGGCCGGGGGAAGCCCCGCCTCCCGGGCCAGCTGCTGCGCGGTGGCCTCGCCCCCGTGGGCGCCCGCGGCCTCCAGCAGGCGGAGGGCGCGCCGGACGGTGGCGACGGGTTCGGGGCCGGCGTGGTCGGCCATGCCCACCAGCATGGCCCCGCTGCCAAGAACCGGCAAAACATCGCGGTGGCGGGAGTGCGTCCGGGGGACGTTTTGGGGCGTGACGCAAGCCATCTTTTGCGCTCGCGATCTCGGGGGAAGTCTCCGGTACGGTGTCGAACGCTCCGTACCCGGCAGGTCACGGAGCACCTCGCCACCGCCGTACGGTCCCCGACGCGGAGCAGCGTGTCCGTGCCGTACCGCCCGTCCTCGACGCCACACAGCCGCGACACGACTGGGGAGTTTGATGTTCGACAAGGTATTGGTCGCCAACCGCGGGGAGATCGCGATCCGCGCGTTCCGCGCGGCCTTCGAACTGGGCATCTCCACGGTGGCCGTGTATCCGCACGAGGACCGCAACTCGCTGCACCGGGCCAAGGCGGACGAGGCGTACCGGATCGGTGAGGCGGGGCATCCGGTGCGGGCGTATCTGTCGGTGGACGAGGTGGTGAAGGCGGCCCGCAAGGCGGGGGCGGACGCGATCTACCCCGGTTACGGCTTCCTGTCGGAGAACCCGGACCTGGCGGCGGCGTGCGCGGCGGCCGGCATCACCTTCGTCGGGCCCCCGGCGTCGGTGCTGAACCTGACGGGCAACAAATCGCGTGCGGTGGCGGCGGCCCGGGAGGCCGGTGTGCCGGTGCTGAAGTCGTCGGAGCCGTCCGAGGACGTGGACGCCCTGGTCGCGGCCTCGGAGGAGATCGGCTTCCCGGTGTTCGTGAAGGCGGTCGCCGGGGGCGGCGGGCGCGGCATGCGGCGGGTGGCCGAGGCCGGGGAACTGCGGGAGTCGATCGACGCGGCGATGCGCGAGGCGCGGTCCGCGTTCGGCGACGCGACGGTGTTCCTGGAGCAGGCGGTGATCAACCCCCGCCATATCGAGGTGCAGATCCTGGCCGACGCCGAGGGCAATGTGGTGCACCTCTACGAGCGGGACTGCTCGCTCCAGCGCCGCCACCAGAAGGTGGTCGAGATCGCGCCGGCCCCGAATCTGGACCCGGAGCTGCGGGCGCGGATCTGCGCCGACGCGGTCTCCTTCGCCCGGCACATCGGGTACGTGAACGCGGGCACCGTCGAATTCCTGGTGGACGAGCGCGGCAACCACGTCTTCATCGAGATGAACCCGCGCATCCAGGTCGAGCACACGGTGACGGAGCAGGTCACCGGCCGCGACCTGGTGATCGCGCAGCTGCGCATCGCGGCGGGCGGCACGCTGCCCGAGCTGCGTCTGTCGCAGGACTCCATCTCCCTCAACGGCACCGCGATGCAGTGCCGGATCACGACGGAGGACCCGGTCAACGGCTTCCGTCCGGACACCGGCACCATCTCCGCGTACCGCTCCCCCGGCGGTCCGGGTGTGCGGCTGGACGGCGGGACCGTGCACACGGGTGCGGAGGTGTCGGCGCACTTCGACTCGATGCTCGTCAAACTCACGTGTCACGGCCACGACTTCGCCAACGCGGCCCGCCGCGCACGCCGGGCGATCGCCGAGTTCCGCATCCGCGGGGTGGCGACGAACCTGCCGTTCCTGGGCGCGGTCCTCGACCACCCGGAGTTCCGGGCGGGGCACATCACGACCTCGTTCATCGAGGAGCACCCGGAGCTGATCCGGGCCCGTCCCTCGGCCGACCGGGGCAGCCGGATGCTCAGCTATCTGGCGGAGACCACGGTCAACCGGCCTTACGGGCCCCGCCCTTCGGTGATCGACCCGGCTGACAAGCTGCCCGCGCTGCCTCCGGGCACGCCGCCGCCCGGTTCGCGGCAGCGCCTGGCGGAGCTGGGTCCGGAGCGGTTCGCCGCCGAGCTGCGGGCGCAGCCGGCGGTCGCGGTCACGGACACCACGTTCCGCGACGCCCATCAGTCGCTGCTCGCCACCCGGGTGCGCACCCGGGACCTGCTGGCGGTCGCACCGCAGGTGGCGCACACCGTCCCGCAGTTGCTGAGCCTGGAGTGCTGGGGCGGTGCCACGTACGACGTGGCGCTGCGGTTCCTGGCGGAGGACCCGTGGGAGCGGCTGGTCAAGCTGCGTGAGGCGGTGCCCAACATCTGTACGCAGATGCTGCTGCGCGGCCGCAACACAGTGGGTTACACGCCGTATCCGACGGAGGTCACCGAGGCGTTCGTCTCGGAGGCGGCCTCGGCCGGGATGGACATCTTCCGGATCTTCGACGCCCTCAACGACGTGTCGCAGATGCGTCCGGCGATCGACGCGGTACGCGCCACGGGGACCTCACTGGCGGAGGTGGCGCTGTGCTACACCGCCGACCTGTCGGACCCGGGCGAGACGCTGTACACGCTGGACTACTACCTGCGGCTGGCCGAGCAGATCGTGGAGGCGGGCGCCCATGTGCTCGCCATCAAGGACATGGCCGGGCTGCTGCGTCCGCCGGCCGCGCGCACCCTGGTCACGGCGTTGCGCGAGCGGTTCGACCTGCCGGTGCACCTGCACACCCATGACACGGCGGGCGGCCAGCTGGGCACGCTGATCGCCGCGATCGACGCGGGGGTGGACGCGGTGGACGCGGCCGTCGCCTCGATGGCCGGGACGACCAGCCAGCCGCCGTTGTCCGCGCTGGTGGCGGCCACGGACCACACCGAGCGCGCGACGGGCCTCTCCCTCCAGGCGGTCGGCGATCTGGAACCGTACTGGGAGGCGACCCGCAAGGTGTACGCCCCGTTCGAGTCGGGGCTCGCCTCACCGACGGGCCGGATCTACCACCACGAGATCCCGGGCGGTCAGCTGTCCAACCTGCGGCAGCAGGCCATCGCGCTGGGCCTCGGCGACCGGTTCGAGCTGATCGAGGACTGCTATGCGGCGGCCGACCGGATGCTGGGCCGGCTGGTGAAGGTGACGCCGTCCTCGAAGGTGGTCGGTGACCTGGCGCTGCACCTGGTGGGCGCGGGTGTGAGTGCCGCGGACTTCGAGTCGGACCCAGGCAAGTTCGACGTGCCGGACTCGGTGATCGGGTTCCTGCGCGGTGAGCTGGGCGACCCGCCCGGTGGCTGGCCCGAGCCGTTCCGCACCCGGGCGCTGAAGGGCCGCCCGGACAAGGCGAAGGCGCCGCACCTGTCGGACGAGGACCGCGAGGCGCTGCGCGAGTCGCCGCGCGCGACGCTGAACCGGCTGCTGTTCCCCGGCCCGACGAAGGAGTTCACCGCGCACCGGGAGGCGTACGGCGACACCTCGGTGCTGCCGACGCCGGACTTCCTGTACGGGCTGGAGCCGGAGGCGGAGCACCCGGTCGAGCTGGAGCCCGGGGTCACCCTGCTGTTCGAGCTGGAGGCCATCTCGGAGGCGGACGAACGCGGCTTCCGCAGCGTACTGGCCACGCTCAACGGGCAGTTGCGGCCGGTCTCGGTGCGAGACAGGTCCGTGGCGACCGAGGTGAAGGCGGCGGAGAAGGCGGACCGGACCGACGCGGGGCATGTCGCGGCGCCGTTCGCCGGGGTGGTGACGCTCCAGGTGGAGGAGGGCGCGTCGGTGTCGGCCGGGCAGACGGTCGCCACGATCGAGGCGATGAAGATGGAGGCGTCGATCACCGCCCAGTCCGCCGGTGTGGTGCGCCGCCTCGCCATCGGCAGGGTCCAGCAGGTGGAGGCGGGCGACCTCCTCATCGAGATCGGCTGACCACGCGCGGGGGCCGCCCGCCGGCGGAGGGGAGCTTCCTCCGCCGGCGGGCCTCTTCTTGACCAACACCGAGCCAATTAAGGTTAGGCTAAGCTAAATGGAAGAGGATTCGGGACCGGTCGTCGTCATCAAGTTCGGCGGCAACGCCATGGTCGACGCACAGCTGCAACAGACCTTCGCCCAGGACGTCGTGGAGCTTCGGCACACGGGTCTGCGCCCGGTCGTCGTGCACGGGGGCGGCCCTCAGATCAGCGCCATGCTCGACCGCCTCGGCCTGGAGAGCCGCTTCGAGGCGGGCCTGCGGGTGACCACGGCGGAGACCATGGAAGTCGTCCGCATGGTGCTGTCCGGCCGCGTCCAGCGCGAACTGGTGGGCCACATCAACAGCCATGGGCCGTACGCCGTGGGCATGACCGGCGAGGACGCGCACACCATGACGGCCGTGCGGCGGCCCGCCTGGGTGGACGGCGTACCGGTGGACATCGGCCAGGTCGGGGACGTCGTGGAGGTGAACCCGGGCATGGTGCGCGCACTCCTGACGCAGGGCCATATACCGGTGGTCTCACCGGTGGCCCGGGGCACGGACGGTCAGGTGTACAACATCAACGCGGATCTCGCCGCGTCCGCCCTCGCCGTGGCGCTCGGCGCGCAGCGGCTGGTGGTCCTGACGGATGTGGCGGGGCTGTACGCGGACTGGCCGGCGAGCACCGAGGTGATCGGGCGGCTGACGGCGGACGCCCTGGACGGGCTGCTGCCGGGCCTGGCGAGTGGGATGCTGCCGAAGATGGAGGGCTGCCTGCGGGCCGTACGGGGCGGGGTCGGCCGGGCGGACGTGCTGGACGGCCGGGTGCCGCACGCGGTGCTGCGGAGCGTCCTCGGCGGTGACGGCGCGGGGACCACGGTGGTGCCGGACGAGGACCACGCGGTGAGCCCGGTCTGACGTGTGGGGGGCGCCGGGCCGGGCTCACGTCCGGCCCGGCGCCCGGTTCACAGGGTGCGGGCGAGGATCAGCGCGTCGCGCCGGGGGTCCAGGGATTCGGCCCAGACGCGGGGCGCCCGACGGGCCGTCGCGGGCGTGAAGCCGTACCGGCGGAACAGCCGGCCGTCCCCGGTGGTCGCGGTGAAGAGGGCACCGAGCGCCTGGGTGCGCCCCAGGGCCAGCGCGGTCCGCAGGAGGGCGCCCCCGGCCCCGCGCCCCTGCCGGTGCCCCGCCACGCAGAAGTTGTACAGGACGCCCGTGTGGGCCCCGTCCCCCTCGTACACGCGCAGGCCCACACAGCCCTCGATCCCGCCGTCGGACCCGACGGCCACGAGGAATTCGGCGGCGCGGGCCGCGTAGAGGGAGTCGGGCCGTTCGCGCAGGACGCCCGAGCGGGCGAACGGCCGGGACAGCTCCGCGAGCGCGGTGGTGTCGCCGGACCCGGCGGTCCGGACGCGCGGTGGCCGCGGGCGGGACGGGGAGAGCAGGGGTACGGGGCGCGGCGCGGCCGTGGTCACGGGGGTCAGGCGTCCATCGACGCGGCGAGCGAACGGGGCCGCAGATCGGTCCAGTTGGCCTCGACGTACTCCAGGCACGCCTCGCGCGTGTTCTCCTCGAAGGCGACCGTCCACCCAGGGGGCACCTCGGCGAACGACGGCCACAGGGAGTGCTGGCCCTCGTCGTTCACCAGGACCAGGAAACGGCCTTCGGGGTCGTCGAACGGGTTGGTGCTCATGCGGGCGGTGCCTCCTCATCAAGGAAAAACAAGCTTAGGTTAGGCTCGCCTAACAATTCGTGAGCTTAGCCTTTTCCGTTCCCCCTGCACAAGGAGACCCCTGATGCCCTCCGGCGATCGCACGGATCAGGTCCTGGCCGCCACCGGCAGCCCCTTCGCCGCATTCGGGCTGCCCGGCGAACCCGGCACCGAGGCGTTCTGGGCGGCGGCGAGGACGCCCGTGTCGCGGCCCGGTGGGGGCGGCGGCTGGGTGACGCTGTTCCTCTGGCGCGGCGGCCCGGCGGACGTGGCCTTCGAGAGCTGGACCCGGGAACCGCTGCCGCTGCGCCGGTGGGGCGGCACGGACTGCTGGTACGCGGAGGTGCCGATGCCCGCGCGGCTGCGGGTGACCTACCGGTTCCTCACGGACGAGGGGGCGCATGCCGACCCGTTCAACCCGTCCGCCGCCGGTGGCGACCGTTCGATCGCGGCCACGCCGGACGCCCCGGCGCAGCCGTACTGGCCTCTCGTCGGCGCGGACGACGTCCTGCCCGTGCCCCGCACCCGGCTGCGCTGGGCCTCCGCGCGGCTCGGCGGGCGCCGCACGGTGCGCGTGCACCCGGTGGCCGGGGGCGGGCCCGTGGTGCTGCTGCTCGACGGGGACGACTGGCTGTATCTGCACCCGGCCATGACCGCGTTCGAGGCGGCCGTCGCGGACGGGGCGCTGCCTCCGGTCACCCTGGTCTTCCTGCCGTCCAAGGACCGGGTGGGCGAGTTCGCCTGCCGGCCGGAGCTGTGGGAGGCGGTCCGGGACGAACTGCTGCCCCTGGTCGCGGAGTCCGGTGTGTCCGCCGACCCGGACACGCTGGTGGTCGCGGGGCAGAGCCTCGGCGGGCTGAGCGCGCTGTACGCCGCCGTGGAGTTCCCGGAGCTGGTGTCGCGGGTCGCCTGCCAGTCGGGGTCGTTCTGGTGGGCGCCCGACCGCGCGGACCGTACGGACCTGCTGGACGGCCCGGTCGGCGGCGCCCTCGCCGACCGGCTCCGGAAGCGGCCCGATCTCTCCGGTCTCCGCATCGCCTTCGACCTCGGCGAACACGAGACGCGGATGCTCCCCCACTGCGCGGCGGTCGAGGCCCTGACCGAGCAGGCCGGGGCGGCGGTACGCGTGTCGCGCTCCCCCGCGGATCACGACCGCGCGGGCTGGCGGCACGCGATGCTGAGGGACGTCGCCTGGGCGCTCGGCTGAGTCACCGCCGCGTCACCGCGCCACGGCCAGGCAGTACGCCTCGTCCGTGGAGAGCAGGTTGCGGTGGGTGTCCTCGGCGGTGATGAGGCCGTCGTCCAGGACGAGGACCCGGTCGGCGGCGTCCAGGACGGCCGGGCTGCTGGTGATGACCACGGTGGTACGGCCCCGCCGCAGCTTCGCGATGTTGCGGGCGATGAGCTGCTCGGTCACCGCGTCGACGGCCGTGGTCGGGTTGTGGAGCACCAGGATCTCCGCGTCGGCGGCCAGGGCGCGGGCCAGCGAGAGCCGCTGGCGCTGGCCCCCGGACAGGTTCGCGCCCCGGTCGCGGATGGCGTAGTCGAGGCCCTCGCGGTGGAGGGCGACCACGTCGGTCAGCATGGACGCCTCGACGGCCTCGGGGAGCAGGGTGCTGGTGCCCGAGGGGTCGATGTTCGTCCGGAGGGTGCCCGCGAAGATCTCCCCGTCGTACGGGTTGACCAGCAGGTGTTCCCGGACCGCCTCGGCCGACAGGTCCGCGAGCGCCTGCCCGCCGACGCGTACCGCTCCCCCGTACGCCTCCGGAGGCACGGACAGCGCGAGGACCGCCGCGAAGTCGGCGGCGGCGCGCGGCTGGTAGGCGGCGACGGCCACGAACTCCCCGGCGGCCACCTCGAACCCGACGCCGCGCAGCACCCCGTGGCGGAGGCCGTCGATCTCCAGCGTCCCGCCCGGCGCCGGGCTCCCGGTCCCCGGCTCGGTGACCGGGGGCGCGGAGAGCACCAGGGCCATGCGCTCGGCCGAAGCGCGCGCCATCATCACGTACTTGGGCATCTCCGAGAACAGCTTGAGCGGTTCCATGATGAACTGCGCCAGGCCCACCGCCATGACGAGTTCCCCGATGTTGATGTGCCCGGCGAAGGCCAGGTATCCGGCCGTGAGGGTGACGGCGGTGGCGAGGGCCGCGTTGAGGGCCAGCGCGGTGCCCGCGTACACCCCGTTGACCCGGGCGACGGTGATCGACTGTTCCTTGGCCTCGGTGCTGACCCGGCGGTAGGAGCCGAAGGCGGCGTGGTTGCCGCCGAAGCCGTGCAGCGGGCGCAGACCGGTGATCAGGTCGGCGACCTTGGCCCCGGCGCGCGCGACCCGGGCCTGCTGCTCCTGCGTACTGGCGCCGATCCGCCGGGACATCACGCTCAGCACGGACAGGATCGCCACGGTGCCCACGATCACCAGCAGCCCGAGCCGTAGGTCGGCGAGCCCGAGCGCGACGGCGGCGACCAGGACCGCGACCACCGAGCTGATCAGCAGCGGCACCACCTCGATGATGTCCGCGGTCTGGTCGGCGTCCTCGGTGGCGATGGTCAGCACCTCGCCGGACTTCAGGTCCACGTCCCGGGCCACCGGCTGGAGTCCGCAGGCCGCGACCCGTACCCGCCAGCGGTGCGCCTCGGTCGTGTTCGCCTTCTGCAGGACGCGCATCCCGAACCGCCAGGACAGCGAGACGGTCGTGATGATCACGGCCAGCGCGCCGATCGACAGGCCGAGCGCGGTGGGGCTGCGGTGTTGCAGGGTGTGTTCCACGATCAGGCCGAGCGCGATCGGGAAGGCGGTCTCCCCGGCCTGGTAGAGGCCCATGAGGACGGTTCCCCAGGCCATGGCACCGAGGTTGCGCCGCAGTGCGGTGCGCAGGATGGCGGCGCCCTGGCGGGGCCGGGGGGTGTCAGGAGTGTTCATCGAGGTGGCCGGCAATCGCTTCGGGGGTTCGCAGGGTGAGCAGGTCGCGGATGGTGATCACTGGACCGTACTCCCGCCGGAGCAGCCCGGTCAGCCGGACCGCCAGCATGGAGTGTCCGCCGAGGGAGACGAAGTCGCTGACCGCGCTCACCTCGTCCTCGTCCAGGTCGAGCGCTTCGGCGAAGAACTCGCACACCGTGATCTCGGTGCCGGTCTCCGGGGCGCGCTCCCCCGCCCCGGACAGGACGCCGAGCGGTTTGGGTTCGGGGAGCGCCTTGGTGTCGGCCTTGCCGTTGACGGTGAGGGGGATGCTGTCCACCTCGGCGTAGTGGGACGGGCGCAGGAAGTCCGGGAGCGCGGCGCCCACTTCGGCGGCGACGGCGGCCAGATCACCGTGGTCGAGCACGAGGTAGGCGGCCAGCCGGTAGGCCCCGTCCACCTGGGGGTCCGGCTGGGCGACGGCCGCGGCGAACCGGACCGCCGGGTGCGCGGCGAACGCGGCCTCCACCTCGCCGGGTTCGACGCGGTGGCCCCGGATCTTGACCTGCTGGTCGGTGCGGCCGAGGTAGGCGAGGTTGCCGTCGGGCCGCCGGACGACCAGGTCCCCGGTGCGGTACATGCGCTCGCCGGGCGCGCCGAACGGGCAGGCGACGAAGCGGTGGGAGGTCTGGGCGGGCTGCCCGAGGTAGCCGCGCGCGATGCCGATACCCGACACGTACAGCTCGCCCGGGACCCCGTCGGGCAGCGGTCGCAGCCACGGGTCCAGGACGTACACCTCGGTGTTGTCGATGGCCACGCCCACCACCGGGTCCTGGCACTCGAAGGTGCCGACCCCGAGGGTGTTGATGGTGTACTCGGTGGGCCCGTAGAGGTTGTAGCCGACGGTGCCCTCCGTGTCGGCGAGCCGCTGCCAGAGGCCCGGGGTGACGGCCTCGCCGCCGAGCAGCACCAGTGCGGGCCGCCGCCCGGGGTGGTCGAGCAGCCCCTCTGCGACCAGTTGCTGCGCGTAGGTCGGGGTCACGTTGATGACGTCGATGCCGTGGTCGAGGCAGTACGCGGCGAGCCGGGGCGCGTCGCGGCGCAGTTCCTCGTCGCAGATGTGCACCTCGTGCCCGTCGGCGAGCCAGAGCAGCTCCTCCCACGACATGTCGAACGCGAACGACACGGTGTGCGCGATCCGGAAGGTGCGGTGGCCGTGCTCGGCGAGGACGGGTTCGAAGATCCGGCGCTGGTGGTTGACGAGCATGTTGGTGAGTCCGGCGTACTCGGTGACCACGCCCTTGGGGCGCCCGGTCGAGCCGGAGGTGTAGATCGTGTACGCGGGGTGCCGCAGCCGGCCCGGGGCGCCGGGCGCGAAGGTGGTGTACGGCGCGGCGGCGGGCAACGGGCGGTCCAGCTCGATCAGTTCGCCGGTGAGCCGGGGTGCGACGGTGCTCACGGTGAGGGTCACCTCGGGCCGGGCGTCCGCGACGATCGCCGCGATCCGCTCGTCGGGGTGGTCCAGTTCCAGCGGGACGTACGCGGCACCGGTGCGCAGCACGGCGAACAGTGCCACGATCGAGTCGAGGGAGCGCGGTACGGCGATGCCCACCGCCTTCTCCGGTCCGATGCCCCGGCCGGCGAGCACCCCGGCCACCTCGCGGCTGCGGTCCCGGAGCTGCCCGAAGGTCATGGCCGCGCCGTCGGCGACGAGGGCGACGCGGTCCGGGTGGCGGTCGGCCGCCCGGTCGAAGCGGTCCACGACGGTGTCCGTGCCGACGTCCGTGCGCACGGCCGGTCCGGGCGCCTGCTCCGGGCCGGGCAGGGCGCCGAGCGGGCCCGTGGCCCGGGCCAGGTCCTCAAGCAGCCGTACGTAGCCGTCCAGGAGGCGGCGGGCGGCGGCGGGGTCGTCGTCGCGGTGCTCCAGTTTGACGGTCAGCCGGTCGCCGGGGGTGACGACCCAGGTGTACGGGTAGTGCGTCGAGTCGTCGGCCCGCACCGAGGTGATGCCGTGCCGGGCGTTGATCCCTGCGAGGGCGTCCAGGTCCAGGAAGTTCTGGAGGACGAAGAGGTTGTCGAACAGGGTGTCGTGGCCGCCGGCACGCTGGATCTCGCCGAGTCCCAGGTGCTCGTGCTCCATGGCCTCGACGCGGGCCGCCTGCACGCCCGCCAGGTACTCCCCGGCCGTGTCACCGGGCCGGGCGCGGGTCCACAGGGGCACGGTGTTGAGCAGGACGCCGACGATGCCGGCCAGGCCCTCGCCCTCGCGCCCGGAGACGGTCACGCCGAACACCGCGTCGCCGCGGCCGGTGTGCGCGCCCAGCAGCAGGCCGAAGGCGCCGGTGAGCACGGTGTTGAGGGTGACTCCGTGCGCCTTGGCCGCGCCGCGCAGCAGCTCGGAGAGTTCGGCGGACAGGGTGTGCAGGAGCGCCTGCGGCAGCTCGTCCGTGCGGGGCGGCCGGGCCCCGGCGAGCAGCGTCGGGCCCGTGAGTCCGGTCAGGTGCTCCGCCCAGAACCGCTCCGCCACGGCGGGGTCCTTGGCGGCGAGCTCGCGGGCGTGGTCCTCGAAGCCGGGTGTACGGGGCGTGGCGTCGGTCAGGGGTTCGCCCGCGACGAGGGTCGCGTAGGCGTCGAACAGGTCCCGCAGCAGGATCTCCCGCGACCAGCCGTCCCACAGCAGCAGGTGGTAGCTGAGCAGCAGCCCGTCGCGGCCGTCGGGCAGGCGGTGCACGGTGAGCCGGATCAGCGGCGGCTCCCCGGGGTCGAACCCGGTGTCGCGGTCCCGGGCGCGCAGGGCGTCGGACTCCGCCTCGGAGGCGACGTCGACCGTGCGGACGCCGACGCGGGTCCCGGCCCGGAGGATCTGGACCGGGTTGCCGTCGTCGTCGGTGGTGAAGCCTGCGCCGACGACGGGGTGCCGGGCGATGACGTACGCCATCGCGTCGGCCAGTGCTCCGGTGTCGAGGCGCCGGTCGAAGGTGAAGTGGCTCTGTGCGACGTAGTGCCCGGTCGCGCCGGTCAGCTGGGCCTGGAAGTACAGGCCGCGCTGGAGCGGGGTGACCGGCGCGGTGCGCTCGGCGGTCGCGGCGGTCTCCGCGAGGCGTTCCAGCGCCGCGCGCCAGTGGCCGGTGAGCGCGTCGGGGACGCCTTCGGCGAGCAGGAACTCGGCGTGCAGGCTGCCGGTGGTCGCGTCGGTCCAGGCGTTGACCTCGACGGCGTACGGGCTGTCGCCCTCGCCGCCGGTGATGCGCGGGGCGTCGGACTCGCCGCCCCGGCCGAGGTAGTTGAAGAGCACCTGCGGGCGGGCGGTGAGCAGGGGCGCGGTCTGCGGGTTGAGGTACCGGAGCCGGCCGTAGGCGACGTGCCCGTGCTCGTCGGGCTGGCGCGCCACGACCTCCCGGGCGGCGGCGACGGGGTCGGTGTGCGGGGTGAGGCGCACGGGTGCGATGGAGGTGAACCAGCCGACGGTACGGGTGTAGTCGTGGCCGTCCAGGGCGGGGACCCGGCCGTGGCGTTCCAGGTCGACCGCGAGGTCGGTGGGCTCGGGCTGGACGCGGGTCAGGGCGGTGCGCAGGGCGCCGCAGAGCAGTTCGGTGAGGCCGATGCCCAGGGCGGCGGGCGCGGTACGCGTGACCCGGTCGCTGACCTCGGGGCCGAGGACCACGGTCGTCTCGCGCAGCTCCCCGTCGCCGGGCAGCGCGGCGGGGGCGTCGAGCACCGTGATCCAGTCGCCCAGGTCCTCGGTGGTGTGCGCGGCCCGGGCGGTGAGCGCGTCGGCGTACTCGGCGTAGGAGGTGGTCGCGGGCGGCAGTGCCTCGCCGCGCAGGGCGGTGGCCAGGTCGTCCAGGAGGATCAGCCAGGACACCGTGTCGACGGCGAGGTGGTGCGCGGTGACGACCAGGGTCCGGGTGGCGGCCAGCCAGGTGAACGCGACGACCTCGCCGGTCTCCGGGTTCAGGTGTGCGGCGGCCGCGTGGGCGGCGAGCGCCGGGTCACCGAAGTCCGCGTGGACGAGGGAGACCTCGCGGACGGGCTCGGTGCGCGGCGTCCACACGCCGTGCCGGGTGTCCAGGCTCATCCGCAGGGCCGGGTGGGCGGCCACGACGGCGTTCGCGGCGCGCTCGATGTCCGCGGGCGTGATCCCCTCGGGCGTGACCATCGTCCGGGCCTGGGCGAACCCGTCGAGCGTGCCGTCGAGTTCGCGCCTGCGCAGCATGACCGGCGTCGGGGCGAAGGGCCCGTCGTCGCGGCGCCTCCGCTCGGGCGCGGCGGTCTGCGGGGCGCGCGAGCGCAGTTCCCCGGCGAGGGCACGCGGGGTCTTGCACAGGAACACGTCCCGGGGCGCGATGGCCAGACCGCGCGCCCTGGCCCGGTTGATGACGGTGATCGCGACGATGCTGTCGCCGCCCGCCATGAAGAAGTCGGTGTCCTCGTCGACGGCGGTGCCCGGCAGGACCTCCGCGAAGATCGCGGTCAGCGCGGCGAGCGTGGAGCCGTCCACCGCGGCGTGGCCGGTGTCCGTCCGCGCGGCGGCCCGGGCGGTCAGCGCCTTGCGGTCGAGCTTGCCGTTGACCGTGAGCGGCAGCGCGTCCACCGTCAGCACCTGGCCGGGCACCATGTGCACCGGCAGCTTCGCGGCGAGCAGGACGCCGAGGTCGCCGGGCACCCGGCCCACGACGTGCGCGATGAGCTGGTCGCCGTCGGCCGACGGGGTGACGGCGACATCGACCACGCCGTCCAGTTCGCGGACCGCCGCCTCGACCTCACCCAGCTCGATCCGGAACCCCTTGAGCTGCACCTGGTCGTCGGCGCGCCCGGCGAACTCCAGCTCGCCGTCGAGCGTGCGACGGGCCAGGTCGCCCGTGTGGTACATCCGGGAGCCGTCGTCCGCGAAGGGGTCGGCGACGAAGCGACCGGCGGTGAGGCCGGGGCGGCCCAGGTAGCCGAGGGAGACCTGGTCCCCCGCCACGTAGATCGCGCCGGTCCTGCCGGGCGGGACCGGGCGGAGCCGGTCGTCCAGCAGATAGGCCGTCAGGCCGGGGAGCGGGCCGCCGATCGGGCTGACGCCGACACCGAAGTCGCCGTCGGTGAGGACCCGGTGGGTGACGTGGACGGTGGTCTCGGTGATGCCGTACATGTTGACCAGCTCGGGCGAGCCGGTGCCGTACCGCTCCACCCAGCCACGCAGCCGGACGGGGTCCAGCGCCTCGCCGCCGAAGATGATCCGGCGCAGCGCGGTGGCCCGTTCCCCGGCGTGCCGGTCGGCCTCGATGAACTGGTAGAAGGCCGACGGGGTCTGGTTGAGCACGGTGACCCCGCGCTCGCGCACCAGCCGGTGGAAGTCGACCGGGGAGCGGGTCAGCCCGTAGTCCGGGACCAGCAGCTCGCCGCCGTGCGCCAGCGCGCCCCACAGCTCCCAGACGGCGAAGTCGAAGGAGTACGAGTGGAACTGCACCCACACGTCGTCGGGCCCGAAGTCCATGTCGGCGCGGGTGTTCGCGAGCAGCGCGGCCACGCCGAGGTGCGGGACGACGACGCCCTTGGGGCGGCCGGTCGAACCCGAGGTGTAGATGACGTACGCGGGGTCGTGCGGGGCGGGGCCCGTGACCACCGGTGCCTCGCCGAGGACGGGTTCCTCGCCGAGGACGAGCACCCGGGCCGGGACGCCCGCCCGCTCCAGGAGTCCGGTGAAGCGCTCGCGCTCGTCGGGGCCGACCAGGACGGCCTGCGGGGCGGCGTCGCCGAGGATGTACTCCAGCCGCTCGTCGGGGTACGCCAGGTCGAGCGGTACGTAGGCGCCGCCCGCCGAGACGATGGCGATGAGCGCGGTGACCTGCTCCAGGGATCGCGGTACGGCGACGGCGACGCGCAGCCCCGGCCGGACCCCGGCGGAGCGCAGGGTCGCGGCCAACCGGTCCTTGGCGGCGCCGAGTTCCCCGTACGTCAGGGAGGTGGTGGTGCCGTCGAGGCCGCACCGGGTGACGGCGGTGGCGGCCGGGTCGCGCCGGGCGGCGGCGTCGAACAGGGCGTCCAGCGTGGTGGGGGCGAGGGCTGCCGGGCGCGCGGTGCCCTCGGCCGCCAGCTCCCGGACCGGGGTGCCGGGCCGGGAGAGGAGCCCGGTGAGGGTGCGGGTGAAGGTGTCCAGGATGCGCCGTGCACCCGGTTCCCGCAGGAGGGCGCCGTCGTGGATCAGGTTGAAGCGGGGGCGGCCGTCGGGGGCGCGCTCCACCACCAGGGTCAGCGGGTAGTGCGGGGCGCCCTCGTTCACGATGCCGGCGACGACCAGCTCGTCACCGGGGCCGCGCAGCGCGGTCACATCGGTGGCGACGTCGAACACCACCAGGGTGTCGAAACGGGCGGCGGCGCCCTCAAGGCGGCCGATCCGCGCCAGGGAGACGTGCTGGTGCGCCAGGACCGCGCTCTGGTGATCGCGTACGGAGGCGAGCAGGTCAGCGGCGGTGGTGGAGGCAGCCCAACGGGCGCGTACCGGAATGGTGTTGATGAGGAGGCCCACCATGTCCGCGATGCCGGGGACATCGGCGTCGCGGCCCGAGACGGTGGAGCCGAACACCACGTCGTCGCGGTGCAGCAGGCCGCCCAGCGTCACCGCCCAGGCGCTGTGCACGGCCACGCTCAGCGGCACCCCGGCCTCGCGGGCGGCGGTGTCGATGTCGTGGGCGGGCTCCACGGCCGTGTCGGCGAACGTGTCGGACGGGGTGTGGCCCTCGGCGACCAGGGAGGGGCCGGGCAGTCCGGCGAGCTGCTCGCCCCAGACCCGGTCGCTCGCCTCGTCGTCGCGGCCGGCGAGCAGGCGTACGTAGTCGGGGAAGCCGCCCGCCCGGTAGGCCGCGCCGGGGTGGTGGTACTCGGCGAGCAGGGCGCGGAGCATCGGCGGCACGGACCAGCCGTCGGCGACGATGTGGTGCACGGTCTGCACGAGCACGGGACGGCCGGGGCCGCCCCGCACGAGCGTGTACCGCATGAGGGGTCCGGCGGCCAGGTCGAACCCGGCGCGACGGTCCCGCTCGGCGAGGTCGCGGATCTCCTCGTCTGTGATGCCGGGCCGGTCCAGGACGGTGAAGGGGGCCTCGGTGCCGCTCTCCAGGACGGAGACGACCCGGCCGTCGGCGAGGGCCGTGAAGCGGGCCGCCAGGTTCGGGTACAGGGTGAGCAGCCGGGTGGCGGCCGTCGCCAGCCGTCCGGGGTCCACCTCGCCGTCCAGGGTGAGGAGTTGCTGTTCGACGTAGCTGCCCGCCGACTCGTCGTCGTAGACCGAGTGGAAGTACAGGCCCTCCTGGAGCGGGGTCAGCGGCAGGATGTCGCGCAGGGCGGGTCCGTCGAGCGCGTCGACGTCGGCCTGGGTGAGCGGGACGGGCGCGAAGTCGCTGGGCGAGTGGCCGCCGCCGTCGAGCGCGGCCAGGGCGGTCAGAGCGTCCTGGAAGTATCCGCCGAGGGTGTCGATGTCCTCGTCGGTGAACATGCCCTCGGGCCAGGAGACGGTGGTGGCGAGGCCGTAGGCGCCGCTCGCGTCGGGTTCCGCGATGGCGTTGAACTCCAGGGCGCGCGGCAGCCGCATCCGCGGGTCGCGCCTCTCGCCGAGCCGGCCGGTGGTCCCGGCGAGCTGCCAGTCCCCGCCGGTGCCCGCGTCGAAACGGCCGAGGTAGTTGAACAGCACCTGCGGCGCGGGCGACGCCCCGAGGGTGCCGTGCAGGTGGCGCAGGGCGCCGTAGGACAGGCCGTGGTGCGGTACGAGGGCGAGGTCCTCCTTCACCGCCTTGAGGGCGGCGGCGAGGTCGGCCGCCGGGCCGGGGTCCACGGTCACGGGGAAGAGGGTGGTGAACCAGCCCACGGTCCGCGACAGGTCGGGCTCGAATCCGGCGGTGCCCGCGACCGCCTGGCCCTCGCGGCCGTGGCCTTCGAGTTCGATGTGCGCGAAGGTCTGGTCCTGGCCGAGGTCGCGTCGCCGGCGGGCGAGGGCGACGGCGAGACCGGTGAGCAGGACGTCGTTGACGCCCGCGTGGAACCTGGCGGGGATCTCGCCCAGCAGGGCGGAGGTGGTGGCGGGGCCGAGCCTGAAGGTCCGCGCGCGCTCCCGGGCGACCGTGTCGTCCTCGGACAGGGGGCGGCGGCCCAGCGGCGCGTCCGGGCCCGGCAGGGGGCGCGCGTAGTGGTCCCGGTCGGCGTCGAAGGCGGTGTGGTCGAGAAGTCCGGCCCAGCGGCGGAACGAGGTGCCCTCGCGTGGCAGTGCGACCGGGGCGCCCGCGACGGACTGCTCCCAGGCGGTGGCCAGGTCCTCGGTCAGGACGCGCCAGGACACACCGTCGACCACCACGTGATGGGCGACCAGGACCAGTTGGCGGGCCTCGCTCCGCCAGACGGCGCGCAGCATGACGCCGTTGTCCGGGTCGAGTCCGGCGGTGGCGCGGGCGACGCAGGCGTCGAGCGGTGCGCCGCTCTCCTCCCAGGCCGCGACGGCGTCGTCCGCCCCGGGTATGTCGAAGCTCCACGGTGTGCCGCGTACCAGCCGGGCGCGCAGCATGCCGTGCCGGCGGACGAGGGCGGTGAGGAGGTCGTCCAACGCTCCGGCGGTCAGGTCCGCCGGGGTGTTCACCACCACGGACTGCACGAATCCGTCGATCGCGTCGGTGGTCTCGCCGAGCCACCGCACGATGGGCGTGCCGGCGACGGGTCCGGTCGGCTCGTCGTCGTCCCGGGCCGTGGAGACGTCCTCGCGGCTCGCCACCGCCGCGAGTTCACCGAGGACGCTGTGGGTGAAGATCTGGCGCGCGGTGACGTGGAGACCGGCCTTGCGCAGCGCGCTCAGCAGCGAGATCGCCAGGATGCTGTCGCCGCCGAGGCGGAAGAAGTCCTGGTCGGTGCCGGCCGCGTCCAGCCGCAGCACCTCCGCCACGGCCGCGCACACGGTGCGCTCGTCGTCGGTGGCGGGCGCGGTCACCGGGCCGCTCGTGAGCACCGGTTCGGGCAGCGCGGCCCGGTCGGTCTTGCCGTTCGCGGTGAGCGGGAAGGCGTCGAGCACGACGGTGTGGGCGGGCACCATGTACTCCACGAGGTGCGCCTCGGCCCACACCCGGACGTCCTCCGGGGTCAGCTCCTCGTGTCCGGCGGCGGGGATCACGTACGCCACGAGGTAGGTCCCGCCCGCGGTGTTCTTCCGGGCGACGACACAGGTGTGGCGTACGCGGGGGTGCTCGGCGAGGCCGGCCTCCACGTCCTCGATCTCCAGCCGCATGCCGCGGATCTTGATCTGGTTGTCGGCGCGGCCGAGGAAGTCCAGCGAGCCGTCCGGCATGAACCGGGCGAGGTCGCCCGTGCGGTAGAGCCGGGAGCCGTCCCGCGCGAAGGGGTTGGCCACGAAGCGGGACGCGGTCAGCCCCGGCGCGTTGACATAGCCCCGGCCCAACAGGAGCCCGCCTGCGTAGAGTTCGCCGCCGACGCCGACGGGCACGGGGCGCAGCTCGTCGTCCAGCACATAGAGCTGGGTGTTGGGGTTGGCCTTGCCGATGGAGGTGGACAGGCGCTCCGCCTCGCCCCGGTAGATGACGTGCGAGACGCCGATCGTCGTCTCGGCGGGGCCGTAGCCGTGGTACAGGGGGATGCCGAGGCGGGCGCGGAACCGCTCGTACAGCTCGGGGGTCAGCAGCTCGCCGCCGCACCACACATGGCGCAGGCTGTCGAGCCGGCCGGATTCGCCGGTCATCTCAAGGAGCACGTCGAGCATGGAGGAGACCAGGTAGGTGAAGGTGACCCGGTGCCCGGCGATGACGTCCAGCAGGTGGTGCGGGTCGCGTTCGCCGCCCGGCCGGAGGACCACCAGCCGGGCGCCGGTGACCAGTGGCAGGAAGATCTCGTTGATCGAGATGTCGAAGGAGAGCGGGGCCTTGAACAGCGAGGCGTCGTCGTGGCCGAAGCCGAGGATCTCGCGGGACTGCCACAACAGGCGTTCGCTGATGGCCTCGTGGCGGATCATCGCGCCTTTGGGCCGGCCGGTCGAGCCGGAGGTGAAGATCACATAGGCGAGGGATTCGCCCGCGACGGCCACGGCGGGCGGGTCGTCGGGGTGGGCGGCGAAGGCCCAGTCATCGAGGTCGACTCCCACGGCCTCCGGTTCGCCCGGGGTCTGCTCGCCCGCGCCGTTGAGCTGGAGCACGATCCGGGCGTCCTCGGCGACGACGGCACGCCGGGCTGCGGGCCACAGCGGGTCGAACGGGACGAACGCGCACCCGGCCTGGAGGACCCCGAGCAGCCCGATGACCATCTCGGCGGAGCGGCCGAGGGATATCCCGACGACCTGCTCGGCGGCGAGGCCGCGCCCGGCGAGGTGGTGGGCCAGCTGGGCGCTGAGCCGCATCGCCTGGCGGTACGTCAGGGAGCGGTGCTCGTCCACGATCGCGACGGCGTCCGGCCGCAGGCGTGCCTGCGCGCGGAACATCTCCACGATCGTGGGGCGGTCCCGGTCCGCGCCGGTGTCGTTCCAGCGGGCCAGCTCCTCGATGCGGGTGGCGGGACCGGAGGGGGCGATGGTGCCGAGCGGCCGGTCGGGGAATCCGGCGAGGTCGTCCAGGGCGAGCTGCGCGTCGTCCCGCGCCACGTCCCCGGGAAGGCCGATGGTGTGGCCGTCCGTGCCGGTCTCCCAGCCGGCCGGAGCCGTACCGCCGTTGTCGGCCCAGGCGAGCACGTCGGCGAAGAGGGTGGCGGGCGTCAGGTCGATGCCCTCCGGGCTCCGGCCGCCCGCCCAGTACGCCAGGCCGATGGCACACGCTTCGGTCAGGGTCCGGTCGTCGCGGTCGCCGGTCCGCCGGCGCAGTTCGGCCAGCCCCCGGGGAGAAAGCCGTACGTGGCGACCGCTCGGTTCCGACATCGAGGACTCCGCTTCTCTCCGAGATACTTAGCTGAGCCTAACCTAAGCACATATGGTCTAACTTCCTTCTCGCCACGCTCGCCACAGACGGGCGTAACGGCCGCCGAGGGCGACCAGCTCCTGGTGGGAGCCCTGCTCCACCACCCGCCCGGCGTCCAGCACGGCGATCCGGTCCGCCGCCATCGCCTGGGTCAGCCGGTGCGCCACGAACAGCGTCGTGCGTCCCGCACAGGCCGCCAGCACGGCACGCTCCAGCTCCGCGGCGCCCTCGCTGCCCGCCTCGGCGGTGGACTCGTCCAGCACCACGACGGGTGAACGGGCCAGCACCAGACGGGCCAGGGCGATCTGGGCCACCTTGGTGACGTCCAGCCGCTCGCCGCCCTCGCCGACCGCGGTGCGCAGCCCTTCGGGCAGCGCCTCCACCCAGTCGGCGGCGCCCACCGTCCGCAGGGCGTCCAGCAGTTCGGCCTCGCTCGCGCCGGGCGCGGACAGGCGCAGATCGTCGGCGAGCGGGCCGGAGAACACATGGGTCTCCTGGGTGAGGATGCTCACCAGGGCCCGCGCGCCCGCCTCGTCCACGTCCGCCAGATCGGTCGTCCCGATGCGCACCGATCCCGACTCCGGGGTGCCGATGCCGGCGATCAGCGCGGCCAGGGTCGACTTGCCGGCGCCGGTCGCCCCCACCAGGGCGAGGGAGCCGCCGGCCGGAATGGTCAGGCCCACGTCGCGCAGGACCGGCTCCTCGGTGCCGGGGTAGCGATACGTCAGCCCCTCCACCGCCACCCGGTAGGGCACCTCCTGAGCGGGTGTCACCTCGGGGTCGCCCACCAGTCTCTCCTCGGTGTCCTCCCCCAGGACCCCGACCAGACGGGTCAGACTGGCGCCCGACTTCTGCGCCTCGTCAAAGGTGAACATGATCGCGCCGAGCGGGGTGAACAGCCGGTGGAACATCAGCGGCGCGGCAGCGACCTCGCCGAGGGTGGCCGCGTCGCCCTCCAGCAGGGCGTACCCGACCAGGAGGATGAGGACCAGCCCGATGAACTCGGCGCGGTTCTCCCGGCCGACGAACCGGCCGAAGAAGCGGAACACCTCGACGCCCAGATCGCGTACCCGCCAGGACTCGGTGGTGACCTTCTCGCGGAACGCGCCCTCCAGGCGGTACGCCCGGACCGTGCCGATCCCGTTGAGGCCGCTGATCAACGCCTGGGCGCGGTCGGCCTGGGCCGCGCGCTGCTTGCGGTAGAGCGGGGCGGAGCGCGGCAGGTACCAGCGCAGCGCCAGCGCGTACGCGGGCAGCGCGCCGGCGCCCGCGAGCCCGAGCCGCCAGTCCAGGCCGAACATGCCGACGGTGGCGATGGCGACGAGCACCCCCGCCGAGAACACCGTGGGGACCGCGCTCCTGATGCCCCGGGAGAACACGGCGACGTCGTCGCCGACCCGGGAGAGCACATCGCCGCGGCCGACCTGTTCCAGCCGGGCGCTCGGCATGCCCAGCACCGCACGGACGGCGCCTTCCCGCAGCGTCGCGAGCAGGTCGGCGCCGAGCCGTCCGATCAGATACGTCGAGGCCGCGGTGGCCGCCGCGCCGAGCAGCGCGGCGGCCACCATCAGTGCCCCGACCCTGACCAGCACCGTGCGCGACCCGCCGTCCACGACCCCGTCGACCACTTGGCCGAGCAGCAGCACGGGGACCACCTGGAGTGCCGCCCCCGCCACGGTCGTGAGGAGGGTCGCGGTGGTCAGCCACGGCACCGCGCGGCAGTGCGCGACCAGCCAGCGGGTGGCCTCACCGCCCGTCGCCGTACGCAGGGTCGACGGTGCGTCGGCGCGGGCGGCGAGGGTCACTTGGCGGCCGCCGCCTTCACCAGTTCGTCCACCGCGTACGGCATGGACAGCAGCGTGCCCTGCGAGATGGCGGCGCCGACCGCCGGGCCCTCGCTGTCGAGGAGGTAGGTCACCCGGCCCTCCTTGAACGCCTTCAGGTTGCTGAAGAGTTCGGACTTCTTCAGGGCGTCCGTGTCGGCCTTGTCGTTGATGACGAAGACGCGGTCGACGTCGACGAGGTCCATGCGTTCCGGGGAGAGCTTGGTGTAGAACTTGCCGCCGGCGATCTTGTCGATCTCGGTGTCACCCTGGTAGCCGATGCCGGTCAGCAGCCGGCCGCGCACATCGGTGGTGGTGAACGGCGCCACCGAGTTGTCGTACCAGGACAGCGCGACGGCCGTCTGCTTGGCGAACTCGGGGTGCGCCTTCTTGGCGGTGTCCAGCCGCTCCTGGATGCCGGCCACCATCTCCTTGCCCTCCTTCTCCTTGCCGAGGGCCTTGGCGATGTGCACCGCGTTGTCCTGCCACGGGGCGCTGAAGGGCTCCTTCTCGCCCTTGGTGCGGGCGACCGTGGGGGCGATCTTCGACAGCTTGTCGTAGGCGGCCTGGTCGATCTCGGAGTAGACGGCGACGATCAGGTCGGGGCGCAGGCCCGCGATCTTCTCGTAGTTGGGGCCGGAGTCACCGTTCTTCATGATGACCTCGGGGCGGGCGTCCCCCCACTTGTCCTTGGTCCAGGGCCACTGGGTGTTGATGTCGGGGGTCTTGCCCTCGGGGTTCGGGTACTGGTCGACCATGCCGACCGGCTTGATGCCGAACGCCAGGATGTCCTGGTCGTCCGTGTAGCCGACGGAGACCACCCGCTTCGGGGCCTTGGTGATCTTCGTGGACCCGAAGGCGTGCTCCACGGTGACAGGGAAGGCGCCGTCCGCCGAGGCCGCCGGGGCCTTGTCGGCCGCCTTGTCCTCGGAGTCGGAGCCGCAGCCCGCGAGGAGGCCGACGCCGAGGGCCGCCGCGGTCATGACCGCCGCGAGCCGCCGCCGCGACCTGGTGGGCGTGGTTCTGTCGAGGAGCATCCGAATCCCTTGCTTTCACACTGTCACTTGGGCCCTTCATAAGGGCAGCCAAACCTTATCCCGACCGAGTGAGGACAGCCTAGCCTTACTCAGGCACTTCCTTGATCCTGAAACTACTTCAGGCGTACGTGGGTACGGCCGATGGGCACGATGAGCGGCCGGTCGCCGACCGGGTCATCGATCACCATGGCCCGCAGCCCGAACGCCTCCTCCAGCAGTTCGGCGGTGATCACGTCGCGCGGGTGGCCCTGCGCCAGCACCGAACCGTCCCGCATCACCACGAGGTTGTCGCTGTATCGGGTGGCGAGGTTGAGGTCGTGCAGGACCATCACCACCGTGCACCCGGACTCGTGGAGGTCGTCCACCAGGTCGAGCACGTCGATCGCGTGCGCCAGGTCCAGATAGGTGGTGGGTTCGTCCAGCAGCAGCAGATCGGTGCCCTGAGCCAGGGTCATCGATATCCACACGCGCTGGCGCTGGCCGCCCGACAGCGAGTCGACGGGCCGGTCCGCGAGGTCGGCGACCCCGGTCAGCGCGAGCGCCCGACGTACGATGTCGGCGTCGTCCGAGGACCACTGCCGCAGCCAGCTCTGGTGCGGGTGGCGCCCCCGGGCGACCAGGTCCGAGACCGTCAGCCCCTCGGGCGCGACGGGCGCCTGGGGCAGCAGGCCGAGTTTCTTCGCCACGTCCCGGGTCCGGAGCGAGGCGATGTCCTCGCCGTCCAGCACGACGGCGCCGCCGGCCGGTTTCAGCAGCCGGGTCAGGGTGCGCAACAGCGTCGATTTGCCGCAGCCGTTGGGGCCGATGATGGTGGTGACCACGCCGGACGGGATCTCGACGTCGAGGCCGTCGATGACGGTCCGGCCGCCGTAGCCGACCCTGATGCCCCTGGCGGCGAGCCGTGGAGCTCCGCCGCCCGGCGCCCTGGTTTGCGTGGTGGTGAGATGCGCGGCCACTGGCCCCCCTCTGCTCGGGTTGTCCGACTCGTCTGTCATTTACCTGAGGTTCGCCCGGACCAGCAGGTACACCAGGAAGGGTCCGCCGATCGCGGCGGTGACCACACCGACCGGCAGGCCGACGGGCAGGGCCGTGCGCGCGATCAGATCGGAACCGGTCAGCAGCAGCGCCCCCACCAGTCCTGAGGCGGCCATCGGCGGCGTCGGGTGTCTCGTCAGACGCATCGCCACCTGCGGTGCGACGAGGGCGACGAAGGGCACCGGGCCCGCCGCGCCCACCGCGGCGGCGGCCAGCAGGACCGCGCACAGCAGCATGACGGCCCGCACCCGGTTGAACCGGACGCCGAGCCCCGCTGCGACCTCGTCCCCGAGGTGCAGCGGCTTGAACTGGAAGGCGAGGCAGACCACCACGGCCAGCAGGGCGAGGGTGCACCAGAGCGCCATCCGGACCTCGCCCCACGACCGGTTGTCCAGGGACCCGACCAGCCATGCCTGGGCCCGGGCCACGTCCCGGATGTCGGCCGACGTGAGGAGCCAGGTCGTGATCGCCTCCATCGCCGCGCTCACCGAGATGCCGATGAGGATGAGCCGGAAGCCGTCGATCCCGCGCCGCCAGGCCAGGAAGTACACCAGCAGCCCCGTTCCCAGGCCGCCCAGGAGCGCCGCCACCGACAGGCCCACGGAGTTCGTGACGGCCGCGGCGGCCCCGCCCGTGACCGTCACCAGGAACACGGCGACCGCACTGGCGCCCCCGGTGATGCCGAGGACGTCGGGGCTTGCGAGGGGGTTCCGGGCGACGGACTGGGTGATCGCGCCGGACACCCCGAGCGCGACGCCGACGACGACGCCGGCCAGGGCGCGCGGCATCCGCAGGTCCATGATGACGAACCGGTCGACCTGCTCGCCGCCGCCGAGGACCGTGGCGATCACCCGCGACAGGCCGATCGGGAAGTCGCCGACGCCGATGGACAGGCAGAACACCAGGAAGGTGGCCGCCGCCAGCAGCAGGGTGACCAGGACGAGCCAGGGCCGCCAGACGAACGAGACGCCGCCGGCGCGGACGCCCGCCGTGACCGATGCCTTCAACTCCGTGCCGTTCATGCGCTCCTGAACTTTCCACGCCACACCAGGACCGCGAAGAACGGCGCTCCGAGCAACGAGACGACGACCCCGGCGTCCAGCTCCCCCGGCCGTACCACCAGGCGCCCGACGATGTCGCACACCAGCAGGACGAGCGCGCCGAGCAGACCCGCGTACGGCACCAGCCAGCGGTAGTCGGGCCCGGTCAGATACCGGGCGACGTGGGCCACCATGAGCCCGAGGAACGCGATGGGGCCGCAGGCCGCGGTGGCGGCGCCCGCCAGCAGCGTGACGGCGACGATGCCGACCGTACGGCTCAGCGCGATGTTGACGCCGAGTCCGCGCGCCACGTCGTCACCGAGGTTGAGCAGGTTCAGGGAGGGCAGCATGACCGCGGCCAGGACCAGCCCGACCGCGACGAACGCGGTGACGGGCCGGATGACGTCGAAGCCGATGCCCGCCACCGAGCCCGAGTTCCAGAACCTCAGCGCGTTCAGCGACTTCACGTCGGACAGGGCGACGGCCGTGGTCATCGCCGCGAGGAAGACCGTGACGCCCTGCCCGGCGAGGGCCAGGGTCAGCGGGTTGCCGGCGCCCCTGCCGATGCTGGCGAGGCCGAACACGACAACGCCGGCGACCGCCGATCCGAGGAACCCGAACCAGACGTACTGGAGCGGGTCGGTGAACCCGAACACGGCGATCACCGACACCACGGCGAACGAGGCGCCGGCGTTGACCCCGACCAGCCCGGTGTCGGCGATCGGGTTGCGCGTGTACCCCTGGATCAGCGCGCCGCCGACCCCGAGGGCCAGGCCCGCCACGATGCCGAGCACCGTGCGGGGCACGCGCACGGTCTGCACGATGAGCCGGATCTCGGAGAGCCGTTGATCGGACTCCGGGGCCGCGAACAGGCCGTGCCACACCTCGGCCGGTGTCAGGGCGCGCGCCCCGACGGCCAGGGAGAGGGCGGCCACGGCCAGGACGGCCACCGCGAGGGCGGCCAGTCCGGTGACCCGTCTGCGACGGGTCACCGTGACGCCCCTGGCTATGGGGCGCTCCACTGCAGTTGTGCTCATGTCCGCGTACGTTATCTCTCTGGCCCACCGGGCCCGGACGGCGGTCGGGCGATCTAGCGGGAGCCGTCCCCGGCGACCGGGCGGGCGGCGTCGGGGGCGGACTTGACGCTCCGGTCCAGCAGTGAGTCCAGGATCTCGCCGACCCTGATCGCGGTGTTGGACAGCAGGGCCGAGGTGATGCCGTGGGTGTGCTCCGTACCGCCCTGGAGGTAGATGCCGCAGTTCAGCGCGGGGTCGGTGGCGATGCGGTAGTCGCGCTCGACGCGGACCCGGCCCTCCTCGTCGCGCAGGCAGTACTCGGCGGCCTCGCCCAGGAGTCCCAGCGGGTCGGCCGGGCTGTAGCCGGTGGCGAACACCACGACGTCGGCGTCGAGCACGGTCTCCTCGCCGGTGACGAGGGACGTCACGGTGGCGCGCACCGTGTCCGGGGTCTCCTCGGCCGCGGTGAGCCGGGACACGTTGAGGAAGCGCAGCCGCTCGGTGCCGAGCACCTTCTCCTGGTACATCTGCCGGTACAGATCATCGATCAGATCGATGTCGACCACGGAGTAGTTGGTGTTGCCGTGGTAGTCCATCAGCCGGCGCTTGACGTTCTCGGGCGCCGCGTAGAACTCGTCCACCGCGTCCGGGTCGAAGATCTTGTTGGCGAAGCTGCTGTCGTCCGCCGGGCTGTAGCCGTAGCGGGAGAAGACCGCGCATATCTCGGCCCCGGGGAAGCGGCGGTGCAGATACGCGACGTTCTCGGCGGCGCTCTGCCCGGCGCCCACGACGACGAAGCGGGAGGGCGAGGTGCCGTCCAGCTCGCCGACCCGGGTCAGCAGTTCGGAGTTGTGCCACACGTGGTCGCCGCGCTCGATGCCCTCGGGCACCAGCGGGCGCAGTCCGGTGCCGATGACGAGGTTGCGGGCACGGTGGACCGTCAGCCCCTCCCCCGACCGGACGGTGACGTCCAGGTACTCCACGACGCCGTCCTCGACCACCTGGGTCACTCCGACGACCTCGTGGTCGTAGGAGACGAGGTCGTCCACCTGGGCGGCGGCCCACTCGAAGTAGTCGTGGAACTCGACGCGCAGCGGGAAGAGGTTCTTGTGGTTGATGAAGTCGATCAGGCGTCCCTTGCTCTTGAGGTAGCAGAGGAAGCTGAACTCACTGGACGGATTGCGAAGTGTCACCAGGTCCTTGAGGAACGAGACCTGCATGGTGGCGTCGTCGATGAGCATGCCCCGGTGCCAGCCGAAGACCGGTTGCTGCTCGAAGAACTGGGCGGTCACCGCGTCCCGCGTCCCGAAGCGCGCGTTGTGCTCGCTGATCGCGATCGCCATGGCCACATTGGACGGGCCGAAGCCGATACCAATGAGGTCGTGGACCGGTGCTGCGTCGCCAGGACGAGCCTGTGACATGTCACTCCCATCGTGCGGGGAAGCCGCCTGTCGGATGCGGGGAACGGGCGTAGGACGGGCACGCCGAAACAGCGACCCGATGAACTTAGGTGAGCCTAAGCTAATCCGTCAACGCTTGTCGATAGGTGCGATTCGGACACCTCGGACACGAACCCACCCCAACTGGGGCACTCCACACCTCCGTTGCAAGATAAGGTAAGCCTTGCTTTACTAACCAGGTTCTGTTTCTACGTCGAGGAGGAACCCCATGCGGGTCGTCATGTTCGGTTACCAGACCTGGGGGCACCGCACCCTGCAAGCCCTCCTGGACTCCGAGCACGACGTGGCGCTGGTCGTCACCCACCCCAGGAGCGAGCACGCCTACGAGAAGATCTGGAGCGACTCCGTCGCCGATCTCGCCGAGGAGCACGGCGTCCCGGTCCTGATCCGCAACCGCCCGGACGACGACGAGCTGTACGAGGCTCTGAAGGCCGCCGACCCCGATGTCATCGTGGCCAACAACTGGCGTACGTGGATCCCGCCGCGCATCTTCGCGCTCCCCCGCCGGGGCACCCTGAACGTGCACGACTCGCTGCTGCCGAAGTACGCGGGCTTCTCGCCGCTCATCTGGGCCCTCATCAACGGCGAGAGCGAGGTGGGCGTCACCGCGCACATGATGAACGACGAGCTGGACGCCGGCGACATCGTCCGGCAGGAGTCCGTGCCGGTCGGCCCGAGGGACACCACCACCGACCTCTTCCACAAGACCGTCGACCTCATCGCCCCCGTCACCACCAAGGCGCTGGCCCTGATCGCGGACGGGCAGACGGAGTTCACCCCGCAGGACCGCTCGCAGGCCACCTTCTTCCACAAGCGCGCCGAGGAGGACATCCGGATCGACTGGAACTGGCCTGCCGAGGACCTGGAGCGTCTGGTGCGCGCCCAGTCGGCCCCGTACCCCAGCGCCTTCACCTTCCACCGGGGCAAGCGGATCGAGATCCTGGCCAGTGTGGTCTCCGAGGCGCGTTACGGCGGAACGCCGGGCCGGATCTTCTACCGCGAGGGCGAGGGCGTGGTCATCGTCGCCGGCGCCGACGCCCGCACCGGCCGCAACCACGGCCTGGCCGTCACCCGGGTCCGCACCGAGGACGGCCGCGAGCTGCCCGCGACGGAGTACTTCACCTCCATGGGCGGCTACCTGACCAGCCGCCCCTGACCCCGCACATGGGTGTGCCCCCGGCCCGAGGGCCGGGGGCACACCCATGTGTCCTGCCGGTCAGCCCTTGCGGGGCTGGGTACGGGGCAGCCGCGTCGCCGCCGCCGCGGCGAACAGGCAGAAGCCGAGCACCCACCAGAACGTGTCGCCGAAGGCCGCGGGGATGTCCGCGCCCGTCGCGGCGAGCCGGTTCTCCAGGATCACCGCCACCGCCGCCGTGCCGACCGAACCGCCCACGGTGTTCAGGAGGTTGAGCGCTCCGGCCGCCCGGGGCAGCTGCTCCGGCTCGATCCGGCTGTAGACGATGTTCATCACGGGCGCGCCGACCATCGACATCCCGAAGCCCCGCACCACCAGCGCCGAGACGATCACCGCGTCCGGGACCCCGTGCCCCAGCAGGGTGAACGGGGCGGTCCCGGCGACGATCAGCACGATGCCGGCCACCACCAGGGTCCTCGGCGCGACCTTGCTGATCGTCCGGTTGACGAGCACCGAACCGGCGGCCGCGCCCAGCCCCTGGGGGGCGAGCAGCAGCCCCGCCTCCCAGGCCGTCATCCCGCGCCCCGACTGGAAGTACAGCGGCAGCAGGAACGTGGTGCCGAAGACCGAGGCCCCGAGCACCACCAGCGCCAGGGCGGCGGCCCCGAAGGGGGGCCGGGCGAACAGCCGGGGGTCCACCAGCGGAGTGCCCCGGGTGCGCAGCCCGTGCACGGTGAACGCGACCAGCATGACCACCCCGGCCACCACACCGATCGTGGCCGGGACGGCGCGGTCGTGGGCGACCTCGGTCAGCCCGTACACCAGCACCGCGAGCCCCGGTGAGAGCAGCAGCGCCCCGCGCAGGTCGAACGCGGTCCGCTGCGGGGCCGGTGGCACCACGGGCACGTAGCGGCGGGCCAGCAGGACCGCCGCCGCGCCGATCGGCAGGTTGACCAGGAACAGCCAGGGCCACGGAGCGACCGCGAGCACGGAGCCCCCGGCGAGCGGCCCGAACACCGGGGAGAGCAGCGGGACCACGGCGACGACACTGATCACCTTGCCGGTGCGTCCGGGCCCCGCGATCCGGGCGAGCAGCGCCTGCCCGGTCGCGGGGAGCAGGCCGCCGCCGAGCCCCTGGATCACACGGAACACGATGAGGCTGGTCGCCGACCAGGCCGAGGCGCACAGCACCGAGCCGATCAGGAACACGCCGATGGCCGCGAGCCAGACCCGCCGGCCGCCGAAGCGCCCGGCCAGCCAGCCGGACGCGGGGACGGCGGCGACGACGGCGAGCAGATACGCGCTGGAGACCCACTGGATCTCGGCGACGGACGCGTCGAACTCCTCGGTGAGCCGGTCGAGTCCGACGCTGACGATGGTGGCGTCGAGCGTGGCCATGAACGTGCCGAGGACCAGGATGAACGCGATCCGCAGCAGCTCCCGGTCCACGCGTTCGGCGGGCGGGGCGGGTGCCTCGGTCATCGGTCCTCCAGGAGGGCGCTCACGTCGGCGTCCAGGTGCTGTTCCATGTTCCGCAGCAGGTCCGTCAGTTGGCCGGCGAGCCCGGCGGTGTCCGTGCCGGCGCGGTGGGCGAGCACTCCGGTCCAGCCGTCGCCGTCCGGCATGACGGTCAGCGTGGCGGGGTGGTGGGTGGACTCCCGGAAGCGCGTGGAGAGCACGGTGAGTCCGGGCGCGGGTTCGCGCAGCCGGTCCGGGTCGACCGGGTAGTTCTCGAAGACGACCATGCTGTCGAAGAGCCTGCGCCGGCCGGTGAGCCTTTCCAGGTCGGACAGGGCCACGTGGTGGTGCTCGACCAGGTCCCGCTGGCGGGCCTGGAGACCGGTGAGCGCGGCGGCCAGGGTGCCGGTGAGCCGGGCCCGTACCGGCACGGTGTTGGCGAGCAGGCCGATGATCACCTCCACGCCCTCCAGCGCCGGGGGCCGGCTCGACACCATGGCGCCGAAGCAGACGTCCCGCCGCCCGGAGCGCCGGGCCAGCAGCACCGACCAGGCGCCCTGCACCAGGGTGTTCGGGGTCAGTCCGCGCCGGGCGGCGAGCCGGGTGAGCCCGGCCACGAGCGCCGCGTCGAACGTGATGACCTCGGGCTCCTGCCAGGCCGGGCCGCTGCCCTCACCGCCCAGGTAGTCACCCTCGGGCAGCCCGTCCAGCTCGGCCGCCCAGGCGTCGAGGTCCGGCTCGTGCTCCGCGCACCAGTCCAGGTAGTCCGCGAACGGCACGGGGGCCGGCAGGGCGGGGGCGGTACCGCCGGTCCGCGCGGTGTACAGGGCGAAGAGCTCGCCGAGGACGCGCGGGGCGGACCAGCCGTCGGACAGGGCGTGATGGCTGGTCAGGACGAGGTCGGCGCGCTCGGGTCCGAGCCGGATCACGGTGATCCGGTAGAGGGGGCCGTGCGCGAGGTCGAAGGGTTCGGCGAGGTCGGCGGCCAGCACCTCGTCGGCCGGTGCGTCGGTGACCCGGAACTCCGTCCGGGGCGCGTCCGGGATGACCGCGAGCGAGGCGGGGAACACCGCGCCCATGTTGGGGTGCCGGACCAGCAGGTCGTCGCCCGCGCCCCGCAGCGCCTCGGTGTCGAGCCGGCCCGCGAGCGAGAACACCGACTGCACGGTGTACGGGTCGGGGCGCTCGGTGCGCGAGTGCCGCAGCATCACCTCCTGCAACGGGCTGAGCGGCTGTACGGCGGCGACCGGCCGGTCCCCGAGCGCGACGGTCTCCGGCGCGGCGGCGACCCGCAGCAGCGCGGCCCTCAGGTGCTGCGTCAGCTCCTCGATCTCGGCGCCGGTGAACAGCGCCCGGGGCCAGGTGATCCGCACCCCGAGCGCGTCGTCGCGCACCAGGGCGTTGACCATGAGGCTGTACGGGAGGGGCATCGGGCCGGAGGCGTCGGAGCCGAGCGGGTCGGCGTCCGGGGCGGGCTGCCACGGCGTCTCGGTCTCCGGGGCGCCGGGGTACTGGCCGAGGTAGTTCCAGGCGAGCTCCGGGCGGACCGGGTCGAGCAGCCCCGCCGTGGTGAGGATGCCGTGGCCGAGGCCGTCGCCCTGGGCGCGCAGCCGGTCCCGGACCGCCCGCACATCGTCCTCGGCGTCGAGCCGGACGGGGTGGATCGCGGTGAACCAGCCGACGGTCTGGGAGAGGTCGACGTCGCGCGGCCGGCCGTGGCTCTCCAGGGCGACCAGCAGTTCCGGTGTGCCGCGCCAGTCGCGTACCGCCTGGGCGAGCGCCGTCAGGAGGACGGCGTCCGGGGTGGTGCGGTGCGCGGCGGGCAGGGTGGTGACCAGGGCGCGGGTGGTGTCCGCGTCGAGCCGGATCTCGTGGTGCGCGGCGGTCGCCACGGTGTCCCGGGCGGGGTCGAGCGGCCGGGTGAGGGGCGTGGTCGCCGTCATCCGCCGCCAGTGCGGGAGTTCGGCGCGCCGGTCGGCCTCGCGCAGGGTGCGGGCCCAGCCGAGGAAGGACTGCCCGTGCCGGGTCAGCTCTCCCCCGTCGTGGGCGTGCCGGAGGTCGTCCAGGAGGATGCGCCAGGAGACGCCGTCGGCCACCAGGTGGTGGGCGATCAGGACGAGCCGGCCGGGGCGGTCGGGCCCGGCGTCCACCCAGACCGCGCGCAGCATCGGTCCGGTGCGCGGGTCCATCGCGGCGCGCGCGGCGGCGGTCGCCGCGTCGGCGGCGGCGCGCGGGTCGCCGTTCGCCGGGACGCGGGTCAGGACGTCGGCGCCGGTCAGGTCACCGGCCGGCGGGATGTGCAGGGCGTCGTCGCCGAGGCGGGCGCGCAGTACGTCGTGGCGGCCGAGGAGGGCGTCGAGCACGGCCTGCCAGCTCTTCTCGTCGCCGCCGGCCGGGACGCAGACCTCCACCCACTGGCAGAAGCCGTCGGCGGCCTTCCCCGCGCGGTGCAGCAGGTCCCGCATGACCGGGGTCAGCGGGGCGTCCCCGACGGCCGGGGCGGCCTCGCCGTCCAGGGCGCGGGCGCGGGCCGCGATGCCCGCGACGGTCTCGCCGTCGAACACGTCCTTCGGGCTCAGCCCGAGCCCCTGGCGGCGGACCCGGGAGACCAGCTGGAGGGAGACGATGCTGTCGCCGCCGACGTCGAAGAAGTTGTCGTCGGGGCCGATGTCGTCGCGGCCCAGGACGTCCCGGAACACGGCGAGCAGCAGCGCCTCCGCCTCGGTGGCCGGTTCGCGCCGGACGGCGGACACGGTGGCGGGGGCGGGCAGTGCCGAGGCGTCGAGCTTGCCGCTGGGGCTCAGCGGGAGGCGGTCGAGCGGCACGAGCGCGGTCGGGACCATGTGGTCGGGCAGCCGCTCGGCGAGATACGCGCGCACCCCGGCGGTGTCCAGGTCGGCGTCGTCGGTGGGGATGACGTAGCCGACGAGCCGGCCCTCGCGCATCACGACGGCGCCGGCACGGACGTCGGGGTGCCCGGTGAGGGCGGTCTCGATCTCCCCGAGCTCGACGCGGAAGCCGCGCACCTTGATCTGGTGGTCGGCGCGGCCGAGGAAGACCAGTTGTCCGTCGTGGCGCCATCGCACCAGGTCGCCCGTGCGGTACATGCGGGTGCCGGGCGGCCCGTACGGGTCGGCGACGAACGCGCCGGAGGTCAGGCCGGGGCGGCCGAGGTAGCCGCGGGCCACGCTCGGGCCGCCGAGGTAGAGCTCTCCGGTGACGCCGACACCGACGGGCTGGAGTCCGCCGTCGAGCACATGGGCGCGGACGTTCGGGTCGGGGCGGCCGATGGGCAGCGGTCCGGCGTCCTCCGGATCGTAGTGCCAGGTGGTCGAGTTGATGGTGACCTCGGTCGGCCCGTAGGCGTTGAACAGCGCCCGGCGGCCCCGGCCCCAGCGGTGGGCGAGCTCCGGGTCGAGCCGTTCGGCGCCGACGACGAAGAACACGTCGGAGTCGACGGTGCGGTCGTCGGGCATCGCGGCGAGGAACGACGGGAGCAGGTTCACGCCGGTCACCCGGTGCTCGGCGATGTAGTCGAGGAGTTCGTCGCCGGGTACGCGCACCTCCTCGGGCGCGATGACGGACGTACCGCCGGACAGCAGCGGCACCATGGTCTGCCAGAACGCCACGTCGAAGCTGGTCGACGCGAAGTGCAGATAGCGGTCGTGCTCGGTGACGCCGACGACCTCCTCCTGGAGGGCGATCAGGTCGGGCACGCCCCGGTGGGTGACGCCGACGCCCTTGGGGCGGCCGGTGGTGCCCGAGGTGTAGATGACGTACGCGAGCGCGTCGTCGGTGAGCCGGGCACGGGCCTCGGCCGGGTCGGTGTCGGGTACGGAGGCGAGGGTGGCGGGGTCGTCCAGGCGCAGGACGGGGATCTCGCGGTCGACGGGCAGTTCGGCGCCGGTCGTCACGACGGCCGCCGGTGCGATGTCTTCGAACATGTACGCGAGCCGTTCGCGCGGGTAGGCGGCGTCCATCGGCACGTACACCGCACCGGCCTTGGCGACGCCGAACAGGGCGACGGTCATCTCGATGTCCCGGCCGATGAGGACCGCGACGGGGTCCTGGGGCCGGACGCCGTGCGCGATGAGCGCGTGCGCGAGGCGGTTGGCCCGCCGGTCGAGTTCCTCGTACGAGAGGCCGCGGTCGCGGCAGACCAGCGCCTCGCCGGCGGGCTTGCGGCGGACCCAGCCGGCGAACTCGTCCAGCCAGTGGCCGCGTTCCTTCGCGGCGACGATCCCGGCGCCCGTACGCAGCATGCGGGCGCGCTCGCCGGCGTCCAGGGCGGGCAGCGCGACGGCGGCCCGGTCCGGGTTCTCGGTGATCTCGTGGAGCAGGTTGCGCAGCCAGCGGCCGTAGTCGCGCACGGTGTCCCGGTCGAACGCGCCGGGCTGGTAGCCGAGTCCGACGGTGATCTCGTCGCCCGGGATCACGATGACGGTGAGGGCGTAGTGCGTGGCGTCCGTGATGTCGACGCCGGTGAGGTCGAGCCCGGGGGCGAGCGGGGTGCGGGTGCGGCTGGAGAGCGGGAAGTTCTCCATGACGAGCATCGTGTCGAAGAGTTCGCCGATGCCCACGGCCCGCTGGATGCCGGGCAGTCCGACGTGGTGGTGCTCGGCGAGGGCGACGCTCTCCGCGTGCACCTCGGCCATGACGTCCGTCGCCGTGCGGCCCGGGGTGTACCGGACACGGACCGGGACGGTGGTGCCGAGCTGGCCGATCATCGACTCGACGCCGTCGACCTCGGCGGGCCGGCCGGAGACCGGGCAGCCGAACACGACGTCTCGACGGCCGGTGAGCCTGCCGAGGAGCAGGCCCCACGCGGTCTGGAGGACCGTGGTCAGGGTGATGCCCCGTTCCCGGGCGAAGGCGCGCAGCCGGTCGCTGAACTCGCGGCCCAGCTCGACGGTCTCCCGGCCCGGCCGCTCCACGGCCTTCCCGGTGCTCGCGGGGGCCAGCCGGGTCGCGTCGTCGACACCCGCGAGGGCTTCGCGCCAGGCGGCGACGGACGCCTCCTGGTCCCGGCCCGACAGCCAGTGGAAGTACTCGGACAGGGGCGGGGAGACGGGTGCGGCGGGGCCGCCGCCGAGTTCCGCGTAGATCGCCAGGAGGGTGCGGCCGACGAGGGGCATCGACCAGCCGTCGAGCAGGGCGTGGTGGTTGGTGATGACGAGCCTGTGCTCGGCGGGCCCGACCCGGGAGAGCAGGAAGCGGATGAGCGGCGGCCGCGCCGGGTCGAAGGGGCGCGCCAGGTCGGCGCGGGCCGCTTCGGCGAAGTCGTCGTCCTGCCGCCAGTCCAGCACGACGTCGGCCGGGATGACCTGCACCACGTCGTCCCCGACGGTGCCCAGGTGGACGCGGAGCGCGGGGTGGCGGCGCAGCAGCTCGTGGGCGGCGCGGGCCATCCGGTCCGGATCCAGCTCCCCGGACAGGGTGGTGACGGCCTGGACGACGTAGACGTCGGTGTCCGTGTCGTCGCGGACCATGGTGTGGAAGGACAGACCGAGCTGGAGCGGGGTGGCGGGCAGCACGTCGCTGACCCGGCCGGTGCTCTCCAGGGCGTCGATCGCCTCCTGGTCGAGGGCCACCAGCGGCAGGTCGGAGGGGGTGAGCCCGCCCGTGGTGTGCAGGGCGTGCGCGGCCAGCGCGTCGAGCGCGGCGGCCCAGCAGTCCTGGAGGGCGGCCAGGGCGTCGGGGCCCACGACCTCGCCGGCGGCGGTCCACTCGACGGCGAGCCGGGGGGTGTCGCCCTCGTGGACGAAGCAGTTGAGGGCCAGCACCTGTTCGAGGGCCTTGGCGTCGGGCTCGGTCACCGAGAACGCGTCGTGTTCGGGGAGCCGCCAGCCGTCCGCGGCCAACGGGGCGAACCGGCCGAGGTAGTTGAGCAGCACGTCCGGCGGCGGTGTCGCGCCGAGCTCCGGACCCGCCTCCGGGTCGAGGTGGCGCAGCACCCCGTAGCCGACGCCGTTGTCGGGGACGGCGCGGCGGGCCTCCTTGGCGGCGCGCAGCGTGGCGCGGACGTCGTCGCGGGCGGGCACCCGGACGGGGTACTCGCTGGTGAACCAGCCCACCGTGCGGGCCAGGTCGAGGTGTTCGCGTCCGTGGCCCTCCATGGTCACGGTGACGGCGTCGTCGCGCAGGCCCCAGCCGCGCAGGGCGAGGACGAGGGCGGCGAGCAGGATCTCGTCCACGCCGGCCCGGTAGGCGGCGGGCAGCGTGGTGAGCAGGGCCTCGGTGGCCTCGGGCGAGGCGGTGGTGACCGAGCGGTGGGCGGTGGCCACGGTGTCGCGCACCGGGTCCAGGGGGCGGGCTCCGAGCCGGGACGCGGAGCCCAGTGCCGTACGCCAGTGGGCGAGTTCACCGCGCCGGGCGCCGGTCCTGCCCTGTTCGGCGAGGACCTGGGCGTGGCGGCGCCAGGAGGTGCCGGCGGGTTCGAGGGCGCCGCCCGCGCAGGCGGTGCGCAGGTCGGGCAGGAGGACGCGCCAGGACACGCCGTCCATGGCGAGGTGGTGCACGACGAGGACCAGCCGGTCCGCCGTGCCGTCGCCCGTGCCCTCGCCCGTGCGGAGCAGGGCGGCGCGCACCAGGTCGCCGGTGCGCGGGTCGAGCTGTCCGGCGAGCCGCCGGGCCAGGGCGGTCACCTCTTCGCCGGTCGCCTCCTCGACGGCGGCATGGACCGTGCCCCGGGGCAGGATCTCCGGCTCGCCGGCCACGCGCAGCCGCAGCGCGTCGTGGTGGTCGAGGAGGGCCTGCACGCCCCGGGTCAGCTGGTCCGGGGTGAGCGCGTCGACGTGCAGGGCGGTCCACTGGGCGTATCCGGCGACCGTGTCGATGTCGGGGTGCGGGTCGAGCAGGGCGCGCACGATGGGCGGGGCGGGCACCGGGCCGACCGGCTCGTCCGCCGGGCCGGCCGCCCCGTCGAGCGGTTCGGCGGAGGCGGCGAGCGCGGCGAAGGTGCGGCGGGCCAGCAGGTCCTTGGGGCGCAGGCCGAGGCCGAGGGCGCGCAGCCGGCTGCTGACGGTGATCGCGGTGATGCTGTCGCCGCCGAGGGCGAAGAAGTCGTCGTCCACGCCGACCCGTTCGACGTCGAGCGCGTCGGCGAGGACGGTGCACAGCAGCCGTTCGCGTGCGGTGCCCGGTTCCCGGCCGCCGCCGGGGAGGGCGGGCGCGGGGAGCGCGGCGCGGTCGAGCTTGCCGTTGGGCGTAACGGGCAGGGAGCCGAGGACCACGACGGCGGCGGGCACCATGTGTTCGGGCAGCCGCTCGGCGAGCCGGGCGCGTGCCTCGTCGCCGGTCAGGGAGGCGGACACGATGTATCCGACGAGCCGGGACGACCGGACCCGGGCGGCGGCCGCGGTGACCCCGGGCAGGGCGGCGAGGGCTTCCTCGACCTCGCCGGTCTCCACCCGGTGGCCGCGGATCTTGACCTGTCCGTCGCCCCGGCCGCCGTACTCCAGGCCGCGGCCTGGCACCCAGCGGGCCCGGTCGCCGGTGCGGTACATCCGGTCGCCGGGGGCGCCGAAGGGGTCGGCGACGAAGCGTTCGGAGGTGGCGCCGGGGCGGCCGAGGTAGCCCCGGGCCAAGTGGGGTCCGGCGAGGTGGAGTTCGCCGGCCGTGCCGGGCGGGACGGGCTGGAGGGCGTTGTCCAGGACGTAGACCCGGGTGCCGGCGAGCGGGTGCCCGATGACCGGGTCGCCGCCGTCGATGCGGGCGGTGGTGGCGTCCACGGTGGCCTCGGTCGGCCCGTACATGTTGCGCGCGGCGATCCCGGACGCGGCGACCCGGCGCCACAGGGCGGGCGGGGTCGCCTCGCCGCCCAGGAGCAGCAGCGCCGGGGGCAGGTCGAGCAGTCCGGCGTCGATGAGCGGGGCGGCCATCGAGGGCGTGGTGTCGATGACGTCGATGCCGTCGCGGGCGTACGAGGCGAGCAGGGCGTCCGCGTCGCGGGCCGTCTCGGCGTCGTACACGTGGAGTTCGTGCCCGCAGAGCAACCAGATGAGGTGTTCGAAGGCGGAGTCGAAGGCGAAGGAGTAGGTGTGCGCGGCGCGCAGCCGGCGACCGGTGGCCCGTTCGGCCTCCGCGACGACCGTGGACCGCTGGTGGTGCAGCAGCGCGGCGAGCCCGCCGGCGCGGCCGAGCACGCCCTTGGGGCGGCCGGTCGATCCGGAGGTGTGGATGACGTAGGCCAGGTGCCCGGGGTGGCGGGGCCGGGAGAGCTCGGCGGCGGTGAGCGGGGCGCCGGACAGGTCGGCGGCCTCGTCCAGGAGTGCCTTCCAGGGCAGTCCGTCGACGGTGCCGTCGGTGAGGACGAGGACGGGGCGGGTGTCCGCGATGAGTTCGCGCAGCCGCTCGGGCGGGTGCGCGGCGTCCAGCGGCAGGAAGGCGGCGCCCGCGTGGAGCACGGCGAGCAGGGCGACGACGGCGTCGGCCGAGCGCGGCAGGGCGAGCGCGACGACGTCCTCGGCGCCGACGCCCCGGGCGCGCAGGGCGCGGGCCACGCGGTGCACCCGGTCGGCGAGTCCGGCGGCGGTCAGCCGTTCGCCTCCGCAGACCAGCGCGGTGTTCCCGGGTCCGGCGGCGGCCATCGCGTCGAAGGCGGCGGGCACGTCGAGGGGGGTGCCGGGCAGGGCGGGCGGGCTCCACTCGGCGAGCTGGGCGCCGGTGTCGCCGGTGAGCGCGATGCGGGCGACGGGCAGGCCCTCGATGAGCCCGGTGAGCAGGGCGCGGAGCCCGGTCATCAGGCTGTCGACGGCGGCCTGGTCCTTGGCCCGGGCGTCCACCTCGAAGCCGAGCAGGAGCCCTCCGTCGCGGGTGGGCAGGACGCTGAGGCCCATGTCCTCGGGCGGTCCGCCCGCGACGTTGCGCATGACGCCGGCCGCCCCGGCGAAGTCGAGTGTCAGGTCGAACGCCTTGAGGTTGATGCCGCGTCCGTGCAGCAGCGCGCCGGCGCCCGGCACGCCGAGGTCACGGGGCAGGTCCTCGCCCCGGTAGCGCTGGTGGTCGCGCATCTCGCGCATGGTGGTGGCGACGCGGCGGCTGAGGTCACCGAGCCGGTCGTCGCCGCGCACGGTGACCCGCATCGGCAGCACGTTGACCGCCATGGCGGGGGTGCGCAGCGCGACGGAGCCGGTCCGGCACATCAGGGGCAGGGCGAAGACGACGTCGGTGCGGCCGAGCATGCGGTGCAGGAAGGCGGCGTAGCAGGCGATCAGGGCCTCGCCCCAGGCGACGCCCTCCGCGTCCGCGAAGGCGCGCAGGGCGGCGGTCTCACCGGCGCTCAGTTCGGCCCGGGCGGTGAGCGTGCGGGCGGGCGCGCCGTCGGTGTCGGGCCCGTCGTGGGCGTCGACGTCGGGCAGCGGCGTGAACCGCTCGACCCAGTAGGCGCGGTCCTCGGCGGCCCGGTCGCTCGCGCGGTACGCGGTGTCCTCGGCGACGAGCGCCGCGAACGCGCCGAACGTCGAGCGGGGCGGTTCGGTGCCACGGACCAGCGCGGTGTAGCGGGCGGCGGTGCGGCGGGCGAGCTGGGCGGCGGTGTACCCGTCGAAGACGAGGTGGTGGCCGAGCTGGGTGTACCAGACCTCGCGGTCGGAGAGCTTGATGACGGTACGGGAGTACAGCGGGCGGTCCGTCATGCCCCGGCACGCCTCGGCGAGCCGGGCGCGTTCGGCGTCGACCAGCGCCTGGGCCGCCGCGGCGGGGTCGGCCTCGGCGCTGACGTCGACGAGCGGCGGCAGGGCGACGGGTTCGGCGCCGACCGCCTGACGGGGGCCCTCGGGCGTCTCGTACACCCTGAGCCGCAGGCTCTCGGCCTCCCCGGTGGTGGCCCGGACGGCCTGCGCGAGCGCGTCCGTGTCGACGGGTCCTTCGCCGGATATCTCGATCACGTCGCCGACCACGTAGTACGGGGAGTCGGGTTCGATGCGCTGGGCGTTCCAGATGCCGAGTTGGGCGCCGGTCAGGGGAAGGAGGCCGTCCGGGGACACGCTCGCGGTGGTCAACTTACTCTCCTTGCAGTGTGGGGACGACCATCGGAGTGCCGGTCACGGGGTCCGGGACGACGACGCTGGGCAGGTCGAACACGTCCTTGATCAGCGTGGCGTCCACGATGTCCCCGGGGTCGCCCTCGGCGACCACCTCGCCGGCCTTCATGGCCACCAGGTGGTCGGCGAACCGGCATGCCTGGTTGATGTCGTGCAGGACCGCGACGACGGTGCGGCCCTCGTCGCGCAGCTTGGCGAGCAGGCCGAGCAGTTGGTACTGGTGGGTGATGTCGAGGAACGAGGTGGGTTCGTCCAGCAGCATGTAGGGCGTCTCCTGGGCGAGCACCATCGCCATCCAGACGCGTTGCCGCTGCCCGCCGGAGAGCTCCTGCACGGGCCGGTCGGCCAGGTCCGCGACGCCGGCGGCGGCCATCGCCCCGTCGACGGCCTCCTGGTCGCCGTCCGACCACAGGGCCAGCAGCGACTGGTGCGGGAAGCGGCCCCGGGCCACGAGTTGGCGGACCTTGATGTCCTCGGGCGCCGTGGGGTCCTGCGGCAGGAAGCCGAGCTGCTTGGCCAACGCCTTGGTGCCGAACGCGCCGACCTCGCGGCCGTCGAACTCCACCTGTCCGGAGTGCGGTTTGAGCAGCCGTACCAGCGCGCTCAACAGGGTTGACTTGCCACAGGCGTTGGGGCCGACGATGGCGGTGAACGCGCCGTCGGGTATGTCGAGGGTGAGCCGTGTGGACACGACGCGGTCTCCGTAGCGCAGGGTGATCTCCCGCGCCGTCAGGCGTGCGGTCACGCGCGCCTCACCTCCTTGGTCAGCAGCCAGATCAGATAGCAACCGCCGATCGCGGTGCTCACGACGCCCACGGGCAGCGCCACCGGGGCCAGCAGCAGCTGCGCCAGCAGGTCCGCGCCCTGGAGCAGGACCGCCCCGGTCAGCGCGGCCGGGAGCAGCGGGATGCCGGCGGCGCCCGCGAGCCGGCGGCCGATCTGCGGCGATGCCAGCGCGATGAACGCGATGGGCCCGGCCACGGCGGTCACCGTGGCGGTGCAGCCGACGCCGACCAGGACCATCAGCAGCCGCAGCCGGTCGAGTCCGACGCCGGTCGTCACGGCGATCGGGTCGCCCAGCGCCGCCTGGTGCATGGCGTGGGCCCGGGTGGTCATGAGGGCCAGCAGGACGGCGATCACGGTGAACGGGATGCCGAGGTCCTCCCAGCCCACGCCGTTGAGCGAGCCCGCGCTCCAGCCCACGGCGGCGATCGCCACCTCCAGGTCGGCGCGGAGCACGATCCACGAGTTGATCGCGGTGACCATCGCGTTGATGGCGATACCGATGACGACGAGCCGGAGGCCGGAGAAGCCGGTTTCGAGCGACAGCAGGTAGATGGCGGCCGCGACGACGAGTCCGCCGACCACGGAGCCGACCGCCAGCTGCGCGGAGGTGCCCGACAGCACGGTGAGGGCGACCAGGGCGCCGGTGTAGGCGCCGGCGTCGAGACCGATGACGTCGGGGCTGCCCATGGGGTTGCGGGTGAGGTTCTGGAAGAGGGCGCCGGCGACGCCGAGCGCGGCGCCGAAGACCAGGCCGGCCAGTACGCGCGGCAGCCGCCAGTCCCGGATCACCACGGAGTGCTCGGAGCCGGTGAGGACGGCGAACACCTTGCCGGGCGGCGCCCATGACGCCCCGTAGCACAGCCCGAGCAGGCCGAGCCCCAGCATCAGGGCGACCAGGACGGCGACGAGTATCGCCGTACGCCGTTCGAAGTGGAATCTCAGCACGTTCACAGGGACCCCGCCCCGTAGCGGCGGACCGCCCAGATCAGCATGGGGCCGCCGAGGAAGGCGGTCACGATGGCCACCGGCACCTCGCCGGTGGGCAGCAGGACCCGCGCGGCCATGTCGGCGGCGAGGAGCAGGATGGGGCCGAGGACCATGGTGTAGGCGATGAGCCAGGGCACCGATCCGGAGGCCGGTTTGCGCACCAGGTGCGGCACGATCAGCCCGACGAACAGGATGGGCCCCGCCACCGCCGTCGCCGCGCCGCTGAGCACGGTGATGAGGACGAGGGTGGTGACGCGGACCCGGCCCACGTTGGCGCCCAGGGTGTGCGCCACGTTCTCGCCGAGGGTCAGGGCGTTGAGCGCCTTGCTCAGCAGCAGCGCACCGGCCAGGGACACCGCGATGGCGGTCAACGGCCATCCCAGGGACGCCTGTTCGCGGCCGGCGAGCGTCCCCACCGACCAGAACCGGTAGAGGTCGAAGGTGTCGGGGAGCATGAGGCGCAGCCCGAGGGCGACGCCGTTGAGCACCGCGGTCACCGCCACACCGGTGAGCACCAGGCGCAGCGGGGAGGTGCGGCCGACCGCGGCGACCAGGAGCGCCGCGGCCACGGAGCCGACGATGGCGAAGCCGAGTTCGCCGGCCTGGCCGCCGGCCAGGCCCGCCGCCGACCCGAGGGTGACGGCGAACCCGGCGCCCGCGGTGACCCCGAGGATGCCGGGCTCGGCCAGCGGGTTGCGGGCGAGCGTCTGGATGAGCGCGCCGGCCACGGCGAGCGCGGCGCCGACGGCGACGGCGAGCAGCGCACGCGGTGCCCGCACGTCCCGTACGACGACGTGGTCGTCGGTGCCCTGGTAGTCGAAGAGCGCGCGCACGACTTCGCCGGGTGCGACGTGGCGGGCCCCGACGCCCATGCTGAGTACGGCGAGAACGGCCAGCAGGATCAGTCCGCCGGCGAGCAGGGCGGTCTGCGGGACGGCCCGCCGGTTCTTTTCCGCCGTCTCGGACGCGCGGCCCGCGACGGTCACGGCTTCAGCAGGGGAGCGAGCGACTGGTCGATCGCGTCCAGGGTCAACAGGGCCTCACCGTAGGTGGCGGCCTCGGTGTAGCGGTACGGGAATGCCTTGCCGGCCTTGACGGCGGGCAGGTTCTTCCAGAGCTTGGAGTCCAGGACGTACTTGACGGAGGGCGGGACGCTGCCGTCGGCGTTGACCGAGTACGTCAGCACGTCGGCCTCGTGGAAGGCGGCGGGCAGTTCCTCGATGGAGGGATACTCGCTGACGGCCGCGGACCCCGGACCGGCCTTCTTGACCTTGCCGTAGTAAGTGGCGCCCAGGTCCTCGGCGATGTTGGTGCCCCAGGAGCCGTTGAACTCGCGCTGGAAGGTGCCCTTGGCGGCGTCGCCGTAGGCGCCGACGTGGCCGAGCTTCAGCTTCGGCAGGACGTCCTTGTAATGGGCGGCCAGCTCGGCGGCCTTGTCGTCGTACGTCTTCTTCTGGGCGTCGAACTGCTTGACCGCACCGGCCGCGTCGGCCTGCTTGCGGGAGAGGTCGCGCCAGGCGGACGGCAGGCTCGGGCCGATCGCGACGACGGGGGCGATCGACTTCAGCCGCTTCATGTCGATGTCGCCGAGCACGGGCGCGGGGACACCGATGACGATCAGGTCGGGCTCGGCCTCGGCGATGGCCTCGTAGTTGGTCTCGCTCGCCTGCTCGCCCGCGATCTTCTTGAGCTTCTTGTAGGTGGCGAGGTCGTCCTTGGTCATCATGGGCTCGCCGCGCTTCCACGACGAGATGCCGACCAGCGGTGCGTCGGCCTCGATCAGCGCGGGCACGGCGTAGCCGGTGGCCACCACACGCTTCGGGTTCGCGGGGATCGTGATCTTGCCGTTGTCCGCGGCGAACACCCGGGTCTTGGTCTTCTCCGAGGCGGAGTCCGACCCGCCGTCCGAGGATGACCCGCATCCGGCCAGTACGAGAGCCAGCGCGACGGCGCCGACCAGGCCGGACGATCTGCGTATGGACATTCCGAAGCTCCTTGCTACTTAGGTAAGGCTCACTTTACTTGATGGCCTTTCGGGGGGACAACTCGCGGGTGGCCCGCCCCCGGTGCTGCGATGAATCAGTGGTCGTGACTGTCGTCGTGACCGTGACCGTGCTCGTGGTCGTGCTCGTGGTCCTCGTCGAAGTCCGCGACGCCCCGCTTCCAGTAGCCGGTGATGTCGTAGTCGGCCTTGTCCAGGCGCAGTTCGTCCCGGACCCAGCGGCGCAGCGGCTTGATCTGCCCGGCCTCGCCGGCCACCCAGACGTACGCCCGCTCGCCCTCGGGCACGGTGACGGACATCGCGGCCCGGGTCAGCGCGTCACCGGAGCCGGCGGGCACGCCGTCGCGGTGCAGCCAGTGGACCTCGACGCCCTCCGGCGCGGAGAGCTCGATCTCCTCGGCGGCGTCCGCGACTTCGATGAACGCCCAGCCCCTGGCGGTCCTCGGCAGCTCTTCCAGCCAGCGCGCGACGGCGGGCAGGGCGGTGAGGTCCCCGACGAGCAGATAGCGGTCGTAGCTGTGCGGGACGATGAGCCCGCCGGGCGGTCCGGCGATGTGGACGGTGTCGCCGGGCCGCGCCTTGCCGGCCCAGTCGGAGGCGAGTCCGCCCTCGTGGACGGCGACGTCGATATCCAGCTCGCCGGTGAGGGAGTCGTAGCGGCGCACGGTGTATTCGCGCGAGGTGGGAAGCGGCCTCGGCCAGCGCAGCATCGCGCCGTCGCGCTCGGGCAGCCGCAGGGTGCCGTCCGGTTCCCGGAAGATCAGTTTCACGTGTTCGTCGGGCGCGTGGGCCTCGAATCCCTCGGTGCCGGGGCCGCCCAGCGTCACGCGCAGGAGACCCGCGCCGACGGCGGCCGTGCGGACGACCTCGGCCTCGCGGATGCCGATCGGATAGCCGACCTTCTCGGCGTGCAGCCCGGCGCGCACCTCGGCGATCCGGTCCAGATGGCGCCCGCGGTGGTCGGTGCGGCTCATGCGGCCTCACCTGCCAGCAGCGTCTGCCAGTGGCCGAGTTCAGGCAGCTCGAAGAGGTCGGGGAACTCCAGCGTGGTCGCCCCCGCCGCGCGCCAGCGCTCCACCAGGACCATGATCCGCATCGAGTCGAGACCGAGATCGACCAGGTTCTCCTCGGGCGCGATCTCACCGGGCTCGCAGCCCAGCAGTTCGGCGATGTCGGCCCGGACACGGTCCGGCGACAAGGTCTGACTCATCGGAGTACTCCTCAGTGGGTGAGCGCCGACGACGGGTCGGAGCGAGAATTACGGTGCTGACGGGACCGGGCGCGGCAGTGAGCGCGTGAACACCCGCCCGGGGCGCGGCCGTTCACGGGGCGCGCCAGGGCGCGGCTCGGCCCGCCGGCGGGCATGGCGGCCCGCGGCGCAGGGTGCGGAATCGGCCGCGGCCCCCCAGACCGAGGCAAGGCTAACCTAACATCGACATCCGCGACACACGCCCCCACCCCGCCAACCGGGCCGCAGGGAAGCGCAGTTCAGACATCGGATCCATGACCCGACCCCCACCACCCTCCTGCGCGAACTCTCAAATTTAGGTTACCCTCACCTAACCTACCGTAGGTGCTGCTCCGGGTGAAGACCCGCCGCAGGCGTGCCAGCGCGCCGAACCGGCGCAGCTCCTCAGCGCATCCTCATCCCTGGCCCCGCCCGTGGGGCCATCGAGAACGGAGTCCCCGTGTCGACGGCATCCCGAGTCGCCACGCCCATACCCACGGCCCATCCGGCCACCGGGGCGGCCACCTCTCTGCTGGACGCCTACGCGCCCGGCGCCCGCTTCCTCGCCACCCCCGGACGCACCCTGCTGGCCCGGGGCGCCGCACTCCAAGTGCCGCACGGCGCACAGCCGGTGGACCGGCGCGTGGCGGACACCCTGGCGCAGGCAGCCGACGCCGGGCAGCAGGCGCCGGTGGTGATGGGCGCGATCCCGTTCGACCACACGGAGCCGGCCGCCCTGAGCGTGCCCGCCGCGCTGCGCATCGCGCCGCCGCTGACCTCCGACCCCCTCATCGCCCTGCCCTCGCCGGGGGCGGACTCCCCCGGCTGGGAGATCCGGCCGGTCCCGGAGCCGGAGGTCTACGCGAAGGGCGTCGCCTCGGCCGTGGAGCGGATGTGGCGCGGCGAGTTCAGCAAGGTCGTCCTCGCGCGCACCCTCGAACTCACCTCGCCCGTACCGCTGGACGTGCCCGCCATGCTCCAGCGCCTGGCCCGCCGCGACCCCTCCGGCTACACCTTCGCGCTCCCCACCGGCCCCGGCCGCACCCTGATCGGCGCCAGCCCCGAACTCCTGGTCTCCCGCCGGGGCCGCCGGCTGGTCGCCAACCCCCTCGCTGGCTCCGCCCCGCGCAGCGACGACCTCGCCGAGGACGTCCGCCGGGCCGCCGCTCTCCTGGAGTCCGCGAAGGACCTCCACGAGCACGCCGTCGTCGTGGACGCCGTGCACCAGGCGCTCGCCCCGTACTGCACGGGGATGACCGTGCCGCCCCGGCCGACGCTGATCCGCACCGCCACCATGTGGCACCTGTCCACCACGGTCACGGGCACGCTCACCGACCCGGACGCCTCCGCGCTCGCCCTGGCCTGCGCCCTGCACCCCACCCCGGCGGTGTGCGGCACGCCGACGGCCACGGCCCGGCAGGTGCTCACCGAGACCGAGCCGTTCGACCGGGGCTACTTCACGGGGATGGTCGGCTGGGGCGACGCGAGCGGCGACGGGGAATGGGTCGTCACCATCCGCTGCGCCGAGGCGGAGGAGCGCACGCTGCGCCTCTACGCCGGCGCGGGCGTCGTCGCGGCGTCCGAACCCGAGGCGGAGACCGCCGAGACCGCCGCGAAGTTCCGCACCTTCCTGAGCGCGGTGGGCGCCGAGCTCTGAGCCGCTGTTCTACGCGGTCAGGGCGGCGGGCTCGCCCAGCCGGGCGGCCGCCGTCCGCCAGGCCGCGGTGACCGCGAGCCGGGCCTGGGCGGTGGCCGCCGGGCCGTCGCCGTCGAGCCGCAGCGGCGGCCCGACGTGGACGTGCAGCCGGGGCCGGCGCAGCGGGGCGGTGGCCAGGCCCGCGAGCTGCTTGGCGACCGGGCCGGAGGTGACCCGGCGGGCCCCGGCCTGGCCCACCGGGATGACCGGCGCTCCGGTGCGGTGCGCGAGCCGGGCGAGTCCGCGGTGGAAGGCGCCGGGCGCCGCTTCGGCCGCGTCCCCGCGGTCCGGCAGCCCGCCCTCCGCGTAGATGAGGATGTGCCGGCCCTGTTCCAGCGCCTCCTGGGCGAGCACGACGGCCCGGCTGGCGCGGGGGTCGCCGCGGTGCACCGGGATGTGGCCCTCACGTGCGAGCGCGCGGCCGAGGACCGGGACGCGCCAGAGCCCGGCGGCCGCCATGACGACGGGCCGGGCGCCGAGGCGGCGGAGCGCCGCCAGGACGATCGCGGGATCCGCGAGCGAGGTGTGGTTGGCGGCGATGATGCCGACCGGGGGCAACACCGCGTCCGTGTCGGTGGTGAGCGTCAACCTCCCGAAGGCGGGCACCAGTTGACCGGCAAGTCGGCTGAGCATGGGGATCTCCGGTTCGCTCGGGCGGAGTTCCATCGTTCCGCGACGAACGCCCGTTTGGCTGAGCGGTGGTACTCATCCGCCGTGGGTACCCGGACGCCCCCGCCGCCCGCACCTCATCGCCGTACGACGTCCGCGAGCACCGTGGTCACCAGCTTGCCGACCGCCGCCGCGTCCGGCGGACCGGGATCGCGGTCCGCGAAGAGCAGATGCCCGCCCCCGACCAGGGAGAGGGTGAGCGAGTCGATGTCGGCACCGGCCGAGACACGCCCCCGTGCCCGCTCCTGGGTGAGGTAGCCGGAGACGGCGGTCGTGATCTGGGCGAGGATCGCGATGCCGCCCCCGGGTGTCGCCTCCCTGAGGCGCGCGCGCAGCTCGTCCCGGAAGGTGATGAGGGGGATGATCGCCACCGGAACCGGCCCGAAGAGGGCGGTCAGCGCGTCGGTGAGGTTGCCCGCCACGGTGCCGGTGCCGGCGCTCTCGCCCAGCGTCCGCGCCCGCGCTTCGAGGTCCGCCGCCCGGTCGAGCACGAGCTCGGCGAGGAAGGCGTCGAAGTCGGCGAAGTGCCGGTGCAGGACGCCCTTGGCGCAGCCCGCCTCGTCGGTGACGGCCCTGCTGGTCAGGCCGCCCGCGCCGTCCCGCAGCAGGACGCGCTCGGCGGCGTCGAACAGCTGCTGGCGGGCGTCGCGAAGGTGCACTCCGGTCGGCACGTACCCACTCCTCATGTCGTCCGCGTCCTGCCACACCTTGGCTTGTGGGCGCTTGCCCATTAAAGTGAACGCATGCCCACTCTACCGCGAGAGCAGCCCGGACCTCAGCAGCCCCATCACGCCCGGCGGACCGCCGAGTCCTTCGGCACGGACGCACGGCGATACGACGAGGCCCGCCCCGCCTACCCCGAGGAGCTGGTGGCCCGTGTGGTCGCCGGGAGTCCCGGGCCGGATGTGCTCGACGTCGGCTGCGGGACCGGGATCGCGGCCCGTCAGCTTCGGGCGGCCGGCTGCGCGGTGCTCGGTGTCGAACCGGATGCCCGGATGGCGGAGTTGGCGCGCGTGCACGGCGTCGGGGTCGAGGTGGCGACCTTCGAGGCGTGGGACCCGGCGGGCCGGATGTTCGACGCGGTGACCGCCGCCCAGTCGTGGCACTGGGTGGACCCGGCGGTGAGCGCCGGCAAGGCGGCCCGGGTGCTGCGGCCGGGCGGACGCCTTGCGGTCTTCGGCCATGTCTTCGAGCCGCCCGCCGAGGTGGCGGAGCCGTTCGCGGCGGCCTTCCGCCGGGTGGCCCCGGAATCGCCGTTCAGCGGTCAGCCGGCCCGGCGCCCGCTGGAGGCGTACCGGGCGGGATACGCGAAGACCGCCGAACAGATCCGCGCGACCGGCCGGTTCGACGAACCGGAGCAGTGGCGCTTCGACTGGGAGCGCCCGTACACCCGGGACCAGTGGCTGGACCTGCTACCGACCACCGGGGGCCTCACCCAGCTCCGCCCCGGGCAACTGACGGAGATCCTCGCGGCGGTGGGCAAGGCGATCGACGCGCTGGGCGGCCGCTTCACCATGCGGTACGTCACCCTGGCGACGACCGCCGTGCGCGTCGGTAAGAGCTAGGTCCGGGGCGCGCAGCATCTCGTCCGGGATACCCCAGGCGTCCACGAGGTCCACCGCGAGCGGCCGGACCTTGCGGCAGAGGTCGTTCACCTCGCGGCTGATCGCCTTGGAGCGCTGGACGGTGAGCCGGCCGTGCTCCATGAACCAGGCCCGGTCCGCCTCGATGGTGGAGAGGGCGAAGAGGTCGCACAGCAGGCGCAGCGCCTCCTTGCCGCCGCCCTCGGGCAGGGCGCGCACCTTGTCCGTGAACGCCTCCAGGACGAGCCGTTCGACGTGCGCGCGGGCGACGGCGATGACGTGGTCCTGGACCCGGGAGAAGACGGCGCCCGGGTCCTCGTGCTCGTCCATTCCGCGCTTGAGCCTGCGGGCCACCCCGGCGAGCATGTGCTCCTCGCGGAAGCGGACCATGGCGAGCTGGTACTCCGGATCGAGCAGCCCGGCCTCGCGGTCCCACTCGTCGCCGCCCGGCAGCAGGTCCCGTACCCGTTCGAGGAGCTTGTGGGCGGAGGTCTTCTCCAGGACCGTCTCGACGGCGAGCCCGGCGACATGACGGACGGTCCCGAGCTGGTCCAGGTCCTCGAACTCACTCGCGTAATGGGTGAGCAGGCCCTTGGCGACGAGCTGGAGCAGGACGTGGTTGTCGCCCTCGAACGTGGTGAAGATGTCGCTGTCGGCCTTGAGCGCGGCGAACCGGTTGACGCTGAGGTAGCCGGCGCCGCCGCACGCCTCGCGGCACTCCTGGACGACCCGGGTGGCGTGCCAGGTGGCGAGCGCCTTGGTGCCGGCGGCCCGGGACTCCAGGAGGCGCCGGGCCTGCGGGTCGTCCCCGGCGCCCGAGAAGACGTCGTGCAGCTGGGTGCGTACGGTGTCCTGCGCGAAGTGCAGCGCGTACGTACGGGCGAGGAGCGGCAGCAGGCGGCGCTGGTGCAGTCCGTAGTCGAGGAGCAGCTGCTCCTCCGTGTCCGGGGCGGCCGCGAACTGCCGCCGCCGCGCGGCGTACTTGACGGCGACGGCGAGGGCGACCTTGGCCGCGCCGACCCCGGCTCCGGCGACGCTGACCCGGCCTTGCACGAGGGTGCCGAGCATGGTGAAGAACCGCCGCCCGGGGTTCTCGATCGGGCTCTCGTAGACGCCCTCGGCGGTGACGTCGGCGAACCGGTTGAGCAGCGCCTCGCGTGGCACGCGCACCCCGTCGAAGCGGATGCGGCCGTTGTCGACGCCGTTGAGGCCCATCTTGCGCCCGTCGTCCTCGATCCGGACGCCGGGCATCACCTCGCCGTCCCGCCGGACCCGTACGACGAAGGCGTGCACGCCCTCCGCCTGTCCGCCGACCTCCAGCTGGGCGAAGACGACCGCGAGCTCCGCGTGGCGGGCGGCGTTGCCGATGTAGTCCTTGCACGCCCCGTCGTCCGGGGTGGTCAGGACGAACTCCTCGGCCCCGGGGTCGTACCGCGCGACCGTCCCGAGCGACTGCACATCGGAGCCGTGCCCGGTCTCGGTCATCGCGAAGCAGCCCATCAGGCGCCCGGTGATCAGGTCCGGCAGATACGCCTCATGGTGGCGCCCGGTGCCCAGCTGGAGGACCGCCCCGCCGAAGAGCCCGAACTGCACCCCCACCTTGACCAGCACGGACAGGTCCCCGAAGGCGAGCGTCTCGAACGCGGCGATGGACGCCCCGACGTCCCCGCCCCCGCCGTACTCCTCGGGAAACCCCATCCCGGTCTGCCCGGTCGCGGCCATCTCGACCACGATCTCCCGCACCCGCTCGCGATACGCGTCGATCCCGAGCTCCTCGGCTTCCTCCAGCACGGAGGCGTACGCGACCAGATTGCTCCGTACGAGATCCCGGATCCCGGCGTAGTCCCCGTCGAGCACCCGGGTCAGCCCCGGTACGTCGATCTCGGGCTGTACGTATCCGGCAGCGGGCGTGTTCTCAGTGACCATGCACCTTCGCTACCCCGCCCCGGGACGATCAAGCGAGTGCCGTGGCCGTCTCCTCAGGCGACGCGAGAACGCCGCCGGGCCGGAGGCGGCGCGAGGCCGTTCCGGCCCGGCGGCGTTCGCCGGGCTGTGCCGTTGGCTCAGTGGCCGACCATCGCGGTCGGGTCCGCCGCCTTGACCTTCCTGCGGGGCAGCAGCAGGGCGGGGACGAGGCAGACCGCGATGAGGGCGGCCGCCACCAGGAACACCGAGGCGAAGGCGTCGCCCATCTGGTCCTTGATGCCGTCCGGAGTCCTCGCGGTGATGTCCTTGAGGCCGTTGGTGAGGAGCACCGAAAACAGGGCGGTGCCGATGGAGGCGGCGACCTGCTGGACGATGTTCATCAGGGTCGAGCCACGGGCGACCGTGTGCTCCCTCAGGGTGGCCAGCGCCGAGGCCATGATCGGCATCATCGAGGCACCCATGCCGAGGCCCATGATGAAGAGCGCGGTGATGATGTACGCGTAGGACGTGTCGGCGGTGAGCTGCGTGAACATGCCCATGCCGGCGGTGATGACCACGATGCCGGTGATGACGATCTTGCCGGGGCCGATGCGGTCGGCGAGCATGCCGGCGATCGGCATGGTGATCATCGCGCCGATGCCCTGCGGGGCGAGCAGCACGCCCGAGTCGAGCGCCGACTCCCCGCGCACCTGCTGGAAGTAGAGCGGGAACAGCAGGCTGGCGCCGAAGAACGCCATCGCGAACAGCGACATGGCGATCACGGCGACGCTCAGGTCACGGTTGTGGAAGAGCCGCAGATCGATCAGCGGGTGGATGTTGGCGGGCCGCAGCGCCCAGGGCACGAACGCGGCGACGAGCACCAGACCGATGAGCGCGGGTGCGAGGACCTTGGCGGCCCAGACGGTGCCGGTCTCCGGGATGGAGGAGACGCCGTACAGGAAGGACGCGAGGCCGGGCGAGAGCAGCAGCACGCCCACCCAGTCGAAGGTCTCGGACGGCTCCACATTGTCCTTGGGCAGCACGAGCGCCGCGTACACGATCGCTATCGCGCCGATCGGCAGGTTGATCAGGAAGATCCAGTGCCAGGAGGCGATGTCGATCAGCCAACCGCCCAGAATGGGGCCGAAGATGGGGCCGAGGAGCATCGGAATGCCGAGTACGGCCATCACCCGGCCGACCCGCTCGGGGCCGGCCGCACGCGTCAGGATCGTCATACCGAGCGGCATCAGCATGCCGCCGCCCAGGCCCTGGATCACCCGGAAGGCGACCAGCATCTCCAGCGAGTTGGCCGCGGCGCACAGCGCCGACCCGGCCGCGAACAACGCGACCGCGAGCAGATAGAGACGTTTTGTCCCGAACCTGTCGGCGGCCCAGCCGGTGAGCGGGATGACGCTCGCCAGGGCCAGCGTGTAACCGGTCATCGTCCAGGCGACCTGGGCCGAGGTCGCCTCGAACTCCTTCTGGAACGTCTGCAGTCCGACCGAGACCACGGTGATGTCGAGGATCGACATGATCCCGCCGAGCACGACCACTCCGGCCACGAGGAGGACCTTGCTGTCCAGCTTGTCGCCGGCTCCGCCCCCTCCCCCCGGAGGGCTCGACTCGTTTTTCTGCAACGTGGTCATGACTCACCTTTCGGAGAAGCTGCGGGGCCGACGGGCCCGCTCGATCTGTCCACCCCCCGCGACCTCCGGCTGGTGGCAACGGTGCGCTCCGGCGGGCATGGATACGGAATCCGCCCTTCCATCGGGCGGTCGGAGCTCCACCGGGGCACGGTCCACGACGGACGACTCACCGGGCGGGATTCATGCGATCCGTTGTGGAACATGAATGTACCAGCGCCGGTAGGCCAGTATCTTTTGGATTGATGACAAGAAACGTGCACCTTCGCGATCGCGTCGCGGTCGCGATCCTCGACGCCGCGGCGATGCTGCTCGCCCGACGGGGCGAGAGCGTCAGCATGGCGGACGTCGCGGCGGCCGCCGGCGTGGGCCGCACCACTCTGTACCGCCACTTCCCCAGCCGCGAGACCCTGCTGGACGCGCTGTCCCAGGAAGCGTGCGCCGAACTGATCGGCAAGCTGGCGGACGCGGGCCTGGACCGCGTCGCCGTGCCCGAGGGCGTGGCGCGGGTGAGCCGGATCGCGATGGGCCAGGCCGCCAAGTACCAGGCCCTGATGTGCATCCACGGCAAGCCCGCCATGCCCGACGAGACCGCCCGCCGGCTCATGGAGCCCCTCACCGCCCTGTTCGTACGCGGCTCCGCCGACGGCACCTGGCGCACGGACCTCGGCCCCGACACGCTCCTCGACCTGTACAGCGCGCTGTTGCAGGGCGCGCTCGGCCAGGCGCTGCACGCCAAGCTGGGCGTGGAGCCCGCTGCCGCCGCCGTCACCTCGGTCTTCATGCACGGCGCGGGCACCCGGCGGCCGGCGAACGAGGGGCTGGTGAACAGCCCGTCCCCGGCGGGCTTCTGAGGCGCGTCAGCCGACGGCCGCGCTCCACCCCTCCTCCGTGGCGACGTACAACGCGCCCTGATGCAGGTCCAGACTGCTGGGACCGGTGGCCTTCCCGGTACGGGCGAGCGCGCCGGGCCCCTGGAACGCGGCAACGGCGAGGCGGAAGGCGCGGGGCTCGGCACAGCTGACGGTGCGCGGTCGCCACGGCTCCCCGGGCCCGGCCGGGAGGGCCAGTTGGAGCTGGGCCTCGGCGGGCTGCTCGGTGCGGTAGCCGGCGCGGGCGGCCGTCCAGGCGGCCATCACGAGAGCGGCGCGGCGCGGCGGCTCCGGGGTCCGAGGCGTTGCGGTGAGCGGGGAGGGCGCTCGTACGGGGTCCTCGCCGGCCTCGATGAGGTCGTCGCGGCCCGTCGACCTGAGGATCCCCGCGAACGTGCGGGCGAGGACCGGGCCGCCCCGGTCGGCCCAGGCGCGGATCAGGTCCCGGAAGGCCGCCTCCCGGTCCGCGCGCGGTGCGGAGCCGGCGGCGAGGACCGCCGCCCCCGCCCCCGCGAAGACCCGGCACAGATCGCGTACGGGAACACGGTCGGCCTCGCCGGGGTACCGCACGGAGCGGATCTCCCACATGACGTGCCGCAGCAGCACGGCGGCGGCCTGCGCGTCGGCCCCCAGCTTCCCGTCCCCGGGCGGTGGGTTGAGCCGCCCCGAACGGTCACCGCGCGGCGGAGTCACGGCGTCGGCGCGCCGGCCGGCGGCGGAGCGGTACCAGGCACGGTCGTGGCACCAGAACTCGGCGGCTTCCGCGCGGAGCCGGCCGTTCGCCCCCACGGATACGGCGATCCCGTCGGACCGGGGGTCCAGGACCGCGCCCCGCGTGTCCGACAGGTCGAAGGCCGCCTCGGTGACACGGTCCAGGGCGACGTTCAGCAGCGCGGGGTCCGCGGCTTCGCTCTGCTCGACGGCGAACTTCCGGGGAACGGCCAGCTGGAGCTGGGCGGTCAGCTCCCGGCCGGCGCGCTCCACCCGCAGATGGCTCACCTCGGCCGCCGACAGGTCGTAGTCGGGGAGCAGTTCCTCCACACGCCTCCCGGTCACCGCCTGGGGCAGGGGTGCCATGACGTGTCCGCGATAGTTCCGGCCCGGGACGTACGGCCCGGCCGAGGGGAGCAGCGGGCCGATGTCGTACCCGGCGACGGCGGCCTGCTCCGTCATCCACCCGCGGCGGCGCTCGCTGATCCCGGCCATCCACTCCAGGGCGGCCAGCGCCCGCCGTTCCCGCTTGTGCGCATGGGCCGAGTGCGCGGCCCGGAAGAGCGGGAACAGGTTGTTGTCCCACACGTCGGAGGCCGCCCGGATCGCTTCCCGGTCGTACCGGCGGGCATCCGCCGCGGCCTCGGCGATCTGGACCACCGAGCGGTCCAGGAGCGCCGCCAACACGGCCATGGCCGGGCCGTCGTTCACGCCTTCGGGGGAAACGCCGGACGGCGGCAGGGCGGCGGGGGTGTCATGCCCGCGATCGTCGCACAGCCCCGACCGCGCCAACCGCCCGCGTACCCCGCAATTCCATGGTGCCCCCGCGCACACCCCCGCCGAGAACTGTGGTGTCCCGCCACATACGCCCCTGACCTGCCCCTTCCTACGGTGTGGCGACACGTCCCCCGTCCCCCGACCGCCGGAAGTGGTACCCATGGCCGACGCAGCATCCGCTCCCCCACCGCCCTCGCACCTCCGGCGCATCGTCGCCGCCAGCCTCATCGGCACGACCATCGAGTGGTACGACTTCTTCCTGTACGGGTCGGCGGCCGCGCTGGTCTTCAACAAGCTGTTCTTCCCGGACTCCGAACCGCTCGTCGGCACGCTGCTGTCGTTCCTGACGTACGCGGTCGGCTTCGCCGCACGGCCCATCGGGGCGCTGGTGTTCGGCCACTACGGCGACCGGCTCGGGCGCAAGAAGCTGCTGGTGCTGAGCCTGCTGATGATGGGCGGGGCGACCTTCGCGATCGGGCTGCTGCCGACGCACGCGACCGTCGGCATGGCGGCTCCCGTGCTGCTCACCCTGCTCCGGCTGGTCCAGGGGTTCGCGCTCGGCGGTGAGTGGGGCGGGGCCGTCCTGCTGGTGTCGGAGCACGGGGACGCGGAGCGGCGCGGGTTCTGGGCGTCGTGGCCGCAGACCGGTGCGCCGGCCGGTCAGTTGCTGGCGACCGGAGTGCTGTCCGCGCTCACCGCGCTGACCTCGGACGCGGCGTTCGAGTCGTGGGGGTGGCGCGTTCCGTTCCTGCTGTCCGGGGTGCTCGTGATCATCGGTCTGTGGATTCGTCTCTCTGTCGATGAATCGCCTCTGTTCAAGGAGGCCCTGGCCCGCGCCGACGAGCGGAAGGCCACTTCGGGGGCCGCCGAGAAGATGCCCGTCGTCGCCGTGCTGCGCCACCACTGGCGCGATGTCCTGGTCGCCATGGGGGCGCGGATGGCGGAGAACATCAGCTACTACGTGATCACCGCGTTCATCCTCGTCTACGCGACGACCGCGGTGGACCTGAGCAAGCAGACGGCGCTCAACGCCGTGCTCATCGCGTCGGCCTTCCACTTCGCCGTGATCCCGCTGTGGGGCGCGCTCTCCGACCGGGTGGGGCGCAAGCCCGTCTATCTGGTGGGCGCGGTCGGCGTGGGCCTGTGGATGTTCCCGTTCTTCGCGCTGATCGACACCCGGAGCTTCGGGAACCTGCTGCTGGCCGTCACGGTCGGGCTGTTCTTCCACGGGGCGATGTACGCGCCGCAGGCGGCGTTCTTCTCGGAGCTGTTCGCGACCCGGATGCGCTACTCGGGCGCGTCGATCGGCGCGCAGTTCTCGTCCGTCGCGGCGGGCGCGCCCGCCCCGCTCATCGCCACGGCCCTGCTCGCCGACTACGACAGCTCGACGCCCATCGCCCTGTACGTGATAGCCGCCGCGCTCCTCACGGTGCTGGCCCTGGTCTGCGCCAAGGAGACCCGCCACCGGGACCTCGCGGAGGTCGGGCCCGGTGCCGGGTCCGGGTCGGAGGCCGAGGCGCGGGACGCGGCTCACACCGTCTGATCCGGGGTGAGGAAGGCGTGGGAGCCGGGCGGTCCGCCCGGCTCCCACGCTGTGCCTACTGCTGCGGGGCGGTGGACTCGAACCAGGTGGGCCCGTCGGTCAGCGCCTGCTTGATCCGCAGCAGCGCGAACTCGGCCAGGTCGGGCAGCGCGTCCACGGGGAACCAGCCCACCTCCAGCGACTCGTCGTCGTTGACCCGGGCTGTGCCGCCGGTGGCGCGGCAGCGGAAGGTGATGTCGAGGAACTGGCAGCGGTCGCCGTTCTCGTACTGGATGGGCGGCAGCGCCTGGGTGAGGACGACCCGCTCCGCCACGCAGCGCACGGCGGTCTCCTCGTACACCTCGCGCTCCGCCGTCGTCGCGGGCTGTTCGCCGGGCTCGGAGATGCCGCCGATCACGGACCACTCGCCGGTGTCGGCGCGCCGGCCGAGGAGCACTCTGCCCTCGGCGTCGAAGACGACGGCGGTGACACCGGGCAGCAGGAGCAGCTGCTGCCCGGCGGTGGAACGGATCTCGCGGATGAAGTCAGGAATGGCCATGTGACGACCCTACGTGGCGTGCCATTCGTTCAGCCGGCCCGTCGCGCGCGCACCGCCAGGGCCCCCGCCCAGCCGAGCGCGCCGAGCGCGAGCAGGATCAGGATGCCCTCGGGCAGCGGTCCCATCCGGGTCGCGGGGGTCAGCGAGGAGCGCAGCGGCACCTCGTCCACCAGGGCGTCCGGGGTGAACATCTTCGTCTTCTCGGCCACCGTGCCGTCCGGGCGGATGATGGCGCTGACGCCGCTGGTGACGGGGACGACGACGGCCCGGCTGTGCTCGACGGCGCGCACCCGGGACATCGCGAGCTGCTGGTAGGTCATCTCGCTGCGGCCGAAGGTGGCGTTGTTGCTGGGGACGGCGATCAGCTGGGCGCCGTGCTCGACCGTGTCGCGTACCGCGTCGTCGAACGCGGCCTCGTAGCAGGTGACAAGACCGGTGTAGGTGCCCCCGAGGTCGAAGACGCCGACCTTCTTTCCGGGCCCGAAGTCGCGCTGCACCCGGTCGACGTCCGAGCTGAAGATGCGGACGAAGGAGCGCATCGGCATGTACTCGCCGAACGGCTGGATGTGCCGCTTGTCGTACGTGGCGACGGGGCCCTTGTCCGGTTCCCACTGGATCAGGGTGTTGCGCAGGGGGCCCGAGTCGGGTTCGACCACCGCGCCGACGACGGTCGGCGCCCCGATCGCCTTCACGGCGTCATCGATGACGATCCGCGCGTCCGGGTTCCGGTACGGGTCGAGGTCGGAGGAGTTCTCCGGCCACAGGACGAGGTCCGGCTGCGGGACCTTGCCGGCCTTCACGTCCCGGGCCAGCTGCTCCGTACGCTTGGCGTGGTTGTCCAGGACCGCGCGGCGCTGGGCGTTGAAGTCGAGGCCGAGGCGGGGCACGTTGCCCTGGATCGCGGCGACGGTCGCGGTGCCGTCCTCGGCGGAGTCGTCCACGAGCGGCAGCGACGCGAAGGCCGCCGCCACGGGGACGAGGACGGCCGCCGCGGCCACGGCTGCCGCTCCTCGGCGGAACTCACCGGCGGACCGGTAGCGGGTGCAGCGGCGCACCGCCTCGAAGAGGCCGAAGCCGCAGAGCACCACGGCGAAGGAGAGCAGCGGGGTGCCGCCGAGCGCGGCGAGCGGCAGGAAGACGCTGTCCGCCTGGCCGAAGGCGATCTTGCCCCAGGGGAAGCCGCCGAACGGCACCCGGGCGCGGACCGCCTCGTCCAATGTCCAGACCGCGGCCGCCCACAGCGGTCCGCCGGGGAGCCGGGAGACGGCGGAGATGCCGATGCAGCCGACCGCGATGAACAGCGCCTCGGCGGCGGCGAGGGCCAGCCACGGCACCGGGCCGACCTCCTCGCCGGTCCAGTGCAGCAGCGGCAGCATGAAGCCGAGTCCCGCGAGCAGCCCGAGCCCGAACGCGGCGCGGGCCCGGCGCTCGAACAGCACCCAGCCGAGCAGGGCGAAACCGGGCAGAACCAGCCACCACAAGGGCCGGGGCGGGAAGCTGAGGTACAGCATCACGCCGGAGAGGACGGCTGCCCCGGGCCGCACGAGGCGCTGCGGCAGCCCGCCTGTCCGGGGGGCGGGGGCGGGGCTCTGCGGTTCGCCGACCTGGGCGATGGTGGTGCTCACCCGGCGGAGTCTACGGTGGCCGCCGGGCCACGCGGGAGCCCCGTCCCGATGACGGAATCACGACCACCGCATCATTTCTCCGCATCTTCCGCCCATATGACCGATGCGGCCGTTAACCTGTGCGCCAGTCCCCCGCCGACGGGCCGGCTCCGGCCCTCGCGTACGGGACGGTCACAGGCCGGGGGACGGACGTGATGGCTGAATCAGTGGGGCGGGGGCCCGAGCGGGGGAACGCCTCCGATGCCGCCGGGGCACTGATCCTCTCCGCCTGTGCGGTCTGGGCGCTGATCAGCGCGGCGGGGCGGGAGACCCGGCCCGAAGGGGTGCTGCTCGCCCTGCTCGCCGTCGCGGCGGGCTTCGCCTGCGGGCGCATCTGCGGCACGCTGCTGCCGGTGGCGACGGCCACGGGCGCCGCGCTGGCGGCCCTGCTCCTCGCCCTGCTCTGGCGGCACGGCATGCCCGGTGCGACGGCCACGGCGGAGCACGCGCCGGGGCAGACCGGGGGCGCGGCCGCGCTGCTGGTCCTCTCCGCCGGGGCGGCGTGCTGCGCGGCGGCGGGGACCGGGAGGCGGGGGGTGCGTACGGCGCTGCGGCTGCTGGCGCTCGGCACCGCCGGCGCCTCGTTCGCGCTGGGTTCGGTGGCCGGGTTCGCAGCGGCGCTCGGGGTGCTGGTGTGTGCGCTGGCCGCCACCCGGACGCGGCGCCGGCTGCTCGCGCTGGGCGGCCTCGCGCTGGTGGCCGGGCTGGTCGTCGGCACCTCGTGGGCCATGGCCGAGGAGGTGCTGCCCGAGGGGCTGACGGTCTCGTTGGAGGGGCAGCTCACCCGGAACCGGGTCGAGCTGTGGCAGGACGCCGCCCGGCTGACGGAGGAGCATCCGGTGCTCGGGATCGGTCCGGGCCGGTTCGCCGAGCTGAGCCCGACCGCGCAGCAGAGCCTCGGTTCGGACGGCAAACCGCACTCGGCGCCCTGGCAGCAGGCCGCCGAGCAGGGGGTCGTGGGGGTGGTGCTCCTGGGCGCCGCGTTCGGCTGGCTGCTGTACGCGCTGTGGCGCTCGCCCCGGTCCACCGCGGTGGTCCTGGCGGCGGGGGCCACGCTCACGGCGCTGGCCGTGCTGGCGAGCGTGGGCAACGCGCTGAGCTTCACCCCGGTGACGGCGGGCGCGGGGCTGCTGGCCGGGCTGGCGTCGGCGAGGCGGCCGATCGGCGCGGGCGAGCCGTGCGGGCAGGACGGGCAGGAAGCCGGGGTGGAGGACGGGGTCAGGCCCCGGCCGGGAAGCCCGAGGACGGCAGGTGCAGCCGGGCCCGGATGAACCGTACGCCCGCCTCGGCGTCGTCCACCGTGATGGTGAACGTGCGGCCGTCGCCGAGCCTCAGCACCAGGCCCTCGCCCCGGCGCACGACCACGGCCGTGCCCTTCTCGGGGCGCCAGCGGTAGCCCCAGCCACCCCACTGCCGGGGGTTCACGTGCGGCGCGAAGTCGGCGGCCACCACCTGGGTGAGCAGGATGCGGCGGCGCGGGAGGCCCATGTGGCCGCAGCGGACCTCCAGGGCGTCGCCGTCGACGCGGACGGCGACGTTCACGAAGGCGAGGGTGCCGAACAGCATGAGCAGGCCGGCGGCCACGCAGCCGATCACCGACATCAGCAGCGGGGCGATGCCGGAGGTCCAGTTCGAGCTGACCGCGAGCTGGATGCCCAGGGCCAGGCAGGCGGCGCCCAAGGCCGCGAGGACCCACTGGGTGCGGTTGGTGGCCCGGCCGACCCAGACCTGCGAGTGGCTGCCGGTTCCGGTGCGCTTCGGTTCTCCGGGGTGCTCCCTCATGCCGAGCAGCGTACTGAAGAACGGGCCGGCGGGGAGGGCCGCGAAGGCTCCGGCCGGCCCGTCGGGAGGTCAGCGGACGGAGCCGACGGCGGCCAGTCCGCGCCCTTCCGGGTAGGTCAGAGCCGCCGGCGGAAGCTCCGAGACGCGTCCGCTGAGGATGACCGCGATGGACGAGGAGGGTTCGGCCGACGGAGCGGGTTCGGCACCGATCCGGCGCAGCGCCTGGGCGGCGACGGCCCCGGCGGACCCGTGCAGGACGACGTGGCGCCCGGCGGCGCCGACGACGGCCTCGCGGATGCGTTCCGCGACGAGCTCGTAGTGGGTGCAGCCGAGGACCACGGCCCGGACGTCGGGCGGGGTGAGCGCGGCGGCGGCGGCGATCGCCTTCTCGATGGCGTCCTCGTCCGCGTACTGCACGGCGTCGGCGAGGCCGGGGCAGGGCACCTCGGTGACGGCGGCGGACCCGGCGAACTCGCCGATCAGGCCGCGCTGGTACGGGCTGCCGGTGGTGGCCGGGGTCGCCCAGATCGCGACGGAGCCGCCGGCCGCGGCGGCGGGCTTGATGGCGGGGACGGTGCCGATGACGGGCAGGCCCGGTTCGAGCTCGGCCCGCAGCAGTTCCAGCGCGTGCACGGAGGCGGTGTTGCAGGCGACGATCAGCGCGTCGGGCCGGTGCGCGGCGGCGGCCCGGGCCACCGCGAGCGCGTGGGCCCGCACACCCTCGGGGGCGCGGCCCCAGGGCATGTTGTCCGGGTCGGACGACAGGACCAGATCGGCGTCCGGCCTCAGCCGGCGTACCGCGGCGGCGGCGGCGAGCAGTCCGATTCCGGAGTCCATGAGCGCGATCTTCACCCGGTCACCATAGTCGACCGCCCTTGCGGTCCCCGCTCAGTGGTGCAGACTTCCGCCAATGAGCGCCGTTGCCTGGATCGCCGTGGGTTCGCTTGTCGCATGGGTGTGGCTGCTGCTGGGCCAGGGGTTCTTCTGGCGCACCGACCAGCGGCTGCCGAGCCGGGCGGCCCCGGCGCGCTGGCCCTCGGTCGCCGTCGTCGTGCCGGCGCGCGACGAGGCCGCGATGCTGCCGGTGAGCCTGCCGTCGCTGCTCGCGCAGGACTATCCGGGCACCGCCGAGGTCTTCCTCGTGGACGACTGCAGCAAGGATGGTACGGGGGACGTCGCCCGCGCCCTGTCCGTGCGGTACGGGGGCCTGCCGGTGACCGTGGTGTCGCCGGGCGAGCCCGAGCCCGGCTGGACGGGCAAGCTCTGGGCCGTACGCCACGGGATCGCGCTGGCCCGGGCCCGTGAGCCGGAGTATCTGCTGCTCACGGACGCCGACATCGCGCATGAGCCGGACAGCCTGCGGGAGCTGGTGGCGGCGGCGGAGACGGGCGGCTTCGACCTGGTCTCGCAGATGGCGCGGCTGCGGGTGGCGAGCTTCTGGGAGCGGCTGGTCGTACCGGCCTTCGTCTACTTCTTCTCGCAGCTCTATCCGTTCCGGTGGATCAACCGGAATCGGGGGCGGACGGCCGCCGCGGCGGGGGGCTGTGTGCTGCTGCGGACGGAGGCGGCGGTGCGGGCGGGGGTGCCGGACTCGATCCGGCAGGCGGTGATCGATGACGTGTCGCTGGCCCGGGTGGTGCGGCGCTCGGGAGGCCGGATCTGGCTGGGGCTCGCGGACCGGGTGGACAGTGTGCGCCCGTATCCGTGCCTGGCCGATCTGTGGCGGATGGTCTCGCGGAGCGCGTACGCCCAGCTGCGGCACCATCCGCTGGTGCTGCTCGGCACGGTGCTCGGGCTGGCGCTGGTCTACCTCGCCCCGCCGGTGACGATGGTCGCCGGGGTGGTCGGCGGGAGCGCGGTCGCGGGGTGGGCCGGGGGCGTCGCGTGGGCGGTCATGGCGGTGACGTACATGCCGATGCTGGGCTACTACCGGCAGTCGCTGTGGCCGGCCCCGCTGCTGCCGTTCACCGCGCTGCTGTATCTGCTGATGACCGTCGACTCGGCGGTGCAGCACTACCGGGGGCGCGGTGCGGCCTGGAAGGGGCGTACGTACGCCCGTCCCGAGGCCGCACCGGATCAGTGACTCAGCGGCACCCGGGCGGGGTCACTTGCGGCCCGGGGTCCAGTTCATGCCCCAGCCGTAGGCGTGGTCGATGGTGCGCTGCGGGCTGACCCCGCGCTGCGGCACCAGGTAGCGGGCCTCGCGCTGCACGGTGAGGTCGTTCCCCGTGTTGGTGATGAGCGCGAGCGCGCAGACGGTCGAGGGGACCGTGCACTCGTCCAGCGAGAAGTCGATCGGTGCGCCGTGCTGCGGCTGGAGGGTGACGGTGGCGTGCAGGTCGGCGAAGCTGCGGGCGCCCTCGTAGATGGTGACGAAGATCAGGACCCGGCGGAGCTGCGCCTTGTGGTCGAGGTTGATCGTCAGGTTCTCGCCGGTGGAGACGGCACCGGTGCGGTCGTCGCCGTCGAGCTGCATGAACGGCGGCTGGTGGAGTGCGCCGAAGGCGTTGCCGAGTGCCTGGACGACTCCCTTGCGGCCGTCGGTCAGTTCGTACAGGGCACAGAGGTCGAGGTCGAGGTCCGAGTGATTCGCCACGGCCCGGCCGAGCTTGCTGCCCCAGCCCTTGAACTGCTTGCGCACCTCCCAGTTGAGGTTGACGCGCATGGCGCCGGACGTGCCGCCCTGCTTGGTGAGGGAGACGGACGGCGCCTCCTTGGTGAGCGTCACCTTGGTCAGCCGGACGGGCTGGGTGACCGGCGGCGCCGCAGGGGCCGGGGGGACCGGCGGGGCCATCGGGGGCGCCAGGGGCGCGGCGAGCGTCGGCTGCTGCGCCTGCGGGTACTGCGGGGGCGGCGGGGTGGCGGTGACCCGAGGGGCCGGGTGGGGCTGGGGCCGGGGTGACGCCTGCGGCTGCTGGGGTTCGTCCACGGAGATCCCGAAGTCCGTGGCGAGCCCTTCGAGCCCGGAGCCGTAGCCCTGGCCGACCGCCCGGAACTTCCAGGCGCCCTGGCGCCGGTACAGCTCACCGAGGAGGAAGGCCGTCTCCACGGTGGCGTCCGAGCTGTCGAAGCGGGCCAGTTCGGCGCCGTTCGCCAAGTCCAGGACGCGTACGTACAGTCCGCTCACCCGGCCGAACGTGCCGCCGTCGGACGAGGCGGCCAGCACCACGCGGTCGATGGCCGGCTCCACCCGTGCCAGGTCGACCGCGAGGGTGTCGGTCGCCGCGCCGCCGGCGTTGCGCTTGCCCTCGTGGCGCACGGCGCCGGAGGAGTGGGCCGGCTGGTTGTAGAAGACGAAGTCGCCGTCGTTGCGCACCTTGCCCGAGCCGAGGAGAAGAAGCGCGGAGGCGTCCACATCGGGTGTCCCCGGGGCGGTGCGCCACCCCATTTCGATACGCACGGCCTGGGCCGCCACTGGGACATTGGTTCCCTTTTGCATGGTCATGCTCGCCCCCATCACGAGTCCGCTTCCGAGACCTTTCCGGGTCAACCTACTGCCGGTCCCGCCACGGGACCCACCGAGGTACGGGTATGGGCGCCCGGACCCGTAAACGCGGCGCCAGCCCGCCTCTTCGCCGGATCAGGCGGTGTCGGTGTCCTCCGGCCGCGTGCCCTCCTCGCGGTTGTGGACGACGCCGTGCGCGTCCAGGCGGGGGTGGAGGGCCATCGGCTCCACCATGGTGACGTCGGACGGCCGTTGGCTCTCCGGGCCGTCGGGCCCCCAGCGCAGCAGGCGCCGTGAGCGGGCGATCCGGCACACGGTGTCACCGACCTGGACCTCGTTGAGCCGGCCCGCGCGCAGCCGGTCGGCCGCGTCGGCCAGGACCTTCATCTCGGCGAGGTCGGGGTGGGTGCCTTCGGCGACGAGGCTGCGCGCGTCCACGTCCGGCCCGGCGGTGACCTCGATGACGCCCGCCTGCCGGGGCCGGAACCAGGTCAGCGAGAAGTCGAGGGCGCGCCGGGCGTCCTGCGGGGTGGCGTGCAGGCCGCCGCCGACTCCCCACCGCTCGTCGCCGGTCCGTTCCACGACGACGAAGGAGGTCGGCAGGAGCAGGACGTCGGGATGGGTGTCCGCGGCGCGCGCGGAGTCGCGCAGGACGTTGCCGGGGTACCGGCTCCCCTTGTACGCGAAGGAGCGCATCGTCAGCATCTCCGCCGCCTGGAGGGGCGTGACGGGCGCGTCCGGGTCCAGGACCAGTCCGTCGTCGACCGCGGCGGTCTCCGTGGTGCGGGTCCACTCGGGCAGGACGGGCTCGGGGTCGGTGGGGCGCGGCAGCTCGACGCCGCCGTCGGGGGCCAGGCCCGCGTACTCCTCGGCGCGCACCACGCGGTAGCGCGTGCCGAGGACGGTGACCTCGGACGGCTTCCCGGTCTCCAGCCGGGCGACCGCGCCGAGCAGGGCCCGCCGCTCCGCCTCGGTCTCCGCCTCGTCCTTGGCCCGGAACCACAGCTTGGACTGCAGGTCGTCCCTGGCCTGCTGGGGGCAGCCGTTGGTGATCGCGGCGATCACCTGCCACCGCTGTCCGTCGGCCTCGGACTGTGAGGCCACCCCGAACAGCGGTCCGCGGACGGCCAGTTTGTTGCGCGACGCCGCGTCGAAGGCGTCGGCCTCGATCGCGGCCTCGACGGGCTCCACCGGAATCCTCACCAGCACCGGCCGGGCGGCGGGGCGCACACCGTGTTTCTTCATGGCGTCATCCTGGCGTCAACGGACGGCGTGTACGCGGCTTTCGCCGGATCATCCACCGTAAGTGCCGTCCCGGATGAACGTGTTGCCGCCTTCGTTGAACAGCGGGTAAGGCTCGGGGCCGGGCCCTCGGCCCTCTCGGCATCTCATTGCCGCCCCGGTGGGGGCGCCCACCCGAATTGCACTCCGGAAATCGCACCGCCCGTGCACCGCGTAGATCAGTAGTGAATCAAGGGAGGGATTCCCGTGGGTAAGGGCCATGTAAGACAACGGCGTTTCCGCAGGTCAGGCAGGTAGGACGAGGGTAAATCCGATGACCACAAAATTGGGACTCCCCAATCTGCACATCGTGGGCTTAACTTAGGTGTCATGACCTCCCCCCGCTCCACCTACGGCGGCGGCTACTACGCCGCGCCGTCGTTTGCCGACACCCCGATCTACGACTCCCTCGTCGCGGAGCGGGGCACCCCTCAGATCGCGCCGATCCGAGTGCCCGCCGCCTACGACACCGGCAACAGCTATCTGCCGGCGCTCCCGTCGGCCCTGCCGGCGCTTCCCGCGGCCCCCTCCCAGCCCCAGCAGTCCTACGGCTACCCCCAGCCGGCGGCGCAGCAGGGCTACACACCGATGCAGCCCGCGCAGCTCCAGCACGCGCCGGCGCCGTACATCCCGCAGCAGCCCGCCGGCGGCCGCGGCATGTACCAGGCGCCCCCGCCGCCGCAGCAGCAGCGCCCGGCGCCGGCCTCGGGCTACGAGTCGATGCGCCCCGCCGCGGCCCGTCCCGTCCCGGCCCAGTCCCCGTACGAGGACCCGTACGGCCGGCCCTACCAGGGCGGCCGGGGCTACTAGACCCTTCGGATCAGACGGCGCACGGCCCGGGGCGGGGTGCCCGGCAACACGGGTCCGTGCGCCGTTCCGCGCTCCGCGTGACCGGCCCGGGGGTGCCGGGAACTCACGGGGGCGGGCCGCGCGTTGAGCACGGTGGGCCGCCCGCACCGCGCGGCCCCGGCGCTTGGGCGGCACCGTACCGGGCGGGGACGGGTGCGGAAGGGGGTGCGGGGACTGTGCGAGCGATGGCGGGCGTCTGGCGTTGGCGCGGCAATCCGCTGCGCCGGGCGACGGACCGGTGCGAGGCGTGGCTGGCCCTGGCCGCGTTCCTGCTGCTGATGCTGGCGGTTCCGGCGGTGGGCTGGCTCTGCGGGGCCCGGACGGACGCGGCGCTCCAGGCGGCGGTGCGCGCCCAGCGGGCGGACCGCCACCTCACCGCGGCCGTCGTGGTGCGTCGGGTGGCCGCCGCCCGTTATGCGTCCGATCCCGAGATATCGGGCGGTTCCATGAGGCGGACCGAGGTGGTGGCCCGGTGGCACACCCCGGACGGCGCGGCCCGCACGGCGACGGTGACGACCGCCTCGCGCAACGCGTCGCCGGGAGCGCGGGTCCGGATCTGGACCGACAGCGAAGGCGCCCCGGTGCTCCGGCCGATGGACATACCGACGGCGCACACGCATGCCGCGCTCGCCGGCTTCGGAGCCGCGATGCTGTCCGCCCTGCTGATCGAGTGCGTCCGGCGCCTGGTCCTCCGCCGCATGACCTGGCGGCGGTACGAACGGCTCGACCGGGCCTGGGCGGCGGTCGGACCGGACTGGGGCAGGACGGGCACCGGCAGCAGCTGAGGCGTGTCCGGGCAGCCGCCGGGACCTGCGCATCGGGTCAACTCCCGGCGTCCGCGCGCGCTACGGTGGACCGGCCCGCCCGTCGCTCTCCGGCAGGCGGACCCCGGCTGGTCGCTGCCGCGAGGCCGGTGACACGGGCATCACACACGCACGAGGCGGGGGCACGACAGCGCCATGGCACAGGGCACGGTCCAGGTGACGCACACCGGCACATCGCGGTGGCGGCGCCGCACGGGCGAATACGCCTCCCTCACCGCGGCGCTCGAAGCGGCGGCGGACGGTGATGTGCTCACCGTCGCGCCCGGCACCTACCGGGAGAACCTGGTCATCGCCCGCGCGGTCACGCTGCGCGGCCCCGAGGGCTCCGTCGGCTCCGTGCGCATCGCCCCCGCCGACGGGGTGCCGCTGACGCTGCGCGCCTCCGCCGTCGTCCAGGACCTCCATGTGGAGGGGCAGGACTCGGCGGCCCCGGCGGTGCTGGTCGAGGACGGCGCACCGGAGATAGCGGACGTACGGATCGTGACCCGCTCGGCGGCCGGTGTCGAGGTGCGCGGCGCGGCCCGGCCCACCGTGCGCCGGTGCACCGTCGACAATCCGGCCGGCGTCGGCATCGCCGTGCTGGACGGCGCGGGCGGGGTGTTCGAGGAGTGCGAGATCGTCTCGGCCGGGCAGTCCGGGGTCGCCGTGCGCGACGGCGGGCACCCGCGTCTTGAGCGCTGCCGGGTCCACCACGCCTCGGGCGCGGGCCTTTCGGTCACCGGCGAGGGCAGCGGCCTGGAGGCGCTGGGCTGCGAGGTGTACGAGATCAAGGGCAGCGGGATCCAGGTGACCACCCGCGCCTCCGCGCATCTCACCGACTGCACGGTGCACCGCACCTCGGCGGACGGCGTCACGCTGGACACCGACGCGGTGCTCACCCTCGCCGACTGCGACATCCACGACATCCCGGAGAACGCGGTGGACCTGCGTTCGCGGGCGGTGCTGACGCTGACCCGCTCGACGGTGCGCCGCTTCGGCCGCAACGGGCTCTCGGTGTGGGACCCGGGCACCCGGGTGGACGCCAACCAGTGCGAGATCCACGACAGTACGGGCGACTACCCGGCGGTCTGGGTCAGCGACGGGGCGACGGTGATACTGGATTCCTGCCGGGTCCACGACGTGCCGGACGCCCTGTTCGTCCTGGACCGGGGCTCGCGGGCCGATGTCGTGGACAGCGATCTCTCCCAGGTCCGCAACACCGCGGTCTCCGTCAGCGACGGGGCGACCGCGCAGCTGGACGACTGCCGCATCCGGGAGGCGTCGACCGGTGCCTGGTTCCGGGACCACGGCAGCGGCGGCACGCTGAACAACTGCACCGTCGACGCCGTGCAGACGGGTGTGATCGTCACCAAGGGCGCCGACCCGGTGATCGAGCGGTGCACGGTGACCTCCCCCGCCGAGGCAGGGTTCTATGTGTCCGCCGAGGGCCGGGGGACGTTCAACGCCTGCCGGGTCACGGGCAGCGAGGGCTACGGCTTCCACGTGATGGAGGGCTGCCGGACGACGCTCACCCGGTGCCGCACCGAGCGGTGCGCGCGCGGCGGTTACGAGTTCCCCGAGGGCACCGCCTCCGGGAACGGCACGGGGAGCGGGCCGGTCGTGGAGGACTGCACGAGCGACGAGAGCGGGCTGCGCACCGCCACTCCCCCGCCGGCCCCGGTCCTGACGGCCACCCAGACCTCGCCCGGGCTGCTCGGCTCGGTCCCCGCGCCGCGCCCCGTGGAACCGGAGCCGCCCGCCGAGCCCGCGCGCACCTCCGGCGAGGTCCTGGGCGAGCTCGACGCGCTGGTCGGCCTGGACAGCGTCAAGCGGGAGGTTCGGGCGCTCACGGACATGATCGAGGTGGGCCGCAGGCGCCGGGAGGCGGGCCTCAAGGCCGCTTCGGTCCGCCGCCATCTCGTCTTCACCGGTTCCCCGGGCACCGGCAAGACCACGGTGGCCCGGCTGTACGGGGAGATCCTGGCCGCGCTCGGGGTGCTGGAGCGGGGCCATCTGGTCGAGGTGTCCCGGGTCGACCTGGTCGGTGAGCACATCGGCTCGACGGCGATCCGTACGCAGGAGGCGTTCGACCGGGCGCGCGGCGGGGTGCTGTTCGTGGACGAGGCGTACGCGCTGTCGCCCGAGGACTCCGGCCGGGACTTCGGCCGGGAGGCGATCGACACGCTGGTGAAGCTGATGGAGGACCACCGGGACGCGGTGGTGGTCATCGTCGCCGGGTACACCCAGGAGATGGAGCGGTTCCTGACCGTCAACCCGGGGGTCGCGTCCCGCTTCTCGCGGACCATCACGTTCAGCGACTACGAGCCGGCCGAGCTGCTGCGGATCGTGGAGCAGCAGTCCCAGGAGCACGAGTACAGCCTGGCGTCGGGCACCGGTGAGGCGCTGCTGAAGTACTTCGCGGAGCTGCCCAAGGGGCCTGCCTTCGGCAACGGGCGCACCGCTCGCCAGACCTTCGAGTCGATGGTCGAGCGGCACGCCGGCCGGGTCGCCCAGCTCGCCGATCCGAGCACGGACGACCTCACTCTGCTGTATCCGGAGGACCTCCCGGAACTGCCCTGACGTCCTCGCCGACCGGTTCCGCCTGCTGGGGCAGGACGGGGTCGAGCCGTTCCAGGAGGGCGGCGCGCTCCTCGGCGAAGACGGGGTCGGCCTGGTAGTCGGAGTGGCCGAGCACCGGCTCGGGCAGCGGGTGTTCGGGCGTCCGCCCGTAGACCAGCGGGTCCCTGAGCGGGCCCCGGTCGACCTCGGGGCCGGATTCCTCGCCGAGCCGGATCTCGCCGCCGATGGGGTCGGTGGCCCGCCACAGATTGCGCCAGCAGTGCACGGAGCGGTGCAGCCCGTGGAGCTGCCCGGCCCCGAAGTAGGCCGGGAACCAGCGGCCGTAGAGCCGTTCGACCGGCGATCCGTACGTCAGCAGGGCGACCCGGGAGCGGGTGCGGGCGGGCAGTTGCCAGACCGCGGAGGCCGCGAGGACGCTGCCCTGGGAGTGGCCGGAGATGACGAGCCGGCCCCGGGTGCGGCCGGTCCAGCCGGACATGCGGGAGGCCAGGTCGGGCACCGCGCGCTCCGCGTAGCAGGGCGGGGCGAAGGGGTGGGCGGCGCGTGGCCAGAACGTACCGACGTCCCAGAGGATGCCGATCGTGCGCCGGGCGGACGCGTCCCGGTAGGCCCGTCTGCCGCAGGCGACAAAGACGAGGAAGCCGAAGCCGATCAGCCAGGAGCCGGTGGACTGCGCCGCCTCGGCCACCGATTCGAGGAACGGGCCGCTGCCGTCCAGCGCGAGTCCGGGGACCTCGCCGGTGGCCCAGGATCCGGCGACCGCCCCCGCGCCCAGGAACAGGGTGGCGCCGGAGACGATCCCCACCACGCGGGGCGCCGAGTCGGTGAGCGCGGCCGTGGCCCGGATGCGGGCGATCCGCTTGGTCCGCGACGGATCGGGGAACGGTTCGCCGTACTCCGCGTCGACCACGGGTTCCAGCCGCCGGGCCGTCAGCCAGGTCCGTACGCCGAGGACGGCGCCCGGCACCAGGAGCAGCACGAGGAGGACGGGGATGACCGACGCCTGCCAGCTGAGCAGCACCGGCGGTCCCTCTATCAGCGCGCTGCGCCCCATGCCCGGGCTGCCGGGTCCGTCGAGCCAGTCGGCGACGCGCTGGGCGACGCCGCCGGTCATCACGCCGCCGAGCGCGCACGCGAGCATCGCGACGGCCGGTCCGCCGAGGCCGCGCAGGACGGTGCGCGGCTCCGGGCAGCGCCGGTACAGGTAGAGGGAGATCACGGCGAGGAGGACCACCAGGATGCCTTCGGTGACGCTGACCGCCCGGAACAGCGTGGTGTCGCCGGGGAGCCTCCCGGAGGAGGTCCAGCCGGGGCGCGGCCAGGCGGCGTGGACGGCGGCGAGGACGAGGAGGGCCAGCGCGGCGCCGGGCAGCCAGGTGATGACGGCCCGGTCGAGCCGGTTGTCGAGGCGCCGTTCGCTGCGGCCCCGGCGGCAGACCACCCGGAGCACGACGACGAGCCCGAGGGCGAGGGCCCCTTCGATGAGCCGGCCCAGGAGCGGGGCGACCGGTCCGGTGACGGCGCGGTCGTGGCGGGCGGCGGCCTCCGAGACGGCCGCGGCGACGGTGAGGAAGCCGGCCGCGGTGTGGGCGGCGCGCAGCCGGGCGACGAGGCGGCGGCCGTACCAGAATCCGGGCCGTCCGAGGGCGGGGCGGACGGGTTCGGCGGCGGGTGCGGGGCCGTCGTCCTCCTCGTCGTCGTCCGGGTCCGCCTCGGTCAGCGGGCGCTGGGACTCGTAGGCGCTCCAGGTGCGGTTGGACAGGAACCAGAGCAGCCCGACCAGCGCGGCCGGCACCAGTGCGGCCAGGGCGAGGCGGCGGCCGGGCTGGGACCACCAGCCGCCCTGTTCGGCGGCGAGGAAGCCGAGCCAGGAGCGCTTCTCGGAGCAGGCGGCGACGCCCGCGCACTGCCAGGCGGTGAGGTCGAGGGCGACCTCGCAGGCGGCGGCGGTCAGCAGCACGGTGAGGCTGAGCGCGATGAGCCGCACGAGGACGCCGTACAGCCGGATCGCGCGGGGGCGGCGCCGGGCGGTGGGGCGCATCCAGTGGGCGAGGTTGATCACCATGAACGGGAGCAGCACCAGCCACAGCGCCCGGGAGCCGTTGCCGGATGTGAGGTTGGACCAGCAGTACGCCTCGGCGATGGGCTTGTCGCGGTACCGCTCGGGGTGCTGTTCGGCGTCGACGTCCGCGGAGCGCCGGTAGATGGCGGCGGTGGTGTCGCCGGTGACCCGGACCGTGCGCGGGTCGGTCAGCATGTCCTGGGGGGTGGTCCCGCCCACCCCGTGGACCAGTAATTCCAGCGCGGGGCCGGGGCTGCGCGGGGCCGGGGTGGGAGGGGGCACGTGCGTCTCGCTCTCGCAGGGGGGGACGGCGGCTGATGGCCGGTCACCGTTACTGACGAATCTCCCCCGGGCGCGGGCCCGCGACACCGAGCGTGGCAGGATGACTCCGTCGATACGGACTCCTGTACGGCCAGAGGGAAGGGCGAGGCCCGGCGTTGAGCGAGAATCAGAACCTGCTCGCGGAGCAGCGGCGCGCGCTGATCCTTGAAGAGGTGCGCCGGCGCGGCGGGGTGCGGGTCAACGAGCTGACCCGGAAGCTGAATGTCTCGGACATGACCGTCCGCCGGGATCTGGACGCGCTGGCCCGGCAGGGCGTGATCGAGAAGGTGCACGGCGGTGCCGTGCCGGTGGTCGAGGCGAGCACGCACGAGCCCGGTTTCGAGGCGAAGTCGACGCTGGAGCTGACCGCCAAGGAGGACATCGCCCGGACCGCCGCCGCGATGGCGGTGCCCGGCAGTGCGATCGCCCTGTCCGGGGGCACCACGACGTATGCGCTGGCCCAGCATCTGCTGGATGTGCCGGATCTGACGGTCGTGACGAATTCGGTGCGGGTCGCGGACGTGTTCCACGCGGCGCAGCGGCCCGGCGCTGCGGCCGGCCGGCCGGGTGCGGCGACGGTCGTCCTCACCGGCGGGGTGCGTACGCCCTCCGACTCGCTGGTCGGCCCGGTCGCGGACCGGGCCATCGCGGCGCTCCACTTCGATGTGCTGTTCCTCGGGGTCCACGGGATCTCGGTGGAGGCGGGGCTGTCCACGCCGAATCTGGCGGAGGCGGAGACGAACCGCCGGTTCGTGCGGTCGGCGCGCCGGGTGGTGGTGGTCGCCGACCACACCAAGTGGGGCACGGTCGGTCTCAGCTCGTTCGCCTCGCTGGACGAGGTGAGCACATTCGTCACGGACGCGGGGCTGCCGACGGGTGCCCGGGCGGAGATCGAGGAGTATCTGCCGGGGCTGCTGGTGGCGGGCGACTCCGGGCCCACCGAGGGCTGAGCATTCCGCTCCGCTCGCGACAGGGCTTTCACGCCCTAGGATCTCGGTGTGGCCGTGTTCCGGATCGAGCGTTTCACCTCCTTGCCCGCAGCCGAGTCCTGGCGCCGGGTGACGGACTGGGAGCGGCATGCCGCGCAGGTGCCGTTGACCGTGATCACGGTGCCGACGGGGCTGCCGACCCGGGTCGGGACGGTGTTCGTGGCGCGCACCGGGGTGGGTCCGCTGGCGTTCGACGATCCGATGGAAGTGGTCCGCTGGTCGCCCCCGGCCGGGAGCCGGGCGGGGATGTGCCGGCTGGAGAAGCGCGGCCGGGTGGTGCTGGGCCGCGCGTCGATCGACGTGTATCCGAACCGGGCCGGCTCGCATGTGGTGTGGGTGGAGGAGCTGAGCGTACGGCTGCTGCCGCGCTGGGCCGACCCGGTGCTGGCCGGTGCCGGGAAGCGGGTGTTCGGCCGGGTGCTCGACGCCATGCTGGACCGCCCGGCGGGCCGGTACGGCTGAGGTCTCACGCCTCCGGCCGGTCGCCGGTGGCCAGGAACCGGTCGATGGTCCGGGTGTACGGGGCGATGTCGAGGCCCTGCGCGGCCAGCCAGGAGTCGGAGTAGTACTTGTCGAGGTACCGGTCGCCGGGGTCGCAGATCAGGGTGACGACGCTGCCGCGCTCGCCCCGGGCGACCATCTCGGCGATCAGTTTGAAGGCGCTCCACAGCCCGGTGCCGGTGGAGCCGCCCGCCTTGCGCCCGATGGCCCGTTCCAGGGCGCGCACCGCGGCGACGCTCGCGGCGTCCGGGACCTTCATCATCCGGTCGATGGCGCCGGGGACGAAGCTGGGCTCCATCCGGGGCCGGCCGATGCCCTCGATACGGGAGCCGCAGTCGCTGGTGGCGTGCGGGTCGTGGTGGGTCCAGCCGTCGAAGAAGCAGGAGTTCTCCGGGTCGGGCACGCAGATCCGGGTGTCGTGCTGCATGTAGTGCACGTAGCGCGCGATGGTCGCGGAGGTGCCTCCGGTGCCGGCGGTGGCGACGATCCAGGTGGGCTCGGGATAGCGTTCGAGCCGCAGCTGCTGGTAGATGGACTCCGCGATGTTGTTGTTGCCCCGCCAGTCGGTGGCCCGCTCGGCGTAGGTGAACTGGTCCATGTAGTGGCCGCCGGTCTCGGCGGCGAGCCGCGCCGACTCCTCGTACATCCGGCGCGAGTCGTCCACGAAGTGGCAGCGCCCGCCGTGGAATTCGATGAGCCGGCACTTCTCCGGGCTGGTGGTGCGGGGCATCACCGCGATGAACGGGACGCCGATCAGTTTGGCGAAGTACGCCTCCGAGACGGCGGTCGAGCCGCTGGACGCCTCGATGACCGGTTTGCCCGGCCTGATCCAGCCGTTGCAGAGCCCGTAGAGGAAGAGCGAACGCGCCAGCCGGTGCTTCAGGCTGCCGGTCGGGTGGGTCGACTCGTCCTTGAGGTAGAGGTCGATGCCCCAGCTCTCCGGCAGCGGGAAGAGCAGCAGATGGGTGTCGGCTGAGCGGTTGGCGTCGGCCTGGACCTTGCGGACGGCCTCCTTGAGCCAGGCGCGGTAGGCCGGGTCGGAGCGGTCGACGTCGACGGTCGGCGCGGCTGCGCCGCCGTGCCCGTGCTCGGTGGTGTCCATCTGCGCGCTTCTCCTCGTACGACCGGTTTCGGCGGGGCCCACGATATGCCCCCCACCTGCACAAACGTTGACTTTGATGGTCCATAGCAGTGCCTTGGTGTCGCGGCCGGACCGCTGCGCCCCCACACGGCCCGAATGCGCCGTTTACGTTCCGTCCCGCTCTGGTGCACACGCTCCGGGATGGGCACACTTCGTCTCAGAGGCATGACGAAGGGGGCGAAGGGGCCATGTCGGAAACGGAGTTCGGGGCGACGGGTGTGACGGAGTTCAGCGCGACCGGCGTGCGCATCGACCGGTGGGCGCGCTCGGTCACCAGGGCGGGGCAGGTGACCGTGAAGGACGGGCGGGTGGCCCTCCTGACGAGTTACGGGCGGGAGATCGACAGCGCGCCGGTGGGCACGGTGAGCGCGGGCAGACCGTGGTTCGCGGGGTCGGACGCCACGGTGGCGCGGGTCAACGGGACGCGATACCGGCTGACGATGCGGCGGCCGGCCGGCAAACCCGGCGACACAGCGCCCTCGCACCGGTTCCTGGCGGCGCTGTACAGGGCGGGAGGGCGCCGCTCCTGAGGCGGGTGGGGCGCGGGACACCGCGAGTTGCGGAGCCGTATGCCCTGAGCGACATTGGAGTCGCGTCACTCATGGTGCACCGGCGGTCACCCTGTGATCCAGGCCGCCGGCCCGGACTCAGCAGCGAGCCATGTGCTGGATCCGTTCCTTCGTCTTCTTCCGGACCTATTTCGGGGAGTCGCAGCCGTGATCAGCGAGCCAAGCAGGCACTGCACGGTGGAGCTCCAGGCCCTGCCGTCGCGGATCGGTCAGGTCCGCAGAATCATTTCGGCACAACTGCGCTACTGGCATCTCGATTCTCTGATCGACCAGACAGCGCTGGGCGTCACCGAGCTCCTCACCAACGTCCACCGGCACGCACAGCCGGACAAGTCATGCACCGTCGAGATCGAGCTGCTGCTCGAACGGCTCACGGTCTCCGTCCACGACCACGATCCACGGCTGCCGACCGTGCGCGAGGCCGACGACTCCAGCACGTCGGGGCGCGGGCTCGCACTGATCGCCGCGGTCAGCGAGAGCTGGGGCGTGCGCCCCCGGGGCGGCGCGGGGAAGGTCGTGTGGTTCACGCTTCCCGCGGCCGCGCCGCCCGCCCCGCCCGCGCATGTGGTGTACGGGGCGACGACCGACGGGCCGTTCGATCTGAGCGTCCTGAAACACCTGGAGGGTTCACCGCCCTCGGCGTCGCGGTCGGCCGTGGTGGGCTGACACGACAGGCGCGGGGCATCCCCGAATGGGGGTGCCCCGCTCACGTATGCGCGACAGCGGCCCCCATTCTGTACCTACTAGTATGTACACTGCTGGCATGAGCACTCAGGACCGTCTGATCGAAGCCACCCGGGAGCTCCTCTGGGAGCGCGGTTACGTGGGCATGAGCCCCAAGGCCATCCAGCAGCACGCCGACGTGGGCCAGGGCAGCATGTACCACCACTTCACCGGCAAACCGGATCTGGCCCTCACCGCCATCCGCCGCACGGCCGACGAGCTGCGGGAGGCCGCGGACCGGGTGCTCGACACGCCCGGAACGGCGTACGAGCGGATCTCGGCCTATCTGCTGCGCGAGCGCGATGTGCTGCGCGGCTGCCCGGTGGGGCGGCTGACCATGGACCCGGACATCGTCGCGAGCGACGAGCTGCGGGAACCGGTGGACGAGACCATCGCCTGGCTGCGCGGCAGGATCGCCGACATCGTCCGCGAGGGCGTCGACCGCGGCGAGTTCGCCCCCGGCGTGGTGCCCGAGGACATCGCCGCCTCGGTCGTCGCGACGGTGCAGGGCGGCTATGTGCTGGCCCGCGCCTCGGGTTCGACGGACGCCTTCGACGCGGGCGTACGGGGACTGCTCAGCCTTCTCGCACCGCCCGCCTGACCCCATCGACCGCTTCAGGAGCAGCCGCACATGCGCATCACCAGGAACCGCCCCGACACCGGACAGGGCCCCTCCGCACACTTCAACGGCACGGTGTGGCTCGATGAGATCGCCGCCCCCGAACCGCCCTCCAGGCTGCGGATGTTCAGCGTGCACTTCGCACCGGGCGGCCACACCTCGTGGCACACCCACCCGCACGGCCAGGTCCTGCACGTCACCGAGGGCGAGGGCCTGGTGCAGCGCAGGGGCGGTCCCGTCGAGACGATCCGGGCCGGGGACACCGTGTGGATCGAGCCGGACGAATGGCACTGGCACGGGGCCTCGCCGCGCACGTTCATGACCCATCTCGCGGTGGTCGAGGCCGCCGAGGACGGCAGCACCATCCACTGGCACACCGACGCACACGTCGCCGACTACCCGGCGACCTGAGGAGCCCTCCGATGCATGCCATGCAGTACGAGATCACCCTGCCCGCCGATTACGACATGGGCGTCATCCGCCACCGGGTGGCGACCCGGGGCCATCTCCTGGACAACTTCCCGGGGCTCGGGCTCAAGGCGTATCTGATGCGGGAGCGGGGCGAGGACTCACCGGTCAACCAGTACGCGCCGTTCTACCTGTGGACCCGGCCCGAGGGCATGAACTCCTTCCTCTGGGGCCCCGGATTCCAGGGCCTGGTCCAGGACTTCGGCCGCCCCGTGGTGCAGCACTGGACCGGGCTCGCCTACGAGGAGGGGCCCGCGTCGTCCGCACTCCCCCGGTCGGCGACCCGCCACCGCTCGCCCGTACCGCCGTCGGTCTCCCCCGCGGACGCGGTGGCAGCCGCGCTGGAGGAGAGCCGCCGGCTCGCGAAGGCACCGGGCGCCGTCGCCTCGGCGCTGGCGGCCGATCCCCGCCACTGGGAGCTCCTGCACTTCACGCTCTGGGACCACGACGCCCCGGCCGCGCCCGGCGAGCGCTACCAGGTGCTCCACCTCAGCCGCCCCGAGCAGGACCGGATCACGAAGGGGCGCCAGTGGTAGCCGCCGTCCGTACCGTCCTCGGGGACATCGCCCCCGGGGAGCTGGGGGTCTGCGACGCGCACGACCACCTCTTCCTGCGCAGCCCGATGCTGCCGGGCCGGGAGCTGGACGACCCGGAGTCGGCGGCCGGACGGCTCCGCGCCTTCCACGCGCTGGGCGGCCGGGCCGTGGTCCAGTGGACGCCGCACGGCATGGGGCGCGGGGCCGGTGCGCTGGCCGAGCTGTCCCGGGCGACGGGCGCGCATGTGGTCGCCGCGACGGGCCTGCACCAGGCGGCGCACTACCCGCCGGGGCTGCTGGACCGGATCAAGGACGACCTCGCCGCGCTCTTCGTCGCGGAGCTGACCGAGGGCATCGGCACCACCGGGGTGCGGGCGGGCCTGATCAAGGTGGCCGGCGCCTTCCACACCCTCGACGCGCACGCCCGGCTCACCATGACCGCGGCGGCGGGGGCCCATCACCGCACGGGCGCGCCGATCGCCGTCCACCTGGAGCTGGGCACGGCCGCGCTCGACGTCCTGGACCTGCTGTGCGGGGAGTTGGGCGTCCCGCCGCACCGGGTGATCCTCGGCCACCTCGGCCGCTCCCCGGACGGGGCGGTGCAGCGGGAGGCGGCGCGGGCGGGAGCCTTCCTGGCGTTCGACGGGCCGTCGCGGGCCAACCACGCGACGGACTGGCGTCTTCCGGCGGAGCTGGCGGAGCTGGCCGGTGCGGGGTTCACCGGGCAGTTGCTGCTGGGCGGTGACACGACGGTGCCGGAGACCCCCGGCATGCCGCACCTGCTGCGACGGCTGCGGCCCCGCCTCGAAGAGGTGCTGGGCGCCGCGGTGATGGATACGGTGCTGGTCGCCAACCCGGCGCGGGCGTTCGCGTTCGATGCGCCGGTGGAGGGCGGGTCCTCGCCGGGCGCCTGAGCCCGCCGGGAGCCCTCAGACCAGCGCCCCCAACGGGTCGTCCAGGACCGGCTGCCAGGCCAGTTCCGCCGCCCCGACCAGGCTGTTGTGGTCGAGGGTGCACGGCAGGATCGGCACGCTTCCGCTGCGGCCCCACAGGCTGCGGTCGGCCACCACCGCCCGCAGCCGCTCGGGGTCGGCGTCGAGCAGGGCGCGGTGCAGCCCGCCGAGGATGATGCGGTCCGGGTTGAGGATGTTGACGAGACCGGCGAGCCCCAGGCCGAGCCGGTCGATCAGCTCCTCGGCGGCGGTGCGCACGGCCGGGTCCCCGTACTCGTTGCGCAGCAGGTCCCCGGACTGCTTGAGCAGCGACTCCTCGGGGCCCGGGGTGCGCCCGGCGGCGGTGAGGAAGGCGAGCGGGTCGGTCTCGACGTCCAGGCAGCCGCGGCCGCCGCAGTGGCAGGGGCGGCCCTCGGGGTTGACGGTGAGGTGGCCGACCTCCAGGGCGAGGCCCGAACTCCCGGTGTGCAGGCGGCCGTCGAGGACGAGCGCCCCGCCCACGCCCCGGTGTCCGGTGGCGACGCACAGCAGGTGCTGGGCCTCGCGCCCGGCGCCGTGCCGGTGTTCGGCGAGGGCGGCGAGGTTGACGTCGTTGCCGGTGAACGCCGGTCCCTCGATGCCCGCTTCGCGTACGCAGGTGGCGAAGATGTCACGGACCGGGGCACCGGCGGGCCAGGCGATGTGGAGCGGGTTGAGGGCGGTGCCCTCCGGTTCGGCGACCGCCGACGGCACCGCGAGCCCGGCGCCGACACACCGGAGTCCGCTGTCCCGGAGCAGTCGTGCGCAGTGGTCCACGACCTCGCCGATGACCTGGGCCGGGTCGGCGGTGATGGTGACGCAGCCGGGGGCGGTCGCGACGAGCCGGCCGCCGAGGCCGACGAGCGCGGCGCGGAAGCCGTCCGCGTGCACCTGAGCGGCGACGGCCACCGGGCCGGACTCCCGTACGGCGAGCCGGTGCGAGGGCCGGCCCTGCGAACCCGCCGCGGAACCGGGGCTGGAGTCGACCCGGATGAGGCCGAGGGCTTCCAGCTCGGCGGCGACTGCGCCCGCCGTCGCGCGGGTGACCCCCAGCTCGGAGGTGAGGACGGCGCGCGTGGGCGCGCGTCCGGTGTGGACCAGTTCCAGAGCGGGTCCGAGCGCGCTGCGGCCCCTCTCCAACTTCGTCCGGGTGGTGGTCGCCTTGCCGTTCATGGGGGCGAGTCTCCCATGATCCGGAGGTGCGTCCGACGCCGTGGTGGCCGACTTGCCCCGGGTGTGCGCCTGCGGGCCCCGCGCTTCGGGCCGGGCGTGACATCCGTCTTGCACCAGCCGTCGGGCCACCCCTATGCTGAGTTTGTGCCGCAACTAAACAAACTGCGGACGGCACTCCCGGGGGACCTCGGCGGCAACACCGCCACGCTCTCCCCGGCCCGTCTCCGTACCGCGCTGACCGTGTTCTTCGCCCTCGACGGATTCCTCTTCGCCGGCTGGGTGGTCCGTATCCCGGCCATCAAGCACCAGACCGGCGCCTCGGCCGCCACCCTCGGCCTCGCGCTCCTCGGCGTCTCCGCCGGTGCCGTGGTCACCATGACGCTCACCGGCCGGCTCTGCCGCCGGTTCGGCAGCCACGCGGTGACCGTGGCCTGCGGGGTTCTCCTCTCGCTCAGCATCGCACTGCCCGCCCAGACGCACTCGGCCCTCTCGCTGGGGCTCGTGCTGCTGGTCTTCGGTGCCGCGTACGGTGGGATGAACGTGGCGATGAACAGCGCGGCGGTGGATCTGGTCGCCGCCCTGCGCCGCCCCGTGATGCCCAGCTTCCACGCCGCGTTCAGCCTCGGCGGGATGCTCGGCGCAGGGCTCGGCGGGCTCGTCGCGGCCGGTCTCTCGCCCGCGACGCACCTCTTCTTCCTGACCGGAATCGGACTGCTCGTCACCGCGCTCGCGGGCCCGGTCCTCCTGCGGCACCCGGCGCCCGTGGTCCCGGAGCGGGCGGACGCCCCGCCCGCCGGCGGGTCCGCGCAGCGGCTGTCCGGGCGGGCGCGCAAGGTGGTGCTGCTGTTCGGCCTGATCGCGCTCTGCACCGCGTACGGCGAAGGCGCGCTGGCCGACTGGGGCGCCCTCCACCTGGAACAGGACCTGCACGCCCGTCCCGGGGTCGCCGCCGCCGGATACTCGCTGTTCGCGCTGGCCATGACGGCGGGCCGGCTCAGCGGCACCGCCCTCCTCGAACGCCTCGGGCAGACCCGCACGCTGGTGGCGGGCGGCGCCACGGCGGCCGCCGGGATGCTCCTGGGCGCGCTCGCCCCGACGGCCTGGCTGGCGCTGCTCGGCTTCGCGGTCACCGGGATCGGCCTCGCCAACATCTTCCCGGTGGCGGTCGGCCGGGCCGGCGAGCTGGCCGGACCCGGCGGGGTCGCGGCGGCCTCGACGCTCGGTTACGGCGGCATGCTGCTCGGGCCGCCCGCGATCGGCTTCCTGGCCGACTGGTTCTCGCTGCCGGTGGCCCTGACCACGGTGGCGGTGCTGGCGGGTGCGGCGGCGGCCCTGGGCTACGGGGCCCGCAACGCGGCACGCACCTGACCGAATGAGTAGCGGTACTCAGGCAGGAACGATTCCCCGCGCGCACGATGGAGGAACAGCCATTCAAGGGGGAACACACCATGAACAAGCCGTCCATCGACCAGCAGGCGCTCCGCACGCTCGCCCGGCTCACCTTCGGGAACGCCGCGTCCCTGGTCTACCTGGGCGCGGTCGCCGCGGCCGCCGTGTTCGTCACCGTGGACACCCTGCTGGTCGCCCATGACGACGCCTCGTTCGCCGGTGTCTGGCTGTTCCTGCTGGCGGCGCCGACCGTGTTCGTGTTCCTGCTCGGCGGCTCGCTGGCCGGGGCGGAATCCTTCGGCCCGGCCTGGTTCATGTACCTGGCGCTGACGGTGTCCGTACTGGTGCAGTCGCTGGCGCTGGGCTGGTTCGTCCGCCTGGTACGCGGCGGCGCCCGCCGGCACCGTACGGCCCACCCCCAGGGAGCCTGACCGGACGGCCCTTCGGGGCCCGCCCGGCTGGCACAATCCGTCCATGAAGATCACGGAACACATAGCGGCCCTGGCCGCCGAGGGGCGCCTGCTGGCGGACGCGGCCGGCGAGGCGGGCTCCGGGGCCCCCGTGCCGACCTGCCCCGACTGGCGGGTGCGCGACCTGCTCAGGCACACCGCGATGGTGCACGCCTGGGCCGCCGCCTTCGTCCGCGAGGGACACACCTCGTACGTCCCCGACGGCGGCGAACCGGAGCTGGACGGACCGGAGCTGCTGGCCCACTTCCGCGAGGGACACCGGCTCCTGGTGGAGACGCTGGAGAAGGCGCCGCAGGACGTGGAGTGCTGGTCGTTCCTGCCCGCGCCGTCGCCGCTCGCCTTCTGGGCCCGCCGCCAGGCCCACGAGACGACGATCCACCGGGTGGACGCCGAGTCCGCGCGGGGTGGCGAGCTCTCCGCCGTCGCGCCCGCCCACGCGCTGGACGGCATTGACGAACTGCTGCGGGGGATGCACGCCCGCCCGAAGAGCCGGGTGCGTACCGGGACCCCGCGCACGCTGCGGATCCGGGCGACGGACATGGATGCCGTGTGGACCGTACAGCTGTCCGCCGAACCGCCGGTGGCGGTGCGCGAGGAGGCGCCGGACCTGACATCCGCCGTGGACTGCGAGCTGAGCGGCCCGGCCCAGACGCTCTACCTCGCCCTGTGGAACCGACTTCCGCTCACGGCCCTCACGGTGACGGGCGACGCGGAGCCGGCCCGGCTCTGGCGCGACAACTCCTCGATCACCTGGTCATGACCCGGTAGCCGGGCTCAGCCGCGCCGGCCCAGGAGGCCCACGGCGCGGGCCAGTTCCGTGACGGCCTGGCGGAAGAAGACCTCGCGCGCCTCCACCACCCGGTTGAACTGGCCGAACACCTCGAAGGAGATCAGCCCGAACAGCTGGGACCAGGCCGCGACCAGCGGGGCGGCCACCGCCGGAGCCAGCCCGGGGGCCACATCGGCGGCGAGCCGTTCGGCCTCCGGGCGCAGCTCGTCCGGGAGCGGCGGAAGCGCCAGGCCCTCGTCGCGGCGGGCCTCCTCCACGATGGCGATGAGCACCATGCCGACGCGTGCGGCGGGGCCGACGGTGTCCTGAGGCGCCGAATAGCCGGGCACCGGCGAGCCGTAGATGAGCGCGTACTCGTGGGGGTGGGCCAGCGCCCAGTCGCGTACGGCACAGGCGACCGCGACCCAGCGGGTGAGACCGGTGGCGGGGGCGCCGGGGGGCGCGGCGGCGGCACGTTGGGCCCGCTCGGCGGCCTCGCCGACCGCGTCGTACGCGTCGACAATGAGGGCGGTCAGCAGGTCGTCCCGGCTGGGGAAGTAGCGGTAGAGGGCCGAGGACACCATGCCCAGCTCGCGCGCGACGGCGCGCAGCGACAGCTTCGCGGCGCCCTCGGCGGCGAGCTGTTTCCTCGCCTCGTCCTTGATGGCGGCGGTGACCTCGATACGGGCCCGTTCCCTGGCTCCCCGGATAGCGCTCATGGGGTTCAGTCTGCCATGCGCGCAGAGCAGCGACCAATAACAAGAGCAGTGCTCTTGCTTTTGAGCGCCACTTCCGTGCACACTGATCTCAAGCGAGAGCAGTGCTCTCGGAAATGCTCTCTCCACCGTGGGGGTCACACCATGTCGCAGACGCAGCCGTACTACCTGCAGGCCAGCCCGCTCAACGTCCGCTTCAACAGCCTGGTCGGCTGGCTCGCGCGGCACGGAATCAGCCTGCTCGGCTCGCAGGAGTTGTCGGTGCGGGGCCGCAAGAGCGGCAAGATGCAGCGCGTCCCGGTCAACCCGCACACCTACGAGGGTGTGCGGTACCTGGTCTCCGCCCGCGGGCACTCGCAGTGGGTGCGCAACATGCGGGAGGCGGGCGGCGGGGAGCTGCGCCGCGGCCGCCGGACGCGGCACTTCTCGGCGGTGGAGATCGCGGACGACGCGCACAAGGCGACCGTCATCCGCGCCTACCTGGAGCGGTGGGGCTGGGAGGTCAACCAGTACTTCCAGGGCGTCACGGCGAAGTCCACGGACGCCGAGATCCTGGCGGCCTGCCCGGACCACCCGGTCTTCCGGATCAGCGAGGGGGGCTGACGCACCGGACGGCGCGTCAGCCCCCGTAAGACCGGACCCCGGAAACGGCCCTAACGGTCCATCGCCGAGAGCGCCCGCTGGGCCAGTGGGTGCGAACGGACCAGCTCGGCCAGCGAGGTCGTGCCGCGCGTGATGCCCGCGAACGCGTTCCACGCCGGGCGGAAGCCCGTCAGGACGGCGTGCAGCACACCCGGGCGCCGCTCGAACAGCTTCAGCATGCGACGGCCCACGCTCATCTCGACGCCGAGCCCGGCCTTGATGGCGAAGGCGTAGTTGAGCGCCTGGCGGCGGGCGTCCACCGCGTCGTGCGCCTCAGCGACGCGCACCGCCCACTCACCGGCGAGCCGTCCCGAGCGCAGCGCGAAGGAAATGCCCTCGCGGGTCCACGGCTCCAGCAGGCCGGCCGCGTCACCGCACACCAGCACCCGGCCGCGCGAGAGCGGGGAGTCCTCGCTGCGGCAGCGCGTGAGGTGGCCGGACGAGATCTTGGGCTCGAAGCCGGCGAGGCCGAGCCGCGCGACGAAGTCCTCCAGGTACCGCTTGGTGCCGGCGCCGTCGCCGCGCGCGGAGATCACGCCGACCGTCAGGGTGTCGCCCTTGGGGAAGACCCAGCCGTAACTGCCGGGCATCGGGCCCCAGTCGATGAGGACGCGGCCCGCCCAGTCCTCCGCCACGGTGGGCGGCACCGGGATCTCCGCCTCCAGGCCGAGGTCGACCTGGTCGAGCTTGACCCCGACATGGGCTCCTATGCGGCCGGCACTGCCGTCCGCGCCGACCACCGCGCGGGCCAGGACGGTCTCGCCTCCGGCCAGCACGACCGCGACCGTGCGCCGGTCGGGCACCGCGGCACCGTGCTGCTCCACCCGCGCGACGGTCGCCCCGGTGCGCAGTTCGGCACCGGCCTTCTGCGCCTGCTCGACCAGCCCCGCGTCGAACTCCGGGCGGTTGATGAGGCCGAAGAGCATGCGCCTGGAGCGGCGGGTGCGCGACAGCCTGCCGTTGAGCGAGAAGGTGACCGCGTGGATCCGGTCCTTCAGGGGCAGTTCGAACCCGGGCGGCAACGCGTCGCGCGAAAATCCGATGATGCCGCCGCCGCACGTCTTGTAACGGGGCAGCTCCGCCTTCTCCAGGAGCAGTACCTTACGGCCGGCGACGGCCGCCGCGTATGCCGCGGAGGCTCCCGCCGGTCCGGCGCCGACTACGACGACGTCCCACACGGACGACTCTTCGTGCTCATGTCCGGCGTCTGCGTTCTCGCTGCTCACGATGTGCTTCTGCTCCCGATCCGACCAGTGGCCCAAGCTGCTCACGGCATCCTACGGCGCGTTGTGGCCGAGAACCGCTGTGGGAGGATCGGCCGAGTCTCCGACGTACCCGCGACGCCGCACTCCAGGCGTACGCGTACCCGGAAACGTACACATAACGTCGCACCTACCAGGAGCGTGCCCCATGACCGGCCATCCGATTCCCGAGACCATCGCCTCGCTGATGCCCCGTGCCAAGGCGGAGCTGACCGAGCTGGTGGCCTTCCAGTCGGTGGCGGACCCCGCGGTCTATCCGAGGAGCGAGTGCGAGGGCGCCGCCGAGTGGGTCGCCGCCGCGCTGCGCGCCGAGGGCTTCCAGGACGTGGCCCTGCTCGACACCCCGGACGGCACCCAGTCCGTCTACGGCTTCCTGCCCGGGCCCGACGGCGCGCCGACCGTGCTGCTCTACGCGCACTACGACGTGCAGCCGCCGCTGGACGAGGCCGCCTGGATCTCCCCGCCGTTCGAGCTGACGGAGCGTGACGGGCGCTGGTTCGGCCGGGGCACGGCCGACTGCAAGGGCGGCTTCCTCATGCACCTCCTCGCGCTGCGCGCCCTGAAGGCGGACGGCGGGGTCCCCGTCTCGGTCAAGGTGATCGTGGAGGGTTCGGAGGAGCAGGGCACCGGTGGTCTGGAGCGGTACGCCGAGGCGCACCCCGGGCTGCTGGCGGCCGACACCATCGTGATCGGCGACACCGGCAACTTCCGGGTGGGGCTGCCGACCGTGACCTCGACGCTGCGCGGCATGACGATGCTGCGGGTCCAGCTGGACACCCTGGAGGGCAACCTCCACTCCGGCCAGTTCGGCGGTGCCGCGCCCGACGCGCTCGCCGCGATGATCCAGCTGCTCGCGTCGCTGCGCGCCGGGGACGGCTCGACCACGGTCGACGGTCTGACCGCGGACGAGGAGTGGGACGGACTGCAGTACCCGGAGGAGGAGTTCCGCAAGGACGCCAAGGTCCTCGACGGGGTCGGGCTCATCGGCACCGGCACGGTCGCCGACCGGATCTGGGCGCGGCCGTCGGTGACCGTGATCGGCATCGACTGCCCGGCCGTGGTCGGCGCGACGCCCTCCGTGCAGGCGAGCGCCCGGGCCCAGATCAGTCTGCGGGTGCCGCCGGGGCAGAACGCGGACGAGGCGACGAAGCTGCTCACCGCGCACCTGCTCGCGCACGCCCCGTGGGGTGCGAAGGTCTCGGTCGAGCAGGTCGGCCAGGGCCAGCCGTTCCGCGCGGACATCGCGAGCCCGGCGTACACCGCGATGGCCGACGCCATGCGGGTCGCGTACCCGGGCCAGGAGATGCAGTCCTCCGGCATGGGCGGCTCGATCCCACTGTGCAACACCCTGGCCGGGCTGTACCCGGACGCGGAGATCCTGCTGATCGGGCTCAGCGAGCCGGAGGCACAGATCCACGCGGTGAACGAGAGCGTGTCGCCCGAGGAGCTGGAGCGGCTGTCGGTGACCGAGGCGCTGTTCCTGCGCAACTACGCGGCGTCGAAGGCGCTCTGAGTCCTCGCCGGGGCCCGGGCTACGCGTTGGGCGAAGCTCGCCGAAAGCGTAGATCCATGCGGTGGCCGGTCGCGACCGCTTAGGTTCGCCGCATGGATCTCGTAGAGGTGCTTCCGCAGTTGCACATGTTCCGTTTCCCGATCGGCCAGGCGTACCTCTGGCGCGACGGGACGGAGCTGACCCTGATCGACGCGGGCGACGTGAACGCGGCGCCCGCCATCGAGGAGGCGGTGCGCGGCCTCGGCCACGACCCCGCCGACATCGCGCGGATCGTCGTCACCCACGGCCACCGGGACCACTACGGCGCCGCCCAGGAGCTGGCCGGCCGGCACGGCGCCGAGATTCTGGCGCACCGGCTGGACGCGGCGGTGATCCGGGGCGAGGAGGAGGTCGGGGAGCCGGTGCTCCTGGACTGGGAACGCCCGCTGTACGAACACGCGCTGACCGTTCCCCCGGCTCCCCCGACCCGGGTCGACTCCGAGCTGACCGACGGGGCGGTGCTGCCGTTCGGGGGCGGGGCGCGGGTGGTCCACTCCCCCGGGCACACCCCCGGCTCCATCGGTGTGCATCTCCCCCGGCACGGCGTGCTGTTCACCGGTGACTGCGTGGCCGGGGTGGGGCAGGTGATGCTGGGCGTCTTCAACATCGACCGGGAGCAGGCCGTGGCCTCGTTCCGGAGGCTGGCCGCGCTGGAACCGGCCACGGTCTGCTTCGGCCACGGCGACCCCCTCACCGAGGACGCCGCCGCGGCTCTACGGAGCTCAGCCCACGGGGACGCCGGCCTCCAGGTTGAGCACGGCCGAGCGTTCCCGGGCCCGGAGCGCCCAGCACAGCCGTTCGTAGCGGGTGGGCGGCAGCAGGGTGGCCGCCTCCGCCTCGGTGACGAACCGCCAGCCGCGCAGCTCGGAGCCGGGGAGGAGCAGCCGTTCCGCGTCCGCCCGGGGCAGCAGTCCGCCGTCGAAGAGGAGGCGCAGGCCCCCGTACCCGGGTGGGTCGGGCGCCTCCCAGTCGATGACGAGGAGCTTGGGCACCCGGTCGAGATGGATGCCGATCTCCTCGGCGACCTCCCGGATGCCGGCCTGCGCGGGGGCCTCGCCCGCCTCCACGACGCCGCCGGGGAACTCCCAGCCGGGTTTGTACGTGGGGTCGACGAGCAGGAACCGGTCCTGTTCGTCGAAGAGGAGCACCCCGGAGGCGACGGTCTCCGCGGTCGGCTCGGGAGTCTGGACGATCTCGCAGGCGGGGGCGGCTTCGGTGCGTACGGCCTCCGCGATGCGCTCCGCCGTCTCCCGCGGGGTGAGCGCGCTGTTGTCGATGGTGTGGGCGTCCCCGGTGATCCAGCCGAGGGCCGATCGGTACGGTTCGATACGGTCGTACGCCCAGCGGCCGGTCGGGTCCACGCCCTCCGCGTCACCGGGGAACTCGGCCCGGTGCGCGATGCGCGCGCGCAGGATCGTTTCCTCAGGTGAGAGCAGTACATGGCGCACCGATATGCGCCGGGCGGCGAGCCCGCCGAATATCTCGTCGCGGTACTCCTGCCGCAGGAGCGTCATCGGCACGACGAGGACCCCGCCCAGCTCGGCGAGGAGCGCGGCGGCGGTGTCCACCACCAGACGCCGCCAGATCGGCAGGTCCTGGAAGTCCGTCACCTCGGCCAGTTTCTTCTGGGGCAGCAGGCTTCTGAGCCCCGTCCCGGTGAGTTCCGGGTCGTACAAGGTGCTGTTCGGGATCAGATCGATCAGTTCACGCGCGGCGCTGGTCTTTCCGGCGCCGAACGCACCGTTGATCCAGACGATCACGGTTCCCCCTCTTCCGTAGCAGCCCCCTGTGGCTTGCCCGCAACACCCTGCCGCGAAAACCCGCCCGGGGCGATGCGTTGCGCGTACGGGAGTGAGGGCGGCCACGATCCGACTACGGCGTATCACCCCGCCAGTCCCACTTGTCCGGCTCGTCCTGGCGCGGCCCGTACTCGGCTCGGCCGCCCGGTCCGTAGGCGCCGATCTCGGTGACCAGGGCGGAGCCGTCCGCGAGGGCCACCGCCGTCCACCCCGTCACGTCCAGGAGCAGTCCGTCGAGTGGTCCGCCGACCAGTTCCCGGTACTCACGGCCCGGCCGGGGACCCGGGTCGGGGTCTTCGTGGTCGGCGCCGTACACCCGCCGTCTCATGATCTCGTCCATGCGTGCAGGATCGCACCCGGCACTGACAACGGCGGGCCCGCGCGGACCGTGGCGGGTCTCCGGCTTCACGCGATGGTCACAACTCCATCACTTACGGAGGATTGGCCTCCCCTGCGTTCGGCGCCCTGGTTACGGTCGTCCCTCCACGCAACCCTGGGGGGTCCCATGTCGCACAACCCATCGCCGCAGCCACCGCCTTGGGGGCCGCCGCCGCGGCCCTCCCCGTTCGGCCCGCAGGGCCCGGGCGGCGCGCCCCGCTGGGCGAGGAAACGCGTCGTCATCCCGGCGGCGGCCGTTCTCTTCCTCATCGGTGTGGGCATGGGTGCCGCCGGCGGGGATGCGGGGGCGGACCGGACCGAGGCCGCGGCGAAGTCCTCGCCGGCGCCGACCGTCACCGCCACGGTCTCGGTCACGCCCGCGCCGGAGCCCGCCGTGACCGAGACGGTCACCGCGAGCCCCGAGCCGGTGCCGACCGTCACGAAGACGAAGACCGTCAAGGTCACCGTCGCGCCCGGGGCCCCCGCCGGCACCTCGGACGACTCCGGTGCGGACGACTCCGGTTCGAGCGGCGGGGGCTCGGGCGGCGGCTCGGCGTACTACGCGAACTGCACCGCCGTCCGCGCGGCCGGGGCGGACCCGATCCACCGGGGCGACCCGGGGTACGGCCGTCATCTCGACCGCGACGGGGACGGCGTGGCCTGCGAGTAGGGCGTGGTGACGGGGCGCCCGGCCGTTTCCCCGGGCACCCCGTCACCCCTTGCCGGACCCCAGCGTGAGTCCGGCGATGAAGTGCCGTTGCAGCAGCAGGAAGACGATGAGCGTCGGCAGCGCGACGATCACCGAACCGGCGGCGAGCAGGTTGTAGTCGGTGAAGAACTGCCCGCGCAGGTTGTTCAGCGCGGAGGTGATGGGCAGTTTGTCGCCGTCGGAGATGAAGACCAGCGCCCACAGGAAGTCGTTGTACATCCAGGTGAACTGGAGCGTGCCCAGCGCGGCGAGCGCCGGGCGGCACAGCGGCAGGGTGATCCGCCAGAACCGCGTCCACACCCCGGCCCCGTCCACCACCGCCGCCTCCAGGATCTCCGACGGGAGGGTGCGCATGAAGTTGGCCAGGACGAACACGCAGAAGCCGATCTGGAAGCCGATCTGCACCAGGACGACGGCCCAGTAGGAGTCGAACATCGTCATCGAGTCGGACATCCAGTACGGCAGCGGGATCCGGTTGAAGACGACGTACAGCGGGGTGACGATCACCTGCTGCGGGAGCAGGTTGCCGGCCGTGAAGAGCATCAGCAGGACCAGCCCGCCGCGCATCTTCAGCCGGGCGAGCGCGAAGGCCACGAACGAGGCGAGGAACAGGGTGACCAGGACGCCCGGTACCGCGATGATCAGGGTGTTGACGAAGTACTTCGTCATGCCGGAGTCGGTGAACGCCTGCCGGTAGTAGTCCAGCGAGAGATGGCGCGGCAGCGAGAAGTAGCCGTACTCGGAGGTCTCGTCGTACGGCCGCAGGGAGGCGTAGACCGCGAGCAGCAGCGGGGCGAGGAAGGCCAGCGAGACCGTCATCAGGAAGGCGTGCACACCGAGCCGGCCGGGGCGGAGCCTGCGGCGGGCCGCGACGGGGGCGGCGGGCGCCGGGCGTACGGGGTGGGCCTGCGTGGTGGTCATCGGTCTTTCTCCCCTCGGAGCTCCTGGACCAGGTACGTCACCACGAATCCGAGGGAGACGGTCAGCAGGACGACGGCGATCGCGGAGCCGAAGCCGATCCGGCTGGCCTCGCCGATGATGTTGTCGGTGACGAGCACGGAGAGCAGTTCGAGGCCGTTGCGGCCGTGGTTGACCGCGTACACGATGTCGAAGGCGCGCAGCGACTCGATGACGGTGATGACGCCGACGATGACGTTGACCGGCCGCAGGGTCGGGAAGACGACGCGGAAGAAGGTCTGCGCCTCGCTCGCCCCGTCGATCGCCGCCGCCTCCTTGAGGGACTGGTCGACGGCCTTGAGCCCGGCGAGGTAGAGGATCATCACATAGCCGGTGTGCCGCCAGGCGGCGGCCAGCAGGATCATCCAGATGTTGAGGTCCGGATCGCCGAGCCAGTCCGTCGGGGTCTCCGTGTCGCCGATGACGGCGTTGAGCGCGCCCTGGTCCCGCGAGAACACGAGCTGGGCGATGAAGCCGACCACCGCGAGCGAGAGCACGACGGGCATGTACAGCGTGGACTGGTAGAAGCGGCTGAACCGCACGCCCCGGTCGATCAGTACGGCCAGGAGCAGCCCGAACGGGGTGGCGACGAGGCCGAGGAAGGCGAGCCAGAGCAGGTTGTGCCGGGCGGCGGGCCAGAACTGCGGGTAGTTCGTGAAGAGGTTCACGTAATTGCGGGTCCCGACCCACTCGATGTCGCCGATCCCGTCCCAGCTGGTGAACGAGAGGACGACGGAGGCCAGGGTCGGGCCCCAGACGATGGCGAGGTCGAGCAGGACGGGCAGACCGAGCAGCACACCGAGCACGACGAGGTCGCGGCGGGTGTACCGCCGCGTGCCCCGTCGTCCGGTGCGCCTCCCCGAGATGAACGGCACGGCGTACTCCCGGTTCAGTCCGAGGCGAAGATGGTCTTCTTCTGCCGTTCGATGTCGTTGACGAGGCCGTCCACGTCATTGGGGCTGCTGATGAACTTCTGGATCGCGGGGATCATGACCGTGGACGCGAAGTCCGGACGGGTGTCCCGGTCGAGGAACTGCGAGATCTGCTGGGCGCCCGAGACCAGTTCGACGGCCTTCTTCTGGATCGCGGAGTACCCGGAGGTGTCCGCCTCCTCGCTGACCGCGATGTTGTTGGGGTCGCTCTTGAGGTAGATGTCCTCGGCCTTGCCGGTGGCGAGCCACTTCACCAGGTCCCTGGCGCTCTCCAGCGTCTTCTCGTTCTTCAGGTTCTTGGACTTCTTGGCCAGCAGGAACCCGTCGATGGGCGCCTCCACGGCGTCCTGGCCGTGCTCGGGGCTGATCTCGGGGAACGGGAAGAAGTCCAGGTCGCCCTGCTCGTCCTTGGGGAACTGCGCGCCGGGGTGCGGCAGGCCGAGGACGGTCATGCCCGCCTCGCGCTTCTGGAGGCTGGTGGCGGCCTCCTGCCAGGTACGGCCGTTGGCGCCGGGCTGGCAGTACGGAAGAAGGCGCCGCCAGGTGTCGAAGACGTCCCGGACGCGTTTGTCCGTCCAGGCTTCCTCACCGGCCATGAGGCTCTTGTGGAATTCGTATCCGTTGGTGCGCATGTTGATGTAGTCGAAGGTGCCCATGGCGGGCCAGCCGTCCTTGTCGCAGAACGCGATGGGGTCCAGCTTGTCCTTCTTCATCTGCTTGGCGAGCGCCACGTACTCGTCAAGCGTTTTGGGCACCTGATAGCCGCGCTCGGTGAACAGGCTCTTCCGGTGGAAGACGGCCCAGGGATAGTAGTAGTACGGCGTGAGGTACTGCTTGCCGTCCTCGCCGCTGGACTGGTCCTTCAGGGCGTCGGAGAATCCCGTGTAGTGCTGCCAGTTGTCGCTGATGTCGTACAGCAGGCCCTTCTTCGCGAAGAACTGCATGCGGTATCCGGCGAACCACATGAAGACGTCGTCCGGCTTGCCCTGGAGATAGCGGTTGATGTTCTCCTGGAAGGTGTTGTGGTCGACGGTGTTGACCTTCACCTTCCGGCCGTCCGACTGCGCGGCGTACGCCTTGAACGCGTCGGCGAATGCCTTCTTGGGAACGGGGTCGGACGCATTCGAACCCAGAGTGACGGTCTTGCCGTCCCCACCGGGTCCGCCGCCGCACGCGGCGAGCAGGGCGGGAAGCGTGACCGCGCCGGCACCGAGCGCCGCGCCGCGCAGCAGGCTCCGCCGGGACATCCCGTGTCCCGCGACGCTGCCGGGCAGATCCGATCTGTTGTACGAGTGTGCCATGACCCCGTCCTCCGGAAGGCAACCGAACACAACCGAACGTGCGCTTGGATCTCACCCCCAACATGGGGCGCAGTCAAGGGTTTTGACGAGATGTGGCCGACCGGGCGCCCGCCCTCTTCCAACAGACTTCAACACGCTTTAACGTATTCGCTCGTCTTGGCGTGCACATGTCGCCACCTGATCCGGCACGAGTACGGAGGAACGTAACGATGCGTCATCTTCCAAGCCGTCCCACCCGAACGAACCGCCACCGAGTCCTCGGGGCCCTGGTCGCGGGCCTCCTGTGCACGGCGGGGGCCGTGGTGCCCGCCGCCGCGCACTCCCCCGCACCGGCACCGGCCGCCGGGACCCGGGCCGCGAACGGACTGGCCCTCACCCCGCCCATGGGCTTCAACAACTGGAACTCCACGCACTGCCGCGCCGAGTTCAACGAGGACATGGTCAAGGGCATCGCCGATATCTTCGTGGAAAAGGGGCTGAAGGACGCCGGGTACGAGTATGTCAATCTGGACGACTGCTGGGCGGTGCCGGAGCGCGATGCGGAAGGAAAGCTGGTACCGGATCCGGTGCGCTTTCCGCATGGCATTAAGGCGGTCGCGGACTATGTGCACGCTAAGGGCCTCAAACTGGGGATCTACACCAGCGCCGGTACCAGGACCTGCGACAGCGTGGGTATCCCCGGGGCGCTCGGCCATGAATTCAGCGACGCGCAGCAGTTCGCCGACTGGGGCGTCGACTACCTCAAGTACGACAATTGCAACAACCAGGGCGTGGACGCGAAGGAACGCTATACGACCATGCGTGACGCGCTCGTCGCGACCGGGCGGCCCATCGTCTACAGCATTTGTGAATGGGGGCAGAACAAACCCTGGGAATGGGCCGCGGAGCTGGGCGATCTCTGGCGCACCACGGGTGACATCAACGACAGTTGGGGCAGCATGCTGTCGATCATGAAGCAGAACCTCCCGCTCGCCGCCGCGGCCGGCCCGGGCCACTGGAACGACCCCGACATGCTGGAGGTCGGCAACGGCGGGATGACGGACACCGAGTACCGCAGCCACTTCTCGATGTGGTCGGTGATGGCGGCGCCGCTGCTCATCGGCTCCGACCTGCGCACCGCCTCCCGGGAGACGTTCGACATCCTCTCCAACGAGGAGGTCATCGCCGTCGACCAGGACCCGCTGGGCCGGCAGGGCGAGGTGCTCTCCTCCGAGGGCGGGCGCTGGGTCGTCGCCAAGGAGATGGCGGACGGCTCCCGGGCCGTGGCCCTGTTCAACGAGACCGGCAGCGCGCAGCGGATCGCCACCACGGCCGCAGCGGTCGGCCTGGAGCGCGCCTCCGGGTACACCGTGCGCGACCTGTGGGAGCACGCCACCCGCAACACCGCGGGCGGCCTCTCGGCGACCGTGCCCGCGCACGGCACCGTCCTGCTGCGCGTCGCCGCCGACCCCCGCTGGGCCGTGCACCCGCCGGCCGTCGAACTCGCCCTGGAGGGGAGCCCGCTGGTCGAGGCGGGCCGCACCGCCACGCTGACGACCGAGGTCACCGACCTGGGCCGCACCCCCGCGCTCACCGTGTCCGCCGCGCTCACCGGCCCGGCCGGCTGGCGGGTGGAGTCCGCATCGCCGACGCGGACCCCCGCGCTGCCCACCGGCCGCGCGCTGGCCACCCGGTGGCGGGTGACGGCCCCCGCCGCGACGGCCCCCGGCAGCTACGACCTGACGCTCACCGCCCGGTACCGCTCCCCCACCACCGGTGAGCGGATCCGGTCCACCGTCCCGTTCCAGGCCCATGTGGTGGTGCCGCCCCCGGCCGGCGGCGGCTACCTCAGCGACCTGCCGCAGCTGAGCGCCTCCAACGGCTACGGCCCCGTCGAGAAGGACACCAGCAACGGCGAGAGCACCGCGGGCGACGGCCACCCGCTGACCATCGGCGGCCAGGTGTACGCCAAGGGGCTCGGCGCGCACGCGGCGAGCAGCGTCGAGTACTACGCGGGCGGCGCGTGCACCGGCGTGACGGCGCAGGTGGGAGTGGACGACGAGAAGGGCGCCAAGGGCAGCGTGACCTTCGAGATCTGGGCGGACGGCAAGAAGGCCGCGTCCACCGGAGTCCTGACCAACGCGATGGCCCCGCAGCCCCTCTCGGCGGATGTGACCGGGGCTCAGGTCGTCCGGCTGGTGGTCACGGACGGCGGCGACGGCGACGACTCGGACCACGCGGACTGGGGGGACCTGCGGATCACCTGCTGAGCGGGTCCGCGAGCGGCCGGGCGGCGGCCAGCGCGGCCGCCGCCGCACCGACCAGGCCCGCGTCGTTGCCCATGACCGCGGGCACCACCGTCAGGTGCTGGACGAAGGAGAGCGTGGCGTACCGGCGCAGAGCCGTGCGCAACGGGGCGAACAGCAGTTCGCCCGCGCCGGCCACCCCGCCGCCGATCACCGCGATGTCGATCTCGACCAGGGTCGCCGTCGCGGCGATCCCCGCCGCCAGGGCCTGCGCGGCGCGTTCGAAGGAGGCCAGGGCGACAGGGTCACCGGCCCGCGCGGCGGCCGCGACGCCGACCGCGGTCGCGTCGCCGTCCGGGCCGGGCCGCCAGCCGGCTTCCAGCGCGCGGCGCGCGATGTTGGGGCCGCTCGCGATGCGCTCGACGCAGCCGCGCGCCCCGCACGGGCAGAGGTCGCCGTCGAGGTCCACGCTGATGTGCCCGATGTGGCCGGCGTTCCCGCTGGGGCCGGGGTGCAGGGCGCCGCCGAGGACGAGCCCGCCGCCGACGCCGGTCGAGACGACCATGCACAGCGCGTTTTCATGGCCGCGCGCCGCGCCGAGCCAGTGCTCCGCCGCCGTGATCGCGACGCCGTCGCCGACCAGCGTGACCGGAAGGCCGCCGGTGGCGTCGGCGACCCGCTCGACCAGGGGGAAGCCCCGCCAGCCGGGCACGTTGACCGGGCTGACCGTCCCTCCGGCGGCGTCCACCGGGCCCGCGCTGCCGATGCCGACGGCCGTCGCGTCGCCCCAGTGCGGGGACGCGGCCAGATCGGCCAGGACGCCGCCGACCGCCGCCATGACGGCTTCGCCGCTCTCCCGGGCGGGCGTCGCCCGCTGGGCGCGCACCAGGAGCCCGCCGTCCCGGTCCACCAACGCGCCGGCGATCTTGGTGCCCCCGATGTCCAGGGCGGCGACGAGGTGGGTCTGCATCGGTGTGGCTCCGGGTGGTGTGGGCGGGACCTGCGGCTCAGGTGCACAGTCTGCCCAGTCTCCATTCCCTTGACAACGTTGTCCAGGGCCTATGCTCGACGCCACACCCTCCGGGAGCCCCCCACGGCAGCCGCCGTGGCCCGCCGGGACCGCCCGACCGACGACAGGACAGCGCATCGTGGCCGAGACCACTCGTCATCCCGAGCCCCGTTACGGCAACCGGCCGACCATGAAGGACGTGGCCGCCCGGGCCGGGGTGGGTCTGAAGACGGTCTCGCGCGTGGTCAACAGCGAGCCGGGGGTCACCCCGGACACGGAGCGCCGGGTGCAGGAGGCCATCGAGGCGCTGGGCTTCCGCCGCAACGACAGCGCGCGGGTACTGCGCAAGGGCCGGACCGCCTCCATCGGCCTGGTCCTGGAGGATCTGGCGGACCCCTTCTACGGGCCGCTGAGCCGCGCGGTCGAGGAGGTGGCCCGCGCGCACGGCGCCCTGCTCATCAACGGTTCCAGCGCCGAGGACCCGGAGCGCGAGCAGGAGCTGGTCCTCGCCCTGTGCGCGCGCCGGGTCGACGGGCTGATCGTGATCCCGGCCGCCGACGACCACCGCTATCTGGAGCCGGAGATCAAGGCCGGCGTCGCGACCGTCTTCGTGGACCGCCCGGCCGGGCAGATCCAGGCGGACATGGTGCTCTCGGACAGCTTCGGCGGGGCCCGCGAGGGCGTCGCCCATCTGCTCGCGCACGGCCACCGCCGTATCGGCTTCATCGGCGACCAGCCCCGTATCCACACCGCGACGGAGCGCCTGCGCGGCTACCACGCGGCGATGGCGGAGGCCGGGATAACCGTCGAGGACTCCTGGGTCTCGCTGGGCTCCACGGACCCCGACCGCGTCCGCGCCGCCGCCGAGGCGATGCTCACGGGTCCGGAGCCGGTGACGGCGCTCTTCTCCGGCAACAACCGGGTGACGGTGACGGTGGTGCGCGTCCTCGCGGACCGGGAGCGGCCGGTCGCCCTGGTCGGCTTCGACGACATCGAGCTGGCGGACCTGCTCGGCATCACCGTCATCTCCCAGGACGCGGCGACGGTGGGCCGCACCGCCGCCGAGCACCTCTTCCGGCGCCTGGACGGGTCCGGTCACCCCCCGGCGCGCGTGGAGCTCCCGACCCGGCTGATCGCCCGCGGTTCGGGAGAGATCCCGCCGGCCGCCTGAGCGACGCCGCTCAGGGCGCGGTGACCGTCAGGGTGCCGCGCCGGGGCGAGGCGAAGGCGTCGAGGTCGGCGCGGGCCAGCCCGGTCAGCTTCGCCACCTCGTCGGTGTCCAGGGCACCGCAGTCGATGCCGCGCAGCAGGTAACCGCTGAGCGCCTTGGCGGTGGCCGGTTCGTCCATCACGTCGCCGCCGGCCTTGGCCACGTACGCGGCGAGCCGGGCGGCGGCCTGCTCCAGGCCCTCGCGGTAGAACGTGTAGACCGCCGCGTAACGGGTCGGCAGGTGGCCCGGGTGCATGTCCCAGCCCTGGTAGTAGGCGCGGGCCAGGGCGCGCCGCGTGAGGCCGTAGTGCAGCCGCCACGCCTCGTGGACCTGCGGGGTGGGCCCGACGGGCAGGACGTTGGTGGAGCCGTCGGAGACGCGTACGCCGGTGCCCGCGGCGGCGACCTGCATGACCGCCTTCGCGTGGTCGGCGGCCGGGTGGTCGCTCGCCTGGTACGCGGCGCTGACGCCGACGCAGGCGCTGTAGTCGAACGTGCCGTAGTGCAGTCCGGTCGCCCGCCCCCGTGCCGCGTCGATCATGCGGGCCACGGCGGTGGTGCCGTCGGCGGCCAGGATGGACTGGCTGGTCTCGATCTGGATCTCGAAGCCGATGCGCCCGTCGGGCAGCCCGTGTGCCCGCTCGAAGGCTTCCAGGAGCTGGACGAAGGCGGTGACCTGCTCGGGGTACGTCACCTTCGGGAGGGTGAGGACGAGCCCGTCGGGGAGCCCGCCCGCCCGCATGAGGCCGGTGAGGAAGACGTCCGTGGTGCGGATGCCCCGGTCGCGGACGGCGGCTTCCATGCACTTCATCCGGATGCCCATGTACGGGGCGGCCGTTCCGTCGGCGTACGCCTCCGAGACGAGCCGGGCCACGCGGGCCGCCGCCTCGTCCTCCTCGGCGTCGGAGCGGGGTCCGTAGCCGTCCTCGAAGTCGATCCTCAGGTCCTCGACCGGCTCGCGCTCCAGCTTGGCGCGTACGCGGTCGTACACCGGCCCGGCCAGCTCGTCCGGGATGCCGAGGACTCCGGCGAGGGCCGCCGCGTCGGGGGCGTGCTGGTCGAGCGCCTTCACCGCCTCGTCGCCCCAGGTGCGCAGGGTGCTTGCCGTGAAGGTGTCGCCCGGTACGTAGACCGTGTGCACGGGCTGGCGGGTGCCGGGGTCGCCCGGGTAGCGGCGGGCGAGTTCGGCGTCCACCGGCGCGAGGGACGCGCTGATCCCGTCGCTGACCGCACCGGCGAGGCTCGTCGCCACCTTCTCCTGCTGACCCATCGTCCGCACCCTCCACACTCCGGTCGTTTCCGCTTCCCGGAAACAACAATCCGTATAGTGAAGTTATAAGGCGCTCGCATCCGAGTCAACGGTGACCGGGAACGCCACGGGGCCGCACGGTGCGTTCACCGTGCGGCCCCGGGCCGTTGCTCGTACGAAACCGTCCGCGATCAGCCCTTGCGGGTGTTGATCTCCTCGGTGAGCTGGGGGACGACGTCGAAGAGGTCGCCGACGACGCCGTAGTCCACGAGGTCGAAGATCGGGGCCTCGGAGTCCTTGTTGACCGCGACGATGGTCTTCGAGGTCTGCATGCCCGCCCGGTGCTGGATCGCGCCGGAGATGCCCGAGGCGATGTAGAGCTGCGGGGAGACGGACTTGCCGGTCTGGCCGACCTGGTTGGTGTGCGGGTACCAGCCCGCGTCCACCGCGGCACGCGACGCACCCACCGCGGCACCCAGCGAGTCGGCGAGGGCCTCGATAATCGCGAAGTTCTCCGCACCGTTGACGCCACGGCCACCGGAGACCACGATCGCCGCCTCCGTCAGCTCCGGGCGCCCGGTCGACTCACGCGGAGTACGCGACAGCACCTTCGTGCCCGTGGCCTGCGCCGAGAAGGAGACCGCGAGGGTCTCGACGGCACCGGCGGCCGAGGCCGCCTCGACCGGGGCCGAGTTCGGCTTGACCGTGATGACCGGAACGCCCTTGGAGACACGGGACTTGGTGGTGTACGAGGCGGCGAACGCGGACTGCGTGGCGACCGGGCCCTGGTCACCGGCTTCCAGGTCCACGGCGTCGGTGATGATGCCGGAGCCGATACGCACCGCGAGGCGGGCCGCGATCTCCTTGGCCTCCGCGGAGGAGGACAGCAGCACGGCGGCCGGGGACACGGCGTCGAAGGCGGCCTGGAGGGCGTCCACCTTCGGTACGACGAGGTAGTCGGCGAACTCGGGGGCGTCGGCGGTCAGCACCTTGACCGCACCGTGCTCGGCGAGCACGTCGGCGGTGTCGGCGGCGCCGTTGCCCAGGGCGACGGCGACGGGGTCGCCGATGCGGCGGGCGAGCGTCAGCAGCTCCAGGGTGGGCTTGCGGACGGCACCGTCCAGGTGGTCGACATAGACGAGAACTTCAGCCATGGGACTTCAATCTCCTGCGTGTACGAAGTAGGCGGGGGCGGTGAGGGGACGCCGGGGTCTCAGATGAACTTCTGGCCGGCCAGGAACTCGGCCAGCTGCTTGCCGCCCTCGCCCTCGTCCTTCACGATCGTCCCCGCGGTGCGGGCCGGACGCTCGGTCGCGGAGTCGACCGCGGTCCACGCACCCGCCAGACCGACCTCGTCCGCGTCGATGCCCAGGTCGTCCAGGTCCAGGGACTTCACCGGCTTCTTCTTCGCCGCCATGATCCCCTTGAACGACGGGTAACGGGCCTCACCCGACTGGTCCGTCACCGAGACCACCGCCGGCAGCGACGCCTCCAGCTCCTCCGACGCACTGTCCCCGTCGCGACGGCCCCGCACCACACCGCCCTCGACCGACACCTGCGACAACAGCGTCACCTGCGGCACACCCAGCCGCTCCGCGAGCAGCGCCGGAACCACACCCATCGTGCCGTCCGTCGACGCCATCCCCGAGATCACCAGGTCGTACCCGGTCTCCTCGATCGCCTTCGCCAGCACCAGCGACGTCCCCAGCGCGTCCGTACCGTGCAGATCGTCGTCCTCGACGTGAACCGCCTTGTCCGCACCCATCGACAACGCCTTGCGCAACGCGTCCTTGGCATCCTCCGGACCCACCGTCAACACGGTGACCTCCGCATCATCAGCCGCCCCCGCGATCTGCAACGCCTGCTCGACCGCGTACTCGTCCAGCTCCGACAGCAGACCGTCGACATCCTCACGGTCCAACGTCAGGTCATCGGCGAAATGCCGGTCACCGGTCGCGTCGGGCACGTACTTCACAGTGACAACGATCCTCAAGCTCACGCCGGCTCTCCTACTGCATCGTCATTTCCGGGCTGCCTTGTTGCACGCAGCATAGGCGCCTGATGGGGCGTTTTCCGGTCGGGGCGACCGACGCTCCGACCGTCATATTACTCGCCAGTACATCCAGCGTGTGCCCAATGAGCAAGCGCTCCGCACTGTGATCTGCCCAACGCGATCCGCCCGGGGACCCCCGGGCCTCGCGTCAGTCCCGCAGAGCCGTGAACCGGCCCTGGTGATAAACGAGCGGCCGGCCGACACCGACCGGGTCGCCCTCGACCACCTGCGCGATCACGATGTGGTGATCGCCCGCCGGAACCCGGGCCACGACGCGGCAGACCAGCCACGCCAGCACGTCGTCCAGCAGCGGAACGCCCTCCGGGCCGCTGCGCCAAAAGGTGGAAGGACCGAACCGGTCGGCGCCGCTCCGGGCGAAGGTGGCGGCCAGCTCCCGCTGGTGTTCGCCGAGTATGTGCACGCCCACGTGCTCGGCCTCGGCCAGCACCGGCCAGCTGGAGGACGAGGTGCCGACGCCGAAGGAGACGAGGGGCGGCTCGGCGGCCACGGAGTTGAGCGAGGTGGCGGTGAAGCCGACCGGGCCCTCCCCGGCGGCGGTGATCACGGCGACTCCGGCGGCATGCCGGCGGAACACGGAGCGCAGGAGGTCCGGGGATGCCGTGCGCGCCTTGCCGAGCCCGGGTGATGCCGTCATGGAGAGGTCCTTCTGCGCGTCGGAAATGCGGGGTCGTGGGTGCTCAGGCACCCGGACAGCACGCGCCGGCGGTGCGGGCGAGGTCGATGTACACCCGGCCGTGGAGAAGGGGGTCTGACGGCATAACGTCAGACTGACGATGCGCGGTCCGTGCAGTCAAGGGCGTCTCCTCAGGTGGGAGAAGCATCACGGTCCGTCATATCGCCCGGCCAAGGGCGGCGACGACGTCGACGGTGCGGGGCTGCCCCTCGGCGCGGCGGACGATCCGGCCCGCGGCGTCGAGGACCAGGACGGTCGGGGTCCGGCTGATGCCGAGGTCGCGGACGAGCGCGAGACGCGCCTCCGCGTCGATCTCCACATGGGCGACCCCCTCGACCATTCCGGCCACCTCCGCCAGGGTGCGGCGGGTGGCCCGGCACGGCTGACAGAAGGCGGTGGAGAACTGGACGAGTGTGGCCCGCTCCCCCAGTTCCGCGCCCAGTCGTGCCGCGTCCAGCCTCTCGGCGCCTGCCTGCCCGTCCACCTTCGGCCTCCTGTCAGAGTTCTACGCAAGGGGTCAGCGTCCGCGACGCCGCGGGCATTCCCGGGCGCCCTACGTGACGAGAATCTCGCGGCCCGGCGCCGCCGGGACTGGCCACCGCGTCACCGTATGGGGCACGATCGCCCCAATGCCGAAAACCTACGGCTGCGTAACTTCCGCCGGGAGAACATCCGCGGGCGCTGAAGAAAGGGTCTTCCCCAGATGGCAGAACTCGTCTATCGGCCGGTCATCGGCGCCGCTCGCACGTTTTTCAAGGCGCTCGACCTGAAGATCGACACTCAGGGTTCGGAGCACATCCCGAAGACCGGTGGCGCTGTTCTGGTCAGCAACCACATCAGTTATCTGGACTTCGTCTTCAGTGGCCTCGCCGCGCTCCCGCAGAAGCGGCTGGTGCGTTTCATGGCCAAGGAATCGGTATTCCGGCACAAGGTCTCCGGGCCGCTGATGCGCGGCATGAAGCACATTCCCGTCGACCGCAAGCAGGGCGAGGACGCTTACGCGCACGCGCTGGAGTCCCTGCGGTCCGGCGAGATCGTCGGGGTGTTCCCCGAGGCGACGATCTCGGAGTCGTTCACGCTCAAGAGCTTCAAGTCCGGTGCCGCGCGCCTGGCGCAGGAGGCCGGGGTACCGCTGATCCCGATGGCGCTGTGGGGCACGCAGCGGCTCTGGACGAAGGGCCGGCCGCGCAGCTTCAAGCGCAACCACATCCCGGTCACCATCCGCGTCGGCGAGCCCGTGGAGGCCCCCACCGACCAGTACGCGGGCGCCATCACGCGGCGGCTGCGCGAGCGGGTGCAGGAGCTGCTCGAAGCGGCGCAGCGGGCCTATCCGGTCCGGCCGAAGGACGCGAGTGACACGTGGTGGGTGCCCGCGCACCTGGGCGGTACGGCTCCGACGCCGGCCGAGGTCCGCGAGCGCGGCTGAAACGTCACGCCGGGGTGCGGACGGTCCGTCCGCACCCCGGCGCCGCTCGGACAGGCCCTACTAGGGCCTGTCCGCCATTTCCTCCTTGAGTGCGAGGAGGAACGCGTCGACGTCCTCCTCCGTGGTGTCGAAGGCGCACATCCAGCGCACGTCCCCGGCCTGCTCGTCCCAGAAGTAGAAGCGGAAGCGCTTCTGGAGCCGTTCGGTGACCGCGTGCGGCAGCCGGGCGAAGACGGCGTTGGCCTGGACGGGGTGGAGGATCTCCACGCCGTCGATCCCGCGCACGCCCTCGGCCAGCCGCTGGGCCATCGCGTTGGCGTGCCGGGCGTTGCGCAGCCACAGGTCGCCCGCGAGCAGCGCCTCCAGTTGCACGGAGACGAAGCGCATCTTGGACGCGAGCTGCATCGACAGCTTGCGCAGATGCTTCATGGCGCGGACCGCGTCGGGGTTCAGGACGACGACGGCCTCGCCGAAGATGGCCCCGTTCTTCGTGCCGCCGAAGGAGAGCACGTCGACGCCGACGGTGTTGGTGAACGTACGCATGGGCACGTCCAGGGACGCCGACGCGTTGGCTATGCGGGCGCCGTCGAGGTGCACCGTCATGCCGTGCCCGTGCGCGTGCTCGCAGATGGCGCGGATCTCGTCGGGGGTGTAGACGGTGCCCAGCTCGGTGTTCTGCGTGATCGAGACGACCTGCGGCATGGCGCGGTGCTCGTCGTCCCAGCCGTACGCCTGCCGGTCGATGAGCTCCGGGGTGAGTTTGCCGTCCTCGGTGGGGACGGTGAGCAGCTTGAGGCCGCCGACCCGCTCGGGCGCCCCGCCCTCGTCCACGTTGATGTGCGCGGACTCGGCGCAGATGACCGCGCCCCAGCGGTCGGTCATGGCCTGGAGCGATACCACGTTGGCGCCGGTCCCGTTGAAGACCGGGAACGCCTCGGCGGTGGGCCCGAAGTGGCTGTGCATGACGCGCTGGAGATGGCCCGTGTAGTCGTCCTCGCCGTAGGCGACCTGGTGGCCGCCGTTGGCGAGGGCGAGCGCCGCGAGGATCTCGGGGTGCGTCCCCGCGTAGTTGTCACTGGCGAAACCGCGGACCTGCGGGTCGTGATGGCGACGCGCGTCGGTCCTTACGGTTGCGGGGTCAGCCACAGGCGCTTTCCGTTCACTTCCGGGGCGGGCCGGTCCCAGGCGCCGGCGATGGCATCGGCCAGGTCCTTGACGTCGGTGAAGCCCGCGAACTTCGCATTCGGGCGCTCGGCGCGCATCGCGTCGTGCACCAGTGCCTTCACGACCAGGATCGCAGCCGCGCTGCGGGGGCCGTCCTCGCCCCCCGCCTTGCGGAAGGAGTCGGCCAGGGCGAGGGTCCACGCCTCGGCGGCCGCCTTGGCGGCGGCGTAGGCGGCGTTGCCCGCGGTGGGCTTGCCGGCGCCTGCCGCGCTGGTCAGCAGGAAGCGGCCCCGGTCGCTGCGCAGCAGGCAGTCGTGGAAGGCCAGCGAGGTGTTCTGCACCGTGCGGATCAGCAGCTTCTCCAGCAGCGTCCAGTCGGCGGGATCGGTCTCGCCGAAGGTCGCGCTGCCGCGCCAGCCGCCCACGAGGTGGACGACGCCGTCGACGCGGCCGAACTCCTTCTCCGTCTTGGCCGCCCATTCCCGGGTGGCGCCGAGGTCGAGCAGGTCAACGGTGTCGCCGGTGACGGTCGCGCCGCCGTGGGCGTAGCGCGCCGCGTCGACGGCTTCGGCGAGCCTGGTGGGGTGGGAGTCCGAGGCGACGACGACCGCGCCCGCCTCGGCGAGGCGCAGCAGCGTGGCCCGGCCGGCCGGTCCGGCGGCTCCCGCGACGGCGACCACGGCGCCTTCGAGCGCGCCGTCCGCGTCGCCCGTGCTTGTTCCGTTCATGGCCTCCGCCTCCTTGGGACCTGTGCTCACGCGGCAGCCTTCCCCGCGTCCGAGCCGGTGATGCCCTTGGCCGAGGCGATCACGCTCTTCAGCTTCTTGGAGAGGGCCTCATAGAACATGCTCAGGGGAAACTCGTCCGGAAGCACGTCGTCCACGAGTTTCCGCGGCGGCTGGGAGAGGTCCAGGGCGTCGGGGCCCTTGGCCCAGCGGGAGCCGGGGTGCGGGGCGAGGTAGGTGGAGACGAGGTCGTACGCGGCGAACCAGTGGACCAGCTTGGGGCGGTCGATGCCGTCCCGGTACAGCTTCTCGATCTCGGCGCAGAGCTGGTTGGTGACCTGCGGGGCGCGCTCCCAGTCGATCCGGAGCGTGTTGTCGGTCCAGCGGACCACGTCGTGCTTGTGGAGGTACGCGAAGAGCAGCTGGCCGCCGAGGCCGTCGTAGTTGCGGACGCGCTCGCCGGTGACCGGGAAGCGGAACATCCGGTCGAAGAGCACGGCGTACTGCACGTCGCGGCCGTGCGGGTTGCCCTCGGCCTCCAGTTTCACGGCCTCCTTGAAGGCGGTGAGGTCGCAGCGCAGCTCCTCCAGGCCGTACATCCAGAACGGCTGGCGCTGCTTGATCATGAAGGGGTCGAACGGCAGGTCGCCGTGGCTGTGGGTGCGGTCGTGGACCATGTCCCAGAGCACGAACGCCTGCTCGCAGCGCTGCTGGTCGCCGATCATCGCGCGGATGTCGTCGGGCAGCTCGACGCCGAGGAGGTCGACGGCCGCCTCGGTGACGCGGCGGAAGCGGGCGGCCTCGCGGTCGCAGAAGATGCCGCCCCAGCTGAAGCGCTCGGGGGCCTCGCGGACGGCGATGGTCTCCGGGAAGAGCACCGCGGAGTTGGTGTCGTAGCCGGAGGTGAAGTCCTCGAAGGTGATGCCGCAGAACATCGGGTTGTCGTAGCGGCCGGCCTCCAGCTCGGCGAGCCAGTCCGGCCAGACCATCCGCAGCACGACCGCTTCGAGATTGCGGTCGGGGTTGCCGTTCTGGGTGTACATGGCGAAGACGACCAGGTGCTGGAGGCCGTCGGCACGCCCCTTGGCCGGCTGGAAGGCCAGCAGGGAGTCCAGGAAGTCGGGGACGTCGAAACCGCCGCCCACCCAGCCGCGCAGGTCCTTCACGAGGGCGCGGTGGTACGCGGCGTCGTGCGGCAGCAGCGGGGACAGTTCCTCGACGGCGTCGATCACCCGCTCCACGGCGGCCTCGGCGCGCGCCGGAGCGGGCGCGCCCTCGGCGTCGAAGTCGACGGAACCGTCCTTCGACTGCCAGGGGCGGATCTCCTCCACGGCGTTCTTGAGCGCGGGCCAGGCCGGGTGCTCGATCACCCGTGGGGCGGCAGCTATGTCGCCGGATGCGGCGTCGTGCACAAGAATTTCCGTCATCACACTTCCTCCACGGGAGAACCTCGCGTCTGTCCACCGTATCCGCGTGCGAGTCCCTGGGACAAGTGGGATTGTGGAAATTATCCTGCCGACCCCCATGGTCACCGTCATTTTTCCTGTGATACACCGCCGAGGCGGCTTCTTCGGGGGTTTCACGGGACGCTGCACAGCTGGGCCCGCCCCTCCCCCGTACGACGTTCCGGGGCGACTAGGCTGCCTCGGGAACTGAGCGTCGACGGAAGCGAGCGGGCCTTGTCCATTCTCACGATCGGTCATCGCGGAGCGCCGGGCTTCGAGCCGGAGAACACCCTGCGCTCGTTCGTCCGTGCCGAGAAGGAGGGCGTGGACCTCATCGAGCTGGACCTGCATCTGAGCAAGGACGGCGCGCTGGCCGTCATGCACGACGCGGAGGTGGACCGTACGACCGACGGCGAGGGCCCGATCGCGGAGAAGACGCTCGCCGAGCTGCGCGCGCTCGACGCGGGTCTGGGCGAGCGGGTGCCCGTCTTCGAGGAGGTCCTGGACGCCGTGCGGTCCCCGCTCCAGGCGGAGATCAAGGACGTGGCCGCGGCCCGCACCCTGGCCCGGGTCATGCACGAGCGCGACCTCGTGGAGCGCGTCGAGGTGATCTCGTTCCACGACGAGGCGATCGCCGAGATCGCGCAGCTGGTCCCGGGCGTGCGGACGGCGCTGGTGGCCAGCCGCTGGGGCGGGGACCTGCTGGACCGCGCGAAGGCGGTGGGCGCGACCCGGCTGATCCTGAACATCCGGCGCATCACGCGGGAACTGGTCGAGAAGGCCCACGCCGAGGGGCTGACGGTCTTCGGCTGGACGGTCAACACCCAGCAGCAGCTGCGGCTGGCCGAGGGGCTGGGGCTCGACGGCGTGACCACCGACCACCCCGACATCCAGCGCGGGGGCGGCGCCCCCGCGTAGCGGTCAGCCTTCGAGCTCCTTGACCAGCAGCTCGAAGGCCAGGTCGTCGCGCTGGGGGATGCCGAAGCGCTCGTCGCCGTACGGGAACGGGGACAGCCTGCCCGTGCGGCGGTAGCCCCGGCGCTCGTACCAGGCGACGAGCTCCTCGCGGACGGAGATCACGGTCATGTGCATCTCCCGCACGCCCCAGCTCTCCCGGACGGTGCGCTCGGCCTCGGCGATGATCACCTTGCCGAGGCCGGCGCCCTGGAGCGCGGGACGGACCGCGAACATGCCGAAGTACGCGGCCTCGCCGCGGTGCTCCAACTGGCAGCAGGCGACCGGCGCGCCGTCGCGCTCCACCACGAGCAGCCGGCTGCCCGGGCTCTCGACCACCGCCCGCACGCCCTGCGGGTCGGTGCGCTGCCCCTGGAGGATGTCCGCCTCGGTGGTCCAGCCGGTGCGGCTGCTGTCGCCCCGGTAGGCCGACTCGATCAGCTCGACGAGCGCGGGGATGTCCGCTTCGGTGGCGTCGCGGAACGTCAGCTCTCCCGTGTCCCGGGGCGGGGCGGTGTCCATGGCGGGGTGTCTCCGGATTCTGTGCGGGGGCGGTGCCGGAGCAGCGTAACTCCGAGGGCGGCGCCGGGGCTCCCGGCGGCCCTCACGGGGCGCGCGGGGGCGCACACCGCGCGCATCACAGAAACACTCCCGTCGCGCGCTCCCCCTGCACCTCCGTGCGCCGCGTACGGGTGTCCGGCCCCGGGCATCTACTGGACGACGGCGATGTCGTTCGCCCGGGGGGAGGGCCGCTGTGCACGGACCGTCGATGTCCGGATGGCTGCTGATGGCGTTGTGCGCGGTGACGGGCTCGTACTGCTTGCTGCGCACCCGTACGGGGAGCGCGGAGGAGCGCAGAGCCGCGCGGGCCGAGGCGCTGATGGGCTTCGGCATGGCCGCGATGGCGGTCCCGGCGGCCGCCGTCGCACCGCCCGCGTGGGGGTGGGGCGTGTACGCGGTGTTCTTCGGGGTCGCGGCGCTGCGGGCGCTGTGGTTCTCGCGGCGCAGCGGGCACCATCTGCACCATCTGGTCGGCTCCTCCGCAATGGTCTACATGGCGGTGGTGATGGCCCGGGCCGGGGCGGGCGGGCACGGCGGTGGCCATGGCTCGCACGCGATGGGCTCCCCCAGCATGGCCGGGGCGGGCGGCATACCCCTGCTCACGGGGCTGCTCCTCGTCTACTACGCGGTGTACGTGCTGCGCTTGGGCGCCCGGCTGGTGCCGGTGGCCGCGGCGGCCACCGCCGGGGGGCCCGCGCCCGGGGGCTGGGGGGCGCGCCCCGAGCTGGCGCTGGCGTGCCGGCTGACCATGGGCATAGCCATGTTCGCGATGCTGCTCACCCTGTGAGACGGGAAGGGCCGCCCTTCGTGGTGTGCGTCACTTGGCGCGCGGAGCCATATCCGTGTGTGGCGCGGCCCTCATAGGCTGATGCCATGTGGGTCTCCCTAGCGCTGCTGCTGCTCGGTGCACTGGCCGCCGTCGTGACCCCGCGCCTGATGGCGCGGGCCGAGTGGCCCGAGCGCGAGCCGGTGGTGGCGCTGTGGGTGTGGCAGTGCGTGGTGGCCGCGGTGCTGCTCTCGTTCGCCCTCTCCATGACGTTCAGCGCGGCAGCCGCCTGGCAGGCGGTACGCGGCCATGTCTTCGCGCCCGCGCCGCACGCCGTCGTGGAGGCGTACGCGCTCGCGGGCCACGGGGCGTGGTCGGCGGTGATGGCCGTCCTGCTGGCCCTGGGCGGGGTGTGGACGGCCGCCATGCTGGCCCGGGAGATCCGCCGGGCGCAGCTGCGGCGCAGGCGGCGGCGGACCGAACTCCTGGTGCGCGCCCCGCTGATGCCCGGTGAGGAGCCGGGGTCCGGGCGCCTCGTCGTGCTGGAGGGTGAGCGCCCCGACGCCTGGTGGCTGCCGGGCTCCGCGCCCCAACTCGTCATCACCACGGCCGCGCTGGGGCGGCTGAAGGGACGCCAGCTCGACGCGGTCCTCGCGCATGAGCAGGGCCACGCGCAGGCCCGGCACGACTGGCTGCTCAACTGCTCGGGGGCGCTGGCGACCGGCTTCCCGCAGGTGCCGGTGTTCGCGGCCTTCCGCAACGAGATGCACCGGCTGGTCGAGCTGGCGGCCGACGACGTGGCCTCACGGCGCTTCGGCCGGCTGACGATCGCCCTCGCCCTGGTCGAACTCAACGAGGACCGGGGCGTGTTCGGCCCGTCCTCGGCCGCGGACGCGGAGCTGCCGTTGCGGGTGAACCGGCTGCTGGCCCCGGCGGGCCGGCTCACGGCAGGACGGCGGCTGCGGCTGACCGCGGCGGCGGCGCTGGTGCCCGTGGTCCCGCTGCTGGTGGCGTTCGTCCCGGGGCTCAGCGCCCTGAAGTAGCGAACGGGCTCTTCGGGCGCGCTGAAACGGCCGGAGGGGGCGCCCGTCGGCGAGGATCGTGCCATGCACATTCCGCTGCTCTCCCCCGTCGGCCGGGTCCGCGCCGCTTCGCGCCTCTCGCGGGCGGGCGCGGTCTGCGCGGTGCTCGGAGGTGCGGTGACGGCGCTGGTCGTCGCCCGGTGGCGGCCGCTCGTGGACCTGGACGAGCGGATCGCGGAGGCGCTGCACCGGCGGGCGGTGACCGAGCCCGGCCTCGTCCATGTCAACCGGTTGCTCACGGACTGGCTGTGGGACCCGTGGACGTTCCGCGCGCTGATCGCCGTCGCGGTGGTGGTCCTGTGGTGGCGCGGGACCCGGCCGCTCGCGGTGTGGGTGGTGGCGACGACGTTGCTCTCGGCGCTCGTCCAGCAGGGCGTCAAGGCTGCCGTCGGCCGGGACCGGCCGCAGTGGACGGACCCGGTGGACTCGGCCCACTACGCGGCCTACCCCTCGGGGCACGCGATGACGGCGACGGTGAGCTGCGGGCTGCTGCTGTGGCTGCTGCACCGGTCCGGCGTGCGGCGCGGGGTGTGGCGTGCGGCGGTGGGCGCGGCGGCCGTCTCGGTGCTCGGGGTCGGGCTGACCCGGCTGTACCTGGGCGTGCACTGGCCGTCCGACGTGCTGGGCGGGTGGCTCCTCGGGGCCGCGCTGACCGCCTTCGCGATCCGGGGCTTCGACCGCTGGTGCGCCGCCGCGCCCGCCCGCCGGCGGCTCTGACCGGGCCGGGCGCCGTCACCGCCGGACAGGCGCCCTTGCCCGGGGTCCACCGGTTCGGCGAGGATCGGTGCCATGCCGATCAAGGGTGCCCTCTTCGACTTCTCCGGAACGCTGTTCCGGATCGAGCCGGTCCGTTCCTGGCTCGCCGCGACCCTCGCCGAGCGGGGGGTGCGCGTGGACGGGGCCGCCTTCGAGCGGTACGCGGCGGAGCTGGAGGCGTTCGGCGCGCTGCCGGGCGGGCCCGGCCCGAAGCGGATGCCCGAGGAGCTGGCGGACGCCTGGGCGCACCGCGACGAGAGCGCCGAGCTGCACCGCGCGGTGTACACCGGCCTGGCCCGCCAGGTCGCGCTGCCCGACCCCGGTCTGTACGACGCCCTGTACGACCGGCATCTGCGCCCGGACGCCTGGCGCCCCTACCCGGACACGGCGGAGGTGCTGGACGGGCTGCGCGCGGCCGGTGTCCGGATCGGGGTCGTCAGCAACATCGGCTGGGACCTGCGCCCCGTCTTCCGCGCGCACGGCCTGGACCGCTACGTGGATGCGTACGTCCTCTCCTTCGAGCACGGCGTCCAGAAGCCGGACGCACGCCTCTTCCGCACCGCGTGCACACTTCTCGGACAGGATCCGGCGGATGTGGTGATGGTCGGTGACGACCGGCACGCCGACGGCGGGGCCGCGGCGCTGGGCTGCGAGGTGCGTTTTGTACGCCATCTGCCGGTGGATGAGCGGCCCGACGGGCTTCGGGAGCTCGGACTGACCGAGAAGGTTGCCTGAGACACATGTGAGAGATGTCCCTGACGCGCAATGGGTCGGATGGTCACACCGTGGCCTTAGCCTGGAGAACATGTCCCCGACTCCGTGCCCGTCCGATTCCGTGCGCCCCGCAGCAGTGGTGAATGAAGACATTCGCGACCTGTGGCGGCGTTCGGGCGGTCACCTGTCCCCGGAGGACGAGGAGCAGTACCAGCGCCTGCTGGTCGAGTGGGCCGCGGCGACCGGGGGCGGCGAGCGGCCGACGTTCTGAGACGTCCCGGTTCCGGCGATCCCCTGCGTCGCCGGAACCGGTCCGTGGCGGGGGTACAGCATGTCCCGTCGCGGCTGATCGGTCAATGAAGTATCACGGTCCGTGATGCGCCCGGGCCGTACGGTGCCGGGCCCCGCCCTCAGCTCTCGCCGAGGCGCGCCGCCTGGCAGGCCGCCGCTTCCAGGATGCGGTCGAGCAGCCCGGGAAACAGCGCGTCGAGGTCGTCCCGGCGCAGCCCGTTCATCTTGGACGTGCCCCGGTAGGTCTGCTGGACGATGCCGCTCTCGCGCAGCACCCGGAAGTGGTGCGTGGTCGTGGACTTGGTGACCGGCAGGTCGAAGCAGGAGCAGGTGAGCTCGGCCTCGGCGGCGGCCAGTTCGCGTACGACGCACAGCCGCACCGGGTCCGAGAGCGCGTGCAGAACCGCTTCGAGCCGGATCTCCTCACGGGCCGGGTGGGGCAGGGTGCGCGCGCCCGCTGCCGGGTCGGTGGTGCTGGCAGGGGTCACGGTCGCTCTCCGTATCGTCGCTCCGTCCGGGGCTCCCATACTACGAGACTCGTCGTAATTCGACTGCCCCCTCACCCCTGCGGGGCCGCCAGGTGCGGGAAGCGGTACTCGGTACGGCTGCGGAAGTGTTCGCCGGGGCGCAGGACGGTGGCCGGCTGGTCGGGGCGGTTGGGCGAGTCGGGGAGGTGCTGGGTCTCCAGGCAGACGGCGCTGTGGCGCTCGTGGTGGCCGCCGTCGGGGTCGGCGAGGGTGCCGTCCAGCTGGTTGGCGGTGTAGACCTGGATGCCCGGTTCAGTCGTCCACACCTCCATGACGCGCCCGCCGCCGGGTGCGGTGAGGCGGGCGGCGCGGCGGGGAGCGGCCGGTGCGTCCGGCCCGTCGAGGACCCAGCAGTGGTCGAACCCGCCCGCCCGGCGCAGCTGTTCGTGCGGCAGGGCGATCCGGTCCGCGAGGGTCTGCGGCTCGGTCAGGTCGAACGGGGTGCCGGCGACGGGCGCGGCGGGGCTCTCGGGGATGCCCTCGTCGTCCACGGGGAGATAGTGCCCGGCGTCCACCTGGAGGGTGTGGCCGAGGATGTCGCCCCGGTCGGTCAGGTCGAAGTACGCGTGGTTGGTGAGGTTGACGACGGTGGCGCGGTCGGTGGTGGCCTCGTAGTCGAGCGCGAGGGTGCCGGCCGCGTCGAGGGTGTACGTCACGGTCACGTCCAGCGCGCCGGGGAAGCCCATGTCGCCGTGGGGGCTGTGCAGCGTGAGCCGCAGGACGGCCGCCTCGTCCGTGGTGGTGGCTTCGGCCTGCCAGATCCGGGTGTGGAAGCCGTCGGGCCCGCCGTGCAGGGCGTGGCCCCGGTCGGTGGCGGGGACCTGGTGCTCCGTGCCGTCGAGGGTGAACCTGCCGTGCGCGATGCGGTTGGCGTAACGGCCGACCAGGGCGCCGAAGAACGGGTTCTTGCCCGTGTAGTGGTCGAGGGCGGGCAGCGAGCGGACCACCGAGGCCGGGGTGCCGGCGGTGTCGGGCACGGTGAGCCGGTGCAGGATGCCGCCGTAGGTGAGGATCTCGGCCCGGACTCCGGTGCCGGAGTCGAGCGTCCAGATGTCGACGTCCGTGGGTCCGTGGGCGCCGAACGGTTTGCTGTGCACGGTGGGGCGAGGCATCAATGATCCTTGGGGCGATCGGAAGGCCGGAGCGGCCGGACGGGCGGGCCGTGGGCGGTGGACTCCCCAGGGGTGGCGGGGAGTCCGGCCCGTGGCTACGGTGCCGCCGGTCCGGCGGCGGGCCGGGGAACGGTGGATTCGCGGACGACGAGCCGGTAGCCGGGCCGGGGCCGTCTGGGCTCCGCCGGCGGTTCGCCGGACAGGCGCTCGACCAGGCTGTCGACGGCGAGCCGGGCGATGGCCTCCTTGTCGGGCGCCACGGTGGTGAGCGTGGTCGCGCCGTAGAGGCTCTCCTCGATGTCGTCGAAGCCGACGACGGCGACGTCCTCGGGAATGCGCAGGCCGCGCTCGGTGAGGGTGCGCATGGCGCCGGCGGCGATGAGGTCGTTGTACGCGAACACGGCGTCGGGCCGTTCGCCCCGGTCCAGGAGCGCGGCCATGCCGGAGGCCCCGTCCTCGCGGCCGTAGCCGTCGGTGACGACGACCAGCGCCTCGTCGGGCTCGATGCCGGCGGCGGCCAGCTCCTCGCGCCAGCCGCGCAGCCGGAGGTGGGCGGGCTGGCGTTCGCGGCCGGTGCGGGAGCCGAGGAAGGCGATCCGGCGGTGGCCGAGCTCGATGAGGTGGCGTACGGCCTCGCGCGCCGCGGCGACGTTGTCGATGGCGATGTGGTCGTACGGGGCCTCGTACTCGCGCTCGCCGAGCAGGACCAGGGGCGCGGTCTCGGTGCGCGCCATCAGGTCCTCGGTCTCCAGGTGGATCGGGCTGAGGATGAGCCCGTCGATGACGTGGGACCGGAACCCCTGGCTGACGAGGAGTTCCTTCTCGCGCAGACCGCCGGTGTGGTCGACCAGGACGGTGTAGTCGTGCCGGGCGGCGGCGTCGACCACCGCGCCGGCCAGCTCCGCGAAGTACGGGTTGCCGAACTCGGGGACGGCGAGCGCGATGATCCCGGTGCGGCCCTTGCGCAGATGACGGGCGGTGAGGTTCGGCCGGTAGCCGAGCTCGTCGATGGCCTGCTGCACCTTGGCGCGCATCTTCGGTGTGACGTGCTGATAGTTGTTCACCACGTTCGACACGGTCTTGATGGACACGCCCGCCCGTTGCGCAACGTCCTTGAGGCTGACGCCCACGGCACTCCCTGAATCGACTTGTCGCGCGGTGAGGCGCGGTGGCCCGGCTCCCGCCGGTTCGGCTCGATCGGCTCGAACGGTGCCGGGGCCGTGGGGCCCCGGCACCGGTTCAGGTGGTTCTGCGGCTGCGCGCCAGGTAGCGCTGGGCCACGACGACAACGATAAGGAAGCCGCCGCTGACGACCGACTGGTACGAGGAGTTCAGCGAGCCGATCTGGTTGATCAGGTTCTGGATGACCTGAAGGAGCAGGACGCCCCAGAGCGTTCCGCTGATGGAGCCGGCGCCGCCGATGAGGAGGGTGCCGCCGATGACGACGGCGGAGATCGCGTCGAGCTCCATGCCCACGCCGAGGATGGTGACGCCGGAGGAGAGCCGGGCGGCGTTGAGCGCGCCGGCCAGCCCGGCCAGCAGTCCGCTGAGCGTGTAGACGAGCATCTTCGTACGGGCGACGGGCAGGCCCATCAGGGTGGCCGCGTCACTGCTGCCGCCGACGGCGAAGATCGACTGTCCGAACGAGGTGCGCTGGAGGAGGAGTCCGCCGAGGCCGAACAGCGCGAGGGCGATGAAGATCGGGTAGCCGAAGCCCCAGATCGCGCCCTGGCCGAGTTCCGCGAAGGCCGAGTCCTTCGGCACCAGGTAGGTGGTGGCGCCCTCGTCCGTGATCGCGAGGAGCAGCCCGCGCGCCCCGAGGAGGGTGGCGAGCGTGACGATGAACGGGGCCATTCCGGCGCGCGCCACGAGGAAGCCGTTGAGCAGGCCGATCGCACCGCACACCACGAGCGGCACCAACAGGGCGGGCAGGATGCCCCATTGGGAGGCCCAGGCGGCGAGCACCCCGCCCAGGGCGAAGACGGAGCCGACGGAGAGGTCGATGCCGCCGGTGATGATGACCATCGTCATCCCGAGCGCGACGACGGCCAGGAACGATGCCTGGACGGTCACCCCGCGGGCGTTGTCCAGGGTGGAGAACGTCGTCGGGTAGATGCAGGACGCGACGATCACGACCGTCAGGAGGACGACCAGGACGCCCTGGCGTTGCAGGAGTTCGGCGATCCGCCCGCCGGTCGCGCGCGGTGATCCGGCACCGGGCGCCGGCGTGGTGGCGCCGGAGGTCTTGCGCGGGGCCGGGGCGGAGGGCGCCGGGGCAGGTGAGGTTTCGTTCATCGGGACCGACGCTCCCGGGCGACGTAGACGGCGGCGATGATGATGGCCGCCTGGGCGATCTGTGCGGTGGAGTCGGGCAGGTCGTGCTTGATGAGGGTGGCCCGCAGCAGCTGCATCAGCAGGGCGCCGGCGACGGTGCCGAGGACCCGGATGGAGCCGCCGTTGAGCGGGGTGCCGCCCACCACGACCGCCGTGATGGCGGAGAGTTCCATGAGGGTGCCGAGCGAGGAGGGGTCGCTGGCGGTGAGCCGGGCGGTGGCCAGGACTCCGGCGAGGGCGGCGAGCACCCCGCAGAGCACGTACACCCCGATGAGCACCCGCCGCACGGGCAGCCCGGCCAGGGCGGCGGCGGAGCGGTTGCCGCCGATGGCGACGACCTGGCGGCCGAACGTGGTCCGGGTGACGAGGAAGGCCACGGCGACGGCGAGGACACCGGCGATGAGGACGACCAGCGGGATGCCGAGGAACGAGCCGGTGCCCAGGGACAGCAGGTCGGGGTTGACGATCTGCTTGAGCTGGCTGTCCGCCATGACCAGGGCGAGGCCCCGGCCGCCGACGAACAGGGCGAGTGTGGCGACGATCGGCTGGAGGCCGACGAGCGAGACCAGGGTGCCGTTGACCGCTCCGACGAGGGCGCCGGCGAGCAGCGCCATGACGAGTGCGGGGACCAGCCCGTAGCCGAGGTAGAGCGGCAGCAGCGCGGCGGCCACGGCCATGGTCGAGCCGACGGAGAGGTCGACGCCCTCGGTGCCGATGACGAGCGCCATGCCGAGGGCGACGATGACGATCGGGGCGACCTGGACGAGCTGGGTGCGCAGGTTGTCCACCGTCATGAAGTGCTCGGTGAGCAGGGCGTTGAAGACGAGGACGACCGCGACGGCGAGGTAGACGCCGTACTCCTGGTACCAGGCGGGGTCGCGCAGCCGGGCGAACGGCCGGGCTGCGGGGGTGGTGACTGCGGCCTGGGTCATCGGGGGTCCTCCTTCGCGGCCGGCGCCTTGTCCGCGGCAGCCGGTGAGTGGTCGGCGAGCACTTCGAGCAGATGGCTCTCCGCCACCTCGTCGCCCGCCAGTTCGCCCGCGACCGCTCCGCCGCGCAGGACGACGATCCGGTCGGCGCCCTCGATCAGTTCCTCGATGTCGGAGGAGATGAGCAGGACGGCCAGGCCCTCGCGGGCGAGGTCGTCGATGAGGCTCTGGACCTCGGCCTTGGCGCCGACGTCGATGCCCCGGGTGGGTTCGTCGAGCAGCAACACCTTGGGTTCCAGGCAGAGCCAGCGGGCCAGCAGCACCTTCTGCTGGTTGCCACCGGAGAGCTCGCCGACCTTCTGCTCGGGGCTCGCCGCCTTGATCCGGAGTCGCTTCATGAAGATGTCGACAATACGGTCCTGCTTGGCACGGGAGACGATGCCGGCGCGGGAGAGCCGGGGCATCGCCGCCAGCACGATGTTCTCGCGGACCGAGAGGCCGGGCACGATGCCCTCGGCCTTGCGGTCCTCGGGCAGCAGGCTGATCCCGGCCCGGATGGCACCGGCCGAGGTGAGGCGGCGCAGGGCGCGTCCGGCGATGCTCACCTCGCCGGAGTCCAGGGAGAGCGCTCCGGCGATGGCCTTCGCGGTCTCGCTGCGCCCGGAACCGAGGAGTCCGCCGAGGCCCATGACCTCACCCGCGTACAGGTCGAGGGAGATGTCGTGCAGCTGGTGGTCGCGGGAGATGCCGGTGGCGGTGAGGACGGGGGTGCGTGCGGCCTCGTGACCCTCGGAGCCGAAGTTGGTGAGCCCCTCGCGGCGTACCTCGGCCATGTCGCGGCCGAGCATCATCGAGACGAGCTGCATCCGGTCGAGGTCGGCGAGGTCCCCGGTGTGGATGTGCTTGCCGTCGCGCAGGACGGTGACCCGGTCGCAGATCCGGTACAGCTCGTCCATGCGGTGGCTGACGTAGAGGACGGCGATGCCGCGGCCGCGCAGGTCCTCGATGACCCGGAAGAGGGTCTCGACCTCGCGCGGCTCCAGCGAGGAGGTGGGTTCGTCCATGATGACGACCTGGGCGTTCACGGAGACGGCGCGGGCCATGGCGACCATCTGCTGGGTGCCGATGCCCAGGGTGTGCAGGGGGCGCTTCGGGTCGACGCGGACGCCGAAGCCGTCGAGCAGTTCGCTCGCCTCGCGGTACATCCGCTGGAAGTCGATCAGGCCGAAGCGGTTCTTGGGTTCGCGGCCGAGGAAGATGTTGCGCGCCACGCTCATCAGCGGGACGAGGTTCACCTCCTGGTAGATCGTGGAGATCCCGGCCTGCTGGGCCTCGAAGGGCCGGTTGAAGGAGACCTCTTCACCGGCCAGCCGCAGTGCGCCCTCGTCGGGGCGGTAGACACCGGTCAGCACCTTGATGAGGGTGGACTTCCCGGCTCCGTTCTCCCCCACCAGGGCGTGGGTCTCGCCGGCGCGCAGGGAGAACGAGACGCCGTCGAGGGCGACGACGCCCGGGAACCGCTTGCTGACCGAGCGGGCCTCCAGGACGGCGGGTGCCGCTCCGGCCTCGTCCGCGAGGGCCGTTCCGGTCGCGCTGCTCTCCTTCACGTCGGCGGCCGGCTCCGGCGGCTGCGGTACTGCTTCGGGTGGTGCCATGGCTGGTCTTGGCCTTCCGCTCTTCCAAGGATGGGGGCCCGGTGGCCGCCGTGACGGGGAGCGCCACGGCGGCGGTGAACCGACGGAGCCGGTACGGGCAGATGGGGCCGGCTGAGATCAGAAAGCGTTGCCGATCGTGGCCTTGGCGTTGGACTCGTCGTATGAGCGGTCGCTGATGATGACGTTCTCGGGGATCTCCTCGCCGCCGTAGAACTTCTGGGCGGTCGCGAAGGCCAGCGGACCGAAGCGCGGGTTGGACTCGATGACGGCGTTGTACTCACCGTTGACGATGGCCTGGACGGCGTTGCGGGTGCCGTCGACGGAGACGATCTTGATGTCCTTGCCGGGCTTCTTGCCGGCGGCCTTCACCGCGGTGACGGCACCGAGGCCCATCTCGTCGTTCTCCGCGTAGATGGCGGTGATGCCGGGCTTGGACTGGATCAGCTGCTCGGTGACCTGCTGGCCCTTGTCGCGGGCGAACTCACCGGTCTGCTGGGCGACGATCTCCATGCCGGGGGCCTTGGCCTTGAGCTGGTCCACGAAGCCCTTGGTGCGGTCGGTGGTGACGCCGTTGCCCGACGAGCCGAGGAGGATGGCGACCTTGCCCTTGCCACCGGTCGCCTTGATCATCGCGTCGGCGGCGCGCTTGCCCTGCTCCACGAAGTCGGAGCCCAGGAAGGACACGTAGTCCTTGCAGGCGGTGGCGTTGAGCTTGCGGTCGATGGTGAGGACCGGGACCTTCTTCGCGGCGGCGGCCTTGAGGGCCGGCTCCAGGCCGTCCGAGTTCAGCGGGGCGACGATGAGGAACTGGGCGCCCTGGGCGAGCATGTCCTGGATGTCGCTGATCTGCTTGGGCAGCTGCGACTGGGCGTTGGTGGTGAGGACCTTCTTGACGCCGAGCTTCTTCGCCTCGTCCTTGATGGACTGGGTCTCGGCGATGCGGAAGGGGTTGGCCTCCTTCTCCGACTGGGAGAAGCCGACCACCGCGTTCTTCAGGTCGAGCTTCGGCGCGCCGTAGCTCTGGAGCGAGCAGCCGGAACCGGACGACGACTCGGGGGTCTTGGCCGCCTGTGCGGCCTGGCTGCTGTCGCTGCTCGCGTTGTTGTCCGAGCCCTCCGACTTGGAGCAGCCGGAAACGGCCAGCGTGGCGGTGGCGGCGAGGACGCAGGCCACGGCGAGGGTACGGGATCGACGCTGGATCATCATGCGCGGGAGCTCCTTGGCGGGATGACGGCACGCCGAGGGGCGTGCGGTCGGTCATGGCTGGACGATGCATCGGCCGCTGCGCGGCGGCTGATGTCACTGCACTCACGACCCCGCTAGGAGACGGCCCCTAGCTGCACAAACTGCGGTCGTGAGAGCCTGCGCGGCCTCTCGGCGGCTCGGTTTACAACGTTATATAGGCGGTGCGGCACGGGCGGCAAGAGCGTTGTCGATGCGTTTCCAAAATGTGTCGGAGCCGCTTCGGGCTCGCGCGGCAGCCGGGCCCACGCGATGCCGTCGCCCCTCTGGACAGCCGCCCGACGGCGTGCTGTCATACCGCCGGAACCCCATTTTCCAACGTTGCAGAAAAGTGCCGCGCCCTCCGTACGGATCGCGAAGGCGCTCTTCGTCATGCGCGCGGCCGGTCCGTGCGGCCGCGCCGCGACAGCACTCTCTTGTCATGCGCATTCCCACGCCGGAGTTGCATGTCCGGCAGAGCAGGAGCCCTCCCCCATGCCCCTGAACCGCAGACAGCTCGTGACCGCCGCGCTCGCCACCGTCGCCGCCACCACCGCGGCCGGCCGCTGGTCGGCCACCGCGACCGCCGCCGAGCACCGGGTGCGGCCCGCGCACGGCGGCCACTACTCCCCCAACGCCGCTCCGCTGCACCCCACCGCCTTCCTGAAGCTCCCGCCCGGCCAGGTCACCGCGCGCGGCTGGCTCGCCGGACAGCTGAAGCTCCAGCTCGACGGGTTGTGCGGCCGGTACGAGGAGTTCTCGCACTTCCTCGACTTCTCGGCCACCGGCTGGGTCCGCCCCGAACTCGGCGGCTGGGAGGAGGTCCCGTACTGGCTGCGCGGCTACACCGACCTGGCGATCGTCACCGGCGACGCGACAGCGCTGGCCTCGGTGCGCCGCTGGTTCGACGCGATCCTGGCCACCCAGCAGTCCGACGGGTTCTTCGGCCCGGAGGCGCTGCGCACCTCACTGAACGGCGGCCCTGACTTCTGGCCGTTCCTGCCGCTGGTGCAGGCGCTGCGCTCCTGGCAGGAGTACACCGGCGACGCCCGGATCATCCCGTTCCTGAGCCGGTTCTTCCGGTACATGAACGCCCAGGGCCCCGGCGCCTTCAACACCAGCTGGATCGCCCTGCGCTGGGGCGACGGCCTGGACAGCGTCTTCTGGCTGTTCAACCGCACCGGGGACACCTTCCTCCTCGACCTCGCCGACAAGATCCACACGTACGGTGCCGACTGGGGCGACAACCTGGTCAACCCGCACAACGTGAACATCGCCCAGGGCTTCCGCGAGCCCGCCCAGTACGCGCTGCGCAGCGGCTCGGCGCAGGACACCCGGGACACGTACGGGACGTACGGCAAGGCCATGGACCAGTACGGGCAGTTCCCCGGCGGCGGATTCGCCGGGGACGAGAACGCGCGGCCCGGGCACGGCGACCCCCGGCAGGGCTTCGAGACCTGCGGGATCGTGGAGTTCATGGCCAGCCACCAGCTGCTGACCCGGATCACCGGCGACCCGCTGTGGGCCGACCGCTGCGAGGAGCTGGCGTTCAACTCGCTGCCCGCCTCGCTCGATCCGTCGGGCAGGGCGATCCACTACATCACCAGCGCCAACAGCGTCGACCTGGACAACGTGCCCAAGTCGGAGCGCCAGTTCCAGAACGGGTTCGCCATGCAGGCGTTCCTGCCGGGTGTCGACCAGTACCGCTGCTGCCCGCACAACTACGGCATGGGCTGGCCGTACTTCACCGAGGAGCTGTGGCTCGCCACCCCCGACGGGGGCCTGGCCGCCGCCATGTACGCCGCCTGCGAGGTGACGGCCAAGGTCGCCGACGGCACCGAGGTCACGTTCACCGAGGAGACGGACTACCCCTTCACGGACGCGGTCACCCTCACCCTGAAGGCCCCGAAGCGGCTGGCCTTCCCGCTGGTGCTGCGCGTCCCGGCCTGGTGCGACGCCCCCGAGATCGCGGTGAACGGCCGGCGCGTCGACGCCCCGGCCGGCCCCGCCTTCACCCGCGTCGACCGCACCTGGGCCGACGGGGACCGGGTCACCCTGCGCTTCCCGCAGCGCACCACCGTACGCACCTGGGCGGACAACCGGGGCTCCGTCAGCGTGGACCACGGCCCGCTCACGTACTCGCTGCGCATCGGCGAGACGTACGAGCGCATCGGCGGCAGCGACCAGTTCCCCGAGTACGCGGTCCACGCGACCGGCCCGTGGAACTACGGGCTCGTCCTGGACGCGAAGAAGCCCGCCGCGTCCCTGCGCCACCACGGCGCGCGCAGGGTGAAGGCCGGCAACCCCTTCACGCTCGACGGCACCCCGCTGTCCATCACCGCGAAGGCGCGCCGCATCCCGGAGTGGACGGCCGACGACGAGCACGTGGTGGCCCCGCTCCAGGACTCGCCCGCCCGCAGCACCGAGCCCGTGGAGGAGGTCACCCTCGTCCCGATGGGGGCGGCCCGGCTGCGCATCACCTCGTTCCCGACCACGGACCCGGGCGCGGAACCGTGGCTCGCGGACCGCTGGTACCGCATCCGCAACCGCCACTCCGGCAAGGTGCTCGGCGTCGACAACATGTCCATGGACAACAGCGCGCACGTCGTGCAGTTCGGGGACACGGGGACCGACGACCACGACTGGCGGCTGGTCGCGGAGGGCGACGGCTGGTACCGCGTCCGCAACCATCACTCGGGCAAGGTGCTCGGCGTCGACAACATGTCGATGGACAACAGCGCGCACGTCGTCCAGTTCGACGACAGCGGCACCGACGACCACCTCTGGCAGCTCGTCCCGGACGGCGGCGGCTGGTATCGCATCCGCAACCGCCACTCCGGCAAGGTCCTCGGCGTCGACACCATGTCCACCGCCGACAGCGCCCATGTCGTGCAGTACGACGACAACGGCACCGACGACCACCTCTGGCAGCTCGTCTGATTCCCGGCGCTCCGCGCCCTCCCCCATACCGCTCCCGTCCCCGGGGGCCGCACCGAATCAAGGAGACGAACCTGTGCACCGTTTACGAGTACCCGGCCGAAGGCCGTGGTGGAGACGGGCGATCGCGACGACCGGCCTGCTGGCGCTGGTGTCCTCCGCCCTCGTCGGGGTCGGCGCCTCGCCGGCCGGCGCCGCGTCCTGGTCGCCCAAGACCCCGCCGATGACGACGCCCTGGACCAACCAGGTCCCGGTCGACAAGCCGCTGCCGGAGTACCCGCGCCCGCAGCTGACCCGGTCCGACTGGGCCAACCTCAACGGCATCTGGGACTTCGCGGTCACCGGACGGGACGCCGGGCAGCCGTCGTCGTGGCCGGACCAGATCCGGGTGCCCTTCGTCGCCGAGTCCGCGCTCTCGGGCATCCAGCGCAAGGTCACCGAGAACGACAAGCTCTGGTACAAGCGCACCTTCACCGTGCCCTCGAACTGGAACGGCCGCCGGACCGTGCTCAACTTCGGCGCGTCCGACTGGCAGACCACGGTCTGGGTCAACGGCACCCAGGTGGGCGCGCACAAGGGCGGCTACGACTCGTTCTCGTACGACATCACGCCGCAGCTCAACGGCGGTACGAACACGATCGTGGTGTCCGTCTACGACCCGACGCAGACCGGCGGCCAGGCGGTCGGCAAGCAGCGCATCAATGATGTGCAGCCGCACAGCGGGGGCGGGATCTTCTACACCGCCGCCTCCGGCATCTGGCAGACGGTGTGGCTGGAACCGGTCGCCGCCGCGCACATCACCCGGCTGGACATGACGCCGAACCTGGGCGACAGCACCCTGCGGGTGAAGGTGCAGGCCGACTCGGCGTCCGGGCGGGCGGCCAGGGTCACCGTGTCCAGCGGCGGCACCGTGGTCGGCTCGGCCACCGGTACGGTCGGCTCGACCGTCTCCGTACCGGTGCCGAACACGCATCTGTGGACTCCGGACGACCCGTTCCTCTACGACGTCAGGGCGGAACTGCTCGACGGTTCGGCGGTGACGGACTCGGTCGGCAGCTACACCGGGATGCGGTCGATCGCGATCGCGAAGGTCGACAACGTCCTGCGGCCGGTCCTGAACGGCAAGTTCGTCTTCCAGACGGGCACCCTGGACCAGGGCTACTGGCCGGACGGCATCTACACCGCGCCGACCGACGCCGCCCTGAAGTCGGACCTCCAGGCCCACAAGGACCTCGGGTTCAACATGGTCCGCAAGCACATCAAGGTCGAACCGCAGCGCTGGTTCTACTGGGCGGACAAGCTGGGGCTCCTGGTCTGGCAGGACATGCCGGCCATGGACACCGGCAAGTCCCCGAGTTCGGCGGCCCGCACCCAGTGGGAGACCGAGTTCCACGCGATCATCGACCAGCACCGCAGCTCGCCGTCGCTGGTCATGTGGGTGGACCAGAACGAGGGCTGGGGGCAGTACGACCAGGCCAGGATCGCGAACGAGGTCAAGGCGTACGACCCGACCCGGCTGGTCGACAACATGAGCGGGGTCAACTGCTGCGGCTCGGTGGACGGCGGCAACGGTGACGTGGTCGACAACCACATCTACGTCGGCCCCGGCAACACCGCGCCGACCGCGACCCGGGCGGCCGTCCTCGGCGAGTTCGGCGGCCTCGGCTACAAGGTCCCGGGGCACGAGTGGTTCCCCGGCGGCGGCTTCAGTTACGAGGACCAGCCGAGCATCTCCGCGCTGAACGACCGGTTCGTGGGGCTGATCGACGGCATCCGGATCGGCCAGCTCCCGGCGGGCCTCTCCGCCTCGGTCTACACCGAGATCACCGATGTGGAGAACGAGGCCAACGGGCTCCTCACGTACGACCGCCAGGTCGTCAAGGTGGACACGGCGCGGGTGCGGGCCGCGAACCAGGCCCTGATCAACGCCTCGAAGAACCCGGCCCCGCCGGTGACCCTGCCCACCGGGGGCTACAAGTCCCTGCGGGTCACCACGCCCGGCTACACCAACAAGTATCTGCGCCACCAGGACGCGCTGGCCTTCACCGAGGTGGTCGACGGCAACAGCGGCGCGCTGCTGAAGAACGACGCCACCTGGAAGATCGTGCCGGGCCTGGCGAACGGCAACTGCTACTCGTTCGAGTCGCGCAACTACCCGGGCGAGTATCTGCGCCACCGGGACTTCCGGGTCCACCGCGACGCGAGCGACGGGTCCGCGCTCTTCAAGGCCGACGCCACCTGGTGCGCGGTCGCCGGCAATGGCGGTGTGCGGCTGACCAGCGCGAACCTGCCGGGCAGCTACATGCGGCACATCAAGTCGGAGGTGTGGCTGGCCACCCCGGGCGGCGGGCACGACTGGGACAACCCGGCCACCTTCACCGAGGACACCACCTGGGCGGTGGAGGCGCCCTGGGCACCCTGAGTTGAGATGAGGACCGGGGTCCGGCGGCCTGCCGCCGGACCCCGGTTTCCTTATGCGTCCCCCATGACCAGGCCCTCGATGGTGTGCTTCTGCACGAGGGGCACGAGCTCGTCGACCACCGGGCAGCCCAGGTGCGCCCGGACCCGCTCGGGCAGCGACTCCCAGAAGCCCCGGGTGACCGCCATGTCGTGGTGGCCGTCGTTCCCCGCGCCCGGGGCGTCCACGCCGAGGACCAGGACCGGGCGCGGGTCCTGCGACTGGTTGGCCGTACCCCGGTGGATGGTCAGGGCCGACCGGGCCGAGAGGTCGCCGCGCTGCGGGTACTTGCGCTCGGCCAGGGCCTCGTAGCGCGGGTAGTCCTCGCGGCGCGGGAACATCGCGTGCCCGAAGCGGGCGTCGTCGTCCCACTGGGTGCCGGGCGCGATCTCGAACGGGCCCATGTCCGCACGGGTGTCGACGGCCGTGAGGTTGAAGGCCAGCGAGGTGAGCCTGCGGTCGCGGCGGGTCTCCTCCGGCATCGGGAAGTCGCGGTGCCACGGCTGGTTCACCGCCCCGGCCAGCGGCACGTCGAAGCCCAGCTCCACGATCCGGTAACCGGGGCCGAGGACCGCCTCGCTCACCGCGCGCACCCAGGGGTGGTCGACCAGGTCCACGAAGCCGCGCAGCTGCTCGGGGTGGATCTCCACGTAATAGCGGTGCGGGCCGCGGCCGACCGCGCCGCCCTCCCGGCCGCGCGCCTCGGCGAACGCCGCGTCGATGTCCTCGCGCATCCGGTCGGCCCACCGCGGGCTGAACGCCCCGCGACAGGCGGTGATCCCGGCGCCGTACAGGTCGCGCACCGCGTCCTCGGCGGGCGGGAACGGGGCGGTGGTGGTCGCGGCCTCGGTCATGGTGTGGTCCTTCCTTCGTTCGGAGCACCCTCATATTGCAACGTTGCAACCAACGTGGCAAGAGTCTGTGCGGGCGGACCTCGCACCACCTGTTACGGTCACTGCGCACAGGGCGCGGGCGCCTTCGCCCGCCGGCAGAGAGCAGGAGCACCGAACGTGGCAGCGAGACTCAAGGACGTGGCCGCGCTCGCCGGTGTGTCCGTCAGGACCGTCTCCAACGTGGTGAGCAACACGGCCGCCGTCGCCCCCGGCACCCGGGCCCGGGTGCTCGCCGCGGTGGAGGAGCTGGGCTACCGGCCCAACCTCGCCGCCCGCAACCTCCGCCAGGGCCGCACGGGGCTCATCGGGGTGGCCGTCCCGGAGATCCACTCCCCCTACTTCGGCGCGTTGACGGGCCTCCTCATCGACGCCGCCCAGGAGCGCGGCTGGACGGTGCTCGTGGAGCGCACGGGGGGCCGGGCGGACCTGGAGCGGCGGCTGCTGGACGGCTCCGAGGGGCACCAGGTGGACGGGCTGATCATCAGCCCCTGGTCGACGCCCCCCGCCGAACTGTCCGCGCTCGCGGGCGGCCTGCCGCTCGTCGTCCTCGGCGAGCTCGATCCGCACGGGTCCATCGACCATGTGGCGCTGGACAACGTGGCGGCGGCCCGGGACGCCGCCCGGCATCTGGTGGCGACGGGCCGCCGGCGGGTCGCCGCGATCGGACTCCAGTCCGCGCTGGGGCACGGCACGGCCGAGCTGCGGGCCGAGGGCTTCCGGCGGGGGCTCGCGGAGGCGGGGCTGAGCCCGGTTGCCGAGGTGGAGGTGGCGGACCTGCACCGGGCGGAGGGGGCGCGGGCGCTGCGTGAGCTGCTGGAGCTGCCGGAGCGCCCGGACGCGGTGTTCTGCTTCAGCGACGAACTGGCCCTGGGGGCGCTGCGGGCGGCCGGTGAGCGGGGGGTGCGGGTGCCCGGGGACCTGGCGCTGGTGGGCTTTGACGACATCGAGGACGGGCGGTTCGCCACGCCTTCGCTGACCACGGTGTCGCCCGACCCGGCGCAGATCGCGGAGCGGGCGGTGCAGTGTCTGAGCGAGCGCGTGCTCGGGCGGCTCTCGGGGCTGGCGGCGCGCCGGATCGTGGTGCCGCACCGGCTGCTGGTGCGGGAGAGCAGCGGGGCCTGAGCATTCCCGGGGGGCGGTCTCCGGGCAGCCGGAAGCTCCCGGCGGTGCGGGCTCGTGCCGCGCACCGCCGGGAGCGGTCCTGGGAGCGGGAGTGCTTACGCCTTCCCGCCGTCGTACAGCGCGGTCACCTCCTGGTCGGTGAGCGCCTTGTCGTACACCTGGACCTGGTCCACGGAGCCGTTCCAGAAGTCGGTGTTGTTGCCCGACCACTTGGCGCGGCCCACGGACAGGGCACCGCTGCTGACGTCGGCCGATCCGGCCGGGGCGGTGGAGGCGAGCTTGCCGTCCACGTACAGCTTAATCTCGTCACCGCTGCGGACGCCGACCACGTGGTACCAGTGGCCGAGCTCCGGCTTCATGTCCAGGCGGGCCCGGTGGGCGCCCGGCGTGGAGAAGGCGAACCCGCCCTGGCCGTACTGCAGGTAGAACGGGTTCTCCTGGCGCCGGCCGTCCTGGCTGACGATGGTGCCGTAGTTGCCCGGGAGGGCGTCCAGGGAGGCCCAGGCCGAGACGGTGTAGTCGCCGGTGGTGTCGACCACGGGGCCGTTGGTCTCCGCGTACTGGCCCGCACCGTTGAACTTCAGCGCCGAGCCGTGCACGCCGCTGGTCCAGGACGCGCCCTCGGAGAGGGTGAGGTCCTTGTGGTTCGGGCCGCTGTCGGCGGCCTTGGTGCCCTTGTTCTCGTCCAGCGACCAGGAGCCGCCGCCCTTGACGGGGGTGCGGGTGCCCGCCGCGGCGCCGGCGGCGATGACCTCGCGGTTGACCTTACGGACCTGGGCGGCGTCGACCTTGATCTCGCGGCGGTCGTACGTCCAGAGGCCGTTGAGCTCGTTCTCCAGGTCGGTCACCTGGGTGTAGATGGAGCCGGAGAGTTCGGCGCCGGCCGCCTCCAGGTAGTACTTGCGGGTGTTCTCGACGTACTTGGCGGTCAGCGCGGCCTTGTCGGCGACACCGCTGTAGATCGCGGTCGGGGCGCCGGGCCACATGTGACCGGGCATCCGCAGGGTGAAGCCGCCGTGCTCGCCGTCCATCGCGGCGCGGTTGGCGTCCGGGAAGGCCGGGTCGGTGTTGTTGTAGTCGTGGTGGTCGATGATGTCGCCCTTGCCCGAGTCACCCTTGGAGTTGCAGCAGTTCACACCGCTGTGGGCGTTGACGATGCGGGAGGGGTCGGCGGCCTGGACCTGCTCGGTGATCTTGCCGGTCTCGGTGCGGTCCCACTCGCCCCAGCCTTCGTTGAAGACGATCCAGGAACCGATCGAGGGGTAGTTGTGGAGCTGCTCCATCTCCTCGGCACCCTGGTCGATGAAAGCCTGGTGGCCCTTCTCGTTGGTGAGGTTGCCGGAGACGAAGTCCTGCCACACGAACAGACCGAGCTGGTCGGCGTGGTAGTACCAGCGGGCGGGCTCGACCTTGATGTGCTTGCGCACGGAGTTGAAGCCGAGATCCTTCTGCGCCTTCAGGTCGAAGACCAGCGCGTCGTCACTGGGCGCGGTGTTCAGGCCGTCCGGGTAGAAGCCCTGGTCGAGCTGGGCGAGCGAGAAGAACGGCTTCCCGTTGAGGACGATCTTCTGGTAGCCGCCGACGTTGGCGATGCCGACGGAGCGCATGCCGAAGTAGCTGTCGACGGTGTCCTTGGAGCTGCCGTCCTTGAGGGTGACCTCCAGGTCGTACAGGTACGGGTCGTCCGGGGACCACAGGTGCTGCTTGGCGACCGGGAGGCTCAGCTCGCGGTTGGCCGGGCCGCTGATCCTGCCGACGACCTTGCCCTTCTTGTCCCGGGCCACGGCGGTGACCGTCGCGGACTTCGAGGCGTCCTCGGAGTTGACCGTCAGGGCAAGGTTGCCCTTGTCGATGTCCGGGGTGGTCGTCAGGGAGTCGACGGCCGCCGGGGCGACGGGCTCCATCCAGACGGTCTGCCAGATACCGGACGAGGCGGTGTAGAAGATGCCGCCCGGGTTGGCCGACTGCTTGCCGGTGGGCTGGTCGGCGCCGGTGGTGTCGGTGACCCCGACGACGATCTCCTGCGGGCCGCTGCCCTTGATCGCGTCGGTGATGTCGGCGGTGAAGGCGGTGTAGCCGCCGGTGTGCTCGGCGACCTTCTTGCCGTTGACCCAGACGGTCGCCTGGTAGTCGACGGCACCGAAGTTGAGCTTCAGCCGGTTCTTCTTGCCGTGCTTGTCAGCCTTGACGGCCCAGTTCTGCGGGACGGTGACAAGCTTGCGGTAGAACATGTGGTCTTCGTGGCGCTCCAGGCCGGAGAGCTGCGACTCGACCGGGTACGGCACGGTGATGCGCTCACCGAGCTTCTTGCCGAAGACGGGCTTCTCGCCCGCCTTGGCCCCGGCGAACTCCCACTGGCCGTTGAGGTTCTTCCACTTGTCGCGCACCTGCTGCGGCCGCGGGTACTCGGGCAGCGGGTGGTTGCGGTCGACCTTGTCGCCCCACTTGGTGGTGAGGCGGTGCGTGGAGTCGTTGGTGGCCGTGCGGTTGATCTCGGGGACGGTCTCGCCGCCCGACTTCAGGCCGGCCTTGCCGTCGTACGCGATCGTGACGCGCTGGCCCTTGAGGACGGCCGCGTCCAGCTTGACGACGATTTCCTTGCCACCGCGGACGCTGACGGACTTGACCGGCATCGGGGTGGTGTCGGCCTCGACGGTGAGGTGGTTCTTCAGGTCCGCGTAGTCGCTGACCTTGTCGTCGAAGACGGCGTGCAGCTCGGTACCCTTGTCCGGGACGCTCAGCCCGACCGGGTAGACCTCGAAGTCGGCGGGCGGGGTGAAGGCGGACTCCGGGACGACCTGCTTGGCCAGCTTCGCGCTGGACCAGCGCAGGAACATGTTGGCGCCGCCGGTGTCCTGGAACATCTCCAGCTTGAACTCGTGCGCCTCGCCGGCCTTCAGCGATATCGGCTTGCTGGTCTGCTCGTTGTCCCAGTCGGGCTCCCAGTGGTCGATGACGGCCTTGCCGTCGATGAACAGCCGGAAGCCGTTGTCGCCACTGGCGGAGAAGGTGTAGTCACCGTCCTCGGGGGCGGTGAGGAAACCGGTCCAACGGGCCGTGGTGTTCTCGGTCCGGCCGGTGGTCGACTCGAACGTGCCCGTGAGACCGGGGAAGTTGATGTTCGGGTCGAGGGCGACTCCGCCGAGCTTGTCGAAGTCCCGCGCGCCGGGCGCGGACATGCTGAAGTACTCACCCTTCAGCCCGTGGACCTCGGTGGCCGGGTTTCCGGCCTTGAACGTGGTCGAGGCGGCGCTCGCGGGGGCGGCCGCGGCGGCCGGGACGAGCGTGGCACCGAGGGGGATCAGCAGCGCGGCGGCGCAGGCCGCCGTCCTGAACAGAGCGCGGGGGTGGGGCGTTTGTGGTCTCAAGGCGTCGTCCTGTCGAGAGAGCTCAAGTGCCTCGAACCTGTGAGGCACAGCACACAATCGAACATTGAGCCACAGCATCAAACGTAAAACAACAGTCGTGCGCGAGGATTTTTCAACGATAGAAAGCACGGTCGGTACGAGCCGGTCGGCGGGGCCACGCAGACCGCCCCCTTCGCACACCTTGGGTGCGAAGGGGGCGGCCGGGGCGAAAGGGAGCGCCCTGAGGGTGGGTCAGATGGCGTAGCCGTACGGGGTGGGGGCGTGCACCGTGCCGTTCAGCGCGCGGGCGGCGTCCCGGGCCCAGGAGGGGCTGCGCAGCAGTTCACGCCCGAGGAGGACGGCGTCCGCGCGGCCCTCGGTGAGGATCTTCTCGGCGTGCTGCGGGTCCGTGATGAGGCCGACGGCCGCCACGGGCAGCGAGGTCTCCCGCTTCACGCGCTCGGCGAAGGGCACCTGGTAGCCCGGGCCGGTGGCGATACGGGCGCGGGGCGCGTTGCCGCCGGTGGAGACGTCGAGCAGGTCCACGCCGTGGTCGCGCAGGAGCGCCGCCAGCCGCACGGTCTCGTCGGCCGTCCAGCCCTCGCGCTCGTCCTCCGGGTTCTCCGTGAGCCAGTCCGTCGCGGAGACGCGGAAGAAGACCGGCAGCTCCTCGGGCCACACCTCGCGCACGGCGTCGACCACCTCAAGGGCGAGGCGGACGCGGTTCTCGAAGCCGCCGCCGTACTCGTCGGTGCGGTGATTGCTGTGCGGGGAGAGGAACTGGCCGATGAGGTAGCCGTGCGCACCGTGCACCTCGGCGACCTGGAAGCCCGCCTCGACGGCGCGGCGGGCGGCCTGGCGGAAGTCGTCCACGACGCCCGCGATCTCGTCGGTGGTCAGCTCGTGCGGGACCGGGTGGCCCTCGTCGAAGGGCAGCGGGCTGGGGGCGACCGGGGTCCAGCCGTGCGCCTCGGGGCCGATGGGCCCGCCGCCGGTCCAGGGCGCGGCGGTCGACGCCTTGCGCCCGGCGTGGGCGAGCTGGATGCCGATCACGGAGCCGTGCGCCTTGACGAACTCGGTGATCCGGCGGAACGCCTCGGCCTGGGTGTCGTTCCAGATGCCGAGGTCGGCCGGGCTGATGCGGCCCTCGGCGCTGACGGCGGTGGCCTCGGTGAGGATCAGGCCGGTACCGCCGGTGGCGCGGGCGGCGAGATGGGCGAAGTGCCAGTCGCCCGGCACACCCGTCTCCGGCCCCTCCACCGCGGCGCTGTACTGGCACATGGGCGCCATCCACACCCGGTTGGGCACGACAAGCGACCTGAGGGTGTAGGGCTCGAAGAGGGCACTCACGACGGACTCCGTTTCGCCGGGTACGGAAGGATCGCTAGTACGATACATCCCGTAGTACGACGCCCGTCAAATTAAGACCACTCTCGTACAAGCGGCCTGCGGCTTCGCGGGGTCCGGGTCAGCGGGGTTTCAGCGGGTACGAGCTGCGGCCGGCCGCGTCGTCGATCTCGTCGTGCGCCTTGGTCAGGAGCTTCATCGCCAGTTCGTTGAGCGCGCGGGCTCCGGCGATCTCCTCCCCCACCCGGGGCTGCTCGGCGTCGGAGGGGTGGCGGCTGGCATAGCCGTGGGCGCGTACCTCCTGTCCGTCGGAGAGCCGCACCAGGGCGGCCGCGCGGGTGCGGTGGGTGTCCTCCTCGAATGCAAGCTCGATGTGCCATCCGACAGCGGTTCGGGTCATGGCGTTCACCTCCGGAAGGTCTCCCTTCCAGGGTGCGCCCGCCGCCGCGCCGCGCGCGAACGCTCACGCCCCCGGCAGCCGGCCCCGGCGCCGGAGCGGGATGGAGGCATCGGCGTCGTACAGCTGGTTCCAGCTGCGTCCGGCGCCGGACGTCCAGGTGACGTGGGCGGTGCCGCCTTCGACGCGGACGGTGTCGACGGTCATGGCGCGGTCGCCGTCGCGCACATCGCCCCGGTGCAGTTCGTCCGCCCGGACGGTGACGTGGTGGGCCGGTCCGCTCTCGGCCTCGTCCGCCGCGAAGCCGAGAGCGGCCGCCAGTTCCCGGGCCCGGGCCGGGGTGCACAGGAGGGTGTGCTCGCCGGACGGGGTGGCGACGGTGATCCCGACCTCCGCCCCGGCGGGGGCGACCTCCAGGATTCCGCTGTTCCCGTGCTCGTCCGTCATCGCTGCGCACCTTCCCGTGTACGTTCCGTGCCGCCGGGCTCAGTCCAGCCGGAGGCTTTCCGGCGGGCCCAGATAGCTGGGTTCGAGGCCACCGGTGTCGATCACCAGGTTCTGGAGGACCACCGTCGGGTCGACCATCCAGAATTTCAGCACATGCACCCCGGGTCCGGTGACGCGGTGGACCGTGCCGGTGACATTGACGTTGTCGGAGGTGTGCCGGGCCCACTGGGCGTTCATGGTCCCGTCGTCGGCCCCCGTCGCCTTCGTGACGTTCACCCGCTGCGGGGCGGCGTCATCGAAGGAGACCGCGTAGGTCAGCCCGTCGGTCGGCAACGCGTTGTTACGGGGCGAGAGGTACGCGTACACGGTGACCGGCCCGGTGGTGAACAGGCTGACCCGGTACTCCGGGCGCGGGCTCCGGCCGCCGGGAGTCTGCCGGGCCGCGGTCAGCCAGGACGCCCCGGTCCGCACCCGGTAGTCGAAGGGGGCGCGGCCCCGGTTGAACACCTCGATGTACTGCGCGGGCCGGGTCTGGTACGGGCTGAACACCGGCAGCACGGCGGGCGCGGTCCCGTGCGGCCACCACGACGCGGAACCGTCCACCGCGACGCCCCTCGCGGCCCGTGCGGGCGGGTCGATGCGCTTGACGGCCGGGAAGAGCACGTCCTTGAGGGCCACGTTGTCGGTCTCGGGCTGCTGCCAGGGGGCGTTGGGTCCGTGGCGTTCGACGTCGCCGTAGTCGATGTGCGGCTGGGTCTGGAAGCCCTGCCACTTGCCGCCGGCGATCTTCGTGTGTGCGGAACGCTCACCCCTTCCCGCAGCCAGGACATCGACTGCCGGGCCTCGGTCAGCAACCTGTCGAGCCGGCCCGGACCACACGTCGTCTTCTCGACGGCGTCCCGGTTCGCGGCGTGGACCTTGCGGGACATCGCCACGCACTCGTTCCACACCCACCGACACCGCCCCCACTCACCCTCCAACCGGGCAAGCGCGGTCGACGACACACGCAGCCGGAAGGTGTACCGGGCAAGCCCGAAACCCCGCCCAGCCGCTGCGTCGTCGCCATGATCCGCAACCTGACAGGCCCCACTGACAACGGAAGAACGTGCAGGTCAGGACCACGTGCAGCGAACTCCGCCTCGCGCAGCGCGTGCAGGTGGGGTGACGTCGTCCCACCAGTGCCAGGGCGAGACGCCAATGCCGCGCGAGACGTCGTACGCGCCGAAGATCGTCCCGCGCTGGTCGCTGCCCGCGATGACGAGGGCGCGTTCGACGCCGGGCAGCGGGTGGTCGATGACGGTCTGGAGGCTGGTCTCCCACCTGCCCCGGATCGAGGAGACGTCGAGCCGGCCGTCCGCGACCAGCCGAGGCCCAGCACCGATCTGCGGCTGGTGTGCCGGAAGGTGTCGGGGGTGTCGCTGTCCATGCTGCTCTCCTTCTCGGTGCTCAGTTGCGGCCGGCGGCGAGCAGCAGGTCGTCGCGCAGGGCGCTGTAGGCGGGCTTGGCCCTGTAGTGCTCGTCGAAGAGGTTGGCCGCGCCCTCGCCCCTGAAGGTGTCGGGCACCCAGGAGTACGTGTCGGTGAAGCCCCAGACCGTGCAGTCGGTGCACTTGCGGGTGAGCAGGCAGCCGCGCAGCAGGACGTCGTAGCCCTCGGCCTGCGCCTCCTGCTTGGTGCTGTCGGAGGGCATCGGGACGCGGACGTCGGCCTCGGTGATCGCGGTCTCCAGGCCGAGCGCGTCGAACCGCCGCATGTTGTCGGCGATGTCGTGGGGGCGTTGTACTGGACGGACAGGTGGCCCTGGATGCCGACGCCGTCGATGGGTACGTGCTGCTTGCGCAGCTTGACGACCAGGTCGTAGAGGGCGGTGCTCTTCGCGTTGACGCCCTCGATGTTGTAGTCGTTGATGAACAGCTTGGCCTTCGGGTCGGCCGCGTGGGCCCAGCGGAAGGCGTCCGCGATGTAGCCGGGGCCCAGCTTGTGAAGCCAGAGGGAGTCGCGCAGGGTGCCGTCGTCGTTGAACGCCTCGTTGACGACGTCCCACTGCCAGATGCGGCCCTTGAAGTGGCGGGCCTCGTCGGTGATGTGCTTGCGCAGGAGGGCGCGCAGCTCGTCGGCGGTGAAGTCGCCGGTGGTGAGCCAGGCGGGCAGCTGGTTGTGCCAGAGCAGGGTGTGGCCGCGCACCAGCTGGCCGTTGGCGCGGGCGAAGTCGACCAGCTTGTCGGCCTGCTTCCAGTCGTACTGGCCGCGGCTCGGCTCCACGACCTCCCACTTCATGACGTTCTCGGGGGTGACCGAGCTGAACTCGCTCGCGGCCTTCGCGCGGTAGGGCGCGTCGTCCGCCAGGGGGAGTTCCGAAAGTTTCGTGGAGCTGTGGACCGGGCGGGGGCACGGCGCCCCCGCCCGGTGTTCACGGGTGCGGTCAGCCCCGTACGGGGGCGGTCGCCGGCACGGGTTCGACCACCGCGTCGCACACCAGCCGGCGCCGGTGGTCGAGGGTGCGCTCGGGACCGGTGAGGCGCAGGTGCACCGTGTGCCGGACGTCCTCGGCACCGCTGGACGTCGCGAGTCGGAGTTCCAGCGCCCCCGGCTCCACGACGCGCCGCCCGCCGATCCCGGTGAAGGACACCAGGTCGGCGTGGAACCGGAAGCGCACCCGCGCCTCCCGGCCCGCGTCGAGCGGGACCCGGGCGTAGCCGATGAGCCGGTTGTCCGGCCGGGTCGTCTGGGCGACCGGGTCGTGCACATAGAGCTGGACGACCTCCGCGCCCGCCCGGTCCCCGGTGTTGCGGACGGTCAGCTCGATGTCGGCGGAGCCGTCGGTGGGGATCTCCTCCGGGGCGGGGGCGCCGGGCTCCCAGGCGAAGGAGGTGTACGTGAGGCCGTGGCCGAAGGGGTACAGCGGCGTCGGGTCCAGGTTGCTGACGTCGCTGGCGAGCCCGAGGGGCGGCTGGAGGTAGGTCCAGGGCTGGCCGCCCGGGAGGCGTGGCACGGAGACCGGCAGCCGGCCGGACGGACCGACCCGGCCGGAGAGCACGGAGGCCAGGGCCGGGCCGCCCTCCTCACCGGGGAAGAACGCCTGGACCACGGCGGCGGTGCGGTCCGCCCAGCGGCCGAGCGCGTACGGGCGGCCGGTCAGCAGGACCAGGACGACGGGGGTGCCGCTGTCCAGCAGCGCGTCGAGCAGTTCGCCTTGCACGCCGGGCAGCGCGAGGTCGTCCGCGTCGCAGCCCTCGCCCGAGGTGCCGCGCCCGAAGAGCCCGGCCCGGTCGCCGAGCACGGCGACGCACACGTCCGCGTCCCGGGCCAGGTCCACCGCTTCCGCGAACCCCGAGGTGTCGGTGGTGTCGACCTCGCAGCCGGGGGCGCCGGTGACCGTGGCGGCGGGGAACTCGCCGCGCACCGCGTCGAGCAGGGTGGGGATGTCGATGCCCATGGCGGTCTCGGGGTGCTGGACGCCGACGTGGCTCGGGAAGGAGTAGCAGCCGAGCATGGCGAGCGCGTCGTCCGCACGGGGTCCGACCACCGCGATCCGCCCGGTCCCGGCGAGCGGCAGCGCCCCCCGCGGGTTGGCGAGCAGGACCACGGCCTGTTCGGCGAGTTCGCGGGCGAGCGCGCGGTTGCGCGGCGGGTCCAGGTCGATGGACTCGCGCGCCTGCTCCGGGTCGGAGTCGCGCAGGAGCGCGGGGAGCGGGGTCCAGTCGGGGTCGAGCAGTCCGAGTTCGCACTTCTGGAGGAGGACCCGGTGCAGCGCGCGGTCGACCAGGTCCTCGGGGACCGAGCCGGACACCACGGCGGCGGCGAGTTCGTCACCGTAGCTGCGGACGGTCGGCAGCTCCACGTCGACCCCGGCGTGCAGCGCGAGGCGGGCGGCGTCGGCGCGGCCCTCGGCGACCTTGTGCAGGGTCTCCAGGAAGCCGATGGCGAAGTAGTCGGCGACGACGGTGCCCTCGAAGCCCCAGGTGTCGCGGAGCAGCCCGGTGAGCAGGGCCGGGTCCGCCGCCGACGGGACGCCGTCGATCTCCGCGTACGACTGCATGACGGAGCGGGCGCCGCCGTCGATGAGGGCCATCTCGAAGGGCGGCAGGATGACGTCGGCGAGCTCCCTGGCCCCGGCCCGGACCGGGGAGAGGTTGCGGGCGCCGGCCGATGCCGCGTACCCGGCGAAGTGCTTGAGGGTGGCGACGATGCCGGCGGACTCCAGGCCCTTCACGTACGCGGTGCCGATGGTGGCGACGAGGTAGGGGTCCTCGCCGATGGTCTCCTCGACGCGGCCCCAGCGCAGGTCGCGCACGACGTCCAGGACGGGGGCGAGGCCCTGGTGGATGCCGACGGACCGCATGTCGCTGCCGATCCGGTGGGCCATCTCGGTGACCAGGTCCGGGTTCCAGGCGGCGCCCCAGGAGAGCGGGACGGGGTAGGCGGTGGCGCCCCAGGCGGTGAAGCCCGCCAGGCACTCCTCGTGGGCGAGTGCCGGAATGCCGAAGCGGCCGGCGCCCGCGATGGCCTGCTGGGCGCGGGCCAGCGAGATGGCGCCGACGGCCGGGTCGACAGGGGCGGTGCCGAAGGGGCGGGTCAGCTGGCCGAGGCCGCGCGGGATCAGCGCGTCCCAGTCGATGGCGTCGACCATCTCGTTCTGGTGCGGGGCGACCCCGTCCCCGTCGGCGTCGGCGCCCACCCAGATTCCGTACAGCTGGGCGGTCTTCTCCTGGAGGGTCATCCGGGAGACGAGGTCGGCCACACGCTCCTCGGGGACGAGCGCGGGGTCCTGCCAGGGGCCGTCGACGGCGGTGGCCGCTTCGGTCCTGCGGGCATGCGGAACAGGGGGGTTTGCCATGGCGGCGGGGATTCCTCTCAAGAGTGCGGTGGTACGCGGCGGCATGGGTGCGCTACTTGCCGCCCACCCCCATCAGTCCGTTGACCAGTGCCTTCCGTGCCACGAGGTACACGGCGAAGATCGGTACGACGGAGAGCACGATCGCGGCGAGCACGGCCGGGATGTTCACCCCGAACTGGGACATGAAGTTGAAGAGACCGAGGGTCAGCACCCGGTTCTCCTCCGACTGGGTCAGGATCAGCGGGAACAGGAAGCCGTTCCACGCCTGGAGCGCCGTGTAGATCGCGACCGTGCTGATGCCCGCCTTGGACATCGGGATCGCCAGCTGCCACAGCATCCGCAGCGACGAGGCACCGTCGAGCGCCATGGCCTCGTACATCTCCTCGGAGACGTCGCGCATGGTGCCGCTGAGGATCAGCACCGCCACGGGCATCGCGAACGCCGCGGTCGGCAGGATGATGGCCGGCAGGCTGTCGTACAGGCCCATCTTGGTGATGAGCAGGTAGAGCGGCACGATCACGGCCTGGGCGGGGATGGCGACGCCGAGCAGGAAGGTGCGGAAGGCGAGTCCGGAGAGCCTGCTGCGGGTGCGTACCGCGACGTACGCGACGGGGATCGAGAGGACCAGCACGATCGCCGTGGTCGCGACGGCGACGATCGCCGTGTTGGAGAGCATCGTGGAGAAGCCGCTGTCCAGCACCGTGCGGTAGTTGTCGAGCGTCGGGTCGGTCGGAAGGGCCAGCGGGTCGCCGTTCAGCGCCTCGTCCTGGTGCATCAGCGACGACGAGACCAGCGTGTAGAGCGGGACGATCACGAGCGCGAGCCAGACCAGCGAGCCGAGGCCGGCCAGCGGGTTGCCCCACCTGCGGCGGCGCCGCGCGGTGGCGGGGCGGGTGCGGGTCAGGGGCCGTGCGGGGCGCGTCGCGGGGCGGGTGTCGGTCGACATCGCGTCACATACCTTCCCGGGTGGAGCGCATGTTCCCGAAGCCGCTGAAGCGGACGAGGATCAGCGAGATCGCGGTGGCCACGACGACAAGGGCGGTCGCGATCGCGGCGGCGTATCCGAGGTCGTAGGTCTGGAAGCCGGTGCGGTACATCAGGTACGGCAGGATCGTGGTGTCCGTGCCCGGACCGCCCTTGGTCATGATGAGCACGGTGTCGAAGTACGTCAGCGAGCCGACGATCATCAGGACCGAGGAGGTCGTGATGGTGTTGCGCAGCTGCGGCAGGGTGATGTGGAAGAACTGCCGGAACATGCCGGCGCCGTCGATCTCGGCGGCCTGGTAGAGCACCTGCGGGATCTGCCGGGTGCCGCCCTGGTAGATCAGGGTGTGGAAGGGCATGAACTGCCAGCCGCCGACGAACGCCACGGTGAGCAGGGCGCCGGTGGACGAGCCCATGATGTTCGGGTCGATGCCGAACCAGGGCCCGATCTCCTTGATGACGCCGAAGTTGGGGTCGAGGAGCGCGTGGAACAGCATCGCGATGGCGGTGGTGGACAGCAGCAGCGGGACGAAGAAGACCGCGGAGAGCACGGCGCGGCTGCGCTGCCGGCCGGCCGCCCAGACCCCGAGGAGCAGGGCCACCGGTGTCTGGAAGACCCAGCTGACGGTGGTGAGGAGCAGGCTGAGCCAGGCGGCCTGGCGGAACTCGGGGTCCTTGAAGAGCCTGGTCCAGTTGGCCGTGCCGGCGGAGGTCGGGGAGTTCAGCCCGTCCCAGTGGCAGAAGGAGAGGTACACGGCGATCGCCAGCGGGACGATCGCGAAGAGGGCGAAGAAGAGGATGCCGGGCAGCGCCCAGGCGACCGGCGGGCGGCCGACGTTTCCGGCGGCCGCCTTCCGTCCTCCGCGCACCTTCGGTGACGAGGAGACGTGGGACATCGTTACTTGACGGCCTTCATCGCGGCGACGAACTGCTCGGGCGTGGACTTGCCGGCGAACAGCTTGCTGATCTCGGTGAGCAGCGGGGTGGCGGTCTGGGATTCGAGCGCCTGGTCCCAGGACAGGGTGAAGTCGGGGGCCTTCTGGACCATCTCGTACTGGTCGGTGGCGAACTCCGGGTTCGGCGATCCGCTCAGCATGGAGGCGGCGTTGGAGGTGGTGGGCACGTCGCCGTTGTCCACGAGGGCCTGCGCGTAGGACTTGGAGGCCATGGTCTTGAGGAAGGCTATGGCCGCGTCCTTGTGCTTGGTGCGGGTGTTCACCGACCAGTAGTTGGTGGGGTTGCCCACCACGTCGGCCGGGTCGCCGACGCCGCCGGCGACGGTCGGGAAGTTCGTCCAGCCGAGGTCCTTCTTGGCGAAGTCGGGCGCCTTGCCGAGCTGGGTGGAGTACTCCCAGGAGCCCATCAGGTGCATGGCCGCCTTGCCCTTGTTGAGCAGGGTGGGCGCGCCGCCGTTGCCGTAGTCGACGGAGTTGAAGTTCTTGCCGAAGGCGCCGTCGTCCACGAGCTGCTTGACGGTCCGGGCGGTCTTCAGGACGGCCGGGTCGCCCCAGGCCGAGCTGTCACCGTTCTGGATCTTGCGGAAGACGTCGGGGCCGCCGATCCGGTCGAGCAGGTACTCCATCCACATCAGCTCGGGCCACTTGTCGGAGCCGCCGAGGGCGAACGGGGTGATCCCCTTGCCCTTGAAGGTCTTGATGGCCTGCTGCAGGTCCTCCCAGGTCTTGGGGGCCTGGACGTCGTTCTCGGCGAAGAGGGTCTTGTTGTAGAAGAGCATCACGGGCTGCATACCGCGCATCGGGACGCCGTAGACCTTCCCGTCGAGGCTGCCGGCGGTGACGATCGAGGGCAGGAAGCCGTCCTTGAGGGTGGCGTCGCTCTTGAACGTCGAGGTGAGGTCGACCAGCTGGTTCGCGTCGACGTACGGCTTGATGGAGCCGCCGCCCCAGTTGAAGAAGATGTCGGGGGCGCTCGGGGAACCCATGGCGCTGCGGAGCTTGTTGACGTAGTCGGTACCGGGCACCGAGACGAGCTTGACCTTGACGTCGGAGGTCTTGTTGAACTCCTTGACCGCCGCCTGCTGCACCTTCACCGCGTCGTCGCCGTAGACGTACGCGGTCAGCGTGCCGCCGCCACCGCCGCCGCCGCTGCCGGTGTCCGATCCGCAACCCGCCAGGACTCCCGCCATGACCATGGCCGCACCGGCGGCGGTCCATCTCGCCGCACGCCTGCCCTGAGTGAAAATTCCCGACCGCATGACCGCACCTCTGTCGAATCTTTCGGAGTTGCTTGCGAATGTTGCCGGAACCGTACGGTTGGGTTTCGGGCCAGTCAAGAGGTCGCGGACCGCGAATTCTTCGCCCGGGCTCCCGCGCCCGTTCGGGCGCCGGGCGGTTACGATTCGCTGTATGAGCCCCGCAAACGTCCAGTCACATCAGGAGAATGCGCCTGCCGCAGCGCCGTCGGACGGCACTGCCACGCTGGCGGAAATCGCCCGAGCGGCCGGAGTCTCGGCTCCGACAGTTTCGAAGGTGCTGAACGGGCGCGCCGATGTCGCGCCCGGTACGCGCACCAAGGTCGAGGAGCTGCTGCTGCAGCACGGCTACCGCCGCAGACGCGGCTCGACCACGCAGTCGCAACTCATCGACCTGGTCTTCCACGAGCTGGACAGCGCGTGGGCCATGGAGGTCGTACGCGGGGTGGAGAACGTCGCACGCGAGGAGGGGCTGAGCCTGGTCCTCTCGGAGAGTGCCGGCCGCCTCAGCCCCGGGCAGACCTGGGTCGACGGGGTGCTGGCCCGCCGGCCGGTCGGGGTCATCCTGGTGCTGTCCGACCTCACCGCCGCCCAGCGCGCGCAGCTCACCAGCCGCAGCATCCCGTACGCGGTGGTCGACCCGGCCGGAGACCCGGGCGACGACATCCCGTCGGTCGGCACGACGAACTGGCAGGGCGGCCTCGCCGCGACCCGCCACCTCACCGGCCTCGGCCACCGCAGGATCGGCGTGGTCGGCGGACCGACCCGGATGATGTGCAGCCGGGCCCGGGTGGACGGCTACCGGGCCGCCCTGGAGACGGCGGGCATCCCGATCGACCCGTCACTGATCCGCGAGGCCGAGTTCTCGCACGAGGCGGGGTACGCGGCCGGGATGGAGCTGCTGCGCTCGGCGGAGCGGCCGACCGCCGTCTTCGCCGGCAACGACCTCCAGGCGCTCGGCGTGTACGAGGCGGCGCGCGAGCTCGGTCTGCGCATCCCGGAGGACCTGAGCGTCGTGGGCTTCGACGACCTGCCGCTCACCCGGTGGATCGGGCCACCGCTCACCACGGTGCGCCAGCCCCTGATCGAGATGGCCGAGACGGCGGCCCGGCTGGTCCTGGACCTGGGCCGGGGCCGGCAGCCCGCGACGACCCGGGTGGACCTGGCGACGAATCTGGTGGTCCGCAGCAGTACGGCCCCGCCCTGTCGCTGAGACACGGTCCGCCCGGGCCGGGGAGGGACACCCCGGGCCGTGGTCCGGGCCGCTGTCAGTGCCGGGGTGCAGACTGACCGATATCCGGCACAACGGCGTTTCGGGAGGTTCGGTCATGACCGATGTACTGCTCACCGTGGGCACCCGCAAGGGGCTCTTCATCGGCCGCAGGCGCGGCGGTGCGTGGGATTTCGAAGGGCCGCACTTCAACGCCCAGGCGATCTACTCGGTCGCCATCGACACCCGGGACGGCCGGACCCGGCTGCTGGTCGGCGGCGACAGCGCGCACTGGGGCCCGTCCGTCTTCCACTCCGACGACCTGGGCGCGAGCTGGGTCGAGCCGAAGACCCCGGCGGTGAAGTTCCCGGAGTTCACCGGGACTTCCCTGGAGCGGGTGTGGCAGTTGCAGCCGGCGGGGCCCGAGGCGCCGGGCGTCGTCTACGCGGGCACGGAGCCGGCCGCGCTCTTCCGGTCCGGGGACGGGGGCGAGTCGTTCGAGCTGGTGCGCCCGCTGTGGGAGCACCCGACGCGTGCGCGGTGGGTGCCGGGCGGAGGCGGCGAGGGACTGCACACGATCCTGACCGACGAGCGGGACGCGCGCGCCGTGACGGTCGCGGTGTCCACCGCCGGGGTGTTCCGGACGACCGACGGCGGCGCGAGCTGGGCCCCGGCCAACAAGGGGGTCTCGGCCGTGTTCCTGCCCGACCCGGACCCGGAGTTCGGCCAGTGCGTGCACAAGGTCAGCCGGGACGCGGCCGATCCGGACCGCCTCTACCTCCAGAACCACTGGGGCGTCTTCCGCAGCGACGACGCCGGGGGCGACTGGACGGACATCGGCGCGGGCCTGCCCTCCGACTTCGGCTTCGCCGTGGCCGCCCACCCGCACCGCGCGGACACGGCGTACGTCTTCCCGATCAACGCCGACGCCGACCGGGTGCCCGCCGAGCACCGCTGCCGGGTCTTCCGGACGACCGACGCGGGCGCCCACTGGGAGCCGCTGTCGGCGGGCCTGCCGGAGAGCGCCCACTACGGCACGGTGCTGCGCGACGCGCTCTGCACGGACGACGCGGACCCGGCCGGGGTCTACTTCGGCAACCGCAACGGCGAGTTGTACGCGAGCGCGGACGACGGCGACAGCTGGGAACAGCTGGCCTCGCATCTTCCGGACGTGCTGTGCGTACGGGCGGCGGCGGTCGAGGTGTGAGCTTCTAGGGAAGCCGCCAGTCGACGGGCTGGGCGCCCTGGGCGACGAGCAGTTCGTTGACCCGGCTGAACGGCCTGGACCCGAAGAAGCCTCGGTCGGCGGACATCGGGGAGGGGTGGGCGGACTCGATGGCCGGCAGGTCGCCGAGCAGCGGCCGCAGATTGCGGGCGTCGCGGCCCCAGAGCACGGACACCAGCGGCTTGCCCCGGGCGGCCAGGGCACGGATGGCCTGTTCGGTGACCTCTTCCCAGCCCTTGCCGCGGTGGGCGCCGGGCGAGCGGGGCGCGGTGGTCAGCGCCCTGTTCAGCAGCAGCACGCCCTGGCGGGTCCACGGGGTGAGGTCGCCGTTCGACGGCCTGGGCAGCCCGAGGTCGGCGTTGAGCTCCCGGTAGATGTTCTCCAGGCTGCCCGGCAGCCTGCGCACGTCCGGCGAGACCGCGAAGCTCAGCCCGATCGCCATCCCCGGTGTGGGGTAGGGGTCCTGACCGACGATCAGGACCCGTACGTCCTCGAAGGGCTGCTGGAACGCGCGCAGCACGTTCGCCCCGGAGGGGAGGTAGGTGCGGCCGGCCGCGACCTCCGCACGCAGGAAATCGCCCATCTCGGCGATGCGCCCGGCCACGGGGGCGAGGGCGTCGGCCCAGCCGGGCTCGACTACTTCGTTCAACGGTCGCGCTGTCACGAAAGATCACCCTACCGGCGCAACGCGGTCCCCCGGGGATAGGGTGCTGCCCGTCCCTCACCCCTTCGCCCCCGGGAGCCGGTCCATGACGTCACACGGACAACCGGGCACTTATGTACTCGGTGTGGATTCGGGCGGCTCGGGGCTCCGGGTGGCGCTGGGCACGGCCGATGCGGACGCCCCGTTGGCGACCGTCGCGTGCGGCGGTCCGGTGCGCACCGGACCGCGCGGCATCGACGCCGCCCACCTCCTGGATCAGGTGCTGCCCGCCGTACGCGGCCTGCTCGACGCGCACGGCCCGGGCGGGCGGATCACCGCCGCGGCGGTGGGCGCCGCGGGGATGGCCACGCTGGGCGACGCGTTGCGCGCCGAACTGCCGGGCGCCCTGGCGGACGCGCTGGGGGTACGCCGGATCGCGCTCGCGGCGGACGCGGTGACCGCGTACGCCGGGGCGGTCGGGCAGCGGCCCGGCGCGGTGGTGGCCGCCGGCACGGGGCTGATCGCGCTCGGCACGGACCTGACGACGTGGCGGCGGGCGGACGGCTGGGGGCACCTGCTGGGCGACAGCGGGGGCGGCGCCTGGATCGGGCGGGCCGGGCTCGATGCCGCGATGCGCGCGTACGACGGGCGGCGCGGCGGTTCATCCGCGCTGCTGGCCCGCCTGGAGGCGGTGTTCGGGCCGCCGCAGGAGCTGCCCGGTCTGCTCTACCCGCGTGCGGACCGGCCCGCGCTGCTGGCCTCGTTCGCGCCGGAGGTGGCCGCGTGCGCGGACCGCGATCCGGTCGCCGAGGGCATCCTGCGGGACGCCGCCGCGCATATCGCGGAGGCGGCCGCGGCGGTGTGCCCGGAGGCGAAGGCGGACGAGGACGCCTGCGAAGTCGCGCTGACGGGCGGGCTGTTCCGGATGGGCGAGCCGTTGCTCGTACCGCTGCGCGAGGAGCTGGCGCGACTGCTGCCGCGGGCACGGGCGGTCCCCGGTTCGGGTGATCCCCTGATCGGTGCGCTGCGCATCGCCCAGGCCCTCGACACCGGAGGGCTGCGGCTGCCGCACCACCCGACGCTGCTCTGCGTTCCGGCACCCGGGCCCCGCTCGTAGGGAGACGGGCGCGCGCACGCTGACGACAGATCAGGGCAGTTGCCCGGTAAGCCGCTGATCGGATAAAAGCGGACAGAGGCCGCTCGACCGGACCCTCCCCGAGCAGGGAGGCGTCCGAAACCAGTAGCATGCGGCGCCATGAGCACCCCCACTGGGCCCGCTTCCGGCCTGCCTGTACGAATGCCGCGACCTCGCCAGTCCGGACGGCACCGCCGCCCGGAGCCCGTGGCCGCACCCGAGGGCGCTGCCGCGCTCGTTCTCGCCGTTCCCGGGACCCCCTCCTCGACCAGCCGCAGTCTGGCCGAGGAGGTCATCAGCATCGCCCGTTCCGAGCTGCCCGGTCTGAACGCCCTGATCGGTTACGTGGACGGGGACGACGCCGAGTACCCGGCGCTGGCCTCCGTGATCGCGCATTCGGCCGCCGAGCGCACCGCGCGCTACGAGCAGGCGCTGGCCGTGGGCCGTGAGGTCGCCGAGCCCGCGGGCCCGGCCGCCGTGGTGGTCCCGCTGCTCGCGGGTCCGGACAGCGCGCTGGTGCAGCGGATACGTCAGGCGATCACCGACAGCGAGGCCCCGGCGGAGCTGACCGATGTGCTCGGTCCGCACCCGCTGCTGGCCGAGGCGCTGCACGTCCGGCTGTCGGAGGCCGGGCTGGCCCGCGCGGACCGGGCCAGGCTCTTCACGGTGGCGACGGCCGCCGACGGCATCGTGCTCGCCACGGTGGGCGGCGAGGAGGCCGTGCAGGCGGCGGGGATCACGGGCATGCTGCTCGCGGCCCGGCTCGCGGTGCCGGTCATGGCCGCCGCTCTCGACGTGGAGGGTTCGGTCGCCGCCATCGCCGATCAGCTGAAGGGCTCCGGCTCGCTCCAGCTGGCCGTGGCCCCGTACCTGGTGGGCCCCGAGGTGGCGGAGGGCCTGCTCGACGCCGCGGCGAAGGAGGCCGGCTGCGCGAGCGCCGAGCCGCTGGGCGCGTACCCGGCGATCGGCAAGCTGGTCCTCTCGATGTACACCTCGGCCCTCGGGATCGCTCCCCCGGTGGCCCAGGGGGCGCCGGCCCGCTGACCTCTTCGGCATGCGTGAGGCCCCGGCCCGGACGGCAGTCCGGCACCGGGGCCTCGGTCGTGTCCGAGAAGGATCGGCCGAGGGGGATCAGCCGAAGATCACGCAGGAGGCCGCCGGGGCGTCCAGGGTGCCCTCCTGGACCGGGACACCGGTCTCCGGGTCCACGGCGAACCAGGCGACGTTCCCGCTGCGCTCATTGGCCGCGTAGAGCCGGCGCCCGGCCGGATCCAGCGCGAGGTCGCGGGGCCAGTGGCCGCCGCAGCCCACGGTCGTGACCAGGGACGGGTGCGCGCCGGTCGCGTCGAGCGCGAGGACGGAGATGCTGTCGTGGCCCCGGTTGGCCGCCCACAGGAACCGGCCGTCGTGGGCGACGACGACCTCGGAGGCGTAGCTCTCCACGGTCACACCCTCGGGCAGCACCGGGGTCTCGCCGACCGGTTCCAGGACGCCCGTGCGGGCGTCCCAGCGGCACACGGTGAGGGTGGGCTCCAGCTCGTTGAGCACATAGGCGTGGCGCCCCGAGGGGTGGAACGCCAGGTGGCGCGGGCCGGTGCCGGGGCGCAGGGCCGTCTCGCCGTGCGGGCGCAGCTCGCCGGTGGCCGGGTCGACCGCGCAGACCCGTACCGAGTCGGTGCCGAGGTCGACGCTGAGCACCCAGGCCCCGGTGGGGTCGGGCAGGACCTGGTGGGCGTGCGGGCCCTCCTGGCGGTCCACGACCGGGCCGCCGCCCTCGTGCGCGAGGACCGCGGCGACGGGGCCGAGCGTGCCGTCCCCGGCGACGGGCAGCACGCTGACGCTGCCCGAGCCGTAGTTCGCGGTGACCAGGTGGCCGGCGGCGAGGGTGAGGTGGGTGGGGCCGTCGCCGTCCACCGCCCGGAGCTCGCCGAGCGGACGGGGTTCGTCGGTGCTGACGTCGAGGGCCGCCGCACCGCCCGGCTCGGTCTCGCTGACCGCGTAGAGAACCGTGCCGCCGGGTCCGAGTGCCAGGTAGGAGGGGTCGGGCACGGCGTCCGTGGCCCCCAGGACCGTGAGCGCGCCGGTCTCCGCGTCCACGGCGGCGACGATGACGCCCCGCCCGCCCGCCGAGGTGAACGACCCGATGAATGCCCGTCCCGCTCCGTTGCTGCTGTCCACCGCTGCTCCTCCCCGCCGGCTGTGCGCGGCGGACGTGGCCGTCGTGATCTTTTGCGGCGACGGTAGCAGTGCGACGGTGCGGTCTGGACCAAGGGTGGCTCGATCAGGCGGTGACCAGCGGGGCGCCCGGCGAGCTGTGCAGCGGCGCGGCGAGTTCGGCGAGCGCGCGTTCCAGGCTGTGCAGGTGGGCCAGGGCCGGTTCGGCGACGGCCGGGTGCGCCGGGACGGCGGACGCGACGGCTGTACGGCCGGTCAGGGCCTCGACCGCGTTCTCGACGCGCCAGCAGGCCGCGGCGAGCCGCGCGTCGTGGGACGCCTCCGGGTCGGCGGCCACCGAGGCGAGCCCCCGCACCTCGCGGGCGCACTCGTCCAGCAGGGCCAGCACGTGTCCGGCCCGGGCCCGGCGGGCGCGGAGCGGGCTCAGCGGGTGGACCAGCGGGGCGAGCGAGAGGCGGACGCGTCCGAGGAGCGACTCCAGCTCGGCGATGCGCGGCGCCGGGTCGGCGGCGGCGGAGCCGGAGAGTCGGGCGGCGGCCTCCTCGGTGCAGGCGTGCACGCACCGCAGGGCGCGCTGGATCCAGGCGTCGGTCGTGGCGTGCGTGGTGACGGGCAGGACGCACAGCACCGCGAGCATCGCGCCGAGCGCGCCGACGGCGGTCTCGCCGAGCCGCAGGGCGAGCAGCCCGGGGTCGAGCACGCCCAGCGAGCCGTAGAGCGCACCGGCCATGACCGTCACCGAGAACATCATCCAGGTGTAGGAGACGGCGGCGGTGTAGAAGATCCCGAAGACCCCGGCGGCGACGACGAGGGCGGTCGGCACGGGCGCCCCGTGCAGCGGGACGACGACGGCGAGGCCGACCGGGATGCCGATGAGGGTGCCGAGGACCCGGCGGAAGCCGCGTACCAGGGTCTCGCCGCGCGAGGCGGTGTTCACGAAGACCCACCAGGTGGCGCCGACGGCCCAGTACCAGCGCTGGTCGGACATCAGCTGCCCGGCCATGAGCGCGACGGCTCCGCCGGTGACCGCCTGGACGGCCTGGCGGGTGGTGATCCTGGCCAGGCCGGTGCCGGCGGGCGGGGCGGGCACGGCGGGGGCGGTCAGCCGGCGTTCGTAGCACCAGAGGCCGAAGCGGACGGCCGACGCGGAGAGCAGGGAGAGCGCGACGGCGGAGTACAGCTCGGGGAGTTGGCCGGGCAGGGTGTGGAGGAACTGCGTGGTGAAGAAGGCCATGAAGGCGAAGACGCCGAGGGAGTGCCCGCGCGGCCCCCACCGCCTCGCGTAGACCCCCGCCCCCATGACCGCGAGGAACGCGGTGTCGCGGGCGAGCGGGTGGTCGTGGAGCAGGGCGGCCAGCGCGAGCACCGGGAAGCCGACGGCGGGCAGCAGCGCGGTGGTGACCGCCTGGCCCCGGACCGTGGGGTCGGTCACGGTGAACAGGGCGAGCAGCGCCGCCAGGCCGCCGGTGATGGCCGCCACGAGCGAGTGGCCGGCGAGCCCGCACACCACGACGGCGAGTCCGATGCCGAGCACCGCGCGGCACGCGAAACGCAGCCGCATCCGGCCGGGGTCCCGGGACACGAACGCTTTCCTCAGCACTACTGCTCCCCCACTCCGGTCCACCGGCTCTCCGTTCCAGGCACGAGTTCAGGCACGAAAAAGGCGCCGCGGAGGTCCGCAGCGCCATCGACGGATCCATCAGACCACCTGAAGGGCGGTTGGCTCAAACTGAACTCGATTCACTGGACCATTGGCCCACTCCAATGCGTATTCGGGCTACCAATAGGCGACCAACGGACCAGCCTTGCCGGGAAGGCGTCGAGCGAGGCCCCTTTCCTTGGTCTAGACATGTCAAATCGCCATCGCTAGGCTCACCCTTGGTCTAGACCGCAGCACTCTCCGGACATCACCCCGCATCTCCAGGAGCGACGTATGCGCAGGAAGATCACTTCGTTACTGGCCGGGTCGGCGGTCGCCGCCGCGGCCCTGCTGGCCACCTCGGCCCCCGCCCAGAGCCACGGCTACACCGACTCGCCGATCAGCCGGCAGCAGCTCTGCGGCATCGGCACCGTCAAGCGCTGCGGGCAGATCCAGTGGGAGCCGCCGAGCGTCGAGGGCCCCAAGGGCTTCCCCACCCGCGGACCGGCCGACGGCCACATCTGCTCGGGCGGCATCGGCCGCTTCTCCGAGCTGGACGACCCGCGCGGCGGCGCCTGGCCCGCCACCAAGGTCACCGCGGGCCAGAACTACACCTTCAACTGGCGGATCGAGGCCCGGCACGCCACGACCGACTTCCGCTACTACATCACCAAGGACGGCTACGACCCCACCAAGCCGCTCACCCGGGCCGACCTGGAGACACAGCCGTTCCTCACGGTGCCCTTCGGCGGACGGCTGCCCGGCTCGACGGTCAGCCACTCCGGCGTACTGCCGCAGAAGTCCGGCAAGCACCTGATCCTCGGCGTGTGGACGATCTCCGACACCGGCAACGCGTTCTACGCCTGCTCCGACGTGCAGTTCTGACCGTCCGGTCCGTGCCCCGCGCCACCCGCCCGTGCGCGGGGCACATCCGGCCGGGACGGTGACGTGCGGACCGCCGCGCACGGAGGCCGTTGATACAGTCGCTGGCCCCCGGAGGACGCACCGAAAGAGGCCGGCGAAGCATGGCGGTGGACGCGCTCGACACCCGTATCCTGCGGCTGCTCATCGAGCAGCCGCAGACGAGCGTGCGCGAGTACGCACGCATCCTGTCCATCGCCCGGGGCACCCTCCAGGCGCGCATCGACCGGCTGGAGCGCGACGGTGTGATCACCGGGAGCGGCCCCTTCCTCTCGCCCGCCGCACTCGGCCACCCCGTCCTCGCCTTCGTGCACCTGGAGGTCACGCAGGGCCATCTGGACGAGGTCGGCGACGCGCTCGCCGCCGTGCCCGAGATCATCGAGGCGTTCTCGACCACGGGCGGCGGCGACCTGCTGACCCGCGTGGTCGCCCGGGACAACGGGCACCTGGAGGACGTCATCCAGCGGCTCATCCGGCTGCCCGGCGTGGTCAGGACCCGGACCGAGGTCGCGCTGCGCGAACGTGTGCCGCACCGGCTGCTTCCCCTGGTCGAATCGCTGGGCGGCGCCGCCCGTTGAGGAGGGCCGGTCATCCGGGCTCCGCGCGCCGGATATCCTGATCTTGCCGCGCTCCCCCACCCCGCTCTCGCCCCGGCGAGGCCGTCGCCGCGGCAGTCGAAGCGGTCCTCGGCCAGGCCCTGGGCCCGAGCCATCGAGATTGGTGTGCACAGGTGCTGGTTGCTGGTCGGTACCGGCTGATATCCGCCATCGGCCGGGGCGGAATGGGTGAGGTCTGGCGGGCCACCGACGAAGTCCTCGGCCGTGCCGTCGCCGTGAAACTGCTCCTCGGGGAACACGCCGACGAGTCGGCCACCGCCCGGTTCCGCCTGGAGGCCCAGACCGCGGCCCGCCTGAGCCACCCTCATCTGGTGGCCGTCTTCGACTTCGGGGCCTGGGAGAACCGGCTCTTCCTCGTGATGGAGCTGGTCGAGGGCCGGAGCCTGGCGGATCTGCTGCTGGCCCAGGAACGGCTGGGTCCCGAACAGGCCGCCCGCATCGCGGGCCAGGCCGCCGCCGGACTGGCCGCCGCGCACCGGCAGGGCATCGTCCACCGCGACATCAAGCCCGGGAACCTCATGCTGGACGGCGAAGGCACCGTCAAGATCGGGGACTTCGGCATCGCGCAGTTCGTGGACGACCCGTCCGCCGCGCTGACGACGACGGGTCACATCGTCGGGACGAGCCTCTACCTCGCCCCGGAACGGGCGCTCGGCCGCACCGCCGACGCCGCGTCCGACATGTACTCGCTCGGCTGTGTCGTCTACCAACTGCTGCTCGGTGACCCGCCGTTCCGTTCGGACACCGCGACGGCCACCCTGTACCAGCACGTGGACACGCCTCCGGTGCCGCTGCGTCAGCGCGGTGTGGACGTCTCCGCCGCCTTCGATACGTACCTGCTCGGCCTGCTCGCCAAGCAGCCGGAGGACCGGCCCACCGCCCAGCAGGTCGCCGACTGGTTCCAGGGCGACGCCTGGCGGGGCCGCCCGGAAGCACTGCCGCCGCACCACCCGGCGCCCGCCCTCGCGCCCTTCCCCGCCGCTCCCGCCGCGCCGCCCGGAGCGGACCCGGGTGCGCCGACCACGTACCGGCTCCCGCAGGCACCGGCGGGACACGCGCCGGCGCCCGGGCCCGGACCGGGGCACGGGCGGCGTGCGGCGGCCAGGACCGGGAAGGCCCGGCGGCGGACCGCCGGTGAGGCGATCCGCCGCCGGCCCCGGGTGGCCAGTGCCATCGCGGGTGCGATCGCCTTTCTGGCGGCCGTGTTCCTGGGGATGAGCCTGTTCTCCGGGCGGTGACTACCAGCGGCCGTGGACCGTCGCGCGGAACCGGCGGTCGTAGAGGTCGCGCACCGCGTCCAGCGTGCCCTGCGGGAGCGGGGCGAGCGCGGCGGCGGCCGCGTTGGCCCGGGCCTGCTCCGTCGAGCGCGCGCCGGGGATGACGCTGGAGACGCCCGGCTGCTGGATGATCCAGCGCAGCGCCGTCTGCGCCGAGGTGGCGCCTTCGGGGGCGAGCGCGGCGAACTCGGCGGCGGCCGCCACACCGGTTGCGTAGTCGACGCCCGAGAAGGTCTCGCCCTGGTCGAACTGCTCGCCGTGCCGGTTGAACGTGCGGTGGTCGCCGGGCGCGAAGACGGTGTCCGCGGTGTACTTGCCCGAGAGCAGACCCGAGGCCAGCGGCACCCGGGCGATGATGCCGACCCCGGCCGCCCGCGCCGCCGGCAGGACTTCGTCCAGCGGCTTGAGGCGGAACGGGTTGAGGATGATCTGGACGCTCGCCACCCCCGGGCGGGCGATGGCCGTCAGCGCCTCGGCGCACGTCTCGACGCTGACCGCGTAGGCCGCGATCCGCTGCTCGGCGACGAGCGTGTCCAGCCCGTCGTACACCTCGTCGGAGGAGTGGACGGCGGTGGGCGGACAGTGCAGCTGCACGAGGTCGAGGGTGTCGACGCCCAGGTTGGCGCGGGAACGGTCGTTCCAGGCACGGAAGTTGTCCAGGGTGTAGTTCTCCGGCACCTGGTCGACGCGGCGGCCCATCTTCGTCGCGACGAAGACCCCGGCGTCGGGCCGCTCCTTCAGATAGCGGCCGATGAGCTGCTCGCTGCGGCCGTCCCCGTAGACGTCCGCCGTGTCGAAGAAGGTGACCCCCGATTCGACGGCCGCGTCGAGCACCCCGAGAGCGTCCTCCTCGCGGACCTCGCCCCAGTCCCCGCCGAGTTGCCAGGTGCCCTGTCCGACGACCGAGACGTTACGTCCCGTCCTGCCCAGTTCGCGCTGTTCCATGGGGATCATGCTACGTCCGCCCCGGTGGCCTGCCCGAGCGCGGTGAGCCGCGCCATCTCCTCGTCGGTGAGCCGCAGGGCGGCCGCCGCCACGTTGGCCTCCAGGTGATCGGGGTTGCCGGTGCCCGGGATGGCGAGGACGTGCGGACCCTGCTGGAGGGTCCACGCCAGTCGGACCTGGGCGGGCGAGGCGTCGTGGGCGCGGGCCACGTCGAGCAGTGCCTCGTGCTCCTCGCCGGCCCCGGACTCGGCCCCGGCGCCCGCGATGGCGTAGAAGGGGACGAAGGCGATGCCCAGTTCACCGCACCTGCGCAGGACCTCCTGGGAGTCGGCGCGCCGTTCGCCGATGCCGTAGGGGTTCTGTACACAGACGACGGGGGCGATGGCCCGCGCCTCGGTTATCTGCTCCGGCCAGACGTTGGAGAGGCCGAGGTGGCGGATGAGCCCTTCCTCGCGCAGTTCGGCCAGGGCGCCGAAGAGGTCGGAGACGGGGCGGTTGCCGTTCATCCGGAGGTTGACGACGTCTAGGTGGTCGCGGCCGAGCTGACGGATGTTCTCCTGCACCTGGCCGCGCAGCTGCTCGGGGCGGGCCCAGTCGATCCAGTCGCCGGCGGGGCCCCGGCCCGGGCCCACCTTGGTGGTGATGACCAGGTCGTCCGGGTAGGGGCCGAGCGCCCGGTTGATCAGCTCGTTGGCCGAGCGCAGGGGTGAGAAGTAGAAGGCCGCCGTGTCGATGTGGTTCACGCCGAGCTCGACGGCGCGGCGCAGCACCGCGACGGCCCGGTCCCGGTCGTGCGGGGTGCGCTCGTCACTGAGCGCCGCGCCGTTCTGCGTCAGCCGCATGGCGCCGAAGCCGATCCGGTTGACGGTCAGATCACCGAGCCGCCAGGTGCCGGCGGCCGCTGCGGTGAGGGAGTGCGAGGTCAAGGCTGGTGCCTTCCTTGTGGGTTCGGGTGAGAAGAGGGCCCGTATGAGGAGGGGTCCGTGTGAAGGGGGCCGGAAGTGCTTGCGCGACTTGCCGATTCAGTGATACTCTCGCCTCGACAGTTGCGTGTAGATCACCGTTCTGGTGAGAGTGCAGGATACCGTCCGCCTCCCCGCCTGTCCATCCTCCTTTTTCGCATGCGTTTCCCGCGGCGCGTCCGCCCGACTTGACGAGACTTGCCAACTCCCTTGCAGGGGCTCGCAGTTCATTGACGGGGTCATGACCACATGTGAGTGTTCGGTCGCTCGATCACGGACACCATGAGGAGCCTCGATGAAACGCAGACCGATGACGGCCGGGACGACCCTGGCCGTCCTCGCCGGAATGCTGGTCGCCGTCAGCGGCCCGTCCGCCTCGGCGGACCCCACCCCGCCGCCCGCCCCCAAGGCACTCACCACCGCCGTCGCGGCTGCCGACAAGGCCGCGGCCAGCGGACTCGACACTCTGGCCAAGGGGCCGGAGGAGCGCTACGAGCGCCGGATGGTCACCCCGTGGATCAACGGCCTCTACTCCGTCGCGTACGAGCGCACCTACCGCGGCCTGCCCGTGGTCGGCGGGGACGCCGTCGTGGTGGCCGACTCCAAGGGCCGGGTGCGCGGTTCGCAGTCGGCGGTCTCACGGCGCATCAACGTGCCCACCACCGCGACCGTTTCCGCGAAGGCGGCCGAGACCACCTCGCGCAGGCAACTGCGCGCGGTGGACGGGGTCGAGAGCCACCGGCTCGTCGTACGGGCCACCGACAAGCGCTCCCGGCTGGCCTGGGAGACCGTGCTCACGGGCCGGACCGCGAAGGCGCCCAGCCGGCTGCACGTCTTCGTGGACGCGGGCACCGGAGCGGTCATCGACAGCTACGACGACGTCCGGGCCGGCACCGGCAACAGCCAGTGGAACGGGCCCAGTCCGCTCACCATCAACACCACCTCTTCCGGGAGCAGTTACTCGCTGCGCGACCCGAACCGCCCCGGGCTGAGCTGCGCCGACCACAGCACCGGGAGCGTGTTCACCAAGTCCACCGACTCCTGGGGCACCGGCAGCGCGTCCAGCAAGGAGACCGGCTGCGTCGACGTGATGTGGGCGGCCCAGCACGAGTGGGACATGCTCCGCGACTGGCTCGGGCGCAACGGCCACGACGGCAACGGCCGCAGCTGGCCGGTGAAGGTCGGCCTCAACGACGTCAACGCCTACTGGGACGGCTCCACGGTCTCGATCGGCCACAACCAGGCCAACCAGTGGATCGGCGCCATGGACGTGGTGGGCCACGAGTTCGGCCACGGCATCGACCAGTACACCCCGGGCGGCGCCAACAACGAGTCCGGGCTCGGCGAGGCCACCGGCGACATCATGGGCGCGCTGACCGAGGCGTACACCAATGAGCCGGCCCCGTACGACGATCCGGACTACACCGTCGGCGAGAAGATCAACCTCGTCGGCGACGGGCCGATCCGGATCATGTACAACCCCGGTCAGATCGGTGACCCGAACTGCTACAGCTCCTCCATACCCAGCACCGAGGAGCACGCGGCGGCCGGGCCCCTCAACCACTGGTTCTATCTGCTCGCCGAGGGCTCGAACCCCGGTGGCGGCAAGCCCTCCAGCCCCACCTGCAACAACTCCTCGGTCACCGGTGTGGGCATCCAGAGCGCCGGCAAGGTGTTCTACGGCGGCATGCTCCTGAAGACCAGCGGCATGACGTACAAGCGCTACCGCACGGCCACCCTCACCGCGGCCAAGAACCTCGACACCACCTGCACCCTGTACAACCGCGCCAAGGCGGCGTGGGACGCGGTCAGCGTGCCCGCCCAGAGCGGTGACCCGGCCTGCTCGCCGAGCGGCAACAACGACTTCTCGCTGTCCCTCGACCCGGCCTCCGGCTCGGTGAAGCCCGGCAGCCCGGTGACGGCCACCGTCCGTACGACGATCTCGTCCGGCGGTGCCCAGACCGTGAACCTGTCCGCGAGTGGCCTGCCCGGCGGGGTGAGCGTCTCGTTCAGCCCGTCCTCGGTGCAGTCCGGCGCCACGTCCACGATGACCGTGTCGACCACGTCGGCCGCCACCCCCGGCGCGTACACCTTCACCGTGAAGGGCGCGGGCACCCAGGAGCACACCGCCCAGTACACGCTGACCGTCAACGACGGCGGCGGCAACCCCGGCGGCACCGCGCCCGACATCAGCGTCGCCGACGTGCAGGCCCACCTGACGCAGTTCAACACCCTCGCCTCGCAGAACGGCGGCAACCGGCGGGCCGGCGGCAGCGGGTACAACGCCTCGCTCGCCTATGTGAAGGGCAAGCTCCAGGCGGCCGGCTACACCGTCACCGAGCAGACCTGCGCCACCTGCACCTACACCGGCAAGAACCTCGTCGCGGACTGGCCGGGCGACCCCGCCGACCGCACCGTGATGTTCGGCGCCCACCTGGACAGCGTCTCCGCCGGGCCCGGCATCAACGACAACGGCTCCGGCTCGGCGACCCTGCTGGAGAACGCGCTCGCCCTCGCCCAGCAGAACCCCACCATGACCAAGCACGTCCGGTTCGCCTGGTGGAACGGCGAGGAGCAGGGGCTCCAGGGCTCCCAGTACTACGTCAGCCAGTTGAGTTCGGCGCAGCGGAGCGCCATCACCGCGTACTACAACTTCGACATGGTCGCCTCGGTCAACGGCGGCTACTTCATCAACAACCTCAACTCGGCGGCCTCGGCCCCGATGAAGGAGTACTGGGCCTCCCTCGGGCTCGCCCCGGAGGAGAACGTCGAGGGCCAGGGGCGCTCCGACGACTACTCCTTCCAGCAGGGCGGGATCGCCACCTCCGGCTACGCCACCGGTGCCAGTGATACCAAGACCTCGGCGCAGGCGGCCAAGTGGGGCGGCACGGCGGGCCGTTCGTACGACCCCTGCTACCACCAGTCGTGCGACACCACCGCCAACATCAACGCCACCGCACTCGACCGCAGCGCCGACGGGGTCGCGTACACGCTGTGGAAGACGGCGGTCGGCTCCACCGCGCCCGCCGACGACTTCTCCGTCTCGGCGAACCCGGTCTCGGGCAGCGTCCAACCGGGCTCCTCGGTCACCGCGACCGTGTCCACGGCCACCACCAGCGGCTCCGCGCAGAGCGTGCGGCTGACGGCGTCCGGTGCGCCGGCCGGCGTCACCGTCTCCTTCTCGCCCACCTCCGTGCAGTCCGGGTCGTCGGCCACGATGACGGTCTCCGCGAGTGCCCAGGCCGCGGCGGGTACGTACACGCTCACCGTGACCGGCACCGGCACGGCCACCCACACCACCACGTACTCGCTGGTGGTCGGTGGCGGCGGCAACTGCCCGCCCCGGCAGGCCGTGAGCAACGGCGGTTTCGAGAACGGGACTTCGCCCTGGACGCAGACGAGCGGCGTCATCAACAACCGGACCTCCGAGAAGCCCGCGCACAGCGGCTCGTACCAGGCGTGGTTCGGCGGCTGGGGCAGCACCCACAGCGACACCGCCACCCAGTCGCTGACCGTTCCGGCCGGCTGCTCGACGTACCGGCTGTCGTTCTATCTGCGGACCGACACCGCCGAGACGCCCGACGGGAACGCGTACGACACGTTCACCGTGAAGCTGGGGTCGCGGACCCTGGCGACGTACTCGAACCTCGACGCCACCAACAGCTATGTGCTGAAGACCTTCGACGTGGCGTCGGCGGCCGGGCAGACCGTGACGCTGGGCTTCACCAGTAAGGAGGACGCCTATCTGCAGACCAGCTTCGTCGTGGACGATGTGGCCCTCGATGTGAGCTGATCCCACCAGGCGCGTGTACGGGGGCGGGGCGTGGTTCACACGCCCCGCCCCCTGGCGTTGTCCGCCCTCAGTGGACGACGGCGGCCAGCCTCCGGACGAACTCCTCGGTCTCCGTACTCCCGTCGGCGCAGCCGGCCAGTCGTCCGTGGAGGCCGCGCAACTCCTGGCCGAGCAGGGTCGCGGGGTGTACCTCGGTGCTGTCCAGGACCGAGCCGGCCACCGTCGACGCGGCGGCCGGTTCGCCCGCGCAGACGTACGCGTCCGCCGTGCGGGCCAGGAACAGCTTGCGGGCCGAGTGCAGGCCCGGTGGCAGCAGCCGGATCGCGCTGCCGGCCGCGTCCAGGGCGCGCAACGCGTAACGGCGCTCCCCCGTCGCGACGGCGAGGTCGCGCAGCGCGCCCGCCGCGCCGGACTCCACCCGCAGGCGCACGGAGGCGACGGAGAGCCAGGGCGCCTCCGCCTCGTCCCGCTCGTCGGCCAGGTCCATCTGCGCCCAGGCCCGGGCGATGTGGTGCAGGGTGCGGCCGGCGTCGCCGCGCACCGCGTGGCCGCGCGCCTGGTACAGGTCGCTCATCGCCCCCGCCCAGTGCCGGCCCGCCGCGGCCGGGCGGATGGCTGCGCCGTACGCGAGGGCGGAGGGGCCGTCGCCCTCAAGCCGGGCCAGGGTGCTCATGTCGCTGAGCGCCGCGACCCGCACGCCGACATGACCGGACATGGCCGCCCACACCAGGGACCGGTCGAGCCAGGCCATCGCGGTGCCGTTGCGCCCCCAGAGGAGCCTGAGGCAGCCGGCCGACTGCGCGTACTCGGCTGCCAGCGGGGCGAGTTGGCGTTGGTACGGGGCGGCCGGGAGCGCCATCCAGCGGAGCATCGCGTGCAGGGTGCGCTCGACCACGGCGGTCGCTCCGGGCCAGGCGCGCTCCTCGTCGGCGCGCAGGCAGACGGCGAGCAGCGCGGTCAGGGCGTGCACCGTGTCGGTGTCCAGGGCGGGGCGGCCCGCGGTCTCGGGCGCCAGGGCGCAGAACCGCGCGTGCAGGGCGACGACGTCGGCGAGGGCGGGGACCGTGCAGCCGTCGGGCCCGTGCAGCGGGCAGACCAGGCCGTACGCCGGCAGCCGCCCGGGCAGGACGGTCCCCGGCGGGAGCATCGCCGGGAGTGCGCCGCCGGCGGGCTCGCCGGGCAGGGGACCCTGCCGGACCGGGTCGGGCAGCGGTCCGGGCGCTGCGGGCACCGCCTCCGCACGCTCCCTCTCCTCGGCCTCCTCGCAGGCGACGACGAGGTCCCCGTCGGCCCCCAGCAGCTGGTCCAGGCGGCGGGCCAGTGGGAGCGGGGTGCGGCGGCTGCCGTGTTCGAGTTTGCTGATGGCGGTGTGGTCGTAGCCGACCCGGGCGCCCACCTGGGCCTGGGTGAGACCGGCCCGCCTGCGCCGCAGACGCAGCCGGGCGCCGAATGCCCGCCATGCCTGGACACTCCGGGCGTCCGCGGGCGCGGGGCCCGTCGCCTCGGTCACTCGGGGCCTCGTCGTGCCTGGTCAGCGGTGCTTCTCGCGCCTCGCTCACGGCTCATGTCCCGGAGGATAGCGAGGGGCCGGGCCCGCTGTCCCCGGGGCGGGAACAACATGTCCGGTAACAGGCGCGGGCGTTCGCGGTGCGGGGGCCGGGGCGCCCTCGGTACGCGCCCGGTGGTTGCGGTGGCAACGATCGGCGCCGTCTCATTCACTCCTCGTACGCACCTCGCCATCAACTGAACCGACGCTGCGTCAGTTCCCCTGCATCGGGCGCTGTCAAGATGGCCGCAACGCGGACACTCGTGAGCTTTCCGTCGTCAACTGTTGTCCTCAAGGCCACCCGAACAAGCCGTCGGTGCACACCTATTGACGTGTCGTGAGCCGGGGGTGAAGTATCCCCATCGCCGGAGAGAGCGCTCTCCGGCTTCGTGTCGTGCACCCGTTCCGCGACTCAGGAGACAAGCCCCCATGTATGGACCCCCCTCGCTCCGCAGACCCGCACGTTCGACCGGAAGAAGACGCACCGGCGTACTGGCCGCCGTCGCCGGTCTCGTCGTCTCGCTCCTCGCCTTCGTGCCCTCCGCCTCGGTCAGCGCGGCCCCTTCCCTGCTCTCGCAGGGCAAGACGGTAACCACCTCCAGCCAGGAGAGCGGCGGCACCCCCGCCACCGCCGCCGTCGACGGCGACAACGGCACCCGCTGGTCGAGCGCGTTCTCCGACCCGCAGTGGATCAAGGTCGACCTGGGCACCTCCGCCTCGGTCAGCCAGATCGCGCTGAAGTGGGAGGCCGCCTACGCCAAGAGCTACAAGATCGAGTTCTCCACGGACAACAACACGTGGAGCACCGCCTACTCGACCACCACGGGCCCCGGCGGCAACGAGACGCTGAACGTCTCGGGCACCGCCCGCTACGTGCGACTCACCGGCACCGCCCGCGCCACCGGGTACGGCTACTCGCTGTGGGAGTTCCAGGTGTTCGGCACCACCGGCGGCGACGGCGGGCCGCAGATCCCGGGCGGCGGTGACCTCGGCCCGAACGTCCTGGTCTTCGACCCGTCGACGCCCAACATCCAGGCCAAGGTGGACGAGATCTTCCACCAGCAGGAGTCGGCGCAGTTCGGCAACGGCCGCTACGCGCTGATGTTCAAGCCGGGCACGTACAACAACATCAACGCGCAGATCGGCTTCTACACGTCGATCGCCGGTCTCGGCCTCAAGCCCGACGACACCACGTTCAACGGTGACGTCACCGTGGACGCGGGCTGGTTCAACGGCAACGCCACGCAGAACTTCTGGCGTTCGGCGGAGAACCTGGCACTGAACCCGGTCAACGGCACCGACCGCTGGGCCGTCTCCCAGGCCGCGCCGTTCCGCCGGATGCACGTCAAGGGCGGCCTCAACCTCGCCCCGAACGGCTACGGCTGGGCGAGCGGCGGGTACATCGCCGACAGCAAGATCGACGGCCAGGTCGGCCCGTACTCGCAGCAGCAGTGGTACACCCGCGACAGTTCCATCGGCAGCTGGGGCAACGGCGTCTGGAACATGACGTTCTCCGGCGTCGAGGGCGCGCCCGCCCAGAGCTTCCCCGAGCCGCCCTACACCACCCTCCAGAACACCCCGGTCTCCCGCGAGAAGCCGTTCCTCTACCTGGACGGCAACGACTACAAGGTCTTCGTCCCGGCCAAGCGCACCAACGCGCGCGGCGTCTCCTGGAACGGGACCCCGCAGGGCGAGTCCATCCCGCTGAGCCAGTTCTACGTCGTCAAGCCGGGGGCCACCGCCGCCACCATCAACGCGGCCGTCCAGCAGGGCCTGCACCTGCTGTTCACGCCCGGCATCTACCACGTGAACCAGACGATCAACATCGACCGCGCCAACACGGTCGTGCTGGGCCTCGGTCTGGCGACGATCATCCCGGACAACGGGGTCACCGCCCTCAAGGTCGGTGACGTGGACGGCGTGAAGCTGGCCGGCCTCCTGGTCGACGCCGGTCCGCAGAACTCCCAGGTCCTCGTGCAGGTCGGCCCCGACGGCGCCTCCGCGAACCACTCCGCCAACCCGACCAGCGTCCAGGACGTGTTCGTCCGGGTCGGCGGCGCGGGCGCCGGCAAGGCGACCACGGGCATGGTGATCAACAGCAACGACACGATCATCGACCACACCTGGCTGTGGCGCGCCGACCACGGCGAGGGCATCGGCTGGGAGACCAACCGCTCCGACTACGGCCTCCAGGTCAACGGCGACAACGTCCTGGCCACCGGACTCTTCGTGGAGCACTTCAACAAGTACGACGTCCGCTGGTCCGGCGAGAACGGCAAGACGATCTTCTTCCAGAACGAGAAGGCGTACGACGCCCCCAACCAGGCGGCTGTGCAGAACGGCACCATCAAGGGCTACGCCGCCTACAAGGTGGACGACTCGGTCAACACCCACGAGGGCTGGGGACTGGGAAGCTACTGCTACTTCAACGTCGACCCGAGCATCCGCCAGGACCACGGCTTCGAGGCCCCGGTGAAGGCCGGCGTGAAGTTCCACGACCTGATCGTCGTCTCGCTCGGCGGCCAGGGCCAGTACAACCACGTCATCAACGACACGGGTTCGCCGACCTCCGGGACCTCGACCGTGCCGTCGCAGGTGGTGTCCTACCCCTGACGGGGACACGCAGGACATCCGGCACCTGAGGTGAACCGGCGCGGGGCCCGGCAGTCTGCCGGGCCCCGCGTCCGTCGTCCGGTCCTTCGTCTACAGCAGACCGGACGGCGGCGGGCCGCCGAGCGTCTGCTCGGACCAGATGACCTTGCCCCGGTCGGTGTACCTGGCCCCCCAGCGCTCCGCGAACTGGGCGACGAGGAAGAGGCCCCGGCCGCCCTCGTCCGTCGTGGTGGCGTAGCGCAGGTGCGGGGAGGTGCTGCTGCAGTCCGACACCTCGCAGGTCAGGGCCCGGTCGTAGAGCAGCCGGACCGTGATGGGCTCGGAGCCGTAGCGGATGGCGTTGGTGACGAGTTCGCTCAGGATGAGCTCGGTGACGAAGCCCTCCTCGTCCAGGCCCCGGTCGGAGAGCCAGCGCATGGCCTGTTTACGGATTCCGGCGACCGCGGCGGGGTCCGGGGGCACGTCCCACTGGACGCGCCGGGACGGGTCCAGGGTGCGGGTCCGGGCGACCAGCAGGGCCACGTCGTCGCTGGCGCGGCTGGGCAGCATGGCCTCCAGCACGTCGTCGCAGGTCTCCTCGGGGGTGCGGTCGCGGTCGGCGAGCGAGCGGCGCAGCAGTTCCATGCCGTCGTCGATGTCCCGGTCGCGGCGCTCGACCAGACCGTCCGTGTACAGGACGAGGCGGCTGCCCTCGGGGACGTCCAGCTCGGTCATCTCGAAGGGCATGCCGCCGATCCCGAGGGGCAGTCCGGCCGGGATCTCCGGGAAGCTGACCGTGCCGTCGGGCAGCACGAGGGCGGGCCCGGGGTGGCCGGCCCTGGCGATCGTGCAGCGGCCGGACACGGCGTCGTAGATCGCGTACAGGCAGGTGGCACCGGTGATCGCGCCGCCGCCCGACTCCTCGTCCTGGTCCATCCTGACCACCAGTTCGTCCAGGTGGCTGAGGAGTTCGTCGGGCGCCAGGTCGAGCGTGGAGAAGTTGAGGACCGTGGTGCGCAGCCGGCCCATGGTGGCCGCCGCGTGCAGTCCGTGCCCGACGACGTCGCCGACGACGAGGGCGACCCGGGCGCCGGAGAGCGGAATGACGTCGAACCAGTCGCCGCCCACGCCCGCCTGCGCCGGCAGGTAGCGGTAGGCGACGTCCAGGGCGTTCTGCTCGGGCAGGCCGCGCGGGAGGAGGCTGCGCTGAAGGGTGACGGCCATCTCGTGCTCGCGGGTGTAGCGGCGGGCGTTGTCGACGCTGACCGCGGCGCGGGCCACCAGTTCCTCGGCGAAGGAGAGGTCGTCCAGGTCGAAGGGGTGCTCGTTCTGCGCGCGCCAGAAGTTGGCGATGCCCAGGATGACTCCGCGGGCCCGCAGCGGGACCGAGAGCAGGGAGTGGTAGCCGTGCTCCAGGACGCGGCCGGCCTGTTCCGGCTCGGTCTCCCGCCACTGCCGGGAGGCTGCCAGGTCGGAGATGATCCAGGTGTGCCCGACGCCGGTACCCAGGCCCTCGGCGGTGGTCGGCCGGTAGCCGATGACGCGGCCGGCCGTGAAGAGCGGCTGGTCCTCGGCGGTGGTGCGGACGGCGGTGCGGCGGAGGTCCAGGGTGTCGCCGGTGGGCGGTCGCGGCTCCCCGCCGCGCAGGACGGCGTCGGCCAGGTCGACCGTGACGCAGTCGGCGAATCCGGGGACGGCGACGTCGGCGAGTTCCTGGGCGGTGGTGGTGACGTCGAGGGTGGTCCCGATCAGGGCGCCCGCCCGGTAGAGGAGCGTCAGCCGTTCACGTACGGTCTCCGCGCGGCCGGTGAGGGCCCGCAGTTCGGTGGTGTCGCGGAGGGTGGCGACCATGCCGGGCTGGCCGCCGCGCTCCTCGGTGGGGCGGAGGTTGACGGCGAGCAGCCGGTCCCCGGCGGGCCGCAGCTCGTCCGTGGCGACCTGCCCGGAGGCCAGCAGCTCCGCGGTGCCGGACGCGAGCCCGAGGTCGGTCACCGCGCGGCCCTCGGCGTCCGCCGGGAGGTCGAGCAGCCGCCGGGCCTCGTCGTTGGCGAGCAGCAGCCGGTGGTCGGCGCCGATGATGAGGACGCCCTCGCGCACGGCGTGCAGGACGGCGTCGTGGTGTTCGTACATCCGGGTCATCTCGGCCGGGCCGAGCCCGCGCGTCTGGCGGCTGAGCCGGCGGCCGACCAGGGCGGCGCCGGCCGCGGTGAGGGCGAGGGCGGTGACCCCGGCGCCGATGGTCAGCGGGACGCTCGGGTACGCGAGCCGGTTGACGGCCTCGACCTTGATGCCGACCGCCACCAGCCCGGCCACGGAGCCGTCCCGGCGCTCGACGGGCACCAGCGAGGTAACCGCTCTGCCCCGGCTTCCCGTTACCGTGCGGGTGACCGCTTCCCCTTCGACCGCTTCCTTGTAGGGGCCGCTGATCCTCTTGCCGATGAGGGCGAGGTCGCGGTGGGTGTAGCGGATGCCGTCGGTGCCGGCCACGACCACGTTCTCGACGCCGGTGCTCTGCCGGATCTCCTCGGCGCGCGGCTGGAGGACGGACGTGGGGTCCTTGCTGTCGAGGGCCGCCGCCACGCCCGGGGCGTGGGCGAAGGTCTGCGCGACGCTCAAGGACTGGGTGCGTGCCGCGTTCATGCTGTCGCGGCGGCCCTGTACGACGAGGGCGACGACGGCGGCGGCGTCGAGCAGGATGACGATACCGAGCATGAGGACGAAGAACTGTCCGGCGACGGTGCGGACGCTGAACATCGAGATCGGTCCGCGTCCTCGGGAGGTCCGCCCGCGGGGCGGCTTCGAGGGCGCGGGTGCGTCGCCGCCCGGGCGGCCGCCCTCGTGTCGCTGCGGACGCCGGGCGGAGCGGTGAAATATCGCCCGGAATCGACCTGTGCCACCCACATATCCAGGTTTAACACGGATCGTCGCAGGGCGATCGGTGTGCGGGACCGGTCCGCGTTCCCCGGCGGGCCGGGCCGGGCGCGATCGGGTGACGCGCGGGCGACGGGCGCGTGCCCGGGCGCCGGGAGCGGTGCGGTCGTCCGATGATCCGGAAATGGTGCCTGTATTCCTGACCAAGGCGGTCGAGCTGCTGCTCGGCCGGGAGAACCGCTCGCTGCATCTGAAGGCGGCGGGCTGGGCGACGGTGCTGCTCGCCGTGACGATGCTGGCCGGCTCCTGGCTGGTGCTCCTGGCCGAGCGGCACGCGCCGGACGCCACGATCACGTCCTATCCGCGGGCGCTGTGGTGGTCGGTGGAGACCGCGACGACCGTCGGTTACGGGGATCTCTTCCCGGTGACGCCGTGGGGGCGGGTCGTGGCCGCCGTCGTGATGGGCGTCGGCATCACGACGTACGGGATGGTCACGGCCGCGCTCGCGACCTGGTTCGTCGGGCACGAGCAGCGGCGCCGTCACCGGCTCGCCGCCGAGGCCGGGCACGCCGCGCGCCAGGTGCGGGACGAGACGGAGCGGCTGCTGCACGAGCGCTTCGACCGCATCGAGCGGCTGCTCGCCGATGCGGGGCGCAGGCCGCCTGGCTGAGCGGCGGGGCGCTCCGGGTGTGAACGGCGCGGGTCCGGGCACCCCTTTTTCGATCACCCGCCCCGGGGGCTCCGGAAACCGGCAGGATGTCGGTGTACAGGGCCGTCGTCCCGGCGGCGGTGCCGAGCGAGCAGAGGAGCCCCATGCGGGAGACGCGAGAGCAGTCGCCGTCGGACGAGGAGACCGCTCACGGCGCGGCCGAGGAGGCGCAGGTCATCGTGGTCGGCGCGGGCCCGGCCGGTTCGTCCGCCGCCTACCACCTCGCGCGGGCCGGGGTCGATGTGCTGCTCCTGGAGAAGTCCCGCTTCCCCCGCGAGAAGGTGTGCGGGGACGGGCTGACCCCGCGCGCGGTGCACCAGCTGATCCGCATGGGCGTCGACATCCAGGCCCCGGGCTGGACCCGGTCGCGGGGGATGCGCTGGGTGGCCGGTCCCCGGCAGGTGGAGATCGACTGGCCGGCGTTGGGCGGCTTCCCGGACTTCGGGCTCACCCGCAGCCGGCACGACTTCGACGACATCCTGGCCCGGCACGCCGTCGCGGCCGGGGCCCGGCTGCGTACCGGGGTGAAGGTGAAGGAACCGGTGACCGACCGGGCCGGGCGGATCACCGGGGTGTCGGCGGTGTCCGGCGCGGGCACGGTGGTGCACCGGGCTCCCATCGTGATCGCCGCCGACGGCGCCTCGGCCCGGATCGCGCTGGCCATGGGCCTGGAGCGGGACGCCAAGCGGCAGATCGCCACGGCCGCCCGGCGCTACTACCGCAGCCCGGAGCGCTCGCGGGAGGACTTCCTGGAGCTGTGGGCCGACCTGCGCTTCCCGAAGAGCGACGCCTATCTGCCGGGGTACGGCTGGATCTTCCCGATGGGCGACGGCCGGGTCAACGTCGGTCTGGGCGCGCTCCCCCACCGCCGGCACGGCAGCGCGGACCTGCGGGCCACGCTGGACCGGTGGCTCGCCCGTACGCCCGAGGAGTGGGGGCTGCGGGAGGAGAACGCCGAGGGACCCGTGCGCAGCGCCGCCCTGCCGCTGGGCTTCAACCGCCACCCGCTGTACACCCGGGGGCTCCTGCTCGTCGGGGACTCCGGGGGCATGGTGAGCCCGTGGAACGGTGAGGGCATCGGGCAGGCGATGGAGGCGGGCGAGGTCGCCGCCGAGACGACGGCGCTCGCGCTGGCACTGCCGCCGGGGCCGAGGCGGGAGCGGGCACTGCGCCACTACCCGGCCGAGATGAACCGGCGCTGGGGCCGCTACTACCGGCTCGGCAACACGGCGGCCGATCTGGTCTTCAGCCGGTCGGGCTTCCAGCCGGTGCTGAACCGGTACGTGATGGGCTCGCCGGCCCTGCTCAACACCCTGGCCCGGCTGCTCACCAACCTCACGGAGCACCCCTCGCGCGACGCGATCGACCATGTCCTGAACACAGCGGTCCGTTTGGTGCCCACGCCGGGCGCCCGGCGACGCTGATCCGGAACGTGTCCACCGTTCACTGGTGGACGCCCCGCACACCAGATGTAGGAACCGAAGGCGATCCATGCACAAGCAAGAGACCGAAGAGGCCGGCCGGGGAGCGGGCGCGCGTCCGGAAACCTGGCTGCGCCGCTACCACCCCACAAACGCCCGCGCCGAGTTGGTGTGCTTCCCGCACGCGGGCGGCGCGGCGGGGTTCTGGCGCCCGCTGTCCGACGCCGTGCGGCACGCGCTGGACGTGCGTGCCGTGCAGTATCCGGGCCGCCAGGACCGCTACCGCGAGGAGCCCCTCGACGATCTGCACCGGCTCGCCGACCTGATCGCCGAGGCCCTGGCGGCCGGCCCGGCCCCGGCCGGGCCGCGTGTCCTCCTCGGGCACAGCATGGGCGCCTCGCTCGCCCACGAGGTGGCGCTGCGGCTGTCCGGCGTACCGGGCCAGGGGGCGGCGGCGCTGATCGTGTCCGGCCGGCGGGCGCCCTCGCGCCTGGGGGCCGGATGGCCGGAGACGGACGAGGCGCTGCTCGCCCGGGTCCGCGAGCTCGGCGGCACGGACCCGGCCGTGCTGGCCAGTCCGGAACTCCTCGACGTGATCCTGCCGGCGTTGCGCGCCGACTACGCGGCCGTCGCGGGGTACGTGCCGGGCGGCGGTCTCCTGTCGTGCCCGGTCGTCGCCCTCACCGGGGACGGGGACCCGGAGGTGACGCCGGAGGACGTGGGGCCGTGGCGCGAGACGACCACGGGCCCGTTCGCGATGCGGATCCTGACGGGCGGGCACTTCTTCCTGAACGACCATCTGCCGGCCGTCGAGGAGCTGGCGGTTTCGCTGTCCGCCGCTCCGGCGCGGGGGCCGCTCAGCCGCTGACCCCGCCGGAAGCCCCCGACCCCGCCGCACCCGGCGCGTCGGGGGCTTTCTCGGTGCCGAAAGCGCGCAAAAAGGTGTCGACGCCCGCGGTGACGACCTCGGCGACCTCCGCCGGGTCCAGCGGGCGGGTGCCCAGCGCGCTCATCCCCGGCAGTTCGTCGTAGACCAGCGCGATGAACTGGTTGGCCGCCCTGACCGGGTCCCCGATCCGCAGGTGCCCGGCGTTGGCCAGCCGGGCGAGGCGGCCCGCGAGCGCCTCCGTGAACTGGTCGGGCCCGCTGGCCCGTACCGCGTCGAAGAGGTCCGGGAAGCGCACGGCCTCCGCGTACAGCAGCCGGCGTACGGCCTCGGACTGCTCGTCGCAGTAGCAGTCGACCAGCTTGGCGGCCAGGTCCTCGAGCGCGGGGCGCAGCCGGCCCGGGTCGGTGGGGAAGCCGGTGAGGACGTCCAGGGTCTTGGCGTGGGAGCGGGCCGCCGTCTCCGTCAGGACGTAACGGAAAAGCCTCTCCTTCGAGCCCAGGTGGTTGTAGATCGTCGGCTTGGAGACCCCGGCCTCGGCGGCGATCACGTCCAGGCTCGCCTGTGCGTATCCGACCTGCGCGAAGACCCGCAGGGCCGCCTCCACGATCGCCCGGCGCTTGTCGAGGCGCCCGCGGTCCGCCGGGCGCCCGCCCATCTCTTCCTTCTCGCCCACGCTCATACGCCCATGCTACGGTGCCAGCCACCTGATTTAACTACCCAGTTAAATTTTCTGACTGAGCTAGTTCAAAGGAGTTGCCGTGCCTGTAACAAAGCCGGTGGGGAGCGGGCCCGCCCGGCTCGATGCCGCACTGCTGACGCTGGTCGGCGTCATGGTGCTCGGCGGGATGATGTCGTATCTGGACGCGACGATCGTCAACGTCGGGATCAGCACGCTGGGCGGCGAGTTCCACGCGACACTGGCCACCATCGAGTGGGTCACCACCGGCTATCTGCTCGCGGTCGCCCTGGCGATTCCGCTGGCCGACTGGGCCGTGGCGCGGTTCGGCGCCAAGCGGATGTGGCTGCTCGGGCTCTCGGTGTTCCTGATCGGCTCGACGCTCTGCGCCTTCGCCCGGAACGCGGAGAGCCTGATCGCCTTCCGCGTCGTCCAGGGCTTCGGCGGCGGCATGGTCGATCCGATCATGATGACCGTGGTGGCGGGCGCCGCCGGGCCCGCCCGGATCGGCCGGGTCATGGGCCTGGTCTCCGTGCCGATCACGCTGGGCCCGGTGGTCGGTCCCGTGGTCGGCGGGCTGCTGCTGGACCACTTCTCCTGGCAGTGGATGTTCCTGGTCAACATCCCCTTCGCGCTGGCCGCGATCGTGCTGGCCGTCCGGGTGCTGCCGGCGGATCCGCCGCCGAGCGGCGACCCCGTGCCGTTCGACGCGCTGGGCGTGGCGCTGCTCTCCCCCGGGTTCGCCGCGATCGTGTTCGCGCTGTCCCGGGCGGGCGGCGACGGCTTCGGCAGTACGAAGGTGCTCGTCGGGCTCGCGGTGGGCGTCGCCCTCTTCGCCGCGTACGCCGTGCACGCGCTGCGCACCTCGGTGACGCCGCTGCTGGACCTCCGGCTGTTCGGCGGCAGGGGCTTCGGCGCGAGCGTGACCACGATGTTCCTGCTCGGCGGTGGTCTGTTCTCGCTGCTGTTCCTGCTGCCGCTGTACTACCAGCAGGTGCGCGGCCACACCGTGCTGGAGTCCGGGCTGCTGCTCGCCCCGCTGGGCCTCGGCACCCTGATCGGGATGCCGGTCGCGGGCAGCCTCGCGGACAAGGTGGGCGCGCGGAGGCTGGTCCCGGCCGGTGCGCTGCTGATCGGCGTCGGCGCCCTGGTCTTCACCGGTTCGGGCCCGGGTACGTCCCAGGCCGCCCTGACCGCCGCGCAGTTCGCCGCCGGCTTCGGCATGGGACTGGTGGGCGCGCCCACGATGGGCTCGGTCTACAAGACGGTGCCGGGCGAGTCGGTCGCCGGTGCCACGGGCGCGGTCTTCATCCTCAACCAGATCGGCGCCTCGCTCGGTATCGCCGTCGTCGCCCTGATCCTCCAGGGCGGCGGCTCCCACGCCGCCCCCACCGCCGAATCCTTCTCCGACGCCTTCTGGTGGCCGGTCGCCGCGGCCGTGGTGGTCTTCGCCGCGGGTCTGCTGCTGCCCGGGAAGCCCGAGCCCGTACCGGCCGCCGCCGGGGCCCCGGAGGAGACGTCCGCAGGCCCGGAGCCGGTCACCGGCCCCACCTGACGGCGCGCGCGGCGGACCTGGGTGGGCTGCCCCCGGTCAGGCGTCGTCCCCGGTCCACCGGGCCGCGAGGAGCAGGGCGATGTCGTCGGGCCGGTCCGCGGCCTGGCGGGCCCGGCGGATGACGTGGTCGGCCGTGTCGGCGAGCGGGGCGGTGCCCACGCCGGCGAGGGTGGAGCGCAGCCGCTCGACCCCGACGTCGATGTCGATGCCCGCCTGCTCGACCAGGCCGTCGGTGTACAGGGCGAGCGTGGCGCCCGGGTCGAGGTGCAGTTCGGTGACGGGGTAGCCGGCCTCGGGGTCGATGCCCAGGACGATGCCGCCCGGGAGGTCCATGACCTCGGTGGTGCCGTCGGGCCGGCGCAGGACGGGCTGGGGGTGCCCGGCGCGCACGGCGTGCGTCCGGCCGGTGGCCGGGTCCGTGACGATGTAGCAGCAGCTCGCGAACTGGCCGGTGTCCAGGTCGATGAGCAGGCGGTTGGTGCCGCTCATGACCTCCTGGGGGTCGTGGCCGCTGAGCGCGAAGGCCCGTACCGCGCTGCGGACCTGGCCCATGGTCGCGGCGGCGGACACGCCGTGCCCCTGCACGTCCCCGATGACGAGGGCGAGGCGGCCGTGCGTCTCGATCACGTCGTACCAGTCGCCGCCGACGTCCATGCCCTGGGTGCCGGCGAGGTAGCGGCCCTGGGTGTCGATGCCGCGGACGGCGGGCAGCCGGTGCGGCAGCAGGGCGTCCTGGAGGCCGCGGGCGAGGGCCGCCTCGGTGTCGTAGCGCTGGGCCCGCTGGAGGGCCTGGGCGATGAGCCCGGCCAGGGCGGTCAGGACCGTACGCTCCTCCGGGCTGAAGCCGCGCGGCTGGTCGAAGCCGAGGATGCAGGAGCCGACGAGCCGCCCCGAGGCGATGAGCGGGAGGAAGGCGCGGGCGCCGACGTCGGCGTCCATGGGGATGCCCGGATAGGCGGCGGCCAGGCGTTGCATCGACTCGAAGAAGATGGGGCGCCCGGTGGTGAGCGTTTCCACGCCGGGGATACGGGCGTCCAGGCCGACCGCGTCGAACCGGTCCAGGAAGCCGTGCGGGAAGCCGGTCTCCCACTCCAGGTAGAGGTGGCCCTCCTTGAGCAGGTAGATCGCCAGTTGCCGGCCGCCGAAGGCGGGGAGCAGTTCCTCGGTGACCACGCGGGAGACCTGCCGGGCGGTGACGGCCTCGGTGAGCGCGATGGCGAGGGCGACCGGCCGGTAGAGGGCGGCGGACCGGTCGGCCGGTGAGCCGAGCCCCAGTCCGGGCGAGACGACGGAGTCCGGGGTGTAGGCGGGCGTGTCGGTGGGCGTGAGGACCGCGGTCAGGCCGTCGTGCCCCGGGTACAGGGAGACCGAGACCCAGGGGGGCGGGTCGCGGCGGGCGAGGAAGTGGACCGGGGCGTCGGAGAGCATCGCCGCCCGGTAGTGGTCCTCGTACGCCGGGTTCGCGAACCAGGGCAGCGCCTCCCAGAACACCCGGCCGACCAGGGCGGCCCGGGGCCGGCCGAGCATGTCCTCGGCGAGCGGGTTGACGTAGGTGATCCGGCCGAAGCGGTCGAGCGAGAAGATGCCGCGGGGCAGCCGGTCGGCGGCCTCGGCGACGACGGGGCCGATGCCCAGGTCCACCAGGAAGCCGGTCAGGTGCCCGCCGCGGCCGGCGCCGTCGTCCCGGCGTCCGGAGACCTCCAGCAGGTGGGAGCGGCCGTCCGGGCCGCGCAGCCGCATCCGGCGGACGACGGGGCCGTGGGAGTCCGCCGCCTGCCGGGCCAGCGCCCAGAGGCCGTAGACGTCCTCCGGCGCCAGTCTGGCCGCCAGGGCCCCGATGGTGCCGGGGAAGCCGTCGGTGCCGGTGCCGAGGATCGTGTCGAGATCCGCGTCCGCCTCCACGGCGCCGGTGGCGAGGTTCCAGTCGAAGCGGCCGATGCGCACGGGCGGCGAGGTCCTGGCGGGCAGCTGTACGGGGAGCGGCTCGCCCTCCCACTCGGGCCGGGTGCCGACGTCCGCGAGGCCGGCCAGTTCGGCGCCCAGGCCGTCGGCGATGCGCTGGAGCCGGTCCCGGTCGGCGGCGGGGACCGGCTCGTCGCCCGTCGCACCGCGCAGGACGACGAGGACGCCGACCGGTTCGCGGTGGCGCAGCACCGGCACGTACAGGGAGCCGAAGGGGAACGGCAGTCCGGCCATCAGCTGCGGGAAGCGCCGCATGGCGTCCTCGGCATCGGTGAGATACACCGGGCTGCCGGTGCGGAACGCCTCGGCGACCGGGAACGGCCGGTTCACGTGCATCCGCCACCAGGGGCGGAGCAGGGGGCCGGGGAATCCGGCGAGGACGGCGAGCCGGAGCAGGCCGGGGGTGCGCGAGGGGAGGTAGATCCCGCCGGCCCGCCCGTCGACCGCCTCGATCGCGTTCACGACGGACTGGGCGAGCACCAGGGACAGGTCGTCCGGCGCCCGGCTGTCCTCCGGTCCTCGGGGCGGGCCGTCGTTCGGACCGAACGGCAGCCGCCCGGCCGCGCCGTGCCAGGTCACACAGCCAGGATGCTCCCGGGCGGCCGGTGCGGCACGTCGGAGGCGTCCCGGCCCGCGCGGCCTGGGGGGCCGGGACACGCGGGAGCGGTGGACACCACGACTGTGGCGTCCACCGCTCCCGCACGGTCCGTGCAAGCGCCTACCGGCCCTCGTCGGGCGGGCGGTGGTCACCGAACTGGTCGTTCATCTTCTGCTGAGCCGAGTCGACCTGGCCGCCGTACTTGCCGCCGGTCTTCTTGTCGACGTAGTCGCCGCCCTTCTCGACTCCCTGGCGGGCCTGGTCCGGATGCCCCTTGATCATGTCCTTGATCTTGTCGAGCATGCCCATGACTGACCTCCTAGAGACGCTGACCGTTCCAGCATCCACGCCCCGCCGTGCCCTCGCATTCCGGGACGGCCGGGTCCGGACGCCCTACTCGCCAATCGCCTCGCCGACGTGGGCCTTCGCCCGGGGGGTGCCGGGAAGAGCCCGCTGTCTTCCCGGACGCCCTGTTCGACATCGCTTGTGCCACAAGGGTTGTACGGCTTTTCCGCGACAAGAGCGGTACGGCATGCGAAAGGGGTGGAAAGGAGCGCTTCCGCTTCTTTCCACCCCTGCTCACGATCCCGCCCCGAGGGCGGGGCCGGTCTGGATCAGTACGCGCCGAAGACGTTGTCCATCGAGCCGTACGTGGCGGCGGCGTAGTTGCACGCGGCCGTGATGTTGGCGACCGGGTCGTAGAGGTCCATCGACGTACCGGGCACGTGGTACGCGTCGAAGGTGGGCTGGATCACCTGGAGCAGCCCCTTGGAGGGGGTGCCGTTGACGGCGTTGATGTCCCAGTTGTTGATCGCCATCGGGTTGCCCGAGGACTCCCGCATGATGTTGCGGTAGATGCCGTCGTAGCTGCCGGGGATGCCCTGCTGCGCCATGATCGCCAGGGATTCCTTGATCCAGCCGTCGAGGTCGTCGGTGTACGCGACGGCCGTCTTGGTCTCGGCGGGCTTCTCGGCGGCGACCGGGACGACGGTGCGCTCGGAACGGTCGGCGCGGTCGGCGCTCTCGGTCCGGGGGGCGGTGTCGCCGTTCTTCTCGGCGGTCTCCGCCTTGAATGCGCTCTTCTCGGCGGCCTTCGGGGCGGCGGCCTCGGACTTGGCACCGATGGTGAGCTTCAGGCCCGGGTGAATGAGGTCGGGGTTGCCGCCGACGGCACCGCGGTTGTCCTTGTACAGCCGCTCCCAGCCACCGCCGAGGGAATGCCCCTGGGCGATCTTGTAAAGCGAATCGCCGGACACCACGGAATAGGTGGTGGGCGCGGCCTTGCGCACGGCAATTTCCTTGCCGGCGACGGAAGTCGGGGCCGCTGCCTTTTCGGCGACGACGGTCTTGGCGGGGGCGGCGGAAGCCGATCCGGCCGTGATCAGGGGGAGCGCGAGAACGGCTCCGCCCGCGCTGACGGCGATGAAACCGCGGGTCAGGGACGCGGACGTGGCACGACGGTGCTTACCCGTGATGGGCATGGGGTATTTCCTCTCCATCGCCTGCGAGGTGAGCTGTCGGGTTCGGACGGGAGATGTCCGGTCGCGCATGGCGACTTCACCCCTAGCCGCTCCGGATTCCGGACCGGCGGCAAACCTGGTTCCCCCGCTCCTGCCGTACGTGAGTGGTCGGGTTCCCGGACGGTGGCAGGATTCGGCGTTCCATCCGGATTGATGACGGGACCGTAAGCGAGAAACGACGGCCGGAACAAGCCCGGAATTGCTGATCACAATTGTTTTGCAAGATCCATCAAAGGAAATGCTCATGATCGCCCGCGCCGGGGGAAGTCAAATTTCTTGGGACGACTGGGAACCGGGAGATCGGATTGCGCGTCAGAAACAGCCGACGTGACGCTGCCCACTGAGACCGGAATGACGCGTTCGTCCGTTTTGTGTCCATTTGGCAGCATCAAAACCGCCCCGATCGCCCGTAATTGACTTTTTTCCCATGCGGGAACAAAAGGGACATCAAACGACCCACGAGCGGCCGGAATCGCCGGTTCGGACCCCTCGTTCGCGCGATCACTCTATGGTTAGGCTTACCTAAGTATTGCCGCCCCTTGTTCACCGTCATAGGGAGACCCCAGAACCATGGCGCCGCGTTCCGCCCCTTCGTCCCCTCGTCCCGCCGCCCCCGCCGCCCCCGCCGACGAGGAACTCACCGGCAGGCTGGCCCTCGTGACGGGAGCCGGACGCGGCATAGGCGAGGCCGTCGTGCGGGCCCTCGTCGCGCGCGGCTGCCGGGTCCTGGCGACCGACGCGGCCCCGGAGGGCGTCGACGCCCTCGCCGGGGAGTACGGGGGGAGCGTCGTGGCCCGGGCACTGGACGTCACGGACGCGGCGGCCGTCGAGGCCCTGGTCGCCGAGGCGGAGGACACGCTCGGCGCCCTCGACATCGCGGTCAACGTCGCCGGGATACTGCGCTGTTCACCCGTCACCGAGCTGACCGACGAGGACTGGCGGGCGACGTTCGCCGTCAACACCGACGGGGTGTTCCACGTCTCGCGGTCCGTCGCGCGCCGGATGGCGGACCGGGGCGCGGGCAGCATCGTCACCGTCGCGTCCAACGCCGCGGGCATCCCCCGTACGACCATGGCGGCGTACGCCGCGTCCAAGGCCGCGTCCGTCATGTTCACCAAGTGCCTCGGCCTGGAACTGGCCCCCCGGGGCGTCCGCTGCAACACCGTCTCGCCCGGCTCCACGCTCACCGACATGCAGCGCGGGATGTGGCCGGCCGGTGAGGCGCACGACGACGGGCCCGCCGCGCGGCGCGTCATAGCCGGGGACCTGGCGAGCTACCGCACGGGCATCCCGCTGGGCCGGATCGCCGAGCCGTCCGACATCGCCGAGGCGGTCGCCTTCCTCGTGTCCGACCGGGCCCGCCACATCACCCTGCACGACTTGTACGTCGACGGCGGCGCCACCCTGCGCGCCTGACCCGTCCGCCCGGCGCCCCCGAAACCGGACCTCCCCCTGGAGACCTGAAACGATGACTGCCTCACCGTACGAAGACGCCCCGGCCTGGCCCGCGGAGTTCGCCGCCCGCTACCGCGCGGCCGGGCACTGGCGCGGCGAGACCTTCACGAGCATGCTGCGCGAACGGGCCGAGGCCCACGGCGACCGCGTCGCGCTGATCGACCCCGCGCCCGAGCGCCGCGCCTGGACGTACCGGGAGCTGGACGAACGCGCGGCCCGGCTGGCGGCCGGCTTCCGGGCGCACGGGATAGCCAAGGGCGACCGGGTCGTCGTCCAGCTGCCCAACATCCCCGAGTTCGCCGAGGTCGTCTTCGCCCTCTTCCGCATCGGCGCGCTCCCCGTCTACGCGCTGCCCGCCCACCGCGAGACGGAGATCGGCTACTTCTGCTCCTTCGCCGAGGCCGTCGCCTATGTCGTCCCGGACCGGCACGCCGGATTCGACCACCGCGCGCTGGCCACGGCCGTACAGGCACAGGCGCCCACCCTGAAGCACGTGTTCGTCGTCGGCGACCCGGGCGAGCACACCGCCCTGTCCGACGTGCCGTGCGACGCGTCCGGGGAGCCCGAGGACGGGCCCGAGCCGCACGACCTGGCCTTCCTCCAGCTGTCCGGCGGCACCACGGGGGTGCCCAAGCTCATCCCCCGTACGCACGACGACTACATCTACTCGCTGCGCGGCTCCAACGAGATCTGCGGCGTCGACGCGGACACCCGCTTCCTCGTGATCCTGCCCGCCGCGCACAACTTCCCGATGAGCTCGCCCGGCTGGCTCGGCACGCTGTACGCGGGCGGCACCGTCGTCCTGTGCCCGCGCCCCGACCCGGCCACGGCGTTCCCGGTCATCGAGCGGGAGCGCGTCACCATGACCGGCATGGTCCCGCCGCTCGCCCTGGTGTGGACGGACGCGGCCGCCTCGGCGGAGCAGGACCTGTCGAGCCTCGAACTGATCCTCGTCGGCGGCGCCAAATACAGCGAGACGGCCGCCCGGCGCCTCGAACCGGCGCTCGGCTGCCGGCTGATGCAGGTCTTCGGCATGGCCGAGGGCCTCGTCAACTACACCCGTCTGGACGACGACCACGAGACCGTCGTCTCCACCCAGGGCCGGCCGATCTCCGAGGACGACGAGATCCGCGTCGTGGACGACGCCGGACAGGACGTCCCCGACGGGCGGTTCGGGCATCTGCTGACCCGGGGTCCGTACACGATCCGTGGTTACTGGCGCGCGCCCGAGCACAACAGGACCGCGTTCACCGAGGACGGGTTCTACCGCACGGGGGACATCGTGCGCCGCACCCCGAGCGGCCATCTGGTCGTGGAGGGGCGGGCGAAGGACCAGATCAACCGGGGCGGCGAGAAGGTCGCGCCGGAGGAGATCGAGAACATCATCCTCGCCCACCCCTCGGTGCACGACGTGTCGGTGGTCGGTGTGGCCGACCCGTATCTCGGTGAACGCACGCTGGCGTACGTGATTCTGCGCGAGGGCGCCGAACCGCCCGGGGCGCTCGCCGTCAAACGGCATGTACGCGAACGCGGCATCGCCGCGTACAAGGTGCCCGACCTCGTCGCATTCGTGGACGTCTTCCCGCAGACGGGGATCGGCAAGGTCAGCAAGAAGGGCCTGCGTACCGACGCGGCCCCCGCCTCCGTGTCAACTCCCCCCGCACAGAACTGAGTCCGTCCCGCGCGGCACCGAAAGGCTCCCCTCATGGCACTTCCCGCCATCGTCCCCTACCCCCTGCCCGGCGCCGACGAGCTGCCGGCCAACCGGGTCGGCTGGACCGTCGACCCGGCGCGCGCCGTGCTGCTCGTCCACGACCTCCAGAACCACTTCCTGCGCGCGTACCGCCCCGGCGAGGAGCCGCTGACCGGCATGCTCGCGAACACCGCCCGCGTGATCGAGGCCGCCCGCCGCGCCGGCATCCCGGTGGTGCACTCGGCGCAGCGCGGCGGTCAGAGCGCCGAGGAGCGCGGTCTCCAGCTGGACTTCTGGGGGCCGGGGATGACCGACGACCCGGAGGCCCTCGCCTCGCCGGTCGAGGTGGCGCCCGCGCCGGGCGACACGGTGCTCACCAAGTGGAAGTACAGCGCGTTCGTCCGCACCGAGCTGGAATCCCTCATCCGCGACGACGGCCGCGACCAGCTGGTGATCACCGGGGTGTACGCGCACATCGGTGTGCTGATGAGCGCCGCCGACGCGTGGATGCGCGATATCCAGGCGTTCGTGGTGGCCGACGCGGTCGCGGACTTCTCTCGCGAGGAGCACGACATGGCGCTGCGCTGGGCGGCGGGCCGCTGCGCGGTCGTGACGACGACGGACGCGCTGCTGAAGGACATCTGAGCCCGCGCACCCTCACGGCCGGAGGCGCCCCGCCGCCTCCGGTGTGAGGTGCCGGGCGAGCACGTCCAGCGCCTCGCCGACCGTGCGCAGCGTCTCCGGGTCGTCCGTGCCCAGCGCGGCGGCGAGCGCGCCGTCGATCCGGGCGGCCCGCACCTCGGTCACCCGCTCCGACACCTCGGAGGCCGTACGGATCAACTGGCGCCTGCCGTCCGCCGGATCGGGCGCGGACACGAGCGATCCGGTCTCCTTGAGCCGGGCCACGGCGCCCGACACCTGGCTCTGCGGCAGGCCGGTGCGGGCGGCGATCTCGCTCACGGAGGTGTCCTGGTGCCCGAGGACGTCGCTCAGCACGACCAGGGCCGCCCGGGTGCCCCCGCGCTGCGCGGGTCCGGCCGGGGACACCGGCTCCGGCAGCGCCTCCTCGCCGATCTTCATCAGGGTCCGGCCGAGCAGGAAGAGCTGAACGGGGGTCATCGATGCGCTCATGAGCCGCGACTCTACCGGCAACCCATCACCATGCGATGCATCTCTATTGATGCATCTAAATAGATGGAGTACGGTGGGGATTACCCGCCGACGCTCCCCGCGCCGGACACCTCACCACCCAGGAGACCCCGATGTTCCTCGACACCGACGGCGCCACCCTGTACTACGAGGTCCGGGGCACCGGCCCGCTGCTGCTCATCGCCCAGAGCGGCGAGGGGGACGCCGGCCGGAGCACCGACCTGGTGGACCGCCTCGCCGACCGGTACACCGTGGTCACGTACGACCGCCGCGGCCTGTCCCGCAGCACTCTCGCCGGGCCGGCGCGGGGCGTGACCATGGAGGAGCACGCCGACGACGTGCACCGGCTACTGGACCGGCTCACCGACGAGCCCGCCCTGATGCTCGGATGCAGCATGGGCGCCGCGATCGGGCTCCACCTCGCGGTGGCCCACCCCGGGCAGCTGCGGACCCTCGTGGCGCACGACCCCGTCTCCCCCTCCCTCCTGCCCGCCGGGCCGCGCGCCGGACACGCGGCGGAGCTCGCCCACCTCCAGGAGGTCTACCGGGAGGGCGGATTGCGGGCCGCCTTCCCGGAGATCGCCCGGGTCCTCGGCATCGACCCGGCCCGCCAGGAGACCGAGCCGGACCTGACGCCCATGCCCCTCACCCCGGGCCGGGCCGCCAACTTCGAGTTCTTCCTCGCACACGACTTCACGGCCGTCATCGAAGCCGGACTCGACCGGGAGGCGCTGCGGAGGTCCCCGGTGCGGATCGTGCCCGCCGGCGGGGCCACCACGGCACCGGACGTCTTCGTCGGGCAGTGCGCACAGCGACTGGCCGGCCTGGTGGGTCGGGAGGTCGTCCCGTTCCCCGGCGGGCACAACGGCAACACCACCCACCCCCGGGCGTACGCCGCGCGGCTGCGCGAGGTCCTGGCCTAGGCACGGCCCATGGGCTCCCCGGGCAAAAAGAAAGCCCCGGCCCGAAATTGCGGACCGGGGATTTTCCCAGGTATATTGAGTGGTTCTGTGCGCCCACAGAAAAAGGCCCCTCACTGGGGGCCAACAAGAATCACCATATCCGTCAGGGAGCTGTTTTGTCAACTCGGGAAATCGCCGAATTGCAGAAGGAACAGGAATACATCGACCGGCTCCACCACCGTGTCGACGTGCTGCGCGGTGACGCCGCCGAGCAGGTCCAGGACGCCCTGACGCCGGTCGGCACCGGCCAGCAGGCCCGACTCGAACGCGATGTCCTGATCGCCGAGCGCTCCGGTCTGCTCGCCGCGCTGAACGCGGTGGACGGCTCACTCTGTTTCGGGCGTATCGATCTCACGGACGGCGTCGCGCACCATATCGGCCGTATCGGAATCCGCGAGAACGACACCGAGCACACGCCTTTGCTGATCGACTGGCGCGCCCCGGTCGCCCGCCCCTTCTATCTCGCCACCCATCACACCCCGATGGGGCTGCGCAGGCGCCGCCACCTCACGACCGAGGGCCGCACGGTCACCGAGCTGCACGACGAATTCCTGGACATCGGGGACCGGGAGCGCACCGGTTTCGAGGACCCGAGCGGCGACACGGTCCTGCTCGCCGCGGTGAACTCGGCGCGGACCGGACGCATGGCGGACATCGTGCGGACCATCCAGGCGGAGCAGGACCGCATCATCCGCGCGCCGCACCGGGGCGTCCTGGTCGTCGAGGGCGGACCCGGCACCGGCAAGACGGCCGTCGCCCTGCACCGGGCGGCGTTCCTGCTGTACGAGCAGCGGGAGCTGCTGGCCAAGCGCGCGGTGCTCATCGTGGGCCCGAACCCGGCCTTCCTCAGCTATATCGGCGAGGTGCTGCCCTCGCTCGGTGAGACCGGCGTTCTGCTCGCCACCCAGGCCGAGCTGTTCCCCGGCGTCCACGCCCGGGGCACGGACACGCCCCGGGCGGCGGCCGTGAAGGGCGGCGCGGCCATGGCCGAGGCGCTGGAGCTCGCGGTGCGGGACCGGCAGCTGCTGCCCGAGCCCGGCGCCCCGCTGATCGTCCCGCACGACGACGGCGACCTGGTCCTGGACTGGGAGATCGCCTACGAGGCCCGGCAGGCGGCCCGGGACACCCGGCTGCCGCACAACCTGGCCCGGCCGCACTTCGCGTTCCGGATCATCGACGCGCTGACCGCCCAGCTCACCGAGCGCATCGGCGCCGACCCGTACGGCGGGCCCAACTTCCTGGGCCCGGACGACATCGCCCAGCTCGGCAAGGCGGTCGCGGTCAGCCGGGAGGTGCACGCCGCGGTCGAGGAGCTGTGGCCGGCGCTCACCCCCGAGGGCTTCCTCGCCGACTACCTGGCCGAGCCGGTCCACCTGCCGGACGCGGACGCCGAGGCCGTCCGGCGGGCACCCGGCGAGGGCACGTGGACACCGGCCGACGTGCCGCTGCTGGACGAGGCCGCCGAACTGCTCGGGGCGGACGACAGCGCCGAACGGGCGGCGGCCGAGGCGGAGCGCCAGGAGCGGATCGCGTACGCCCAGGGCGTCCTGGAGCTGTCCAGGGGCTCGGAGTCCTTCGAGTTCGAGGACGAGGAGTCGGAGCTGCTCGCCGCGCACGACATCATCGACGCGGAGCGGATGGCCGAGCGCCAGGAGGAGGCCGACCACCGCAGCGCGGCCGAGCGGGCCGCCGCCGACCGGACGTGGGCGTTCGGGCACATCATCGTGGACGAGGCGCAGGAGCTGTCGCCGATGGCGTGGCGGCTGCTGATGCGGCGGTCGCCGACCCGGTCGATGACGCTGGTGGGCGACCCGGCGCAGACCTCGGAGGAGGCCGGGGTCGGCTCCTGGCAGGAGATCCTGGAGCCGTACGTGGGCGACCGGTACACGCATGTGCGGCTGGCGGTCAACTACCGTACGCCCGCCGAGGTGATGGAGGTCGCGGCGAAGGTGCTGCGGGCCGAGGACCCGTCGTTCGAGCCGCCGGGCTCGGTGCGCTCCACGGGCGAGGTGCCGTGGGTGCGGGAGACCGGGGCGGATCTGGCGGGCGCGGTGGCGCGGGCGGTCCAGGAGCTGACGCCCGGCGAGGGGCGCCTCGCGGTGATCGCGCCGCGCGAGCTGCACGAGGAGATCGCGGCACCCCTGGACGGGGTCGTGCCCGGCGGCGAGCCGGATCTGACCCGCGCGGTGGTGCTGCTGGGGCCCCGGCAGGCCAAGGGCCTCGAATTCGACCACGTCCTGGTGGTGGAGCCCGGCCGGTTCGGGACGAGTGACCTGTACGTGGCGCTGACCCGGGCCACGCAACGGCTGGGCATCCTGCACCGGGAGGCACTTCCGGCGTCCCTGCGCTGACGGGCCAGGTCAACCTGGTCCGCGGGCCGGGCTGTTGTACGAGGACAGCCCGGCCGGACGGATGGATTCCGGGGAGCCTTGACACCCCGGACCGGCAGGAGGAGCATCCTCACGTCGCTGACAACGTTGTCGGGGCCTCGCCGTTCCTCCGCGGTCACGGCGCCGGGCTCCCGCCGCGTTGACCGTCCGTCACATCAGAAGGGCAGGAACGGTGCCACAGACGCACACACGTCGTACGCACACCGCGATCCGGGCCGTGGGCTCCGTCACGGCCGCCGCCATGGCCGTCGCGGGGCTCGCGGCCGCCGCCGCCCCGGCTTCGGCCGCACCGGCCCGGAACACCGTCAAGAACCCGGTGTCGTACGTCGATCCCCTCATCGGCACGTCCAACGCGGGCAACACCTACCCCGGCGCCGTGCAGCCGTTCGGCATGCTGGCGTGGAGCCCGCAGAATTCGAGGGGCAAGCAGGTCTCGACGCCGGCCCCCGGCGGCTACCAGTACGACGCGAAGAAGATCCGCGGCTTCAGCCTGACCCACCTCAACGGTGTGGGCTGCTCGGGCGCGAACGGCGACATCCCGATCATGCCGTACGTGGGTGAGGTGGACTCCTCCCCCACCTCGGACACCACCGACGCGAAGTACGCGAGCGACTTCTCGCACGACGACGAGACGGCCACCCCCGGGTACTACAAGGTCGGCCTGGCCGGTGGCGCTTCGGCGGCGCTGACCACGACCGCCAGGACGGGGTCCGGGGAGTTCGGCTTCCCGGCGGACAAGCCGGCCAGCCTGCTCTTCCGCACCTCCAACTCGGAGTCCGGCAGCACCGACGCCACCGTGCGGATCGACAAGGCCGCGCGGACGGTGACCGGGTCGGTCACGGCCGGCAACTTCTGCGGGCCGCAGAGCGCGAACAACCGCAAGGACCTCTACACGCTGTACTTCACCGCCCACTTCGACAAGCCCTTCGCGAAGACCGGCACCTGGAAGGACGGCACCCTCACCCCCGGCTCCACCTCCGCCTCCGGCGGTACGGGCTACAGCTCGTCCGGCAACGCCGTGGAGGGCAAGGGCTCCGGCGGGTACGTCACCTTCGCGGACGGCACCACCGAGGCGCGCGCCAAGGTGGCCGTCTCGTACGTCAGCGCCGCCAACGCCGAGGCCAACCTCCGTAGGGAGAACGGCCCCGGCAAGAGCTTCGACACGGTGAAGCGGCAGGCCGCCGCGAACTGGAACAAGGCGCTGAAGGCCGTCGAGATCGGCGGCGGCACCGAAACCCAGCGCACCGCGTTCTACACCGCGCTCTACCACTCCATGCTGGAGCCGACCCTCACCAGCGACGTGGACGGCCGCTACCTCGGCGCCGACCGCAAGCCGCACCGCCTCGCCAAGGGCCAGAAGGCGCAGTACGGCACCTTCTCCGGCTGGGACCAGTACCGGGCGCAGGTGCAGCTGATGGCGCTGCTCAACCCGAGGGCGGGCAGCGACTACGCGCAGTCCCTGTTCAACTACGCGAACCAGCGGGACGGCGAGTGGGACCGCTGGCTGCTGGAGAACGGCAAGACGAGCGTGATGTCGGGCGACCCGTCCGACGCGGCGCTGGCCGGTATCTATGCCTTCGGCGGCCGTGACTTCGACGTCAAGGGCGCGCTGAAGTCCCTGGTCACGGCGGCGACCGTGCCGACCGCGAACGACTCCGACAGCTCCGGCTGCAACGTCGAGTGCGTGGGCCAGCGCCCCGCGCTGGACAAGTACCTGGAGCTCGGATACGTACCGGCGGACAACTGCCACTGCTGGGGCGGGGCGGCCGAGACGCTGGAGGACGCGGCGGCCGACTACGGCCTGTCGGAGCTGTCCCGGCGGCTGGGCGACAAGGCCGACGCGAAGAAGTTCCTGGACCGGTCGGGCAACTGGACGAACGTCTTCGACGCCAACGCGACCGAGCACGGCGGGTACATACGCGACCGGAAGTCCGACGGCAGCTGGGCGGGCACCTTCACGCCCGGCACCGGCGCCGGGTTCGTGGAGGGCACCAGCGCCCGGTACACCTGGATGGTCTACTCGGACGTGGCCGGTCTCGCCGGTGCGATGGGCGGCAACGAGCGCGCCGCGGAGCGCCTGGACGCGTTCTTCCGTACGCCGGAGGGGAAGTTCGACTTCTCGGCGAAGGACGACACGCGCTACGACCCGACGAACGAGCCCGACATCAACGCGCCGTACCTGTACAACTACTTCGGCACCCCGTACAAGACGCAGGAGACGGTCCGCGCGGAGCTGGACCAGCTGTGGACCGACGGTCCCGGCGGGATTCCGGGCAACGACGACGCGGGGACCATGTCGTCCTGGTACGTCTTCTCGGCGCTCGGCATGTACCCGCAGAACCCGAGCCGCGCCGATCTGACGCTCACCGCGCCGCTGTTCCCGCACGCGGTGGTGCACACCGGGCACGGCAGGAAGATCACCATCGAGGCCCCGGCCGCTTCGGCGGACCACACGTACATCCACGGGCTGAAGGTGAACGGCCGCACGTCCACGAAGCCGTGGGTCGGTGACTCGCTGGTGGAGCACGGCGGGCGGCTGGACTTCACGCTCGGCACGACGCCCGACACCGCCTGGGGCAGCGCACCGGCCGACGCCCCGCCGTCCTTCCCCGGTGGCGGGCTGAAGTACTTCACGGGCGCTTCCCCGGACCAGCTGAAGGTCGAGCCGGGCGCCGGGGGCGCGCAGACCGTGGTCAAGGTGCAGAGCCTGGAGACGAAGGCCACCACGGTGCACTGGAAGGCGGAGGCGCCGGACGGGGTCACCGCGACCCCGTCGGAGGGCGACTTCACGGTCCCGGCGAGCGGCGCCGCACAGGCGAAGCTCACCGTGTCGGCGGGGAAGGACACCGCCGAGGGCTACTACACGGTCCCGGTGACGCTGACGTCGTCGGCGGGCACGGAGCTGCCGAAGACCTCGGCGGCGGTGACGGTCGCGGAGAAGAACGGGCTGCTGTGGAACCGCAACAGCACCGGGATCTCGGCGGACGACGAGAATCCGCAGGCCAACTTCGACGGTGAGGGCTGGAGTTATTCGGCCCAGGCGCTGGCGGCGTCCGGTGCGGCGCCGGGCGGCACGGTCTCCTCGGGCGGCTTCGACTTCACCTGGCCGAAGGTGAAGGCCGGCGACCCGGACAACATCGAGGTGGTCGGTACGGGCCCCCAGGTGCTGAACATCGCCTCCGGCGAGGGTGACACGAAGCTGGCGTTCCTCGGGAGCGCGGCCGAGGGCAAGGCGTCGGGCACGGTGACGCTCACGTACACCGACGGCACCACGCAGCAGGCCGAGATCGGCTTCAGCGACTGGACCCTGGGCGGCGGCTCGCAGCAGCCGTCGTACGGGAACACGGTGGCGGTGCACACCGAGTACCGCGATGTGCAGGGCGGCGGAAAGGACCCGGTGGGCACCGAGATCTTCACGACCGCGCCGATCGCGCTCCAGGCCGGGAAGCGGCTCGCGTCCGTGACGCTGCCGGGCACCACGGACGGCGGGATCATCCACGTCTTCGCGGTGGCCACCGCCTGACCGGATCCGCGCAACGGCAAGGGCCGGTCCCCCCGCGCGGGGGACCGGCCCTTGCGGCGTCGTCAGACGAGGTCGAACCGGTCCAGGTTCATGACCTTGTCCCAGGCGGCGACGAAGTCGCGCACGAACTTCTCCTTGGCGTCGTCGCTCGCGTAGACCTCGGCGACGGCGCGCAGTTCGGAGTTCGAGCCGAAGACCAGGTCGGCGCGGGTGCCGGTCCAGCGGACCTCACCGGTGACGGCGTCGCGGCCCTCGAAGGCGCTCTGGTCGTCGGCCGTCGACTTCCACGTCGTGCCCATGTCGAGCAGGTTGACGAAGAAGTCGTTGGTCAGCGTGCCGGGCGTGTCGGTGAGCACACCGTGCGCGGTCTGCTGGTGGTTGGCGCCCAGGACGCGCAGACCGCCGACGAGGACCGTCATCTCGGGCGCGCTCAGGTTGAGCAGGTTCGCCCGGTCGAGCAGCAGGTACTCGGCGGGGAGCCGGCTGCCCTTGCCGAGGTAGTTGCGGAAGCCGTCGGCCACGGGCTCCAGCTCCACGAAGGACTCGACGTCGGTCTGGTCCTGCGAGGCGTCGACCCGGCCCGGGGTGAACGGGACCTCGATGTCCGTACCGGCGTCCTTGGCCGCCTTCTCGACGCCTGCGGCGCCCGCGAGGACGATCAGGTCGGCCAGCGAGACCTGCTTGCCGCCCCGCTGCTCCGCGTTGAAGGACTCCTGGACGGACTGGAGGGTGCGCAGGACGCCCGCGAGGCGGTCCGGGTCGTTGACCTCCCAGCCGCTCTGCGGTTCGAGGCGGATGCGCGCGCCGTTGGCGCCGCCGCGCTTGTCGCTGCCCCGGAAGGACGAGGCGGAGGCCCAGGCGGTGGAGACCAGCTCGGAGACGGGAAGGCCGGAGGCGAGGACCTTCTCCTTGAGCGCCGCGATGTCGGCGGCGTCGATCAGCTCGTGGGTGCGCTCGGGCAGCGGGTCCTGCCAGATCAGCGTCTCCTGCGGGACCTCGGGGCCGAGGTAGCGGACGACGGGGCCCATGTCGCGGTGGGTCAGCTTGTACCAGGCGCGGGCGAAGGCGTCCGCGAACTCCCGCGGGTTCTCGTGGAAGCGCCGCGAGATCTGCTCGTACGACGGGTCGAAGCGCAGCGAGAGGTCGGTGGTGAGCATGGTCGGGGCGTGGCTCTTCGACGCGTCGTGCGCGTCGGGCACGGTGCCCGCGCCGCCGCCGTCCTTCGGCCGCCACTGGTGGGCGCCCGCGGGGCTCTTGAACAGCTCCCACTCGTACCCGAAGAGGATGTTGAAGAAGCTGTTGTCCCAGGCGGTGGGGGTGTCCGTCCAGATGCCTTCGAGGCCGCTGGTGATGGCGTCGCCGCCCTTGCCGGTGCCGTACGAGCTCTCCCAGCCGAGGCCCAGGCGCTCCATCGGGGCCGCCTCGGGGTCGGGGCCGACCGCGTCGGCGGGACCGGCTCCGTGCGTCTTGCCGAAGGTGTGGCCGCCGGCGATCAGGGCGACGGTCTCCTCGTCGTTCATCGCCATGCGGCGGAAGGTCTCGCGGATGTCGCGGGCCGCGGCGATCGGGTCCGGGGTGCCGTTGGGTCCCTCCGGGTTGACGTAGATGAGGCCCATCTGCACGGCGCCGAGCGGGTTCTCCAGCTCGCGGTCGCCGGTGTAGCGCTCGTCGCCGAGCCAGGTGGTCTCGGGGCCCCAGTACACGTCCTCGTCGGGCTCCCAGACGTCCGCGCGGCCGCCGCCGAAGCCGAAGGTCTCGAAGCCCATGGTCTCCAGGGCGACGTTCCCGGTGAGGACGAGGAGGTCGGCCCAGGAGATGTTCTTGCCGTACTTCTTCTTGACCGGCCACAGCAGGCGCCGCGCCTTGTCGAGGCTCGCGTTGTCCGGCCAGCTGTTGAGGGGGGCGAAGCGCTGCTGGCCGGAGCCGGCGCCGCCGCGGCCGTCGCTGATGCGGTACGTGCCGGCGCTGTGCCAGGCCATCCGGACCATGAAGGGGCCGTAATTGCCGAAGTCGGCGGGCCACCAGTCCTGCGAGGTCGTCAGCACCTCGGCGATGTCCCGCTTGACGGCGGGCAGGTCCAGGGCGTTGAAGGCCGCGGCGTAGTCGAAGTCCTCGCCGAGCGGGTTGGCCACGGCGGGGTTCTTGGCGAGAATCCGCACGTTGAGCCGCTCCGGCCACCACTGGCGGTTGCCGCCGCCCTGGGTGGGGTGCGGCGCGCGACCGTGCGCGACGGGGCAGCCGCCGGCCTCCTCCGACTTGGGGTCGGTGACGATCGCGTCGTGGTTCTCAGTCATGGAATTCCTTCCGGACGGGGCGGATCTCGTGCTCTGAGAATGTGGGGGGCTGGCCTGACCGGTCTCGCCCGGAGGGCGTCCTGCCCTGGCTTCGGCCGGAACCGATCCTACGATGGACCTAGTCCAAGTCAATACGAACACGCGATGGAATGGATCAACGCCGACGACTGGCCTGGCGCGGGTGCGGGTCATGAAGGCCCCGTGCGCGATGATCGAACAGTCGTTCGGCTAACTGTGCCCCCGCCGGTGCACGCTGACCGCGTAGCCGCCGTCGTCGTACGGGGCGGCGTCCCAGGTGGCGAAGCGGTCGACGGGGGCGAGCCCGGCGGCGGCGCAGTGGGCGTCGTACTGGGCGAGGGTGAGGCCGGGCGGTACGGGGAGGTGGGCCGCGTCCAGGCCGAACCCGGCGACCAGCAGACCGCCCGGGCGCAGCGCTCCGGCGAGGCGGGCGACGACGGTGGCCTCGGTGCCGGGGGCGACCAGCGCCATCACATTGCCGGCGGCGACGACAAGGTCGAACCCCGGTTCGATGGAGAGCGCGTCCGGGTCGAACGCGGCCAGGTCGGCCCGGTGCCAGGGCAGCCCGGGCGCCTGCTCGCGCGCGACGGCCAGCATCGAGGCGTCGACGTCCACCCCGGTGCAGTCGTACCCGAGCTCCGCGAGCCGGATCGCGACCCGGCCGGTGCCGCAGCCCGCGTCCAGCACCCGCGCCCCGGCGGGCAGCAGGGCGGCGCAGAACCGCGCCTCGCCGTGCATGTCCTTGCCGCTGCGGGCCAGGGCCGCGAAGCGCGCGGCGTAGTCCTCGCCCGAGGTGTCTCCGGTCAGTGCGGTCCAGCGGTTCATGCGGGCCACTGTAGACGGGGCCCTGGTCAGCCCGACTTCGGCGGCCGTCCGGCGTCGAAGGCGAAGACGGTGTTCCGGGCGGCCGCCACGATCACCACGCGTCCGGCGACGGTCACGCGGGGGCTCTCGCCCTCCTGGCCGGTGAGCCCGTCGGCCCTCGGGTCCGTCGCCCACAGCACCGTGCCGTCGGACGGGGAGAGGGCGACCACCCGGCCGGTGGCGGAGCTGAAGAGCAGGGCGCCGTCCCCGGCCACGGGGCCCGACGCGCCCTCCACACTGGTCTGCCGGGACCACTTCTTCCGGCCGGTGGCGGGGTCGAACGCGGTGACGCGGCCGGTCTGCCCGCTCAGGTACACGGTGGAGCCCGCCATGCCGGGCGTGCCCCCGTACGTGGTGTCCAGCGGGGTGCTCGTGACCTTGCCGGAGACCGGGTCGACCCGGGTCACCGCGTCGTAGCCGGTGAGCGCCGTTCCCTCGGTGTGCTCCCGGAGCAGGACGAGCCGGCCGCCGGCCGCGCCCACGGGAACGCCGGGCCCGTCCAGCGCGATGGCCCGGCCCCAGCTCCCCTTGGCCGGGTCCAGCGTGTGGACGACCGGGCGCCGTACGGACAGGGCCTGGATCTCCGCGTCCGTCACGCACATGGCCAGCAGCGCGTCGCCCGCCAGGACGGGGGCGCACCGGGAGCCTCCGGGAAAGGGTGCCGTCCAGATCAGCTCGCCGCTGTGCGCGTCCCGGGCCTCGAAGGCGTCGTCCGAGGCGTCGACGGTGATCACGGTGGAGCCGGTCACCACGGCGTCCTGGGTCCGGCCCGTGACGGCCGTCGACTGGGCGCCGGAGACCGTGGACCACAGCTCCTTGCCGCTGTCGGCGTCGACGGCCACCACCTCGTCGCCCCGCGCCTCGGGGTCGTTCTGGGCGGCGAACCGGTAACCGATCACGGTGTCGTCGGTGGCGCCCACCAGGTGCATGCCCTGGACGGGGACGCCCGGGCTCTTCGCCGTCCAGGCGCGCGAGCCGTCCCGCAGGTCGATCCGGGTGGCGACGACGCCGCCGCCCCCGCAGAACGCCGCCTCGCCGCGCGCGACGCACCGCAGCTCGTCGGGGATGTCCTCCCGCCCGCCGGGCACGGTCACCCGCCAGGGCGTGAAGCCGTCGGGCAGGGTCCCGGCGGGCGCGGCGACCGTGCGGGCCTTGCCGTCGTCCGGCTCCTCGCCGAAGCCGCCCGCCCGGAGGGCGGCCACTCCCCCGCCGATCGCGGCCACGGCGACCGCCGCCGCGAGCACGGGCCGCCAGCGGCCGCGCAGCCCGCGTCCGGCGGGGGAGCCGGTCTCCTCCGGGGCGGGGGCGCTCGGCGCCGCGGTGTCGCGCGTGGCCAGGTGGTGCTGGGTGGCCACGTCCCGGGTGCGACCGGGGGTGCGCCCGGCCGCCGCCGCGGCGCCGGGGTCGGCGGGCAGGTCCCGTAGCAGCTCCAGGAGCTCGTCGGCGGAGGGACGGCCCTCGGGCTCCTTGACCAGGCACGGTTCCACGACGGTGCGCAGCGCCCCCGGCACGGCGTCCAGCGAAGGTTCCTCGTGCACCACCTGGTAGGCCGTGAGGTAGGGGCTGTCCGCGTCGAAGGGGCTGTGGCCCGTGGCCGCGTACACCAGGAGGGTCGCCAGCGAGAAGACGTCGGAGCGCGGTCCGACGCCGCGCGGCGCCTGGAGCTGTTCCGGCGACATGAAGGGCGGGGTCCCGATGACGCGTCCGGTCATCGTCAGGGTCTGCTGGTCGGCGGCGCGCGAGATGCCGAAGTCGATGACGCGCGGCCCTTCGGGGGACAGCACGACGTTCGACGGCTTCAGGTCGCGGTGGACGACCCCGACGCGGTGGATGTCGCGCAGCGCCTCGGCGAGCCCGATGGCCAGGTTGCGCAGTCCGGACCCGTTCAGCGGGCCCTCGGCGGCGATGCGCTCGGCGAGGGTGGGGCCCTCGATGTAGGTGGTCGCCATCCAGGGCTGTTCGGCCTCGGGCGCGGCGTCCACCACGGCGGCGGTGAAGGCGCCGCTGACCCGGCGCGCCGCCGCGACCTCCTGCCGGAAGCGGATGCGGAATTCGCTGTCTCCGGCGAACTGCTGGTGGATCAGCTTGATCGCGACGGGCCTGCCGGAGCTCGTACGGGCCAGGAAGACCGTGCCCATGCCACCTGATCCGAGCCGCGCCTCCAGCGGATAACCGCCGATCTCGGCTGGATCGCCTGCGCGCAGCGACACTCTTCCCGACCTCTCGTCCCCGTGCACCTCTGCCGTCACGGTCCCCGTCTGTGCTGGACACAAACTAGTCGCAGGGTGGTGGGACGGGGCAACGCGGGTGACACGTGCAGGCGGGTGCGTGGTACGGGCCGCCCCGGCCGGGACCGGGGCGGCCCATCAGGTCAGCGCCTCACCGGGTCAGCAGGAGCCGAGGTCCTGCCAGACGCCCCATTCACCGGTGGAGCCGGGCGTCTCGTTCTGGGTCCACCACTTGGCCTTCCAGCTGTGTCCCCCGTACGAGACCGTGTCACCGCCGTTGTAGACGGCGCCGGCGCTCCACGCGGCGGCGGTGCAGCTGCCGGTCGGGGGCGGCGTGGTCGGCGGGGTGGTGGTGGGCGGGGTGACGCCCGCGAACTTCACCGAGAACTTCGCGAAGTCCCAGTCCGCCTGCGGCACGCTGCTGCAGGTGCCGGAGGTCTTGCCGTTGTTGTCGGGCGGGGTGCACTGGCGGTCGCGGTTGAGGGACCAGAAGGTGAAGCGGTCCATGTGGTGGCCGGTGGCGAAGTCCAGGACGGTCTGGAAGTCGGCCTGGGTGAAGTACTCGCCGGTGTCGCTGCGGCCGTTCATGCCGGAGAAGCCCTCGTGGGCGTACGCGGTGGCCTCGTCCCAGCCGAAGGTGGTGCGCAGGATCGCGTTGAAGTTCGTCAGGGCGCTGGTCTGGGCGGCGGCCCCGTTGAAGCCGCCGTCGAACGGCATGATGGAGAAGTTGTTCGGCGTGAGGCCCTGCGCCTTGGCCTCGTTGAGCATCTGCTTGCCGAACCAGCCGGTTCCGTCGGCGGTGCCCGCCGTGGTGACGGAGACGTAGAGGCCGGGGTTGTTCTGCTGGAGGATCTTGGCGGCGCCGATCTCGCGGGCGATGGCGGCCGTGTTCTCGTACTCCGGTTCCTCCAGGTCGAAGTCGATCGCCTTCAGCTGGTACTTGGTGATGACCTGCTGGTACGCGGCGGCGGTGGAGGCCGCGTCGGAACAGGTCTGGCCGAGCTTCGTCCCGCCGTAACCGCCGATGGACACCGACACGTCGCCGCCCTTGGCGCGGATCGCGCTGATGACGGAGGCGACCGCGGTGTCCGAGGAGACCGGCGACGTACCGTCCCAAGTGGGGCTGCAACCGCCCCCGTTGGGGGCCAGGATGAAGGCGAGCTGGAACGCCTTGAGGCCGGAGGCGTCCATGATCGCGCCCGCGTCCGGCGGATTGTTGTCGTGCGGCATCAGATAGGGCGCGGCGGCGTACCACCGGTTGGAGAGCGCGGTGGCGTCGGCGGACGCACCCGATGCCTGCTGTGCGGCGAAGGCCGCGAGTCCTGCGGTGGCCAGGGCGGCGGTGGCCACGCCGGAGAGCAGAGCGCGAAGACGTCTCATGGAGGCTCCTGTCGGGAGAAGGTGCCGCCAAGAATCGGAGGATGACGCATTCACGTCAATGAGTTGGCCTAGACCATTGCGCATTCTTGAAGATCCCGCCGCGCGCCCATAAGCCCTGTGCTCGATATCGGAACACGTTCCGTCCGCATTACGAGTCGCCTCGGCTAGGGTGTCGCGCGTGTCCTTCCCTCTCGCCTTCCGTCATCTCGTGGACGACGCCGCGGTCTTCCCGCCCGGCCTGGCTCCGCTGCCGCGCGCCGTGGCCGAGCACGCCGGACACCTCGCGTCCGGCCACGCCGAGCTCGTCGGTCCGTTCGTGATCGGCGCCGACCGGCTCGCCGAACTGGCCGGACTGGCCGGACCCCGGCTCTTCCCCGGCGGCCTGCGGGTGAGCGTGGTGGCCGGGCCCGCCGCGCTCCCGGCGGGCCCGGCCGCCTTCGCGGGAACCGACCGGCTCGTACCGTCGGCCGTCGAGTTCAAGCCGGACCCCGCCCTGCCGCTCGGGCCCCAGATCGAGGAACTGGCCGCACTCGGCTTCCCCGGGACGGTGTACGTGGAGGTGCCGCGTCCCGGTACGCCGGAGTGGGAGCAGGCTCTCGTACTGGTCGTACGCCACGGCTTCCGGCTGAAGTTCCGCACCGGCGGGACCGAGGCGGCGGCGTTCCCGGCCGAGGAGGAGGTGGCGGCGTGGATCCACGGGGCCGTCGCCGCCGGGGCCGCCTTCAAGTGCACGGCCGGGCTGCACCACGCGGTCCGGCACACCGCCGCCGCCACCGGTTTCGAGCACCACGGCTACCTCAACGTGCTCCTGGCGACGGCCCGGGCCCGCGCCGGAGCCTCCGCGTCCGGTGTCCGCGCGGCCCTCGCCGAGCGCGACCCGGAGGCGCTGGCCCGTGCCGTGTCCGCGCTCCCGGCCGCCGAGGCCGCCGCCGCGCGGGAGGCGTTCGTCTCGTACGGGTCGTGCAGCGTGCTCGAACCGCTGGAAGACCTGACCGGCCTGGGCCTGCTCGGCCCCGCCACCATCCGACCACCCGTCACCGAAGGGCCCCACGTATGACCACCCACCCCGTCAGCTGGGCCGAGGCCGCGTCCGGCAGCGCGTACGACGTCGACAACCTCCCGTACGCCGTCTTCTCGACCGCGGACACCGCCCCGCGCGTCGGCGTCCGCATCGGCGACCACGTCCTGGACCTGGGCGCCGCCGCCACCGGTCTTCGCCCCGACTGGGCGCCGCTGCTCGACGCGCCCGCGCTCAACCCGCTGATGGCCGCGGGCGCGGCGGTGTGGGCGGAGGTCCGGGCCTGGGCGACCGGGCTGCTCACCGACACCGCGTACCGCGACCGCGTCCGCCTGGTGCCGCTGGCCGATGTCACGCTGCGTCTGCCGTTCGAGGTCGGGGACTACGTCGACTACTACGCGTCCGTGGACCACGCGACGAACGTCGGGCGGATCTTCCGGCCCGACGGGGACGCCCTGATGCCCAACTGGCGCCATCTGCCGGTCGCGTACCACGGCCGCGCGGGCTCCATCATCGTCTCGGGCACCCCCGTGCACCGCCCCGCCGGACAGCGCAAGGCCCCCGCCGACCCCGCGCCCTCCTTCGGCCCGTCGCTGCGCCTGGACATCGAGGCCGAACTCGGCTTCGTCGTCGGGCGCACCGTCCCGCTCGGGCAGCGCGTCGCCACCTCCGAGTTCGCCGAGACCGTGTTCGGCGTGACCGGCGTCAACGACTGGTCCTCGCGCGACATCCAGGCGTGGGAGTACGTCCCGCTGGGCCCCAACCTCGGCAAGTCCTTCGCCACCAGCATCAGTGCCTGGGTCACCCCGCTCGCCGCGCTGGAGCACGCCCGCACCGAGCTGCCCGGCCAGGAGCCCGCCGTACTGCCGTACCTGCGCGAGGAAGGCCCGTCGGGCTACGACATCGACGTGGAGGTCGAGGTCAACGGCACGGTGGTGGCACGCCCGCCGTACGCGTCCATGTACTGGTCGCCCGCGCAGATGCTGGCCCACCTCACCGTGAACGGCGCCTCCCTGCGCGTCGGCGACTTCTACGCGTCGGGCACCATCTCGGGCCCCGGGAAGCACCAGCGCGGCTCCTTCCTCGAACTGTCCTGGGGCGGCAAGGAGACCTGGACCGCGGGCGGCGAGGAGCGCACGTTCCTCCAGGACGGCGACGAGGTCGTCCTGCGCTACTCGGCGCCGGGGGCGCGGGGGCGCATCGGCCTGGGCGAGGTCCGTGGCAGGATCCTCCCCACCATCCGGCCGCTCCCCGAAGAGGTGGAATGACACCGCCGAACGACTCCGAGAGCGGCGGCTCGCAGACCCTGGAACGCGGACTCGCCCTCCTGGTCGAACTGAGCCGCCACCCGGAGGGGCTGACTACCAGCCAGGTGTCGGCCGCGACGGGGTTCCACCGCTCCATCGCGCACCGCCTGCTCGTCTCGCTCCACCGGACGGGGTTCGCCGCGCGCGACGACAGCGGCCGCTACACCGTGGGCCCGGCCGTGACCGGGCTCCTCGGCGGCACCGGCCCCAGCCTGCGGAGCGTCGCCGAGCCCGTCCTGCACCGCCTCGCCCGCCGCCTGGACGCCACCGCGAGCCTGGTCGAGGCCGTCGGCACGGCCGCCGTCACCACGGTGGTGGCCGAACCGCCGACGGACGGCCCCCTGTTCTGGTACCGCAAGGGCAGCCGCGACCCCCTGGACCACGGCTCCGGCGGACTGGCCGCCCTGGCCTCCGGTCCCCCGCGCACCACCGAACCGCCCCGCGTCCAGGCGATCCGCGAGACCGGCTACGTCATCACCCACAGCGAGGTCAACATCGGCGCCCACGGCATCGCGGCCCCCCTGCCGGGCTGGCCGGTCCGGGCCGCGATCAACGTGGTCACCTCCGACCCCGACCTCGCCGACCGGGCCGTCCCGCACGTCGTGGAGGCCGCCGCCGCGATCGGCACGCTGGGCGATCACCTGGGCGCGGGGTGACGGGCGGGACCCTCGGGCGTCGCGGGGGTGATCACCTCGGCGGACGTCGCTCGCGACCTGCACATTCTCTATGATTGACGCCATGGGGAACGCGATTCGACAGGATGTGCTGGCCGAGCGGGTCTACGAGGACATCAAGGCGATGGTGATGGACCACGGCATCGCCCCGGGTGCCCGGGTGGGGATCGACGCGCTGGCCCGCCGGCTCGACGTGTCGGCCACCCCCGTGCGCGAGGCGCTGGCGCGGCTCGAATCGGACGGCCTCGTGGTGAAGCGGCCGAACGCCGGATACCGGGCGACCGATCTGCTCGACCCGGACGGTCTGCGCGATCTGTTCGAGATGCGGCTGCTCCTGGAGCCGAAGGCGGCCTCGCTCGCGGCGGAGAACGCCGACGGGGCGGACCTCCAGCGGCTCCGGGACATCGTGGAGCGGATGCGCAGCCACCCCGAGACCGGCGAGAGCTACGCGGTCTACCACCGGTTCGCCCTGCTTGACCAGGAGTTCCACGACACGCTGGCCGCGTCGGCGGGCCGCCCGCTGCTCGCCGACGCGGTGAACCGCCTCCACTCCCATCTGCATCTGTTCCGCCTGACCAGTGCTCCGGGCGCGGCCGGCACGACGATCGAGGAACACGAGCGGATCGTGGACGCGGTGGCCCGGCGCAACCCGGAGCAGGCCGCCGAGGCGATGACGACGCACCTGCGCTCCAGTCGCGTACGGCACCGCACCGGCACGCCCCGGCAGGACGAGAAGCAGGGGCGGGCCCGGCCTTGACCGGCAGGGCCCGCCCGGTTCGTCACTGCGGGCGCAGCCGCAGTCCCTGCATGCCGCCGTCCACCGCGAGATCCGTGCCGGTGGTGGCGCCCGACCGGGGGCTCGCCAGGTAGGCGACGGCGTGGGCGACTTCGGCGGCGCTGACCAGGCGGCCGCTCGGCTGGCGGGCGGCCAGGGCTGCGCGCTCCGCGTCCGGGTCGTCCGCCGCGTCCAGGAGGCGCGCGACCCAGGGGGTGTCCGCCGTGCCGGGGTTCACGCAGGTGACGCGGATGCCCTCGCGCAGGTGGTCGGCGGCCATGGCCCGGGTCAGGGCCAGGACGGCGCCCTTACTGGCCGAGTACAGGGCCCGCTGCGGCAGTCCGGCCGTGGCCGCGATCGAGCACATGTTGACGACCGCCGCGTGGCCCTGCCCGTCCGCGGCTGCCTCGCGGAGTGCGGGGAGGGCCGCCGCCGTGACCCGGGCGATGCCGACGACGTTGACGTCGAGCACCCGGTGCCACTCCTCGGGGGTGTTGTCCTCGACGGTGCCCTGTGCTCCCATCCCGGCGTTGTTGACCAGGACGTTCACGCCGCCGAGGCGGGCGGTGACCTCGTCGAGGGCCGCGCGGACGGCGTCGTCGTCCGTCACGTCGCAGCGCACGTGCAGGAACGGCTCGTCCGCCGCGGCCCGGTCGAGCACGGCCACCCGCGCGCCGCGCGCGTGCAGTTCCCGGGCGGTGGCCAGGCCGATTCCGGACGCGCCGCCGGTCACGACCGCGACGAGGCCGGCGAACTCGGGTGCGGTCATCGGGTTCATCTCCTGTGTCTCCTCTGTCATCGGGAGCCCTCCGCCGCCATGGTCTGGCGCTGCCTGCCGAGCCCTTCGGCCTCCAGTTCCACGACGTCACCCGCGGCCAGGTAGGGGAAGCGGCCGGAGAGGGCGACGCCCTCGGGAGTGCCGGTCAGGACGAGGTCGCCGGGCTCCAGAGTCATGAACCGGCTGAGGCGGTACAGGATTTCGGGCACCGAGAAGATCATGTCGGCGGTGCTGGAGTCCTGCCTCGCCGCCCCGTTGACGCGGCTGCGCAGCCGCACCGCCGCCGGGTCGAGCGCGTCGCCGGTGACCAGCCAGGGCCCGACGGGGGTGAACGTCGGCGCGCACTTGCCCTTGGACCACTGGCCGCCCGAGGTGTGCAGTTGCAGTTCGCGCTCGGAGACGTCGTTGACGAGGACGTACCCGGCGATGTGGGACGCGGCGTCGGCGGGCGATTCGAGGTAGCTCGTACGCCGCCCGACGACCACGCCGAGCTCGGCCTCCCAGTCCGTCATGGTGCTGCCGCGCGGGATGGTGACCGGGTCGTCCGGGCCGACCACGGTGTTGGGGTGTTTGAGGAACACCACGGGTTCGGTGGGCGGTTCGGCGCCGGACTCGGCCGCGTGCCTGGCGTAGTTCATGCCCACGCAGACGACGGCGGTGGGCCGGGTGAGGGGCGGGCCGTGGCGCAGCCCGCGGGCGTCCGGGAGTTCGGGCAGCGCGGTCACGTCGAGCGCGGGCAGGCCGTGCTCCAGGAAACCCGGCGTGATGTCCGGGGTCACTCCGCGCAGATCGAGGACGCGGTCGCCGTCGAGGACGACGGGGATCTCCTGGCCCTGGGGGCCGAGGCGGGCGATACGCATGGTGCCTTCCTGAGAATGTGCGGGTGTGGGTGCGAGGGCCGGTTCAGCGGTAGGTGCCGGTCGATGCGCGCAGTTCGGCGACGGTGGTGGCGGCGAGGTCGCGCCCCCGGGTCTCGGGGCCGAGCGCCACCGCGACGCCTCCGATCAGGCACGCGGCGATGACGAAGAGCGCGACGCCCCAGGAACGGTCCCCCGCCGCGGCGACGAGGCCGATGGCGATGAGCGGGGTGAGCCCGCCGGTGACCGCGCCGGCGGCCTCCCGGTACAGGGCGAGGCCGGTGAACCGGGAACGGGCGGTGAACAGCTCGCTGTAGTAGGCGGCTTGCGGGGCGAACATGCAGCCCACCCCGATGCCCATGCTCGCCACGACCACGAGGGTGACGGCGAGCGAGCTGTGGGTGTGGTCGATGACCCAGAAGTACGGGAAGACGAAGGCGGCGGAGAAGACGATGCCCGCCAGGGCCACCGGCTTGCGGCCGACGCGGTCGGTGAGATGCCCGAACAGGACGAGGGTCACGGCGGTCACCGCGGTGCCGACGGTGACCGCCAGCGGACCGGTCGAGCTGGACATCTTGAGCGTGTCGGTGAGGTAGGCGGCCAGGAACGTCAGGTTCAGGTAGGCCACGACGTTCTGGGCGGTCTGGAGGCCGAAGACGACCAGGCCGGCCTTCCACTCGTGGCGTACGACGTCCCGCACCGGCGAGACCTCCGTCGCCTCGGTGCGCTCCTGGGCCGCCTCGAAGGCGGGGCTCTCCGTCAGCCGCAGCCGGATGACGAGCGCCACGCCGATCACGACCACACTCGCGGCGAAGGGTATCCGCCAGCCCCAGGCCAGGAACTGGTCCTCGGGCAGCCGGGTGACCAGCGCGAAGACACCCGAGGCCATGAGGATGCCGATGTAGACGCCGATGCTGGGCGCCGCGCCGAACAGGCCGCGCCTGCGTGGCTCGGAGAACTCCGCGGCGAGCACGGCGGCCCCGCCGTACTCCGCACCCGCGCCGAGCCCCTGGATCGCCCGCAGCACGACCAGCAGGACGGGCGCGAGCACACCGGCCTGATCGTACGTGGGCACGAGCGCCATGCCGACGGTGGAGGCGCCCATCACCAGCAGGGTGAGGACCAGGACACGTTTGCGGCCGAACAGGTCGCCGAGGCGGCCGAAGACGACGCCGCCGAGCGGCCGTACGAAGTAGCCGATGGCGAGCGTGCCGAACGAGGCGAGCAGCGAGGCCGTGGCGTCGAACGACGGAAAGATGATCTTGTTGAAGACCAGGGCCGCGGCGGTGCCGTAGAGATAGAAGTCGTACCACTCCAGGGCCGATCCGACGAGTGAGGCCAGCAGGACGCGTCGGCGGTGTGCGGCGACGGCCCGGTCGGGCTTGGCCGGGGTGAGGGTGGACATCGTCGTCCTCCGGGTGTGCTGGGACAGCGGGACGGGGGCGGTGACGTGCGGGTGGGGCGGGTCGGTCAGGCGGTCAGGCGACGCGCCGGTCGTCGATCGCGTCGGCGTCCCAGGCGATGCCGAGGCCGGGCTCGGACGGGGCGTGGGCGAGGCCGCCCTCGATCCGCAGCCCGTGCGTCGTGACGGCGCGCAGCTGCGGGATGTACTCGACATAGCGGGCGTTGGGCACGGCGGCGGTGAGGCTGACGTGGATCTCCATCAGGAAGTGCGGGCAGACCTCGACGTTGAACGCCTCCGCGAGGTGGGCGACCTTGAGCCACGGCGTGATGCCACCGATCCGGGCCACGTCGGGCTGCACGATTCCGGCCGCGCCGCGCTGCAGGTACTCGCGGAAGTGGCCCAGCGAGTACATCGACTCGCCGACGGCCACCGGGACGGACGTCGAGGCGGCGAGCCGTTCGTGCCCCGCCACGTCGTCGGCGGGCAGCGGCTCCTCCAGCCAGCCGATGTCGTACGGCTCCAGCAGGGCGGCGCGGCGCACGGCCTCGGCGCCGGTGAACGCCTGGTTGGCGTCGACCATGATGTCCAGGCCGGGGCCGACCGCCTCGCGCACGGCCCGGATCCGGGCGGCGTCCTCGCCCGGGCTCGGCTTGCCGACCTTGATCTTGACGCCGGAGAAGCCCTGCCGCTGGGCCTCGCGGGCACCGGCGACCAGTTCGTCCTCACCGAGCTGGAGCCAGCCGCGCTCGGTGTCGTACACCGGCACCACCGGCCGGGCGCCGCCGGCCACGCGCCACAGCGGCTCGCCCGCCCGCAGGCAGCGCAGGTCCCACAGGGCGAGGTCCACGGCGGCGAGGCCGAGCGCGGTGAGCGCGCCGACCATCGTGGCGCGCGTGCTGTCGTACATCGCCCGCCAGGCCCCCTCGATCTCCCGGGAGTCGTGGCCGGCGAGCGCGGGCAGCAGATGGTCGCGCAGCATCGCGAGCACGGCCCGTCCTCCGGTGCCGATGGTGTACGCGTAGCCGGTGCCGGTCAGGCCCTCGTCCGTCGTCACCTCCACGAAGAGCGTCTCCTGCTTGAGGAACGCCTGAGTCGCGTCGGTGCGTACGGTCTCGACTTCGATGTCGACGAGGTACGCCTCCGCCTTGATCACTTTTGCCATTGCTGCTCCGAGCCTTGTACGTGGATGGGTTGAAGTCGTCGCGATGTGCGGGGTGTCCGCCGTGCGGGACGTGTCAGGGGCGTGCGCCGTCGAGTGCGGCGACGAGCGCCAGGACGGTCCGGCACATGGGCACCGCGATCCCCCGCGCCGCCGCCCTGCGGACGACGGCCCCGAGGAGACCGTCGTGTTCCATGGGCCGGCCGGCGAGACGGTCGGCGAGCATCGAGGAGCCGGCCCCGGGCGGGCGGGCGTCGATCCAGGCCAGGACGTCGGCGGCGACGCCCTCGGGAAGCCGGGCCCCCTCGGCCCGGCCCACCTCGGCGACCTCGCCGAGCATCGCGGCCGCCACGGCCCGTACGGCCGGGTCACCGAAGACCTCGACGCGGCGGGCGGTGAGCGCGGTGACGGGGTTGGCGACGGCGTTGGCCATGAGCTTGCGCCAGGCCGCGGTGGTGAAGTCGGCGACCTGCTCCACGCCGAGCCCGGTCCCGTCGAGCAACGGGCGTGCCCTGCGCCCCGGTTCGTCGTCACCGATGACGAGCCCAGCCCCCTCGCCGCGCACCGAGACCCGGTTCCCGCCGAGGCGCTCCGCGTTGAAGTGGACGAGCGCCGGGACCACTTGCTCCGGTGCGGCGTACGGGGCCGCCTGCTCGCGGTGGTCGATCCCGTTCTGCGCGACGACCACCACCGTCCTGCTCCCGACGAGCCGTTCCAGCCAGGCGCGGGCCGCGTCCGCCTGATGCAGCTTGGTCGCCACGAGGACCCAGGGGGCCGGGCGCGCCCGCGCCGGGTCGTCCTGCCAGTGGACGCCGGCCGTGCGGGTGCTGCGGTCGCCGGTCAGCTCGATGTCGCGGACGGGCGTCGAGCCGGGCCGCCCGCACAGCGTGACGGGATGCCCCCGCAGGGCGAGCCGGCCCGCCAGCGCGAGGCCGACGGCTCCGGGGCCCACGACGGCGACCGGATCGGCTCCGGCGACCACATACTCAGGCACGCGCACACCCTCTGACTTCATATAGGAATCTGGGTTGAATTGCAGAATGCTATAGGTTTCTCGTGAATACAACCCTCCCTCTCGCATCCATCTCCGGGAACGGGAAAGGGCCGGCACCGGCTTCTTCCGAAGCCCGCACCGGCCCGTCGCGGCCGCCCGCCTCCCGCTCGCCGGGCGCCCGCCCGTCAGCAGCCGACCGGCGAGGAGCCGACCGCCACGTCGTCGAACCACAGGGTGTCGTCGCCGACCCCGTAGCTCTCCCAGCCCAGCCGCAGGGCGGTGGGCCGGGGCGGGGTGGTCCGCGAGAGCCACTGGTCGTCCACGTCGCGCGTGGGGACGCCGTCGGCGTGCAGACCGGGCACCTGCTCGTCGCCCAGCCAGGTGTCGAGCCCCGGGGCCGAGGTGTCGACCGCGAACCGCAGGCACTGCCAGCTGCCCGTCGGCAGGGGCCTGCTCAGCCCCACCCCGGTCGGGCTCTGCGCCGGGAGCGTCGCGTCGTCGGCCTCCCGGTTCCACTGGAGCGCCCCGTTCTGCCCGCCGATCCGCAGGGCCTTGCCGCCCTGGGAGCTGTCGGGCATCGACACGAAGGCGACGTGCGCCGCCGGGAGCGCCGTGGTGTGCCGCACCCACATGCGCGCGTACAGCACGGGACCCACCGTGGACAGGTCCGCGGTGGAGGCCACGAAGGCGTGGTTGCAGTACCCCGCCTTCCCGTCCAGCCGCAGCGACCGGGTGCCGCTGTGCGCGGTCTCCGTGTCCACGGCGGCCGTGCCGGTGCCCTGGCAGTCGGGCGCGGTGAACTGCCAGTTCCCGGCGGGAGCCGGACCGGCCTGGTCCTCGAAGTCGTCGCAGACGACCGCGTCACCGCACTCGGCGGAGGGCGGCGTGGTGGGCGGCGGAGTCGTGGGAGGCGGCGTGGTCGGGGGCGTGGTGACGTCGCCGCCGCACGAGACTCCGTTGAGGGCGAAGTCGGTGGGCGCCGGGCCGCCCGACCGCGAGGTCCCCTGCACGCCGAAGGAGACGGTGCCGCCTTCGGCCACCGCTCCGTTCCAGGCCGTGCCGACGGCGGTCACGGCGTGGCCGGTCTGCGTGACGGTGCCGTTCCAGCCGGAGGTGACCTGCTGGTCCCCTTCGTACGTCCAGGTCAGCCGCCAGTCGCTGAGCGCCGGGCCCTCGTTGGTGACGCGCACGTCGGCGGTGAAGCCTCCGGTCCACTCGTTGGCGGTGTAGTCGATCTGGCACCCGGGTGCGGACTCCGCCGCCGCGGCCGGTCCCCCGGCGGGCATGGCGACGAACAACGACAGGGCCAGCGCCGCGACGGAACCGACCGCCGTCCAGGGTCTGCGCGGTAAGCGGCGGGGGTGGCTGGTCATGTGCGCCTCCTCAGGCGTGGGGAAGTATGTGGGAGCGCTCCCATGTATGACAGCGACTTGACGGCGCACTGTCAATACGGCGGTGCACGGAGACTTTTGAGATCCCGAAAGTTTCGCCGCACGACCTCCCGCGGCATTGCATCATCAGCCTCGTCCACCTCCGCGAGCTCCCGAGGCAGGACACCCCATGCCCGCTGACGTGCGTTGATGCCGCTCAGGCCGGACGCCACCCCGGCCCGACGCTTTCGAAACTCTTGCCGAAACCATTGACAGCCACTCACGAGGCCCAAAAACTCCGTGCTCAGGCCCGGCCGTGCCGCCCGTGCGGCCGGAACTCCCCTCACCTGGAGGACAGTTCATGCGTCTCCGCTTCCACCGCCGCCCGGCCGCCCTGGCGGCGGGGCTCGTGCTCGCCGCGGCGAGTCCCCTGGGTCTGGCCGCCACGGCCGCCGCCCCGGCCCAGGCCGCCGCCTGCACCGGCTACGTGGGCCTGACCTTTGACGACGGCCCGTCCAACGACCACACCCCCGCCCTGCTCAACGCGCTCAAGCAGAACGGCCTGCGGGCCACCATGTTCAACGAGGGCCAGTTCGCCGCCTCGTACCCGGCGCGGGTGAAGGCCCAGATCGACGCGGGCATGTGGGTCGGCAACCACAGCTACACCCACCCCCACCTCACCCAGCAGAGCCGGGCCCAGATCGACTCGGAGCTCTCCCGGACCCAGCAGGCCATCGCGGCCACGGGCGGCGGCACTCCGAAGCTCTTCCGGCCGCCGTACGGGGAGACCAACGCGACGCTCAAGGCCGTCGAGGCCACGTACGGGCTCACGGAGGTGATCTGGGACGTCGACTCGCAGGACTGGAACGGGGCGAGCACCGACGCGATCGTCCAGGCCGTGTCGCGCCTCTCCGACGGCCAGGTCATCCTGATGCACGAGTGGCCCGCCAACACCCTGGCCGCCATCCCGCGCATCGCCCAGTCGCTCGCCTCCCGGGGCCTGTGCTCGGGCATGATCTCGCCGCAGACCGGGCGCGCCGTCGCCCCCGACGGCAGCAGCGGCGGAGGCGGCGGGAACACCGGCGGCTGCACGGCGACCCTGTCCGCGGGCCAGAGCTGGGGCGACCGCTACAACCTCAACGTCGCGGTCTCCGGCTCCGACAACTGGACCGTGACGATGAACGTCCCGTCCCCGGAGAAGGTCCTCTCCACCTGGAACATCAGCGCCGGTTATCCCAGCGCCCAGGTGCTGACCGCCAAGCCCAACGGCAGCGGCAACAACTTCGGCGTCACCATCCAGTCCAACGGCAGTTGGACCTGGCCGACGGTCTCCTGCGCCACGGGCTGACCCCTCGCCCCCATGGTGAAGCGCCCCGCGCCCGAGTGCGGGGCGCTTTGCCCTGCCCTCGGAGCGGCGTGAGCTACCGGAAACCAGTCGTTCACGCCGCCGTGGACTCCGGTGAAACAACCGCTTCCTAGCGTCTCCGCCCATGGATGCGACGCTGGATACGACGCTGTATACGCCCCCGGACACAGCGCGGGACGCGGAGCCCGCGCCCTCGCTCCGCGAGACGGTGTACGGACAGCTGCGCGCGGCCGTGCTCGACGGCGAGTTCGGGCCGCGCGAGCGACTGGCCGAGACGCGGCTCGCCGCACGCTTCCGCGTTTCGCGGACCCCGGTGCGCGAGGCCCTGGCGCGCCTGCTCGCGGACGGCCTGATCGAGCGCGGCGACGGCGGCTTCTTCGTCACGATCCCCAACCTGACCCAGCTGCGCGACCTCTACGAACTCCGGGTCACCCTGGAACTGCGCGGCATCGCCCGGGCGCTCGACGACCCGTCCGTACGTCATGATCCGGCCGTCCTCAAGGGCGAGTTGGACCGCTGGTACGCCATGCGCGAGCGGCCCCCGGACCCCGATCCCCGCTTCGTCGTCCAGGACGAGCGCTTCCACGCCGAGCTCTCCCGCGCCTCCGGGAACCCCGCCCTGACGGATGCCCTCGTGGCCGTCGGCGAGCGCATCCGCCGGGTCCGGATGTACGACTTCCTCACCCCGGACCGGGTCGGGACGACCATCACCGAGCACATCGCGATCATGGAGGCGGTCCGCGACGGACGCCTCGCCGACGGCCACCGCGCCCTGCACGCCCATGTCGGCGACTCCATGGCCGTCGTGCTCGAACGGGCCCAGCGCGCCATGACGCAGATGGCCCTGCACGCCGACCGCCTCTGAAACCCCGGCGGCCGACGACGTCCGCCCCGTCCTCAGCACGGCCTTCCCTCCGTACACCGCTCCCCGAAGGGCTGCCCATGAGTACGACCGAGTCACGTGCGACGTCCACACCACCGACCGCCGCCGAGAGCCGGGCCGCGAGCGAAACGCTGGAGGACTACACCCTCCGCTTCGCGCCCCGCAGTTACCGCCGCTGGACCCCCGCGGTCGTGGCCACCACCGCCCTGGGCGGCATCGCCTACATGGCCGACTTCTCGATCGGCGCGGGCATCGGCCTGGCCCACGGCACCGGCAACGCGCTCCTGGCCATCGCGGTCGCCGGCGTCGTCATCTTCGTCACCGGCTTCCCGCTCGCCTACTACGGCGCCCGGTACAACCTGGACCTGGACCTGATCACCCGCGGCTCCGGCTTCGGCTACTACGGTTCGGTCCTCACGAGTGTCATCTTCGCCAGCTTCACCTTCATCTTCTTCGCCCTCGAAGGCTCGATCATGGCGCAGGGCCTGAAACTGGGCCTCGGACTGCCGCTCTGGCTCGGCTATCTCGTCTCGACGCTGATGGTCATTCCGCTGGTGATCTACGGAATGTCGGCGCTCAGCAAGCTCCAGGTGTGGACGACGCCGGTCTGGCTGCTGCTCATGGTCGGCCCGCTGGTCTATCTGGTCGCCACCGACCCCGGCACGGTCGACCGGTTCCTCTCGTACGCCGGAACCGACGGCAGGGGCGGCATCGACACCGCGTCCGTGCTCCTCGGTGCCGGGGTGTGCCTCTCGCTCATCGCGCAGATCGGCGAGCAGATCGACTACCTGCGCTTCATGCCGCCGAAGACCGAGGCGAACAAGCGCACCTGGTGGACCGCCGTGGTCATGGCCGGCCCCGGATGGGTGGTGCTCGGCGCGCTCAAGCAGGCCATCGGTGTGTTCCTCGCCGTCTACATCATCGCGAAGGTCGGGGCCGACGCCGCTCCCGAGCCGATCCAGCAGTTCCGGGGCGCCTTCGACGCGATGATGCCGTCCTGGCTGGTCGTCCCGCTCGCCGTGGTCCTGGTGGTCATCAGCCAGATCAAGATCAACGTCACCAACGCCTACTCCGGCTCGCTCGCCTGGACCAACTCCTTCACCCGGGTCACGAAGCACTACCCCGGCCGGCTGGTGTTCGTCCTGGTCAACCTCGGCTTCGCGCTCGCGCTGATGGAGGCCGACATGTTCAGCTTCCTCAACGACATCCTCGGCTTCTACTCCAACTGCGCCATCGCCTGGATCGTCACCGTCGCCACCGACATAGGCGTCAACAAGTACCTCCTGCGCATCTCGCCGCTCCGGCCGGAGTTCCGCCGGGGCATGCTGTACGCCGTCAACCCCGTCGGCGTGGTGGCCTTCACCGCCGCCTCCGGCCTGTCGATCGCGATGTACTTCCACGCCCTGGGTGACACCCTCCAGCCGTACTCCCCCGTCGCCGCCGCCGTCATCGCCTTCGTGCTGACGCCCCTGGTCGCGTACGTCACCAAGGGCCGCTACTACCTGCGCCGCACCGACGACGGCCTGGACGAGCCGATGCTCGACGCGGACGGCAACCCGAGCGCGGTGACCTACGACTGCCACGTCTGCCACCAGTCGTACGAACGCCCCGACCTCGCCGCCTGCGCCACCCATGACGCGGTCGTCTGCTCGCTCTGCCTGAGCACCGACGGCGTGGGTGACCACGTGCTGCCCGCACAGCCGCGCCTCGCCTGAACCCCGGCCCCGTACCCAGGAGTTGCCGTCATGTTCGACACCCTGCTCATCGCCAACCGCGGCGAGATCGCCTGCCGGGTCATCCGCAGCGCCGAAGCCCTCGGCCTGCGTACGGTGGCCGTGTACTCCGACGCCGACCGCACCGCCCCGCACGTCCGCCTCGCCGACGAGGCCGTGCGCCTCGGCCCCGCCCCCGCCGCCGAGAGCTATCTGCGGGCGGACGCGGTCCTGGAGGCCGCCCTCGCCACCGGGGCCGGGGCGGTGCACCCCGGCTACGGCTTCCTGTCCGAGAACACGGCGTTCGCCGCCTCCGTGGAGAAGGCGGGCCTCGCGTTCGTCGGCCCCACGCCCGCCCAGCTGGAGGTGTTCGGCGCCAAGCACACCGCACGGGCCGCGGCGCTCGCGGCGGGCGTTCCCCTGCTGCCCGGCAGCGGGCTCCTCGCCGACGAGGAGGAGGCCCTGCGCGCGGCGGAGCGGACCGGCTACCCAGTGATGCTCAAGGCGACCGGCGGCGGAGGCGGCATCGGCATGCAGGCGTGTGCCGGGCCCGGGGAACTGCGGGACGCCTTCGCCCGGGTCTCGCGGCTGGCCCGGGGCAGCTTCGCCGACGGCGGGGTCTTCCTGGAGCGTTACGTGGAGCGCGCCCGCCACGTCGAGGTGCAGGTCTTCGGGGACGGCGCCGGGTCCGTCGTGGTACTCGGCGACCGCGACTGCTCCCTCCAGCGCCGCAACCAGAAGGTGCTGGAGGAGGCCCCGGCGCCGGACCTGCCGCCGCATCTGCACTCCGTACTCCACACCGCCGCCCGGGAGTTGTGCGCCTCGGTGGACTACCGGTCGGCCGGGACGGTGGAGTTCGTGTACGACCCGGTGCGCGAGGAGGCGTACTTCCTGGAGGTCAACACCCGCCTCCAGGTGGAGCATCCGGTGACCGAGGAGATCCACGGCATCGATCTGGTCGCCTGGATGCTGCGGCTGGCGCGCGGCGAGAGCGGCTTCCTGACGGAGCCGCCCGCCCGGGGCCACGCGGTCGAGGCGCGGATCTACGCCGAGGACCCGGCCCGGGACCACCGGCCCAGCTCCGGTCTGCTGACCCGCGTCGCCTTCCCCGAGGGCGTACGGGTGGACGGCTGGGCGGAGACGGGGCAGCACATCTCCTCCGCGTACGACCCGATGCTCGCCAAGGTCATCGCGACCGGTGACACCCGTGCGGAGGCGTTCGCCCGGCTGGCCGAGGCCCTGGACGGGACGGTGGTGGACGGGGTGGAGACCAACCTCGGGCTGCTGCGCGCCGCCTGCCGCGCACCGGTGGTGCTCGACGCCCGGCACACCACGGCGACCCTGGCCGGTCTGCGCGATCCGCGCACCCGGATCGACGTGGAACGCGGTGGTGCCCAGACCACGGTGCAGGACTGGCCGGGGCGCACCGGCTACTGGGAGGTCGGCATCCCGCCCGGCGGCCCGATGGACGACCTCTCCTTCCGCCTCGGCAACCGGGCCGTCGGCAACCCGGAGGGCGCCCCCGGCCTGGAGTGCACGCTGGAGGGGCCCGCGCTGCGCTTCTCCGCCCCGGCCACCGTCTGCGTCACCGGCGCCCCCGCCACGGTCACCGTCGACGGGCGCCCCGCCGCCCTGTGGGAGCCGATCGAGCTCGCCGCCGGGCAGCTGCTCGACGTCGGCACCGCCCAGGGCCCCGGGATGCGCACCTACGTCCTGGTGCGCGGCGGTCTCGACGTCCCCGCCTACCTGGGCAGTGCGGCCACCTTCACCCTGGGTGGCTTCGGCGGCCACGCCGGGCGCGCCCTGCGCACCGGTGACGTGCTGCGGCCCGCCCGGCCCGGGACCGATGCCCCGGCGCCCGCTCCGGTCCCGGCCGCCTCGCGCCCGCACTTCGCCGCGCACTGGCGCATCGCGGTCAGCGAAGGGCCGCACGCCGCACCGGACTTCCTCACGCGGGAGGGCATCGGGACGGTGTACGGGACGCACTGGAAGGTCTCCGCGCAGTCGGCGCGCACCGGTGTGCGTCTCGTCGGGCCCCGTCCCGAGTGGGCCCGTCCGGACGGCGGTGAGGCGGGACTGCATCCGTCCAACGTGCACGACACCGCGTACTCCGTCGGCGCGGTCAACCTCACCGGCGACACCCCGGCCATCCTCGGCCCCGACGGACCGAGCCTGGGCGGTTTCGCCTGCCCGGTCACCGTGGTGCGCGGTGAGCGCTGGAAGACCGGGCAGCTCCGGCCCGGCGACACCGTCCAGTTCGTCCCGGTCACCGAGCGGACCGCCGATGCCCTGCGCCGGACCCCCGCGCTGCTCACGCTCCCGGTCCCCGGCGGCCCGGACGGCGACGACGGCGTGCTCGGCCGCCGCCCCGCCGACGACACCGCCCCCGAGGTCACCTACCGGCGGGGCGCCGACGACAACATCCTCGTCGAGTACGGGCCCATGACCCTCGACCTGGGCCTGCGGATGCGCGTCCACGCCCTCGCCGAGCACATACGGGCGCTCGCGCCACGCGGTCTGGTCGACGCCACTCCGGGCGTACGTTCGCTGCATCTGCACACCGATCCGGACGTGCTGCCGCTGCGTACCCTGCTCGGTCTGCTCCGGGAGGCCGAGGGCCAGTTGCCCGCCACCGCCGATCTGCGGGTGCCCAGCCGGGAGGTGCACCTTCCGCTGTCCTGGGACGACCCGACCGTGGACGAGGCCATCGACCGCTACGCCGCCTCGGTGCGCGGGGACGCCCCCTGGAATCCGTCCAACATCGAGTTCATCCGCCGGATCAACGGCCTGGACGGCGTGGCGGACGTACGCCGTACGGTCTTCGACGCCCGCTATCTCGTCCTCGGCCTCGGCGACGTCTATCTCGGCGCCCCGGCGGCCACCCCGCTCGACCCCCGCCACCGCTTGGTGACCACCAAGTACAACCCGGCGCGCACCTGGACGGCGGAGGCCGGTGTGGGCATCGGCGGCTCGTACCTCTGTATCTACGGGATGGAGAGCCCCGGCGGCTATCAGCTCATCGGCCGGACGGTCCCGGTGTGGGGCGGTCTGCGCCCTCCCCGCTCCTTCGCCGACGGCACGCCGTGGCTGCTGCGGTTCTTCGACCGGATCGTCTGGCACCCGGTCGGTGCGGCCGAACTCCTCGACCTCCGGGGCGACCTCGCCTCCGGGCGTACCGCGCTCGACATCCGCCCGGGCGTCTTCTCGCTCGCCGAGCACGAGGCGTTCCTGCGGAAGAACGCGGAGGACATCGCCGCCTTCCGCGACCGCCAGTCCGCCGCCTTCGAGACCGAGCGGCGGGCGTGGGAGGCGGCGGGCGAGTTCGCCCCGCGCGCCGAACCGGAGCCGGCCGCCGGGGGCGCCGCCCCGCTCACCCTGCCGTCCGGCTCGGGCCTGGTCGAGGCCCCGCTGAGCTCCACCGTATGGAAGGTGGAGGCGGGGCCGGGCACCCGAGTTGAGCCGGGACAGGCCCTTCTGGTCCTGGAAGCCATGAAGATGGAGGTCGTGGTGCGCGCCCCCGCGCACGGCGTCGTCACCGACGTCCTCGTCACCCCCGGACAGCAGATCGACGCCGGCACACCGCTGGCCGTCGTCGCACGAGAGGAAGCAGCGTGACCCAGAGCTGTGCCGCACGCGTCACCGCCGCCTACCGCCGCATCGCCGAGACCGACCGGCCGGAGGTGTGGATCCTCCTTCGTCCGGAGGAGGAGGTCCTGGCGGAGGCCACCGCCCTGGACGCCCGGCTGGCCGCCGGGGAGCCGCTGCCCCTGGCGGGCGTCCTGCTCGCGGTGAAGGACAACATCGACGTGGCGGACCTGCCCACGACGGCCGGCTGCCCGTCCTTCGCGTACCACCCGGACTCCTCCGCGACGGCCGTGCGGCGGCTGCTGGACGCGGGCGCGGTCCTGCTGGGCAAGACCAATCTGGACCAGTTCGCCACCGGCCTGGTCGGGACGCGGAGCCCGTACGGTCCCGTGCGCAACGCCCTGCACCCCGAGAAGATCTCCGGCGGATCCAGTTCCGGTTCGGCGGTCGCCGTGGCCCTCGGCATCGTGGACATCGCGCTCGGCACCGACACGGCGGGCTCCGGTCGCGTCCCCGCCGCCCTCAACGGCATCGTCGGCATCAAGCCCACGCTGGGGCTGGCGCCCACCACCGGAGTGCTGCCCGCCGCCCGCCCGTACGACGCGGTCACGGTGTTCGCCCGCACCCTCACCGAGGCGCAGACGGCCATGGGCGTCATGATGGGACCGGACAAGGGCGACCCGCGTGGCCGGGTCTGGCCCGACGACGTCCGTCTCGCCGCCCCGGCCCGGCCCCGGATCGCGGTTCCCCGGGACGAAGACCTCGCCCCGCTGTCGCCCGGGGGGCGCGCCGCGTTCGCGGCGGCCGTCAAGCAGCTGGAGGCCGCCGGCGCCACGACCGCCGTGGTGGACGTGTCACCGCTGCTGGAGGCGGCCCGGCTGCTGTACGACGGGGCGCTGGTCGCCGAACGCTACGCGGCGGTCGGCGACTTCATCGTGGACAACCCGTCGGCGGTGGACCGCACGGTCGCCAGGATCATTCGCGCCGCCGCCCGACTGCCCGCCCATGCGCTGGCCGCCGACCAGGAACGGCTGGACCGGTACCGGGTGTTCGCGTACGGCCTCCTGTCGGACTACGACGCGCTGCTGCTGCCGACGACCACCGGGCACCCGGACATCGCCCAGGTGCTGGCCGATCCGGTGGCGATCAACTCCCGAATGGGCACGTACACCAACTTCGTGAACCTGCTGGACATGGCGGCCGTCGCGGTCCCGGCCGGGGAGGCCGACGGCAGCCCGTTCGGGGTCAGCGTCATCACCCGCGCCTTCGAGGACCAGCCGGCCATCGACATCGCCGCCGTGTTCACCGGGGAACAGGCACCGCACCCGCTGCCGGACGGGGGCGTCGGTCTCGCCGTGTTCGGCGCCCACCTGACCGGGCAGCCGCTCAACCACCAGCTCACCGATTCCGGGGCCCGGTACGCCGGTGAGGTGGCCACCGCCGCGTCCTACCGGCTCACGGCGCTCGGGACGACCCCGCCCAAGCCGGGCCTCGTCCGCGTGGCGCCGGCAGCCGGGGCCGCGATCGCGGGCGAGCGCTGGATCCTCGCGCCCGGCGCCCTCGGGCGCTTCCTCGCGGCGCTGCCGGCGCCCCTGTCGCTGGGGCGCGTCGAACTCGATGACGGCAGCTGGGTCCTCGGCTTCCAGTGCGACCCGCACGCGGCGGCGGGCGGCACCGACATCACGGAGCACGGTGGCTGGCGCGCCTATCTGGAGGCGACGGGCGCCTGAGGGCAGGGGGCGTCGCTCCTTCGGCGGACCGGGCGGCGGCCACCCGGCGTACACCGAGTGGCGCGCCCGGTCCCCCGCCCCGATGCTGTTGCGGCGCCGCCCGTACCCCCGCACCGAGAGGCCCGACATGCCCGTGGACGAACCCCCTCCCGCGGGCAGCACACGCACGCGTCTGGAACTCCAGTCGATCCGGGCCCTGTTGGACGCCCAGCGCAGGCGCGTCACCCAGTACGCCGAGCGTTACGGGCCCGCCGCGCCCGACGCCGTGACCCGGACCCCGGAGTCCGTCGTGGGTGCCCCGCCCTCCGGTGAGGAGGTGCTCGACGCCCTCCCGGTGGCGGCCCTGCTGCTGAGCCCTGTGCTCGGCGAGGACGGCGAGGTCCGGGACGTCGTCCTCCTCGCCCGCAACGCCACGGCCCGCGCCGACACGGCCGCCCGGTTCACCGACGAGGCGCTGCCCCCGTGGACCGGGCCGGTGTCCCTGTTCGAACGCATTCCCTCGCTGGCCACCACGGCGATCCCGCGCATGCTGGCCGACGCGCACCGCACGGGCGCGCCGCAGTGGAGCGACACGGTGGAATGGCTGGTGCACACCCGCACCGGGCCGGTGCGGGTCAGCGCGGAGATCCGGATCGCGCCCTGCGGCAACCACTTCCTGCTGACCTGGGAGCCGGGCGGCCGGCTCAGCATGGCCGCCGCTGCCCAGCAGCTGGTGCGCACGTGCTGGGCGGAGTGGAATCTCGCCGACGACGGCATCCAGCCGTCCCGGGGGTTCCGACAAGTACTGGGCCTGGCGGACGACGCCCCGGTGCCCAGCCTGTACGACCTGGCCGCCGCCACCACACCGGACTGCCTGACCACGCTGTACCAGGCGTTGTACGACGTCCTCCTGCGTAAGCGGGTCACCCAGTGCGAGCTGCGCTTCCGTGGCAGCGAGCGCGTCTTCCGCATGGTCGCCGAGCCCGTGCGCATCGTGCCCGGCGGCCTGGTGTGGGCCCTGCGGGCGGTCCTGACCGACGTCACCACGGACCGGCGCAGGCGGGAGGCGACACGGCGGGCCGAGCGCGACGCGCGCAGCGAGCACGAGCGTGCCGACGCGGTGGCGGAGATCGCCGGGGTCCTGCGTGACGCGGTGCTGCCGCACTTCCAGGACGAGCTGGACAGCTACGGCCTGGAGGCGGCGGCCGTCTACCGCCCCGACGCGCCCGGGGCCGGGGTCGGCGGCGACTGGTACAAGGCCCGCGGGCTGCCCGACGGACGGCTGCTGCTCGCGCTGGGGGATGCCCGGGGCCACGGACTGGAGGCGGTCACCCTGATGGCCAAACTCCGTTACGCGCTCGCGGGGCTCGCGTACACCTCGGAGCCCGTGGAGCTGCTGACGCGGTGGCTCAACGAGGTGGCCTGCGCGGACGCCAGGGAGTCCACCGCCACCGCGATCATCGCCCACTACCACCCCGAGCGCACCCTGCTCCGCTGGACCTGCGCCGGGCATCCGCGTCCGGTGCTGCTGCGGGACGACCGCGCCGCGCAGCTGCCGGCGCCCGCCGGAGGGCCCGGGCTCACCCTGGGCGTGCTGCCGGGGACTTCGTACAACGCCACCGAGACGAAGCTGGAGACCGGCGACATCGTCCTGATGTACTCGGACGGGCTGACCGAACGCCGCCCGGCCGACCCCGACCAGGACACCCTCCGCTTCCTAGGCGCGGCCGAGAGCTGCTTCCGGGAGTCCGCGGCGGGCCCCGGCCACGCCGGGCTCCAGGACTACGTCGAACGGCTCGTTGCCCGCCTGGACGGCCCCCACCGCACCGACGACGCGACCCTCCTCGCCCTGCGCCGGCCCTGACTGGTGCCCGGGGCGGTGTCAGTGGGCTCCCGTAGTCTTCCGGCCATCACTCACCGCCTGGAAGGACCAAGAGAGTTGACTGGCCTGTCCGCCTTTCCGCTGCCGTTCCACGCCTCCCGCGCCGATGGGTCCGCGCAGCCCCGCACCCTGCGTGAGCTGGAGATGATCGCGTGCAGCGCGCACCTTCGGGCGAAGCCGGGATGGTTCGAGAAGACGCACGACACCGCCATAGCCGCCAGGTGGACGCGGGAGGCGATCGACCAGGGACTCACCGAGGCGCAGGTGCGCCATGTGCTGGCCGAGCTCGCGCACTACGCGGAGCTGCGGGACGCCCGTACCGGCATCGAGGTCTCCGCCGTCGACGGGGTCTGGCAGTCGGACACGCTGATCGACGCCGAGCTGCGGTCCCGGCTGCGCGAGGCGGTCCGGGTGCTGGAGGAGGTTCCCGAGGAGGAGAAGGACTGGCATCCCGGATCGGACGGCCAGGTGCTGGACCTGGTGCATCCCTCGCTGTTCTGCCTGGTACGGGAGGTGAGCGGCGGCCCGGAGCGGGCCTGGGAGAACCCGACGAGCCCCTACTCGAAGTACGAGTTCTCGGACCGGTTCCAGTGGCTGCCCACGGATGTCGACGTCAGCGCGGACGGCGAGGCCGCCTTCCGTTCGTACGTGAACAACGTCCACCCCGAGGACCACCGGGAGCTGGCCGCCGTCCTGCCGGAGCTGCTCACCCGGATGCTCCCGCTGCTGGAGAACGTGCTCACCGATCTGCGCCATCCGCGGCCCCCGCGGATCAAGGCCAACCCGTACGGCTGGTACGACTCGGAGCCGGAGCACCCGGACGAGGACGACTTCGGCGACACGGAAGCGTACGAGGAAGCGATGGAGGCGTACGAGGCGGCGGTGGACGACTGGTACCAGGACCGTCGCCCGGTCGTCCCGGACGCCCCGGAGTTCACCGCGCCCGAGCCGTGCGACGCGTCCGGCCGGGTCGTCCTGCGCGGTCGCCGGCTCCAGGTCATCGCCAAGCTGGCGACCATCCACCTGACGCCGGAGAAGCCCGAGTACGCCGGGGGGTCCTGGCACGTCGAGGGGATGCTGAACGAGCGGATCGTGTCGACCGGCATCTACTACTGGGACAGCGAGAACATCACGGACAGCCGGCTGAGCTTCCGTACCGCGGTCCACGACCCGGACTACGAGCAGAACGACAACAACGGCGTGAGTGACGTGTACGGCCTGGAGAACGACGGCCCGCTGAACCAGGCGCTGGGCTCGGCGCCGACCCCGGCCGGACGCTGTCTGGCCTTCCCCAACGTCCTTCAGCACCAGGTCGGTTCGTTCCGCCTCGCGGACCCGAGCCGCGCCGGGCACCGGAAGATCCTGGCGTTCTTCCTGGTGGACCCGTCGGAGACGATCGTCTCGACCTCCGACGTGCCACCGCAGCAGCCCTGGGCCGGGGCCTCGACCATGACCCTGGAGGAGGCGAAGGCGTACCGCGAAGAGCTCATGCGGGAGCGGAAGTTCTTCGTGGACGAGCACAACGAGCAACTGTTCGAGCGGGAGTTCTCCCTCTGCGAGCACTGAGTACGCCCTCCGGCTCACACCCGGGCAGGGTCTGAGCCGGAGGGACGCGGCCGGGCGGCCCGGGGGTCAGCGGAGTCCGGCGAAGAGGTCGTTCTCGGGAACGGGGGCGTCGGTGGTGTCCTTGACGCGTACGAAGGGTTCCACGCCCATCAGCTCGCCGAACCGCTCCTTGCCCATCTTGAGGAAGAAGATGTTCTCGCCCTGGCTGGCGTGCGCGGCCAGGGAGTCGAACTTCTGGCCGCTGAACGCGGTGGTGTCGACCCAGGTGGTGATCTCGTCGTCGGGCAGGCCGATCTCCGCCATCGCGGCGGTCTCCTCCGGGTCGGGCTCCGGCAGGTCCTCGCCGAACTCGCGCATCATCTCCCCGAAGCGCTGCATCATCGAGCGCGGTGCCGTCGTCCAGTAGACCTTCGGCGTGAGCCCGGTCAGTTCCAGGGCGGCCATCGTGATGCGGTTGGCCTGGATGTGGTCGGGGTGGCCGTAGAAGCCGTTCTCGTCATAGGTGACGACCACATCGGGCCGGTAGTGGAGCATCAGCTCGGCGAGCCGGGCGGCGCCCTCCTCCACGGGCGTCCCCCAGAAGGAGCCGGGCGCGTCGTTGGCCGGCCAGCCCATCATCCCGGAGTCGGCGTAGTCGAGCGTCTCCAGATCGCTGATCTTCAGCACCTCGCAACTGGCCTCCAGCTCCCGGCGGCGCATCACGGCGACGGCCGCCGGGTCGTGCCCGGGATCACCCGGCTTCACGCCGCCCGGCCCGTCGCCGCAACCGCCGTCGGTACAGGTCACCAGCACCGTGCGGATGCCTTCCGCGGCATACCGGGCGAGCACGCCCCCGGTCCCGGTGGCCTCGTCGTCGGGGTGGGCGTGCACTGCCATGAGGGTCAGCGGCCGGTCAGTCATCACACAGTCCTCCAGCGGAAACAAGCATGCGGTACGGGGGCGCGGCTGACGCGCCGCGCCCCCGTCGGTGCAACCGTCCGGACCGGACCCGGTGTTCCCGGCGGGGCCGATCGGCGTGGCCAGAACATGTCGCCCGACCTCCCTGGCGGTGACAGATTCCCCAAGGAGGTGATGGACGCATGCACGGGGAGGCGATGAGACATGGCTGAGGTGGACCTTTCGGCCGGCACGGTCGAGTATCTGGACACCGGCGGTGAGGGGCCGGTCGTGGTCCTGCTGCACGGTGTCGCGATGGACGGCTCCCTGTGGCGGAACGTGGTGGAGCCCCTGCGATCCGATGTCCGCTGTGTGGTGCCGACGCTGCCGCTGGGGGGCCACCGCCGGCCGATGCGCCCCGACGCGGACCTGTCGGTCGCGGGCGTGGCCCGGCTGGTCGCCGAGTTCCTCGACCGGCTCGGCCTGCGCGACGTCACGCTGGTGATGAGCGACTGGGGCGGTGCGCCGGCCCTGGTCTCCGAGGGCAGGGACGAGCGGATCGGGCGGCTCGTGATCACGTCGTGCGAGGCGTTCGACAACTTCCCGCCGGGCGTGCCGGGCGGCAACCTGCTCACCTCGGCGAAGCTGCCGGGCGGCATCAGCCTCGCCTTCAGGCTGCTCACCTTCCTGCTTGACGGCGGGGCCGCCTCGTCCCAGAGCCCGGACCGTGAGGAAGACTGGGGGCATGAGCGAGGTCGTTTTCACGCGCGGAAGTGGCTGGATCCCGAGCGTGGTCCGCGAGGACGGTGCGCTGAAGCTGATGCTCGGGGCCGGGGCGGATGCCAACCATGAGCCCCGGACGTTCACGTTCCCGGTCGGCGAAGACCACCTCGCGGTGATCCGGGAGGATCTGGGCAGGCACCTGCTGCTGTGGAGTGCGGTCCTTCCGCTGTGCGAGGCCGCCGGAACGCGGGGCCCGCTCGATGAGGACGCCGCCGTCGCGCTCCTGGACCCGGTCCTTCTCGCCGCGCCCGACGACGTCGACGCGTACTTCCGGCGCATCCCCTGGGACAAGGGCCGGCTCATCGCCCACGGGGCCGGCATCGACATGCTCGAACGGGGCCGGGTCTGTGCGGCGATGCGCACGGCGACGGAGACGTCCGACGCGAAACGGGCCCAGGAGTACCACGCACAGCGCCGTCGCGCCGAGCGCGGCACCGTACTCGGCGCACTCGACGCGGCGGTGCTGAAGTACACGGGCCAGTACGTGCACGGCGCGACGATCCCGAGGCGGCTGCCCGACGCCGTCGACGCCGCGCTGCTGCCCGGGGTCATGCGGGTGATCGCCACCGCGGAACACGCGTGCGACGGTCTGCGGATCGACCGCGATCCGCGACGGGGCAAGCGCGGCACGGACAAGCGGGACTGGGAACGGATGGCGGCGACGGTCGAGTCGGCCGTACGCCGTGCACACCCGGAACTCGCCGACGACGCGGTGCGCACCGTGAGCTTCCTGATGTGCTCGGAGGCCGCCGACCGCGCCAGGAACACGCCCCTGGACGCTTACGAGGAGCCTGCCGGCAGCCGCGGGGCCCTGTCGTTCACCGACGACAAGGGCGCCGAGAAGAAGTGGCGCCCGGGCGGTCCCCGTACCGCCGCCGTGGAGTTCTGGGAGTTCGTCGAGGACCGTGTCGGGTCGGACAACGAGGTCTTCACCATCGAGGACGAGGAGCGGGGCGAGGGAATCCAGGCCCACTTCTACGCGGACTCCCTCGCCCGGATCACGACCGTGCGCAAGGGCCGGGGCGGCGCTGATCCGGAGTACCGGGTCGAGTACAGCCTGGTCGACGGGATGAGCGGGTACCGGAGCCTGGTGAGCGCCTTCGTCCGGGGCGGCTGCGCCGCGCTCGACGGGCTGGGTCCGTGGATCCCGGACCACGCCGAGTTCGAGCGCGCGCGCCGGCGGCGGGGCGGCCGGTAGGCGGCGCCGGGGTCAGGCCGGTCCCGTCGAGCCGCCCGGGCCCACCACCGTCAGCAGGTCCACGACGAAGATCAGGGTCGAGTTCGGCGGGATGAAGGCGGAGGGTGACTGTTTGCCGTAGCCGAGACGCGGGGGAACGATGATCTCGCGCCGGCCGCCGGCCTTCATGCCCCGCAGGCCACGGTCCAGCCCCTTGATGGCCTTGCCGCCGCCCACGGCGAACTTGAACGGCCGGTCCTGCCCCCAGGAGGAGTCGAACTCCCTCCCGGACGCGAACGCGACGCCGACGTAGTGGACCTGGACCACCCGGCCCGGCAGCGCCTCCGGCCCCTCCCCCACCACCAGGTCCCGGGTCGTCAGCTCGGTGGGCGCGGCTCCCTCAGGCACCTCGACCTCGGGCTTGGCCGGTTCGTTCATCATGGACCCCTTGCTTGTCGGCACGGCTACTTCGTGTAGTTGTAGACGGTTGCCCGCGAAACGCCCAACTGGTCGGCGATGAGCTGGGCGGAGCCGCGGGTCTCGAAGAACCCGTCGCGGTGCAGCCGCCGGACCAGCTCGCGCTTCCGCTCACGGTTGAGGCCGCGCGGTGTGCTGGAGCGTTCCGCCGCGAACTCATCGATGGCCGACCGGAGTTCGCGGCCGCCGCGGTCGCGCGGTGTCTCCAGCGCCTCGCCCTGATGCCGGACGTCCCTGGCGACGAGGTTGGCCAGGGTGAGGGCCATCGGCGAGAGCGTACTGACGTCCAGGTTGAGACAGAGGGCCGCGACATAGCGTCCCTCCGCGTTCTTGATACCGATCGATGTGCTCTTGGCGGGGCGCCCGTCCGGGAAACGGTTGCTGTAGTTCTGGATGACGCCGGGGTAGTCGGGGTCCGCGATGCGGCGCAACCCCAGTTCGGTGGCGGGGTCGCCGACCTGTCGTCCGGACAGGTTGTTCTCGATCACGCGGATGGCGTGGTCGGGCCGGCGCAGATCGTGGAGGACGACCTCGCACAGCCCGGGGAACATGCGCCCGACGGCGACGGCGATGCGCTCGGCCTCGCGTACGAGGTGCTCGTCGTCCGGACCGTCGGTGGGGCGGGTCATCGTGTGCTGCCCGCTTCCCGGACGTCGTCATCGTGGCCGCCGAAGACCGCGGCCATCGTCTCGGCGGACTTGAGACCCGCACCGGTGAGCACGACGACGGTCGTCTCGCCCGGGGCGATCTCACCGGACGCGATGAAGTGGTCGAGGGTCGCCGCGGCGACACTGCTGGTCGGCTCGGCGTACAGGCCGCGTGCGCTCAGGGCGCGGACGGCGGCGTGGATCTCCGCCTCGGGAACGGCGTACGCGGCTCCGCCGGAGCGGCGGATGGCCTCCACCGCCTCGGGCAGCCGGACCGGGCGGGCGATGGACGCGCCCTCGGCGATCGTCGGCACCCGCGCGCCGCGCGAGCCCGGGTCGATGCCGTTGAACGTGTCGGCGATGGTCGCCCAGTGCTCCGGCTGCCCGACGAAGAGGCGCGGTCGCCGGTCGGTCTGCCCGGCGGCGAGCAGTTCGCCGAACGCGAGGTCGCACCCGATGACGTTGCTGCCGGCCCCGGCCACGAGGACCACGTTGTCGGGCGCGGTGAAGCCCAGGGACTCCCACATCTCGTAGGCGACGGTCTTGGTGCCCTGGATGAACATGGGGTGCCAGTTGTGGCTGGCATACGGAATCCGCTCCGACTGCCGGATCGCCTCCTCCGCGACCTCGTCGCGGGTGCCTGCCACGAGCTCGATCTCGGCTCCGTACGCCCGGGCCTGGAGGATCTTGGCCGCCGAGGTGGCGGCGGGGACGATGATCTTGGCGCGGATCCCGGCAGCGGCGGCGTAGGCGGCCACCGCGGAACCGCCGTTCCCCGAGCTGTCCTCCAGCACCCGGTCGACCCCGAGCGCCACGAGGTGGGAGATCATCACCGATACGCCCCGGTCCTTGAAACTGGACGTCGGATTGAACCATTCCAGCTTGAAGTGGACCCGCCGCCCGCCCCAGTCGACCGGGATCATCGGCGTACAGCCTTCTCCCAGGCTCACCCGCCGGTCGGCCGGAACGGGAAGGACGGCCCGGTAGCGCCAGAGGGACCGCTCGGCGCTGTCGATCTGCTCCGGCCGCAGCCCCGGCAGCGCGCTGACGGCAAGGGGACTCCCGTCGTCGCCCCGCCGGCGCGGGTCGTCCAGGGGGTAGCGCCTGCCGGTCCGGTCGATGAGGACGGGGGCGGCGATGCTCGAAGGCTGTTCGTTTGGCATGGGTGATCCCGGCTTCTCCACACTCGGCGTCACCTCAGGCTAGACGCATCATCCAAATATGAACAACACATCCAAGGTGTGCTTGCGCGCACCGCGCCGGAAGGCCCCGGTCACCCCAGGAAGCTCAACCGCACCTGCCGCTCCGCGTTGTCTACGTTCGTGTCGACCAGGCACACCGACTGCCACGTGCCCAGTTCCAGTCGGCCCACGATCACCGGCAGGGTGGCGTGCGGGGGGACCAGGGCCGGGACCACGTGGTCGCGGCCGTGGCCGGGGTGGCCGTGGCGGTGCTGCCAGCGGTCGTCGGCCGGGAGCAGGGCGTGGAGGGCGGAGAGGAGGTCGTCGTCGCTGCCCGCGCCGGTCTCCAGGACCGCGATGCCGGCGGTGGCGTGCGGGACGAAGAGGTTGAGCAGGCCGTCGCGGCCGGAAGCGGCCTCGGCGAGGAACCGTTCGCACTCCTGTGTCAGGTCGGTGACGGTCTCGGTCGAGCCCGTCGTGAGGTGCAGGACCGTGGTGGTGAAGGCGGGAGAGGACATGGTTCCCATCCTGCCGTGGCCCGGGGCCGAATCCACCGAGCGACGGCGCGCGGGAAGTTCCGTGGGCCCGTCGCAGTTGGTAGAAGCGTGAACGATTTGGTGATGCGGTCGGTGGACGTCGTGGTGATCGGCGCCGGGCAGGCGGGGCTGTCCGCCGCGTACCACATGCGGCGCAGCGGTCTGGAGCCGGATCGCGGCTTCGTGGTCCTCGACCATGCGCCGGAAGCAGGCGGCGCCTGGCAGTTCCGGTGGCCTTCGCTGACGTACGGCAAGGTGCACGGCATGCACGCGCTGCCGGGGATGGAGCTGACCGGTGCGGACGAGGAGCGGCCCTCGTCCGAGGTCATCGGCGCCTACTTCGACCGGTACGAGCGCACCTTCGGGCTGCGCGTGCACCGGCCGGTCGACGTCGGCGCCGTGCGCGAGGGTGAAGACGGCCGGCTGCTGGTCGAGACCTCCGAGGGTACGTACGCGACGCGCGCCCTGATCAACGCGACCGGGACGTGGGACCGGCCGTTCTGGCCGCGCTACCCGGGACAGGAGACGTTTCGGGGGCGGCAGTTGCACACGGCGGGCTATCCGGGCCCGGACGCGTTCGCCGGACAGCGGGTGGTCGTCGTCGGCGGTGGCGCCTCCGGTACGCAGCATCTGATGGAGATCGCCGAGGTGGCGGCGGAAACCCACTGGGTGACGCGCCGGCCGCCGGTCTTCCGGGAGGGGCCGTTCGGGGCGGACCAGGGGCGGGCCGCCGTCGCGATGGTGGAGGAGCGGGTCCGGCGCGGGCTGCCGCCGCAGAGCGTGGTGAGCGTGACCGGGCTGCCCGTCAACGACGCCATCAGGCGCGCCCGTGAGTCCGGGGTGCTGGACCGGCTCCCCATGTTCGACCGGATCACGCCCACCGGTGTCGCCTGGGACGACGGCCGCCGCATCGAGGCCGACGTCATCCTCTGGGCCACCGGCTTCCGCGCGGCCATCGACCATCTCGCCCCGCTGCGGCTGCGGGAGCGCGGCGGCGGCATCCAGGTCGAGGGCACCCGAGCCGTACGCGACCCGCGGGTCCACCTCGTCGGCTACGGTCCCTCCGCCAGCACGATCGGCGCCAACCGTGCCGGGCGCGCCGCCGTGCGGGAGATCGTCGCGCTGCTGCGGGACGGGGTGCCGGGGGCGCCTGCGGAGCCCGTAGAGGTTCCCGCCTTCGTCTGAGGGCCGGGCGCCCGCGTCCTCATCCCCCTCCCCGGTTCCGGTTGAACTCCGCCACGTTCCGTTGCTGTTCCGCGTAGTCGTCCGTGAAGCGGGTGTCGCCCGGGGCCACCGTCACGAAGTACAGCCAGGGGCCGCGGGTGGGGGTGATCGCGGCGGTCATCGCCTGTTCGCCCGGGTTGCCGATGGGCGTGGGCGGGAGGCCCTTGTGGGCGTAGCTGTTGTAGGGGCTGTCGAGCTTGGTGTCGCCCGTGGTGGTGTCCAGGGTGCTGCGGTTCAACGCGTAGTTGAGGGTGGAGTCCATCTGGAGCGGCATGCCCCGGTCCAGGCGGTTGTGGATGACGCGGGCGACCTTGCCCATGTCCGACTCCGTGTCCGCCTCGGCCTGGACGATGCTGGCGATGGTCACCGTCTGGTACACGGTCACGTCATTGCGGCGGGCGCCCGCCGTGATGTGGTCGGCGCCGAAGTGCCGACCCGCCGTGTCGGTCAGGTAGCGCAGCAGGCTCTTCGGGGTGGTCGTGGAGGTGACCGGGTACGTCGCCGGGTAGAGGTAGCCCTCGGGGTTCCCCTTCGCCGCGGCCGGGAGCGGCAGGTCCGACGTCGGCGCGGCGCCGGCGGTCGTGCCGGCGGGTACGCCGAGGGCCTGGTCGACGGCCTCGTAGACCTGGGTCGCCCGGCGGCCCTCGGGGATCACCAGGGTGCGGGCCGTCTCCTCGGTCTTCGTTGCTCGTGTGAGCAGGGGGATGAGCACCGCTGCGGCCACGACGAGGACGAGCAGGGAGCCGATGAACAGCGTCAGGCGGCCGCGCCGGGTCAGGCGCGGGCGGCGGTGGGGCGGGGTGACCGGGGGCGGGGTATCCGGGGTCTCGTGCGCCATGCGGGCACGCTAACCCGCGCCGGTCCCGGCCCCGGGGACGCCATGCCCGGCGGCACTCCTCCTGGTCAGCCCGCCACGGGGGCCATCTCCGTGTCCCGGCGGACCAGTGCCGCGTACCGTCCGTCGAGCCGGAGCAGTTCCTCGTGGGTGCCGCGTTCCGCCGTGCGGCCGCCGTCGAGGACGACGATCTGGTCGGCGTCGCGGACGGTGGAGAGCCGGTGGGCGATGGTGATCGTGGTGCGTCCGGTGGAGAGCGCGTCGATGGCCTCCTGCACGGCGCATTCGGTACGGGTGTCGAGCGCGCTCGTCGCCTCGTCCAGGATCAGTACCGGCGGGTCGCGCAGGATCGTCCGCGCGATGGCGAGGCGCTGTTTCTCACCGCCGGAGAAGCGGTAGCCGCGTTCCCCCACGAGGGTGTCGTAGCCGTCGGGGAGCGAGGCGATGTGGTCGTGGATCTGGGCGGCGCGGGCGGCCGCCTCGATCTCCTCGTCGGTGGCGTCCGGCTTCGCGAAGCGCAGGTTCTCGGCGACCGAGGCGTGGAAGAGGTACGTCTCCTGCGAGACGACGCCGACCGCGCGGGCGAGGGTGTCGAAGTCGAGGTCGCGCACATCGACCCCGTCGAGGGTGACGCGGCCGCCGGTCACGTCGTAGAGCCGGGGCACCAGGTAGCTGAGGGTGGACTTTCCGGACCCCGTGGGGCCGACGACGGCCAGTCCGGCTCCGGCGGGCACGGTGACATCGACGCCGCTGAGGGTCGGGCCGCTCTTCTCGTCGTAGCTGAAGTCGACGTTCTCGAAGCGGACCTCGCCACGCACCTTCTCCAGGCGCACCGGGTTCTCCGGCTCCGTGATGTCCACGGTGAGGTCGAGGTATTCGAAGATCCGCTGGAAGAGGGCGAGGGACGTCTGCATCTGCACCCCGGTGGAGAGCAGACTCACGGCGGGGCGGAAGAGGCCCTGCTGGAGCGAGACGAAGGCGACCAGGGTGCCGATCGAGACGGCGGGCCCGCCGGACTGGAGGGCCATGCCCGCGGCCCAGTAGATGACGGCCGGCATGGCGGCCATGACGATGCCGATGGTGGACATCCGCCACCGTCCGGCCATGCTGGCGCGCACTTCGAGGTCGACCAGCCGCTCGGACTCCTCGGTGAAGCCCTGGGTGAGCGAGTCGGAGCGGCCCATCGTGCGGCCGAGCAGGATGCCGCTGACGGACAGCGACTCGGTGACGGTGGCGGCCATGGCGGCCATCTGCTTCTGGCGCTGGGTGGTGATCTTCTTGCGCTCGCGGCCGACCCGGCGGCTGATCCAGACGAAGACGGGCAGCAGGAGCAGCGAGACGACGGTGAGCCGCCAGTCGAGCGCGAGCATGGCGACGACGGTGGCGATGACCGCGGTGAGGTTGGAGACGAGCGAGGTCGCCGTCGAGGTGACGGTGGCCTGCATGCCCCCGATGTCGTTGGCGATCCGGGACTGGACCTCACCCGTGCGGGTCCGGGTGAAGAAGGCGAGCGGCATCCGCTGCAGCTGGGTGTAGACGGCGGTGCGCAGGTCGTGCATGACGCGCTGGCCGACGGTGGTGGAGATGAGGGTCTGGAGCACGCCGAAGACGCTGTTCATCACGGCGGTGAGGATCATGCCGAGGGCGAGCAGAGTGAGCAGCCCGGTCCGCCCCTGCGGGAGGGCGGTGTCCAGGATCTCGCGCAGCAGGAACGGCGAGGCGACCGACACCAGCGACGAGGCGCCGACGAGCAGGCCGACCACCGCGAGGCGGCCGCGGTACGGGCGGAAGAGGCGGAGGATGCGGCGCACCTCGGCGGGCGGCTGGGCCGCGTCCTTGGGCGGAGGTGTCCACGTGGGTTCGTCGGGTTTCATGAGCTCCTTCGTCGGGCGTGTGGCAAGGGTGGGCGGGGCAGCCCGGGCGCGGGGATCGCGACCGTGACAGTCGAGCCGAATGAGAGCATAGCTCATTGTTACCCCTACTCACAATGAACGACGTCCTGTATCGTTCTTCCCATGGACTCCCCCGACCCCGACGGCATGCTCGCCGAACAGCTGCTGCGCCTGACGCGCAGGCTCCAGCGCATCCAGGGCCGCCAGCTGGAGCCGATCGGCATCACGCCCGCGCAGTTCCGGCTGCTGCGCACCGTCGCCCACTACGACGGACCGCCCCGGATGGCGGATCTCGCGCAGCGCCTCGACGTGGTCCCGCGCGCCGTGACGACGCTGGTGGACGCCCTGGAGGCCGGCGGGAGGGTGCGTCGCGTCCCCGATCCGGACAGTCGTAGGGTGGTCCGGATCGAGATCACGGACGAGGGCATCGCCACGCTCCGCTCGCTGCGCGACGCGCGCCGGGCGGCCGCAGAGGAGATCCTGGCTCCATTGACCGCCGACCAGCGCGAGGTGCTCGGCGGCCTGCTGACCGCCCTGGTCAACGGAATGCCGGAGCGTCGCTGCTGACCGGTCACGGGACGCGGCACCGAGCCGTCGGACCGACGAACCGCCGAGGAGAACCACCATGCCGCTGCTGGAGCCGGACCCCGACACGCTGCGCCCCGCGGCGGTGCGCCCGCCCTCCCACGACCGCGTCCCCGACGCGCAGGCGCAGGGCACTCCGGAGACACTGCGCACCGAGCTCACCGACCTGCTCGGCGCGGAGAAGGTGCTCTGGAAGGTCTCCGACCTGGTGAAGTACGCCTCGGACGCCAGCCCGTACCGCTTCGTGCCCCAGGTGGTCGTCGTCCCCGAGGACCTGGACGACATCTCGGCGATCCTGTCGTACGCGCACGGCAGGGGCCGCAACGTGGTCTTCCGCGCCGCCGGCACCAGCCTCAACGGCCAGGCCCAGGGCGAGGACATCCTGGTCGACGTCCGGCGGAACTGGGCGGGCGTCGAGGTCCTGGACGACGGCGCCCGCGCGCGTATCCGCCCGGGGACGACGGTCGTCCGGGCCAACGCGGCCCTCGTCCGGTACGGCAGGCTGCTGGGCCCGGACCCGGCCAGCGCCATCGCGTGCACGATCGGCGGCGTCGTCGCCAACAACGCCTCGGGGATGACCGCGGGCACCACCCGCAATTCGTACCGGACCGTCTCCTCGCTCACCTTCGTGCTGCCGAGCGGCACCGTCGTGGACACCGCCGGCCCGGCGGCCGACGAGGATCTGGCCCGGGCCGAACCGCAGCTGTGCGAAGGGCTGCTGGCGCTGAAGGCGGAGATCGAGGCGGACGCGGCGCTCACGGCCCGTATCCGCGCCAAGTACGAGATCAAGAACACCAACGGCTACCGGCTGGACGCCTTCCTCGACGGCTCGACCCCGGTGGAGATCCTGCGCGGCCTCATGGTCGGCTCCGAGGGGACCTTCGGCTTCATCTCCGAGGTCGTCTTCGACACCCTGCCGCTCGACCGCCGGATCTCCACGGCGCTGCTGTTCTTCCCCTCGCTGACCGCCGCGGCCGCCGCGGTCCCGCTGTTCAACGAGGCAGGGGCCATCGCCGTCGAGCTGATGGACGGAAACACCCTGCGCGCCTCGGTCAGCGTGCAGGGGGTCCCCGCCGACTGGGCCGGGCTGCCGAAGGAGACCGCCGCGCTGCTGGTGGAGTTCCGGGCCCCGGACGAGGCGGGCCAGGAGGCGTACGAGCGGGCGGCGGCCGATGTGGTGCGCGGACTGGAGCTGGTCCGGCCCGTCACCTCGGTGACCAACGAGTTCACCCGGGAGGCCCGCACCATCTCCGGCTACTGGAAGGCCCGCAAGGCGTTCGTCACCGCGGTCGGCGGCTCCCGCCCCGCGGGTACGACGCTGATCACCGAGGACTTCGCGGTCCCGCCGTCCCGGTTGGCCGACGCCTGCGAGGCGCTGCTCGCGCTCCAGGCGGAGCACGGCTTCGACGCCGCCGTCGCCGGTCACGCCGCGCACGGCAACCTGCACTTCCTGCTGGCGTTCGACGCGGCCCGGCCGTCCGACGTCGACCGGTACGCCGCCTTCATGGCGGACTTCTGCCGGCTGACGGTGGAGCGGTTCGACGGATCGCTCAAGGCGGAGCACGCGACGGGCCGCAACATCGCCCCCTTCCTCGAACTGGAATGGGGCCCGCAGGCCACCGAACTGATGTGGCGTACGAAGCAGGTCATCGACCCCGACGGGGTCCTGGCACCGCGGATCGTCCTCGACCGCGACCCGAAGGCCCATCTGCGCGGGCTGAAGACCATCCCGAAGGTCGAGGCCATCGCCGACCCCTGCATCGAGTGCGGCTTCTGCGAACCGACCTGCCCCAGCCACGACCTGACGACCTCACCGCGTCAGCGGATCGTGCTGCGCCGCGAGATGATGCGCCAGCCCGAGGGTTCGCCCGTCGAGACGAGCCTGGTCGACGCCTACGGCTACGACGCCGTGGACACCTGCGCCGGAGACTCCACCTGCAAGCTGGCCTGCCCCGTCGGCATCGACACGGGCGCCATGATGAAGAACTTCCGCCACCAGCGGCACTCCCCGCGCGAGGAGCGGATCTCCGCGCTCGCCGCCAAGCACTTCCGTACGGCGGAGACGGCGGCGCGGCTCGCGGTCGCCGCCGCGAGCCGGATCGACAACCGCCTGCTGCAAGGGGTCACCCGGCTCGCCCGCCGGGCGGTGAGCCCCGATCTGGTCCCCGAGTGGCTTCCGGAGATCCCCGGTGCCGCGCCCCGCAAGCTGCCGCGCACCTCCAGGGCGGGGGCGAGCGCGGTCTACTACCCGGCCTGCGTCAACCGCATCTTCGGCAGCCCGGACAGCCATCGCGGCCCGTCGCTGCCGCAGGCCGTGGTGGCCGTGTCGGCCCGGGCGGGAAAGCCCGTCTGGATCCCGGACGACGTCAACGGCACCTGCTGCGCCACCATCTGGCACTCCAAGGGCTACGACTCCGGCAACGCCGTGATGGCCAACCGGATCGTGGAAGCGGCCTGGGGCTGGACGGCCGGGGGGAAGCTGCCGCTGGTGGTCGACGCCTCCTCGTGCACGCTGGGGATCGCCCATGAGGTGGTCCCGTATCTCACCGAGGACAACCGGGCGCTGCACCGCGAGCTGACCGTGGTCGACTCCCTGGTCTGGGCGGCGGACGAGCTGCTGCCGGAGCTGACGGTGGAGCGTAAGGCCCGTTCGGCCGTGCTCCACCCGACCTGTTCCATGGAACACCTGGACGATGTGGACCGGCTCCGCGCGGTCGCCGACGCCTGCGCGGACGAAGCGGTGATCCCCGACGACGCCGCGTGCTGCGGTTTCGCGGGCGACCGCGGGATGCTGCACCAGGAGCTGACGGCGTCCGCGACCGCCAAGGAGGCAGCCGAGGTGCGGTCCCGGGACTACGAGGCGTACCTCTCGGCCAACCGGATGTGCGAGATCGGCATGGACCGGGCGACGGGCCGCTCGTACCACTCCGCCCTGATGGAGCTGGAGTGGGCGACCCGCCCGGGCCCCGCCTAGGCCGTGTCAGGCGCGGAGGCTGGCCCGGTCGCCCATGACGACGACCGGGTGCTGCTTCGGGTCCAGGGTGCGCAGCAGCTTCTCCATGGCCTCCTTGGACACGCTCACGCACGCCGAGGTGCCGCTGCCGTGGTCCATGTGCAGCCAGATGCTGCCGCCCTTGGTCTGGCCCTGCGGGCGCGTCGGGTCGTTGGGCGGGGTGCCCTTGACGCGGTTGTAGTCGATGGCGATGACGTAGTCGAAGTCGTGCCAGTGCGACTTGGCCCAGTAGTGCGGGGCCTGGATCGAGGCGGTCTGCGTGTACGGGAGGCGGGCGCCCGGGTCGGCCAGGACACCGGCCGCGTCGCTGAGGGTGTAGACGCCGACCGGGCTGCGGTTGTCGTTCTCGTGGTGGTCGGGCGTCCAGCCCTTCTTGCCGTTGTGGCCCTTCCAGGAGGCGGTCTTGTCCCAGGTGGAGCCGGACTTGGTGTAGAGCACGACGGTGGAGTCCGCCGAGTCCTTGCCCTGGCCGTAGACGGCGACGACCTGGCGGGATGCGGCCGGGATCTGCGACTGGAGCCGGTCGCCCACGTCGGGGATGCGCTTCAGATCCTTGACGGGGGCCTTCGTACTGCCCTTCCCGGCGGCCGACCGCTCGGCGGCGGCGCCCTTCTTGGTGTCCCCTCCGTCACCGCAGGACGTCAGGGTCGTGAGCAGGACACCGCAGGCGGCCGCCGAGGCCACCATCCGAACCGCACCGGCTATACGCATCCGTCCATGCTCGCACCTGGCGATGTACGCCGTTGTCCACCCCGGGCGGCCCCGGCGAAAGCGTGCCGAATCTTTACCCGCGCCCCGTAAAACCGTTTGCCGCGATCCCGGCGACAGGCAAGGCTTGCGCGGTCCGGTTCCCCCGCCTGCGCATCCCGCAGGCGACTCAGTGCTGCCCCGACGCGCTTTCGCGGTGCCTCGCGGGCCCGGTTTCCAATCCTTTGGGATGTCATGCACATTCGCGATCTTCCGTACTCGGACCCCGGCGATCCCGATGTCCGTTCAGGCCCCCGCCTGCTGCTGTGGCTGGGCCGCAATCAGATCCGCGGGCAGCTCAAGTCCTTGTTCTGGGGGCTGGTGCACCAGTGCTCGGTCGCGGGATACCCGCTGACCGTGGGACTCGCCGTCCAGGCGGTCGTGGACCGGTCCGGCGGCAGGCTCGCGCTGGCCGGTGCGCTGACCGCGCTGCTGGGCGTGCTGACCGCGGTGGGCGACGCCATGATCCACCGGGCCGCCGTCACCAACTGGATCACCGCCGCCGCCCGGATCCAGCAGCTGCTGTCCCGCAAGACCGCCGAGCTGGGCTCGCTGCTGACGCGCCGGGTCGCGGCGGGCGAAGTGGTGGCGGTGTCCACCGGTGACGTCGAAAAAATTGGATGGTTCGTCGAGGCGCTCTCGCGCTTCCTGGCAGCCGCCACGATCCTCGTCGTCATCAGCGTGGGACTCGTCCTCTACCTGCCGTCGCTGGGCGTTCTCGTGGCGATCGCCATGCCGTTCCTCGCCCTGTCCGTCCTGCCGTTGCTGCCGCGTGCCACCCGGCGGGCGGATGTGCAGCGTGAGAAGGGGGGCCGGGCCACCGAACTCGCCTCGGACACCGTGGCCGGGCTGCGCGTGCTGCGCGGCATCGGCGGCGAGGACCTGTTCCTGGACCGCTACCGGCGCGCCTCGCAGGAGGTCCGCGAGGCCGCCGTGCACAGCGCCCGGATGTGGTCGCTGATCTCGGCGGTCCAGGTCCTGCTGCCCGGCCTCCTGCTGCTCGCCCTGGTCGTCCACGGGGCCTCGCTGGTCCGCGACGGCAGGATCGAGGTGGGCCAGCTGGTGATGGTGTACAGCACGGTGACCCTGGCCCTGTTCCCGCTGCGGAGCTTCGAGGAGATCGCCATGGCGTACTCCTTCTCCCGTCCCTCCGCGCAGCGCGCCGTACGCGTGCTGTCGCTGAGCCGGAACACCCGCCCCGCCACCGTCGACACCGTCCCGTCCGGCGACCTGTACGACCCGGTCACCGGGCTGCTGGCCCCGCAGGGCCGGTTCACCGCGGTCGTCTGCGGCGACCCCGACGAGGCGGGCCGGCTGGCGGAACGGCTCGGCGGACACGCCCAGCCCGAGGCACCGGACACCGACGCCCCCGAGCCGCCCTCCGTCCTGCTGGGCGGGGTGCCGCTGGACGAACTGGAACCGGGCGCGGCACGGACCGCCGTACTCGTCCAGGACAAGGACCCCGTGCTGCTCTCGGGCACCCTGCGCGAACTGCTGGACGTGCCGTCGTCCGGGAAGGTGGAGGCCGCGGCCGCGCTGTCCGCCGCGCAGTGCGACGACGTACTGGCCGCGCTGGCGCAGGCGTCCCCCGAGCGGGACTGCGAGCCGCTGGACACCCGGATCACCGAACGCGGCCGGTCCCTGTCCGGCGGCCAGCGCCAGCGGCTGGCCCTGGCCCGGTCGCTGCTCACCGACCCGGACACGCTCGTCCTGGACGAGCCCACCTCGGCGGTCGACTCGCACACCGAGGCCCGTGTCGCGGCGGGCGTCAAGGACCTGCGCACGGACCGTACGACCGTCGTGTTCTCCTCGTCGCCCCTGCTGCTCGACCTGGCCGACCGGGTGGCGCTGGTGCACGGCGGCACGGTGGTGGCGGTCGGCACGCACCGCGAGCTGCTGCGCACCGAGGAGCGCTACCGCGCCGTCGTGACCCGCGAGACCGATGACGAAGTGGAACCCGCGGCGGCCCCGGAGCACGGTGAGCCCGCCGCCGCACCCCAGGAAATCGAGGAACGGGCATGAAAGGACAGGCAATGACCGGCGTCGCCCCACCGGCCCACCTACCCCCCGCCTACGACCCGGCGGCCCCCGAGACCGCCGCCACCCTGCCGGTCGGCCGGCCCGCGACCGTACGGGCCTACGTCCTGGAACTGATGCGGCGCCACCGCAAGCCGTTCCTCGTGGTGACCCTGCTCAACACGTTCGCGGTGGTCTCCTCCATCGTGGGCCCGTATCTGCTGGGCGGGCTCGTGGAGGACCTGTCCGACGGGGTCCGCGACCTGCATCTGGAGCGCACCGCCGCGGTGTTCGCGTGCGCGCTCGTGGTGCAGACGGTGGCCACCCGGATCATGCGGCTGCGCAGCGCCATGCTGGGCGAGGAGATGCTCGCCGACCTCCGCGAGGACTTCCTCGTCCGCTCGGTGCGGCTGCCTCCGGGCGTGCTGGAACGGGCCGGTACGGGCGATCTGCTCTCCCGGATCACCACGGACATCGACCGGCTGGCCAACGCCATGCGCGAGGCCGTCCCGCAGCTGACGATCGGCGTGGTGTGGGTGGGCCTGCTGGTCGCGGCCCTCACCGTCACCGCTCCCCCGCTGGCCCTCGCGGTGGTCGTGGCGCTGCCGGTGCTGCTCATCGGCTGCCGCTGGTACTTCCGCCGGGGTCCGGCGGCGTACCGCTCGGAGGCCGCCGGTTACGCGGCGGTCGCCGCGGCCCTGGCGGAGACCGTGGACGCGGGGCGGACCGTGGAGGCGCACCGGCTGGGGGCGCGCCGGGTCGCGCTGTCGGACCTGCGCGTCAAGCAGTGGACGGCGTGGGAGCGGTACACGCTGTTCCTGCGGACCGTGCTGTTCCCGGTCGTCAACATCACGTACGCGACGATCCTCGGCACGGTCCTGCTGCTGGGTGGCTGGTTCGTCATCGAGGGGTGGATGACGGTCGGGCAGCTCACCACGGGTGCGCTGCTCGCACAGATGATGGTGGACCCGATCGGGCTGATCCTGCGCTGGTACGACGAGTTGCAGGTGGCCCAGGTGTCGCTGGCGCGGCTGGTGGGCGTCCGGGAGATCGAGCCGGAGGCGGGCGACGCCGCGGTCACCCCGGACGGCCGGCACGTGCGCGCTGACGAGGTGCGCTTCGGGTACGTGGACGGGGTCGACGTGCTGCACCGGGTGTCGCTGGACGTCGCGCCGGGTACGCGGCTGGCGCTGGTCGGCCCGTCGGGCGCGGGCAAGTCGACGCTGGGGCGGCTGCTGGCGGGGATCTACGCGCCCCGGACCGGTGACATCACGCTCGGCGGGGCCGAGCTGTCGCGGATGGCGACGGAGCGGGTGCGGTCGCACGTGGCACTGGTCAACCAGGAGCACCATGTGTTCGTCGGCTCGCTGCGGGACAACCTGCGGCTGGCCCGTACGGACGCCGAGGACGCGGAGCTGTGGGCGTCGCTCGCCGCGGTCGACGCCGACGGCTGGGCGCGGGCGCTGGAGCAGGGGCTCGACGCGGAGGTCGGTTCGGGGGGTCTGGTGATCACCCCGGCGCAGGCCCAGCAGATCGCGCTGGCCCGGCTGGTGCTGGCCGATCCGCACACGCTGGTCCTGGACGAGGCGACGTCGCTGCTGGACCCCCGGGCGGCCCGCAACCTGGAACGGTCGCTCGCCCGGGTGCTGGAGGGCCGCACGGTGGTGGCGATCGCGCACCGCCTGCACACCGCGCACGACGCGGACGTGATCGCCGTGGTCGAGCAGGGCCGGATCACGGAGCTGGGCAGCCACGACGAGCTGGTGGCGGCGGACGGGGCGTACGCGGCACTCTGGCGCTCCTGGCACGGCTGACGGGTCCCCGGGGGGCCGGTGCGCCGGCCCCCCGGGCGGCTCAGATGACGTTCATCGCCGCCGCGGCGCCCACGCCCCCGAGGATCATGAAGACCGGCATCAGCACCTTGATCTCCACCCAGCTGCCGGCCTTGAAGCGCATGGCCTTGGGCGGGCCGATCGGGTACCAGCGCTTGCGGCCCAGCGGGATCGGCCACAGGATCGGGCAGCCCGAGACGGTCAGCGCGTCGCCGATGTCGTGGACGAGGGCGCCGAGCACGATCGGCAGCCCGAGCCAGAGGTATTCCTGACCGGGGTCGGTGAACAGCCAGTCGGCGCCGTTGCCCGCCTTGTCGAGGATGCCGGCCAGGATCCAGGCGCTCGTCGCGCCGAGCAGCCACACCAGGACGTCGCTGGAGACGCGGGCGGCCCGCCAGAGCAGCCCCTCGACGGCGAGGACCAGGTGGATGAAGAGGATCGCGAGGACCCCCCAGCGCCCGCCGGTGTACGCGACGGCGGAGGCGCCCGCTCCGATCAGGACGGCCCAGACCCAGGTGTGGGTGAGGGTGCGGTGGCCGCCGTTGCGGTTGGAGTCGCCCCGCAGCCTGGTGGCCTTGTAGACGGCGTGCGAGAGCTTGTCGACGATCTCGCACACCCCGCGCGAGAGGGGCCCGAAGGCGCGGGAGATGGTCGCCGACTTGTGGTCGAGGTCGGGGGCGAGCGCGGCGCCCGCGCTGATCAGCGCCCCGACGACGAGGACGGGCCACGGCATGGTGTGGCCGGTGGCCGCCGCCGCGGCACCCACCCCCAGCCAGGCCGCCGCCCCTGACAGAGAGTGTGCCGGTCCCATCATGACTGCCGAGCCCCCGTAGGTGTCGCCGAGTGCGCCCGGTGGTGGCCGGGCGCGGGATTCCGGCCATCGCCGTTGCGGTGTGGCCGAGTTGAGAGGGAAGCGTATCGTCCGTGATCTTCGGGCCGTCGTCCGGTTCCCTCATCGGGGTGGAAGACAGGCAAGATGGGGGTGTGACCCTTATCGATCAGCTGCCCCCGACCGACGATCCCGACGCTCTCTTCGAGGCTTTCTCGTCCTGGACCGAGACGCAGGGGATCACCCTCTACCCCGCTCAGGAGGAGGCGCTGATCGAGGTGGTGTCCGGGGCCAACGTGATCCTTTCCACGCCCACCGGGTCCGGGAAGAGCCTGGTCGCGGCGGGTGCGCACTTCACGGCGCTGGCCCAGGACAAGGTCACCTTCTACACCGCGCCGATCAAGGCGCTGGTCTCGGAGAAGTTCTTCGACCTGTGCAAGCTGTTCGGTACGGAGAACGTCGGCATGCTCACCGGGGACGCCTCGGTCAACGCCGACGCCCCGGTGATCTGCTGCACCGCCGAGGTGCTGGCCTCGATCGCGCTGCGGGACGGGAAGTACGCGGACATCGGCCAGGTCGTGATGGACGAGTTCCACTTCTACGCGGAGCAGGACCGGGGCTGGGCGTGGCAGATCCCGATCCTGGAGCTGCCGCAGGCGCAGTTCGTCCTGATGTCGGCGACGCTCGGCGACGTCCGGATGTTCGAGGAGGACCTGACGCGGCGCACCGGCCGCCCGACCTCCGTGGTCCGCTCGGCGACCCGTCCGGTCCCGCTGAGCTACGAGTACCGGCTGACGCCGATCACCGAGACGCTCACGGAGCTGCTGGATACCCGGCAGTCGCCGGTGTACATCGTGCACTTCACGCAGGCGGCCGCGGTGGAGCGGGCGCAGTCGCTGATGAGCATCAACATGTGCACCAAGGAGGAGAAGGAGAAGATCGCCGATCTCATCGGCAACTTCCGCTTCACCACCAAGTTCGGCCAGAACCTCTCGCGGTACGTGCGCCACGGGATCGGTGTGCACCACGCGGGCATGCTCCCCAAGTACCGCAGGCTGGTGGAGAAGCTGGCGCAGGCGGGTCTGCTGAAGGTGATCTGCGGTACGGACACGCTGGGCGTCGGCGTCAACGTACCGATCCGCACGGTGCTGTTCACGGCGCTCACCAAGTACGACGGCACCCGGGTGCGGACGCTGCGGGCGCGGGAGTTCCACCAGATCGCCGGGCGGGCGGGCCGGGCGGGCTTCGACACGGCGGGCTTCGTCGTGGCCCAGGCCCCGGAGCACGTCATCGAGAACGAGAAGGCGGTCAAGAAGGCGGGTGACGATCCGAAGAAGAAGCGGAAGGTCGTCCGCAAGAAGGCCCCCGAGGGTTTCGTGGCCTGGTCGGAGACCACGTTCGACAAGCTGATCCAGTCCGATCCGGAGCCGCTGACCTCGCGTTTCCGGGTCACGCACACGATGCTGCTCTCGGTGATCGCCCGGCCGGGCAACGCCTTCGAGGCGATGCGGCATCTGCTGGAGGACAATCACGAGCCGCGCCGGGCGCAGCTGCGGCACATCCGCCGGGCCATCGCGATCTACCGCTCGCTGCTGGACGGCGGTGTGGTGGAGCAGCTGGAGAAGCCGGACGCGGAGGGCCGCATCGTGCGGCTGACCGTCGACCTCCAGCAGGACTTCGCGCTGAACCAGCCGCTGTCCACGTTCGCGCTGGCCTCGTTCGAGCTGCTGGACCCGGACTCGCCGTCGTACGCCCTGGACATGGTCTCCGTGGTGGAGTCGACGCTGGACGATCCGCGCCAGATCCTGGCCGCGCAGCAGAACAAGGCGCGCGGTGAGGCGGTCGGGCAGATGAAGGCCGACGGCATCGAGTACGAGGAGCGGATGGAGCTGCTCCAGGAGGTGACGTACCCGAAGCCGCTGAGCGAGCTGCTGTGGCACGCGTACGACGTCTACCGGCACAGCCACCCGTGGGTGGGCGACCATCCGGTGTCGCCGAAGTCGGTGATCCGTGACATGTACGAACGGGCCATGACGTTCACGGAGTTCACGTCGAACTACGAGCTGGCGCGCACCGAGGGCATCGTGCTGCGGTATCTGGCGAGTGCGTACAAGGCGCTGGAACACACCATTCCGGACGACCTGAAGTCCGAGGACCTGGAGGATCTGATCGCCTGGCTGGGCGAGATGGTCCGGCAGGTCGACTCCAGTCTGCTGGACGAATGGGAGCAGCTGGCCAACCCCGAGGTGGAGACCGCCGAGCAGGCGCAGGAGCGGGCGGACGAGGTCAAGCCGGTCACGGCGAACGCCCGCGCGTTCCGGGTGCTGGTGCGCAACGCGATGTTCCGCCGGGTGGAGCTGGCCGCGCTGGACCGGGTCCGCGATCTGGGCGAGCTGGACGCGGACGCGGGCTGGGACGAGGACGCGTGGGGCGAGGCGATGGACGCGTACTGGGACGAGTACGAGGAGCTGGGCACCGGTCCGGACGCGCGCGGCCCGAAGCTGCTGAAGATCGAGGAGGACGCGGCGCACGGGGTGTGGCGGGTCCGCCAGACGTTCGCCGACCCGAACGGCGACCACGACTGGGGCATCAGCGCGGAGGTCGACCTCGCCGCGTCGGACGAGGAGGGCCGGGCGGTCGTGCGCGTCACGTCCGTGGGCCAGTTGTGAGAGTGGAGAAGAACGGCATGACGAACGCCGCCGAGCGTCTGGTCGATCTGCTCGACCTGGAGCGGATCGAGGTCAACATCTTCCGGGGCCGGAGCCCCGACGAGTCGCTTCAGCGGGTCTTCGGCGGCCAGGTCGCGGGGCAGGCGCTGGTGGCGGCGGGCCGCACCACGGACGGGGACCGGCCGGTGCACTCGCTGCACGCCTACTTCCTGCGGCCGGGCCGTCCCGGTGTGCCGATCGTGTACGACGTGGAGCGCGTCCGGGACGGCAGGTCGTTCACCACCCGCCGGGTGACGGCGGTCCAGCAGGGCCGGACGATCTTCAACCTGACGGCGTCGTTCCACCGCCCGGAGGAGGCGGGCTTCGAGCACCAGCTGCCGCCCGCCCGGGTGGTGCCGGACCCGGAGGAGCTGCCGACGGTCGCCGAGGAGGTGCGCGAGCACCTGGGCGGTCTGCCGGAGGCGCTGGAACGGATGGCGCGGCGCCAGCCGTTCGACATCCGGTACGTGGACCGGCTGCGCTGGACGCGCGAGGAGATCAAGGACGCGGAACCGCGCAGCGCGGTGTGGATGCGGGCGGTGGGGCCGCTGGGCGACGACCCGCTGGTGCACACCTGCGCGTTGACGTACGCGAGCGACATGACGCTCCTGGACGCGGTCCGCATCCCGGTGGAACCGCTGTGGGGGCCGCGCGGCTTCGACATGGCGTCGCTGGACCACGCGATGTGGTTCCACCGGCCGTTCCGGGCGGACGAGTGGTTCCTGTACGACCAGGAGTCGCCGGTCGCGACGGGCGGGCGGGGTCTGGCGCGCGGCCGGATCTACGACCGGGCGGGCAATCTGCTGGTGTCGGTGGTGCAGGAGGGCCTGTTCCGGCGGCTGGACGACGCGCCGTCCCCGTAACCCCCTCCGACGGCAGGACTACTGTTCGACTTCCCGATCATCACAACCGAGGAGCGCGCACGTGGCCACCGTCCTGAAAGTGAGTGCCGTTGCCGCCGGGAGGAAGGCGCGGAAGGGGATACCGGCGACCGCGCCCCTCTCTCCCTTCAGCCATGTCGTCATGGTGAAGGACGAGCCCGCCGGTGCGTCGCGGGTGCTGGCCCATCTGGAGCGGGAACCGCCGCCGGGCGGCATACCGGCGTACCTCGCCGCCCGCAAGGACGGGGCCCGCTCCTTCGTCCTGTGGGCCGACCCGGAGCGCCGCGCCCGGCTGGCAACGGTCGTCACCGCGTCGGCCGGTGACGGCGTTTCGGCGTATCAGGTGCTGGGCGGTTACGGGGAGGTGCTGGGCACGGTCGTCCGCGAGAAGGCGTGCTCGGGCAAGGGCCTGCGCACCCGCTGGACGGTCGCCCGGACCGGCTGCCCCGAGGCCGTCGGGCTCAAGGGCCGGATCTTCTGGTGGTACGTGTGGTGGCTGCTGTTCCCGCTGTGGCTGGCGATCGGCGTGGGCAGCCTGGTGGGCGGCGGCGGCGACGTGCCGCGCGGACCCCGCCGCATCCGCTGGCGGGCGGCCGGTGAGACCCCGCTCGAATTCCTTTCCGACGGCGAGCTCCTCGTACACGCGCAGGGGACCGACCAGCGGCTGGCGGCGGCGCTGACGGCGCTGATCACCTCGTTCGACAGCTGGCTGGGCATGCCCTGGGACGACAAGCGGGAGTAGCGGCCCGGGTCACCCCCGGTACCGCTGCGCCACCGCCTCGAAGGCGGCCTTGGGCTCCCACTCCATGTCGGGGTAGGTCCGCCCCCGGCGCCCTTCGAGGAGTTTGACGATGCCCAGTCCCGCCCGGTCCAGGTCGTCCCTGGGATCGCCGTCCGGGCGGTGCGGATAGCCGGGCAGCGCGAACAGGAAGACGAACGCACTGTCCACGCCCTCGGTCTCGAAGACCTCCAGGAGTTCGCTCAGGTACGCGGCCTGGCCGGCCTCGTCGCGCTCGTAGACGCCGTTCAGCCGTACGGGGTCCTTGGTCAGCGGGTCGTGCTCGACCACGTCCAGGACCCGCCCGCCCCGGTCCCCCGCGCCTCGGTAGGCCGCGGTGCCGAAGCCGGTGATGGCGAGCGGCTTCGGGCCCCGGGCCAGGGTGCGGACCGCTTCGCGGAACCGGTCGGCGATCTCGGCGGAGCGGAGCAGCTCGTACGTGACGATGTCGAAGAGGGCCCAGTCCACCTGCTCGAACTGGATGGCCGCGTACGTGAGGGTGCCCCGGTAGGACGCGCGGACGGCGGCCACGGCGTCGCGGAGGAAATCGTTGACGCGGACGCCGAGTTCACGGATCGCGTCGGACCGTCGCTCGGGGCGGCTCATCAGCTGCCCGACCCGTTCCTCGGGGCTGTCCCCGGGCAGGAACCCCCGGTTCATCACGCTCAGTTCGACGCCCGCGACGAACACGACCGCGGCGCCCTCCTGCCGGAGCCGTTCCGCCCGTGCGGCGCAGTCACGGAAGAGCGTGAGGATCTGCTCCGCTTCCAGCTCCAGCGGATAGGGCGAGAACCAGACCTCCAGGCCGAGTCGGGCGGCGACGGACGCGGCCCGTTCCAGCCGGTCCGGGTCGCCTCCGATGATCTGGACCGCGTTGCAGTGCAGGTCGTCGCGGATGATCGCGAGTTCGCGCCGGACCACCGCGAGGTCGAAGTGCTCGCGGGATGTGCGGCCGTTCAGCACGAATCCGGTGTCGTAGGTCATTCCTCTTGCCCGCATGGTGGCGTCCCTTCCTCGGTCGGTCCGGCCGAGGCTGACAGGAAAAGTGCGTGCACGCAAGTTTGCGTGCACGCAGTCTCTGTGGAACGCTGGCGGCGTGACGACACCACCGGGGCTGCGGGAGCGCAAGAAGCAGGCCACCCGCGAGGCGCTGCGCGAGGCGGCGCTGCGCCTGGCCATCGAGCACGGGCCGGACCGGCTGCGGGTCGAGGACATCGCCGAGGCGGCCGGCGTCTCGGCGCGTACCTACAACAACTACTTCGCCAGCCGCGAGCAGGCGATCGTCGCCGCCGTCACCGCCGACCGGGAGGCGCGCGTCGCGGCGTCCGTCGCGGCCCGTCCCGCGGACGTCCGCCTGGCAGACGCCGTGACCGACGCGGTGGTCGAGCAGTACACGGACCCCGGCGCGCACGGCCAGGAGGCGCTGCTGCTCGTCACCACCCGGCCCGCGCTGCGCGACGCCTTCCTCGACGCCACCGCCGGCATCGAGCCGCCGCTCACGACGGCCATCGCCGCGCGCCTGGACGACACCTCGGCACCGGCCGCCCGCGTCCTCGCGGCGAGCGCGGCCGCCGCGGTCCGCATCGCGCTGGAAGGCTGGATCCAGCCGGCCGGGGCCGCCGCGCGTCCGGGCGCCGGAGGGCTGGTCGTGCCCGTCGGCTCCCTGTCCGGCCGGCTCCGCGCGGCGCTGGCCCCGCTCGCGCCCGCGTTCGACGCCGCCGAGGGGCGGGCCCGGCCGTGAAGCCGGCCCCACGCGTACGGCCCGGCCTCGGCCGATAGCCCTTCCGGGCGATCCCGGCCGGTGAGTACGCCTCCCCGGCGCGAGCCCTCGCATCCGCCGTGTGCGGTGGCGCGGAAGGTGGTCACGCGCGCTGCCGTGGGGCGCGTCGGAGGAGGCGGGTGGATGTCGGCGGATCAGGTGTACGTGGGGCTCGGGCTGATCGCGGTGCTCGCGGTCGGCTCACAGCTGCTGGCGAGCCGGTTGCGGGTGCCGGCGCTGCTCGTGCTGCTACCGGCCGGGTTCACCGCCGGGGCGCTCACCGACAACGTCGATCCGCAGCGGCTGCTCGGGAGCTCCTTCTCGCCGCTGGTGTCGCTGGCGGTGGCGGTGATCCTCTACGACGCCGGCCTGGGGCTGGACCTGAGGCGGCTGAAGGGACACAACCGGCGGGTGGTGATCCGGCTGCTGTGGCTGGGGGCGCTGCTGACGGTGGTGTCCGCCGCGCTGTTCGCCGTACCGGTGCTGGACATGTCGGCGCAGGCGGCGGTCATGCTGGCGACGATCCTCGTGGTGTCCGGCCCGACGGTCGTGGGCCCGCTGCTCGCCTTCGTACGGCCCACCGAGCGGTTGCAGCGGATCCTCGTCTGGGAGGGTTCGCTGATCGATCCGGTCGGCGGCATTCTGGGGGCGCTGGTCTTCCACGGGGTCCTCGCGGGCAGCCGGCCCGGGTTCGGCAGCGGCTTCGGGCACTTCCTGGCCAGCGCGGCGCTGGGCCTGGGGGCGGGCGCGGCCGGCGCGGGGGTGCTGTGGCTGGTGCTGGGGCGGGTGCGGCTCAGCGAGGAACTGGCGACCTCGGTGCAACTGGCCGCCGTGATCGGGGTGGCCGCCGCCTGCGACGCGCTGCGCGACGACACGGGGCTGATCTCCGCCGTGGTGATGGGGATGGCCCTGGCCAACCTGCCGGGCCTGGAACTGCCCACGCGCCGCCCGTTCTTCGAGACGCTGGTCTCCCTGATCATCGGGTTGCTGTTCGTCTCCATCTCGGCGACGGTCACCCCGGAGTCGCTGCGGCACGTGGTGCTGCCCTCGCTGGCGCTGACCGCCCTGCTCGTCCTGGTGACCCGGCCGCTCATCGCGCATCTGGCGGCGGCCCGCACCGACGTACCCGCGCGGGAGCGGTGGTTCATCGGCTGGATGGCGCCCCGGGGCATCGTCGCCGCGGCCACCGCCTCCACGTTCTCGGCCGAACTCGCCGCGCACCACATCGCCGGTGCCGAGCGCATCCTGCCCGCGACCTTCGTGGTGATCGTCGCGACCGTGATGCTCTACGGCCTGACCGCGTTCCCGGTGGCGCGGCGGCTCGGGGTGCTGCGGCCGTCCCGGTCCAGGCCGCTGCTGGTGGGCGGGGCGCCCTGGGCGGTCGACCTGGCGCGCGCCCTGAGCGCGGCGGGGCTCGACGTGCTGATGTGGGCGGGCGCGGGCGAGGAGCGGGCGCGGATCGAGGCGGCCGGCCTTGAGCTGGCGCCCGGCGAGCTGATGGCCTCGGCGGAGGGGTTCGGCGCGGTGCTCGAAGGGATCACCGATGTGCTGCTGCTCACCGGCGAGGACGACTTCAACGCGCTGGCCTCGCTCAAGCTCCGGGAGAGCGTCGAGGGGACGGTGCGCCGCCTCGCGCCGTCCGCCGCGAGCGAGGGCGTGGTGGCCCCCTACGCCGGGGGCGAGTCCCTGTTGTTCGACGCGATCCTCACCCGGCCCGAGATCGTCCGGCGGTACGAGGCCGGGGCGCGGGTGGTGACGCGGACGGCGGACGGCCCTCCGGCGGACGGGGAGCAGGTGCTCTTCGTGGTCCGTCCGGAGGGCCGGCTGGTCCCGGTCACGGACGGCGTGCACCCGGAAGCGGTCCCGGGCGACACGCTCGTACTGCTGACGGAGGCGTGAGGGCTCACGCCTTCGCGCGACTGTCCCCGCCCGTGCAGAGCGCCCAGATGATGAAGATGTCGATGGCGATGAGCACGATGGACCAGAGCGGATAGTGCGGCAGCCAGGCGAAGTTGGCGAGCGCGCCGAGTCCGGCGAGGATCACTCCGATGACGCGCGCCCAGAGGGCGCCGGTGAACAGGGCGCAGCCCGCGAGCACGATGACGATGCCGAGGACGAGGTGGATCCAGCCCCAGCCGGTCAGGTTGAACTGGAAGACATAGTTGCGCGTGGCGACGAACACGTCGTCCTTGGCGATGGCGGAGATCCCCTGGAAGACCGCCATGACACCACCGAAGATCATCAGGACCGCCGCGAACGCGGTCCAGCCCGTGCGGGCGGGATGGTGTGATGCGTCGGTGCCGTGTAGCGCCGCCGGTGCGCTGCCCGTGCTGGCCATCTCGGGCCTCCTTTGCTGGCACGGTCGCCCGGCACGGACTGGATCCGAACCGGACGTTCCGCTTCCAGAGTGTCACGGGCGTGCGTGTCCGGCAGTACGGCGGGCAGGGGGCTGACGGACCGGACATCCGCTGCCGGCGCACCACCCGCTTAGGATCACGTCGCAGCCGGTCCGCGCGGGGATGCGGCCCGGCGTTCCGTGGAAGGACCTGCCCCATGACCGAGATCGTCCCGGTGTCCGGCCCCGAGCTGGTCACCTACGCCGACGAGCTGGCCGCCCTGCTGGTGGAGACCGTCGAGAACGGCTCCTCCGTCGGCTTCCTCGCGCCCCTGGACCGGGGCGCCGCCGCCGACTGGTGGCGCGCCCGGGCCGCGTCCGTGGAGGCGGACGGGCTCCGGGTGTGGATCGCCCGGGACGGGGAACGCATCGCGGGCACCATCGGCCTGGTCCGGGCGCCGCTGCCCAACGCCCGCCACCGCGCGGAGGTGGCCAAGCTGATGGTCCGCCCCTCGGCGCGCGGGCGCGGACTCGGCCGTGAACTGCTGGCCGCGGCCGAGCGCACGGCGGCCGAGGACGGTGTCACGCTGCTGGTCCTGGACACCGAGAGCGGCAGCCCGGCGGAGCGGCTGTACCGCGCGGCGGGCTGGACGGAGTGCGGTTCCGTTCCGGACTACGCGGCCGGGCCCGACGGGGTCCTGAAGCCGACGACCTTCTACTACAAGGCGGTCGGCCGCGTGACGGACGTACCCCTGGGGTGAGAATGGGTCGGGAAGACACCGACGAGGAGACATCCATGACGCTGTACGACATTCCGCTGCGCACCCTCACCGGCGAGCCGACCTCGCTGGGCGACTACCGCGGCCGGGCGGTGCTGCTGGTGAACGTGGCATCGAAGTGCGGGCTGACCCCGCAGTACGCGGGCCTGGAACGGCTCCAGAAGGAGTACGGGGACCGGGGCCTCACCGTGCTCGGCGTGCCGTGCAACCAGTTCGGCGGCCAGGAGCCGGGGACCGCCGAGGAGATCGAGACGTTCTGCTCGACCACCTACGGGGTGAGCTTCCCGCTGCTGGAGAAGACCGAGGTGAACGGTGCGAACCGGCACCCGCTGTACGTGGAGCTGACCCGGCTCGCGGACGCCGGGGGCGAGGCCGGGGACGTCCAGTGGAACTTCGAGAAGTTCCTGATCTCACCGGCGGGCGAGCCGGTGGCCCGCGTCCGCCCCCGCACGGAGCCGGACGCGCCCGAGCTGGTCGCCGCGATCGAGGCGCAGCTGCCGGCCTGATGGACGACAGGCCCTAGGCGCGGCTGAGCAGCACGGAGCCCTTGGGGTACGTGGCATCGCCGCCCACGTTCGCCACCTGGATGAGGACGGGGGTGCCCTCCTTGATGTTGCCGGTCTTCCACGACGTGCAGTACGGGGAGGTGTGGCCGCGGGTGGTGGCGGTGCGGTCCCAGGTGCCGTCCCGGCCGATGTCGAGCTTCACCTCGATGCTCCAGCCGTCGGCGGTGGTGTCGCAGGCGCGGATGGAGTCGCCCGGGGCGGCGCCGTACGGGTCCGCGTTCCACTCCCCGTAACCGCCGAAGACCGCGTCGACCGACCGGGGCTCGGCGTGCGCCGTCGTCTGCACGGTGACCACGAGCCCGAAGGCCGCCGCCGCCGTCACCGCGATCCGTCCCGCACCGGATCTCGCCATGCCTGCTCCCTCCATCACCCGGTCACGATCTCCACCGGGAATCTACAGGTACATGGCAGGTGCACACCATCGCGAGTGCCCCACGACTGCGGCCCCCGCCCCCGGCGTGTGCCGGGGGCGGGGGCCGGGGTCGCGGCGCGGTCAGCGGATGGGCATGCCCGACAGGGTGCGGGCGATGACCAGGCGCTGGATCTCGCTGGTGCCCTCGAAGATCGTGTAGATCGCGGCGTCCCGGTGCATGCGCTCCACGGGGTACTCCCGCGTGAAGCCGTTGCCGCCGAGGATCTGGACGGCCTGGGCGGTGACCTTCTTGGCCGTCTCGCTCGCGTACAGCTTGGACATGGAGCCCTCGGCCGACTCGAAGGGCTTGCCGGTGGTGGCCATCCAGGAGGCGCGCCAGACCAGCAGCCGGGCCGCGTCGATCCGGGTCCGCATGTCGGCGAGCTGGAAGGCGACGCCCTGGTTGTCGATGATCGGGCGGCCGAACTGGGTCCGCGTCTTCGCGTAGTCGAGCGCCACCTCGTACGCGGCCCGGGCGGTGCCGACCGCCATGGCTCCGACGGCCGGGCGGGACGCCTCGAAGGTGGCCATCGCGGCGTTCTTCACGCGCTCGCCACCGGTGGCGGCGCGCTCGCGGGCGCGGGCGAGGCGCTGGTCCAGCTTCTCCTTGCCACCGAGCAGGCAGTGCCCGGGGACCCGCACGTCCTCCAGGACGACCTCGGCGGTGTGCGAGGCGCGGATGCCGTGCTTCTTGAACTTCTGGCCCTGGGAGAGGCCGGGGGTGTCCGGCGGCACGATGAAGGAGGCGTGGCCCTTGGAGCCGAGCTCGGGGTCGACCACGGCGACCACCACGTGGACATTGGCGATGCCGCCGTTGGTCGCCCAGGTCTTGGTGCCGTTGAGCACCCACTCGTCCTTGGCCTGGTCGTAGACCGCGCGGGTGCGCATCGAGGCGACGTCGGAACCGGCGTCGGGCTCGGAGGAGCAGAAGGCCGCGACCTTCACGTCGTCGGCGTCCCCGTACATCTGCGGGATCCAGGTGCCGATCTGCTCCTCGGTGCCGTTGGCGAGGACGCCGACGGCCGCCAGGCCCGTACCGACGATCGACAGGGCGATACCGGCGTCGCCCCAGAACAGCTCCTCCATGGCCATCGGGATGCCGAGCCCCGTAGGATCGAAGAACTGCTGGGCGTAGAAGTCGAGGGAGTAGATCCCGACCTTGGCCGCCTCCTGGATGACGGGCCAGGGCGTCTCCTCACGCTCGTCCCACTCCGAGGCGGCCGGACGGATCACGTCCTTGGCGAAGCCGTGGAGCCAGTCACGGACCTGCTTCTGGTCATCGTTGAGCTCAAGCGTGAACTCGGCCATGTTCCCCTCCACGTGCTGCCGTCGAAACGCCTCGTTACTTGCGGTAACAACAGTCTGTTACTGGCAAGTAGCCTGTGTCAACCACATGAGACGCCATCCGCACCCCGCCGGACAGGGTGTTACGTTGCGCAGGCACGACGGACAGGCACGGTCAGGGGTGGGAGAGACGACATGGAGACCACACGACAGGCCGAGCGCCAGCGGACCACGGCCGAGCGCCGCCGCCGAGAGCTGCTCGACGCCGCCGACCGCGTGGTGCTCAGGGACGGCCCCGGCGCCTCGATGAACGCCATCGCGGCGGAGGCGGGCATCACGAAGCCGATCCTCTACCGGCACTTCGGCGACAAGGGCGGGCTCTACCGGGCCCTCGCCAAGCGGCACACCGACGCGCTGCTGAGCGCCCTGCGCGCCGCGCTCGACGCCCCGGCGGAGCGGCGCGCCCGGGTCGAGTCGACGCTCGACACCTACCTCGCGGCGATCGAGGCCCGCCCCCAGGTGTACCGCTTCCTGATGCACCCCTCCGACGACGCGGCCCCCTCCCCCGAGCAGGGCTTCGACGTGGGCCGGCACTCCGCGCCGCTGCTGCGCCGCCTGGGCGAGGAACTGGCCATGGTGATCGCGGAGCGGGTGGACCTCGGCCCGGACAGCGAGGCGATGGCCCGGATCTGGGGCCACGGCATCGTCGGCATGATGCACGCGGCCGGTGACTGGTGGCTGGGCGAACGCCCTTGCTCGCGCGAGCAGTTGGTGCGCAGCCTCGCCGACCTCCTCTGGGGCAGGCTGGCCGAGGCGGGCGACCGCGCGGACGGCCCCGGCTTCTGACGGGCCGCCGGCCGGTCAGTCGTTACGCGCCCACGGCGCCCGGCGGGCCGCACGCAGCACCCGGGCCCGGCGCAGACCGGTCAGCCGGTCGGTGTAGACCCGGCCCTCCAGGTGGTCGCACTCGTGCTGGAGGCAGCGGGCGAAGAATCCGGTGCCGTCGATCCGGACCGGCTCACCGGTCATCGTGACGCCCTCGACCACCGTGTGATCGAAGCGCGGGGTGCCCGCCTCCAGGCCGGGGAGCGAGAGGCAGCCCTCGGAGCCGCGCATCGTGATCCCGTCCGCCTCCACGAGCACCGGGTTCACCACGTGACCGAGGTGGCGCACGTCCTCGTCGTCGGGGCAGTCGAAGACGAACACCCGCGACGGCACACCGACCTGATTGGCCGCGAGCCCGACGCCCTGCGCCTCGTACATCGTGGCGAACATGTCCTCGACCAGCCGGGCGAGCGAGGGGCCGAACTCCGTGACCGGTTCACACGGCGCGTGCAGGACGGGGTCGCCGAGCAGGCTCATGGTGCGGACGACTCCGGAGCTGCCGGGGATGGGGCGGTTGCGCATGGCGGTCATCGTACGTTCCACGAGGTGGCGCCGGAGACGCCGGACGGCCCACCCGGGTCTGCGTCAACGCCCTTGGCGCGGTCACCCGGGCGGCCATCCCGGACCGTCGGCGTGACGCGCACCACTGTCCGGGCGGACGCGGCCGGCCATGGGCGATCATGGACGGATGGACACCCGCTTCCTCGGTATCGCCGAGCTGTCCACGACCCCGTCCGTGGCGGTCGTCGTCGACGTCATGCGCGCCTACACCGTGGCGGCCTGGGCCTTCGCCCGGGGCGCGGAGAAGATCGTGCTCGCCGGCTCACCGGACGAGGCGCTGGCGCTCAAGGGCCGCCACCCGGACTGGGTGGCACTCAAGGACGGGGCGCCCGCGCCCGGGTTCGATGCCGTCAACTCTCCGGGGCTGCTGCGCTCGCGGGACCTGGGTGGCCGGACCGTGGTGCAGAAGACCACCGCGGGGACGGTCGGCGCCCTCGCGGTGAAGGACGCGTCGTTGGTGCTGTGCGCCGGCTTCGTGGTGGCGGAGGCGACGGCGCGGCTGCTGCGGGAACGCGGTGGCGACGACGTCACCTTCGTGGTCACCGGTGAGGACGGGCGCGCCGACGAGGACCTGGCGTGCGCCCAGTACATCGCCCGCCGGGCGGCAGGCGAGGCGGCGGACGCGGAGCCGTATCTGCGCCGGGCCGGCGCGTCGCGCGCCGCCGCCGAGCTGGCGCAGGGGGTGCGCGCGGGGGCCCACCCCGATGACGTGGCGCTCTGCCTCGAACTCGACCGGTTCTCCTTCGCCTTGGTGGCGACACCGGAGGGCTCCCTCATGACGCTGCGCCCGTGCACCTTCACGTAGACCTTCACGTAGATGCGCCAGCGTTCACATATCCGATCACGGAACACATGCATGGCCATTGACGTGCCCATGGCATCACTCTACGGTCGATGGAAAGCGCTTGCACCATGCCGGGCGGGAGTCCGTCCGGTTCACTCCCCCCACCTGGAGTCGAAGATGCAGCTCAAGCCTGTTCTCGCATGTGCCGGCCTGCTGGCCGGTTCGCTCGCCGTCCTGGGCACCACCGCGCAGGCCGCCCCCGGCCAGGAAAACGCTTCCCTCGCGGCCGCCGCGCTGTACGTGGCTCCGGACGGTACCGCCGACGCCGCCGGTACCGAGTCGGACCCCACCACGCTCGCCTCGGCGATCAGCCGGGTGAACGCCGGCGGCACGATCTACCTGCGCGGCGGCACGTACCGCTACGGGCAGACGGTCACCGTCCCGCCGGGCAACGACGGCACCTCGGGCGCCCGCACCACCATGGCCGCCTACCCGGGCGAGCAACCCGTGCTGAACTTCTCGGAGATGAGCGAGGACCCCGCCAACCGCGGGCTCGCGGTGAACGGCGACTACTGGCACATCGACGGCCTCACGGTCGAGCACGCCGGCGACAACGGCATCTTCGTCGGCGGCAGTGACAACGTCATCGAGCACGTCGTGACCCGTTTCAACCACGACTCGGGGCTCCAGATCTCCCGGATCTCCTCCGACACCCCCGACGAGGAGTGGCCCGCGAACAACCTCGTCCTGAGCTCCGAGTCCCATGACAACGCGGACTCCGACGGCGAGGACGCGGACGGGTTCGCCGCCAAGCTCACCGCGGGCCAGGGCAACGTCTTCCGCTACACCGTCTCGCACAACAACATCGATGACGGCTGGGACCTCTACACCAAGACGGAGACCGGCCCCATCGGCCCGGTGACCATCGAGGACTCCCTCAGTTACGACAACGGCACCCTCTCCGACGGGACCGTGAACGAGGACGGCGACCGCAACGGCTTCAAGCTCGGCGGCGACGGGATCAAGGTCAATCACATCGTGCGGCGCAACATCGCCTACAACAACGGCCACCACGGCTTCACCTACAACAGCAACCCCGGCTCGATGACCGTGTCCGACAACGTGGGCATCGACAACGAGGAGCGCAACTTCTCCTTCGACAAGGGCACTTCGGTGTTCCGGGACAACACCTCCTGCCGCAGCGATGACGGCTCCAACGACAAGACCGTCGGCGACGCGGACGGCTCCAACCAGTTCTGGACCGGGTCGAACGGCTCCCGTTGCTCCGCGTACGACGGGGCCCTGGACTGGTCGTTCGCCTCCGACGGCCGCCTGGTCGTCTCCTTCGGCGGGACCGTGGTCACTCCGTAACCCGGCCGGCGGTGCTGGGGGCGGCCGCCCCCGGCACCGCTGCCGTCTCACTCCTCCCGCAGGCTCGTCACCAGGTCGCGCGGCAGTCCGTGGGTGTCGTGGAGATAGTGAAGGTCCTCCTCCGTCAGCGTCCCCCGGAACCGGGGCCGGGCCAGCACCTGCCTGCCGCGTTCCAGGAGCCGGACGAACCGGCGCTCCTCGTCGGCCAGCACCCGCAGCACCTCGCCGGGGTCCACGTCCTGCCGGAAGTGGTCCAGGGTGTGCCGGACCAGCTCGGGCGGCAGATCGCCGAGCGTGCGCGAGGGGTCGCCCCGCCGGAGCACGGTCAGGGCCCGTCGCAGCAGGCGGCGCAGCACGTAACCGCGTCCGGTGGCGGCCGGGCGCACCCCGTCGCCGATGACGACGACGGCGGAGCGGAGGTGTCGCAGACCAGCCGCAGCGAGGGCTCGTCCAGCGGCCGGAGGACCGGTACGAGCCGGCGCCAGGGATCGAAGACATCGCACTCGAACACCGAGGCTTTGCCCTGGAGCAGCGAGGCCAGCCGTTCCAGACCGAGCCCGGTGTCGACATTGCGCTGCGGGAGCGGCACCAGGGATCCGTCGTCGAGCCTGCGGTGGCTCATCGTGACGTGGTTCCACACCTCCACCCAGCGGTCGTCCCCGGTGGGCGTGGACACGGGCGGCCCCTCGCCGCTCCACAGGAAGATCTCCGAGTCGGGGCCGCACGGCCCGGTCGGCCCGTTGGACCACCAGTTGTCCTCGACGGTCGGCTCCACGGGCACGCCGAGCTCCTGCCACATCCGCAGCGAGGCGGTGTCGCGCTCGGTGTGCTCGTCCCCGGCGTACACCGTGGCGTGCAGCCGGCCGGGGTCGATGCCCAGGCCCTCGGTGAGCAGCCCGTATCCCCATTCCAGGCTGCGCGGGCCCTCGTAATCGCCCAGCGACCAGCTGCCGAGCATCTCGAAGACGGTGAGGTGGGTGGCGTCGCCCACCTCGTCCAGGTCGGTCGTGCGCAGGCAGCGCTGCCGGTTGACCAGCCGGCTGCCCAGCGGATGCGGGCGGCCCTCCAGGTACGGGGTGAGGGGGTGCATCCCGGATGTGGTGAAGAGCACGGGGTCGCCGGGCGGCGGCAGCAGGGTCGAGCCGGTGATGCGGCGGTGGCCGCGCTCCTCGAAGTACTCCAGGAAGGTACGGGCGAGCTGTTCGGTGTCCATGGGGACGGCTCCTTCGCGGGTGGCGGGAAGGCGCCGGAGAACGGACCGTTCGGTCACCCGGCCGGGGAGGAATCACCACGGCAACCACCGACGGACCGTTTCCGGTCGCCGGGGGAAGGGAAAGTCAGACGGCGGCAACCGGCGAGCTGGTCGCTCGCGCGGTCGCGGTGGTGGTGATGCCGTTGACGTCCATACGCCGACGGTAACGCGTCCCCGGCCGCCCGCGCACCCGGATTCCGTCGCCGGCGGACTCATGGAGAACGCGACGGCCCGCTCACGCGTCCTCCATTCCACGGGAAGTCCACGTGCCGGACGGTGCCGCCGTGCGGTCACCGTGCCGGACATCGATAGGCTGGGCGGCGGACCGATGCAAGGAGGATCTAGGACGATGGCAGGCAACACGGAGCCGTTGTCGCCGCGGGCCAAGCTGGCCGTGACGGCGGGCAAGGCCGCTGCGGCGGTGTCGCGGGCGGCCGGGCGGGGCAGCGGATCGGTGATCGGCGGCCGGGTGGCGCTCAAGCTCGACCCCGACCTGCTCGGGCGGCTGGCGCAGCACCTGGACGTGATCCTCGTCTCGGCGACGAACGGCAAGACGACCACCACGCGGCTGATCGCCGAGGCGCTGCGCGCCGCGGGCCCGGTCGTGTCGAACGCCCTCGGCGCCAACATGCCCGCGGGCATCACGTCGGCGCTGGCCGGCGGGTCCGACGCGCAGTACGGCGTGATCGAGGTCGATGAGAAGTACCTCGCCGGGGTGGCCCGCGACACGACGCCCAAGGTGATCGCGCTCCTCAACCTCTCGCGCGACCAGCTGGACCGGGCCGCGGAGACGCGGATGCTGGCCGAGAAGTGGCGCGAGGGTCTTTCCGGCTCCAAGGCCGTGATCGTCGCCAACGCCGACGACCCGCTGATCGTCTGGGCGGCCTCCTCCTCCCCCAACGTGGTGTGGGTCGCGGCCGGCCAGGCGTGGAAGGACGACGCCTGGTCCTGCCCGTCCTGCGGCGGAGTCATGCAGCGCCCCGGCGACGACTGGTTCTGCGGCGAGTGCGGTTTCCGGCGTCCGCCGCCGAGCTGGGTGCTGCACGGCGACTACGTGCTCGACCCGCACGGTTCGGCGTGGCCGATCCACCTCCAGCTCCCCGGCCGCGCCAACAAGGCCAACGCCACGAGCTCGGCGGCCGTCGCCGCCGTCTTCGGGGTGCCGCCGCAGGTGGCCCTGGAGCGCATGTACCAGGTGCAGGCCGTCGCCGGCCGCTATGACGTGGTGAACTTCCTCGGCCGTGAGCTGCGGCTCCTGCTGGCGAAGAACCCGGCGGGCTGGCTGGAGACGTTCTCGCTGATCGACCCGCCGCCGACCCCGGTGATCCTCTCCGTGAACGCGCGCGGCGCGGACGGCACGGACACCTCGTGGCTGTGGGACGTCGACTACACCCAGCTCGCGGGCCACCCGATCTTCGTGCTCGGCGACCGCAAGCTGGACCTCGCGGTCCGCCTCGAAGTGGCCGGGCTCGACTTCCGGGTCTGCGAGAACCTGGACGAGGCCGTGCAGCAGGCTCCGCCCGGGCGCATCGAGGTCATCGCCAACTACACCGCCTTCCAGGACCTGCGCCGCCGTGTCGGCAACTGACCCCGGCCCCGGGCCCCTCCGGAGAGGACGAAGCATGAGCAACAACAGCCTGCGGCTGGTGTGGGTGTACCCGGACCTGCTGAGCACCTACGGCGACCAGGGCAACGCCCTCGTGGTCGAGCGCCGGGCCCGCCAGCGCGGCCTGGACGTGGCGCGCGTCGACGTGCGCAGCGACCAGCCGGTGCCCACGTCGGGCGACATCTATCTGATCGGCGGCGGCGAGGACCGGCCGCAGCGGCTCGCGGCGGAGCGGCTGCGCCGCGACGGCGGGCTGAGCCGGGCCGCGTCCAACGGCGCGATCATCTTCTCGGTCTGCGCCGGCTACCAGATCCTCGGCCACGAGTTCATCAACGACCTCGGTGAGCGCGAGCAGGGTCTCGGTCTGCTGGACGTGGTGTCGACGCGCGGCGAGGGCGCGCGGTGCGTCGGCGACGTGCTGGCGGACATCGACCCGCAGCTGGGCCTTCCGCCGCTGACCGGGTTCGAGAACCACCAGGGCGTCACGCATCTCGGGCCGACGGCGCGGCCGTTCGCCCGGGTGCGGTTCGGGCGGGGCAACGGCACGGGGGACGGCACCGAGGGGGCGTACAACGACACCGTCTTCGGCACGTACATGCACGGTCCGGTGATGGCGCGGAACCCCATGATCGCGGACCTGCTGCTGAAGCTGGCCCTCGATGTGAACGCGCTCCCGCCGACCGACGACCGGTGGTACGAGGCGCTGCGCGCGGAGCGCGTCGCGGCTGCCACCCAGCCCGCCTGACCAGGCGTTTCACTGGTTGTCCGATGAGTGGCGCGTGGCTCGGATGAGCGGCGTCCAGCAGGCGGACGCCCGGTTCGGTCCCGCCACCCTGCGCCGGTAGGGTGGCGGGGATCCAACCGGACGACGTGGTCCGGTCGTCGGCCCACGTTGCAAAGGTTTCCCGGGCAATGCGAATTGGTGTGCTCACCTCCGGCGGCGACTGCCCCGGCCTCAATGCCGTCATCCGGTCCGTCGTCCACCGCGCTGTGGTCGACCACGGCGACGAGGTCATCGGCTTCCACGACGGGTGGCGGGGCCTCCTGGAGTGCGACTACCGCAAGCTCGACCTGGACGCCGTGGGCGGCATCCTCGCCCGTGGCGGCACGATCCTCGGCTCCTCCCGGGTCCAGCCGGCGCATCTGCGCGGGGGCGTCGAGACGGCCCGGGGCCACGTCAAGGACCTCGGGCTCGACGCGATCATCCCGATCGGCGGCGAGGGCACCCTGAAGGCGGCGAACCTGCTGTCCGAGGCGGGGCTGCCGATCGTCGGTGTGCCGAAGACCATCGACAACGACATCGCGTCGACCGACGTCACCTTCGGCTTCGACACCGCCGTCGGTGTGGCCACCGAGGCGCTGGACCGGCTGAAGACCACCGCCGAGTCGCACCAGCGCGTCATGATCGTCGAGGTCATGGGCCGCCACACCGGCTGGATCGCCCTGCACTCCGGCATGGCGGCCGGCGCGCACGCCATCGTCGTCCCGGAGCGCCCGTTCGACATCGATGAGCTCACCGAGGTCGTGGGCCGGCGCTTCTCGGCCGGCAAGAAGTTCGCGATCGTCGTCGTCGCGGAGGGCGCGAAGCCGCGCGAGGGCTCCATGGACTTCCAGGCGGGCGCCAGGGACGTCTACGGCCACGAGCGCTTCACGGGCGTGGCGACCCAGCTCTCCGTCGAGCTGGAGCAGCGCCTCGGCAAGGAGGCCCGCCCGGTGATCCTGGGCCACGTCCAGCGCGGCGGCACGCCGACCGCGTACGACCGCGTCCTCGCGACCCGGTTCGGCTGGCACGCGGTGGAGGCGGCGCACCGGGGCGAGTTCGGCATGATGACGGCGCTGCGCGGCACGGACATCACGCTGGTGCCTCTCGCGCACGCGGTGGAGACCCTGAAGACGGTTCCGGCCGCCCGCTACGCCGAGGCGGAGTGCGTGCTCTGAGCGACACCCGACACGAGACCGCCCCCGGCCGCATGATCGGCCGGGGGCGGTTCTAGTCTGGTCGGGACAACCAGCACGAAACAGGGACGTCCCGGCGTTCCCCTCGGGAGTGAACAGATGGATCACAGCGGGCACGGCATGAACATGGACCTGCCGCCGTTCACGCTGGGACGCGGGCTCCACTTCTCCGCGGACCCGTTCTTCCTGACCGGCTGCGTCCTGGCGGTGCTGCTGTACGGGTACGGGGTGCTGCGGCTGCGGCGGCGCGGGGACGCGTGGCCGGTGGGGCGCACGGTCGTGTTCGTGATCGGTGTGCTGACGATCGCGCTGGTGATGTGCACCCGGCTCAACGACTACGGCATGGTCATGTTCAGCGTGCACATGGTGCAGCACATGGTGATCAGCATGCTGTCGCCGATCCTGCTGCTCCTCGGCGCGCCGGTGACGCTCGCGCTGCGCGCGCTGCCGGTCGCGCCACGGGGCACGAAGGGGCCGCGCGAGCTGCTGCTGATGCTCCTGCACAGCCGGTACATGAAGATCGTCACGCATCCGGCGTTCACGATCCCGCTGTTCATCGCCAGCCTGTACGGCCTGTACTTCACACCGCTCTTCGATTATCTGATGGGCTCCACGGCCGGGCACCTCGCGATGATGGTGCACTTCCTGGCGGTCGGCCTGTTCTTCTTCTGGCCGATCATGGGCATCGACCCGGGGCCGCACCGCCCCGGCTATGTGATGCGGATGCTGGAACTGTTCGCCGGGATGCCGTTCCACGCGTTCTTCGGGATCGCCCTCATGATGGCCTCCACGCCGATGGTGGAGGTGTACAAGAACCCGTCGTCCTCGCTCGGCATCGACGCGCTCGCCGACCAGAGCGCGGCGGGCGGCATCGCGTGGGCGTTCAGCGAGATCCCCTCGGTGGTGGTCCTGGTGGCCCTGGTGTTCCAGTGGTACCGCTCGGAACAGCGGACGGCGAAGCGCTCGGACCGGGCCGCGGACCGCGACGGGGACCAGGAGCTCCTGGCGTACAACGCGTATCTCGCGTCGTTGCAGGCGCGCGGACAGTAGCGGCAAACCCCCCTTTCGGGTGACGATGGCCTTAACGGCCGCGCGGCCGACGAGGAGGGTGCGCGCATGTCCGGATCCACGAAGACGATGGGAATGCTCACCGCCGGCACCTTGGTGGCGGTGACCGCCTACACGGTGGCCCTGGGAAGCAACGGCTGGCTCTGGTTCGGCTGGGTGATCCTGGGCCTGATCACGATCGGGATGGCGGCTACACGGGAGACGTGAGCGAGCGGTGGCCCTCCGGATGGAGCGCTCCCACACGCGGTCCGGCCCGGCGGGCGGTCGTTCGGGCGGTCGTTCCGGCTGCGTTACGCAAAGGTGAACCGGTGCATACGGTGACCGGCCGCAACCGGTTCCATCCGGGCCGCGCGGTCGGCCCGGCGCCACCGGGGGCACCCCGCCGCTGCGGCGTACGCCTGCCGGACCGGTGGCGGTGATGCGAACTTCGCAAACGCCCCGGGGGCTGCCGTCGCTCCCGTACCTCCCGTCACTCCCCGTCGGTTTCGACACACGTTGTCGCGGAGGGGCGCACCCCTCCCGGAGGCGCCGCTCAGTCGTGCCTGGCACGCCGCTGCCCTGGCGATTCGCCTCCGACCGATGTGCCGTGGAGCCCGCCACCGCGCCGGAGGCGCGCCTCACCCCGGGTGACCGCCCGGGCGCCCGCCACGGCGAGGCACCCGGCCGCGCACGCGACCCCGCGCGTGCGATTGCGAACGTCTCCGCGGGCGCGGGGAGGTGTCTCCCCGGGCCCGGTCACCCGTGGTTACCCGGTCGTCAACTCCGCTGCGCGGCCGATCCGTTCGACGTGTGGTCCCGTTCACACGGTCGTAAGCCAGTTGCGCTTTAACTCTTGACAGGTGCCTGTCGCCACGCCACCTTGGGAGCGCTCCCACAATCAAGACTTGCACACTCCACCCCCTCCCCTTCTCCCCCAACGCCGTTGATCCGCAAAGGAGTTACGGGGCGCAGCCGCGCTCCCCGTGACGTCCGCGCTCCCCGGCAGAGGAAGGCGTTCGTCATGAGCTTGGTGAAGCGTTGTAGGCCCCGCCGCTCCCCGGGGCTCCCGGCCCTCGTGGTCGGCGCACTCGCCCTGGCCACCGGCCTGGCGGGCGGGCCGGCGTCGGCCGCACCGCAGGACACACTGCACGACCTCGCCGCGGCCCAGGGCAAGTACTTCGGCTCCGCCACCGACAACCCCGAGCTCCCCGACGCGGCCTACGCGGCGAAACTGGGCTCCGAGTTCGGGCAGGTCACCCCCGGCAACTCCATGAAGTGGGACACCACCGAGCCCACCCGCGGCCAGTTCAACTTCGCCAAGGGCGATGTGATCACCGCCTTCGCCCAGGAGCACGGCCAGACCGTGCGCGGCCACACCCTGGTCTGGCACAGCCAGCTGCCCGGCTGGGTGGGCTCACTGCCCGCCGCCGAGGTGGAGACGGCCATGACCGGCCACATCACCGCGGAGGCCACCCACTACCGCGGCGAGGTGGCCGCGTGGGACGTGGTGAACGAGCCGTTCAACGAGGACGGGACCTTCCGGACCAGCCCGTTCTACAACGCGATGGGCAAGGACTACATCGCCGAGGCCCTGCGCGCGGCGCACGCCGCCGACCCGGACGCCAAGCTCTACATCAACGACTACAACGTCGAGGGCAAGGGCGCGAAGAGCGACGCGATGTACGACCTGGTGAGCGACCTCCTCGCCGAGGGCGTGCCGCTCGACGGGGTCGGGATGCAGGCACACCTGGCCATCCAGTACGGCTTCCCGTACCAGATGCAGGCGAACATGCAGCGGTTCGCCGATCTGGGCCTGGACGTCGCCGTCACCGAACTTGACGTGCGCATGCAACTTCCGGCGGATGCCACCAAGCTCGCCACCCAGTCCTCCTACTACGCGCAGGTGGTCGACGCCTGCCTCGCCGTGGAGCGCTGCGTCGGCATCACGGTCTGGGACTACACGGACAAGTACTCCTGGGTGCCGAGCACCTTCCCGGGCGAGGGCGCCGCCAACCTGTACGACGACAACCTGGCCCCCAAGCCCGCCTACGCCGCCGTGCGCACCGCCCTGGGCGACGAGGACGACGGGGGTGACGGCGGCGGCGACGGCGGTACGCCCGGCGCGCTGAAGGCCCTGTACCGCGCCAACGACACCTCGGCCGGCGACAACCAGATCAAGCCCGGCCTCCAACTCGTGAACACCGGCAGCGCCCCGGTCAGCCTCCCCGCGGTGACCGTCCGCTACTGGTTCTCCGGCGACAACGGCGCCACCACGTACGGAAGTTGGTGCGACTGGTCCCCGATCGGCTGCTCCACCATCACGCACCGGGTGGCGGCCGCGAGCACCCCGAAGGCCGGTGCCGACCACTACCTCGAAGTCGGCTTCGCGGGCGGCACCCTCGCCCCGGGCGCATCGACCGGCGAGATGCAACTGCGCCTCAGCAAGACGGACTGGTCGAACTTCGACGAGTCGGACGACTACAGCCACGGCACCGGCGCCTCGTACGCGGACGCCTCCAAGGTCACCGTCTACGCCGGCGGCGCACTCGTCTGGGGCATCGAGCCCTGATCCCGGGGCCCCGCTCAGGGCCCCGCTCCCCTCGCGTACACCCTCGCGCATCCCCACCCGTATCCCCACCCGCGCATCCGCCGCACCCGTCCCCACCGCTTCCCCTCCTCCCCTCCCCCTCGACGACACCCGCCACTGGAGGATTTGTGTCGATATCACGTAGAACGTTCAGCAGCGCCCTCGGCGGCAGCGTGCTGGCCGCCGGTCTGGCCCAGGGCACCGCGATCGCCCGGCCCGCCTCGGCGCAGGCCGGTACCGGAGCCCGTGCGGCCGCCGCCGGCGACGACCCGTACACGCAGGCGTTCCTCACCCAGTACGGCAAGCTCAAGGACGCCGCGAACGGCTACTTCAGCCCCGACGGTCTCCCGTACCACTCGGTCGAGACCCTGATGGTCGAGGCGCCGGACCACGGCCACCAGACGACGTCGGAGGCCGTCAGCTTCTGGATGTGGCTGGAGGCGGCGTACGGCAGGGTGACCGGTGACTGGGCGCCGTTCAACGCGGCCTGGGCGGTGGCGGAGAAGACCATCATCCCGCAGCACGCCGACCAGTCCACCAGCGACTCGTACAACCCCTCGGCGCCCGCGACCTACGCCCCCGAGCACCCGCTGCCGAGCGGCTACCCCTCCGCGCTGGACGGCACGGTGCCGGTGGGCACCGACCCGCTGTCGGCCGAACTCGCCTCGTCCTACGGGACGATGGACGTCTACGGCATGCACTGGCTGATGGACCTGGACAATGTCTACGGCTACGGCAACAAGCCGGGCACCGGCGGCGAGTCCGGGCCGGGCGCCGGCGCCTCCTTCATCAACACCTACCAGCGCGGTGCGCAGGAGTCGGTGTGGGAGACGGTCCCGCAGCCGACCACCGACCTCTTCAAGTACGGCGGTCCCAACGGGTATCTCGACCTGTTCGTCGGGGACTCCAGCTACGCCAAGCAGTGGAAGTACACCAACGCGCCGGACGCCGACGCCCGTGCGGTGCAGGCGGCCTACTGGGCGTACCGCTGGGCCTCCGACCAGGGCAAGGAGAGCCAGGTCGCGGCCTCGGTGGCGAAGGCCGCCAAGATGGGCGACTACCTCCGCTACGCCATGTTCGACAAGTACTTCAAGCGCGTCGGCTCCTGCACCGACCCCAACTCCTGCCCGGCCGCCTCCGGCCGCGACTCCCAGCACTACCTGCTCTCCTGGTACTACGCCTGGGGCGGGGCCGCCGCGGGCAGCGGCGGCGGCTGGGCCTGGCGCATCGGTGACGGCGCCTCCCACCAGGGCTACCAGAACCCGCTCGCCGCCTGGGCCCTGTCCAACGTGCCGTCGCTCACCCCCAAGTCCGCGACGGCCAGGTCGGACTGGTCCAAGAGCCTGACCCGGCAGCTGGAGTTCCTGACCTGGCTCCAGTCCAGCGAGGGCGCCCTCGCCGGCGGCTGCACCAACAGCTGGGAGGGCAGCTACAGCGCGCCCCCGGCCGGCACGCCCACCTTCTACGGGATGGCGTACGACTGGCAGCCGGTGTACCACGACCCGGCGAGCAACAACTGGTTCGGCTTCCAGGCGTGGGGCATGGAGCGCGTCGCCGCCTATTACTACGTGACCGGCAACGCGACCGCCGAGGCCGTGCTCTCGAAGTGGGTCGCCTGGGCGTCGAGCGAGACCACCATCGGCTCCGACGGCAGCTTCCGCTTCCCCTCGACCCTCAACTGGACCGGGGAGCCCGACACCTGGAACGCCGCCTCGCCCGGTGGCAACGCCGGTCTGCACGTGTCCGTGGTGGACTACGCCAACGACGTCGGCGTGGGCGCCGCGTACGTCAAGACGCTCACCTACTACGCCGCCAAGTCGGGCGACGAGGACGCGGCGGCGCTCGCCAAGGCCCTGCTGGACGCGATGGCGCTGAACACCACGGACAAGGGCATCTCGGTGCCGGAGACCCGGCTGGACTACAACCGGTTCGACGACGAGGTGTACATCCCGTCCGGCTGGTCGGGCACCATGCCCAACGGCGACCCGGTCCGGCCCGGTTCGACCTTCATCGGCATCCGCAGCTGGTACAAGGACGACCCGGACTGGCCGAAGGTGCAGGCGTACCTGGACGGCGGGGACGCGCCCGTCTTCACGTACCACCGCTTCTGGGCGCAGGCCGCGCTCGCCCTGGCCTTCGCGATCTACGCGGAGCTGCTGGTGGAGGGCGGTGGCGGTGAGCCGGGCGGCGACACCGAGGCGCCGACCGCGCCGGGCGGCCTCACGGTGAGCGCGACCACCAAGGACAGCGTCTCGCTCGCCTGGTCCGCGTCCACCGACAACACCGCGGTGACCGGCTACGACGTGTACCGCAACGGTGTGCTGGCGGGCAACGCGACGGGGCTGACGTTCACCGACTCCGGACTCGCCGCCAACACCGAGTACACCTACGCGGTGGCGGCGCGGGACGCGGGCGGCAACACCTCGGCGCTGTCGGACGCGGTCCTCGCCAAGACGAAGACCGGCGGCTCGACCGGGACCGGCGCGGTGAAGGTGCAGTACAAGAGCACCGACTCCGCCGCGACGGACAACCAGATCCGGATGGGCCTCCAGGTGGTGAACACGGGCGGCGCGCCCGTCGACCTGTCGACGGTGAAGGTCCGGTACTGGTTCACCGCGGACGGCGGCCCGAGCACCTTCGGCACCTACTGCGACTACGCGGCGCTCGGCTCGTCCACCATCACGCACACGGTGGTCGCCGTCTCCAGCCCGAAGACCGGGGCCGACCGCTACCTGGAGATCGGGTTCACCGGCGGCGCCGGCACGCTGGCCGCGGGCGCCTCGACCGGTGAGATCCAGCTGCGGCTCAACAAGAGCGACTGGTCGAACTTCAACGAGTCGGACGACTACAGCCGGGCCACCAACACCGCGTACGCGGACTCCTCGAAGGTCGGCGCGTATGTCGCCGGTGCCCTCGCCTGGGGGGTCGAGCCGTGACAGGCCGACCGCCGGCGGCGCTGGCCGGGGCGGCCGCCGCCCTGGTCCTGGCCGCCGCGTCGATGCTGACCGGCGCGTCCTCGGCCTCGGCGTCACCGGTCACCGACTGCACGCCCTGGGGCACCACCGAACTGCGCGGCGGGGAGTACCTCTACCAGCAGAACGAGTGGAACTCCGCCAGCGAGCAGTGCGTCGGCGTCGACCCGGACACCGGTGCCTGGTCCGTCACCACGGCCTCGTTCAACCTGCCGACGAACGGCGCCCCGGCGACGTACCCCTCCAGTTACAAGGGCTGTCACTGGGGGGCGTGCACGACGGACAGCGGGCTGCCGCTCCGCGTGGACGAGCTGGGCAGCGTACGCACCGACTGGTCGACCACCCAGACCGGCTCCGGCGCGTACAACGTCTCGATGGACGTCTGGTTCAACTCGGCGCCGGTCACCGACGACCAGCCGGACGGCACCGAGCTGATGATCTGGATGAACCACCGGGGCGGCGTCCAGCCCATCGGCTCCCGCACGGCGACGGTCCAGCTCGACGGCCGGACCTGGGACGTGTGGACCGGTCCCGGCGCGTCGGGCTGGAAGGTGATCTCGTACGTCCTCCAGGGCGGCGCGACCGCGCTGACCGGCTTCGACGTGAAGAGCCTGATCGACGACGGGGTCGGCCGGGGTCAGATCGATCCGGCGCACTACCTGATCGACGCCGAGGCCGGGTTCGAGATCTGGCAGGGCGGTCAGGGGCTCGGCATGAAGGAGTTCTCCTTCGAGGCGAGCGCCGGCCCCGACGACGGCGGCGACGACGGTGATCCGGGCGGGGGCGGCACGACCGGCGCCCTCAAGGCGCAGTACAAGAACAACGACTCCTCCGCGACCGACAACCAGATCCGGCCCGGCCTCCAACTGGTCAACACCGGCAGCACGGCCGTGGACCTGTCCACCGTGAGGCTGCGCTACTGGTTCACCCCCGAGTCCGGCGCCGCCGGCTTCGGCACCGCGTGCGACTACGCGGTCGTCGGCTGCGGAAACGTGACGCACACGGTGAAGCAGGGCGGTACCGCCGCCGGTGCGAGCCACTACCTGGAGGTCGGCTTCACCGGGGGCAGCCTCGCCCCGGGGGCCTCCACCGGAGAGATCCAGCTCCGGTTGAACAAGTCCGACTGGTCGGCGTTCAACGAGTCCGACGACTACAGCCGGTCCGCCGACCCGGCCTTCACCGACGCCTCGAAGGTCGGGGTGTACGTCAACGGCGCCCTGTCCTCGGGCACCGCCCCCTGACCGGCTGAAACCGCCGGTCACCCCACCACTCCCGATGGCGGGTCACACACTCACCCCGCTGAACCCGCCATCGGGCAGCACCCCCATGAACCCGTCTGCGGGGAGTTTCCGCAGGCGTACGAGAGGAGCACGGAGCCGCAATGAGTACCAGAGGCACCATCAAGCAAGGTCTGCGCCGGAGGCTGGCCGCAGCCTCCGCCCTGGCCATGGGCGCGGCGCTGGCGGTGGCGATCCCCACCACCGCCGACGCGGCGGCGGCCCGGGTCGACAACCCCTACGTGGGCGCCACGGCATATGTGAACCCGGACTGGTCCGCCAAGGCGGCGGCCGAGCCGGGCGGCGCGGCCATCGCCGACACCCCGGCCTTCGTCTGGATGGACCGCATCGCGGCCATCGGCGGCACCCCCGGGGCGATGAGCCTGCGTGAGCACCTGGACACCGCCCTCGACCAGGGCGCGAACCTCTTCCAGGTGGTCATCTACGACCTGCCGGGGCGCGACTGTGCGGCGCTGGCGTCCAACGGTGAGCTCGGCCCCACGGAGCTCGACCGGTACAAGGACGAATACATCGACCCGATCTCCGAGATCCTCGCCGACCCGGCGTACGCGAACATGCGGATCGTCACCCTCATCGAGCCGGACTCGCTGCCCAACATCGTCACCAACGCGGGCGGCACGGCCGGTTCGACCGACGCCTGCGCGACGATGAAGGCGAACGGCAACTACGAGAAGGGCATCGGGTACGCCCTGCACACGCTGGGCGCCATCCCCAACGTCTACAACTACGTCGACGCCGCTCACCACGGCTGGCTGGGCTGGGACAGCAACATGGTCCCGGCGGGCGTGGAGTTCAAGAAGGCCGCGACCTCCGAGGGCGCGACCGTGGACGACGTCGCCGGCTTCATTGTGAACACGGCCAACTACTCGGCCCTCAAGGAGCCGAACTTCAAGGTCACCGACTCGGTCAACGGCACCACCGTGCGCCAGTCCAAGTGGGTCGACTGGAACTACTACGTCGATGAGCTGTCGTTCGCCCAGGCGCTGCGCACCCAGCTGGTGGGCCAGGGCTTCAACTCCAACATCGGCATGCTGATCGACACCGCCCGCAACGGCTGGGGCGGCGCCGACCGGCCCACCTCGGCGGGCCCGCTGACCAGCGTGGACGCCTACGTCAACGGTGGCCGCGTCGACCGGCGCATCCACGCCGGCAACTGGTGCAACCAGACCGGTGCCGGTATCGGTGAGCGTCCCACCACCGCCCCCGAGGCCGGGATCGACGCCTACGTGTGGGCGAAGCCCCCGGGGGAGTCGGACGGTAACAGCCAGCCCGAGGACAACGACGAGGGCAAGGGCTTCGACCGGATGTGCGACCCGACCTACGAGGGCAACGGGCGCAACGGCAACAGCATGACGGGCGCGCTGCCGAACTCCCCGCTCGCGGGTCACTGGTTCTCCGCGCAGTTCCAGGAGCTGGTACGCAACGCCTACCCGCCGATCGACGGCAGCGGCGAGAACCCCGGCGGTGGCGACGACGACACCCAGGCGCCGACCGCTCCGACGGGTCTGACCTCCACGGCGAAGACCAGCAGCAGCGTCTCGCTGTCCTGGACCGCGTCGAGCGACAACAAGGCCGTGACCGGCTACGACGTGTACCGGGGCGGCACCAAGGTGGGTTCGTCCACCACCACCTCGTACACCGACACGGGTCTGTCGGCCTCGACCGCCTACAGCTACACCGTGAAGGCGAAGGACGCGGCCGGTAACGTCTCGGCGGCCTCCTCGGCCCTCTCCGTCACCACCTCCGCCGGGGGTGGCACCGGAACGGGCGCGCTGAAGGTCCAGTACAAGAACAACGACTCCTCCGCGACCGACAACCAGATCCGGTTCGGTCTCCAGGTGGTCAACACCGGCAGCACGGCGGTGGACCTGTCCACGGTGAAGCTGCGCTACTGGTTCACCCCCGAGTCCGGCGCCTCCACCTTCGGCACCGCGTGCGACTACGCGGTCCTGGGCTGCGGGAAGCTGAGCCTGGCGGTGAAGTCGGGCGGTTCGACGGCCGGGGCCAGCCACTACCTGGAGGTCTCCTTCGGCAGCGGCACCCTCGCGGCCGGCGCCTCCACCGGTGAGATGCAGCTGCGGCTGAACAAGAGTGACTGGTCCAACTTCAACGAGGCGGACGACTACAGCCACGGCACGGGCACCTCGTTCGCCGACGCTTCGAAGGTCGGCGTGTACACGGCCGGTGCGCTCTCCTGGGGCACCGCGCCCTGATCAGTGACCGGATGACCCGGTGACTCCGTCCGGCCCCGCCACCTGTGTGGCGGGGCCGGACTTCTTTACGTGCGCGGGGCCGGACATCTTTACGTACAAGTGAGCGACGGGTTTTTGTTATGGTCTCCGGCCGGGCCGCATCTCCCAGGTGTGCGTGAAGCCAGAACAGGACTCCGGAAGAGTGAGCACAGCATGGGCCAGGACCGCGAACGGGCGTTGATCAAGGCGGCACGAGCCGGTGACGCCGACGCCAAGGACCGACTCGTCGCGTCCTGTCTTCCGCTGCTCTACAACATCGTCGGACGCGCGCTGAACGGCCACGCGGACGTGGACGACGTCGTGCAGGAGACGGTCCTGCGCATGCTCCGCGCCCTGCCCGGCCTGCGGAATCCGGAGAGCTTCCGCTCCTGGCTGGTGGCCATCGCGATGAACGAGATACGCGGGCACTGGCGGGACCGGCAGTCCGCCGCGATCCCCGTGGAGCCCCTGGCCACCGGCCACGACCGGGTCGATCCGACGGCGGACTTCGTGGACGTGACGATCCTGCGGCTCGGCCTGTCCGGGCAGCGCCGCCAGGTCGCCGAGGCGACCCGGTGGGTGGACGAGGACGACCGGGCGCTGCTCTCGCTGTGGTGGCTGGAGGCGGCGGGGCAGCTGACCCGGGCCGAGGTGGCCGCCGCGATGAGCCTGTCGCCCGAGCACACCGCCGTACGCGTGCAGCGGATGAAGGCGCAGCTGGACACCGCCCGTGTGGTGGTGGGCGCGCTGGCCGCGCAGCCCCGGTGCATCCTGCTGGACGACATCCTCATCGGCTGGGACGGGGCGCCCTCGCCGCTGTGGCGCAAGCGCATCGCACGGCACGCGCGCGGCTGCACGGTCTGCTCGGGCTTCGGCTCGGGCCTGGTGCCGGCCGAGGGCCTGCTCGTGGGCCTCGCGCTGGTCCCGCTCGCGGTGGCCGGGGCGGGCCGGGCCCCCCGGCTGACCGAGGTCGCGGCCGGCACGCCCCTCGACGCGCCCGCACGGCCGGGCCGGGCGGCGCTGCGGCGGAACCAGGCGCGCCGCCGCCGGCGCAACGCCGTGGTGGCGTCCGTCCTCGCGGTGGGCGTGCTGGGGGCCGGGGGCGCCGCCGTCCATCTGTCCACGGATGACGACGGCGGCGACGAGGTCTCCGTCGCGACCGCCCCCGAGGCCGACGGCTCCGTCACCGCGGCCGCTTCGGCCGAGGCGTCCGCTCCCGCGACGCCGTCCGCCTCGCCCTCGCACTCCGCCGGGAGCCCGAGCCCGAGCGCCACGAAGAAGAAGGACCGGGCCAAGCCGAAGAAGACGCCGCCCGCGACCACACGTCCCCCGGCGACGAAGTCCCCCTCCGCGACCCGGCCGGCCCCGGACCGGCCCGCGCCGAGCCCGCTGTCGGACGCGGAACAGGTCCTGGCCCTGGTCAACACCGAGCGGGCGAAGGAGGGCTGCTCGCCGGTGACCGGCGACGACGAGCTGACGACCGCCGCGCAGCGGCACTCCGAGGACATGGCCGCGCACGACTACTTCTCGCACACCTCGCAGGACGGCTCGGGCCCCGGCGAGCGGATCACGGCGGCCGGCTACCGGTGGAGTACGTACGGGGAGAACATCGCGAAGGGGCAGCGGACGCCGGCGGACGTGATGAACTCCTGGATGAACAGCCCGGGCCACCGGGCGAACATACTGAACTGCTCGTTCAAGGAGCTGGGCGTGGGCGTCCAGGACAGCCCCGGCGGCATCGTCTGGACCCAGGACTTCGGCGCGGAGATGTGAGGCCGCGGCGTCGCCCGGCGGGCGCGGGGTATACGTCTCCATCATCGACCCGCTGATGCCGCCGGACCGGGGAGCGACCGTGTTCTACTACGTCCTCAAGTACGTCGTTCTCGGCCCGGTGCTGCGGCTGCTGTTCCGGCCGGTCATCGAGGGCGCGGAGCACGTTCCGGACGACGGCGCCGCGATCGTCGCGGGCAACCACCTGTCGTTCTCCGACCACTTCCTGATGCCCGCGATCCTCAAGCGGCGGATCACCTTCCTGGCGAAGGCGGAGTATTTCACGGGCCCGGGCGTGAAGGGCCGGCTGACGGCCGCCTTCTTCCGCAGCGCGGGCCAGATCCCGGTGGACCGCTCGGGCAAGAAGGCCGGGCAGGCCGCGATCCGCGAGGGCATCGGGGTGCTGGAGCGGGGCGAGCTGCTGGGCATCTACCCGGAGGGCACCCGCTCGCACGACGGACGCCTCTACAAGGGCAAGGTCGGGGTGGCGGTCATGGCCATCCGGGCGCGGGTGCCGGTGGTGCCGTGCGCCATGGTCGGCACCTTCGAGATCCAGCCGCCCGGCCGCCGGCTCCCCCGCCTCAAGCCGGTGACCATCCGCTTCGGCGAACCGCTGGACTTCTCGCGCTACGCGGGCCTGGAGGACGAGAAGGCGGCCATCCGGGCGGTGACCGACGAGATCATGTACGCGATCCTGCGGCTCTCCGGTCAGGAGTACGTGGACGAGTACGCGGTGAAGGTCAAGCAGGCGACCGGGGAGAAGCAGCCGGGCCGGTTCCCGAAACGGCGACGCCGACAGCGGATTCGCGAACAGTGAACGACGCTGGTCAGGGGCGTGGGTCGGGCTTAGCGTTCGGGCCATGAGCAAGGGACGCGCATGGGTACTGGGAGCGACGGGACAGATAGGGCGGGCCGCCGTGCGCGCGCTGTCGGAGGACGGCTGGGAGGTGACGGCGGCCTCGCGCGGCGGAGGCCGTGACGAGAGGTGGGACGACGGGGTCAGGACGGTCGCCCTCGACCGCGACGAGGAGGGCGCGCTCGCGGCGGCGCTCGGGCCGGGCTGCGACGTGCTGGTCGACATGGTGGCGTACGGGCCGCAGCACGCCGCGCAGCTGACCGGGCTCGCGGGCCGGATCGGTTCCGCGGTGGTGATCTCCACCTGTGTGGTGTACGAGGACGGGCACGGCCGCGGTTTCGACACACAGGGCGAACCGGACGGTGCGCCCCGCTATCCGGTGCCGATCACGGAGTCGCTGCCCACCATCGCGCCGGGCGAGGCCACGTACGCGACGCGCAAGAGCGGGCTGGAGCACGATCTCCTCGCGGCGGGCGACGCGCTGCCCGCCACACTGCTGCGGGCGGGCGCGGTGCACGGGCCGCACTGCCGCTCGCCGCGTGAGCTGTACTTCGTCAAGCGGGCGCTGGACGGCCGCACCCGGCGCGTGCTGGCGTACGGCGGGGCGTCCCGCTTCCACCCGGTCCACTCGGCGAACGTGGCGGAGCTGATCCGGCTGGCCGCCGCCCGGCCCGGGTCGCGGGCGCTGAACGCCGCCGATCCGCAGGCGCCGACGGTCGCGGAGATCGGCGAGGCGGTGGACGCGGTGCTGGGCCTGAGCACGGAGACGGTGCTGATGCCCGGCGACCCGTCCCCGGAGGGCGTGGGCTCGACGCCCTGGAGCGCGCCGCACTCCCTCGTCTTCGACATGTCGGCGGCCGAGCGGGAACTCGGCTACCGGCCGGTGACGGGATACGCCGAGTCGCTGCCGGAGACCGTCGAGTGGATCGCCGGGCAGCTGGCCGGACGGGACTGGCGGGACGCGTACCCGGCCATGCTGCGGTCGTACGGCACGAGCCTGTTCGACTACGCGGCGGAGGACGCCTGGCTGGCGGAGCACGACCGGAAGGGGTGAGCCGGGGCGGGCGTCTCAGCCCGTCCGTGTCACGTCCATCGACATCAGCCCGCGCAGCCCGTTCTGCAGGACCTCCGGGCTGGTGTCGCCGAACATGGCGAGCTGGGCGATGAACCCCTGGGCGGTCGCGACGAGGGCCCGGGCGACGTGCTCGTCCGGCACGTCCGCCCGGAGCACCCCCGCCTCCCGGTACAGCCCGACCAGCTCGGTCCAGGCGCGGCGCAGCCCTTCGAACGCCTCGGCGAGGGTGGCCGCCAGCCGCTCACTGCGCAGGGTCTCGGACCACACCTGGACGATCAGCCCCGCGTACGCCCGGGGTTCGAGCCCCCGCCCCGATTCGAGGCCGTCCGCGAACAGGCTCCGCGACACCCGGCCGATCAGGACGTCCGGGCTGGGGACGGGGGTGTCCCGGGCCGCCCCTTCGAAGGCCCGGCGCACTCCGTTCACGGCCTCGGTCGCGATGGCCGCGATCAGGTCCTCCTTGCCGCTGAAGTAGCGGTAGACCGCCCCCGCCGACAGACCGGCCTCCTTCAGCACGTCCTGCATCGACGTGCCGTGGAAGCCGTCACGGGCGAAGCAGCGCGCGGCGCCGTCCAGGATCTGTCTGCGGCGGGCGTCGAGGTGCGCCTGGGATACACGGGCCATGCGGCCAACCTAAAACGAACATTCATTCTTGACAAGCGCCGACCGCGAGGGGGACAGTGGCCGCGTCATATAAAACGAACGATCCTTCTCTTTGAGGTTCGTTCTCCCCGAATCGAGGCCCTTCCCATGTCCCTCACCCCGAACCGCCGCCTGCTGGTGGTGGTCCTGCTGGTTCCGCTGGTGGTGACCCTCGCCCTATGGGCCTTCGCCTGGCCCGCCGCCCGGACCGCACCGCGCGACCTGCCGGTGGGGATCGCCGGTACCGCACCGGCCGCCGACCAGCTCCAGCAGCGGTTCGAGGAGCGCGACGGGGCCTTCGACGTGCACCGCTACGACTCCGAGGCCGCTGCCCGGGACGCGATCGAGGACCGGACCGTCTACGGCGCGGTCGTCGTGACCGCCAAGGGCCCCGAGCTGCTGACGGCGAGCGCGGGCAGCACGGTGGTCGCCCAGTTGCTGCGCGAGGCGGTGACCGCCGGGGCACCGGCCGGCACGGCCGTACCGGTCACCGACGTGGTGGCCGCGCCCGCCGCCGACCCGCGGGGAGCCGTACTCGGTTCGAGCATCCTGCCGCTGGCCATCGCGGGGGTCGCCGCCGGCGCGGCCGTGACCGTGCTGAGGCTGCGCGGGGCGCGGGCCGCAATCGCCCTGCTCGGCGTGGCCGTCGTGGTGGGGCTCCTGGCCACCGCCGTGACGGACAGCTGGCTCGGCGCCCTCACCGGCGACTGGTGGAGCGAGGCCGGGACCATCGCCCTGACCGTGCTCGCCATCGGCGCGCCGGTCGCGGGCTTCGCCGCCCTGATCGGGACTCCGGGCATCGGGATCGGCGCCCTGCTCATGGTGCTGCTGGGCAATCCCTTCTCCGGAGTGACCAGCGCGCCCGAACTGCTCCCCCGCCCGATCGCCGTGATCGGTCAGCTGCTGCCGCCCGGGGCAGCGGGGTCCGCGCTGCGCTCGGTGGCGTTCTTCGACGGCGCGGCGGCGGCCGTCCCCGCCCTGACGCTCGGCGTGTGGGCGGTGCTGGGACTGGGCGCGGTGCTCGTCGGCGGGCGCCGCAGGACGGCGGCCGACACGACGGCCCCGGCCTCGGCGCGGGAGCCCGCACTGGCGGGCTGACCACGCCCGGAACTGCGCCCCCGTCCGGCCGGACGGGGGCGCTTCGCCGTGTACGGGGGTCAGTCGTCCCGGCCGTGGTGGCCGCGGTGCTCCGCCGCGATGCCGAAGCGCCGCCGTTCGCCGGGAGCGGACGGGGCGGAGCCGATCGAGGAGACCGAGCTGATCACGTGCTCCTGCTCCGCCGCCTCCTCCTTCTCGAGTCGTTCGAGGTCAGCGGCCGATACGAGGGCGACGAGCGGCTTTCCGTGCCGCGTGACGACCACGCGCTCGCCGCCGTAGACGACGCGGTTGATCAGTTCGGCGAGTTCAGCCCGGGCTTGCGTCACCGGAATCTCGTAGGCCATGCTCCCATCATAACCTTCTGTACGTCCTGTACATTTTTTACGGAAGCGTGCGCGGGCGCCCCGCTGTGCCCGCGCGACCGGAGGAGAGGCACAGCCGTGTACCGTCCCGTCGCCCGCCACGTCCTGCCCGAGTTCACCGAGCGCACCTCCCAGGGGTCCCGGACTCTCGACCCGTACTCCAAGCTGCTGGCCGACCGCATCGTCTTCCTCGGTACGGCTCTCGACGAGACGGCCGCCAACGACCTGGTGGCCCAGTTGATGTACCTGGAGCACGACGCGCCGGACCGGCCCGTCTCGCTGTACATCAACTCGCCGGGCGGCTCGTACGGCGCGATGACAACCCTGTACGACACGATGCACTTCCTCGGCTGCGAGGTGGAGACCTTCTGCCTGGGCCGGGCGGGGGCCGGGGCGGCGGTGCTGCTCGCCGCGGGCGCCCCGGGCCGGCGGCACATGCTGCCCGGCGCCAAGGTGGTCGTCAGCCAGCCCGCGCTGGACGAGCCGCTTCAGGGGCAGCCGTCCGACCTGGAGATCGAGGCGCGGGAACTGGCCCGTATGCGCGCCACGATGACCGGCATGCTGGCCCGGCACACGGGGCGCTCAGTCGAGCAGGTCACCGAGGACACCGAGCGCGACCTCGTCCTCGACGCGGAGGGCGCCCTGGCGTACGGGCTGGTCGACCACATCGTGCGGAACCGGGTCCCGGTGCCGCCGCGCTCCGGGTGGTGAACCGGGGATGCAGCCACCCGAGTTCTCGCCGCTGCCCGCTCTGACCCGGGCCGAGTCCGAGTTCATCGACCGCTATCTGCGTGTGGTCGACCAGGTGGGCCGGATCAACCCGGCGCACGGTGACGACACCTACGCGGCCCTGCGCGCCGCCCAGGCGCTCGCCTCGCACGCGGCGGCCCTGCGGGACGCGCTCGCGCTGATGCACCGGCGCGGCGAAACCCGCATCCACAGCACCACGTTGACCCGCGCGCTGCGGGAGCTGGACGGCGAGCGGCGGGCGGCGCGGGTCGCCCTGCCGCCCGCCCCGACGGACTGAGGCCCCTCAGGTCACCGACACGCCCGGCGGGCGCGCGGGATTTCCTCGCTCGTTCGGCGTAGGCGTTCCCTCTCACGAGCGACGGTCCGATTTGCCTTTTCCTGATGCGCGTGGGGCGCGTTCCTTCGCGACACCGCTGGTACGGCCGTGGCCGCGTGCGGCCGGCGGACCGCCGTCCGGGTTTCCGCCCACCTGAACGGGCCATCCGCGACGGTCTTCACCGATGGCTGTTCCGGCTCGGAAATCCGGCACGAGGTGAGTCAAGATCCCTGGGACGACAAGCCCCCGCCACCGCGGCGGGGCGGTCCGGGCGGACGCCGAGTCCTGCCGCCGCCCGGATGACTGGTCGACAGGAGTGCATCGGCAGGAGTGGAGGACCCGAGCACTACGGGACCGCCGGATCTCCGGTTGTCCCTCGGGGTGAAGCCGCCTCGCGCGGCCGGGCAACTTCGCCAGCCCGAACCCGACAGGTCATCCTTCACAGGCGGCTGACGAAGGGTTGCGCATGAGTGCGCAGGTTCATGTCCCGTCTCTGCTCGCCCGGGCCACCACGGCCTCGGTCATGACGCTCGCCGCCGTCGGCGGCACGCTGTGCGTCCCAGGAGCCGCGCCCGAGGCGCAGGCGGCCGGCCACGCGGTGAAAGCCCTGAAGATCGCCGCGTCGAAGAAGGGGGCGCCCTACCGCTGGGGCGCCACCGGGCCCGGCAGCTTCGACTGTTCGGGGCTGACGCTCTACTCGTTCAAGAAGGCCGGCAAGAGACTCCCCCGTACGGCCCAGCAGCAGTACAACAGGACCAGGCACATCTCGGCGTCCCGGCGCCAACGAGGTGACCTGGTCTTCTTCCATTCGGGGCGCAGCGTCTACCACGTGGGCATCTACGCCGGCAGCGGGAAGATCTGGCACTCGCCGAAGACCGGGGCCGTGGTCCGCCTGGAGAAGATCTGGACCAGGAGCGTCTCCTACGGCCGGGTCGCCTGATCCGGCCGCCTCAGGGCTGGACGGGGACCTGCCACGGGAGCGCCACCCAGACGGTCTTGCCGCCGTCGGCGGTGGGTGTGACGGCCAGCCGGCCGCCGTACTCCTTGGCCAGTGAGCGGATGATGACCATGCCGCGTCCGTTGTCCTGCTGGACGGCGGCGGGCAGCCGCTGGGGCCGGCGGGGGTGGCTGTCCGTCACACCGAGGCGCAGTTCCTCGTCCCGCTCAAGACGCAGGTCGACGGTGAAAGTGGGTGACTGCCCGAAGGTGTGCAGGACGGCGTTGGTGGCCAGCTCCGAGATGATGAGGCGGACGGTGTCGGCGGCCTCCGCCTCCTCGGGCAGGCCCCACTCCGTCAGCACCCGGGCGACGAATCCGCGGGCCGCGGAGACCGAGACCGGCTCGCTCGGCAGGGTGACACGTGCTTCCTGATGGTCTGCCATGGCGAGCCGTCCCTTTCCCACCCGATACCGGCCCGCCGAGCGGTCCGGTTGTGCTTCGCGCCAGAGTGCCACCGATGCCGCCCTCCGTGGCGGCGATCCACCAAGATATGCATATATCTGTCGCTCAAACCGGTGAACTCTCCCCACGCGGGCCCGCTCCGGCGCCACACTGTCTGCTCGTCGGACAGCGGAGGGAGACATCGGATGCAGCACGGCCCTGCGGTGCGGCGCCGCAAGCTGGGAGAGGAGCTGCGGAGCCTGCGCCAAGCGTCAGGTCTCACGAGCCGGGAGGCGGCGGCGCTGCTCGGCTGGCACCAGTCGAAGGTGAGCAGGATCGAGACAGGTGTCAGCGGGGTGCGGCCGGACGACGTGAGCCGGCTCCTCGACGCGTACGGCATGGACGATCCGAAGCTCCGCGAGGTCCTGGGCGCGCTCGCCGGTTCGGCGGGCGGGGGCGGTGCCGGCTGGTGGCACGCCTACCGGGGGCTCATCCCCCCGCAGTACCGCGACTTCATCAGCCTGGAGTCGCAGGCGCGCACCGCCCGCACGCTGGAGACCACGGTGGTGCCGGGCCTGTTGCAGACGGCCGACTACGCCCGCGCGGTGACCCGGGCGTCCCTGGACGGGCTGCCGTCCGGTCAGCTGGACTCGCTGGTGGAGGTGCGGCTGACCCGGCAGGGGGTGCTGCGGAGCGATCCGCCGCTGCGGCTGAGCGCGGTCCTGGACGAGGCGGTGCTGCGCCGGGAGGTCGGCGGCCGGCGGGTGATGCGGGAGCAGCTGCGCCATCTCGCCCGGGTGGCACAACTTCCCCATGTGCAACTCCAGTTACTTCCGTTCTCGGTCGGCGGCTATGTCAGCCTCACCAGCCCTTTCGTTATCTTCTCTTTTCCGACCGCTTCCGACCTTGACGTGGTCGTTCTTGACCACTTGACGAGTAGCCTCTATCTGGAACGGAAAGAAGACCTTGCGGCGTACAGCTCGGCCTTCGAGACCCTTCAGACGCACGCGCTGTCGCCGGAGCACACGCTGGACCTGATCGCCGCGATCGACCGCGGCGACCGGTGACCCCCCCCCACCGCCCGGAGGAAGCGTCATGTCCGATCACCTCGCCCGGCCCGCGCCGCGCTGGCGAAGCAGCAGCTACAGCACGGGGATGAACAACTGCGTGGAGACCGCGCCGTCCGGAAGCGGGCGGCTGCTGGCCGTCCGCGACTCGAAGGACGTGGACCGCACGCACCTGGAGTTCTCCCCGACGGCCTGGACGTCCTTCGTCTCCCGCCTGAAAGGCTGAGGCGGACCAGTTGCCTCAGCTCTGAGGTGCGGTCCGCCGCACCGTCTCCACCGCCCGCGCGATCTGTGCGTCCGTCAGGTCCGCGCGGGCGGTCAACCGGAGCCGTGAGACGCCGTCGGGCACGGACGGCGGCCGGAAGCAGCCCACCGCCATCCCGGCCGTCCGGCAGTCGGCGGCCCAGCGCACGGCGGCGTCGGCCGAGGGCGCCCGGACCGAGACGACCGCCGCGTCGGGCCGCACCGCGGTCAGCCCGGCCGCCGTCAGCCCCTCGTACAGCGCGGTGGCGACCGTACGGGCCCGGAGCGCGCGCTCCGGTTCGCGGCGCAGCAGCCGCAGTCCGCCCAGGGCGGCGCCGACGGCGGCCGGGGCGAGGCCGGTGTCGAAGATGAACGTCCGCGCGGTGTTGACCAGGTGGTCGATGACCCGGGCCGGCCCGAGGACCGCGCCACCCTGGCTGCCCAGGGACTTGGACAGGGTGAGCGTGGCGACGACGTCCGCGTCGCCCGCGAGCCCCGTCGCGTCGAGCGCGCCCCGTCCGCCCGCGCCGAGCACCCCGAGCCCGTGCGCGTCGTCCACCAGGAGCGCGGCGCCCTCCGCCCGGCAGACGGCGGCCAGTGCGGCCAGCGGCGCGGCGTCGCCGTCCACGGAGAACACCGAGTCGGTGACGGCCAGCTTCCGGCCCCCGTGCCCGCGCAGCGTCTTGCGGACGGCCTCCGGGTCGGCGTGCGGGACGACCGCGGTCTCGGCCCGGGAGAGCCGGCAGCCGTCCACGATGGAGGCGTGGTTGCCCGCGTCCGAAGCGATGAGGGCGCCGCGTCCGGTGAGCGCGGTGAGGGCCGCGAGGTTGGCGGCGTAACCGGAGGAGAGGACGAGCGCGGCCTCGAAGCCGCAGAACGCGGCGAGTTCGCGTTCCAGCTCGGCGTGGAGCGCGGTCGAGCCGGTGACCAGCCGGGAGCCGGTCGCCCCGCCGCCCCAGCGGCGCGCCGCGTCCGCCGCCGCGGAGGTCACCTCCGGGTGCCGGGTGAGCCCGAGGTAGTCGTTGCTCGCGAGGTCCAGGAGCTCCGCCTCGGCCTCGCGGGGCCGCAGCCGGCGGACCAGCCCCGCGTCCGCGCGCCGGCGCGCCTCGTCCTCGATCCAGTCGAACGGGGTGGCGGGCATGGGCGGTCCCTTTTGTAGGCAGCTCACAGACCCTAACCGGGCTCATGCCGAGACAGGGTGTGGCCATGCACACACCCCGTGCGAGCTCTGTTGTCCGGTTCCTCCTTGGCTCCGGGCGGTGCGGTGCGTCAGGATCATCGCCATGGACCTCCTGAACACGCTGGTGGACAAGGGGCTGCGGCGCGAGCTGCCGACCCGTGAAGAAGCGCTCGCCGTACTGGCGACCCCGGACGACCAACTGCTCGACGTGGTGGCCGCGGCCGGCAAGGTGCGCCGTCAGTGGTTCGGGCGGCGGGTGAAACTGAACTATCTGGTCAATCTGAAGTCCGGGCTCTGCCCCGAGGACTGCTCGTACTGTTCGCAGCGGCTCGGCTCCAAGGCGGAGATCCTCAAGTACACCTGGCTGAAGCCGGATGAGGCGTCGAAGGCGGCGGCGGCCGGGGTGGCCGGCGGCGCCAAACGCGTCTGCCTGGTGGCCAGCGGCCGGGGCCCGACGGACCGGGACGTGGACCGGGTCTCGCAGACCATCGAGGCCATCAAGGAGCGGCACGAGGGCGTCGAGGTGTGCGCCTGCCTCGGTCTGCTCTCCGAGGGCCAGGCCGACCGGCTGCGTTCGGCGGGCGCCGACGCGTACAACCACAACCTCAACACGTCCGAGGAGACGTACGGGGAGATCACGACCACCCACACCTACGCCGACCGCGTGGACACGGTGCAGCAGGCGCAGGCCGCCGGGCTCTCCGCGTGCTCGGGGCTGATCGCGGGCATGGGCGAGAGCGACGCCGATCTGGTCGACGTGGTCTTCTCGCTGCGCGAGCTGGACCCGGACTCGGTGCCGGTCAACTTCCTGATCCCGTTCGAGGGGACCCCGCTCGCCAAGGAGTGGAACCTGACGCCGCAGCGGTGTCTGCGCATCCTGGCGATGGTGCGGTTCGTCTGCCCGGACGTGGAGGTGCGGCTCGCGGGCGGGCGCGAGGTCCATCTGCGCTCGATGCAGCCGCTCGCCCTCAACCTGGTCAACTCCATCTTCCTGGGCGACTACCTGACCAGTGAGGGCCAGGCGGGCCAGGCGGATCTGGACATGATCGCGGACGCCGGTTTCGAGGTGGAGGGGGCGGGTACGACGACGCTCCCCCGGCACCGCGCGGACGCGGCGGCGGGCTGCGGCTCGCCCGGGGACGGCGGTTGTGCCCCGGAGGACGAGGGCTGCGGTGCGCACGCGGGCAGCGGTTGCGGGCCGTGCGGAGAAGGCGCGGAGGCGGAGGCCGTACCCGCCGCCGAGGTGCCGGAAACCCCGGGTGCCCGGACGGATCTGGTGGCGGTCCGCCGCCGCGGCGCGGGCACGGACCTCGCTCCCAATGCCTGAGCCGCTCTCCCCCGCCGTGCTCCGGGACCTGGACCGGGCGCACGTCTGGCATCCGTACGGCCCCATGCCGGGCCGGCAGGACCCGCTGGTCGTGGAGTCCGCGTCCGGGGTCCGGCTGCGGCTCGCCGAACCCGCCCACGGGCAGCATGAGTTGGTCGACGGGATGTCCTCGTGGTGGTCGGCCGTGCACGGCTACAACCACCCCGTGCTGAACGAGGCGGCGCGCGGCCAACTGGACCGGATGAGCCATGTGATGTTCGGCGGGCTCACGCACGAGCCCGCCGTCCGGCTGGCGGCCCGGCTGGTGGAGATCACCCCGGAACCGCTGCGCCACGTCTTCCTCGCCGACTCGGGCTCCGTGTCGGTCGAGGTCGCCGTGAAGATGTGCCTCCAGTACTGGCGGTCGGCCGGGCGGCCGGCCAAGAAGCGGCTGCTGACCTGGCGCGGCGGCTACCACGGGGACACCTGGCAGCCGATGTCGGTGTGCGACCCCGAGGGCGGGATGCACGAGCTGTGGTCCGGCGCCCTGCCCCGCCAGGTCTTCGCCGATGAGCCGCCCGCCGGTTACGACGCCGAGCCCGACCCGGCGTACGCGGCGCACCTGCGCGAGCTGATCGAGCGACACGCGGACGAACTGGCGGCCGTGATCGTGGAGCCGGTGGTCCAGGGGGCGGGCGGCATGCGCTTCCACTCCCCCGATTATCTGCGGGTGTTGCGCGAGGCGTGCGACGCGTACGGCGTGCTGCTCGTGTTCGATGAGATCGCGACGGGCTTCGGCCGTACGGGGAAGCTGTTCGCGGCCGGGCACGCGGGGGTCTCCCCCGATGTGATGTGCGTGGGCAAGGCGCTGACCGGCGGCTATCTGACGATGGCGGCGACGCTGTGCACGAGCGAGGTGGCCGACGGCATCTCGCGCGGCGAGGTTCCGGTGCTCGCCCACGGACCGACGTTCATGGGCAACCCGCTGGCCGCTTCGGTGGCCTGCGCCTCCATCGACCTGCTGCTCGGCCAGGACTGGCAGCAGGAGGTCAAGCGGATCGAGGCCGGGCTGAACGAGGGTCTGGCGGCGGCGCGGGAGCTGCCCGGGGTCCGCGACGTGCGGGTGCTCGGCGCCATCGGGGTCGTCCAGCTGGACCACGAGGTGGACATGGCGGCGGCGACCGCGGCCGCGGTGCGCGAGGGGGTGTGGCTGCGGCCGTTCCGGGACCTCGTCTACACCATGCCGCCGTATGTGACGGGTGACGACGATGTGGCACGCATCTGCCGCGCGGTGTGCGCGGCGGCGCGGGAAGGCTGAGGCATGAGCGTTCTGGTGGTGACCGGTACCGGTACGGAGATCGGCAAGACGATCGTGACGGCGGCCGTGGCGGCGGCCGCCGCGCACCGCCGCGTCGCCGTCCTCAAACCGGCTCAGACCGGCCTGGAGCCGGGCGAACCCGGCGACGTGGCCGAGGTGGCGCGGCTGGCGGGCGCCCACGTCACGGCGGTCGAGCTCGCTCGCTTCCCCGAGCCGCTGGCGCCCGCGACGGCCGCCCGCCGGGCCGGGATGGACCCGGTCCGCCCGTACGAGGTCGCCGAGGCCGCCGAGAAGCTGGCCGCCGACCACGACCTGGTCCTGGTCGAGGGCGCCGGCGGGCTGCTCGTACGGTTCGATGACGAGGGCGCGACCCTGGCGGACGCGGCCCGGCTGCTCGCGGCCCCGGTCCTGCTGGTCACCCCGGCCGGGCTGGGCACGCTGAACTCCACGGCCCTGACGGCGGAGGCGCTGCGGGCGCGGGAGCTCGACTGCCTGGGGGTGGTCATCGGCAGCATGCCGGCCGCGCCCGGTCTGGCGGAGCGCTGCAATGTGACGGACCTCCCGGTGGCCGCCGGTGCTCCGCTGCTGGGCGTCGTCCCGGAGGGCGCCGGGGCGCTCACCCCGGCGGACTTCCGGGCGCGGGCGGCGAATTGGCTGGCCGCACCGCTGGGTGGCGACCGGCCGCTGGGCTGAGCCGAGCGGGCGGCCGCCGGCCCCGGGAGCCTTCCGGGGTCGCCCGCGCGTCCGTTCACCGGCGTATTCGGACGTATTCCGTACCCCGGCCCCCCATGGGTCGAACACCTGGTCATAATTCCTGCTCAGGGCTCAGGTAGCCGAAGTCACCGCGGTCGGCCACGTCCTGGCGCCACAGGCGCGCCAACCGACCAGTTCTCGCGACGACTCATGGAGTGACATTGAGTACGACGACGTTCCGTTCCCGCATCACGGCCCGGCTCGGGCGCGGCTACCTGGCCAGGATCCAGAAGCACGGATTCGGGTCGACCACGATGAAACTGCTCCCGGAACAGCTCCTGATGCCGCTGCGCAGGGACGGGCTCGACCCGGTCCGGCGGCTTGCCGAGACCCGGGCGGGCGCACCGGTGTCCAGGGTGGCGCTGCCGTTCGGGATGGACGCCTGGGTGGTCACCGGCTACGAGGAGTCCAAGGCCGTGCTCGGCTCCGCCGAGGGCTTCAGCACGGACTTCGCGCACCTGGCGGGCAACGCGGGCATAGCCGCCGAGCACAGCCCCGGCGGCCTGGGGTTCAGCGATCCGCCGGTGCACACGCGGCTGCGCCGGATCCTGACCCCGGAGTTCACGATGCGCCGGCTGCGCCGGCTGACGCCCAGGATCGACGCCATCGTCGCGGAGCGGCTGGACGCGATGGCCGCCGCGCCGGGGCCGGTCGATCTGGTGCACGCGTTCGCGCTGCCGGTGCCCTCGCTGACCATCTGCGAACTACTCGGGGTGCCCTACGAGGACCGCGACGACTTCCAGAAGCTCGCCATGGACCGCTTCGACCTGTTCCAGGGGGCCACCGCGCCGTTCGGCGCCATGTCCGAGTCGCTCGACTACTTCCGGGGCGTCGTCCGGGACCAGCGGCGCGCGCCGGGCGACGGCCTGCTCGGGATGATCGTGCGGGAGCACGGGGACAGCGTGGACGACGAGGAACTGGCGGGCCTGGCGGACGGAGTGCTCACCGGGGGCTTCGAGACGACCGCCAGCACGATCGCGCTCGGCGCCCTCGTCCTGCTGCGCAACCCGGAAGTGGCCGACCGGCTGCGCGCGGACGACGCTGTGACGGCGCCCTTCGTGGAGGAGGTGCTGCGCTATCTGTCGGCCGTGCAGATGGCCTTCCCCCGGTTCGCCCGCGAGGACATCGAGATCGCGGGGGTGGTGATCCCGCGCGGCGACATGGTGCTCTGCTCGCTGAGCGGCGCCAACCGCGACCCGGCGTACGTCACGGACGACGGGCGGTTCGAGGTGGACCGGGTCACTCCGGCCGGCCACCTCGCCTTCGGGTACGGCATCCACCGCTGCATCGGCGCGGAGCTCGCCCGGATGGAACTGCGCTCCGCCTTCCCGGCCCTGGTCCGCCGCTTTCCCGCGATGCGGCTCGCCGTACCGCCGCAGGACCTCGCCTTCCGCAAGCTGTCGATCGTGTACGGCGTCGAGTCGCTGCCCGCACGACTCCGCTGAGCCGTCCCCGTACCGGTGGGCAAAGCACTCGCCCGGACGAGCGGTCCTCTGATTGGCTCGCCCCATGAGTGATCTCCCGATACGCCCCGCCGCCCCTTCCGACATCGACGCCGTACTGCGGTTCTGGCGGACGGCGGCGGAAGGCACCAGCATCAGCGACGATCACGACGGGGTGGCCCGGCTCATCGACCGCGACCCGGGGGCGCTGCTCCTCGCGGAACGGGAGGGCGTGCTCCTGGGGACCGTGATCGCGGGCTTCGACGGCTGGCGGTGCTCGGCCTACCGGCTGGCCGTCCACCCGGACCACCGCCGGCGGGGCATCGCGAGCGCCCTGCTCGACGCGGCGGAGCAGCGCTTCGCCGAGCTGGGCGGGCGGCGGGTGGACGCCATGGTCCTGGAGGAGAACGAGCGCGCGCACCACACCTGGCAGGCGGCCGGCTACCACCGCGAGAACCACTGGCGGCGGTGGGTGAAGCCGCTCGGGCCGGACACCGGGGACAGGTGACCGGCCGCACCCGTGACTTTGCCGATCCTTTACTATGGGGGCGCAGTCCTGCCCCTTCCGACGAAAGGTGTGAGCGTCCGCCCATGGGCGAGCCTCCCCGTACCAGAAGCCACCGGCATCGCGCGGTCCGCCGGTCCCTGTCCGATCATGGGACGGAGGTGAACCGATGACCGAAGTGCTTCTGCTGCTCGTTGCGATACTGCTCTCGCTCGCCTGCGGCGCGTTCGTCGCCGCGGAGTTCTCCCTGACCACGGTGGAGCGGGGTCAGCTGGAGCGGGCCGTCGAGCGGGGTGAGCGCGGCGCCGAGAGCGCCATGAAAGCGGTCCGCGGTCTCACCTTCCAGCTGTCCGGGGCGCAGCTCGGCATCACGGTCACCAACCTGGTGGTCGGCATGCTCTCCGAGTCGTCGATCGCCAAGATGATCCGGGGGCCGGTGGAGGCCGTCGGCCTGTCGCCCGGAGTGGCCTCGTCCGTGGCGCTCGTCATCGGTACGGCCCTGTCCACGGTGTTCCTGATGGTCGTCGGCGAGCTGGTCCCGAAGAACTGGGCCATCTCCTCGCCGCTCGCGGTGGCGAAGACGGTCGCCACCCCGCAGCGGGCCTTCACGGCCGTCTTCCGGCCCTTCATCAGCCACCTCAACAACACCGCCAACCGGATCGTGCGCCGCTTCGGGCTCGAACCGGCCGAGGAGCTGGCCACCGCGCGCAGCCCGCAGGAGCTGGTGGCGCTGGCCAGGCACTCCGCCAAGGAGGGCGCGCTGGAGGCGGACACCGCCGAGCTGTTCGTCCGTACCCTCAACCTCCCGGAGCTCACCGCGGAGAACGTGATGACCCCCCGCGTGCAGGTCACGGCCCTGGAGGTCGGCGCGACCGCCGAGGACGTCGCCAACGCGACCCGGGCCACCGGCCTCTCCCGCTTCCCCGTCTACCGGGGCAGCCTCGACACGGTCGTGGGCGTCGCCCACATCAAGGACGTGCTGGCGGTCCCGGCCGAGGAGCGGCCCCGCAAGCGGGTGTCCGAGATGCTGCGCGAGCCGGTGCTCGTCCCCGAGACGCTGACCGTGGACCGGCTGCTCGACCGGCTGTCCGGCAAGCTCGCCATGGCGGTCGTGATCGATGAGTACGGCGGCACGGCGGGCGTCGTGACGCTGGAGGACATCGTGGAGGAGGTCGTCGGCGAGGTGCGCGACGAGCACGATCCGCACGAGACGCCGGACCTGGCCCCGGCCGGTGAGGACGCCGACGGGCGCGTCCTGTGGTCGGCGGACGGCGCCGCCCGCACGGACCAGCTGGCGACGATCGGGTTGCGTGTGCCGGACGGCCCGTACGAGACCCTGGCGGGCCTGATCGCCACGGAGATCGGCCGCATCCCGGCCGTGGGCGACTCGATCGAGCTGGCCGGCTGGCGGCTCGACGTGGTGGACGCCTCCGGGCGCCGTGCCGCCCGGGCGCTGCTGCACGCCCCGCTGACCGGTGCCCACCTGCCCTCGGAGGACGAGCGATGACCGCCGTACAGCTCTTCATCGGTCTGCTGACGCTGGTCGTGAACGCCTTCTTCGTCGGCGCGGAGTTCGCCCTCATCTCGGTGCGCCGCAGCCAGATCGAGCCGCAGGCCGAGCAGGGGAACCGGCGGGCGCGCAGCGTCATCTGGGGCCTCGAACACGTCTCGGCGCTGCTCGCGGCGGCGCAGCTCGGCATCACGCTGTGCACCCTGGTGCTCGGTATCGTCGCCGAGCCCGCGATCGCGCATCTGCTGGAACCCGTCTTCGACGCGGTGGGCGTGCCGCACGGCCTGGTCCACCCGGCCTCGTTCGTGATCGCGCTGACGGTGGCGACCTATCTGCACATGCTGCTGGGCGAGATGGTCCCGAAGAACATCGCGCTGGCCGAGCCGGTGCGGTCCGCGCTGCTGCTCGGTCCGCCGCTGGTGGCGCTGGCCCGGGCGCTGCGCCCGGTGATCTTCGCGATCAACGCCTTCGCCAACGCCCTGCTGAAGCTGTTGCGGGTGGAGACGAAGGACGAGGTGGAGGCGACGTTCTCGAACGACGAGCTGGCGCGCCTGGTGAAGGACGCCGGTGACGCCGGGCTGGTGGACGACCGGGCGGCCGAGCGCCTGCACCACGCGCTGGAGCTGGGCCGCCGGCCGGTACGGGACGTGGTGCTGCCGGTCGACCGGGTGATGTACATCCGGGTCGGGGCGACACCGGAGGAGCTGGAGCGGCTGTCGTACGAGACGGGCTTCTCGCGCTTCCCGGTGATGGACGCGGAGCAGCGCATCCTCGGCTACCTCCACGTGAAGGACGCCCTGGACGTCACCCCGCGCGATATGCCGTTCCCGGTGTCCTCGATGCGGCCGATCGCCCGGGTCCGGGCGGCGACACCGCTGGACGACGCGCTGACGGCGCTGCGGCGCAGCCGTACGCACCTGGCGGCGGTCCTGGACGAGGACGACAGGCTCGCGGGCATGGTGACGATGGAGGACGTGCTCCGGGAGCTGGTGGGGCGGCCGCAGAGCCGCTGAGCCGGGGCGGTTCCGGGCCCCGGTCCGGAGCCGCCGAGCGCCCGTCGGCGCCGTACGGCACCGCGATACGATCGCATCGCCATGGAAATCAATGCCTCATACACCAGCCTGGTCGCGGTCGGCGACTCGTTCACCGAGGGCATGTCGGACCTGCTGCCCGACGGCTCGTACCGGGGTTGGGCCGATGTGCTCGCCTCCCGGCTCGCCGCCCGGACACCGGGCTTCCGGTACGCCAATCTCGCGGTACGCGGGAAGCTCGTCGCCCAGATCGTGGACGAGCAGGTGGAGGTGGCGGCGGCCATGCGGGCGGACGTGGTGACGCTGGTCGGCGGCCTCAATGACACCTTGCGCCCCAAGTGCGACATGGGCATGGTGCGCGGACGCCTTGAGGAGGCGGTCGAGCGCCTGGCGCCGTCGTGCAAGCAGCTGGTGCTGATGCGCAGCCCCGGCCGCAGCGGGCCCGTCTTCGACCGGTTCCGGCCGCGCATGGAGGAGCTGTTCGCACTGGTGGACGAGCTGGCAGCCCGGCACGACGCGGTGGTGGTCGACCTGTACGGCGCTCCGGCCCTGGCCGACCCGCGCATGTGGGACGTCGACCGGCTGCACCTGACCGCCGAGGGGCACCGCCGGGTGGCCGAGGCGGTCTGGCAGGCTCTCGGGCTGCCGCCGGACAGCGACTGGCAGGCCGCGCTGCCCGACTCGGCCCCCGCGCGCTGGGGCGCCCGGCGGGTGGAGGACGTGCGGTTCGCCCGGCAGCACCTGCTGCCCTGGATCGGCCGGCGGCTCACGGGGCGCTCGTCGGGCGACGGGCGGGCCGGGGCGCAGTTCGACACCGAGCTGGGGCGGGCCTTCTGGGTGACCCCGGAGGAGGACGGCTGGGCGGCTCCGGTGGCGACGTGGCGTCAGGTGGAGTCCGGTGAGCGGGGGGCGCGGGACGCCTCGGGTTCGTAGCAACGCACAAACCGGACCTCGGCGCTGAGCTGCACAAACCGCCAGTAGAATCCGTACACGTGACTGCTGTGTCTGCGAAGCCTCGCATCCCCAATGTCCTGGCCGGCCGCTACGCCTCCACGGAGCTGGCCGTCCTCTGGTCCCCCGAGCAGAAGGTGAAGCTGGAACGCCGGCTGTGGCTGGCGGTGCTGCGCGCCCAGAAGGACCTCGGGATCGAGGTGCCCGATTCCGCCCTCGCCGATTACGAGCGCGTCCTCGACCAGGTCGACCTGGCCTCGATCGCCGAGCGCGAGAAGGTCACCCGGCACGACGTGAAGGCCCGGATCGAGGAGTTCAACGCCCTCGCCGGCCATGAGCACGTCCACAAGGGCATGACCTCGCGCGACCTCACCGAGAACGTCGAGCAGCTGCAGATCCGGCTCTCCCTGGAGCTGATGCGCGACCGCACCGTGGCCGTCCTGGCCCGCCTGGGCAAGCTGGCCGCCGAGTACCGCGAGCTGGTCGTCGCCGGGCGCTCCCACAACGTGGCCGCGCAGGCCACCACCCTCGGCAAGCGCTTCGCGACCGCGGCCGACGAGCTGCTGGTGGCGTACGGCCGCCTCGATGACCTGCTCGGCCGCTACCCGCTGCGCGGCATCAAGGGCCCGGTAGGCACCGCGCAGGACATGCTGGACCTGCTCGGCGGCGACGCCGGGAAGCTGGCGGACCTCGAAGAGCGCATCGCCACGCACCTCGGCTTCGCGCACGCCTTCACCTCGGTCGGCCAGGTCTACCCCCGGTCGCTCGACTACGACGTGGTGACCGCGCTCGTGCAGCTGGCGGCGGCGCCCTCGTCGGTGGCGAAGACCATCCGGCTGATGGCCGGCCACGAGCTGGTCACCGAGGGCTTCAAGCCCGGCCAGGTCGGCTCGTCCGCGATGCCGCACAAGATGAACACCCGCTCCTGCGAGCGCGTCAACGGCCTGATGGTCATCCTGCGCGGCTACGCGTCGATGACCGGCGAGCTGGCGGGCGACCAGTGGAACGAGGGCGACGTCTCCTGCTCGGTGGTACGCCGGGTGGCCCTGCCGGACGCGTTCTTCGCGTTCGACGGGCTGGTCGAGACGTTCCTGACGGTGCTGGACGAGTTCGGCGCGTTCCCGGCCGTCGTGGCCCGCGAGCTGGACCGCTACCTGCCGTTCCTCGCCACGACCAAGGTCCTGATGGGCGCGGTGCGCGCGGGCGTCGGCCGCGAGGTCGCCCACGAGGCGATCAAGGAGAACGCCGTCGCCTCCGCCCTCGCCATGCGCGAGCAGGGCACCGAGCGCAACGAGCTGCTGGACAAGCTCGCCGCCGACGAGCGCATCCCGCTGGACCGCGCCCAGCTGGACGAGCTGATGGCCGACAAGCTGTCCTTCACCGGGGCCGCCGGCGACCAGGTCACCGCGCTCGTCACGCGGATCGAGGAGATCACCAAGCAGCACCCCGAGGCCGCCGGCTACGCGCCCGGCTCCATCCTCTGACGGCGACGGCCACCGCGTCCGCCTCCCGCAGATGACGCCCGAAGAGCTCCAGGCGGCCCGCGACCGCGTCGTTCCCGACGTGGCCGCGGGCGGCGTGCGCGTCCTGTTCTGCGGGATCAACCCGAGCCTGACGACGGCGGCGACGGGGCACCACTTCGCCTTCCCCGGCAACCGCTTCTGGCCGGTGCTCCATCTGTCGGGCTTCACCCCGCGCCGGCTGGCCCCCGCCGAGCAGGCCGAACTGCTCGACCACGGGCTCGGCATCACCAACGTCGTCGCCAGGGCCACCGCCCGGGCCGACGAGCTGTCCGCCGAGGAGTACCGGGAGGGCGGGCGGATCCTGACCGCCAAGGTCGAGCAACTGCGCCCGCGCCGGCTGGCCGTCGTGGGCATCACCGCCTACCGCACGGCGTTCGGCGAGCGCCGGGCCCGGATCGGGCCGCAGGAACGGACGGTCGGCGGCGCCCGCGTCTGGGCACTGCCCAACCCCAGCGGCCTCAACGCGCACTGGACGGCCGCCACGATGGCCGAGGAGTACGCCCGGCTGCGCGCGGCGGTGGAGGAGGAGAGCTCGGGTTAGGGCGGGTCGGTCTTCGTCACGACCACGCTCAGCTCGCAGCCGGAGCCGCCCTCCTCCAGAGCGAGGGCCAGCGCTATCCAGCGCTCCTCGATGTACCAGAGGCGCAGGTACGCGCAGCCCGCGACGGTGTCCGCCCACGGCTGCGGTATCTCCTCGCCGGCGAGCATCCGCTCCTGGGCGCTGAACAGACTGACCAGCTGCGGCTCGCCCCAGCGGCTGCCGAGCAGGGTGACCAGTGCCTCGTGGTCCGCGAGGCACTGGGCGCTGCGCTCGATCCGGCCGGCCTCGTCGTCCTCCCCGACCTCGTCCGCGTACAGGAACTCCGTGTGGTAACCGGGACCGCTGACTCCCGAACCCGACCGGACGCGCTCCGCGGGGAACTCCCGGGTGCGCATCCCGTCGATGAGGCGGAGGTGATGTGCGGTGGTCATGCCGTCAGTAAACCTTCCCCCACTGACAATCGGGACTCCGCTCCGTACTTTGAGATGATTTCAGCCACCTCGTTCCGGCTGCCGCGCCCCCAGTTGGCGTTGCCCACGCACCAACTGGGCCGTGCTCCGCAGAAGATGGCACCGGTCGCGGCATCCGGGTCCGCGGCAGCCTCGCCCGGCGTGCCGAACCCCTTGCTAACGGCTTCGCATCCCTCGGTCGCCTACCCCCTGAGCAGCGAGTACGATCCGCCTGACATGCGCACTAGCTGGGAGGACACACCGTGGGCCGGCTGACCGGCGGGGACCCCTCGCTGCTGCGGCGGATCAATTCCGCGGTGGTGCTTCACGCCCTCAGGGGCGCGTCCTCCTCGACCCTCACGGACCTGACCCGGATCACGGGCCTGTCCCGTCCGACGGTCGAGGGCGTCGTGGAAGGTCTCTTCGAGGCGGGCCTGGTCGTGGAGTGCGCTCCGGAGGGGGCCGAAATCCGCCGTCAGGGCCGTCCGGCCCGCCGCTTCCGCTTCCGCGCCGAGGCCGGGCACCTGCTGGGCATCGAGATCGGCCCGCACCGCGTCTCCGCCCTGCTGTCGGGGCTGGACGGCCGGATCATCGGCGCCGGCTCCCGCGAGGTGCCGGAGACCGCGGGTGCCGACGACCGCCTCGACCGGGTACGGGCCGTGGTCGCCGACGTCCTGCGCCGCACCGGCGTGGCCCGCAGCAGCCTGCGCGCGGTCGGCGTGGGCAGCCCGGGCATCGTGGAGGCCGACGGGACCGTGCGGCTGGGCACCGCGCTGCCGGACTGGACGGGCCTGCCCCTGGGCGAACGGCTGCGGCGCTCCTTCCGCTGCCCGGTCCTCGTGGAGAACGACGCCAACGCCGCCGCCGTCGCCGAGCACTGGAAGGGCGCGGCGACGGAGTCCGACGACATCGTGTTCGTGCTGGCGGGGCTGAGCCCGGGCGCCGGTTCGCTGATCGGCGGACGGCTGCACCGCGGGTTCGGCGGCGCGGCCGGGGAGATCGGCGCGCTGCACCTGCTCGGCCGGGACGTGACGCCGGAACACCTGCTGTCCATGACGGACACCCCGCTGGACCCGCTGGACGAGCACGCGGTGGCCGCGGTGTTCGCGAAGGCGCGGCACGGGGACGAGCAGGCGCGGGCCGCGGTGGAGCGGTTCATCCAGCGCCTGGTGCACGACGTGGCGGCGCTGGTGCTGGCGCTCGACCCCGAGCTGGTGGTGGTCGGGGGCTGGGCCGCCGGTCTCGACGGGGTGCTGGACCCGCTGCGGGGCGAACTGGCCCGCTACTGCCTGCGCCCGCCCCGGGTGTGCCTGTCGCTCCTCGGCGAGGCGGCGGTGGCGACCGGTGCGCTGCGGCTCGCGCTCGACCATGTGGAGGAGCAGTTGTTCGCGGTCGAGGGAACGGTGACGGCCCGCCGCTGAACGCGACGGGCCGTGGGGTGCTTGATCCTTGATGCGCCTCGTGTCAGGAAGCCTGGCGCTCCTGGGCCGGGTGGCTGATCTCCAGGTCGCCCGTGTCGCCGAAGGTGAGCCGGCAGGTGTCGGCCCGGTACGTGGCGACCGAGACCGCCGCCGTGCCGCCCGCGGCGAGGTAGCGGGTGGTGACCACGAGGACGGGGGCGCCGGGGAGCCGGTCCAGCTCCCTGGCGTCGTCGGCGCGGGCGGAGCCCAGCTCGACGGAGCGGTCCTGGCCGTCGAGGCCGAGCCGGTGCAGTTCGCGGACGACGTTGCGGGCGCGGGCCGCGCCGGACGGGGCGTCTATCCCGGACAGCTCGGGCACGGAGGAGGACGGCACGTAGAGCAGCTCGGCGGCGACCACCTGGCCGTGGCTCGTGCGGATGCGGCGCACGATGTGCACGGGCTCCTCGGCGCCGGCGTTCAGCGTGGCGGCGACGGCGGCCGGGGCGGGGGCGCTCTCGCAGTCCACCGGCTGCCAGGCCGTGTCGGCCTCGCCGTCGGTCCAGTCGTTGCGGGCGGTGGAGACGGCCACGCCGACGCGGGGCGGGGCGACCGTGGTCCCGACGCCCCGGCGGCGGTGCAGTCTGCCTTCGAGTTCGAGTTGCTCCAGGGCCTGCCGGAGCGTGGCCCGGGCGACGCCGAACCGGGCGGCGAGCTCGCGCTCGTTGGGAAGGATCTCCCCCACCGCAAAGTCCGAGTCGAGTGCCTCACTGAGCACGGTCTTGAGGTGCCAGTACTTCGGCTCCTGCACCGTTTCCAGCTGCGTGGTCCCCACCCTGTCCTCCGCAATCACCCAGCGGCTTATTCCGCGACGTTATTTATTAAAGGTTCCTGTCTTAACGTTGAGACCATAGGACGGCGCAACCCCTTGGTCAAGACCAATCCTGCGCCGGAGACCCTGTGAATGGACGATGTGCCGCACAGCGTTCACAGGACGTTCGCGGACCGGCGCACCGCGCGCGGCCCGGCGTCCGCCTTCGGAGCAGGGGTTTCCGCCTGCCGGGCGGTCGCGCGGCGCCGCCCCAGCACTCCCGAGCCGATCGCCACACCGAGGCCGACGAGGCAGGACCCGGCGGCCTGGGCGAGGCCGTACGAACCGGTGCCGACGAGCGGGGCGGTGAGCGCGGCGGAGACGGGGATGAGGCCGGAGAAGAGGGTGGCGCGCTCGGCGCCGATGCGCTGCATGCCCATGTACCAGCAGACGAAGCCGATGACCGTCACGACGGCCGCCTGCCAGATCAGCGCCAGCGCCTCGGCCCCGGTCGGCACGCGGAGGAAGCCGCCGCCGTCCAGCACCAGGCCCAGGACCGTCGACTCGGCCGCCGCGATGACGCACACGGTCGCGGACAGCAGCTTCGGGCCCAGCGGGCGCAGGACCGGCACCGCGATCACGGCGAAGCCCACCTCGCCGACCAGCGCGCCGACGGAGCACAGGATGCCGCTCAGGTCGCTGCGCCCCCAGCCCTGGACCGTGAACGCCCCGGCGGCGACCAGCGCCGCCGCGTACAGCACGGGCCGTGCGGGCCTGCGCCCTTCCAGCAGCGGTACGAGGACGGCGACGAGGATCGGGGCGCAGCCGACGAAGACACCCGGAACCGCAGGTTCCGCGGAGCGTTCGGCGGCCAGGACGGCGAAGTTGAAGCCGACCATGCCGACGGCGGCGAGCAGCGCGAGCCGCCCCCACTGGCGCCCGGTGAGCAGGCGGAGCGTAGCGGCGGGGCGGGGTTCGCCGGGGCGGCGGATGAGGGGCAGCAGGAGGAGCGCCGCGAGGCCGTAGCGGAGCGCCTGGCCGCCCGCGTAGGGGTAGTCGCCGAGGACGCTGTTGGCGGTGAAGGAGGCGCCGACGAGGACGCAGGCGACGGTGGCCAGCAGGGCCCCGCGCAGTGAGGTCACGTTCATGGGACCGACGCTAGGGAGCGCGGTGGTTCGGTTTAAGGTCCACTTCCATGACAGCTTCGGGGACCAATCCGGGGGCCGAACCGCCCGCCGGTGGCAGCGGCAGAGGCCGTGAATCCGTATCGGCGGCCTGGGAGTTGCTGCTTCCGGTGGCGTCGGCTCCGGCGCGTGGCCGTGGCCGGGCGCTCCAGTCGGCGCTGCGCGAGGCGGTCCGCTCCGGCCGCCTGGCGCCGGGGACGCGGCTGCCGTCCAGCCGTGAGCTGGCCGCCGATCTGGGGGTTTCGCGCGGTCTGGTGACCGAGGCGTACGAGCAGCTGACGGCGGAGAGCTATCTGCGCAGCGGACGCGGGGCGGGGACGTGGGTGAGCGGGTCGGCGCGGGCGGCGGCGGGCGGTGCGCGGGACCTGGCGCCGCGCGCCCGTGGGGTGCGGGTCGACTTCCGGCCCGGGACGCCCGATCTCTCCCTCTTCCCGCGCAGTGCCTGGGCCGCCGCCCATCGCTCGGTGCTCGGGCGGCTGCCGCACGGCGCGCTCGGCTACCCGGATCCGCGCGGCCTGCCGGAGCTGCGCGTCGCCCTGGCCGCGCTGCTGACGCGGCGGCGCGGGGTGGTCGCCGATCCGGAACGGCTGCTGGTGTGTTCCGGGGTCGCGCAGGCGACGACGCTGCTCGGGTTCGTCCTGCACGGGCGCGGGGTGCGCACGGTCGGTGTGGAGGACCCGGGAAGCCCGGAGCACACGGCACTCTTCGCCTCCGCCGGGGTGGCCACCACGATGGTCCCGCTGGACGAGGAGGGCCTGGCCCTGGCGCCGCTGAAACGTTCCGGGGTGCGGGTCGCGGTGACGACTCCCGCCCACCAGTTCCCGACCGGAGTGGCGTACTCCGCGGCCCGTCGCAGCCGGCTCCTGGAGTGGGCGCGGGAGACGGACGGGCTGCTGATCGAGGACGACTACGACGGTGACTTCCGGTACGACCGCGCCCCGGTCGGCGCCCTCCAGGGCCTCGATCCGGAACGTGTCGCGTACACCGGGTCGGTCAGCAAGTCACTGGCTCCCGGGCTGCGTCTGGGCTGGCTGATCGCGCCCGCGTCGATGACCGCCGAGCTCGTGGAGCGCAAGCGGATGATGGACCTCGGCAACCCGTCCCTCGAACAGGCGGTGCTCGCCGACTTCGTGGCCGGCGGCGGCTACGACCGCCAGCTGAGGCGCTGTCAGCGCGCCTACCGGGAGCGCCGGGACGTCCTCACGCGGGCCCTGGCCGAGCACATCCCGGGCACCGAGGTGAGCGGTGTCGCGGCGGGCCTGCACGCCATCGCGCGGCTCCCCGGGCGCCGGGGCCCGGAGGAGGAGTTCGCGGAGCGCGCGGCGGCTGCCGGGGTGGCCGTGCGGCTGCTGCGCGAGTACGGGACGGAGCGGCCGGAGGACGACTGCGTACGCCTCGTCCTCGGCTACGCCCATCTGACGCCGGCCGACATCGTGCGCGGGGTGCGCGCACTGGCCTGCCTTGTTCAATAGCCCTTTTGACCTGCGGTGATGACCGATTGTCAGTGGTGGGTTCTACGGTTTTTCCATGACCCGAACGTTGCAGGCCCTGGCCTACTCACGTCCCTCCGTCCTGGCCTCCTCACAGGCCGGGCGGTCGCTCGGCCTGGAGACGGCGGGCGGCTCCACACCGCAGGGCGCCGAGGCGCACCCCCGGTTCTTCTCGGGGTTCCTGGCCTCGCCGCGGATAGCGGCGCGGGGGCTGCTCGCCGTCGCCGATGTCGCCGCCGCGCGCTACTACCAGCGGACCCTGCTGTCGTCCCTGGACCCGGTGGTGACGGGCAACGGCGACCGGCTGCGCTTCGAGTCGTTCTCCGGCTGCTGCGGGGTGTACGCGCGGCTCGACGTGCTCAGCGAGGGCCTGGAGGGCGTGCGGACGGGGCATGGCACCACCAATGTGGACGTGAACCATCCGCTGCGGGAGGCGCTTTCGCGGATGGGCGGTGACGAGCCGCTGCATCTGCGGGTGGGCCCGCAGGAGATGGCGGTGACCACGACGGACGGCGCCGTCGTGGAGAAGAAGGTCCCGCTGCCGGACCGATGGCTGCGGGGCTTCGCGGAGGCGCAGGTGGCCTCCGCCGCCTTCGATCTGCGGGCGGAGCTCCCGGCGGCGGACGCCGTACGGTTCCTGAGGTCGCTGCCCGCGTCCTCGGGGGCGGCCGCGCGCGGCGCGCGGTGGGTGGTGCCGGCCGGGCGGACGCTCCGGCCCACGACCCGTCCGGTGCCCGGTGCCGTCTGCCTTCCCGGCCCCCAGCGGCTGACCACCCTGCAGCGGGTCCTGCGGTACGCGTCGGCGCTCCGCGTGTACGGGCCGGTGGCCGACGGCACGGCCGCCGCGAGCGCCTGGGAGGTCGTGCTGCCCGGGATGCGGCTCACACTGACGCTGTCGCCCGACGCCTCGCGCGGCTTCTCGGGCGAGGGCGGGGTCCTGGAGGCGCTGGCCACGGACGACGCCGCGGCCGACGCGGAGCTGGTGTCGGTGCTGCTGGCGTGGGAGCCCCGGATAGAGCCGGACCGGCTGGCGGAGCAGGCGGGCCTGCCGGTGGAGCGGGTCCGGGCCGCGCTGGTCCGGCTGGGCACGGCCGGCCGGGTGGGCTACGACCTCGCGGACGCCGCGTACTTCCACCGCGAGCTGCCGTACGACGCGGACCGGGCCGAGCGCCACAATCCCCGGCTGGTCGCGGCGCGGCGGCTGGCCCGGGAGGGGGCGGTGGTCCTGGACGGCGAGCTGGCCGCGGTGCGCTCGGGCGACCGGCGCTACCAGGTCCGCGAGCAGTCGGGGGCGCTGAGCTGCACCTGCCAGTGGTGGGCGGACTACCGGGGCCGCCGGGGCCCGTGCAAGCACGCCCTCGCGGTCCGGATGGTCCGCCGTGGCGCGGCGGTCGCCGGGGGTGCGCGATGACCACACTGCTGGACGCGGTCCGCGAGGGCCGCATGGACGACATCCGGCCCCTGCTGGCCCCGCTCGACCGGGGCGGACGCAAGGCCGCCCTTGAGGAGTTGAAGGCCCTGCGCAAGGAGGCCCGGGGCTGGCGCTGGGGCGAGCGCACCCGGGTCCGCAAGGCGATCCTGGTGGCCGGTGCGGGCTGCCACACCGGGGCGGCGGGCTGCGCGACGTGGCTCGGCGCCCGCGACATGCGGGACTGGGTGCACTCGCCGTACCCGTGGGTGCTTGAGGTGCTGGGCGACCGCGAGCCGGACTGGCTCGCCGATGTCGCCCGCCGGCTGGCCGCGCGCGCCGTGGAGTCCGACGCGGAGTACCGGCTGGTCGAGGAGCTGGCCCGCCGGGCGGGCTGTCCGCTGCCCGTCTCGGACGGCATGGTCCGGACCTGGGCGGAACGGGTCAACAGTTCGCGGTGGCAGGGCGGGGCCGAGAAGCCCCTGATCGATGTGTTGCGGGCGGACACCCGGCTCGACGTCCTCGTGCCGCATCTCCTGACGATGCCGGAGCTGCCTCCGGTGGTGGCCTGGGTCGACAGCCACTCCCCCGCCGGTTCCTGGCCGGCCGCGCTGACGGCCCTGGTGGCGGAGGGGCTGCTCGACCGCGCGGCCCTGCTCGACAGCTGTGCCGCGCGGCTGCTGCGCGGTGGGAAGCCCACCGATCTCCGCTTCTGCCTGCTGGTCGTACGGCGACTCGGGCCCACCTCCGGGGAGGAGGCGGCGCGGGTCGCCGACTGGATGGCGATGGCGGCCGACGGGCCTTCCCCGGTGGCCGGTCACGCCCAGGAGGTGCTGGCCCGGCTCGACGCGCAGGGGGCGCTGTCGGTCCGGCAGTTGGCCGAGGTGTCCGGCGCGGTGCTCTTCCGCACCGAGAAGAAGCTGGTGCGCGCCCAGTTGATCCACCTGGGGAAGGTGCTGCGCCGGGACCCTTCGGCGGCCGAGGAGCTGTTGCCGGTGATCGCGGACGCCTTCGGGCATCCGGACACCGACGCGCAGGAGCGTGCGCTCAAGCTGGCCGCCCGCGCACTGCCCGCCGTGTCGCCGGAGGTCCGCGAGGAGGCGGCCCGGATGGCATCGCTGCTGGCGCCGGTGCACCGGGAGGCGGCGCGCGCGGTGTTCGGGGAACTGCTGGAGGAGGCACCCGGGGTCGCCGCCTACGAGGAGATCCTGCCGCCGCCCCCGGCCCCGCGCCCGCTCGGCCCGCCGGCCGCGTCCGTGGCCGAGCTCACCGAGGAGGTGACGGCGGCCCTGCTCCGGTCGGACCAGGAGGACGTCACCGCGTTCGAGCGGGCGCTGGACGGGCTGGTCCGGCATGCCCGCACCGGTCGGGAAGAGCTGGTCGCGGCCCTGGAGTCCGCGCTCGCCGGGCAGTGGTGGGCCAAGATCCCCCGGGACGACGCCGACCGGCGGATGCTCCGCGGCCGCGACGGCCTGCACCTCGTCGTGGCCTCGCTGCTCGGGCGGATCTCGCGGCGCGCCGTCCACGACGGACAGACCCGCGGGACGGCGACGGGCACCTGCAGCCACGCGGCTCTCGACGCGATCGTGCACGCCCGCCTGTGGGAGGCGGCGGCCGGGATACGGACGGGCAGGCTGCCGTATCTGCTGGCCACGCCCACCTGGCACACGGGGGCCATCGACGCGTCGGAGCTGGTCGAGCGGCTGAGCGGATACCAGGCGCTGGACGTCAGGGCCGGGGCCGTCGACTTCGCGCAGGCCCTGCTGCGGGTGCGGCGCACCGGTGAGGAGGAGGCCGCGGAGCGGGCCGCCGCGCTGGGCACCGCGGAGGGCGACCGGCTGGCGGCGTGGCTCCGGGCGGACGAGCCGGTGGCCACCGTGCTGCCCCGGCAGGTGGAGGCGGAGGTGCCCGTCGCCCGGGACTGGCTGCGGCAGCCGGTGACCACGGTGCGCCGGGTACTGCTGTCGACCGACGGGAACCGCCTCGTCCAGCAGAAGTTCCCCCGCTCCTTCCACTGGCTCGGCAGCCCGCACGCGCCGCTCAACGACCGCTGCCACCACTGGGTCGTGGAGTCGCCGCACTGGACCGCCATCCTTCCCGAGGACGGCGAGACCCTCGCGGCCTGGCTGCTGCCCACCGTCGCGTCGGGCGTGGAGGAGCAGCGGGGCACCACCTGGCTGCTGCCCGCGCTCGCCGAGACCGGCGGGCCCGCCGCCGGTGCGGTCCATCTCGCCCTGGCCTACGGGCTCGGTGCCCGGGACGCGGAGGACCGGCTCGCGGCGGTGGACGCCCTGCTGGTGCTGGCGGCCCGGGACCGGCTGGACGCGGGGCTGCTCGGCGGCGAGCTGGCCACGCTGCTCCAGCGGGAGTCGGTCAAGCCGAACCGGCTGGCGGACGCGGCCCGGACGGCGGCGGGGACCGGGGCGTACGGGACGGTCCTGTCCTTCCTGGTGCCGGTACTGCCCGCGCTGCTGGCCCGGGAGCGGGCGCCCCGGGGACTGAGCGAGCTGCTCGCCGTGGCGGCGGAGTGCGCGGAGCGCAGCGGCCCGCCGAGGACCGGGCCGGTCCCGGGGCTCGCGGAGACGGCCGCGCGCGGCGGGACGACCCAGCTGGTGCGGCAGGCGATACGCCTGGAGACCGCCTGCCGGGTGGGCACCGGCTGAGCCCCGCGCGCCGGCTCCCGGGGTGCCCTGCGAAACAGATCCCCAACGCCTTCGAAACCGACGGCAGGAAGGCCGATTGCCCTTTAACCCATCGGTCACAAAGCGTTCGTGATCAGGCAACACGGTACGGTCACAGTGGGTTCATGACGACTGATGCGACATCCGCGAAGAGTGCCCGCCGCCCCCACCACTGGCGGCGGGACGTGATCGAACTCGCCGCGCTGTTCACGGCGGTGGCGGTCGCCGACGCGATCGCCAACCTGATCGGGCATCAGCCGGACGGCCCCTACCTGCTCGTGGCCTCGGCCGTGGCGCTGACCGCGACGGCGGCGTTCCACACCTGGTGGGCCCGGCGCCACAGCCACGCCCCGCCCCCCGCACCGGCGGCCGATACCCCCTCCGCGTCCGATGACCCCGGCACCTCCGCAGCCGCCGGCGAGACGGTGCTGTGGCGGATGCGGACCACCGTGCGGGACGTTCCGGGGAGCCTGGCCGCGCTGTGCACCGTGCTGGCCCGGCACGGCATCGACATCCTCACGCTCCAGACGCACCCGCTGGCGCGGGGCACCGTGGACGAGTTCCTGCTGAGGGTGCCCGCGTCCCTGCCGGCCCGGGAGCTGTCGCGTGCGGTGGCCGCCGCCGGGGGCAGCTCCACCTGGACGGAGCGGGCCGACACCCACGACCTGGTGGACGCCCCGACCCGGGTGCTCGGCCTCGCCACCCGTACCGCACTCGACGCGGCCGAACTCCCGCTCGCCCTGCGGCAGCTGCTCGGCCGGTGCACGATCCACTCGCTGCCCGCCGTCTCGGTCACCGGGCGCGCCACCGGCGATACCGCCCCGGTCGAAGGGGTGCTGGAGGAGACGGTGATGCGGCTGCGCGACCCGTCGGGCGGGGTCATCACCGTGGAGCGGCCCTATCTGCCGTTCACGCCCACCGAGTTCGCGCGGGCCCGTGCGCTGGTGGAGCTCGACGCCCGGCTCGGCCCCCGTGTCCCGCGCGGCGAGCACGTGCTCACGCTGCCCGAGGGCAACGAGATCACCGTGCGCCGAGCGGACCGGGCCGACCTCGACGCGGCCGTGGCGATGCACGGACGGTGCTCCGAACAGACCCTGCGGCTGCGGTACCACGGCCCGGTCCGGGACGCCGACCGCTATCTGGACCACCTGCTGAGCCCGCGCTTCGGCCGCACCCTCGCCGTGCAGACGGCGTCCGGGCGGATGGTCGCCCTCGGCCATCTGCTCTGGGACGGCGACGAGACCGAGGTGGCCCTCCTGGTCGAGGACGACTGGCAGCGGCGCGGCATCGGCTCCGAGCTCCTGGCCCGCCTGGTGGCACTGGCCGACGAGGCGGGCTGCGAGAACGTCTACGCCGTCACCCAGGCGTCCAACACCGGCATGGTCGCCGCCATGCGCGCGCTCTCGCTGCCGCTCGACTACCAGATCGAGGAGGGCACCCTCGTGATCACCGCACGCCTCGCGGCGACCCCGGCGCGCCCCCTGCCGCAACTGCCGCCGTACGAGCAGGCCGAGCGCTGACCCCACCGCGTACGGGCTCCCCGCAGGACAGCGCCTGGCACAGGTCGGCCCACAGGTCCTCGACGTCCTCCAGCCCCACCGACATCCGCAGCAGCCGGTCACCGACGCCGGAGGCGTGCCGGTCTCCCTCGTCCACGATGCGGTGGCTGATGGAGGCCGGGTGCTGGATGAGGCTGTCCACACTGCCGAGGCTGACGGCGGGGGTGATCAGCCGCACCCCCGCGATGACCTGATGCGGGTCCCCGTACACCTCGAACGAGACCATGGCGCCGCCGATCTCCGGGTAGTGCACCCGGGTCACCCGGGGGTCGGCGGAGAGCCGGCGGGCGAGTTCGGCGGCGCTCGCGGAGGCGGCCCGGACCCGCACCGGCAGGGTGGACAAGCCGCGCAGCAGCAGATAGCCGGCCATCGGGTGCAGGACCCCGCCGGTGGCGAAGCGGACGCGGCGCAGCACGGCGGCGAACTCCTCGTCGCACGCGACGACTCCGCCCATCACGTCGCCGTGCCCGCCCAGGTACTTCGTCGCGCTGTGCAGCACGATCCGGGCACCGAGCTCGACGGGGCGCTGGAGGACGGGCGTCGCGAAGGTGTTGTCGACCAGGAGCGGCACCGATCCGCAGGAGTGGGCGACGGCCCGGATGTCCACCTCGGCCAGGGTCGGGTTGGCCGGGGTCTCCACGATCACCAGACCCGTGTCGGGCCGGATCGCCTCGGCGATGCCCGCCGGGTCCGTCCACGTCACCTCGGTCCCCAGCAGCCCGGCGCCCAGCAGGTGGTCGCTGCATCCGTACAGCGGCCGCACGGCCACCACATGGCGCAGTCCCACGCTCGCGCGGGCCAGCAGGACGGCGGTCAGCGCGGCCATGCCGCTGGCGAACGCCACCGCGCTCGCGGTGGATTCGAGCCGGGCCAGGGCCGTTTCGAAGCGGCCGGTCGTGGGGTTGTCGAGCCGCGCGTAGACCGGCGGGCCGTCCGGGCGGGCCCCGGTGGTGGCGAAGGCGTCGATCCGCTCGGCCTCGGCGCGGGAGTCGTACGAGGGGTAGGTGGTCGAGAGGTCGATCGGGGCGGCGTGCAGGCCGAGGGCCGCGAGGTCGTCGCGTCCGGCGTGCACGGCTTCGGTGGCGAGCGCCCGGGACGGGGTGGTCGAGGGCGGCAGCACGGATTCGTTGTCCATGCGCGCACTCTGAACGCGCACCGGGAGATACGGCTCAAAGGCCGTGCTACGTTCGCCGAATGACTGATTCCGTCGCTCTCGACACGGTCGATCTGCACATTCTGCGGCTGTTGCAGAACGACGCCCGGACCACGTACCGGGAGCTGGCGGCCGAGGTCGGCGTGGCTCCCTCGACGTGTCTGGACCGGGTGGCCCGGCTGCGCCGCACCGGGGTCGTCCTCGGGCACCGGCTGCGGCTGGATCCGGCCAGGCTCGGCCGGGGCCTGGAGGCGCTGCTCTCCGTACAGGTGCGGCCGCACCGGCGGGAGCTGATCGGGCCGTTCGTAGAGCGGATCAGCTCGCTGCCGGAGTCGCGGGCGCTGTTCCATCTGACCGGCCCCGACGACTATCTGGTGCATGTGGCCGTGGCGGACACGGCGGATCTGCAACGGCTCGTGCTGGACGAGTTCACCTCGCGGCGCGAAGTGGCCCGGGTGGAAACGCGGCTGATCTTCCAGCAGTGGGAGTGCGGGCCGCTGCTTCCGCCGGTGCCGGGGGCGGCGGGAGCGGTTCCGGGTCAGGTCCGTCCTGCCGATTGATAGTGACGCGGAGGCCCTCCCCGTACGAGGATGTACGCATGTCAGAATCTTCCAGCAGCGCACTGCCGCGCCAGATCGCCGACGCCTACGTCGACGCCTACATCGAACTCGACCCGATCTCCGGCACCTACCTCGGTGTCGCGGCAAGCTCGCGCCGCCTTCCCGACTTCTCCCCGGCAGGCCAGGAACAGCTGGCCGCGCTGGCCCGGGACACGCTCGCCCGGCTGGACCGCGCGGAGCAGCTGCCCGGGGCCGCCGATGACGCCGAGCGCCGCTGCGGCCGGCTGCTGCGGGAGCGGCTGACGGCCGAACTCGCCGTCCACGACGCGGACGAGGCGCTGCGGGCCGTTTCCAATCTGCACTCGCCGGCGCACTCGGTCCGTGGGGTGTTCACGGTGACGCCGACCGAGACGGACGAGGACTGGGCGGCCGTCGTGGAGCGGCTGCGGGCCGTTCCGGCGGCGCTGGCCGGCTACCAGGAGTCCCTGGCGCTCGGTCTGGAGCGCAAGCTGTACGGCGGTCCGCGCGCCACCGCCACCTTCGTCGGGCAGCTGGACGAGTGGGTCGGGGACGGCACGAAGGGCTTCTTCCAGGACTTCGTCGCGAACGGCCCGGACGCCCTGCGCGCGGACCTGGACGCGGCCGCCGCGCAGGCCGCCGGCGCCCTGGACGAGCTGCGCCGCTGGATGCGCGAGGTGTACGCGCCGGCGGTCGAGGGCGAGCCCGACACGGTGGGCCGTGAGCGCTACGCCCGCTGGTCGCGCTACTTCAACGGCACCGACCTGGACCTGGACGAGGCGTACGCGTACGGCTGGTCCGAATACCACCGGCTGCTCGCCGAGATGAAGACCGAGGCGGAGAAGGTGCTGCCGGGCGCGGGCCCCTGGGAGGCGCTGGCCCATCTCGATGTGCACGGCAAGCACATCGAGGGCGTGGACGAGGTCCAGGCGTGGCTTCAGAGCCTGATGGACGAGGCGATCGAGGCGCTGGACGGCACGCACTTCGAACTGGCCGAGCGGGTGCGCCGGGTGGAGTCGCGGATCGCCCCGCCCGGCGGCGCCGCCGCCCCGTACTACACGGGCCCCTCCGAGGACTTCTCGCGGCCCGGCCGCACCTGGCTGCCGACCATGGGTGAGACCCGCTTCCCGGTGTACGACCTGGTGTCGACCTGGTACCACGAGGGCGTTCCCGGCCACCACCTCCAGCTCGCCCAGTGGGCGCACGTGGCGGAGAGCCTGTCGCGCTACCAGGCGTCGATCGGCATGGTCAGCGCCAACGCCGAGGGCTGGGCGCTGTACGCGGAGCGGCTGATGGACGAGCTGGGCTTCCTGCCCGACGCGGAGCGCCGGCTCGGCTACCTGGACGCGCAGATGATGCGCGCCTGCCGGGTGATCGTGGACATCGGCATGCACGTGGGCCTGGAGATCCCGGCCGACTCGCCGTTCCACCCGGGTGAGCGGTGGACGCCGGAGCTGGCGCAGGAGTTCTTCGGCAACCACAGCGGCCGGCCCGCCGACTTCGTGGAGAGCGAGCTGACCCGCTACCTCTCGATGCCGGGCCAGGCCATCGGCTACAAGCTGGGCGAGCGCGCCTGGCTGCTGGGCCGGGAGAACGCCCGGGCGGCGCACGGGGACGCCTTCGACCTCAAGGCGTGGCACATGGCGGCCCTGTCCCAGGGTCCGCTGGGCCTGGACGACCTGGTGGACGAGCTGTCGAAGCTCTGACCTGGTGCGGCCGGCCCCGGGGCACCGCCCCCGGGGCCGGCCGCCGTCAGCAGCCGCAGTCGTCCGTCCCGGCCGGTGCGGTCAGCGGGTCGGCCGCGCGCTTCCCCTCGCCCTCCCAGGTCTCGTACGGGAATCCCTCGCGCGCCCAGTACTCGAAGCCGCCGAGCATCTCCTTCACCCGGTAGCCGAGCCGGGCCAGGGCGAGGGCGGCGCGGGTGGCGCCGTTGCAGCCGGGGCCCCAGCAGTAGGTGACCACCGGCACGGCCGGGTCGAGGAGCCGGGGCGCCTGCGCGGCGATGAGCGCCGTCGGCAGGTGCAGGGCGCCCGGGATGTGCCCCTGGTCCCAGGACTCGGTGGACCGGGAGTCGAGGAGGACGAAGCCGGGGTCGCCTCCGCCGGTGAGGGCGGCCGCGACGTCCGAGACGTCGGCGTGGAAGGCGAGCGAGGCTCCGAAGTGGGCGACCGCGTCGGCCGGTTCGGCGGGCGGGACGCTCAGGACGGGGTGGGCGGTGAGAGTGCCGGGCTGGGAGGTCATGCCTGAGAATCTATGAGCGGCGCCCCCGGTCCGGAAGGCGGGATCCCCGGCAGCTGCCTTGATCTACCGGGGATTCCACGGTTCCCTGTCCGTATGAACGACTATTCCCCGGACGCCACCGACTGGCGCATTCTCGACGTGCTGCAACGCGAGGGCCGCGCGTCCTTCGCGGAGCTGGCGCGGGCGGTGGCCATGTCGCCGAGCGCCGTGACCGAGCGGGTCCGCCGGCTGGAGGAGGCCGGGGTGATCAGCGGTTACGCGGCCGTGGTCGATCCGGAACGGCTCGGGCTGCCGATCCTCGCCTTCGTACGGCTGCGGTATCCGAACGGCAACTACAAGCCGTTCCACGACCTGTTGGAGACGACGCCGGAGATCGTGGAGGCCCATCACGTCACCGGCGACGACTGCTTCGTGCTCAAGGTGACGGCCCGCTCGATGAGCCATCTGGAGACCGTCTCCGGGAAGATCGGCGCGCTCGGCTCGGTCACCACCAGCGTCGTCTACTCCTCGCCGCTGCCGGGGCGGCCGATCAGTCGCTGAGCCCGTCCGCCCCGGCCCGGAGCCGCACGGCCGACCCGTGCCGCTCCTTCACCACCTCCAGCTGGGCGGGGATGCGGCGGCGCAGGTCCGCGACATGGCTGACGATGCCGACACTGCGGTCCCGTTCGCGCAACGAGTCGAGCACGTCGAGCACTTCGTCCAGCGTCTGGTCGTCCAGGCTGCCGAACCCCTCGTCGATGAACAGGGTGTCGAGCCGTACGCCTCCGGCCTCGTCGGTCACGACGTCGGCGAGGCCGAGCGCCAGGGCGAGCGAGGCGAAGAACGTCTCGCCGCCGGAGAGCGTGGCGGTGTCGCGCTCGCGGCCGGTCCAGGCGTCGATGACGTGCAGGCCGAGCCCCGCCCGGCGGCCGCCGGTACGGGCGTCGGAGTGGACGAGCTGGTAGCGGCCCGAGGACATCCGCCGCAACCGGGCGGTGGCCGCCGCCGCGACCTGTTCGAGACGGGCCGCGAGCACGTACGACTCCAGGCGCATCTTGCGCGCGTTGTCCGCCGAGGTGCCCGCGGTGAGCCCGGCGAGCCGGGCGACGCGTTCGTACTCCTCGCGCACCGGACCGAGGCGACGCACCTCGTCCGCCACGCGGCGGGAGAGCCTGGCGAGTTCGGTACGGCGTTCCCGCGCGGCGTCGAGCCCGGCCGCGGCCTCCCGCAACGCGCGCTCGGCCCGGCCGAAGCGCTCCCGGGCGGCTTCAGGGGCGGCGGGCGGGCAGTCCGCCGCGTCCCGGGCACCGGTCTCGGCGAGCCGGTCGGCGACCGCCGCGGCCTCGGCCTGCCAGGCGTCGATGCGGTGCTGGAGCGTACGCTGCGCCGCGTCGTCCAGCAGCGTCGCGGCGGCGGCCGCCGGCGTGTCGAACCCGGCCCGGAACGCGGCGTCCGCGAGCCGGTCGTCGGCCTCCTTCAGCCGGGCCGCCGCGCTCTCCTCCTCGCGCACCGCCACGCCCGCCCCGGCGAGCAGGGCGACCCGCCGCTGCAGCACGGCGGCGTGCTCGGCGACGCTCGGGTATCCCCCGCGCGCCCGGTCCAGCACCGCGTCGATGTCCGTCTGCTCCCGGTCCAGCGACTCGCGCCGCGAGGTCCGCGCGGCACCCCGCTGCCCGACCCGCTGCCGCTCCTCGGCCCGCCGCCGCTGCTCCCGCTCGGCCCCGGCCAGCGCCTCCCGCGCGGAGTGCGCCCCGGCGGCGAGGCGGTACGCCTCGGCGTGCTCGGCGGCGAGCCCGTCCACGAGGTCGGCGAGTTGGGCGACGCCGGGGTCGCCGTCGTCCGCCGCGACCGCGGTCCACTCGGAGTCGCCCGGTCCGATGCCGGTGCCCTTGCCGGGAGCCGACGCCGGAGCGGAGGCCGGGGCGGCCGCGCCACCTGCCGGAGCGGCGGCGTCCGGGGCCGTCGCGGCATCGGTGGCGGCCGTCTCCCCGTCACCGGCCGCCCCGACGGCCCCCGCCGCCTCGGCGCGAGCCGTCGCGTGGCGTTCGCGTACCAGGGCCAGGGACTGTTCCGCCGTGGCGCGGGCCCGTTCCGCCTCGCGGTGGGCGCGTTCGGCGGCTTCCTCCGCCGCACGGTCCACGTGCCCGTCGCCGGGGCGGGCCGGGGCCGGGTGGTCCGGGGCGCCGCAGACCGCGCAGGGGGTGCCGTCGGCCAGCTGGGCGGCGAGTTCGGCCGCGATGTCGCGGAGGCGGCGTTCACGCAGGTCGAGCCAGTGTTCATGGGCGGCGAGGGCCTGTTCGCGGGCGGCCGCGAGCTGCTGACCGGCTGCCCTCGCCTCGGCGGCCAGCGCGTCGCGGCGGCACGCCGCGTCCAGGCGGCGGCGGGCCGGGTCGAGGCGGCGGGCCAGGAGTTCGGTGCGGGTGGCGGCTTCGAGGGCGGTGTCCAGCCGGGCCTGGAGGTCCTGCCGGTTGGCCTCCCAGTGGGCGAGCCAGTCCTCGGCATCGCGGACCAGTTCCTCGTCGGCCCGGGCCTGCCGGTCCAGGGCGACGCGCTCCTCGGCGATCCGGGCGGCCCGCTGTTCGGCGCGCCGGGCCGATTCGAGGCCGCCCAGCTCCTCGCGGAGCCGGTGCTCCAGAGCCGCCAGTTGTTCGGCGCCCGCCTCGGCCAGGGGCTCGGGCAGCCGGCCCAGGGCGCCGTCCCGCTCCTCGCGTGCCCGCCGGTACGCCCGCTCCGCCGCCTCGCGCAGTTCGAGGGCCGGGGCGACGAGGTCCGCCTTGCGGGCGCGTGCGAGGCGGTCCCGCGCCTCCTCGTGGGCGGCGCGGCCGGTCTCCACGGCGTCGGCGCGGTGCCGGGTCTCGGCGTACCGCTGCTGGAGCGCGGCGAGTTCCCGTTCGGCGTCCAGGGCGATGCGGGCGGCGGCGTGCCGGCGCTCCGCCGTGGCCACGACCGACGCGGCGATGTCGTGGCGTTCACCGGCACCGCTGCGGGCGGTGGCGGCCCAGCCGAGGACGGCGTCCGCGAGGCCGGGGTCGCCGGGCTGGAGGTCCGGCAGCGGGTACTCGCGGGCAGCGGGCCCGGCGGCCTGGGCGATGCGCTGGGCGAGCGCGAGGATCTGGTCGTCACCGGCCTTGACCTGGGCCTCGGCCACCCGGCGCAGCTCGGCGAGGCGGTCCTCGACGGCCGCGAAGCGCCGGGTGTCGAAGAGCCGCCCGAGGAGCCGGCCGCGCGCCTCGGCGTCGGCGCGCAGGAAGCGGGCGAACTCGCCCTGGGGCAGCAGGACCACCTGGCAGAACTGTTCTCGGCTCATGCCGACGAGCTGGGTGATCTCCTCCCCGATCTCCTGGTGCGACCGGCTGAGCGCCCGCCAGCCGTCCTCGGGGTCGTACTCACGCAGCCAGCTCTGCGCCTTCTCCGTGGTGTGGCCGCCGCCCCGCTTCTTGGGGCGGGGCTGGGCCGGGCGCCGGGTGATCTCCAGGCGGCGCCCGCCGACGGTGAGGTCGAGCAGCACCTCGGTCGGCAGGTCCGCGGGGGCGTGGTCGCTGCGCAGCGAGGTGCCGGGGCCCTGCCGGGCACCGGGGACCGCCCCGTACAGGGCGTAGCAGACGGCGTCCAGGACGGAGGTCTTGCCGGCCCCGGTCGGCCCGTGGAGCAGGAAGAGCCCGGCGGCGGAGAGCGCCTCGAAGTCGATCTCCTGGGTGGCGCCGAAGGGTCCGAACGCGGTGACGCGGAGGGTGTGGAGCCTCACCGGTTCACCTCGTGTACGCCGTCGTCCACCCGGACGTGGTCGAAGGCGCCCCGCAGCACCGCCCGCTCCTGCTCGTCGGTCCCCCAGCCGCCGCGGACGTGGGCCACGAAGTCCTCCGCGATGGTCTGGTCGTCGCGGCCGCGCAGGCGGCGGGCGTAGGAGAGGTCCGGGTCGTCGGGTGCCCGGTCCGGTTCGAAGACGAGGGCGAGCGTGTGCGGGAAGCGCTCGGTGAGGCGGGCCATCGGGTCGGTGGGGCGGACCGGGTCGGTGAGGGTGGCCTCGACCCAGGCGTCCTCGTGGCGGTCGAGCGCGGGGTCGTCGAGGAGGTCGTCCAGCCGGCCGTGCAGCCGGGCGAGGCGGCGGGGCACCGGGCAGTCGATCCGTTCGCCGGTGACCGCCCCGGAGGCGTCCAGGTCGATGAGCCACATGGTCTTGCGGTGGGTGGCCTCGGAGAACGAGTAGGCGAGCGGGGAGCCGGAGTACCGGACGCGGTCGGTGACGGCCTGGCAGCCGTGGAGGTGGCCGAGGGCCGCGTAGTCGACGCCGTCGAAGACCCCGGCCGGGACCGCGGCGACGCCGCCCACGGTGATGTCGCGCTCGCTGTCGCTGGGCTCGCCGCCGGCGACGAAGGCGTGGGCGAGGACGACGGAGCGGGTGGAGTCCGGGCGTGCGGCGAGGTCGGCGCGGACACGGTCCATGGCGGCGGCGAGCACGGCCTCGTGCCCGGCGCGCTCGGCCTTGAAGACGTCCTTGACCAGGGCGGGTTCCAGGTACGGCAGCCCGTAGAACGCCACGTCGCCGTGCGCGTCGGGGATGACGACGGGCGTGCCGCAGCGCGCGGGGTCGGTGCGCAGGTGGATGCCGGCCCGGCCGATGAGCCCGGCGCCGACGCCGAGGCGGCGGGCGGAGTCGTGGTTGCCGGAGATCATCACCGTGGGCACCCCGGCGGCGGCGAGCCGGTGCAGGGCGTCATCGAAGAGCTGGACGGCGCTGAGCGGGGGCACCGCCCTGTCGTACACGTCACCCGCCACCACGACGACGTCGGCCTCGTGCTCGGCGACGGTGGCGACCAGGTGGTCGAGGTAGGCGGCCTGGGCGTCGAGCAGGGGGACCCGGTGGAACGACCGGCCGAGGTGCCAGTCCGATGTGTGCAGAATCCTCAAGACCCGGCTCCGGTCCGCATGCGCTTCCTCCGCCCCTGTGCCCTCACGCCCCCCAGTGTCCCATCCCGCCGGGGGCCAGGGGGCGCGTCCGGGAAGCCCACCCGGCCCGCGACGCGCCTGTCGTCACGCGTCGTCGTACGCCTCGCCGCCCAGCTCCATCCGCGCCTCGCCCGCCGTCGCGTCGGCCAGCCAGCGGCGGAACGCCTCGACGTCGGCGTCCGGCAGCGCGATCTCGATGGTCACGTCGGCCGCGTACCGGACCTCGCGCACGGTCCGTCCGGTGGCGCGCAGTTCGTTCTCCAGCCTGCCCGCCCGCTGGTGCCCGACGGTGACGGTGGCGAGCCGGAAGCGGCGGCGGGTGCGGGTGCCGAGTGTGTCGAGGGCTTCCCCGACCACTCCCCCGTACGCCCTGATCAGCCCGCCGGCACCCAGCTTCACACCGCCGTAGTAGCGGGTGACCACGGCGACGGCGAAGCAGACCTCGCGGCGGGTGAGCATCTGGAGCATGGGGACGCCGGCGGTTCCGCCGGGCTCGCCGTCGTCGCTCGCCTTCTGTACGGAGGCGCCGATCACGTACGCGTAGCAGTTGTGCGTGGCGGCCGGGTGCTCCCTGCGGACGCGGGCGATGAACTCCTGCGCCTCCTCCTCGGTGGCCGCGGGGGCGAGCGCGCAGAGGAAGCGGGACCGGTTGATCTCGCTCTCGTGCACGCCCGCGCGGGCGACGGTCCGGTACTCCTCCTGCATCCCGCCACCCTATGCGCACCTGCGGGAATGGCCGGAGCGGGCCGCCGGTTGTGCGGATCATGTACGCAGACACGGAGACGATCCGCAGGATCCTGGAAGACACCGGCGACACCTGGGCGGTGGTGGGCCTGTCCAACAACCGCTCGCGCGCCGCCTACGGGGTCGCCGAGGTGCTTCAGCGCTTCGGCAAGCTCGTGGTCCCGGTCCATCCGAAGGCCGAGCGGGTGCACGGCGAGGAGGGGTACGCGTCGCTGGCGGACATCCCGTTCCCGGTGGACGTGGTCGACGTCTTCGTCAACAGCGAGCTGGCGGGCGCGGTGGCCGACGAGGCGGTCGCCAAGGGCGCCCGGGCCGTCTGGTTCCAGCTCGGCGTGGTGGACGAGCAGGCGTACGCACGTACCCGGGCGGCCGGCCTGGACATGGTCATGGACCGCTGCCCCGCCATCGAGATCCCGAGGCTCGGTTAGGGCGCTTCGGGGGCCCGCACCCCCAGTCCGTCGAGGATCACCGCGCCCGGCAGGGCGCCCAGCGCCTTGCCGGTCACGATCAGCTTGCCCCGGCGCGAGCCGCTGCCGATGAGGACCCACTCCTCGTCCAGGACGGCGGAGTCGATCAGCAGCGGCCAGGCGGCGGGGAGCCCGATGGGCGTGATGCCGCCGTACTCCATGCCGGTCTCGCCGACCGCGGTGTCCATCGAGGCGAAGCGCGCCTTGCGCAGGCCGAGGTGCTTGCGGGCGACGCCGTTCACATCGACGCGGGAGTGCGACAGGACCAGGCAGGCGGCGAGGGTGACGTCGGCGCCGCGCTTGCCGGAGAGGACGACGCAGTTCGCCGAGTGGTCGAGCAGATCGGCCCCGTGGTGGGCGACGAAGGCCGCCGTGTCGGCGATCTCCGGGTCGGTGTCGACGTGCAGGACCTGGTCGGGGGTGATGCCGCCCCAGCCGGTGCGCACCGCCTCGGCCACCGGGGCGGTGAGCAGGTCCTGACGGTCGACGGCGGGGGTGGCGTCCGCGAAGGAGCCGATGGGTGCGCGCATGCGCGTCACGCTAACAGCGCCGTACGCGGGCCTGTGCGCCGTCTCATCTGACGGGCGGAACGCTTACGGCCATGGTGAGTTCGACCGGTACGGTGCCCTCGTTGCGGTAGGCGTGCGGGTGGTGCGCCTCGAAGGTGGCGGAGGTGCCGGCGCCCATCTCGTAGGGGGTGTCGGCGACGACGAGCGTGAGCGTTCCGGCGGTGACGTGGAGGAGTTCGACCGTGCCCTCGGGGTGCGGGTCGGAGCGGGTGCCCTCGCCGGGCATCAGCCGCCAGGAACAGAGTTCGAACGGGCCCCGGGCGTCCGTGCCGACCAGGAGCGTGGTCGAGCTGCCCGCGTCGGAGGACCAGAGGCGGACGGCCTGGTCGGGGGGGACCAGGCGGACCGGGGAGCCCTGTTCGTAGTCGAGCAGGCTGGCGATGCTGACGCCGAGCGCGTCGGCCAGCTTGACCGTGGTGCCGACGCTCGGATTGGTGCGGGCCTGCTCGATCTGGATGATCATGCCGCGGCTGACCCCGGCGCGCGCGGCCAACTGGTCCAGGGTGAAGCCCCGTTCGCCGCGCCAGCGCTTGAGATTGCGCGCGAGGGACTGGGTCAGCTGATCGAGGTCCGTCACATTCCGTCCAATATTCTGTATGACACGGTCCATCATCCTGAACTACGGTGCGGTGTACCCACTCGTTCGCCGCACTGTACTGCGAGGCTTCCATGACCGCGCTGCTCGCCCTGGCCACCGCCCTCCTGTGGGGGCTGGCCGACTTCGGGGGCGGCCTGCTGACCCGGCGTACGCCCGCGCTGACCGTGATCGTGGTCTCGCAGATCATCGCGGCGGCGGTGCTGGGCCTGGTCGTGACCGCCACGGGCGGCTGGAGCGAGGCGGGGCCCCGCCTCTGGTACGCGGTCGCGGCGGGCGTCGTGGGACCGCTGGCGATGCTCTGCTTCTACCAGGCGCTCGCGCTCGGCCCGATGGGTGTGGTCTCCCCGCTCGGCTCGCTGGGCGTCGTCGTGCCGGTGGGCGTCGGGCTGATCGCCGGGGAGCGCCCGGGCCTCCTCCAGGGCGCCGGGGTCGCGGTGGCGGTCGTGGGCATCGTGATGGCGGGCGGTCCGCAGCTGCGCGGGGCGCCGGTGCAGCGGCGGGCGGTCCTGCTGACGCTGGTGGCGGCCTTCGGCTTCGGGGCCGTGATGTCGCTGATCGCCGAGGCGTCGACCACGGTGACCGGGCTGTTCCTCGCCCTGTTCGTGCAGCGCGTCACCAACGTGGCGGTGGGCGGTGGGGCGCTGTACGTCTCCGTGCGGCGCGGCGGCCGGGCGCTGCCCGAGGACGGGGGCGCGGCGGCGGTCCGGGCGGCGCTTTTGGCGCTGGCGTTCGTCGGCCTCGCGGACGTCGCGGCCAACGGCACGTACTCCCTGGCCGCCCAGCACGGCCCGGTCACCGTCGCCGCCGTGCTGGCCTCGCTGTACCCGGTGGTGACGGCCCTGGCCGCGCGCGGGGTCCTGAAGGAGCGGCTGCGGGGCGTGCAGGCGGCGGGTGCGGGGCTGGCCCTGGTGGGCACGGTGCTGCTCGCGACGGGGTAGGGCCTTCAGCCCTCTTCGAGCTGGGCCACGGCGAGGAGCTGTTCCGGGGTGACGCCCTCGGGGATCGGGACCGGGGCCGGTGTCCGCAGGGGCGGCTGCCAGCCCTTCTCCGGGTCCCAGCCGCGTACGACACGGGCGGGCGCTCCGGCCACCACCGACCGGTCGGGCACCTCGCCGCGGACCACCGCCCCGGCGGCCACGACGACGTTGCGGCCGAGGCGGGCGCCGGGCAGGATCACCGCGCCGGTGCCGATCCAGCAGCCCGGGCCGATGGAGACGGGCTCCATCCGGGGCCACTGCTTGCCGACCGGCTGGTGCGGGTCGTCGTAGCTGTGGTTGGTCGAGGTGATGTAGACGTACGGACCGCAGTACGTGTCCGAGCCGATGGTGACCGTCGTGTCGGCGACGACATGGCTGCCCCGGCCCAGCACGACACCGTCGCCCAGGGTGAGGATGGGGCCGGGCCCGAGGTCCAGGCCGGGCATGAGGCCCGCGGTGAGCGTGACCTGTTCGCCGATGATGCAGTGGTCGCCGAGCCGGATCCACGGCTCCCCGAAGACCGTGCCCTGCGGGAAGGCCAGCCGCGTCCCCTCGCCGATCCGGGCGAACCGCAGCCCTCCGGAGTGCTCGGCGGTGACCGCGCCCGCCTCGCGCGCCCAGCGCCAGCAGCGGTGGACGGCGCCGGACAGGGCGCGCCGCCGCCAGGCGGTCAGGGGGGCGAGCGGGTTCCGGTTCTTCGGCACGCGCTCACCGTAAGCCGCGCCCACCGGGCGGGCCGCGCGACCGGCCTGTGATCTTCACCCCAACACGGGGCCGCTCCGTCGCGTCGCATACGGTTTCCCCGGCGGCGACCGACGGCACCGGAGCACGGAGGAACGGGCGATGGCGGAGCAGGCGATGATCATGGGCATCGGCGGCAAGGAGCCCGTCATCGACGCGGAGGCGTTCACCGCCCCGACGTCGGTGGCGATCGGCGACATCACCATGGCGGCGGGCTCCAGCCTCTGGTACCAGGCGGTACTGCGCGCGGACTGCGGGCCCATCGTGATCGGCGCGGACTCCAACATCCAGGACAACTGCAGCGTCCACGTCGACCCCGGCTTCGTGGTGACGGTCGGCGAGCGGGTCTCGGTCGGCCACAACGCGGTCCTGCACGGCTGCACCATCGAGGACGACGTCCTCATCGGCATGGGGGCCACCGTCCTCAACGGCGCGCACATCGGCGCGGGCTCGCTGGTCGCAGCGCAGGCCCTCGTACCGCAGGGGATGCGCGTGCCGCCGGGGTCGCTGGTCGCGGGCATCCCGGCGAAGGTGAAGCGGGAGCTGACCGAGGAGGAGCTGGCGGGCGTCCGCTTCAACGCGGTGGGTTACGTGGAGCTGGCCAAGGCCCACCGCGAAGCCTGCGAGGGCTGAGGGACCGTCGGCTCAGTCCGCGACCGGCACGGTCCCCGGTTCCGGCTCGGCGGCCGCGGCGGAGTGCGCGGCGGCGGCCTTCTTGGCGCGGTTCTTGAGGACCAGCATGGAGGCGAGGCCGATCAGGACCGCGATGGCCAGGCCGAGGTAGGAGAACCGCTTGAGCCACGCCTCGGCGACGACGCCCACCGAGTAGATGACGGCCGTGGTGCCGCCCGCCCAGGCGATCCCGCCGAGCACGTTGGCGATGAGGAACTTCCAGTACGGCATGTGCAGCACACCGGCCAGCGGACCGGCGAAGATGCGCAGCAGGGCGACGAAGCGGCCGAAGAACACGGCCCACATGCCCCACTTCTGGAAGGAGCGCTCGGCCATGCCGATCTGGCTCTCGCCGAAGTGCTTGGGGAACTTCCCGCCGAGCCAGGCCAGCAGGGGCCGTCCGCCCTTGCGGCCGATGGCGTAACCGATCGAGTCCCCGATCACGGCTCCGGCGGTGGCGCAGGCGCCGAGGATCCAGGGGTTGATGCCGTCGTGGCTCGCGGCCAGCAGTGCGGCGCTGATCAGGACGATCTCGCCGGGCAGCGGGATGCCCAGGCTCTCCAGCCCGATGACGGCGCCCACCAGGATGTAGACGCTGATCGCGGGGACGGTCTCCAGCCACTCCTGGATGTGCAACGCCGTTTCCTCACGTAGTGATGGCCTGTCGCTCGCCGGACACTCATCGGCGCACCGCGGGAAGCCTACCCTCAGCTTCACGGAGGCGGACAGCGAGAAGGGCCGCCGGTGCGGGGCGGCCCTTCTCGTACGGATGCGGAGCCGCGGCCCTACGGCTCAGGAGTTCGGGCGCAGCGTCCAGATCACGGTCATCTCACCGGTCACGGCGCCGTCGCCGCGCCGGATCTCCACGGTCACCGGGAATTCGGGGCGCTCGCCCGCGTCGAGTTCGGCGACGACCTCGGCGGCGGGGCGGCCGAGGACGGCGGTCGCGGTGACCTCGCCCATGGCCAGCTTCTTGTAGCCGATCTCGGCGCCGACCGCGAGCGGCACGGCCCGGGAGAGCTGGTCGCCGAAGGCGGCGATGACGATGGCGCCGCTCGCCGACTCGGCCAGCGTGAACATCGCTCCGGCGTGCGGTCCGCCGACGTGGTTGTGGTAGCCGGCCTGGTCCGGCAGGCGGACCACCGCGCGCTCGGCGGTCGACTCCAGGAATTCGAGGTGGAGGGTCCGGACCATGGGAACCGTCGCGGCGAGCATCTCGCCCGCGGTCATCTGTTCAGCGCTCATGGACGGGATGTTACTCATGGGTAGACAGCTTTGGCCATGCCTCTGCGGACACGCATCGGGCGGGCCGCCGCCGCTCCTTCACCGTTCGCACACGGGGGCGGACGTAGCACGCGGGGCAGGGCCCCTCTATCGTTACTCGCCATGTGGCCAGGACAGCAGCCGCCCGGGGGCGAGCAGAACCCGCAGGACCAGAACCAGAACCCGTACCAGCAGCCGGGGTACCAGCAGCCGAATCCCTATCAGCAGCCGGGATATCAGCAGCAGGGACAGCCGCCGAACCAGCAGCCGGGCCAGCAGCCCGGCTACGGCTACCCGCAGCAGGGCGGGCAGGGGGGGTACGGACAGCCCAACCCGTACCAGCAACCGACGGTTCCGCAGTACGCGGTGCCCGGTCCTCCCGGTGACCCGCAGCCGGGCAACGACAAGAAGAAGACGACGGTCATCGCCATCGTCGCCGCGACGGCGGTCGTGGTGGCCGCCGCGGTCACCGGTGTCATCGTGCTGAACAAGGACGACGACAAGGACGGCAAGAACGTCGCCGACGACAAGAAGTCGTCCGCGCCCGTCAAGCCGTCCGGCTCCCCGTCCTCGCCGGAAGACAACCCGCGCGGCGGCGAGGACGCCAAGCCGCAGATCGCGGGCTGGAAGGTCGTGACGAACCCCAAGTGGGGCACCCAGTTCGACGTGCCCGGCGACTGGGAGGTGTCCCCGCCCGGCGTGCAGTCCTTCTTCGAGGACGAGAAGAAGAACGACGGCCTGCCGCTCATCGGCTTCACCGGGCCGGCGGACCTCAAGCAGGAGTGGTGCACCGACGACGCCGACAAGGACGGCGTCAAGGACAAGTACAGCCTGGCCGGCACCGGCACCCGGGGGGCGCAGGGCGCCACGGACGCCGATGTGAACGCCCGCAACGAGGCGGGCACCTGGGCGTGGGCCGCGTTCGCGCAGCACATGCCGAAGAAGACCATCAAGATCAGCAAGGCCAAGCAGTACACCACCAAGTCGGGGCTGTCGGGGAGCCTGGTCACCGCGACCGCGCCCAACGTCACCAAGCGCTCCAAGTGCAGCAGTGACGGCAAGTCGTACGCCTTCACGTTCAAGAACAAGAAGAACGAGTTCGCCTCGTGGGTGCTGTACGCCGCCGCGGGCGTGGACGACGAGCTGCCGAACGCGACGATCGAGAAGATCCTCAGCACCGTACGTCTGGTGCCGGTCGTGGACCCCGACGGCGATTCCTGACCCCGGTCGGGGAACTTATTTGCACAACCGGGCGGCGGCCGCGATAGTCCCTGAGTGACCGAAGCAGCCGCCCCCGCCTCCCGCACCACCCGACCCGTCCCGGCGGGCCGCAACTACCGGCTGCTGACCGCCGCCTCGATCATCACCGCCCTGGGCACCCACGGCGCGCTGATCGCGGCGGCGTTCGCGGTTCTCCAGTCGGGTGGCGACGCCGGTGACGTCGGTCTCGTCGCCGCCGCCAAGACCGTGCCGCTGGTGCTGTTCCTGCTCATCGGCGGGGCGATAGCAGACCGGATGCCGCGCCACCGGGTGATGGTCGCGGCCAACACCCTCAACTGCGTCTCGCAGGCCCTCTTCGCCCTGCTGGTCCTGGCCGGCGACCCGAAGCTGTGGCAGATGATGCTGCTCACCGCGCTCTGCGGCACCGGGCAGGCGTTCTTCGGCCCGGCGGCCGAGGGCATGCTGATGTCGAGCGTCAGCGGCGAACAGGCGAGCCGCGCCTTCGCGCTCTTCCGGATGTCGACGCAGGGCGCCGCGATCGGGGGCGCGGCCCTCGGCGGCGCCATGATCGCGGCCATGGACCCGGGCTGGGTGCTCGCCGTCGACGCGGCCGCCTTCGCGGTCGCCGGAGCCCTGCGCGCCTTCCTCGACGTCAGCCACATCCCGGCACGTGAACCCGGGGGCGGGCTGCTCGCGGACCTGCGGGACGGCTGGCAGGAGTTCACGGGCCGCCCCTGGCTGTGGGCCATCGTCGCCCAGTTCTCCGTGGTGGTCGCCGCCGTCGGAGCGGCCGAGGCGGTCTACGGTCCGCTGGTCGCCCGCGACTCACTCGGCGGCGCCCGGCCCTGGGGCTTCGCGCTCGCCGCGTTCGGCGTCGGCAACCTGGCCGGGGCGCTGCTGATGATGCGGTGGAAGCCGCGCCGGCTGCTGCTGGCCGGAACGCTCTGCGTCTTCCCGCTGGCCCTGCCGTCCGCCGGGCTCGCGGTACCGCTGTCGGCGTACTGGCTCTGCCTGGTGATGTTCGTCACCGGTACGGCGATCGAGGTGTTCGGCGTCTCCTGGATGACGGCCATGCACCAGGAGATCCCGGAGGAGAAGCTGTCGCGCGTCTCGGCCTACGACTGGTTCGGTTCGGTGGCCATGGTGCCGGTCGCCACCGCTCTCGCCGGACCGGTCGAGTCGCTGGTCGGGCGCTCCCAGGCGCTGTGGGGGTGCGCGGGTCTGGTCGTGCTCGTCACGGGTGCGGTGCTGTTCGTTCCGGATGTACGCAACCTGACCCGCAGGTCCGAGACGGTCGAGGTGGCCGCCGCCCCGCTCGTACCGCCCACCTCAGCCGAGGCTGAAGGCGCCATCGGGCGGCTCGGGTGACGCCACCGCGTCCTCGTCCCCGACCGGCCGGGCCCCGTTGACGAACGCGGCCAGCGAGTCGCCGTGCTCCACCCGTGCCGCGAACGCGTCCGCCGCGCACCGGCGGGCCAGGGCAGGTATGTCGAACGGGGCGCGGGAGGCGACCAGGACCACGTTGCCGAAGCGGCGGCCGCGCAGCACGCCCGGCTCCGCGATCAGCGCCAGCTCCTCGAAGACCGCCGCGAAGGTGGCCAGCTGCGAGCGCAGGAAGCCGAACGGCGGCCCGTCGGCCAGGTTCGCGGCGTAGATCCCGTCCGGTCGCAACGCCCGCGCCGCCGCCCGGGCGTACGGGACCGAGGTGAGGTGCGCGGGGACCCGGGACCCGCCGAAGACGTCCGCGATCAGCAGGTCCACCGAGCCGGGGTCGGTCCCCTCAAGCCGGGCGCGGGCGTCCGCCGCGTGCACGGTGATGCCGCAGTCCGCGGGCAGCGGCAGATGCTCCGCGACGAGGCCGACGAGCCCGCGGTCCGCGTCCGCCACCTCCTGCCGGGAGCCGGGGCGGGTGGCCGCGACATAGCGGGGCAGGGTGAGGCCGCCGCCGCCCAGGTGCAGGACGTCCAGCGGCTCGCCCGGGTCCGCCGCGCAGTCCACGACATGGCCGAGCCGGCGGGCGTACTCGAACTCCAGGTGCTCGGGCGCGTCGAGGTCGACGTACGACTGCGGCGCGCCGTCGACCGTGAGCAGCCAGGCACGTTCCCGGTCCACGTCCGGGAGGAGGCGCGCGGTGCCGTGGTCCACGTCGCGGATGACGGGTATCGACTCGTTCACTCCCCCATTGTGAGGGCTCCCGGGGGAGGCGGGCCCGCCCGGGCCGACGACGGACGGGCCCGCCTCCCCCGGGGTCGGGGAAGGCGGGCCCCGGGGCCCGTACGGCTCAGAGCAGCTCCGTGACGGTGCCCGCGCCGACCGTGCGGCCGCCCTCGCGGATCGCGAAGCCGAGGCCCGGCTCCAACGGGACGTCCCGGCCCAGCTCGACGGTCATGGTGACCGTGTCGCCGGGGCGCGCGACCGCCGCCTCGCCGAGGTCCACGTCGCCGACCACGTCGGCCGTGCGGATGTAGAACTGCGGCCGGTACCCGGTGGTGACCGGGGTGGTGCGGCCGCCCTCGCGCCCCGACAGGACGTACACCCGCGCGGTGAAGCGCCGGCTCGGGGTGACGCTGCCCGGCGCCGCGACGACATGGCCGCGGCGCACCCGGTCGCGCTCGACGCCGCGCAGGAGCACCGCGACGTTGTCGCCGGCCTCGGCGGACTCCATCGGCTTGCCGAAGGTCTCCAGACCGGTGACGACCGTCTCGATGTCCGGGCCGAGCACCGACACCCGGTCGCCGACGCGGACCGTGCCGCGCTCCACGGCACCGGTGACGACCGTGCCCCGGCCGGTGATGGTCAGGACGTTCTCCACCGGCAGCAGGAACGGCGCGTCGGTGTAGCGCACCGGCATCGGCACATACGTGTCGACGGCGTCGAGCAGCGCCTCCACGGCCCCCGTCCAGCGGGGGTCGCCCTCCAGCGCCCGCAACCCCGACACCCGTACGACGGGCACCGTGTCGCCGCCGTAGCCGTGCGCGGACAACAGCTCGCGGACCTCCAGCTCCACGAGGTCGGTCAGCACTGTGTCCTCGCCGTCATCGGCGGCGTCCGCCTTGTTGAGGGCCACCACGATGTGGTCGACGCCCACCTGGCGGGCGAGCAGGACGTGCTCGGCGGTCTGCGGCATGATCCCGTCGACCGCGGAGACGACGAGGATCGCCCCGTCGAGCTGGGCGGCCCCGGTGACCATGTTCTTGATGTAGTCGGCGTGGCCGGGCATGTCGATGTGCGCGTAGTGCCGGGTGCCGGTCTCGTACTCGACGTGCGCGATGTTGATGGTGATGCCGCGCTGCGCCTCCTCGGGCGCGCGGTCGATGCGGTCGAAGGGGACGAAGGTGCCGGTGCCGCGGTCGCTGAGCACCTTGGTGATGGCGGCGGTCAGGGTCGTCTTGCCGTGGTCGACGTGGCCCATGGTGCCGATGTTGAGGTGCGGCTTGGTGCGCACGTATGCCGTCTTGGGCATGGGTTCATTCCTTGGGATGCGAAGCGTGACATGAGGACCCCGGGGCCGGCCGACCCTCCCCTCGCGGGGTCCGCCGGACGGCCGGGGGAGGGTCAGCTTCGGGCGCCGCCGAGGGGCGCTGCGGCAGCGGTGACCGCTGCGGCGCCACCTGCTGCGAGGGTGCGCACGGCAGCCTTCGGCGCGTCCGCGACTGCGGACGGCGCTGCGGGGAAGGCGTACCGGGACATGCGCCGATCATCTCCGAGGGGCCGCCCGCCCGTCGAGCGAATTACGGCGGGCCGTACGGGGATTGGGCGCCCCCGCCGTGGCCCCGGCGGGGGCGCGTTACGGCGATCACACACCCTTGTCGGTTAGTCTCCCCGCATGCTCGACACCGTCCCCGCCGCCCGGCCCGCCCCGGCTCCCGGCCTCGCCGTGCGCTGCACGCGGGTGCTGCTGTCGCCGTGGTCCCGGCTCTCGCTGCTCGTCGCCGTGCTGGTGGCCGCCGCGACGGCCATGCTGCTCCTGGATCCGCAGCGGCTGCTGACCTCGGGCCGGCTCGGGGAGCTGAGCGGCGGTTCCACGGCGGTGGTGCTCTTCGGACTCGCGTACGGCGTCTGCACGGTGGCGTTCGTGCCGCGTCCGCTGCTGAACCTCGCGGCGGGAGCCCTGTTCGGGGCGCAGGCGGGGCTCGCGGCGGCGATCGGCGGCACGGTGCTGGGCGCGGGGGTCTCCTTCATGCTCGGCCGGGTCCTGGGCCAGGACGCCTTGCGCACCCTGGTGCGGGGGCGCTGGCTGCGGGCGGCGGACGGGCAGCTGAGCCGGCACGGCTTCCGCTCGATGCTGGCGCTGCGGCTCTTCCCCGGGGTGCCGTTCGCCGCCGCCAACTACTGCGCGGCCGTCTCGCGCATGGGCTGTCCGCCGTTCCTCGTGGCGACGGGCCTGGGCTCGGTCCCGAACACCGCCGCCTATGTGGTGGCGGGCAGCGAGGCGTCGTCGCCGACCTCACCCGCGTTCCTGGCGGCGATGGGCTTCATCGTGCTGACGGGGGCCGGCGCGGCCGTGGTCGCCTGGCGGCGCCGGCACCGCCTCGGCGTCTGAGGACCGCGACCTGCCGGGCCGCGCGGGGGGTGTCGCCGGGCGTTCACCCGGGGGCGATACGCTGCCCGCGACCGACAGACGAGACAGGGCCCGGCCGGGCCCTGTCCTCGCGTGACCGCAAACCGCCCGACGCCTGCGCCCGACGCCGGCGGCCGGTGCACGAGTACCCCGGGATGGCCCAAGCCCCATGAGCTGGTTCGAATCGTTCGTCCTCGGCCTCGTCCAGGGACTGACCGAGTTCCTGCCGATCTCCTCCAGCGCGCATCTGCGGCTCACCGCGGCGTTCGCCGACTGGCAGGACCCGGGCGCGGCCTTCACCGCGATCACCCAGATCGGCACGGAGGCCGCGGTCCTCATCTACTTCCGCAAGGACATCGCGCGGATCGTCTCGGCGTGGTTCAGGTCGCTGACGGACCGTTCGATGCGCGGCGACCACGACGCCAAGATGGGCTGGCTGGTCATCATCGGCTCCCTCCCGATCGGTGTGCTCGGCCTGGCGTTCCAGGACCAGATCGAGGGCCCGTTCCGCGATCTGCGGCTGATCGCCACCACCCTGATCGTGATGGGCATCGTGCTGGGTGTCGCGGACCGGATGGCCGCCCGCGACGAGAAGGGCGGCAGGCACCGGGCCGGCAAGCAGCGCAAGACCCTGCGTGAACTGGGCGTGAAGGACGGCCTCATCTACGGCTGCTGCCAGGCGTTGGCTCTTGTCCCCGGCGTCTCGCGGTCCGGCGCCACGATCAGCGGCGGTCTGCTGATGGGCTACACACGGGAGGCGGCGGCACGTTACTCGTTCCTGCTGGCGGTCCCGGCGGTCCTCGCCTCGGGCGTCTTCGAGCTGAAGGACGCGGGCGAGGGGCACGTGTCCTGGGGCCCGACGATCTTCGCGACGGTCATCGCGTTCGGGGTGGGGTACGCGGTCATCGCGTGGTTCATGAAGTTCATCACGACGAAGAGCTTCATGCCGTTCGTGATCTACCGGATCGTCCTGGGCGTGCTGCTCTTCATCCTCGTCGGCGCCGATGCGCTGAGCCCGCACGCGGGTGAGTCGGCGGGCTGACCTCCGTAGTACGCGGCCCCCGGCCTCGGCCGGGGGCCGCGCCGCGTCAGGTCTCCGTGTCGTCGCCGGGGCCCTCGGCGCCGAACTGCTCGGCGCGCAGGGCGAGGTCCTGGAGCACGTCCGCCGAGGTGACGTCCGTCTGCCCGGAGTCGTGGATCTGGGCCAGCATGGCGAACGCCAGGGTGAACGCCCCGACGAGCTGTTCCACCGCTCCCCCGACCTCGCGTCCGACGACCACGACCACGTCCTCGACCGTGGCGTCCTCGGGGATGGCGATCCGGGGCATGGTCTCGTTGAGTAGGGCGGTCACCACGGTCGAGTCGGTGTCGGCGTCGTCGCGGTCCGGGTTCTCCTCCAGCAGCCGGCGCATCTCCCCCGCCTCGGTGAGGATGCCGACCACACGCTTCACCACTTCGCTCTGCTCCATACCGCGAGCATAGGCGCAGCCGGACCGGCCCAGAGGGACAAACGACGCGCGGGGCCACACCGTGCCGGGGCCCGGACGGCCGCCTCCACCTCGGCACCGGCGCCCGCGCCGCCTTAGCGTACGAAGCAGGTCAGGACCGGCGGAGAGGAACCCATGAGCGGCACCGGACTTCCCGTGATCGCGGCGCTCGACGGCTCCTCGCACAGCTTCGACGCGCTGGACTGGGCGGCCCGTGAGGCGGTCGTACGGGACTGGCCGCTGCTCATCGTGCACGTCCGGCAGCTGGCCCGGCGCACCGACCAGGAGGCGCAGGAGCGGGAGGCGGGCGAGCTGCTGGCGTCGGCCGTGCGCCGGGTGGCGCGGGTCGCTCCCGGGCTGCGGCCCACGACGCTCGCACCGCTCGACTTCCCGTCGGCGGCGCTGGTCTCGCTGAGCCGGGACGCCTCGCTGCTGGTGCTCGGCTCGCGGGGGCTCGGCGGGTTCCGGTCCCTGATGCTGGGGTCCAACAGCCTGGCGACGGCGTCCATGGCGAAGTGCCCCGTGGTGATCGTGCACGGCGGCCGGGACGACGAGGAGCCGGCCGGTGAGGAAGCGGGCGCGGTCTTCCCGGACATCGTCGCCGGGGTGGCCGCCGACGAGAGCAGCGAAGGGGTGCTGGACTTCGCCTTCGAGACGGCGGCGGCACACCCGGGCGCCCGGCTGCGCATCGTGCACGGCTGGACGATGTTCTCGTCCGTGCTGTCGGGCGGGCCGGTCTTCGACCGGGACGCGGCGGCGGACGCGGCCGAGCGGTCACTGGCCGAACTCACCGCCGGCCGGCGTGCCCGGTATCCGCAGGTCGAGGTCATGAAGGAGCCGGTCAACGGTTCCGCGACACGCACCCTGGTCACCGCGTCCGCGACGGCCTCGCTGACCGTCATCGGGCGACGGCGGGGCGGGGAGTCGCTGGGCCTCGGGCTGTCGCCGGTGGCGCACACGACCCTCACGCACGCGATGGGCCCGGTGGCCGTCGTCCCCTGCTGAGAGCCGGGCCGCGTCCACCGGTCCACACTGGGGAAGAAGACCGGGATCGGATGCGGACGGACCTGCCGGAGGGTGGGGCGAGGAGGCGGGGCATGGGGTCGTGGGCCGGGTGGCGCGAGCGGGGCGCACGGGGGCTGGACCGGACTCCGGGGCGCGTGGCCGCAGCGCTGGTGGCCGGTGCGCTGCCGGCTCTGGCCTTCCCCGCGCCCTCGCTGTGGTGGTTCGCCTATGTCTGCCTGGTCCCGCTGCTGTTGCTGGTCCGGTCCGCCGGGACGGGGCGCGGGGCGGCGCGCGACGCGTGGCTGGGCGGCACGGGTTACATGATCGCCGTGCACCACTGGCTGATGCCCAGCCTGCATGTGTTCATCGTGATCCTCGCGGCGCTGCTCGGTCTGCTGTGGGCACCGTGGGGGCTGCTGGTGCACCGGCTGCTGCGGGGTCCGGTGGGCGGGTGGGCGGCGGTCGCGGCGGTGGTCGTGGTGCCGTGCGGCTGGCTGATGATCGAGCTGGTGCGGTCCTGGGAGGCGCTGGGCGGCCCGTGGGGGCTGCTGGGGGCGAGCCAGTGGCAGGTGGAACCGGCGCTCCGGCTGGCCTCGGTGGGCGGGGTGTGGCTGGTGAGCCTGCTGGTGGTGGCCGTCAACACGGCGGTGACCGTACTGCTGGTGCACTCCGCCGCCCGGGCCGTCGCCGCCGTGTCGCTCCTGGTGGGGGCGCTGGTGGCCGGGGCGGCCTGGATGTGGGCGCCGCAGCCCGAGCGGACGGGCACGGCCAGGGTGGCCGTCATGCAGCCGGGGATCGTGGAGGGGCCGGGGAGCATTCAGCGCAGGTTCGACCTCAGCGAGGAGCTGACGCGGTCGCTCGCCGGCAAGGGCGTCGACCTGGTGGTGTGGGGCGAGAGCAGCGTCGGCGTCGATCCGGTCCGGCGGCCGGAGATCGCGGCCCGGCTGGCGGCGCTGTCGCGGTCGGTGGGCGCGTACGTCCTGGTGAACGTGGACGCCCGGCAGACCGACGCGGCGGGGCGCACCGGGATCTTCAAGAGCGCTGTGCTGGTCGGGCCCCGGGGTCTCACCGGGGACCGGTACGACAAGATGCGGCTCGTGCCGTTCGGCGAGTACATCCCGGCCCGGTCGGCGCTCGGCTGGGCGACCTCGATGGGCCGGGCGGCGGGCGAGGACCGGCTGCGCGGCACGGGCCCGGTCACGATGCGGGTGCCCGGCGCGGACGGACTGCGCCTCGGCCCGCTGGTCTGCTTCGAGTCCGCGTTCCCGGACATGAGCCGGCGTCTGGTCCGGGACGGGGCGGGGCTTCTGGTCGCCCAGTCCTCCACCTCGTCCTTCCAGCACGGCTGGGCACCGGGCCAGCACGCCTCGCTGGGCGCGCTGCGGGCTGCGGAGAGCGGGCGCCCGATGGTGCACGCCACCCTCACGGGCGTGAGCGCGGTGTACGGCCCCGGGGGTGAGCCCGTCGGTCCCCGCCTCGGCACGGACACCAGCGGCACCGCCGTGTTCGGCGTCCCGCTGGCCCGGGGCACGACGCTGTACGTCCGCCTGGGCGACTGGCCGGTGTACGGGGCGCTGGGAGTGCTGGCCGTCTTCTGCGCGGCGGAGGGCGTACGGGGGGCGCGGGCCCGGAGGCGTACGCGGGCGGCGGCGCGAACCGTTTAGGGCGTGTCGAGTTCCCTGAGGACGCGTTCGCACAGTTCGTGGGTCTCCAGGGCGTCCCGGGCGCTCAGCTGTCGGCCCTCGCGGACGGCGTCCAGGAAGGCCAGCACGGCCTGCTCGATGCCGCGCTGACGGGCCACCGGGACCCAGTCGCCGCGCCGGCGCACGCTCGGCTGGCCCTTGTGGTCGATGACCTCCGCGAGGTTGTGCACCTCGCGCTTGGAGTCCTGGCCGGACACTTCGAGCCGCTCCTCGGTCGAGCCGCTGAGCCGGTTCATCGCGCCGATCGCGGTGAAGCCGTCGCCGGAGAGCTGGAGCACCACGTGGTGCAGCAGACCGTCCACGAGCCGGCCGCTCACCACGGTGCGCTCGACGGGGCCGGGTACCAGGAAGCGCAGGGTGTCCACGACGTGGATGAAGTCGTCGAACACCATGGTCCGGGGCTTCTCGGGGAGCCCGACCCGGTTCTTCTGCAGGAGGATCAGCTCGCGCGGGTGCTCCGCGCACTGGGCGTAGCCCGGGGCCAGCCGGCGGTTGAAGCCGACGGTGAGGGCCGTGGAGCGCGCCTCGGCGAGCTCCACCAGCCGGGTGGACTCCTCCAGCGTGTACGCGAGCGGCTTGTCGACGTACGTGGGGATGCCCGCGTCGAGCAGCCGGCCCGCGATCTCGGGGTGGGCGGCGGTCGAGGCGTGCACGAACGCGGCGTCGAGCCCCTGGGCGAGCAGCGAGTCCAGGTCCTGGTGGCACCGGTCCGCCGGGACGCGGTGGGCGGCGGCGACCTCGGCCAGGGTGGCCGGGGTGCGGGTCTGGAGGTGGAGTTCGATGCCCGGCAGGGCGCCGAGCACCGGCAGGTACGCCTTCCGCGCGATGTCCCCGAGCCCGATGCAGCCGACCTTCACAGGGTGATCCTCTCGCTGGTCAGCGCCGTCTGCCGGGCGCCTCCTTCGTCGTCCCGGCAGCATACGTGGCGCCCGGGGGCCGCCAGTCGGCGATCCCGTCGAAGGTGCGCAGGACGAGCCCGGGGCCGAGCCGCGAAACGGTGGACATCAGGAAGTCGCGTGCGGCGACGGCCGGTGTGCTGGTCAGGCTCATGAGCCGGGAGACCCGGTCGGCCTTGCGGACGACAGCGGAGGTACGCGGCAGCCGGTCGGCGGTGTACGCGGCGAGGCCGGCGCCCAGGTCCCGGCCGGGGGCCACGTGGTGGGCGAGGACGATGCCGTCCTCGATGGCCTGGTTGCCGCCCTGGCCGAGGGTGGGGGCCATGGCGTGGGCGGAGTCCCCGAGCAGCGCGGTGCGGCCCCGGTGGAAGGCGGGGAGCGGGTCCGCCATGCGGTACACGTCGTTGCGGAGGATCTCCTCCGGTGCGGTGGCGGCGATGATCCCGGGGACCGGGTCGTGCCAGTCGCCGAAACGGCGCAGGAGTTCGGCCTTCTCGTCGTCGGCCGCCCGGGCCCCGGCAGGGGCGGTCGCCGCCGCGTAGGCGTAGATCCTGCCGTCCTTGAGCGGCTGGGTGCCCCACAGCGCGCCGCGTCCCCAGGTCTCGTGCGGCGGGAAGGGGCGGTCCGGGGCCGGGACGACGACGCGCCAGGTGGTGAAGCCCGCGTAGGAGGGGCCGGGGGCGTCCGGGAAGAGGGCGCTCCGTACACCGGAGTGGATGCCGTCGGCGCCGACGACGAGTTCGGCCTCGATCGTCCCCGTCGGCGTACCGACGACGGCGGGGGCGCCGCCCGCGGTGCCGGGGTCGGCCAGGCGGGCCGGGCAGCCGGTGCGGATGGCGTGCGCGGGGAGCCGGGCGGCGATGCGGTCGATGAGGACGGAGCGGTGCACGAGGACGAGCGGGCCGCCGAAGCGCTGGGCCGCCGCGGAGGCGTCGGTGCGCGCGAGCCAGCGGCCGGACGGCGCGCGCATCCCGCCCTCGCCCTGCCAGGCGGCCAGGGACCTGATCTCGTCGCCGAGCCCGACGACGTCGAGCGCGCGGTGGGCGTTGGGGGCGAGGCCGATGCCGGCGCCGACGGGCTCCAGGGAGCGGGCGCGTTCCAGCACGGTGACCTGCCAGCCGGACCGGTGCAGGGCGAGCGCGGCGGTGAGCCCGCCGATCCCGCTGCCGATGATGACCGCACGGGGCATGTCCATGGCTCTTCCTCCGGTCCGAGACACGCGGTAACTACATCTGTAGTGACGCCATCCAACGTACTACAGCTGTAGTTGCGACGGTAGATTGATCCCATGACCGCACGCCCCACCGGCTCCGACCGGGCCGGACTGATCGCCGACGCCGCGCTCGCCCTCCTCGCGGAGCGCGGCATGCGGGGGCTGACGCACCGGGCGGTGGACGAGCGGGCCGGACTGCCCCAGGGCTCGACGTCGAACCACGCCCGGACCCGGCAAGCCCTCCTGGAGGCGGCGGTGCGACGGCTGGCGGAGCGCGAGGGACGGGTCCTCGCACCCGGCGGACTCGGGGCGGGCACGGACACCGGCGAGCTGGTCGCGGGGCTGGCCCGGGCGCTGCACCGCTATCTGACGCACCACCCGGAGCTGCTGGTCTGCCGGTACGAACTGGCACTGGAGGCCACCCGCCGCCCCGAGCTTCGGGAGTTCTTCGACGCCGCGGGCATGCAGTTCCGCGCGCCCCTCGTGGCGCTGATGACCGCGGCCGGGTCGCCGGAACCGGAACGGCACACGCTGTCCCTGGTGGCCTGGTGCGAGGGGCTGATGTTCTCGTGCGCGGCCGGCTCCTACCACCGCTCCGTACCGAGCGAGGCGGAGCTGCGCACCGGCTTCGGCGAGCTGCTGCGCGGAATGCTGGGGCCCTGACGCGCCGTCGCGGCGGCGCCGTGCTGACCGGTGTCACTCGTGCGGGCGGATCCGGCACGACGGAGGCATGGACCGGCCTCCGGCCCCGCAGAGTTGATCACGTGCAACGAACGAGAACCGCCGTGAAACTCCTGGCCTGCCTCGCGGTCGCGGCCCTGTCCGGATGCGTGTCCGTCCAGCCGCACCCGGCCGCGCCGCCGCGCCCCGGGGCCGGCCGCCCGGTCCACGACCTGGCCCCGCAGACCGCCGGACCGCCGGTCCACGACACGCTGGAGGCCGTACCGAAGGCGAAGCCGTCCCGCGCGGCCTCGCCGTCCGCCGTGCACAGGCCGTCGCCGGGGCGCCCGGCCGCGCCCCTGGGCGAACCGCGCCTCGCGCTGCCGCAGCGGCCCGCGCCCGCCCCGGACCTGCCGCTGCCACGCCGGATCGCCCCGCCCCCTCCCGCACCCGTCCTGCCCGCGCCCGGCGACGGGTCCGGGGTGTGCGATCTCGGCAGGGGCTACGGCCACTGGCCGGCGGGCAGCACGCAGTCCCGGATCTGCGACCGCACCTACGGGCGCTGACGGGGCGGCGGCCGGAACGCGCCGGTCACCACTCGCGCAGCCGCCGTTCCAGCCGGCCGATCGCCGCCCGGACGCCGCCCCCGTAACCGTCGTCCGTGCTGTCGTCGGCCAGCACCGCCGAGGCCGCCCGGGCCCGCTCCAGGTGGTCCCGGGCGGCGCCCGGGCGCTGGAGCTTCATGTAGTCCGCGGCGAGGTTGAGGTGCAGCAACGGGTAGAAGGCGCGCATCGCCAGCGCGGCCCGGTCTCCGGCCGCCCCTTCGTCGGCCAGGGCCCGGGCGGCGGTCAGCGCGCGCAGGTCCCAGGCCAGTTCGTCGGCCGGGTCGTCCTGCGTATCGGCCATGTAGTGCGCCAGGGTGCACCGGTGCAGGGCGTCGCCCTCGTCGCCGATCTCGGACCAGAGCACGGTGAAGCGGTTGCGGGCCTCCTCCCGGTCGCCTCCGTGCAGCAGCATGACCGCCTGGCCGATCCTGGTCATGAAGACGTCCTCCGACGCCTCCCGCTGCTCCGTCACCACGGCCTCCTCGCGCCCGTCCGCCCGAAACGGGCGGTCCGGCTCCCGACGCTAGCCGCCGGGACGGGCGGACGCGTGGAGGCTCGGGGGCGGCTCAGCCCAGGTCGGGGATGCGCCAGTCGATGGGCTGGTGGCCCTGCTGGGCGACGGCCTCGTTTATCCGGGTGAACGGGCGGGAGCCGAAGAACTTCTTCGCCGACAGCGGCGAGGGGTGGGCGCCCTTCACCACCACATGGCGCTCGGTGTCGATCAGGGGGAGCTTCTTCTGCGCGTGGTTGCCCCAGAGGACGAAGACCGCCGGGTCGGGGCGGGCGGCGACGGCCCGGATGACGGCGTCGGTGACCTTCTCCCAGCCCTTGCCCTTGTGCGAGTTGGCCTCGCCCGCGCGGACGGTGAGCACGGCGTTGAGCAGCAGGACGCCCTGCTCGGCCCACGGCATCAGATAGCCGTTGTCCGGGACGGGCAGGCCCAGCTCCTCCTGCATCTCCTTGTAGATGTTGCGCAGCGAGGGCGGGGTCTTCACACCGGGCCGCACCGAGAAGCACAGGCCGTGGCCCTGGCCCTCGCCGTGGTAGGGGTCCTGGCCGAGGACCAGGACCTTCACCTGGTCGTACGGGGTCGCTTCCAGGGCCGCGAACACCTGCTCCCGGGGCGGGTAGACCGGTCCGGCGGAGCGCTCCTCCTCCACGAACTCGGTGAGCTCCTTGAAGTACGGCTTCTGCAGCTCTTCGCCGAGGACGCCGCGCCAGGACTCGGGCAGCAGGTCGGTGTCGGTCACGTGAACAACCTCCGGTAAGCAATCCGTTCTTGCTCCCAGAACCTACCGGCCCCCACTGACAACGCGGTCCGGGCGGGCCACCGGGGCCCGCCCGCGCGCGGTGCTACCAACTGGCCTTGCGGTACAGCTCCCACATCTGCATGACGGTCTGCGGGTCCAGGGCGCGCTCGCCGCCGCCGATGTCCTCGCCTGCCGCCACGTACAGCTTGCCCTGCCACAGCGGCAGCAGCCGCACGTCGTCCACCAGGATCTTCTGGGCCCGCTCGAACTGCTGGCCGACCGCGCCCCGGTCGCTCTGCTTGCGGGACTGGGGCAGCAGCTGCTTGGTGATCTCGTCCTGCGCGTACGGCATGCCCGTGACGCTGTTCTTGCCCACGAAGGGGGCGATGAAGTTGTCCGGGTCCGGGAAGTCCGGGAACCAGCCTCGGCCGAAGACCGGGTACTCGCCCTTGGTGAAGCCCTCCTGGAAGGTCTTCCACGGGCGGTGCTTCAGGGTGATGCGGAAGAGTCCGGACGCCTCCAGCTGGCGCTTCAGTTCATCGAACTCGGGCTCGGTCGAGGAGCCGTAGCGGTCGGTGGTGTACCAGAAGGTCATGGGGACGGGCGTGGTGATGTGCGCGTCGGCCAGGATCTTGCGGGCCTTGTCCTTACTGGGGTTGCCGAAGGTGTCGAAGAAGGTGGTGGTGTGCGTGGCGACGCCCTTCGGGACCATCGAGTACAGCGGTTCGGCCGTGCCCCGGTAGACCTTGGCGACGAGCGCGTCCCGGTCGACCAGCTGGGCTATCGCCCGCCGGACGGCCGGTTTCCCGGCGGCGGGGTCGTCCGGGTTGAAGACCAGGAAGCGGATGTCGGCGCCGGTGGACTCCACGATCTGGAGGTCGCCGCCCTCCCCGTTGCTGTTGCTCTTGCTGTCCTCGATGCTGACGACGTCCTCGGCGGACAGGCCGCGGTAGGTGGCGTCGATCTCGTTCTTCCGGAGCGCCTTCACCATGGCGCCGGAGTCCTTGAAGTACCGGATGGTCACGGCGTCGTTCTTGCGGTCGGCGAACCCCTTGTAGTCGGGGTTCTTCACCAGTTCGGAGCGGTCGCCCTGCTCGTAGGAGTCCAGCAGGTAGGGGCCGGAGCCGGTGACCTTGCCGTCGTCGCGGATCTTGTGCTTCGCGTACGCGCTCGGCGCGACCAGGGACATGGCCGGGGTGGCCAGCACGAAGGGGAAGGTGGCGTCGGGCTTCTTCAGGTTGAAGATGACGACGTCGTCGCCCTTGGTCTCGACCCGGTCGAGGGAGCCGAGCATGCCGACGGGTCCGCCCTTGACGCCGATCTCCGAGATCCGGTCGATCGAGTACTTCACGGCCGCCGCGTCCAGCTTGTCACCGTTGGAGAACTCCAGCCCCTTGCGGAGCGTGCACCGGTAGGCAGTGCTGGTGCGATCGGTGAACCTGCACTCCTCGGCCGCGTCCGGCTCGGGCTTCGTACTGCCGGTGGGGAAGCTCACCAGGGTCTGGAACACGTTCCGCATCAGCTCCCAGGAGCCGTCCCACGCCGCCGCCGGGTCCAGGGTCGAAGGCTCACTGGTCGTCCCGACGGCGAGCTTCTGGTCCACCTCCGAGCCGCTGCCGGGCAACAGCCCGCAGCCGGCCAGCAAGGACAGGGACGCAAGGGCTGCAGCGGCTTGCAGACTGGCCCGGTAGAACACGTGCACGCTCCTCGATCAGCCATGGGTCGGCAGACCATACCGCAGCGCCCCGCCGGGTCAATCCGCTGGCCCGACGGGGCACTTGAGGCAATCGTGGCCATATCGGCCCAGGCAGGATCAGCCGACTCCGGCATTCAGGAAAATGCCGCCGTCCACCACCAGGGTCTGCCCCGTGATCCACGCGGACTGGGCGGAGGTGAGGAAGGCGGCCGCGCCGCCGATGTCCTCCGGCACGCCGAGCCTGCCGAGAGGGTAGGCGGCCGCCGCCTCCTCCTCGCGGCCCTCGTACAGCGCCTGGGCGAAGCGGGTCTTGACGACCGCCGGAGCGATCGTGTTGACCCGGACCACCGGCGCGAACTCGTGTGCCAGCTGGAGGGTCAGGTTGACCATGGCCGCCTTGCTCATGCCGTACGCGCCGATGAAGGGCGAGGCGGAGACACCGGCGACCGAGGCGATGTTGACGATCGCCCCGCCGTTCTCCTTCTGCCACGCCTTCCAGGTCTGCTGGGCGAAGCCGAGCGCCGAGACCACGTTGGTCTCGAAGACCTTGCGGGCGACGTTCAGGTCGAGTTCCGCGATCGGCCCGAAGACCGGGTTGGTGCCGGCGTTGTTGACCAGGAAGTCGACCCGGCCGAACGCCTCCATGGTGCGCGCGACGGCCACCGCCTGGTGCGCCTCGTCGTGCGCCTTGCCGGCGACGCCGATGACCCGGTCGGCGCCGAGCGTCTCGACGGCCTCCTTGAGGGCGTCCTCGTTGCGCCCGGTGATGCACACCCGGTCGCCGCGCTCCACGAGGGCCTGCGCGATGCCGTAGCCGATGCCCCGGCTCGCGCCGGTGATCAGCGCGACCTTTCCGCTGTCCTGCACAGTCATGATGTCCGCAGCCCTTCGGGTCAGTTGAGCGGTCCGCCGGCCACGTACATGACCTGGCCGGAGACGAAGCCGGCGGCGTCGCCAGTGAAGAAGGCGATGGCGTTGGCGATGTCGTCGGGGAAGCCGACGCGCTGGACCGGGATCTGGGTGGCGGCGGCCGCCTGGAACTCCTCGAAGCCCATGCCGACGCGGGCCGCGGTCTGCGCGGTCATCTCGGTGACGATGAAGCCGGGCGCGACGGCGTTGGCGGTGATGCCGAACTTGCCGAGCTCCTTGGCGAGGGTCTTCGTGAAGCCCTGGAGACCGGCCTTGACCGCCGCGTAGTTGGCCTGGCCTCGGTTGCCGAGCGCCGAGGAGGAGGACAGCGACACGATACGGCCGAACTTGGCGTCCACCATGTGCTTCTGGACGGCCTTCGCCATCAGGAACGCGCCCTTGAGGTGCACGTTCATCACGGTGTCCCAGTCGGACTCGCTCATCTTGAAGAGCAGGTTGTCGCGGAGCACGCCCGCGTTGTTGACGAGGATCGTCGGGGCGCCGAGCTCGGCGGCGACCCGCGCGACGGCGGCCTCCACCTGGGCGCTGTCCGACACGTCGCAGCCGACGGCGAGGGCCTTGCCCCCGGCGGCCGTGATCTTCTCGACGGTGTCCTTGCAGGCCGCCTCGTCGAGGTCGAGTACGGCGACGGCGCGGCCCTCGGCCGCCAGACGTACCGCGGTGGCCGCACCGATGCCCCGGGCCGCTCCCGTCACGATGGCTACGCGCTGCTCGCTGGTCGACATGCTTGGCTCTCCTCGCCCTTGGATAGCGGCTCAGCGGACGTCGGGGGCTCCGGAGGGAAACCGCCCGATGACTGAGCAACCGCTTAGTACCTTCAGCAGACGAGACGCTAGAAGCCCTGGCACCCGGTGTCAACGGGCCACGGGCGCAGCGGCGCATGTCACACTCCGCCGGGCCGCCGGCACGCGGGCGCGGACGGCGGCCGGGGGCTGGAGTCAGCGCACCAGCAGGTCGAGCAGCCGCTCCAGCTCGGCCTCGGGATCGGCGGTGAGGCCGCTGTGCACGGGCCCGGGCTGTACGACGGTGGAGCGCGGCGCGATCAGCCAGCGGAAGCGCCTGCCCTCGTCGTCGCCGGCGGCCTGGCCCGCGTCCGTACCGCCGCGGCAGATGCCCTCGACGGCGTGCAGCGCGGCCCGGACCCCGGTCACGTCGGCGCCGGGGTCGAGCGCCTTCAGCTTGTTCTCGTCCAGCTCGGTGCGGGCGGCCACGAAGCCCTTGGCGCGGCAGTAGACCACCACCCCGGCGTTGAAGCACTCCCCGCGCTGGACGCGGGGGACGACGCGCAGCAGCGCGTACTCGAAGACATCGCGCCCGCTCATGCCCGGCCGCCCTTCTCGCCGTCGGTGGCGTGGCCGCGCGGGGCGAGCCGTTCGGTGATCCAGCCCGGGGCCTGGGACGGCTTGTCGGGGGTGGGCGCGTCCAGGACGATGCGCTCGTGGATGGTGGCCGCGCGGGCGGCCAGCGCGTCCACGTACGCCTGCCGCAGCTCGTCGGTCGAGCCGAAGCCCGGCTCGTCCACCAGCCACTCGTCGGGGACGTCGGCCGCCACCTCGGCGAGCAGCCCGGGCGTCACCAGCGGGGCGAGCGCGGCGGCGGCCGACGCGATGTCGGGGCCGAAGGGGGCGAGGGCGTGGTCGGAGGCGTTGTACGGCTTGGCGACGGATGCCTGGACACCGGGCCAGTTGTGGTGCCAGATCATGGTGGCGCCGTGGTCGATGAGCCAGAGGTCACCGTGCCAGACGAGCATGTTGGGGTTGCGCCAGGACCGGTCGACGTTGTTGATCAGCGCGTCGAACCAGACGACCCGCCCGGCCTCGCGCGGGTCGACCTCGTAGGCGAGCGCGTCGAAGCCGAGCGAGCCGGGCAGGAAGTCCATCCCGAGGTTCAGGCCGCCGCTGGCCTTCAGCAGCTCCTGCACCTCCTGGTCGGGCTCGGCGAGCCCGATGACCGGATCGAGCTGGATCTGCACGAGCTCGGGCACCCGCAGCCCGAGCCGCCGCCCGAGCTGCCCGCAGATCACTTCCGCGACGAGCGTCTTGCGGCCCTGCCCGGCTCCGGTGAACTTCATGACGTACGTGCCGAGGTCGTCGGCCTCGACGATCCCGGGGAGCGAGCCGCCCTCACGCAAGGGTGTGACATAGCGGGTCGCTGTTACCTCTGTCAGCATTTCGCCAGGCTACCCACTGCCCGGCCGGAGGTTTCGCCTGCTCCCGTGCCACCGGGGCAGCTCCCCCAGGGTCACGGTGACTCCCTCGCGGTACGTGGTGACGGGGAGGCGGGTCGCGAGCGTCGTGGTGTCGAGGATGCCGTCGCCCCGGCATCGCGCGTTCCTCGCCCGCCCTCCGGGCGTACGACGGGACTTCGCGGACACGCCCTGCGCGTTCCGGTCAGCCACGTGCCGGCCTTGCGGCCCTCCCCCATCGATCGGGGCCACGGGCGAAGCCCGCACGGCGGGGGCCGTACCTTGGCCGGGGCGTAGATTGAACGTTCAATGCGGATCACCCGCGGCCGGCGGCCGGGGCGGGGCGGTCACCGTCAGGAGGAGATGGGTGTGGAGGACGCCACGGTGACGAGTCCGGTGGTGCGGGAACCGGCGATGACCGATGTCGCCCGGCTCGCGGGCGTATCGCATCAGACGGTGTCCCGGGTACTCAACAACCACCCCAACGTCCGTGAGCAGACCCGGCTGAGGGTGCTCGCGGCGGTGAAGGAGCTGGGGTACCGGCCCAACCGCGCGGCGCGCGCCCTGGTGACGGGCCGCTCGCGGCTGATCGGCGTGATCGCGCAGAACTCCACGCTGTACGGACCCTCCTCGCTCCTGGCCGCGTTCGAGATCGCCGCCGCCCGCCAGGGCTTCGCGGTGAGCGTGCACCGGGTGCCCGAGCTCGGGCAGTCCTCGATCACCGCGGCCGTCGAGCACCACCGCGACGAGCGCGTGGCCGGGATCGTGGTCATCGCGCCCACCGCCTCGGCCGACGCCGCGCTGGCCGGGGTGCCCGCCGAGGTCCCCCTGGTCACCATCGACGGCGACCCCGAGCGCGGCGCGCCGATGGTGGCCGTCGACCAGGAGCAGGGCGCGTACGAGGCCACGAAGCACCTGCTGGAGGCGGGCCACGAGACCGTGTGGCACATCTCGGGCCCGCCGGACTGGTTCGACGCGGCGGGCCGCATCCGCGGGTGGCGCCGGGCGCTCCAGGAGGCCGGGGCGGAGGTGCCCCCGGTCAGTACGGGCGACTGGTCCGCCGCCTCCGGGTACCGGGCGGGGCAGATGCTGGCCCGGATGCCGGAGGTCACCGCGGTGTTCGCGGCCAACGACCATCAGGCCCTCGGCGCCCTGCGCGCCATGACCGAGCGGGGGCGTGCGGTCCCGGAGCAGGTGAGCATCGTCGGGTTCGACGATGTGCCCGAGTCGGCGTTCTACTCGCCGCCGCTGACCACCGTGCGCCAGGACTTCGGCGCGGTCGCCACCACGACGCTCGACCTCCTGCTCGGGCTGATCAACGGTGCCGAGACGAAGAGCGCGCAGCCCGTCATCACCCCGGAGCTCGTCCGCCGGGAGAGCGTGCGGCCGCCCGCCGGCCGCTGATCCGGTCCACCGGCGCCGACGACGATCCGGGCCCCGCACACGGTGTGCGGGGCCCGGGCCGGTGTGTCGTGCGGTGGCGTCACACGGCTCCGGGGTTGCCGTAGTAGGCGTCCGGGCCGTGTTTACGGGTGAAATGGCGGTCCAGCAGGTGCTGCGGGGGTTCCACCGCGCCCAGGGCGATGGTGTGCAGGGCCATCTCCGCGACCGCCTCGCAGATGATGGCGTGCTCCAGGGACGTGGTGGCGTCGGCGCCCCAGGTGAACGGGCCGTGATGGGCGACCAGGGCGCCGGGCACCTCCCCCGCCCGGGTGTCGTCGCCCGCCAGGAGGTCCACGATGACCTGCCCGGTGTTGTACTCGTAATCCTTGGCGCACTGCTCGGGTGTGAGTGCGGCGGTGACCGGGACGGGCCCGTTGAAGGTGTCGGCGTGAGTGGTGCCGAGCACCGGGATCGGGCGCCTGGCCTGGGCGAAGGCGACCGCGTGGGTGGAGTGGGTGTGGGTCACCCCGCCGATCGAGGGGAAGGCCAGGTAGAGGCTGCGGTGCGTCTCGGTGTCGGTGGACGGGCGCAGCCGGCCCTCCACGACGCTCCCGTCGGCCAGCGCGACGACGACGAGGTCGTCGGCTCCCAGCGCGTCGTAGGAGACCCCGGACGGCTTGATGACGAAGACGCCGGCCTCCCGGTCGACCCCGCTCACGTTGCCCCAGGTGAGGGTGGCGAGCCCGGCCCGGGGGATGCGGAGGTTGGCTTCGAGCACTTCTCGGCGCAGCTCGTTCGATACGGTCCCGGCCACGGAGGGCTCCGTCCTGGTGGAGGTGTCGGCGGCGGTCACAGGCTCTGGGCCAGCCGGTGGTACGCCTGGTTCCAGCGCAGTTCGCGGGTGAAGCGCCGGATGGTGGTGTCCCGGTCGATGACGGCGAGTTCGGTGCGCAGCATCTCGGCGAGGTCCTCCAGCTCCTCGCCGCCGAGTGCGGTGGTGAGGACGGTGTGGTGCGGCGCCCCGGCCGTCAGCCACGCCTCGGTGGAGGTACGCAGATCGGGGCTGGGCCGCCACACGGCGCGGGCGACCGGCAGTGCGGGCAGCGGCTCCGGCGGGGTGACGACGTCGATGTGGTTGGCGACGAGCCGGAAGCGGTCGCCCATGTCCGCGAGCCCGACGACCACGGCGGGGCCCGGGGCCGCGTCGAAGACCAGCCGGACCGGGTCCTCCCGGCCGCCGATGGAGAGCGGGTGGATCTCGCAGCTGGGGGTCGCCGTGGTGAGCGAGGGGCAGACCTCCAGCATGTGGGCGCCGAGGATGAGCTCCTGGCCGGGCGTGAGGTCGTAGGTGTAGTCCTCCATGAACGACGTGCCGCCGGGCAGCCCGTGCGCCATGGCCTTGAGCGTGCGCAGCAGGACGGAGGTCTTCCAGTCGCCCTCCCCGCCGAAGCCGTAGCCGTCGGCCATCAGGCGCTGGACGGCGAGCCCCGGCAGCTGCCGCAGGCCGCCCAGGTCCTCGAAGTTCGTGGTGAAGGCGCGGAACCCGCCCTCGGTGAGGAAGGCGCGCAGTCCGGCCTCGATGCGGGCGGCGTAGCGCAGGGAGTCGTGGCGCTCGCCGCCCGGCCGCAGCTCGGGGGCGAGGGCGTAGAGGTCCTGGTACTCCTTGACGAGCGCGGTGACGGTGTCCTCGTCGGCGGCGTCGACGGCGGTGACCAGGTCGTTGACGCCGTAGGTGTTGACCGAGACGCCGAACCGCAGCTGGGCCTCGACCTTGTCGCCCTCGGTGACGGCGACGTCGCGCATGTTGTCGCCGAACCGGGCGAGCTTGAGGCCGGCGAGTTCGGCGCGGCCCACGGCGGCGCGCGCCCAGCCGGCGATGCGGTCGACCACCTCGGGGGTGGTGACATGGCCGGCGACGGTCTTGCGGGGGACGCCGAGGCGGGTCTGCACGAAGCCGAACTCGCGGTCGCCGTGGGCGGCCTGGTTCAGGTTCATGAAGTCCATGTCGATGGTGGACCAGGGCAGTTGGCGGTTGGCCTGGGTGTGCAGGTGGAGCAGCGGTTTGCTGAGCGCGTCGAGGCCGGCGATCCACATCTTGGCCGGGGAGAAGGTGTGCATCCAGGCGATGAGGCCGATGCACCGGTCGTCGGCGTTCGCGTCGAGGCAGACCCTGCGGATGGCGGCCGCGTCGGTGAGGACGGGCTTCCAGACCACGCGCACCGTCATCTGCGGCTGGTCCGCGAGGGTGTCGCGGATGACGCGTGACTGGTCGGCGACCTGGGCCAGGGTCTCGTCGCCGTAGAGGGCCTGGCTGCCGGTGAGAAACCAGATCTCGCGGTCGGGCTGGGCGGGCGTCATGTCGGGTGTGCTCCTCGGTTGTGCGGGGAAGAGAGGTCCGGGCCTGAGGGGTGTTGCGCCGGTCAGCCCGTGGTGGTGGTGCGCGCGGCGTTGCGGATGCGGCGCAGGCGGTGCAGGAGGAGGTCGGCTCCGGTGCCGAAGTGGTCGTGCAGGGCGCGGTATTCCCGGAACAGCGCGTCGTAGGCGTCCGCCCGCCCGGGGTCCGGGGTGTACGCGTGCCGCTGGACGCTCCCCATCGCGGCGGCGGCGGTCCGGACGTCCGGGTGGGCGCCCGCGGCGACGGCGGCGTGGATGGCGGAGCCGAGGGCGGGCCCCTGCTCGGAGGTGCCGAGGGAGACGGGGCGGCGCAGGACGTCGGCGTGGATCTGCATGAGGAGGGCGTTCTTCCTGAGGCCGCCGGTGACGATGAACTCCTCGACGGGAATTCCGCCGGCCTCGAACGCCTCCACGATCACCCGGGTTCCGTACGCGGTGGATTCGAGGAGGGCGAGGTAGACGTCCTCGGGGCGGGTGTCGAGGGTGAGCCCCGCGACGACCCCGGAGAGGTGGTGGTCGACCAGGGTGGAGCGGTTGCCGTTCATCCAGTCCAGGGCGACCAGGCCGTGCGCCCCGACCGGCTGCCCGGCGGCCTTGCGGGTCAGGAGCTGGTGCAGGTCCTCGCCGGCGTCCCTGGCCTCGGTGCGGTAGTCGTCCGGTACGCCTTGCCGGAGCCACCAGGCGAAGATGTCGCCGACCGCGCTCTGGCCGGCCTCGTAGCCGTAGGCGCCCGCCACGATGCCGCCCTCGACCACCCCGCAGATGCCGGGGACGTCGGCGAGGGTGGCACCGTTGAGTACGTGGCAGGTGGAGGTGCCCATGATGGCGAGCAGCCGCCCGTTCTCGACGGCTCCGGCGGCGGGGGCCGCCACATGCGCGTCGACGTTGCCCGCGGCCACGGCGATGCCCTCGGGCAGGCCGGTCCACCCGGCGGCGTGGCCGCTCAGCCCGCCGACGCGGGAGCCCAGGGGCGCGAGCGGGTGGTCGAGGCGGGTGGCGGGGAAGTCCGCGAAGTCCGGGTGGAGTTGGCCGAGGAAGGCGGGCGAAGGGTAGGCCCCGTCCTGGTGGATGCCCTTGTAGCCGGCGGTGCAGGTGTTACGTGATTCGGTGCCGGTGAGCTGCCAGACGATCCAGTCGGCCGCCTCGATCCAGCGCGCGCAGGCGGCGTAGACCGCGGGGTCCTCCTCCAGCACCTGGAGGGCCTTGGCGAACTGCCACTCGGAGGAGATCCGGCCCCCGTACCGGCTGATCCACGTCTCGCCCCGGGCATGCGCGAGGGCGTTGATGCGGTCGGCCTGCTCCTGCGCGGCGTGGTGCTTCCACAGCTTCGGCCAGGCGTGCGGGCGGTCGGACCATTCGGGGAGCAGGGCGAGCGGGACGCCCGCCGCGGTGGCCGGCAGGACCGTGCAGGCGGTGAAGTCGGTGGCGATGCCGATGACGCGGGCGGGGTCGACCCCGGCGGCCTCGACCGCCGCCGGGACCGCGGTGCGGAGTACGTCGAGCCAGTCCTCGGGGTGCTGCAACGCCCAGTCGGGGGGCAGCGGTGCGCCGGTGAGCGGGAGGCGGTCCTCGATGACGGCGTGGCGGTAGTCGTGGACCGCCGAGCCGAGTTCGGCGCCGTCGCGGACCCTGACCACCACGGCGCGCCCGGACAGGGTGCCGAAGTCCACCCCGACCGTGCAGGCGTCGGGGTGGTGACGTTCGACGGGGCCGGAAGAGGCGTGTGGCGTCACGATGCGGTCTCTCTCGTCAGGGGTGAGCGGGGCGACAACGGCCCCCATTGATTGTTAGCGCTAACAATCTGTGAGGGCAAGGGTTGCGTGCACTTTCGTCGTTCCCGGCCGGCCCGGCGACGACACCCGACTCCGCGCGTAGCGCGATCAACAGGTCGAACCTGCGGGATGCGCCACCATTACCTCCGTTTCCTCCGGTTACGGCCGTGCGCCGGCGTAAGAAAAGACGTCGAGGCCCCTTGCACGGCGTTGATGCGAGCGCTAACAATCGAGCTCCACCAAGGCCGCCGCCACGACGGGATTGTCAGGTAATGCCCATGAAGAACTTCCGAGCCGCGTCCGCCCTCGTGGCGGTGACCACCGGTTGCGCCCTGCTCCTCACCGCCTGCGGACAGAACAGTGAGGGGGGCAGCCAGGAGGGGAAGGACAAGAAGGACCTCACCATCGGCATCGCCATGCCCACCAAGTCCTCCGAGCGGTGGATCGCCGACGGCAAGAACATGACCACGAGCCTGAAGAAGGCCGGATTCGCGACCACGCTCCAGTACGGGGAGGACGACCCCGACCAGCAGGTCGCCCAGATCGAGAACATGATCACGCAGGGCGTGGACGCGCTGGTCGTGGCCGCCATCAACGGCGAGGCCCTGTCCAACGTCCTCCAGCAGGCCGCGGACGCCGACATCCCCGTGATCTCGTACGACCGGCTCATCCTGGGCTCCCCGCACGTCGACTACTACGCCTCCTTCGACAACGAGAAGGTCGGCGAGCTCCAGGCCACGTACATCGTCGACAAGCTCGGGCTGAAGGACGGCGCGAAGAAGGGCCCGTTCAACATCGAGCTGTTCGCCGGGTCCAACGACGACAACAACACCAAGTACTTCTTCGACGGCGCCATGAAGGTGCTGAAGCCCTACTTCGACAAGAAGCAGCTGGTCGTGCGCTCCAAGCAGACCCGGCTCAACCAGGTCACCACGCTGCGCTGGGACGGCGGCACCGCGCAGAAGCGCATGGACGACCTGCTGACCTCCGCGTACTCCACCGCACACGTGGACGCCGTGCTCTCCCCGTACGACGGCATCTCCATCGGCATCCTGTCGGCCCTGAAGTCCGACGACTACGGGAGCAAGGCCAAGCCGCTCCCGGTCGTCACCGGTCAGGACGCGGAGCTCGCCTCCGTGAAGTCGATCATCGCGGGCCAGCAGACCCAGACCGTCTACAAGGACACCCGCGCCCTGGCCCAGGTCGCGGCGGACATGGTGACCGCGGTCCTCAACGGCAAGAAGCCCGAGGTCAACGACGAATCGACCTACAACAACGGCAAGAAGGTCGTGCCCGCCTTCCTGCTCGACCCGGTCAGCGTCGACAAGTCGAACTACCGGAAGGTCCTGGTCGACTCCGGCTACATCGACGCCGAGGACCTCGGGTGACCGCCGCGCCCGATTCCCCCGCCGCGCCCGGCGCGGTCCTCGACATGCGGTCCATCGTCAAGACGTTCCCCGGTGTCCGGGCGCTCTCCGAGGTGACCCTGTCCGTGCGGCGCGGCGAGGTGCACGCCCTGTGCGGGGAGAACGGTGCCGGCAAGTCGACGCTCATGAAGGTGCTCTCCGGCGTCCACCCGCACGGCTCGTACGAGGGCGAGATCCTCTTCGACGGCGAACCGTGCCGCTTCAAGGACATCCGGGCCAGCGAGCAGCGCGGGATCGTCATCATCCACCAGGAACTGGCGCTCGTCCCGCACCTGTCGATCGCCGAGAACGTCTTCCTGGGCAACGAACCGGCCCGGCGCGGGATCATCGACTGGCGCGAGTCGCTGCGCCGGGCGTCCGCGCTGCTCAAGCGGGTCGGCCTGGACGACCATCCGGAGACCCGGGTCGCCGATATCGGTGTCGGCAAGCAGCAGTTGGTGGAGATCGCGAAGGCGCTGGCGAAGGACGTCCGGCTGCTGATCCTGGACGAGCCCACCGCCGCGCTCAACGACGAGGACAGCGCGAAGCTGCTGCGGCTGATGCGGGAGCTGAAGGACCAGGGCATCACCTCGATCATCATCTCGCACAAGCTGAACGAGATCGCCCGGATCGCCGACTCGGTCACCATCCTGCGCGACGGGCGGTCCATCGAGACCCTGGACGTCAACGACCCGGCCACCACCGAGGAACGCATCATCCGCGGCATGGTGGGCCGGGACCTCGACAGCCGCTTCCCCGACCGCACCCCGTACACCGGCGAGACCGACGCCCGGCCCGCCCTGGAGGTCCGGGACTGGACGGTGCGCCATCCGCTCGACCGCACCCGCAAGGTGGTCGACGGGGTCTCGCTCCAGGTCCGGCGCGGCGAGATCGTGGGCATCGCCGGGCTGATGGGCGCCGGCCGGACCGAGCTCGCGATGAGCGTCTTCGGCCGCTCGTACGGGCATTACGAACGGGGCTCCGTCCTCAGGGACGGCCGCGAGGTGCGTACCCGTACGGTGCCCGAGGCGGTCGCCCACGGCATCGCGTACGTCACCGAGGACCGCAAGCACTACGGTCTCGACCTCGGGGACTCGGTGGGCCGCAACATCTCGCTGGCCTCACTGGGCACCCTCGCCCGGCGCGGTGTGGTGGACGGCCACGAGGAGCGCAAGGTGGCCGAGCGGTACCGGCGGAGCATGAACATCAAGACGCCGAACGTCCTCGAACCGGTCGGCCGGCTCTCCGGCGGCAACCAGCAGAAGGTCGTCCTCAGCAAGTGGATCCTCACCGGTCCGGACGTCCTCGTCCTGGACGAGCCCACGCGCGGTGTGGACGTGGGCGCCAAGTTCGAGATCTACACGGTGATCGACCGGCTCGCCGCCGAGGGCAAGGCGGTCCTCTTCATCTCCTCCGAGCTGCCCGAACTGCTCGGCATGTGCGACCGCGTGTACACCATGGCCGCCGGCCGGCTGACCGGCGAGGTCGCCCGCGCGGACGCCACCCAGGAAGTGCTGATGCGGCACATGACCCAGGACACCACCCCCGTACCACCCGAAGGACACCAGGCATGAGCACCGACGTCAGCACCCACATGAAGGCCACCCCGCCCCCGGGCCAGGGCGGGTCACCGCCGGCGGGAGTCCCGGTCGTCCGGATCCTCCTGGACGGCGTGCGGCGGAACATGCGCCAGTACGGCATGCTCTTCGCGCTCGGTCTGATCGTGCTCCTGTTCCAGATCTGGACGGGAGGCGACCTGCTGCTGCCGCGCAACGTCTCCAATCTGGTGCTCCAGAACAGCTACATCCTGATCCTGGCCATCGGCATGATGATCGTCATCATCTCGGGGCACATCGACCTGTCGGTGGGTTCCCTGATGGCGCTGGTCGGAGGTGTCGGGGCGGTGCTCATGGTCGAGCACCATGTGGCCTGGCCGGTCGCCGTGATCCTCACCCTGCTGCTCGGGGCCGTCGCGGGAGCGCTCCAGGGCTTCTTCATCGCGTACGTCGGTATCCCGTCGTTCATCGTGACGCTCGCGGGCATGCTGCTGTTCCGGGGGCTGACGGAGATCTTCCTCAAGGGCCAGACGCTCGGCCCGTTCCCGGAGGGCATGCAGCGGGTCGCCAACGGCTTCCTGCCCGAGGTGGGACCGGAGACGAACTACCACAACATCACCCTGCTGCTGGGCCTGGGTCTTGCGGCGTACGTGGTGTTCCAGGAGCTGCGGGACCGCCGGCGGCAGCGCGAGTTCACGCTGGAGACCCTGCCGGTGGGCCTGTTCGCCCTGAAGGTGACGGCGCTGGTCGCCGCCGTGCTGGTCACGACCCTGCTGCTGGCGAGCTACAAGGGCGCGCCGGTGGTGCTGCTGATCCTGGCCGCGCTGCTGGTCGGCTTCGGTTACGTGATGCGCAACGCGGTCATCGGCCGCCATGTGTACGCGATCGGCGGCAACCTGCCCGCCGCGAAGCTGTCCGGGGTCAAGGACCGCAAGGTGACCTTCGCGGTCTTCCTCAACATGGGGATGCTCGCGGCGCTGGCCGGGCTCGTCTTCGCGGCGCGCTTCAACGCGGCCTCGCCGAAGGCGGGGGTGAACTTCGAACTGGAGGCCATCGCCGCCGCGTTCATCGGCGGCGCGTCGATGAGCGGCGGGGTGGGCACCGTGCTGGGCGCCATCATCGGCGGCCTGGTCCTCGGTGTGCTCAACAACGGGATGAACCTGGTGGGGGTCGGCACCGACTGGCAGCAGGTCATCAAGGGCCTGGTGCTGCTCGCGGCGGTCGGCTTCGACGTGTGGAACAAGCGGAGGGCGGGCGCCTGACCCGCGGGGAATGGCTGGTGCCGCCGGTCCGCGGCACCAGCCATTCCCGGAAGTCGATTGCGCAGATGATCACGCTCTGCTGAGATCACCGGATGCTCGGTCTCATACTCCGCGTTCTGCCCTTCTGGGTACGCGAACCCCTGCTCATCCTGGGCGGCTCCCTCTTCGGCGTGGGCATCACGGTCCGCGCCGTGTACGAGTCCTACTGGCTCATGGCCGGTGGCGGCGTGGCGCTCCTCGCCGTCACCGCGTTCCGCATCCATACGGTGCGCCACGCCTGGCGCGCCCGCCGGAGCACGGTGGCGGCCGCCCCGGCGGCGCAGACGGGACCGCCGGCCGGCCTTGCGCCGGCCCCGGCTCCGGCGCCGCAGAAGAAGGAGCCCAACGCCGCGGCGCAGGTCTTCGTGGCCCTGGCCCTGGTCGGGGCCCTCGTGGGCGCGGTGTGGCTGGCTCCCCGCGTCACGGGGGACGCCACCGCCACCTCCCGGAAGCCCGCCACCTGCTCGGACCACGCCGCCGGGAAGAAGCTGCCGAAGGCGTACGGCCTGACGCCGGGGGCGGTGACCGGCGACGACCTGTGCAAGGCGCTCAACCGCTCCGACCTGGCGGACCTCCTCGGCACCCCCGGTGAAACGCCGCTGGTGGCGTACGGCAACAGCGGCACCGCGTCGCTGACCGCCGACAAGGTCGCCGAGCCGGAGGCCCGGGTCCAGTTCGACACGTACACCGTGGAGTTCTCGGCCACGTACAACCACATGACGATCGCCCTGTACGCGAAGGTGCTGGCGCCCCAGACCCTGGACCACAAGCAGGACAAGGTCCTCGGCCGGCCCGCGGTCTTCACCTCGGACCACCTCATGCAGTTCCGCATCGGGGGCGAGGGATCCAGCAGCACCGCCACGGAGGGCCCCCTGGCGAGGACGCTGACCGTGGCCCTCGACCGCAAGGACCCGGGCGGCACCTTCGACTTCACGGTGTGGAGCAAGTCCGGGGCGGTCCTGCCGGAGGACGACGTCATCCTCGGCATCGTGGAGAAGATCCTCCCGACGCTCCCCGGACAGCCCGGCTGAGCCGAGGCGCCGGCCCCTACGCCTCCGGCTCCCAGTCCCGGAGCAGGTCGAACAGCTTCCCGTCCCCGTCGATCCGCAGGGCCTCCACCGGGATCCGGTCGTACAGATAGAGGACCAGGTCACCGGCCGGGCCCCGGGCAGCCACCCCGGCCGTGCCGGTGCCCTCGGCGGTGGGCGCGGGGACGCGGTCGGAGCGGGCGCCGTCGGCGTCGACCACGAGGCGCCAGGAGCGGCCCTCGGAGGCGTGGAAGTCGAAGGCGGCCGGCGCGTGCGGCCAGGGGCTCGGCGTCGCGACGCAGGTGAACAGGAACTCCTCGACACCGTCGAGCGCCACCTCCTCCGGCAGCGGCTCCGGCGCGCCCAGGGCGCACTGGGCGTCGTAGGTGTGCACCGCGCTCTCCTGCACCCGGTGGCGGGCGACGCCCCAGGCGTTCGAGGGCGTCCGGGCCGCCGGCCACCAGGTCCAGCAGCCGCGCTCCGGACCCGCGTCCCGGAGGGTGTCGAGCAGCAGTCCCGTGGACTCGGCGAGCCAGGCCACCAGCGCTTCCGGATCGCGCGGCGCGACGAGGGCGGCGCGCGCGGCCAGAGCCTCGGCGGGCGGGGCGGCGGCGGGGCCCGCCTTGACGATGTCGGCCCAGTAGCGGTCACCGCCGCCCAGGTGCTGGGCGAGGTCGTACAGATTCCAGCCGGGGCAGCCCGGCACGAGCGCGTCGAAGCCGGGCGCGGAGGCTATCGCGGCGCGGAAGGCCGCGGACCGCTCATCGATGAGCCGCAGCAGGCCGGTGAAGTCATGGGGTGTGGTCACCGGGACTGCCTATCACCAAGATCCACTCACCGGACACCGATTTACGCGCCCGCGCCGCCACCTGTACGCCCCGTACCCCCCGGTTAAAATTTTGCCCAGCCTGCAAAATTGCATAGCATGCACCTTCATGAGCGACGACCCGCCCCTGGGGCTGCGTGAACGCAAGAAGCGCGCCACGCGTGACGCCCTGGCGGGCGCGGCCCTGCGCATGGCCGCGGACCGCGGCTTCGAGCAGGTGACCGTGGAAGCGGTCACGGACGCCGTCGGGGTCTCCGTGCGCACGTTCTTCAACTACTTCCCGTGCCTGGAGGACGCGATCACGCGCCCCGTCCAGGAGACCGCCGAGCGGACCCGCCGGGCCGTGCTCAACGCCCCCGAGCACCTCACCGCGCTCGACGCCCTCAGCGAGGCCATCGCCCAGGAGCTCGCCTCCATCGAGGAGGACCACGAGCGCTGGGAGCTCCAGCTGGAGGTGCTGAGGAAGAGCCCGGCCCTGCTCCCCAACTTCCTGGCCGCCCGGGGCGCCGACGAGACCGCCATGGTCGCCGTCGTCGCCGAACGCCTCGGCCAGGACCCCGAGACCGACCTGTATCCCCGGCTCCTCGCGCACGTGGCCGTCGCCGCCGTGCGGGCCGCCGTCGAGGTCTGGGTGGCCACGGGCCGTACCCGTACCTTCCAGAGCCTGTACCGCGAGGCGTTCGCCTCGCTGGCCGCCGGCCTGAAGGGCTGAGCCGCCCACCGCACCACCCTCCGCGCCCGCACCACTGGGCGCGGAGCCAGTCACCAGAGAATGAGGAACGTCAGCCGATGACCGCTGCCGTCACACCCGAAACCGGCGCCGCCGGTCCGACCGAGGGGGCCGCGTCAGGCATGACGCGCCGCCAGATACTCCAGGCCATGTCGGGCCTGATGGCCGGCATGTTCGTCGCCATCCTGGCCTCGACGGTCGTCTCCAACGCCCTGCCCCGGATCATCGCCGACCTGCACGGCACCCAGTCCTCGTACACCTGGGTCGTCACGGCCGAACTGCTCGCCATGACGGCGACCGTACCGATCTGGGGCAAGCTCTCCGATCTGTACGACAAGAAGCTGCTCATCCAGCTCTCGCTGTCGATGTTCGTCGTCGGCTCGCTCGTCGCGGGCTTCTCGCACAGCATCGGACTGCTCATCGTCAGCCGCGTCGTGCAGGGCATCGGCGCCGGCGGTCTCACCGCACTCGCCCAGGTCGTGATGGCGGCGATCATCCCGCCGCGCGAACTCGGCCGCTACTCCGGCGTCTTCGGTGCCGTCTTCGCCGTCGGCACGGTCGCCGGTCCGCTGATCGGCGGGGTCCTCGTGGACACCTCCTGGCTGGGCTGGCGCTGGTGCTTCTTCATCGGTGTGCCGTTCGCGCTGCTGGCGATCGTGCTGCTCCAGCTGACCCTGAAGCTGCCCACGATCCGCCGCGAGGTGAGGATCGACTACGTCGGCGCCGTCCTCATCATGAGCGGGGTCAGCTCGCTGCTGCTGTGGGTGACCCTCGCGGGCAACCGCTTCGACTGGGCGTCCTGGCAGACCGCCGCGCTCGTCTCCGCCGGCGTGGTCCTGCTGGCCACCGCGGTGTGGGTCGAGTCCCGGGTGGCGGAGCCGATCATCCCGCTGGCCATCTTCCGCAACCGCACGGTCGCGCTGACGACCGTGGCGAGCCTGCTGGTCGGTGTCGCCATGTTCGGCGGCACGGTGTTCCTCTCGCAGTACTTCCAGATCTCGCTGGGCAAGTCCCCGACGATCGCGGGCCTGATGAGCCTGCCGATGATCCTCGGACTGATGGTCTCCACGACCGTCGCCGGCCAGATCATCTCCTCCCGGGGCAAGTGGAAGGGCTTCCTCATCGCGGGCGGCGTCATCATGACCGCGGGCATGGGGCTGCTCTCCACGATCGGCGCCGACTCCTCGTTCGGCCTGCTCAGCGTCTACATGGTGGTCCTCGGCGTCGGTGTCGGCATGCTGATGCAGAACCTCGTGCTGGCCGCCCAGAACGACGTGCCCGCCTCCGAACTCGGCGCGGCCACCTCGGTCCTGTCGTTCTTCCGCAGCCTCGGCGGCGCCATCGGTACGAGCGCGCTCGGCGCGGTCCTCGGCCACCGGGTGGCCGAGGAGCTGGAGAAGGGCTTCGGCGGGGCGGCCGGGGGCACCGGCGGCGGTGTCCCCGAACTCAGCAAGCTGCCGGAGCCGGCGCGCGTCATCGTGGAGAACGCGTACGGCGTCGCCACCGCCGACGTCTTCCTGATCGGCGCCCCCTTCGCGTTCCTGGCGCTCGTCGCGGTGCTCTTCATCAAGGAGAAGCCGCTGCGCACCCAGAGCGGCATGGAGCGCCTGGCGGTGGAGACGGCGGCGGCCCAGCCCGCCGCGGCTCCCACGCACTGATCCCCGGTCCGGGGCCCGTTCGCCGTGAACGGGCCCCGGACGGCTTCCGCGCCGCCCACCTGTCATGGTGTCGAGATGACAGCCCCCTCCCACTCGCCCGCCGACCCGTTCCCCGACCAGTTCGCCCGCACCCGGCGCTTCTCGCTGGGCGTGCCACGGCAGTTCACCGTCTCCCCCGACGGCGAGCGGATCCTGTTCGTCCGGGGCACCTCGGGCACCGACCCGGTGAGCCGGCTCTGGCTGTACGAGAACGGCGCGGAGCGGATGCTCGCCGACCCCCTCGGACCAGGCTTCACGGAGGAGGCCCCCGGCGAGGTCCCGCCGGAGGAACGGGCCCGGCGCGAACGCGCCCACGAGACCTCGTCCGGCGTGGTCTCGTACGCCACCGACGCCTCGGTACGCCTGGCGGTCCTCGCCCTCGCGGGCACCCTCTGGCTCGTCCCCACCGACGGCTCCGCGCCCCGCCGCCTGCCCACGGCCGGCCCCGCCGTCGACCCCCGCCCCTCCCCGGACGGCTCGCTGATCGCGTACGTCTCCGGCGGCGCGCTGCGTACGGTACGCGCGGACGGCACCGACGACCGCGCGCTCGCCGGACCGGACGGGGAGCACATCACGTACGGCCTGTCCGACTACGTGTCGCAGGAGTCCATCGGCCGTACGCGCGGCTCCTGGTGGTCCCCGCGCGGCGACGCCCTCCTGGTCGCCCGCACCGACACCTCCGGCGTCCGGCGCCGCTACCTCACCGACCCCGCGCACCCCGAGCGCCCGCCCCGCGAGCTGGCGTACCCGGCCGCCGGGACCCCCAACGCGAAGGTCTCGCTGCACCTCGTGCGGCTCTCCGGCGCGCGCACCGCCGTCCGGCTCCCCGAAGCAGCGGGCGACGGGCACCCCGAAGCCGCCTGGACGGACCGGGCGTTCGAGTACGTGGTGGCGGCGGGCTGGGACGACCGGGGGCCCCTGGTCTCCGTACAGACCCGGGACCAGCGCTCCCTGCACGTGCTGGCGGTGGACGAGGCGACCGGGGACACCAGGACCCTGCACCGCGCCCACGACCCGGCCTGGGTGGCCCTGCGCCCGGGCACCCCGCTGCGCCTGCCGTCCGGGGCACTCGTCGTACCCGCGCATCCCGGCGGCGACACCCAGGGCCTGGACATCGGCGGGGCTCGGACGCCCCCGGGCCTGGAGGTGCGCGAGGTGCTCGGGGCGGCGGACGGACGGGTGTACTTCACGGGCGGCGACGAACCCACGGAGGTCCACGTCTGGTCGTACGACTCGGCCGGGGGCGGCCTGGCCCGGGTGTCCGGCGTGCCCGGTGTGCACACCGCCGCCGTCGGGGGCCCGGTGGTGGTCCTCGACAGCCGGACGCCGGACGGCCATACGGTGAGCGTGCTCCGGGACGGCGCGGAGGCGGGCCGGATCGCCGTCCTGGCCGAGGAGCCGCTCGTCATTCCGCGCCCCCTGGCCCTGAGCCTGGGGGCGCGCGAGCTGCGCAGCCGCCTCTACCTGCCGTCCTGGCACGCCCCGGGCGACGGACCGCTGCCGGTGCTGCTGAGCCCGTACGCCGGTCACGGCATGCAGGTCGTGCTGAAGGTGCGGACGTGGTGGACGGCGGTGGCCCAGTGGTTCGCGGAGCAGGGGTTCGCGGTCCTCGTCACGGACGGGCGGGGGACGCCGGGGCGCGGCGAGGCGTGGGAGAAGTCGGTGCACGGCGACCGGCTGACGGCCGTGCTGGAGGACCAGATCGACGCCCTGCGCACGGTGGCCGCCGCTCGCCCCGAACTGGACCTGAGCCGGGTGGCGATGCGCGGCTGGTCGTTCAGCGGATACCTGGCGGCAGCGGCGGTGCTCCGGCATCCGGAGGTCTTCCACGCGGCGGTGGCGGGCGCGGCGCCGGCGGACCGGCGGCTCTACGACACCCACTGGGAGGAGCGGTTCCTCGGCCACCCGGACGTGCTGCCGGACAACTACGACCGCAATTCGCTGCTTGCGGAGGCCGCGTCGCTGACCCGGCCGCTGATGCTGGTGCACGGACTCGGCGACGACAACGTCACCGTGGCGCACACGCTGCGCCTCTCGTCGGCCCTGCTCGCCGCGGGCCGCCCGCACACGGTGCTGCCGCTGTCCGGGGCCGGTCACCTGGTGGGCCGGGACCACACGGCGAGCGGGCTGCTGCGCCTGGAACGGGACTTCCTGCGGAGGTCGTTGGGGGGCTGACGGGCGGGCGGGACTTCGCGGACACACGCCCTAGGGTCGCTCCCCCATGGGGTCGTCCAGGTCCCGCCCCGCCTCGCGCAGCGCCGCGACCGCCGCGCGGACCGAGGGGCGCCGGTCCGCGTCCGTCCGCCACACCGCGTGGACATGGCGGCGCATCCGCTGGCGCACCGGCAGCAGCCGCACCCCGTCGGGCACCGGCCCCCGCCCGAGGCGCGGCGCCACGCACACGCCCATCCCGGCGGCGATGAGCGCGAGTTGGGTGTGGTGCTCGCCCGCGAGGTGGGCGATGCGCGGTTCGATGCCCTTGGAGCGCAGCGTGAACATCAGCCAGTCGTAGCAGAATTCGCCCTCGGGCCAGGACACCCAGTCGTCGTCCGCGAAGTCCTCCAGGTCCACTTCGGACCGGCCGGCGAGCGGGTGGTCCGCCGGCATGGCGATGTCCGGGGCGTCGTCCAGCAGTTCCGCCCGGGTCAGCCCGCCGGGCACCGGGAGCCGCTTGTTGCTCCAGTCCAGGACCACGGCGAGATCGATGTCGCCCCGGAGCACCGCCCGGATACCGGCCTCCGGCTCCAGTTCCAGGGTGCGCACGCGCAGTTCGGGGTGGCCGGCGCGGAGGGCGAGCAGCGTGGCGGGGAAGAGGCCGCGCGCGGCCGTGGGGAACGCGCCGAGCCGGATCTCCCCCACGACCTCGCCGCGCTGGGCCTCGATGTCGGACTGGGCCAGCTCGACCTGCGAGAGGATGCGGGCCGCGTGGTCGGCGAGCAGCCGGCCCGCGTCGGTGAGCCGCACCCCGCGCCCGTTCCTGGCCAGGAGCCGCTGGCCGACCTCGCGCTCCAGCTTCGCCATCTGCTGCGAGACGGCCGACGTCGTGACGTGCAGCCCTTCGGCGGCGCCGCTGACCGAACCGAGCCTGGCCAGGGCGTCCAGGGTGCGGAGGCGCTCCAGGTTCAACATGTAAGCGATGCTACGTGAAGCAGCGCACAAAATCTCACTTGTGCTACGAGGTGGAGGCGGCGATCGTTGTCACCATGAGCGCCCCGACCGCCCCGAGAGCCACCCCCGAGCCGGCCCCCGCCGTACTCCCCGGGCCCTCGCCCGCCCCCGCCCGCCGCCCGGCCCTGGACTGGCGGCTGCGTTTCGCGGCGCTCTCGCTGATCTGGGGCTTCAGCTTCCTCCTGATCAAGGTGGGGACCGATGCGTACGCCCCGTTCCAGGTGACCCTGGGGCGGCTCCTGTCGGGCACCGCGGTCCTTGCGGTGGTGATGGCGGTGAAGCGGGAGCGGCTGCCGCGCTCGGCCAGGACCTGGGGCCATCTGGCGGTGGCGGCGTTCTTCCTCAACGCCCTGCCGTTCTCCCTGTTCGCGTACGCCGAGCTGTCCATCCCGTCCACGCTGGCGGGCATCTGCAACGCGACCTCGCCGCTCTGGGGCATGGCGCTGTCGCTCGTCGCCCTCTCGGAGGACCGGCCCACCCGCCGCCGCGTCGCCGGTCTCGGCCTCGGCTTCCTCGGCGTGCTGACGGTGCTCGGCGCCTGGCAGGGCTTCTCCGGGCTGGACTTCAGCGGCACCGCCATGGCGCTCCTGGCCTCGCTGAGCTACCCGGTGGGCTGGATCTACGTGCGCCGGACGCTGGCCGGCAGCGACGCGTCGACTCTCGCGCTCACCGGCAGCCAGCTCTTCCTGGGCACCGTGCAACTCGCGGTCGTCACCCCGCTGTTCACCACCGTCCCGGGCGGCTTCCCGGTCGTGCCCACCCTGGCCGTCGTCGCGCTCGGGGCGCTGGGCACGGGCCTTGCGGTGCTGCTCCAGTACGGCCTGGTCAACGAGGTCGGGCCGACGACCGCGCAGATGGTCACCTACTTCATCCCGGTCATCGCCACGACGGCCGGCGTGGCCGTGCTCGGCGAGCGGCTGAGCTGGAACACCCCCGTCGGCGCCCTCATCGTCCTGGCCGGGGCCGCGCTCACCCAGAGCAGACGGCGCGCCTGAGGGGGCCGGGGCGTCACCCGTAAACCCCGGGGCCTCACCCGCATCGCCGCGACGTCACCCGTAACTCAGCGGCCGCGCCGGTCCCGCCGCCTGCGCCACCGCGTCGGCCAGCGGCCCGAGGTCGGCGTCGGTGAGCGGGGAGACGGTGATCCGGACCGCCTGGGGTGCGGCGATACGGAACCGGGCTCCGGGCGCCACCGCCCAGCCCGCCTGCAACAGCCGGGCCACCGCGCCCGTCTCGTCGCTCACCGGCACCCACACGTTCATCCCGCTGCGGCCGTACGCCTCCACACCGCGCTCCGCCAGCGCCCGGACGAGGGCGTCCCGGCGGCGGGCGTAGGAGCGGGCCACCTCGCGCGCGTCCACGGCGCCGGTGCTCCACAGGTGCACCACGGTCCGTTGCAGCAGCCGGCTGACCCAGCCGGGCCCGAGCCGCTGCCGGCCGGCCACCCGGTCGACCGTGACCGCGTCCCCGGTCAGCACCGCGACCCGCAGGTCCGGCCCGTACGCCTTGGCCACCGAGCGGACGAACGCCCACCGGCCCGTGGACCCGGCCAGCGGGTACAGCGGCTGGTCCACGATGGCGTGGCCGTGGTCGTCCTCGATGAGCAGGACGTCCGGGTGCCGGGCGAGGACCGCCCGCAGCCGCCCCGCCCGGTCCTGGGAGACCGTGGCCCCCGTCGGGTTCTGCGCCCGGTCCGTGATCACGACGGCCCGCGCGCCCGCCCGGAGCGCCGCTTCGAGTGCGTCCGGCAACGGCCCGTCGTCGTCCAGCGCCATCGGCACGGGCCGCATGCCGAGTGCCGGGACCAGGTCCAGGAGCCCGCCCCAGCCGGGGTCCTCGACGGCGACCTGGTCGCCGGGCCTGAGGTGGGCGGAGAGCACCCGCTCGATCGCGTCCAGCGAGCCGGAGGTGGCGGCCACCGGTCCGGCCGGCACCCCGTCCGCGTCCATCGCGGCGCGCGCGAGTGCGGCGAACTCCGGGTCCACGGCCGCCTGCCCGTACAGCCCGGGCTCGCGGTCATACGCCTTGGCGACGGACGCGAACGCATCGCCCAGCCGCGGCAGCAGCGCCGGATCGGGGCTGCCGTCACCCAGGTCCCGCACCCCGGGGGGCGCCTCGACCCGCATCGAACCGCGCGCGGTGCTCGCGGGGCGCGGCCTGATCCGGCTGCCCCGGCGCCCGGCGGTCTCGATCACCCCGCGCTCGCGCAGGGTGCGGTAGGCCGCCGCGACGGTGTTCGGATTCACCTCCAGTTGGGCCGCCAGCTCCCGCATGGGGGGCAGCACATGCCCGGGCGGCAGCTCGCCCGAACCGACCCCACGCTCGACGCTGGCGGCAATTTCCTGTGCACGCCGTCCACTGATCCGATACTCTCCTAGCACAAACAACAGTATGCACTAGTGCAATGGAGTACGCAATGCCGGAGACCGCTTCCCAGCAGACCACGTCCCCGGACGCCTCATCCGGCTATGAGCCGACGGACCGGACCGTCCCCACCCGGTCGCGGGAGCGCGCCGCGTACGACCGGGAGACGGTGCACTCGATACTCGACGGCGCCTACCTCTGCCACCTCGGCTTCGTGCGTGACGGCGCGCCGGTCGTGCTGCCGACGCTCTTCGGACGGGTCGGCGAGCGGCTGTACGTGCACGGCTCGACCGGCTCGCGGCCACTGCGGACGGCCGGGAGCGGCGACGAGGGGCTGCCCGTATGCCTGACGGTGACCCATGTCGACGGCCTGGTGCTGGCCCGTTCGGCCTTCCACCACTCGCTCAACTACCGCTCGGTGGTCGTCCACGGCACCGCGTACACCGTGACCGACCCGGAGGAGCGGCGCGTCGCCCTGGACGCGATCGTGGACCAGGCGGTGCCGGGGCGCTCGAAGGACTCGCGGCCCGCCGACGGCAAGGAGCTGGCCGCCACCGCCGTCGTCCGGCTGGATCTGCGGGAGGTCTCCGCCAAGATCCGCACGGGCGGCCCGAACGACGACCCCCAGGACCTCGGCCTCCCGTACTGGTCCGGCGTCGTCCCCGTCGCCCCGGCCTACGGCACCCCGGTCCCCGCGGACGACCTGGACCCGTCGATCGACGTACCGGCGTACCTGCCCTAGAGGCGGGCGTCGGCGCGATCCACGACGACGTCCGGCGCCCCCGCCCCCGCGGCGACCGGCCCGGAGGGCGGCCGGGGCGTGGACGACTGCGCGATGAGGGCGCCGGCCAGGACGAGCGCGCCACCGATGAGCTGCGGCGCGGCCAGGTGCTCGCCGAGGAGGAACCAGGCGAGGACCGTGGCGATGACCGCTTCGAGGCAGGCGACGACGCCCGCGACGGCCGGTGAGAGCAGGCGTACGGAGATCACCCCGGTGACGTACGCGATGACGGTGGCCAGCAGCACGATCCAGACGAGCAGCAGCCAGGCCGGCACCGCGGCACCGTCCATGACCGTGTCGCCGCCGAGCACCGACCAGTCCATGCCCCAGGGGCGGGCGATCGCGGTGAGCACGAGGGCGCCGATCAGCAGGCCGTACGCGATGACGCCGACCGGGTGCGGGGGTTCGGCGCCGCCGCCCTGGTCGGAGAGGACGAAGTAGCCGACCTGGCAGCAGGCCGCGCCGAGCGCGAGGACCAGCCCGACCACGTCGAAGCCCAGCCCGGCCCAGACCTCGACCACACAGGCGAGTCCGCCGGCCGCGAGGACGACCCCGAGGGCCGCCGCCCGCGTGACCGGGCGCCGCTGCACGAAGCGCACCCAGCCGAGGACGAGCGCCGGGGCGAGGTATTCCACCAGGAGCGCGACGCCCACCGGGATGCGGGAGATGGCGGCGAAGTAGCAGGCTTGCACGCCCGCGACGGCGAGCAGCCCGAAGCCGAGCAGGAGCACGGGCCGGCTGCGCACCAGTGCCCGGTGGCGCCAGGCCACCGGCAGCATGACGAGCGCGGCGCCCGCCACCCGCAGCCAGACGACGTGGAGCGGGTCGAGCCCCGCCTCGATCAGCGGCTTGGCCGCCACTCCGGAACCACCGAATGCGAAGGCCGAGGCGAGGGCGAGTCCCAGGCCGGCGCTTCTCCCCTGAGACGCGTGCATCGGCACATCATGACAGCTGCGGTCAGGACCGTCACCCCGGTGACACCTGACTCGTACAGCGCTCGGCGGACGGGGCAACCGACGCCCCGTTCGTACACGTCCCACAGGGCGGAGCGGTTGTTCGCGGCGCGGCGGGAGGGGACCGGGGTGAGCTGGCTGGTGTCCCTGCCGGCGCTCGACGGGCGCGAGTACGTCTACCGGGTCCACGCGCCCCTGGACGCCCTGCCGGCGGATCTGTTCTGGTGCGCGTTCCACTGCCACGACGACGGCCCGCACCCCCGCGCGTCCGACCGCTTCGACGCGGCGCGGATCTGGCCCCTCACGACGGACACGTAGACGGCGAGGAGCCCGGCGGCCTGGGGCCGCCGGGCTCCTCCACACACCGACCCACAGCGGGGCTCAGTGCTCGTCGGCGAGAATGAGGTACAGCTTCTTGCGGGCCTCGTTGATGACGGCGACCGCCTTGTCGCGCTGGTCGGACGAGCCGGTCTTCCAGACCTGGCCGAACGCCTCCATCAGACCGAATCCGGCCTGCCGGACCTCGTTCATGCTCTCCCAGTCGACCCCGCGCCCGGCCTCCTCCCAGGGCGCCTCGGGCCCGGTCTCGGCCTCGGTGCGGCCGGTGTCGGTGAGCGTGAACAGCCTCTTGCCGCCCTCGCTCGCGCTGGCGATCAGCTGCTCGTCCTCCAGCAGCTGAAGGGTCGGGTACACCGAGCCGGGGCTGGGCCGCCAGGCCCCGCCGCTGCGCTCGCCGATCTCCTGGATCATCTCGTACCCGTGCATCGGCCGGTCCTTGAGCAGCGCCAGGATCGAAGCGCGCACGTCACCGCGCCGCGCCCTCCCCCGGCCGCCGCCCCGGTTCCGTCCGCCACCGAACGGCCCACCGCCGAACGGCGGCCCGAACGGCCCGAACGCCGCCCGCCGCCCCTCAGAACCACCAGCTCGCCCCTCGGGGCCGTACGGGCCGCGCCCGTGACCATGTGCATGTCCATGCTCGAATCCATGTGAACGCATGACGTACTCCTCCGCTTACGTTGATCTTTCGTCTATCGCTGTACTGTCGCGATGCCTCAACGATATATCGGAACCGATCGCATGACAACCCCTTCCCGGCGCGGCCGGGCGACCGTCCGTATCATCCCGAGGTGACCTCGCCTCTCCTCTCGCTTCCGCTCCGCAAGCTCGCCGCCTTCGGCACGATCGCGGGCCTGTGCCTCTTTGCCTGGTGGGCCGTACAGCCCGCCGGCGGCAGCTGCCCCGACGAGGGCCTGACCCTGTCCTCCGACCCGTACGGGTCCACCTACGACCCTGCCGACACCAAGGGGCGAGGTGACGTCGAGTACGAGGGCCGGTACGTGCCGCTCGAAAGCCCAGAGCCCAGTCCCGGCGCGAGCACCGACGCCGTAGCGGTCCCCGATGCCGCGATCGGCTCGGACGACTACGACCCGTGCGGGGCGCAGGCCCGACACCCGCGGCTGTACGGCTGGCTCGGCCTGTAGACGGCCGCTCCGAAAGCCTCTCCGGTTCGGGCGATCTCAGCGCCGCGATAGCGTGATCGCCATGACGGACAGGGAAGGGCCGCTGCTCGGCGGTATGGCGAACGCGAGGGCCGTCTTCCGCCGAGGGGACCTGGTGGAGCGGCCCGCATCGCGCCACGCGCGCGACCTCCACGCGTATCTCCGCGCGCTGAAGGAGCACGGCTTCGACGCGGCTCCGGCTCCTGTCGGTCTCACCGCGGACGGCCGCGAGCGGCTGACGTTCATCCCCGGCGACGTGGCGCTGCCGCCGTTCCCCGACTGGGCGATGACGTCTACCGCCCTCGCATCGGTGGGGCGCCTGCTGCGGCGCCTGCACGAGGCCGGCGCGGCCGTCGCGGTCGACACCCGCGCCGCGTGGCCGACGGACCTCGCCGACCCGGAGGGCGGGACGCTCGTGTGCCACAACGACGTGTGCCCGGACAACGTCGTCTTCCGCGACGGCCGCGCCGCGGCCCTGATCGACTTCGACCTGGCGGCCCCGGGCCGCGCCCTCTGGGACATCGCCATGACCGCCCGCTACTGGGCGCCCATGCTGGACCCCGATTCCGCGGCCGCCCTCTATCCCGCCGGGCTGGACCCGGCCGCACGACTGCGGATCCTCGCCGACGGTCACGGCCTCCCGGCAAAGGACCGCGCCGTGTTGCCCGGCGTCATCGAGCAGGCCACGGAGGTCTGCCGGGCCTTCGTCGCCCGCCGCGTGGCCGACGAGGACTCCGTCTATGTCCGGGCGCTGGCCGAGCGCGGTGGCTGGGAACGCTGGGACCGCGTACAGACCTGGCTGGCGGACCACCGCCGGACGTTCACAGCCGCCCTGCTGGACTCCCCTGGGCTCCGGGGACGTGGGTGACGTCGGGGGCGCCTCCCTCAACCTGCACGAACCCGGGGCCGTCCGCGCCCTGCTGGACGTGGCGACGGCGCACGGATGGCAGCCGGCGGACCGGCGCCGGGTGGAGGTGGACGGCCGGCCTCTGCTGGAGGAGGCCGCCGCGTCACGGGAGCGGAACGCGGACCGTGCGGACCCGGCCGAGGATCCCCGCGCTCACGGCCCGGGCTCGGCCAGCGCGTTGAGCGCGGGCCTGAGCAACGCGGCGACGCGTTCCGGCGACGCCTCGCGCAAGGCGGGCAGCCCCAGGAGCTGATGACCGATGGTCACGCCGAGCAGGGTGGTGACCGCCAGGGCGGCGCGGAGTTCCCGGTCGTCGGGCGCCGGGACGGCGGCACCGGCGTCGGCGATCTGACCGCCGAGCGCGGTGCGTACGTGATCGGCGGCCGCCGGATCGGTGAGCATGGACCGCAGCACCGCGAGCGTCCCCTCGGGCAGACCGCCCAGCTTCAGGCCCAGCGTGGCCAGCATCCGGTCGGCGAACGCCTCCGCGCCCGCGGCCTCCGGGGGTGGCGCGGTGAACGTCTGCACGGCCCGGCCGAACAGCTCACGCTTCGAGCCGAAGTACTGCATGACCAGGGCCGGGTCCACCCCGGCCGCGCCCGCCACCGCGCGGATGGTCGTCCGGTCGAACCCCTTGGCGGCGAACTCCTCCCGGGCCTTTTCGAGAATGCGCGCCTCGGTGGCGCGGCGGCGGTCGGCACGGGTCTCCCGGGGCGTGGTCACGCCGCGACTCTACAGCCGTTGACCGAATCCCTCCTCCCACCCTACTGTCGGGGTCAACAAGCGTTGAGCGAATGGAGTCGTTCCGTGCCGCAACCGGAAACCGCCCGCGCCCGTACCCCCCGCGAGGCCCTGGCCGCCTATCACCGGGCCATGCTCGACAAGTCCGCGGACGATCTCGCGGATCTGTACGCGGCCGACGCGGTGCACGAGTTCCCCTTCACCGCTCCCGGCTTTCCACCGCGCTACGAGGGCCGCGAGGCGGTACGCACCGGCTACCGCGCGGTCTGGGGCGCGAGTCCCGTACGGATCGACGAGGTCAGGACGGTGTCCGCGTACGGGACGGACGACCCGGAGGTGATCGTCGCCGAGCACGTGGTGGCGGGGACGCTCCCGGCCACGGGCACCGCGTTCGCCGTCCCCGGCCTGCTCGTGCTCCGGGTCCGCGACGGCCTGATCACCCAGGTCCGCGACTACATGGACACCGCGGCCCTCGCCGCCGTCAGACGCTGAGACCCGGCGCCGTCACCGGCCGGGTTCACCCCTCACCCCGCAGCCCCAGCAGATACACCGCCGTCACCGCCACCCCCCGGTCCCCGTCCTCCGCCAGCTCCCCCAGCGCCCGCGTCGCCGTCGGGCCCGGGATGTCCGCCAGTGCCTGGGTGAGGCGGCGGCGGGCGGGCGCGTCGAGGGCGGGGTCGGCGAGGCGGCCGACGAGCGCGGAGGCGATCCGCTCGGCCGTCTCCGGATCAGCGGCCAGCACCCCCAGCGCGTCGGCCGCGTCCACGTCCCGCACCGCCTCCGCGACCATGCCGATGAGCGTCGGGACCGCCTCGGCCACCCCGCGCGCACCGAGCGCCGGCGCCGCGTACTGGCGTACCGCGACATCGGGATGACCGAGGGCGTCCCGCAGCAGCACGCTCGCGGCCTCGCCCGGAATCCCGGCGACCGCCCGCACCGCACGGGCGCGCACCGCCGCGACCGGCGAGTCCAGGCCCTCCGCCAGCAGGGTGAGCCCGCTGCCCGCCCGCGCCAGGGCCCACCGCAGCGCACCCGCCACGCTCGGGTCCCGCTCGCTCAGGACCGCCTCGACCAGGGCCTCCACCGGCACGGGCGCCTCGCCCGCAGAGGACAGCGCCGCCCGCTGCCGGGTGCCCGGGCTGGCGGAGCCCAGGGCCTGGAGAAGGGAGACGGTACGCAGGACGCCCTCCCAGTCCCCGGGTTCGGCGGCGCCGATCCGGCTCAGCCGGTTCAGCAGCTCCGTCTCGCCCGCGATCCGTTCCCGGGTCCGCCGGACGAGGTCGTCCACAAGACCGGCCGGGCTGAAGCCGGGATCGTCCAGGGCGCGCCCCACCTCGCGCAGCGAGAGACCGAGGGACCGCAGGCTCTCGATGTGGAAGATGCGCCGGACGTCCTCGCCGGAGTACTCCCGGTATCCGACGTCGTTGCGCCCCGTCGGCCGCACCAGCCCCAGCGACTCGTAGTGCCGGAGCATGCGCGCGCTGACCCCGGACCGCCGCGCCACCTCACCGATCAACACCCAGGGCCTTTCGTTTGAATCAGGCTGGATCACCGTAAGCCCCGAGGGCCACCCTCCGCTTCGCCTCCTCGATCGCGAGGTCGAACCCGGCGTCCGGGTCGCGCCGCAGCTCCTCCGTGGCGAGGGCGTGCTCGCGGACTCGGGGGTCGGGGTGCGCGGCGGCGGCGTCCAGCACCGGCCCGGCCGCCGCACCGAGTGCGATCAGCGCCCGGCTGAGACTCAGCCGCGTCTCGCGGCCCCCACGCCCGAGCTGCCCGGCCAGCACCGCGGCGAGCGCGGGCGCCTCGTCCTCGGGCACGAGGACGACCGCGGTCCGCCACGCGGCGCGCGCCACCTCGTCGTCGGGGTCGGTGAGCAGGGCCCGGGTGATCGCCGGCCAGGCCCGCCGGTCCCCGGTCTTGGACAGCGTGTGCAGGGCCTGACTGCGGGCCTGCGGGCGCTCCGCACGGAGCTCGGCGACGAGCCTGGGCACCGTCAGGTCCTGTGGGTGCCGGGTGAGCGCCCAGGTCAGCATCTCCCGTACGGAGAAGTCCGGCTCGGCTGCGCACCGCTCCACGAGCCGGTCGACCAGCCGCGTGTCCGGCGCCGATCCGACCGCCAGCGCGGTCCGCAGCCGCACCGACGCGTCTCCGTGTTCCAGCCCGCGCAGCGCTTGCGTGACGGCTGTGTCCTCGTTCGCCGTGGTCATCGGGACCACCTCCTCGCGGCCGAGTGAAGCGGTTGTCACCGTGACAAGGTCAAGCGCGGCGCGGTTTCGGGGCCACCGGTCCGCGATTGGCCTTGGTTCCGGGCCGGGACGGAGTCCTACGGTCGGCGCATGAGGATTCGCACCGTAGACGCGTTCACCGACCGCCCCTTCTCCGGCAACCCCGCAGGCGTCCTGCTGTTCGGCACCGAGGGCTTCCCCGAGAACGCCTTCCTCCAGCGGGTCGCCGGCGAGCTGAACCTCCCCGAGACCGCGTTCGCCCACCCGCTGCCGCCGGGCGGCGACGCCGACTGGGCGCTGCGGTGGTTCACCCCGGTCACCGAGGTGGACATGTGCGGCCACGCCACCCTCGCCACGGCCCACGTCCTGCACACCACGGGCGCCGCCACCGGCACGGTCCGCTTCGCCGCCCGGTGCGGCACGCTGACGTCGACCGCCCACCCGGACGGTTCGCTCACGCTCGACTTCCCGACCGCCCCGCTGACCCCCGAGCCCGCGCCGGACGGCCTCGCGGAAGCCCTGGGAGCGGAGCCGCTGTCCGTGCACGACACGGGTGCGCAGGTCGGGGACCTGCTGGTGGAGCTGACGGACGAGGCGGCCGTACGGGCACTGGCCCCGGACCTCGCGGCACTGGCCGCCCTCTCGCGGCGCGGCGTCATCGCCACGGCCGCCGCCGCGCCGATGCGTGCGTACGACTACGTCTCGCGCGGCTTCTTCCCGGCGGTGGGCATCGACGAGGATCCGGTGACCGGCAGCGCGCACACCGCCCTGGCCCCGTTCTGGTCGGCCCGGCTCGGCCGCGACGAGCTGACCGGACTTCAGGCGTCCGCCCGCTCGGGTCTCGTACGGACATCGCTGCGCGGCGAGCGCACTCTGCTGTCGGGCCGCGCGGTCACGGTGCTGGACGGTGAACTGCTCGTCGGCCCGTAGCGGACCCGGCCCCGGTCGGCAGGACACCCCCTGCCCCGGGGCTCACGGGGTGGGCAGCCAGCCCACCTTCCCGGCGAGCAGGGCGTAACCGACGAAGGCGCCGATGTCCAGGAGCGCGTGGGCCGCGACGAGTGGGCCCACCCGCTGCCAGCGCCGGTAGAGCAGCACGAAGACGACGCCCATCGCCATGTTGCCGATGAAGCCGCCGATGCCCTGGTAGAGGTGGTACGAGCCGCGCAGCACCGCGCTCGCCACTAGGGCCGCCATGGGCGTCCAGCCCAGCTGCCCCAGCCGGCGCAGCAGATAGCCGACGACGATCACCTCCTCCAGTACGGCGTTCTGGAGGGCCGACAGGATGAGCACGGGGAACTTCCACCACACGTCGGGCAGCGACTCGGGCACGACGGTGAGGTTGAAGCCGGCGGCCCTGGCCACCAGGTAGAAGGCCAGCCCGGCGCTGCCGATGCCCGCCGCGACGACCGCGCCCCGTGCCACGTCCTGCCCCGGCCGGGTGCGGTCGAAGCCGAGGGCCCGCAGTCCGGTCCCTTCCCGGATGAGCAGATGCGCGACGAGCGCGACGGGCACCAGCGCGGTCGTGATGCCGAAGAGCTGCCAGGCGAGATCCAGCCAAGGGCGGCCCGGGGCGGCCGAGCTGTTGAGGGTCGCCGCCTGATCCTTCAAACCCCCTGGCTTCGTCAGCGATCCGACAAAGCTGATAAGGGCGGATACACCGCTCGCCCCCAGCGAGAGCGCCAGTACCAGCACCGTCTCGGACCGGAGAATCCGTTGTGACACGGCCTCCTGGGGATAAGAATCAGCCACGCGCCCCGCCTCCACCTGTACACCTGCCCTCAGTTGTGCATTCGCGTCCCAAGCCCCTCGCCGCCCCGCTAGGGTCTCGAATGCAGGTACGAAGATCATGCGCGACTGGCCGGGGGACGAGCACCATTGCCGATGGTGTGGTCCCCCTTTTCCTTGTACATCCTCAAGGAGGGGCACCACCGACATGGGACGTCACAGCTTGCCCGATGACCGCGCGGCGGCCGGAGGCGGGGACCGTCCACCGCGCCGCCGCCGGACCGTGGCGATCGCCACCGTGCTCGTCCTCGCCGTGGCGGGGGGAGCGGCGGTCGCGGTGCAGGGCGGCCTGCTCCCGTTCTCGAAGTCGTGCGAGGAGAGCGCGGTCCATCTGTCGATGGTGGCCTCTCCGGACATCGCCCCCGCCGTACGCGTCATCGCCGACCGGGCACGTACGGACGAGGTGCGCTCCGACGGGCGCTGCGTCGACGTGAACGTGGTGGCCCGCGATTCGTACAAGGTGGCGGACGCGCTCGCGAGCGGAACCCGCCCCGACTACCAGATATGGCTGCCCGACTCGGACCTGTGGCTGACCAGGGCCAAGGGCGCCGGCGACGGCACCCCCATCACCCCCGGCGGCTCCGTCGCCACCTCACCGGTCGCCCTCGCCGCGGTCCCCGCGGCCGCCAAGCACCTCGGCTGGCCGAAGAAGACGTACACCTGGGCCGCGTTGACGGGTGCGGCCATGGAGTCCGACCGGGTACGTCTCGGCTCCGCCGACCCCGCGCGCTCGGCGACCGGCCTGCTGGCCCTGAACAGCATCGGCACCTCCGCCGGGAAGCAGGGCGGCGACAGCGACACCCGGGTCGCGGCCACCGCGAAGCTGCTCGCCCAGCGGATGTCCGACGGGGACACCCAGGTCGTGGCGACCCTGCCGCAGGACGGCTCGGGCGCGGAGGAGGGCAACCCGGCACGCAACCAGGCGGTACTCCTCTCCGAACAGGCCGCCTTCGCCCACAACGCCGAGTCGGCGGCCGACGGCAAGCTGGACCTGTTCTATCCCGAGGACGGCACCCCGCCGCTCAACTACCCGCTCACGATGGTGGACGAGCGCCGCCAGTCCACGGACGAGCGCCGGGCCGCGCTGCGGTTCATGATCCTGCTCTCCGAGGAGAGCTCCCTGAGCACCCTCCGGGAGCACGGCTTCCGGACCACGTACGGCGCGGCGGACGAGAAGCTGGTCGCGGCGGCGGGCGGCCGGTCTCCGCAGCCGTACGACGCGACGCAGCCGCCCGCCCCGACGGACGAGGCCCTGCAGGAGACGCTCGGCATGTGGACGATCACCGTGCAGAGCGCGCGGCTCACCACTGTCGTCGACGCCTCCGGTTCCATGGCCGCGACGGTGCCGGGCCGCAACCAGTCCCGGATGGACGTCACCAAGGCTTCGCTGATCCAGGCGCTCAACCAGTTCACCCCGAACGACGAGATCGGGCTCTGGGAGTTCGCGACCACGCTCGACGGCGACAAGGACTACCGGCAGCTGGTGACGACCGCCAGGCTCGGCGACCCCGCGAAGGGCGGCGGCACCCACCGGGAGAAGCTCGCCACCGCGTTCGCCGCGTTGCGCCCGGTGCCGGACGGCGCGACCGGTCTGTACGACACCGCCCTCGCCGCGTACAAGGAGGCGCAGCGCACGTATGTGAAGGGCAAGTTCAACGCGGTGGTGATCCTCACGGACGGGTCGAACCAGGACGAGCGGTCCATCTCGCGCTCCGCCCTCGTCAAGGAGCTGAAGTCCATCGCCGACCCGACGCGCCCGGTCCCGCTGCTGGCCATCGCCGTCGGGCCCGAGGCGGACCGCGAGGAGCTGGACGAGATCGCCGAGGTCACCGGGGGCGGCGGCTACCAGGTGAGCGACCCGGCCGAGATCCAGGCGGTGATCCTCCAGGCGGTGATGACGGCGGGCCAGGGCGCCCGCGCGGCCGGCGAGTAGGGGCCGGTCCGGAGCACGGACCGGCCCCGCCGCTCACGGTGCCGGGATGCCCGCCGGCCAGGTGTGCACGGGGTCGCCGCCCTGCATCAGCTCGCCGTAGCGCCGGGTCATCGCGGCGAGGGCGGCACCCCGGTCGAGGCCCGCCTCGCGCGCCCGGTGGTAGGTGTCCGCCTGCCAGGACGCGCCGTTCGTCCGCCGCTTGCAGCGCTCCTCGATGATCCCGAGGTAGTGCTCCCGGTCCGCCGGCTCGATGTTCCAGCCGTCGAGCCCGGCGGCGGCGAGCGGCAGCAGCTCGTCGCGCATCAGCTTGGTCACGGGCACCCGGGTCAGCCCGCCGGAGCGGCCGGGCCGGGGCCACAGCAGCTCGGCCTCGATGCCGTGGCGGCACGCGGTCTCGAAGTTCTCCGCGGCGGCGGAGAACGGCATCCGGGTCCACACCGGACGCGACTCCTCCGCCAGCGCCCGGACCAGGCCGTAGTACAGCGCGGTGTTGGCGATGACGTCGGCGACGGTCGGGCCCGCGGGCAGCACCCGGTTCTCCACGCGCAGGTGCGGGACGCCGTCGGCGATCCCGTACACCGGGCGGTTCCAGCGGTAGACCGTGCCGTTGTGGAGGACCAGCTCCTTCAGCTGGGGGACCCCGCCGTCGGCGAGGACGCGCAGGGGCTCCTCCTCGTCGCAGATGGGCAGGAGCGGCGGGAAGTACCGCAGGTTCTCCTCGAAGAGCTCCTCGACCGAGCCGATCCACTTCTCCCCGAACCAGGTCCTGGGCCGCACGCCCTGGTTGCGCAGTTCGGGCGGCCGGGTGTCCGTGGCCTGCTCGAACAGCGGCGGCCGCGACTCCCGCCACACCTCCCGGCCGAAGAGGAACGGCGAGTTGGCCCCCAGGGCGACCTGGACGGCGGCGACGGCCTGCGCCGCGTTCCACACGTCGGCGAAGCGTTCCGGAGTGACCTGGAGATGCAGTTGCAGCGAGGTGCAGGCCGCCTCCGGGGTGATCGATCCGGCAGTGGCGACCAGCCGCTCGACGCCTTCGATATCGAGCGAGAAACTCTCGCCGCGCGCCGCCAGCATTTGATCGTTCAGGAGGGCGTAGCGATCGACGTCGGAGAGATTGGACCGGACCATGTCGTCACGGCCGAGTGTCGGCAGGATTCCGATCATCATGATCCCGGCATCGACTTCGCCGGCCTTCCGGTCGGCATATCCGAGCCCGGTCCGCAGCTCTTCGGCCAACTGATCCAGAACACGCCCCGACAGATGATGGGGGACTATGTTCACCTCAAGATTGAACATCCCCAGTTCCGTCTGGAAATCGTGACTCGCGATGCGCTCCAGTACCTGCCCATTCAACATCTTCGGCATGGCGTCGGCGCCCGTGAGATTCAGTTCGATCTCCATGCCCATGAGGTTGCGCGGCCGGTCGAACCGCCGCTCGGCCAGGAGCCCGGACAGTGCTTCCACGCACTGGTGCAGCTTCCTCCGGTACCTCTGCCGGTCGGACAGGTCAAAGGCGCCCGCGACGACCTTCTCCCCCATCGAAGTGTCCTCCTCAAGTGGCCGGCACGCGGCCCGGGCCGCCCGCATCACGATCGATAATGCCCGCAGGACGTGATCCGTAACGCCCCGCGGACGGCGCACACACGCTAATCTGAGCGCCGGAGCCCCGGGCACATTCGCTCGGCATGACGCACCGGGCTGTTTCCCGTACGGCGAGCCCGTAAAGCGCCGATGGGTTTCGGCCGACCGCGGCGCGGGAAAAACCCGAGGCGGCGGCTGTGCCGCTCGCGCCGAATCAGCATGATCTCCGCATAATAAAGTCCGGATACCGCCTTGCCGGCAATAGCCGCGGCGGCTAGTGGAAACACCGCGTGAACACGTGTCGTATAAACTCCGCGGACGAGGCAGAGAGTTGACGCACCGGCTCAGTCACCGGCCTCCTCTGGCCCCGCCCGCCGACAACGCCGTCCGCACCCGCCCGCGCACCACCGTGTCTCCGAAGTGAGAGGCGACCCACTATGCCGCTGCATGTTCCCCCGGCCCCCGCGCCCGCGCTGCGCAGCGTCCTCGCGGCGCTCGGTTCACCGACCGCGGTCCGCGAGGCCCGCACGCCCGCCCTGCGGTCCGCACAGGGACCTCTGAGCCCCGAACACCCGCTGCCCGTCCATGTGCTGGGCGTCACCCAGGGCGGGCTCGCACCCGCCACCCGGCTCGCCGCCTGGCGCTTCCAGATCCGCAGCTCGGAGCGGGCGGTGGCGGCGGCCGACACCATGCTCACCGCGGACGGCTGGACCTTCTCGCACTTCTTCGAGGGCCCGTACATCGCCTCGACGGAGCTTGCGCTGCGCCAGGCGGAGGGGATGAGCGGCTTCTACCAGCCGAGGCTGCTGTCCATCCCCGACCTGTACATGCTGGCCCTGTGGCTGCACGGCGACCCCACGGCGGACGCGTCCTGCGGCGCACCGGGCCCGGACGACGTGCTCGTGCCGCTGTCCCCGGCACCGCCCGGCTTCGCCGCCCACCGGCCGCACCGGGCCGCCGACCTGCTGCCGGTGATCACCACCCGCATCACACCCGGCCCCGGTCCGCTGCTGGGCTCGCCCGCCCCGGCCTGAGGCCGGCGGCCGTCCTCTCCGTGTGCTGTGCCCCGTCGCCCCGTCCGGCGGCGGGGCACAGCACACGGTCACGCGTACGGCACCCCGCCCATCCGGACTAGTCCCATCCGGCCACCCCGAACCACCCGAAGTGACAGTGCAGTTGAGTTGAACCGTCCGGGCGGGTGACGCGTCATGGGAGGAGTGGAAGCGCTGCGGCGAAATCCCTGCGGATTGTCGCCCGTGGGGCAACACTGGGATGCGACCGATCGATACGGGGGCGGTCATGAACACCTCTTCACACCGCAGGTCACTCAACTCGACGCAGCGAAAGAACCCATCCATGTGCCAGCATCAGCCACCCTGCCCGACAGCCGACTCAGCCGACCGGGAGGCCGCCCGCCAGGTGGCCCACCACCCGGAGCAGGGCTGGAGCCTGCTGTGCAACGGCGTCCTGCTCTTCGAGGACACCGGTGAGCTGCTTCCGGACGGGCAGATCATCGCCCCGCACAGGCCCCTGGCCGCGAACCGGGTGGTCAAGGCCGCCTGAGCGGCCCGGACGGAAAGAGGAAGGGGCCGGCCCGGAGAAAAGTCTCCGCACCGGCCCCGACGCATGTCCGCGTCAGTTGTCGTACTCGTCCAGGGGCGGGCACGAGCAGACGAGGTTACGGTCACCGAACGCACCATCGATCCGGCGCACCGGCGGCCAGTACTTGTCGGCGGCCGAGACACCGGCCGGGAAGACCGCGACCTCGCGGCTGTACGCGTGCTCCCACTCCCCGCCGAGCGCGGCGGCGGTGTGCGGGGCGTTGGCGAGCGGGTTGTCGTCCGCGCTCCACTCCCCCGACGCGACCTTCTCGATCTCGGCGCGGATCGCGATCATCGTGTCGCAGAAGCGGTCCAGCTCCGCGAGGTCCTCGCTCTCGGTCGGCTCGATCATCAGCGTCCCGGCGACCGGGAACGACATGGTCGGCGAGTGGAAGCCGTAGTCGATGAGCCGCTTGGCGACGTCGTCGATGCTGACGCCGGTCGCCTTGGAGATCGGGCGCAGGTCCACGATGCACTCGTGCGCCACCAGACCGGCCGGGCCGTTGTACAGGATCGGGTAGTGCGGTTCCAGACGCTTGGCGATGTAGTTGGCCGCGAGTACGGCGACCTGCGTCGCGCGCTTCAGGCCCTCGCCGCCCATCAGGCGTACGTACGCCCACGAGATGGGGAGGATGCCGGCGGAGCCCCACGGGGCCGCCGAGATCGGGCCGACGCCCGTCTCCGGACCCGCCGCGGGCTGGAGCGGGTGGTTGGGCAGGTACGGCGCCAGGTGCGCGCGCACACCGACCGGGCCGACGCCGGGGCCGCCGCCGCCGTGCGGGATGCAGAAGGTCTTGTGCAGGTTGAGGTGCGAGACGTCGCCGCCGAACCGGCCGGGCTTGGCGAGGCCGACCAGCGCGTTGAGGTTGGCGCCGTCGACGTAGACCTGGCCGCCGGCGTCGTGCACCTCGGCGCAGATGTCGGCGACGTGCTCCTCGAAGACGCCGTGCGTCGACGGGTAGGTGATCATGAGCACGGCCAGCTCGTCGCGGTACTGCGCGATCTTGGCGCGCAGGTCCTCGATGTCGACCTCGCCGTCGTCGGCGGTCTTGACGACGACCACCTTCATGCCGGCCATCACGGCGCTCGCGGCGTTGGTGCCGTGCGCGGAGGACGGGATCAGACAGACGGTCCGGTTCTCGTCGCCGTTGGCGCGGTGGTACGCGCGGACGGCCAGCAGCCCCGCGAACTCGCCCTGCGATCCGGCGTTCGGCTGGAGGGACACCGCGTCGTAACCGGTGACCTCGGCCAGCCGCTCCTCCAGCTCGCGGATCAGCGTCAGGAAGCCCTGCGCCTGCTCGGCGGGCGCGAACGGGTGCAGCGCGCCGAACTCGGGCCAGGTGATCGACTCCATCTCGGCGGTCGCGTTCAGCTTCATCGTGCAGGAGCCGAGCGGGATCATGCCGCGGTCCAGCGCGTAGTCGCGGTCGGCGAGCTTGCGCAGGTAGCGCAGCATCGCCGTCTCGGACCGGTGCTGGTGGAAGACCGGGTGGGTGAGGATCGTGTCGGTGCGCAGCATCGCCTCGGGCAGCGCGTCCTCGGTGGTGGCGTCCAGCGCCTCGACGTCCCCGTCCGCGCCGAAGGCGGCCCAGACGGCGGCGACCTGGGTGCGGGTCGTCGTCTCGTCGCAGGCCAGCGAGACGGTGTCGGCGTCGACCAGGCGCAGGTTGACCCCGCGCTCCCGGGCGTCGGCGACGACCTCGCCCGCCCGGCCGGCGACGCGGACGGTGAGCGTGTCGAAGTGGGAGCCGGTCACCACGTCGACCCCGGCGGCGCGCAGGCCCGCGGCGAGAATCGCGGCGTAGCGGTGGGTGCGCCGGGCGATCGTGCGCAGGCCCTCGGGGCCGTGGTAGACGGCGTACATGCCGGCCATGACGGCGAGCAGCACCTGGGCGGTGCAGATGTTGCTGGTGGCCTTCTCACGGCGGATGTGCTGCTCGCGGGTCTGGAGGGCCAGGCGGTACGCCTTGTTGCCGTCGGCGTCCACCGAGACGCCGACCAGGCGGCCGGGCAGGCTGCGGGCGAACTTGTCGCGGACCGCCATGAAGCCGGCGTGCGGCCCGCCGAAGCCCATCGGGACGCCGAAGCGCTGCGTGGTGCCGACGGCGATGTCGGCGCCCAGCTCGCCGGGCGAGGTGAGCAGCGTGAGGGCCAGCAGGTCGGCGGCGACGGTGACGATCGCGCCCAGCTCGTGGGCCTGGTCGATCACGGGCTTGAGGTCCCGGACGGCCCCGGAGGCGCCGGGGTACTGGAGGAGCACGCCGAAGACGCCCCCCTCGGCGACCTCGGCCGAAATGCCGTTGGTGAGGTCGGCGACGACGACCTCGACGCCGGTCGGCTCGGCGCGGGTCTCGATGACGGCGACGGTCTGCGGCAGGGTGTCGGCGTCGACCAGGAAGACGCCCTTCTTGACCTTGCCGACGCGCCGGGCGAGCGCCATGGCCTCGGCGGCGGCGGTGCCCTCGTCCAGCAGCGAGGCGCCGGAGGTGGGCAGGCCCGTGAGCTCGGCGACCATCGTCTGGAAGTTCAGGAGGGCTTCGAGCCGGCCCTGCGAGATCTCGGGCTGGTACGGCGTGTACGCCGTGTACCAGGCGGGGTTCTCCATGACGTTGCGCAGGATCACCGGCGGGGTGAACGTGCCGTAGTAGCCGAGCCCGATCATCGGGGCGAGGACCTGGTTGCGGTCGGCGAGCCGGCGGAGCTCGGCCAGCACCTCGGCCTCGGTCCGGGCCCCCGGCAGGGCCAGCGCCTCGGCGCTCTTGATCACGTCGGGCACGGCGGCCGCGGTCAGCTCGTCCAGCGAGCCGTAACCGACCTGGGCGAGCATCTTCGCCTGCGCCTCGGCGTCGGGGCCGATGTGGCGCTGCTCGAACGGAATGCCCTGTTCCAGCTGCGTGAGCGGGGTGCGACGGGGGGTCATGGTGGAGGCCTCCTGGTCTGTCACGACCTGCGAAGGGCACCACGGCGCCGGGTGCCCTGACGGCCTCCCCCTCTGTCATCTCAACCTGAGAGCTTCACCGGCACCACGGCGGGCGCCGGCTTTCACCGTCGGTGAGGGAGAGGTTCCGTACGGCCCATCGGCCGCGCGCAACCCGCCCTGCTTTCCAGAGTGACCTCGTCCGTGCGGTACGGGGGCCTGAGAGATTCCGGGGAGGATTTGCTCCTTCGGCGTCCTCCGGATGGGCTCCGGACGACTCTCCCGCACGGGGTCAGCAGCCATGGCCAGCCTACCAGCGGGGTACACGACGAGAATTCTCGAGTGGCCAAGACCACGGAACTGCATTTCTGTAGTCCCTGTGGACCAGCCGCGACCAGTGTGGGAGGGACCGTGCAGACCGACATCGACCCGCGCAGCCTGATCGGCCGCAAGGCCGTCGACCGCAAGGGCACCAAGATCGGGACCGTGGACGAGGTGTACCTCGATGACGCGACCGGGGTCCCGGAATGGGCGGCCGTGCGCACCAGGCTCTTCAGCCGTGACGCCTTCGTGCCGCTGGAGCCCAGCGAGTTCGTGGACGACACCCTGCGCGTCCCCTTCGACCGTGCGCTGATCAAGGACGCGCCCGACTTCGGCGTGGGTCGCCATCTCTCCCCCGAGCAGGAGCTCCAGCTCTACCGGCACTACGGCCTGGACGCCGCCCCCGGCGCCCCGGCCCCCGACCGCGACTTCGGCCGACTGGCGGGCCAGGAGGAGTAGTAGTCCGGCGGGTCCGGGACGAGCGGCAGCGGGTCGGCGGCCCGCAGCGCGGGGTCGTCCACGCGGAACGTACGCACCCGGCCGGGCGCCGTCGCCCCCGGCTCCTCGAACCGCACGGTCACCCGCCCGACCCCGCTCCCCTGCACCCACCCGTGTCCGTGGACCTCGTGGTGCACATCGTGCCCGGCCGGCCAGCGCCGAGCCGCGAGCTGCTCGGCGGACTCCTCCGGCCCGGGCCCGCCGCCCGCCGCCCCCTCGCGGGCATCGGCGTCCTCCCGCGGCCGCGCCGCGTCGTCGTCCGTGAGAGCCTCGGCCGCCGCCCGCTCACCGGCGGCCTGGGCGAACAGGTCCTCCTGGGTGTAGTCGGCGAGCCCCGTGACCCCGACGCCCAGCAGCCGCACCCCGCCCGTGGTGTGCACGGTTTCCAGGAGCCGGGCGGCGGCCTCCCGGACGACCGCGGGGTCGTCCGTGGGGCCGCGCAGCGTCTCGGAGCGGGTCAGCGTGGAGAAGTCGTACCGGCGCACCTTGAGCACCACCGTGCGCCCCGAGCGCCCCGCCCCCCTCAGCCGCTGGACACACCGGTCGGCCAGCCGCTCCACCTCGGTGCGCACCCGGACGCGGTCGTGCAGGTCCACCTCGAAGGTGTCCTCGACGGAGACGGACTTCGCGTCGCGCTCCGCGACCACGGGCCGGTCGTCGTAGCCGGAGGCCATCCGGTGCAGCGCGGCGCCGTGGGCCTTGCCCAGGAGCCGTACCAGCTCCGCCTCGCCCGCCTCGGCGAGGTCGTTGACGGTCGTCATGCCGGCGCGGCGCAGATGGTCCGCCGTGGCGGGGCCGACGCCGGGCAGGGTGCGCACCGGCATGGGCGCGAGGTGCGCCCGCTCGGTGCCGGGCTCGATCAGGCGCATCCCGTCGGGCTTGGCCTCCTCGGAGGCGATCTTGGCGAGCATCTTGGACCCGGCGAGCCCGACCGATCCGCTCAGTCCGGTGACCGCCTGGATGACCTCGCGCAGTTCCCGGCCGATCTCCAGGGCGGAGGCGGTGTCGTCGGCGGTGCCGCCCGCTTCGAGGTCCACGAACGCCTCGTCCAGGCTGAGCGGTTCCACCAGCGGCGAGAGCCGGCCGAGCAGTTCCATGACCTGGTCGCTCACCGTGCGGTACAGCGTGAAGCGCGGGACCAGATAGGCGGCGTTCGGCGCGAGCCGTCTGGCCTGCGCCATCGGCATCGCCGAGTGCACCCCGAAGCGCCGTGCCTCGTAGGAGGCCGTCGCGACGACCCCGCGCGTCCCGAGCCCGCCCACCACGACCGGTTTGCCGCGCAGGCTGGGCTTCGCCGCCTGCTCCGCGGAGGCGTAGAAGGCATCCATGTCCAGATGCAGGATGGTGGGCGCGGCTCTCACACCAGCCGATGCTGCCCTACCGCACTGACAATCGCCGCGTCATCACGGCCCCGGCCCCCGCGATTCCCGCCCCGGGCGCGCCCTCAGAGGTGTCAGACGGCCCGGTTGCGGCGCCGCGCGAGCTCGTCGGCCGGGTTGTGCCCGATCAGCGTCTCACCGGTGTCCACGCGCTCCCCGTGCAGCTGCGACAGGGCGGCGTCCACGTCCCGCCAGACGACTCCGACGGCGATCCCGAAGACGCCCTGGCCGCCCTGGAGCAGATCGACCACCTCGGCGGGCGAGGAGCACTCGTACACCGTGGCCCCGTCGCTCATCAGCGTCATCCGCTCCAGATCCTGGAAACCGCGGGCCCGCAGATGCTGGACCGTGGTCCGGATGTTCTGGAGCGCCACGCCGGTGTCGAGGAAGCGCTTCACGATCTTCAGCAGGACGACGTCCCGGAAGCTGTAGAGCCGCTGAGTGCCCGACCCGTACGCCGGACGGACGCTCGGCTCCACGAGGCCGGTGCGCGCCCAGTAGTCCAGTTGCCGGTACGTGATCCCCGCCGCCGCGCACGCCGTGGGCCCGCGGTAACCGATGTCCTCGGCCGATGCCACGCCGTCTCCCGCCACCGCAGCCGGCGAAGCCGACTGCCTGATGGTCCGGCCGGCCGTACTCCCCTGCTGCGGATACGGCGCACCCGCTGCCGTACCGTCGCCGCTGCTTCTCACGCCGACCTCCGTCCTTGACCTGCCCACTCGAAGGTAGGCAGTCACCCGGGGTGCGTCAACGATCGCCACACTCGGCACGCCGAGTGATAATCACCCTGAGGGTGGTTTCGCGTGACCGTTGACGGGGAAAGGCTCACCGGATGTGCCGGTGGCCACCGCCAAAGACGTCACTGGCTGTTGTTCGTCCCGAAGTCCTCCGGAGAGATCTGGTCGAGGAACTCGCGGAATTTCTCCACCTCGTCCTCCTGCTCGTCGGGGATCGCGATCCCCGCGTCGTCCAGCACCCCGTCACTGCCGTAGATCGGCGTTCCGGTGCGCAGGGCGAGGGCTATGGCGTCGGAAGGCCGCGCGCTCACCTCGACACCGCCGGCGAAGACCAGCTCCGCGTAGAAAACCCCTTCGCGGAGGTCCGTGATCCGGACCTCGGTGAGCTCCTGGCCGACGGCCTCGAGCACATCCTTGAAGAGATCATGGGTCAGCGGCCTGGCCGGAGCCATGCCCTGCTGGGCGAAGGCGATCGCGGTCGCCTCACCAGGACCGATCCAAATGGGGAGGTACCGGTCGCCTCCCACTTCACGCAGGAGCACGATCGGTTGGTTGGAGGGCATTTCCACCCGGACACCCACAACGTCGAGCTCGTTCACACAGCAACCCTAGGACGTGCTCGGCAGGTTTGGGTAGTCGGGCTCGTCCGCCTTCAGCGCAGCCGTACCTGCAGAGCGGTCTGAACGAGCGCGGAGTGCAGCCGTACGGACAGCTCCGCCAGCTCCTTCGCGGTCGCCTCCGCATGCGCTCTGGTCTGCGGATTCCGGTGCCGGCGCAGCGGCGCGACCATCTGCTCGATGAGCCCGGCCTCCCGGTCTGCGGCGCCCCGTACGGCCCTGAGGTGACGAGGTTCCAGACCGAATCGCCCCAGTTCCGCCACAAGCCTGGCGACGGTCACCATATCGGCGTCGTACCCGCCGTCCGCCGCGGGGACGACCAGGCCGTACGACTCCCAGTCGTCCAGGTCGCTCTCGGTGACCTCGGCGGCCACCAGGAGCTCGGCGCGGCCGATCCGGGCGGCCGTGGCCCGGCCCGGCAGCCCGGCCGGTTCACCGTCCGCCTGCCCCGGCTCACCGTCGGGGGACGGCAGGGCCACCTGCTCACCGCGGGCGAGGGCGTCCAGGTGCTCGCGGATGACCTTCAGCGGCAGGTAGTGGTCCCGCTGCATCCGGAGCACCTGGGCGAGCCGCTCGACGTCCGCGGCGACGAACTTCCGGTAGCCGGAGGGGGTCCGCTGCGGTTCGACCAGCCCTTCGGTCTCCAGGAAGCGGATCTTGGAGATGGTGACCTCGGGGAACTCCTCCTGCAGCTGCAGGAGCACCGTGCCGATGCTCATCGGCCGGCCGTCGGCGGCGATGCCGTGTCGGGCACCGCCGCTCGGTGTTCTCAGCATGGACCTTCCTGGGGTTCCCCCCGGACGGCGTCCGGGGGCGGGTCAGATGCCCCGCTGGCTCGCGTAGAAGACCAGCCGGTACTTGCCGATCTGCACCTCGTCACCGTTGGACAGGGCGACGGAGTCGATCCGCTCACGGTTGACATAGGTGCCGTTGAGGCTGCCGACGTCCCCGACCGTGAAGCTGCCGTCGGCGCCCCGGCGGAACTCCACATGGCGGCGGGAGACCGTCACGTCGTCCAGGAAGATGTCGCTCTGCGGGTGACGGCCGGCCGTGGTCAGCTCGCCGTCCAGCAGGAAGCGGCTGCCGCTGTTCGGGCCGCGGCGCACCACCAGGAGCGCCGAGCCGAGCGGCAGGGCGTCGACGGCGGCCTGCGCCTCGGGCGACAGCGACGGCACGGCGGTCTGGCCGGTGGCCTCCGCCTCGTACGCCTCAAGGCCGGAGATCGAGATGGTCGACGTCGTCTCCGAGGCGCGCTCCGGGACCCCGCCCCGCAGCGGCGCACCGCAGTTGGAGCAGAAACGGCTGGCCTCGGCGTTGCGGTGGCCGCACCTCGTACACACCGGCATGGACGAAGCCTCCTGGCTCGGGGCTCCGAAACCTATGCGGCCGGGACCGGCAGGGTCAACGGACGACGCGCCGGGACCGCCCGGGTAGTCACCCCCCTGGCCCGTCACCTGGTCGCGGAAGAGAGGGCGCTCCGCGCCCTGCTCGTCGGGCTGACCATGGCGCGGCGCGCGATGACGTGCGTTCTCATCGCGGGCGCTCTTGCCGAACAACTTCCCAAACAACTTCACGGGCGATTCCCCTTGACCGAAACAGACCCGCCCGTGGGGCAGGACGAACCCTGAATGAACACACCTGCCGACCCGGACATCTTCACAACGTCCGTATCCACTCGACAGTTTCCACCACGCGCCACGATTACGATGCGGCGACCCCCCGCAACCGTCCGCTCGTGTTCCCCGACGCCCGGGCGCCCGGGGATCACTGGCCCGACGACCGAGCGTAGTCAGGCCGCTCCGCCGGTCGCAAGGCGTCCACGACAATGTCGTCGGCCCGCAGCACATGCACGGTGGCCTGCTCCTTCTCCAGCGTCTGCACCACACCCCCGGGGATGTTCAGCGCCGGTTCCAGATCCTGCGGCTTGCCGATGACCTTGAAGACGTACGGTGCGGTGATCTTGCGCCCGTCGACCTTGACGGCACCCGCGTCACCGGAGAAGTACGTATTGGCCACCACACGGACGCCGTTGACCTCGACGGCCTCGGCGCCGGCCGCCCTGAGCTCCTGGAGGGCGTCGAGCAGCATGTCGGGACGCACGGCGCCGCCGGGGTCGTTGACCGTCATGGTGATCCCGGGGCCGTGAGCCGCCACGGTCCCGGCGAGCACGCCGAGTTGCCGCTCCTTCTCAACCGTCTGCTTCCGGGCCTCCTCGGCCTGGTCGGAGCTGTTCTCGAGCTCCGTGCGCTGGGCGTCGAGGCGCTGCTTCTCGTCCTCCAGCCGCTGCGTGCGGTCGTCCACCTCGTCCAGGATGCGCACCAGGTCCTCCTGGCGCGCCCCGCGCAGGGCGTTGCTGTCGCTGTTGGACCGCACCTGGATGGCGAGCCCGAGCCCGAGGCCGAACAGGAGGACGGCGACGATGAGTTGGGCGCGGGTCACCCGGGGCGGCCAGAGACCGGCGATCAGCCGCCGGCGCCCGGTGAGCTCCTGCGGGGCGTCGGCCCGGGGCTCCGCGCCGTCGTCGGAGTTCACGTTGAAGTCGTCGTTGCTCATCGGCATCAGGCCCGGAAGACGTGCCGGCGGATCGCCGCGGCGTTGGAGAAGATCCGGATGCCCAGCACGACCACCACACCCGTGGAGAGCTGGGCGCCGACGCCCAGCTTGTCGCCCAGGAAGACGATGAGGGCCGCCACGACCACGTTCGAGAGGAACGAGACCACGAAGACCTTGTCGACGAAGATGCCGTCGAGCATGGCCCTCAGCCCGCCGAACACCGCGTCGAGCGCGGCGACGACGGCGATGGGGAGATAGGGCTCGACCACCGCCGGAACTTCGGGCCGGACCAACAGTCCGACCACGACTCCCACGACGAGGCCCAGTACGGCGATCACGATGTGCCCTTCCCTGTGTCTGCGGCCTTGTATGGCTCTGCTGTCCGTACCATCAGGCTCGGGGCGGCCGGAAGGCTCAGCTTCTCCTGGACGGAGATGCTGGTCCGGATGTCGAAGGTGTCCTTCAGCGCCTGCAGGTAGCGGCCGTCGGCACTGTCCCGGAAGGCCGCACCCAGCTTCTTGCCGTCCCCCACCGCGAGCACCGAGTACGGGGGCACGAGCGGTTTGTTGTCGACCAGTATGGCGTCGCCCGCGGCCCGGATCGCCGACAGGGCCGTCAGCCGCTGTCCGTTGATGGCGATGGCCTCCGCGCCGGACTCCCACAGCCCGTTCACGACGCGCTGCATGTCCCGGTCCCTGACCCGCCCGGTGTCGGAGAATCCGCTGGTCTCGCGGGGTCCGCCGCCGCCCTGGTCGGTGTCCTCGGCGTCGTCCACGACGACCTTGAGTCCCGGCCCGTGCACGGGCGTGGCCCCGGAGAGCAGCGCCACCAGCTCTGCCTGGTCGCCCCCGTGTTCCTGAAGGGCCTTGCGCTGCCGGGTACTGACGTCGTCGCGGACGTCCTCCACCTGGGACTCCAGGGTGTCGGCCGCCGCCGTCTCGGCGTCGATGCGGTCGATCAGCTCCTGCTTCTCCTTGGCCAGGACCGGCGCGGTCACCCGTGCCTGGGCGGCGCCGAGCGTGACGACCAGGGCGGCGAGGACCAGACAGGCGGCGAGACCGAGCTTGGCCTTGAGCGTACGGGGCATGCCCGCGCGCCCCTCGGCCGCCCGCCGGGCCGCCGCTTCGGCGTAGCCGTCGTCCAGGCTGTGTTCCATCACGTTGGTCAGCAGCAGCATGGATGCGTCGGGGCGCTTGGGCGGCGGGGCCGTGCTCCGACCGTGGGGCTGCTGCGACATGCCGCACATCGTCGCATGTCGCGGCGGCTTACGCCGAATGGCCCCACCGTTGGACGGGCGGCCGCCGGGACGGGCGGTGCGTCCGCCCGTCCCCGCGGCCCCTTCTCAGTTGCCCGCGCTGTCCACGATCGCCGCCCACTCGTCGAGCAGTGCCTCGGCGGAGGCGTCGTCGGGCCCCTCGGCCCACAGGTGGGTGACGGCTTCCGCCGGGTCCGGCAGCACCATGACCCAGCGCCCGTCCGCCTCCACGACCCGTACGCCGTCCGTCGTGTCGACGTCCCGGTCGCCGGCCGCCTCCACGACCCGGCGCATGACCAGGCCCTTCACGGCCCACGGTGTCGCCAGGTCGCGGCGCAGGACGTGGGCGCGCGGAATGCGGGCGTCGATCTGGCTCAGCGTGAGCTGGGTCCTGGCGACGAGCCCGATGAGCCGCACGAACGCGGCCGTGCCGTCGAAGACGCTGGCGAATTCCGGAACGATGAAGCCGCCGCGCCCGTCTCCTCCGAAGATGGTGCCTTCCTCACGCCCCACCCGGGTCAGGTCGTCCGGCGACGTGGTCGTCCACTCGACCTGCGTGCCGTGGTACGCGGCGACCTGCTCGGCGACCCGCGTCGTGGTGACCGGGAGCGCCACCCGCCCGCTGCGCCGCTCGGCGGCGACGAGGTCGAGCATGACGAGCAGGGCCCGGTCGTCCTCCACGATCCGGCCGCGTTCGTCCACCAGGGACAGCCGCTCGCCCACGGGGTCGAAGCGGACACCGAAGGCCGCCCGCGCCGAGGAGACGATCTCACCGAGGCGCACGAGACCCTTGCGCCGGGCTTCGGCCGTCTCGGTCGGCCGGGATTCGTCAAGACCGGGGTTGATGGTGAGCGCGTCCACGCCCAGCCGTCCCAGGAGGCTCGGCAGCACGAGCCCCGCGCTGCCGTTGGACGCGTCGACCACGACCTTCAGCTGGGCGTCGGCGATCCCGGTGGTGTCCACGTTGCGCAGGAGGGACCCGGTGTACGAGTCGAAGACGCTGGACGGGAAGTAGATGTCGCCGATCTCGCCGGGGAAGGCCCGCCGGTACTCCTGCCTGGCGTAGACCCGGTCCAGTTTCCGCTGCCGCGCCTGGGAGAGGTCCGCTCCGCGTTCGTCGAAGAACATGATGTCGACGGAGTCGGGCACGCCCTGAGACGTACGGATCATGATCCCGCCGGCACTGCCGCGCGCGGTCTGCTGACGCGCGACGGGCAGCGGTACGTTCTCCAGGTCCCGTACGTCGATGGCGCTGGCCTGGAGCGCGGAGATCACGGCCCGTTTGAGCGCCCGGGCGCCTCGGGAGTGGTCCCGGGCGGTGGTGACGGTGGAGCCCTTCTTGAGCGTCGTCGCGTAGGCACCGGCCAGCCTGACGGCGAGCTCGGGGGTGATCTCGACGTTCAGGATTCCGGAGACGCCGCGCGCCCCGAACAGATGGGCCTGGCCGCGGGACTCCCAGATCACCGAGGTGTTGACGAAGGCGCCGGCCTCGATGGTCTTGAAAGGGTAGACGCGGACGTTCCCCTGGATGATGGATTCCTCACCGACGAGGCATTCGTCGCCGATGACGGCGCCGTCCTCGATCCGGGAGGCGCGCATGATGTCGGTGTTCTTGCCGACGACGCAGCCGCGCAGGTTGCTGTGGTCGCCGACGTACACGTTGTCGTGGACCACGGCCTTGTGCAGGAAGGCGCCGCTCTTGACGACGACGTTCGACCCGATGACCGTGTGCTCGCGGATCTCCACGCCGGCTTCGACCTTGGCGTAGTCCCCGATGTAGAGGGGGCCGCGCAGCACGGCGTCGGGGTGCACGTCGGCGCCTTCGGCCACCCAGACCCCGGGCGAGATCTCGAAGCCGTCGATCTCGACGTCGACCTTGCGCTCCAGCACATCGGCCTGGGCCTTCACATAGCTCTCGTGGGTGCCCACGTCCTCCCAGTAGCCCTCGGCGACATAGCCGTAGATGGGCTTGCCTTCCTTCATGAGCTGCGGGAAGACGTCCCCGGACCAGTCCACGGAGGCGTCGGCCTCGACGTAGTTGAAGACCTCGGGCTCCATGACGTAGATGCCCGTGTTCACGGTGTCCGAGAAGACCTGGCCCCAGGTCGGCTTTTCCAGGAAGCGCTCGACCTGACCCTGCTCGTCCACGATCGTGATCCCGAATTCCAGGGGATTGGGAACGCGGGTGAGGCAGACGGTGACCAGACCGCCCTTCTCCTTGTGGAAAGCGATGAGATCCGTGAGGTCGAAGTCGGTGAGCGCGTCACCGGAAATGACGAGGAAGGTGTCGTCCTTCAGCGCCTCTTCGGCGTTCTTCACGCTGCCGGCGGTGCCGAGCGGCTTCTCCTCGTTGGCATAGCTCAGCTCCATGCCGAGCTCTTCGCCGTCCCCGAAGTAATTCTTGACCAGGGAGGCAAGGAACTGGACGGTCACGACCGTCTCATTGAGCCCGTGCCGTTTCAGCAGCCGGAGCACATGCTCCATGATCGGCCGATTGGCCACGGGCAGGAGCGGTTTGGGCATGCTCGAGGTCATCGGGCGAAGACGAGTGCCTTCGCCGCCAGCCATCACGACGGCCTTCATGTCGGAAACGTCCTCCTTGAGAGACGACGGTCGAGCCGACTTCACCCGTCAGGGCAGCTTCTGTGTCATCAGCCGATGGCCGGCGACATTGCACGGCACCACATCAGCGAGCTCAATCGGCTACTGCATCCGCCTTGACCAGGCGGCGGACCTGAACCACGTACAAGATTCCTGCCCACCAATAGAGGGTTGTACCCCACCCTGCGAACGCCCATCCGAAAACGGTGGCCACCTCTGCCAGCCAACCATGCCAGTCGCTGAGCAGCAACAAGGGGAATGCGTACATGAGGTTGAACGTGGCGGCCTTGCCCAGGAAGTTCACCTGGGGCGGCGGATAGCCGTGCCGGCGGAGGATCCCCACCATGACGAGGAGCATGAGCTCGCGGGCGAGCAGGGCGAGGGTGAGCCAGAGCGGCAGGATCTCGCGCCAGGTGAGTCCGACGAGGGTGGAAAGAATGTAGAGCCGGTCGGCGGCGGGGTCGAGAAGCCGTCCGAGGCTGCTGATCTGGTTCCACCGGCGCGCGAGCTTGCCGTCGAGGTAGTCACTGACCCCGCTGAACATCAGGACCAGCAAAGCCCAGCCGTCGCTCTGGGGCCCGCCGAACTCGGGGCGGAGAATCAGCCACAGGAAGACAGGTACGCCGACCAGGCGCAACATGCTGAGGATGTTGGGGATGGTGAGTACCCGGTCCGTCTGAACGCGGGTCTCCTGGACCTCCACCCGGGGGCCTCCTGTGTCAAGAACGTGCCAATGATGCCCCCTGACCCTACCCTCAGCCCCGGCCGACGGGTGCAGAGGGGGCCGGGCAGCCCCTGGAAAACGCGAAAGAGCCCCGTGCCACAAGGGCACGGGGCTCTTCCTAAAAGGAGTTCGGCGGCGTCCTACTCTCCCACAGGGTCCCCCCTGCAGTACCATCGGCGCTGAAAGGCTTAGCTTCCGGGTTCGGAATGTAACCGGGCGTTTCCCTAACGCAATGACCACCGAAACACTATGAAATTAACCAACACCGGATGAAAACACGGCTGTTCGTTATTTCAGAACTAACACAGTGGACGCGAGCAACTGAGGACAAGCCCTCGGCCTATTAGTACCAGTCAGCTCCACCCGTTACCGGGCTTCCACATCTGGCCTATCAACCCAGTCGTCTACTGGGAGCCTTAACCCTTCAAGAGGGTGGGAATACTCATCTCGAAGCAGGCTTCCCGCTTAGATGCTTTCAGCGGTTATCCTTTCCGAACGTAGCCAACCAGCCATGCCCTTGGCAGGACAACTGGCACACCAGAGGTTCGTCCGTCCCGGTCCTCTCGTACTAGGGACAGCCCTTCTCAATATTCCTACGCGCACAGCGGATAGGGACCGAACTGTCTCACGACGTTCTAAACCCAGCTCGCGTACCGCTTTAATGGGCGAACAGCCCAACCCTTGGGACCGACTCCAGCCCCAGGATGCGACGAGCCGACATCGAGGTGCCAAACCATCCCGTCGATATGGACTCTTGGGGAAGATCAGCCTGTTATCCCCGGGGTACCTTTTATCCGTTGAGCGACAGCGCTTCCACAAGCCACTGCCGGATCACTAGTCCCGACTTTCGTCCCTGCTCGACCCGTCGGTCTCACAGTCAAGCTCCCTTGTGCACTTACACTCAACACCTGATTGCCAACCAGGCTGAGGGAACCTTTGGGCGCCTCCGTTACTCTTTAGGAGGCAACCGCCCCAGTTAAACTACCCATCAGACACTGTCCCTGATCCGGATCACGGACCCAGGTTAGACATCCAGCACGACCAGAGTGGTATTTCAACGACGACTCCACAACCACTGGCGTGGCCGCTTCAAAGTCTCCCACCTATCCTACACAAGCCGAACCGAACACCAATATCAAACTATAGTAAAGGTCCCGGGGTCTTTCCGTCCTGCTGCGCGAAACGAGCATCTTTACTCGTAGTGCAATTTCACCGGGCCTATGGTTGAGACAGTCGAGAAGTCGTTACGCCATTCGTGCAGGTCGGAACTTACCCGACAAGGAATTTCGCTACCTTAGGATGGTTATAGTTACCACCGCCGTTTACTGGCGCTTAAGTTCTCAGCTTCGCCACCCCGAAGAGCAGCTAACCGGTCCCCTTAACGTTCCAGCACCGGGCAGGCGTCAGTCCGTATACATCGCCTTACGGCTTCGCACGGACCTGTGTTTTTAGTAAACAGTCGCTTCTCGCTGGTCTCTGCGGCCACCCCCAGCTCAAGCAGCAAGTGCTCTCACCAGTGATGGCCCCCCTTCTCCCGAAGTTACGGGGGCATTTTGCCGAGTTCCTTAACCATAGTTCACCCGAACGCCTCGGTATTCTCTACCTGACCACCTGAGTCGGTTTAGGGTACGGGCCGCCATGAAACTCGCTAGAGGCTTTTCTCGACAGCATAGGATCATCCACTTCACCACAATCGGCTCGGCATCAGGTCTCAGCCTTAACGTGTGACGGATTTGCCTACCACACGGCCTACACCCTTACCCCGGGACAACCACCGCCCGGGCTGGACTACCTTCCTGCGTCACCCCATCGCTTACCTACTACAAGTCTGGTTCATCGGCTCCACCACTACCCTCAACTCCGAAGAGATCGGGCCGGCTTCACGGACTTAGCATCGCCTGATTCAGTACTGGGCGTTTCAAAGCGGGTACCGGAATATCAACCGGTTGTCCATCGACTACGCCTGTCGGCCTCGCCTTAGGTCCCGACTTACCCTGGGCAGATCAGCTTGACCCAGGAACCCTTAGTCAATCGGCGCACACGTTTCTCACGTGTGTATCGCTACTCATGCCTGCATTCTCACTCGTGAACCGTCCACAACTCGCTTCCGCGGCTGCTTCACCCGGCACACGACGCTCCCCTACCCATCCATACAGGCGTTGGCCCTATGTGTATGAATGACACGACTTCGGCGGTACGCTTGAGCCCCGCTACATTGTCGGCGCGGAATCACTTGACCAGTGAGCTATTACGCACTCTTTCAAGGGTGGCTGCTTCTAAGCCAACCTCCTGGTTGTCTCTGCGACTCCACATCCTTTCCCACTTAGCGTACGCTTAGGGGCCTTAGTCGATGCTCTGGGCTGTTTCCCTCTCGACCATGGAGCTTATCCCCCACAGTCTCACTGCCGCGCTCTCACTTACCGGCATTCGGAGTTTGGCTAAGGTCAGTAACCCGGTAGGGCCCATCGCCTATCCAGTGCTCTACCTCCGGCAAGAAACACACGACGCTGCACCTAAATGCATTTCGGGGAGAACCAGCTATCACGGAGTTTGATTGGCCTTTCACCCCTAACCACAGGTCATCCCCCAGGTTTTCAACCCTGGTGGGTTCGGTCCTCCACGAAGTCTTACCTCCGCTTCAACCTGCCCATGGCTAGATCACTCCGCTTCGGGTCTAGAGCGTGCAACTCAATCGCCCTATTCGGACTCGCTTTCGCTACGGCTTCCCCACACGGGTTAACCTCGCTACACACCGCTAACTCGCAGGCTCATTCTTCAAAAGGCACGCAGTCACGACTGCATGTGCAAGCACATACAGCGACGCTCCCACGGCTTGTAGGCACACGGTTTCAGGTACTATTTCACTCCGCTCCCGCGGTACTTTTCACCATTCCCTCACGGTACTATCCGCTATCGGTCACCAGGGAATATTTAGGCTTAACGGGTGGTCCCGCCAGATTCACACGGGATTTCTCGGGCCCCGTGCTACTTGGGTGTCTCTCAAACGAGCCGTTGATGTTTCAGCTACGGGGGTCTTACCCTCTACGCCGGACCTTTCGCATGTCCTTCGCCTACATCAACGGTTTCTGACTCGTCTCACAGCCGGCAGACTATGAAAGAGAGATCCCACAACCCCGCATGCGCAACCCCTGCCGGGTATCACACGCATACGGTTTGGCCTGATCCAGTTTCGCTCGCCACTACTCCCGGAATCACGGTTGTTTTCTCTTCCTGAGGGTACTGAGATGTTTCACTTCCCCTCGTTCCCTCCACACTGCCTATGTGTTCAGCAGCGGGTGACAGCCCATGACGACTGCCGGGTTTCCCCATTCGGACACCCCCGGATCAAAGCTTGGTTGACAGCTCCCCGGGGCCTATCGTGGCCTCCCACGTCCTTCATCGGTTCCTGGTGCCAAGGCATCCACCGTGCGCCCTTAAAAACTTGGCCACAGATGCTCGCGTCCACTGTGCAGTTCTCAAACAACGACCAGCCACCCACCACCCCACCCGAATACCGGATGAGTTCACTGGGGCCGGCAACCGAAGGACGACCATGACGGCCGTACCTTCAGATACCCAACAGCGTGCCCGACCCGACCAATCATTTTTCACGTTCCACGCCGAAGCAGTACTAGTGACAAACAACTTGCCGTGCCGAGTAGTCAACGTTCCACCCATGAGCTAACCACCGTCGAACATTTGCCGACGTAGTGGCTCTGGATTCCTTGCGGAATCTAGATGCTCCTTAGAAAGGAGGTGATCCAGCCGCACCTTCCGGTACGGCTACCTTGTTACGACTTCGTCCCAATCGCCAGTCCCACCTTCGACAGCTCCCTCCCACAAGGGGTTGGGCCACCGGCTTCGGGTGTTACCGACTTTCGTGACGTGACGGGCGGTGTGTACAAGGCCCGGGAACGTATTCACCGCAGCAATGCTGATCTGCGATTACTAGCAACTCCGACTTCATGGGGTCGAGTTGCAGACCCCAATCCGAACTGAGACCGGCTTTTTGAGATTCGCTCCGCCTCGCGGCATCGCAGCTCATTGTACCGGCCATTGTAGCACGTGTGCAGCCCAAGACATAAGGGGCATGATGACTTGACGTCGTCCCCACCTTCCTCCGAGTTGACCCCGGCAGTCTCCTGTGAGTCCCCATCACCCCGAAGGGCATGCTGGCAACACAGAACAAGGGTTGCGCTCGTTGCGGGACTTAACCCAACATCTCACGACACGAGCTGACGACAGCCATGCACCACCTGTACACCGACCACAAGGGGGGCACCATCTCTGATGCTTTCCGGTGTATGTCAAGCCTTGGTAAGGTTCTTCGCGTTGCGTCGAATTAAGCCACATGCTCCGCTGCTTGTGCGGGCCCCCGTCAATTCCTTTGAGTTTTAGCCTTGCGGCCGTACTCCCCAGGCGGGGAACTTAATGCGTTAGCTGCGGCACCGACGACGTGGAATGTCGCCAACACCTAGTTCCCAACGTTTACGGCGTGGACTACCAGGGTATCTAATCCTGTTCGCTCCCCACGCTTTCGCTCCTCAGCGTCAGTAATGGCCCAGAGATCCGCCTTCGCCACCGGTGTTCCTCCTGATATCTGCGCATTTCACCGCTACACCAGGAATTCCGATCTCCCCTACCACACTCTAGCCTGCCCGTATCGACTGCAGACCCGGGGTTAAGCCCCGGGCTTTCACAACCGACGTGACAAGCCGCCTACGAGCTCTTTACGCCCAATAATTCCGGACAACGCTTGCGCCCTACGTATTACCGCGGCTGCTGGCACGTAGTTAGCCGGCGCTTCTTCTGCAGGTACCGTCACTTTCGCTTCTTCCCTGCTGAAAGAGGTTTACAACCCGAAGGCCGTCATCCCTCACGCGGCGTCGCTGCATCAGGCTTTCGCCCATTGTGCAATATTCCCCACTGCTGCCTCCCGTAGGAGTCTGGGCCGTGTCTCAGTCCCAGTGTGGCCGGTCGCCCTCTCAGGCCGGCTACCCGTCGTCGCCTTGGTAGGCCATTACCCCACCAACTAGCTGATAGGCCGCGGGCTCATCCTTCACCGCCGGAGCTTTCAACCTTCTCCCAGGAGGGAGAAAGTATTATCCGGTATTAGACCCCGTTTCCAGGGCTTGTCCCAGAGTGAAGGGCAGATTGCCCACGTGTTACTCACCCGTTCGCCACTAATCCACCCCGAAGGGCTTCATCGTTCGACTTGCATGTGTTAAGCACGCCGCCAGCGTTCGTCCTGAGCCAGGATCAAACTCTCCGTGAATGTTTTCCCGTAATCGGGAGACACATCACGAGAGCGGAACGACAAGGTCGGAATAAGACCCGTCGTCCACTGCGTCCTCGCTGTGTTTTGCCTACCCGGACCCAAAGAGGACCGTGTAGGACTTTCAAAGGAACCACCAACCTGCCGAAGCAGGCCGGGGTATCAACATATCTGGCGTTGACTTTTGGCACGCTGTTGAGTTCTCAAGGAACGGACGCTTCCTTTGTACTCACCCTCTCGGGCTTTCCTCCGGGCGCTTCCCTTCGGTCTTGCGTTTCCGACTCTATCAGACTCTTTCGTGTCCGATTCCCGGTCGAAGCGGGTCAAGCGATTTTCGCTTTCCAGTTCTTCGCTTTCGCGTTTCCCTTTCCGGCGAGTCCGACACTATCAAACCTTTCCGGTCCCCCTGACCGGCCCCCCGCAGGCATGCGGGTGCCCGATTTCGGGTTAGGGTTTGGGCTCAATAGCCGTTGCCGACCCCCGACTCAAAGTCGCGTTGGGGCCAGGCAGGAGTACGACAGTACAGGCAGCCGGGAGTCGAGGCAAATCGTTTCCGGTGCGCCCCTAGGTCCTCGAACCGTCAGGACTCGGGCGGAACCGGGACTTCTCATGACTTACGCTGCTGAGCAGTACGCCGTCCTCCTGTCCAGCCGCGGCGGCACCTTCGAAGCTCCACTGGGAGGCCCCCCATGACCACTGTGACGTCCCCTCTTGCAGGACGTGCCATTGGGCTCGCTGCCGTACCCGACCCCGTCTTCGCCGGCGCGATGGTCGGTCCCGGTACCGCCATCGACCCCGTCCGCGAGCCCTCCGAGGCGGTCTCCCCCGTCGACGGAGTCATCGTCTCCCTCCACCCGCACGCCTTCGTGGTGGTCGACAGTGAGGGGCACGGTGTGCTCACGCACCTGGGCATCGACACGGTCCAGCTCAACGGCGAGGGCTTCGAGCTGCTCGTGAGCAAGGGCGACACCGTCACCCGCGGTCAGGCCGTCGTCCGGTGGGACCCCTCCGCCGTAGAGAAGGCGGGCAAGTCGCCGGTGTGCCCGATCGTGGCGCTGGAAGCGACGGCCGAGTCCCTCTCCGGCCTCGTGGAGTCCGGCGATGTCGCGGCCGGCGACGCGCTGTTCGGCTGGCAGTAACGCGATCGGCGCAGTGACAGCCGACTGGATATCCACCACCGCGGAGGCAACGGCCACCGCACGACCGGAGACGGGTGAAATGGAGACAACGCTGCGAGGCGTAGGCGTGAGCCACGGTGTGGCGATCGGCGAGGTACGGCACATGGGCACCGCGGTGCTCGAACCGCCGGCCAAGCAGATCCCCGCCGAGGAGGCCGAACGCGAGCAGGGGCGGGCCCGGCAGGCGGTGGAGGCCGTGGCCGCCGACCTCATCGCACGCGGCAACCTGGCCGGTGGCGAGGCCCAGCATGTGCTGGAGGCCCAGGCCATGATGGCCCAGGACCCCGAGCTCATGGCCGATGTCGAGCGCCGCATCGCCGTCGGGAGCACCGCCGAGCGCGGGGTGTACGACGCGTTCGCCTCGTATCGGGCACTCCTGGCCGGTGCCGGGGAGTACCTGGCCGGCCGGGTCGCCGACCTCGACGACGTCCGGAACCGCATCGTGGCGCGGCTGCTCGGTGTGCCGATGCCCGGCGTGCCGGACAGCGACGAGCCCTACGTCCTGATCGCCCGGGACCTCGCCCCCGCCGACACGGCGCTGCTGGACCCCGCGCTGGTCCTCGGCTTCGTCACCGAGGAGGGCGGGCCGACCAGCCACAGCGCCATCCTGGCCCGGGCGCTCGGTGTCCCCGCCGTGGTGGCCCTGCCCGGGGCCGGTGAGCTGGCCGAGGGCACGCTCATCGCCGTGGACGGCAGCACCGGCGAGATCTTCGTGGAGCCGAGCGACGCCAAGCGGGCGGAGCTGGAGAGCGCCGCCGCCGCGCGCAAGGCCGCACTGACCGCCACGACGGGCCCCGGTGCCACGTCGGACGGTCACAAGGTGCCGCTCCTCGCCAACGTCGGCGGTCCCGCCGATGTGCCGGCGGCCGTGGAGGCGGGTGCGGAGGGCGTCGGCCTGTTCCGTACGGAGTTCCTCTTCCTGGACGACAGCAAGCAGGCGCCGTCCGAGGAGAAGCAGATCGCCGCGTACCGCGCGGTGCTCGAAGCCTTTCCCGAGGGCCGTGTCGTGGTGCGTGTGCTGGACGCGGGCGCGGACAAGCCGCTCGACTTCCTGACCCCGGCGGACGAGCCGAACCCGGCGCTGGGCGTGCGCGGGCTGCGGAGCCTCCTGGACCACCCGGACGTGCTGCGCACCCAGCTGACCGCTCTGTCGAAGGCTGCCGAGGGGCTGCCCGTCCACCTTGAGGTCATGGCGCCCATGGTGGCCGACCGCGCGGACGCCAAGGCTTTCGCCGACGCCTGCCGCGAGGCCGGGCTGAACGCGAAGTTCGGCGCGATGGTCGAGATCCCGTCCGCCGCGCTGCGGGCGCGCTCGGTGCTGCAGGAGGTGGAGTTCCTGTCGCTGGGCACCAACGACCTGGCGCAGTACACCTTCGCGGCCGACCGTCAGGTGGGGGCCGTCTCCCGGCTCCAGGACCCGTGGCAGCCGGCACTGCTGGATCTGGTCGCGCTGTCCGCCGACGCCGCGAAGGCCGAGGGCAAGAGCTGTGGTGTCTGCGGTGAGGCGGCCTCCGATCCGCTGCTCGCCTGTGTGCTGACGGGTCTGGGGGTGACGTCCCTGTCGATGGGTGCGGCGTCCATTCCCTATGTCCGCGCCACGCTGGCCAAGTACACGCTCGCGCAGTGTGAGCGGGCCGCTTCGGCCGCGCGTGCCGCGGACTCCGCCGAGGAAGCGCGCCGGGCGGCGCAGGCGGTGCTGTCGGGCGAGTAGTCCGGGACCGGACGACACGAGGTGAAGGGGCTTTCCGCCGGGGAACGGCGGAGAGCCCCTTCGTCATGTCAGCGGTGCTCCTCCGGTTCGTCGGCGCCGATGTCGAAGCCCGCGCAGTACTCCACACCGGACTCGGGGGCGACGGGCTCGCCCGTGTCCGCGTCGGTGCAGTAGGCGCTGAAGACCTCGCCGGCGGTGAGCGGGTCGAGGTTGCCCCGGCTCAGCCGCCAGCCGTGCACGCGGTCCGGGGCGCCGGGTGTGCTCGTACGCAGGACGACTCCGCCGTGGCTCTCCAGGGCGATGGCGACGGCGAGGACGCTCACGAACTCGGCGCCCTCCGAGGTGTCGAGCAGGACGGCTCCCGCGGTGGGGCGGTCGGTGTGCAGGGCGGCGAGCAGCTGGTCGTTCTCCGTGGGGGTACTGCACACCAGGTGGTGGGTGCCGGGTCCGGCCACCTCCAGGGTGCGTTCCAGGAGGTGGGAGGCACGGTCGAAGGCGGCGCTGCCGATGTCCCGGCCGCAGTCCGCGCAGTCGCCGAGGCCGGCCAGGAGCATGGTGGCGTACTCCCAGGTGGCCCGGCGGACCGCACGGCCGACGAGCACCTGGATCAGGGCGTCCAGGGGCTGTCCCTCGTAGGTGACGGTGGCTCCGCAGGCGGCGATCTCCGCGGTGAAGCGGCTGCGGCCGGCCGGGGTGTCGGGGACGATGCCGGCCTCCGCGCAGTACCGCACGTACTCCAGGGGGTCGAAGAGGGCGACCGTCGTGTGCACGCCCTGTGCGGTGAGGGCCTTGAGCAGGGCCTCCACCTGATCCAGATAGACGCGGTGGTCGTCGAAGGTGAAGGTGCGGAAGCGGCGCATCACCGCGAAGTCCTCCTCATCGGCCAGCAGGCCGATGGTGGTGGGTGCTTCGCGGCGCAGCGTGCGTCGCATGGTGGTGGTCACGGTCCGTCCGTGGACGGTGGACCGCTTGTTCCTTGTCTGCGCCATGATGTCCCCCAGTACGCTGTCGATCATTGCTCACTCAGCGTAATCAATGGCACTGACAACGGGGCGGTCAGCGGCGTTCGCGGGCCAGCTTCTCGTAGAAGTGGAGGAGTTCCAGGTTGTCGATCGAGCCGGGGTTGACGGCCTTTTCCAGGGCTGTTCCCTGGAGCAGGCGCTTGACCGGAACCTCGATGCGTTTGCCGGTGAGGGTGTGCGGGATGGCGGGGACCTCGATGACCTCGTCGGGGACGTGGCGGGGCGAGAGGTTCTCGCGGATGGTGCGCTTAATGCTGTCGCGGAGGGCGTCGTCCAGGGTGGCGCCCTCGGTGAGGTGGACGAAGAGCGGCATCCAGTAGCCGCCGTCCGGTTCCTCCAGGCCGATGACGAGGGATTCGCGGATCTCGGGGAGGCGTTCGACGGCCTCGTAGATGTCGGCGGAGCCCATGCGGACGCCCTGCCGGTTGAGGGTGGAGTCGGAGCGGCCGTGGATGACGACGGAGCCTCGGTCGGTGAGGGTGATCCAGTCGCCGTGGCGCCAGACGCCGGGGTACACGTCGAAGTAGCTGTCGTGGTAGCGGCTGCCGTCGGGGTCGTTCCAGAAGTGGACCGGCATGGAGGGCATCGGCTGGGTGACGACGAGCTCGCCGACCTCGCCGGTCAGGGGTTCGCCCGCCGGGTCCCAGGACTGGAGGTCCGTGCCGAGGCAGGCGGCTTGGAGCTCGCCGATGTGGACGGGGAGGGTGGGCACCGCGCCGGCAAAGCAGCTGCAGACGTCGGTGCCGCCGCTGACGGAGGCGATCCAGAGGTCGTCGGCGACCTCGTCGTGGAGCCAGCGGAAGCCGTCGGGCGGGAGCGGGGAGCCGGTGGTGGCGACGCACTGGACGCGGGAGAGGTCGAAATCGCGTCCCGGGTGGATGCCCGCCTTGCGGCAGGCCATCACGTAGGCGGCGGAGGTGCCGAAGAGGGTGGCGCCGGTCTGTTCGGCGACGCGCCACTGGGCGCTGACGTCCGGGTAGCCCGGGCTTCCGTCGTACAGCACGAGGGTGGTGCCGGTGAGGAGGCCGGAGACGAGGAAGTTCCACATCATCCAGCCGGTGGAGGTGTACCAGAAGAAGCGGTCCTCGGGGCCGAGGTCGCAGTGGAGGCCGATCTGCTTGAAGTGTTCGAGCAGGATGCCGCCCTGGGACTGGACGATGGCCTTGGGCAGGCCGGTGGTGCCCGAGGAGTAGAGGACCCAGAGCGGGTGGTCGAAGGGGACCTGCTCGAAGACCGGTTCGGTGTCGGCGGCGGTGAGGGCGGCCCAGTCGAGAGCGCCCTCGGGGGCTTCGGTGCCCAGCAGCGGGATGTGCACGACGGCGCGCAGGGTGGGCAGTTCGCGGCGGAGCTCGGCGACGGTGTCGGCGCGGTGGTGTTCCTTGCCGCCGTAGCGGTAGCCGTCGACGGTGAACAGGACGACGGGTTCGACCTGCTGGAAGCGGTCGAGGACGCTGCGGGCGCCGAAGTCGGGGGCGCAGGAGGTCCAGACGCCGCCGACGGCCGCGGTGGCCAGGAAGGCGACGACGGCCTGCGGGATGTTGGGCAGGTAGCCGCTGACGCGGTCGCCGGGGGTGACGCCGAGTGCGCGGAGTTCGGCGGCGAGCGAGCCGACCTGGCGGCGGAGCCCTGACCAGGAGGTCGGGGCCTGGGTGTGGCTCTCGTCCACGTGGAGCAGGGCGGGCGCGTCGGCGCGCAGGGTGTCCTCGGCGGCGCGCAGCGCGTGCTCGGCGTAGTTGAGGGTGGCGCCGGGGAACCAGGTGGCGCCGGGCATCGAGCGGTCGCCGATGACCTGCTCGTACGGGGTGGAGAAGCGCACGTCGAACCACTCGGCGACGGCCTTCCAGAAGGTGCCGAGCTCATCGACGGACCAGCGGTGCAGACTGGCGTAGCCGCCCTCGGCGGGGGCGCCGTGGTGTTCGGCGGCCCAGCTCTGGAACCGGGTGACGGCGGCGGCCGCGATGCGGTCGGGGCCGGGCTGCCACAGGGGGGCTTCGTCGGCTGCTGAGGTCATGGGGGCGGCTCCCTGGCTGTAGCGGGTACGCGGTGTGTGCGCAGGTCGCGCGCACGTGCGGGGTGTGCGCGTGAGGCGACGTCACGGACGATGCCATGTGATCGACTTTCGCACCAGGGTTGCCCGTACATGGTTCCGTGTCCCGGTATGTGCTCCCGCCACGTCCGGTGCGGGGCGAACGGAAGTTGAACGCCGACTGTTCGCGGCCGGGCGGGTGGCAGGGTGAGCGGCATGAACGGTCGTGACCTGGTGCGCCCGATGAAGCTGGTGGGTTCGAAGCGAGGGCTGCGCACGGTGCGCTCGGCGTGGCGCCGGGCGCGTGCGGACGCGCGGGCGCTGCCGGGGGGGGGTGACGGGGCTCAGCGGTAGCGGCCGGCGAACCAGCGGTGGACGGCCTCGGTGTGGAGGGGGAAGGCGAGCGTGGCGGGGGCGGTGAGCAGGGTGTGGCCGGACGTCTCGTCGGTGGGGGCGGACGGCGGGAGCGCGGCGGCGGGCCGTTCGGGAAGGAGTCCGAAGAGGAGCAGGTGTCCGGCGGGTGAGCTGAGGGCGTCGGCGAGGCGGACGTCCTGGGGGCGTGCCTCGATGCGGGTCTCCTCGCGCAGTTCGCGTACGACGGCGTGCTGCCAGTCCTCGGCGTGGTCGATGAAGCCACCGGGCAGGGCGAGGCCGCCGCGTGCGGGTTCGATGGTGCGGGTGATGACGACGAGTCCGGTGGTGTCGCCGTCGGTGACGGGGAGCAGGGCGACGGCGACCGGGAGCGGGTTGCGGTAGGCGGTCTCGCCGCAGGCGGCGCAGGTGCGGGGCCAGGTGTCGGGGGCCGGGAGGCCGGTGTACGCGGCTCCGCAGCCGGGGCAGTGGGAGTACGTCACGGGCTGCTCCGTTTCCTCGGGGCCGGCCGGCGCTCGTGGTGACCGGGCGTGGGACCGGTGGCGGACACGCGCGGACTGTACCGGATCCCCTTTGCGGCGGGCCCGGACCGTGGAGGATGTGCTCATGACATCCATCGTGACCGCTTTCCGTGCCCTGGCGGCCACCGCCGCCGCCCTGCTCGCCGTGCCCGTCACCGCACCGGTGGCGCAGGCGAGGCCCGAGCCGAAGGCGCCCCGGGAGTTCGTCTCGCTGCGTTCGGTGGACCCCACGATCCTCCAGGAGATGCGCTACCCGAGCGCCCACGACTTCATGGGCGAGCCCGTGGACGGGTACCGTCAACCGCTCTGCATCGTGACCCGGCCGGCCGCCGAGGCCCTGCACCGGGCGCAGCTCCGGCTCCTGCGGCAGGGCTATTCGCTGAAGGTGTACGACTGTTACCGCCCGCAGCGGGCCGTCGACCACTTCGTGCGGTGGGCGAAGGACCTGGACGACGAGACGATGAAGGGCGAGTTCTATCCCCGGGTCGACAAGTCCCGGCTCTTCGCGGACGGTTACATCGCGGAGAAGTCGGGGCACAGCCGGGGCAGCACCGTGGACCTGACGCTCGTACGGCTCCCTGCCGCGCCGACCAGGCCGTATCGCCCGGGCGAGAAGCTGGTGCCGTGCTACGCGCCGAAGGCCGACCGTTTCCCCGACAACTCGGTGGACATGGGCACCGGTTTCGACTGCTTCGACACGCTCTCGCACACCGATGATCCCCGGATCCAGGGGGTGCAGCGCGCCAACCGGCAGTTCCTGAAGAAGACGCTCACCGAGGCCGGTTTCGTGAATCTGGCCGAGGAGTGGTGGCACTACACCTTCCAGCCCGAGACGTTCCCCGCCACCTATTTCGATTTCCCGGTGGCCCGCAGGTCGGTCGCCGGGCACTGAACCGGCCGCGTGTGAACGGGCGGCCGGGACCACCCCCGTGGGTTCCGGCCGCCCGTTCTCCTTTTCGGACGCGGCGCAGCCGTTTCCGGTTGCCGGATCAGCCATTACGGTGCCCGTATGCCACAGCAGACGTTCGATTCGTACGAAGAGTTCTGGCCGTACTACGTCGCGATGCACTCCCGGGCCGCGACCCGCTGGGTCCATCTCACCGGCACCCTGACCGGTCTCGCCATCAGCGCCTACGGGCTGGCGCGCGGCCGGAAGCGGTATCTGGCCGCGCTGCCGCTCATCGGCTACGGCACGGCCTGGCCCGCGCACTTCCTCATCGAGAAGAACAACCCGGCCACCTTCGGCCACCCGGCCTGGTCGCTGCGCGGTGACGCGCAGATGATCCGGATGATGCTGGCCGGGCGCGACCACGAGCTGGCGCAGACCGCCGGGAAGTGGCTGGCGGAGAACGGCCATTAGGGCTCTTCCTTTGGATCAGGCCGGATCAGGGAGCGGGCACCAGAGCCCGCGAGCCCGGCCTGATCCAAAGGAAGAGCCCTAGGTGGTGACGGGCTCGCGCGGGCGGTCCGCGCGGGCCAGGGCGTGTTCGACCACGGCCACCAGCACGTCCCGGGCCGAGGCCCGGTCCCGCGCGTCGCACATCAGGAGCGGCACCTGCGGGTCCAGGTCGAGCGCGGCCCGTACCGTCGCCTCCGGGAACAGGTCCGCGCCCTCGAAGCGGTTGACGGCGACGGCGAACGGGATCCCCCGGCGCTCGAAGTAGTCGACGGCCGCGAAGCAGTCGGCCAGGCGCCGGGTGTCCGCGAGCACGACCGCGCCCAGCGCGCCCTGCGCCAGCTCGTCCCAGAGGAACCAGAACCGGTCCTGCCCCGGTGTGCCGAAGAGGTACAGCACCAGGTCCTCGCGGAGCGTGATCCGCCCGAAGTCCATGGCCACGGTCGTCGTGGTCTTCCCCTCGACGCCGTCCAGATCGTCCACCGGACGGCCCGCCTCGGTCAGCCGTTCCTCCGTACGCAGCGGCCTGATCTCGCTGACCGCGCCCACCAGCGTCGTCTTGCCCACGCCGAAGCCGCCCGCCACCAGGATCTTGAGGGTGACGGGCTCCACGGGCCGCCTGCTGCGGCTAGAGCGCCCGAAGGCCATTGATCACCTCACGGAGAAGGTTCACGTCCGGCAGCTCGGCCGGCGGAACGGGACGGGTCACGTGTACCAGCTCGTCGTCCACGAGATCGCCGACCAGCACCCGTACCACGCCCACGGGCAGGTCCAGGGACGAGGCGAGCTCGGCGATCGACTGGGGCAGCTCATCGCAGAGTTCGAGGATCTCGACGTGTTCCGGGGTGAGCAGCTGGTCGCTGTCCGGGTCGTCGGCCTCGGGTTCGGGCACGACGATCGCGATCAGGTCGAGGCGGTGGCGGGACGCACTGCTGGTGCGCCCGCGGGTCATCGCGTAGGGGCGGACGACGGGCCCCGCGTCGTCGTCGTACCAGCGCGGGGTGCGCGGCCTTTCCGGGGTCTCCGGGGAGCCGGGCGATGCGGCGCTCATGGCGTCCGCTCACCCCCCGGAGGGCTGACCGGCCGTCCGGGGCGCGTTGGCCAGGTGGCTCCCCACGCGCTTGACCATGAGCGTCATCTCGTACGCCACCTGCCCCACGTCCGATTCGGATTCGGCCAGGACGGCGAGGCAGCTGCCGTCGCCCGCCGCCGTGACGAAGAGGAACGCCTCGTCCAGCTCCACGACGGTCTGGCGGACCCTGCCCGCGTCGAAGTGGCGGCCGACGCCCTTGGCCAGGCTGTGGAAGCCGGAGGCTACGGCGGCCAGGTGCTCGCCGTCCTCCGGCGTCAGGTCCTTGGACGCGCCGGTGGGCAGGCCGTCGCTGGAGAGCACCAGCGCCTTGCGGATGCTGGCGACGCGCGCGACGAGTTCGTCGAGGAGCCAGTTGAGTTCGCCGGACCCCTGGCGTGCGGTGTCGGCTTCGGCGGCGTTCGGTGCGGTCATGGACCGTCCCCTCCCGGAGTGGTTCCTGGTGCGGTGTCGCCGGGGCCCGTCGGGTCCTCGGCGTTCTCCTGGCGGCCGCGCTGCCAGCCACGCTGGAGCGAAGCCATACGGCTGCGTACCTGGTCGGCGTCCCGCTCGACGTCCTCGGCGCTCTCCACCGGACCGGGCCCCGCCGTGCGGGCGTCCGGGCCCTCGCGCAGCTGCGGGGCGAGGCTGGCCTGCCGGACGCGGCGGGGCAGGCCGCCCACGGTGTCGGGGGCGGGTTCGGGCTTACGGGGTGCGGGCACGGCCGGTCGGCGGTCCACCGGGCGGGCCGGCTCGCGGTCATCGGATGCGGGGTGGGCGCGGTCTCCCCCGTCGACCCGTCGGCCGCGGTCGGTGACCAGCGTCGGCGGGCGGCGCCGGCGGGGCAGCGGCCGGGTGCCCTCGGGGTGCAGGGCGCGCACGCCGTCGTCCGGAGCCTGCTGGTGCTGCTCGCGCTCGCCCTCGCGGCGCAGGGCGCGGGCGCGGAAGATGCCGCCGCGTTCGCTCTCGGTGTCCTCCAGGTCGGCGACCCCGTCGAGCACGGGGTCGAGCCCGGGCCCGGCCACCGCTTCGAGGACCGGGTCGCGGGTGAAGTCCAGCGGTTCGTCGCCCTCCAGCTCGACCGGGCCGTTGAGCAGGACCGGGTCGACCAGGCCCGTGGGGACCGGCGAGAGGCCGCTGGGCCGGCCGGGCACCGAGTCGTCGGCCTCGGGGCGCCGGGTGTCGCCGTCCGGCGTGCTGCCGGCGATGGCCTTCTCGGCCCGGCGGTCGAGGCGGAAGCCGGTGCCGTGCGCTTCGGGGGCGTCGGTGAGGAGGGCGGCGGGAAGGAACACGACGGCGGTGGTGCCGCCGTACGGGGAGGTCTGGAGGGAGACCCGGACGTTCTGCCGCTGGGCGAGCCGGCTGACCACGAAGAGGCCGAGGCGGTCCGTGTCGGACAGCTCGAACTCGGGGGTCTCGGCGAGCCGGAGGTTGGCGTCGAGCAGGACGTCGGGGGGCATGCCGAGGCCCCGGTCGTGGATCTCCAGGGTGAAGCCGTTGGCGACGCGCTCGCCGTGCACCTGGACCGCGGTGTGCGGCGGCGAGAACACCGTGGCGTTCTCCAGGAGTTCGGCGATCAGGTGCGTGAGGTCGGCGACGGCCGGGCCGCCCACGCCGATCCGGGGCAGTCGGCGGACCTCGATGCGTTCGTAGTCCTCGACCTCGGCGACGGCGGCCCGGACCACGTCCATCAGCTGGATGGGCTTGCGCCACTGCCGGGAGGGGGCGGCGCCGGAGAGGATCACCAGGCCCTCGGCGTGCCGGCGCATGCGGGTGGTGAGGTGGTCGAGGCGGAAGAGGTCGGCCAGTTCGTCGGTGTTCTCGGTGCGGCGCTCCATGGTGTCCAGGAGCGTGAGCTGGCGGTGGAGCAGGACCTGGTTGCGGCGGGCGAGGTTGACGAAGACCTCGGAGACACCGCGGCGCATGTCGGCCTGTTTGACGGCGGCCTCGACGGCGGCGCGTTGCAGGGTGTTGAGGGCCTGGCCGACCTGGCCGATCTCGTCGCGCTCGTACTGGAGGTGCGGGGACTCGGTCTCCACGTCGACCTGTTCACCCGAGGCGAGGCGGCGCATCACGCTCGGCAGCCGGACGCCGGCGACCTCGTGGGCGTCCTTGCGGAGCCGGGTGAGGTCGCGGACGAGCTCGCGGCCGATGCGTACGGAGACGAAGACGGAGACGACGAGGGCGAGGAAGCCGAGGACGCCGGCGATGCCCGCCTTGATCAGGATGCCGTAGCCGGCGGGCTTGCCCCGGTCCTTGAAGCGGTTGTTCATCTCCGTCGAGTCGTTGGCCAGCCGTTGCAGGGCGGCCGGGGCGACCTCCTGCCAGCGGGCGGCGTCGGCGGTGCGCGGGCTGGTGGTGGGGCCCCGGGAGATGATCCCGTACTCGGTGGAGCGCAGCGGTTCGCTGTCCGGGCCCTGCCAGTACTCCTGGGCGCGGCGGCGTTCGGAGGCCGGGAGCAGGTCGAGGTTGGTCTCGTAGAGCAGGCCGCGCTGCGCGACGAGGTCGGATATCTGGCGGAGTTCGGGGGCGGTGAGGCGGCCTGCCAGGAGTCCGGAGGCGACCAGGGCGTCTTCCCGGGAGAGCATTTCGCGGGCGCGGGACATGCCGGTCAGTGCGCGGACCTGCCGGTCCATGGAAACGTTCTCCATGGTGTGCAGGCCGGTCAGGAATCGGTAGCAGGGGTCGATCAGGCGGTTGTAGTACGCCATCGCCTTGAGCCGGCCGATGGTGCGCTTGTCGACGGAATCGCGCAGGGCGTCGAGTCCTTCGACGGCGCCGAGTATCGAGCCGAGCTGCGTTTCCGCGGTGGCGCCGAGTGCGTCGCGGATGTCCTTCTGCCCGGCGCTCTCGCGGACCTCGGCCACGACCCGGTCGGTGGCGGCGCGTTGGCGGCGCAGTACGGGCAGGGCGTCGGAGGCGCGTGGGTCGGCGAGGAAGACGAGGGTCTGGCGGCGTTCGCTCTGGATGACCCGGACGGTGTCCTCCAGGGGGTGGCCGACCTTCTCCACGACGGTGCTCGCGCCGAGCAGTTTCCCGGCCTCGCGCCCGGTGAGATAGGTGGCGAATCCCCAGAGGGCGGTGAGCGATACGAGGGGCACCACGAGCAACGCCACGATCTTCCTGCGGATGGACTTTCCGCGAAAGCGCATGGCCTCCCCCAGGTCATCCCCGCGGGACCGGGGACGGGTTTCGTCAACAAACGGCGCGAGCCTACTACCGACACACAGACAACCCGAAGGCATGTCCGGACGATTTTCGGCCGCCTTACCGGGAGTTGACCATGGCTTGTCCCGGTATTCCGGGAGATGAAATTCACGAAAGCGGCAGAAGAGGCCCGGGAGCATGGCAGGTTCCTTCACGTCCCGGTTGGCTGGAATTCTTCGCTTCGTGACGCCTGGGAGGAATCTTCACCGCTGACCACTCGTCTGTCTGTACGGGGGTAGGGGGACCAACGGGGCACGCTCGGGCGGACGGGACGGACCGTCCGCGTAGAAAGGGTGTATGCCGGGCAGCAACCCTGAAGACGGACAGCGGTGGGAGTGAACGGCCTTGGACACACAGGAGCGTGAAGGCGCGGTGGAGCCTGCGGGTGAGGTGAGCGAGCCGGGGCGGCAGGCGCTGTGGGTGGAGGAGCCGACGACACGCAGGCGCATGCCCGACCCGGTGCGGACGGCGGCGGTGCGGGCGGTGCTCGTCATGTCGCTGACGATGATTCTGGCGATGGTGGCGTTCCTCACCGCGCTGGCCGGGTCCTGGCTCTCCTTCCCGATGGTGCTGAGCGGGGTGGCGAGCACGGTGGTCGCGACCTGGGCGGTGCTGGACGTCTGGGTCACCCGCCAGGTGTGGAACCAGCGCAACGGCGTGGTCTCCGAGCCCAGCAGCTCGGCCCGGGCCCTGCGCCGCGAGCGGCGCAGGGCCCGGCGTGAGGCCCGCATCGCGCAGCGGGACGCGGCGCGGATAGGGCACCGGGGCACGGACCGCCTGTCGCGGGCCTGACCGCGCCCGGGCCCCGCCGCCCGGGCGCTACGGAGCCCGGGTTTCCTCGATCGTCTCGGACGCCTCCGGGGTCCGGGGTGCCGGGGCGCCGCGCTTGAACATGCGGGTCGCGGTGATCTCCCCGTGCACCGTCTCGCTGCCGGGGTCCTGCTGCGGCAGCCCGGGGCGCAGGTGCTCCTCGACGCTGATGTACTTCAGCCCGGCGCGCAGGTCCGCGTCGTTGCGGAGCCGGATGACGAGCGGGAATTCCGCCAGGGCCGTCGTGTCGAACAGGCCGGTGGTGTACAGCAGTTGTACGCCGAGCGCGTCGGCCACCGCGCGCTGGAGTTCCAACAGATAGGTGGCGTTGGCCCGGCCGATCGGGTTGTCCAGGAACAGCGTGCCCGCGTGCCGCTGCTCCGCGCGGTCACGCCCCCGGTCGTTGCTGCGCAGGGCGGCCATCGTGCAGTACAGGGCGATGGCGGCGGTGAGCAGCTGGCCGCCCGAGAAGACATCGCCCATCTGCCCGACCGGTACGCGCTCGGCGCGCAGCACGGCGTCCGGCTTCAGGATCTCGACGGCGACGCCCTTGGGTTCCAGGGCCGCCCCGACGCCGCGCAGGAGCAGCGACATGCCGTCGCGGCGCAGGTCGGAGTTCTTCCGGAGGGCCGCCCTCGTCGCCTCGTCCACGACCTCGCCGAGCCGTTCGGTGAGGGTGGCCTGGTCGGGCTCCTCGAAGCGGATACGGAGGAATTCCTGCCCGGACCACTCCCCCAGGCCCTCGGGGAGCCGGGAGAGCCGCTGGGCGGAGCGGAGCGTGGTGAGCGCGGACTCCACCAGGCCGCGCAGCCGGTCCACGATGGAGTCGCGGTTGCGCTCCAGCTGGGCCAGCTCGTCGGTCAGGACGCGCAGCCGGGGCGCGAAGGCGGCGGCCCACTTCTCGGCGTGCTCGGGGAGCGCGGCGGCGGGCAGTTCGCGGATCTGCTGCCGGGCCGGGGTGCGGACCTGTTCGTAGCGGGTGGAGTTGGCGTGCCGTACGAGGACGTCGCTCGCCTCCCGGACGGCCGCTTCGGCGGCGGAGAGGTCGGCGGCGCAGCCGCGCAGCGAGCGGCGGGCCTCGGCGGCGGACTGCCGGGCCTCCTCCAGGCTGCCCGGGTAGGGCTCGGGCTCCTCCTGGTCGTCCTCGGCGCCGTGGTCCCTGAGCAGGTCGCGCAGCAGGGCGGCCGTCTCGTCGAAGCCGCCCGCCGCGTCCTCCGCCGCGCGGTGGGAGTGCAGCAGCTCGGCGTGGGCGGCCCGGGCGGTGTCCAGCGCGGCGGTGGCGGCGGCCAGCTCGCCGGTGGCGGTGCGCAGGAGGGCCTGGGCCTGTTCCGCGTCGGCGGGCACCCGGTCGTCGGGCAGCTCGGTGTGCAGGCTCTCGCCGTCGGCGGGCGCCAGGCGCTCGGCCTCGCCGCGCAGCCGGCCCAGCTGCTCGCTGGCGGCGGAGGCCCGGGTCTCCAGGAGCTGGACGAGGGATTCGGCGCGGGCGGCCGCGGCCTGCCGGGACGGGCCGTCGGCGCCGTCGGTGCCCTCCAGGAGCTGGGCGGCCCGGGTGCGGACCTTGTTGGTGAGGCGGTCCAGCTCGGCGAGGGCGGCGCTCTCGTCGCTCTCGGCGCGGGCCTGCTCGGCGCGCAGGTCGGCGCCGACGCCCACCTTCTCGTACAGCTGGGACGCCGCCCGGTACGCCTCGCGCAGGGTGGGCAGGGCCTGACGGGGCGCGTCCTCGCCGAGGTCGGGGAGGTGTTCGGGGGCACCGGCGATCTCGGCGCGTTCGGCGCGCAGGGCGCGGGCGGTGCGGCGGGCGTCGTCGGCGGCGCGCTGGGCGGCGCGGCGGTCCTCGTCGGCGGCCCGGGCGCGCTCCAGGAAGACGGTGGCGCGGGCCTCGCTCTCCGCCGCCTCGTCGGTCAGCTCGCGCAGCTTGGCCTGCCAGCCGGCCCGTTCCCGCAGCCGGAAGGCGAGTCCGGCGAGCGCGTCGGCGGCCCGGCGAGCGCGCTGGGCGGCCTCTTGGCGCTCCTCGCGGACGCGGCCGGTGTCGGCGGCGGCCTCGTCGGCCTCGGCGCGGACCGTGCGGGCCTCGGCGAGGACGGCTTCGGCGGTCTCGGCGGCGGTGCGGGCGGTGCCGGCGGCTTCGGCGAGCTCGGCGAGCATGCCGGGCGGACAGTCGGCGCGCCAGGAACCGATGCGGGCGGCGAGCGCGCGGTCGGCGCCGAGGCGGGCGGCGAGCACGCGGATGTCCTCGTCGCGGGCGGCGGCCCGGCTGCGCAGCGCCTGGCGCTCCTCGTCGGCGGCGTGCTCGTCGTGCATGGCCGGGTTCGGCGGTACGAGGAAGACGCCTTCGCCGGCGCCGGACGCGCCGGTGCCGGGGCCGGGCACGGGGGCGAGGAGGGCGGCGGCGGTGCCGACGGCGACGGCGGACCGGGGCAGCAGGGCGGCGGCGCCGAGGACGTCGCGGGCGCGGGCGTGCGCGTCGGGGTCGGTGATGACGACGCCGTCCACGAGCTCGGGGCGGGCGGCGAGGACGGCGGCGTGGTCGGCGGGGTCGACGGCCTGGGCGAGGTAGCGCCAGCCGGGGAGGGCGGGGATGCCCTGTTCGCCGAGGTATTCCACGGTGGCCAGGACGTCGGGGCTCGGCGGGAGGAGGCCGCCGTCGCCGAGCGCGCCCAGGATGCGGGCGTCGTCGGCGGCCGCGGTGCGCAGTTCGAACAGGCGCCGTTCGGCGGTGGCGACGCCCTGGTCGAGCAGGGCGCGCAGCTCGTCGGCGCCGCGGTCGAACTCGTCGGCGGTGAGGGGCTGGGGGCGGTCGGCGGGGGCTCCGCCTTGGCCTGCGGCCTCGTCGGTGCGGTGCGGGTCGTCGCCGGCCGCTTCGGCGCCGCGCGCGGCCCGGCGGGGCCGGGGGACGGCGCCGGGCAGGCCGAGCAGTTCGGCGAGGCGGGGTTCGGCGGCGATCGAGTCGGCGGCCCTCAGCTCCGCCTCGTACGCCTGCTCGGCGGCGCGGGCGGCGTCGGCGGCGCGGGCGGCGGCCAGTTCGGCGCGGGATTCGTCGGCGGTGGCCCGGCGGGCCCGGTCGGCGGCGGCTCCGGCGGCCTCGCGGGCGGTGTCCCAGGCGGCGACGGCGGCCTGTTCGGCGTCGTTGGCGGCGAGGGCGGCCCGAGCGGGGTCGGCGTGCGGCGCGGTGTCGTCCAGCCAGCCGGCCCGGACGGCTTCGGCGGTCTCCTGCTCGACCTCGGCGAGGCGCTGGCGCAGATGGCCGGCCTCGCTGCGGGCCCGCTGGGCCTCGGTGGCGGCGGTGGTGGCGTCCCGGTGGGCGGCCTCGCCGGCGCTCTGGAGGGTGTCGGAGCGCTCCTCCTCCTCGTTGGCCCGGCTCTCGCCCGCCTCGGCGGCGGTGTGCAGGGCGCGTACGAGGTCGGCGGCGGCGCTCGCGCGGGCGGCGAGGGCGGGAGCGGCGTCGCGCTCGGCCTCCCGGATCGCGGCGGCGACGCGGGCGGAGCGGTCGGCGGCGGCGCGGTGGCGCAGGACGGCCTCGGCGGCCTGCCAGGCGGCGTGCAGGGTGCGCGCGTCGCCGAGTTCGCGGCGCTGGGCGGCGGCGCTCCTCTCGGCGGCGGTGAGTGCCAGCGAGGCGTGCCGGTAGGCGAGTTCGGCGGCGATCAGGGCGTTGCGCCCGCGGGTCTCCTCGGCACCGGTGACGGTGTGGGCTGCGGAGGTGACCTGCTGGGCGAGCTCGGCGGCCCGGCCGCGCTCCTCGCCGGCGCGGGCGGAGAGCCGGCGGGCGAGGGTGCGGGTGCGGCGCTCGGATCCGGCGTGGATGTCGCGGGTGCGGGCGCGGATCCCCGCGGCCTCGACGATGCGGCCGAGGAGGTCGGCGGAGCCCGCGGTGAAGTCGCGTTCGGCGGTGAGCTCGGCGCGGCGGCCGAGCTTGTTGCCGAAGCCGCTGACGAGGTCGGCGAGGCCGTCCGTGTCGCGGGTGTCGGTGACGGCGCGCAGCAGCAGGTCGGTGAAGTCGGAGTCCTTCTTGACCGCGAAGAGGCCGGCGGCCTCGCCCTCGTCGGCGTTCATCTCACGCTGGTAGCGGAAGAGTTCGGGGTCGAGGCCCAGGTCGCCCAGGTGCTCGTTCCAGCGGTCGTGGATCTCCTCCCAGTGCACGTCGAGGTGCTGGTAGAACTTCCCGGCCTCGGTGAGCGCGTCGCGGAAGCCCTTCATGGTGCGGCGGCGGCCACGGGCGCCGGAGACGCCTTCGGCGGGGCGGCCGACGGCGGTGGACTCGGCGACGGGCAGCGAGTCGAGCCCGAGTCCGGGGCCGGGCCGGAACGAGTACCACGCCTCGGCGAACTTCCGGGGGTCGTTGGAGACCTGGCGTCCGCGCCACTCGCTGACCTTGCCGACGACCACGCACTCGCCGGTCAGGGTGTGCTGCCACTCCAGGGCGACGTGGCCGCAGTCGTCGGCCAGCAGGAACTTGCGCAGCACGCCGGAGCTGGCGCCGCCGAGGGTGTTGCGGTGGCCCGGGAGCATCACCGAGAAGATCAGCTTCAGCAGGACGGACTTGCCGCCGCCGTTCTCCAGGAAGAGGACGCCGGCGGGGGCGGGCCGGCGCGGCGGGCCGACCGGCTCGTCCTCGAAGAACTCCGCCTGCGCCGGGGCGGGGCGGGGCACGGGCTCGCCGACTCCGCGCAGGTCGAGCACGGTGTCGGCGTAGCGTGCGCCGGCCGGTCCGATGGAGTAGAGGCGGACCCGGGACAGCTCGTACATGGCGGCGGACTCTCGTCGGTCTGGGAGCGGAGGGAAGGCGTCGGTGACGGGCTGCGGTCAGCCGTGGAACGGCAGGCCCGCGTCGGCCACCAGTTCCAGGTCGTCGGGGTCCGGCGGCGGCAGCAGCGTGGCGCTTCCGTCGGTGACGGGGACGACGCCCAGGTCGAGGAGCCCGGCCATGGCGGCGGTGCCGGCCATGTCGCGGACCTGGAGCTGGTAGCGGGCGGTGGTGCGGTACGTGCCTCCGGCGTCGTCGCCGGTGCGCTGGAGGAAACCGGAGTCGGTGAGGAAGGCGGCGGCCTTGCCGATGATGCCGGTGGTGGAGCCGGCGAGCCGGCGGGCGTCCTTGGTGGCGCCGGTGGCGCTGCGCCGGGCGTAGACGCGCCAGCCGGCTTCCAGGCCCGGGGTGTCACTGGCCGGGTCGGTGTTGTCGCCCAGCTCCTCGGCACGCTGCTCCAGGCGGTCGCATGCCTGGCGTACGAAGGCGTCCACGCCGTTGACCGTGATCCGGCCGATGTAGGCGTCGTCGGCCAGGTCCTCGGGGCGCGGGAAGGCCATCGCGGCGACGGCGAGGTGGGCGAGGCCGTGCAGGAAGCGGTCGGCGCTGTCCGAGGAGGCGCGGCGCGCGTAGTCGCCCATGCGGACGGCGAAGACGGAGTCCTCGCCCGCCGTGACGGCCATGCCGGCCCGGGGCGAGACTTCCAGGACGATGAGGCCGAGGCCGGTGGCGACGGCGTCGGCGAGCCGGGCGAAGGCGGGGTCGTCCCGGTAGCGGCGCAGCAGTTCGGCGTACTCCGCGTCGCGGGCGGGGAGCAGCTTGGGCTGGAGGCCGAAGGCGACGAGCCGGGCGGCGTCGGCCGTGTCCGCCGGGGTGACGGCGGCCGGTGCGGGCGCCGGGCGGTCGGGCTCGTGGGCGGGCCGGTCGGCGGGCTCGCTCCACGCGTCGGCGTGCTCTGCGCGGTGGTCGCTCACGACACTGGCTCCTCGGTGCGGAAGGTACGGAAAGTGGCTGCGGGCGGCCGGGCTGTCACGAAGCCTCCGAGCGGTCGGCGGCCATGCCGGCGGCGTCGAGCAGGGCCGTGCCGACGATCAGGTCGGCGCCGCCGAACTCCTCGTCGTCCAGCGGGGTGCCGTCGTCCACGGAGAACAGCAGGCGGCGCTCGCCCTGGCGGTAGGCGGTGCCGACCGGGGGGCTCGCGGCGTGCACGGCGAGCAGGGCGACCAGGTAGGGCAGGTCGGGGTCGCGGCGGCGGGCGTCGGCGAGGAGCCCGGAGAGCCGGCGCGGCGCGTCGTGCTCCAGGTCGAGCAGCTCCATCGCGGCGGCCAGCTGCTCCTCGCTGAAGCGGCTGTCGTCCGGGGTGGCGATCAGGTCCGGCTCGGGCATCTCGGCGCCGAGGTGTTCGCGGGCCGGGGGCGGGCTGAGGAGCAGGTCGACCAGGTCGCCCACCCGTACGGAGACCGGGGTGCGCAGGCCGGTGCCGTGGGCGAAGAAGGCATCGGTGGCGCGGCTCGCCCGCTCGACCGGGAGCGGTAGCAGCGGGCCGAGGAGCTGCCCGTAGAGGTCGAGTCCGGTGCGGACGGCGGGGGCGGCGAACGCCTGGCGGTCCTGCTCGGCGCGGAAGAGCGGGCCGGCCTCCAGGAGCCGGGACTGGAGCTGGGTGTGGCGGCGGATGCAGTCCTTGACGATGTCGACCAGCTCGGCGGCGCGGCGCTTGTGCTCGGGGTCCTCGGCCTCGTCGCGGGCCTTGCGGATGTTGGTCAGGATCGCGTTCTCGTGGCGGTAGCGGTCGGCGACGTGGTCCAGGGCCTCGGCGATCATGTCGGGCACGGCGTTGAGCCAGTCGACCGCGCGGACGTTGCGCCGGGTGGCGTCGAGCGTCCTGCGGAGCGTCTCCGCGTACTGCACGGTCCGGTAGCGGGCCTGTTCGGCGGCGAGCTGGGCGTCGGCGAGGCGGCCCCGGCTGATCAGGACCTCCAGCTTGACCTCGGCGGCGATCTGGGCGCTGGTGACGTCGGTGTCGAGGGCGCCGACCAGGACGTTGACCGCCTCGTCGGTGGCCCTGAGGTAGACGCTGCCGCCGTGCCCGGGGACCTCCTCGATCAGCTTGAAGTCGTAGTCGCGGCGGACGTAGGCGCCGTCGGGCCCGAAGGTGCCGTAGACCGCGCGGAATCCGCGGTCGACGCTGCCGACGTTGATCAGGTTCTCCAGGACCCAGCGGGCGACCCGTTCGTGCTCGGCGGCGGGGCGGGCGGGGGCCTGGGCGGCGACGCGCGGGAGGAGCCTGGTCACTATCTGGTCGTGGTCCGCGCCCGTGTCGAAGTCCATGTTGAGCGTGACGTGGTCGATCGCGGCGAGGGCGACCTCGGCCATCGCGTAGCCGCTGTACTCACCGGCGAGGTTCGCCTTGCGGACGTCCAGGTCGTGCAGCGGCGCCGTGCAGGCGAGCGCGCGCAGCCGCCGGGACAGCCCCTCGTCGGCGGCCGGGCCCGGTGCGGGCCGCGGCCCCGCGCTGAGCTGGGGCGCAGCGTTGTCCGTGTAGGCAGGCGAAGTCACGGTGCACAGATTAGGTCCTCGCACCGACAACGGTCGAAACGGCGCAGAAGGGCCGCTCCCGGCGGACCGGTCAGTTCCCCGTGTTCTCCCCGCCCCGCTCCCCGTAACCCCCGCCCCCGGGCGTACGCAGTACCAGTACGTCGCCCGGGCCGGCGTCCGCGCTGTCGCGGGCGGCCAGTTCGGTGCGGCCGCCGTCGGCGCGTTCGATGTGCTGGCTGCCGAGGGCGCCGGGTTCGCCGCCCGCCATGCCGTACGGGGGCACCCGGCGGTGTCCGGTGAGGAGGGCCAGGGTGACCGGTTCGAGGAAGCGGATGCGGCGCTCGACGCCGCAGCCGCCCCGGTGGCGGCCCGCTCCCCCGCTGCCCTCGCGCACCCGGAAGCTCTCCAGCCGGACCGGGTAGCGCCATTCCAGGATCTCGGGGTCGGTGAGCCGGGAGTTGGTCATGTGGGTCTGGACGGCGTCGGTGCCGTCGAAGTCCTCGCCGGCGCCGGAGCCGCTGGCGACGGTCTCGTAGTACTGGACGCGGTCGTTGCCGAAGGTCAGGTTGTTCATGGTGCCGGAGCCCTCGGCCTGGACGCCGAGGGCCGCGTACAGCGCGCCGGTCACCGCCTGCGAGGTCTCGACGTTGCCGGCGACGATGGCGGCGGGCGGGACGGGCGCGAGCATGGAGCCCTCGGGGATGCGGATCTCCAGCGGGTTCAGGCAGCCGCTGTTGAGCGGGATGTCCTCGGCGACCAGGGTGCGGAAGACGTACAGCACGGCGGCCATGACCACGGACTTCGGGGCGTTGAAGTTGCCCGGCTGCTGCGGGGACGTACCGGTGAAGTCGATGACGGCGTCGCGGGCCTCGCGGTCGACGGTGACGGTCACCTCGATGACGGCGCCGTCGTCCGTCTCGTAGCGGTAGTGGCCGTCGCCGAGCCCGGCGATGATGCGGCGCACCGACTCCTCGGCGTTGTCCTGCACATGGCCCATGTAGGCGTCCACGACCTCGGTGCCGAACTGGTCGGTCACGGCGCGCAGTTCGGCGATCCCCTTCTCGTTGGCGGCGATCTGGGCGCGCAGGTCGGCGAGGTTGGTCTCGGGGTCGCGGGAGGGGTACGGGGCGGTGGTGAGGTGGTCGCGGGTGGCGTCCTCGCGGAAGGCGCCGTCCCGGACCAGGAGCCAGTTGTCGAAGAGGACGCCCTCCTCGTCCACGCTCCGGCTGAAGGCGGGCATGGAGCCGGGGGTGATGCCGCCGATCTCGGCGTGGTGGCCGCGCGAGGCCACCAGGAAGCGCAGCACCGGTCCGTCGCCGGTCGTGTCGAACACGGGTGTCACTACGGTGACGTCGGGGAGGTGGGTGCCTCCGTGGTACGGGTCGTTGATGGCGTAGACGTCGCCGGGACGCAGGGTGGCGGCGTTGCGCCGGAGCACTTCCTTGATCGACTCGCCCATGGAGCCGAGGTGGACGGGGATGTGGGGCGCGTTGGCGATCAGGTTGCCGTCGGCGTCGAACAGGGCGCAGGAGAAGTCGAGGCGCTCCTTGATGTTGACGGAGCGGGCGGTGTTCTCCAAGGTCACGCCCATCTGCTCGGCGATGGACATGAAGAGGTTGTTGAAGACCTCCAGCATCACCGGGTCGACCTGGGTGCCGACGGCCTGCCGGGCGGGGCGCGGGCGGGCGCGGGTGAGGACGAGGTGGCCGGTGGCGGCGAGTTCGGCCCGCCAGCCGGGGTCCACGACGGTGGTGGCGTCCGCCTCCGCGATGACGGCGGGGCCGGTGACGACGTCGGTGGCCCTGAGGTCGTTCCGGCGGTGGAGCGGGGCCTCCTGCTCGTGCCCCTCCGCGAACATGCGGGCGGTGTCGTGGGGGCGGGGTGTGGTGGGGGCGCCCTCGTCCCGCCCGGCCGGCCGGAGCTCGGCGTGGCCGCCGGCGGTCCCGGTGGCCTCGACGGAGACCGTCTCCACGACGAGCCGCCGGTCGGCCGTGAAGCCGTAGCGGGCGCGGTGCTCGCGGGTGAAGGCGTCGGTCATGGCGGCGGCCGTGTCCAGGGCGACGGGCAGGCTCGCGTCGGTGCCCTCGTACCGCAGCAGGACCCGGGCGCGGGTGGTGATCGCGTCGGCGGGCACGCCGTCGGCGCGCAGGTCGGCGCTCGTACGGGCGGCGAGTTCGGCGCACAGCTCCCGCACCCGGGGCTCGGAGTCCGCGTCCAGGGCGGCTTCGAAGGACTGCTCGCGCATGGCGGTGGCGTCGGCGAGCCCGATGCCGTACGCGGACAGCACCCCGGCCAGCGGCGGGACGAGGACGGTGTCGATGCCGAGGGCGTCGGCGACGGCGCAGACGGCCTGGCCGCCGGCGCCGCCGAAGCCGGTGAGGGCGTAGCGGGTGATGTCGTGGCCGCGCTGTACGGAGATCTTCTTGACGGCGTTGGCCATGGAGAGGACCGCGATCTCCAGGAAGCCGGCCGCGGTCTCGGCCGCCGTCCGCTTGGTGCCGGTGGCCCGGGCGACCTCCTCGGCCAGTTCGTCGAAGCGCTCGCGCACGATGTCCGCGTCGAGGGGCTGGTCGCCGTCCGGCCCGAAGACGGCGGGGAAGTGGGCGGGGCGGATGCGACCCAGCATGACCTGGGCGTCGGTGACGGTCAGCGGCCCGCCCCGGCGGTAGCAGGCGGGGCCGGGGACCGCGCCCGCGGAGTCGGGGCCGACCCGGTAGCGCCGGCCGTCGAAGTGGAGGACGGAGCCGCCGCCGGCCGCGACGGTGTGGATGTTCATCATGGGGACGCGCATCCGGGCACCGGCGACCTCGGTGCCCAGTTCGCGTTCGAACTCGCCCGCGTAGTGCGAGACATCGGTGGAGGTGCCGCCCATGTCGAAGCCGATGACCCGGTCGTGGCCGGCCTGGGCGGAGGTGCGGACCATGCCGACGACGCCGCCGGCCGGTCCGGAGAGCACCGCGTCCTTGCCCCGGAAGTGGGCGGCCTCGCGCAGGCCGCCGTTGGACTGCATGAACATGATCCGGATGCCGGGGAGTTCGGCGGCGACCGAGTCGACGTACCGGCGCAGGATCGGCGAGAGGTAGGCGTCCACGACGGTGGTGTCGCCGCGCGGGACGAGCTTGATCAGCGGGCTGACCTCGTGGGAGCAGCTGATCTGGGTGAAGCCGGCGGCCCTGGCCTCGGCGGCGACGGCCTGCTCGTGGGCCGGGTGGCGGTAGCCGTGCATCAGGACGACGGCCGCGCTGCTCAGCCCGTCGGCGCGGGCCTCGCGGAGCAGTCCGGCGACGGCCTCGCGGTCGAGCGGGGTGACGGTGCGGCCGTGGGCGTCGATGCGCTCGGGGACCTCGATGACCCGGTCGTACACGGCTTCCGGAAGCAGGATGCGGCGGTCGAAGAGGCGGGGGCGGTTCTGGTACGCGATGCGCAGGGCGTCCCGGAAGCCTTCGGTGATGACCAGGGCGGTCGGTTCGCCGCGCCGTTCCAGCAGGGCGTTGGTGGCGACGGTGGTGCCCATCTTGACGGCGGCGACCCGGTCGGCGGGGACCGGCTCGTCGGGTCCGAGCCCGAGCATCAGCCGGATGCCGGCGACGGCGGCGTCGCGGTAGCGGTCCGGGTCGTGGGAGAGGAGTTTGCGGGTGACGAGCTCTCCGTCGGGGCGCCTCCCCACCACGTCGGTGAAGGTGCCGCCACGGTCGATCCAGAACTCCCAGCGCCCCGTCATGCCCCCATACTGGCCCGCCGTCCGGTGATCGCGGAGCAGGGCGGGGAGCGGCGCGCCCCCGACGCGCTGCGCTCCTGGGGTACCGCGGGATGTCGCCGGTCAGACCGCCGGGGCGTCCGGGCCGATCCTGCTGCGTACCGCCGACTGGACCTCGGCCTCCTCGGCGGGGTCGGCGGCCAGGCGGCGCAGCCGCTCGGCGACGCGCAGGTCACCGGTCTCGGCGTGGTGGGCGGCGACCTCGCGGGTCGTCTCCTCGCAGTCCCACAGGCATTCGACGGCGAACCCGGTGGCGAAGGACGGGTCGGTGGCGGCGAGGGCCCGGGCGGTCCGGCCGCGCAGCTGCGAGGAGGACGTCTCCCGGTAGATGTGGCGCAGTACGGGTGCGGCGCAGGCGATGCCGAGGCGGCCGGCGCCGTCCACGAGCGCCCACAGCCGTGGCGCGTCGGGTCCGTCGCCGCGTACGGCGTCGCGCAGCGCGCCGAGCACCGCCGGGGCGTCCTGCGGGCCGCCCCGGCCGGCCAGCACTCCGGCGGCGGACGCTCCGAGCGCGTCCGGCCTGCGGGCCCAGCGGCGGGCGCGCTCCACGGCGTCCTCGCCGCACATGCGCTCGAAGGCGGCGACGGCGGCGTCGGCGACGGTGCCCCGGGGTTCGGTGGCGGCGGTCTCGATGAGGTCGAGCACGACGGGGTCGCGGACCTCGGCGGCCAGGTAGTGGAGGGCCGCGCAGCGGGCGGCGTCGGGTCCGCTGCGGGCGGCCGCGACGATTCCGGACCGGTCCTCGGGGCCCGCGACGGCGGCGAGGCAGCGGGCGGCCGGCACGTGCAGCACGCTGCCGCGCTCAAGCCCCTGCTGGGCCCAGTCGAAGACCGCCTGGACGCTCCAGCCGGGCCGGGGGCCGCCGGGCCGCATCTGGCGTTGCCAGCGGTCGAAGGACCCCTGCTCGGACGCGGCCCGGACGCGGGCGCCGACGGCCTCGCGCGGGTCGTCGGCCCAGAGGCGCCAGGGGCGGGGCTCGTAGGCGTCCCGCACGGTCGCGGCCAGCTCGGCGCGGCCCTCGGGGTCGTCGGGGAAGCGGGCGAGCACGGGCTCGGCGAGGGAGCGGAGTCCGGCGTCGTCGTCGCGCAGGGCCAGCTCGTCCAGGGCCCAGGCCCAGTTGGAGCCGGTCGCGGCGTAGCGCCGCAGCAGGGCGAGGGCGTCGCCGCGCCCGTAGGAGGCGAGGTGACCGAGGACGGACAGGGCGAGGCCGGTCCGCGAGTCCTCGGTGTCGAGGTGGTCCTCGGGGTCGGTCAGGTGCCGCTCGATCTCCTCGACACCGCCGTCGAGGTCGAGGTGGAGGCGCGCGTAGTACAGGGAACGGTTCTCCACCTGCCAGTCGTGGCGCGGGTCGCTCAGGACGCAGTGGTGGAGAGCCGCCAGGGCCTCGGAGCGCGGTGCGGCGAGCGCGTGGAGCGTGCCGTCGCCGCGGCCTCTCTGGAGCAGGCCGAGCAGGGTGCCGCTCGGCGCTATGAACGGATCGAACATGGGGAAAGCCTCACATCAAGCTGTCGACACAACCGGGACTGTGCAGTTCCACGTGCTCCGGGACGAGCACTGGGGCGAGCCCTAGGGCGTGTCCGCCCTAGGCCGCACAGCAACATGATTCGCCGACCGCCGTCTTCCGCCTGGTGTAGAGCATCTTCCTCTGCCTCTCGTCGGGTGGCCCGGATCGGGCCCGCGACGTCATGATGACCCAGCCATTTCGCCACCGCGACCACATTTACGACGTACCCGTTCAGCGGGCGCCGAAGAGTTCCAGCAGGTCGTCCTTGCCGAACATGCGTGCGGTGTCGACCGCGGAGGGCGTTCCGGCGGCCGGATCGGCGCCCGCGTCGAGGAGGGCGCGGATCACCGCTTCCTCGCCCTTGAAGACGGCTCCGGCGAGGGGCGTCTGGCCCCGGTCGTTGGCCCGGCCCGGGTCGGCGCCGCGGGCGGCGAGAGCGGTGACCGCGGGGGCGTGGCCGTGGTAGGCGGCGAGCATCAGCAGTGAGTCGCCCCGGTCATTGGTGAGGTTGGCGGGCACCCCGGCGTCCACGTAGGCGGCGAGGGCGTCGGCGTCGCCGGCGCGTGCCAGGTCGAACACCTTGGAGGCCAGCTCCACGACCTCGGGATCGGGGACGTCGCTCATCGGGGTACCGCCTTCCTTGACCGTTCGGGCCGCCGTCGGCGGCCGGCCCGTGCACGGCGGGGGCCGTGCGAGTGAACCGACAGGGTACTGCCCGGGCGAGCCCATGATCAGGAGCGGGCTCCCCCTCCGCCGATCGGGTGGATAATCACCCTTTTCACCCGATTGCACCTTTTATCTTATGGATACTTGGGGTGAGCCTGGAAGGACTCATGGTGACCGTCCCCTCCAACCAGGAGAACACTCATGATCCTTTCCATGTCCGGCGTCGTCATCCTCGGCATCATCGTCTTCCTGTTCTTCAGGAAGGACGGCCTCAAGGCGTCGCACGCCCTCGTCACCGCCCTGTTCGGCTTCTACCTGGCCGGGACCGCCATCGCACCGAGCATCACCGCGGGCGGAGCGAGCCTGGCCGGACTCCTGGGCGGGATCAAGTTCTGACCCTCCGCCTCCGCACCGACCCCTTCAGGAGACAGACGTGGCCAGGCGACCACTCCCCCGCATTCTGAGCAGCGGCAGCGCTTCGATCACTCGCAGTCGAGAGTTCGCGCGCACGGCCGCCGACAGCGCCACCGATGTGCTCCATCCGCTGATCACGCTCACGCGCGGTCTGCGGCTGCTGGCCGGCGCAGGACGGCAGAAGTGGGCCGCGACGCCCAAGGACCGGCGTGGACCCACGCTGTTCCTCGTCGCGGCCTGCGTGCTCGTGGTCGCGCTCATCCCGTACGGGCCGGTGCTGGCCCTCGTCACGGTGATGGGCGCAGCCGCGTGGAAGGGGCGCGACCGCACCCCCGTCAGGACCGGCCCCGACGAGGCGGAGACCGCCCGGCTGCGCTCCCTGTACGAAGCCCTCGTGCCGTACTTCTCGACGGCCGACGACCCCGGCCCGCTGTTCAGCCACGGCGGCGAGTGGGAGCAGGTCTTCAGCGGTTACGAGTTCGACGGCGACGGCCGCGTCTCGCGCCTCCAGGTCGCGTATCCCGCGTACTTCACCGACAGCGAGCCCGAGTCCCGGGCCCGGATCGAACAGCTGCTGCACGCCAAGTCGGGCCGCGGCCGGGAGTACCGGTTCAGCTGGGACGAGGAGGGCAACCGGCTCGTGATGAGCGTCCTGGACGCCCTGCCGACCTCGCTCACCGCGCAGCGCTTCGTCACCGCCCCCGGCGAGACCGTCCTCGGCTTCACGGACGAGGACGCCGTACCGCGCACCCTCCCGGTGAGCGACGACGCCGGCACCCGGGACGCGCCCGGCGTCGTCTGGCGCACCGGCCCCCGCTCCACCGAACCGCACCTGCTCGTCGCCGGGCAGCCCGGCAGCGGCACCACCACCCTGCTGCGGTCCATCGCCCTCCAGGCGCTCCAGCAGGGCGACATCCTCATCGTGGAGGGCAGCGGCACCGGCGAGTACGCCTGCTTCACCGGGCGCGAAGGCGTCCTGGCCGTCGAGTGCGGGCCCGCCGGCGCGCTCTCCACGCTGGAGTGGGCGGCCAACGAGACGGAACGCCGGCTGATCGAGGCGAACCGGGCCCGGCAGGCCGGGGACCCGGTCCCCGAGGACCTGACGCGGCCGCTCTGGATCCTGCTGGACCGGCCGAGCGCGCTCGCCCGGCCGGCCGGAGACGGCACGCCCGACGTGCGGGAACTGCTCCAGATCCCGCTGCGGCACGGCCGGGCCGCCCATGTCGTCGTGGTCCTCGCCGAGGCGTTCGACCACCTCGACGGCCTCGGCGAGACCGTCCGGACGCACACCAGGGCCCGGGTGGTGCTCGGCGAGTGCACCGCCGAGCAGGTCGAGTCGGTGCTCGGCACCGGACCGCACACCACCCCGCCGCCGGACGCCCCGGCCGGCCGCGGCTACGCCCGGTTCGGCGCCGGTCCGGTGCTGCGCATCCAGGTCCCGGCCACGCCCGACCCGTACGACGACGCCACGAACGAGGCGCAGCGCGCGGCGGTGCTGAGCCTGCTGCCGGAGCGGCGCACGGCGGTCGAGGCGGGGGCGCCGGAACCGGCGCCGGTCGAGGCGGGGGCGCCGGAACCGGCGCCGGTCGAGGCCGTGGCGGCACCGGTCGCGCTGGAGGCCGTGGCCGTCGGCGACTGAACGCGTGGCAGCGACGGAGGAGGGCCCGGCGGCGCGCCGGGCCCTCCTCCGTCGTTCACGCCACGAACGTACGCGGTGCCTCCGCGCCCGCCCCGCCGCCCGCGCCGACCAGCCGGGCCGCCTGGGCGAGACGCTGGGCCGCCTCGTCCGCGACCGGGCCGCCGACCGTGAACGGCAGCCGTACATAGCCCTCGAAGGCGCCGTCGACCCCGAACCGGGGCCCGGACGGAACCCGCACCCCGACCCCCTCGCCGGCCACCGCGAGCCGGGAGCCGGAGAGGCCGCCGGTGCGCACCCAGAGCGTGAGCCCGCCGGCGGGCACGGCGAACTCCCACTCCGGCAGCTCCCGGCGCACGGCCGCGACGAGCGCGTCGCGGTTCTCCCGGGCCTGTTCCCGGCGCAGCCGCACGGCCTCCTGCCAGCCGCCGGTGCCCATCAGCCAGTTCACCGCGAGCTGTTCGAGGACGGGGGTGCCCATGTCGGCGTACGCACGGGCGGCGACGAGGCTGCGGATCACGTCGGGCGCGGCCCGCACCCAGCCGATCCGCATGCCCGCCCAGAACGCCTTGCTGGCCGAACCCACGGTCAGGACCGTGCTGCCCGCAGGGTCGAACGCGCAGACCGGGCGCGGCATCGCCACGTCCTCATCGAGGTGCAGCTCCCGCATCGTCTCGTCGACGACCAGCACCGTGCCCGCCGAGCGGGCGGCGTCCACCAGCGCCCGGCGGCGCTCCTCGTCGGCCAGCGCCCCGGTCGGGTTGTGGAAGTCCGCGACGACGTAGCCGAGCCGGGGCGCGGCGTCCCGCAGGACCTGGCGCCACCGGTTCAGGTCCCAGCCGCCGAGCCCCTCCTCCATGGCGACGGGGACCAGCCGGGCGCCCGCCTCGCGCATCAGCTGGAGGATGTTGGCGTAGCTCGGGGACTCCACCGCGATGCGCTCGCCGCGTCCCGCGAAGAGGTGGCAGATGGCGTCGATGGCGCCCATCGCGCCGGTGGTGACCATGATCTGCTCGGGCATGGTCGGGATGCCGTCGGCGGTGTAGCGTTCGGCGATCATCCGGCGCAGGGCGGGCAGACCGGCGGGATAGTCGCCGTGGGTGTGGGCGTACGGGGGCAGCTCCTCCAGGGCGCCCTGGACGGCCCGGGTCAGCCAGGGCTCGGGGGCCGGCAGCGAGGCGCAGCCCAGGTCGATCATGGAGCCCAGGGCCTCGGGCGGCAGGGGTTCCAGGCCGCGGGCGGGCAGCGGGTTGCCCGCCGGGACCGCCGTCCAGCTGCCCGCGCCGCGCCGGGACTCCAGGAAGCCCTCGGCCCGCAGCGCCTCGTAGGCGGCGGCGACCGTGGTGCGGCTGACGGCGAGGGCGAGGGCGAGCTCGCGTTCGGCGGGGAGGCGGGCGGCGACCGCGACCCGGCCCTCCAGGACGAGCAGCCGGATGCCGTCGGCGAGGGCGCGGTAGGCGGGCGGGCGGCGGCTGCCGGGCCCGGCCGGCCGCTGCTGCTGGGCCTGGAGCTGCCGGGCCAGCTGGGCCGCGCCGACCGCCGAAGTCCACTGCGCCATGAGAATCAGTCCACCTTCCTCGGATTGGCCATGGTTGGCGGCCAATCCCCTGCCACAGAGTGACACGGAGCAGTCCAACACCACCACACCAGGGGGCACCCCTTGTCCGACACCCTCGCCCCGCAGGGGGCGCACCTCACCCGTCGGCTGGTCCAGCTGTACGCGGGGCTGGCGCTGTACGGGGCGAGCTCGGCCCTACTGGTCGTCGCCGGTCTCGGCCTGGAGCCGTGGGGCGTGCTGCACCAGGGGCTCGCCGAGCGCACCGGGATCAGCATCGGGGTGGTCTCGATCATCATCGGGGCGATCGTGCTGCTGCTCTGGATCCCGCTGCGTCAGCGGCCGGGCCTGGGCACGGTGTCCAACGTGTTCGCCGTGGGCCTCGCGATGGACGGCACGCTCGCCCTGGTCCCCGAGGTGCACGGCCTCGTGGCGCGGGCCGGGGTGATGGCGGCGGGGATCGTGCTGAACGGTGTCGCGACGGGGCTGTACATCAGCGCCCGGTTCGGCCCCGGCCCCCGGGACGGGCTGATGACCGGGCTGCACCGGCGGACCGGCAAGTCGATCCGGCTGGTGCGCACGGCGATCGAGATCGCCGTCGTGGTCACCGGGTTCCTGCTCGGCGGCTCCCTCGGTGTCGGCACGGTGCTGTACGCCCTGGCCATCGGCCCGCTCGCCCAGGTCTTCCTGCGGGTCTTCGCGATCCCCGGGGAAAGCGCCCCCTCGGCCGGGACGCCCGCGCCCCGGCGGTCCATACTGCGGCGGTGACCTCCGAACGCCACCCCTATCTCGACCACCCCGTTCCGCTCGCGTTCGCCCACCGGGGCGGGGCCGCGGACGGCATCGAGAACACGGCCGCCGCCTTCCGCCGGGCCGCCGACGCCGGGTACCGCTACTTCGAGACCGATGTGCACGCGTCGGCGGACGGCCGGCTGGTCGCCTTCCACGACGCCACGCTGGACCGGGTGACGGACGCCCGGGGACGTCTGGCGGAGCTGCCGTGGAGCGAGATAGGCCGGGCCCGGGTCGCCGGGCGCGAGCCGCTGCCGCTGTTCGAGGAGCTGCTGGAGACCTTCCCCGAGGCCCGGTGGAACGTGGACGTGAAAGCGGAGGCCGCCCTCCTGCCGCTCCTGGAGCTGATCCGGGCGACGGACGCCTGGGACCGGGTGTGCGTCGGCTCGTTCTCCGAGGCCCGGGTCGCCAGGGCGCAGCGGCTGGGCGGCCCGCGCCTGGCCACCTCGTACGGCGTGCGCGGAGTGCTCGGGCTGCGGCTGCGCTCGTACGGCATCCCGGCCGCGCTGCGCGCCGGAGCGGTGTGCGCGCAGGTGCCGGAGCGCCAGAACGGCATCCGGGTGGTCGACCGCCGCTTCGTGCGCGAGGCCCATGCGCGCGGGCTCCAGGTGCATGTGTGGACGGTGAACGAACCGGAACGGATGGCCGCTCTCCTGGACCTGGGGGTGGATGGCATCATGACCGATCACATCGAGACGCTGCGCACGGTGCTGAGCGAGCGGGGGGCCTGGGCCTGACCCGCCGCCGGCCGGCCGCTGTCTTCACGGGGAGATTCCAGGGGGCGCCATGACGGCCGGGACCGCAGACACCGCCGAGCCGGCCGAGGGCGCGGCGGGCCCCGACGGCCGGGCCGCGCGGCGCAGGGAGCAGCGCGGCTGGTACTTCTACGACTTCGCGTGCTCCGTCTACTCCACGAGCGTCGTCACGGTCTTCCTCGGCCCGTACCTGACCTCGGTCGCCAAGGCCGCCGCGGACCCGGACGGCTTCGTCCACCCGCTCGGCGTCCCGGTGCGCGCCGGGTCGCTGTTCGCGTACGCGGTGTCGGCCTCGCTCGTCCTGGCGATCGTCCTGATGCCCGTGGTGGGCGCGGCGGCCGACCGTACGGGCCGCAAGAAGCCGCTCCTCGCGGCGACGGCGTACACCGGGGCCGCGGCGACGACCGCCATGTTCTTCCTGGCCGGGGAGCGCTATCTGCTCGGCGCCTTCCTGCTCATCGTGGCGAACGCCGCGACGGCGGTGGCGATGATGGTCTACAACTCCTACCTGCCGCAGATCGCGGAGCCCGAGGAGCGCGACGACGTCTCCTCGCGGGGGTGGGCGTTCGGCTACACCTCCGGGGCGCTCGTCCTCGTACTGAATCTGATCCTGTACTCGGGCCACGACTCCTTCGGCCTCTCCGAGTCCGAGGCGGTGCGCGTCTGCCTGGCGTCGGCGGGCCTCTGGTGGGGCGTCTTCACCGTCATCCCGCTGCGCCGGCTGCGCGACCGCCGGGTGGCGCCGGGCGGCCGGGGCGCGGCGACGGGCTCGGGGTGGCGGCAGCTGCGGGCCACGCTGGCGGACATGCGCCGCCATCCGCTGACCCTGTCCTTCCTGCTCGCCTACCTGGTCTACAACGACGGCGTGCAGACGGTGATCTCGCAGGCGTCGGTGTACGGCTCCGAGGAGCTGGGCCTCGGCCAGTCGACGCTGATCACGGCGGTGCTGCTGGTGCAGGTGCTGGCGGTGGCCGGGGCGCTGGCGATGGGCCGGATGGCCCGGGTGTACGGCGCGAAGCAGACGATCCTGGGTTCGCTGGTGGTGTGGACCCTGATCCTGGTCGCCGGGTACTTCCTGCCCGCCGGGTCGCCCGTCTTCTTCTATGTGCTGGCGGCGGCGATCGGCCTGGTGCTGGGCGGCAGCCAGGCGCTGTCACGCTCCCTGTTCTCGCATCTGGTGCCGCGCGGCAAGGAGGCCGAGTACTTCTCGGCGTACGAGATGAGCGACCGGGGTCTGAGCTGGCTGGGGCCCCTGGTCTTCGGGCTCGCCTACCAGCTGACCGGCAGCTACCGGGACGCGATCATCTCGCTGGTGGTCTTCTTCGTCGTCGGTTCGGTGCTGCTCGCGCGGGTCCCGCTCAGGGAGGCGGTGGCGGCGGCGGGAAACCCCGTACCGGAGCGAATTTAGACGTTGAAGTAAAAGGCCGGTAGTGTACGCCTTTGGCCTGCCCCGGGTGACCGTTACGGCGAGTGGAACTTCGCGAACCGTTGGGTGACAACTTCCGTCAAAGGTGACAAACCGGGTATGGGCGGGTACTTGAACCCTGGGAAACCTGAAAATCAGCGGTTCGACGGGCGACACATGACCGGCAACGGGAATCTTTGCCGCCGACCGGACGTTGACCGATTGACGACGACAGCGACACCTGTCCTGTGGGCGACAAGCCCGGGAGGCACGATTCATGAGTGAGCGAGCTCTCCGCGGCACGCGACTCGTGGTTACCAGCTACGAGACGGACCGCGGCATCGATCTGGCCCCGCGCCAGGCGGTGGAGTACGCATGCCAGAACGGACATCGATTCGAGATGCCGTTCTCGGTAGAGGCGGAAATTCCGCCGGAGTGGGAGTGCAAGGCGTGTGGCGCCCAGGCACTCCTGGTGGACGGGGATGGCCCCGAGGAGAAGAAGGGTAAGCCCGCGCGTACGCACTGGGACATGCTCATGGAGCGGCGTACGCGCGAGGAGCTGGAGGAGGTGCTGGCCGAACGGCTGGCCGTCCTGCGCTCCGGGGCGATGAATATTGCTGTGCATCCTCGGGACAGCAGGAAGTCTGCGTGACCCGTTAGCACGGTTCCGCGGCAGGCCGCGGGTTCGGTACGAATGTGTACCGGGCCCGCGGCTTTGTCGTTTGCTGCGGCCCGTCCCGGCCTGCGTCAAGGATTGTCCTCAATCGCCGGACGGGCTTGAAATAGCGGGGTCACCGCGTCAGCGGCGGGCGCGGCTCGTCGTCCGGGCCGGAGGGCTCGTCGCGGATGACCTCGCCCTGGACCACCTTGCCGTCGGGGCGGTGGATGCGGGCCTGCTGGAAGGCGTCCGAGAAGCCGCCGGGGGCGGCCGTCCGCATGCGGCGGTCCAGCGAGCGTTCCGCGTAACGGCTGAGTGCCGTGCGCACCGGCGGGATCAGGAGCAGCAGCCCGGCCACGTCCGAGAGCAGGCCGGGGATCATGATGAGCAGCCCGCCGAGCATCAGGAAGCCGTTGCCCCGGCCGCTCTCGGGGGCGGCGGGCGAGGAGCCGTCCGCGCCCGGCTGTCCCGGCATCCGCTGAAGCGTCTCCGTGAGGTTGCGGAAGGCCCGGCGGCCCGCGCCCTTGATCACCGCGGCGCCGAGCACGATCCCGGCGGCCAGCAGGATCACGACGGTCAGCCCGCCCGCGATGTCCGCCACCAGGATCAGCAGCCAGATCTCCAGCACCGCCCAGGCGGCGACGGCGAGAGGTACGAAGGTCCGGGCGCGCGAGCGCCCGCGGGCGGTCGGGGGCGGTGTGCCGGTCGTCATGCCCCCAGTGTGCCTGGCCACGCGTCCGTACGCCGCAAGGGGGTGACGGCCGGATCAGGGGGTACGGCGGCCGAGCACCTTGTTCGTCCGGCTGGTGACGCCCCAGGCGGTCACCCGCCACAGCGCCTCGACCAGGATGTCCTTGCTCATCTTGGAGTCGCCGACCTCGCGGTCCACGAAGGTGATCGGCACCTCGACCACATGGAAGCCGGCCTCGATCGCGCGGCGGGCCAGGTCGACCTGGAAGCAGTAGCCCTGCGAGGCGACCGCGTCCAGGCCGATGCCCTTCAGGGTCTCGGTGCGGAAGGCCCGGTAGCCGCCGGTGACGTCCCGGGTCCGCAGGCCCAGCATCAGCCGGGAGTACGTGCTGCCGCCGCGCGAGATGAACTCGCGGGACTTGGGCCAGTTCACCACCCGGCCGCCGGGCACCCAGCGGGAGCCGAGGACCAGGTCCGCGCCCTTGAGCGCGGTGAGCAGCCGGGGCAGCTCCTCGGGCTGGTGGGAGCCGTCGGCGTCCATCTCGACCAGGACGCCGTAGTCGTGGTCCATGCCCCAGCGGAAGCCGGCGAGGTAGGCCGCGCCCAGCCCTTCCTTGCCCTTGCGGTGCAGGACGTGGACGTGATCGTCGTCCGCGGCCAGCTCGTCGGCCAGCTTGCCCGTCCCGTCGGGGCTGTTGTCGTCGGCGACGAGGATGTGGGCCTCCGGCACGGCGGCGCGCACCCGGCTCACGATCGGCTTGATGTTCTCGGCCTCGTCGTAGGTCGGGATGATCACCAGGACACTGCCGAGCGGGCCGAATTGCCGCTGACCGCCGTCGTTCACTTACTGCCCCTCACGTCCGTACGCAGGTTCCCACCATATCGAGCGCGGCGGGGCGGGACGCCGACCCGGTCGGGGTGGCGCGGGAGCCGCGGCGGACAGAAGAGCGGAATCGGGGACAGAAGTGCGGATCGGGGCCCGGTGTCCTTCGGGCCGACCTGGGACCCGCTGGCTGCGGGTCGACCTAGAGCCGTTGTCTACTGAACGTCCGGGCCCCACCCGGGTCGCACCCTCCGTCCGGCTGAAACCTTCCCTCGCCCCCGAGGCGCGGGCGCTGAACCTGGCTGTCAGTGGCGGTGCGCCGGTGCGGCGCACCACCCCATGACCCAGCGGCGTTCGACGACTGCGTGGAGGTTTTACCGGTCGGACGTCCTGTGGTGGACTCGGCCGAACCTACCGGCCGATGGCCGCATTCTGTCAATACCTGCCTGACCTGCATCGATTACCGAAATTGCCTGGTCAGTCCCGAAGATCCCCAGGTGGCGTAAGAGCGGACCGGCCTTCGATCGGCGGACCGGAATGTCCGCACGTCACTCGTTCGGCCTTACGTAGACAGTTTGTCCGAGGACCACGGTGCGCAGGCAGACCGGCAGGTCGGCGCCGGGGCCGAGGTCGGGCAGCCCCGGCGTCCCGGACCGGGGGTCGGTCGACCAGCGCGCCACCCGGTCGTCCGGGGCCTGGACCACCAGCTGGTCGGTGCGCCAGACCGCGTAGTCGGCCGGGGCGCCGGGCACCAGGGTCCCCGCGTCGTCCCGCCCCAGGGCCCGCCAGCCGCCCCGGGTGTGCGCGGTGAAGGCGGCCCGGACCGAGACGCGGTGCTCCAGCGTCCGGTGGAAGGCGGCGGCCTGTACGGTCCCCCACGGGTCCAGCGGGGTCACCGGGCTGTCCGAGCCGAAGGCGAGCGGCACGCCGGCCCGCAGCAGCGCCGCGTACGGGTTGAGCGTGGCGGCCCGTCCGGCGCCGAGGCGCTGGGCGTACATGCCCTCCTCACCGCCCCACGCGGCGTCGAAGGCGGGCTGGACGGAGGCGGTGAGGCCCAGTTCCGCGAAGGCCGCGACGGTCTCGGGGGTGAGCATCTCCGCGTGCTCGACGCGGTGCCGGGCGGCCCGCACCCGGGCGAGGCCCACCTTCTCGGCGGCGGCCCTGACACCCTGGACGACCGCCGAGAGCGCCGCGTCCCCGATGGCGTGGAAGCCCGCCTGGAGCCCCGCCTCGGTGCAGGCGGCGACGTGGGCGGCGATCCGGGCGGCGTCCAGGTGGGCGGCTCCGGTGTGCGGGGCGTCGGCGTACGGCTCGTGCAGGCAGGCGGTGTGCGAGCCGAGGGAGCCGTCCACGAAGAGGTCGCCGGCCGCGCCGACGGCCCCGAGCTCGCGGATCCGCCGGGCGTCCTTCTCGTCGGCCACCTCCTGGGCCCAGTAGCCGAAGACCCGGGGCCCGGGCTGCTCGGCGGCCACCTTCAGCAGCCCGGTGAAGTCGTCCTCGTCGGAGATGTCGGGGCCGCCGCACTCGTGGAGCGAGCCGATGCCGAGGGAGGCGGCGTGGCGCAGCGCGGCGCGCTGGGCTTCGGCGCGCTGGGCGGGCGTGACGGCGTCGTGGGCGGCCGCGCGCACCGCGTGGTGGGCGGCGGCGGTCAGCGGTCCCTCGGGGTGGTATCCGGGCATCGTGGTGACGCCGGGGACGAGGTCGAGCAGGGCGGTGCCGGCGACCGCCGAGTGCACGTCGACCCGGGGCAGGTAGACGGGCCGGCCGGACGCCGCCTCGTCCAGTTCGGCGCGGGTGGGCGGGCGCTGCTCGGGCCAGCGGGTGGCGTCCCAGCCGTGCCCGAGGACGACCCGGTCCGCGGGGTGGGCTGCGACGTGGGCGCGGACGCGGGCGAGGGCGTCGCCGAGGGTGCGGGCGCCGGAGAGGTCGAGCCCGGTGAGGGCCAGGCCGGTCGAGGTGGTGTGGACGTGGGCGTCGGTGAACGCGGGGGTGACCAGGGCCCCGTCGAGGTCGATCACCTCGTCGACGCCGCTCGCGAAGGCGTCGGCGGCGCCTTCGGAGCCCACCCAGGCGACATGGCCCCGTTCGACCACCATGGCCGTTGCGAAGGGGTCGGCGGGGCTGTGGACGTCTCCACCGCGCAGCAGCACGGTGCGGTGGTCGCTCTGGGGGGCGGTGCTCTCGGTCATGAGCACCAGTCTCCCGCCTGCGCACACGTCCCCCGTGCGCGGCCCCCTAGATCTGCGGCGGGCGTGCCTCGTACGGAGTGGACAGGACGACCGTGGTGCGGGTGGAGACGCCCGCCAGCGAGCGGATGCGGGTGAGCAGGTTCTCCAGCTCCAGCGGGGTCGCCACGCGGACCTTGAGGATGTAGTTCTCGTCGCCGGCGACGCTGTGGCACGCCTCCAGCTCCGGGACTCCGGCGAGCCGTTCGGCGATGTCGTCCGGGGCGCTGGGGTCGAACGGCTTGACCGAGATGAACGCGGTCAGCGGCAGGCCGACCGCCTCCGGGTCCACGACCGCGGCATAGCCGCGGATCACCCCGCGCTGCTCCAGCCTGCGGACGCGCTGATGAACCGCCGAGGTGGACAGGCCGGTGGCCTTGCCCAGGTCGGTGTAGCTCATCCGCCCGTCCTTGACGAGCAACTCCACGATGTGACGGTCCAGCTCCTCCATATGGATCAATCTATGGCCATGAGTCGTTCCCGGCACAGCCGCCCAGCCCTTGGGACGGCACCTGCGCCGGGCATGTGACCAACGCCACAGGTTTACGCGACAGTAAGGGGACACGGAACGGTTACGGCCGATCGGCGGCGGGAAATGCTTGCTGTGGCCGAGGCCACAGCGTCATGCCGGCCCATCCGAGGGGGGATTTCCCATGCCACACCTGAAGCTCACCGGACGTACCGAACCGGAGCCCGTCGATCCGTTCGAGGACGCCGCTCCCGACGCGTACGACACCTTCGAGATGTACCGGGTCGTGTGCCCGGACTGCGCGCAGCCCATCGCGCTCCTGGCGGACGAGGACGTGCTCCCGGAGCACGCGCTGTGCCCGTCCCCGTGGAACCCGTTCGTGCTCACCGTGTGCCCCGGTACGGGGCGTGCCGCCGGGGACCCGCCCGCCGAGGCGGACGGGGTGCAGGAGCAGGAGACGGCGCTGCTGCTGACGCTCCCGCAGGGGCTCGACTGGCGGACGCAGCCCTTCTCGCACGCCGGCGGTGCCGGCTGCCGCCCGATCCGGGTGGTCTCCCCGCTCCGGCGCGAGGCCGCCTGAGCCTCCTCCTCCCGAACGCGCGGCCGGGGTGCGGCAGCAACCCGGCAGCCGGGGAGAACCGGGTGAACATGCGCCCGAATCGAACAGCCAGTTACCCCGCCGCGCCCCACGGCGTTGCCCCGGTATGACCCCGCTGCATTCAACGGCCGGCCCCGGGCGCCGCCGTCTCGTCGCTCCACCCTCCGAAGAATCGGTTCCGCAGTCCGGCTCCGTACCGGCGTCCCGGTCCGAACCACCCCGGTCGGCTCCGCGCGCGGTGCCCCATTCGAGCGATCCGCCGATCTACCGGGCGCTGCTGCGGCACTGGGAGAGCACGGGCCGGACCCTGCCGGGCCGTCATGACCAGGACTGGAACCGGATCATGACGACGCCCGTGTGGTCCGAGCGGCCGCTGCGGGTCAGCGGGACTCAGGGCCCGCGAGGTGGCGCGCGATGACCATCCGCTGAATCTGGTTGGTGCCCTCCACGATCTGGAGCACCTTGGCCTCGCGCATGAGGCGTTCGACGGGGAAGTCCTGCGTGTAGCCGTAGCCGCCCAGCACCTGGACGGCGTCGGTGGTCACCTGCATCGCGGCGTCCGTGCAGAAGAGCTTGGCCATGGCGGCCTGGCGCGAGAAGGGGCGGCCCGCGTCCCTCAGCCGGGCGGCCTCCAGGTAGAGCGCGCGGCCGGCCTCGATGCGGGTCGCCATGTCGGCGAGCAGGAACCGCAGGCCCTGGAAGTCCGCGATGGGGCGGCCGAACTGCTTGCGGCCGGTGGCGTAGCCGAGGGCCTCGTCCAGCGCGGCCTGGGCGACGCCGATGGCACAGGCGGCGATGCCGAGGCGGCCGGAGTCGAGGGCGGACAGGGCGATCGCGAAGCCCTGGCCCTCCTCGCCGATCCGGCGGGCGTCGGGGACGCGGACGCCGTCGAAGTGGAGCTGGGCGGTGGGCGAGCCCTTCATGCCCATCTTCTTCTCGGGGACGGCCGCGCTCAGCCCGGCGGCGTCGCCGGGGACGAGGAAGGCCGTGATGCCCCGGGCACCCTCGGCGCCGGTGCGGGCCAGCACGGTGTAGAAGTCGGCGATGCCGCCGTGCGTGATCCATGCCTTGGTGCCGGTGATCACCCAGTCGTCGCCGTCCCGTACGGCCTTGGTGCGCAGTGAGGCGGCGTCGGAGCCGGAGGCCGGTTCGGAGAGGCAGTAGGCGCCGAGCAGGCCGCCGGAGAGCATCGACGGGAGGTGTTCGGCGCGCTGCTCCTTGGTGCCGTAGCCGGCGAGTCCGTGGCAGGCGAGGGAGTGGACGCTGACGCCGAGGCCGACGGTGAGCCGGGCGGCGCCGAGCTCTTCGAGGACCTGGAGGTAGACCTCGTACGGCTGGTCGCCGCCGCCGTGTTCGGAGTCGTAGGGCAGGCCGAGCAGGCCGGACTCGGAGAGCAGGGTGAAGACCTCGCGGGGGAAGCGGCCCGCTTCCTCCTCCTCGGCCGCCCCCGGGACGATCTCCCGCTGGGCGATGTCCCGTACGAGGTCGATCAGCTGGCTGGATTCCTCGGTGGGCAGACGGCGTTCGACCCACTGCGGGGCACGGTCGGACATGACGGCGCTCTCCTCCCTGTCGGGCGTTGCGGCGGTCGCGCGCGCGGGGTGTGAGCGGCGCCGCCGGGGGGATCTCCGGGCGATGCCCGAAATCACTGCTGCCCAGCCGATGTTGCCCTCCCGGATTACGAGAGGCGCAGGCAGGCGGCTGTGGCGGGACGAGTATGCCCGATCGGATGGCATCCGTCACCGGTTGACCGAACATACGAATGATTGGGCTTCGGGTACCCGGCTCGGACGCCCGGAGATCATCGATATTGGTCCGAACCATTGACCCAACTGGTCTAGTCCATCTACCGTTCCCGGCGAACCGGCTTTCCGCGTTCATGCCAAATCGAGCGCCGGAAGCCGGTAGTCCATTGGCACGTCCCCTCCCCCACGAGGAGCAACCATGACCGGACTGCATCGCCCGGGAGCCCGTCTTCGGGCCCTCGCCGCTGCCGCGTGTACCGCCGCTCTGGGTGCGGCCCTGCTCGGCGTCGCCGGCACCGGCTCCGCCGGCGCGGCCCCCGCCGCGCCCCGGGCCGCCGCACCGGCAGCAGCACCCGCCGCCCCCACAGCGGCCGGTGACAAGGTGGTCGGATACTTCACCGAATGGGGTGTCTACGACCGCAATTACCACGTCAAGAACATCGAGACCTCGGGCTCGGCCGACAAGCTCACGCACATCAACTACGCCTTCGGCAACGTCCAGGGCGGCAAGTGCACGGTCGGTGACTCGTACGCGGACTACGAGAAGGCGTACACCGCCGACCAGTCCGTCGACGGCGTCGCGGACACCTGGGACCAGGAGCTGCGGGGCAACTTCAACCAGTTGCGCAAGCTGAAGAAGCTGCACCCGGACCTGAAGGTGCTCTGGTCGTTCGGCGGCTGGACCTGGTCCGGCGGCTTCGGTGAGGCCGCGCAGAACCCGGCCGCGTTCGCCGACTCCTGCTACAGCCTGGTCGAGGACCCGCGCTGGGCCGATGTGTTCGACGGCATCGACATCGACTGGGAGTACCCCAACGACTGCGGCCTGACCTGTGACACCAGCGGCCGGGAAGCCTACGGCAGCCTGCTGTCGGCGCTGCGTACGAAGTTCGGCGGCGACAACCTGGTCACCTCGGCGATCAGCGCGGACGGTTCGGACGGCGGCAAGCTGGACGCCGCCGACTACGGCGGCGCGGCGCAGTACGTCGACTGGTACAACCCGATGACGTACGACTTCTTCGGCGCCTGGGACGCGAAGGGCCCGACCGCCCCGCACTCCCCGCTGACCTCCTACGAGGGCATCCCGAGGGACGGCTTCAACAGCGAGGCGGCCATCGAGAAGCTGAAGGCGCAGGGCGTCCCGGCCTCGAAGCTGCTGCTCGGCATCGGCTTCTACGGGCGCGGCTGGACCGGCGTCACCCAGGACGCGCCGGGCGGAACGGCGACCGGCGCGGCCGCGGGTACGTACGAGGCGGGCATCGAGGACTACAAGGTCCTCAAGAACACCTGCCCCGCCACGGGCACCGTCGCGGGCACGGCGTACGCGCACTGCGGCAGCAACTGGTGGAGCTACGACACCCCGGAGACCATCGGCACCAAGATGGCGTACAAGAACCAGCAGGGCCTGGGTGGCACCTTCTTCTGGGAGCTGAGCGGTGACACCACCGACGGCGAGCTGATCAAGGCGATCGACTGACCCGGTAGCGCGGCGAACACCAGGGGCGGGGAGCCGGTCGGGCTCCCCGCCCCTGACGCGCGGGCCTAGAGCAGGCCGAGCTGCGTGACGAGCATGGCGACCACGACCACGAGGGTCCAGCCCAGGACGTGCTCCAGCAGCTTGGGGCCGTCGTCGGGGCCGCCGGTACGGGCGCGGCGGCGGGCGGCGGTGAGGGAGGCGGCAGTCGCGGTCATGGCATCTCGTTCGGTCGGCCGGCAGGGGGCACGCCCAGCACCCGGCCGGGACCCGACCACAGTGCCAGCCCGGCGGGTCCGGGGGTAGAGACGTCCGTCACTGCCACCGGGCGCCCCGCCCCGCCACCGCCCCCACGACGTGCGGAAACCGGGTGAGGGGGCGGTGCCGTGTGTGCCGGAGACCACACCGGGCGGTCAGCGCACCTCGTACGCCCTGATCATGGTCTGGCTGACCCGGGCCCCCTCCTTGTCCGTGAGCGTGACCTTCAGGTGGACGAACGTTCCGGCGGGCGCGTCGCCCGGGAGGCGGACCTGCCAGCTGTCACGGGTGGACGTGGCGCGGGCCTGGTGCCAGCCGGTGACCGCGTCGACGGTGGACTCGGTGCCGTACGCGTACTCCAGGCTCACCTTCCGCAGCGTGGCCGGCCGTGCCGAGTCGTCGGTGACGGCGCTGAGGCCGATCGTGGTCGGCTCCCCCGCCGGGCGGGAGTTGCGCAGGTCGGACGGTACGTCGAGGACCGGGACCAGCAGGTGCTGGGCGCCCTGGTCCGAGGCGTCGGTGGTGTAGACCCACTCGGTGGCGTAGGCGAGGCCCGTGCGGTCGAGCGTGCCGGCGCGGCGCTGCCACTGCTGGCGGAACGTCACTTCGGCCTTCGTCCGCGGAAGGTCGTAGGTGCCGGAGACCAGGTTCTGGGGCTCGCCGTCGAGCAGCAGCTGCCGGGTGCCGGAGTCGGTCATGCCGAGGGTGGCGTCGTGGCCGCCCGCGTCGCCGACCGGGGCGATGGTGAAGCCGAGGCGGTTGCTCTCGCGGTTCATCAGCGGCTGGGCGTAGGTGTTGCGGACGGGCCCGTAGGGCGACTTGTACCACTGGGACGTGGTGCGGCCCTTGTCCCGCTCGCGCGGCCCGTCGTAGGAGGTGCTCGTGTACGGGCCGAGGTCCCGGCGCATCAGCGTGGTCCAGGTCAGCCCGTCGCGGCCGGCCGGGGTGAAGTACTCCGTGCGCTGCTGCGGTGCGTGCAGGGGCAGGGTGGTGCCGCCGGCCCAGACGGCCGGGATGCCGGGCGCGCCGATCTTGACGTCCGACCAGTACGTCGCGTCGTCGGCGCCCTGTACGTGGTAGCGGGCGTCTTCGGCCGCGAGGTCGCGGTCCCGGACGCGCCGGGTGCCGGTGTCGATCGAGCCGTGCGAGGCGTGGGCCAGGTTGTACACGTACGGGCTGCGGTCGGTCGCGGTGCCGGACCAGGACAGGCGGACGTCGCCCTTGTCCAGGGCGGCCCGGATCGCCCGCGAGTCGGCCGCGGTGATCGTGGCCTGCGGGACGCCCTCGGGGCCGGTCAGCTGGAACCGGCCCTCGGCGTCCGGGGACGCCGCGAGCACACCCGCCGCGCCCGCCCGCCTGGCGGCGGAGTCCCAGGTGAAGGCGTTGCCGCCGCCGGTGCCCGCGTCCACGAGGGCGATGCGGCCGGTGAGGTCGTGGGCGGCGAAGTTCGCGTCGGTGCCCTTGCCGATGTACGTCACCGGCGCGGAGCCCTTGCCGTCGAACTCGGTGGCCTTCTGCACCGGGAGCGAGTCCAGGACCCGGCCACCGGGGATGGTGAACGCGGCGCGCGGCGCGGTCTGCCGGGCGGCGGCGAGGAACGTCAGCCGGTCGTCCCCGTGCGCCGACTGGGCGTAGATCCCCTTGACGTACGAGGGGACGGTGGTGAGGTAACCGGCCTGGAGGCGGCGCGAGTCGTCCAGACCGAGGGCGAGACCGATGGCGAACCCGGCGCCCTGGCTGGGGCGTTCGGTGTCCCAGGAGATACGGCGCGCGTCGCGGGCGTCGAGGGTGACCTCGGTGTCGCCGGAGACCGTCAGCTTCTCGCGGTAGAGCTGGCTGACCGAGTCGACGCTGCCGATGTCGCCGGGTTCGTCGCGGGTCATGACGAGGCCGCTCAGCGCGTACGTGCCGAGGGGCACCCGGATCGTGGTGCTGCCGGGCTCGGGGTAGCCGATGACGTAGCGCTTCGCCGTGTCGCGGTGGTCGTCGAACAGCTGGAACGTGGAGAGCGAGGACGCCGGGTCGCCGTGCCGGTCGAGGCCCTTGACGGTGAGGTCGGCGGACGGGACCTCCATGTGCACGCCGAACGGGACGGTGACGCGGACCCCGTGCGACCCGGTCGCGACGAGGCGGCCGGTGACCGTGCCGTACGCGCCGGCGCTCAGGCGGGTGCCCGGGTCGATGCGGACCGGCACCTCGGCGGTCCCCCGCGCCGGCACGGTGACCGTGGTGCGGGCGGGACGCGCGAAGCCGGAGACGCGGCTGCCGTCGTCGCCCCGGACGTCCTCGACGCGCAGGCCGAGGCGCACGTCCTTGTCCGTGAGGTTGGTGAGGGTGACCGTCTTGTCGACCGGGTCGAGGTTCCGCTGCGGGTACGCGAAGTCGCCCAGGAGCGGCACGGGCGGGGCGGTGACCGGCTGGGACACCGCGCGGGCCACGTCCATCGGGCCCGCGCCCTGCTCCAGGACCGGCGCGTCGGTGGACCGGGCCGACGAGGTGAGCAGGGCCTTGAGCCCGGCCGGGGTCAGCTCGGGGTGCTGCTGCAGGAGCAGCGCGGCGCCGCCCGCGACGTGCGGGGTGGCCATCGAGGTGCCGGACATCTCCTGGTACGCCTGGGCGCCCCGGCCACCGGAGTTGGCGGCGACGACGCCGACGCCCTGGGACGCGATGTCCGGCTTGGCGCTCACGCCGTCGACGGAGGGACCCCGGCTGGAGAAGGACGCGGTGGCGTTCTTACGGTCCACCGCGCCAACGGTGAGGGCGCTGGGCGCGCAGCCGGGGGTGGAGACGGTGCCGTGCAGCGAGGCGTTGCCGGCGGCTATGACGAACAGGGCCTGGCCGCTGAGGCGTTCCACCGCGTCGACGCCGGGTCCTGCGCAGGCGGTGTCGCCGTCGGAGCCGAGCGACATGGAGACGACGCGGGCGCCCTGGTCGACCGCCCATTCCATGCCGTTGACGATGCCGCTGAGCGAGCCGGAGCCGTCGTCGTCGAGCACCTTGCCGATGAGCAGGTCCGCCTTGGGGGCCATGCCCGCGTAGGTGCCGTGCGAGGCGGCGCCGGTGCCGGCCACGGTGGACGCGGTGTGGGTGCCGTGGCCGGTGCGGTCGTCGGTGGCCGGGGTGGAAACGAAGGTCTCGCTTCCGGCGACGCGTCCGGCGAGGTCGGGGTGGCCGGCGTCGACCCCGGTGTCCAGCACGGCGACCTTGACGCCGGAGCCGTCGAGGCCGGCCCGGTGCGCGGTGGTGGCGCCGGTGAGGGGCACGGTGGGGGTGCCGAGGCCGCTGACGGCGGTGCCCCGGACCTTGGCGTCGAGCCAGATCTTGCTGACGGCGCCGGTGGTGGCGGTCCGGGCGGCGGGGCGCTCGGTGCCCGGGTCGCCCGGCGCGAGCTTCTGCCAGGCGTCGGCGGCCGACTTCTTGCTGACGGCCAGTCCGGCGCCGCCGATGGACTCCAGGGTCGCGGTGGTCCGGGTGCCGGGGACGGCGGCGGCGCGCAGGCCCCGGGCCGCGCCGCCCGCGTACTCCACGACGACGGGCAGGGTGTCCGTGTGCGCGTCGTCGTAACCGTCGGCGACGAGCCGCCCGATGTCGAAGAGCGCGGCGTCCACGAGCCCGGCGTCCACCAGGCGCTCGACGCCCTGCGGGAACACATAGGTCCGCTTGCCGTCCTGCCAGGTCGCGGCGGCGTGGTCGGCGCCCTGGCCGTCGGCGCCGCGCAGGGCCGCCGAGAGGACCCGGCCGGCGGCGTCCACGCGGGCCTCGACCACGTCGCCGGTGATCAGGGTGACGGTGACCGCGCGGCCGGGTCCGTCGGTGAGCGGCTGGGCGGCGTCCGCCGGGGTGCCGGCGGAGGCGGCGGGGGCGGCCGCCGCGAGGAGGGCGGCGGTGGCGAGCCCGGCGGCGGTCCGGCGCCATGGCCTCGTACGTCTCATCGTTGGTCTCCAGGAGGGAAGGTGTCCGGTGACCTCGGAGGGAGGGGCCGGTGAGCAGCAGCGTGGCCAACACCGCTGCTCCGTGGGGGCCTTGGGGCTGGCGAGTGGCTGCCATGGCGCAAACCCGACACCTGCGCGGGGCCGGTCACCGGCACCGCGCGGGGGGTCCGTTGCCAGGCCGTTCCGCGGGTGGCGACACTTGAGCCATGTCGTCCCATCCAGAAGTGCCACCGTCCCCGTGGGCCGAGCCGTTCCCCGGCCCGCCCGCCTCCGTGCGCTCCTCCCTGATCCGGTTGCAGGAGGACCTGCGCCGGGCCGATGACTCACTGGTGCGGCTGCTGGGGGCGTGGCGGCCCGACGGCCGCGAGGTGCCGGGGCAGTTCGTGGAGTTCTGGGAGGGGCGCGAGGCCCAGGCCCGCCGTCTGTACGAGCTGGAGTACGGGGCCCGGACGTCCCTGATGGGGTTTCAGTCGGGGGCCAACACGGTCGCCCCCGTGCCGTCCACGCTGGCGGCGCCGGAGGACGTGACCCCGGAGGAGGAGGAAGAGGCGGAGGAGGCGCGGGACGCCGACGCGGAGCCCCCGTGGCGCAAGGACGGCAATCCCCACGCCGCGTACCGCGTCGTCGTGGACCGGGCCTTCCTCACCGAGCCGGCGGCGCTGCGGGCGCTGGACGAGCGGCTGGCGGCCGGTCATCAGGTGCGGGTGGTGGACCAGCCCCTGATCAAGCTCCTCATAGCGGACGAGGAGACCGCCATGGTGCAGTTGGAGGCGGGCAGGTCGATGGTCCTCGGGCCGCCCCTCGTACGGCTGGCGGTCGAGCTGTTCGAGTCGGTGTGGCAGCGCTCGCGGCCCTATCTGCGGGAGGACGGCGACCTCGATCCCACCGACCGCAGGCTGCTCCAGCTGATGCTGTCCGGCCTCACGGACGCGGCGACGGCCCACCAGCTCGGCACGTCGCCCCGTACGGTCCAGCGCAGGCTGCGCGCCCTGATGGACGCGGCCTCGGTCTCCTCGCGCGTCCAGCTCGGCTGGTACGCGATGCGCAACAACTGGGTCTGAGCGGGCCGTCCGGGGCGCACACGGCGCCCCGGACGACGGAACGTCACATCCGGTCGGTGTAGTACTCCAGCGTCCGGCCGTGCAGACGCTTCACCGGGTCGGTGTAGCGGTCCGCCATGGAGTTCTGCTGGAGGTAGTTGGTCACCACCCAGGTGAGGTCCTTCCCGTCGACGGTCCCGTCGTGGTTGATGTCGGCGGAACGCTTCGCGGTGCCCCGGGCGTCGTACACGGCGGCGGCGTCGCGTACGTCGATGACGTCGTCGCCGTTGACGTCACCCGCGATCAGGGCCGCCTTCGACGTGCCGCCGGCCCCGGCCACGGGCCCGTAGCCGTCCAGGCCGAGGTCGATGTCCTCGGTCCAGGCGAAGTGGCCGGGCACCCGGATCACCAGGCGGTACGGCTTCTCGGCGGGCTTCAGTCCGTCGGCCGAGATCCGGGCGGTCGCGTCGGCGGTCATCGGGTGCCGGGTGCCGTCCGGCGCGGTCAGCTCGGCCCGGAAGCCGTCGAGGCTGTAGTCGCGCCCTGTGTCGTACGCGTAGTCCTTGGTCAGCAGCGCCTCGGCGGCGGGCCGGGCGCCGAAGGTCGACTCCGGATTGAGCATCCGGACCGCGCCGTAGAACTGGATGTTCAGCGGCACCTTGGTGCCGGTGGTGTCCATGGCGCTGGTGGTGCCCGTGGTGAGCCCCGCCGATGTCGTCCAGTGCTCCCCGGTCACCTCGTACGTCACCTTGAGCAGCGGCATCGAGTCGCCGCTCAGGCCCTCCGGGTCGGAGACGTCGAAGCCGAGGGTGGTGTACGAGGACGCGCCGGCGGACACGTCGGTGGTGGTGATCTTCGACGGGCCGTGTGCGGCCAGTTCGGCGGTCGGCTCGATGCCGGCGATCCGTACGTTGCGGTCGTCGTAGCGGATCTGCGAGCTGTAGGACTTCCAGTGCTTCAGGTCGTGTGCCGTCAGGGTGTACGTGATCCGGTCGCCGGCCCGCGCCACCGGGGCGTCGGCGGCGCCGACGACGTACGGGGTGCCCTCCTTGATGAGGTTGAGGGAGCGTACGTCACTGATGTTCCCGGCGGCGTCCGCGGGCCACATCTTGACGTAGGCGGTCGGCGGGCCGGGAGAGATGGCCACCGACGCGTCGACGTTGCCGTCGGCGTCGGCGTTGACGTGCCCGGTGGGCGCGTTGGGGCTGTACGTCGAGTAGTACAGCGCGTTGTCCTTCTGGCCGATGTCGAGCCCGGCCTTGTGGATCGCGTCGGTCTCGCCGTCGCGCAGCCGGCCCGAGAAGGCGAACGACGTGGCGTCGGCGGGAATCTCCACGACCGTGGGGCGGGACGGGTCCCAGGCGCCGTAGGCGTCCTCGTACGTGGGGGCGTGCGAGTCGACGTAGATGTCGCGCAGTTCCGTGTCGGTGCCGCCGAAGGCGTCGGTGCCCACGATGCGCAGCTTGTAGTGGCCGTCGGCGACCCAGCGGCCCCGGGGATCGAACGGCGTGTCCTTGCGCCCGGTCACCGGGAAGTACCAGCCGCCGACCGTCGCCGGGCCGTACAGCACGCCCTCGGTGAGGCCGGTCGTGTTGATCCCGCCCATGTAGCCGAGGTCCTTGCCGCGGGCGTCGGCGAGGAAGATGTCGACGCTCGTCAGCTGTCCGGCCATGCGCAGGTCGAAGGTGGCGGCGCCGCCGCCGACGGACCCGGCGTCGGAGAACTGGTTGGTCGAGATGACCTGCTTCGTCATGTCGATCTCCGCGAAGCCGGACTCGGCGACGCGCAGCCCGAACGGCATGCGCAGGGCATGAAGTCCCGTGCCCTGTACGGGAGTCAGGGTGACGAAGCCCTCGTAGTAGCCGGCCGGCGCGTCGGACGGCACCCGCAGGGTGGTGCGGACGGGTGTGCGGCCGTGCGGCTTGCTGGTCACCTGGCGGTCGGCGGACAGGGTGATACCGGCGGCGCGGGCGTCCCCGGAGGCCCCGTTGCCCCGGGTGAAGGCGGCGGCGACCACGTAACGCCCCTTGGTGCCACTGTCGTTGACCAGGTCGAGCCGCTTCTCGACTCGGGCGGACCGGCCGACCGGGAGCAGCCCGAGGTCGAGCGCGCCGGTGCGGTGGTCCAGCTCCTTGCGCGTGCCGTCCAGGGAGACGTACGGGGTCTTCGCGGACACCTGGAGGGAGGTCTCGGTGTGCACGGCGGCGTACGGGTCGACCGCGCCGGCGCCCGCGTCGAAGACGCTCACCTTGCCGGGCACCGGGCGGGCGGTGTTCATCAGTGCCGCCTTGACCCCGTCCGGCGTGAGCCGGTGGTCGTGCTGGAGCAGCAGCGCGGCGGCCCCGGCGACGTACGGCGAGGCCATGGAGGTGCCGCTGAGGCGGGCGTACGCGGCGGAGTAGTCGCCCGTCTCCGGCGCGACGGTGTCCGCCGGGACGGACGAGAGCACGCTGACGCCGGGCGCGGTGACCTCGGGCTTGATGGCGCCGGTGCCGTACGCCGGGCCGCGCGAGCTGAAGTCGGCGAGCCCGCCGCTGCCGAGCACGAACGTACCGCCCTCCGTGAACGTGAGGCGGGCGGTGGCGTCGGCGGTCCCGGCGGCCAGCGCGGTGCCCTCGGCGGCGGTCAGCGAGAAGGCCGGCACGTAGGCGGGGCTCTCGCCGATGTAGTTCGGGATGTGGCCCTCGTCCGCGTTGTCGTTGACGAGGAGGACGGCGACGGCGCCCATGGTGGCGGCGCGGCGCACCTTCTCGTCCAGGGTGATCCCGCCGCGCTTCACGAGGACGGCCCTGCCCTTGACGTCCTTGCCGCTGTAGCCGGCCGCGGTGCCGGTGCCGGCGTCGGCGACCGGGTAGGTGCCCGAGGTCAGGTCGGAGAGCGCGTCGCCGAACGGCCGGGCGAGCAGCCGGCCCGTGGCCGAGGTGGTGCCCGCGGCGATGCGGTACTCCGGCAGGGTCATCGGTTCGTCGTGCGCGCCCACGGTGAGCGGCAGCGCGGCGGCGCCCGGGGTGCCGAGGGTGTTACCGGCCGGGCCGCTGTTGCCGGCGGCGATGACGGTGGTGATCCCCGCGAGCACCAGGTTGTCGGCGGCTATCGCTTCCGGGCTCATCGGGTCGTTGACCGCCGCGCCGAGCGACATGTTGACGACGTCCATGCCGTCGTCGGCCGCCCGGTCCATCGCGGCCATGATGTCGCTCGTACGACCGCGCCCGTACGGGCCCAGCACCCGGTACGCGTACACGGAGGCTCCCGGCGCCACGCCGTGCGCGGCGCGCTCCTCGGACTCCGCGCCCCGGCCGGCGACGATGCCGGCGACGTGCGTGCCGTGCTCGGTGTAGTACAGGGAGCCCTGGTTGGTCTCGGCCTGCCCGGACGCCTTCCAGTCGGCGTACGTGGTCTCCATCGGGTCGGCGTCGTCGTCCACGAAGTCGTAGCCGCCCTTGAACGCGGCCTTGAGGTCGGGGTGGTGGTAGTCGATGCCGGTGTCGATGATGCCGACCTTGACGCCCTTGCCGGTGATGCCCTCGGCGTGCAGCCGGGCCACCCCGTCGTCGTCCTGGGTGGCGCCGGAGGTCCCGCCGCCGTCGGCGGGGGCGGGGCGGTCGAGCGCCTTGACCGTGGTGTCCGGCCAGACGGCGGTGACCTCGTCGTTGTCGAGGAGTTCGGCGACGCGGTCGCCGGGGAGCCTGAGGCTCACGCCGTCGAAGCTGTGGGTGTAGGTGCGGCCGGGCTTCGGGGCCGCCGCCGTCCTGGCGCGGTGCGCGAACATGCCGTCCAGCGCGGTGCGGAAGCGCTGGTGCGCCTTGGTCACGGCGTCCTGGGCGGCGGACTCGCTGACCGTGCGGCCCTCGGCCGCGGCGAGCAGGCGGGCGGTCCTGGCGGGCGGGGTCTTCAGCTGGACGATGACGTCGACGGGCTTGCTGCTGCGCAGCGCGGCCTTGTCGGTGACGTGCAGGCCGCCCATGTCCAGGGCGGCCATGCGGTGCAGGGCTCCCAGCTCCTGGTCGTCCAGGGAGGCGAGCAGGTCGGCTCCACCCGGCGTACCGGACGCGGAGGGTGCGGCGAAGGCTGCGGGGGCGGTGGCCGCGAGGGTGGCGAGCACGGTTGCCGCCGCGGCCAGGGCCAGGTGTCTGCGCCCCGGGGCTTGCGTCATGATTCGTGGGCTCCGCTCTGGGCAGGGACGGTGTCCCCCTCGCCTCATGAGCTGCGGGGGACGGGCATCGCATGATCGTCGGTGCGTGGGCCTCCGGTGGGAATGGGGAACCGGTGGCGAGATCCCGCCTGTCGTCAAGTCGCCAGCAGGAAAAGGCCAGTTCGGGAACTGGCGACAACACGTCGTGTCATGCATCCGCCACGCGTGGGTGCTGCGGCGCCCCGCCCGGGCTCGGTAGACCCGTGCCACGACCTTTCGCCGGCGCCCACGACTCCGGCGGGAGATCCCCGACGCGGTCCCGGTCCTGCCGAGGCCCCCGCCACGCGAAAGGGCATCCATGTCCCGCCCCATCACCACGCGCCGCAGACGCCGGTTCACCGCCGCCGTCCTGGCGGCCGGCCTGACCGGCTCGCTGATGAGCCTGTCGGCACTGCCCGCCCAAGCCGCCGACGTACCGCATCCGTTGGGGACGGCCGTCCCGGACGCACCCAAGAAGGCCCTGGCCTCCCAGCGCGACAAGCTGGGCGCCCACGACCGTACGCTGCTCCAGAAGGCCGAGAGCAGGAAGGCCAAGACGGTCACCGTCCTGCTGGCCACCGGCGAGGGCGACACCGGGGCGCTGCGCAGGAAGGTCGCGGACCTCGGCGGCCGGGTCGCCAGGGCCGACGACAAGCTGGGCTACGTCCGCGCCACCGTGCCGACCGGCAAGGTCACCGCGCTCGCCGCGCTCTCCTCGGTCCGGGCCGTCGACCTCAACGAGACGTACAAGATCCCCGACCCGTCGCCGGTCGCCACCGAGGACCGGAAGAAGGACGACAAGGGCCACGACGGCCACGGCCCCGGCACGCCGAAGGCCCCGGGCCGCACCACCCCGGCCGACAACCCCTACCTGCCCGTGGCCGAGACCGGGTCCACCGGCTTCACCGAGGACCACCGCACCTGGGACGGCCGGGGCGTCACCGTCGGCATCCTGGACACCGGCGTCGACCTCGCCCACCCGGCGCTGCGCACCACCACGACCGGGCAGCCGAAGATCAAGGACTGGGTCACCGCGACCGACCCGGTGACGGACGGCGACCCGACCTGGCTGGAGATGCGGCTGAAGGTCACCGCGAAGGACGGCACCTTCCGCTACGGCGGGGTCGACTACAAGGCCCCCGACGGCGACTACGAGTTCCAGGTGTTCAAGGAGGGCGACACCTGGGGCGGCGAGCTGGAAGGCGACGTCAACCGGGACGGCGACTACAACGACACGTTCGGCGTCCTGTACCGCAAGGCGGACCACCGGGTCTGGGTCGACGCGAACCTCGACCGGACCTTCGGCGACGCCGATGTGGTCGAGCCGTACGCGAAGTCCGGCACGTGGGCCGCGTTCGGCAAGGACGACCCGGACACGGCCGTCGCCGAGTCGATGCCGTTCACGGTCGAGTACCGCGACGACGTGGACCTGTCGGCGCGGGGCAGCACGAGCGCCGGCAAGAAGGCGGACTTCGTCAGCATCGGCATCGTCTCCGGCGCCCACGCCACCCATGTCGCGGGCATCACCGCGGGCCACCGGCTGTTCGGCGGGAAGATGGACGGCGCCGCGCCCGGCGCCCGCATTGTCTCCGAGCGCGTCTGTCTCTTCGCCGCCGGCTGCACCTCGTACGCCCTCACCGAGGGCATGATCGACGTCGTCGTCAACAAGGGCGCCGACGTCGTCAACCTCTCGATCGGCGGGCTGCCCGCGCTCAACGACGGCGCCAACGTCCGCTCGGTCCTCTACAACCGGCTGATCGACCAGTACGGCGTGCACATCGTCTCGTCGGCGGGCAACGACGGTCCCGGCATGAACACGGTGTCCGACCCGGCCGTCGCCGACAAGGTCATCGCGGTGGGCGCCTCGGTCAGCAAGGACACCTGGTGGGCGGATTACGGCTCCGAGGTGAAGGACCGCCGGTCGCTGTTCCCGTTCTCGGCGCGCGGGCCGCGTGAGGACGGCGGCATGAAGCCGGAGATCGTCGCCCCGGGCGCCGCGGTCTCCTCCATCCCGACCTGGCTGCCCGGCGAGGGCGTGCCCCAGGCCGGTTACGAGCTTCCCCCGGGCTACGGCATGTTCAACGGCACGTCGATGGCCTCGCCGCAGGCCGCGGGTGCCGTCGCCGTCCTGCTCTCCGCCGCGTCCGCCTCGCACGTCAAGGTGTCGCCCGCCGGGATGCGGTCCGCGCTGACCAGCTCGGCGACGTACCTGCCGGACCAGCCCGCGTACGCGCAGGGCGCCGGCCTCGTCTCCGTACCGGCGGCGTGGAAGCTGCTGGCGAAGGGCCCGAAGCCGACGGCGTACTCCGTCGAGGCGCCGGTCTGCGGTGTCCTCGCGGGCATGCTGACCACCCCCGAGTCCGGTACCGGCGTCTACAACCGCTGCTCCCCCGCCGACGGCGGGCAGCCGCTGCACCGCCCGAAGAACTACACGGTGAAGCTCACCCGCACCGGCTCCGGCAGCCGTGAGGCCGGCCTCTCCTGGGTCGGCAACGACGGTACGTTCAGCGCCCCGCGCACGGTGAAGCTCAGCGAGGGCAGGGCCACCGGCATCACCGTCCGCGCCCAGGCGAAGTCCACCGGCGCGCACTCGGCGCTGCTGCGCGTGGACGACCCGGCCACCCCCGGTACCGACCTGCTCGTCCCGGTCACCGTCGTGGCCGCCGCCGACCCGGCGAAGCCGTCGTACGCGGTGTCCACCGCGGGCACGGTCGACCGCAACGCCACCCGCTCGTTCTTCGTCTCCGTACCCAAGGGCGCGGCGGCACTGAAGGTGGACCTGTCCGGCGTCTCCCGTGACAGCCAGACCCGGTTCCTGGCCGTCGACCCGCAGGGCATGCCGGTCGAGGACACCACCGTGAGCCGCTGCTACACCCACTTCTCGGACGAGGCGGACTGCGCCTCCGGCTCGCGCACGTACGCGCAGCCGATGCCCGGCGTCTGGGAGTTCGAGGTGGAGGCGCGCCGCACCTCGCCGCAGCTCACCAACCCGTACCGGCTGACCACGACCGTGCAGGGCGCCACGCTCGACCCGGCGTCCTCGGTGATCGAGGAGGCGGCGCTGCACTCGGCGGCCGAGAAGAGCTTCACGGCCGTCAACCGGTTCGCGCCGGTGACCGCGCACGCGGTGGGCGGCGTCCTGGGCGCGCTGTCCGAGGCCCACCCGACCGTCTCCGACCAGGACATGACCGGCAAGCAGGTCACGGTGCCCCGGGACGCGACGCGTTTCGAGGTGTCGATGGGCAACGCATCCGACCCGGACGCCGACCTGGACCTGTACCTGCTGACCCAGTCGGGGCAGCTCGTGGCCTCCTCCACCAACGGCGGCTCCCGCGAGTCCATCGTGCTGGACAAGCCGACGCCCGGCTACTACCTGCTCTACATCGCGGGTACGGACGTGCCGTCGGGCAGCACCTCGTTCGACATCCAGGACACGATGTTCTCCTCGTCGCTCGGCGCGGTGACCGTGGACCAGGACAAGCCGGTACGCCTCGCCAACGGCACGTCGGCCAAGGTCAGCGGCCGGCTGGTCGCGGACACCGTGCCGCCGGCGGGCCGTCGCCTGGTGGGCCGGTTCTCGCTGGCGAGCGACACCGGCGCCACGCTGGGCAGTGCCGACGTGCTGATCGGCAAGGTCGTCACCCCGCATGCGGAGATCACCTCCTCGTTCGGCCCGGCGATTGCCTTCAGCCTGGACGACAGCGGCCGGATGGCCGGCTCGCAACAGGTCTCCGGCCATGGCCGGCCGATGCGCTGGGACGCGGAGAAGGGCGTCACGCTGCTCGACAACGCCGACGCCCGTGACGGCCACGTCCTCAACCAGAGCCAGTCCAAGGGGTACGCCACCGGTCAGCTGACGCTCGCCGAGGGCACCCGGGCGGGTGTCTGGGACGCGGACGGCAAGCTCACCACACTGCCGCTGCCCGACTGGGAGACCTACCGCTTCGCGCGCGGCTTCGCCGTCAACGACTCCGGTACGGTCGTGGGCAACGCCACGGGCAACATCACCGACCCGGCCACCGGACGCAGCCTCGAAGTGAACGAGGGCTTCGTCTGGAGCGCGGCGGACGGCTTCCGCAAGCTGCCGCACCTCACCGAGAGCCGCAACCTGACCGAGCCGATCGCCATCAACAACGCCGGTGTGGTGGTCGGCCACTCCTCGAAGGACGGCAAGCGCCGCGCCGTGAAGTGGGACGCGGACGGGAAGATCACCGACCTGGGCACGCTGCCGGGCATGGCCGACAGCTACGCCGAGTCGGTCAACGCCTCGGGAACGATCGTCGGCACCAGCGGTGACGACGCGTTCGTCCTCAAGCCCGGCTCCACGATGGCCCGGCTGCCCGACTTCGGATTCGACGCGAAGGCTCTGGCCGTGAACGACGCGGGCTGGATCATGGGAACGGCGCAGACCACGCCGGACACGGACACCGCGGTCGTCTGGGACCCCGAGGGCCGGATGTACGAGCTGTCGGCGATGACCGGCTCCTCGCGCTTCGTTCCGCTGGAGGGCATCAGCATCAACAACCGGGGCGAGGTGGCGTACTACGCCATGGACGTGGAGAACGGGGGCTCGACCAAGGTCGTCCTGGCTCAGCTGCCTTCCTGACCCCCGCTCGTCCGCCCTCCCCGCCGCCGGCCGCCCGGTGGCGGGGAGGGCGGCGCGCCTTCTCCGTGCCGGACGTCAGTCCCGCAGCCGGGCGACGATCGGGCAGTCCCGCACCACACACACGTCGCACCCGAGCTCCACCGCCCGGAGCGGCACGTGGCTTCCGCCGCCCCGCGGGGCGGCGGAAGCCCCCACCGGCCCCTCGAACTCCAGCAGCAGCAACGCCGAATCGTCCGCCCCGCACGGGGTGGCGTGCCGGTGCACGTCCTCGCGCATCCTGGCCAGGCAGTGGCCGACCGGTCCGTCGCGCAGCAGTCCGCTGTGCGAACCAAGCGGGTAGAAGCGACCGTCCTCGTCCCGGGCCTCGGCCAGTCCGTCGGTGTGGAACAGCACCCGGTCCCCGTCGTGCAGCAGCCCCCGATGACGCCCCGGCCGGCCGTCCCCCAGGGCGTCGAGCCCGAGCGGCATCCCGGGCCGGTCCGGCTCGGTCCAGGTCACTCCGCCGCCCGCCCGGACCACCAGCGGCGCCGGATGACCGTAGTTGAGCACGGTCATCCGGCCGTCCGAGGTCAGCTCGGCGAGTACGGCGGTGGCGAACCGCTCGTCGTCCGGTCGGCGGGCCAGGGCGCACGCCATGCGCACCCCGACCTCCTCCAGGCTCGGCGACACCGCCGCGTACTCCCGGAAGGCGCCCAGCAGGGCCGCCGCGAGCCCGGCGGCCCGCAGCCCCTTCCCCTGGACGTCCCCCATCAGCACCCGGACGCCGCCCCGGACGGGCACCACCTCGTAGAAGTCCCCGCCGATCCTGGCCGCGTCCGCCGCCGACTCGTACGACGCCGCGATGTGTACGGGCCCCGCCGTCTCGGGGACCGTCGGGGCCAGGGCGTCCTGGGCGGTGGCGGCCACGTCGCGCATCACGGCGTGCCCGGACTCGTGGCCCTGCCGGATGCGCGCCGCCGCGGTGGCGACGGCGGTGACCACGGCGACGGCCAGCAGCGACACCCCTGCCCTGGGGGAGGCGAGCACGTCGTCGTGATACGCCAGCACCGTGGCCCAGACCGCCGCGAACAGGCCCGTGCCGGCGACGGCCGGAGGGCGCCCGCGCGCCGAGGCGACGACCGGGCCCACCGCGTAGAGGGCCAGCAGCTTCACCTCCTCGCCCAGCACCAGGTCGAGCAGGGCGACGGCGAGTACGGCCCACGCGCCGCCGCAGTCGAGGTACGTGAAGGCCGGCATTCTCGGGTTCTTCATGACTCTCCCTACCGTGGGCGCCCCGGCCCCGGGGCTTCTCAGACCTCGATGGCGACCCGGCCGTCGGCGGCGGGTTCCGCGTTGCGCCGGGTCTTGGCCCAGCCCGTACGGCCCCGCAGCAACCGGACGAAGCCGCGCGCCGAGACGATGAACAGGTGGTACGCGTACAGCCAGAGCGCGATCCCCCAGAGCACCCCGGTGAGCCGGGACCGCTCGGGCGCGAACTCGCGGCGGTAGACCGGGCCCCAGAGCACGAACGGGACGATCGACAGGAGCCCCAGGGCGAGCGCGACCGGCCAGGCGGAGAGCACCACGTGGGCGGCCTCGCCGTCGAGGACGAGCGCGGTCAGCATGAGGACGCTGAGCAGCAGGGTCGCGAGATGGGCGACCGGCTGGAAGAAGGTGTACAGGCACTCCAGCACGCCCTTGGCCGAGTAGTGCCGGGAGCCGGTGATCCGGCCCGCGTACCGCACGCACTGGATGTTGCCCTGCGCCCAGCGGGTGCGCTGGGTGAGGAAGCGCCGGGTGCGGGGCAGGGCCTCCTGGGTCACCCAGGTGTCCGCCAGATGGGTGACGCCGTAGCCGGCCAGCCGCATCTGGACGCCCAGTTCGTAGTCCTCCAACAGCGCCGCGCGCGCCCACGGCCGGCCGTGCTCCGCCGCGATCCGGTCGAGCGCGGTGAGCCGGGTGAACTGGCCGTTGCCGCCGAGGCCCACCGAGCCGGTGCGGCGGCGAAGGAGCTGCATGCCGGTGTTGGACACGGCGAACTCCGCGTCCTGCATGCGGAGCAGCAGCCGGGCGTAGGCGTTGGCGAGCCTGCCCCGGCCGGGGAGCGGGCGGGCGTCCTCGACGTTGCGCATGCGGACGCCGATCTGCACCCCGCCGGTCTCCGGGTCGCCGAAGGCGTCGGGGCCCGCCGCGTACGCGAGCGCGTCCGGCGACAGCCTGCCGTCGGCGTCGACCACGCAGACGACGACCCGGTCCCGGTCCGGCTCCTCGGAGAGTGCCGCGTACGCGGCGTTGAGCGCGGCGCCCTTGCCGTTGCGGGCGTCGGGCAGCCGCCGGGAGACGAGGTGCACCCGGTCGTCGCGGGCGGCGAGCGCACCCGCGATCGAGCCCGTCCGGTCCTCGCTCGCGTCGTCGATGACCCAGACGTGCCCGCCCGGGAAGTCGGCGCGCAGCCGGGTCACGGTGGTCCCGATGACGGTCTCCTCGTCACGGCAGGGCACGAGGAAGTGCCAGCCGAAGGCGTCGGGGTCGCCGGTACGGGAGGGCCGTCGGTGCGCGTAGGCACGGCGGGCACCGGCCCAGTAGAGGAGGAAACAGGCGAGCAGGAGGAACGGGAAGACGTAGAGGAGGAGATCGAGGACCATGCGGACGCTCCTGGGAGGCGGCGGACGAGGACGGGCGGTCCGCGGCTCAGGCGGGGACCGGGCCGGCCACGCCGCCCGGCAGCGCCGCGTCCGCGGTGAGACCGGCGATCCGGCGCGAGGCGCTGCCGTCGCCGTACGGGCTCGGCAGTCCGGCGAGCCGCCGCAGGCCGTCCGGGCCCTCGGCCAGCCTGCGGCGCGCGGCGGCTTCGATGCCGAGGCCGGGCTCCACGAGGTCCGCGAAGTCGGTGAGCGATTCGGGCCGTTCGGTGGACCGGCGGACGACGACGAGCGGCCGGCCGAGGACGGTGGCCTCCTCCTGGATGCCGCCCGAGTCGGAGATGATCAGCGCCGCGTGCCGGGCGAGGGCCAGGAAGGCGCCGTAGCCCGTCGGCGGTACGACGGTGACCGCGTCGAGCAGCGGCCACAGTCCCGCCTCCTCGACGCGGGCCCGGGTGCGCGGGTGCAGGGGCATGACGACGGGCAGCCGCTTGGCGAGGCCCGCGAGTTCGCCGAGCACGACGGCCAGCACGGCCGGGTCGTCGGTGTTCTCCGGGCGGTGCACGGTGGCCAGGACGTAGCCGTCCGCGTCGAGCCCGTGGTCCGCGAGGAGCCGGGTCCGCTCGTCCGGCGGCGGCAGATGGTCGCGGACGGCCTCGACCACGGTGTTGCCGGTGACGGCGATGCGGTCCGCGTCGATCCCCTCCTCGACGAGGTGGGCGCGGTTGTCGGGGGTGGCGGCGCAGAGCACGTCGGCGAGCCGGTCGATGAGGACCCGGTTGTGCTCCTCGGGCATGTTCCGGTCGTGGCTGCGCAGGCCCGCCTCGACGTGGACGAGCGGCAGCGAACGCGCGTTGGCGGCGAGGGCCCCGGAGAGTGCGGCGTTGGTGTCACCCTGGACGACGACCGCGCGCGGCGGGTCGGCCGCGAACCGCTGGTCGAGACCGGTGAGCGCGGCGCCGACCTGCACCGCCCTGGGCCGCCCTCCGACGCCGGTGAGGAATCGTGGCTCGGGCAGCCCGAACTCTTCCAGGAAGCCCCCGGACAGGGCCTCGTCGTAGTGCTGGCCGGTGTGCACGACCCGGGCCGCGGGCCCGAGGACCCGGATCAGCTCGGCGAGTTTGACCAGCTCGGGGCGGGTACCGAGGACGACGGCGACGCTGTGGGAAGGAAGAGGAGCCATGCCCCCGAGTGTTGATGAACATGGTTGCCAAAACGGCTGCGACAACGTTGTCGAACGGTTGCTTCCGGTCCGGAACGGCCACCGGGGACGTACGACAGAGTCGTTCTGCCCTACCGCGGACTCACCGAGGTCCCGGCGGCACCACCGACGAAGCGGTAGCCGACACCCCGCACCGACTCGACCGGGTCCGGCACGCCGTCACCGGCCGCCGATGCCAGCTTGCGGCGCACCCGGAGCACGGCGAACTTCACCCGGTCCCGGCCGAGCGTGGTCGGGTCGTGCCACACCCGGTCGAGCAGGGCTTCGGTGGTGACGACGGCGCCCCGGTTGCGTACCAGCAGTTGCAGCAGCCGGTACTCGATGTCGCTGAGGCGGACCTCGGCCCCGTGCCACAGGACGGTCCGGCGGTCCGCGAGGAGTCTGAGGTGGCTGCTCACCTCGTCCCCGGCGCGCCCCGCGCCGGACCGGCGCAGCAACGCCTCGACCCGGGCCAGCAGCTCCTCGTTCCGGAACGGCTTGACCACGTAGTCGTCGGCGCCGCCGCGCAGCCCGCGCACCAGGTCCGCGAGGTCGTCGCGGGCGGAGAGGACGATGACCGGGAGGTCGCTCATGTCCCGGGTCCGGGCCAGCACCCGCCAGCCGTCGAGGCCGGGCACCCCCAGATCGAGCAGCATCAGGGCCGGCCGCTCCTCGAACAGCAGCCGCAGCGCGTCCCGGCCGTCGGCGGCGTGCAGCACCTCGTACCCGTCCCCCGCGAGCAGCTCGCGCAACGCCAGGGCCGACGCCGGGTCGTCCTCCACGATCAAGAGTCTCGGCATCGCGGACCGTAGCCCTCCAGGCAGGCCGTCCCGCGCCGGCACGGGCGCGGCGCGAGCGGGCACGTACTTCGAGTGAACCAGCAATGCCCGTCCACCGCCCACCGCACTCGGCGGCGAACCCCCGATCAGCCGTGTCACCGACCTCCGTGGACGGAACACCTGGGCAGCGGCCTCAGCCGGTCGGGCCGAACCGGCTCAGGTAGGCGTCGAGGCCGTCCGGTGTGGTTCCGGTCCAGCCGATGTACCCGTCCGGCCGTACGAGGAAGAGCCCGGTGCCGTACGCGCCGGGCGCACTCCCGCCGACCACCCGGGCGACCGGTCCGCCCGTTCCGCCGGGTGCGTCGGGTGCGTCGGTCCCGAGCGCGAGCAGCGTCCAGTGCGGCCCCCGGAAGGCGTCGAAGAGCCGTACGCCGTCCACGGTCGCGTCGGGGGCGCGGTCGCCGGCCCGGAGTGCGCCCTCGGGGACCGCCTCCCGGGTCTCCTCGGTGAGCGACGACTCGCGGTAGCCGAGGCCCAGTTGGCGGGTGGCGTCGCCTCGGCGGACCTCGCCGCGGTGGACGCCGGTGGACAGGTCGAGCATCTGGGCGGCGACCGGGCGCCGTTCCTCCTCATAGCTGTCCAGGAGCGCGGCCGGGGCGCCGCCCGTCAGGACCGCGCCCAGCTTCCAGCCCAGGTTGTAGGCGTCCTGGACGCTGGTGTTCAGGCCCTGGCCGCCCGCCGGGGAGTGCACATGCGCGGCGTCCCCGGCGAGGAAGACCCGGCCCGCCCGGAAGCGGTCGGCCAGGGCGGCGCGGGGGCGGAAGTCCGAGGCCCAGCGCACCTCGGTGACGGCCTCGGCGGGGAGGTGCGAGCGCTCGGCGACGACCTCGCGGATGCCGTCCGGGGTGAGGTCGACGTCGGTGCCCTCCGCGAACCGGGCGGTCACCTGGAAGTCCTCCGTGCCGGCCAGCGGCCAGATCGCGAGGAGGTCGTCGCCGTCGCGGGGCGGGAAGATGTGCCAGTTGTCGCGGTCCAGGCCGGCGATGCGGACGTCCGCGACCAGCATCGGGTTCGGATCGACGGTCTCCCCCGTCATCCCGATGCCCAGCGCGCGGCGCACCGCCGACCGGCCGCCGTCGGCGGCGACCAGACAACGGCCGCGCACCGTACCGCCACCGGAGAGCCGCACGGTGACGCCCTCCGCGTCCTGCGTGAGGCCGACCGCCTCCCGGCCGAAGGAGACCTCGCCGCCCAGCTCCGCCAGCCGCGCGGCCAGGATCTCCTGGGTGCGCCACTGCGGCACCATCCACGGCTCGTTGTACGGCGAGTCCTCGCTCGGCTCGACCGGGTCGAACAGGTGGTGCTCGCCGACCCGCTCCCCGTCGCGCCAGACCATGCCGACCGGGTAGGCGCCGCCCGCCGCGTGGACCGCGTCGATGACCCCGAGGTCGTCGAAGACCTCCATGGTGCGGGGCTGGAGGCCCTTGCCCCGGGAGCCGGGGAACAGCGCGTCCGCGCGTTCCAGGACGAGCGCGTGCACGCCGCGCCGGGCCAGGTCCACTCCGAGGGCGAGACCGGTGGGGCCCGCGCCGACGATCACGGCATCCGCGTCCATGACGATCTCCTTAACGTTGTTAAGTGCTCAGTGGTTCCGAGGATGTCCTTAACGGCGTTAAGCTGTCAAGCGTGAGTACCGACCGACGCGCCCCCCTCGACCGCCGACGGGTCGCGGACACGGCGTTGAGCCTGCTGAACGAGGTGGGCCTGGACGGGCTGACCCTGCGCGCCATCGCGAAGGAGCTGGACGTCAAGGCGCCCGCCCTGTACTGGCACTTCAAGGACAAGCAGGCACTGCTGGACGAGATGGCGACGGAGATGTACCGGCGCATGCTCGCCGGGACCCCTTTCGACCCGGACGACACCTGGCGGGAGCGGCTGCGGAAGACCAACCACGCGCTGCGGACGTCGCTGCTCGGCTACCGGGACGGCGCCAGGGTGTTCAGCGGTTCACGCTTCACGGGCGCGGTGCACGCCGAGCAGATGGAGGAGAGCCTGCGGCTGCTCACGGCCGCCGGGTTCACCCTGGCCCAGGCGGTGCGGGCGGCCACGACGACGTACATGTTCACGCTGGGCTTCGTCATCGAGCAGCAGGGCGTCGAGCCCCTGCCGGGCCTGCGCCGGGAGGGCTTCGACGTGGCCGAGCGCGCGCGGATGCTGGCCGCCCACCCGCTGACCGCCGCGGCGGGTGCGGAGATCTTCGCGGACTACGAGCAGCATTACGAGGAAGCGCTCGACCTGGTGATCGCGGGCGTCGCGGCGGCCTACGGCGTCGGCTGACGGCGCGCGTGGCGGCCGGGGACGTCAGTCCAGATCGATGACGACCTTGATGTCGCCGTCCTGCGGCGTGAACGCGTCGGCGGCGTCCCGCAGCGGCACCCGCCGGGTGATCATCCGCTCCAGCCAGGCCGGCTCGGCGCGCCGGAGGGCATCGGCGCCCGCCTGGTAGTGGCGCAGACTGGCATTGACCGAGCCCACCACGGCGACGTTCCCCCGCACCAGCTCGTTGTTGAGCGTGCCCGCCTCCACCGGCAGCCGTTGGGCCTCCGGCGACACACCGATCAGGCAGACGATCCCGTAGCTCGCGGTCCCCCGCATCGCCCCCAGGACCACGTCCCCGGCGCCCGTCGCCTCGATCACCACGTCGGGCCGGAGGGCGGAGGCCACGTCATCGATGGAGCCGCTGTGGTACGTGGCGCCCAGCCCGGCCACCAGACCGGGCTTCGGCCCCGAGGTCACCCGGTCGAGGACGTGGACGTCGAGCCCGCGCTGCCGGCCCAGCAGCGCGGCCAGCAGGCCGATCGGCCCGGCACCGGTGACCAGGACCCGCTCCGGCGCGAACCAGGAGCGCGCGCCGATCCGTTCGACCTGCTCCCACGCCTTGGCGAGCACGGTGGCCGGCTCCAGCAGGACGCCGACGCGCTCCAGGGACGGGTCGAGCCGGACCGCGTAGTCGCTCTCGACGGTCCAGAACCGGCTGGCGTAACCGTGCCGTTCCTTGATCCCGCGCTCCGTGTAGCGCCCGTTGCGGCACATGTCGAACTCGCCCCGGGCGCAGGCGCCGCACGGTTCCGGATCGGGGCGCCGCACGACGCCCACGACCAGGTCACCTGCGGCGAAGCCGCTCCCCGCGGGCGCCTGCCGCACCCGGCCCAGCGACTCATGACCGATGATCAGCCGGTCCTCGCCCCGCGGCGCCCGCCCGAGCACGCCGGCCAGGATCTCCCGGTCCGTGCCGCACACCCCCACGGAGATCCCGTCGACCAGGAGCTCCCCCGCACCCGGCACCGGGTCGGGGACCTCGCGGACCTCAAGGCTCTTGCCGGCGGAGGGCCGGACGGTCACGGCACGCATGAGTCCCCTTCCCGGAGCGCCGGGCTCAGACCAGCCCGAACGACCGCAGCGCCCACCGCTGCGCCGGGGTCGGGTGGGCCGGCCAGTAGACGTAACAGACCCCGCCGGTCCCGCTCTTGACGTTGCCGCTCGCGTCGTACCGCTTCGTCCGCAGCCAGATGGTCTCCCACTCGTGGCGCTTGTAGACGTGACGGACCGCGTCGTCGTTCGGGGACGCGGGGTCGTTGGCGATGACGTCGCCGTCGGCGGTGAAGCCGATGACCGTCATCAGGTGGCCCGAGGTGCCGTAGCCCGCGCCGGTCAGCTCCTCCTTGAGGAAGGACTGCGAGGTGATGACGGGGATGCCCGCACGGACCAGGGTCTCCACGTCGTTCAGGGAACCGAGCCGGGTCACGGCGGCGCTCATGTCGTGGTACGTGGCCGCGTAGGCGGCGTTGAACGGCCAGTTGCCGCAGCCCTCGTACTGGTTGTCGTACGTGAAGCGGGCGGCGTGGCAGACCGAGGGGTCCTGTATGCCGGGCTCCACCCAGGCCAGGTCGGCGGCGGAGGGCTCGCGGCCCCAGTACTCGACGATCATCTGCGAGGAGGTGGGGCTGCACCACGCCTCGCCGCCGTTGTCGTACTCCGGGTACTGGCCGACGTGGACGTTCTGCGAGTAGCGCGGCACCGGCAGCTCGCGGACCAGGCCCGGGGTGCTCGCGGGCACCGTGAAGCGGTCCGGGATGTCCGAGGCCATCGCGCCCACCCGCCACACCGTCGGGGTGAGGCGGCTGCCCGGGGTGCGGTACAGCGTCAGCCGGAGGCGGTACGTGAGCAGGCGCAGGCCGCTCGCCGCGTCGTCCACCGAGAAGGTGTCCGTCCAGATGGAGCTCTTGCCGTCGCTCTGGTCGTCCACCGAGGTGCGGCGGATGTCCGCGTCACCGGCGGCCCAGCGGCCCATCACGTACCACGGGGTCTCGGTACCGTCCGAGTAGCGGCCGCACAGCTCGACCTGGAGCCAGGTGCCGGCCGGGGTCTCCGCGTTCCAGGAGGCGATCACCTCGGTCGCGGGGACGCGGGAGCGGTGGACGGGCGAGGTCCAGGTCGCGTACTCCCAGGCGGCGGTGGTGCCGGTGTGCGGGTCGGTGTAGTCCGTGCTGCCCAGCGGGTGGGCGATGACAAGGCCGGCACGGCGGCCGGCGACCGCACGGGTCCCGGCGCGGTCGCCGCAGCGCCAGTCGGTGTACGTGGTCCAGGCGTGGTGGTCCACCGAGGGCGGCGCGGGCCGGGCACGGCGGGGGGCCGCCGCCGCGGAGGCGGCGGACGACAGCGTTCCGGCACCGGCGGCCGCCACGACGGCGGCGGCGAGCACGGTGCGGCGTGAGGTGGGACTGGGCATGGGCGAGACCCCCGGTCGTCGTCTGCGGAATGGGGCTGCGGTGCACGACAGTGCGCCAACTATCGCGGGTCACGTCCCGGTTCGGCCAGCGATTCGACCCGCGCCGATCAACCAATATTGGTCTCGACCACTGGCGTGACCTGCGGCTGGGCCGAACGGGCTACCGCCCGCCCCGGCTCGTAGGCTGGGCGCATGAACGCTCTCGCGCTCCACGCCGCGCGGCTCTCCGCCCTCCCGCCGTCCTGCGGACCGGTGCGGCTGGTCGCCGTGGACGGGCACGCGGGATCGGGCAAGAGCACCTTCGCCGGGCGGCTCGCGACGGCGCTGGGCGGGGCACCCGTGCTGCATCTGGACGATCTGGCCACGCACGAGGAACTGTTCGCCTGGACCGGCCGACTGCGCGAGCAGGTGACGGGGCCGCTGTCGCGCGGCGAACCCGCGCGCTACGCGCCGTACGACTGGACGGCGCGGGCCTTCGGCCCGGTCAGGACCCTGGAGCCCGCGCCCGTCGTCCTGATCGAGGGCGTCGGCGCGGGCCGGCGCGCCCTTCGGCCCCTGCTGGCGCGGCTGTTGTGGATGGACCTGCCCGCCGAGGAGTCCTGGGCGCGCGGCCGACGGCGCGACGGACCGGCGCTGCGCTCCTTCTGGGACGGCTGGACGGCGGCCGAGACCGCGCACTTCGCGGCCGACCCGTCGCGCCCCTGGGCGGACGTTCTGGTGCGGCAGTTGCCCAAGGGGTACGAGTGGCTGGAGGGACCCTTGCGGCAGGGGCGCTGAACCGTTTCGTCACCCGGTGTGACCGGCTCGCGCCGCCCTCTCGCGCCGCCGGAATACGGCTCGGAAGTACCTCAACTCCGCTTGACCGGGGGGCGGTACAGGTCTTACGTTCTCAATGTGCGGCTTTTCGGAGCCCCCACAGACGCGAAGCCCCCGGTTGTTCCCCCGTGACCGGGGGCTTCGTCCTGTGCTCCCGGCGCCTTTCCGGCGCCCTCATTCTCACCCTGGGTCACGGCGCCTCTTCGGCCTGCGGCACCCTTCGTCGGATACGCACCGCACAGGTACGATGCCTCTCGGTGCGGTCAATTCCCGTCCACGGCACAGCGATTCGGCGCGCCTCGGCAGGCTCTGGGCGGGCTTTCGGGCGGCGGGACATCCTGGGGGCACGTTCGTGGGGGACCTGATGGACTTCGGTACGCAGGGCACGCAGGCCCCGGCCGACCTCGCCTGGCTGCGGGGCGTGGACGCCTACACGATGGGCGCGTATCCGCAGGCCGAGGAGGAGTTCCGGGCGGCCGTGGGCCAGGACCCCGGCATGGCGGACGCCTGGCTCGGACTGCACGCCCTGCGCGTCGACACCGCGTCGGCGCTGCTGCACATGCACCGCCACCGCGACCGCTTCGGCGAGCAGCGCACCCGCTACCGGCGCACGCTCAACTCCTGGTACTGGCTGGGCTGGTGGGTGCAGCCGGTCCTGGAGAGCCCGCGCGACCTGCTGCTCGCGCACGCCTCGCACTGGCTGGACGGCCGCCATGTCGCGGAGCTGGACCGGGCGCTGGCCGCCCTGCCGCCCGTGGAGACCGACCCCCAGGTCCGCTTCCTGCACGCCTGCCGCTCCTACCTGGTCAAGGACTGGGAACAGCTCGTACGCCACACCGAGCAGCTGATCGAGGACCCCCTGCTGGGCATCGAGGCGGGGCTGTTCGGCGGGATGGCCCGGGTGCGGCTTGAGATGTACGGGCAGGCGGAGCCGATGCTCGCGACGGCCCTGATGCGGTGCCGCAGCGAGCAGCCGCAGCGCAAGGAGCTGCGCTACTGGCTGGCCCGCGCCCACGAGGGCACCGGCCGCAGCGCAGCCGCCCTCCCCCTCTACCGCGCCGTGCACCGCATCGACCCGGCCTTCATGGACACCTCCGCGCGCCTCGCGGCCATCGCGGACTACGACGGACTCGACGGCTCCGAGGACGTGCCGGGGCTCGCGTCCGTGTCCCTGACCGGCGTGGAGGCGGACGCGTTCTACGCGGAGGGCGCCCCGGCGCCGGGCGCCGACCCGGCGGACGGGCGGGAGCTGCCGCCCGGCGGTGAACCGCAGGACGTGCCCGGTGCCGGGGGCGCCCCACTGCCCGGCGGGGTGCGGGCGAAGTCCCCGGCGCCGCAGCCCTTCCCGGCCGGGCCCAGCGACCCGGCGCTGCTGGCCGAGGCGCTGGCCGAGCTGGAGCGGATGGTCGGCCTGGAACCGGTGAAGCGCCAGGTCAAGGCCCTCTCGGCGCAGCTCAACATGGCGCGCCTCCGGGCGGGCCAGGGGCTGCCCGTACAGCCGCCGAAGCGGCACTTCGTGTTCTCCGGACCGTCCGGCACCGGCAAGACGACCGTGGCCCGCATCCTGGGCCGGGTCTTCTACGCGCTGGGCCTGCTCGGCGGCGACCACCTCGTGGAGGCGCAACGGGCGGACCTGGTCGGCGAGTTCCTGGGCCAGACCGCCGTGAAGGCGAACGAGCTGATCGATTCGGCGCTGGGCGGGGTGCTGTTCGTGGACGAGGCGTACAGCCTGTCCAACACCGGGTACAGCAAGGGCGACGCGTACGGCGACGAGGCCCTTCAGGTGCTGCTCAAGCGGGCGGAGGACAACCGGGACCACCTGGTCGTCATCCTCGCCGGCTATCCGGAGGGCATGGACCGGCTGCTGTCCACCAACCCCGGACTCTCCTCCCGCTTCACCACCCGGGTGGACTTCCCCAGCTACCGGCCCCTCGAACTCACCGCGATCGGCGAGGTACTGGCCGCCGAGAACGGCGATGTCTGGGACGAGGAGTCGCTGGAGGAGCTGCGCTCGATCAGCGGCCATGTGGTGGACCAGGGCTGGCTGGACGAGCTGGGCAACGGCCGCTTCCTGCGGACGCTGTACGAGAAGAGCTGCGCCTACCGCGATCTCCGGCTCTCCGGCTGTACGACGCTGCCCACCCGGGACGACCTGGCCACGCTGCGGCTGCCGGACCTGATGCAGGCGTACGGCGAGGTCCTGTCGGGGCGCGGTCCGGTGGGCCGGGGGCAGCAGGAGCCGCCGGCGCTGTGAGTTCGACCCGGCCGCCGGAGGGCTCCGGCGGCCGGGTCGAGCTCAGCCCACCAGGGCCGTGGCCCCGTCCGGGTCCGTCGTCCGCTCCTCCGCGCGGCGGGGCTCCGCCACCCGGTGCGCCGGGTCGCGGACCTCGCCGACCAGCGTCTCCAGGACGTCCTCCATCGCGACCAGGCCGAGCACCCGGCCGGACGCGTCCGCGACCTGGGCGAGGTGCGTGGCGGCGCGTCGCATCACGGTGAGGGCGTCGTCCAGCGGGAGTTCGGCCCGTACGGTGGCCATCGGGCGCCACAGCTGCTGCGGCACCGCGCGCTCCCGGTCCTCCTGGTCGAGGACGTCCTTGACGTGCAGGTAGCCCATGAAGGGGCCGCCGCCCTCGGCGCAGACCGGGAAGCGCGAGAAGCCCGTGCGGACCGTCAGCTCCTCGATGCGGCGGGGAGTGACCGACGGGTCCACGGTCACCAGGGACGCCCGGCGCAGCAGGACGTCGCTGACGGGGCGGCTGCCCAGCTCCAGGGCGTCCTCCAGGCGTTCCTGCGCCTCGGGCTCGATGAGACCGGCCTGCCCGGAGTCCTCCACGAGGCGGTTGAGCTGCTCGCTCGTGAAGACGGCCTCCACCTCGTCCTTCGGTTCGACGCCGAAGAGGCGGAGCACCAGCCGGGCGCAGGCGCCGAGCGCCGCGGTGACCGGGCGGCAGAGCCGGGCGAAGCCGACGAGGCCGGGGCTCAGCCAGAGCGCGGTCTTCTCGGGCGCGGCCATCGCCAGGTTCTTCGGGACCATCTCGCCGATGACGAGGTGGAGGAAGACGACGAGGACGAGCGCGAGGACGTAGCCGAGCGGGTGGATCAGCCCCTCGGGCAGGTGCACGGCTGCGAACACCGGCTCCAGGAGGTGGGCGACGGTGGGTTCGGCGACGGCTCCGAGGGTCAGGGAGCAGACGGTGATGCCGAACTGGGCCGCCGCCATCATCTGCGGCAGGTTCTCCAGGCCGTACAGCACCTGGCGGGCGCGGCCGGAACCGGCGGCGGCGAGGGGGTCGATCTGGCTGCGGCGTACGGAGACGAGCGAGAACTCCGCGCCGACGAAGAAGCCGTTCGCCAGGACCAGGAGTCCGGCGAAGACCAGCTGGACGAGGCTCATCGCGCCGCCTCCAGGACCGTCGGCGCCGAGGCGTCCGCACCGGTGGCGGCCGCCACCCGGACGAAGCGGACCTTCTCGGCACGGTAGTGGCCGACCTGGCGGACCGCGATCCGCCAGCCGGGGAGTTCGGCCCGGTCGCCGGGCGCGGGGATGCGGCCCAGCAGATCGGCGACGAGCCCGGCGACCGTCTCGTACGGGCCGTCGGGCACGTCGAGTCCTATACGGCGCAGGGTGAGGACCCGGCAGCTGCCCTCGGCGTCCCAGGCGGGGCTGCCGTCCTCGGGCGGGGCGGGGGCCAGCTCGGGGCGGTCGGCGCCCTCCGCGTCGTGCTCGTCGCGGACCTCGCCGACCAGCTCCTCGATGATGTCCTCCAGGGTGACGACCCCGGCGGTGCCGCCGTACTCGTCGACCACGACGGCGATCGGCTGCTCCTTGCGGAGCCGCTGGAGGAGCTGTTCGACGGGCAGCGTCTCGGGCACCAGGAGCGGCGGCACGGCGATCCGGCCGGCCGTGGTGCGCAGCCGGTCGGGGGCCGGGACGGCCAGGGCGTCCTTGAGGTGGATCATGCCGACGACCTCGTCGATGCGTTCCCGGTAGACCGGGAAGCGGGACAGGCCGGTGGCCCGGGTGAGGTTGAGGACGTCCTCCGCGGTGGCGGAGGTCTGCAGGGCGCTGACCTTCACGCGCGGGGTCATGACGTGCTGGGCGGTGAGCCCGGCGAGCGACAGGGTCCGTACGAAGAGGTCGGCGGTGTCCTGTTCGAGGGTGCCCGCCTCGGCGGAGTGCCGGGCGAGGGAGACCAGCTCGCCCGGGGTGCGGGCGGAGGCCAGCTCCTCGGTGGGCTCGACGCCGAGGAGGCGTACGAGACGGTTGGCCGCGGTGTTCAGGGCGCCGATGACCGGCCGGAAGAGGCGGGTGAAGCGGGCCTGCGGTCCGGCGACGAACCGGGCGACGGTGAGCGGGCGGGAGACCGCCCAGTTCTTCGGGACGAGTTCGCCGATGACCATCTGGACGGCCGCCGCGAGCAGCATGCCGGTCACCACGCTGACGGTGGGCACGGCGCCGTCGGGCAGCCCGGTCAGGGCGAAGGGGCCGTCCAGCAGCTGGGCGAGCGCCGGTTCGGCGAGCATGCCGACCACCAGCGAGGTGATGGTGATGCCGAGCTGGGTGCCGGAGAGCTGGAAGGAGAGCTCGCGCAGGGCGTCGGTGACGGTGCGGGCCCGCCGGTCGCCCTCGGCGGCGGCGCGCTCGGCGTCCGCGCGTTCCACGGTGACGAGACCGAATTCGGCCGCCACGAAGAAGCCGTTGGCGAGGATGAGAAGGAATGCCGCGCTGAGCAGCAAGAGGGGGGTTGTCATGCCGCCGCCTCCACGGAGGGGGCGGCGCAGGTACTACCGGACGATCCGTCCATTGCTGGAGGGAGTCACTCCTCGGGTCGCAGGAAAATCCCCGCCGGCCGCATGGGCCTTCGGGCGGGGCGGGGCGCGCATGGGGCGCCTCCGCCCTCCAGAGTAATCAACGAGAGGCCGTGCGGGGCAGGGGGCTCAGCCGTTGTCCGTGCCGGTGCCGTGGTTCTCGGCGAGGGCGCGCAGCGCCCGGGCGTCCTGGATGGCGCGCTGTTTGGCGATGCCGGGCTGGATGCCGAGGGCGGGCATGCTGGTGCCGTCGCTGAGGTCGAGGAAGACCCACGGGTCGCCCACCCGCAGGTTGACGCGGACGATCTCGGCCCAGGAGAGACGGCGGCTGCGCGTGAGGTTGACCACGGTCACGCCCTCCTCGTCCGCGACGACCTTGGGGCGGCTGAGCAGCGCCAGGACGCCGAAGAAGAGCAGCGCGGTGAAGACGAAGCTGACCCGCTCTCCCCCGCTGAGCTGTTCGAGGGTGAAGGCGACGACGGTGATGACGGCGAACATCACCGCGCCGACGGTCAGCAGGACCACCCGGGTGCGGGTCGGCCGGAAGGTGACCGGCAGGGCCGTCGGGCCGGGCGGGGGTGCGGGGGCTGACATCGTGCTCTTCTTCCGTCTCCCGCCGTCAGAGACGGCAGGCGTGGATCGCGGTGGTGAGGATGGCGCGGGCGCCGAGGTCGTACAGGTCGTCCATGATCCGCTGCGCCTCGGCGGCGGCGACCATGGAGCGGACGGCGACCCAGCCCTCGTGGTGCAGCGGGGAGATGGTCGGCGACTCCAGGCCCGGGGTGAGGGCGACGGCGCGCTCCAGGTGCTCGACGCGGCAGTCGTAGTCCATCATCACGTAGCTGCGGGCCACCAGGACGCCCTGGAGGCGGCGCAGGAACTGCTGGACCTTGGGCTCGTCGGCGGGGGCTCCGGTGCGCCGGATGACGACGGCCTCGGAGGTCATGATGGGCTCGCCGATGACCTCCAGGCCGGCGTTGCGCAGGCTGGTGCCGGTCTCCACGACGTCCGCGATGACCTGGGCGACGCCGAGTTCGATCGCGGTCTCGACGGCGCCGTCGAGGTGGACGACGGAGGCGTCGACACCGGCCTCGGCGAGGTGCTGGGCGACGATGCCCTCGTAGGAGGTGGCGATCGTCAGGCCGTCGAAGCCCTCGGGGCCCGCGACGGTCCCGGGCTTGGTGGCGTAGCGGAAGGTGGAGCGGGCGAAGCCGAGCTGGAGGATCTCCTCGGCCTCGGCACCGGAGTCCAGCAGCAGGTCGCGGCCGGTGATGCCGATGTCGAGGCGGCCCGAGCTGACGTAGATCGCGATGTCGCGGGGGCGCAGGTAGAAGAACTCGACCTCGTTGGCGGGGTCCACCAGGACGAGTTCCTTCGACTCCTTGCGCTGCTTGTAGCCCGCCTCATGGAGCATCGCCATCGCAGGCCCGGAGATAGCACCCTTGTTGGGGACGGCGATGCGCAGCATGAGGTCGGGTTTCCTTTGCGAAAGGGGTGGCGGGATGACGTACGGGAGGGTGCGGGGCCTGGCTCAGAGGTGGGCGTAGACGTCGTCGAGGGAGATCCCGCGCGCGACCATCATCACCTGGACGTGGTACAGCAGCTGCGAGATCTCCTCGGCGGCGGCGTCCTTGCTCTCGTGCTCGGCGGCCATCCAGACTTCGGCGGCCTCCTCGACGACCTTCTTGCCGATGGCATGGACCCCCTTCTCCACCAGTTCGGCGGTGCGGGAGGTGGAGGGGTCGCCGTTGGCGGCCTTGAGCTGCAGCTCGGCGAAGAGCTCTTCGAAGGTTTTGTTCGCCATGATGTGCCCAGAATACGGGGTGCCGCGCCCGCACTCAGCGCCAGGGTTCGCTGACCGAGCGCAGTGTGGCGGCGGTGGCGACCGCGGCGGTGACCGCTTCGTGCCCCTTGTCCTCGTTGGACCCCTCGATGCCGGCCCGGTCGAGCGCCTGCTCCTCGTTGTCGCACGTGAGTACGCCGAAGCCGACCGGGACGCCGGTGTCGACGGCGACCTGGGTCAGGCCGTTGGTGACGCCGTGGGACACGTATTCGAAGTGCGGGGTGCCGCCGCGGATGATCACGCCGAGGGCGACGATCGCGTCGTACCCGCGCCCGGCCAGCACCTTCGCGACGACGGGGAGCTCGAAGCTGCCCGGGACCCGCAGCAGGGTCGGCTCGTCGATGCCCAGCTCGTGCAGGGCGCGCAGGGCCCCGTCGACCAGCCCGTCCATGACCTTCTCGTGCCACTGCGCGGCGACGACCGCCACACGCAGGTCACCGCAGTTGCGTACGGACAGTTCGGGTGCGCCCTTGCCGCTCATGTCTCTCCTGGGTTCTCTGTACGGTTCTGCTACTGGTTGCCGCAGGCGGACGCGGGGACCGCGTCGAGCCAGGGCAGGTCGTGTCCCATGCGGTCGCGCTTGGTGCGCAGGTACCGCAGGTTGTGCTCGCCGGCCTGGACGGGCATCGGCTCGCGCCCGGTGACGGTCAGGCCGTGCCGGGTGAGCGCGGCCGTCTTGTCCGGGTTGTTCGTCATCAGGCGCAGGCTGCGCACCCCGAGGTCCGCGAGGATCTGGGCGCCCGCCGCGTAGTCCCGGGCGTCGGCGGGCAGGCCGAGCTCCAGGTTGGCGTCGAGCGTGTCGACGCCGCGCTCCTGGAGCTCGTACGCGCGGAGCTTGGAGAGCAGGCCGATGCCCCGGCCCTCGTGGCCGCGGAGATAGACGACGACCCCGCGTCCCTCGTCCGTGATCCGCTCCATGGAGGCGTGCAGCTGGGGGCCGCAGTCGCAGCGCTCGGAGGCGAAGATGTCGCCGGTCAGGCACTCGGAGTGGACCCGGACCAGGACGTCGTCGCCGTCCCCGAGGTCGCCGTGGACCAGCGCGACGTGTTCCACGCCGTCCACGGTCGAGCGGTAGCCGTACGCGGTGAACGCGCCGAAGCGGGTGGGGAGCCGGACCTCGGCCTCGCGGCGGACGGTGGGCTCGTTGCCGCGGCGGTACGCGATCAGGTCCTCGATGGAGATGATCGTGAGGCCGTGCTTGCGGGCGAACGGCACCAGCTGGGGCAGCCGCAGCATGACGCCGTCCTCGCCGGCGATCTCGACGATCGCCCCGGCGGGCCGGAGTCCGGCGAGCCGGGCGAGGTCGACGGCGGCCTCGGTGTGCCCGTTGCGCACGAGGACCCCGCCGGAGCGGGCGCGCAGCGGGAAGACGTGGCCGGGGCGGACGAAGTCGCCGGGGCCGGCCACGCCGTCGGCGAGCAGCCGGAGCGTGGTGGCGCGGTCGGCGGCGGAGATTCCGGTGGAGACGCCGTGGGCGGCCGTGGCGTCGACGGAGACGGTGAAGGCGGTCTTCATCGACTCGGTGTTGTGGTCCACCATCTGGGGCAGTGCGAGCCGTTCCAGCTCGTCGCTCTCCATGGGCGCGCAGATCAGTCCGCGGCACTCGCTCATCATGAACGCGACGATCTCGGGCGTGGCCTTCTCGGCGGCGATGACGAGGTCACCCTCGTTCTCGCGGTCCTCGTCGTCCACGACCACGACGGGGCGGCCCGCCGCGATGTCCCGGATGGCCTGCTCGACGGGGTCCAGGGCCAGGTCCTCGACGGGCGCTTCGTGTTCCCGGTGCAACCAGGTGGGCTGGGCAGTCATGCCGTGGCTCCTTCCAGAGCGGGTGTCCGCGTACGCAGCCACCAGTCGCGCATGCCCCACAGGACGAGGGCCCCGTAGACGACGTAGATGAGACCGGAGAAGGCGAGCCCGCTGTGGAAGTTCAGCGGGACGCCGACGAGGTCGACCAGGAGCCAGGCGAACCAGAACTCGACCATGCCGCGCGCCTGGGCGAGCATCGCGACCAGCGTGCCCGCGAAGATGTAGGCGTCCGCCCACGGGCTCCAGGAGAGCGAGGGGAAGGCGGTGAAGAGGCCGCCGACCGCGAGGGTGCCGAGGGCCGCCCCGCCGACCAGGTAGCCGCGTTCGCGCCAGGTGGCGAAGCGGACCGCTATGGAGCCGTCCTGGGCCTGCTGCCGGCCCCGGGTCCACTGCTGCCAGCCCCAGACGGCGACCGCGATCACGATGACCTGCTTGCCGACGCTGCCCGCCTGCTGGACGGAGACGTTGGCGGCGACCAGCACGACGCCGGACAGGAGCTGGGCGGGCCAGGTCCAGATCGAGCGCAGCCAGCCGAGTGCGAGCGCGATCAGGCCGACGGTGTTGCCGATCATGTCGGACCAGATGATGTGCTGGTCGAGGACGGTGAACGCCTCGGAGTTCAGCCAGTGCAGGGCGCTCACTTCGCGTCCTCCCCGGTCTCCGGCGCGCCGTTGCCGAGCAGCCGCTCGACGTACTTGGCGATGACGTCCACTTCGAGGTTGACCGGGTCGCCGGGGCCCTTGATGCCGAGCGTGGTCAGCGCGAGGGTGGTGGGGATGAGGCTGATGGTGAAGGAGTCGGATCCGGCGTCCACCACGGTCAGGCTGACGCCGTCGACGGTGATCGAGCCCTTCTCCACCACGTACCGGGTGAGGGCGCCGGGGAGCGAGATCTTGACGATCTCCCAGTTCTCGGAGGGCCTGCGCTCCAGGATGCGGCCGGTGCCGTCGACGTGGCCCTGGACGATGTGGCCGCCGAGCCGTCCGCCGAGCGCCATCGGGCGTTCGAGGTTGACGCGGGAGCCGGTCGTCAGGGCGCCGAGGCTGGAGCGGTTCAGCGTCTCCGCCATCACATCGGCGGTGAACTCGTGCTCGCCGAGGTCCACGACGGTCAGGCAGACCCCGTTCACGGCGATGGAGTCCCCGTGCTTGGCGCCCTCGGTGACGACGGGTCCGCGCAGGCGGAAGCGGGAGGCGTCGTCCAGTTGCTCGACGGCGGTGACCTCGCCCAGTTCTTCGACGATTCCGGTGAACATTCAGTTCTCCTTCCGGACGGGGCCGGGGACGGCGGTGACGCGCAGATCGGGGCCGATGCGGACGGTCTCCGTCACGTCGAGGCGCAACGCCTCGGTCAGCGTGGAGATTCCGGCGTCGGCGAGGGCCGCGGGGCCCGCGCCGATGAGGACGGGGGCGAGATAGCCGACGACCTTGTCGACGAGTCCCGCGGCGACGAAGGCGCCGGCCAGGACCGGGCCGCCTTCGAGGAGTACGGAGCGGACGCCGCGCTCGTGGAGGGCGGCGAGCAGGGCGGCCGGGTCGAGCCCGGGCCCGCCGGCCGCGCGGGGCAGGCGCAGGACCACCTCGTCGGGCAGGTGGCCGGTGTCCGCGTCCTCGGCGACCGCGACCAGGGTGGGCGCGGTGGCGTCGAGGACCCGGGCGCCGGGGCGTACGGCGGTGGCGCGGGTGTCCATGACGACGCGCAGGGGCTGGACGGCGCCGTCGATGCCGCGCACCCCGAGCTGGGGGTCGTCGGCGCGGGCGGTGCCGGAGCCGACGAGGACCGCGTCGGCCTCGGCGCGCAGCCGGTGCACGTCGGCGCGGGACTCGGCGGAGCTGATCCAGCGGCTGGTGCCGTCGGCGGCGGCGACCCGGCCGTCCAGGCTCGCCGCGTACTTCCAGGTGATGTGCGGGCGGCCCCGGCGGACGGAGGTGAGCCAGGCGGCGTTGCCCGCCTCGGCCTCGTCGGCGAGGAGGCCCGCCTCGGCCCGGACGCCGGCGGCGCGGAGCGTGTCGGCGCCTCCGGTCGCCTGCGGGTTCGGGTCGCCGACCGCGTACACGACACGGGCGATCCCGGCCTCGATGAGCGCCTGGGCACAGGGGCCGGTGCGGCCGGTGTGGTTACACGGTTCGAGGGTGACGTAGGCGGTCCCGCCCCGGGCCCGGTCGCCGGCCGCGCGCAGGGCGTGGATCTCGGCGTGCGGGCCGCCGGCGCGCTGGTGGAAGCCCTCGCCCGCGGTCGCGCCGGCGGCGTCGAGGACGACGCATCCCACGACCGGGTTGGGGCTGGTGGAGCCGAGGCCGCGGGCGGCGAGCGTGATGGCTCGGCGCATGGCGGTGATGTCGGCTGCGGTGGCCACCGGGTCCTCCTGCCTCTTCGGGCACGGACTCCGGGGCCTGTCGATGACGACAGATGAAGCGGAACGCACAACAGGGACGCCTGATGCCGGAAAACACGGAGGACTCCGGCGATCCGGAACCTCCGCCGACGGCGGCGTACCCGCGAAACGGCCCGCCGCGCACTGCCTCCCATCCGGACTTTAACCGTCGGTCCAGGAATTTCACCTGGTCAACCGGCCGCTGGATGCGGACGGGTCGCGGACTGTAACCGCCGGTTCGGAATTGCACCGACCCCGGAGTGCGCTGCTGCTGGTACACGATCAGTGTGCCACGACCCGGCAGGGGCCAACCGGGTGAACGCTGTGGAGTGGCTCACAGACGGCACGTGACAAGAACTCTTTCGGACATCCGTACAGGAAAGTACCGCGATTGGTCCAGACCTATTGACGCACTGGTCTAGTCCTCTTAATCTCTGCGTCACCTCCGAGGAGCGGTTCCGCGGTGTGCGCACGCCCGGGACCAGGCACGACCCACCCCCCTTTGTTCAGTTGTGTTCTGCCGACCTCCCCAGGAGGAACCGAACGTGCTGTCCCCCACCCGTGCGAGAGCCTCGCTCCTCGCCGCCGGCGCAGGCATCGCCACGCTGCTGATCGGCTTGCTCTCCGCGACCCCCTCGCAAGCCGCCGACCAGGAGTCCTGTCGCCCCGACGGGCTCTACGAGACGCCGGGCGTCTCCGTCCCCTACTGCTCCGTGTACGACTCCGAGGGCCGCGAGAAGATGGGCGCCGACCACCCCCGGCGCGTCATCGGCTACTTCACCAACTGGCGGACCGGCAAGGACGGCAAGCCCGCCTACCTGGCCTCCGACATCCCCTGGGACAAGGTCACCCACCTCAACTACGCCTTCGCGCACGTCGACGGGGCGAACAAGCTCTCCGTGGGCGCGGATGGGCCGGAAAACGCCTCCACCGGGATGACCTGGCCGGGCGTCAAGGGCGCCGAAATGGACCCGGACCTCCCCTACAAGGGCCATTTCAACCTGCTCGGCAAGTTCAAGAAGCAGTACCCGAACGTGAAGACGATGGTCTCCGTCGGCGGCTGGGCCGAGACCGGCGGCTACTTCGGCGACGACGGCGAGCGGGTCGGCTCGGGCGGCTTCTACTCCATGGCCACCAACGCCGACGGCTCGGTCAACCAGGCCGGCATCGACACCTTCGCCGCCTCGGCGGTCGACTTCGTCCGGAAGTACGGCTTCAACGGCGTCGACATCGACTACGAGTACCCGACGACCATGAAGGACGCGGGCAACCCGCTGGACTGGACGCTGTCCAACGCCCGCCGCGCCGGTCTGGTCAAGGGTTACGCCGCGCTGATGAAGACCCTGCGCGAGAAGCTGGACCGGGCCTCCGCCGCCGACGGCCACCACTACCTGCTCAGCGTCGCCGCCCCCTCGTCGGGCTACCTGCTGCGCGGCATGGAGACGTTCCAGGTCCAGAAGTACCTGGACTACGTCAACATCATGTCGTACGACCTGCACGGCGCCTGGAACGAGTACGTCGGCCCGAACGCCGCGCTCTACGACGACGGCAAGGACGCGGAGCTCGCCCAGGCGAGTGTCTACTCGACCTCGCAGTACGGCGGCACCGGATACCTCAACACGGACTGGGCGTACCACTACTTCCGCGGTTCGATGCCGTCCGGCCGTATCAACATCGGCCTGCCGTACTACACCCGCGGCTTCAAGAACGTGCAGGGCGGCACCAACGGCCTGTGGGGCAAGGCGGCTTCGACCGACTGCCCGGCCGGCGCGGGGCTGACCAAGTGCGGTGACGGTGCCGTCGGCATCGACAACCTCTGGCACGACCTGGACACCAACGGCAAGGAGTCGCCGGCCGGGTCCAACCCGATGTGGCACGCGAAGAACCTGGAGAAGGGCATCGTCGGCGACTACGTCACGGACTACGGGTTCCCCGCGGACACGAAGCTGACCGGGACCTACGTCCGCAACTACGACTCGACGCTGGTCGCGCCGTGGCTGTGGAACGCCGACAAGAAGGTCTTCCTCTCCACCGAGGACGAGCAGTCCGTGCAGGCCAAGGCGGACTACGTGGCCGACAAGGGCATCGGCGGCACGATGATCTGGGAGCTGGCCGGGGACTACGGCTGGAACGCGGCCAAGGGGCAGTACGAGCCCGGCTCCACGCTCACCTCGACGATGTACGACACCTTCAGGACGGCCGCGCCGTACGGGGCGAAGCGCTCCACGATCGACCTGCCGACGAAGGCGCTGGACATCGACGTGTCCTTCGGCCAGTTCCCGCTGGGCGACTCCAACTACCCGATCAGCCCCAAGCTGACGATCACCAACCACACCGAGGCGACGCTGCCCGGCGGTACGGAGTTCCAGTTCGACTACTCCACCTCGGCTCCGGCCAACGCCAAGGACCAGTCGGGCTTCGGCACGACGATCGTGCGCGGTGACCACACCGCCGCGAACAACGTCGGCGGGCTGAAGGGCGACTACAACCGCGTCTCGCTGAAGCTGCCGTCCTGGCAGAGCCTGGCGCCCGGCGCCTCGGTCCAGGTCGACTTCGTGTACTACCTGCCGACGTCCACGCCGTCCAACTGGACGGTGACCTTCGGCGGCACGTCCTACGCGCTGGCGGCGGACCTGGCCCGGGGCACGACGGTGGTCGAGCCGGACACGGGCTCGACCCCGACGCCGACGCCCGACCCGTCGGGCGGCACGTGCGCGGCGGCTGCGTGGAGCGCGAGCGCGGAATACGGCACCGGTACGACGGTGAGCCAGGACGGCCACCGGTGGAAGGCGAAGTGGTGGACGAAGGGCGAGAAGCCCGGGTCCACCGGTGAGTGGGGCGTCTGGCAGGACCTGGGCACCTGCTGAGCCCTGCCTCTTGAGCCCGTCCGGCGATTGAGGACGGAACCGGTTCGCCGGTCCGGGGCGACTCGCGAGGGCCCCCGGACCGGGACACGGATCAAGCGCTCGGCGCGAAAAGCACCTCCTGCGCCGCATCCCGCGCCGCGAGCAACGCCCCCCGGCGGACCGCCGTGCCGCCCAGCAGACCCGCCCGCACCCCGGTGCGCAGCGGGGACATCGCGGCCAGCCGCTCCTCGACCCGGGCGGCCAACGCGTCGCCCCCCGCCTGGCCCACCTCGCCGGAGAGCAGGACGAGCCCGGGGTCGAGGACCGAGGCCACCGCCGCGGCGCCCAGCGCGATCCGGTCGGCCAGGGCGCCGAGGAAGCCCTCGCTGTCCCCCTCCCCCGCGAGCGCCGCCCGGACGGCCTCCGCCGCACCGGGCTCCTGACCCTTCTGCGTCACGGCGATCCCGTACCGCGCGGCCAGCCCGCAGAGCGGCGCCGAGGCGACCAGTGAGTGGAAGCCGCCTTCGCAGTTGACGGCCGAGGGCGTGCCCGCCGTGCCCGGGACCGGCAGGAAGCCGAGTTCGCCCGCGCCGCCCGAGGCCCCCCGGCGCACCTTTCCGTCGAGCATGACCGCCGCCCCCACCCCGTGGCCGAGCCAGAGCAGGACGAACGTGTCGTGGTCGCGGGCCGCGCCGACGCGGTGCTCGGCGACTGCGGCGAGGTTCGTCTCGTTCTCGACCAGCACCGTCGCCGGCAGCCGCTCCTGGAGCGCCCGGACCAGGCTGCGGTGCCAGGACGGCAGCCCGCTGCTGTCCCGCAGCTCCCCCGTGACCGGGTCGATCAGCCCCGGCGCGCCGATGCCGACGCTGTGCAGGGGTGCGCTCCCCGCGTTGCGGACGGTGGCCGCCAGCAGCGCGACGGCCCGCTCCACGGCGTCGTCCCCCTCCGTCTCGCCGACCGGCAGCGTCGCCTCGGCCAGCGTCGCGCCCAGCAGATCGGCGATGACGACGGCCACGCTGTCGGTGCGCACGTCGAGCCCGGCCAGCAGCGCGCGGTCCGCGACGATGCCGTAGAGCCGGGCGTTGGGCCCCCGGCGGTCGGCCCCGGTCTCGCCGACGACATGGATGAGACCCGCGCCCCGGAGGCGGTCGACCAGGTCCGCGACGGTGGGCCGGGAGAGCCCGGTCAGGGTCTTCAGCTGCGTGGCCGTCAGGGGGCCGTCCTGCTGGAGGAGCCGCAGGGCGAGCCGGTCGTTGATGGCCCGGGCGGTGCTCGGTGATGCGGGCATGCCGGAATCCTTCCAGATCACCGCCGGACCGGAGTCGTACGGACGGTCTATTTATCAGGCAGGGTTCCTGATAGTTTATCGCCCGCATCGTGGAACAGGACTTCAGGGGAGGGCACAGCGGTATGACAACCACATCCACGGCTACGGTCTTCGGCACCCAGGAGGTGCGGCGGGCCAGGTACGCCATCGCGGCGGTCTTCACCGTGCACGGGGCGGTGACCGGCAGTTTCGCCACCCGGGTCCCCTGGATCCAGGACCACGCGGGCGTGAGCGCGGGCCAGCTGGGCCTGGCGCTGGCCTTCCCCGCCATCGGCGCCTCGGTCGCGATGCCGCTGGCCGGCACGGTGAGCCACCGCTTCGGCGCGCGGACCGCGCTGCGCGGACTGCTGGCCCTGTGGACGCTCGCGCTGATCCTGCCCGCCCTGGCCCCCAACCTGCTCACCCTGTGCGCGGCGCTGTTCGTGTACGGGGCCTCGTCCGGCATGTCCGACGTGGCGATGAACGCGCTCGGGGTCGAGGTGGAGAACCGCCTCGACAAGTCGATCATGTCCGGGCTGCACGGCATGTGGAGCGTGGGCGCCCTGCTGGGCTCGGCGGCGGGCACGGTGGCCGCCCACGCGGGCACGGACGCCCGGCTGCACCATGTGATAGCCGCCGTGGTGCTGACGCTGCTCGGCCTGACCGCCTGCCAGTGGGTGTTCGACCTGCGCAGCGAGCCGGACGAGGAGCCGCCGCCGCGCTTCGCGCTGCCGCCGAAGTCGGCCCTGATCATCGGTGCGGTGGGCTTCTGCGCGGTCTTCGCCGAGGGCGCCAGCCTCGACTGGTCGGCGGTCTACCTCCGCGACACGCTGGACAGCTCGGCCGGTCTCGCGGCGGTGGCCACCACCGCCTTCGCGCTGACGATGGCGGTCGCCCGGATCGCCGGGGACCGGGTCGTGGACCGCTTCGGCGCGGTGCGCACCGTACGGGCCGGGGGCGTCCTGGCCACGATCGGCGGGGTCCTGGTGGTCACCGCCCCGCACGTGGCCCTCGCCATGTGCGGGTTCGGGCTGATGGGGCTCGGCATCGCCGTGGTGGTCCCGCTCGCCTTCGCGGCGGCCGGGCGCAGTGGGCCCAAGCCCACCCAGGCCATCGCGGGCGTCGCGACGATCACGTACACCTCGGGCCTCATCGCCCCGTCGGCGATCGGTTCGCTGGCCGAGGCGACCTCGCTGGTCGTGTCGTTCGGCCTGGTGACGGTGCTGGCGTTCGGCCTGGTCCTGGGGGCCGGGGTGCTGCGGGCCGGTGACCGCAAGCCGACGTCCCAGGGTGCCCCGGTACGGGACGCGGCGGCCGGGCCCGGCGCCTGACCCTCCCCCGGGCCTCGCGGAACCGGCGAACCGGAACGGGTGGGTCCGGCCGAGGGGTGCGGGCCGGGCGGCACTACCATGGCGCTGATCTTTTCCGCGATGAGCGCCATGCCCGGCCGGTACGGGCTCACGCACCTACACACAGGGAGCAACCATGGGCCTCGGCGTGCGCTGGACCTTGCACGGCGACGGGAAGACGCCCGCACCGGGAGCGGTGGTCCGCCCCGACGAGCGGCTCTCCTGGCCCCGCACCGCCGGGCTCGGCGCGCAGCACGTGGTCGCCATGTTCGGCGCCTCGTTCGTGTCGCCGGTCCTGATGGGGCTCGACCCCAACCTGGCGATCATGATGTCGGGTGTCGCGACGGCCATCTTCCTGCTGGCCACACGCGGCCAGGTGCCGAGCTATCTGGGCTGTTCGCTCTCGTTCGTCGGGGTCGCCGCGACGATCCGGGCGAGCGGCGGCGACAGCGCGGTGGTGACCGGCGCGGTCTTCGTGGTCGGCGTGGTGCTCTTCCTCGCCGGTCTCGCGGTGCAGCGGTTCGGCGCGCGGATCATCCACGCGGCGATGCCGCCGGTGGTGACGGGCGCGGTGGTCATGCTCATCGGGTTCAACCTGGCGCCGGTGACCGCGTCGACGTACTGGCCGCAGGACCAGTGGACGGCCCTGCTGGTGATGCTGTTCACCGGTCTGGCCGTGGTGTGCCTGCGCGGCTTCTTCTCGCGGATCGCGATCTTCCTGGGGCTGGTCTTCGGTTACGTCCTGTCCTGGCTGCTCGACCTGGTCTTCGGCAAGATCCACTCCCCCGCCGGCGGCGCCGAGTCGGTGGACCACTGGCGGCTGGACCTGTCGGGCGTCGGGAAGGCCGACTGGATCGGGCTGCCCTCCTTCCACGCGCCGAGCTTCGAGTGGTCGGCGATCCTGGTCGCCCTGCCCGTCGTCATCGCCCTGATCGCGGAGAACGCCGGGCATGTGAAGGCGGTCGGCGAGATGACCGGCCGTTCGCTGGACGGCAAGCTGGGCACGGCCATCGCGGCGGACGGCGCCGCCTCGATGCTGTCGACGGCGGTGGGCGGCCCGCCGAACACCACGTACTCCGAGAACATCGGCGTGATGGCCGCGACCCGGGTGTACTCCACCGCCGCCTACTGGGCCGCCGCCTGCTTCGCCCTGCTCTTCGGCCTCTGCCCGAAGTTCGGCGCGATCGTGGCGGCGATCCCGGGCGGGGTGCTCGGCGGCATCACGGTCATCCTGTACGGCATGATCGGCCTGCTCGGCGCCCAGATCTGGCTGAACGCCAAGGTGGACCTGCGCAATCCGCTGAACCTGGTGCCGGCCGCGGCGGGCATCATCATCGGCGTCGGCGGGGTCAGCCTGAAGATCACGGACAACTTCGAGCTGAGCGGGATCGCCCTCGGCACCATCGTCGTGATCACCGGCTACCACGTGCTGCGCGCCTTCGCCCCGGCGCACCTGAAGACCCAGGAACCGCTGCTCGACTCGGGCACCTCGGCGTACGACAAGGAGCCCCCGGCCACGGATGCGTGACCGGGGCCCTCGCTCAGTCCTCGGGCAGTTCGACCGGGGCCAGTTCGTCGAAGCGGTCGCCGGGGCCGGGGTTGGTCGCGTCGGTCGCGCCGCCGAAGTGGGTCATCACGCCCCACACGGCGTTCAGCGCGGTCTGCACGGCGCCCTCGGCCCAGCCGGCCGTCCAGGAGATGTCGTCACCGGCCAGGAACAGGCCCCGCTTGTCGGCGGGCAGCCGGTCCTGCATGAAGTGGGTGAACAGGCGTCGCTGGTAGCGGTAGTGGCCGGGCAGGTTGGCCTTGAACGCGCCCATGAACCAGGGCTCGTTCTCCCAGGAGACGGTGACCGGGTTGCCGGTGACGTGGCTGCGGATGTCGACGTTCGGGTAGATCTCGCCGAGCGACTTCAGCATGACGTCCATCCGCTCGGTCGCCGAGAGCGGCAGCCACTTCAGGCTGTCGTCGCACCAGGTGTACGAGAGGCAGATGCTCGCCGGCCGGTCCGGCCCGTCGTCCAGCAGATACGTACCCCGGGTCATCCGGTCGGTCAGCGTCATCGACATCGTGTCGCGGCCGGTGGTCTCGTCCTTGTCCAGCCAGAACGGCCGGTCCACGGGCACGAACAGCTTGGACGACTCCATGTAGTGGGTGCGCTCCATCGCCGTCCAGTGGTCGATCGGGAAGAGCGCGTCGTCGCAGGCGATCTTGGAGAGCAGCAGCCAGGACTGCCCGGTGAAGACGGCCGCCCGGAAGGTACGGATGTCGCCGGAGGCGTCGGTCACGGTGATCCGGTTGCCGGCCGTGCGGTTCAGCCGGGTGACGGCCCCGCGCGGCTCGCCGCCGTGCAGCGAGGACAGCGAGGTGCCGAGCGGCCAGTGCGTGATCTTCCGCGGCTCCCGCTCCCAGAGGCGCAGCGGGAGCCGCTGGCTGCCGCCGACGATGGAGCGGTGGTGGTCGTCCGCCTCCGTGTAGACGACGCGCAGGATCTCCAGGATGGAGTTGGGGAAGTCGGTGTCCCAGCCGCCGGTGCCGAAGCCGACCTGGCCGAAGATCTCGCGGTGCCGGAAGGACGCGAAGGCGTCGGAGTCGCAGAGGAAGCCGTAGAAGGTCTGGTTGTCCAGCTTCTCGACCAGCCGGGTCCAGATCTCCCTGATCCGGGGCACATCGCGCTCGCGCATCGCCCGGTTCATGTCGGAGAAGTCGGCGCCCTCCTCCAGGCAGCGGTTCCAGGCGTCCATCACATCGCGGTAGACCTGCGGGAGTTCATCGATGGTCCTGGCGTAGTGCGACTCGCCCTTGAGGTCGACCACGGTCGAAGGGGTGGCCGGGCAGAGCGGGTTGGGGAACGCCTTCGTCTCCAGGCCGACGAGGTCGATGTAGTGCTGGAGGGCGGTCGAGGAGGGCGGGAAGCGCATCGCGCCCATCTCGGCGGTGAGCGGTTCGCCGTCGGTGGCACAGCCCTCGAACTCGACGGTGCGCAGCCGTCCGCCGATGCGGTCGGCCTCGTAGACGACCGGCTTGAGGCCCATCTTCATCAGTTCGTACGCGGTGATGATGCCGGAGAGCCCGCCGCCGATGACGGCCACCTCGGTGCCGTGCTCGGTCGCCGGTATCTGGCCGAGGCCCGCCGGGTGGGCGAGGAAGTCGTCGTACGCGTACGGGAAGTCCGGCCCGAACATCGTGATCGGCGGGGCCGCTTCCTCGGTGTGCTGGACGGCGGGGGGCACGGCGGTCATGGGGTACGGGCTCCTTGCGGGACGGGCGAAGACGTGACGGGGCGGGCGGACTCAGACGAGGGAGCCGTACAGGCCGGGGCGGCGGTCGCGGAGATACGGGTTGGCGGCCCGGGATGCGGCCAGCAGCGCGGGGTCGACGTCGGCGGTGACCAGTTCCTCGCCGCGCCCCGCACGGGCGCGGACCGTGCCGTCCGGACCGGCCAGGCAGCTCAGCCCGGTGAAGTCGAACGCGCCTTCCGGGCCGGTGCGGTTGACGTACGCGAGGTACAGCTGGCTCTCGAAGGCGCGGACCGGGACGAGGGATTCGGCGACGAACGAGAAGGGGTGCATCAGCGCGGTCGGGACCAGCAGGAGGTCGGTGCCGGCCAGGGCGTGCGCCCGTACGTTCTCCGGGAACTCGACGTCGTAGCAGGTCAGCAGGCCGAGGCGGACCCCGTCCAGCTCGGCCTGGACCACGGGCTGCCCGCCGGGGGTGAACCAGCGCTGCTCGAAGTCCCCGAAGAGGTGGGTCTTGCGGTAGTTGGCGAGCGTGGTGCCGTCGGGGCCGATGAGCTGCGCGGAGTTGTACAGGGTGTCGCCCTCGCGCTCCGGGTAGCCGTAGTGGACGGCGATCCCGTGGCGTACGGCGATCTCGGCGACGGCGCGGGCGGCTGGCCCGTCGGCGGCCTCGGCCAGCCGGGGGACGTCGTCGCCGATGGCGTACCCGGTGAGGTACAGCTCGGGGCAGACCAGGAGCCGGGCGCCGGTGGCGGAGGCGCGGCGCGCGGCGTCCGCCAGCAGCTCGACGGACCCGGCGACCGAGCCGGGACGCCCGGAGCTCTGGAACAGGGCGGTGCGCAACGGCGGCATGGCTGACCTCGGACGATACGGGCGGGGCGGGGACGTAGAAACGGTACGTTCCACGCTTCGGCCCGAACAAGACGCGAGCGTTGCGCACCGACGGCCGATCCGTTGCGCGGTTCGCGCGGGGCGCGAAGATTCATTGCGCCGCTCCGGCCCGACCCGCGCTTCGAGGACCCGGGGCCCATTCCGGCCCGACCCCCGCTTTGCGGCCGGGAGCAGCCCATTCCAGCCCGTCCGGCGTTTGAGGACGGAACCCTCGCCGGAGGACCCGGCCCACCCAGCGGACGGCCGCTACCCCGGATACCGCCGCAACAGCGGCGAAAGCACCAGCACGGACTTCGTCCGTTCCACGTACGGCTCCCCCGCGATCCGCTCAAGCACCTGCTCGAAGTGCCGCATGTCCGCCGCGAAGACCTGGACCAGCGCATCCGCGTCGCCGGTGACCGTGGACGCGGAGGCGACCTCGGGATACCGGGCGAGCCCCTGCTTGATGGACTCCGGGGAGGTGTTGCGGCTGCAGTAGATCTCGATGTACCCCTCGGTCTCCCAGCCGAGCGCCGCCGGGTCCACCCGCACGGTGAACCCGGTGATGGCCCCCTCGGCGCGCAGCCGGTCGACCCGGCGTTTCACGGCGGGCGCGGACAGGCCGATGATCGAGCCGATGTCGGCGTAGGAGCGGCGGGCGTCCTCGGCCAGGGCGTGGACGATGCGTTCGTCGAGGTCGTTCAGTCGCACGTCGTACGGGTCACTTCTCTACGGGGGCACGGACGGATCCGGGCATGACTGTGCCGGGGGGCCGGCACGCGCCGTCCCCCCGGCAGTAGACCACGGGTCAGCTCCAGCTGGCGTGCAGCGGCTTGCCCTCCGCGTAGCCGGCGGCGCTCTGCACCCCGACGACGGCCTTCTCGGCGAATTCCGCGAGGGAGGCCGCGCCCGCGTACGTGCAGGAGGAGCGGACGCCCGCGATGATCGAGTCGATCAGGTCCTCGACGCCGGGGCGGGCCGGGTCCAGGAACATCCGCGAGGTGGAGATTCCCTCCTCGAAGAGCGCCTTGCGGGCGCGGTCGTACGCGGACTCGTCGGAGGTCCGGTTCTTCACGGCACGCGCGGACGCCATGCCGAAGGACTCCTTGTAGAAGCGGCCGTCGGCGCTCTGCTGGAGGTCGCCCGGGGACTCGTAGGTCCCGGCGAACCAGGAGCCGATCATCACGTTGGAGGCACCGGCGGCGAGCGCCATGGCGACGTCGCGCGGGTGGCGGACCCCGCCGTCGGCCCAGACGTGCTTGCCGTACTTCTTCGCCTCGGCGGCGCACTCCAGCACGGCCGAGAACTGGGGGCGGCCCACGCCGGTCATCATGCGGGTGGTGCACATGGCACCGGGTCCGACACCGACCTTGATGATGTCCGCGCCGGCCTCGATGAGGTCGCGCACCCCCTCGGCGGCGACGATGTTGCCCGCCACGATCGGCACCTGCGGGTCCAGCGCCCGGACCGCGCGCACCGCGCTGATCATGGACTCCTGGTGACCGTGCGCGGTGTCCACGACGAGGGTGTCCACACCCGCGTCGAGGAGCTGCTTCGCCTTGCCGGCCACGTCGCCGTTGATGCCGACGGCGGCGGCGATCCGCAGCTTGCCGGCCGCGTCGGTGGCCGGGGTGTAGAGCGTGGCGCGCAGGGCGGCCTTGCGGGTGAGGATGCCGACGAGGCGCCCCTCCGCGTCGACGGCGGGGGCGAGCTTGCGGTTGGCGCCGTCCAGCTTGTTGAAGGCGTCGCGCGGGTCGATGTCCGCGTCCAGGACGACCAGGTCCTTGGACATGACCTCGGAGAGCTGGGTGAAGCGGTCCACGCCGGACAGGTCGTGGTCGGTGACCACGCCGACGGGCCGGCGGTCGGCGTCCACGACGACCCCGGCGCCGTGCGCGCGCTTGTGCAGCAGGGACAGCGCGTCGGCGACGGTCTGGCCGGGCAACAGCTCGATGGGCGTGTCGAGCACCAGGTGGCGCGTCTTCACCCAGGCGACGACCTCGGTGACGACCTCGATCGGGATGTCCTGCGGGATGACGACGAGCCCGCCGCGGCGGGCGATGGTCTCGGCCATCCGGCGGCCCGCGATCGCGGTCATGTTCGCGACGACGAGGGGGATGGTGGTGCCGCTGCCGTCGGGCGAGGACAGGTCGACGGCCTGGCGTGATCCAACCGCCGACCGGCCCGGGACCATGAAGACGTCGTCGTACGTGAGGTCGTATGGAACCGAGGGGGACTCTGTATAGCGACCGGTGCCGGGCTCAAGAAAACGCATAACACTCATTTTTTCATACGAAATGGCGCAGGTCGCTTCCACGAAGACACAGCAAATGACTCCCGCACTCGTATGTTCCTACGAAAGAACCGCTGCGGGAGTCCCGGGCAAGTGCCACCTGCCTTACCCCCGGACCTTACCCGAACAGCTTTCAACCATTCCCGATCATCCGCCCTGGACCTGGTGACAAGGGGTCAGGTAGCTTCAAACCCGCAGGTCCCGTGGGTCACCACAACGCCCCGGAGGAACGGACGGATCATGCTCAACTTCCGTCACCCGTACGACCGGAGAGGATCACGACCCGCCCGTGGAGAACGAACTGCCGGACATCTACTGCCCGTTCCCCCAGCGGACGAACCCGCACGTCACCCACGTACGGGAGCATCTGGACACCTGGACCCGCAACACCGGTCTGGTGCACCGGGATTCGGCCAGGGAGCGTTTCGAGCAGGCGGACTTCGGCGCGTTCGTCGGCATGGTCTACCCGACCGCCGACAGTGAGAATCTGGACCTGGTCGCCGACTGGTTCGTCTGGCTCTTCCTCGTGGACGACCAACTGGACGACGGCCATCTCGGCCGGAGCCCGGAGCGGGTGCGGGACGTCGTCGCCCTGATGCTGGCCGTGGTCGAGGGCACCCGCACCGGCGTGCTGGAGAACGAGGAGCTGCCCGCCGCCGTGGTGGCCCTCGTCGACCTGTGGCAACGTACGACGCCGACCGCGGCGGTGCACTGGCGGCGCAGGTTCGCCTGGCACCTGAAGAAGTACCTCACCACCGCCACCACCTGGGAAGCCGGGAACCGGGCGGCGAACGTGGTGCCGTCGGAGGAGCTGTACGTGGAGAAGCGCCGGCACACCGGCGCGATCATCGTCTGCATGGACCTGATAGAGATCGTCGCGGGCATCGAGGCGCCCTCCTCGATCCACAACGACCCCCGGTTCATCACCGCTCTGGAGGCGTCCTGCAACCACGTCTGCTGGGCCAATGACGTGTATTCGTACGAGAAGGAGCAGGTGCTCGGCGAGATCCACAACCTCGTCCACCTGGTCCGCCACCACCGCGGCTACGGCAAGCAGGAGGCGCTGGAGCACGTCTGCGCGGAGATCGCCGTCGAGACGGAGCGCTTCCTGACGGCGGAGACCGAACTGCTGGAGGCGTATCCGCAGCTGACGCCGATGCTGGAGCCGTATCTCGACGGCATGCGCAGCTGGATGCGCGGCAATCTCGACTGGTCCCGCCAGACGCCCCGCTACAACCCTGCCGACGTCAGCCAGTACGAGCAGCCCGAGCAGTATCTGGAGTCCACGGTCCTGGGCGTCTCCCAGGACTGAGCACCGGCGGTACGGGAGAGGGGCGAGCGGTCACGGACCGCTCGCCCCTCTCCCGTACGACCGTAGGCCCGTACGGCTCAGTCACTGTCCGGGTCCGTGCGGTCCAGGGCCGGCCGGCGCGGGGCGGCGGACTCGGTGAGGAGGTAGTCGGCGGCGGCCGTGTCCGTCACCAGGCTGGTGACCAGGCCGGACCGCAGCACCGCGCCGATCGCGGCGGCCTTGCGCTGCCCGCCCGCGATGGCCACCACCTCGGGGATCCGGCGCAGCCGGTCCGCCTCGACGGTGATGCACCGCTCGCCGAGGTCCCGGCCGACCCGGCGGCCCTCCGCGTCGAAGAGGTGGGCGGACATCTCGGCGGCGACGCCGAGCGAGGCGTAGTGCCGGCGCTCCTCGTCGGAGAGCATGTCGTGCACGGTCGAGATGCCCGGCTCCCAGGAACCGATGGAGACGGCCGCGACCGTCACCTTGTCGAAGTACTCGAAGGCGCGGGCGATCCCCGTCTGATGGCGCAGCGCGGCGGCCGTCGCCGGATCGGGCAGCAGCATCGGCGCGTAGATCGGGTGGGCCTCGCCCCCGGAGACCTGGGCGGCGCGCCGCACGGCCTCCACCGAACCGCGCTCGGCGGTGCCCGCGTCGTACACCCCGGTGAGCTGCACGACCGTGCACGGGGGCAGCCGGTCGAGGGCGGCGGCCATATGGATGGTGGAGCGGCCCCAGGCGAGCCCGAGCACATCGCCCTCGGCCACCAGTTCGCCGAGCAGGTCGGCCGCGACCTCGCCCAGGTTCTCCGGGTCCGCCGCGTCGTCCTGCTCCTCCGCCGGGGACTCCACGACGACCGCGTGGCGCAACCCGTAGCGGGCCCGGAGCGCGTCGGAGCGCTCCGCGTCCAGTTCCGCGGGGACCCGGATCTCGATGCGTACGAGGTCGCGCTCCAGGGCGGTCTCCAGCACCCGGGCGACCTTGAAGCGGCTGACGCCGAACTCCTCGGCGATCTGGATCTTGGACTTGCCCTCAAGGTAGAAGCGGCGGGCCATGGCCGCCGCCTGCACCAGCTCCGCGGGCCCCATCCGCAGGGCGGACCGGCCCGCCGACATTGCAGACACCGCGTTCTCCTCACTGCTGTTCACGCTCTTGATACGCCGTTCATCCTGTCAGATACGGCGATCCCTGCCGGGTCCCGTCGGACCCCGTTCATCTGCCCTTGGCCCGCGCGACGCTCGCCCGCCCCGGACTCAGTGCGCGCAGGCCCAGCCGGCCGCTCCGATGGCCCCGTCGGCCTGGGCGCGCAGCGCCCGCACCGCGGCGGCCGGGTCGCCCGCCCCGTAGACCGCGGAGCCGGCGACGAAGACATCGGCGCCGGCCTCGGCGCACCGCTCGATGGTGGACTCGGAGACGCCGCCGTCGACCTGGAGCCACAGATCGAGCCCGTGCTTGGAGATCAGCTCACGGGTGCGGCGGATCTTCGGCAGCATGATGTCCAGGAACGCCTGGCCGCCGAAGCCCGGCTCCACGGTCATGATCAGCAGCATGTCGAGCTCGGGGAGCAGGTCCTCGTACGGCTCGATGGGCGTCGCCGGCCTGAGCGCCATGGAGGCGCGGGCGCCCTTGGCGCGGATCTCCCGGGCCAGCCGCACGGGGGCGGCGGCGGCCTCGACGTGGAAGGTGACCGACCCGGCCCCCGCCTCGACGTACTGCGGGGCCCAGCGGTCCGCGTCCTCGATCATCAGATGGCAGTCCAGCGGCGTGTCCGTGGCCCTGCTCAGCGATTCCACGATCGGAACGCCGAGGGTCAGATTGGGCACGAAGTGGTTGTCCATGACATCGACATGGAGCCAGTCGGCACCTTCCACGGCCTTGGCCTCATCGGCGAGGCGCGCGAAATCGGCGGAGAGAATACTCGGGTTGATCTGGGCCATGGGCCAAGCCTGCCATGTTCTGCGTCACTTCCCGGCCTCGGTGCGCTCCAAAGGCTCACGGGATCATTACGGTTCGCGCATTCCCGGCGTTTCGCCCCGGTGAGGGGCCCGCGGTCAGGCGGTACGGCGGAGCAGCGCCAGGTACATCGCGTCGGTGCCGTGCAGATGCGGCCAGAGCTGGACGTCGGGTCCGTCGCCCAGCGCGGGCACGCCCGGCAGCAGCGGACGGGCATCGATCCACTCCGCCTCGACGGGCGCCCCGCCGCGTCCCTTGAGCACGTCCTCCACGACGACCCGGGTCTCCGCGAGGTGCGGCGAGCAGGTCGCGTACCCGACGACACCGCCGACGCGTACGGCCTTCAGCGCCTCGCGCAGCAGCCCGCGCTGGAGGGGCGCGAAGCTCTCCAGATCCTCCGGACGACGGCGCCAGCGGGCCTCGGGGCGACGGCGGAGCGCGCCGAGCCCGGTGCACGGCACGTCCATCAGGACCCGGTCGAAGCTGCCGGGGCGCCACGGCGGGCGGGTGCCGTCGGCGGTGATCACCTGGTACGGGCCGGGGTTGCCGGCCAGCGCGCGTTCCACGAGGCGGGCCCGGTGGGGCTGCTTCTCGGCGGCCAGCAGGGCGGCGCCGCGGCCGGCGGCGAGGGCGGCGAGCAGGGCGGCCTTCCCGCCGGGGCCCGCGCAGCCGTCGAGCCAGCGGGCGTCGCTGCCCTCCAGCGGGGCGGCCGCCAGGGCGGCGGCGACGAGCTGGCTGCCCTCGTCCTGGACCCCGGCCCGGCTCTCGCGCACGGCGGTCAGGGCGCCGGGCTCGCCGCCCTCGGCCATCCGCACGGCGTAGGGCGACCAGCGGCCGGGCAGCGCGTTGTCCTCGCCCAGCTCCTCGGTGAGCTCGTCCGTGGTGGAGCGGCCGGGGCGGGCGACGAGGGTGACCTCGGGGCGCTCGTTGTCGGCGTCGAGCAGGTCCTCGATCCCGGCGCGGCCGCCCCCGAGCGCGTCCCAGAGCGCGGAGACGACCCAGCGCGGGTGCGAGTGGACGACCGCGAGGTGGTCCTCGGCGTCGTCCTCGTAGGAGGGGGCCACCTTCGCGACCCAGCCGTCGAGGTCGTCGGCGGACACCTTGCGCAGGACGGCGTTGACGAACTTGGCGCGCCCCTCCCCCAGCACCACCCGGGCCAGCTCCACGCTCGCGGAGACGGCCGCGTGGGTCGGGATACGGGTGCCAAGGAGCTGGTGCACGCCCATGTTCAGCACGTCCAGGACCGGCGGGTCCACCTCGCGCAGCGGCCGGTCGATGCAGGCGGCGACGATCGCGTCGTACGTCCCCTGGCGGCGCAGCGTCCCGTAGACCAGCTCGGTCGCCAGGGCGGCGTCGCGGTGGTCGAAGTCGCCCTTGGCCCTGGCCTTCTTCAGCAGCGGGGGCAGGACGAGGTTCGCGTACGCGTCGCGCTCGTCCACGGCCCGCAGGACCTCGAAGGCCAGGAAGCGGACCGGGTCCTTCTGGGGACGGCGGTGCGGCTTGGCGGGACGGCGACGCGGCTGGTCGTTCACGTGAAAGGTGCTCCGCTGAATATCGAGAGGGCGAACCCTCCCAGCCTACGTCCCCGCCCCGGGGTGATCGGTCCCCGCGCCCCGCCCCCGGGGATCAGCTCCTGCGCCCCGCCCCGGGGATCAGCTCCCGACCAGCTCGCCGGCGGCGATGCGCACCCCGCGCGCCCAGTCGGCGGCGCGCATCGGCTTCTTGCCCTGCGGCTGCACCCACAGCAGCTCGACCGCGTGCGACCCGGTGCCGACGAACACGTTGTTCTTGCCCACCGACAGCTCACCGGGCGCCAGCTCGGACCGGTCCACGGCGGGGGTGGCCTGGACGAGCTTCAGGCGCTCGCCCCGGAACGGCGTCCAGGCGCCCGGGGCGGGGGTGCAGCCGCGGATGACGCGGTCGACGCGGAGGGCGGGCGCGGACCACTGGACCTGGGCGTCCTCGACGGTGATCTTCGGCGCGAGGGTGACCCCGTCGGCGGGCTGCGGGACAGCGTGCAGGGTGCCGTCCTCGATGCCGTCCATGGTGGCGGCCAGCAGCCCGGACCCGGCGAACGCCAGCCGGGTCAGCAGATCGCCGCTGGTGTCGGTCGGGCGGACCTCCTCCGTCAGGACGCCGTAGACCGGCCCGGAGTCCAGGCCCTCCTCGATCAGGAAGGTGGACGCCCCGGTCACCTCGTCGCCGGACATCACCGCGTGCTGCACGGGGGCCGCGCCGCGCCAGGCGGGCAGCAGCGAGAAGTGCAGGTTGACCCAGCCCTTCGCGGGGATGTCGAGCGCCGCCTTGGGCAGTAGCGCGCCGTACGCGACGACCGGGCAGCAGTCCGGCGCGATCTCGCGCAGCCGCGCGAGGAAGTCCTCGTCCCGGGGCCTGGCGGGCTTCAGCACCTCGATCCCGGCCTCCTCGGCGCGCTCGGCGACCGGGCTGGCCACCAGTCGCCGGCCACGCCCCGCGGGCGCGTCGGGCCGGGTCACGACGGCGGCCACCTCGTGCCGGCCGGAGGCGATCAGGGCGTCGAGTGCGGGAACGGCTACCTCGGGGGTGCCTGCGAAGACGAGCTTCATGGGTGGCTGACTGCCTCTCAGGCCGGACTCTCAGGCCGAAACGTTACGGTGACGAGCAACGCACAAGTCTATGGGGCGGCGGGCCGGGGGGCGTACGCACTGTCGCGCGCCCCTCGCAGGTGCGCATACGCCCCCCGAGCGTGACCAGATCCCCCGGTGCGGCGTTGGTCAAGAGAGATTGACCGAAGCGAGCCGCCCTGGTGCGGCCCGATCCCTTTCAACGCCGGTTCGAGAGGCTTCTTCATGGCCGACCACGCAACCCACGACGCCCAAGCGCGGGCCAGCCTGCATCTCCTGGTGCGGGACATCGAGCGGGTCCGGCGGCAGGTGGACGCACTGCGCACGCTCACCGCACAGCTGGGCAACGTCTACCGTCCGCGCCGCTCCGGCCCGTCCGCGGGCTTCGTCGTCTACGGCAGGGCCCCGGCCCCGACGGTCAGACTGGCCCAGGAACTGCGGGACAGCGTCGAGACGCTGGTCACGGCGGCCGTGGACTTCGACCGCTCGCTGGGCTTCTCCTGGGACGCGGTGGGCTCCGCGCTCGGGGTCACCAAGCAGGCCGTCCACCGCCGTTACGGATCACGGCGCACGACCCCGCAGCCCACGGCACCCGAGTCCGCGGAGGTCATCCCCCAACGCGGCCCCACGGTCCCCGCCGCCCGAGCCCCCCAACCCCCCACAGACCGCCCCAACCCCTTCCCGGGCCCCCGCAACGGTTGACCTGGGGGTGAGGCGGGTCGTCCCTTCGCACACGCGAGGGGACGACCCGCTCACGCACCAACCGCGCCTGCGCCCAAACGCACCCGCGCAAAACCAAGCCCGCCCGCACAATCAAGCCCGTCCGGCGATTGAGGACAAACACCTCAGCCGATGTCCACCGGATCCACCCGCACCCGCACCGCCTCCCCACCCCCGCCGCGCGCCACGCGCGCAGCGCGCAACGCCGCAGCCAACGCCGCCCCACTCCCGGGCGGCACCCGCACCAGCGCCCGCTCCCAGACCTCCCCCACCGGCGCCTCGAACGTCCGCCGGGGCCGCCCCGGCTCCGCGGCCGGCACCGGCACGGGCCCCAGCACCTCCGCGTCCCCGGGCAACCGCGCCGCCGCGAGGAACGCGGCCGGCGCCCCCGGCTCCCCCGTCACCGACGCCATCCGGGACACCGGCGGAAAGCCCAGCTCGGCCCGCTCCGCCAGCTCCCGCCGGGCGTGCCCGACCGGGTCCCACCGGACCAGCGCCTGCACGGGCCGCAGCGTCGGCTCGGCGACGACGACCACCGTGCCGCCCTCCGGCCGCCCCCGGACCAGCGCGGCGGCGGCCGTCCACCGGCGCAGTGCCTCCTCACCGGCACGCAGATCGGGCCGGCCGGTCATCGCCCAGCCGTCGAGCAGGAGCGCCGCCGCGTACCCGCCCTCGGCGACCGGCTCGGCGCCCGGCGTGCTGACGACCAGCGCGGGCTGGTCCGGCACCGAGTCGAGGACATGGTCACGCCCGGACGTCCGCACCGGCACCGCCGGGAACGCCCGGCCCAGCTCCTCCGCCGTGCGCCGGGCCCCCACGATCTGGGCGCGCAACCGACGCCCCCCGCAGGCCACGCAGTGCCAGGACGTCTCGGCCCGCCCGCACCACGCGCAGTTCAGGCCCTGCTGGTCCGGCGCCTCCAGCGGCCCCGCGCACTGCCGGCACCGGGCGGGCTCCCGGCAGCGCTCGCAGGCGAGCCGGGGGGCGTAACCCCGCCGGGGCACCTGGACCAGCACCGGACCGGCGCGCAGCCCGTCCCGGACGGTCTGCCAGGCGAGGCTGGGCAGTCGGGCGACCCGGGCGGCCCCGTCCCGGGCGAGCTCGCCGTCGCCCACGGTGCGGATGACGGGCGCCGCCCCCCGCACCTGCTCCCGGTCGGCGCGCAGCGGCAGCGCCCACCCGCTCTCCACGAGTTGCGCGGCCTCCACCGTGCAGCTGACGGAGCCGAGCAGAAAGGCGCACCGGCCGTGCGTGGCCCGCAGCTCCAGGACCTCGCGGACGTGCGGGAAGGGGGCGCGGTCGTCGCTGTGACTGGAGTCCCCGTCGTCCCAGACGACGACGAGCCCGAGGTCGGCGACGGGAGCGAACATCGCCGCCCTGGTCCCCACCACCGCCCTGACGGAGCCGCGCCGCACGGCGAGCCATTCCCGGTAGCGCTTCCCGGGCCCGGATCCGGCGGTGAGCAGCGCGTGCCGCCCCTCGCCGAGCAGGGCGGTGAGCGCGGCGTCGACCCGGCCGGCGGTCCGCCCGTCGGGGACGACGACGAGGGCGCCGCGCCCGGAGGACAGCGTCGCGGCGACGGCGGTGGCGATCTCGGCGGGCCAGTGCGGTCCGGGCAGCGCGGTCCACACGGCCCGGGGCGCGCCCCCGCCGGCCAGTGCGGAGAGGAACGCGGGGCCCTGCGGGTACCGCTCCCAGCTCCCGGGGGCGGGGGGCGCGGGGGCGGGCAGGGGCGCGGGCGACGGTTTGGCCTCGGCCTGCGCGTTGCGCGGGGGGACGGCGAGCTGGAGGACGTCGGCGAGGCTGCCCGCGTACCGGTCGGCGACGGCGCGGGCGAGGGCGAGGAGGCCGGGGCCGAGGACCGGCTCGGGCGAGACGACGGAGGCGAGCGCGGCGAGCGCCCCGTTGTAGTCGGACTCGGCCAGCCGCTCGATGAGGAAGCCGTCCACGAGGCCGCCGCCCTCGCGCCGGCCGCCGCGCACATTGCGGCCCCCGGCGCCGAAGCGGACCCGGACGCGCACCCCGGGCTGTGCGGCGGCGTCCAGCTCCTCGGGGACGGCGTAGTCGAAGTACTGGTCGAGAGGGAGCGCGCCCTTGTTGACGAGGACGCGGGCGACGGGCAGCTCCTTGGCGAGGGCGGCACCGCGCCAGGTGCGCGGTTTGGCGCGCGGCACATCCGCCCGGCGGACGGCCTCCCGGATCAGCGCAAGCTGTTCCGGCGCCCCGGGCTCGTCAGACCGCTCGTTCTCGCTGCTCACAGCTCCATCCCTACCAGACGCCTCGGACAACGGCGCCGGCCGTCTCCGTCACACCAAGCCGTGAAACGCCGGAGCCCGGACACCGTGTCGGCGTCCGGGCTCCGGCGGATGACCGGCGGGTGCGGTGCTTACAGACCGGCGGCGGCGCGCAGCGCGTCCACCCGGTCCGTACGCTCCCAGGTGAAGTCGGGCAGCTCGCGGCCGAAGTGGCCGTACGCGGCGGTCTGGGCGTAGATCGGGCGCAGCAGGTCGAGGTCGCGGATGATCGCGGCCGGGCGGAGGTCGAAGACCTCGCCGATGGCGTGCTCGATCCTCTCGGTCTCGATCGCGGCGGTGCCGAAGGTCTCCACGAAGAGGCCCACCGGCTCGGCCTTGCCGATCGCGTACGCGACCTGGACCTCGCAGCGGGCGGCGAGGCCGGCGGCGACGACGTTCTTGGCGACCCAGCGCATGGCGTAGGCGGCCGAGCGGTCCACCTTCGACGGGTCCTTGCCGGAGAAGGCGCCGCCGCCGTGGCGGGCCATGCCCCCGTAGGTGTCGATGATGATCTTGCGGCCGGTGAGGCCGGCGTCGCCCATCGGGCCGCCGATCTCGAAGCGCCCGGTCGGGTTGACCAGCAGGCGGTAGCCCTCGGTGTCGAGCTTGATGCCGTCCTCGATGAGCTGGTTCAGCACGTGCTCGACCACGAACTCGCGGATGTCGGGCGCGAGCAGCGAGTCGAGGTCGATGTCGCTGGCGTGCTGCGAGGAGACGACGACGGTGTCGAGGCGGACGGCCTTGTCGCCGTCGTACTCGATGGTGACCTGGGTCTTGCCGTCGGGGCGCAGGTACGGGATGGTCCCGTTCTTGCGGACCTCGGACAGCCGGCGGGAGAGCCGGTGCGCGAGGAAGATCGGCAGCGGCATGAGCTCGGGCGTCTCGTCGCAGGCGTAGCCGAACATCAGGCCCTGGTCGCCGGCGCCCTGCTTGTCGAGCTCGTCCTCGTCGCCCTCGACCCGCTTCTCGTAAGCGGTGTCGACGCCCTGGGCGATGTCCGGGGACTGGGCCCCGATGGACACCGAGACGCCGCAGGAGGCACCGTCGAAGCCCTTCTTCGAGGAGTCGTAGCCGATCTCCAGGACCTTGTTGCGGACCAGCGTCGGAATATCGGCGTACGCCTTGGTCGTGACCTCACCCGCGACGTGCACGAGACCGGTGGTGATCAGGGTCTCGACGGCGACGCGGGAGGACGGGTCCTCGCGCAGGAGCGCGTCGAGAATGGTGTCGCTGATCTGGTCGGCGATCTTGTCGGGGTGGCCCTCGGTCACGGACTCCGAGGTGAAGAGACGGCGGGACACATCGCTCCCTGGGGTTGCAGCGGCTGCTGGCTGATCATTGGGCGGACGGTCCGGGAGCTGCGCCCGGCACGGTCCAGGGAGCAGTTTATCGGTCGGCTCCGGCCGGCGGACAACGTGTCTCGCCCTTTGGCCTTCCTGTGACGTGTTCCACCAGGTCCGGAGGACCCCGGAAGGCTGCTGCCGCAAGGCCCGGGACCGTGTCGCGGGGGTGCTGCCGGCCCCGGCGTGTCACCGGAAATTCATCCGAGGCGCGCCGCGACGAGGTCCCACACCGTGTCGGCCAGGGCCTCCTTGGGCCCGTACGGGACGGGGGTCTCGGTGCCGTCGGCGGCGAGCACCACGGCCTCGTTCTCCTCGGAGCCGAAGGTCTTGCGCTCCCCGACCTCGTTCACCACCAGCAGGTCGCAGCCCTTGCGGCGGAGCTTCTGGCGGCCGTTGGCCAGGACGTCGTCGGTCTCGGCGGCGAATCCGACGACGACCTGCCCGGGCGTGGCGCGCTCGGCGGAGACCTCGGCGAGGATGTCCGGGTTGCGGACGAGCGTGATCGGGGCGGGCTCCTGGCCGTCCTTCTTCTTGATCTTGCCGGTGGCGTACTCGGCGGGCCGGAAGTCGGCGACGGCGGCGGCCATGACCACGACGTCGGCGTCCCGGGCCGCCTTCAGCACGGCCTCGCGCAGTTGTGTCGCGGTGCCGGCGCGGACGACGTCGGCGCCGGACGGGTCGGGCAGCCCGGTGTTGGCCTCGACCAGGGTGACCCGGGCGCCGCGCGCGACGGCGGTGCGGGCGAGCGCGTAGCCCTGCTTGCCGGAGGAGCGGTTGCCGAGGTAGCGGACCGGGTCGAGGGGCTCCCTCGTACCGCCGGCGCTGATCACCACGTGCCGGCCCGCGAGGTCGGGGGCGGCCGCGCCCCGGGCGAGGACCCGGCGGCAGACCTCGTAGATCTCGCCCGGGTCGGGGAGCCGGCCCTTGCCGGTGTCGACGCCGGTGAGACGGCCCACGGCGGGCTCGATGACGACGGCGCCCCGGCGGCGCAGCGTCGCGACGTTCTCCTGGGTGGCGGGGTGCTCCCACATCTCGGTGTGCATCGCCGGGGCGAAGACGACCGGACAGCGGGCGGTGAGCAGGGTGTTGGTGAGCAGGTCGTCGGCGAGGCCGTGGGCGGCCTTGGCCAGCATGTCGGCGGTGGCGGGGGCGACGACGACGAGGTCGGCGTGCTGCCCGATCCGGACGTGCGGCACCTCGTGGACGTCGTCCCAGACCTCGGTGGAGACGGGGTGGCCGGAGAGCGCCGACCAGGTGGCGGCGCCGACGAAGTGGAGGGCGGACGCGGTGGGGACGACCCGTACGTCGTGGCCGGACTCGGTCAGCCGGCGCAGCAGCTCGCACGCCTTGTACGCGGCGATGCCGCCGCTGACCCCCAGAACGACCTTCGGCTTGTCCACTGCGTCTCCCCGCACTCGGTTGCGTACGCCTCCATGCTGCCTCACGGGTACGCGCACCGGACGGTCGGCCCGGAACGCACCCCGGGCCCGGCGGATGTCCGCCGGGCCCGGGGTGAAGGTGCGTCGTCGCTGCTTACTGCGCGGGGCCCTCGATGGCCTCGGACGTGAGCAGGCCCGCGTTGATCTCGCGGAGCGCGATCGAGAGCGGCTTCTCGTGCACGTGGGTGTCGACGAGCGGACCGACGTACTCGAGGAGGCCCTCACCGAGCTGCGAGTAGTACGCGTTGATCTGGCGCGCGCGCTTGGCGGCGTAGATCACGAGGCTGTACTTCGAGTCGGTTGCTTCGAGGAGCTCATCAATCGGCGGGTTGATGATGCCCTCGGGCGTGGTGATGGAAGAGGACACGCTCTGCCTTCCGAAGGGGATGAAGATCAAAGAATTCTTTGACAGTCAGGGGCCTTGATGCCGGGCCCCCGCTGCCGGTGTTTCACTCGCCGGCGGCGCGGTGGCCGGAAGCCTCCAGCATCAAGGCTAGCAGCTCACGTGCCACGTCCTCGACGGAGGTGTTGACCAGCGTCGTATCGAACTCCGCTTCGGCGGCCAGTTCCACCTTGGCGGCGCCGAGCCGGCGTTCGATCACCTCGGGCGCCTCGGTCCCCCGGCCGGTGAGCCGGCGGACCAGCTCCTCCCAGCTCGGCGGGGCGAGGAAGACCAGCTGGGCGTCGGCCATGGACTGGCGGACCAGCCGGGCGCCCTGGAGGTCGATCTCCAGGAGCACCGGCTCCCCCGCCTCCAGCCGCTCCTGCACGGCGCGGCGCGGCGTGCCGTAGCGGTTGCCGGCGAACTCGGCCCACTCCAGCAGCTCACCGTTGGCGATCAGCTTGTCGAACTCCTCGTCGTCCACGAAGAAGTAGTGGACGCCGTTGCGTTCGCCGGGGCGGGGCTTGCGGGTCGTCGCCGACACCGAGAGCCACACCTCGGGGTGGACCTTGCGCATATGCGCGACGACCGTGCTCTTGCCGACCCCCGAGGGGCCGGAGAGCACGGTCAGCCGCGGACGTACGTCCGGGGGTACGGGGGACGTCCCCCGGGATGTTGCAGCCATGGAGCGATTATCCAGGTTCTCAGGGGTGCCTGAGAACGTCAGGCGGCGGTGCCGCCGAACTCACGCTCCAGGGATGCGATCTGGTTGGAGCCAAGACCCCGCACACGACGGCTCTCGGAGATGCCGAGCCGCTCCATGATCTGCTTGGCACGGACCTTGCCCACACCGGGCAGGGACTCCAGCAGGGCGGAGACCTTCATCTTGCCGATGACGTCGTTCTCCTGGCCCGACTTGATGACCTCGTGGAGGGAGGCGCCGGAGTGCTTGAGTCGATTCTTGACCTCGGCCCGCTCCCGGCGAGCCGCGGCGGCCTTTTCGAGCGCGGCTGCGCGCTGTTCAGGGGTAAGGGGCGGAAGAGCCACGCCTACGTCACCTCGGATGTCGATCTGTCGGATACGGACCGGTGAGGCAGCGGGATCGCCCCTCACCTGCTGAGCCGCGAACAACCCGTGCTCGTCGGCTCTCGACGGAGACTAGCGGCCAAGGCCGCCGGAGTCAGCGAGAACAGACGAAAAGTCCTGGTCAGCCTCTGCCGACCGGGACTTTTCAGGCATAACCACCGACTTTTTTCGTCAGGATTCCGTCAACACACGGTTACGTGGCAGGGTCAGCGGTCCGAGACGGCCACGCGGACCTCGTCCGCGAACCGTTCGGCGGCCCCGCGCAGCCCCGCCGTGTCCGGCCCGTGGCGCAGCACGCCCCGGCTGACGCTGGGCACCACATTGCGCACCGCGTCGCCGAAGACGCCCGGCAGATCGGCCGGGGTCGCCCCCTGCGCGCCGATGCCCGGGGCGAGCAGCGGCCCGTTGATCGCGAGATCCACGCCCGCGTCGCCGAGCGTGGCGCCGACGACCGCGCCGACCGATCCGAGCGGGGCGGCGCCCGCGTTCTCGGCGGCCATGTGGTCGAGCATCAGCTGCGCCAGCGGCCGTCCGTCGGCGGCGGTGGCGCGCTGCACCTCGGCGCCCTCCGGGTTGGAGGTCAGCGCGAGGACGAAGACGCCGGCGCCGGAGATCGCCGCCGCGTCGAGCGCGGGCCGCAGCGAGCCGAAGCCGAGGTACGGCGAGACGGTGACCGCGTCCGAGAACAGCGGCGAGTCCTTGTCCAGGTAGGTCGCCGCGTAGGCGCCCATGGTCGAGCCGATGTCGCCGCGCTTGGCGTCCATCAGGACCAGGGCCCCGGCCGCGCGCGCCTCCTCGACGGCCTTCTCCAGGACGGCGATGCCGCGCGAGCCGAACCGCTCGAAGAACGCGGACTGCGGCTTGAGCACGGCGACCCGGTCGGCCAGCGCCTCGACGACCGTACGGGTGAACCGCTCCAGGCCCGCGATGTCGTCGCTGAGGCCCCAGGCGGTGAGCAGGGAGGCGTGCGGGTCGATGCCGACGCAGAGCGGGCCACGGGTGTCCATGGCGTGGCGCAGCCGGGCGCCGAAGGGTTCCAGGGTCATTTCGCTGCCTTCCGGGATTCCGCGCCGACGGCGTCGGCGAGCGTGGCGTACGGGGAGGCGGCCAGGCGCGCGGCCAGCCCCTTGTGGATCGCGCGGGCGTAGAACGGGCCCTCGTAGATGAAGGCGCTGTAGCCCTGGACGAGGGTGGCGCCGGCCAGGATGCGCTGCCAGGCGTCCTCGGCGTTCTCCACGCCTCCGACGCCCACCAGGGTGATCCGGTCCCCCACGCGCCGGTGGAGGCGGCTCAGGACCTCCAGGGAGCGTTCCTTGAGGGGGGCGCCGGACAGGCCGCCGGTCTCCTTCACCAGGGCGGCCGGGGACTTCAGGCCCAGCCCGTCGCGGGCGATGGTGGTGTTGGTGGCGATGATGCCGTCCAGGCCCAGTTCGACGGCCAGGTCGGCGACCGCGTCGACGTCCTCGTCCGCGAGGTCCGGGGCGATCTTGACGAGCAGCGGGACGCGGCGGTGGGTGACGGTGCGGTCGGCCGCCTCGCGCACGGCGGTGAGCAGCGGGCGCAGCGACTCGGTGGCCTGGAGGTTGCGCAGGCCGGGGGTGTTGGGCGAGGAGACGTTGACGACGAGGTAGTCGGCGTGGGCGGCGAGGCGCTCGGTGGACTTCACGTAGTCGGCGGCGGCGTCGGCCTCGGGGACGACCTTGGTCTTGCCGATGTTGACGCCGAGGGTGGTGCGGAAGACCGGGTTGCGGGCGGCCAGGCGCTCGGCGACGGCGGCCGAGCCCTCGTTGTTGAAGCCCATGCGGTTGATCAGCGCGCGGTCCGCGACCAGGCGGAACAGGCGCTTCTTCGGGTTGCCCGGCTGGGGCTCGCCGGTCACGGTGCCGATCTCGACGTGGTCGAAGCCGAGCATCGCCATGCCGTCGATCGCGACGGCGTTCTTGTCGAAGCCGGCGGCGAGGCCGAAGGGGCCGTGCATCCGCAGGCCCAGGGCCTCGGTGCGCAGCTCCTTGTACCGGGGGGCGAGGGCGGCGGCCAGGAAGGTGCGCAGCACGGGGACGCGGGCGGCCAGGCGGATCCAGCGGAAGGCGAGGTAGTGGGCCTGCTCCGGGTCCATGCGCTTGAAGACCAGCTGGAAGAAGAACTTGTACATCACGGTGTCCTCATGAAGAGGGGGGACACCGTCTCCGGTGTCCCCCCTGTGGGCTGCCTAGTCGCGGGCCGCGGTCAGATGTTCCGCGTGTTCCTGGAGGGAACGGACGCCGACGTCTCCGTTGTTGAGGGCGTCGATGCCCTGGACGGCCGCGGCGAGCGCCTGGACCGTGGTCAGGCAGGGCACCGAGCGGGAGACGGCCGCGGTGCGGATCTCGTAGCCGTCGAGCCGGCCGCCGGTCCCGTACGGGGTGTTGACGATGAGGTCGACACCGCCCTCGTGGATCAGCTGGACGATGGTCGGCTCGCCGTTCGGGCCCTCGCCCTCGGACTGCTTGCGCACGACCGTGGCGTTGATGCCGTTGCGCTTGAGGACCTCGGCGGTGCCGGAGGTGGCCAGCAGCTCGAAGCCGTGGGCGACCAGCTCGCGGGCCGGGAAGATCATCGAGCGCTTGTCGCGGTTGGCGACCGAGATGAAGGCGCGGCCCTTGGTGGGCAGCGGCCCGTAGGCGCCGGCCTGCGACTTGGCGTACGCGGTGCCGAAGGCCGAGTCGATGCCCATGACCTCGCCGGTGGAGCGCATCTCCGGGCCGAGGATGGTGTCGACGCCGCGGCCGTGGATGTCGCGGAAGCGCGACCACGGCATGACGGCCTCCTTGACGGAGATCGGCGCGTCCAGCGGCAGCGTGCCGCCGTCGCCGGTCTTCGGCAGCAGCCCCTCCTCGCGCAGCTCGGCGACGGTCGCGCCCAGCGAGATCCGGGCGGCGGCCTTGGCGAGCGGGACCGCGGTCGCCTTCGAGGTGAAGGGCACGGTCCGGGAGGCGCGCGGGTTGGCCTCCAGGACGTAGAGGATGTCGCCGGAGAGCGCGAACTGGATGTTGATCAGGCCGCGGACGCCGACGCCCTTGGCGATGGCCTCCGTGGAGGCGCGCAGCCGCTTGATGTCGTGGCCGCCGAGGGTGATCGGGGGCAGCGCGCAGGCGGAGTCGCCGGAGTGGATGCCGGCTTCCTCGATGTGCTCCATGACGCCGCCGAGGTAGAGCTCGGTGCCGTCGTAGAGGGCGTCGACGTCGATCTCGATGGCGTCGTCCAGGAAGCGGTCGACCAGGACCGGCCGGGTGGGGCTGATCTCGGTGGACTCGGAGATGTACGCGGAGAGCCGGGCCTCGTCGTACACGATCTCCATGCCGCGCCCGCCGAGCACGTACGACGGGCGTACGAGGACGGGGTAGCCGATCTCGTCGGCGATCTCCTTGGCCTCGGCGAAGGTGGTGGCGGTGCCGTGCTTGGGGGCGGGCAGGCCGGCCTCGGCCAGGACGCGGCCGAAGGCGCCGCGGTCCTCGGCGGCGTGGATCGCCTCCGGGGAGGTGCCGACGACGGGCACGCCGTTGTCCTTGAGCGCCTGCGACAGGCCCAGCGGGGTCTGGCCGCCGAGCTGGACGACGACGCCCGCGATCGGGCCCGCCAGGGACTCGGCGTGCACGATCTCCAGCACGTCCTCCAGCGTCAGCGGCTCGAAGTACAGGCGGTCGGAGGTGTCGTAGTCGGTGGAGACCGTCTCCGGGTTGCAGTTGACCATCACGGTCTCGTAGCCGGCGTCGCTGAGCGCGAAGGAGGCGTGGACGCAGGAGTAGTCGAACTCGATGCCCTGGCCGATGCGGTTGGGGCCGGAGCCGAGGATGATCACCGCGGGCTTGGTGCGGGGCGCGACCTCGGTCTCCTCGTCGTAGGAGGAGTAGAAGTACGGGGTCTTCGCGGCGAACTCGGCGGCGCAGGTGTCGACCGTCTTGTAGACCGGGCGGATGCCGAGCGCGTGGCGGACCTCGCGGACGACGTCCTCGCGCAGGTCGCGGATCTCGGCGATCTGGACGTCGGAGAAGCCGTGCCGCTTGGCCTCGGCCAGCAGCTCGGGGACGAGTTTGTCGGCGGCGGCCAGCTCGTCGGCGATCTCCTTGATCAGGAAGAGCTGGTCCACGAACCAGGGGTCGATCTTCGTGGCGTCGAAGACCTCCTCCTGGGTGGCGCCGGCCCGGATCGCCTGCATGACGGTGTTGATGCGGCCGTCGGTCGGGCGGACCGCCTCGGCCAGCAGCTCGGCCTTGTCGCCGACCGGGCCGGTGAAGGTGAACTGCGAGCCCTTCTTCTCCAGGGAGCGCAGGGCCTTCTGCAGGGCCTCGGTGAAGTTCCGGCCGATCGCCATGGCCTCGCCCACCGACTTCATGGTGGTGGTGAGGGTGGAGTCGGCGGAGGGGAACTTCTCGAAGGCGAAGCGCGGGGCCTTGACGACGACGTAGTCGAGGGTCGGCTCGAAGGAGGCCGGGGTCTTCTCGGTGATGTCGTTGGGGATCTCGTCCAGCGTGTAGCCGACGGCCAGCTTGGCGGCGATCTTGGCGATCGGGAAGCCGGTGGCCTTGGAGGCGAGCGCCGAGGAGCGGGAGACGCGCGGGTTCATCTCGATGACGATGACGCGGCCGTCGGTGGGGTCGATCGCGAACTGGATGTTGCAGCCGCCGGTGTCGACGCCGACCTCGCGGATGATCGCGATGCCGATGTCGCGCAGCCGCTGGTACTCGCGGTCGGTGAGGGTCATCGACGGGGCGACGGTGATCGAGTCACCGGTGTGGACGCCCATCGGGTCGAAGTTCTCGATGGAGCAGACGACCACGACGTTGTCGTTGCGGTCGCGCATCAGCTCCAGCTCGTACTCCTTCCAGCCGAGGATGGACTCTTCGAGCAGCACCTCGGTGGTCGGGGAGAGCGTGAGGCCCTGGCCCGCGATGCGGCGCAGCTCCTCCTCGTCGTGGGCGAAGCCGGAGCCGGCGCCGCCCATGGTGAAGGAGGGGCGGACGACGACGGGGTAACCGCCGAGCGTGTCGACGCCGGCGAGGACGTCGTCCATGGAGTGGCAGATGACCGAGCGGGCGGACTCGCCGTAGCCGATCTTCTCCTTGACGGCCGCGACGACGCCCTTGAAGAGGTCGCGGTCCTCGCCCTTGTTGATGGCCTCGACGTTGGCGCCGATGAGCTCGACGCCGTACTTCTCCAGGACACCGTTCGCGTGCATGGAGATCGCGGTGTTCAGCGCGGTCTGGCCGCCCAGGGTGGGCAGCAGCGCGTCGGGGCGCTCCTTCGCGATGATCTTCTCCACGAACTCCGGGGTGATCGGCTCGACGTACGTGGCGTCGGCGATCTCCGGGTCGGTCATGATCGTCGCGGGGTTGGAGTTCACCAGGATGACGCGCAGGCCCTCGGCCTTGAGCACGCGGCACGCCTGGGTGCCGGAGTAGTCGAACTCGGCGGCCTGCCCGATGACGATCGGGCCGGAGCCGATGACCAGGACGGACTGGATATCGGAGCGCTTAGGCACGCTGGCCCTCCATCAGGGAAACGAAGCGGTCGAAGAGGTACGCGGCGTCGTGCGGGCCGGCGGCCGCCTCGGGGTGGTACTGGACGCTGAAGGCCGGCCGGTCGAGCAGCTGAAGGCCCTCGACCACCTGGTCGTTCAGGCATACGTGGGAGACCTCGGCGCGCCCGTAGGCGGTGTCGGAGACCTTGTCGAGGGGGGCGTCGACGGCGAAGCCGTGGTTGTGCGCGGTGACCTCGACCTTGCCGGTCGAGCGGTCCTGCACGGGCTGGTTGATGCCGCGGTGGCCGTACTTCAGCTTGTACGTGCCGAAGCCGAGCGCGCGGCCCAGGATCTGGTTGCCGAAGCAGATGCCGAAGAGCGGGGTCTGCCGCTCCAGGACACCCTGCATCAGGGCGACCGGGTGGTCGGCGGTGGACGGGTCGCCGGGGCCGTTGGAGAAGAAGACGCCGTCCGGGGCGACGGCGTAGACCTCCTCCAGGGTGGCGGTGGCGGGCAGCACGTGGACCTCGATGCCGCGCTCGGCCATCCGGTGCGGGGTCATGCCCTTGATGCCGAGGTCGACCGCGGCGACCGTGAACTTCCTGGTGCCGATCGCGGGGACGACGTACGCCTCCTTGGTGGCGACCTCCGCGGACAGGTCGGCGCCCTTCATCTCGGGGGCCTCCTGGACGCGGGCCAGCATCGCCGCGTCGCCGGTGACGGCGTCGCCGGAGAAGATGCCGACGCGCATGGCGCCGCGCTCGCGCAGGTGGCGGGTGAGGGCACGGGTGTCGATGCCGCTGATGCCGACGACGCCCTGGGTCGCCAGCTCCTCGTCGAGGGTGCGGCGGGAGCGCCAGTTGGAGGGGGTGCGGGCGGGGTCGCGGACGACGTAGCCGGAGACCCAGATCTGCTGGGACTCGGGGTCCTCGTCGTTGACGCCGGTGTTGCCGACGTGCGGGGCGGTCATCACGACGACCTGGCGGTGGTACGAGGGGTCGGTCAGCGTCTCCTGGTAGCCGGTCATGCCGGTGGAGAAGACCGCCTCGCCGAAGGTCTCCCCCACAGCCCCGTAGGCGCGGCCGCGGAAGGTGCGGCCGTCCTCCAGGACGAGTACGGCGGGAACCTGGGTTCCCCGGGTGGAGGTCGTCATCGTGCGATGCCTTCCGTAGTGCTGGTGAGGTGGTTGACGGCGTCGACCCAGGCGGGGTGTTCGGCCGAGTGGTCGGAGCGGAATCCGGAGTCGATCAGCCGGTCGCCGAGCGCCCAGGTGATGACGAGGAGTCCGCCCTCGGGCAGGACCTTGCCCGCCAGTGCCCTTTCGGTGCGGGCGCCGCGCAGGTCGGCGGCCGGGACGAAGAAGTCCGCGGCGCCGGGCCGTACGACGTCGAGGCCCTCGGCGGTGAGGGTGAGCTCGACGCGGCTGCGGGTGCCGAGGCCGTGGGCGACGATCCGGTCGAGCCACTGCCCGGCCGTGGTCGACGCGTGGTAGCGGCCGGAGAGGGCGAGCAGCTTCTCGCCGTCCGCGAAACTCTCCGGCGCGGTGGCCGGGGCGGGCAGGTCGGACTGGAGGTTTCCGCGCCACTTCCAGCCCTGGCGCATCAGCCAGTAGACGAACGCGACGAGGACGAGGAGTCCGATCACCCAGCTGATCCGGGCGGACCAGTCGGTGACTTCCGCCGACTTCTGCTCGGCGGCGAGTTGGTACAGGGTCTGTGTTGTCACGCGAGCTTCCCGTCGACGACCGTGGCACGGCCCCGCAGGAAGGTGTGGGTCACTCGGCCCGGCAGCTCGCGCCCCTCGTACGGGGTGTTGCGGCTGCGGGAGGCGAAGCCCGCGGGGTCCACCTCTCCACGGTATGCCGGATCGACCAGCGTGAGGTTGGCGGGCTCACCGGCCGAGACGGGGCGGCCGTGTCCTTCGAGCCGTCCGATGGCCGCGGGGCGGGCCGACATGCGGTCGGCGACGCCGGCCCAGTCGAGCAGCCCGGTCTCGACCATCGTCTGCTGGACGACGGAGAGCGCGGTCTCCAGGCCCACCATGCCCATGGCGGCCGCGGCCCACTCGCAGTCCTTGTCCTCGTGCGGGTGCGGGGCGTGGTCGGTGGCGACGCAGTCGATGGTGCCGTCGGCCAGCGCCTCGCGCAGCGCCAGCACGTCGGCCTCCGTGCGCAGCGGCGGGTTCACCTTGTAGACCGGGTTGTAGCTCCGGACGAGCTCGTCGGTGAGCAGCAGGTGGTGCGGGGTGACCTCGGCGGTGACGTTCCAGCCCTTGGACTTGGCCCAGCGCACGATCTCCACGGAGCCCGCGGTCGACAGGTGGCAGATGTGGACCCGGGAGTCCACGTGCGCGGCGAGCAGGACGTCGCGGGCGATGATCGACTCCTCGGCGACGGCGGGCCAGCCGCCGAGGCCCAGCTCGGCCGAGACGACGCCCTCGTTCATCTGGGCGCCCTCGGTGAGGCGGGGCTCCTGGGCGTGCTGGGCGACGACGCCGTCGAACGCCTTCACGTACTCCAGGGCGCGGCGCATGATGACCGCGTCGTCCACGCACTTGCCGTCGTCGGAGAAGACCTTCACCCCGGCGGCGGAGTCGTGCATGGCGCCGAGCTCGGCGAGCTGCTTGCCCTCCAGGCCCACGGTGACGGCGCCGACGGGCTGGACGTCGCAGTAGCCGGACTCCTTGCCGAGGCGCCAGACCTGCTCGACCACGCCGGCGGTGTCGGCGACCGGGAAGGTGTTGGCCATGGCGTGGACGGCGGTGAAGCCGCCGGCCGCGGCGGCCCTGGTGCCGGTGAGGACGGTCTCGGAGTCCTCGCGGCCGGGCTCGCGCAGGTGGGTGTGGAGGTCGACCAGGCCGGGCAGCAGGACCTGGCCCGCCGCCTCGATCACCGTGGCGTCGCCGGCGTCGAGGCCGGTGCCGACGGCGGCGATGGTCTCGCCGTCGATGAGGACGTCCTGGGGGTCGCCGCCGAGTACCTTCGCACCGCGGATAAGGATCTTGCTCATGGTTACTTGTTCTCCTCGGTACGGGCGGCGGTGGGGGTGCTGGGGGCGCTTGACTCGTAGCCGCCGAGCAGCAGGTAGAGCACGGCCATGCGGATGGAGACGCCGTTGGCGACCTGCTCCACGACCGTGCAGCGGTCGGAGTCGGCGACCTCGGCGGTGATCTCCATGCCGCGGACCATGGGTCCGGGGTGCATGACGACGGCGTGCTCGGGCATCCGCGCCATCCGCTCGCCGTCCAGGCCGTAGCGGCGCGAGTACTCGCGCTCGGTCGGGAAGTAGGCGGCGTTCATCCGCTCGCGCTGCACACGAAGCATCATCACAGCGTCGGACTGGGGCAGCACCTCGTCCAGGCTGTAGCTGACGTCGCAGGGCCACTGCTCGACGCCGACCGGGACCAGGGTGGGCGGGGCGACGAGGGTGACGTGGGCGCCGAGCGTGGTCAGCAGGTGCACGTTGGAGCGGGCGACCCGGCTGTGCAGGATGTCGCCGACGATGGTGATCCGGCGGCCGTCGAGGTCCTTGCCGAGCCCGGCGTCGGCGCCGACGAGCCTGCGGCGCATCGTGAAGGCGTCCAGGAGGGCCTGGGTGGGGTGCTCGTGGGTGCCGTCGCCCGCGTTGACGACGGCGCCGTCGATCCAGCCGGAGGTGGCCAGCCGGTACGGGGCTCCGGAGGCGCCGTGCCGGATGACGACGGCGTCGGCGCCCATCGCCTCCAGGGTCAGGGCGGTGTCTTTGAGGGATTCGCCCTTGGAGACGGACGAGCCCTTCGCGGAGAAGTTGATGACGTCGGCGGACAGCCGCTTGGCGGCCGCCTCGAAGGAGATGCGGGTACGCGTCGAATCCTCGAAGAAGAGGTTGACGACGGTCCGGCCGCGCAGGGTCGGGAGCTTCTTGATCGGCCGGTCCGCGACCCTGGCCATCTCCTCGGCGGTGTCGAGGATCAGGACGGCGTCGTCGCGGGTGAGGTCGGCGGCCGAGATGAGGTGGCGCTTCATCTGGGTGTTCTCCGGGTGGCTGGAGGTTTCAGGCATGCGGGCGCGCGGAAGCCGTCGCACGGCGGGCTGGCCGTACGGGCGGGAAGCTAACGCTCGACCGCGGGGGCGGCCTGCTCGACCCCGAGCAGCACGGCGTCGCGGCCGTCCTCCTCGGCGAGCTGGACCTTGACCGTCTCCCGCAGCGACGTGGGGAGGTTCTTGCCGACGTAGTCGGCGCGGATCGGCAGTTCGCGGTGTCCGCGGTCCACGAGGACCGCGAGCTGCACCGCGCGGGGCCGGCCGATGTCGCCGAGCGCGTCGAGGGCGGCGCGGATCGTGCGGCCGGAGAAGAGGACGTCGTCCACGAGGACGACCAGGCGGCCCTCGATGCCCTCGCCGGGGATCTCGGTGCGGGCCAGGGCGCGCGGAGGGCGCAGCCTCAGGTCGTCGCGGTACATGGTGATGTCGAGGGAGCCGACCGGGATCGTGCGGCCGGTGATCTCTTCGAGCTTGGCGGCGAGCCGGCCGGCGAGGAAGACCCCGCGGGTCGGGATGCCGAGGAGCACCACGTCGTCGGCGCCCTTGGCGCGCTCGACGATCTCGTGGGCGATGCGGGTCAGGACCCGGGCGATGTCGGGAGCCTCCAGAACGGGGCGTGCCGCATTGCCGGTGGCGTCGTACTGTGCGTCCATAAGAAACGGACCTCCTTCTCCGCCTCACGGGACGGACCTTAAAGGACGTCGAAATTGCGTCATCCACGTTACCAGGGCCGCTACCGGAGCTCGCCCGCACCCCCGGGGAAAGCCGGTACGGACCATCTCAGCTTGACGCGACCAAGTAACGCTGCGTAACCTCACAGTGAGTTACCAGCCACGCGGCCCAGCCGCGTACGTTCCAGCGTCCGGGGAGCCTTATGTCCAGCGAATACGCAAAACAGCTCGGGGCCAAGCTCCGTGCCATCCGCACCCAGCAGGGCCTCTCCCTCCATGGCGTGGAGGAGAAGTCCCAGGGCCGCTGGAAGGCCGTCGTGGTCGGTTCGTACGAGCGCGGCGACCGTGCCGTGACCGTGCAGCGCCTTGCCGAGCTGGCGGACTTCTACGGCGTCCCGGTCCAGGAGCTCCTGCCGGGCACGACGCCCGGCGGTGCCGCCGAGCCGCCGCCGAAGCTGGTCCTCCAGCTGGAGCGCCTGGCGCACGTGCCGCCGGAGAAGGCCGGTCCCCTCCAGCGTTACGCGGCGACGATCCAGAGCCAGCGCGGCGACTACAACGGCAAGGTGCTGTCGATCCGCCAGGACGACCTGCGCACGCTGGCCGTGATCTACGACCAGTCGCCTTCGGTGCTGACCGAGCAGCTGATCAGCTGGGGCGTGCTCGACGCGGACGCGCGCCGCGCCGTCGCCCACGACGAGGGCTGAGCAGCCCCCGGAGAAACGTGCCGCCGGGTTCGGCGGGGCCCCGAACGGGTGCCCCGCCGGGCCCGGCTTTTCTCGTTCGCCCCACGCCGTACGCCCCACACCCCAAGCCGTACGCCCGGGAGACGCGCGCGGGCATGCCGAAGGGCCCACGGCTTCAGCCATGGGCCCTTCGGCAGCGGAACGCCGCCGGGTCACTGCTCCCGGCGGAGATTCGGCTTGAGGTCCTTGAAACGGGCCAGCAGGCCGTTCACGAAGGACGGGGAGTCGTCGGTGGAGAACTCCTTGGCGATCTGTACCGCCTCGTCGATGACCACCGCGTCCGGGGTCGCGTCGACCCAGATCAGCTCGTAGGCACCGAGCCGCAGGATGTTCCGGTCGGCGACCGGCATGCGGTCGATCTCCCAGTCCACGGCGTAGGTGACGATGAGGTCGTCGATGCGGTCCGCGTACTGCGCGTACCCCTCCACGAGCTCCATCGTGTACTCGGTGACCGGCGGCTGGCGGGTGTCGGACCGCGAGTGCCGTACCCAGTCCGCGAGGACCGTCAGCACGGACTCGTCGCGCTGGTCGGCCTCGAAGAGGATCTGGAAGGCGCGCTTGCGCGCCGTGTTACGAGCAGCCACGACTACTTGTTCACCCGGCTGATGTAATCGCCGGAGCGGGTGTCGACCTTGATCGTCTCACCCGTGGTGATGAACAGCGGGACGCCGATCTCGTAACCGGTCTCCAGGGTGGCCGGCTTGGTGCCGCCGGTGGAGCGGTCGCCCTGGACGCCCGGGTCCGTGTGCTGGATCTTCAGCTCGACGGCGGCCGGCAGCTCGACGTACAGCACCTCGCCGTCGTGCTGGGCGACGGAGGCGGTGAAGCCCTCGATCAGGAAGTTGGCGGTGTCACCGACGGCCTTGCGGTCGACCATCAGCTGGTCGTAGGTGTCCATGTCCATGAAGACGAAGTAGTCGCCGTCCATGTACGAGAACTGCATGTCGCGCCGGTCGACCGTGGCCGTCTCGACCTTGATGCCTGCGTTGAAGGTCTTGTCCACGACCTTGCCGGAGAGCACGTTCTTGAGCTTGGTACGCACGAAGGCCGGGCCCTTGCCGGGCTTGACGTGCTGGAACTCGACTACGGACCAGAGCTGGCCCCCGTCGAGCTTGAGCACCATGCCGTTCTTGAGGTCGTTCGTGGAAGCCACGGTTGCGGAATCTCCTGGGCTGAAGCTGGTGGAACGACCGAGGGACGCCCGCTAGAGCGCGAGCAGCTCCTTGGTCGTAATGGTGAGTAGCTCGGGTCCGCCGTCCGCCTCGGGGCGCACGACGAGCGTGTCATCGATCCGGACCCCGCCCCGGCCCGGGAGGTGGACCCCCGGTTCGACGGTGACCGGCACACAAGCGTCCAGTTTACCCATGGCGGCGGGTGCCAGCTGCGGGTCCTCATCGATTTCGAGCCCCACCCCGTGGCCCGTGAAGGGCGCCAGGCCCTCGCCGTGGCCCGCGGAGTCCAGGAGATGGCGGGCGGCCCGGTCCACGTCGCGGTACTCGGCGCCGGGCAGCAGGGCCTCGCGGCCGGCCCGCTGAGCGGCGAAAACCAGCTCGTAGAGCTCGATCTGCCAGTCGGCGGGAGCCGTTCCGATGACGAAGGTACGGCCGACCTCGCAGCGGTAGCCGCGGTAGTTGGCGCCCAGGCAGACCGAGAGGAAATCTCCCTCCTCGACCCGCCGGTCCGAGGGCCGGTGGCGGCCCCGGCCGGAGTTGGGGCCGGTGGCGACGGAGGTCGCGAAGGCGGGGCCGTCGGCGCCGTGGTCCACCAGCCGGCGTTCTAGCTCCAGCGCCAGGTGCCGTTCGGTGCGGCCGACGAGGATCGATTCGAGGAGTTCGCCCAGGGCCTGGTCGGTGATCTCGGCCGCGATCCGCAGGCAGCCGATCTCCTCCTCGTCCTTGACGATGCGCAACTGCTCGACCGTCGCGCCCAGATCGGCCAGCCGCAGCTTCGGGGCGACCGAGGCCATGGCCCGGTGCCGGGCGACCGTCAGGTCGTGCTCCTCGACGGCCAGCGACTCCGCGCCGGCCGCCGCGGCCAGGTCGGCGGCGGCGACCACCGGGTCCCCGCCCGCCACCGGCAGCGGATCGACCCGCACGTACTCGTCGGTGCGCCCGTCGGCCGGGTCACCGGTGGGCGGACGGGGGCAGAGCAGGACGTCCTCGCCGGGGCCGAGCAGCAGCACGGCACCCGGGGGCGCTCCCCCGGCCAGGTAGCGGACGTTGGCGGGGCGGGAGACCAGAGCGGCCGCGGATCCGACTGCGGCGCACCGGTCGCGGAGCAGCCCGCGTCGGACGGCGTACACCTCTGACATGCGTCGAGCGTACGAGCGCGGCGCCGGGCCCGCCCGGCGGGCGCATCCGACCGGGGGGTCGGGCGGCCGTGGGCGGGGCGGGCGCCGCCGCCTCACCAGGAAGGCGGGCTGGCCAGGGACCGGGCGAGTATGTCGTCCAGGACCCGGGCGGTGGTCTCCACGTCGTACGTCGAGTTGTCGATGATCGGCAGCCCGGAGCCGTACCAGCCGGCCATCCGGCCGTGGATGCGGGCGACCTCCTCGTCGGAGAGGCGGCGGTTGCCGCTGCGCTCGGCGTTGCGCTCCAGGACGATCTCCAGGCCGGGCAGCAGCACGACGGGGAGGAGACCGGGGCCCACGTGCCGCTTCCAGCCGCCGAGGCCGACGACCGGCCGGTCGGGGAAGACGGCGTCGTCCAGGATGCAGGAGATCCCGTTGGCCAGGAAGTTGCGGGCGGCGAAGCCGCAGGTGCGGCGGGCCAGCCGGTACTGGGCCTCCGACTGGTCGTTCCACCCGGCCTGCGGGTCCGCGAAGCCGGAGCAGACCCACTCCCGGACGTCGTCCAGGCTGACGTGGGCGGTGGGCACCCGGCGGCGGGCCGCCCAGAGCCGGGCCACGGTGGTCTTGCCGGCGCCCGCCGGGCCGATCAGGAGCACCGCGAGCGTCGCGTTGCCCGTGCCGGGCTCGGCGGGCGGCGCCGGAAGCGGTACGGGTCTGCCGGGCGGCAGCTGGATGTGCCCGGTGGTCTCGCGGGAGACCGGCGCCGGGGCCTGCTGCGGCGCCGGCCCGTTCCAGCCGTGGCCCTGCGGCGCGGGCGGGCCCGCGGGCGGCGGCCCGGGGTGACCGGCGGGCGGGCCGGCCGGGGGCTGGTGCGGCGGGCCGGGGTGCTGGGCCTGGTGCGGCCAGCCGACGGGGCCGTTTCCGGGACCCTGGGGCGGAGGCAGCGGGGCCCCCACTGCGTGCTGCATCCGGTGCAACTCCGTCTCGTACAGGCAACTGGCGCTGGTGCAACGGCAACCGTACCTTCCCCGGCCGCCACACGGACAACGGCCGGGGAGGGGCAAGGCACCCCAGGTGCCCGGCGCCCCTGTTCAGTCGGTGAGTTCGTCCGCCAGGGCGCGCAGGGCGAGACGGTAGGAGCCGATGCCGAATCCGGCCACGGTCCCGCTGGCGACCGGGGCGATCACCGAGTTGTGGCGGAATTCCTCCCGTGCGTACGGGTTCGAGATGTGGACCTCGATCAGCGGGGCGGTGCGCTGGGCTGCCGCGTCCCGCATCCCGTACGAATAGTGCGTGAAGGCACCCGGGTTGATAACGACCGGAATCGATCCGTCGGCGGCCTCGTGGAGCCAGCGGATCAGCTCGCCCTCGTCGTTGGTCTCGCGCACGTCGGCGTCGAAACCGAGCTCCTTGCCGAGGGTGCGGCACGCCTCCACGAGCCCGGCGTACGACGTGGAGCCGTAGACGTCGGGCTCGCGGGAGCCGAGCCGGCCGAGGTTGGGGCCGTTGAGCACGAGGACCCGGCGGGTCATACCGCGACCTCCCCGTAGGCGGCGAGCAGGACGGCCGGGTCGGGGCCCTCCAGGACGGTGGGCTTGCCGAGGCCGTCCAGGACGATGAAGCGCAGCAGGTCGCCGCGCGACTTCTTGTCGACCTTCATGTTCTCCAGCAGCTTGGGCCACTGGTCGCCCCGGTAGGTGAGCGGCAGTCCGACGGATTCGAGGATCGCGCGGTGCCGGTCGGCGGTGGCGTCGTCCAGGCGGCCGGCGAGCCGGCCCAGTTCGGCGGCGAAGACCATGCCGACCGAGACGGCGGCGCCGTGGCGCCACTTGTAGCGCTCGTTCTTCTCGATCGCGTGGCCCAGGGTGTGGCCGTAGTTCAGGATCTCGCGGAGTCCGGACTCCTTGAGGTCGCTGGAGACGACGTCGGCCTTGACCCGGATCGAGCGCTCGATGAGCTCGGCGGTGTGCGGTCCGGTGGGCGTACGGGCGGCCTGCGGGTCCTGCTCGATCAGGTCCAGGATCACCGGGTCGGCGATGAAGCCGGCCTTGATGATCTCGGCCATGCCCGAGACGTAGTCGTGGACGGGCAGCGAGTCCAGGGCGGCCAGGTCGCAGAGGACCCCGGCCGGGGGGTGGAAGGCGCCGACGAGGTTCTTGCCCTCGGCGGTGTTGATGCCCGTCTTGCCGCCGACGGCCGCGTCGACCATGCCGAGCACGGTCGTCGGTACGGCGATCCAGCGCACCCCGCGCAGCCAGGACGCGGCGACGAAGCCGGCCACGTCGGTGGTGGCGCCGCCGCCGACGCCGACGATGACGTCGGTGCGGGTGAAGCCGGTCTGGCCGAGCGCCTTCCAGCAGTAGGCGGCGACCTCGACGGTCTTGGCCTCCTCGGCGTTGGGCAGCTGGATCGCGATGGCCTCGTAGCCCTGGCCGGCGAGGTCCTGGCGGACCGCCTCGCCGGTCTCGGCGAGCGCCTCGGGGTGGAGGACCGCGACGCGCTTGGCCCGCTCACCGATGAGCCCGGGCAGCTCGCCGAGGAGCTGTCGGCCGATCAGTACCTCGTACGCGTCGGTGCCCGCGCTGCCGGCGATGCGGACGCGGATGGGTGCCTGCTGGGTCATGGTGTGTTCTCCCGGCCGGACGGGGCCCCGTCCGGCAGCTCCAGTGCGTCGAGGACCGCCTGGGCGACCTCTTCGGGTGTGCGCTCGTCGGTGGCGACGACCGTGCGGGCGACCTCGGTGTAGAGGTGTCGGCGGGCCTCCATCAGCTCGCGCCACTGCCGGCGCGGGTTGACCGCGAGCAGCGGGCGGGCGGTGTTGAGCCCGACCCGCTTGACCGCCTCGTCCACGTCCATCGAGAGGTAGACGACCGGGAGGCCGGCGAGCAGAGCGCGGGTCGACTCGTCCAGGACGGCCCCGCCGCCGAGCGAGAGGACGCCGGTGTGCTCGGCGACGGCGGTGCGGACGGCCTCCCGTTCCAGCGCCCGGAAGTGGTCCTCGCCCTCGTCGTAGAAGATCTCCGCGATGGGCTTGCCCGCGGTCGCGACGACGTCCGCGTCGGTGTCCCGGTAGCCGGTGCCCAGCCGGCCGGCGAGCAGCTCGCCGACCGTGGACTTGCCGACGCCCATCGGGCCGACCAGGACGACCAGGGGTCCGGTCATCGGATCTGGAGGTGGTCGAGGTACGACGTCACGTTGCGGCGGGTCTCGGTGACGCTGTCGCCGCCGAACTTCTCCGCCACGGCGTCGGCCAGGACCAGGGCGACCATCGCCTCCGCGACGATGCCGGCGGCCGGGACGGCGCAGACATCGGAGCGCTGGTGGTGGGCCTTGGCGGGCTCACCGGTCACCACGTCGACGGTGGCCAGGGCGCGCGGCACGGTGGCGATCGGCTTCATCGCGGCGCGGACGCGCAGCAGCTCGCCGGTGGTGAGGCCGCCCTCGGTGCCGCCGGCCCGGCCGGAGGCGCGCTTGATGCCGTCCTCGGTCACCAGGATCTCGTCGTGCGCCTTGGACCCGGGCACCCGGGCGAGGTCGAAGCCGTCGCCGACCTCGACGCCCTTGATGGCCTGGATGCCCATGAGCGCCCCGGCGAGGCGGGCGTCGAGCCGGCGGTCCCAGTGCACGTGCGAGCCGAGCCCGACGGGCACGCCGTACGCCAGCACCTCGACGACACCGCCGAGGGTGTCGCCGTCCTTGTGGGCCTGGTCGATCTCGGCGACCATCGCCTTGCTCGCGTCGGCGTCGAGGCAGCGCACCGGGTCGGCGTCGAGCCGCTCCACGTCGGAGGGGACCGGGTAGACCCCGTACGGCGCCTTGGCGGCGGCCAGCTCCACGACATGGCTGACGATCTCGATGCCCGCGGTCTCCTTGAGGTAGGACCGGGCGACGGCACCGAGGGCGACCCGGGCCGCGGTCTCCCGGGCGCTGGCGCGCTCCAGGACCGGGCGGGCCTCGTCGAAGCCGTACTTCTGCATGCCGGCGAGGTCGGCGTGGCCGGGGCGGGGCCGGGTCAGCGGGGCGTTACGGGCCTGCTCGGCCAGCACCTTGGGGTCGACCGGGTCGGCCGACATGACCTGCTCCCACTTGGGCCACTCGGTGTTGCCGACCATCACGGCGACCGGGGAGCCCATGGTGAGACCGTGCCGGACACCGCCGAGGAAGGTGACCTCGTCCCGCTCGAACTTCATCCGCGCACCGCGGCCGTAACCGAGCCGTCGCCGGGCGAGCGCGTCCGCCACCATCTCCGTGGTGACCGGGACGCCGGCGGGAAGGCCCTCCAGCGTCGCCACCAGTGCGGGGCCGTGCGACTCCCCCGCGGTCAGCCAGCGCAACCTGCTCAACGGTGCTCCTCATGCTCGCGCCTGAAATCCAGCGGCGCGACCGGGTGCGCGGCCCTGGCCCGCCGCCCCCGATCCTCCCACGACCGGGGCCCCCGCCCCGCCGCCGGTCCAGCAGACGGACGGCTCGGCCGGGGCCGGGCGGGCGTCAGCGGGCGGCCAGCGCCTCTTCCCCGGCCTTGCGCATGGCGGCGAGCGGGGCGGGCGAGCGGCCCGTCATCTGCTCGACCTGGAGGACCGCCTGGTGCACGAGGAGGTCGAGACCTCCGACGACTGCGCCGCCGCGGTCCGCCCAGGCGGAGGCGAGCCGGGTCGGCCACGGCTCGTACAGCACGTCGAAGAGCGTGCCGGGGCGCTCCGGTACGGCCCCGGCCAGCGCGTCGGCCGCGCCGGCGGGGGTGGTGGCGATGACGAGCGGCGCGCTCAGTGCCCGGTCGGCCTCGGCCCAGTCGGCGATGCGGATGTCGACGCCGAGCCGTTCACCCCAGCCGCGCATCTCGTCGGCGCGGGCCGCGCTGCGGACGTACGCGGTGACGGGTCCGGCGCAGATGCCGGACAGGGCCGCCAGCGCTGAGGACGCGGTGGCGCCGGCGCCGAGGATCGCGGCGGACTCGACCTTCTCGACGCCGCGTTCACACAGGGCCGCCACCATGCCGGGGATGTCGGTGTTGTCGCCGGTGCGGCGGCCGTCCTCGCCGAGGACCACGGTGTTCACGGCCTCCACGGAGGCGGCGGTGTCGGTGATCCCGTCGAGCAGCGGGATGACGGCCCGCTTCAACGGCATGGTCAGCGAGAGCCCGGCCCAGCTCCCGTCCAGCCTCTCCATGAACCCGGGCAACGCCTGTTCGTCGACCTCGAACCGGCCGTACGACCAGTCGTCGAGGCCGAGTTCGGCGTACGCGGCCCGGTGCAGGACCGGGGAGAGCGAGTGGGCGATGGGCGAGCCGAGGACGGCGGCGCGGTGGTGGGTGCTCACTGTCCCGCCTGCTCCTTCTTGTACTTCTCGCGGTTCCGCTCGTGCTCCTCGTTGGTCACGGCGAAGACCGTCTTGTCCTCCGTGACCGACACGAAGTAGTTCCAGGGGCCGGGTGTGGGCTTGATCGCCGACTTCAGCGCCGCATCACCCGGGTTGTTGATGGGGCCGGGGGGCAGGCCGTGGATGTAATACGTGTTGTACGGGTGCTTGAAGTTCCGCAGATCCGACACCGCTCCGGTGTCGAGGGTGCTCTGCTTCCTCGCGTAATTGACGGTCGAGTCGAAGTCCAGGAGCCCCCAGGTCTGGGGGTTGTCGCGCTTCATCCGGTTGTAGACGACCCGTGAGACCTTGTCGAAGTCGTGCTTGTACTTGCCCTCGGCCTGGACGAGGCTGGCGACGGTGATCAGCTGCCAGGGGCTCTTGAGTTTCAGCTTCTTGGCGTTGGCCGCCAGATCCGCCTTCTCGTACTCCTCGTCGGCGCGGGAGACCATCGCCTTGAGGACGGTCTCCGGCTTCATGCCCTTGGTGACCGGGTACGCGGCCGGGTAGAGGAAGCCCTCCAGCGGGTCCAGGACACCCTTGTGGTTCTGTGCCCAGCCCGGCAGGCCGAGGCTGTCCGACTCCTTCTTGGCCACCTTGGCGGTCGTCCCCTTGGCGACGCCCAGCTTCGTGTCGATCGAGGCGTACACCAGCCGGTTCGGCGTGCCCTCCGGAATCACCAGAAGATTCTGGCTCTTCGGGTCCACCATCATCTTCACGGCCTCGGACGCCGACATCTCCGAGTGGAGGAGGTAGACCCCCGCCTGGATGCCCTTGCCCTTCGGGTTCTCGTTCTGCGCCGAGACGAAGGCGTCGACGCTCTTCACGACGCCGGCCTTCTTCAGGATGTTGCCGATGTCGTACCCGTACGCGCCCTTCGGGATCTCCACCTCGACCGAGCCCGAGCCGCTGCCCGAGTAGTCCGGGGCGGGGCCGAAGCGGTCCTGGTAGAACGAGTAGCCGAAGTAGCCCGCGCCGCCGACGCCGGCGACCAGGACGAGGGAGACGACCAGGCACGCGCAGCCGCTGCGGCCCTTCTTCTTCTTGCCCTTGCCCCGGCGCTCGCCGCCCCCGCCGCCGTCGCGGTCGTCGTCCTCGTCGTAGTCGTCGTCCCGGGGCTTCTTGCTGTCGTCCTTCTCGTCCACGCCCGTGAAGAAGGGGTGGGTCTCCTCCGGCGGTTCCTCCGGGTCCCAGTCCGGGGCCGCCTGGGGCGCCTCGGCGGCAGCGGCCTCGCGGCGGCCCGGGGGCTGCGGGGGCGGGTACGCCTCGGGGGTGCCGTAGTAGTCGTTCGTCTCGCCGTAGCCGTACGTGGCGGCGGGCTGGCCCTCGTACGGCGGCACCGCCTGCTGGCCCGTGTCCCAGCCGGAGTCGTAGCCGGGCTGCGGCTGCTGCGGCTGCGGCTGCTGCCCGTACGGGTCCTGCGGGTGCTGGTTCCCGTACGCCTGCTGCTGGTACTGCTGCTGGGCGTACGGGTCCTGCTGCTGATGCTGCTGTGCGTACGGGTCCTGTTGGCCGTACGGGTCCTGCTGCTGATGCTGCTGCGCGTACGGGTCCTGCGGCTGCTGCTGGTACGGGTCGTACTGGCCCTGCGGGTACTGCTGCTGGGCGCCGTACTGGTTCTGGCCCTCGTACTGGTTCGTGCCGTCGTACTGGTTCTGGCCGTCGTACTGGGCCTGGCCGTGGGCAGGCTGCTGGCCGCCCCACCCCTGGTCCCCGTACAAGGGGTCCTCGGGATGCCACGGTTCGGAGCCGGGGCCCCGGCCATACTCAGTCATCGATCCCCTTGAGCCGCGAGACGATGTTCCGTCTCTTTGCTGTGCGGTGTTTGTTCGAACACCGCCGCATCGCGCGGAACGTTACCGTATTGCGATCAGACCACTACTTCGACGGCCTCGCCCGGTGGATTGCCCGAAGCGCGCTCCGACTCCAGAGCGTTCTGCAGGATCACCACAGCGGCAGCCTGGTCGATGACGGATCGGCCCTTTTTGGACTTCACGCCCGAGGCGCGCAGCCCCTGGCTGGCCGTCACTGTGGTCATCCTCTCGTCCAGCAGGCGCACCGGAATGGGTGCGACCGCCCGGGCGAGCACATCGGTGAAGGCGCGGACCTTGGCGGCGGCCGGCCCCTCCCCGCCGCCCAGGGAGCGTGGCAGCCCGACGACGACCTCGATCGGTTCGTACTCCGCGACGATCTGTCCCAGCCGCCGGTGGGCGGCCGGGACATCGCGTCCCGGCACGGTCTCCACCGGCGTCGCGAGGATCCCGTCGGGGTCGCACGAGGCGACCCCGATCCGGGCGTCCCCGACATCGATCGCCAGCCGGCGACCGCGGCGCATCTCCGTCATGCCCGGCGTCACGCCGTCTCGGTGACGAGGCGTTCGACGGCGGCGACGGCGTCGCCGATCGCCTCCGGGTTCTGGCCGCCGCCCTGGGCGACGTCCGGCTTGCCGCCGCCCCCGCCGCCGAGGGTCTTGGCGGCGGTACGGACGAGGTCGCCGGCCTTGAGGCCGCGCTCGCGGGCCGCCTCGTTGGTCGCGATGACGGTCAGCGGGCGCCCGTTGGCCGTCGTGAACAGCGCGACGACGGCCGGGCGGCCGCCCTGGATGCGGCCACGCACGTCGAGGACGAGCTTGCGCAGGTCGTCGGCGGAAGTGCCGTCCGGCACCTGGCCGGTGACCAGGGCGATGCCGCGTACGTCGGTCGCGGAGTCCACGAGACCGGCGGCGGCCGCGAGGACCTTCTCCGCGCGGAACTTCTCGATCTCCTTCTCGGCGTCCTTCAGCTTGCCGAGCATGCCCGCGATCTTCTCGGGCAGCTCCTCGGGGCGGCCCTTGACCAGCTCCTGGAGCTGGGCGACGACCGTGTGCTCCCTGGCCAGGAAGTTGTACGCGTCGACGCCGACCAGGGCCTCGATGCGGCGCACGCCGGACCCGATGGACGACTCACCGAGCAGCTTGACCAGGCCGAGCTGGGCGGTGTTGTGGACGTGCGTACCGCCGCAGAGCTCCTTGGAGAAGTCCCCGATGGTGACGACGCGGACCCGCTCGCCGTACTTCTCGCCGAACTCCGCGATGGCGCCCTGCTTCTTCGCCTCGTCGATCGACATGACCTCGGCCTGCACGTCGAGCTCGCGGGCCAGGACCTCGTTGATCTTCTGCTCGACGTCGGTGAGGACCGTGCCGGGAACGGCGGCGGGCGAACCGAAGTCGAAGCGGAAGCGGCCCGGGGAGTTCTCCGAACCGGCCTGGGCGGCCGTCGGGCCGAGCGCGTCGCGCAGCGCCTGGTGCGTGAGGTGCGTGGCGCTGTGGGCGCGGGCGATGGCGCGGCGGCGGGTGGAGTCGATGGCCGCGTACGCGGACGCGCCGACCGTGACCTCGCCGACCTGGACGGAGCCCTTGTGCACGGAGACGCCCGGGACCGGCTGCTGGACGTCGCGGATCACGATGACGGCGCCGCTGTCGAGCCGGATGCGGCCCTGGTCGCCGAGCTGGCCGCCGCCCTCGGCGTAGAACGGGGTGCGGTCGAGGACGACCTCGACCTCGTCGCCCTCGGTGGCGGCGGGCGAGGGGACACCGTCCACGAGGAGGCCGACGATGGTCGACTCGCCCTCGGTCAGGGTGTAGCCGGTGAACTCGGTGACGCCGGAGTTGTCGGCGACCTCGCGGTAGGCGGAGAGGTCGGCGTGGCCGGTCTTCTTGGCCTTGGCGTCGGCCTTGGCCTTGGCCCGCTGCTCCTGCATGAGGCGGCGGAACCCGTCCTCGTCCACGGAGAGCCCCTGCTCGGCGGCCATCTCCAGGGTGAGGTCGATCGGGAAGCCCCAGGTGTCGTGGAGCAGGAACGCCTTGTCGCCGGCGAGGACCGTGCCGCCGGCGGACTTGGTCTCGGTGACGGCGGTCTCCAGGATGTTGGTGCCGCCCTTGAGGGCCTTGAGGAAGGCGGCCTCCTCCGCGAGCGCGACGGTCTCGACGCGCTTGCGGTCGGTGATCAGCTCCGGATACTGCCGGCCCATCGTGTCGACCACGACATCGACCAGTTCGCGGACGACGGAGCCGGTGGCGCCCATCAGGCGCATGTTGCGGATGGCGCGGCGCATGATGCGGCGCAGCACATAGCCGCGGCCCTCGTTGCCGGGGGTGACGCCGTCGCCGATGAGCATGACGGAGGTGCGGATGTGGTCGGCGACCACGCGCAGGGAGACGTCGGTGGCGTCGGTGGCGCCGTAACGCACGCCGGTCAGCTCGGTGGCGCGGTCCATGACGACGCGCAGGGTGTCGGTCTCGTACATGTTCTGCACGCCCTGCAGGATCATCGCGAGGCGTTCGAGGCCGAGACCGGTGTCGATGTTCTTGGAGGGCAGGTCGCCGAGGATCGGGAAGTCGTCCTTGCCGTCGCCGGCGCCGCGCTCGTACTGCATGAAGACCAGGTTCCAGATCTCCACGTACCGCTCGTCGTTGACGGCCGGGCCGCCCTCGACGCCGAACTCGGGGCCCCGGTCGTAGTTGATCTCGGAGCACGGGCCGCAGGGGCCGGGGACGCCCATGGACCAGAAGTTGTCCTTCTTGCCCAGGCGCTGGATGCGCTCGGCCGGGACGCCGATCTTGTCGCGCCAGATGGCCTCGGCCTCGTCGTCGTCCAGGTAGACGGTGATCCACAGGCGCTCGGGGTCGAGCCCGAAGCCGCCGTCCGCCACGGAGCTGGTCAGCAGCTCCCAGGCGTACTCGATGGCGCCTTCCTTGAAGTAGTCGCCGAACGAGAAGTTGCCGCACATCTGGAAGAAGGTGCCGTGCCGGGTGGTCTTGCCGACCTCTTCGATGTCCGGCGTACGCACGCACTTCTGCACGCTGGTGACGCGCGGCGCGGGCGGCTTGACCTCACCGAGGAAGTAGGGCTTGAACGGCACCATGCCGGCGGGGACCAGCAGCAGAGTCGGGTCGTCCGCGATGAGCGACGCCGAAGGGACAACGGTGTGACCGCGCTCCTCGTAGAAGCTCAGCCAGCGGCGACGAATTTCTGCCGACTCCATCAGTGGTCCTCATTCCGGTTGTACGAGTGGTAGGGGAGCTTGCGGTACGTGGCGGGGGCCGGGTCCGCGTCGGCCGCCTCGACGGCCGGGCGGCGCGCCGCGGGCAGTTCACGGGGGTCCGCCGCTTCGAGGCCCAGCGCCTCGCCGAGTTCGGCCTCGCGCCTGACCATGCCCTCGCGGACGTCCAGCGCGAAGTCCTTGAGCTTGTGACCGGCCACGATCGCCTTGTCGGCGGCCTGCGCCGCGAGGCTTTCGGGGGTCAGCTGCTTGATCTTCCGGTTGACCTTGGTGGTGGCCCATACCCCGGCGGCTGCGCCGGCGGTGAACCAGAACGTACGGCGGAACATCGCTGCGTCAGTCCTTAGATCCGCGGGAATTTCGGCCGCCGCGCTTCCTGCCGCGCGCGGACGGGAGGGTCCGGCCGACGATCACCGAGCGCCGGGACCGCGCCTCCGGTTCGGGGGCGGACCGGCGGCCGATGGCCTGCCGGACCCCGTAGCCGAACGCGGCGACCTTGACCAGCGGGCCGCCGAAGGTGGAGGCGACCGTGGTGGAGAGCGCGGAGGCGTTGGAGGTGACTTCCTGCACGTCCGTCGCGATGGCGTCGACCTTGTCGAGCTGGGTCTGCGCGGAGCGTACGGTCGCCGAGGCGTCCGCCAGCAGGGGGACGGCCTGTTCGGTCACGTCCGCCACGAGTTTGGTGGTCGCCCTGAGCGTCTGCGCGAGCCTCACCAGCACGACGGCGAGGAACGAAACCAGGATCGCCCAGAAGACGGCCACCAGGATCCCGGCCACCTCGCCACCGGACACAGTGCACCGCGCTCTCTGGCTTGTCGTCTGTCTCTGTCTTGTTCTCTTGCTCTGCGGCGAGGGCCGTCGTGGTGGCCCGTCACCTTCCCCCGAGCCTATCGCGCCGGGGCTCACGCCCCGCACCGCATGACCGGGCGGGCAACGGGGGATCTGGGCGACGAGATTGTACGGAGCGCTTTCAAGCCAGTACTCTGCGTGTCTCATGCGACGCCCTCAGCGCCCTTCTCCGCCCGCCGACGACTCCGGTATCCCGGCCGCCGCCGACGACACCGCCGCGCATCCGCACCCGGGCAATCTGCCCGCCGAGCTGAACGACTTCGTGGGCCGGGACAGCGAGCTGGCCGCTCTCGCCCGTTCCCTCGACGAGTCCCGGCTCGTCACCGTGACCGGGGTGGGCGGGGTCGGCAAGACCCGTCTGGTCACCAGAGCCGCGGCGCTGTTGGAGAAACGGTACTGCGACGGGGTGTGGCTGGTGGAGCTGTCCGCCGTCCACGACGCCGGGCTGCTGGAACACGCCGTGGCCGAGGCGCTGGGCCTCACCGACCACACCGCCCGGCCGCCCCGCGCGGCGATCCTGGAACACTGCGCCGACCGCGGCCTCCTGCTGGTGATCGACGGCTTCGAACACCTGGTGGACGACTGCGCCGCGCTGGTACGGGAGCTGCTGCGCCGCGCCCCGCGGCTGCGGGTCCTCGCGGCGGGCCGGCTGCCGCTGGAGCTGGCGGGCGAGGCCGTCCACCCGCTCGCGACCATGACCGACGAGGACGCGCTCCGGCTGTTCGCCGAGCGGGCCGCCGGGGTGCGCCCCGGCTTCCGGCTGACCGAGCGCGGCCGCGCCCATGCCCGGGAGCTGTGCCGCCGGCTCGACGGGATCCCGCTGGCCCTGGAACTTGCGGCGGGGCGGCTGCGGGCCCTGTCGACCGAGCAGGTGCTGCAACGGCTGGACGACCGCTTCCGGCTGCTGACCGGGGGCAGCCGGGGCGCGCTGGAGCGGCACCAGACGCTGCGGACGGCCATCGGCTGGAGCCATGAGCTGTGCGCGCCGCCGCAGCGGCTGCTGTGGGCCCGGCTCTCGGTCTTCGCCGGGCAGTTCGACCTGGAGGCCGTCGAGTACGTCTGCAGCGGACCCGACCTCCCCGCCGACTCGGTGCTCGACGTGCTGTCCGCGCTGCTGGCCCAGTCCGTGGTGCTGCGCGAGGACTCCCCCGCCGGCACCCGCTACCGGATGCTGGACACCGTGCGCGAGTACGGCGCCGAGTGGCTGGCCGCCACCGGGGACACCGACCGGCTGCGCCGGCGGCACCGCGACTGGTTCCTGGGGCTCGCGACCTGGTGCGAGCTGGACTGGTTCAGCCCCCGGCAGGCGGAGGTGGCGGCCCGGGCCGAGAGCGAACTGCCGAACCTGCGCCGGGCCATGGAGTGCTCGCTGGAGAGCCCGCAGGAAGTGCATCTGGCGCAGTACCTGGCGGGAACGCTGTGGTTCCTGTGGGTCGGCTGCGGGCGCCTCTCGGAGGGCCGGCACTGGCTGGAGCACGTACTGGAGGAGGAGACCCCGTACGACTCCTCGCGGCTGAAGGCCCTGTGGGTGCTGGGATACGTGGCCGTCCTCCAGGGGGACCCGGTGGGGGCGATCTCCGCGCTGACGGAGTGCCGGGAGGAGGCCGAGGCGGAGGGTGACGCCACCGCCGCCGCGTACGCCGTGCACCGCACCGGATGCCTGGCCCTGGTCACCGACGACATGGAGCGCGCCCGGGGGCTCCTGGACGACGCGCTCGCCCGCTACCGGGAGCTGGGCGAGCTGAACAGCAACGTCCTGATGGCCCAGGTCGAACTGGCCATGGCCACCGGCTTCCTGGGGGACGCGGAGCGGGCCGTCGCGATCTGCGAGGAGGTCCGGGACATCTGCGAGGACCACGGCGAGCGGTGGGCACTGAGCTACGCGCTGTACGTCCTGGCCTACGCCGCCCTGGACCGGGGGGACCCGGAGCGGGCCCGGGGGCTGCTCCTCGAATCGCTGGCCATCAGCCACGGATTCCACGACCTGCTCGGCACGGTCCTGGTCCTCGAACTGCTGGCCCTGGTCACGGTCACCGAGGGGGACGCGGCCGAGGCGGCGCTGCTCCAGGGGGCCGCCGACCGGATCTGGCCCTCCGTGGGGCTGCCGCTGTTCGGCTCGGCGTACTACGGGGCGCCGAGGGCCCGCTGCGAGGAGCTGGCGCTGCGGGAGCTGGGCGGGGCGCGGTACGCGGCGGCGCTCGGCGCGGGCGGTGAGCTGGCGCCGGACGCGGCGGTCGCCCGGGCGCTGCTGGCGCGGGAGAACGCGAAAGCCCGCCTCCTCCCCGGGGACCGGGAAGGGGCGGGCCTGAGCGCCGGTGAAGAGCGGCTACGCCTGGATCAGCGGGCGTAGTACTCGACGACGAGCTGCTCGTCGCAGATCACGGGGATTTCCTTGCGGTTCGGGTCCCGGTCAAGGCGGAAGGCCAGGGCCTTCAGGTTCACCTGCAGGTAGCGCGGGGTCTCACCGTCGGTGTCGTAACCACCCTCGCGGGCCACCTGGAAGGGGTACTTCTCGCGGCTGCGCTCGCGGACCATGACGATGTCGTCCGGACGGACGCGGAACGACGGCTTGTCGACCTTGCCACCGTTGACCTCGATGTGGCCGTGGACGACCATCTGGCGGGCCTGGTAGATCGTCTTGGCGATACCCGAGCGCAGGACCAGGGCGTCGAGGCGACGCTCGAGCTCGACGACGAGCGCCTCGCCCGTCTTGCCCTCGGCCTTCTTGGCGCGGTCGTAGGCACGCGCCATCTGGCGCTCGCTGATGTCGTACTGCGCGCGCAGACGCTGCTTCTCGAGCAGACGGACCTTGTAGTCCGAGTTCTGCTTGCGGCCGCGGCCGTGCTCACCCGGCGGGTAGGGGCGGGCCTCGAAGTACTTGACCGCCTTCGGCGTCAGCGCGATGCCGAGCGCGCGGCTCTTCTTGACCTTGGGACGCGACTGATTAGGCACGTTCTCCAGACCTCCGTTGTAGGTTAGGTTAGGCTCACCTTACTCAAGGAGATCGCATGTCTCGCCCTGGGAACACCACACACGTCACGGACAGCACAGACAGCATCGACGCGCCTGAAGGCGTCGAGATGACGGAGGACCGATCAGATCGTGGTCAGCCGCGTCCCAGCGGGCTTGAAGTCACACGGATGCCGTCAGCAGCCGAGCGCACACGAACTCTCGTACAGAGTACCTGCTCCGCGGTACTGCTCGTTCCCGGGCTCGAAACCGCGGGCTCGGACCAGCTCATGCCGCTGTCCCGGGGCGTGGGCCCGGACGGCGACCTGTTCCTGGAATTCCCCGCGGACTCCCCGTCCGTACGGGCCGCGACGCACGCCCAGGACGACGAGCTGCCGGCCGTGCTGGAGATCACGGACGTCGCCCCGGTCTCGGTACCCCACCGGATCCGGGGCCGGGCCCGGGTCAGCGGCTGGCTGACCGCCGTGCCCGGGATGGCGGGCCCCGGCCGGATGATGCTCCGCCTGGAGACGGACGAAGCGCACATCGACGACCTCTGGGGCGTGGAGGGCGTAGAGGCCGAGAGCTTCCGCGATGCCGCCCCCGACCCGCTCGCCCTCCACGAGGCCGAACTGCTCCAGCACCTCTACTCGTCGCACACGGAGGAGCTGGCGTCGCTGTGCGAGCTGCTCGGCGAGCGGGCCGTGTGCTCCTGCCCCGAGCACCGGCCGGCCGTGGTGCCGCTGGTGCTCGACCGGTTCGGGCTGCGGGTGCGCTTCTGCGAGCAGGAGGGCGGCTGCTTCGACGCCCGCTTCGAGTTCCCCGAGCCGGTGCGGGACGTGGTGGAGCTCAGCCACGCCATGCACACGCTCTTCGCGGCCGCGGGTCACTGAGGAGCGCGCCCCGGACGCCCGCCGGGCACGGACTCAGGCCGCGCCCGTCCCGTCCTCGCCGTCCGTCCGGCCCAGCCGCTCCCTGACCCGGTCCACCACGTCCGCGTACCGCGCCTCGGCGCCGTAGCGGGTGGGGCGGTAGTACTGCTTGTCGCTCACCGCGTCCGGCGCGTACTGCTGGGCGGCGATGCCGCCGGGCACGTCGTGCGGGTAGACGTAGCCCTGGGCGTGGCCCAGCTTGGCCGCGCCCTTGTAGTGGCCGTCGCGCAGATGGGCCGGAACCGGGCCGGCCAGCCCCTTGCGGATGTCCTCGCGGGCGGCGGAGATCGCCAGCGTCGCCGCGTTGGACTTGGGGGCGAGGGCCAGGGCGATGGTGGCGTGGCTGAGGGTGAGCGCCGCCTCGGGAAAGCCGATCAGGGCCACCGCCTGGGCGGCCGCGACCGCGGTGGGCAGCGCCGTGGGGTCGGCGAGGCCGATGTCCTCACTGGCCGAGATCATCAGCCGCCGGGCGATGAAGCGCGGGTCCTCCCCCGCCTCGATCATGCGGGCCAGGTAGTGCAGGGCCGCGTCGACGTCGGAGCCCCGGATCGACTTGATCAGGGCGCTGGCCACGTCGTAGTGCTGGTCGCCGTCCCGGTCGTACTTCACGGCCGCCCGGTCGACGGTCTCCTCCAGGGTGAGGAGTGTGATCTCCTCCTCCTGCTTGGACAGCGCGGCCCCGGCGGCGGCCTCCAGGGCGGTCAGCGCGCGGCGGGCGTCGCCCCCGGCGATGCGCAGCAGATGCTCCTCGGCGTCCTCCGGGAGGCTCACCGCTCCGCCGAGCCCGCGCTCGTCGGTGAGGGCGCGGCGCAGCAGGCCCCGCAGGTCGTCGTCGGTCAGGGGCTCCAGCGTGAGCAGCAGCGAGCGCGAGTGAAGCGGGGAGATGATCGTGAAGTGCGGGTTCTCCGTGGTCGCGGCGATCAGGGTGACCCAGCGGTTCTCGACGGCGGGGAGCAGGGAGTCCTGCTGGGCCTTGGAGAAGCGGTGGATCTCGTCCAGGAAGAGGACGGTCTCCTTGCCGTAGCCCCCGGTGGCGCGGCGGGCGCCCTCGATCACGGCGCGGACTTCCTTGACGCCCGCGGTGATCGCGGAGAGCTCCACGAATCGCTTGTTCGTCGCCTTGCTGACCACGTACGCGAGGGTGGTCTTGCCGGTCCCGGGCGGGCCCCAGAGGATGACCGAGGAGGGGCCGGCCGGTCCGCCGCCGCTCTCCCCGACCAGGCGGCGCAGGGGCGAGCCGGGCTTGAGCAGATGCTGCTGGCCGACGACCTCGTCCAGCGTACGGGGACGCATCCGGACGGCCAGCGGACTGCTGGACGGATCCTTCTCCTGCCGGTCTTCGGCAGCGGCGGTAAAGAGGTCGGGCTCCACGTCTCGAAGCCTATGTCACCGCACTGACAACGCGGCCGGGCCGGTGGTCCGGCCCGGCGCTACGGCGGCGGTCAGCTGGTCCAGAAGTCCCACCAGCGGGTCAGGATCAGCATGCCGATGATGCCGATCCAGAGCACCGGGGGCACCCAGTGGAACTCGGTGAGGCCGTTGCGCAGCCAGGAGGGCGCGGGGATGATCCGGTGCCGGATGTTGTGCGTGGTGACGTAGCAGAACATGAGGATGGTGGCGACCCAGGCCAGGCAGCACCACAGGCACAGCGAGTTGATGTTGTACAGCGACTGGTACTGGAGCCAGGTGCAGAAGCCGACGCCGAACAGCGTGCCCGCGTTCATGCCGAGCCAGTACCACGGGCGGAAGCGGGCTCCGGCGAGGATGGCCAGGCCGATGGCGATGATCACCGGGTAGGTGACCATGCCGAGCCAGGGGTTGGGGAAGCCGAAGGCGGACGCCTGCTCGCTCTTCATGATGTTGCCGCAGGCGACCACGGGGTTGAGGCTGCACCCGGGGACGAAGGAGGGGTCCTCCATCATCTTGAGCTTGTCGAGCGTGATGACCCATGCGGCGAGTGTTCCGGCGGCGCCCGTGATCATGAGCAGGATGGCCAGCGCGCGGCTGCCGCCGATGGTCCGCTTCCCGCCCCTCTCGTCCTGGTCGGAGGAGGGATGGTCAACCGCTGCAGTCGTCATATCGCCGTTTCCGTCACTGAGTAGCCTGCTGGGGCAGGGTCATTGTGCCGCACGGCCCGGCCGCTCTTCCGTTCGATGCACATAAAGACGTACGCACCCGAGCGGGCTCGTCCCGGAGCGGATCCCGGGCCCCGCAGCCACGACGAGGGCCAGCAGGCCCCTCGCGCCCCCTCCCCCGCCGTCACATCCCGCACGGACGGAATCACCGTGCGGGATGAATCCGCGCGCACCGCGTTGACGCCGGGGGCGGGAGCACCGCCCCCGGCGTCAACGTCTCAGGCGAGGCGCGCGCGGACCGTCTCGACCACGTCGGAGACGGGGACCGGCGTCTGCTCGCCGGACTCCATGTCCTTGAGCTGGACGTGGCCCTCGGCCAGGTCGCGCTCGCCGGCCACGATCGTGAACCGGGCGCCCGAGCGGTTGGCGCTCTTCATCGCGCCCTTCAGCCCCCGGCCGCCGAACGCGAAGTCCGCGGCCACTCCCTCCCGGCGCAGCCGCGTGACGACGCCGAACAGGACCCGGCGGGCCTCTTCGCCGAGCGGGACCGCGAAGACGCTGGTGGCGGAGGGCAGGTCCAGCTCGATGCCCTCGGCCTCCAGGGCGAGGACCGTGCGGTCCACGCCGAGCGCCCAGCCGACCGACGGGAGCGCCGGGCCGCCGATCATCTCGGAGAGCCCGTCGTAGCGGCCGCCGCCCCCCACCGCCGACTGCGAGCCGAGCCCGTCGTGGACGAACTCGAAGGTGGTGCGCGTGTAGTAGTCCAGGCCGCGGACCAGCTTCTCGTCGTCCTCGTAGATCACACCGGCCTCGTTGAGCAGGTCGCGGACCTGCTCGTGGTACGCCTTGCACGCGTCGCAGAGGAAGTCGCGCAGCACCGGGGCGCCGGTGAGCTGCTTCTGGACCTCGGGGCGCTTGTCGTCCAGGACGCGCAGCGGGTTGATCTCGATGCGCCGGCGGGTCTCCTCGTCCAGGTCCAGCTCGCGCAGGAAGTCCTGGAGCGCGTCCCGGTAGACGGGGCGGCACTCCTTGTCGCCCAGCGAGTTCAGCAGGATCCGGAACTCGCGCAGGCCCAGCGCGCGGTACGCCTGGTCGGCGAGGATGATCAGCTCGGCGTCGAGCGCCGGGTCCTCGGCGCCGATGGCCTCCGCCCCGACCTGCGAGAAGTGGCGGTAGCGGCCCTTCTGCGGGCGCTCGTAGCGGTAGTACGAGCCGGAGTACCAGAGCTTGACCGGCAGGTTGCCCAGCTTGTGGAGGTTGGCCTCCAGGGCCGCGCGGAGCACCGATGCGGTGCCCTCGGGGCGCAGGGCGAGCTGGGAGCCGCCCTTGGTGGTGAGGGTGTACATCTCCTTGGTCACGATGTCGGTGGACTCGCCGACACCGCGTGAGAAGAGGGCCACGTCCTCGAAGCCGGGGGTCTCGATGTAGCCGTAGCCGGAGTTCTTCAGCGGGGCGGCGATCGCCTCGCGCACCGCCAGGTACTTCGCGGAGTCCGGCGGGGTCAGGTCGTACGTGCCCTTGGGGGCCTTGAAGGTGCTCACGATCGCTCTCGTCACATTCCTCGTCGGGGCGCGTCCACACCGGTCATCCCGGGCAGAAACGGGTTGGTGGCGCGCTCGCGGCCGATGGTCGTCTGGGGGCCGTGGCCGGACAGCACCACGGTCGAGTCATCGAGCGGCAGGCACACACGGGCCAGCGACTCAAGGAGCTCGGCGTGGTCGCCGCCGGGCAGGTCGGTGCGTCCGACGGAGCCGGCGAAGAGCAGGTCGCCCGAGAAGAGGACCGGGGGGACCTCCGGGGTCTCGGGCATCCTGAACGTCACCGACCCCTTGGTATGGCCGGGCGCGTGCGAGACGCCGAACTCCATGCCGGCGAGGCTCAGCCGGGCGCCGTCGGTCAGCTCCTGGACGTCGTCCGGCTCCCCCACCGTCAGCTCGCCCATGAGCGGCATCCCGATGGAGCGGCCGAGCGCCTTCTCCGGGTCGCTCATCATGTAGCGGTCCTCGGGGTGGATCCAGGCCGGGACGTCGTGCGCGCCGCACACCGGGACGACCGAGGCGACGTGGTCGATGTGGCCGTGAGTGAGGACGACGGCGACGGGCTTGAGCCGATGCTTCCTCAGCGTTTCCTCGACTCCGGCGGCGGCCTGGTGGCCCGGGTCGATGATCACGCACTCCTCACCCGCGGCGGGGGCGACCAGGTAACAGTTGGTCCCCCAGGCCCCGGCGGGGAACCCGGCAATCAGCACGATCGTCCTTAATTGGTCGTCCTACGCGGAAGAGCGACCGCGAGGTCACAGCAGTTCAGAGCCTACCGGCGCTCCTCATTCCACAGCTAACCCATATACGGTACGGGGCGACCCAGGCCCGAACACACGACGTACAAGGAGAACACCCGGTGGTCACCAGCGATCAGCGGCGGCGGCAGCTCGCCCGGGAGAAGTACGAGCGGCAGCAGCGGCGCCGGGAGGACGCGCGGCGGCGTACGAGGCGGCTGACGCTCGCCATCACCTCGGCGGTCGCCGTGGTGGCGGTCATCGCGGGCGCGACGTACCTCGCCACCAGCGGGGACGACGACAAGGACAAGACGGATGCGGCGGCTGCGAGCCAGAGCCCGTCGGCCGAGGCGTCGCCCTCCCCCACGGAGGAGGCGAAGCCCGAGCCTGCGATGAAGATCGACAAGAAGGCCGCGTACACGATGTCGCTCAAGACGAGTCAGGGCGACATCGCGTTCACCATGGACGCGTCGAAGACCCCGCACACGACGAACTCCTTCAAGTCGCTGGCCGACAAGAAGTTCTTCGACGGCACCAAGTGCCACCGGCTGACCACGGAGAACATCTACGTTCTCCAGTGCGGCGACCCCAAGGGCGACGGCACCGGCGGTCCGGGCTACACGATCCCCGACGAGAACCTGACCGCGCTGGGCAAGGCGGGCGCGGAAGGCTCGGTGACGTACCCGGCGGGCACGGTGGCGATGGCCAATACCGGCCAGGCGCACACCGGCGGCAGCCAGTTCTTCCTGGTCTACAAGGACAGCAAGCTGCCGCCCACGTACACGCCGTTCGGCACGATGGACGCGAAGTCGCTGAAGGCCGTGCAGGCCGTCGGCAAGGCCGGAGTGGACGGCGGCGGCCCCGACGGGGCGCCGAAGAAGGCCGTGAACATCTCGAAGCTGACCGTCGACAAGGAGTGATACAGGGGGCGGGCCCGCCCGGTGGCGAATAAATCCGGCCGTGCTGAGTGCGGACAGCCGGGCGGCCCGTCGCCTAGATTGGCGTCGTGCAGGGCGGGCGGTGCCCGCCCCAGGAAACTGTGGACGATGCCAGGGGGGTGATCCCCTCGCGGGCATCAGGTGGAGGAGGCGCTGTGAGCAGCGACCCGTGGGGCCGTGTCGATGAGACGGGCACCGTGTACGTGCGTACAGCCGACGGCGAGCAGGTTGTCGGATCGTGGCAGGCCGGTTCACCGGCGGAGGCCCTGGCCTACTTCGAGCGCAAGTACGAGGGCATTGTGGTCGAGATCGGCCTCCTCGAACGGCGGGTGAAGACCACCGATCTGTCCGCGAAGGACGCGGCGACCGCCATCGAGCACCTGCGCACCCAGGTCGACGAGCATCACGCCGTCGGCGATCTGGACGCGCTGCGCAAGCGGCTGGACGCGCTCGTCGCGACGGTCGATTCGCGACGCGAGGAGCGCAAGGCCCAGAAGGCGAAGCAGGCCGACGAGGCGAAGCACGCCAAGGAAGCCCTGGTCACCGAGGCCGAGGAGCTGGCGCAGAGCGAGCAGTGGCGCTCCGCGGGCGAGCGGCTGCGCGCCCTCGTGGACACGTGGAAGGGCCTGCCCAGGCTCGACCGCAAGTCCGACGACGAGCTGTGGCACCGCTTCTCGCACGCCCGCTCGGCGTTCTCCAAGCGCCGCAAGGCCCACTTCGCCTCGCTGGACGCCCAGCGCGAGGAGGCCCGCAAGGTCAAGGAGAAGCTGGTCGCGGAGGCCGAGGGGCTCTCCGGGTCCACGGACTGGGGGACCACGGCCGCCCGCTACCGCGACCTGATGACCCAGTGGAAGGCGGCGGGCCGCGCCCAGCGCGAGGCCGAGGACGAGCTGTGGAACCGTTTCCGCGGTGCCCAGGACGTCTTCTTCGCCGCCCGGGGCGACGTCTTCGCGGAGCGCGACGCGGAGCAGGGCGAGAACCTCAAGCTGAAGGAGGAGCTCGCCGACGAGGCCGAGAAGCTGGTGCCGGTACGGGACCTGAAGGCGGCCCGGGCCACGTTCCGGGGCATCAACGAGCGCTGGGAGGCCATCGGCCACGTACCGCGTGACGCCCGTCCGAAGGTCGAGGGGCGGATGCAGGCGGTGGAGCGGGTGCTCCAGGAGGCCGAGGAGGCCGAGTGGCGCCGGACGAACCCGGAGGCGCGGGCCCGCGCCGCGGGTCTGACCGGGCAGCTCCAGGCGGCCGTGGACAAGCTGCGCGGCCAGATCGACGCGGCCCGCGCCTCGGGCAACAACGCCCGTGCGGACAAGCTGGCCCGTGAGCTGGAGGGCCGGCAGGCCCTGCTCGACCAGGCGCTCAAGGGCCTGGAGGAGTTCGGCGGCTGATCCTCCGCCCGTGCTTCATGAGAGGGGCCCTTCCGCACCGCGCGGAAGGGCCCCTCTTCGTATGCGTGCTACGGCCGGCGGGCCGAGGTCACCCGGTAGACGTCGTAGACGCCCTCCACGCCCCGTACCGCCTTCAGGACGTGGCCGAGGTGCTTCGGGTCGCCCATCTCGAAGGTGAAGCGCGAGGTGGCCACCCGGTCCCGGGACGTCTGGACGGCGGCGGACAGGATGTTGACGTGCTGGTCCGAGAGGACCCGGGTGACGTCCGACAGGAGCCGGGAGCGGTCCAGGGCCTCGACCTGGATGGCGACCAGGAAGACCGAGGACTGGGTGGGCGCCCACTCGACCTCCAGGATCCGTTCCGGCTGCTGCGAGAGCGAGTCGACGTTCACGCAGTCCGCGCGGTGCACGGAGACGCCGCTGCCCCGGGTGACGAAGCCGATGATGGGGTCGCCCGGCACGGGGGTGCAACAGCGGGCGAGCTTGACCCAGACGTCGTCCACGCCCTTGACGACGACTCCGGGGTCGGCGTTGGAGCGGCGCTTGGTGCGGCTGCGGGAGGGCGGGGTGCTCTCCTCCAGGTCCTCGTTGGCCGCGTCCTCACCGCCGAGGGCCTGGACCAGCTTCTGCACGACGCCCGCGGCGGTTACGTGGCTCTCGCCGATCGCGGCGTACAGCGACGAGATGTCGGGATAGCGCATCTCGTGCGCCAGGGTGACCAGCGAGTCGCCGGTCAGGATGCGCTGGATCGGCAGGTTCTGCTTGCGCATGGCCCGCGCGATGGCGTCCTTGCCCTGCTCGATCGCCTCGTCGCGGCGCTCCTTGGAGAACCAGGCGCGGATCTTGTTGCGGGCCCGGGGCGACTTGACGAAGCCCAGCCAGTCGCGGGAGGGCCCGGCACCGGCCGCCTTGGAGGTGAAGACCTCGACCAGGTCGCCGTTGTCGAGCGTGGACTCCAACGGCACGAGCCGGCCGTTGACCCGTGCTCCTATCGTGCGGTGGCCGACCTCCGTGTGGACGGCGTACGCGAAGTCGACCGGGGTGGCCCCGGCCGGCAGCGCTATGACGTCGCCCTTGGGCGTGAAGACGAAGACCTCGTTGCGCGAGAGGTCGAAGCGCAGGGACTCCAGGAACTCGCTGGGGTCCTCGGTCTCCTTCTGCCAGTCCAGGAGCTGGCGGAGCCACGCCATGTCGTTGACGGTGTCCTGGCCGCGCCCGGTGTTCTTGGGGACGTCGGTGCGGACCTTGGAGGCGCCCGCGACCGCCTCCTGCTTGTACTTCCAGTGCGCGGCGATGCCGTACTCGGCGCGGCGGTGCATGTCGAACGTACGGATCTGGAGCTCGACGGGCTTGCCGCTGGGGCCGATCACCGTGGTGTGCAGCGACTGGTACATGTTGAACTTGGGCATCGCGATGTAGTCCTTGAACCGGCCGGGGACCGGATTCCATCGCGCGTGCACGGTGCCGAGCGCCGCGTAGCAGTCGCGGACGGTGTCCACGAGGACGCGGATGCCCACCAGGTCGTAGATCTCGGCGAAGTCGCGGCCCCGCACGATCATCTTCTGGTAGACGCTGTAGTAGTGCTTGGGCCGTCCGGTGACGGTGGCCTTGATCCGGGCGGCGCGCAGGTCGGCCTGGACCTCGTCGGTGACGACGGCGAGGTATTCGTCGCGCTTGGGCGCGCGCTCGGCGACCAGCCGCACGATCTCGTCGTACATCTTGGGGTAGAGGATCGCGAAGGCGAGGTCCTCCAGCTCCCACTTGATGGTGTTCATGCCCAGCCGGTGGGCAAGCGGGGCGTAGATCTCCAGCGTCTCGCGGGCCTTCTTCTCCTGCTTCTCCCGCTTGAGATACCGCATGGTGCGCATGTTGTGCAGCCGGTCGGCGAGCTTGATGACCAGGACGCGCGGGTCCTTGGCCATGGCGACGACCATCTTGCGCACGGTCTCGGCCTGCGCGGCCTCGCCGAACTTGACCTTGTCCAGCTTGGTGACGCCGTCGACCAGCAGGGCGACCTGGTCCCCGAAGTCGCGGCGCAGGGTGTCCAGGCCGTATTCGGTGTCCTCGACCGTGTCGTGCAGCAGCCCGGCCATCAGGGTGGCCGGATCCATACCCAGCTCGGCGAGGATCGTCGTCACGGCGAGCGGGTGCGTGATGTACGGGTCGCCGCTCTTGCGCTTCTGGCCGCGGTGCCAGCGCTCGGCGACCTGGTAGGCCCGCTCGATCTGGCGCAGCGTGGAGGTCTCGGTCTTGGCGTCGTTGCCGCGGACGATCCGCAGCAGCGGTTCGAGGACCGGGTTGTACGGGCTGGAGCGCTGGACGCCGAGCCGGGCGAGGCGGGCCCGGACGCGGTTGGAGGAGCCGCCGGAGCGGGAGGCCGGGCCGGTGGGCGAGGTGGACCCGGCGGCGGGCTTCGCGGGGGGCTTGGGCGCGGTCGGAGCAGGCGCGGCCGGCTGGGCGGGGGAAGCGGGCGCGGGGCCGTTGGCCTCGGCGGGCGCCGGGCCCGTGCCGGGCTGGGGCGCCGGAGGCTTCGGCTTCTCCGCGGGCTGCTGCTCCGCGGGCGTGTCGGAGGCGCCCCCGGGCTTGTCGGGCTGCGGGGCGGCGACTGGCTGGGCCTCGTCTGGCAAGAGCGCTCCTCGTGCGGATCCGGACACACCCGGAAGGGCCATCGTAACGACCCGGCGGCCGGTCCTCCCCCGGGGACCGTGAGAGCCCTGACAACGCCGACGGGCACCCGGTTGTTCCCGGGTGCCCGTCGGCGTCGGTGCGGCAGGTCCTCAGACCGTGATCAGGGCCTCCAGCGGGGCCCCGCGCAGGCTGTCGGCCAGGCGGGCCCGGCCGGCCAGGAAGCCGAGCTCCATGAGGACGGCGACCCCGGCGACCTGGGCGCCGGCCCGGCGGATGAGCTCCAGGGACGCGTCGGCGGTGCCGCCGGTGGCGAGCACGTCGTCGATGACCATGATCCGGTCGTCGGCGGACAGGTCCTCCGCGTGGATCTCGATCTCGGCGGTGCCGTACTCCAGCTCGTACGCCTGGCTGAGCGTGGCCCCCGGCAGCTTCCCGGCCTTGCGGACCGGTACGAAGCCGAGGCCGGCCCGGATCGCGACGGGCGCGGCCAGGATGAAGCCGCGGGCCTCCAGGCCGACGATCTTCGTGGCACCGTGCCGCAGGCACAGCTCCGCGAGGGCGTCGGTGAGCGCCGTGAAAGCGACCGGGTCCGCGAGCAGCGGAGTGATGTCCTTGAACATCACGCCCGGCTTCGGGTAGTCCGCCACGTCACGGATGCGGCTGAGCAGCAGCTCCCTGGTGCTCTCGGTGGTGCTGGTCATCAGTGCTTCCCCGGGGTCCGGCCGTGGCCCCTCGGCTGCTGCCGGCGCTGTCCGACGACCGCACCGGCGGGCGCGGCGTCCTCGTAGTCGCCCTCGTCCCGGTCGTCCTCCTCGGTCTCGCCCTTGGCGGCGGCGGCCGCGCGCTTGGCGAGGACCCGCTTCTTGAGGGCCTTCATCTGCGGCTCGCGTTCCTTGAGGTCGGCGACCAGCGGGGTGGCGATGAAGATCGAGGAGTACGCACCGGCCGCGAGGCCGACGAAGAGGGCGAGCGAGATGTCGTTCAGCATGCCGGCGCCGAGGACGCCGCCGCCGATGAACAGCAGACCGGCGACCGGCAGCAGGGCGACGACGGTGGTGTTGATCGAGCGGACCAGCGTGCTGTTGATGGAGCGGTTGGCGATGTCGCTGTACGTCCACCGGTTCTGCTTGGTGATCCCCTTCGTGCCCTCCTTGAGGCTGTCGAAGACGACGACCGTGTCGTAGAGGGAGTAACCGAGGATGGTCAGCAGACCGATCACGGTGCCCGGGGTGACCTCGAAGCCGACCAGGGCGTAGACACCGACCGTGATGGTGATGTCGTGGATCAGCGCGACGAGGGCCGCCACCGCCATCCGCCACTCGAAGGCGATGGCCAGGTAGATCACGACCAGGACCATGAAGACGCCGAGGCCGGTCCACGCCTTGTTGGCGATCTGCTCGCCCCAGCTGGGACCGACGAGGTCGGCCGCGATCTTCTCGCGCGGGACGTCGAGGTCCTTGGCGAGCTTGTCCTGGATCTGGTCGGACTTCGCGGTGTCGACCTCGGTGATCTGGATGCGCAGACCGCCGTTGCCGAGCTTCTGGACGATGGCCTGGTGTCCGGAGGCGTCGGACGCCAGGTCCTCCGCCTCGGAGACGGACACGCTCGTCTTCGGGGTGGTGAAGACGGCACCGCCCTTGAACTCGATGCCCATGTTCAGACCGCTGACCACCAGGCCGAGGATGGCTGTGATGGTGATCAGGACGGAGACGCCGTACCAGATCTTGCGCTTGCCGATGAAGTCGTAGCCGACCTCGCCTCGGTAGAGACGGGCGCCGAGATTCCCGAGTCGCGACATCTCACGCCTCCTTCGGTTCGGTGGGGGCGTTGACACGACGGGAACGGCGCAGCGGCGGCTTGGCGCCGAGGCGCTTCGGGTCCAGGCCGGACCACGGGTGGCCGCCGGCGAAGAACTTCTTGCGGGCCATGAGCGTCATGAGCGGCTTGGTGAAGAAGAAGACCACGACGACGTCGAGCAGGGTGGTGAGACCCAGCGTGAACGCGAAGCCCTGGACCTTGCCGACGGTCACCACGAAGAGCACGGCGGCGGCGAGGAACGACACGAAGTCGGAGACCAGGATGGTGCGCCGGGCGCGCGGCCAGCCGCGTTCCACGGCGGGGCGCAGCGTACGGCCCTCGCGGATCTCGTCCCGTACGCGTTCGAAGTACACGATGAAGGAGTCGGCGGTGATACCGATGGCCACGATGGCACCGCAGACGGCCGGCAGGTTCAGCGCGAAGCCGATGGCCGGGCCGAGCAGCGACATGATCGTGTAGCTGAGGATGCCGGAGACCAGGAGGCTGAGCAGGGCGATGAACGCCAGACCGCGGTAGTAGGCCACCAGGTAGATGACCACGAGGGCGAGGCCGATGGCGCCGGCGATGAGCCCGGCCTTCAGCTGCTCGCCGCCGAGCGCGGCGGTGACGGTGGTGACGCTCTGCTCCTTGAAGGAGAGCGGGAGCGCACCGTAGGAGAGCTGGTTGGCCAGGGCCTCGGCGGACTCCTGGTTGAAGCTGCCGGAGATCTCGGCGCTGCCGCTCAGCTGCTCGCTGACGCGGGGGGCGGAGACGACCTCGCCGTCCAGCGCGATGGCGAACTGGTTCTGCGGCTCCTGCTGCGTGGAGAGCTTCTTGGTGATCGTCTGGAACTGCTTGGAGCCCTTGCCGCTGAACTCCATCTGGACGATCCACATGCCGCGCTGCTGGTCGAAGGCGGCCTTGGCGGTCTTGACCTCGGTGCCGGAGACCTCGGCCGGGCCGAGCACGTACTTCATGTCGCCCTCTTGGCTGCAGGCCACGACGGTGTCGCCGGCCTTGCTGCCCTGGGCTGCCTTGGAGCGGGACGCCTTGCTGGAGCAGTCGAGCGACTCGAACTGCTTCTGGAGCTTGGCGGCGGCGGCCTGGTCCTCGGCGGACGGGGACGCGGCGGCCTCGGGCGTGCTGCTGGCCTTCGGCGACGGCGAGGAGTCGGCCTTCAGGGCGCCGGTGACCGCGCGGCCCTGGGTGGTGGCGGACGCGGACGGCTTGTCCGAGGGGCTGGCGGCCTTGTCGCCGTCCGTCGCCTTCTCGGAGGCGGACGCCTTCGGCGAGGGCGAGGTGCTGGCCTTGCCGGAGGGCGAGGCGCTGGGGTCCGGGGTGGTGGTGCCCGGGGCGACGGTCAGCACCGGCCGGAAGTACAGCTTGGCGGTGGTGCCGACCTGCTCCCGGGCCTGGGCGGAGTTCGTGCCCTTGGGGATGTTGACGATGATGTTTCTGTTGCCCTGGGTCTGGACCTCGGCCTCACTGACCCCGAGACCGTTGACACGGCGGTTCATGATGTCGACCGCGGTGTCCATGTTGGTCTTGTTGATCGCCTTTTCCTGGCCCGGCTCGGCCTTGGCCTCCAGCGTGATGGAGGTGCCGCCCGCCAGGTCGATGCCGAGTCGCGGCGTCGGCTGGTGGGCCAGGAACATCCCGCCCGTGAGGGCGACCATGGCGATCAGGATCAGCGCCAGGGAACGCACTGGGTTCCCCTGACCGCCGGCCGCGCCTCGGCCCTTCTTCGGTGCTGCCACCTTGTTGATTCTCCCTGTCCAACCGCCCCGCGCCGGGTATGCGCCCAAGCGGCCACGAAGTTAAGTGGGGACCCGCCCCCGCGAAGGCACTCACGCACCGGGGGCCGGACGCCTGTGGGCTCACGGCATCCCCGGGTCGCGGGTGTGCTACTTCGCGTCGGCCTCGCCGTCGGCCTTGCCCTCGGACTTCTTGTCGTCCGCGGCCTCGGCGTCGGTGTCGACGTCGTCGTCCGAGTCGGTCTTCTTGACCAGGTCGGTCTTCGCGTCGTCGTCGGCTTCGGTCAGCGAGGAGGCGTCGTCGGGCACTACCGCGTCGTCGGCGTCGAGCTCCGGGTCGTCGCCGTGCACGATGCGGTTGTACTCCGCGTCGTCCAGGACGGCGCCGATCGCGTTCTTCGCGTACACGGCGTGGACGCCGGGGGCGACCTCAAGGAGGACCGAGTCGTCGTTCAGTTCCTTGACGGTGGCGTACATGCCCCCGATCGTGCGGACGCCGGTGCCGGGCTGCATCTCGTTGCGCATGGCAGCGGCCGCGGCCTGCTTCTTCTTGGCGGACCGCGTCATCAGGAACATGGCCCCGATGAGCACGATGAAGGGGAGGAGAAGGGACACATTCACGGGACGAGTTTCCTTCGCACGACCGCACTGAAGAACGGCCTGGTCTACGGGGGTGGATACACCGACCCGTTACGGGCGGCATCGGCGGAGTCTAAGCGAGTCCGCATCGATGGAACAACGCCCAGCATGGCACCGTGGTTCCGCTTGCGGTCAACCTGTGATGCATCACGCCCCGAACAAGCCCTGTTGTCCCGTTACGCCGTGCTGCGGCGGGACCAGTCCCAGGTGGGCCCAGGCGGCCGGGGTGGCGACCCGTCCGCGCGGCGTCCTGGCCAGCAGTCCTTCCCGTACGAGGAAGGGCTCGGCGACCTCCTCGACCGTCTCGCGCTCCTCCCCCACGGCGACCGCGAGCGTGGACAGGCCCACCGGACCGCCGCCGAACAGCTTGAGCAGCGCCCCGAGCACCGCCCGGTCCAGCCGGTCCAGCCCCCGGGCGTCGACCTCGTACACCCCGAGGGCCGCCGACGCGACCTCCCGGTCGATCCGGCCGTCGGCCTTGACCTGGGCGTAGTCCCGCACGCGGCGCAGCAGCCGGTTGGCGATGCGGGGCGTGCCCCGGGAGCGCCCGGCGATCTCGGCGGCGCCCTCGGCGTCCAGCTCGACGTCGAGCAGGCGGGCGGAGCGGTGGAGCACCCGTTCCAGCTCGGCGGGGGCGTAGAACTCCATGTGCCCGGTGAAGCCGAAGCGGTCGCGCAGCGGGGGCGGCAGCAGGCCGGCCCGGGTGGTGGCGCCGACCAGCGTGAAGGGGGGCAGCTCCAGCGGGATCGCGGTGGCGCCGGGGCCCTTGCCGACGATGACATCGACCCGGAAGTCCTCCATGGCCATGTACAGCATCTCCTCGGCGGGCCGGGACATGCGGTGGATCTCGTCCAGGAACAGCACCTCGCCCTCCTGGAGCGAGGAGAGGATCGCCGCGAGGTCGCCGGCGTGCTGGATGGCGGGGCCCGAGGTGATCCGGATCGGGGCGTTCATCTCCGCCGCGATGATCATGGAGAGGGTGGTCTTGCCGAGACCGGGCGCACCGGAGAGCAGGACGTGGTCGGCGGTGGCGCCGCGGGCGCGGGCGGCCTTGAGGACCAGGTCGAGCTGTTCGCGGACCCTTTCCTGGCCGACGAACTCGTCGAGGTCCTTGGGGCGCAGCGCGGCCTCGACCGCGGTGTCGTCGCCGTCCGCGCCGGCGTCGACCAGCCGCTCGTCCAGCCGGTCGTCCATGCCGGCTCCGGTGTCGTCCCAGTTCATCTCGTCTGTCCGCCTCGGATGTATCGGTGCCCGGGCCGGGGGTGGCCGGCCGGGCGGAGAAGGGGGCCCGTGCCGCTCAGCGCGCCCGGTTGAGGGTCTGCAGGGCGGCGCGCAGCAGCTGCGGCACGGGTGCCTGGCCCCCGGCGGCGAGGGCTTCCTCGGCCTGGGGCGCGACGGCGGCGACCGCCTCGTCGGCCTCGCGGGTGGCGTAGCCGAGGCCGATCAGGGCGGCCTGGAGCTGGTCGCGCCAGGAGGCGGAGACGGCGGCGCCGATGCCCTGGCCGGGGGCGTGGGTGCCGATCGGTTCGCCGAGCCGGTCCTTCAGTTCCAGCAGGAGCTTCTGGGCGCCCTTCTTGCCGATGCCGGAGACGGCGGTGAGCGCCTTCTCGTCGCCGGTGGCCACGGCGAGCCGCAGGGCGTCCGGGGTGTGCGTGGCCAGCATGGCCTGGGCGAGCCGGGGGCCGACGCCGCTGGCGGTCTGGAGGAGCTCGAAGACCTGCCGCTCGTCGTCGTCGGCGAAGCCGTAGAGGGTCAGCGAGTCCTCGCGGACGACGAGTGAGGTGGCGAGCCTGGCCTCCTGGCCGATGCGCAGGGTGGCCAAGGTGTTCGGGGCGCACTGGACGGCCATGCCGATGCCGCCGACCTCGATGACGGCCGTGGTCGGGGCGAGCGCGGCGACGGGGCCGGTGACGAAGGCGATCATCGGGGGACCTTCCGGACGGGCGGGACTGCGGTGCGCGGGACGCGCGGGGTGCGGGCGGCGGCCGCCGCGTGCGCCTGCTGGAGGCGGTTGAGGGCGGGGGCGCGCCAGATGTGGCAGATGGCGAGCGCCAGGGCGTCCGCGGCGTCGGCCGGCTTGGGCGGGGCGTCCAGTCGCAGGAGCCGGGTCACCATGGCTCCCACCTGCGCCTTGTCGGCGCGTCCGCTGCCGGAGACGGCGGCCTTGACCTCGCTGGGGGTGTGCAGGGCTACGGGGAGGCCGCGCCGGGCCGCACAGAGCATGGCGACGGCGCTGGCCTGGGCGGTGCCCATCACCGTACGCACGTTGTGCTGGGCGAAGACCCGTTCCACGGCGACGCAGTCGGGGCGGTGCTCGTCCAGCCATTCCTCGATGCCGCGCTCGACGGCGACCAGGCGTTGGCCGAGCTCCGCGTCGGCGGGGGTGCGCACGACGCCCACGCCGAGCATGGTGAGCGGGCGGCCCGCGACGCCCTCGACCACGCCGACCCCGCACCTGGTCAGTCCCGGGTCCACGCCGAGCACGCGCACGGTCGCCCCTCCCTGCCGATCGGTCAACTGTTCCACTGTTTCAGCAGGCTATCGGTCGGCGCCGACAATGCGGCGGGCCGGCGGAGGGTGTGTCCCCCCGCCGGCCCGTCCGCAACAGCTGCGTCAGACGCGGCTCAGGCGTCGACCTTCGCCATGACCTCGTCGCTGACGTCGAAGTTGGCGAAGACGTTCTGCACGTCGTCGCTGTCCTCCAGCGCGTCGATCAGCTTGAAGATCTTGCGGGCGCCCTCTTCGTCCAGGTCGACCTGCATGGTGGGCAGGAAGTTGGCCTCGGCCGAGTCGTAGTCGATGCCCGCCTCCTGGAGCGCGGTACGGACCGCGACCATGTCGGTGGCCTCGCTGACGACCTCGAAGGAGTCGCCGAGGTCGTTGACCTCCTCGGCGCCCGCTTCGAGAACGGCACCGAGCACGTCGTCCTCGGCCAGCTCGCCCTTGGGGACGATGACGACGCCCTTGCGGTGGAAGAGGTACGAGACGGAACCCGGGTCGGCCATCGAGCCGCCGTTGCGGGTCATGGCGACCCGTACGTCGGACGCGGCACGGTTGCGGTTGTCGGTGAGGCACTCGATGAGCACCGCGACACCGTTGGGGCCATAGCCCTCGTACATGATCGTCTGGTAGTCGACACCGCCCGCCTCAAGACCGCCACCGCGCTTGACCGCGGAGTCGATGTTCTTGTTCGGGACCGAACTCTTCTTCGCCTTCTGGATCGCGTCCACGAGGGTCGGGTTGCCCTCCAGGTCCACACCACCGGTGCGGGCCGCGACCTCGATGTTCTTGATCAGCTTCGCGAAGAGCTTGCCGCGCTTGGCGTCAATCACGGCCTTCTTGTGCTTCGTCGTAGCCCATTTAGAGTGGCCGGACATCTGCCTTCTCCTTCGCGTCACCAAATTCCGTACGAACCCGAGAGATCCTACCGGGATCGAGTCACCCGGCCGCGCGCACCATCTCGGTGAAGTAGGCGTGGAGCCGGTGATCCCCGGTCAGTTCCGGGTGGAACGAGGTGGCGAGGGCGTTGTGCTGGCGTACGGCCACGATGTGACCGCCGTGCTCCGCGATCACCTTCGCGCCTGCGCCCACCGACTCGACCCAGGGGGCCCGGATGAAGACACCCTCGACCGGCCCGCCGTCGATCCCGGCGACGTCGACGGACGCCTCGAAGGACTCGTTCTGCCGCCCGAAAGCGTTACGGCGCACGATCATGTCGATGCCGCCCAGCGTCTCCTGGCCGGACCGGGGGTCGAGGATCTTGTTGGCGAGCAGGATCATCCCGGCGCAGGTGCCGTACACCGGCATCCCGGCCGCGATCCGCTCGCGCAGGGGGTCCAGCATGCCGAAGAGGGCGGCCAGCTTGGACATGGTGGTGGACTCGCCGCCGGGCAGGACCAGGCCGTCCACCTCGGCCAGCTCCTCGGGGCGCCGGACCGGCCTGGCCAGGGCGTCCGCCGAGGCCAGGGCGATCAGGTGTTCCCGTACGTCGCCCTGGAGGGCCAGGACTCCGATCACAGGGGTGTCGTTCATCGGTGACTACCAGCCGCGGTTGGCGTAGCGCTCGGCCTCGGGCAGCGTGTCGCAGTTGATGCCGACCATGGCCTCGCCCAGGTTCCGGGAGGCGTCCGCGATGATCTTCGGGTCGTCGTAGAAGGTGGTGGCCTTCACGATGGCGGCGGCGCGCTTGGCCGGGTCGCCGGACTTGAAGATCCCGGAGCCGACGAAGACGCCCTCGGCACCGAGCTGGCGCATCAGCGCCGCGTCGGCCGGGGTGGCGACGCCGCCCGCGGAGAACAGCACGACGGGCAGCCTGCCCAGCTCCGCGACCTCCTTGACCAGCTCGTAGGGGGCGCGCAGGTCCTTGGCGGCGGCGTACAGCTCGTTGTTGTCGTAGCCGCGCAGCCGGGCGATCTCGTTCTTGATCTGGCGCAGGTGGCGGACGGCCTCCACCACGTTGCCGGTGCCCGCCTCGCCCTTGGAGCGGATCATCGCCGCGCCCTCGGCGATACGGCGCAGCGCCTCGCCCAGGTTGGTGGCGCCGCAGACGAAGGGGGTGGTGAAGGCGAACTTGTCGCTGTGGTTGACCTCGTCGGCCGGGGTCAGCACCTCGGACTCGTCGATGTAGTCGACGCCGAGGGACTGGAGGACCTGCGCCTCCACGAAGTGGCCGATGCGGGACTTGGCCATCACCGGGATGGACACCGACTCGATGATCTCCTCGATCATGTTCGGGTCCGACATCCGGGCCACGCCGCCGTCCTTGCGGATGTCGGCCGGCACCCGCTCCAGTGCCATGACCGCCACGGCGCCCGCGTCCTCGGCGATCTTCGCCTGCTCGGCGTTGACGACGTCCATGATCACGCCGCCCTTGAGCTGCTCGGCCATGCCGCGCTTGACGCGGGCGGTGCCGGTGGCCGGGGCGTCGGCGGACTGCGGGGTGCTGGGAAGCGTGGACACGGATGACCTCACTGGGGGGAGCGGATGCGGGCGCGCCGAATGACGCAGTCCCGAGCAAACTCCCCCGCACCAGTCCACAGCAAGGGCCAATAAGAGGCCGGTGGATCGTTTTCCCCTACCCCCTGTGTACGGGGACGGGGCACTGTCCGTCAGCTGCCCGGCCGGTCCGCCAGGGCCACCGGCGGCTCGTCGTCCATCTCGAAGGCCAACGGGAACGGCGCGTGCCCGGCCAGCCGGAACCATCGCACCGTGCGGTGGCGCCGAAGCGCCCGCGCCGCCCGGACCGCGTCGTTGTGGAAGCGCCGCGCCATCGGCACCCGCCGCACCGCGGCCGCCAGCTCGGACGCCGCCTCCTGGCCTCCCGGGATCTCCCGTACCGCCTCGACCTGCGCACTCTCGCCGAACACGGCGCGCAGGGCGGTGCTCAGCTCGCTCTCGGCGACCTCGCGGTGGTCCTCGGGCGACTGCCTCGCGGCGTGCGCGGCCTCGTACAGCACGATGGACGCGGCCGGGTCGAGGACGCCGGAGGTGGCGAGCTCCTGGGTGACCGAGGCCCGGCGCAGCAGTTGCGCGTCGAGGGCGGCCCGGGCCGCGTCGATGCGGGTGTGCAGCCGGTCGAGGCGGCCGGCGGTCCAGCTGAGGTACAGGCCGATCGCGACGAGCACCACGACGGCCCAGATGATGAGGGTTACGGTCACGGGCGGCAAGGCTACCGGGGCGGAGGCCCCCGCCAGGCCCTACTCCCGGGCCAGCCCGAACCGGGCGCGCAGCCCCGTACGTTCGTCGGCCGCCACCGAGGCGGCGCCGTCCGTCACCGTCTCGTACACCGCGAGGATGTCCGCCCCGACCGTCGACCAGTCGAAGCGCCGCACATGGGCGCTCCCCCGCTCGCGCAGCCCGGCGCGCCGCTCCGGGTCGCCCAGCAGCCGGATCGCCGCCTCGGCCAGCGCGTCCGCGTTCTCGTTGGCGAACAGCTCGCCCGCCGCGCCCTGGTCCAGGACCTGCGCGAAGGCGTCCAGATCGCTGGCGAGGACCGGCGCGCCCGCCGACATGGCCTCGACCAGGATGATCCCGAAGCTCTCGCCCCCGGTGTTGGGCGCCACGTACAGGTCGACGCTGCGCAGCAACCGCGCCTTGTCCTCGTCGCTCACCATGCCCAGGAACTCGACGCGCGCGCGCATCTCCTTGGGCAGCGAGGCGACGGCCTCCTCCTCGTCGCCCCGGCCGGCCACCAGGAGCCGGGTCTCGGGGCGGGCGGCGAGGATCGCGGGCAGCGCGCGCATCAGGACGGGCAGTCCCTTGCGGGGCTCGTCGATGCGGCCGATGAAGCCGATCGTGCCGCCCTGCCACTCGGGCCGGGGCTCGGCCCGCGCGAAGAAGTCGACGTCCACCCCGTTCGGGATGACCACGGCGTCGCCGCCCAGGTGCTCGACCAGGGTCCTCCGGGCGTACTCGCTGACCGCGATCCGCGCGCTGATCTTCTCCAGCGCCGCCTGCAGGATCGCGTACGCGGCGATCATCGCCCGGGAGCGCGGGTTGGACGTGTGGAACGTGGCGACGATCGGCCCCTGCGCCGCCCAGCACGTCAGCAGTCCGAGCGACGGCGAGGTCGGCTCGTGGATGTGGATCACGTCGAACGTGCCCTCGTGGAGCCAGCGCCGCACCCGCGCCGCCGACAGGAACCCGAAGTTCAGCCGGGCCACCGAGCCGTTGTACGGGACCGGCACGGCCCGGCCCGCGGAGACCACGTACGGCGGCAGCGGCGTCTCGTCGTCGGCCGGGGCCAGCACGGACACCTCGTGCCCGAGCCGGATCAGATGCTCGGCCAGGTCGCGGATGTGGAACTGCACACCGCCCGGAACGTCCCAGGAGTACGGGCAGACGATGCCGATCTTCACGTCGGGTCTCCGCTCCGGTCCGCACGGGGTTCGAGGTCGGCGATCCAGAGCCGTTGCAGCATGTGCCAGTCCTCCGGGTGCTCGGCGATGCCCACGGCGAACGCGTCGGCCAGGGCCTGTGTCATCACGGACGTCCTCCCGGCCCGGTCGCCTGTCTCCGGCACCTCGACCGGCGGATGGACGCGCGCCTTCATCACGGCTGTGCCGTCGTACGAGAGCGTCACCGGCAGCAGCAGCGCGCCGGTCTGCTGGGCCAGCAGCGCGGGCCCGGCCGGCATCCGGGCCGTATCGCCGAAGAACGACACCTCGATGCCCGACGAGGACAGATCGCGGTCGGCGACCAGGCAGACCAGGCCGCCCGACCGCAGCCGCCGGGCCAGCGTCCCGAAGGCGGCACCGCCGGTGTGCGGCAGCACCTCCATGCCCAGGCCCTCGCGGTAGGCGACGAACCGGTCGTACAGCGATTCCGGCTTCAGCCGCTCGGCGACCGTGGTGAAGGGCACCTTCAGGTCCGTGGTCACCCACGCCCCGGCCAGGTCCCAGTTCCCCAGGTGCGGCAGGGCGAGGATCACCCCGCGCCCCGAGTCGAGCCCGTCCGTCAGCCGGTGCGCGTCCGTGACGTCGATCGACGCCTTGATCCGCTCCGGGCTCCAGGTGGGCAGCCGGAACGACTCCATCCAGTAGCGCATGTACGAACGCATGGCCGCCTTCGACAAGGCGGCCAGCCGGGCCGGGTCGGCGTCCGGCACGACCCGCTTGAGGTTGGCCTCCAGCCGGAGCACGCTCTTTCCGCGCCGCTTCCACACCTGGTCGGCGAGGGTACGGAAGAGGGCCCGGGCGGCCGGTTCGGGCAGCGTCTTGACCGCCGCCCAGCCCAGCCCGTACAGCGCGTCGCTCAGCCGCTCCTTCGCGCCGGGCCGCGCGTCGGCGCCGCTCACTGCCCGCCCGAGCCGGCCGCGTCCGCGTCCGCCGCCTCGCGGCGCACGGTGACGACCCGCTGGAGCAGCGTCACGAGGCTGCCGACGGCAACGATCCACAGCGCGATCGGCAGCAGGATCTGGATGCCCGGCACCCCGAACGTGTGCAGACCCGCGAGACCGGCCGCCACCAGCGAGATCACCAGGCGCTCGGCACGCTCCACGAGCCCGTTGACCGCCACCGGCAGCCCGATCGCCTCACCGCGCGCCTTCGTGTACGAGACCACCTGGCCGCTCGCCAGGCAGAAGATCGCCACCGCGCACAGGATGTTGTCGTCGCCGCTGCCCGCGTACCAGAGGGCGAAGCCGCCGAAGATCGCACTGTCGGCGACCCGGTCGAGCGTGGAGTCCAGGAACGCGCCCCACCGGCTGGAGACGCCCGCCTGGCGCGCCATGTTCCCGTCGACGAGGTCGGAGAACACGAAGATCGTGATGACGATCGTGCCCCAGAAGAACTCCCCCATCGGGAAGAAGACCAGCGCACCGGCCATCACCCCGGCCGTACCGATCAGGGTGACCGCGTCCGGGGTCACGCCGAGACGGAGGAGCAGTGCGGCGAACGGCGTGAGGACACGCGTAAAAAAGGCACGCGCGTACTTGTTCAGCATGGCCTTCCCGAGGGGTAGCTGGGCCGCGTGACCCCGTCGGCCACCGGCTGGAGGGTGCTGAAGGCCCTGGCCGGATCAGGGAGCGGTGGCCGGCGCGTGCGGCTGCAAGGCGCCGGAGCGTCTCCATGGCGGAGCCATGAAGGCGTTTCGGCAACGCCGCAGACGCGCGTGCCGGGCGCCGCGAGCCCGGCCAGGGCCTTCAGCACCCTCCGAGCCCATGTTAGTCACGCCCGGCAGCGGTCACCCTCCGGGCACCCCGGACGCCCCTGTGGACGCGGTCCCGGGGCAGTGCCACGCTCGAATGACCGCGGGCGTCGCCGCCCCTGAGCGCGTGCCCGTGCGCCACCGACGGGAGGCATGATCATGGGCGACAAGGCACACGCACGCACCGGAGCCGCCGCAGGGACACCGGCGGCCGGCCACCACCCCCGCGCCCTGCGCAACGTGGCACTGGTCGGCCACAGCGGCTCCGGCAAGACCACGCTGGTCGAGGCGCTCGCGCAGACCGCGGGCGCCCTCGGCCGGCCGGGCCGGGTCGAGGACGGCACGACCGTCTCCGACCACGAGGAGATCGAGCACCGCCAGAACCGGTCCGTCCAGCTCTCCCTGGTCCCCGTGGACTGGGGCGGGCACCGGATCAACCTGCTGGACACCCCCGGGTACGCCGACTTCGTCGGGGAGGTCAGGGCCGGGCTGCGGGCGGCGGACGCGGCCCTCTTCGTCGTCTCGGCCGCCCAGGAGCCCGAGGCCGTCGCCGCGACCACCCGGGCACTGTGGGAGGAGTGCGCCGCCGTCGCCATGCCCCGCGCCCTCGTCATCACGCACCTCGACACCGCCCGCACCCCGTTCGACGCGATGACCCGGATCTGCGGGGAGCTCTTCGGCGGCGGCGACCCCGACGCCGTACTCCCCCTCTACCTGCCCGTGCTCGGCCCCGAGGCCGCCGACGGGCACGCCCCGCTCACCGGCCTCACCGGCCTGCTCACCGAGCGCGTCCTCGACTACTCCGGGGGCGAGCGCGTCGAACTCCCCGCGTCCGGCGACGAGCAGGCACCCCTGGCCGAGGCCCGCGCCCGCCTCATCGAGGGCATCATCGCGGAGAGCGAGGACGAAACCCTGATGGACCGCTACCTCGGCGGCGGGACCATCGACACCGGCACCCTGATCACCGACCTCGAACGCGCCGTGGCCCGCGGTTCCTTCCACCCCGTCCTCGCCGCCGCCCCCGCCGCCGAGGGCGCCCGCCAGGGCATCGGCACCGTCGAACTGCTCGACCTGATCACCGGCGGCTTCCCGACCCCCCTCGAACACCCGCTGCCCGCCGTCACCACGCCGGACGGCTCCCCGCTCCCCGCCCTCGACGGCGACCCCGAGGGCCCCCTGGTCGCCGAGGTCGTCAAGACGTCCTCCGACCCCTACGTCGGCCGGCTCTCCCTCGTCCGCGTCTTCTCCGGCACCCTGCGCCCCGACGACACCGTCCACGTCCACGGCCACGGCCTCGACTCCCCCGCACACGAGGACCGCGCCGACCACGAGACGCGCACCCGCGTCGGCGCCCTCACCTCACCCTTCGGGAAGCAGCAGCGGCCCCTCGACGCGTGCGTCGCCGGCGACCTGGCCTGCGTCGCCCGGCTGGAGACCGCCGAGACCGGCGACACCCTCTCCGGCACCGGCCACCCCCTCCTCCTCGAACCCTGGACCACCCCCGCCCCCCTGCTCCCGCTCGCGGTCCAGGCCCACAGCAAGGCCGACGAGGACAAGCTCTCCCACAGCCTGGCCCGCCTCGTCGCCGAGGACCCGGCCATGCGCCTCGAACAGAACCCGGAGACCGGACAGCTCGTCCTGTGGTGCCTGGGCGAAGCCCACCTGGACGTCGCCCTGGACCGGCTGCGCGACCACTACGGCGTCCAGGTCGACACCGTCCCGCACCGCGTCGCCCTCCGCGAGACCTTCGCCGGACCGGCCACCGGACGCGGCCGCCACGTCAAGCAGTCCGGCGGCCACGGCCAGTACGCGGTCTGCGAGATCGACGTCGAACCCCTGCCCGCCGGCTCCGGCGTCGCATTCGTGGACCGGGTCGTCGGCGGCGCCGTACCCCGCCCGTTCATCGCCTCCGTCGAGAAGGGCGTCCGCGCCCAGGCCGCCCGGGGCGTCGCCGCCGGACACCCCCTGGTCGACATCCGGGTCACCCTGCGCGACGGCAAGGCCCACTCCGTGGACTCGTCCGACGCCGCCTTCCAGACCGCCGGCGCCCTGGCCCTGCGCGAGGCCGCCGCCGAGGCGCACGTCCAGTTCCTGGAACCCGTCGCCGAGGTCGGCGTCCTGGTGCCCGACGCCTACGTCGGCCCGGTCATGAGCGACCTCTCGGGCCGCCGGGGCCGGGTCACCGGCACCGAACAGTCCGGCTCCGGACGCACCCTCGTCCGCGCCGACGTCCCCGAACTGGAGATCGGCCGGTACGCGGTGGACCTGCGCGCCCTCACCCACGGCACCGGCCGCTTCGACCGCTCGTACGCCCGCCACGAACCCATGCCCCCACAGCTCGCCGACCGGGTCCACGCCCCCCAGGGGTGACGCGAAACGGGCCACTCCCCCGTACGTTGTCCACAGGGCCGGACGGCGGACGTATCCGGACGATACGCTGACACCCCAGCTCAGAAAGTGTGCCGGGCACGGCAGTTGGGAAACAGCCGCAGGAGCGGTTCCTCGGTGGCGAGTGGGGGCGACAGTGGCCAGCAACGGATTCGATTTCTCACCCGGAGCGCAGATTCCGCTCCAGGGGTCGGCAGGCGCGGCGGTGGCGACCAACGCCCTCGCCTCCGCCGCGTACCGCGACAGCCCGGTGGAGGAGATCCTCAAAGCCAACAGCGAGTGGCACAAGTCCGAGGTGAAGGCGGGCCGTTCCGGCTTCCTCAAGTCCGACTACTTCAAGCCCAACCTCGGCGAGGCGTTCGCCCGCGCCGTACAGGAGCGCATGCTCGGCGGCGCCCGCAAGGACCTCATCCAGTCCTTCGGCACCGACCCGCAGTCCGTGGTCGAGCACTGCCTCTCCGCCAACAGCCTCCGCAAGCAGCGCGACACCCGGCTCACCGCCGTCACCGTGCTGTTCGGCTTCCTGTTCCTGCCGGGCATGCTGCTGTGGGTCATCGCCTTCCGGCTCCGCGACGGCTTCGCCAGGACCAAGGACCGGCTCCTCACCACCCTCGGCAACAGCATCCTGCCCCTCGTCGGCATCGGCGTCGTCCTCCTGATGATCCGACTGCCCCTGACCGGACTCCTCGCCCTCTACCTGCGCGCCATGCTCGTCGCCCCGGTCATCGGCTGGTACTTCGCCAAACGGATCGCCGAGAGCTCCGCCCGGGACATGCGCACCCGCTGGGAGGGTCTGCTCTCCGGCGGCGGCGTCACCGCCAAGATCCCCGAGTCCGTCCCGAAGAACCCCAGCGAGACCGCCCGCGAGGCCCTGCGCCAGGGCCTGGAGAAGCTCTCCGCCGAGCAGCAGTCCAACTCCGTCTTCTACGCCGGCCCCAAGGGCATCCTCGGCATGGGCACCCGCTGGGGCAGCTGGCAGCTCGCCGAGGACCTCGTCCCCAAGGAGCCCGGCAAGGAGATCCACCAGTTCCGCAGCTGGGACGTCGTCCGCGTCATCCACGACCAGCTCAAACTGCTGGAACGCGGCCCGTTGAACACCGGCGGGTTCCCCACCCCCTCCGTCACCCACTGGATCGTCACCCCCATCGGGGAGAACGCCGACTCCGTCACCCGCCGCCAGGGCGAGGACGTCGCCACCTTCCAGATCAAGCCCCACGAAATACAGCGGATCTGCAACCACCAGCAGTTCGGCGGCGGCGACCGGCACTACCTCGGCGTCCAGTTCACCCTCTGGGACGGCCAGCTCGTCATCACCATGATGATCACCGTCACCGTCCTCTTCGAGACCCTGCGCATCGAGGTCACCGGACACGCCCTCGGCCCCGTCCACTCCCTCTTCACCACCAAGCCCGCCGCGAAGAAGCGGACCGTCAACAAGACCGTCCGCTTCTGGGAGACCCGCGACATCACCCTGGCCCTGGTCGACGCCCACGAGGTCACCCGCCTCGCCCTGCGCGCCCCCTTCACCTGGTATCCGCCGCTCCTGGACCACCTCGGCGGCAAGATCGCCCTGCCCGAGCCCTTCGGCCTCCGCCACGCCTGGGCCGAGAAGCCCTGGCGCCACCGCTTCATGGCCGACGACGCGATGCGCGCCGCCACCCCCGTCCTGCGCGTCGTGCACAACGCCGCCATCAAGGTCCTGGAGGAGCACGGCGTGGACACCGAGCGCTTCAACAGCCGCTCGTCGGTCCTGAGCGGCCTCGTCCAGCAGCCCGCCCCCGGCAAGGCCGACCTCTACGACGCGTAACCCCGGGTACGCGAACGGGGCGCCCCGGAAGAAATCCGGAGCGCCCCGCACGACGAGCAGGAAAAACAGGAAGATCAAGCGGCCGGCCAGGCGTCCGCCAGCATTTTCCGCGTGTCCGCCAGCAGCTGCGGCAGCACCCGGGTGTGCCCCACCACCGGCATGAAGTTGGCGTCACCGCCCCACCGCGGCACCAGGTGCTGATGCAGATGCGCGGCGATCCCCGCCCCCGCCACCGCACCCTGGTTCATCCCGATGTTGAACCCGTGCGCACCCGAGGCCGCCCGCAGCGCGCTCATCGCCCGCTTCGTGAAATCGGCCAGCTCCGCCGTCTCCGGACCGTCCAGCTCCGTGTAGTCCGCGACATGCCGGTACGGCACCACCATCAGGTGCCCCCCGTTGTACGGGTACAGATTCAGCACGGCGTAGACCTTCGCACCGCGCGCGACGACGAGCCCGTCCTCGTCCGACTTCTCCGGAATCCCGCAGAACGGACAGCCGTCGCCCGCCTCCGGGCCGGTCGGCTTGTTCTCCCCCTGGATGTACGCCATCCGGTGGGGCGTCCACAGGCGCTGGAACGCGTCGGGCGTCCCCACTCCGATCTGCTGCTCCGGCTCACTCGTCATGCCGGCCAGCATATTGCTTCACCTGTGCGGAGCGTGTCGCCGGGGCCGATCCCGTACACGCACCGCGATGCTGGGCCGATGAGCGCGCGCACCCCGGCCCCGCCCCCTCCCGCCCTCACCCGCTGGGAGCGGCGCACCGAGGTCCCGCTCCTCGCCGCCGCCCTGGTCTTCCTCGCCGGCTACGCGTTCCGCGTCCTCGCCCCGTACGACGCCGAGCCCTGGCACGACATCTCCCTGGGACTGGTCGGCGCGACCTGGTTGCTGTTCATCCTCGACTACACAGTGCGCCTGCGACTCAGCGGGCTCGGCCACCGCTTCCCACGCATGCACTGGCTCGACACGCTCGTCCTCGTCATGCCGCTGCTGCGCCCGCTGCGCATGGTCCAGGTCTACGCGGCGGTCCAGGAGCGGCGGGACCGGCCCCGGCTCGGCCTGTACGCCCGGGTGATCTCGTACGCCGGGATGACGGCCGTCCTTCTCGGCTTTTCGGCGGCGCTCAGCGTCTACCACTGGGAGCACGATGCCCCGGACTCCTCGATCCGCACCTTCGGGGACGCCGTCTGGTGGGCGTGCGAGACGCTGACGACGGTGGGGTACGGGGACGTGGTGCCGGTGACGACGGCGGGCAGGATCATCGCGGCGGGACTGATGGCGTGCGGACTGGGGCTGCTGGGGGCGGTGACGGGCTCGTTCTCGTCGTGGCTGATCCAGGTGTTCCGCAGGGAGGACGAGAAGGAGCCCCCGGCGAGCGGGTAGCTCGGCCGGGGGCTCCTTCTCGCTTGCGCGGGGAACACCTCACACCTGCACGCGACGCTCCACCACGTCAACGAGCTTGGCGATCGCTTCGTCACGGGCGATGCCGTTCTCCTGCGAGCCATCGCGGTAGCGGAACGACACCGTGCCCGCGTTCATGTCGTCGTCACCGACGATGATCATGAACGGCACCTTGGCCTTCTGGTGGTTGCGGATCTTCTTCTGCATCCGGTCCGACGACGTGTCCACGTCGACACGCAGCCCCTTCTTCCGCGCCTCCGCCGCGAACTCCTGGAGGTACGGGATGTGGGTGTCGCCGATCGGGATGCCGACCGCCTGGACCGGGGCCAGCCAGACCGGGAACGCACCCGCGTAGTGCTCCAGGAGCACCGCGAAGAAGCGCTCGATGGAGCCGAACAGGGCACGGTGGATCATGACCGGGCGCTGCTTGGAGCCGTCCGGACCGGTGTACTCCAGGTCGAACCGCTCCGGCAGGTTGAAGTCGAGCTGAATGGTCGACATCTGCCAGGTCCGCCCGATGGCGTCCCGCGCCTGCACCGAGATCTTCGGGCCGTAGAACGCGGCCCCGCCCGGGTCCGGGACCAGGGGCAGGCCCTGCTTCTCGGCGACCTGGCGCAGGGTCTCGGTGGCCTCTTCCCAGGTCTCGTCGGAGCCGACGAACTTGGTCTCGTCCTTGGTGGACAGCTCCAGGTAGAAGTCGGTGAGCCCGTAGTCCCGGAGCAGGTTCAGGACGAAGGTGAGCGTCCGGTCCAGCTCCTCCGCCATCTGCTCACGAGTGCAGTAGATGTGCGCGTCGTCCTGCGTGAAGCCGCGCGAGCGGGTCAGGCCGTGCACGACGCCCGACTTCTCGTACCGGTACACCGTGCCGAACTCGAACAGCCTCAAGGGCAGTTCACGGTACGAACGGCCGCGCGCGTCGAAGATCAGGTTGTGCATCGGGCAGTTCATCGGCTTGAGGTAGTAGTCCACCCCGTCGTCGAGCTGCATGGGCGGGTACATGCCGTCGGCGTACCAGTCCAGGTGGCCGGACTTCTCGAAGAGCTTGCCCTTGGTGGCGTGCGGCGAGTAAACGAACTCGTAGCCCTCCTCCTCGTGCCGGCGGCGCGAGTAGTCCTCCATGGCCCGGCGGATGACGCCGCCCTTGGGGTGGAAGACGGCGAGGCCGGGGCCGATCTCGTCGGGGAAGGAGAAGAGGTCCAGCTCGTTGCCGAGCTTGCGGTGGTCGCGCTTGGCGGCCTCCTCCAGGAACTCCAGGTGCGCCTTCAGCTCCTCCTTGGTGGGCCAGGCGGTGCCGTAGATGCGCTGAAGCATCGGATTGCGCTCGCTGCCCCGCCAGTACGCGGCAGCGTTCCGCATCAGCTTGAAGGCCGGGATGAACCGGGTGGTCGGCAGGTGCGGGCCCCGGCAGAGGTCCTTCCAGCACAGCTCGCCGGTCTTCGGGTCGAGGTTGTCGTAGATGGTCAGCTCGCCGCCGCCCACCTCGACGTCCGCGCCGTCGTCCGAGGAGGCGGAGCCCTTGATGCCGATGAGTTCCAGCTTGTACGGCTCGTCGGCCAGCTCCTCGCGGGCGGCCTCGTCCGTCACGACCCGGCGGGAGAACTTCTGGCCCCGCTTCTGGATCTCCTGCATCCGCTTCTCGATGGCCTTGAGGTCCTCGGGCGTGAACGGCTTCTCGACGTCGAAGTCGTAGTAGAAGCCGTCCTTGACCGGCGGGCCGATGCCGAGCTTGGCCTCGGGGTGCAGCTCCTGCACGGCCTGGGCCATGACGTGCGCGGTGGAGTGGCGCAGGATATTGAGGCCGTCCTCGGAGGAGATCTCGACGGGCTCGACGGTCTCGCCGTCCTTGAGCTCGTACGCGAGGTCCTTCAGCTCGCCGCCGACGCGGGCCGCGACGACGGTGCGCTCACCGGGGAAGAGCTCGGCAGCCGTAGTGCCCGTCGTCACCACGCGCTCTTCCCGCTCGGAATCGCGTTGGATGGTCACACGGACGTCTGACACCGGTCTCTCCTGACTCAGGGGGCGCACCGCACTCCTCTGGCGCGTGCAGAAGGAATCGTACCGAGCCGAGGGCCCCCATTGCGAAAGGCCCTACTCCCCCGTGCACGCCTCCTCGAAGAAGTCCACGTTCTCCTGGAGCGACTTCATCAACCGGTCCCGTTCCTCGTCGTCCACCTGCACGGGGACGACCTGCGACGCCCCGGTCAGCCGCCGGAAGCCGCCCCGGCTCTCCAACCGGCCCTCCACCCGGACCGGCAACCCGACCAGGTGGGCCTGGCCCGCGATCCGGTACGCCTCCTCGTCCAGCTCGATCCGGACGTGCGGCACCTCGGCCCCGGCCAGCACCCGCAGCCGTACGATCCCGGCCCCGCGCGGCCCGGACCGCCGCAGCCGGACGACGGCCCCGGTGATCCGTACGGCGACGGCGGGCTCGTCGCGCAGGTAGCGCGCCCCGGCCCGGCGCAAGGCGGGCAGGTCGCCCGGGGAGAACTCGACGGGTTCGGGGCGGGCGGGGCAGCCGGCGGGGGTTCCGGCGGCGGGCGCCCAGTCCACGGCGATCGCGGCGCCCTCCGAGCCCCGGACGAGGGCGACGACCGCCTCGGTGAGCTCCCGGCTGACGCCCGCCGCGACGGCGTTGTCGAAGGCTTCCATGCCGCCGGTGGCCCGCTGGTAGTCCACCGCCTCGCGGGTGGCGTGCAGGGCGTGGTGGAGCCGGACGGCGACGGGGCGGCCCGGGTCGACCGGGACGAAGGCGGTGAGGGAACGGCCGCCGGGTCCGGGGCCGGTGAGCACGGGGCCGAGGGCGGCCAGGGCGCGGCCGCGGCGGCGGGCGCCGTGGTAGCCGGCCGCGCCCCGGGCGGCGAGCGCGCCGGCCAGCAGGATCTGGCGGGCGGCACCGTGCAGTTGCTCCGCGCCGAGCCAGTCGGCGGCCCCGGCGGCGGGTTCGGGAACCTCGCGGTGCCAGCGGATCTCGTCGCTGGGGACGGCGAGGGCGACCAGGATCTCGCGGGCGCGGGGAGCGCCGCTGCGGGCGAGCGCGGTCAGGGCCTCGGCGAGCAGGTCCTCGCTGTCGGGGAAGGTCCTGGTGCGGGGCACGAGGAGGCTGGTGGTGCCGCCGGGCGGGGTCCAGCGGCTGTAGGGGCCGCCGTCGGTGCCGCGCCGCCGCCAGCCGTGCCGGGCGAGCAGGGCGCCGAGGACGGCGGGCTCGACGCGGGCCGGGTCGGGCAGGCCCCAGGTACCTGGGGCGGCCTCGCCGTGGACGCGTACGGACTCGTGCATCAGGGTCTCCCTCCCGCCCCGACGCGGGTCATGATCTCGCAGAGCGCCCGGTCGTCGAAGACGCGCGAGGTCATGAGCCGCACGGTGGTCCGGTGGCGGCCGGTCACGGGGTGGCCGGCCAGATTGGTCCAGTAACAGCAGTGCCGCAGGTCGAGGCTGTCCGGGCCGGCCCGCAGCCAGTCGTCCTGGCTGCGCGGCACGAGCATCACGACCAGGATCTTGTGCACCGACACGGGCGTCCGGGCGAGCTTCACCAGGTGGGCGTTGTCCAGCGTGAAGGCGAAGGTCGGGCCGGGCGGCCGGGACGGTATCTGGTAGGTGCACTTCAGCTGGACCTTGATGGTCACCTCGTCGTCCACGAGATGCCCGGGGGAACCGTGGCTGACGTGCCAGTCGATGCCGTTGTCGGGGAAGGGCTGCGACAGCGAGCAGCCCGCCGCCGCGGCGACGGCGTGGAGGTAGCCCACCTGGAGGGTCTCCATGCAGGCGGTGGTGGCGAGTCCGCCGCGCAGCGGTGCGGTCCGCTGGGGCAGCAGCCCGCTCGGTTCGGGCTGCGCGAGCGCCATGGCTCCGTAAGCCTTCCGGGCCGTACCAATGGGGATGAGGGGTGCCGGGCGGTCAACTTCCGCTGCCGGTACTTGTGTTGTCACCGCAGGGGACCGTCCGCAAACGGCGTATCAGGCAAAGGGCGCGGGTATCACCGAACCGGGCAGAGGAATCCCGCCATCTGCCGTGCGTGCGCGAGGAGTTCGGGGATGACTCATTGGTACGAAGGGCCGCTGGCCGCTTTCGACACGGAGACGACGGGTGTGGACGTCGAGGAGGACCGGATCGTCTCGGCCGCCCTGGTGATCCAGGACCGTGCGGACGGCCCGGTGCGCGTCACCCGCTGGCTGGTGAATCCGGGGGTGCCGGTCCCCCCGGGAGCGACGGAGATCCACGGACTGACGGACGACCACCTCCAGCGCAACGGCCGCTGGCCGGCGCCGGTGGTCGAGGAGATGGCACGGGCGCTGGCCGAGCAGTGCGCGGCGGGCCGGCCGCTCGTCGTGATGAACGCGCCGTTCGATCTGACGCTGCTGGACCGGGAGTTGAAGCGGCACCGGGCGTCGTCGCTGGGCGCGTACCTGGAGCGGTCGCCGCTGTGCGTGCTGGACCCCCGGGTGCTGGACAAGCACCTGGACCGCTACCGCAAGGGCCGGCGCACGCTGACGGATCTCTGCGAGCTGTACGGCGTGCTGCTCGACGGGGCGCACGACGCGGCGGCGGACGCGGCGGCCTCGCTGGAGCTGGTCCGGGCGGTGGGGCGCCGCTTCTCGGCGCGCCTCGAACGGCTGACCCCGGCGGAGCTGCACACGCTTCAGGCGGTGTGGCACGCGGCTCAGGCGCGGGGACTCCAGGCATGGTTCGCGCGGAGCGGGACTCCGGAGACGGTGGACCCGGCCTGGCCGCTGCGCCCGGAACTGCGCACGGCAGCGTGAGGGGCAGGAGCGGCCGGACATGCGGAAGCCGGTCCGTCGGTGGTGCTGACGGACCGGCCTCTCCGGGGTGGGCGATACTGGGTTCGAACCAGTGACCTCTTCGGTGTGAACGAAGCGCTCTCCCACTGAGCTAATCGCCCGGGAACGGGTTGAACCATACAGGGCCGGGCGGCCGTGGTTCAAACCGCTTCCAGCCGGGCCGCGAGTCCGCGCCGCCCGGCCCACATCATCAGGGCGTGGTTGGCGCGGAACACCGGGCGGCAGGGCGCCGCGAGGACCCGCATCAGTCTCCGGCGCACCTCGACCTCCTGCTCGTAGACGACGCGGGTGCCGGAACCGCGGGGCGCGACCGTCCAGCGGACCCAGCCGTCGAGATCGCCGCCGAGCGCGGCTTCGAGGACGCCGTGCGCGGGGTCGTGGCGCCGTTCGCGCACGGTCGTGACGAGGTCGTACGGGAGGAGGGAGCGGATGCGGGTGGTGCCGGAGTCGCTGCCGGACCGGGTGACCTCGCGGACCTGCGGCCACCACCGCGGGTAGTGCTCGACGCGTTCCAGTTCGGCGTACACGGCCTCGGGCGGCGCCCGGAACTCCCATACGCTGACGAATCGGTAGTGGTTCCAGTTCATTTCCCCAGGATGCGCGTACTCAGACGGGTATCTGAGTACCTGGACGCATGTTCGGTCGCGTGGCGCGCAGCACACTCGCGTTCATGGAACATGTGCCGCCGCCCGCCGAGGAATTGGCGCTCCTCGATCGTGAACTGGCCCGGCTGGACGCCCACCGGGCCCAGCTGCTGACCCGCCGCGCCTGGCTGCTGCGGGCGCTGGAAGCCACCGGACCCGTCCCCTGGGGGCCGCCCCGGGGCCCGGTCGCGCCCTGGGGCCCGGGCCCCGGAGGGTTCGGCCCGGCGCGTCCGGCCTCGAAGCGCAGTGTGCAGAACGTGCTGCTGGTCCTCGGCGGGCTGCTGCTCGCGGTCGCCGCCCTCGCGTTCACCCTGGTCAGCTGGGGCGACCTGGGCATCGGCGGGCGCAGCGCGGTGCTGACCGCGGTGACGGCCGGGGCGCTGTCCGCGCCGGTGACGCTGCTGCGCCGGGGCCTGGCCGCGACGGCGGAGGCGCTGGTGGCGGTGGCGTCGGTGCTGATGGTGCTCGACGCGTACGCGGTGTACGCGGTGGCGGTGCCGGACGCGGACGGTGCGGCGTACACGGGGACGGCGGCAGCGGTGCTCGCACTGCTGTGGGCGGCCTACGGGCTGCTCCTGGGCAAGCTGCGGCTGCCGCTGCCGCTGGCGGTCGTCTCGGCGCAGCTGCCGCTGGTGCTGTGGGTGTGGGCGGCGGACGGCGGGCCGCTGTGGTTCTCGGGGGCGCTGCTGGCGACGGCAGCGCTGGACGGCGTGGTGGCGCTGACCGTCGGACGGGCGTCGGTACGGGTCATGGCGTGCGTCGCCCTGTGCGTGACGGGCGGGGCGGGGCTGCTGGTGGCGCTGGTGGAGTCGCTGACGGCGGCCGGGCCCGCTGGTGCGGTGGCGCCGGGGGCGCTGCTGCTGGCCGGTGCGGCGCTCGCCCTGGCGGGGGCGCGCCGGGCCGCGGTGCCGTTCGCGACGGCCGGTGGTGCGGTGGCCGGTCTGGCGGCCGTGGCGGCGGTGGGCGGAGTGCCGGCGGCCGGGGTGCCGGACGGCTGGCGGGTGGCGTCGTACCTGCTGTGCGCCGGTGCCCTGCTGTTCTCCGTACGTGCTCCGCTGGGCGTCGCGGCGGCCCGGGGGCTCGTGTGGGCGTCGGCGGTCGTGGCGGCCGGCGCGGTGCTGGTGTCGCTGGTGCCGGTGACGGTGGTGGCGGCGGGCCCGGTGACGCGACTGGGCGCGGTGTGGTCCGGTGCGCCGCGCGGCGGTGCCCGGGGCGCGGCGGGTGCGACGGGCCTGCCGTGGGACGCGATGGTGTCCGCCCCGGTGGTGCTGCTGCTGGTGGCCGTGGCGCTCGGCGCCGCGTGCCGCTGGTGGAACGGTCTGCTCCGGTGGGCCGGGCCGGTGCTGGTGCCCGGTGCTGCGTGGCGGGGCGCGGCGGGGGCGGCCGGGGTGGCGGGGGCGGCCGGGGTGGCGCTGGGCTGGGCGGGGCTGATGGTGCTGCCGGCCGCGCTGGACCTGTCCTTCGTGGCGGCCCGGGCGGGGCAGCTGGTCCTGGCCGTGGCGGCGTTCGGCCTGGCGGTGGCCGGGCTGCGGGCCGGGGCGCGGGCTGTGGCGGTGACGGCCGGTGCGGTCGGGGTGGCCGGTGCGGCGGGCGCGGGTCTGCTGTCGCTGGCGACGGAGGCGGCCACGTACACGGCGTTCGGTCTGCTGGTGGTGGTGTTCGTGGCGCTCGCGGTGGCCCTGGACCGGCAGGAGGGTGTCTCGCCGGGGGTGGTGTCGGCGGCGGCCTGTGCGGCGGTGGCGTGCGCCGTGGTGCCGGTGGGCGCGCTGGGGTCTTCGTTGGGCCTCGCGGTGTACGAGGCGGCCGTGCCGCTGCTGGCGGTGCCGGCGGTGACGGTGCTGGTGGGGGCGCGGCTGAAGGGGCACCCGGTGGCGGTGCCGGTCGAGGTGACCGGTGCGGCGGCGGGTGTGGTGGCGGTCGCCATGGCGGCGGACGACGCGCGGTTCCTGGCGCTGGTGCTGGCGCTGTGCGGGGTGCTCGCGGCGGGGACGGCGCTGCGCCCGGAGCGGCGGCCGCTCGCGGGGTACCTGGCGACGGTGCTGTTCGTGCTGGCGGCGTGGGCGCGGCTCGCGGTGTCGGGGGTCTCGGCCCCGGAGGCGTACACCCTGCCCGTGACCGTGCCGGCGCTGGTGGTCGGGGTGCTGCGCCGGCGCCGCGATCCGTCGGCCTCGTCGTGGGCGGCGTACGGGGCGGGGCTCGCGGTGACGCTGGTGCCGTCGCTGGGCGCGGCCTGGACGGACCCGCACTGGACGCGCCCGCTGCTGCTGGGGGTGGCGGCCCTGGGGGTCACGCTGGCGGGGGCGCGGCTGCGGCTCCAGGCGTTGTTGGTGCTGGGCGGCGCGGTGCTGGCGCTGGACGCACTGCACGAGCTGGCGCCGTACGTGGTGCAGGTGGCGGGGGCGCTGCCGCGGTGGGTGGCGCCTGCGCTGGCCGGGGCGCTGCTGCTGGTGGTGGGGGCGACGTACGAGAAGCGGCTGCGGGACGCCCGGCGGCTGAAGGAGGCGCTGGGGCGGATGCGGTGAGGGGAGGGCGGGAACGCCGACGGCCCGGAAGCTCTTGGAGCTTCCGGGCCGTCGGTCCGGGGTGGGCGATACTGGGTTCGAACCAGTGACCTCTTCGGTGTGAACGAAGCGCTCTCCCACTGAGCTAATCGCCCGGGCGCACCGCAAACATTACCCCATGTCAGCGGCGTCCCCCGACCATCCCGGGGACCGCCCGGGGGTCACTCGTGGATCTTCCAGGGCATGACGATCCCGAACTTCCACACGTAGATCCCGACGAGCACCGCGATGATCACGAGTCCGATCACCGTGAGGATGATGTTGCGCCGGCGGACCTTGGGGTCGAGCGCCCGCTGGGCGGCCTCGGTGACCTTGCGCCGGGTCCAGCGCAGCACCAGCTGGGCCCAGACGAACTCGGTCGCCCAGATCGCCATACCGCCGAAGATCACCAGCCAGCCGGGGCCCGGCAGCGGCAGCATGATGATGCCGGCCACGACGACGGCGAGACCGACGACGAAGACGCCGACCTGCCAGCTGATGTGCAGGGCCCGGGACGCCTTGATGAAGCCGGGCGCTCTGGAGCCGAGCGACGGGTCCTCCTTGGTCACTCCCGGTATGACGTCCCCCGTCGCGTCGCGGGGCGCTTCCCCCGCGGCGGAAGCCGGTGCCTTCGCCGCGGCGGCACCGTCCCGCTCGTCACTCTCCGCATTCATGGATCCAACCTACCGGACAGGCTCGCGTTCACTTGAATGGCCGCATGACGCAAAGTTACACACCGCTGTACGAGCTACCTGAAGCATCTCAAAACGGTCAGAGGGGTTTACAACGCCACCGTAGGTGGCATGTCGATTTCGCCGACGTGCGAATCCCCGAGCGCACACTGAGCGAAAGGCCCTGGCGCTTATGAACACCACGGTCAGCTGCGAGCTGCACCTGCGCCTCGTTGTGTCGAGCGAGTCCTCACTGCCTGTACCCGCGGGCCTGCGGTATGACACGGCCGATCCCTATGCCGTGCACGCCACCTTCCACACCGGAGCGGAGGAGACGGTCGAGTGGGTTTTCGCCCGCGACCTCCTTGCCGAGGGGCTGCACCGGCCCACCGGCACCGGAGACGTACGTGTCTGGCCATCCCGTAGTCACGGCCAGGGCGTCGTCTGCATCGCGCTGAGCTCCCCAGAGGGCGAAGCACTGCTCGAGGCCCCGGCACGGGCCCTGGAGTCGTTCCTGAAGCGGACCGACGCCGCGGTTCCACCGGGCACCGAACACCGTCACTTCGACCTCGATACGGAGCTCTCACACATCCTGGCCGAGAGCTGAGCCAGGCCGAGAGCTGCACGACGCCGTCCGACTCGGGGAGACGGCGTCGCGCGGACAACCTCATACGGCTGACACCGGCGCCGGTGACCGCGGATCCACCGCGGCGACCGGCGCCGGTCCGCGTCGCGCCCGAGCCAGTAGAGTCGTCCGGCATCGGCGGGCGCCCGCACGCCGGAGGCCAGGGAGCGAATGCGTGCTGATCCCCCACGACACCCGGATCGCCCTCGACCTAGTGGTCGATCTGGTGAACACCGCGCCGGAGAGCGAACCGGAAGGGGGCGGGACACCGGCCGACGGGCTCGCCGACGTCGCGGCACTCCACGCGTTCGCCGTACGCCACCGCGTGAGCGGGATCGGCGTGCTCGACCAGCGGGACCTGAAGTCCGTGCACGACGTGCGCGCCCGGTTCGCCGAGGTCTTCGCCGCCGGGGACACGCGCACCGCCGCCGAGCTGGTGAACGCCCTGGTGGCCGCGGCGGGCACCACCCCGCAGCTCACCGCCCACGACGGCTACGACTGGCATGTGCACTACTTCTCGCCGGACGCCTCGATCGCCGACCACCTGGCGGCCGACTGCGGCATGGCCCTCGCCTTCATCATCGTGGCGGGCGAGACGGAGCGGCTGCGGCGGTGCGAGGCGCCGGACTGCCGGAACGCCTTCGTGGACCTCTCGCGCAACCGCTCCCGCCGCTACTGCTCCAGCCGCACCTGCGGTAACCGCCTGCACGTGGCCGCGTACCGGGCACGCCGCCGGGAAGCGGCCGGCTGACGGCTCACAGCAGGAAGAGATCGTGCAACGCGGCCATCAGCAGCAGGCTGCCGATGACCGTGAGGAAGATCATCAGAGGGGGCTGGGAAAGCGCGAAGAGGCAGCCGCGCGGCTCTTCGCCAGGGGGTGCGGGGGCGTCGCCCCGAGAGGTGTCCACCATTTCCGGACGATCATGACGCAGTCCCCGGGGTGCTCCGTACCAACATGCCTCTTCACGACGGGAGTTCACTCGTCATGGGGGCCTCGTTAATCGCTCCGGCGTGCGAGCCCCCAGCACATTTCCTAACCCCCGCTCCCCCGCGGGCCCGGCGGCTCAGCTCAGTTCGCGCAGCATCCGCAGCTGGACCTGGCGCTGTGCGCCGGTGCCGCCCTCGTGGCCGTTCCAGGGGTAGATCTCGATCTCCTTGGGCCCGGCCCAGCGGTTGTAGGCGGCGAAGACCGTGGAGGGCGGGCAGATCGCGTCCATCAGGGCGACCGAGTAGAGCGCGGGCACCGTCGCGCGGGCGGCGAAGCTGACGCCGTCGAAGTACGACAGGGTGCGGAACACCTGGGCGTCCGCGCCGTGCCGGGTGGCGAGGAACCGGACGATCTCCTGGTACGGGTCCTCGTCGGTGATCTCGACGGCCCGCCGGAAGTGCGTCAGGAACGGCACGTCCACGAACGCGGCCTTCACGTGCGGGCTGAGGGCCGCCACGGCCTGGGCGATGCCGCCGCCCTGGCTGGCGCCGTTCACGACGATGCGGGCGGGGTCGACGGCCGGGTGGCTGCGGGCGACCTCGACGGCGCGCACCGCGTCGGTGAAGACCCGGCGGTAGTAGTACGTCTCCGGGTCGAGGACGCCGTTGGTCATGAAGCCCGGCGCCTGCGGGTTGGCGGCGCCGTACGGGTCCGGGGTGGCGCCCGCCGAGTGGTGGTTGACCGCGCCCTGGCCCCGGGTGTCCACGACCAGCGCGGCCCAGCCGGCCGAGGGCCACACGAGGTGGTCGTGGGGCAGCCCGCGCCCGCCGCTGTAGCCGAGGTAGTGCACGACGGTCGGCAGGGGGCCCTCCGCGCCCGCGGGAACGTTCAGCCAGGCGCGTATCCGGTGCCCGCCCCAGCCGGCGAACGACACGTCGTACGAGTCGACGGCGGCCAGCGCGCTGTCGTAGGGCGCGAACTCGGCGTCCAGCGGGTGGGCGGCGGCCTCGTCCAGGGTGAGCTGCCAGAAGGCGTCGAAGTCCTCCGGCTCGTCGGGCTCGGGCCGGTAGCCGCTCAGCTGGTCCAGGGGCAGGTCGAACAGGGCCATCGCTTCTCCGTTTCGGGCACGCGGAAGGGGCGGCGTCCGCCGCACAGGTCCACGCGTCCCGCCCCCGGTGTCATGGGGCCTTGAACGCATACGTTCACAGCCCAGCGGGACGCTATGCGGCCCCGCCGGGCAGGGTCAAGGAATCCCGGGCGACCCGGGAAAACGATTCACCTGGTGAGACGGGGCGGGCCCCGCCGCGTGCTGCGACGGGGCCCGTGGGTCCGGGCGGCACCGGTGTCAGATGCCGTGCTTCTTCAGGATGGCCTCGATGTCGCTGAAGTCCTCGCCGGATCCGGACGAGGCCGACTGCTTGCCCTGCTTCGCCGGCTTGCCGCGCGAGCCCGCGCCGGCCGGCGAGGAGCCCGCGCCGAGCGAGGGGGCCGAAGCGCCCGGCTCCACGGCCTCGCCCCGGGCGGCCCGGGCCGCGGCCCGGCGCTCCTTGCGGCCGCCGCCGCCCCGGCGTTCGACCGCGCGCGTGAGCATGAAGAGCAGCCAGGCCACGCCCAGCAGGCCGAAGCCCAGCCAGACGCTCGGCTTGAAGGCGATGTCCGACACCCACTTCACGACGCCCGTCAGCACCAGGCCGACCGGCACCAGCGCGTAGGCGGCGATCCTCGTCGCGGTGAGGAACCGCTTGCGGTACGCGGTGACGGCCGCGATGCCCAGGCCCGCCGCGGACACCGCGGAACAAATGGTCTCGGCAAGCATCGGTGCCTCCTGGCGCAGGGGGATACGTCCCTTCCATCCTGCACCGCCCACCGGGCGCGCGGCCATGCCCCGGGCCCGTATCAGGGAGATCTCAGGGGCCGGGCTCCTCCCCAGGTGCCGGGCGGCCGCCCTGCCGCGCAGCCTGCGAGACTGGCCCCATGAGCGATTCCACCCCCGCCGCACCGGTCGTCCTCGACGTCTGGTGCGATCTCCAGTGCCCCGACTGCCACCACGCCCTCACCGATGTGCACGCCCTGCGCGCCCGGTACGGCGACCGGCTGGACGTCCGGCTGCGGCACTTCCCCCTGGAGAAGAACAAGCACGCCTACGCCGCCGCGCAGGCCGCCGAGGAGGCCGTGGTCCAGGGCAGCGGCCGGCCGTACATCGAGGCGGTCCTCGCGCGCACCGGTGACCTCGGGGCGCGGGGCGAGGAGCTGCTGGTCGAGGTGGCCGGGGAGCTGGGGCTGGACGCGGAGGAGTTCGACACCGCGCTCATCGACGGCCGTCACATGCTGATCGTGGACGCGGACCAGGCCGAGGGCAAGGCGATCGGGGTGACCGGCACGCCGACGTACGTGATCGGCGGGGAGCGGCTGGACGGCGGCAAGAGCCAGGAGGGGCTCCGCGAGCGGATCGAGGAGATCGCCGACCGGCTGCTCGCCCCGGACGGGCCCCAGCAGGGCTGAGCGCGGGGCTACAGCGGCTTGGCCAGGCTGTGCCGGGTCGGCTCGTAACCGAGCGATTCGTACAGCCGCAGGGCCGGGGTGTTGGCCGTGAGGACGTGCAACCCGATCCGCGTCTCGCCCGCCGCCAGCGCGATCCGCTCGGCCTGGAGCATCAGAGCCCGCCCGTAGCCGCGCCCCCGGTACGGCTCCGCCACCTCCACGTCGAACACGTAGCCGATGCGCAGGCCGGGGTGCATCTCGAACGGTGCCTCCCAGACATGGCCGACCGTCTCGGCCCCGTGGCGCAGGTGGTCCAGCCGCACCCCCTCGGTGGCGAGGCCGTCCGGGAGGTGGCGGGCGTGGGCGGCGCGGGCCGCGGCCGGCGCCGCCTCGCGCGGGACGCCCCGGCTCACCAGGTTCTCCGTGTACGCGGCGACGGCGTCGCGCTCCCAGACGGCGAATTCCTCGGGCGTCATCGGCTGTGCGGTGAGCCCGCCGGGGAGGGTCGGGGGCTCCTCGGGCAGCGTCTTGACCATGTTGCGGCTGCGCTCGGTGTAGCCGAGCGCCGCGGCCAGCCGCTCCCCCGCGGTGTCCCCGGCGGCCACCTCCGTACACACCTGGGAGCAACCCCAGCCGCGCAGGATCTCCTCGGAGGCCAGGGCGGCGATGGTGCCCCGACCGCGCCTGCGGACGGCCTCGTCGATCCGCAGGGCTCTGATCAGGCCCGTCGCCCCGCCCGCGCCCGGCGCCACGGCGAGCGCGACGGAGCCGACGGGGCGCCCGTTGTCGCACACGTCGTACGCGCGCCGCTGTGCGCCGTCGGCGCCTGACTGGATCGGCCCGGCCGGCCGCAGTGTCGTCGTCATCAGGTGGTTTCTATCCCCTGCCCGGGAGCCCGTCACCCGCATTTACGCGGACGGGCCGCCGCCGGTCACGGGTCGAGGTCGTCTGCCGCACGCTCCTCGAAGATCCGCATCGCCTTCGCGGTCACCGGTCCGGGCACGCCCGGCAGCTCCCGGCCGTCGATCCGGTGGACGGCCTGCACGTCACGGAGGGTGGAGGTCAGGAAGACCTCGTCGGCCCGGTCCAGGACGTCGAACGGCAGGTCGGTCTCCTGCGCGCCGGTCCACTCCACCGCGAGTGCCCGGGTGATGCCGGCCAGGCAGCCGGAGGAGACGGGCGGGGTGTGGAGCTGCCCGTCCAGGACGACGAAGACGTTGGACCCGGTGCCCTCGCAGAGCCGGCCGACGGTGTTGGCGAACAGCGCCTCGGACGCGCCCTGCTCGTGGGCGCGGGCGAGGGCGACGACGTTCTCCGCGTACGAGGTGGTCTTGAGGCCGGTGAGCGCGGAGCGTTCGTTGCGGGTCCAGGGCACGGTGACGACGGCCGTGGCGTCGGGGCGGCGGCTCACCTCGCCGAGGGCGACGACGAGGCCGGGGCCCGCGTCGCCGCGGTCGGAGCCGAGGGGCGAGATGCCGCCGGTGTACGTGATCCGCAGCCGGCCCAGTCCGACCGGGTTGGCCTCCACGACGGCGGCGCAGGCGCGGCGCACCTCGTCCAGGTCGGGGGCGGGCAGGCCGAGGCCCTGGGCGGAGCGGGTCAGCCGGTCGAGGTGGCGGGTGAGGGCGAAGGGGCGGCCGTGGGAGACCCGGAGCGTCTCGAAGACGCCGTCGCCGACGGTGAGCCCGTGGTCGAGCACGGACACCCGGGCGTCGTCGGCGGGGCGCAGCTCGCCGTTGACCCAGATCCTCATGGTGCGGTCCTTCCGGTTGCTTCGTATGCGCCCGACGCTACAGCGAGCAGCCTGGACGCCTTGAGTTCGGTCTCGTCCCATTCGCGTTCCGGATCGGAGCCCCAGGTGATCCCGGCCCCGGTGCCGAAGCGCAGGAGGGGGGCGGGTCCGGTGCGGTCGGTCCAGAAGGTCCTGATGCCGACGGCGAGCGAGGCGGTCCTCCGGTCGGCGTCCACCCAGCCGACGCCGCCGCAGTACGGGCCGCGCGGGGCGGTCTCCAGTTCGCGGATGATCCGCAGCGCGCTGGACTTGGGGGCGCCGGTGACCGAGCCGGGCGGGAAGGCCGCGGCGAGGATCTCCGGCCAGCCGGCGCCCTCGGCGAGGCGGCCGCGCACGGTGGAGACGAGGTGGACGAGGCCGGGGTGCTTCTCGACGGCGCAGAGGTCGGGGACGGTGACCGACCCGGTGGCGCAGACCCGTCCCAGGTCGTTGCGGACCAGGTCCACGATCATCACGTTCTCGGCGTGGTCCTTCTCCAGCAGGTCCGCCTCGGTGCGGCCGGTGCCCTTGATGGGTCCGGACTCGACCGTGCGGCCGTCCCTGCGCAGGAAGAGCTCGGGGGACGCGGTGGCGATCTCGACGCCCTGCGCGGGGAGCCGAATCGTTCCTGCGTACGGGGCCGGGTTGCCGCGCGCCAGCAGTGCGGTGAGGGCGTCCACGTCGGCCGAGCCCGGGCCGGGCAGCGGTGCGGTCAGCACGCGGCAGAGGTTGGCCTGGTAGACCTCGCCGGTCGCGATGTACGCGCGGATGCGCCGTACGCCTTCGATGTACGCCTCCCGGTCGAGCGAGGAGGTCCAGTCCCCGGCGCCCGGGCCGCGCCAGGCGCCGGCGACCGGCGCGGGCACGGGAGCGGGGCGCACGGTGTCGAAGCGGGCGCAGGTCAGGACGGATTCGAAGCCCGCGCAGACGGCCCAGAAGCCGGACGAGTCGAGGGCGGCGGGATCACTGGTCACATCCCGCAGACCGGAGGCGACGAGGCCGCCGAAGCGGGCCATGGGAGCGAGGTCGTGCACGTCCGCGAGTGTAGGACGGCGCACGGTGACCCGCGCCGGGGCAAGCGCACCTCAGCACGCTGCACAAACGCGTTTTTGTACTGGCCCCGGAATCCGCTAGAGTTCAACACGTCGCCGGGACGCGCAAGCGGACCGGGAATGACAAGCGGACGTAGCTCAGTTGGTAGAGCGCAACCTTGCCAAGGTTGAGGTCGCCAGTTCGAACCTGGTCGTCCGCTCGCAGAAGGTGGGGATCTTCACCGGTCTCCCACCCCTGGTGGAGTGGCCGAGAGGCGAGGCAACGGCCTGCAAAGCCGTCTACACGGGTTCAAATCCCGTCTCCACCTCCACGGACGATTAGCTCAGCGGGAGAGCGCTTCCCTGACACGGAAGAGGTCACTGGTTCAATCCCAGTATCGTCCACCGGTCCGCAAGGATCACCGGTCCGTAAGGATCACCCGCGCGATTAGCTCAGCGGGAGAGCGCTTCCCTGACACGGAAGAGGTCACTGGTTCAATCCCAGTATCGCGCACGCAGTACACGCAGGATCACCCGCGCGATTAGCTCAGCGGGAGAGCGCTTCCCTGACACGGAAGAGGTCACTGGTTCAATCCCAGTATCGCGCACCGCCACGAAGCCCCGGTCGTCTCGACGACCGGGGCTTCGTCGTGCTCACTCAGGAGGAGAAGAGCATCCGGCCGAAGCTCTTCTGCCGGTAGTGACCGTGGTGGCCGCCTTGGTGCGGGGCGCCCCAGGCGGGCGCGGGGGCGGAGGGGTACGCCTGCGGCGGGGCGGCCGGCGGCGGGGCCTGCTGCGTCCACTGGGACTCGATACGGGTCAGCGTCTCCAGCTCGCCGTAGTCCAGGAATATCCCCCGGCAGCCGCTGCACTGCTCGATCTGAATGCCGTTGCGGTTGTACGTGTGCATCTGTGCGTGGCACTTGGGACACTGCATGTTCGGGCTCACTCCTCGCCGTCGGTTCGCCGTCGCCGGAATGCATGCCCGCCGACGGTCGGTTCACCCTACGACGTGCGTTCGGCCGCCAACTCGGGCGGGAGCGTGGCGATTCGGGCACATGCGTCGATCATGACCTGTTCCACCTCATCCGGAGCCCGGTCCTCCGCCGCCGACTTGGCCCAGGCGAGGGCCGCGGTCTGTACGGTCAGCGCGCGGGCCGGCACGTCCAGGGCGGGCCAGGGGTCGCCGTCGGCGGGTACGGCGGGGCCACCGCCCGCCCGGTAGGCGTCCAGGAAGCGGAGCCAGACGTCCGGCGGGAGCAGCCCGGCCGCGTACCAGGCGGCGGGGCGCGCGAGGTCCCAGGCGGGGTCGCCGAGGCCCGCGTCGTCCACGTCGATGAGCAGCCAGGCGCCGTGCGGGGCGGGGTGGCGTACGAGCTGGCCCAGGTGGAGGTCTCCGTGGCAGAGGTACGTTCCCCGGCCGGCCGGAGGCGCTGTCTCCCCCCGCGCCCAGCCCGGCAGCCCGTGCCAGGCGGCGAGTACGGGCGCGACGGCCGGGCCGCCGGGGCGGGCGGCGCGCATGCGGGCCACGGCGAGCGCCGCTTTCACGGGCCCGTGCATGGCCGGGAGCGGCCCCCGGACCCCGGTGCGGTGCAGCCGGGCCAGGAGCGCCCCGGCCTCCTCCCAGGGCGCGGTGTCCGGGTCGCCGGGGTCGACGGGCTCGCCGTGGGGCCAGAGGGTGACGGGGCGGCCGTGCAGCTCGGTGAGGTGGGCGCCGGGTGCTGCGGACAGGGGCGCCAGCAGGACGCCTTCCTGCCCCGGCCCGGCCGCCAGACGCAGCCGCGCGGCCAGAGCGGTCGTGTCCGTGCCGGCGGCGTGCGCCTTGGCGACGACGGGGCCGCTGCGGACGACGGTCCCGTCGTCGCGTTCGGCGAGCACGGACGGGGTCGGGCAGGCGCGGGGACCGCAGCCGGCCGGGTGGACCGCCCGGTGGGCGAGGTCCCCCAGCGCGCGGACGAGTGCGGTGGTCACGGTCTCCCCCGGTGGTACGGACGGGCTGTGGCGGTCACGCTCGGCAGAGCGTACGCGGAGGGAAGGCGCCGGAGGTCTGGGCCGTGGCAACCAACCCTCCGGGGCCGGACGCGGCTCGGCAGGGCGTACGCGAACGGGTTGTGGCCGGAGGCATTCCGCCCCGGACAGCGCGATGTCCGGTCAGCTCCCCAGCTGACCGGACAAACGCTGCCGTCCGCCGCACCCCCGTCCCCACGGGGTTGTTGGCCGGATGTCCCGGTCCGGACCGCTCTTCCGGACCCGGGGCGCCGCTCAGCGCCCCAGCATCACGCCCACGGACGACGCCTGTGTGACCACTGCTTCCCAGCCGCCGAAGACGACGACGAGCAGGGCCGCCAGGGGAAGGACCATGGCGGTCGCCACCAGCGGGTGGCGGCGGCCGGACGCGGCGTACGAGGTGCGTGTCCGCGTACGGACCACCGTCCGTGCTGCCGTGTCAGCCATGGTTCCTCTCCTGACCTGATGTGGGGCGGCGGGCGTTTGACCTCGGGGGACGAGTGCGACGCCCGCCGCTTGGACTCAACATTAGGGATCCGGGGGGCGGGCGGCGTCATGCCCGCGTACCGAATCCCGGGCCTCCCGGAGGATGAGCCGTGCTCGGTCGGCGTACTCCCCTGGGTGGAGACCGGGCTATGCGGGGTTGGGGTCTTCCCGGAGGGGACGCTCGGAGCTGTCCTCCCTGGGTACCGGTTGTTCGACCAGGGCGAGGACCCTGGTCGCCATGAACCGGGCCGTGCGCACCACGGACCCGTTCCGGGTGACTTCACTCACTTCGACCACGCCCCGGCGGACCGCGGTCTCCACCCGGCGGCCTGCCCGGGAGGCCACTACCTCGTAGGTCCGGGTGCTGTCCCCGGCGTCCACCACTATCTCGACTCGATCGCCCTTCATTGATCCAATCCCCCTTCTGCGACGGACCTTTGAGATCTCGCACGGGCCGGAGCGCCTGGATCCGCGGCTCCCTGACCACTCCTCAAGTCTCCCACCCGCCACTGACAATCGGATCTCCCTTGAGGGCGCGGCCTCTGAGCACCCCGGGCGGCGGGTACGTAAGCTGTGCCTCGTCAGGCGTACCAGGCAGCGGGGATGGGCAGACATGGCGATGATGCGGCTCCGGCGCGAGGACCCGCGTGTCGTCGGCTCGTTCAGGCTGCACCGGCGGCTCGGGGCCGGCGGGATGGGCGTCGTCTACCTGGGTTCGGACCGGCGGGGCCAGCGCGTCGCGCTCAAGGTGATCCGCCCGGACCTGGCGGAGGATCAGGAGTTCCGTTCGCGGTTCGCGCGCGAGGTGTCCGCTGCCCGGCGGATCCGCGGCGGCTGTACGGCCCGGCTGGTCGCCGCCGATCTGGAGGCGGACCGCCCCTGGTTCGCCACGCAGTACGTTCCTGGGCCTTCGCTGCACGACAAGGTGGCCGAGGAGGGCCCGCTGTCGGCCGCCGAGGTGGCCTCGATCGGGGCGGCGCTCTCCGAGGGCCTGGTCGCGGTGCACGAGGCCGGGGTGGTCCACCGGGACCTGAAGCCGTCGAACATCCTCCTCTCTCCCAAGGGCCCCCGGATCATCGACTTCGGGATCGCCTGGGCGACCGGCGCGTCCACGCTGACGCACGTCGGTACGGCGGTGGGCTCACCCGGCTTCCTCGCGCCCGAGCAGGTGCGCGGCGCGGCGGTGACGCCGGCGACGGACGTGTTCTCGCTCGGGGCGACGCTGGCGTACGCGGCGATGGCCGACTCGCCCTTCGGGCACGGCAGTTCCGAGGTGATGCTGTATCGCGTGGTGCACGAGGAGCCCCAGCTCTTCGATGTGCACGACGCGCTGGCGCCGCTGGTGAGCGCCTGTCTGGCGAAGGACCCGGAGGAGCGGCCGAGCACGCTCCAGCTGTCGATGCGGCTCAAGGAGATCGCGGCGCGCGAGGCGCAGGGGCTGCACGAGAGCCGGCCGCCGGTCCAGCGTTCGGCCCAGGAGGCGGACCGCCCGACCGGCCGGCTGGACGGCCCGTACACCGAGCAGCAGACCCGCCGGGCGGCCGGTCCGCCCCCGGGGTCGCGCCCGCAGAACCGGCCGTCGGCGGCGCGTTCCGCCCCCGCCCGCACCGGTGGCGGCCGGCCGGTGCCGCAGCCGCCGCGCGGGACGGCGCGTCCGGCCAGGCGTCCGCAGGGCACCAACGGGACGAACGGCAGGCCGGGCACCCGGCCCGGGACCCGGACGACCTCGACGGGGCGGCGTCCGGCCAACCCGAAGCTGCTTCGGCAGCGGCTCGTCGTCTTCGTGGTGGTGACGCTGCTGGTGGCGCTGGGCATCGCGGCGGCGCAGGGCTGCCAGGGGCCGGCCCGGGGGCTGGGCGTGGACCTCGGGCAGGGCCAGAGCCAGGGCCGGCCGTAGTTCAGCTCTCCGGGCGGCCCGTGGCCACCGCGTAGAACGCGACCGCGGCCGCCGCGCCGACGTTCAGGGAGTCCACGCCGTGGGCCATCGGGATGCGCACCCACCGGTCGGCGGCGGCGAGGGCCCGGGCGGAGAGGCCGTCGCCCTCGGCGCCGAGCATCAGGGCGACCCGCTCCATCCGGTGCGGCGCCGCCTCCTCGATGCTGACGGCCTTCTCGGCGGGCGTCAGCGCGAGCACCGTGAACCCGGCCTCGCGCACGGTCTCCAGACCCTGCGGCCAGGTGTCGAGGCGGGCGTACGGTACGGAGAACACCGCGCCCATCGAGACCTTGACGGAGCGCCGGTAGAGCGGGTCGGCGCAGTCCGGGGAGAGCAGGACGGCGTCCATCCCGAGGGCGGCGGCGCTGCGGAAGATCGCGCCGATGTTCGTATGGTCGTTGACGGCCTCCATGACGGCCACGCGGCGGGCCGTGCGGAGGAGTTCGGCGGCGGCCGGGAGGGCCTTGCGCTGCATGGAAGCGAGGGCGCCCCGGTGCACGTGGTAGCCGGTGACGCGTTCGGCGAGGTCCGGGGCGACCGTGTAGACGGGGGCGGGGCTCTCCTCGATGACGTCCCGCATCTGGTCGGCCCACTTCGCCGAGAGCAGCATGGAGCGCATCGTGTACCCGGCCTGCAGGGCGCGGCGGATCACCTTCTCGCCCTCGGCGATGAAGAGGCCCTCCGCGGGCTCCTTCCTGCGCCGGAGCTCCACGTCGGTGAGGCTGACGTAGTCGCTGAGGCGGGGGTCGTCGGGGGTGTCGACGGTGAGGGGTTCAGCCACGGTTCTGGTGCTGCCTTGTCCGGTGGGAGTGCCGACTGTCTGGGGCGGTCACGGCCGACTACGCGCCGGCCGGCGCGAGGTCCGCGCCGACCTCCACGACCGCGCCGATCACGATGACCGCGGGCGGGCGGACGTCCTCGGCGGCCACCCGCTCGGCCACCGTGGCGAGGGTCGCGTCGACGCGGCGCTGCGCGGCCGTCGTGCCCTCCTGGACGAGGGCGACCGGGGTCTCGGGCGAGCGGCCGTGCTCCACGAGCGTACGGGCGATGGCGCCGATCTTGTCGACGGCCATCAGGAGCACCAGGGTGCCGCGCAGCCGGGCGAGGGCGGCCCAGTCGACCAGGGAGCGTGCGTCGTCGGGGGCGACGTGCCCGCTGACCACGGTGAACTCATGGGCGACGCCGCGGTGGGTGACGGGGATGCCGGCCGCGCCGGGGACCGAGATGGAGCTGGAGATGCCGGGCACGACGGTGCACGCGATGCCCTCGGCGGCGAGCGCCTGCGCCTCCTCCATGCCCCGGCCGAAGACGAACGGGTCGCCGCCCTTGAGCCGGACGACCGCCTTGCCGGCCTTGGCGTGCTCGATCAGCGCGTTGTTGATGGCCTCCTGCGCCATGTAGCGGCCGTACGGGATCTTCGCGGCGTCGATCACCTCGACGTGCGGCGGGAGCTCATCCAGCAGGTCGCGGGGGCCGAGGCGGTCGGCGATGACGACGTCCGCCTCGGCCAGGAGGCGGCGGCCCCGGACGGTGATGAGGTCCGGGTCGCCGGGGCCGCCGCCGACCAGGGCGACGCCGGCGGTCCGGGTGCGGTGGTGCGGGGCGGCGATGCTGCCGTCGCGCAGGCCCTCCACGATCGCGTCGCGGACGGCGGCGGAGTGGCGCGGGTCGCGGCCGTGGGCGCCGGCGGTGAGCACGGCGACGGTGACGCCCTCGCTGCGGCCGGTGGCGGGCGTCCAGGCGGTGGCCGCTTCGGCGTCGTCGCTGCGGACGCACCAGGTGCGGGTGCGTTCCGCCTCGGCGGACGCGGCCTCGTTGGCGGCGTCGTCGTCGGTCGCGATGAGCGCGTACCAGGTGTCGGTGAGGTCTCCGTCGGCGTACCCGCGGCGCTCCCAGCGGATCTCGCCGGCGTCCGCCATCGCCTCGACGGAGGGGGTGGCGGACGGCGACACGAGGACGATGTCGGCGCCGGCCGCGATGAGGGCGGGGAGGCGGCGCTGCGCGACTTGGCCGCCGCCGACGACGACTACGCGGCGCCCGTTGAGGCGCAGTCCGACGGGGTAGGCGGGGCGATCGGCGTGCTCGGCCATGGCGGTGCGGGCTCCTCGGGGCGGTGCGGAAGCGCGGGCCGCTGCGGCGGTGGAGCGGCGTGGTGGGTGGTGTTCACGATACGGGGTGGCCCGGGGGCCACGGTGTGCGGTGGGCGCCTGCGGCGGGCCTTGTCCCCTCCCCGCCCCTTCCCGAAACCGGGGCGCTGCCCCGGGCCCCGCTCCTCAATCGCCGGAGGGGCTGGGGTTTCGGGGCTCAACCCCGGGCGCCGCTCCTCAATCGCCGGAGGGGCTGGGGTTTCGGGGCTCAGCCCCGGGGCCCGCTCCTTAAGCGCCGCAGGGGCTGGTCTTCCGGGGCTCAAACGCCGCCGAGGCCGCATTTCGCTCCTGTCGCCGCGGATGTGCGGCGACAGGAGCGAAAATCAAGCCCCTCCGGCGATTGAGGAGCGGGGGTACGGGGGCAGCGCCCCCGCAACCGGCACCGCCTACTTCTCCGTCACGCCCGCCGAGTCGAACGTCGCCACCTCGTGCATCGCACGCGCCGCGCTTTGCACGATCGGCAGCGCCAGCAGCGCACCCGTGCCCTCGCCGAGGCGGAGGTCCAGGTCGACCAGCGGGCGCAGGCCGAGCTTGTTGAGCGCGGCGACATGGCCCGGCTCCGCGCTGCGGTGGCCGGCGATGCAGGCGGCCAGGGCCTCCGGGGCGATCGCACGGGCCACCAGGGCCGCCGCGCCCGCGCTGACGCCGTCCAGGATGACCGGCGTCCGGAGCGACGCGCCGCCCAGCAGGAAGCCGGCCATCGCGGCGTGTTCCAGGCCGCCGACGGCCGCCAGGACGCCGATCGGGTCCGCCGGGTCCGGCCGGTGGAGTTCCAGGGCGCGCCGCACCACGTCGATCTTGCGGGCGTGCATCTCGTCGTTGATGCCGGTCCCCCGGCCCGTCACCTCGGCCGGGTCCATCCCGGTGTACACGCAGATCAGCGCGGCCGACGCCGTCGTGTTCGCGATGCCCATCTCGCCGGTCAGCAGGCCCTTGTTGCCCGCCGCCACCAGGTCGCGGGCGGTCTCGATGCCGACCTCGATCGCCGCGTGGACCTCCTCGCGGGTGAGCGCCGGTCCCGTGGTGAAGTCCGCCGTGCCCGCCCGTACCTTCCGGGGCAGCAGGCCCGGCATCGCGGGCAGTTCCGCGACCGCGCCCACGTCGACCACGCACACCTCGGCGCCCACCTGGGACGCGAACGCGTTGCACACCGCGCCGCCGCCGAGCATGTTGGCGATCATCTGGCCGGTGACCTCCTGGGGCCACGCCGTGACGCCCTGCGCGTGCACCCCGTGGTCGCCCGCGAACACCGCGACGGCCGCCGGCTCCGGGATCGGCGGCGGGCACATCCGGGAGAGCCCGGCCAGCTGCGCCGAGATGATCTCCAGCATGCCGAGCGCACCGGCCGGCTTCGTCATCCGCTTCTGGCGTTCCCACGCCTCGCCGAGCGCCTTGGCGTCCAACGGGCGGATGGTGGAGATCGTCTCCTGGAGCAGATCGTGCGGCGCCTCGCCGGGCAGGGCGCGGCGGCCGTACGTCTCCTCGTGGACGACCCAGGACAGCGGGCGCCGCTTCGACCAGCCCGCCTGCATCAGCTCCGGGTCCTCGGGGAACTCGTCCACGTACCCCACACAGAGGTACGCCACGATCTCCAGGTGCTCCGGCAGTCCCAGCGCGCGCACCATCTCGCGCTCGTCGAAGAAGCTCACCCAGCCGACGCCCAGGCCCTCGGCGCGTGCCGCGAGCCAGAGGTTCTCCACGGCGAGCGCGGACGAGTACGGGGCCATCTGCGGCTGCGTGTGCCGGCCGAGCGTGTGGCGGCCGCCCCGTGTCGGGTCGGCGGTCACGACGATGTTGACCGGGGTGTCGAGGATCGCCTCGATCTTCAGTTCCTTGAACTGCTTCGCCCGCGCCTTCGGCAGCGACTTCGCGTACGCCTCCCGCTGCTGCTGCGCCAGCTCGTGCATCGAGCGGCGCGTCTCGGCGGACCGGATGACCACGAAGTCCCAGGGCTGCGAGTGGCCCACGCTGGGCGCCGTGTGCGCGGCCTCCAGGACGCGCAGCAGCACCTCGTGCGGGATGGGGTCGCTGCGGAATCCGTTGCGGATGTCCCGGCGCTCCCGCATCACGCGCAGGACGGCCTCGCGCTCGGCGTCGTCGTAGCCCGGCGCGGGGGGCGCCGTGGGCGCCGCTTCGGGAGCCTCCTGCTGTACGGGCTCCGCCTCGTCGCTCAGGTCCGGGGTCTCGATGACCTCGGGACCGGCCTCGGGCTCGGGGGCGGGGGCGGGGGCGGGCACCTCGGGCTGTATCGACTGTTCGGCGAGCGGAGCGATGGCCTCCGGCTCGGGGGCCGGGGCGGGCTCGGCTGCGGCCTCGGGCTGCGGCTCGGCAGCCGGTACGGGTTCCGCGACCGCGACGGGCTGGGGCTCGGGCGTCTGCACGGGCTCCGGCACCGCGACCGGCTCCGGCTCGGCGGCGGGTACGGGCTGCGGCTCGGGGACCGCTACGGGCTCCGCCACGGCCACCGGCTCCGGCTCGGCGGCCGCAACGGGCTCAGCCACCGCTACCGGCTCCGGCTCAGGGGCCGGCTGCGGCTCGGGGGCCGCTACCGGCTCCGCCACGGCCACCGGCTCCGGCTCCACAGCGGCGACGGGCTCAGCCACCGGCACCGGTGCGGCCTCAACGACCGGTACCGGCTCGGGCTCCACCACGGCGACGGGCTCCGGCGCCACGACCTGTACGGGCTCCACCACGGCCACCGGCTCGGGCTCCGCCACGGGCTGCTCGGCGACCGGCGCCACGGGCTCCTGCACCTCGGGCGCAGGTTCCGGTGCGGGGGCCGGTTCCGGTGCGGGGGCCGGCACCTCGGCCACCGGGGCCACGGGTGCGGGCTCCGCGACGGGCTCTTCCGGCACCGTCGGCGCCACCGTCTCGACGACCGGCGCGGGCTCGGCCAGGGGCTCGGCCTGCTCCGGCGCGAGCGGCGCCCACTGGTGGGCGCTCTGCGGCGGGATCTCGCCCAGCTGGGGGCCGGGGAGGGGCTGGTCCGCGGGCTGCGGGTCGAAGTACTCGGGTTCGGCCGTGGCCGGGCCCGCGTGCCGGGCGGGGGGTGCGCCGGCCGGGCCGCGGTCGGCGAGGGAGCGGACCACGCCGGCCCCCGACGTACCGCCGAAGGACGGCTCGGGCGAGGCCGGGCCGCGGTGCAGCGGGCGGCGCACGGGGGGCTGCGCGGCGGGGGCGGGGATGCGGACGGCGCCGAGGTCGACGGAGCCGGAGTCGCGGCCTCCGGACTCGTGCGCGCCGGGGCCGGCCTCGGGCAGCGACACGGCGGCGGCCTGGTGCATCGCGTACGCGGGGGCCTGCTCCTGGAGCTGGACAGGGCCCTGGGCGTGCCCCGGGTCGGCCGGCTGGGGGTGGAAGTGCGGCGGGTACGCGCCCTGCGCGGCGGGGTCCGCGTAGTGGTCCGCCGGCTGAGCCGTCGGCTGGGGTTCGCCCCAGGCGCCCTGGGCGCTCGGCATCAGGAGGAGGTCGTCCTCCTCGGGGGTGTGCGCGGAGGGTTCGAGGTAGGTGTAGGAGTCAGGCGCGGGGACGCCCGGCTGCTCCACCGTGCCCGTGTTCTCCGGCAGTCCCTCGCCCGGGATCCGGCCGGTGTCACTCATGCGTTCCCCTCGCCCATCGTCAGTGCTCCTTCGGCCCTTCGCCCGGGACGCCCGGACACGGCACGCGGTGCTCGTCCGGTGGAACGAGCGGGCGCGCCGCGCGGCACGAATCGGTCGCGGACATCCTGCATTCTCGCGGTCCTTCGCCGCCGCGGCAGCTGATTTCGCCACGGCCCGCTGTGGACTGCGCCACGTTGCGCGTCCCAGGGTGCTGCCGTACCACAACGGGGACCAAAACGGTCCCCTTTTCCGGACATTGACGAACGAAGCGACGAACATCCGGGAGCGGTGCGACGATCGGCCAGCCTACCTCGCACCGCTTGCCGACGGGTCAGGGGGCAAGGTCCGAACGAAGTGCGGAAAGCAGAAAGACGACCGTGCGTTCGCGCTCCGACCAGGCGGTCGTGTCGAGTTCGACGGACTGGAGGAGCGAGCAGTCGACCGTGTAGCCGTTTCCGGCCAGTGCGGCACCCAGTGCCTCGGCCTCGTCGCGGGTGGAGGCGTGCGTGACGATCCGCTCCGGGCGGCGGTCAGCGACGGCGGTGGCGACGGGGACACCGCCGCCTCCGATGCGTACGACATCGGGTTCGGGCAGCCGTTCCAGTACGTGCGGGGCGCGGCCCTCCACGACCTGGAGCTGTACGCCGAAGGCGCGGGCGGCGGCCGTGGTGCGGGCGCAGGCGTCGGGGTCGCTGTCCACGGCGAGGACCGCCGCGCCGAAGCGGGCCGCCTCGACGGCGAGCGCGCCGCCCCCGGAGCCGATGTCCCAGACGAGGTCGCCGGTGCGGGGGCCGAGGTGGGCGAGCTGGGCGGCGCGCAGGACGGGTCCCTCCCCCTCGCCGCTCTCCCCCGCCGGGCGGGCGCCGGGGTCCGGGTAGGCGCCGGCGGGCAGGGCCCATCCCCGTACGCCCTGCGGGTGGGCGGGGTGGCGGCCGGCGATCCAGGCGCCCTCGGCCTGCTGTTCGGGGCCGCCGCCGATGACGATGACGACGTTGGGGTCGCGCCAGACGTGGTCGGCGGCCGTGTCGGAGGTGACGACGGTGACCTGTTCTCGGTCGGTGCCCAGTTCCTCGCAGATGACGAACGTGCGGTGGACGCCTTCGAGGAGCAGGGCCAGTTCGGCGGGTCCGGCGCCGGGCGAGGTGAGGACGGCGACCTTGTGGTGGGCGCGGCAGACGTTCACGGCGCGGCGCAGGGTGCGGGGGTGGGCGACGACCGTCTGGGCGTCCTCCCAGGGCATGCCGGCGCGGGCGAAGGCGGTGGCGACGGAGGAGACGGCCGGGACCACCTCGACCTCCAGGCCGTGCTGCGGGGCGCGCAGGGTGCGGACGACGCCGAAGAAGCCGGGGTCGCCGTCGGCGAGGACGACGGCGCTGCCGCGGTGGCCGGCGATGCGGCGGGCGGCGAGGTCGACGGAGCCGAGGCGGACGCGTTCGGCGCTCCGGGGGACCTCCGGCAGCGCGAGGTGGTGGGCGGCTCCGGCGACCAGGGTGGCGGCCGAGAGCGCTGCGGTGGCCGCTCTGGTCAGCGGCGAGCCGTCCCAGCCGATCACTGTGACCCGGTCGGCCATCTTGGTGTCATTCTCCTGGAGTCGTCGCAGGCGGGGCGGGTTGCCCGGAGCGGGCAGGGTGAGGTTACCGGGTCGCCTCCCACGGGGTGCCGGGGCCCCGGCGCCGGTCAGTTCCAGTCGTTGTAGGTGCCGTAGCCGCCGGCGTCGGCGAGTTGCTCGGCGACGCCTTCGAGGTCTTCGGGGAGCAGACCCCAGACGATGAGGTCGGTGCGGATGTCGGTCCATCCGCCGTCCGTGCCGTTCTCGGTCCGGGTACGCGCTATGCGGGCGTTGCGCAGGACGCCCTCGCTGATGCAGCCGAGTTTCTGGGCGACCTGCTGGGAGGCGGTGTTGTCGGCGGCGGTGCGCAGTTCGATGCGCTCGAAGCCCTGGTCGCGGAAGAGCCACTGGGCGACGGCGAGCACGGCCTCGGTGGCGTAGCCCTCGCCGCGGGCCCAGGGTGCGGTGATGTAGTCCGCCTCGGTGGACAGGGTGCGCCAGTCGGTGTTGCGGAGCCGTACGGAGCCGACGAGGCGCTGGGTGAGGAACTCGGTGACGGCGAGGGCGATCCCGTCGCCCTTGGTGCGGTGTGCCGGAGCGATTCTGCGCACCCAGCGTTCGGCGTCGACCTGGGTGTAGGGGTGGGGGGCGTCGGTCCAGGCGGTGACCAGTTCGTCGTTCATCATCTCGATGTACGCGGGGAGGTCCGCCATGTCGAATGGGCGCATCACCAGCCGGTCCGTGCTGATGGAGATGTCCGGGAAGGTGGAAGTCATGCGCAGCTCCATGCCGAAGACCGTGTAAATGCACAGCATGCAGCATCGCGGGGGGCGCGTGCATGGCCGGGTCGGTACGGCGGAGCCCCGCACCCCCCGGGCGGGGTGTGCGGGGCTCCTGAGGCAAGTGCCGTGTACGGGTCAGGACTTGGCGTCACCGAAGGCCGGGACGACCGAGCCCTGGTAGGTGTCCTCGATGAACTTCTTGACCTCGTCGGAGTGGAGGAGCTTCACGAGCTTCTGGACGCGGGGGTCCTTCTCGTTGCCCTTCTTCACGGCGACGATGTTGGCGTACGGGTTGCCGTCGGCCTTCTCCAGGACGAGGGCGTCCTTGGCGGGCTTGAGCTTGGCCTCGATGGCATAGTTGCCGTTGATGACGGCGGCGTCCACGTCGTTCAGGGCGCGCGGAACCGTGGCGGCCTCCAGCTCCTTGAACTCCAGGCCCTTCTTGTCGGTGATGTCGCTCAGTTTGGCGCTGGTGCCGACGCCGGCCTTGAGGGTGATGAGGTCGTTCTCGGCGAGCAGCTGGAGCGCGCGGCCCTCGTTGGTGGTGTCGTTGGGGACGGCGATGGTCTGGCCGGCCTTGATGGAGTCGAGGCTCTTGACCTTCTTGGAGTAGAGGCCGAGGGGTTCGAGGTGGACGGTGCCGACGGAGACCAGGTGGGTGTCGTTCTTCTTGTTGAAGTCTTCCAGGTAGGGCTGGTGCTGGAAGAAGTTGGCGTCGACCTGGCCGGTCTCGGTGGCGGTGTTCGGCAGGACGTAGTCCGTGAACTCCTTGACCTCCAGCTTGAGCCCGGCCTTGTCGGCGAGGTTCTTCTTGACGAAGCCGAGGATGTCGGCGTGCGGCGTCGGGGACGCGGCGACGACGAGGGTCCTGGAGCTGTCGGTGCCGCCGCCGCTCTTGGCGGACGGGTCGGAGTCCGTGCCGCAGGCGGTGAGGCCGAGGGCGAGGGCGGTGGTGGCCGCGGCGGCGGCGGTGATCTTGACGCTGGTACGCACGAAAAGTGCCTCTTTCAGGTGGTGATGGTGGAGCGCCCGGACAAGGAGTGCGGGCTTGGTGGGGAAGGAAGTCAGGAGGTGCGGCCGCGGCGGGCCAGCAGGCGGCCGGAGAGGTCGCCGATCAGCTGGACGAGGGTCACGATGACGATCAGCAACGCGACCGTGATCAGCATGAACCGGTTGTCGAAGCGCTGGAATCCGTACGTGACGGCCTTGGAGCCGAGCCCTTCGCCGCCGACCGCGCCGGCCATCGCGGAGTAGCCGATGAGCACGATGACGGTGGTGGTGATCCCGGAGACCAGGGACGGCAGGGCCTGCGGGAGCAGCACCTTGCGGACGATGGTCGGGATGGAGCCGCCCATCGACTGGACGGCCTCCACGAGCCCGTGGTCGACCTCGCGCACCGCCGTCTCGACCAGCCGGGCGAAGAACGGGATGGCGCCGACGGCGAGCGGCACGATCATCGCGGTGGGACCGATGAAGGTGCCGACGACCCAGGTGGTGAACGGGATCAGGGCGATCAGCAGGATGATGAACGGCAGCGAGCGGCCGATGTTCACGATCACGCCGACGACCTTGTTCACCGGGGTGTTCTGGAGCAGTCCGCCCTTGTCGGTGAGGACGAGCAGGACGCCGAGGGGCAGTCCGACCAGGACGGTGACGAGGGCGGACCACAACACCATGTAGAGGGTGTCGACGGTGCCCTGCGTGAGCAGCGGCTGCATTTCGGACCAGGTCACTTCGCCACCTCCTTGGTGAGCGGTGCGGGTACGGACACGGGGGCGGCGTCTGTGCCGTCGACGAGCTCGGCCTGGAGGCCCTGTTCGCGGAGGAAGCCGATCGGGACGACGTTCTCCTCGAACCGGCCGGGCAGTTCGATGCGCATGCGGCCGATCTGCTTGCCGCCGACGGTGTCCATGGCGGCGCCCAGGATCGAGATGTCGATGTTGTACGTACGGGAGAGCTGCGAGATCACCGGGCGGGCGGCGGCCTCGCCGTGGAAGGTGACGTCCACGACGGTGCGGTCGGGCGCGGAGGCGGTGCCGCCGACGGGGAACAGCTCGTGGGCCAGCTCGGAGCCGGGGGTGGCGAGCAGTTCGCCGACGGTGCCGGACTCGACCACCCTGCCTCCGCGCATCAGCGCGGCGGAGTCGCAGATGGTCTTGACGACGTCCATCTCGTGCGTGATGAGCAGGACGGTGAGCCCGAGCTGCTGGTTGAGGTCGCGCAGGAGCTGGAGGATGGAGCGGGTGGTCTCGGGGTCCAGGGCGGAGGTCGCCTCGTCGGACAGGAGCACCTTGGGGTCGCCGGCGAGGGCGCGGGCGATGCCGACGCGCTGCTTCTGGCCGCCGGAGAGCTGACCCGGGTAGGACGTGGCCTTGTCGGCGAGGCCGACCAGGTCGAGGAGTTCGAGGGCCTTGCGGGAGCGTGCGCGGCCGGTGACGCCGAGGATCTCCAGGGGGAGTTCGACGTTGCGCTGCACGGTGCGGGAGGCCAGCAGGTTGAAGTGCTGGAAGACCATGCCGATGCGGCTGCGTGCCTCGCGCAGCTCCTTGCCGGCCCGGCGGCCCCGGCCCGCGAGGGCGGTGAGGTCCTGGCCGGCCACGGTCACGGTGCCGGAGGTGGGGCGTTCCAGGAGGTTGACGCAGCGGATGAGCGATGACTTGCCGGCGCCACTGCGGCCGATGACGCCGTACACCTCGCCCTCGCGTACGTGGAGGTCGACGCCGTCCAGGGCGGTGACCTCGCGGTCGCGCGAACGGTAGACCTTCGTGAGGCCCGTCGTGGTGATCACAGGGGTTTCCGTCACTGTCGAGTGCGCGGCGCGGTGTCCGCCGGGCACGGGGCATGCGTCCGGGGGTGATCCGGACGTTTTCGATCGGACGTTCCGAGCGGTTTCCCGGGGCGTCCGGGCGCGGCGGTCACCGCGGGCCGGGGGCCCGTGCGGGCGGCCGGGAAGGATCTCGCTTCGGGGCGCGAGGCTCGGTCGTGGGCCCTCAGAAGGCGCGCATTCGACCCATACAACGAGCACCGGGCGTCGTGATCGCCTCGGTCGCAAGGATGCGGCTGCTCGTCGTGGTCATGGGCTCAAGTAAAACAGACGTGAGCTCGCCGCCGGACCGATTGTCCGGATAGCGGACGGTCATGGATGGGCCGCCGCGGCAGTCTCGTATCAGCCGACGCTTTCCAGCCACATCGCTCTGACCTGCGGTGATGTGCTCGTATCGAGCCCGGCCACGCCACTCCGCCGAGGCCCGACAGCCGCTCGCCCTGTGGTCAAGGCCACGATCATGCGCCCCCGCCGCGCTTCCCGCCGCGAATCGGGGGCGCACGCGGGGAGCCCGGCGCGCCGTAATACCCTCGGCTCATGCTCGACGCCCTGACGGTCGCGGTCGCCGCGGCCGCCCTCGCCCTCGCCGCCTGGTGCGGATACGCCGCCTACCGGGACCAGCCCACCAAGGACTGGCACTTCATCGGCATGGCCGTCGTCTCGCTGCTGGCCCTGGCGCAGCTGGTGACGGGGATCGTGCAGCTGGCCCGCGGCGAGCGGCCCGAGCAGGGCATGACCATCTTCATCGCGTACCTCGCCGGGGCGTTCCTCGCCGTGCCGGCGGCGGGGTTCCTGTCGCTGAGCGAGCGGACCCGCTGGGGCTCGGTGACGGTGGCGGCGGGCGCGGTCGTCCTGGCCGTCCTCGAAGTACGGCTCTACGACATCTGGGGAAGCTGACCGTGACCGACACCGACACCACGCAGGCGACGGCCGGCGAGAAGCCGCCCTTCGACCTCGGCACCGGTCCCGGCCGGGTCCTCGTCTGGTTCTACGGCGTGTTCACCGTGGCGGCGGCGTCCCGTTCGATCGTCCAGATGGTCCTGGACTTCGGCCGCGCGCCCCTCGCCTACGTGCTGTCGGCGGTCGCCGCGCTCGTCTACGGCTTCATCACGTACTCGCTGGTGCGCGGCGGCGAGCGGGCGCGCCGGACGGCGCTGGTGTGCTGCGCCGCCGAGTTGGCCGGGGTGCTGATCGTGGGGACGTGGACGCTGGTGGAGCCGTCCGCGTTCGCCGACGCGACCGTGTGGTCGTACTGCGGCCGGGACTACCTGTTCATCCCGGTGATCCTGCCGGTCACCGGGATGATGTGGCTGCGCCGCGCCCGGACCGCGTGACGGCGGGGGCGCGGCGCTCGCACCATACGGCTAGGCGCTGGTCACGTACGCGGTGGGGGCCTGGGCGTCCTTCTCCAGCAGGATCATCATGACCCCGTCGCTTCCCGGGGCGTTGCCCACGGCGGCGTAGCCCGCGCGCTGGTAGAGCCTCAGGTTGCCCTCGCTGCGGTGGCCGGTGTGCAGCCGGAAGCGGGTGGCGGCGCGCTCGTCGGCGAGGCCCGTCTCCGCCGCGCGCAGCAGCCGGGCGCCGAGGCCGTGGCCCCGCAGGCGGGGGTGGACGCAGAGCTTGCCGATCCGGCCGGTGCCGTCCTCGTCGGCCGAGCCCCGGACCGAGCCGACGACCTCGTCGCCGAGCCGTGCCACGTACACCAGGTTGTCCGCGATCTCGGCGTGTACCGAGTCGAGGGTCTGGACGAGCGGGTCGATGCGGTAATTGCCGTACAGCTCCGCCTCACTCTGGAAACAGAGGTACTGCAGCTTCAGAATCTCTTCGGCGTCCCGCACGTCCGCCGCCGAGATGATCACGCTCATGCCCATGTGCGCATGCCTCCCGCTCACCTGATCCGCCGGTTGTCTCCCGCTCCTTTCCCACGGTTCAGGAGCGACAACCTCCGCCGCGAGCATTCTGCGCAGACATCCAAGGCATCGGGAACGGATGGGGCCCAAACTCCCCTGTGACATAGCCAACTCCCCTGCGATGTGACGGGATCGGGGTGCTGACGGGAAGTCGGGCCCGCCGCGCTACTTCTTCGCCGCGAAGTCCGCCGCCACGAGCAGGGCGGTGTCCGGGTTGTCGGAGAAGATGCCGTCGATCCCGGTCGCGAAGTACGCGGCGAACGCGCCGAACGCGTCCCCGTACGCGTTGGGGTCGCTGCCGCGCCGGAAGTCGGCGGGCAGGAAGGTGTTCTCGTTGCGCATCGTGTACGGGTGGAGGACGAGGCCCTGCGCGTGGGCGTCGCGCACCAGGGTGGTGGGCTCGGCGAGCCGGCCGGCGGCGTCCTTGGGGATGATCAGGTCCAGGGTGGGGCCGATGCCCTGCGCGAAGGAGGCCATCCACTTCAGGCCGGCCGGCTTCACCAGGTCGTCCGTGGTGCGCGGGTCGCCGGACACCTCGAAGTCCCAGGGCCTGGTGCCCGTGCCGGAGAGCAGAACGATGCGCGGGGTCGCGACCAGCCGCGCCAGGCGCTGGACGCTGCCGGGCTCGAAGGACTGGAGGATCACTGGGGACTGGGCGCGGTGGCGTCCGTAGCGGCGCAGCAGCTTGGCCAGCGGCTCCTCCAGGCCGAGCCCGAGGCCCCGGAAGTAGGTGGGGTGCTTGGTCTCGACGTACAGCCAGACGGGCTTTCCGCGGCGGCGGCCCTCGCGGTCGGCCCAGCGCAGGACCTCCTCGAAGGTGGGGACCTCCCAGCGGCCGTCGTACAGCGTGTTCTTCTGGCGGTTGGCCGGGATGCGCTCCTTGGCGCGGAGCGTCTTGAGCTCGGCGAGGGTGAAGTCCTCGGTGAACCAGCCGGTGAGGGAGACGCCGTCGACGGTCTTGGTGGTGCGCCGGTTCGCGAACTCGGGGTGCGCGGACACGTCGGTGGTGGCGGTGATGTCGTTCTCGTGGCGGCAGACGAGGTGGCCGTCGCGGGTGGGGACGAGGTCCTGCTCGATGATGTGCGCGCCCATGTCCAGGGCGAGCTGGTAGGAGCCCAGGGTGTGTTCGGGGCGGTAGCCGCTGGTGCCCCGGTGGCCGATGACGGTCGGGACGGGCAGGTCGAGGCGGTGGCCGCCGCGGTCCCCGTGTCCGCCGTTGCGGTCGGCCGCCTGCGCCGTTGTGGTGACGCCCAGGGCGGCGGTTCCGAGGACGGCCGCCCCCGCTCCGATGACGGTCCGGCGGCCCGGCGCGGCCTGCGCACGCTCTGTCATGAATGCTCCTCGCATGTGATGTACGGCACCTGTCGAGCGAGGATCGAGCGTAGGCAGGAGTACGGTCCTGGGGGCGGCACCTGGACGAACATGGCGCGAACACATGTCAACACGGCGTATCGGGTGTGTGAACCCGATGTGCGATCGGGCGGTACCCGCGAGTATCGTCCTCACCTGCATGGACCTTTACAATCCGTGGCCCCGGCCGGCCCGGCCACTACACCGGAGGAAGCGTTGTCCCGTCTCGCACTCATCAAGGCAGTGCTCGGACCGATCCTGCGCCTGATGTTCCGTCCCCGGATGGAGGGCATCGAGAACATTCCGGGCAGCGGGCCGGTGATCCTGGCGGGCAACCATCTGACGTTCATCGACTCGATGATCATGCCGATCTGCTGCGACCGTCCGGTGTACTTCATCGGCAAGGACGAGTACGTGACGGGCAAGGGGTTCAAGGGCCGGCTGATGGCCTGGTTCTTCACGGGCGTCGGCATGATCCCGGTGGACCGGGACGGCGGGCGCGGCGGTGTCGCGGCGCTGATGACGGGGCGCCGGATCCTGGAGGAGGGCAAGGCGTTCGCGATCTACCCGGAGGGCACCCGCTCCCCCGACGGCCGGCTCTACCGGGGCCGTACGGGCATCGCGCGGCTGACGCTGATGACGGGGGCGCCGGTGGTGCCGTTCGCGATGATCGGCACGGACAAGCTCCAGCCGGGCGGCTCGGGTCTGCCCCGTCCGGGCAAGGTGACGGTGCGTTTCGGTGAGCCGATGGAGTTCTCGCGCTACGAGGGGATGGACCGCGACCGCTATGTGCTGCGCGCGGTGACCGACTCCGTGATGGCCGAGGTGATGCGGCTGTCCGGCCAGGAGTACGTGGACATGTACGCGACCAAGGCGAAGGCTGCCTGATCCGCTGACGCATACGTGAGGGCCCGCCCCCGGTCCGGGGGCGGGCCCTCACGCGTGTGTCAGTCGTGCACGATGCCCTCCTCCAGCTCCTGACCGCGGAGCAGGAACCAGGCGGCGACCGCCGTCGCCACGAGGACGACGGCGCCGATGACCGAGGCGAGGTGCAGCCCGTCCACGAACGCGTCCTGGGCGGCGGTGACCATCTCGGTGGCCTCGTGCGGCGGCAGCAGGTGCGAGGACTCCACGGCGCCGCCGAGCGATTCGTGCGCGGCGTCCGAGACGGCGGGCGGGGTGCCGGGCGGGGCCTGGAAGCTCTTGTAGGCGCCGGTCACGATGGAGCCGAGCAGCGCGATGCCGAGCGCCGCGCCGAGCTCGTACGCCGTCTCGGAGACCGCGGAGGCGGAGCCCGCGTGCTCCTTGGGGACGCTGGAGAGGATGACGTCGGACGTCACGGTGAACGCGAAGCCCGCGCCCACGCCGACGATCAGGAGCAGCGCCCCGATCAGCGGGTAGGCCGTGTCCCGGTGGACGGCGGCGACCGCGGCCAGCGCCAGGCCGATCGCACCGAGCCCGCCGGCCACCACGGTCCGTACGGTGAACCGCCGGGCGACCGTGCCCGCCAGCAGGCCCGCGGTGACGGCACCGATGGCGGCGGGCAGTTCGGCGAGCCCGGCCTCCAGGGGTCCGCGGCCCTGGACCAGCTGGAGGAACTGGGAGAGGAAGAAGACGATCCCGGACAGGCCGAGGATGGTCAGCAGGTCGGCCAGGACCGCGCCGGAGAAGCCCCGGTGGTGGAAGAGCCGCATGTCCAGCAGCGGGGCGGGGAGCCGGAACTGACGGCGTACGAACCAGATCAGCGCCAGCAGCCCGGCGACGCCCACCAGGGCGGGGGTCCAGCCCACGCCGTGCGCGGCCATCTCCTTGATGGCGTAGACGACCCCGATCATGCCGACCAGCGAGAGGCCCACGCTCGGCAGGTCCCACGGCCCCGGTGCCGGGTTCTTCGACTCGGGGATCATCTTGATGCCGACCACCACGAGCACCGCCATGACGGGCAGGTTGATCAGGAAGACCGAGCCCCACCAGAAGTGTTCGAGGAGGAATCCGCCGACGACGGGCCCGACGGCGGCACCGGCCGAGGCCATCGCGCCCCAGATGCCGATGGCGAGGCTGCGCTCGCGGGGGTCGTGGAAGAGGTTGCGGATCAGGGCCAGGGTGGACGGCATCAGGGTGGCGCCCGCGACGCCGAGCAGGGCCCGCGCCACGATCATCATCTCGGGCGTGTGCGCGTACGCGTTGAGCACCGAGACCGCGCCGAAGGCGGTGGCGCCGCACAGCAGCAGCTTCTTGCGGCCGATGCGGTCGCCGAGGCTGCCCATGGAGACCAGGAGCCCGGCGATCACGAAGGAGTAGACGTCACCGATCCAGAGCAGCTGGGTGCCGGTCGGTTCCAGGTCCTCGCTGAGGAAGGGGGTCGCCAGGCCGAGCACGGTCGCGTCGACGGCCACCAGCAGCACGGCGAGGACGAGGACGGCCAGCGCGATCCACCGTCCGGGGCGGTACGGATCGACGGGGGGCTCCGGGTGCTCTTCGACGCTGCTCATTGCTCCACGCTCCGGCGTGCACCGCCGAGCAGCAACTCGGCGATCATGTACGGAAAGTCCCGGGCCGCCACCCGGCCCGCCTGAACGGCCCACGCCCCGCTGCCGATGAGCCCGTACAGCGCCTCGGTCAGCCAGGCCGGGGTCAGGTCGATGCGGAATTCGCCGCGCTCCTGGCCGCGCCGGAAGAAGGCGGCGACGCGGGCGTCCAGCCGGTCCCAGCCGGCGTTCTGGTCGCCGTCCTCCCAGAGCTGGTTCTCCGTCACGAGGAACGAGAGCAGCCCGGCGCTCGGCTCCATCGCGCGAACGAACCGGCGCAGCGCCTCCTCACTCGTGCCCTCGTCCATCGCGGCGGCGTCGAGCGCGGCCTCGAACTCCTGGATACCCAGCTCCTCCAACGCCCTGACCAGGGCGTCCCGCCCGGCGAAGTGCCGGTGCAGGGTGGCGCGCCCGATGCCGGCCGCCTTGGCGACCTCGTCCATGGTGGCGGTGGATTTACGGGTCAGCAGGGCGGCGGCACTGCGCAGCACCTGCTCACGATCAAGAGTCATGAGACGACACTAACCCGAATGAGACGTCAATGTCTCATTCGGGTGAGTGTCGTGTCACCGGTGTCAGCTCCAGGGCAGCGAGGCGCGGTGCCGCCAGTACGCCTCCGGCTCCTCGACCAGGGCCTCCAGCCCGGCCCGCCGTTCCTCGTCGAGGACGGGGACGGCCGCGTGGAGGTTGCCGGAGAGCTGGGCGACGGTGGCCGCACCGGAGAGCACGACGCCGGCCCACGGCTGGTGGAGCACCAGGGCCAGGGCGACCGCGTCGCTCCCGAGCCCTTCCTCGTCCGCGATCTCCCGCACGACGGCGGGCGCCTGGTCACCGGCGAGCCGGCCGTTGGCCATGCCCTCCTTGACGATGACGGTGAGCCCGGCCGCGTGCGCCTCGGCGAGGGCGGGGCCCGCCGAGGTCTCCAGCGCGTTGTAGGTGGCCTGGACCGTACGGAAGAGGGGGGCGCCGTCGACCGTGACGGCGAGGGCGGCGAGGATCGCCTCGGCCTGGGAGGGGCCGCTGGTGGAGATGCCGACGCTGACGCCCTGCGCGGCCAGTTCGGCGAGGCGGGCGTGCAGCTCCTTGTCGGAGAGCGCCGGGCTGTCCGGGGTCACCGAGTGGATCTGGTAGAGGTCCAGCCGCTCGCCCAGCAGCGCCGCGGTCTCGGCGCGCTGGCGCTCGAACGCGGCGAGGCTGTGGTCCTTGACCTCGTGCGCCTCGGCGTCGAGGCCCCAGTCGGCGGTGTAGGTGTAGCCCCATTTGCTGCCGACGACGACGTCGTCCGCCTCCGGGTGCGCGGCCAGCCAGCCGGCCAGGAACTCCTCGGCGCGCCCGTAGGAGCGGGCGGCGTCGACGTAGCGGACGCCCTGCGCGTAGGCGGCGTCGAGGAGTTCGTGCGTACGGTCGCGCAGGGCGTCTGGCGAGCGGTCCTGGGGCAGATCGCGGTCGCGGTGGAGGTTGATGTAACCGGGCCGGCCGACGGCGGCCAGGCCGAGCCCGATGTGGGCGGTGGGGGTGGTCGCTTCGGACAGTCGGGCGAACGGCATCGCGGGCTCCTCGTCGTCGGGCAGGACGCGCCTACCCTTCAACGTAGCCCGCGATGCGTTTTCGACTACTTGTGCGCGTCCGCCCAGGCGTGCTGCACGGCCAAGTCCGCCGTGACCTCGGCCAGCTGGGTGGCGACGGCCGAGGGGGCGGTGCCGCCGCGCCCGTCGCGGGAGGCGAGGGCGCCGGCCACGTTGAGGACGGTGCGGACCTCCGGGGTCAGGTGCTCGGAGATCTTCGCGAACTGCTCGTCCGTCAGCTCGTCCAGCTCGATGCCGTGGTGCTCGCACTCCTTGACGCACTCGCCGGCCACCTCGTGGGCGACGCGGAACGGCACGCCCTTCTTGACCAGCCACTCCGCGATGTCCGTGGCGAGCGAGAAACCGGCCGGGGCCAGCTCCTCCATGCGCTCCCGGTTGACGGTGAGCGTCGCCATCATGCCGGTGAAGGCGGGGAGCAGGACCTCCAGCTGGTCGCAGGAGTCGAAGACCGGCTCCTTGTCCTCCTGGAGGTCGCGGTTGTACGCGAGCGGCAGGGCCTTCAGCGTGGCCATCAGGCCCGTGAGGTTGCCGATGAGCCGGCCCGACTTGCCCCGGGCGAGCTCGGCGATGTCCGGGTTCTTCTTCTGCGGCATGATCGAGGAGCCGGTCGAGAAGGCGTCGTGCAGGGCGACGAAGGAGAACTCCTTCGTGTTCCAGATGATGATCTCCTCGGCGATCCGGGAGAGGTTGACGCCGATCATCGCGGTGACGAACGCGAACTCGGCGACGAAGTCCCGGGAGGCCGTGCCGTCGATCGAGTTGCCCACCGAGCCCCGCTCGAAGCCGAGGTCGGCCGCGACCGCCTCCGGGTCGAGCCCCAGCGAGGACCCGGCCAGCGCGCCGGAGCCGTACGGCGAGACGGCGGTCCGCTCGTCCCACTGCCGCAGCCGCTCCGCGTCCCGGGACAGGGACTGCACATGGGCCAGGACGTGGTGGGCGAAGAGCACCGGCTGGGCGTGCTGGAGGTGCGTACGACCGGGCATGGCGACGTCCGGGTGCGCCTCGGCGAGGCCGACCAGCGCGTCCTGGAGGCCGGCGATCAGGGAGCCGATGACGCGGGCGTGGTCGCGCAGGTACATCCGGAAGAGCGTGGCGATCTGGTCGTTGCGGGACCGGCCGGCGCGGAGCTTGCCGCCGAGGTCGGGGCCCAGCCGCTCCAGCAGGCCGCGCTCCAGGGCGGTGTGGACGTCCTCGTCGGCGATGGTGCCGGTGAAGGAGCCGTCGGCCACGTCCGCTTCGAGCTGGTCGAGCCCGGCGATCATCCGGTTCAGCTCGTCCTCGGTGAGCAGGCCGGCCTTGTTGAGGACACGGGCGTGGGCACGGGAGCCGGCGATGTCGTACGGCGCGAGGCGCCAGTCGAAGTGGACGGACGCGGACAGCCGGGCCAGCGCCTCGGCCGGTCCGTCGGCGAAGCGGGCGCCCCAGAGACGTACGTCGCCGTTGCCGTTGCCGTTGCTCACTACGTGCTCCTCGGAAGTGCCACGATCAGTAATGGGCATAACTATGCAGTCCACTGCATGGTTTGTCAAAGCAGGTGCCGGGTGGCCCGGCCGCCGCTACGGTCGGCCTCCGGAACACCTGGGGGGATCATGGACCAAGCCTGGACGACGGTGCGGCAGCTGGCCGACGGCGTGCCGCTGCGCGAAGCGCTCGGCGGGCGGGACTCGGCGGAGTGCTGGGTGGCGCTCGACCTGGCGGTGCGGTGGCTGTCGCCGGAGGATCTTCCCGTGCACGCCCCGCGCGGCGGGCCGTCGCTGCGCTGGGACTGGAACGCCACGCTGCCGACCTTCCGGCGCGCCCGGGAGCGCGCGGCGGAGCCGGAGCCCGCGACCGCCATCGCCCTGTGCCACCCGGACGGGCGGATCCGGGAGGCGGCGCTCGACCGGGTGTCCCGCTACCCGGACCTGCTGCCCCTCCTCGTCGTGCGCTGCGCGGACTGGGCGGCTCCGGTACGCGACCGGGCCCGGGCCCTGCTCGCGGAGGCACCACCTGCCGCGCTCGTCGCGCAGGCGGAGCTGATCCTGCTCCTCGGCCGGCGCGGACAGGGCGTGTTCGCCGTGGAGCTGCTGGGCCGGGCACTGCGCGAGGGCCCCGCCGAGGCCCTGCCCCCGCTGCTGGCGAGCGCCGACCGGGCGACGCGCCGGTTCGCCCACCGCATCGCCGTCGAGCGCGGACTGCTGCCGCCGCTGCGGCTGGCCCGGATCGCCGCGCGCTCGGGGGACGTCGTCCTCCAGGACCTGTGCGCGGAAGCGGCGCTCCGGCAGAGCGATGACAAGGATGTGCTCGACGTCCTGCTGGCGGCCCGCCCGCCCCGCGTCCGGGCCGCCGGAGTCACCGCGCTGCGGCGCGCCGGGCGGTTCGAGGAGGCGCGGGCGCACCTGACGGACCGTTCGGCCGTGGTGCGGGCCTGCGCCCGGTACGTGGTGCGCCAGGGCGGGACCGATCCGCTGCCGCTGTACCGGGCTCTGTGCACCGGCGAGTCCGTCGCGCCGGGCGCCGCCGCCGGGCTCGGCGAGTGCGGCGACCGGAAGGAGGACGCGGGCACGCTGTGGGCCCTGGTCCGCCACCCGGACCCGGCCGTGCGCGCCCAGGCGGTGAACGGGCTGCGGGCGCTGGACGCGGTGCGGCGGGAGAGCCTGACGCCGTTGCTGGACGACCCGTCACCCGCCGTCGTCCGGGCGGCCACCCGGGCCCTGCTCCCCCACGCGGCCGAGTTCCCGGGCCCGTGGCTGCGCGAGCGCGACACCCCGGAGTCACCCCGGGCGGTGCGGGTGGCGGCGCGGCGGCTGCTGCGGGCGGCGGGCCGGCCCTGCGCCGGCTGACGGGACGTTTCGGGGGCGGCCGAACGATGAGCGGCCTAAAGTCCCTGGCATGCGAAGACTTATGACCACCGCCGCTGTCCTGCTGGCCCTCGGCACCGTCGTCGGGGCCGGCCGGCCGCCGCTGGCCACCGCCCCGCTGCCGACCCGGCTCGCCGACACGGGCGGCGGCACCCAGCTGATCACCGCCATGGCGGACTCCACCTCGTCCACCGTCGGCACCCTCACCTGGTGGGACCTGCGCGACGGGAAGTGGGTCGCCGCCGGGACCGCCGCCGCCCGGTTCGGCTCGAAGGGGCTCACCGAGGGCAGCACCCGTCAGCAGAGCACGTACACGACGCCGACCGGTCTCTACGACCTGCCGTACGCCTTCGGGGTCAAGGCCGCGCCCGCCGGCACCCGCTACTCGTACCGGCAGGCCACCACCACGTCCTGGTGGTGCGAGGACAACGAGGCCGCCGCCTACAACCGCTGGGTCGAGCCACTGCCCTCGGACTGCCGGGCCTCGGAGTCCGAGCAGATCACCGCGTACCCCACGCAGTACGCCCGGGCGCTCGTCATCGGATTCAACTACGACAAGCCGGTACGCGGCCGGGGCGCCGGCATCTTCCTGCACGTCAACGGGTCCGGGGCGACCGCCGGTTGCGTCTCCGTACCGGCGGACGCGATGGACCGCATCCTGGCCTGGGCCGACCCGGCCCGCAGCCCGCACATCGCGATCGGCACCGTCGCCGGCGCGACCGCGATCACCGGCTACTAACGCTCGTTCTGCGCCAGCCGCAGCAGATGGTCGGCGAGCGCCTGCCCGCCGGCCGGGTCGCGGCTGATCAGCATGAGCGTGTCGTCGCCCGCGATGGTGCCGAGGATGTCGTGCAGTTCGGCCTGGTCGATGGCCGAGGCGAGGAACTGCGCGGCGCCCGGCGGCGTACGCAGCACCACCAGGTTGGCCGAAGCCTCCGCCGAGATCAGCAGCTCGGCGGAGAGCCGCCGCATCCGCTCCTCCTTGGCGGAGCCGCCCAGCGGAGCCTGCGGGGTGCGGAAACCGCCCTCGCTCGGCACCGCGTAGATCAGCTCGCCGCCGGTGTTGCGGATCTTCACCGCGCCCAGCTCGTCCAGGTCCCGGGAGAGCGTCGCCTGGGTCACGCTCAGCCCGTCGTCGCTGAGGAGCTTGGCCAGCTGGCTCTGCGAGCGCACCGGCTGCCGGTTGAGGATGTCCACGATCCGGCGGTGGCGCGCCGTGCGGGTCTGCGGCACCGAAGGCCCGCCGAACTCGGATTCCTGCGCCTCGGTCATCGTCGTCGCCTCATTCTCCGGAGCGCTTCTGTCCGGATCGTCCGTCCCCGTATGCCGCGTCGAGGGCATCCGGCAGCGCCCGGAGGAACGCGTCCACCTCCGCGTCGCCGATCGTCAGCGGCGGCATCAGCCGCAGGACGTCGGGCGCGGGCGCGTTCACCAGGAGACCGGCCCCCTGAGCCGCCTGCTGCGCCTGGGGCGCGAGGGGCTCGGTGAGCACGATACCCAGCAGCAGCCCGGAGCCCCGGACATGGGAGACCAGGGGGTGCCCCAGCCCCTCCACGCCCTCCCGGATGCGCTCGCCGAGCCGCTTCACCCGGTCGAGGGCGCCGTCGGCGGCGAGGGTGTCCAGGACCGCGAGGCCGGCGGCGCAGGCGACCGGGTTGCCGCCGAACGTCGTGCCGTGCCCGCCGGGTGCGAGGAGGTCGGCCGCCGCGCCGAAGGCGACCGTGGCGCCGATCGGGAGTCCGCCGCCGAGCCCCTTGGCGAGGGTGACGACGTCGGGCTCGACGCCCTGGTGTGCCTGGTGCTCGAACCACGTGCCGCACCGGCCGATACCGGTCTGGACCTCGTCCAGGACGAGCAGGGTGCCGGTGGCCCGGGTGATCTCCCGGGCGGCCTCCAGATAGCCCTTGGGCGGGACGACGACGCCGTTCTCGCCCTGGACCGGCTCGATGATCACGAGCGCGGTGTCGGTGGTGACGGCGGACCGCAGCGCCTCCACGTCCCCGTACGGCACATGGGTGACGTCGCCGGGGAGCGGGGTGAACGCCTCGCGCTTCTTGGGCTGGCCGGTGAGCGCGAGCGCGCCCATGGTCCGGCCGTGGAAGCCGCCGTCGGTGGCGACCATGTGGGTGCGCCCCGTCAGCCGGCCGATCTTGAACGCGGCCTCGTTGGCCTCGGCTCCCGAGTTGCAGAAGTAGACCTTGCCCGTACGGCCGAAGAGCGAGAGGAGCCGTTCGGCGAGCGCGACGGGCTGTTCGGCGATGTACAGGTTGGACACGTGCCCGAGGGTCGAGATCTGGGCGGTGACCGCCTCCACGACGGCGGGGTGGCCGTGTCCCAGGGCGTTGACCGCGATGCCGCCGACGAAGTCGAGGTATTCGGCGCCGTCCGCGTCCCACACGCGGGCGCCCTCGCCGCGCACGAGGGACAGCTTCGGGGTGCCGTAGTTGTCCATCAGTGCGTGCTGCCAGCGCTGCGCGAGCTCGGCGTTGCTCATGACTCCCCCTGTGCGTCGGGCACGACCATCGTGCCGATTCCCTCGTCGGTGAAGATCTCCAGCAGGATCGAGTGCTGGACCCGGCCGTCGATGACGCGGGCGGTCTCCACCCCGTTGCGTACGGCGTGCAGGCAGCCCTGCATCTTGGGCACCATGCCGCTGGACAGCTCGGGCAGCAGCTTCTCCAGCTCGGTGGCGGTGAGCCGGCTGATCACGTCGTCGCTGTTGGGCCAGTCCTCGTACAGGCCCTCGACGTCGGTGAGGACCATCAGCGTCTCAGCGTTCAGCGCGGCGGCGAGTGCGGCGGCGGCGGTGTCGGCGTTGACGTTGTAGACGTGGTTGTCGTCGGCGGACCGGGCGATGGAGGAGATGACCGGGATGCGGCCGTCGTCCAGCAGGGCCTGGATGGCGCCGGTGTCGATGGCGGTGATCTCGCCGACCCGGCCGATGTCGACCAGCTCGCCGTCGATGGTGGGCCGGTGCTGTATGGCCGTGATGGTGTGGGCGTCCTCGCCGGTCATGCCGACGGCGAGCGGCCCGTGCTGGTTGAGCAGGCCGACCAGCTCGCGCTGGACCTGTCCGGCGAGCACCATGCGGACGACGTCCATCGCCTCGGGCGTGGTGACGCGCAGGCCCGCCTTGAACTCGCTGACCAGGCCCTGCTTGTCGAGCTGGGCGCTGATCTGGGGGCCGCCGCCGTGCACGACGACGGGCTTGAGCCCTGCGTGGCGCAGGAAGACGACGTCCTGGGCGAAGGCCGCCTTCAGTTCCTCGTCGATCATGGCGTTGCCGCCGAACTTGATGACGACGGTCTTGCCGTTGTGCCGGGTCAGCCAGGGCAGGGCCTCGATGAGGATCTGCGCCTTCGGGAGTGCGGTGTGCTTCCGCGCCGCCGTCATGAGCTGTACGCGCTGTTCTCGTGGACGTAGTCCGCGGTGAGGTCGTTGGCCCAGATGACGGCGGACTCGGTGCCCGCGGCGAGGTCGGCGGTGATCCGGACCTCCCGGAAGCGCATGTCGACCAGGTCACGGTCCTCGCCGACCGAGCCGCCCCGGCAGACCCAGACGTCGTTGATGGCGACGTTGAGCGCGTCCGGCTCGAAGGCGGCCTTCGTGGTGCCGATGGCGGAGAGCACCCGGCCCCAGTTGGGGTCCTCGCCGTGGATGGCGCACTTGAGGAGGTTGTTACGGGCGATGGAGCGGCCCACCTCGACGGCGTCGTCCTCGGTCGCGGCGTTGACGACCTCGATCCGGATGTCCTTGGACGCGCCCTCGGCGTCCCCGATCAGCTGCCGGGCCAGGTCGTCGCAGACGGTACGGACGGCCTCGGCGAACTCCTTCTGCTCCGGGGCGATCCCGCTGGCGCCGGAGGCAAGCAGCAGCACGGTGTCGTTGGTGGACATGCAGCCGTCGGAGTCGACCCGGTCGAAGGTGGTGCGGGTCGCGTCGCGCAGGGCGGCGTCCAGACCGGCGGCGTCCACGTCGGCGTCGGTGGTGAGCACGACGAGCATGGTGGCCAGGCCCGGGGCGAGCATGCCGGCGCCCTTGGCCATGCCGCCGACGGTCCAGCCCGCGCCGCCCGCGACGGCGGTCTTGTGCACGGTGTCGGTGGTCTTGATGGCGATGGCGGCCTTCTCGCCGCCGTGCTCGCTGAGGGCCGCCGCCGCCTTCTCGATGCCCGGGAGCAGCTTGTCCATGGGGAGAAGGAGGCCGATGAGCCCGGTGGAGGCGACGGCGATCTCGCCCGCGCTGTGGCCCTGGAGGACCTCGGCCGCCTTCTCGGCGGTGGCGTGGGTGTCCTGGAAGCCCTGCGGACCCGTACAGGCGTTGGCGCCGCCGGAGTTGAGGACGACGGCGGTGACCTCGCCGCCCTTGACGACCTGCTCCGACCAGAGGACCGGCGCGGCCTTGACGCGGTTGGAGGTGAAGACGCCCGCGGCGGCGCGGCGCGGACCGTTGTTGACCACGAGGGCCAGGTCCGGGTTGCCGTTCTCCTTGATTCCGGCGGCGATGCCCGCCGCCGAGAATCCCTGTGCTGCCGTGACGCTCACGGTGCGACTCCGATCGTGGAAAGACCTGTGTCCTCGGGCAGTCCGAGGGCGATGTTCATGGACTGCAGGGCCCCGCCCGCGGTGCCCTTGGCGAGGTTGTCGATGGCGCTGATCACGATGATCCGCCCGGCTGCCTCGTCGTACGCGACCTGGATCTGCACGGCGTTGGAGCCGTACACGGCGGCGGTGGCGGGCCACTGCCCCTCGGGCAGCAGGTCCACGAACGGCTCGTCCGCGTACGCCTTCTCATAGGCGGCGCGTACGCTCTCGGCGCTCGCCCCGGGCTTCGCCTTCGCGCTGCACGTGGCGAGGATGCCGCGCGGCATGGGCGCGAGGGTCGGCGTGAAGGAGACGGTGACCGGCTCGCCGGCGGCGGCGCTGAGGTTCTGGATCATCTCGGGCGTGTGGCGGTGGACGCCGCCGACGCCGTACGGCGACATGTTGCCCATCACCTCGGAGCCGAGCAGGTGCGGCTTGGCCGCCTTGCCGGCGCCGGAGGTCCCGGACGCGGCGACGATCACGGCCTCGGGCTCGGCGAGCTGTGCCGCGTACGCCGGGTACAGCGCGAGCGACACGGCGGTCGGGTAGCACCCCGGCACCGCGATCCGCTTGGTCCCGGCGAGGGCGGCGCGGCCGCCGGGCAGCTCGGGCAGTCCGTAGGGCCAGGTGCCGGCGTGCGGCGAGCCGTAGAATTTCTCCCAGTCACCGGCGTCCCGGAGGCGGAAGTCGGCGCCCATGTCCACCACCAGGACGTCGTCACCGAGCTGTTCGGCCACGGCGGCGGACTGGCCGTGCGGCAGGGCCAGGAAGACGACGTCGTGCCCGGCGAGCACGTCGGCGGTGGTGGGCTGGAGGATGCGGCCGGCCAGGGGGCGCAGGTGCGGTTGGAGCGCGCCGAGGGGCTGTCCCGCGTTGGAGTTGGCGGTGAGTGCGCCGATCTCCACCTCCGGGTGGGCGAGCAGCAGACGGAGCAGTTCCCCGCCCGCGTATCCGCTCGCTCCTGCCACTGCTGCGCGTACCGCCATGAAAGCCTCCTCATCGATGGCATGACTATACGCAGCGATGCACTTTTATGCAAAGAATCCGCTGGATGCACCACGGGGCCCCGCGTCTAGGGTGACCCCATGACAAAGATCAACCGGTTCCAGGTGACCTTCGACTGCGCGGACCCCGAGCGGGTGGGGCGTTTCTGGTGCGAGGTGCTCGGATACGTCGCGCCGGAGCCGCCGGAGGGGTTCGACTCCTGGGACGCGTACAACGCCTCGCTGCCGGCGGAGGAGCGGAACACGTGGTTCGCGGCCTCCGACCCGACCGGGGCCGGTCCGCGCATGTACTTCCAGAAGGTTCCCGAGGGCAAGGTCGCCAAGAACCGGCTGCACCTCGATGTCCGGGTGGGCACCGGGCTCAAGGGCGAGGAGCGGCTTGCCGTCCTTGAGGCCGAGTGCGCGCGGTTGCTCCCGCTCGGCGCCGAGCGCGGGCAGTTGCTGCTCGCCGACGAGGAGAACGAGTCCTGCCTCAACATGCAGGACGTCGAGGGCAACGAGTTCTGCCTCGACTGATGGACCGTCTGCACCGCGTCGCCGTCCTCGTGCTCGACGGGGCCAAGCCGCTCGACGTGGGCATCCCGGCCCAGGTGTTCACGACCCGGGCGAGCATGCCGTACGAGGTACGGGTGTGCGGGGCGGCCCCGGGGCCGGTGACCGGGGGCGACGGTCTCGCGTACCACGTGACGCACGGGCTCGAAGCGCTCGCCTGGGCGGACATCGTCTTCGTACCGGGGTACCGGCAGCCGGACCGGGAGGATCCGCCCCGGGCCGTGATCGAGGCACTGGTCGCCGCGCACGCGCGGGGGGCGCGGCTCGCCGCCATCTCGACCGGGGCGTTCGCGCTCGCCGCTACCGGGCTGCTCGACGGCCGCCGGGCCACCACGCACTGGCACTACACACGGGCGCTCGCCGCGAAGTACCCGCTGGTCCGGGTGGACGAGAACGTGCTGTTCGTGGACGAGGGCAGCGTCCTCACCTCGGCGGGCGCCGCGTCCGGGATCGACCTGTGCCTGCACGTCCTGCGCGGCGACCTCGGCATCGCCGCGTCCAACCACGCGGCCCGGCGGCTCGTCGCGGCCCCGTACCGCAGCGGCGGGCAGGCGCAGTACGTGCCGCGCAGCGTGCCCGAGCCGCTGGGCGAGCGGTTCGCGGCCACCCGGGAGTGGGCGCTGCACCGGCTCGGCGAACCCCTCACGCTCGACGCGCTGGCCCGGCACGCGGCGGTGTCGCCCCGCACGTTCTCACGGCGGTTCGTCGAGGACACCGGGTACACCCCGATGCAGTGGGTGATGCGGGCCCGTATCGACATGGCCCGCGAACTCCTCGAACGCTCGGAGCGGGCCGTCGAGCAGATCGCCGCCGATGTGGGGCTCGGGACCGGCGCGAATCTGCGGCTGCACTTCCAGCGCATCCTGGGCACCACCCCGAGCGAGTACCGGCGGACCTTCGCCCGGGGCGAATAGAGGACACGGCCGCCCGGGGCGAATAGAGGACACGGCCGCCCGGGGCGAATAGGGGCGGACAGGGCCTGCCGCCGCCACCCCCGGCCGGCGGGATCCTTGCGGACCGTGGCGATCACGCCGCTGTCCGGGACGTGCGCCAAGCGCGATCGTGGAGGGCGAAGAGAGAAGGGACATCTCACATGACTCGCATCGCCATCAACGGATTCGGCCGCATCGGACGCAACATGCTGCGCGCGCTGCTGGAGCGCGACAGCGACCTCGACCTGGTCGCCGTCAACGACCTCTCGGAGCCCGCCACCCTCGCCCGGCTGCTGGCGTTCGACACCACCGCGGGCCGGCTGGGCCGCCCGGTCACCGTGGACGGGGACACCCTCGTCGTGGACGGCCGGCGCATCAAGGTGCTCGCCGAGCGGGAGCCGGGGCGGCTGCCCTGGGCGGAGCTGGGTGTCGACATCGCCGTGGAGGCCACCGGCCGCTTCACCTCGGCGAAGGCCGCCCGCGCCCACCTCGACGCCGGCGCGAAGCGGGTGCTGGTCGCCGCTCCCTCGGACGGGGCGGACGTGACGCTCGCGTACGGCGTCAACAGCGACGCGTACGACCCCGAGCTGCACACGGTCGTGTCGAACGCCTCCTGCACCACCAACGCGCTCGCGCCGCTCGCCAAGGTGCTGGACGACCTCGCCGGCATCGAGCACGCCTTCATGACGACCGTGCACGCCTACACCCAGGAGCAGAACCTCCAGGACGGCCCGCACCGCGACGCCCGCCGCGCCCGCGCCGCGGGCGTCAACATCGTGCCGACCACGACCGGCGCCGCGAAGGCGATCGGGCTCGTGCTGCCCCGGCTGGACGGCAAGCTGTCGGGCGACTCGATCCGGGTGCCGGTCCCGGTCGGCTCGATCGTGGAGCTGAACACCACCGTGGCGCGGGACGTGACGCGCGATCAGGTGCTCGACGCGTACCGGACGGCGGCCGAGGGCCCGCTCGCGGGCGTACTCGAATACTCCGAGGACCCGCTCGTGTCGGCCGACATCACCGGCAACCCGGCGTCCTCCATCTTCGACTCGGAGCTCACCCGGGTCGACGGACGCCACATCAAGGTGTCCGCCTGGTACGACAACGAGTGGGGCTTCTCCAACCGGGTGATCGACACGCTCACCCTGCTGGCCGGCCGCTAGAAAGGCGTACGGGGGCGGTCGTCGGCCGCCCCCGACTCCCTTGGCCGCGCGCCGAGTTCACCTCTCGTTCGCCGTGCAACCTTCTCCGCTTCGCACGTGTCTCCTATGCGAGCCCTCACACCTCGTACGCCATTGGCTCCACGTACGCGACCAAGGAGAATTTTGTGGGCATTCGCACCATGCTGACCGTGGCCGTATGTGCCGCCACGGCGCTGACCGGCGGTGTGGCCGTCGCAGCGCCGGGGGGCGCGCACGCGGGCACGGCCGGGGGATCGGCAGGCACCACCGTCCGCGAGGACTTCAACGGGGACGGGTATCAGGACGTCGTCGTCGCGGCCCCCAACGCCCCGGTCGACGGGCAGCCCTACGCCGGTTACCTCACCGTCGCCTACGGCTCCGCCCAGGGTCTGAGCACCGCGCGCACGACGACCATCGACCAGAGCACGCCGGGTGTCCCGGGCGACCCGGGCGAAGGCCACGGTTTCGGCTTCCGGATGATCCCCGCCGACCTGGACCACGACGGCCTGACGGATCTCGCGCTCTACACCAGCGAGACGGTCCCGGAGCAGAACAACTTCGGCTCCGTCATCATCCTGTGGGGCCGCACGAGCGGTTTGTCGGGCGCGGGCGCGGTACGCATCCAGGGCCCCGCGAGCAACGACATCGGGAACAACGTCATCGCCGGCGACTTCAACGGCGACGGCGACGCGGACCTGATGATGGCGCACGGCTGGGGCGACGGGGACCTCGAACAGCGAAGCGTGCTGTACGGGCCGTTCAGCCGGGCCGGGGAGCCGGTCCGCGAGCAGCGGGTGACCATGTTCACCTCGGACAACTTCATGTCCAACCCCGCTGTCGGCGACTTCAACGGCGACGGCATCGACGACCTGTGCACCTTCTTCAGCTACGAGGAGCACGCCGAAGGGGGAAGCTTCTGGGCGGGCACCCCCCAGGGCCTGTCCACGACCTCCACCCGGCTGCCCTCCGGCTCGTCCCCGACGGTCGGCGACTTCGACAAGGACGGCAAGGACGATCTCGCCGTCCGGGTGGTGCCGAACGGCATCTACGAGGACTTCCCGACGGACCCGGGCACCGTCAAGATCTATTACGGCTCCGCATCCGGTCCGAGCACCACCCGGACCAAGGTGATCACCCAGGACACCGCGGGCGTCCCGGGTGTGGGCGAGAAGGGCGACCAGTTCGGCGCCCGGCTCAGCGCGGGCGACGTCAACGGCGACGGCTACGACGACCTCGCGGTGGGCGTGCCGTTCGAGGCCCTGGAGTCGAAGGCGGGGGCGGGCGCGGTGGTCCTGCTGAAGGGCGGGCCCGGCGGCCTGAGCGGCACCGGCTCCAAGTCGTTCCACCAGGACACGGCGGGCATGCCCGGGGTGGCGGAGAAGGGCGACCACTTCGGCGCTTCGGTGCGGCTGCTGGACGTCACCGGGGACGGCAGGGCGGAGCTGACGGCCGGTGCGCCGGACGAGGACCTGGAGGCGATCGCGGACGGCGGTGCGGTGTGGTCGCTGCGCGGCACCCCGACGGGGCCGACGACGACCGGCGCCCTCGCCTTCAACCCGGTCGACCTGGGCATCCTGGCGAAGAAGGCCCGGTTCGGCCTGAACCTGGCGGGTGACAACGGGGCCGGGCTCTACAGCTACTGAGCCACGGCCGAGGGGCCCGTTCCGCAGACGCGGAACGGGCCCCTCACACGTTTCTCTCTCCGGGCGTCAGGCGCTCTCGTCGCGGTCCTTGGCCTCGCGCTCGGTGTTCCGCTCCTTGATGCGGATGTTCTCCTTGCGGACGTCCGCCTGGGTGGTGCGCTCCTTCTGCAGCCACTCGGGGTTGTCCTGCTTCAGGGCGTCGATCTGCTCGGTGGTCAGCGCCTCGGTGATCCCGCCGCGGGCCAGGCCCGAGATGGATACGCCCAGCTTGGACGCGACGACCGGGCGGGGGTGCGGGCCGTTGTTCCGCAGGTCGCGCAGCCACTCGGGCGGATCGGCCTGGAGGGCCGCCAGCTCGGCGCGCGAGACGACACCCTCCTGGAATTCGGCGGGGGTGGCGTCGAGGTACACACCCAGCTTCTTCGCCGCGGTGGCGGGCTTCATCGTCTGGGCGGTCTGGTGGGACTTCATGGGGTCAAGGGTATCCAGCGCGTGCGGCGCCCTCGACCACGGCCGGTAGCCTGGCGGGGTGACAGGCCCCGAAGCGACCTCCCCGTTCCGGCTGGCGTACGTCCCCGGAGTGACTCCCGCCAAATGGGTGCGGATCTGGAACGAGCGCCTGCCGGACCTCCCCCTGGCCCTCGTCCAGGTCCCCGCGCACGGCGCCCAGGAGCTGCTGCGCGCCGGTGACGCCGACGCGGCGTTCCTCCGGCTGCCGGTGGAGGGCACGGATCTCAGCGCGATCCCGCTGTACACGGAGACCACGGTCGTCGTGGTCCCGAAGGACCACCTGATCGCGGCGGTGGACGAGGTGTCGGTCGCGGAGCTGGCCGACGAGATCGTGCTCCACCCGATGGACGACGCCCTGCCCTGGGAGCAGCTGCCCGGCCGCCCGGCGCTGGAGCGGCCGGCGAGCACGGGGGACGCCGTCGAGCTGGTCGCGGCGGGGATCGGGGTCCTCGTGGTCCCCCAGTCGCTGGCCCGGCTGCACCACCGCAAGGACCTGACGTACCGGCCGCTGACGGACGGGCCGGAGTCGCGCGTCGCGCTGTCCTGGCCGCAGGAGAAGACCACCGACCAGGTGGAGGACTTCATCGGCATCGTCCGCGGCCGTACGGTGAACAGCTCGCGCGGCCGGGCGGGGGCGGCGCCCGCCGCTCAGCCGAAGGCGAAGGACAAGGCGAAGCGCGCCTCCGGTACGGGGTCGGGGAAGAGCTCCCGGGGCGGCGCGGGAGGCTCCGGCGGCTCCAAGGCCGCCAAGGGCGCTCGCGGCGCCGCCGCCAAGCGCGGGAAGCCCCGCCGGAGGCCGTGACCGGGTCGTTGTCGGACCCGCCTGGCAGCATCGGCGAGCATGACGCACACCGAACGCCCGATGCCGCCCCTCGACGCCGACGAGCGCACCGGCCTGGAGAGCTGGCTCGACTTCTACCGGGCCACCGTGGCCCAGAAGTGCGAGGACCTCACCGACGCGCAGGCGCGCAGCGCCTCCGTAGCGCCGTCGTCGCTGACGCCAATGGGGCTCGTCCAGCACCTCGCGGAGGTCGAGCGGAACTGGTTCCGGCGGGTCCTGACCGGTGAGGACGTGCCGCCGCTGTACGGCCCGCCGGCCGGTCCGGGGGCCCACAGCGGGGGGTTCGACCTCCCCGCGGACGCCGCCTTCGCCGACGCCCTGGCGGTCTGGCGGGAGGAGGTCGCCGCGTCCCGCGCGGTCTGCGCCGGGCGCTCACCGGAGGACTCGGCCCCCTTCATGGGCGGCGAGGTGAAGCTCCGCTGGATCTATCACCACATGATCGGCGAGTACGCCCGCCACAGCGGTCACGCCGATCTGCTCCGGGAGCGGATCGACGGGAGCACCGGTATCTGACGGGCCGGGTTTCCGGGTCGCTCCGGGGAGATGTCAGGATGGGATCCATGACGAGCCAGGTTTTCTTCGACATCACCATTGACGACGCGCCCGCCGGGCGGATCGTCTTCAATCTGTTCGACGACATCGTTCCCAAGACCGCCGAGAACTTCCGCCAGCTGGCGACCGGCCAGAACGGCTTCGGTTACAAGGGCTCCTCCTTCCACCGGGTCATCCCGCAGTTCATGCTCCAGGGCGGCGACTTCACGCGCGGCGACGGCACGGGCGGCAAGAGCATCTACGGCAACAAGTTCCCCGACGAGAACTTCGAGCTGGCGCACACCAAGCCGGGCCTGCTCTCGATGGCCAACGCCGGTCCGAACTCGAACGGTTCGCAGTTCTTCGTCACCACGATCGTGACGTCCTGGCTGGACGGCAAGCACGTCGTCTTCGGCGAGGTCGCCGACGAGGACAGCATGATCCTGGTCAAGCACATCGAGGGCCTCGGCTCGCAGAGCGGCCGCACCAAGGCGAAGATCACCATCGCGGACTCCGGCATCCTCTGATCCCGGCTCTCCGGCTGACCGAACGCGCCGCCCCGACGTTTCCCGTCGGGGCGGCGCGTTTCCGCATTCGGAAACACGTGCACTGTCAACCATTGGTTGACACTCGATGACTGTCAACTTACGGTTGACACATGACGAATCCCGTAGTGCCGTCGCAGCCCGTCCGCCTGGACGACCTGATCGCGGCCATCAAGAAGGTGCACTCCGACGCCCTGGACCAGCTTCAGGACGCCGTCATCGCCGCCGACCACCTCGGCGACGTCGCCGACCACCTCATCGGCCACTTCGTGGACCAGGCGCGCCGCTCCGGCGCCTCCTGGACCGACATCGGCAAGAGCATGGGCGTGACCCGGCAGGCCGCCCAGAAGCGCTTCGTCGCCAAGGCCCCCGGCGAGGGCACCGCCCTCGACCCGGGCCAGGGCTTCGGCCGCTTCACACAGCGCGCCAAGAACGTGGTGATGGCGGCCCAGAACGAGGCCCGGGCGGCCGGCAACGCCGAGATCGGCACCGAACACCTCGTCCTCGGCCTGCTCAGCGAGCCCGAGGGCCTGGCGGCGGCGTTCGTCAAGGCGCAGGGCGTCGCCCTGGACACCGTCCGGCAGGCGGCCACAGAGGCGCTGCCCCCGGCCACCGGGGGCGAGCTCCCCGAGCTGATCCCGTACAACGGTGACGCGCGCAAGGCGCTGGAGCTGACCTTCCGCGAGGCGCTGCGGATGGGGCACAACTACGTCGGCACCGAGCACATCCTGCTCGCCCTGCTGGAGTACGAGGACGGCTCCGGTGTGCTCAGCGGCCTCGGCGTCGACAAGGCGGCCGCCGAACAGGCCATCACCTACGCGCTCTCGATCCTCGTCTCCAAGAAGAAGACGTCCGGCACGGCCGAGTGACCTCCGTGCGGTGGAACCGCGCCGGCGGCTGAACGTGTCGCACCGGCCGCCCCGCGTAGGGCCTCTACGTTCGCGGCGTGAGTACGTATGAGGCAGGGGCGGGGCGGCGCGGGCGGCTCCTCCGGCTCGGTGAGTGGTGCGCCCGCCATGGTGTGGTGGTCCTCGTCCTGTGGCTGCTGGCGCTCGGCGGGCTGCACGTCCTGCAGAGCGCCTTCGGAGGCACGTACTCCGACGACTTCGATCTGTCCGGTACGCAGTCCGGCACCGGAGCCGACCTGCTGCGGGCGCACGACCCGGCCGCGGGCGGCACCGGCGCGCAGGTGGTCCTGCACGACGCGCAGAAACCACTGACGGACGTGAGCGACCAGGTCGGCGAGGTGGTCGGGAACCTGGAGAAGCTGCCGCACGTCCTGTCCGCCCGGAACCCGCTGCCCTCGTCGTCCTCCTCCTCGTCCACCGCGCTGTCGAAGGACGGGAAGACCGCGTACATCACCGTCCGGTTCGACGTGAACCCGACCTCGCTGGACGACTCCTACCTCGACCAGGTCGACACGGCGGTGAAGCCGCTGCGGAGCACCGGTGTACAGGTGGAGTACGGCGGTCCGCTCGGCGAGCTCGCCCGGCCCGAGACCAAGGACTTCACCAGCGAGGCCATCGGCTTCGCGGTCGCGGTGGTCGTCCTGCTGATCGGCTTCGGGAGCGTCATCGCCGCGGGCATGCCGCTGGTCACCGCGCTGGTCGCGGTGATCGTGGGGGTGAGCTGTCTGGGGCTGCTGGCCGCGCTCACCACCTTCGCCAGTGTCTCGCCCACGCTCGCCACCATGATCGGGCTCGGCGTCGGCATCGACTACGCGCTCTTCCTGATCACCCGCCACCGCCAGCTCGTCATGGACGGCGACGATCCCGTGCGGGCGGCCGGGCGGGCGGTGGCCACCAGCGGGCGCGCCGTGCTGGTCTCCGGCGGCACCGTCGTCGTCGCGCTCGCCGGGCTGTACGTCTCGCGCGTGACGTTCATCGGCAAGCTCGGGGCCGCCGCCGCGGTCACCGTCGTCACCGCCGTCCTCGGCGCGCTCACCCTGGTCCCCGCCCTGCTGGGACTCGTCGGCCGGCGGATCGACCGCCTCCGGGTCCGGCCGCCGGTCGCCGAGGGCGGGGCCGGGGCGGGCGTCGCCCAGCAGGGCGGCTGGCACCACTACGCCCGCCGGGTCGAGCGGCGGCCGTGGTGGTTCCTGGTCGCCGGGGCGGTCGTGGTGGGCGTCCTGGCCATCCCGCTGTTCTCGATCCGGCTCGGGCACATCGACGACGGGGCGGATCCGACGAGCTTCACGGACCGGCGCGCCTTCGACCTGGTCTCCTCGGCCTTCGGGCCCGGCGCCATCGGACCGCTCACCCTGGTGGTCGACCAGCGGTCGGTGCCGGACGCGGACCGTTCGGCGCTCGCGTCGAACCTGAAGAAGGCGCTCACGGACGTGCCGGGCGCGGCGAGCGTCAGCGCGCTCCAGCCGACGGGTGACGACGCGCTGCTCGTCGGGACCGCGGTCTCGAAGGACGCCCCGCAGGACGCGGGGACGACGGACCTGTTCAAGCGCCTCAAGGACGACGCGCTCCCGGAGGGCGTGTCGGGGACGGCCGCCTCGGGCTATGTGACCGGGACGACCGCCGCCCAGGAGGACTTCCTCGCGATCATCGCGGCCCGGCTGCCCGGGATCATCGCCGTCGTGGTGGGCCTCGCCTTCCTCATCATCCTGATCGTCTTCCGGGGTGTGCTCGTCGCGCTGAAGGCCGCCGTCCTCAACCTCCTCTCGATCGCCGCCTCGTACGGGGTGGTGGTGGCGGTCTTCCAGTGGGGCTGGGGCGGGCCCTCGCTGGGCGTGTCCGGGACGGTGCCGATCGAGAGCTACGTGCCGATGATGATGTTCGCCATCGTCTTCGGGCTGAGCATGGACTACGAGGTGTTCCTGATCTCCCGGGTGCACGAGGCGTGGCTGCGCACCCGGGACAGCCGGGACGCGGTGGCGCACGGCCTGGAGATCACGGCCCGGGTGATCACCTGTGCCGCGCTCATCATGGTCAGCGTCTTCGCCGCGTTCATCCTCAGCGACGACATCGTGGTCAAGATGCTGGGCCTGGGCCTCGCGGTCAGTGTGCTGGTCGACGCCACGGTCGTACGGCTGCTGCTCGTCCCGGCCGTGATGACGCTGCTGGGGCGCGCGGCGTGGTGGTCGCCGAGGTGGCTGGACCGGGTGCTGCCGCACATCGACACGGAGGGCTCCGACGGGTCTTCGCCTATTCCAGGCGCAGGCTCCAGCGGCGCGAGCGGCCGGTGAGGGTGACGGTGGAGAGCGGGCCGACGTCGACGTTCCAGTACGTGGAGGGCGGGGCCTTCAGCGCGTAGACGAGGGCGGCCCGGACCACGGCGGGTTCGGCGACGGCGACGATCGCGCCGTCGCAGGCGGGGCGGGTGTCCAGCCAGCCGCCGATCCGCGAGATGAACGCGAGCAGCGGCTCACCTCCGTGCGGCGCGGAACGCGGGTCCGCCAGCCAGGCGTCCACGGCCGCCGGTTCGAGGGCGGTGACCTCGGCGAGCGTACGGCCGCGCCAGCGCCCCATGTCGCAGTCGCGCAGGGCCGGCTGCACCAGCGGGCGGAAGCCCAATGCCTCACCGGTGGCGCGGCTGCGCGGGGTCGGCGAGCAGTAGCGCAGCTCGGCGGAGCCCAGGGGCGCCAGGGCCGGGGCGGCGAACTGCACCGCGTACCAGCCGGCCTCGTCGAGCGGCCGGTCGTCATCGAAGCGCTCACCGAGCAGGGCGGAGCCGCGCGCCGCGGCGAGGAGCGTGACCCGAACACTCATGGCCGCGATCGTGAGGCGGATCGCGACGCGGGTCAAGAGGTCGTTCGGGCACTCCTACGCCCGAGTAGGTATCAGGGCGGCGGGGGTGCCCTCCCAGGCCGTACGCAGTCGGCGTACGCCCTCCGTGATCTCGGGCGGCCCGGCGACCGAGGCGAAGCTCAGGCGGATGTGCGGGGCCGGGGGTTCGGCGGAGAAGTACGGGCGCCCCGGGGCGACGGCCACGCCCGCGCGCAGGGCCTCCTGGACCATCGTGGACTCGTCCGTGCCCGCCTCGGATCCGGGCAGGGTCAGCCAGAGGTAGCCGCCGCCGGACGGGATGTGCGGGAGGCCGAGGCCCGGCAGGGCCGTCCGCAGCGCCGCCGTCATCGCCGTACGGCGGGCGCCGAGCTCGGCGGACACGGCGCGCAGGTGGCGGGCCCAGGCGGGCGAGCCGACCAGTTCGAGCGCGGCCTCCTGGAGCGGCCGGGGGACGAAGAAGCTGTCCACGACCTGGATGGAGCGCAGTCGCTCCAGGGCCGGGCCCCGGGCGGCCAGCGCGCCCACCCGCAGGCTGGGCGAGGCGGCCTTGGTGAGCGAGCGGGTGTGGACGACGACGCCGTCGGGGTCGTCGGCGGCGAGCGGCGCCGGCAGCGGGCCCGCGTCGTCGTGCGCGAGGAGGCGGGCGAAGTCGTCCTCGATGACGAAGGCCCCCGCCTCCCGGGCGATCCGGACGACCTCGGGGCGCCGGGCCAAGGAGAGCACTGTGCCCGTCGGGTTCTGGAACAGCGGCTGGCAGACGAAGACGCGGGCGCCGGTCGCCCGGAAGGCGGCGGCGAGCAGGTCGGGCCGGACCCCCTCGGAGTCCACCGGGACCGGCACCGGCCGCAGCCCGGCCGCGCGGGCGGCGGCCAGCATGCCGGGGTACGTGGGCGACTCGACCAGCACCGGCGCGCCGGGCGGGGCGAGGGCCCGCAGCGCGGTGGCCAGGGCGCTCTGCCCGCCCGCAGTGACCAGCACGTCGGCGGCGCCGAGCGAGGGCCCGATGTCGCGGGCGAACCAGGCGCGCAGCTCGGTGAGCCCGTCGACCGGCGGCCGGCTCCACGCCCCCGGGCGGCGGCCGGCCCGGGCCAGGGCGGCGGCCAGGGCCCGTTCGGGCTGGAGCGAGGCGTGCAGATAGCCCCCGTTGAGCTCGATGACCCCGGTGGGCGGCGGGACGAGGCTGACCAGGAGGCCGGACGCGTCGACGCTGCGGGGCACCGCCTCCGGGGAGCCGTCGCCGCTGAGCGAGACCTCCTGCCAGGAGGTGTCCCCGGCCGGGGGCGCCGGACGGGCGGACGGCTGCGCCCGGTAGGCGCCGGAACCGGGCCGGGTCACGACGAGCCCTTCGGCGGCGAGCTGGGCAACGGCCCGCGACACGGTCACGGGGCTCGCCCGGAAGCGCTTCACCAGGGCCCGACTGGACGGCAGCTTCTCACCCGGGGAGTAGCGGTCCAGCTCGGACCGCAGGGCTGCGACCAAGTCCGCCACGCTGCTACGCTCATGCATGAGAGCAGAGAGTAGCGCTACTGCGCCGAACACGATAGCGGCCGCTCCCGACGAAGGCCGCCCACGCCCGCCCGCCGCGATCTCCGCCCCGGCTTCCGCCCCGGCACGCCGGGGCACGCTGCTCGCACTGCTGGGCGTGGTGACGTTCTCGCTGACCTTCCCCTCCACCGCCTGGGGTCTGGAGAGCTTCGGCCCCTGGTCCCTGGTGGCGCTGCGGAGCCTGCTCGCGGCGGTGCTGTCCGGCGGATTCCTCCTCGCGGCCCGGGTCCGGGTGCCCGCCCGGGAGCACTGGGCGGGGCTCGCCGTCGTGGCCGGCGGGGTGGTGGTCGGCTTCCCGCTGCTGACGACGCTGGCGCTGCGGACGTCCACGACCTCGCACGCCGCGGTGGTCGGGGGGCTGCTCCCGCTGACCACGGCGGTCTTCTCCTCGCTGCGGACCGGGACGCGCCCGCCCCGCGCCTTCTGGGCGGCGGCGCTGGCCGGGGCGGCCGTGGTGATCGCCTTCACCGTGGCGCAGAGCGGCGGGGCGCTGTCGGCCGGGGACCTCTTCCTGTTCGGCGCGCTGCTGGTGTGCGCGGCCGGGTACACCGAGGGCGGCAGGCTGGCGAAGGTGCTGCCGGGCTGGCAGGTGACCGGCTGGGCACTGATCCTCACGCTGCCGCTCAACCTCGCGGGCGCCGCCGTCGCGCTGGCGTACGAGCCGGTGCGGCTCGGCGTGCACGGGGTCGTCGGGCTGGTCTGGGTGGCGGCCGGCTCCACGTTCCTCGGGCTGTACGTCTGGTACCGGGGCATGGCCGAGATCGGGGTAGCCCGGGCCAGCCAGCTCCAGCTCGCGCAGCCGCTGCTGACGCTGTTCTGGTCGTTCTTCCTGCTCGGCGAGGAGATCGCGGCGGCGGCCCCGGTGGCGGCCGTCGCGGTCCTGGTCTGCATCGCGCTCACCCAGCGCGCGACGCGCACCCGGTCCTAGACTGGTCTGCAGTACGGCACGCAACGCCACCCGAGGAGGTCACTCCCGATGGAGGCACACAAGGGCGACCGGCTGCTGACGCACGGCAGGACCGTGGGGCAGCACGACCGGGTCGCGGAGATCGTGGAAGTGCTCGGAGACCGGGGCACTCCCCCGTACCGCGTCCGCTTCGGCGACGGACACGAACATCTGCTCGCACCGGGCCCCGACACCGTCGTCCAGCACACGGGCTGCACGGCGGGCCGGGACACCGACATCACCTGACCGCCGACCCTCAGCGCGGCGGCCTCGCGCGCGAGCGGTAGTGGTCGGCGACCACCCGGTCCATCGCGCCGATCCGGTCCGCCGCCACGCTCTTCGCCGAGAAGTACGCGTGGCCGCGGACCTGGTCGTGCCGGGCCGCGAGGTCGATGTGGCGGGACAGCTCCGCCGGGTCCTGCCAGGCGGCGGGCTGGGTCGGGTCGCCGCACTTGTACAGCGCCTCGCCGATGAAGAGGTCGACGCCCGTCCCGCGTACCGTGTCGGACCACCACGGCACGAGTTCGGCGTAGTCGGCGGCGGCGTTGCCGATGTGCCAGTACAGCTGCGGGACCACGTAGTCCAGCCAGCCCTTCTTGATCCAGCCGCGCGTGTCCGCGTACAGATCGTCGTACGTCTGCACCCCCGCCCTCGTCCGCGAGCCCGCCGGGTCCGTGTCCGCGTTGCGCCAGACGCCGAAGGGGCTGATCCCGAAGCGGACACCGGGCTTCAGCGACTTCAGGCGCTCGGACATCTCGCGCACCAGCCGGTCCGTGTTGTCACGGCGCCAGGCCGCCCGGTCCGGGAAGCCGGCGCCGTACTTCTCGTAGGCGGCGCCGTCCGCGAAGCTCTGGCCGGCCACCGGGTACGGGTAGAAGTAGTCGTCCCAGTGCACGGCGTCGATGTCGTAGCGGCGGACCGCGTCGAGCATCGCGTCCTGGACGAAGGCGCGGACCTCGGGCAGGCCCGGGTTGTAGTAGAGCTTGCCGCCGTACGGGAGCACCCAGCCGGGATTGCGGCGCGCGGGGTGGGAGGCGGTCAGCCGGGACGGGTCGGTGTGGTTGGCGACCCGGTACGGGTTGAACCAGGCGTGCAGTTCCAGGCCCCGGTCGTGCGCCTCCTGGACGGCGGTGCCCAGCGGGTCCCAGCCGGGGTCCTTGCCCTGTGCCCCGGTCAGGCACTCGGCCCAGGGCTCGTACGCGGAGGGCCACAGCGCGTCGGCGGTCGGGCGGACCTGGAGGATCACCGCGTTCAGCTTCCGCGCCACCGCCCGGTCGAGGAGGGCGGTCAGCTCGGCCCGCTGCGCGGTGGCGGACAGGCCCGGCCTCGACGGCCAGTCCGTGTTGGCGACGGTCGCCACCCACACGCCGCGCAGCTCGCGCCGCACCACGTCGCGCGCGGCGGCGGACCCCGGCCAACCCCGCGCCCGCCGGGGCCGCGCGGCCGCGTCACCGGCCACCGCCACCGCTCCCACCACCCCCGCGACCGCCCCGGCCGCACCCGTCACGAACCCTCTCCGGTCCCTACCTCGCATCGCGTCGCACCCGCTCTCTCTCCGTACACGCCGAAGCCCCGCCGTATCCCCTCATTCGGGGCGCAGGGGGTGTCCAGAGCCGAGCATGCACGCCCCGGCCTGCTATCCCTGGTAAGGCGCGGAGTAACGTCGGGGAGTCGTGGTGGAGCCCGGAACCAGACGGAAGCCGCCGAACGGGAACAGCGAAAGGCACGAGGTGACGGACTCTATGGCCGACATTGCACGCGTCGGAGTGGTGGGCTGCGGCCAGATGGGCGCGGGCATCGCGGAGGTGTGCGCGCGCAGCGGCCTCGACGTCAAGGTGGCCGAGACGACCGGCGAGGCGCTGGAGATCGGCCGGACCCGGCTCCACAACTCCCTGTCGAAGGCCGCCGAGCGCGGCAAGATCACGGCGGAGGAGCGCGACGAGACCCTGGGCCGGCTGAGCTTCACCACGGACCTCGGCGAGTTCGCCGACCGCGACCTCGTCATCGAGGCCGTCGTGGAGAACGAGCAGGTCAAGACCGAGATCTTCCAGGTGCTCGACCAGGTGGTGACCCGCCCGGACGCGATCCTGGCCTCCAACACCTCCTCGATCCCGCTGGTGAAGCTGGCCGTCGCGACCTCCCGCCCGGACCAGGTCATCGGCATCCACTTCTTCAACCCGGCGCCCGTGCAGAAGCTCGTGGAGCTGATCCCCGCGCTGACCACGTCGGACGAGACGATCAAGCGCTCGGAGGCCGTGGTCCAGGACATACTGGGCAAGCACCCGATCCGCGCCCAGGACCGTTCCGGCTTCGTCGTCAACGCGCTGCTGATCCCGTACCTCCTCTCGGCGATCCGGATGTTCGAGTCGGGCATCGCCAGTCGCGAGGACATCGACAACGGCATGGAGATGGGCTGCGCCCACCCGATGGGCCCGCTCAAGCTCGCGGACCTCATCGGCCTGGACACGGTCGCCTCGGTCGCAGACTCCATGTACGCCGAGTACAAGGAGCCCCTGTACGCCGCTCCCCCGCTGCTCCAGCGCATGGTCGACGCGGGGCGGCTCGGCCGGAAGTCGGGGTCGGGGTTCTACCCGTACGGGTGACGCCTCCGGCCCGTACGTGCGGGGGCCGGGGAGCCCTCGCACGTACGGGACAGGGCTCAGCCCTGTCGTAAGTGGTGCAGCATCAGCAGGGCCGCCGCCATGCCCGCTGCCGGGATCTCGCCGGCGGCTGTCAGGTCGGGGATCAGCTTCAGGGGGATCCACTCGCGGCGCGAGGACTCGAAGGCGTCGTGCGGCTCGCCCGTCCAGTGCGCTTCCTCGGACCAGTAGAAGTGGTGCCGGGCGTCGGTGAGGCCGTTGGACGGTTCCACGGTCAGCAGCGGGTGGAGCGGGCCGGGGCGCCAGCCGGTCTCCTCCTCCATTTCGCGGGCGGCCGCCTCCGGCAGGGACTCCCCGTCCTCCACCACGCCCGCCGCCAGCTCCCAGCCCCAGCTGTCGGTGATGAAGCGGTGCCGCCACAGCAGCAGCACCTCGTTCGCCGCGTTGACGACGGTGGCCGCCGCCACCGGGCGCAGCCGGATCACGAAGTGGTCGAGCCGGCCGCCGTCGGGGAGCTCGACATCGGCCAGGTTGACCCGGAACCACGGGTTCTCGTAGACGGGTTGTTCGTTCAGGTTCGTCCACTGCACGGTTCTGCCACCTTTCGATCGTTGGTGGCGGTATCGCAGCAGACTTCGGCTCACAGTGGTACGCGCAGCGCCCCCTCCACGCGTTCGGCGGCCCGTTCCGCGTCGGCGCTCCCACTGGCGGCCAGGTCCGCCCGGACCGCCCGCAGCCGGTCGCGCAGCCGCTGCGACTCCATGCCCCGGGCCCGCTCCGCCATCTCGACCGCCGTGGCCGCGGCCCGGTCCGCCTCGCCCCGGCGCAGCTCGACCGTGGTGAGCATGGCGAGGCGGTGGACCCGGCCCCGGTCGTGGGCGGGCGTCCGGACCGCGGCCACCGCGTGCTCCCGGGCCGCCGGAAGGTCCCCGAGGCTCAGCAGCGCCTCCGCCACCTGCACATCGACAAGACCCGGCTGCACATAGCCCGTCTCGTCCGGCTCCCGGCCCGGACGGATGCGGGCGGCCTCGGACTCGGCGCGGCCGATGCAGGCCAGCGCGCTCGCCCGGTCGCCGAGCCTCGCGTACGCCTTGGCCTGCATCGCGTGCAGGTCGGCGGCGAGCGCGGGCGTGATCTCGCGCCCGGCCGCGCGCAGGGCGGCCTCGGCGAAGGCGACGGACTGGCGGAACTCGGCGAGGAACAGCGACTGGTTGACCAGCAGCGCGATCACGTAGCCGCCGAGCGCCCGGTCCCCGCTCGCCTTGGCCAGCCTCAGCGCCTGGTGGAAGTAGCGCTGGGCGAGGCCGTGCGCGTCGGAGTCGTAGGCGCAGATGCCCGCGACGGCCACCAACGCGCCCGTCGCCCGGTGCAGCTGACGGCCCGTCACATCGCTGTAGCCGCCGCGCAGCAGCGGGGCGGCCCCGGCGTTGAGGAAGCCGACGACACGTGCCCGCGTCGCCATCCCGCCCGCCCTTCGGTACATCAGTTCGTAGTGGTCACGGGCGGCGCGCAGTGTTGCCAGGTCGGCCGCACCGACGCCGGCCGGCCCGGCCCGCGACACATCGGCGTCCTCCGGCGGGTTCTCCCACTCCCAGACGGGCATCACGGCACCGGTCCCGGTGACGGCCGGGGCGGCGACGACGTGCGGGCGCTGCTGGGCGTCGCAGCGCCACACCGCGGTGGCACGTTCCACGAAGCCGGTGAGTGAGGAGCCCTGGACGGGCGCGTGGCCTCCGTCGGGGACCGCCATGCCGATGTCGTCCAGCGAAACGGCCCGGCGCAGGCGGTTTCCCAGCACCTCGCAGATCAGGTCGGGCACCTGGCCGCGCGGGCGCTGGCCCTTCAGCCAGCGGGCGACGGCGGTGTGTTCGTAACGCAGTCCGAGACCGCGCGCACGGCCGGCCCGGTTCACATGGGCGGCCAGTCCCGCCCGGGAGACGCCGGCCTCCTCGATCAGGGCCTCCAGCGCGGTGTTGGGCTCCCTTGGCCCCATGTCCCCCTCCGGTGGTTCGACACGCCAGGACGTGTCGCCCCAGTGGAGCACGATTCACACGGGGTGTGAACGGAATGCCCGAACCGTCCCGCCGCGCACGCTGCCGCAGCGGCCGGAGGCTCGCTTGAATGATTCCCCTCGCAGGGCGCGAACGGGCCGTCTGCTCCCCCTCGTACAGCAGGGCGGCCCGCATCCGCGCAGTCCACCCCGCCGGCCTGCCCGACACTCCACGGCGGGGTCGGACGGCGAGCACAGAGGAGGGGCGCATCCGGTGGCCGGATGCGCCCCTCCTTCGTACAGCGGGGTGGTCCTACGCTCCGCGCAGCACCGCGCCGGTACGTGCGGCGGCCAGGGCCACCGCCGCGTCACGCGCGGCGCTCGCCTCGTCGACCGTCAGGGTGCGGTCGGCGGCGCGGAAGCGCAGCGCGTACGCCAGGGACTTGCTTCCCTCGCCGATCTGCTCGCCCGTGAAGACGTCGAACAGCCGCAGCGACTCCAGGAGTTCGCCCGCGCCCTCGCGGAGCGCGTGCTCCACGTCGGCGGCCGGCACGTCCTGGCCGACGACCAGCGCGACGTCCTGGGTCGCCACCGGGAAGGCGGAGATCCGGGGGGCCCGCAGGACGCCGTCGACGGCCTGCTCCAGGATGTCGAGGTCGACCTCCATGGCGCAGGTGCGCTCGGGCAGGTGGAGCTCCTTGACGACGCGCGGGTGCAGCTCACCGGCGTGTCCGAGCAGGGTCTCCTCGCCGGCCGCGGTCACATACAGCGCGGCGCAGCGGCCCGGGTGCCAGGGGGCGTGCCGGTCGGCGCGGACGATGACCTCGACCCCGGCCTCGCGGGCGATGGTACGCGCGGCCTCGACCGAGTCCGCCCAGTCGGCCGGGCGGCCCTTGCCCCACCAGCCGGCCTGCTCGCGGGCGCCCGCGAGGACGACGGCGGCGCGGCGCGGCTGACGCGGGAGCGCGGCGTCGAGCGAGGCGATGTCCTGCTCCGAGGGGCGCCGGTCGACGGGCAGCCGGACGGGCTTGGTCTCCTGGCCGGTCAGTGGGGTCTCCCCTGCTCGAACGGAGCTGAGAGCTTGGGGAAGGAAGACGAGGCCGGTCTCGAAGAGCGCCAGGTCGTGGCTGCCGCGGCCGTCGTTGCGCCGCAGCGCGCCGAGGAGGCCCGGCAGCAGCGTGGTGCGCAGCGAGGGCTCCTCGTCGGAGAGCGGGTTGACGAGCTTGACGGTGCGGCGGCGGGCGTCGTCCGCCTCCAGTCCGAGCTGGTCGAGGACCGCCTCGCCGATGAACGGGTAGTTCAGCGCCTCGACGTAGCCCGCGCCCGCGAGGGCCCGGCCGACGCGGCGGTGCAGCCGCTGGCGGTCGGTGAGGCCGCGGCCGGAGGGCGGCGTCGGGAGCGTGGAGGGCAGGTTCTCGTAGCCCTCCAGGCGGATGACCTCTTCGGCCAGGTCGTTCGGCTCGGTGAGGTCGGGACGCCAGGACGGCGTGGTGACCAGGAGCTCGTCCTGCCCGTAGACGTCGCAGCCGACCTCCTGGAGGCGGCGGACGACGGTCTCGCGGCCGTACGCGACACCGGCGACCTTGTCGGGGTGGTCGGCCGGCATCGTGATGGTGCGGGGCGCGGACGGGGCGGTGACCTCGGTGACGCCCGCCTCGGCGGTGCCGCCGGCGAGGAGGACCAGCAGGTCGACGGTGCGCTGCGCGGCAGCGGCGGCGGCCTGCGGGTCGACGCCGCGCTCGAAGCGCTTGGACGCCTCGGAGGGCAGCTTGTGGCGGCGCGCGGTGCGGGCGATCGAGATCGCGTCGAAGTGCGCGGCCTCGATGACGACCTCGGCGGTGTGCGCGCCCTCGGCGGCGTCGGCGATCTCCGTGTCGGCGCCGCCCATGACGCCCGCGAGGCCGATGGGGCCGCGGTTGTCGGTGATGACGAGGTCGCCGGAGTCCAGAACGCGGACCGCGCCGTCGAGCGTGGTGAGCTTCTCGCCCTGCTCGGCACGGCGGACCCCGATCGGTCCTTCGATGCGGGTCCGGTCGTAGGCGTGCAGCGGCTGGCCCAGTTCGAGCATCACGTAGTTGGTGACGTCGACGGCGAGCGAGATCGGCCGCATGCCCGCCTTCTGCAGCCGGCGCTGCATCCAGATCGGGGTGCGGGCCTCGGGCTGGAGTCCGGTGACGGTGCGCGCGGTGAAGCGGGAGCAGCCGACCGGGTCGGAGACCTTGACCGGGTAGCCGTACGCGTTGGGCGCGGGCACGTCCAGGAGCGCCGGGTCGCGCAGCGGCAGGCCGTAGGCGATGGCGGCCTCGCGGGCGACGCCGCGCAGGGACAAGCAGTAGCCGCGGTCGGGCGTGACGGCGATGTCCAGGACCTCGTCGCGGAGCTCCAGGAGCTCGATCGCGTCGGTGCCCACCTCGTACTCCGGCGGGAGCACGATGATGCCGTGGGTGCCGTCGTCGCCCATGCCGAGCTCGTCGGCGGAGCAGATCATGCCGTGCGAGGTCTTGCCGTACGTCTTGCGGGCGGCGATCGCGAAGTCGCCGGGGAGAACGGCGCCGGGCAGGACCACGACGACCTTGTCGCCGACGGCGAAGTTACGGGCGCCGCAGACGATCTCCTGCGGCTCGCCGGTGCCGTTGGCCGTGCCGACGTCGACCGTGCAGAAGCGGATCGGCTTCTTGAAGCCCTCCAGCTCCTCGATGGTCAGCACCTGTCCGACCACCAGCGGGCCGGTGAGGCCGGCGCCGGTCTGCTCGACCGTCTCGACCTCCAGGCCGACGGCGACCAGCTTGGCCTGCACGTCGCGGCCGGTCTCGGTGGCCGGCAGGTCGACGTACTCCCGCAGCCAGGAAAGCGGGACGCGCATCAGATCTCCATCCCGAAGGGCCGGGTGAACCGGACGTCACCTTCGACCATGTCTCGCATGTCTTCGACGTTGTGGCGGAACATCAGCATCCGTTCGATGCCGAACCCGAAGGCGAATCCGCTGTACTTCTGGGGGTCGACGCCACAGGCGGTGAGCACCTTGGGGTTGACCATGCCGCAGCCGCCGAGCTCGATCCAGCCCTCGCTGCCGCAGGTGCGGCAGGGGCGGTCCGGGTTGCCGACGGAGGCGCCGCGGCAGACGTAGCAGACCATGTCCATCTCGGCGGACGGCTCGGTGAACGGGAAGAAGTTCGGCCGCAGCCGGGTCTTCATGTCCGGGCCGAAGAGCGCCTGGACCATGTGGTCGAGGGTGCCCTTCAGGTCGGCCATGGTCAGGCCCTCGTCCACGGCGAGCAGCTCGATCTGGTGGAAGACCGGCGTGTGCGTGGCGTCGAGCTCGTCGGTGCGGTAGACGCGGCCGGGGCAGACGACGTAGACCGGGGGCTCGCGGTCGAGCAGGGTGCGGGCCTGGACCGGGGAGGTGTGTGTACGCAGCACGACACCGGACTCGTCGTTCTTCGCGCCGTCGGCGCCCTGGACGAAGAAGGTGTCCTGCATCTGCCGGGCCGGGTGGTCGGGCACGAAGTTGAGGGCGTCGAAGTTGAACCACTCGGCCTCGGCCTCGGGGCCCTCGGCGATCTCGTAGCCCATCGCCACGAAGACGTCGGCGACGCGCTCCATGAAGGTCGTCAGCGGGTGGCGGGCGCCGGCCGGGGTGCGGTCGTAGGGCAGGGTGACGTCCACTGCCTCCTCGACCAGCACGCGGGCGTCTCGCTCGGCCTCCAGCTCCACCTGGCGGGCCGCGAGGGCGCGGCCCACGGCGGCGCGGGCCTGGCCGACGCGCTTGCCGGCCTCGGCCTTGGCCTGCGGGGGCAGTGCGCCGATCTCGCGGTTGGCGAGCGACAGGGGCGAGGTGCCACCGGTGTGCGCGGTCTTCGCCTGGGCGAGCGCGTCGAGGTCACCCGCGGCGGCGAAGGCGGCGAGCGCCTCGTCCCGGATGCGCTCGATCTCTTCCGGTTTCAGTGCCTCGACCTCGACTGGGTCGTACGACTTGTTCGGTGCCGACATCTCTTCCCGTACTTCCGATTGGCTGAGTGCTGCGCTTACCGGGGGATACTCCCGGACCCCCGTGACCTCGCTCGAAGACCGGAGGACGCAAAGGTGCCAAGGGTCGAGTCTAAGGGTCGCGGGGCGGGTGGGGCGCCCGTGGGCCGCTCGGGCCTCAACTGAGATAGGCCGGCGTGCTCACGGGCAGCATAAATCGGAACTCCGCGCCGCCTCGGGGGCCGCGGCCGACCGTGATGGTGCCGCCGTGGGCCTCGACGATGCCCTTGACGATGTAGAGGCCCAGCCCCGTGCCGCCGCGCTTGCTGCCCCGCCAGAAGCGGGTGAAGACGCGGCTCATCGACTCCTCGGGGATGCCGGGACCTTCGTCGCTCACGGTGACGGCCGCTCCCCTCTCGTCGCTCTTCGCCGGTGCGGGTGCCACGTCGATGGTGACAGTTCCCTCGCCGTGCCGCACCGCGTTTTCCAGCAGGTTGCCGAGCACCTGGTCGACCTTGTCCGGGTCGGCCCACACCGCGGGCAGCGGCTGCAGGGTGCGGACGAGGAAGCGGCCGGGGTCCTGGCCGGCCGCGGTGTGCGCCTGGACGTGGCGCTCGACGGCGGCGGACAGGTCGACGGGCTGGCGGCGCAGCTCCAGGCGGCCGGAGTCGATCCGGGAGATGTCCAGGAGCTCGGTGATGAGGCGGGTGACCCGGTTGGCGTCCGCGTACACCGTCTCCAGCATCAGGCGCTTCTGGTCGTCGGTGAACCGCTCCCACTTGGCCAGGAGCGTCGCCGTGAAGCCCTTGACCGAGGTCAGCGGCGAGCGCAGTTCGTGGGCGACGGTCGCGATGAGCTCGGCGTTGCTGCGCTCGGTGCGGCGGCGGGCCTCCGTGCCGCGCAGGCTGACGACCAGGCGGCGGACCGGTCCGGTGGGGGTCTCGCGCACGTAGCGGGCGGAGACCAGGACCTCGCGCCCGCCGGGCAGCAGGAGGTTGCGCTCGGGCTGGCCGGTCCGGGTGGCGAGGCCGCCGTAGGGGTCGGTCAGCTCCCACCAGCGGCGGCCCTTGAGGTCCTCCAGCGGCAGCACCTGCTCGACCGGGCGGCCGAGGGCGGCGGTCTCCGGCACGGCGGTGATGCGGGCGGCGGCGGCGTTGAAGCAGACGATCCGGCCGGTCCCGTCCGCGACGACGAGCCCGTCGGGCAGGTCGTCCGGGTCCAGCCCGAGGCCGCCCGCTGTGTCCGCGACGCCCGTCCGTGCCGCACGCGGTCCGCTCATGCCGACAGCCATTCCGTACCCCACTCTCGACCGGTGCGGTGGGCCCGGGGGGCGCCTTGCCGGTCATGGCCGGGTCCACGAGTGCGTCACCCTACTAGCCGTCGGTGACGGAGCGACACCCTGTGGCGGCTCTCCGTCGAAGCGGGGGCGCCCGGCGGGGTCAGCCGGTGGTGCGGCGGGGGCGCTGGGCGCGCGCGGAGGCGTACAGGCAGACGGCGGCGGCGGTGGCGAGGTTCAGGCTCTCCGCCTTGCCGTGGATCGGCACCCGCACCACGGCGTCGGCCAGGGCACGGGTCTCCTCCGGCAGGCCCCACGCCTCGTTGCCGAAGACCCAGGCGGTGGGCCCGCCCATCGTGCCGGCGTCCAGCTCGTCGTCCAGGTCGTCCGCGCCCGCGCCGTCGGCGGCCAGGATGCGGACGCCCGCCCCGCGCAGCCCGCGTACGGCCTGTTCGACGGGGACGCCCACGGCGACCGGCAGGTGGAAGAGCGAACCGACCGAGGCGCGCACCGACTTGGGGTTGTACAGGTCGACGGAGGCGTCGGTCAGGACGACCGCGTCGGCGCCCGCCGCGTCGGCGCAGCGCAGCACCGTGCCGGCGTTGCCGGGGTCGCGGACGTGGGCCAGGACGGCGACCAGCCGGGGCCGGGCCGCGAGGATCGCGTCGAAGGGCGAGTCGAGGAAGCGGCAGACCCCGATGAGGCCCTGCGGGGTGACGGTCTGGGAGACGTCGGCCAGGACGTCGGCGCCGGCGAGGTGGACGCGGGCGCCGGCCGCGTGGGCGGCGTCGATGATGGCGGCGTAGCGGTCGGCGGCCTCGACGGTGGCGAAGAGCTCGACCAGGGTCGGTTCGCCGTCGTCGCCCCGGTGCTCGGCGGCCTCGCGCACGGCCTGCGGCCCCTCGGCGATGAACCTGCGCTCCTTGCCGCGGAAGGTGCGCCTGGCCAGCCGCCGGGCGGCGGCGACCCGCGGCGAACGCGGGGAGATCAGTTCAGGGATGCCCATGGTCGGCGGCGAGCCTCTCTGCGTACGAAGGTGCGGGTCGTGACAGGTGGTGCAACGCACCGGACCCGCAGACGGCGAGCGCCTGCGGGTCCGGCTCACAACCAAGAAGTACGGCCTGGGTCAGGCGGCCTTCGGGGCGTTGACGTCGCTCGGGAGGGCCTTCTGGGCGACCTCGACGAGGGCGGCGAACGCGTTGGCGTCGTTGACCGCGAGCTCGGCCAGGATCTTGCGGTCCACCTCGATGTTGGCGGCCTTCAGACCCTGGATGAGGCGGTTGTACGTCATGCCGTTCTGGCGGGCAGCCGCGTTGATGCGCTGGATCCAGAGCTGACGGAAGTCGCCCTTGCGCTTCTTGCGGTCGTTGTAGTTGTAGACCAGGGAGTGGGTGACCTGCTCCTTGGCCTTGCGGTACAGGCGCGAGCGCTGACCGCGGTAACCGCTGGCGGCCTCGAGAATTGCCCGGCGCTTCTTGTGGGCGTTGACTGCCCGCTTGACGCGTGCCACTTGTTAACTCCTTGTAGCGGGGCCGTGGTTGTACTCACACGGCCCGGAAACGATTGGGTCCCGGTCGGATCGAGGGCGCGTCCCCGGGCTCACCGGGGACGACGGCCTCACTTGCCGAGAAGCTTCTTGACCTTCTTGGCGTCGGCCGGAGCCACAACGACCGTGCCGGTCAGCGAACGCGTCTTCTTGGACGACTTGTGCTCGAGCAGGTGGCGCTTGCCGGCCTTCTCGCGCAGCACCTTGCCGGAGCCGGTGATCTTGAAGCGCTTGCTGGCACCGCTGTGCGTCTTGTTCTTCGGCATCGCGCCGTTCTCTCCTCGTCAGTGGCGCCCCTCTCGGTGCGGGCACCGAACCTCAGGGGCGTCAGATCTTGATGGGGGTTCCGGGGGGACCCGGGGGTGCCTGGGTGGCACCCCCCGCGGTCACGCCTCGGAAGGTGTCTCGGCCTCGGCCTCGGGCGCCGCCTCGGCCGGAGCCTCGGGGGCCGTCTCCTCGGGCGCGGCGTCGGGGGTGTTGTTCCCCTGGCGCTCCGCCTTGCGGGCGGCCTGGGCCTCGCGGGCCTCGGCCATGGCTTCGGTCTTCTTCTTGTGCGGGCCCAGAACCATGATCATGTTCCGGCCGTCCTGCTTCGGGTTGGACTCGATGAAGCCGAGTTCCTCCACGTCCGAAGCGAGACGCTGGAGCAGTCGGAAGCCCAGCTCGGGGCGGGACTGCTCACGACCACGGAACATGATCGTGATCTTGACCTTGTCGCCCTGCTTGAGGAACCGAACGACGTGACCCTTCTTGGTGTCATAGTCGTGCGGGTCGATCTTCGGCCGGAGCTTCATCTCCTTGATGACCGTGTGCGCCTGGTTCTTGCGCGCCTCACGGGCCTTCATGGCCGACTCGTACTTGAACTTCCCGTAGTCCATGAGCTTGCACACGGGCGGACGGGCGGTAGCCGCCACCTCGACCAGGTCGAGGTCGTACTCCTGTGCGAGTTCCAGGGCCTTGGCAAGCGGCACGATCCCGACCTGCTCGCCACTGGGACCGACAAGTCGCACCTCGGGCACGCGAATCCGGTCGTTGATGCGGGGCTCGGCGCTGATGGATCCTCCTCGGTAGCACCACGCGACCGCCTGGCGGACAGCCGCGTAACGTCTGTTTCAGACAGACCAACCGCATCGGAGCAACAAAAAATGCCCCGGACGGGACACAGGCGGGGCTCCTGGAAAACCGGAACACCGCCGCGGTGAACCGCGGGGCGCATCGGGCGGTTCCATCGTCCGTACGGAACGATGGGGACCACCTGACCGGTGACCCGCCGCCCTGAGGGCGGTCAGGTGGGAGAACGGAGCCTCCACTTGTGGGCCGGGCACATAGCTGTCCGGCCGGTCGTTACACAAGGTTAGCAGCTTGGCCGAGCGGGCACCAACCGGCCGTCTCACCGGCTCCCGCAGGCGAAGGGCCGTCGCCGGGGGCCTATCGTAAGGCGCATGAGTGACGCGACCCCCAGCAGTGATTCCCCCGGCTTCGACGAGATGGCCCGCGACATCGCGGAGGTGCCCGCCGTCGAGGTGATCGTGACGGTCGCCGTCAACCTGATGAGCGCCGCCGCCGTGAAGCTCGGCCTGACCGAGGACGGCGACGCGCACAAGGACCTGGACGAGGCCCGCAAGCTGGTCCACGCGCTGGCCGGCCTGCTGGACGCCAGCACCACCGAGATCAGCTCCTTCCACGCCGCCCCGCTGCGCGACGGCCTGAAGTCCCTCCAGCTGGCGTTCCGCGAGGCGTCGGTCGTCCCGGACGAGCCGGGCAAGGGCCCGGGCGAGAAGTACACCGGCCCGGTCTTCGGCTGAGCTCCTCCCCTCCTGCGTACGCGAGCCCCCTGCCGGTCCACCGGCGGGGGGCTCTTCGCTTCGGGGACGGGGGTCAGATCTCCGCCGCGGTCTCCCCGCCGCGCATGGAGGGGTGCGTCAGCCGGTGGACGAGTGCCGCGAGCAGGCCGCCGGCCAGCGGGGCCACGATGAACAGCCACAGCTGGGAGAGGGCCGCGCCGCCCGCGAACAGGGCCGGGCCGAGGCTCCGGGCCGGGTTGACCGAGGTGCCGGTGAGCGGGATGCCGACCAGGTGGATCACGGCGAGGGAGATGCCGATCGGCAGTCCGTCGAAGCCGACGACCGCCACCTTGTGGGTCACCGCCAGGACCACGAAGACCAGCAGGAAGGTGAGCACCACCTCGGCGAGGAAGGCGCCGCCGATGTTGATGTGCACGTCGGAGCGGTCACCGTAGCCGTTGCTGCCGAAGTGCCCGCTGGTCTTCAGCCCCGGAATCTGCTTGGCCAGCAGGAAGAGCAGCGCCGCGCCGGCGATGCCGCCGAGGAACTGCGCGATCCAGTACGTCACGGCCGTGCGCACGTCGATCCGCCGCGCGGTCAGCATGCCGAGGGTGACCGCCGGGTTGATGTGGCAGCCGGAGACCGGGCCGAGGGCGTAGGCGAGTGCGAGAAGCACGAAGCCGAACGAGAGCGCGATGCCCACGACCCCGATGAACTGGGTGCCCAGCACCGCCGAGCCGACACCGAAGAAGACCAGCAGCAGGGTGCCGAGGAACTCCGACACGGCTGTCCGCGTCCGCATACAACCACCTCGCGAAGATCGTTCCTTTTCTTCGCAATTCTCCGGCTGTGTACGGCTTCGCGCGCGCTGAGCCGTGCGGGTGATCAGCGCGTGAACAGCGGCTCACCCGGTGTGTTCGCCCCGGCCGGGAGCAGCGCGAGGTCCAGGCCCCGGACCAGCCGGGCGCGCAGCACCTCGTCGGCCGCCAGCGCGCGGGCCACCCGGCCCGCCGCCTGGGCCGGGTCGGCGTCGGGGGCGAGGACCAGGGCGAGGGTGCCGTCGGCGCTGCCGGGGCCGAGGTGGGCGCGGAGCACGGCGGGCTCGGCGGCGACCGCGGCGCGGACGGCGGCGGTGACCGCGGGGTCGTCCAGCGGGTCCGCGCTGGTACGGCCCTCGGCGAGAGCGCGCAGGGCGGCCCCGGTCAGCTCGAAGGCCACCGGCCCCGCGAGGTCCAGCACCACCGTGTCGGCCTTCTCGTGCGCGGCGGCCTGGAGCGCCTGGTGCAGGGGTACGGCGACGGGGCGGGCCTGCGGGTCCCACCGGGCCAGTGACGCGGTGGAGGTGAAGGCGGGCAGGGCGCGGCGGTCGCCGGCCTGGAGGGTGGGCACCGCCATGTCGCTCGTCTTCTCGCGCCGCAGCCCCCTCTCGTCCTCCTCCACCTCGCCCAGGACGGCCACGACAGGGACGAGGAGCCGGGCGCTCTTCAGCGCTTCGAGGACCGGCGCGACGGCGCGGCGGTCCTCGGCCCAGCCGGCGAGTGCCGAGGCCAGGGTGGGGTCGGCGGTGCCGTCGTCGTCGGAGAAACCGGGGTCCGGGATGTTCTTCTGCGCCACAGGGCGAGCGTAGTGCCTGGCCGGCGGCGCCCGGTCAGCGGTTCCGGGTGAACGGGGGGCGGCCGCGCCACAGCAGCACGCCCGCCACCAGCAGGAGCACGCCGAGGCCCCCGGCCGCCGGGGCGAGCCATCCGGCCGGTCCGCCGTCCTCGGGCTCGGGCGTGGGTCCGGCGCCGAAGTACCGCTCGCGGTAGCCCGCCGGGGCGGAGTCGCCGCGCGCGTCGGCGGAGCGCAGGCCGCCGCCCGCCTCGATGGCCGCCGCCGGGTCGACGATCCCGTAGCCGCGTGCGTCGTCGCGGCCATCGGCGGGGGCGTCGCGCGCGGTGTCCGTGAGCAGCTTCCTGATCTGCGCGGGTGTGAGCCCGGGGTGCGCGGACTTCACGAGGGCCACCGCGCCGGAGACGAACGCGGCGGCGGCGGACGTGCCCCACTCCACGTAGTACTTGTGGTCGGGCGCCGGTACGACGATGTCGTCGCCGGGGGCGCTCACGGTGGCGTACCAGCGGCGGGTGGAGAACGAGGCGTGGGTGCCGTACCGGTCCACGGCGGCGGCCGCGATGACCCCGGGGTAGGCGGCGGGGTACGAGATGTGGTCGCCCTTCTCGCCGCCGTTGCCGGCCGAGGCGACGACGACGGCGCCCTTCTTCAGCGCGTACTGGACGGCGGCGTCCTCGCCGGGCTCGGGGTGGGCGGACTCGCTGTCGTCGCCGAGGGAGAGGTTGATGACGTCGGCGCCGTGGTCGGCGGCCCAGCGGATGCCGTCGGCCAGCGCGGTGCCCCGGGTCCTGCGGGCCTCGGCGCGGTCCGGGTCGCTCGCTTCGAGGATGACGCGGACCGGCAGGATCCTGGCCTCGGGCGCGATGCCGAGGACGCCGTCGGCGCGCCCGCTGCCGTGGCCCCGGCCCGCGATGATCCCGGCCATGGCGGTGCCGTGTCTGGCCCATGCCTTGTCGCCGCGCCCGGCGCCGAAGCCGATGAGGTCCTTGCCGGGCAGGACCTGGCCCGCGAGGTCGGGCAGGCTGCCGTCGACCCCGGTGTCGACCACGGCGACGGTGACGCCCTTGCCGCGCGTGCTCTCCCAGGCCCGGTCGGTGTGCATGGCGGCCAGGCCCCACTGCTGGGCCCGGATGGTGTCGGCCCCGGCGGGGGCCGCGGGGAGCAGGACGAGAGCGGTGGCCGCGCAGAGGACGCCCAGGGCGTGTTTCATTCCGGCTGCTCCGTGAGGTCGGCCACGTGGGTGCGCAGGGCGCGTTCGACGCCGTCGGACAGGCCCTTGGCCTCGTGGCCGAGTCCGGCCTGCGCGGCGGGGGTCGTGGCGCCGTCGGCCATGGCCCGGTCGGCGGGCTGGGGCGGGGTGCTCACGCGTCCGTCGGCGAACCCGGTCACGGCGAAGGCGACGACGGGGATCTCGGTCAGTACGTGGACGGACCAGCTGGCGCGCTGCCGGGCGCCGAAGGAGGCGGCCGGGCTGTCCTTCACGGGGTAGGTGCGGGGCATCAGGTCGGTGCGGCGGTCGAGGTGCCGGCCGGCGAACCGGGCGCCGAGGGCCCGCATCGCGTCGGTGTCGGCCTCGGTGAAGGCCAGCCCGACGGTGGTGACGCTGCTGGCGGTCGCGTCGGTGTACGTGGCGCGCAGGACGTGGGCGCAGCCGACCGTACGCAGCGTCTTGGCGAGGAGCGGGTCGAGCGCGTCGGCGCAGCCGCCGTCGGGGGCGACGGCGAGCCTGGTCCAGACCCGGTCGGCGCCACCGGGCCCGGTGCCGTCGCCCTTCAGGGTGCGGGGGAAGAGGGTGTCCACGGGGATGCTGTGCCAGGCTTCCCGGCCGACGGTGTACGCGCTGCGGGCGGCGGGGTCGTCGTCGGAGCCGGCGGTGAGCCGGCTGCCGGCGGCGGCCCCGGCGATCAGCCCGAGCCCGAGGACGCCGCAGACGCCGGCGGCCACGGTCCGGCGGGGGCGGGCGGGCACCTCGGGGGGCGGCCACGCGGCGGGGGTCGGTGCGGGCTCGTACGGCGGGGTCGTCGGGCGGGGCGGGACGGGGGCGCGCCGCGCTTCGGTGCTCATCCGCCCCCCTGGTCCGTTCCGTACCGCGCGTCCCTCCGCCCGCGTGGGCGGGACCCCGTTCGCCGCGTGGGCGTCACTCTACGGGCTGCGGAGACCCGGGCGGGAGCGGGCGGTCCGCGCACCGGCCGATCTGCACGGATCATCCCCCTACCCAGCGGTAGAACCGTCTGGCAAGCTGCGGCCATGACTGCCCGAGCCACTGACCGGGCCCGTTACGACCGGGCCACCGCCCATCTCGACGCTCCCGTAGCCGTCGTGGATCTGGAGGCGTTCGACGCCAACGCGGACGATCTCGTCCGCCGGGCGGCGGGCAAGCCGGTGCGGGTGGCGAGCAAGTCGGTACGCTGCCGGGCCCTGCTGGAACGGGTGCTGGCCCGGCCCGGGTTCGCCGGGATCATGTCGTTCACGCTCGCGGAGTCGCTGTGGCTGGCCCGGGCCGGCTTCGACGACGTGCTGCTGGCGTACCCCTCCGCGGACCGCCCGGCGTACGCGGAGCTGGCCGCCGATCCGAAGCTCGCCGGCGCCGTCACGGTGATGGTGGACGACCACGCCCAGCTCGACCTGATCGACGCGGCGCGGGCGGGCGGCACGCAGGAGATCCGGGTCTGCCTGGAGCTGGACACCTCGCTTCGGATGCTCGGCGGCCGGGTCCGGATCGGGGCCCTGCGCTCGCCACTGCGCTCCCCCGCCCAGCTGGCCGACCTCGCCAGGTCCGTGGTCCGGCGCCCGGGTTTCCGGCTGGTCGGGCTGATGGCGTACGAGGGGCACATCGCGGGCGTCGGGGACTCGGTGGCGGGGCGTCCGCTGCGGTCCCGGGCGATCCGGCTGATGCAGGCCACGGCCCGTAGGGAGCTGGCGGCCCGGCGGGCCGAGGTGGTGCGGGCGGTCCGGGCCGTGGCGCCGGACCTGGAGTTCGTGAACGGCGGCGGCACGGGCAGCGTGCAGCACACGGCGGCGGAGGACGCGGTGACGGAGATCGCCGCCGGTTCGGGGCTGTACGTGCCGCGCCTGTTCGACAACTACACCTCGTTCACGGCCCGCCCGGCGGCCCTGTTCGCGCAGCCCGTGGTGCGGCGGCCGGGCGTGGGCGTGGTGACGGTGCTCGGGGGCGGTTATCCGGCGTCGGGCGCGGCCGGGGCGGACCGGCTGCCGGTCCCGTATCTCCCGGAGGGGCTGCGCTACGACCCGCAGGAGGGCCCCGGCGAGGTGCAGACCCCGCTGCTCGGCGCCCCGGCCGACGATCTGCTGATCGGTGACAAGGTCTGGTTCCGGCACGCGAAGGCCGGTGAGCTGTGCGAGCGGTTCGACGCGCTGCACCTGATCGAGGGCGACCGGGTGACGGCGACGGTTCCGACGTACCGGGGCGAAGGCCGTACGTTCCTCTAGCCGGCCGGGTGCTCGACCGCGCTGCCGACGCCGCCGTCCGTCGCTTTCCCGCCGAGGGGGCGGATGCCCTTCGTGAGGGTGTCCATGAGGGCCAGGGACGGTCCGTCGGGGCCGGCGTCGAAGGCGTACCGCACGATGACGGGCGACTCGCTGCCGACGGGTGAGGGGAAGGCGAGCGTCTGCACGTAGCCGCCGGGGCCCTTGGCGGTGGTGACCTTCCAGCGGATGTAGTAGCCGGTGCGGCCGACGACGGTGACCTCGCCCGCGGCGGTCTGCCGGTGCGCGGTGATGCCGCCGTGGATGCGCCGACCGACGATGTCCTCCTCGTAGGCGCGGTCGGCGGCCTCGGCGATGTCCTCCTTGGCGAGGGCTTCGGGCGTGGTGGCGTCGGTGCCACCGGGGGTCCGGGTGGTGACGGTGCCGGGGTAGCAGTACGAGGAGGACGCGCCGGGGCAGTCGTACGAGTCCTTGGTGCGCATCGTGAGCAGCTGACCGGACGTCCGCTCCGGCCGCTCCCAGCCGTCCGGGATGGGCAGCGTGATGCCGTTGAGCTGGTCCGTGAGCACGTTCGCGGCCTCGTGCGCGGGTGTGCCGTCCGGTGAGGGGTCGTCGTCGCCGGGCACCCCGTCGGTGCCGGTCCGGGTGGGCGACTGCGAGGCGTGGGCGGTCGGGGCCTCCGGGTCGTCGTTCCGGGTGAGGAGCACGGCCCCGGTCACGACGGCGCCGACGACGACCGCCCCGGCCACCACGAGCGCGACGGCCCGGGCGCTGCCGCCGCCCTGCGGGGCCGGAGCCGGGACCGGCATCGGCGCGGGTACGGGCGCGGCGGCGGGTGCCCGGGTGTGAGCGGTCCACGCCGTCCCGTCCCACCAGCGCTCGGTGCCGGGCGCGGCGGTGTCCGGGTACCAGCCGGGCGGCGTCGGGTAGCTCATCGCTCCACTCTAGGAGAGAGGACTACAGCGGTGTCACGTAGGCACCCGAGATGCCGCCGTCCACCAGGAAGTCGGTGGCGTTGACGAAGGAGGAGTCGTCGCTCGCCAGGAACGCGACGGCGGCGGCGATCTCGGTGGCCTCGGCGAACCGGCCGAGCGGAATGTGCACCAGTCGGCGGGCCGCCCGCTCCGGGTCCTTGGCGAACAGCTCCTGGAGCAGCGGGGTGTTGACCGGTCCGGGGCAGAGCGCGTTGACGCGGATGCCCTCGCGGGCGAACTGGACGCCGAGTTCGCGGGTCATCGCCAACACCCCGCCCTTGGAAGCGGTGTACGAGATCTGCGAGGTGGCCGCGCCCATCCGGGCCACGAAGGAGGCGGTGTTGATGATGGAGCCGCGGCCCTGGCGGCGCATATAGGGCAGGGCGGCCTTGCAGCAGAGGTAGACGGAGGTGAGGTTGACGTCCTGGACGCGCTTCCACGCCTCCAGTTCCGTGGTGAGGATGGAGTCGTCCTCGGGCGGTGAGATGCCCGCGTTGTTGAACGCGATGTCGACGGAGCCGTAGGTGTCGTCGGCGGTACGGAACAGTTCGGCGACCTGTCCGGGGTCGGTCACGTCGACGCGTACGAAGGTGCCGCCGACCGCTTCGGCCGCCGCCTCGCCGGCCTTCGCGTCGATGTCGCCGCAGACGACGTGCGCGCCTTCGGAGGCGAGCCGGTGGGCGGTGGCCAGGCCGATGCCGCTGCCGGCGCCGGTGATGACGGCGGTGCGGCCGACGAGGCGGCGGCAGCTGGTCCCGTGGTCCGTGGTCATGGCGGTTCAGACCTCCGTGCTCAGGAAGACGTTCTTGGTCTCGGTGAAGGCGGTGAGGGCGTCGGGCCCCAGCTCGCGCCCGACGCCGGACTGCTTGAACCCGCCGAACGGGGTCCAGTAGCGCACCGCCGCGTGCGAGTTGACGGAGAGGTTGCCCGCCCGGACGGCCCGGGACACGCGCAGGGCGCGCCCCACGTCGCGGGTCCAGAGCGAGCCAGCGAGCCCGTAGTCGGTGGCGTTGGCGAGCCGCACGGCGTCCGCCTCGTCCTCGAAGGGCAGCACGACGGCGACGGGCCCGAAGACCTCTTCGGTGGCGACGGGCGCGTCCGCCGGGACGCCGGTGAGGACGGTCGGCGGGAACCAGAAGCCGGGCCCCTCGGGCGCGCTCCCCCGGATCGCGTCGGCGCCGTCGGGAACGTAACCGCGTACGCGTTCGAGCTGGGTACGGGAGATGAGCGGGCCCATCCGGGTCCTCTCGTCGGCGGGGTCGCCGACGGTGTACGCGGCGAGGGCCGGGGCGAGGTGTTCCAGGAAGCGGTCGTACGCGGAGCGCTGGACGAGGATGCGGGTGCGGGCGCAGCAGTCCTGGCCGGCGTTGTCCAGGAAGGAGTCGGGGGCGGCGGCCGCGGCGGCCTCGATGTCGGCGTCGGCGAAGACGATGTTGGGGCTCTTGCCGCCGAGTTCGAGGGTGACCCGCTTGAGGCGGTCGGCGCATTTGGCCATGATCCGCTTGCCGGTGCGGGTGGAGCCGGTGAACACGATCTTGGCGACGTCCGGGTGTTCGACCAGGGCGTTGCCCGCCTCGTCGCCCGCGCCGGGCAGGACCTGGAAGAGGTGTTCGGGCAGGCCCGCCTCCAGGGCGATCTCCGCGAGGCGGAGGGCGGTGAGCGGGGTGGTCTCGGCGGGCTTCAGGATCACCGCGTTGCCGGCGGCGAGGGCGGGGGCGGTGCCCCAGGCGGCGATGGGCATCGGGAAGTTCCACGGGGCGATGACGCCGACGACGCCCAGGGGTTCGAGGATCGTGAGGTCGATGCCGCCCGGGACGGGGATCTGCCGGCCGCTGAGGCGTTCCACTCCCCCGGCCGCGTAGTCGAGCAGGTCGCGGACGTTGCCGGCCTCCCAGCGGGCGTTGCCGAGGGTGTGGCCGGCCTCCCGGACCTCCAGCCGGGCCAGTTCCTCGGTGCGGGCGTCGACGGCTGCGGCGAACCGGCGCAGCAGCCGGGCCCGGTCGGCGGGGGCGAGCGCGGCCCAGGTGCGCTGGGCGGCGGTGGCCCGGACGACGGCGGTGTGGACGGCCGGGGCGAGGGTGGCGGGGACGGTGGCGACGACCTCTTCGGTCGCCGGGTTCAGGACGTGGTGCTCGTGGATCACGTGGTCCTCACAGCGGTCGTGGCCTCGCGGGCGTCGTGGGCACAGGCGTCGCACTCACAGGCGTTCGAAGGAGCGGCGCAGTTCCCAGTCGGTCACGGCCGCGTCGAAGGCGTCGAGTTCGACGCGGGCCATGGTGCGGTAGTGCGCCACGACGTCCTCGCCGAACGCCTCGCGGGCGAGTTCGCTGTCCTCCCAGAGCGCGGCGGCCTCGCGCAGGGTGGCCGGGACGTGCTCGTACGCGGCGGTGTAGGCGTTTCCCTCGCAGGGTTCGGGGAGTTCGAGCTTGTGCTCGATGCCGTACAGCCCTGCGGCGACGAGTCCGGCGACGGCCAGATACGGGTTGACGTCGCCACCGGGGAGCCGGTTCTCGAAGCGCAGCGAGGCACCGTGGCCGACGACGCGCAGGGCACAGGTGCGGTTGTCGTGGCCCCAGGCGACGGCGGTCGGGGCGAAGGAGCCGGGGCGCAGCCGCTTGTACGAGTTGATGTTGGGCGCGAAGAGGAGGGCGAGGTCGCGCAGGGCGGCGAGCTGGCCGGCCAGGAAGTGCTGCATCACGGGCGACATCCTCCCGTCCGCACCGGCCATGACGGAGCGTCCGGGGCCGGTGGTGGAGCGCAGCGAGAGGTGGATGTGGCAGGAGTTTCCCTCGCGTTCGTTGAACTTGGCCATGAAGGTGAGCGCCATGCCCTCCTGGGCGGCGATCTCCTTGGCGCCGGTCTTGTAGACGGCGTGCTGGTCGCAGGTGACCAGGGCCTCGTCGTAGCGGAACACGATCTCGTGCTGGCCCGGGTTGCACTCGCCCTTGGCCGACTCGACGGCGAGACCCGCGCCCGCCATCTCGTTGCGGATGCGGCGCAGCAGGGGCTCGACGCGGCCGGTCCCGAGGACGGAGTAGTCGACGTTGTACTGGTTGACGGGGGTCAGGTCGCGGTAGCCCCGGTCCCATGCCTGTTCGTAGGTGTCCTTGAAGACGATGAACTCCAGCTCGGTGCCGACGTGCGCCGTGTAGCCGTGTTCGGCGAGGCGTTCGAGCTGGCGGCGCAGGATCTGCCGGGGCGCGGCGGTGACGGGCGCGCCGTCGGCCCAGGCGAGGTCGGCGAGGACCAGCGCGGTGCCGTCGTGCCACGGCACCCGGCGCAGCGTGTCGAGGTCGGGGCGCAGGGCGAAGTCGCCGTAGCCGTTGTCCCAGGAGGACATGGCGTAGCCGTCGACGGTGTTCATGTCGGTGTCGACGGCGAGGAGGTAGGCACAGCCCTCGGTGCCGTGGCGGACGACCTCGTCGAGGAAGAAGGGGGCGGCGAAGCGTTTGCCCTGGAGCCGCCCCTGCATGTCGGGGAAGGCCAGGACGACGGTGTCGATCTCCCCGCCGTGCACGAGGCGGCGCAGGTCTCCGAGGGCGAGCGGGGCGGTGCGGTCGGACACGGGCGGGTCCTCTCCTCGCGGGCCGGGCAGGTCCAAATCTATGGGCAGGGCGGGTGTTGTGGGTACGGTGCCGGGGTGTTCCGCGCGCCGTACGAGGGAGAGCACCCGTGAACCGTCCGCTGGTCGGGATCAGCACCTACCTGGTGGCTTCGGCGCGCTGGGGCGTATGGGATCTGCCGGCGGCGCTGCTGCCCGCCGGGTACGCCCGGATGGTGCGGGAGGCGGGCGGCCTGGCCGTGCTGCTGCCGCCGGACGCGCCCGATGCCGCGGCGGAGACCGTGGCCCGGCTGGACGCGGTGGTGGTGGCGGGCGGCCCCGATGTGGACCCGGCGCGTTACGGGGCCGGGCGCGATCCGCGTACCGGGCCGCCGGCGCCGGAGCGGGACTCCTGGGAGGCGGCGCTGACCGGCGCGGCACTGGAGTCGGGGACGCCGTTGCTCGGGGTGTGCCGGGGGATGCAGCTGCTGAACGTGGTGTGCGGGGGCACCCTGACCCAGCATCTGGACGGCCACACCGGGGCGGTGGGCGTGTTCGGTTCGCACCCGGTGACGCCGGTCCCGGGCACCCGCTACGCGTCGCTGGCGCCGGAGGTGTGCGCCGTGCCCACCTACCACCACCAGGCCGTGGACCGGATCGGCACCGGCCTGGTGGCGTCGGCGCACGCGGCGGACGGCACCGTGGAGGCGGTCGAACTCCCCGGAGACCACTGGGTCCTGGGGGTGCAGTGGCATCCGGAGATGGGCGAGGACTTCCGCGTGGTGCGGGGTCTGGTGGAGGCGGCAGGCGCTTAGAGCCGCTGCCGGAGCCAGGTCAGGGCGGCGGCGCCCTGCGCGGCCTGGAAGGCCCGGAGCGTCGGCAGGCCGGGCGGGTCGGGGCGCAGCGCGTGCTCCGCGAAGTACCCGGCGACGGCGGCGAGTACGGCGGTGACGGCGTCGGGGTCCGCGTCCCGGCCGAGCGGGTGGGCGGTGAACAGGGCCTCCGGATCGGGGCGGCCCGTTCCGGAGGCGTAGCCCTGGGCCGCCACGCACGGGAGCATCACCAGCAGATCGAACCAGGGCGCGGCGCGCACCGCGTGCGGCCAGTCCACGAAGACGGTCCGGTCCCCGGTGAGCAGGATGTTGTCGGCGCGCAGGTCGCTGTGGGCGAGGGTGTCCCCGGCGGCGGCCTCGGCCCAGCCGGATTCCAGCTCCGCGAGGACGGCGAGGCGGTCGGCGGCCCAGGGGTGGAGGCGGGCGTCACCGCCGGCGGCGTGCAGGGTGCGCCAGCCGTCGAACATCGAGGACTTGCCCCGGACGGCCGAGGTCACGTCGGCCGGGGCCGGGGTGAGAGCGCGGGAGAGGTCGCCGATGGCCGTCAGGACCCGGTCCAGCTCGGCCCGGTCCCAGGGCACCCGGGGCTGGCGGCCGTCGATGTCCTCCAGCACGAGGGCGACGCAGGTGCCGTCGTCGTACGAGCCGAGCAGCCGGGGTACGGGGGCGTGTGCCGGGAGCAGCGCGGTGTGCCGGATCTCGGCGCGGTGCATGTCGGGGCTGTCCGGATTCACCTCGGCGCTCACCGCCTTGACGAAGGCCCGGCCGCCGTTCGCGAGGCGGACCCGGGCGGCGACGCCGGGCGAGAAGCCGCCGTTCTGGGTGCGGGCCTCGGTGACCGGTGCGCCGAGGATGTCCTCGACGGCCGCGCGTACGGCGGCGGGCAGGCCGGACCAGGGGCGGCGGACGCCCTGCGCGGGCGGTGCGGTGGCGGTCATCGGTGCGTGCCTTCCGGTCCGTCCGGTGCGGTGGCGGCGGTCCACGTCAGCGGGGTGGGGCCGGTGAGGTCTCCGTAGCCCAGCGAGCGGTACAGGCCCTCGCCCTCGGGCGTCGCGGTCAGGTTGATCCGGGAGCACCCGGCCTCGACCAGGTGGTCGTGGACGGCCCGGAAGGTCAGGCGGGCGTATCCCTGCCGCCGGTGGGCGGGGTCGGTGGCGACCGAGGCGATGTGCCCGACGTACGGGGCACGGTCCGGCCGGGGCAGCGACCACATGTACTGGCCGACCGTGCTGGACAGCAGCCGGTCCCCGGCGTCGATCACATAGGCGACGAAGTGCGGGTCGGTGGCGAGCCGTTCGCGGAAGTACGCCTCGCACACCGGGGTCCAGTCGGCTTCCGGGACGTCGCCCATGGAGGCGAGCATGACCAGGCGCAACCGGGTGACTTCGGCGGCGTCGTCCGCTCCGGCCCTTCTCAGGTGCGGCGAAGTGCTCATGGAAGTCCTCTCGGTGGGGTGCCGTGCCCCGCAAGGGTGTCGTGCGCGGCCCGGGCGCGTCGCCCCCTTTTTTTCAGGCGCCGGCGGGTGTCCTCGTCAGCGCGAGCAGGTCGCGGGCCGGGCCCGTCGGGCGGTGGCCCGAGGGCCAGACCGCGCGCAGTTGGCGGCGCAGCCGGGCCCCGGCGATCGGGACCTTGACCAGGCGGCGGGCGGACAGCTCCTCGCCGAGCGCGAGCTCGCTCAGGACGCAGGGGCCGGCGCCGCTCTCCGCCGCGCCCTTGACCGCGGTGGTCGAGGAGAGCTCCAGGAGCGGCGGGGCCAGCGGGCCGTGGACGGCGAGCGCGGCGTCCAGGACCTGACGGGTGCCGGAGCCGTGCTCGCGCAGGATCAGCGGGGTCGCGGCCAGTTCGCCCGGGGTCAGCGGGGTGCGGCGGCGGGCCCACGGGTGGGCGGGGGCGACCACCACGACGAGGCGGTCGTGCGCGATGACCGTACCGTCGAGTCCGGCCGGGACGGACAGCCCCTCCACGAAGCCCAGGTCCGCCTCGCCGCTCAGCAGCCGCTCGGCGACGACCGCGGAGTTCCCGGCGAGCAGTGAGACCGCGGTGCCGGGGCGTTCGGCGCGCAGGGCGATGAGCCAGCCGGGGAGCAGGTATTCGGCGATGGTCATGGAGGCGGCGACCCGCAGCCGGGAGTCGCGGCGGTCGCGCAGCGCCTGGGCGCCCGCATCGAACGCCTCGGCGGCCTCCACGACCCGGCGCGCCCAGTCGGTGACCAGGGCGCCCGCGTCGGTGAGCCGGGAGCCGCGGGGCGAGCGGTCGAGGAGGGCGAGGCCGAGCTGCCGCTCCATCGAGCGGACCCTGCTGCTGGCGGCGGGCTGGGTGATGCCGACGTCCCGGGCGGCCCGGCCGAGGCTGCCGTGCCGGGCGACGGCGAGGAGCAGTTCCAGCGCGCCCAGGTCGGGCACCCGGTGGGACAGGGGGACGGGCGGTTCGCTGGGCATAAGTCCAGTTTATGACCTCATAGGTCGGTGCTCCCTGGTGGGGTCCCGCTGCGCGGCAGAAGATCATGGCATGGCCATCTATCTGCGGACCCGCCCCGCTCCCCCGTACTCCGACACCCTCCGGCGGCCCGCGCTGCGCCACTTCGGGCCCAACTGGTACGCCACGGTGATGGGCACCGCGATCGTCGCGAGCGCCGGCGCGGCGCTGCCGGTGCGGGTACCCGGGCTGCGCGGCGCGTGCACCGTGGTGTGGCTGTTCTCGGCGCTGCTGCTCGCCGCCGTGCTGGCCGCCCGCGCCGGGCACTGGGCCGCCCATCGCGACCAGGCGCGCGCCCATCTCGCGGACCAGGCCGTCGCGCCGTTCTACGGCTGCCTCTCGATGGCGCTGCTGGCCGTCGGGGGCTCCGGCATGACCGTGGGCAGGGACCTCATCGGGCACCCGGCGGCGCTCGCGCTGGACGTGGTGCTGTACACGGCGGGCACGGTGACCGGCCTGGTGGCGGCCGTGGCGGTCCCGTATCTCATGATCGTGCGCCACCGGCCGGAGCCGGGCACCGCGTCCCCGGTGTGGCTGCTACCGGTGGTGGCGCCGATGGTGTCGGCCGCGCTCGGCCCGCTGCTCGTGGCGGAGCTGCCCCCGGGCCAGGGGCGCGAGGCGCTGCTGCTCGGCTGCTACGCGATGTTCGGGCTGAGCCTGCTGGCGACGCTGGTCATGCTCCCGCTGGTCTTCGGCCGGCTGGTGCACGGGGGGCCGCTGCCGCTCGCCCTGACGCCCACCCTGTTCCTGGTGCTCGGCCCGCTGGGCCAGTCGACCACCGCGGTCAACGCGCTGGCCGATGTGGCGCCGGGCGCGATCGGGGCCCCGTACGCCTCGGCGCTGCGGGCCTTCGCGGTGCTGTACGGGGTGCCGGTGATGGGCTTCGCCCTGATGTGGCTGGCCCTGGCCGTGGCGCTGGTGGTGCGGGCGGTACGGGGCGGGATGACGTTCTCGATGACCTGGTGGGGCTTCACGTTCCCCGTCGGCACCTGCGTGACGGGCGCGTCGGGCCTGGCCCGGCACACCGGACTGACCGCGTTCACCTGGCTCGCCGTCGCGCTGTACGTGCTGCTGGTGTCGGCGTGGGCGGTGGCGGGCGTACGCACGGTGCGCGGGCTGCTCAGCGGAGCGCTGCTCGCAGCACCGCGGGCGTCGGTGGCGGCCCGTACCGCCTGAGCGTCCCGCCGTCGGCGGCCCCGGGCGGTCAGCGCCTGGGGTCGGACGTCGCGTCGATGTGCTCGGCGACCGCGACGCACAGCAGCCGGGTGCCGGGGAGGGTGGCCCGCCAGCGGTGGCGGACCCCGCCGGACAGGAAGAGCGTGTCGCCCTGGACCAGCCGGTAGGCCCGGCCCTCGGCCTCCACTTCGGCGGCGCCCTCGGCGACGTACAGGAGCTCGTCGTTGCGGTGCTGGAACTCGCGCCCGAGGTCGAGCTCCCCGGTGAATTCCAGGGCGCTGAGCTGGTGGCGTCCGCGGACCACCCGGTGCACCCCGTCCTCCTGGGCGGCGCGCACGACGTCGACCGCGCGTGCCGAGTCCGCGGCGGCGCGCAGCCGGGCCGTGGTGGTCTCCAGCGCCTCGGCGACCCGGTCGAGCGACCGGGCGCTGGGTCTGGCGCGCTCGTTCTCGATCTGGCTGAGGAACGGCACGGAAAGGCCGCTGCGCGAGGCGACGGCGGCCAGGGTGAGTCCCAGGGATCTGCGCTGTCGGCGGACCGCGGCGCCCACCCGGAGTGTTTCCTTCTCGTCCATGTCCGGCTCCCTCCCGAAACGCCATCCTTCCGGTTGTGGGCCCGTCGCGCACACCGTTACGCCAGGACGGCCCGGAAAGTGAGCACACCGGAACGCCGGAAGGGGTGGATCGCGCCGTCGGCGCGATCCACCCCTTCACGGGCTGCGGCCCTGGTGGGGGCCGGTGACGGCTCCTACTGGGGGGCCATCTTGTCCGCGATGCCCGGGTTCTTCTCCATCCAGGCGCTCACGGCTTCCTCTTCATGCCCTGTACCGAGCTTCTGGATCTGGTTCTCCAGGCCGGCGAGCTGCTCCTCGCTCAGCTTGAAGTTCTTGAACCACTTCGTCAGCTGCGGGTAGTTCTCCGGGAACTCCTTGGAGGCGATGGTGTGCAGCCGGTCGCCCTCGCCGAACGCCTTCTTCGGGTCCTGGAGCTTGGTCATCTTGTACTCGCTGTACGCCCAGTGGGGGGTCCACAGCAGGACGGCGATGGGGTCCTTCTTGGCGTACGCGCGCTTCAGCTCGGCGAGCATGCCGGGCGTCGAGGCGTCGACCACCTTGTACTCGTCGTCCAGACCGTAGGCCGGGAGCACGTTCTTCTTCAGGTTCTCCATCGTGGCGGTGCCGGGCTCGATGCCGACGATCCGGCCCTTGAACTTCGAGCCCTTGCCCTTGAGGTCGGCCAGGGACTTCACGTCCTTGACGTAGTCGGGCACCGCGACCTCGATGGAGGTCGGGCCGTACCAGGAGCCGACGTCCGTCAGCTTGGAGCCGTACTTGTCCCAGTAGTTCTTCTGGGTGAACGGGAGCCAACCGTCGAACTGCACGTCGATCTGGCCCCGCGACATCGCGGTGTACATCGGACCGACCTCGAACTGCTTGAGGTTGATCTTGTAGCCGCGGTCCTCCAGGACGGCCTTCCACAGGTACGTGGCGGCGATGTCCTCCTCCCAGGGGAACCAGGCCATCTCGACCGGGCGGTCGCGCTCGTCCTTGCCGTTCGCGCCCTTGGCCGGCGCGGACTTCTTCACCGGGGTCCACTTGTCGGCGACGTCCGGGTTGGCCTTCAGCCAGGTGCGGACGGCCTCCTGCTCCTTGCCGGAGCCGCTCTTCTGGATCTGGGCCTCAAGGCTGGTGAGCTGGTCCTCGCTCATCTTGAAGTCCTTGAGCCACTTGGCGACCTCGGGGTTGTCCCCGGTGAAGCCCTTGCGGGTCAGCGTGTGGATGCCGTCGCCCTGGCCCCAGAGGTTCTTGGGGTCCTTGAGCTTGGTCAGCTCGAACTGGTTGTACGCCCAGTGCGGCGACCAGAGCGGAACGACGATCGGTTCCTTCTTGGCGTACGCGCGCTTCAGCTCGGCCAGCATGGACGGCGTGGAGCCGTCGACGACCTTGTACTCCTTGTCCAGGCCGTAGCCCGGCAGGATCTTGTCCTTGAGCAGGCCCATCTCACCGGCGCTGGGCTCGATGCCGACGACCCGGCCCTTGAACTTCGAAGCCTTGCCCTTGAGGTCGGCCAGGGACTTCACGTCCTTGACGTACGAGGGAACGGCCAGCTCCAGCGAGGTGGGGCCGTACCAGGAGCCCATGTCCTCCAGGCGGTCCTTGTACTTCTTCCAGTACGTGGCGTGGGTGACCGGCAGCCAGGAGTCGGTCTCGAAGTCGATCTGGCCGCCCGCCATGCCGGTGTACAGCGCGCCGGCCTCGTACTGCTTGACGTCGACCTCGAAGCCGCGCTGCTCCAGCAGCTCCTTCCACAGGAAGGTGGAGGCGATGCCCTCGTCCCACGGGATGTAGCCCATGCTGATCTTCTTGCCGGCGCCGATGTTCTTCGGGTCCGACGCGGTCGTGGACTCGTCGTCCGAGGAGCCGAAGATCCCCATGCCGCCGGCGACGAGCGCCAGGGCGACGACCCCCGCGACGGCGACGACGGGCTGCGGGCGGTGGTGCCAGATCTTCAGGCCGCCGGCCATCGACTGCGCCTTGGCGAGCGCGCGGCGGGCGAGCGGGGAGACCTCGCGGCCCAGGGCGCTGGTCATCCGGTCCAGGTACATGGCCAGGATGACGATGGAGACACCGGCCTCGAACCCCAGGCCGACGTCGACGTTGCCGATGGCCCGGTAGACGGAGCCGCCGAGGCCGCCGCCGCCGACCATGCCGGCGATGACCACCATGGACAGGCCCAGCATGATGACCTGGTTGATGCCCGCCATGATCGTGGGCAGGGCCAGCGGCAGCTGGACCCGCAGCAGGGTGTTGCGGGAGGTCGTGCCGAACGCCTCGGCCGCCTCGACCAGCTCACCGTCGACCTGGCGGATGCCGAGTTCGGTCATCCGGACGCCCGGGGGCAGCGCGAAGATGATGGTGGCGATGATGCCGGGAACGACACCGACACCGAAGAAGATCACGCCGGGGATCAGGTAGACCATGGCGGGCATGGTCTGCATGAAGTCCAGGACCGGCCGGGTCACCGCGCTCACCGTCTTGGAGCGGGAGGCCCAGATGCCGAGCGGCACCGCCAGGACCAGCGTCACGATCGTCGCGACGAGCACCAGCGTGAGCGTGTCCATCGCCTCGTCCCACAGCTCGACCGAGTCGATGAGGGCGAAGCCGACGAACGCGAGGATTCCGGCGAGCAGACCGCGCAGCCACCAGGCGATGACGGCGACGATGCCCGCGAAGAGCAGGGGCGCGGGAGCGGAGAGCACGGCGGCGATGCCGTCGAACATGCCGCTCACGACGGAGCTGATGAAGTCGAAGAGCCAGGAGAGGTGGGTCTGGAGCCAGTCGACCGCGGAGTCGACCCAGTCGCCGAGATGGAGCCTAAACACCGGCCACCTTCTTCAGCGAGGTCGCGGCGTCCTGCGGAGCCTGGGCGGGGGTCATCGGCTCGCCGAGCACGGCGAGCAGCCGCTCACGGGGCACGACGCCGAGGAGCTTGCCCTTGTCGTCGGTCACGGCGACCGCGACCCGGCTCTGCGAGCAGGGCGTGAACAGCTCGATGATCGGCGTGGACTCGGTGACGGTGGCCGGGGTGGCCCGCAGCACGTCGTCGGTGTTCCGGATCTCCTTGCCCTGGTCGCAGAGCGTGCCGATGACGGTGTCCGTCTCGGCCATGATCGCGCCGGCGGTCAGCACCCGGGCACGGTCCACGTCCTGGGTGAAGGAGGCGACGTAGTCGTTGGCCGGGGTGACGAGGATGTCCTCGGCGGTGCCGAGCTGGACTATCTCGCCGTCGCGCATCACGGCGATGCGGTCGCCGAGGCGCATGGCCTCGTTGAGGTCGTGGGTGATGAAGACGATGGTCTTCTTCAGCCGCTTCTGGAGCTCCAGGAGCTGGTCCTGCATGTCGCGGCGGATCAGCGGGTCGAGCGCGCTGAAGGACTCGTCCATGAGGAGCAGGTCGGCGTCGGTGGCGAGGGCGCGGGCGAGGCCCACGCGCTGCTGCATGCCGCCGGACAGCTCGTCGGGCCAGGACTTCTCCCAGCCGGCCAGGCCGGTCAGCTCCAGGGCCTCGGTGGCGCGGCGGTTGCGCTCGGCGCGCGGGACTCCCTGCACCTCCAGGCCGTACGCGGCGTTCTCCAGGACGCTCCGGTGGGGGAAGAGCGCGAAGTGCTGGAACACCATGCTGATCTTGGTGGAGCGGACACGGCGGAGCTCGGCGGGGCTCAGGGCGGTCAGGTCCTGGCCGTCGAAGAGCACCTGGCCGGAGGTGGGCTCCAGCAGGCCGTTGAGCATCCGCAGCAGAGTGGACTTGCCCGAGCCGGACAGACCCATCACGACGAAGATCTGGCCCGGTTCCACGGTGAACGAAGCGTCGATCACCGCTGCGGTGGTTCCGTCGGCGCGCAGCGCGTCGCGGCCGGTGCCGCTCCGCAGCTTCTGCACGGCTTGATCGGGTCGTCTGCCGAACACTTTGTACAAGTGCTCGGCTTGCAGCCTGGACACATACACCTCACGCGTTGAACCGAGAACGGTCTGCCACCCCCGCCGGCAGACCGTGGAGCGGCACGGATTCTGTCCGCATGGCACGTGCAGTAGTTGAAAACGCGACGTGCTCCGCTCCGATGGCGCGCCTGCCCCGGCTTATCCGGAGCAAACGCAAGAGTGACCTGGATCACATAAAGCAGCCTGGTTTTCCGGGAACCGCGTCCGCGGCGGCCCCTGTCGGTGCCGTGCGGCATCATCGGCGTGTGACGCGACGCCTGATGCTCCTCGACACCGCTTCCCTCTACTTCCGCGCCTACTTCGGCGTGCCCGACTCGGTGCGCGCGCCGGACGGCACCCCGGTCAACGCCGTGCGCGGGCTGCTGGACTTCATCGGCCGCCTGGTGCAGGACCACCGGCCGGACGACCTCGTCGCCTGCTGGGACGCGGACTGGCGGCCGCAGTGGCGGGTCGACCTCATCCCGACGTACAAGGCGCACCGGGTGGCCGTCGAGACCGGGGCGGGCGTGCCCGACGAGGAGGAGACGCCGGACACGCTGGCCCCTCAGGTCCCGGTGATCGCGGACGTGCTGGACGCGCTGGGCATCGCCCGGGTCGGCGCCGAGGGGTACGAGGCGGACGACGTGATCGGCACGCTGACCGGGCGGGCGGCCGGCCCGGTCGACATCGTCACCGGCGACCGGGACCTGTACCAGCTGGTGGACGACGCCCGCGGGGTGCGGGTGCTCTACCCGCTGAAGGGGGTCGGCACCCTCCAGCTGACGGACGAGGCGTGGCTGCGCGGGAAGTACGGAGTGGACGGCCCCGGGTACGTGGACCTGGCGCTGCTGCGCGGCGACCCGAGCGACGGGCTGCCGGGCGTGCCCGGGATCGGCGAGAAGACGGCGGCGAAGCTGCTGGACGCCTTCGGTGGTCTGGCCGGGATCATGGCGGCGGTGGACGATCCGGCGGCGAAGCTGACGCCCTCGCAGCGCAAGCGGCTGGACGAGGCCCGCGCCTATGTGGCCGTCGCGCCGAAGGTGGTGCGGGTCGCCGGTGACGTACCGCTGCCGGACTTCGACCCGGCGCTGCCCGCGGCGCCGCGCGATCCGGCCGCCCTCGACGCGCTCGCGACCCGGTGGGGGCTGGGCGGGGCCCTGCAGCGTCTCCACTCCGCACTGCGAACCTGAGGTGTTAAGTTAGGTCACCCTAAGGCCGATGTGGGCATCGGTGGACGGTTTCCAATTCCGGCAGCAGGGAGCAGACCTCGTGGCAGATCGACCGGAGCGGCGGGCACCGAAGGCTCAGGGGGCGCAGGTCCTGCGCACCGAGCAGATCACCCCGCACATGATCCGGGTGGTGCTCGGCGGCGACGGTCTCGCCGCGTTCGCGCTCGCGGGCTTCACCGACCATTACGTCAAGCTGTGCTTCGCCCCCGAGGGCGCGGACTACACCCACCCCTTCGACATGGCCCGCATCCGCGAGGAGTACCCCCGCGAGCTGTGGCCCACCACCCGTACCTACACGGTGCGTTCCTGGGACCCGGCCGCCCGGGAGCTGGCGATCGACTTCGTGGTGCACGGCGACGAGGGCCTCGCCGGGCCCTGGGCGGCGGGCGCACAGCCGGGCGACCAGGTGACGTTCCTGGGCCCCGGCGGGGGTTACGCCCCCGACGCCTCGGCGGACTGGCACCTCCTGGCGGGCGACGAGAGCGCGCTGCCGGCCGTCGCCGCCGCGCTGGAGCGGATGCCGGCGGGGGCGGTGGTGCACGCGTACGTCGAGGTGGCGGACGCCGCGGAGGAGCAGAAGATCGCCACGCCGGACGGCGTGGAGGTCACCTGGCTGCACCGGGCCGGACGGCCGGTCGGCGCGGCGCTCACCGAGGCGGTAACGGGGCTGGAGTTCCCGTCCGGCCGGGTCCAGGCGTTCGTGCACGGCGAGGCGGGCTTCGTCAAGGAGGTCCGGCGCCACCTTCGGCTTGAGCGCGAGATCCCGGCCTCCCAGCTGTCGATCTCCGGCTACTGGCGGCTCGGCCACGACGACGAGGCGTGGCGCTCCGTCAAGCGCCAGTGGAACGAGCAGGTGGAGCGCGAGCAGGAGAGCGCGGCCTGACCTTCGTACGCCCCGCTGTGCCCCGGTCCGGCGGACCGGGGCACAGCCATGTCGCGGCTCAGGCCCCTCCGCCCCGCCCCCGGATCAGCCGGAGCCTGCGCTCGTGCCCGGCGTCGTAACTCGCCTGGTTGGGGCTGGTCACCCGGGGCCGGCGCGCCGGCTGGTGGGCCGGGAGCGGACTCCCGGCCCGGGCGGCGGGGCGGCGGACGGGCCGCCCGTCACACGGACTTCTGGTACGAGCGGAACGTACGGGTCGACAGCGCCACCGCGGCCGCGGCGAGCAGCGCGAGCCCGCCGCAACGGGTGACGACCAACTGCCACTCGGGATCGGCGCCCAGCGCGGACCGTCCGGCCACCATGGCCCAGTTGACCGGGTTGAAGGCCGCGATGTCCCGCATCCAGCCGGGCATCTGGCTGGGCGCCATGAAGGACGTGGACAGGAAGGTGAGCGGCATCAGCAGGAACGTGTTGATGCCGCTGATCGACTCCCGCTCCCGCACGATCATGCCCACGGCGTTCGAGAGCGCCCCGAAGACGGTGCCGAGCAGCACCGAGGCGGCGATCAGGATCAGCAGACCGGCCGCCCCGCCCGGATAGCCGGCCCCGGCCGCCCGGCCGAGCAGCAGGATGGCCATGGACTGGGCGGTGGTGGCGATGCCGTTCTGCACGACGTTGGCGTTCATCAGGGCGTTCCGGCTGACGGGCGTGGTCAGGAAGCGGTTGAGCGTGCCGCGCTCGATCTCCTCCAGGGTGCCCATGCCGGCCCACATGCTCGACCCCAGCGCGCTCATCACGACAATGCCGGGGACGAGGTAGTCCAGGTAGGAGGTGGTGCCGAAGCCGCCGAGCTCGACCACCTTCTTGAACAGGTCGCCGAAGAGGAAGAGCCAGATCACCGGCTGGATCAGGGCCATCGCCAGGAAGACGGGCTGCCGGAGGATCGCCCTCAGCTGCCGCTGCGTCATGTACCCGGTGTGGGACAGGGCCTGAGCGCTCATCGGGCGCCTCCCGCGAGGGCCGCCTCCACGGTGGTCCGGCTTTGGGGTTCGAGACCCCGGCGCGGACTGCTCCAACAGTCCGGTCGGGGTCTTTTTCTGCTTACGCCCGGTCTTCGAGGTCCTGCCAGTCCTGCGGGACCTCGCCGGTCTCGTGGAACGACCTCCACTCCTCGATGCCGCTGATGGTGGCCTCGCCGATCTCCTTGCGGAACGTACGGATCCACTCCAGCTGCGCCTCCAGCATGTGGAGCTGGTACTCCGTCTCCACGACGAAGACGCGGGGCACCGAGTCCCCGAGCTGGGCGAGCACCCCGCGCAGCGCCGCGGCCCGCACGATCTGCGCCTGCTCGCGGTCCGCGAGGAGCTCGTTCACCTCCTCCGGGGGCAGCGCGGGAAGCAGGGCCAGTGCCGTGTCGAAGACCGGGTACTCCTCGGCCGGCACCGCGATCAGGTCGGACAGCCAGTGCAGCATCTCGGCGCGCCCGGCCTCGGTGAGGCCGTACAGCGTGCGCTCCGGTCGGTTGCCCTGGCGTTGTACGCCCGCCACCTCGACGTAGCCGTGTTTCTCCAGGTTCTGGACGACGGTGTACAGCGAACCGAAGTTGATCTTCACGCTGTGCTGCTTGCCGCGCCTGCGGAGGGTCTGGGCGATCTCGTACGGATGCATGGACCGCTCGGCGAGCAGCACCATCACCGTGAGCGCCAGCGGATTGCCGAGCTTGCGCCGCTTGGTCACCGCCGCCCACCTCCGTACATTTGCTCGTCCACGCATACTCGTGGCCGAACATGGCTCGATTTCCGAGGGCGCGCCAACCGCGCTGTATCGCGATTCTTCGCGCCGTTTCCCGTGCCGGACCCCGGGAAACCGTGGAAGGATCTCCGGCTTCCGGCCAATCCGCCCGGGCACCGGCTCCGAATCACCCCCGGAGAGCGATGACCACCGAAGGGAACCCCGCGTGAAAGAAGCCGTGTACATCAGCGGAATGGCCTCGGCGGGGCCCGATCTCCAGGAGCTGATGGGGCAGGTCGCCCGGGGCGACCAGGACGCGTTCGCCCAGGTCTACGACGCGGTGAGCGGCCCGGTGCTCGGGCTCGTCCGCAATGTGCTGCGCGATCCCGCCCAGTCGGAGGAGGTCGCCCAGGAGGTCCTGGTGGAGGTGTGGCGCACCGCGTCCCGCTTCCAGGCCGCCCGGGGCAGCGCCATGAACTGGGTGCTGACCCTGGCCCACCGCCGCGCCGTCGACCGGGTGCGCTCCGCACAGGCGTCGGCCGCGCGCGAGCACAAGGCCGCCCTGCTCGACCGCACGCCCGCCTTCGACGAGGTCACCGAACAGGTCGAGACCCGGCTGGAACGCGAGCAGGTGCGCCGCTGCATGCGGACCCTCTCCGAACTCCAGCGGGAGTCCGTCACCCTGGCGTACTACCGGGGGCTGACCTATCGCGAGGTGGCCGAACTGCTCGCGGTACCGCTCGGCACGATCAAGACTCGACTGCGCGACGGGCTGATCCGGATGCGCGACTGCCTCGGGGTGACCTCATGACCGACGCCGGACTCCACACGCTGACGGGCGCCTACGCCCTGCACGCCCTGCCGGACATCGAACGCCGGGACTTCGAACGGCACCTGGGCGCCTGCGACGCCTGTTCCACCGAGGTGCGCGAGCTCTCCGAGACCGCGACCCGCCTCGGCCTCGCCGTCGCCGCGCCGGCCCCCCGGGAGCTGCGGGAGCGGGTGCTCCGGGAGATTACGACCGTACGCCAGGAGCCGCCCGCCCTCCCCCGCCGCGGGCGCTCGCCGGACCGGCGGGGCGGGGCGGCCGGATGGTCCCGGTTCGCCCTGGCCGCGTGCCTCGCCGGGGCGGTGGGCTTCGGCGGGATCGCCGTGTGGCAGCACCAGGAGGCGCGGGACGCCCAGCGGCAGGCGGACGCGACCCGGCTCCGGGCCGAGCAGGTGGCCCGGGTCCTCACCGCGCCCGACGCGAAGACCACGTCCGGCGCGCTGGACGACGGGGCGCAGGGCACGGTGGTGGTCTCCCGGCACGAGGACCGGGCGGTGTTCCTGGCCTCCGGGCTGGGCGAGGCACCCAGCGGCAAGGTCTACCAGTTGTGGTTCTCGGACGGCGGCACGATGCGCCCGGCGGGCCTGCTGCACGCCTCGGGCTCGTCCTCGACGACGTACACGACGCTGCTCGACGGCCCGGTCGACGGGGCCACGGGCATGGGCATCACCGTGGAACCGGCGGGCGGTTCGACGCGGCCGACCTCGGATCCGGTGGCGCTGATGGAGCTGCCCGCGTGAGGGGCGGGCCCGGGGCTCCCCCGGGCCCGCGCCTCTCAGTCCCGGTGGCGGGCGTGTTCAGCCTCTGCGCGGCGGGCGCGGGAAGAAGCCGCTGGTGCGCGCGGCGTACGCGGCGAAGCCGGGGCGGTCGGCCATGTGCCGTTCCAGGAGGGCCTTGCCGCTGCCGCCGATGAGCAGATACGTCATCAGGGCGGGCGCGACCAGCGTGGCGCCCGCGGCGGCCGGGGCCTGGCAGACGATCAGGAACAGGCCCCACCAGACGCAGAAGTCCCCGAAGTAGTTGGGGTGCCGGGTCCAGGACCAGAGCCCCTGGTCCATGATCCTGCCCCGGTTGTCCGGGTCGGCCTTGAACCGGGCCAGCTGGTGGTCGCCGACCGCCTCGAAGAACATGCCGAGCGCCCAGAGCGCCGCTCCGGCCCACGCCAGGGCGTTCACCGGCCCGGTGAGGTAGCCGGCCGCCTGCACGGGGAGCGAGATCAGCCAGACCAGGGCGCCCTGGAGGAGGTACACCTTCCGCAGGGCGTAGAGGTCCGGGTTGCCGGGCGCCTCGGCGAGCATCTTCTCGTAGCGCGGGTCCTCGCCGTGCCCGCGTCCGCGCCGGGCGATGTGCCACGCCAGACGCACCCCCCAGACCGCGGTGAGCGCCGTGACGAGGAGCCGTCGAGTGGTGTCCCCCTCCCCCGCGGACAGTCCGTACGAGACGAGTGCGACGGCGGCGAAGCCCAGACCCCAGGCGACGTCCACGCCCCGGTGCATGCCCTTGCGGACCCCGACGGCGAACGCGACGAGCAGGACGAGCAGCGCGGCGCCCGCGCAGGGCGCGAGACCCCGCGCGAACGCCTCCCAGGCGAAGCCGCTCATGACGCGTCCCGGGCCGCGCGCAGTCCGTCACGGGTGTCCGGCATCCCCGACTCGCCGTCACCACCGGGCCGTACGGCGAGGATCTGGTCCACGCCCATCCGGCGCTCCGCGAAGGCGAGGGCGCCACCGGCGAGATACAGCCGCCACACCCGTACGGTCTCCTCGCCGACCAGGTCCGTGAACCGCGCCTCGTTCTCCTCCAGGGTCCGGCGCCAGGCGTCGACGGTCCGGACGTAGTGCTCCCGCAGCCCGTGGACGTCGCGCACCTCAAGACCGGCGCCCTCCAGCAGCGCGACGGTCTCGCCGAGGGGGCGCATGTGCATGTCCGGCGCAATGTACGCCTCGATGAACGCTCCGCCGCCCGGCGCCTCCCGCCCGCGCGACATCTGCTGGACGAGCACCCGGCCGCGCGGGCGGACCATGCCGTGCAGGGTCGCCGCGAAGGCCGGGTACTGGGCGTCCCCGACGTGCTCGCCCATCTCGATGGTGGACACCGCGTCGTAGCCGCCCTCATGGTCCGGGGCGTCCGCGATGTCGCGGTAGTCGCAGCAGCGCACCTCGACCAGGTCGTCCAGGCCGCGTTCGGTCACCTGCCGGCGCACGTGGGCGGCCTGTTCGGCGGCGAGGGTGACGGCGGTGACGCGGACGCCGTGCCGCTCGGCCGCGTACAGGGTCAGTGAACCCCAGCCGCAGCCGATGTCCAGCAGCCGTGCACCGGGGCGCAGCCCGAGCTTGCCGCAGATCAGCTCCAGCTTGTCGCGCTGCGCGTCGGCCGGGCCGTAGCCGGGCTCCTCGCTGGTCCAGTAGCCGCAGGAGTACGCCATCGTCTCGTCCAGCAGGAGGGCGTAGAAGGCGTTGGAGAGGTCGTAGTGGTGGCTGATCGCCGCCCGGTCGCGGGCCTTGCTGTGCAGGGCGCCGTCGAGTCCGGTGGCGCGGGCGGCGGGCACGGGCGGCCTGGGCCCGGCCGCGCCCAGGCGCACGGCGGTGCCGGCGGCGCGCAGCCGGTCGGCGAGGCGCGGCCGGGGCGCGGCGAGTCCGCGTTCGCGTACGGCGCGGCGTACGGCCCGCGGTCCCTCGGCGAGGTCGCCCTCGATGTCGATGTCGCCGGTGATGTACGCCTCCGCGAGGCCGAGTTCGCCCGGTTCCCACAGGAGGCGGCGCAGGGCGCGGCGGGCCCGGACGTGGATCAGGGGGCCGTCGGCGGCGCCGGTCTCGCTGCCGTCCCACATGCGCACCCTGACCGGGAGCCGGCCGCCGAGGAACTGCTCGGCCAGGGGCTCGATGCGCTGGGCGGCCCCGTGGACGGGGCGCTTGTCGGTGAGTGTCATGCCGTTTCCTGTTCCTGACGGGTCAGCAGCAACTGCCGTACATCGAGGTAGCCGGAGCGGAAGCCCGCTTCGGAGTAGGCGAGGTAGAGGGTCCACATGCGGCGGAACGTCGCGTCGAAGCCGAGGGCGTCGACGGCCTCCGCCTCCGCGGTGAAGCGTTCGCGCCACAGCCTGAGCGTCTCGGCGTAGTGCGTGCCGAAGCCGTCGGAGCGCTCCACGCGCAGTCCGGTGTGGGCGGCCGTGACCCGGTCGATGGCCTCGGTGGAAGGGAGTTGGCCACCCGGGAAGATGTACTTCTGGATCCAGGTGAAGGTGTCCCGGCCGGCCCGCATGCGGTCGTCGGGCATGGTGATGGCCTGGAGGGCGATCCGGCCGCCGGGGGCGAGCAGCCGGTCCAGGGTGCGGAAGTAGACGGGCCAGAACTCCGCGCCGACCGCCTCGATCATCTCGACGCTGACGATCGCGTCGTACGTCCCCTCGATCTCCCGGTAGTCGCACAGCCGGACGTCGACCCGGTCCGCGTGGCCCGCCGCCGCGATCCGCCGGAGGGCGAGGTCGCGCTGTTCCCGGGAGAGGGTGACGGAGACGACGTGGGCGCCGCGGGCGGCGGCACGGAGCGCGAGTTCGCCCCAGCCGGTGCCGATCTCCAGGAGCCGGGTGCCGGGGCCGACGGCGGCCAGGTCGAGCAGCCGGTCGATCTTCCGGTGCTGGGCGGCGGGGAGCAGAGCCGGCTCGGCGGGGAAGCCGCGGAACAGCGCCGACGAATAGCTGAGCGTCTCGTCCAGGAAGAGCGCGAACAGGTCGTTGGACAGGTCGTAGTGGTGGCTGATGTTGGTCCGGGCCCCTTCGCGGGTGCCGTTCTGCGCCTCGGGGTGGCGGCGCGCCCACAGTCCGCGCAGCCGTTGCAGGGGCGGCGGGACCAGGGTGGCGACCTGACCGGCCAGGACGGTCAGGACGCCGACGGGGTCGGGCGCGTCCCATTCCCGTGCCATGTACGACTCGCCGAAGCCGATGAGCCCGGCCGCGCCGATCCTGCGGAAGAAGGCGTCGGGGTCGCGGACGTCCAGCAGCGGGCCGCCGAGCCCGATGTCCTCGCGCCCGTCGAGGCGCACCCGCAGCGGCAGCCGGGCCAGGGCGTGGCGGACGATCCGCTCGGCGACGGCCGTCCGGAGCCGGGAGGCGCGGGGCAGGGCCACGACGTCCGGCCAGCGTGCCGGGTCGACGCCCACGGCCGCGGCGGGGGCGGGCACGGACGGGGTACGGAACGTGGAGGCGGTCATCGCATGCCCTCCTGGGCGCGGTGGTGGGGGCGGGGCCGGACGGGCAGCCCGCGCAAGTAGAGGCGTATGCCGTGCAGGCGGATGGCGGCCGATGCGACGGCCGTGGACCAGGGGTGCCGCACGGCCAGGCCGAGCAGCACGCGGGTGGTCGCCGGCCGCCGCTCGCCCCGGACGGTCGCGGTGAACGGGCGGGTGCCGGAGCGTTCCAGGTGGACCGTCAGCCGCAGCTGCGGGCCCGGTTCCGGCAGGCGCATCCAGTACTCGCCGTCGGTGCCGAAGAACGGCGATACGTAGAACTCCTTGCTGGTGACCGACCGCCCCCGGTCGTCGGGGCGCAGCAGGTAGGAGTGGCGTTCGCCGTAGGTGTTGTGCACCTCGGCGACCGTGCACAGCGGGGTGCCGTCGGCGCGCCGGCACCAGTAGACGGTGAGCGGGTTGAAGACGTAGCCGAGGACCCGGGCCTGGGTCAGCATGAGGACGGTGCCGTCGGCGAGGTCGATGCCGCGCGCGGCCAGGAAGCGGGCGAGCCCGGCCCGGATCGTCGGGGCGGTGCCGCCGAAGTGGTCGCGGGCGTCGAAGCGGGCGAGGAAGCGCAGGGCGCGCGGGAGCGGCTGGGGCCCGTCGGGGTCCGTCAGCCACAGGTAGGTGCGGTGGTGGAAGCCGTACCGGGTCGGCGCGGTCCGTATGTGGCTGATCGTGCACGGGTAGAGGGCGTTCACCAGTCCACCCCCAGGGCCGCCGCGGCCTCGGCGCCCGAGCGGCAGCCGTCCTCGTGGAACCCCCAGCCGTGGTAGGCGCCCGCGTAGGCGGTGACCGGCCCGGACAGGGCGGGCAGCCGGGCCTGGGCGGCCACGGACTCCGGGGTGTAGACGGGGTGTTCGTAGAGCATGCGGGCCCGGACGAGGCCGGGGGCCACACGGTCGGCGCCGTTCAGCGTGACGACGTAGGTCTCCGGGGCGTCGAGCCGCTGGAGCCGGTTCATGTCGTAACTGACGGTGACGTGGGAGGCGTCGGCGGCGCAGTCCGGCATCAGGTAGTTCCAGGAGGCGCGGGCGCCGGTCGCCGTGGGCAGCAGCCGGGTGTCGGTGTGCAGCAGGGTCGCGTTGCGGGAGTAGCGGAAGGCGCCCAGGGTGCGGGTCTCGTCGTCGGTGGGGTCGGCGAGGAGGCGGAGGGCCTGGTCTGGGTGGGTGGCGACGACGACATGGTCGAAGGGCTCGGTGGTGCCGTCGTCCGTGGTGATCCCGACGCCGTCCGCGTGCCGCCGGACCGCGCGGACCGGGGTGGCGGTGCGGACGGCGGAGAGCTGCTTGGTCACGCGCTCCACGTAGGTGCGCGAGCCGCCGGTGACGGTGCGCCAGGCCGGGGAGCCGCCGATCGCGAGCATGCCGTGGTGATCGAGGAAGCGGAAGAGGTAGCGGGCCGGGTAGCGCATCGCGGTCACCGGGTCGCAGGACCAGACCGCCGCCACCACGGGTGTCAGGAAGTGCGCGGTGAAGTAGGGCGAGAAGCGGCCGCGTGCGGCGAACTCGCCCAGGGTCAGCGTCTCCGCGTCCGGTCCGCCGTCCCGCAGCAGCCGCCGGGCCAGCCGGTGGAAGCGGGGCACGGCGGCGAGCATCCGGGGATAGGCGGGATCGCGGAAGGACGCCGGACGGGCGAGGAGACCGGCCGGGCCGCGGGCCCCGGCGTACTCCAGGCCGCATCCCTGGCACCGGACGGACATGCTCATCTCCGACTCCTGCGTGGGCACACCGAGTTCGGCGAAGAGCCGGAGCAGGTGCGGGTAGGTGCGCCGGTTGTGCACGATGAAGCCGGAGTCGACGTGGTGGACGCGGCCGTCGGCCCCGGGCAGGTCGTGGGTGTGGGCGTGGCCGCCCACCCGGTCGTCCGCCTCGAACAGCGTCACGTCATGGGCCCTTCGCAGGATGTGGGCGGCCGTGAGTCCCGCCACCCCGCTGCCCACGACGGCCGTGCGTCGCCGCCTGTCGCTCATTGCGCTCCTTCCGGACCGGCCCCGCCGCCCTCCCCCGGAAGCGGAGGCGCGGCGGATGCCTCTTTGGAAGTGATTCGTCGCAGGCCGCCCGGCGGATTGGCGGAACCCGGCGTTCATCCGATCGGGTGACAGACCAATCCGCTCGGCGCTCGGCGCCGAATCCCCGTCGTGAGTGAAGAGCGGAACGATCCGGAGAGCGGGCCCGTCATGTCCCGGCGGTCCCGCTGGGTGCGTGCGGCCTGCGCGGCGCTCGGTGGCGTGATCGCCGGGTTCGCCGCCCTGGCCGTCGCCGAGTTGGTGGCCGCGCTGGTGCGTCCCGAGGCGGGTCCGGTCGCGGCGGTGGGCGGTGCGGTGATCGACCGCACTCCCCCGGCGCTCAAGGACTTCGCCGTACGGAACTTCGGGACGAACGACAAGCTGGTCCTGGAGCTCGGGATCCTGGCGATCCTGGCGCTGTTCGCCGTGGCGGTCGGGTTGCTGACGCTCCGCCACCGGCTCGCCGGATCGGCGGCCGTGCTGGTCTTCGGCGCGGTCGGCGCGACGGCGGCGGCCGGCCGGCCGGAGAGCCAGGTCTCGGACGCCCTGCCCTCCGTGGTGGGCGCGGTGCTGGCCGCGGGGGTCCTGTACTTCCTCGCCGGTCGTCTGTCCCCGGCCGCGGCCCCCTCCTCGGGGGAGGGAGCCGCGAGCGGCTTCGACCGGCGCGGGTTCGTCGTCGCGGCGGGTGTCGCGGCGGTGGCCTCCGCCGGGGCGGGGCTGCTGGGGCGGCGGCTCACCTCGGCCGTGCAGGCCGGGGCGGAGGCGTCCCGGCGCGATCTGAAGCTCCCCGTGCCCGCCTCGCCCGCCCCCGCCGTACCGGCCGGCGCGGCGCTGGCGATCCGGGGGCTGAGCCCGTTCGTCACGCCCAACAAGGACTTCTACCGCGTCGACACGGCCCTGGTCGTGCCGAGGGTGGACGCCGGGGAGTGGCGGCTGCGGATCCACGGCAAGGGCGTGACCCGTCCGGTGACGCTCAGCTTCCAGGACCTGGTGCGCCGGCGGGCCGTGGAGCGCGACATCACGCTGACCTGCGTCTCCAACGAGGTGGGCGGACCGTACGTCGGCAACGCCCGGTGGCTCGGCGTGCGCCTGGCCGACCTGCTGCGCGAGGCGGGGGTGCGGCCGCCGTCCGAGGGCGGACGGGCCGACCAGCTCGTGGCGCGTTCGGTGGACGGCATGACGATCGGCACCCCGGTCGAGGACGTCATGGACGGCCGCGACGCCCTGCTCGCCTTCGGCATGAACGGGGAGCCGCTGCCCTTCGAGCACGGCTTCCCGGTCCGGATGGTCGTCCCCGGCCTGTACGGATACGTGTCGGCCTGCAAGTGGATCAAGGACATCGAGCTGACCACCTTCGACGCGTACGACGCGTACTGGGTGAAGCGGACCTGGTCCCGGCGGGCGCCCATCAAGACCCAGGCCCGCATCGACACCCCGCGCCCCTTCGCGTCCCCGAAGGCGGGCACGGTGGCGGTCGCCGGGGTCGCCTGGGCCCAGCACCGCGGGATCACCCGGGTCGAGGTCCGGGTGGACGGCGGCCCGTGGCACCCGGCGCGGCTCGCGGCGCCGGCCGGCCGTGACATCTGGCGCCAGTGGGTGTGGGAGTGGCCGGCCACCCCGGGCAGCCACACCCTGGAGGTCCGCGCGACCGACAGCACCGGCGCCACCCAGACCGCCCGGCGCGCCGGCACCGTGCCCAACGGCGCCACCGGCCGGCACTCGGTGGTGGTCGACGTGTCCTGACGACGCGGCCCGCCGCCTCCGCCCGACACGCGCACCGCCCGCCCGGGCCGCGCGCACCCCAAGCCAATTACCGTACGCAATCAACCGATTACCCACACAGGAGAACACCATGAAGGTCATCCACGCCCGCCGCGCCGCCGTGGCGCTGTCCGCCGCGCTCGTCCTGCCGCTGGCCCTGACGGCCTGTTCCGACGACTCCAAGGACAGCGCGTCCGGATCGAGCGCCAGCTCCGCGAAGGCCCCCACCTCGCCGTCCGCCGAGAAGTCCATGGACACGGACAAGCCCTTCGGCCCGGCCTGCGCCTCGGTCCCGAAGAGCGGCGCGGGCTCCTTCACCGGCATGGCGAAGGACCCGGTGGCCACGGCGGCCTCGCACAACCCGGCCCTGTCCACCCTGGTCACCGCGGTCAAGAAGGCCGGTCTGGTCGACACCCTCAACAACGCCCATAACATCACCGTGTTCGCCCCGACCAACGACGCCTTCGCCAAGGTCCCGAAGGCCGACCTCGACAAGCTGCTCGCCGACAAGGCCGCGCTCACCAAGGTCCTCACGTACCACGTGGTGGGCCAGAAGCTGACGCCGCAGCAGCTGGAGAAGGGCTCCTTCGAGACCCTGGAGAAGGGCGAGCTGACGACCTCGGGCTCGGACATGACGTACACCGTGAACGACTCGTCAAAGGTCGTCTGCGGCAACGTCCCCACGGCCAACGCCACGGTCTACATCGTGGACACGGTCCTGATGCCGCCCGCCGCCTGACCACACCCCCCGCGGTGGGCCACCGGCCCACCGCGGGACCCCGGGCGGGCCGGTGCGGATCCTGCGGAATCCAGTCGCCTTGAACCTACACATAAGCGACGGATAAGAGCAGAATGGACAGTGCGGGCCGCTTCCCGCGCGTGGCGGTGACCGGGTCCGCATGATCCGAAGGGGACGAAACTGATGTCAAACGTCTCGCACGTCGGCCACGACATGGCCGGACACCCCGATGCAACGGAAATGAGCGACCGATACGCCCGCGTGATGGGCGGCCGCGACGTGGCGCTCGTGGACGCGCCGGTCTTCCTGGTCGGTCTCTACTGCGCCGTCTCCCCCTGGGTGCTGCACTTCACCACCTCGCAGTCCGCACTGGTGACGCACAACCTGGTCATGGGCATCGCGATCGCCGTGCTCGGCCTCGGGTTCACGGCGATGCCGCAACGGATGTACGGCCTGAGCTGGGCCATCTGCGCCATGGGTGCGTGGATGATCATCTCGCCCTGGGTGGTCGGCAGCAGCCCGGACACCGGCGTCATCCTCAACAACGTCATCATCGGCGGACTCACCGCCCTGCTCGGGCTGGTCTGCGCGGGCGCGTCGATGAAAATGAGCCGAGGCGGCCGGTCCTAGAAAGGGAGCCGCACAGAAGCCGACCGGACCGCGCGCCCGGCCGGCTTCCGCGTGTCTCAGCCCAGCGAGCTGTACGCCACCACGCCCCGCAGCACCTCGTCGACCGCCTTGCGGGCGCTCCGGGACACCGTGCTGTTCTCGCGCGGTGCGGCGGCGGCCACCTGGCCCAGCACGTCGATGACCTGCTTGCACCAGCGCACGAAGTCGCCCGCCGGCATGTCCGCCTCGCGCAGCACCTCGTCCAGCGGGCGGCCGGACGCCCACATGTACACCGCCCAGGCGAAGCCGAGATCGGGCTCGCGCTGGCCCACCCCCTCGGCCTGGTTGATCTTGAAGTCCTCCTCCAGGGAGTCGAGCCGCCCCCAGATGCGGACCATCTCACCCAGCGCGGTCTTCGCGGGCCCCGACGGCAGCTTCGGCGCCACCGCGTCGTCGGCCTGCCGCGCCTCGTACACGAGGGCGGAGACGCAGGCCGCGAGCTCCGCCGCGTTCAGCCCCTCCCAGACGCCGGCGCGCAGGCACTCGCTCGCCAGCAGGTCCAGCTCGCCGTAGAGCCGGGCCAGCCGCTTCCCGTGCTCGGTGACCTCGCTGCCGCGCAGGTAGTCGAGCTCGGTGAGCAGGGCGACGATCCGGTCGAAGGTGCGGGCGATGGTGTTGGTGCGCCCCTCGATGCGGTGCTCCAGCTGCCGGGTGTCGCGCTGGAGCCGGTGGTAGCGCTCGGCCCAGCGGGCGTGGTCCTCGCGCTCGTCGCACCCGTGGCAGGGGTGGGCGCGCAGCTCGGCCCGCAGGCGCGCGATCTCGCGGTCGTCGGCGGCGGGGGCGCGCCCCCGGCGGTGCCGGTCCGGGACGATGTGCCCGGCCTTGGTCCGCAGCGCGGAGGCCAGGTCCCGGCGCGACTGCGGCGAGCGCGGGTTGAACGACTTCGGCACCCGCATCCGCTCCACGGCCTCCACGGGCACCGGGAAGTCGATCGAGGCGAGCCGCTTCACCTGCCGCTCGGCGGTCAGCACCAGCGGGCGGGGCCCGTCGTGGTACTCCATGCCGCGGTGCCCGTGCCCGTTGGTACGGCCGGCCGGAAGCCCGGGGTCGAGGACGAGCGCGAGGCCGGCGAACTTGCCGGTCGGCACATGGATGACGTCGCCGGGCTTCAGCTTCTCCAGGGACGCCGCGGCGGCGGCCCGCCGCTGCGAGACGCCCTGCTTGGCCAGCTCCGTCTCCCGGTCCTTGAGGTCGCGGCGCAGCCGCGCGTACTCCTCGAAGTCACCGAGATGGCAGGTCATGCCCTCGCGGTAGCCCTCCAGGCCCTCCTCGTTGCGCTGGACCTGGCGGGAGATTCCGACCACCGACCGGTCCGCCTGGAACTGCGCGAAGGAGGTCTCCAGGAGCTCGCGCGAGCGGTGCCGCCCGAACTGGTGGACCAGATTCACGGCCATGTTGTACGAGGGGCGGAAGCTGGAGCGCAGCGGATACGTGCGGGTGCCGGCGAGTCCGGCGAGGGCGCCCGGGTCCATGCCGCGCTGCCAGAGCACCACGGCATGGCCCTCGACGTCGATCCCGCGCCGCCCGGCCCGGCCGGTGAGCTGGGTGTACTCGCCGGGGGTGATGTCGGCGTGCTGCTCGCCGTTCCACTTGACGAGCTTCTCCAGGACCACCGAGCGGGCGGGCATGTTGATGCCGAGCGCCAGCGTCTCCGTCGCGAAGACGGCCTTGACGAGGCCCCGGACGAACAGCTCCTCGACGATCTCCTTGAACCTCGGGAGCATCCCGGCGTGGTGCGCGGCGATGCCCCGCTCCAGGCCCTCCAGCCACTCGTAGTAGCCCAGGACGTGCAGGTCCTCGGACGGGATGGACGCCGTCCGCTCCTCCACGATCTCCCGGACCAGCCGGCGCTTCTCGTCGTCGTTGAGCCGGAGCCCGGCGTGCAGGCACTGCTGGACGGCGGCCTCGCAGGCGGCCCGGCTGAAGATGAACGTGATCGCGGGGAGCAGCCCCTCCGCGTCCAGCCGGTCGATGACCTCGGGGCGCGAGGGCGTCCAGATCCGGCTGCGCTGGCGCCGCTCGCGCTCGCGGTCGGCCTCGCGGACCATCTTGCCGCGGCGGCGGTCGCGGGGGTTGTACCCGCGCTGGTTCTCCATGCGGGCGAGGCGGACGAGATCGGGGTTGACCTCGCGGCGGCCGACGCCTCGGCCGCCGTGGTCGGTCTCCTCCTCGAAGAGGTCGTACATCCGCCGCCCGGCCAGCACGTGCTGCCACAGTGGGACGGGCCGCTGCTCGGAGACGATCACCTCGGTGTCGCCGCGCACGGTGTCCAGCCAGTCGCCGAACTCCTCCGCGTTGGACACGGTCGCCGACAGGGAGACCAGGGTGACCGACTCGGGGAGGTGGATGATCACCTCTTCCCAGACGGCGCCCCGGAAGCGGTCGGAGAGGTAGTGCACCTCGTCCATGACCACGTGTCCGAGGCCGTTCAGCGCCTGGGAGCCCGCGTACAGCATGTTCCGCAGGACCTCGGTGGTCATGACGACGACCGGGGCGTCCGCGTTGACGCTGTTGTCACCGGTGAGCAGGCCGACCTTGTCGGAGCCGTAGCGCCTGACCAGGTCGGCGAACTTCTGGTTCGACAGGGCCTTGATCGGCGTGGTGTAGAAGCACTTGCGGCCCTGCTCCAGGGCGAGGTGCACGGCGAATTCGCCGACGATCGTCTTGCCCGAGCCGGTGGGGGCGGCGACGAGCACGCCCTTCCCGCCCTCCAGCGCCTTGCACGCCTCGATCTGATACGGGTCGAGATCGAAGTCGTACATCTCGCGGAACGGCCCGAGAGCGGTCGCCTGCTCGGCCGCCCGGAGCCGGGAAGCCTGGTAGCGCTCAGCTGGTGAGAGGTCGTCTGTCATCTTGCTGTCGAGCCTACCCGCCACCTCTGACAGTGACGCGATCTTTAATCGCCCATGGTCCGCGCTTCGGGCCCCGCTCCCAGCACCCGCACCGCGCGCGGCACGCAGGCGGCGGTCAGCGGGAGCGCGCCGAGCGGTTCGCCGTCCGCGTAGGCGCTGACGCCGACGGCTTCGAGGGTGACCGACGAGGCCCGGTGCACGGTGACGACGGGGTGGCCGAGGTGGGTCCCCTTGTACACCCGGGGGAAGACCTTGAGCAGGGTCGTACGACTGCACTCGCCGACCACCGTGATGTCGAAGAGACCGTCGTCCATGACCGCGTCGGCGCACATCCGCATGCCGCCGCCGTACGAGGTGCCGTTGCCCACCGCGACGAGCGTCGCCCGAAGCTCCCGGGGCGGCCCCCCGTCGAGCGTCATGCGGTACGTGACCGGCTTGAAGGCGGCCAGCTCGGCGAGGATCGCCAGGTCGTACTTGAAGCGGCCGCCCCAGCGCATCCGGTTGCCCCGGTCGTTGACCCGGGAGTCGAAACCGGAGGCGAGCACGGAGCCGAACCAGCGCTCCCCGGCCCGGCCGAGGTCGATCTCGCGCACCGGCGCCCGGCCCTTGAGCGCGGCGGCGGCGAGCCGGCCCGCCGCCCCGGGGTCGCGTATCGGCAGGCCCAGGGCGCGCGCGAAGTCATTGCCGGTCCCCACCGCCACCACGCCGAGCGGGGTGAGCGTCCCGGCGACCGCCTGGAGCGCCAGCGACATGAGCCCGTCCCCGCCGACGGCTATGAGCGCGCCCGTCCCCTCCGCGACCGCGTCCCGGGCCCGGCGCAGCGCGTCACCCGCGTCCTCGCCGAGGATCGTGCGCACGGAGAAGCCGGCCTCCCGCAACGCGGAAGCGGCCGGCTGCGCGGCTCGCGCGCCCCGGCCGCGTCCCGCGGTGGGATTGACGAAGAGGGTGATCTCGCTGGTCACCCGGGGACCCTACAAGGTCAGGTGATGTCGTCGTAACCGTCGCGCGCCGAGGACCGTCCGCCGTCGGACTGACCGGGCAGCGTCGGTGACGCCGACACATGCTCCATGTCGCCGATGTCGTCGGGGGTGAGGTCGAGCTCCGACGCCTCGTCGTCATCGAGGTCGGCGTCCGGGTTGTTCCGCTTCCGGCGCCGGTCGTTGGCCAGACAGATGCCGAGCGCGATGAAGTACAGCAGGACGATGGGCGCGGCCAGCGTGATCATCGTGAGCGGGTCCCCGGTCGGGGTCGCCACGGCGGCGAAGATCGTGATACCCATGACCATCCAGCGCCACCAGGAGCCGAGCCGCCTGGCCGTGAGCACCCCGGTGAAGTTCAGCAGGATGAGCAGCAGCGGCAGCTCGAAGGCGAGCCCGAACACGACCACCATGCGCGTGATGATGTTGAGGTAGTCGTCGATGGGCAGCAGGGGCTTCGTGTTGTCCGGGGTGAATTCCTGCAGCACGGACACGGTCTGCGGCATCAGGATGTAGGCGAGAGCGGCGCCCACCAGGAAGAGCGGGACCCCGACGCCGACGAAGCCGAGCGCGTACCGCTTCTCGTGCTTGTGCAGACCGGGGGCGAGGAAGGCCCACAGCTGGTAGAGCCAGACCGGGGTGGAGAACACCACGCCTGCCATGAGGGAGACCTTGAGGGCGATGGAGAAGGGCGCGACGACACCCTGCACCGTCATCTCGGCACACGGGTTGCCGTTGGCCTGCTTGCTCTCACCGTGGGCGCAGCCGACCGACTCCAGGACCGGGCGGATCAGGAAGTTGATCAGGTCGTTGTAGAAGAAGGCCGTGACCACCGTGATCACGAGAATCCCCACAACCGCGATCAACAGTCGGTTACGCAACTCTCGCAGGTGATCAGCGAGAGCCATCCGCCCCTCGCTGTCCTTCTCCTGCTTGCGGGCAGACTTGAGCAACCCACTTCCCTCGTCTCGTGCGGCGGCTGACGGAAGAGTCCGTCAGCGCGGTCAGCTCTGGGTGGTGGGCTTCGCTTCGCTCACCGGGCGGGAGCTCGTGACGTCACCGGGCGCGGCCTGGATCGTACGGGCTGCGGCCTGCGGGGCGTCGGCGGGGGCGTCCGTGGTGGCGGTGACCGTCGGCTCGTCGTCCTTCTTCATGGCCTTGGCCTCGCTCTTGAGGATGCGGGCCGACTTGCCGAGCGAACGGGCCATGTCGGGAAGCTTCTTGGCGCCGAACAACAGCAGGATGACAGCGATGATCAGAACGATCTCGAGAGGCTTCAGATTGCCCATGGTGTGCTTCCTTCTGGCTGAGGCGGCTGGAGGTGGGCTCGCTGCCCTTGGGTGGCGGATACACATCCGACGATTCGCCGGCAGCGATCGTAACCCGCGGGAGTAAACGCGAGGCAATGCCCGTGCATACTTTCGATAGCGGCCCGCACCTCCTGCCTGGGCCGTCCTTCAGCAGCGTACCCCCCGGTCCTCCGAAACAGGAGGCCGCGTCTACGGCGCCTCTAGGGCAGCGTCTCCCCCGTGGCGGCGAGCCGTTCGGCCGCGCGTTCCAGGTCGTCGGCGGCTCGGTTGATGCGCTCCGTGGTGCGGGTCACCTGGTGGCCGAGGCGCTGGGCCTCGACGAACACCCTGATGGCCAGCAGGCCGAGCACGGCGATTCCGAGGAATCCCAGGGCGATGGCGAGCATGGGCCAGAACATGCGCGAGGAGCCTTTCAGGAGCCGGTGTGCAGACGCAGCGTGCGGACGCCGCCGTCGGTGAGGAGCTCCACTATCCGCTCCCCCGCCGGCTTACGGACGCACGCGGCGCAGTCGGGGCAGGTGAAGGAGTAGAACGTGGTGCGGCTGGTCGCGCCGATCACCAGCCGGAACTCCGCCGCCGCCAGCTCGAACCGCGCGCGGCAGTCCGGGCAGGCGGCCTTGAAGCGCGCCGACTCCGGCACCGCCACGGTGGGTACGGCGGCGCGGCCCGGCCGCGCGGACAGGTGGCCCATGGGTGCGGCCGCCCCCTCAGACCGTGCCGTCGTACGCGGCGAGCGCCGCCCGCGCCGCACTCCGCGCGCTCCCGGCCAGCTCCGGGGGCGAGACGATGCGCCCCTCCCGGCCGAGCCGCAGCGCGAGCCGGCGCAGCGAGGCCGGGTCCGGGGTGCGCAGGGTGATGCGCATACCGCCGTCGGGCCGCTCCTCCGCCAGGTCGTGCGGGTAGTACTCGGCGACCCAGCGCCCGCCGGGGCCGACCTCGATCACGACCTCCGGGTCCTCGGCGGCCGGCTGGACCAGCCCCTCGGACAGGTCCCGCAGCTCCAGCTCGGGCGGGGCGGCGGGCTCGTCGAGGAGCCGGATCTCGGCGACCCGGTCGAGGCGGAAGGTGCGCCGGTCCTCGGATGAGCGGCACCACGCCTCCATATAGGTGTGCCCGACGGCGAAGAGCCGGATCGGATCCACCTCGCGCTCGGTGAGCTCGTCGCGGGCGGGCGAGTAGTAGCGCAGCCAGAGCCGGCGCCGCTCCGAGATCGCCCGGTCCACCTCGGCGAAGACGCCGCCCTCGGACTCGAAGGTGACCGAGAGCCGGGAGCTGGCGGCGCCCACCTCTCCGGCGGCGGTCTCCAGCTTGGCGGTGGCCCGCAGCAGCGCCTGCCGGTCGCTCTCGCGCAGCCCGGGCAGGGTCGCCACGGCGCGGGCGGCGACCAGCAGGGCCGTCGCCTCGTCGGCGGCGAGCCGCAGCGGTTCGGCGACGTCGTCCGCGTTGTGCCACCAGATGCGGTCGCCGTCGGTGTCGATGTCGAGCAGGTCGCCGCCCCGGAAGCTGGTCCCGCACATGGGCAGCACGTCCAGGTCGGAGATCAGCTCGTCCTCGGTGATCCCGAAGGCCCGGGCGACGTCCTGGACGTGGGCGCCGGGGCGCTCGCGCAGGTACGTCACCAGGGAGAGCATCCGGCGCGTCTGGTCGATGGCGTTCGTGGCCATGGAATTCGGTCCCCTCAGTCCTTGGCCACGGCGCGCAGCCGGTCCACCACGTCGGCCCGCAGGTCCTCGGGTCCGGTGACGACGACGTCGGGCCCGAACTCCACGAGCCAGGCGTCCAGGCCGTGTCCGTACGGGATCTCCAACTCGTCCCACCCGTTCCCGAGTTCCCGGACCGACAGGGCCCGGGCGCGCAGCGGGTAGCCGGAGTCGGTGCGGAGCCTGATCAGGGCGGTCCGGGTGGCCGTCTCTCCGGCCCAGCTCTCCACGGTCTCGCGGACGGTGACCACGTCGGGCACCTCGGCGGTGAAGGCGCCGGCCCGGGAGCGCACCTTGCCGGTGATCCGGGAGAGCCGGAAGACGCGCTCGGCGCCCCGCTCCCGGTCCCAGCCGGCGAGATACCAGTGGCCGCGCCAGCATTCCAGGGTCCACGGCTCGACCTGGCGCTGCTCGGGCTGGGCGGCGTTGGCCTTGCGGTAGTCGAAGGTCACCGGGCGGCGGTCCCGGCAGGCCAGCATCAGAGGTTCGAACGCGGCCTCGTGGACGGGGATGCGGGGTTCGAGGGCACTGTGCACCTCGTAGGTGTCCTCGGTCTCGGGCATCCCGGCCGCCCGCAGCTTCTGCAGGGCGCCACTGGCCGCGCCGGCGAGGCGGGCCTGCTGCCAGACCTTGGCGGCCAGGCCGAGCGCGGCGGCCTCCTCGGCGTCCAGCGTGATGGGCGGCAGCCGGTTGCTGTCGCGGCGGGCGAGGTAGCCGGTGTCGCCGTCCAGGTTCTCCACGGTCTCGATGACCAGGCCGAGCTCGCGCAGGTCGTCCTTGTCGCGCTCGAACATCCGGTTGAAGGCATCGTCGGAGGCCGCTTCGAGGTACGCCTCGATGGAGCCGCGCAGCTCGCGCTTGCTGAGCGGGCGCCGGGTCCCCAGCAGACACAGCGCCAGATTCATCAGCCGCTCGGCCTTGGCAATCGCCATTGACGCCCTTTCCCTCGTGCTCTACGACGCTCGACCGTACCGCCCCGGGGTGTCCGGACAAAAGCGAGGGCCCGTGCCTGGTGGCACGGGCCCTGCTCGTCCTACGCGCGGATCAGACGGCGATCAGGTCGCAGACGAAGATCAGCGTCTCGCCCGGGGCGATCGCGCTGCCCGCGCCGCGGTCACCGTAGCCGAGGTGCGCGGGGATGGTCAGCTGGCGACGGCCGCCGACCTTCATGCCCTGCACGCCCTTGTCCCAGCCCGCGATGACCTGGCCGGCACCGAGCTTGAACTGCAGCGGCTTGCCGCGGTTCCACGAGGCGTCGAACTCCTCGCCGGTGGAGAAGGCGACCCCCACGTAGTGGACGGAGACCATCTGGCCGGCCTTGGCCTCGGCGCCCTCGCCCTCCCAGATGTCCTTGATCTCCAGGTCGGCCGGCGGCTCGCCGCCCGGGAAGTCGATCTCGGGCTTGTCGATGCTCACTGACTTGCTCCTCTTACTGATGAACTGGGCAACCGGGACAGTCTTACATCTTCGCCAGGAGGTCCACGGCGAACACCAGCGTGGAGTTGGCGGGGACGCCCGACTGCTCCTTGTCACCGAGGCCCTGGTCCGGCGGCACGACCAGCAGCACCCGGCTGCCGATCTTCTTGCCGACCAGGCCGTCCTTCAGGCCCTTGAGGGTGACCTGCGCCAGCGGGAAGGTCTGCGTCTTGCCCGTGGTGTACGTGTTGTCGAACTCCTTGCCGTCCTTCCAGAGCTTGGCCACGTAGTTCACGACGACCGAGTCGCTCTCCTTGACCACGTCTCCCTTGGACTCCAGCACGTAGTCGGAGACCAGCTTCTTCGGCGGGGCGACCTTGCTCGGGATGGTCAGGCTCGGTGCCTTGCCGTCGGTGTTGGTGCCCACCTTCGGCAGGTCCGTGTTGTCCTGGGCGACGGCGGTGCCCTTGGCCGAGGCCGGGATCTGCTTCGCCTTCAGGATGTCCACGACGAAGACCAGGGTGGCGTTCGCCTTGATGTCGCCCTGGCCCTGGGCCCCGTAACCGAGGTCCGGCGGGATGACCAGCTGGACCCTGCTGCCGACCTTCTGGCCGACCAGGCCCTTCTCCCAGCCCTGGATGACCATGCCCGCGCCGAGCGTCAGGTCGAACGGCTGCTTGCGGTCGAAGCTGTTGTCGAACGGCTTGGTGGAGTCGTACGCCTGACCGAGGTAGTTGACCTGGGTCACGTCGCCGTTCTTCAGCTTCGCGCCGTCGCCCTCGCTGATGACCTTGGTCTTCAGCTCCTTGGGCGGCGTACCCGTGCCCTTGGCCAGGGTGGGCTTCTCGCCGAACTTCTCGCCCGCGGTGATGGCGGGGAAGCCGCCCTTGGAGGGGGCGGACGCGGAGGCGGAAGCGGAGTCGGAGCCCTTGTCGTCGTCGCTGCCGCAGGCCGCTGACGACAACAGCAGCAGGGGGACGACGAGAAGGCCGGCAAGTCGGCGCACTGGTTCCTCAGATCTCAGACGGCATTGTGGGGGACACGCCCCAGGGGGGACCCGGGACCCCGCCACTCTAGGCCGTGCGAAGGGCCCCGTACGAGGAACGTACGGGGCCCGAGTCGCACCGGCGCCGGAGCGTGTCCTGCGCCTCACATACCCGCGATCAGCTTCTCCACCCGATCGTCCACCGAGCGGAACGGGTCCTTGCACAGCACCGTGCGCTGCGCCTGGTCGTTGAGCTTGAGGTGGACCCAGTCGACGGTGAAGTCCCGCCGCTGTTCCTGGGCCCGCCGGATGAAGTCCCCGCGCAGCCGCGCCCTGGTCGTCTGCGGGGGCACCGACTTGCCCTCGAAGATCTTCAGGTCGTTGCAGATGCGGGCGGCCTGCCCCTTGCGCTCCAGCAGGTAGTACAGCCCCCGCCGGCGGTGGATGTCGTGGTAGGCGAGGTCTATCTGCGCGACCCGCGGATTCGACATGGTCATGTTGTGCTTGGCCCGGTAGCGCTCGATGAGCTTGTACTTCATGACCCAGTCGATCTCGGTGTCGATCCGGTCGAGGTCCTCGGCCTCGATCGCGTCGAGCGTGCGGCCCCACAGTTCGAGGACGCGCTCGACGTTGCCCGTGCGGATGCCGCGGCGGTCCACGAAGTCCACGGCCTTCTCGTAGTACTCGCGCTGCACCTCTATGGCCGACGCCTCCCGGCCACTGGCGAGGCGGACCTTGCGCTGCCCGGTGGTGTCGTGGCTGACCTCTCGGATCGCCCGGATCGGGTTCTCCAGGGTCAGGTCGCGCATCACCGTGCCCGCCTCGATCATGCGGAGCACCAGGTCGGTCGCGCCGACCTTGAGCAGCATGGTCGTCTCGGACATGTTGGAGTCCCCGACGATGACGTGGAGGCGGCGGTAGCGCTCCGCGTCCGCGTGCGGTTCGTCGCGGGTGTTGATGATCGGGCGGGAGCGCGTCGTCGCGGAGCTGACGCCCTCCCAGATGTGCTCGGCACGCTGGCTGACGCAGTAGACCGCGCCCCGGGGGGTCTGGAGCACCTTGCCGGCGCCGCAGATCAGCTGCCTGGTGACGAGGAAGGGAATGAGGATGTCCGCGAGGCGGGAGAATTCCCCGTGCCGGGCCACGAGGTAGTTCTCGTGGCAGCCGTAGGAGTTTCCCGCGGAGTCGGTGTTGTTCTTGAAGAGATAGACGTCGCCGGCGATTCCCTCCTCATGCAGGCGGCGTTCGGCGTCGACGAGCAGGCCCTCGAGAATGCGCTCGCCGGCCTTGTCGTGGGTGACGAGTTCGGTCAGGTTGTCGCATTCGGGGGTTGCATATTCCGGATGCGATCCCACGTCGAGGTAGAGGCGGGCGCCGTTCCGCAGAAAGACATTGCTGCTGCGGCCCCATGACACAACACGGCGGAAGAGGTAGCGCGCCACTTCATCAGGAGACAGTCGGCGCTGTCCCCTGAACGTGCACGTGACGCCGTACTCGTTCTCCAGCCCGAAAATGCGGCGGTCCATGACTGAACATTACGCCTGATGGCCCGAGCTGAAACCGGGTTCGACGGCACCGTTTCGATCATTTTCCGACCCTCGCACCGTTACGGCGGTACGGGCGGGAGCCGCGAGCACCGATCCGGTGGCCAGCAACACCAGCAGCGCCGCCACTCCACCGGCCCCCGCGACCGCGAAGCTCCACGCCGTCCCGCCCAGTTCGACGGCCGGGCCGGCCACCGCCGTCCCCGCGGCCGCGCCCACCCCGAAGGTCGTCACGAGCCACGAGAACGCCTCCGTCACCGTCCCCCGCGGCGCGTGCCGGTCGACCACGATGAACGAGCACGCGACGGCCGGCGCGAGGAACATCCCGGAGAGGGCCGCCAGTACGGTCATCGCGACCGGGCCCGGCGTCAGCACCAGCGGCAGGTAGCCCACCGCGAGCAGCGCCACGATGACCCGCAGCCGCCGCTCCGGAGCCCCCGCCCACTGCCGCGCCCCGTACACCACCCCGCCGAGCAGGGCGCCGAGGCCGAGCGCGGCCATCAGCCAGCCGTACACCGACTCCCGGCCCTGGTCGTCGGCGTACGCCATCGCGGCCACGGTGATCGAGCCCAGCGCCAGGCCCACGAAGAAGAACGAGCCGAGCAGCGCCAGCAGCCCGGGCGAGCGCAGCGCGCCCAGCCAGTGCGCCTCGCGCGGGGCGGAGCGCCAGGCCCGCGAGGGCTCCGAGAGCACCACCGACAGGGCGCCGAGCACCCCGATCGCGTTGATGACCAGCAGCGCCGTGGCGGGCGACCAGAGGGCGACCAGGAGCGTCACGAGCAGCGGCCCCGCGGTGAACATGACCTCCTGGGCGACGGCGTCCATGGCGTAGGCGCGGTGCACCCGCTCCTCACCGCCCAGGACGTTCGGCCACAGCGCCCGCAGGCCGCCCTCCAACGGGGGCGTGAAGAGACCGGCCACCGCCACCGCCGCGTAGGCGAGCGGCAGCGAGCCGGTGCCCGCGAGGGCGAGGACGGCCATGCCGAGCGCGGATACGACGGCGGCGGGCAACTGGACGCGCGGCTGCCCGTACAGGTCCACCGCCCGGCCGAGCAGCGGCTGTCCGACCGCCGTGGCCAGCCCGTACACCGCCGCGAGCACGCCCGCGATGCTGTAGCTGCCGCCCTCGGCCCGGACGAACAGCACGATCGCGATGCTCGCCGTGCCGTTCGGCAGCCGTCCCACCAGGGTGCCCGTCAGCAGCCTGGCGGCGTGCCGCGCCCGGAGGATGTCCAGATATCCCGCGGCCATGTCCCGCCCCTCTCCCTCGGGTGCCTGTGCGGGCCTGCGAGGTTTTACGTATAACTTCCGGGTTCATACGTACCATGAGCCCGTCCGCAGGTCCACCTCACGGGCCTGAACCGAACGGCCCGGAGGCCCGCGTGACCAGCCCCGCACCACCCGGCCCGCCCCGGCCCACCAGCCGTGACGTGGCGCGGGCCGCCGGCGTCTCCCAGGCCACCGTCTCGCTGGTGCTCGGCGACAAATGGCGGGGCCGGGTCTCCGAGTCCACCGCCGGCCGGGTCCGGGACGCCGCCCGCGGCCTGGGCTACCGGCCGAATCTCGCCGCCCGCAATCTGCGCCTCGGCCGGACCCGGACGGCGCTCCTGGTCGTCCCGGCCCTCACCAACGAGTTCTTCGCCCGGGTGTACACCGGGGCCGCCGCCGTCGCCGCCGAGCACGGCTTCGGGGTCGTCCTCTACCCCTCCCCCGACGGCACCGGACCGGCCCGCGACCCGTTCCCGTCGGCCCGGGCCGCGCTGGACGGGGTCATCGCCTCCTCCATGGCCGCCGACGCCCTCGACGCCCTGCACGGCGCGGACGTCCCCCTCGTGATGCTGGACAGCGACCCCTCGGCGCCCGGGCCCGCCGCCCGGGTCAACCTGGACATCGCCGACGGGATGCGCCAGGTGGCCCGCCATCTGCTCGCCCTCGGCCACCGGCGCTTCCTCCACCTCGCCTCGGCCGTCGACACCTGGACCTTCGCCTGCCGGGCGGACGCCCTGCGCGAGGAGCTGCGCCGGACCCCCGGCACCGAGATCCGCACGGTGACCGCCGCGCTGGACGTACGGGCGGGGCGGGACGCGGCGGAACACACGCTCGGGCTGCCCGGGCCCCGGCCGACCGCGATCGTCTGCGACGACGACATCCTGGCGGCGGGGGCGTGCAAGGCGGCCCGCCGGTTCGGGCTGCGGGTGCCGGACGACGTCTCGGTCACCGGCTTCGACGACCTGGCCCTGGCCACGGCGGTGGAGCCGGAGCTGACCACGGTCCGGCTGCCCGCCGTGCAGGTCGGCGAGCGCGGGATGGCCGCCCTGCTGGCGGTCCTGGACGGGCGGGCCGCCGAGCCGGGCAGCCTGCCGGTGCGGCTGGTGGTCCGGGGCTCCACCGCCCCGCCGCCGGCATGACGGAGCCCCGGTCCGCCTGAGGCGGGCCGGGGCTCGGCGGTTCGGGAGCCGCTACTCCACGTCGCCGCCGGAATCCGTCGTGTCGGTGCTCTTCGGGTCCGTCGTGGCCGTCGGGCTGTCCGTGGACTCGCCGTCCTCCGCGTCGGACGGGGCGTCGGTCGGGGTCGACGCGTCGGCCTCCGCTTCGAGGAGCCGGGCCAGCTGCCGGCCGACGATCCGCTTGAACTTGCGCTGCTGCGGCCGCGTGCGGTCCAGGACCGCGACCTCCAGCCGGTCGGCGGGGATCTCCCGCTCGTTGCCGTTGGCCTCGCGGGACAGTGCCTGCACGGCCAGCTTCAGCGCCTCGGCGAGGGACATCCCGTCGCGGTGACGCTGGTCCAGGAAGGTGCTGATCTGCTCCGCGTTGCCGCCGACCGCGACCGAGCCGTGCTCGTCCACGATCGAGCCGTCGTGCGGCAGCCGGTAGATCTGGTCGCCCTCGGGCTCGGTGCCCACCTCGGCGACCACGAGCTCCACCTCGTACGGCTTCTCGGCCGCGCTGGAGAAAATGGTGCCGAGCGTCTGCGCGTAGACGTTCGCCAGTCCACGGGCCGTCACATCGTCGCGGTCATAGGTGTAACCGCGCAGATCGGCATAACGGACTCCGCCGATGCGGAGGTTCTCGTACTCGTTGTACTTGCCGGCGGCGGCGAAACCGATCCGGTCGTAGATCTCGCTGAACTTGTGCAGCGCACGGGACGGGTTCTCGCCGACGAACACAATTCCGTCGGCGTACTGCAGCACAACCAGGCTGCGACCGCGGGCAATACCCTTCCGGGCGTATTCCGCCCGGTCGGCCATGGCCTGCTGAGGTGAGACATAGAACGGCGTCGACACCGGCTATCCGTCCCTTTCTGTCAGTGGCGGGAGCATCGAAGAAGGCTGGATACGAACGCGTGCTCAGAGCAGCGCGGCGCGCGGGCCGTCGGGCTGCTCCAGGCGGCGTTCCAGAATCGAGCGGGCGATCCCGGCGGATTCCGCGTCGGTCAGCTTCCGGAAACCCTCGTCCGTGATGACGGTGACGATCGGATAGATACGCCGGCCCACGTCCGGGCCGCCCGTCGCCGAGTCGTCGTCCGCCGCGTCGTACAGCGCCTGCACGACCAGCGTGAGCGTCTCCTCCTCCGTGAGGTCCTCGCGGTAGAGCTTCTTCATCGAGCCCCGGGCGAAGATCGAGCCGGAACCGGTGGACGCGTAGCCGACGTGCTCCTCGGAGCGCCCGCCGGTGACGTCGTAGCTGAAGATGCGTCCGCGCTCGCGGTCGATGTCGTAACCGGCGAAGAGCGGGACGACGGCGAGGCCCTGCATGGCCATCGCCAGGTTGCTCCGGATCATCGTGGAGAGCCGGTTGGCCTTGCCCTCCAGGGAGAGCTGGGCGCCCTCCACCTTCTCGAAGTGCTCCAGCTCCAGTTGGAAGAGCTTGACCATCTCCACGGCGAGACCCGCCGTACCGGCGATGCCCACCGCCGAGTACTCGTCGGCCGGGAAGACCTTCTCGATGTCGCGCTGCGCGATCATGTTGCCCATGGTCGCCCGCCGGTCACCGGCCAGGACGACACCGCCGGGGAAGGCCGCCGCCACGATCGTCGTGCCGTGCGGCGCCTCGATGGCGCCCTTCATGGGCGGCGCCTGCCGGTGGCCCGGCAGCATCTCCGGCGCCTGGTCGGACAGGAAGTCCATGAAGGAGGACGATCCCGGCGTCAGGAAGGCAGCCGGCAGACGCCCGGTGCTACGAGTGTTGGCTTCCACGCGTTTCCCTCCAGGTATGCGATGGCCCTGCGCCGCATTGCAGTTGACGCACGTTACGCCCCGGACCCTACCCGCCCTGTGGCGGTGATCCACATAGAAGATGCAGGCAATCGGACGGGGAGCGCGGTCCGTGCCCGCGGTGTGCGGCACGGGCGGTCCGCCCGTGCCGCACACCCGCCGCCGGCCTCCGGCGCGGCGCCGGTTACTCGCCGCCCTTTTGTACGAATGACCTGACGAAGTCCTCGGCATTCGACTCGAGTACGTCGTCGATCTCGTCCAGGACGTCGTCCACGTCGTCGCTCAGCTTCTCCTGGCGTGCCTTGAGGTCCTCGGCAGCCTGCGCGTCCTGCGCCTGCTCCTCGACCTCCTCCGTGGAGCGCGTCGCCTTCTGCTGTCCGCCGCCGGTGTCCTTGGTCGCCATCTAGCTCACCCCGCTCGGTTCGAAGCACTTGATCAGACCCTACCCATGGGGTCCGACATTGGCCCGGTACTTGTCTCAACGTCCGGAGGTCATCGGAATGATTCCCAGCCGGGAGCCCTTTCAGGCGCTTTCAGCGGCCCGAGAGGACGTCGACCAGCTCCTGCGCCGTGCGGCACCGGTCCAGGAGGGATTTCACGTGCTCCCGGGTGCCCCGCAGCGGCTCCATCGTGGGCACCCGCTGGAGGGAGTCCTGGCCCGGCAGGTCGAAGATCACCGAGTCCCAGGAGGCCGCGGCCACGTCGTCCGCGTACTGTTCGAGGCAGCGGCCGCGGAAGTACGCCCTGGTGTCCTCGGGCGGCGCCGTACGGGCCTCCTCGACCTCGCGCTCGTCCAGGAGCCGTTTCATCCGGCCGCGGGCCACCAGGCGGTTGTACAGCCCCTTGTCCTGCCGTACGTCCGCGTACTGGAGGTCCACCAGATGCAGCCGGGCGGCGTCCCAGTCCAGGCCGTCACGGCGCCGGTAGCCCTCCATGAGCTGCCGCTTCGCCACCCAGTCCAGCTCACCGGCCAGGCTCATCGGGTCGTTCTCCAGCCGGTTCAGGGTGTCCTCCCACCGGCTCAGGATGTCCTTGGTCTGCTCGTCGGCGTCCGAGCCGTACCGGTCCTCGACGTATTTGCGGCCCAGCTCGAAGTACTCCATCTGGAGCTGCACCGCGGTGAGTGTCCGGCCGCTGCGCAGCGTGATCAGCTGCTGGAGCCCGGGGTCGTGGGAGACGTGGTGCAGGGTGCGCACCGGCTGGTCGATGGCCAGGTCGACGTTGATGAAGCCGTCCTCGATCATGGACAGGACGAGCGAGGTGGTGCCGAGCTTCAGATACGTCGAGATCTCGGAGAGGTTCGCGTCGCCGATGATCACATGGAGCCGACGGTACTTCTCGGCGTCCGAGTGCGGCTCGTCGCGGGTGTTGATGATGGGGCGCTTGAGCGTGGTCTCCAGGCCGACCTCGACCTCGAAGTAGTCGGCGCGCTGGCTGAGCTGGAAGCCGTGCTCACCGCCGTCCTGGCCGATCCCGACCCGTCCGGCGCCGGTGACCACCTGCCGCGAGACGAAGAACGGCGTCAGGTGGCGCACGATGTCCGAGAACGGGGTCTCCCGCTTCATCAGGTAGTTCTCGTGCGTCCCGTAGGAGGCGCCCTTGTTGTCGGTGTTGTTCTTGTAGAGGTGGATCGGCTGGGCGCCGGGGAGCTGCGCCGCGCGCTCGGCCGCCTCGGCCATGATCCGCTCGCCGGCCTTGTCCCACAGGACCGCGTCCCTGGGGTTGGTGATCTCCGGGGAGCTGTACTCGGGGTGCGCGTGGTCGACGTAGAGCCGGGCCCCGTTGGTGAGGATGACATTGGCCAGGCCGATGTCCTCGTCCGTGAGCTGGCTGGAGTCGGCGGTCTCGCGGGCGAGGTCGAAGCCTCGCGCGTCCCGCAGCGGATTCTCCTCCTCGAAGTCCCAGCGGGCGCGGCGCGCCCGGTGCATCGCCGCCGCGTAGGCGTTGACGATCTGGGACGAGGTGAGCATGGCATTGGCGTTGGGGTGTCCGGGGACGGAGATCCCGTACTCCGTCTCGATGCCCATTACTCGCCGTACGGTCATGCGGCCCTCCTTGCCCGGCGGCGCTCCCTTGCGGGGGCGGCGCTCAAGTACCGCTGCTTGTTCGGTGCGTGCGCGGTCTGCCCGTCCCGCGCTGCGCGAACGGGCGGTACGCCTGAGCCTAGAACGCCCGCGTGCCGGTGGGGAGATCAATTGCGCCGTCATTGCCGCGGTGTCGCCCACGGCTGGCCGGAAAGCAACCGGCTGCGGATGCCCGGCCGGGCATCCGCAGCCGGTACGCCTTCTACAGGTACTGACCGGTGTTGGCCACCGTGTCGATGGAGCGGCCGGTGTCCGCGCCCTGCTTTCCGGTGACGAGCGTGCGGATGAAGACGATCCGCTCGCCCTTCTTGCCGGAGATACGGGCCCAGTCGTCCGGGTTGGTGGTGTTCGGCAGGTCCTCGTTCTCCTTGAACTCGTCCACGCAAGCCTGGAGGAGGTGGGAGACGCGAAGGCCCTTCTGGCCGTGGTCGAGGAACGCCTTGATGGCCATCTTCTTGGCCCGGTCCACGATGTTCTGGATCATCGCGCCGGAGTTGAAGTCCTTGAAGTACAGGACTTCCTTGTCGCCGTTGGCGTACGTGACTTCGAGGAAGCGGTTCTCCTCGGACTCGGTGTACATCCGCTCGACGACCGACTGGATCATGGCGTGCGCGGCGGCTTCCTTCGAGCCGGTGTGCTCGGCCAGGTCGTCCGCGTGCAGGGGCAGCGAAGGCGTGAGGTACTTCGCGAAGATGTCCTTCGCGGCCTCCGCGTCGGGGCGCTCGATCTTGATCTTGACGTCGAGCCGTCCCGGGCGCAGGATCGCCGGGTCGATCATGTCCTCTCGGTTGGAGGCGCCGATGACGATGACGTTCTCCAGGCCCTCCACGCCGTCGATCTCGGCGAGCAGCTGCGGGACGATGGTGTTCTCCACGTCCGAGCTGACGCCCGATCCACGGGTGCGGAAGAGCGACTCCATCTCGTCGAAGAAGACGATGACGGGGGTGCCCTCGCTCGCCTTCTCGCGGGCACGCTGGAAGACCAGGCGGATGTGGCGCTCGGTCTCGCCGACGTACTTGTTGAGGAGTTCGGGGCCCTTGATGTTGAGGAAGTAGCTCTTGCCGGCGGGCTGTCCGGTGACTTCGGCGACCTTTTTCGCCAGGGAGTTGGCGACGGCCTTGGCGATGAGCGTCTTGCCGCAGCCGGGCGGACCGTAGAGCAGGATGCCCTTCGGCGGGCGGAGCTCGTGCTCCTTGAAGAGGTCGGGGTGGAGATAGGGAAGCTCGACCGCGTCGCGGATCAGCTCGATCTGGTCGCCCAGGCCGCCGATCTTGTTGTAGTCGATGTCGGGCACTTCTTCGAGGACGAGTTCTTCGACCTCGCTCTTGGGCACGACTTCGTAGACGTAGCCGGACCGGGGTTCGAGCAGCAGGGCGTCGCCGGGGCGGATGGTGATGTCCAGCAGCGGCTCGGCGAGCCTCACCACCCTTTCCTCGTCGGTGTGCCCGATCACCAGGGCGCGTTCGCCGTCCTCAAGGATTTCCTTGAGGGTGACGATGTCCCCGGCACGCTCGAATTCCATGGCGTCGACCACATTGAGCGCTTCGTTGAGCATGACCTCCTGGCCGCGCCTGAGGTCTTCGAGTGCGACGCTGGGGCTGACGTTCACCCGGAGCTTGCGGCCCCCGGTGAAGATGTCGCAGGTGCCGTCCTCGTTCGTCTGCAGGAAAACCCCGAAGCCGGCCGGCGGCTGTGCGAGCCGGTCGACTTCCTCCTTGAGGGCCACGATCTGGTCGCGGGCCTCGCGGAGTGTGCCGGCGAGCCGCTCATTCTGGGCGGACACGCCTGCGAGGTTGGTCTGCAATTCGACGATCCGCTCTTCGAGAATCCTCGTATGCCGCGGAGAGTCGGCGAGCTTACGTCGCAGGACGGCGATTTCCTGCTCAAGATAGGCGACCTGGCCGGCTGGGTCGTCGGACCCCCGCCCGGGCCGGATGCCGCGGTTGATGTCGTCGTCGTGGGCTGCCACGGTCCTCACCTCCTCCAAGGGGAGCTGGACGCTTCCTGACCCTACCTGCGTGGGTGGTGATTGAAACCCCTAGATCACAAAGACTGTGAGGTGTGTCCGATCTTCACCCTTGCGCTCTCCCCCGTCCCAGGTGGATACCCACCGTTCAACATCGGAAAGCGGCCGGTTGTATCGTCAAAGCGTTCAACACCCGTCAGGGCTGGCTCTTTCCCGGTCCGGCTACGCAGGAAACGGCAGGCGACATGACCGTGCGGCAGGACTCTCCCACCGGTGGCGAGGCGCAGGACCTGGAGGTCTGGATCGACCAGGACCTGTGCACGGGGGACGGCATCTGCGTGCAATACGCGCCCGAGGTGTTCGAGCTGGACATCGATGGTCTGGCGTATGTGAAGAGCGACGACGACGAGCTGCTGCAGGACAAGGGCGCGACGACGCCGGTGCCGCTGCCGCTGCTCCAGGACATCGTGGATTCGGCCAAGGAGTGCCCGGGCGACTGCATCCACGTGCGTCGCGTTTCGGACAGGGTCGAGGTCTACGGGCCCGAGGCGGCCTGACCGTCCGGGGCTCCGGGTGGCGGTGCCGGGCCGGGGTCAGACTCCGGCGCCGGTGCTCCCGGCCGTATCGCTGTTCCGCGTGAAGGCGCCGTTCTGCCACTTCCAGGTGACTTTTTCCTGCTGGTCGGGGCAGCACGAGGGCACCGACGACGAGGAGTAGCCGAGGAGCGTGGCGGAGATGACGCCGTCGCGGACCGTGAAGTCGCCGATGGTCAGCTGCTGGGCGGGGTCCACCAGGGTCGCGACGATCCTGGGCGCGGCCCCGCTCGCCTGTGTGAGGACGTAGACGCCGCTGGGCGGGGTGCCCGATCCGGCCGCGCAGTGGACCACCGCGACGGTCTCGGGCTTGCCGTCCCCGTCGAGGTCGCCGGGGGCCTGCTTGGCGACGGTGTCGCCGACGTCGCCGCAGTCCAGCGGGAAGTCCGCCTTGGCCGGATCCGGGGCGACGGCCGCTTCCTCGTGCTGCTGCTGGGCCGTGGTGCGGTGCCGGGTGGAGGCCGAGGCGCTGCTGTCGGGCTGGAGCAGACCGGCTGCCGCGATGACGGCGGCCATGGCCGCCGCGGTGGCGAGCCAGTGCATGGGCCTGGTGTCGGTGTGCGCGAGGTCCGGGAGCGCGGAGGTCTGCACGCGGGCTGTCTCCTGTGGTTCCTGTGGTGCGGCCGTCGGCGTCGGCGGTACGGGGGTGGCCAGCATCGTGCCACACCTCACACGGCAGCGGAACGGTGGGGTGCGCAAGGATGACGTGCCGCATACGGAGAAGGCGCCGCCGCCGGGTCCCCGGGTCGGTCCGGGAACTCGGCGGCGGCGCCGGTGCGTTGCCGCGAGGTCAGTCGCGGGAGGGTGCGCTCCGGCCGCCCGGGCCGTCGTAGTCCTCGCCGTAGGAGCCCTTGGAGGGGCGGCGACGGCGGGCCGGGGCCTCGACGCCGTCGGCGAGCCGGCGGGCGGTGACGAGGAAGCCGGTGTGCCCGATCATGCGGTGGTCCGGGCGCACGGCCAGGCCCTCCACATGCCAGTTGCGGATCATCGACTCCCAGGGCTGCGGCTCGGCGAAGCAGCCGATCTCACGGATGGACTCGACCGTCCGGGAGAGCTGGGTGGTGGTGGCGACGTACGCGCAGAGGATGCCGCCGGGGACGAGCGCCTTGGAGACGGCGTCCAGGCACTCCCAGGGCGCCAGCATGTCCAGCACGACGCGGTCCACGTCGGTGTCCGTGAGGTTGTCCTGGAGGTCGCCGACCGTGAGCTGCCAGGCGGGGTGCGGGCTGCCGAAGTAGCGCTCGACGTTCTGCTGGGCGATCTCGGCGAAGTCCTCGCGGCGCTCGTACGAGTGCAGCATGCCCTGTTCGCCGATGGCGCGGAGCAGGAAGGTGGAGAGCGCGCCCGAGCCGACGCCCGCTTCCACGACGCGTGCGCCGGGGAAGATGTCGCCGAAGGCGAGGATCTGGCCCGCGTCCTTCGGGTAGACCACGGCGGCGCCGCGGGGCATGGACAGGACGTAGTCGGGGAGCAGGGGGCGCAGCGCGAGGTAGGCGACGTTTCCCGTGGTACGGACCACACTGCCCTCGGGGGCACCGATCAGCTCGTCGTGCGGGAAAGAACCCTTGTGGGTGTGGAAGTTCTTTCCGGCTTCGAGCGTGAAGGTGTGGTGGCGTCCCTTGGGATCGGTGAGCTGGACCTGGTCCCCGACCTTGAAGGGCCCGCGTCGGCGGGCGGCACCGGTCGGTTCAGACATGTGACCAGCGTACCGGTGTTTCGCGGGCCGCCGACCGCCACCCGTACGGATGTACGGGGACGGGGGTGGCGTCAGGCGGCGGGGCGGGCCATGGCGGCGACGAAGGCGCGCTCCACGTCGGCGGTGGAGAGGACGCCGTAGATCTCGCCGGTCTCCTCCACCACGAGGTACTCGGTGGCGGGGGTGGCCTTGAGGCGGTCCAGGAGGGCTTCGCCGGCGAGTTCGGCGGGGACCTTCATGCCGTCGGTGAGGTCCTGGGCGAGGCCGCTGACGGCGACCCAGGGGCGGCGGTGCTCGGGGACGGCGACGATGGACGTCTCCCGGACGAGGCCCTTGGGCGCACCGGTGCCGTCCACGACGACGAGGGCGCGGGCACCGGCCTCGTTGGCCCGGCGCAGCGCCTCGGAGAGCGGGGTGGCGGCCTCGACGGGGACGGCGCGGCGGGTGAGGCTGCGGGCGCGCAGGCCGGGCAGGTGCTCGCGGAGCCGGGCCATGCGCAGGCTGTTGCCGGCGCCGGTCCAGATGATGGCGGCGAGGATCGCGGCGAGCAGGGCGTCCGTGACCGTGTCCATGCCGCTGATCTCGCCCGCGTCGTTGCCCAGGGAGCCGCTGCGGGTGAGGAGGGGGAGGCCGACGAGGGTGCCGACGGCGAGGGCGCGGCCGACCCAGGCGGCGGCGACGGTGCCGCTCATCGGCTTGCCGGTGATCTTCCAGACGACGGCCCTGAGCATGCGGCCGCCGTCGAGCGGGAGGCCGGGCAGCAGGTTGAAGGCGGCGACGATGAGGTTGGAGATCATCAGCCCGCCGAGCAGGACGGCGGGGACGGTGCCGCGTTCCACGAAGCGCAGGGGCACGTAGAAGAGCCCGCCGAGGACGAGCGAGAGCAGCGGGCCGACGAAGGCGAGGACGAATTCGCGGCCGGGGGTCTCGGACTCCTTCTCGATCTCCGAGACGCCGCCGAAGAACTGGAGCTGGATACGCCGGACGGGGAGCTTGTAGCGCAGGGCCGCGACCGTGTGGGCCAGTTCGTGGACGAGGACGGAGGCGTAGAAGGCGATCGCGAAGAAGAGCGCGACGAGGTAGCGGGCGGCGCCGAGCTCGGGCAGCACCCGGTCGAGCTGGCCGCCGAAGACCCAGGTGATCAGGGCCGCCACCAGGAACCAGCTGGGGGCGACGTAGACGGGTACGCCGAAGGGGCGGCCCATGAGGATGCCGCCCCCGGGCTCGTCCCGGCGCGGGGGCGCGTCCTTGCCGGGGCCGCCGCCGGGGCCGGTGCCGGTCGGTCCGGGCTGCGGCTGCCGGCCGTCGCCGCTCTCGTCCACGAGGTCCCTTCGGTTCGGTGCCTTTCGGCACGATGATGCGGTGTTCGAGGGTCTGTGGTCGATGGTATGCCGGTTGGTGTCAGTGGCGGGTCGTAGGGTCTTCGCATGACCTCCGTTCCGCCGCCGTCCCGGCCGGTGCCGCAGCCGCCTTCCTCGCTCTCCCCGTCGCGGGCGAGCGATTTCATGCAGTGCCCCCTGCTGTACCGCTTCCGCGTCATCGACAAGCTGCCGCAGAAGCCCAGCGAGGCGGCTACCCGCGGGACGCTGGTCCATGCGGTGCTTGAGCGGCTGTTCGACAACCCGGCGGTGGAGCGCACACCCGGCAGGGCGACGGCGCTGGTCCCGGGGCAGTGGGACCGGCTGCTGGAGTCGAAGCCGGAGCTGGGGGAGCTCTTCGCGGAGGACGCGGGGGGCGAGCGGCTGGCGCGGTGGCTGGGTCAGGCGGAGCAGCTGGTGGAGCGCTGGTTCTCGCTGGAGGACCCGACGCGTCTGGAGCCGGCGGAGCGCGAGCTGTTCGTGGAGACGGAGCTGGAGTCGGGGCTGCGGCTGCGCGGGGTGATCGACCGTATCGACGTGGCGCCGACGGGTGACGTCCGGATCGTGGACTACAAGACGGGGAAGGCGCCGCGTCCGGAGTACGCGGAGGGTGCGCTGTTCCAGATGAAGTTCTACGCCCTGGTGATCTGGCGGTTGAAGGGCGTGGTGCCGCGCCGGCTCCAGCTGGTCTATCTGGGCAGCGGTGACGTGCTGACGTACGACCCGGTGGTGGCGGACCTGGAGCGGGTGGAGCGCAAGCTGCTGGCGCTGTGGGAGGCGATCTCGCTGGCGACGCGGACGGGTGAGTGGCGGCCGCGTCCGACGAAGCTGTGCGGCTGGTGCGACCACCAGGCGCTCTGTCCGGAATTCGGGGGGACTCCCCCGGTCTATCCGCTGACGGTCCGCCCGGCGGGTCCGGCGGAGGATGACCAGGGCAGAATGGAGCCGGTCCGGGCCGAGGCCGGCCGGCCTGTGGCCCACGACGGGCATTGAGGAGATCTGGTGGCTATCCGCGTCCTTCTGGTCGATGACCAACCGCTGCTGCGCACGGGCTTCCGGATGATTCTGGAGGCCGAGGGCGATCTGGCGGTGGTGGGCGAGGCCGGTGACGGCCTCCAGGCTCTCGACCAGGTGCGCGCGCTCCAGCCCGATGTGGTGCTGATGGACATCCGGATGCCGCGGATGGACGGGGTCGAGGCGACCCGGCAGATCACCGGTCCGGGCCGGGACGGTCCGGCGAAGGTGCTGGTGCTGACCACGTTCGATCTGGACGAGTACGTGGTGGAGGCGCTGCGGGCCGGGGCGAGCGGCTTCCTGCTGAAGGACGCGCCGGCCGATGAGCTGGTGCAGGCGATCCGGGTGGTGGCGGGCGGTGAGGCGATGCTCGCCCCGAGCGTGACGCGCCGGCTGCTCGACAAGTACGCGGACCATCTGCCGTCGGGCGAGGAGCCCGTGCCGGACACGCTGCACACGCTGACGGACCGCGAGGTCGAGGTGCTGAAGCTGGTGGCGCGCGGCCTGTCGAACGCGGAGATCGCCGCCGACCTGTTCGTCAGCGAGACGACGGTGAAGACCCATGTGGGCCATGTGCTGACGAAGCTGGGCCTGCGCGACCGGGTCCAGGCCGCGGTGTACGCCTACGAGAGCGGCCTGGTGCGCCCCGGCGCGCAGTGACACCGGGGCGCGGCGGGGTGCTCAGTCCGTGCCCCGTCCCAGTTCCCAGAGGTGGAGGTCGGCGCCCGAGTCGACCGCCCATTCGACGCCGCTCAGGTCCTCGCGGGAGGCGACGTACTGCTTGCCCTGCCAGAGCGGGAGGACGGGCACGTCCCGGGCGACGATGTCCTGGAGCCGTTCGAAGGCGGGCGCGGCGGCGCCCCGGTCGGCCTGCCGGCGGGAGTGCGCGATGAGCTCGCGGGCCTCGGTGGAGGTGTAGGGCGAGCCGAGGAAGTTGTCCGGGCCGAGGAAGGGCGCCGTGTAGTTGTCGGGGTCCGGGAAGTCGGGGAACCAGCCCATGCCGTAGGCGGCGTAGTCGCCGCGGAGTTCGGCGGGGCGGTAGCGGCTCCACGGGGCGCCCTCGACGGTGATGTCGAAGAGCCCGGTGTCGTTGAGCTGCTTCTTCAGCGCCTGGAACTCGGTGGCGGTGTCCCGGCCGTAGTGGTCGTCGGTGTAGTGCAGCGTGAAGCGCACCGGGGTGCGGATCCCGGCCTTCTTGAGAAGGGTGGCGGCCTTGGCGGCGCTGGGTTCGCCATAGGTGCTGTAGAACGCGTTGTCGTGGGCGGTGATCCCGCTCGGGATGAGTGAGTACAGCGGTTCGACGGTGGTGCCGTAGACCTCGCTCGCGATCCTGCCCCGGTCGACCACCTGGGCGATGGCCTGGCGGACGGCCTTGTTCCGGAGGGCGGGTTCCTCGGTGTCGAAGCCGAGGTAGCTGATGGCGAGTCCGGGCATCTCGGTGAGCCGGACGCCGTCCTCGGGCTTGGCCAGCATGCGCTGGGCCTGCCCGGTGGAGAGGGTGCGCGCCATCATGTCGATCTTCTCGGCGTCGAACGCCTTGCCCATGGCGGTGGCGTCGGGAAAGAGATCGAGTTCGACGGATCCGCTCCGCACCTCGTAGCTCCCCCGGTAATGGGGATTCCTGGTGAAGGAGATTTTCACAACCCGCCCGGATTTCACTTCGGGTTTCATGGTGTACGGCCCCGAGCCGTCCACCTGGAATCCGCTGCGGGCGGAATTCGCGGGGTACTCATCGCGCGGGACGATTCCGGCAGGCGGGGTGGCGAGCTTGTACGGGAAGGTGGCGTCGGGCGTCTTGAGGTGGAAGACGACCTCGCGGGTGCCGCTGGTCTCGACGGTGTCGATGTTGTCGAGGAGGGCGGCCGGCCCGTTCGCGGACTTGATGCGCCGCACCCGGTCGAGGGAGTACTTGACGTCGTCGGCGGTGACGGGGGTGCCGTCGGCGAAGGTGAGCCCGGCGCGCAGCCGGCAGCGGTAGCTCTCGCTCTCCCGGTCGGTGAAGGCGCAGCTCTCGGCCGCTTCGGGGACCGGGGGGCCGCCGCCGCGCGGGGTGGCCATGAGGGTCTGCACGGTCTGCCGCAGGACGTTCCAGACGCCCGCCTCGTAGCCGACGGCCGGGTCGAGCGGGGCGCGGGCGCCGGCGGATGCGGCGATCCGGTCCGTGGTGCCGACGACGACGGAGCCGGTGCCGCTCCCGGTGGTGCCGCCGCCCGCCGTACCGCAGCCGGCGAGCACGGGCGCCAGAATGCCCGCGACGGCCGGCAGCACCAGGGTCTTGCGTTTCATGGTTGGCCGTTCTCCCTCATCGGTTCAGGGAGAAATACATTAGCGGGCCCGTTCCGGAATACCGGACGGGGGTTGTGCGCGGAATTCTTTCGCACGGCCACCGCGGGAGCTTTTCCCTTCATTCACAGGAATACTCTCGGTGCCCGCACCGGCGCATTCAGTTGATGAGGCTCCGGAGGAATGTGAGATTCACTTCTTCCAGCGATCCCACGACCACCCGGCCCTCGGCGGGCGCGATCGGGGAGACCGACGGCACGGCGACCACCCGGCAGCCGGCGGCCTCGGCGGCGGCCACCCCGGTCGCGGTGTCCTCGATGACGGCGCACAGCCGGGGGTCGGCGCCGAAGCCGCGCGCGGCGGTGAGGTAGGGCTCGGGGTGCGGCTTGGTGCGGGTGACCTCGTCGCCGGCGACGGTGAGCGCGAAGTGGTGGTGGCCCACCGAGTCCAGGACCCGGTCGATGATGCGGCGGTGCGAGGCGGAGACGAGGGCGGTGGGGATCTCGTGCCGGCGCAGTTCGGCGAGGAGGCGGGCGGCGCCGGGCATCAGCGGCACCCCGTTGCCGATGCGCTTCTCGAACCGGTCGTTGAGCAGTACGGCGGCCTCTTCGAGGGTGATGTCCGCGCCGGTCGCCTCGATGAGGTAGCCGGTACTGCGGGACATGGGCCCCCCGACGACCACGTCGCGCCACGCCTCGTCCAGCCGGTGGCCGAGGCCGGCGAAGACCTCGACCTCGACGTCCCACCAGAAGCCCTCGGTGTCGACCAGGGTGCCGTCCATGTCGAGAAAGACGGCCTGAAGGGCAGCGCCCTCCGCCGTGCGGGTCAGGGACGCGGGAACCGTACTGGTCATCCGGCACACCTTCCATGAGGGACGAGAAGGCCGGCCACCCGTCCCGGAGGATGGGCGACCGGCCTGCGCTGGACCGACCAGTCTACGACGTGATCGGCTACGACGCGTCGAACGGAGTCTTACCGCGCGTTGAAGTACTTCGCCTCGGGGTGGTGGATGACGATCGCGTCGGTCGACTGCTCGGGGTGCAGCTGGAACTCCTCGGAGAGGTGGACGCCGATCCGCTCCGGCTGGAGCAGGTCCGCGATCTTGGCGCGGTCCTCCAGGTCCGGGCAGGCGCCGTAACCGAGCGAGAAGCGCGCGCCCCGGTACTTCAGGGCGAACATGTCCTCGACCTCCGCCGGGTCCTCCCCCGCGAAGCCGAGCTCCGAGCGGACCCGGGCGTGCCAGTACTCGGCCAGGGCCTCGGCGAGCTGGACGGAGAGGCCGTGCAGCTCCAGGTAGTCGCGGTAGGCGTTGGCCTCGAAGAGCTTGGCGGTCTCGCCGCCGATCTTTGAACCGACGGTGACGACCTGGAGGCCGATGACGTCCGTCTCGCCGGACTCCTCGGGCCGGAAGAAGTCCGCCAGGCACAGGCGGCGGCCGCGGCGCTGGCGCGGGAAGGTGAAGCGGGTGCGCTCGGAGCCGTCCTCGTGGAGCAGGATCAGGTCGTCGCCCTTGGAGACGCAGGGGTAGTACCCGTAGACGACGGCCGCTTCGAGCAGGTTGTCCGTCTGGAGCCGGTCGAGGAGGCCGCGCAGCCGCGGGCGACCCTCGCTCTCGGCGAGTTCCTCGTACGTGGGTCCGTCACCGGCCCTCGCCTGCTTCAGGCCCCACTGCCCCTTGAAGAGGGCGCCCTCGTCCAGCCAGGAGGCGTACTCCTTGAGCTGGATGCCCTTGACGACCCGGCTGCCCCAGAACGGCGGGGCGGGGACCGGGTTGGTGACGGAGACGTCGGAGCGGACGCCCTCCTCCGGCTCGTTCACTTCCAGGACGGCGGTGTCGCGCTTGGGGACGCGGCGCTGCTTCAGCTCGGGCAGGGTGGCGCCGGGGACGCCGCGCTTGACGGCGATCAGCGCGTCCATGAGGCGCAGGCCCTCGAAGGCGTCGCGCGCGTAGCGCACCTCGCCCTCGTAGATCTCGTGGAGGTCCTGCTCGACGTAGGCGCGGGTGAGGGCGGCGCCGCCGAGGATGACCGGGTAGTCGGCGGCCAGCTTGCGCTGGTTCAGCTCCTCCAGGTTCTCCTTCATGATCACCGTGGACTTGACGAGGAGGCCGGACATCCCGATGACGTCCGCCTTGTGCTCCTCGGCGGCCTCCAGGATCGCGGAGACGGGCTGCTTGATGCCGATGTTGACGACGTTGAACCCGTTGTTGGAGAGGATGATGTCGACCAGGTTCTTGCCGATGTCGTGGACGTCGCCGCGGACGGTGGCCAGCACGATCGTGCCCTTGCCCTCGGCGTCCGACTTCTCCATGTGCGGTTCGAGGTAGGCGACCGCGCTCTTCATGACCTCGGCGGACTGGAGGACGAACGGCAGTTGCATCTGGCCGGAGCCGAAGAGCTCGCCGACGACCTTCATGCCCTCCAGGAGGGTGTTGTTGACGATGTCGAGCGCGGGCGTGTCCTTCAGCGCCTCGGCGAGATCATCCTCCAGGCCGTTCTTCTCGCCGTCGATGATGCGGCGCTTGAGGCGCTCGTCCAGCGGCAGGGCGGCCAGCTCCTCGGCCCTGCCCTCCTTCATCGACTTCATGTTGACGCCCTCGAAGAGCTCCATGAGCCTCTGAAGGGGGTCGTAGCCCTCGGCACGCCGGTCGTGGATCAGGTCGAGCGCGACCTTGACCTGCTCCTCCTCAAGCCGCGCGATCGGAAGGATCTTCGACGCGTGCACGATCGCCGAATCCAGACCCGCCTTCACGCACTCGTCCAGGAAGACCGAGTTCAGCACCACACGGGCGGCCGGGTTCAGGCCGAACGAGATGTTCGACAGGCCGAGCGTCGTCTGCACGTCCGGGTGGCGCTTCTTCAGCTCGCGAATCGCCCCGATAGTGGCGATCCCGTCCTTGCGGGACTCCTCCTGACCCGTGCAGATGGTGAACGTCAGGGTGTCGATGAGAATGTCCGACTCATGGATGCCCCAGGTGCCCGTCAGGTCCGCGATCAGACGCTCGGCGATGGCCACCTTGTGCTCGACGGTACGGGCCTGGCCCTCCTCGTCGATGGTCAGCGCGATCAGCGCGGCCCCGTGCTCCGCGGCCAGCTGGGTGACCTTCGCGAAGCGCGACTCGGGGCCGTCCCCGTCCTCGTAGTTGACCGAGTTGAGGACCGCGCGGCCGCCCAGCTTCTCCAGGCCCGCCCGGAGCACGGGCAGCTCCGTGGAGTCCAGCACGATCGGCAGGGTGGAGGCGGTGGCGAACCGGCCGGCCAGCTCGTCCATGTCGGTGACCCCGTCGCGGCCCACGTAGTCCACGCACAGGTCGAGCATGTGCGCGCCCTCGCGGATCTGGTCGCGGGCCATCTCGACGCAGTCGTCCCAGCGGCCTTCGAGCATGGCCTCCCGGAACTTCTTCGACCCGTTGGCGTTCGTACGCTCACCGATCGCCAGGTACGCCGTGTCCTGGCGGAACGGAATGGTCTGGTAGAGCGAGGCGGCACCGGGCTCCGGGCGCGGGTTCCGGGCGCCCGGGACCGTGCCCCGTACGCGCTCGACCACCTGGCGCAGGTGCTCCGGGGTCGTGCCGCAGCAGCCGCCGACCAGCGAGAGGCCGTACTCCTGGACGAAGGTCTCCTGCGCGTCGGCCAGCCCCTCGGCGTCGAGCGGGAAGTGCGCGCCGTCCTTGGTGAGGACCGGCAGTCCGGCGTTGGGCATGCAGAGCAGCGGGATGCGGGAGTGCCGGGTCAGGTAGCGCAGGTGCTCGCTCATCTCGGCCGGGCCGGTCGAGCAGTTCAGGCCGATCATGTCGATGCCGAGGGGTTCCAGGGCGGTCAGGGCCGCGCCGATCTCGGAGCCCAGGAGCATGGTGCCGGTCGTCTCGAAGGCCAGGGAGCACAGCAGCGGGAGGTCGCTGCCGAGGGCGTCGAGGGCGCGGCGGGCGCCGAGGACGGCGGCCTTGGTCTGGAGGAGGTCCTGCGTCGTCTCCACGATCAGCGCGTCGGCGCCGCCGGCGATCAGGCCCTCGGCGTTCGCCTGGAAGCCGTCGCGGACGGTGGCGTACGCGATGTGGCCGAGGGTGGGCAGCTTGGTGCCGGGGCCCATGGAGCCGAGGACCCAGCGCTGCTCGCCGGTGGAGGCGGTGTACGCGTCGGCGACCTCGCGGGCGATGCGCGCGCCGGACTCGGACAGTTCGTGGACCCGCTCGGGAATGTCGTACTCGCCGAGCGCCGCCGTGTTGGCACCGAAGGTGTTGGTCTCGACGCAGTCGACGCCGACGGCGAAGTACGCCTCGTGCACGGAGCGCACGATGTCCGGCCGGGTGAGGTTCAGGATCTCGTTGCAGCCTTCGAGGTTCTCGAAGTCCGCGAGCGTGGGGTCCTGGGCCTGGAGCATGGTGCCCATGGCACCGTCGGCCACCACCACGCGGGTGGCGAGCGCCTCACGGAGGGCTGCGGATCGGTTCCGGCTGTCGGCGGAAGGGGTCGGCGACGAGGCCATGGATGTACTCCCTGGGATGCGACGGCTGTCGGCTTTGCGTCTTCGGCGGAAGGCGCACCCGGCCAGGGTAGCCGGGCCGCGACCTGGGCCGTCACTCTGTCCCACGAGCCGGACGGCATCCTGATGACGGGGGTTTCCGGTGTCGCGGGGTGCTGCGGACTTCCCCCGCGGTCGAGCATGGGTCGGCATCGACCGATAGTGTTCAGCATTGTCGAACAAGGTGGAGGAGTACGGCGCGATGGCCAAGAACATCCAGTCGCTGGAGCGGGCGGCCGCGATGCTGCGTCTGCTGGGAGGCGGGGAGCGGCGGCTGGGGCTGTCCGACATCGCCTCCTCACTGGGCCTGGCCAAGGGCACCGCACACGGCATCCTGCGCACCCTCCAGCACGAGGGCTTCGTGGAGCAGGACGCCGCCTCCGGCCGCTACCAGCTGGGCGCGGAGCTGCTGCGCCTGGGCAACAGCTACCTCGACGTGCACGAGCTGCGGGCCCGGGCCCTGGTCTGGACGGACGACCTGGCCCGGTCCAGCGGCGAGAGCGTCCATCTGGGCGTACTGCACCAGCAGGGCGTCCTCATCGTCCACCACGTCTTCCGGCCCGACGACAGCCGCCAGGTGCTTGAGGTGGGCGCCATGCAGCCGCTGCACTCCACGGCCCTGGGCAAGGTGCTGGCCGCGTACGACCCGGTGGCGCACACCGAGGCCATGGAGGCCGAGCGGCAGCTGTTCACGCCCCGGACGGTGACCGGCGCCGAGGAGTTCGAGGCGGTGCTCGACGTCGTACGGGCGCGGGGCTGGGGGTCCGACGTGGAGGAGACCTGGGAGGGCGTGTCCGCGGTGGCCGCGCCGATCCACGACCGGCGCCGGATGCCGGTGGGGGCCATAGCCGTCACGGGAGCGGTGGAGCGCGTCTGCAAGGACGGCGAGCTGCGCCCGGAGCTGGTCGCGGCGGTCCGCGACTGCGCCCGCGCGGTCTCGCGGGACCTGGGCGCCCGTCGGTTCTGAGCCGCCCGCGTACCCGGCCGGCTTCCCTCGTAACGATCGACTCGTACGTCACATCCCTCTTGACGCTGCCTTCACCTGGGAGAAACACTGCCGTTCATCGGTCGGCATTGTCGAACACTTAACGGATATTCGCGTTAGGGTGTGACGGTGCCTAGGGCCGGCCAAGCCCTCACACGAGGGCGCGGACCACCGGAGGGACCCGGGGTTCGGCTTCCTGGACGAAGGACAAAGGAGTCGCGGGTGTCCAGCTCCGACATCTTCATCGGCGAGACCATCGGTACCGCCGTACTCATCCTGCTCGGCGGCGGTGTCTGTGCCGCCGTCACGCTCAAGCACTCGAAGGCGCAGAACGCCGGCTGGGTCGCCATCACCTTCGGGTGGGGCTTCGCGGTACTGACCGGCGCGTATATCGCCGGCGGCGTGTCGGGAGCGCATCTCAACCCGGCCGTCACCATCGGCCTGGCCATCGAGGGCGGCACCAAGTGGAGCGACGTACCGCTCTACCTGGCCTCCGAACTCTTCGGCGCGATGATCGGCGCGGTGCTGGTCTGGCTGACCTACTACGGGCAGTTCCGGGCGCACCTGACCGATCCGGAGATCCTGCGCGCCCATTCGGGTGAGGAGGGCATGGTCGACCAGGCCGCCGCCCCCAAGGCGGGACCGGTCCTGGGTGTCTTCTCGACGGGCCCCGAGATCCGCAACGCCGTGCAGAACGTCCTCACCGAGGTCATCGCCACGGTCGTGCTGGTCCTCGCCATCCTCACCCAGGGCCTCAACGACGACGGCAACGGGCTCGGCGCGCTGGGCGCGCTGATCACCGCGCTGGTCGTCGTCGGCATCGGCCTGTCGCTCGGCGGGCCGACGGGCTACGCGATCAACCCGGTCCGCGACCTCGGTCCGCGTATCGTGCACGCGCTGCTTCCGCTGCCGAACAAGGGCGGCTCCGACTGGGGCTACGCGTGGGTCCCCGTCGTCGGCCCGCTGATCGGCGGCGCACTCGCGGGCGGCCTCTACAACCTCGCGTTCGCCTGACCCGCCCTCACACCACACCGCACAGACCTCCGGGAGCACACCGTGACCGACGCACACACCACCGGCAGCCACGGCACAGGGCCGTTCATCGCGGCCATCGACCAAGGCACGACCTCCAGCCGCTGCATCGTCTTCGACAAGGACGGGCGGATCGTCTCCGTCGACCAGAAGGAGCACGAGCAGATCTTTCCCAAGCCGGGCTGGGTCGAACACAACGCGACCGAGATCTGGGAGAACGTCCAGGAAGTCGTCGCCGGGGCGATCTCCAAGGCGGGCATCACCGCCGCCGACGTGAAGGCGATCGGCATCACCAACCAGCGCGAGACCACCCTGCTGTGGGACAAGCACACCGGTGAGCCCGTCCACAACGCCATCGTCTGGCAGGACACCCGCACGGACGCGCTCTGCAAGGAGCTCGGGCGCAACGTCGGCGCGGACCGCTTCCGCCGCGAGACCGGGCTGCCGCTCTCCTCGTACTTCGCCGGACCCAAGGCGCGCTGGCTGCTCGACCACGTCGACGGGCTGCGCGAGCGGGCCGAGCGCGGCGACATCCTCTTCGGCACCATGGACTCCTGGGTCATCTGGAACCTGACCGGCGGCACCGACGGCGGCGTCCACGTCACCGACGTCACCAACGCCTCGCGGACGCTCCTGATGAACCTGCACACCATGCAGTGGGACGAGAAGATCTGCTCCTCCATCGGCGTGCCCATGGCCGTGCTGCCCGAGATCCGGTCCTCCTCCGAGGTCTACGGCACCACCCAGGGCGGCGTGCTCGACGGGGTGCCGGTGGCCTCCGCGCTGGGCGACCAGCAGGCGGCGCTGTTCGGCCAGACCTGCTTCGCCGAGGGCGAGGCCAAGTCCACGTACGGCACCGGCACCTTCATGCTGATCAACACCGGTGACACGCCCGTCAACTCGTACAACGGGCTGCTGACGACGGTCGGCTACCGGATCGGCGACCAGAAGGCGGTGTACGCCCTGGAGGGGTCGATCGCCGTCACCGGTTCGCTGGTGCAGTGGATGCGCGACCAGATGGGGCTGATCCAGTCCGCCGCCGAGATCGAGACCCTGGCCTCCTCGGTGGAGGACAACGGGGGCGCGTACTTCGTGCCCGCGTTCTCCGGCCTGTTCGCCCCGTACTGGCGCCCCGACGCCCGCGGTGTCATCGCCGGTCTCACCCGCTACGTCACCAAGGCGCACATCGCCCGTGCCGTCCTTGAGGCCACCGCCTGGCAGACGCGTGAGATCAGCGACGCCATGACCAAGGACTCCGGCGTCGAGCTGACGGCGCTCAAGGTCGACGGCGGCATGACCTCCAACAACCTGCTGATGCAGACGCTCGCCGACTTCCTGGACGCGCCCGTGGTGCGGCCGATGGTCGCCGAGACCACCTGCCTCGGCGCCGCCTACGCCGCCGGCCTGGCCGTCGGCTTCTGGCCGGACACCGACGCGCTGCGCGCCAACTGGCGCCGGGCCGCCGAGTGGACCCCCCGCATGGACGCGGACACCCGCGCCCGCGAGTACAAGAGCTGGCTCAAGGCCGTGGAACGCACCATGGGCTGGCTCGACGACGAGGAGTAGAGAACATGACCACCCTGCAGAGCGTCCCCGCACTCGGGACGCATCCGGCCTCCGGCTCCCTTCCGAGCCGCGCCGAGACCCGGGAGCAGCTCTCCAAGGCGACGTACGACCTCCTGGTGATCGGCGGCGGCATCCTGGGCATCTCCACCGCCTGGCACGCCGCGCAGTCCGGACTGCGGGTGGCCCTGGTGGACGCCGGTGACTTCGCCGGCGCCACCTCCTCCGCCTCCTCCAAGCTGCTGCACGGCGGTCTGCGCTACCTGCAGACCGGTGCGGTGAAGCTGGTGGCGGAGAACCACTTCGAGCGCCGTGCGGTCTCCCGCCAGGTCGCCCCGCACCTGGCCAACCCGCTCACCTTCTACCTGCCGGTCTACAAGGGCGGGCCGCACGGCGCGGCGAAGCTCGGCGCGGGCGTGTTCGCGTACTCGGCGCTGTCCGCCTTCGGCGACGGCGTCGGCCATGTGATCAGCCCGTCCCGGGCGGCGCGCGACGTGCCGGAGCTGCGTACGGAGAACCTCAAGGCCGTCGCGGTCTACGGCGACGACCAGATGAACGACGCGCGGATGGCGCTGATGACGGTCCGCGCGGCCGTCGACGCGGGCGCGGTGGTGCTGAACCACGCGGCGGTGACCGGACTCCGCTTCACCCGGGGCCGGGTGACGGGCGCGGAGCTGCGGGACTCCATGGACGGTACGGAGTTCGGGGTGACCGCCCGGCTGGTGCTGAACGCGACCGGGCCGTGGGTGGACCACCTGCGGAAGATGGAGGACCCGAACGCGGCGCCCTCCATACGCCTGTCCAAGGGCGCGCACCTGGTGCTGAAGCGGACCCGGCCGTGGAAGGCCGCGCTGGCCACGCCGATCGACAAGTACCGCATCACCTTCGCCCTGCCGTGGGAGGACATGCTGCTCCTCGGCACGACGGACGAGGAGTACGAGGGCGACCCGGCGGATGTCGCGGTGACCGAGAAGGACACCGCGCAGATCCTGGACGAGGCCGCGTTCTCGGTACGGGACCAGCAGCTCTCCCGGGACCTGATCACGTACTCCTTCGCCGGTCTTCGGGTGCTGCCGGGCGGTCCCGGCGACACCTCGAAGGCCAAGCGCGAGACGGTCGTCACGGAGGGCCGGGGCGGGATGCTGTCGGTGGCCGGCGGCAAGTGGACGACCTTCCGCCACATCGGCCGTACGGTGATGAACAAGCTCGCCGCGCTGCCGGGGCACCCGCTGGCGGAGGACATGGAGCCGATGGCCCGGCTGCCCAGGAAGCTGCCGCTGCCCGGGATCGCCTCCCCGAACGCGGTGGCGCGCCGGCTGCTGGTGGACGGCGGGACGCCCGGTCCCCGGATGGCCGCCGACACCGCCCGGCACCTGGCCACGCACTACGGTTCGCTCGCGTTCGACATCGCCCGGCTGGCCAACGAGAACCCGGCGCTGGCCGAGCGGATCCACCCGGACGCGCCGGAGGTCTGGGCGCAGGTCGCCTACGCCCGGGACCACGAGTGGGCCGAGACCGCGGACGACGTGCTGCGGCGGCGGACGACGCTGACGATCCGGGGTCTGGCGACGGACGAGGTCCGGGCCGGTGTGGAGAAGGTGCTCGGCGAGCGGCGCGGCTGAGCGGGGACGGGCCGGTGCGGCCGTCGGACCGGGAGTCGGTCCGACGGCCGCACCGGCCCTTGTCGTGGCCACCTGGTCGTGGCCGCATAATAGGGCGATACATCGGATGTCTGGAGGTCGCCCATGGCTGTCACCGACGAGGCCATCGAGAAGATCAAGGGAATGATCGTCTCGGGTGCGCTACGGCCCGGCGATCGTCTCCCCAAGGAGAGCGAACTCGCCTCGGAGCTGGGGCTTTCCCGGAACTCGCTGCGGGAGGCGGTGCGCGCCCTGTCGCTGATCCGCATTCTCGACGTCCGCCAGGGCGACGGCACGTATGTGACGAGCCTGGACCCGCAGCTGCTGCTCGAAGCGCTGAGCTTCGTCGTGGACTTCCACCGGGACGACACCGTGCTGGAGTTCCTGGCGGTGCGCCGGATCCTGGAGCCCGCCGCGACGGCCATGGCGGCGAGCCGGATCGGCGAGGAGCAACTGGACGCGCTGAGCGCGCAGCTCGACGCGCTGGGCGAGCATCCTTCGGTGGAGGAGCTGGTGGCCTGCGACCTGGACTTCCACCGGGGCATCGTCCAGGCGTCGGGCAACTCGGTGCTGTGCTCGCTGCTGGACGGGCTGTCGGGGCCGACGACGCGGGCGCGGGTGTGGCGCGGGCTGACGCAGGAGGACGCGGTGAGCCGGACGCTGCATGAGCATCGGGCGATTCTGTCGGCGTTGCGGGATGGGGACGCGGAGGCGGCTCGGGCGTGGGCCACGGTGCATGTGGCGAGCGTGGAGCAGTGGTTGCGGTCGACGCTGTGACCGTTTCGGGGCTCTGCCCCGGACCCCGCTCCTCAAGCGCCGAAGGGGCTGAGACGGCCCGCCCGGAGGGGCTTGAAAAGAAGCGCCGGACGGGCTGAAGGAGCCCGTCCGGCGATGGAGGACCAGAAGGTTCAGTCCTGCTTCTCGCCGCTCGCGAAGCGGGAGATGACCAGGGCGACGATGATGATCGCGCCGTTCAGGAACTGGTTCCAGAGGGCCGGGACGCCGCCCAGGGTCATGACGTTGACGACCAGTTGGAGCGTCAGTACGCCGGTGAGGGCGCCGAACAGCGTGCCGCGGCCGCCCTTGAGGCTGATGCCGCCGATCACCGCGGCGGCGAACACCTGGAAGATCCAGCCGTCGCCCTGGGTGGCGGCGACCGCCCCGTAGTGGCCGGTGTAGAGGATGCCGGCGAAGGCCGCGAGCAGGCCGCCGACGGCGAGGACGATCCAGGTGACCCTGTCGACGCGGATGCCGGCCGCGCGGGCCGCTTCCGGGTTGCCGCCGATCGCGTACAGCGCGCGTCCGTGGCGCAGCCAGGCGAGCGCGGCGCCGCCGGCCGCGAAGAGGACCAGGCAGATCCAGACGGCGGCCGGGACCCCGAACCACTCGCTCTTGCCGAGGTAGCGGAAGGACTCCGGCACATCGGTGATGGACTTGCCCTCGGTGATGCCGATGTGGAGGCCGCGCAGCATCGTGAGCATGCCGAGCGTGGCGATGAAGCCGTTGACCCGGAGCTTCAGCATCAGGAAGCCGTTGACGGCGCCGATCGCCAGGCCGACCAGCAGGCAGAGCGGGATCGCGGACCAGGCGGGAAGCAGCCCGAGGCCGGCGAAGCGGCCGCCGTCCGGGGGCAGCACCAGCCACATGGCGACGACCGGCGCGATGCCGATCGTGGACTCCAGCGAGAGGTCCATCCGGCCGCAGATGAGGATCAGCGCCTGGCCGAGGACGAGCAGGCTCAGCTCGGAGGACTGCTGGACGACGCTGATCAGGTTGTCGGAGGTGAGGAAGACCGGCGAGACGATGAAGCCGATCAGCATCAGCACCAGGATCACCGGCACCAGCGAGAAGTCGCTCCACCGGATCAGTTTGAGCCTGCTCAGCGGGGTGTTCCCGCCCGGGGAGCCCTTCAGCTCCGCGTCGAAGTCGTCGGCCGTGGACGGCCGTACCGTGCCGGTCATTCCCTCTCCCCCACACCTTCCATGGCGGCGACGAGTTCCCCGTCGGTCCACCCGCTGTCGAACGTTGCGACGACCCGCCCGTGGAAGAGGGCGAGGACCCGGTCGCAGACCCGCAGGTCGTCCAGTTCGTCCGAGACGACGACGGCCGCGTTGCCCGCGTCGGCGACCCGGCGTACGACTCCGAGGAGGGAGTCCTTGGACTTGACGTCCACGCCCGCCGTGGGCCGGACCGCCACGAGCACGCTGGGGTCGCGGGCCAGCGCGCGGGCGACGACGACCTTCTGCTGGTTGCCTCCGGAGAGCCCGGAGACGGGCTGTTCGGGGCCCTGGGTCTTGATGTCCAGCGAGTCGATCATGGACCGGGCGAACTGCCGCGTACGGGAGGGCAGGACGGTGCCCCAGGGGCCGAGCTGGTCGGCGACCGTCAGCGTGGCGTTCTCCGCGACGCTGCGCTCCAGGACGAGGCCCTGCTCGTGCCGGTCCTCCGGGATGTAGCCGATCCCGGCGGCCAGCGCGTCCGGCACGCTGCCCGCCCGTACGGCCCTGCCCCGCACCCGGACCGTGCCGCCGCCGGCCTTGCGCATCCCGGCCAGCACCTCGCCCACGGCGGTGTTGCCGCTGGCCGCCGCCCCGGCGAGGCCCAGCACCTCGCCGGGGCGCACCTGGAGGTCCAGGGGCTCGAACCGGCCCGGGAGGCTGAGCCGTTCGGTGCTCAGGACGGGTGCGGCGGACGGGTCGGGCGCCGCGTCACCGGCCGCGTGCCAGGCGGTGGCACCGGCCGCCCGCTCGCCGGTCATCGCGGCGACCAGGTCCTCCTTGGCGACCTCGGCGACGGGGGCGGTGAGGACGTGGCGGGCGTCACGGTAGACGGTGACCGCGGTGCACAGCTCGTACACCTCCTGGAGGTGGTGCGAGATGAAGAGGAACGCCACGCCCTGGGACTGGAGTTCACGGAGCTTGTCGAAGAGCCGCGCGATGCCCCGGGCGTCGAGCTGGGCGGTCGGCTCGTCCAGGACGATGAGCCGGGCGCCGAAGGACAGGGCGCGGGCGATCTCCACGAACTGCCGCTGCTCGACCGCGAGATCGCGGGCCCGGGTGTTCGGGTCGACCTCGACGCCGTACGCGGCGAGCAGCCGCTCGGCCCGTTTGCGCAGCCTGCCCCAGCTGATCCAGCGGGCGTTCTCCTCGAACCGGTTGAGGAAGAGGTTCTCGGCGACGGTGAGGTCGGGGACGACCATGGACTTCTGGTAGACGCAGGCGACCCTGGACTGCCAGGCCGTGGTGTCCCCGAAGGCGGGGGCGGGCTCGCCACCGAAGGTGACGGTGCCCGCGTCCGCCTTGTGGAGGCCGGTGAGGACGCCGACCAGGGTCGATTTGCCGGCGCCGTTGCGGCCGACGAGCGCGTGGGACTCGCCGGGCCGGACGGTCAGCTTCACCCCGTCGAGCGCGACGGTCGGTCCGAAGCGTTTGACGACGCCTTCCGCCTGTACGGCGGGAGGGAGTGCCTGGTCCATAACTAGCTCTTCTTCTCCAGCTGGTTGGCCCACAGCTTCGGGTCGTCCACGTTCTCCTTGGTCACCAGGGGTGCGGGGAGCTGGTCCTCGTAGCCGTTGGGGATCTTGATGATGGTGGAGTCGTGGTCCGTGGGGCCCTCCTTGAACGTCTTGCCGTCGAGGGCCGCCTTCGCGTAGTACAGCGCGTACTTCGCGTACAGGTCGGCGGGCTGGGAGATGGTGGCGTCGATCTTCCCGGCCCGGATGGCCTCGAACTCCTCGGGGATGCCGTCGTTGGAGATGATGGTGATGTGGCCGTCCGTGCCGGCGGGCTTGAGGAGCTTCTTCTGTTCCAGGAGCGCGAGGGTGGGCTGCAGGAAGACGCCGCCGGCCTGCATGTAGATGCCGTTGATGTCGGGGTGCGCGGCCAGCGTGGACTGGAGCTTCGCGGAGGCGACGTCGCCCTTCCAGTCGGTGGCCAGCTCGAAGACCTGGATGCCCGGGTAGTCCTTGTCCATGCACGCCTTGAACGCCTCGGAGCGGTCGCGGCCGTTGATGGAGGACAGGTCGCCCTGGAACTCGACGACCTTGCCCTTGCCCTTCAGCTGCTCGCCGAGGTACTTGCAGGCGTTGGTGCCGTACGCCTTGTTGTCGGCGCGCACCACCATGTAGATGTCGCCCTTGTCGGGGCGGGTGTCGACGCTGACGACGGGGATCTTCTTCTCGTTGAGCGTGTTGAGCGACTCGGCTATCGCGCCGGTGTCCTGCGGGGCCATCACGACGGCCTTGGCACCCTGGTCGGTGAAGGTCTGGACGTTGGCGACGAGCTTGCCGATGTCGTTCTGCGAGTTGGTCAGCGGGAGCGCGGAGACCTCGCCGTCCTTGACGCCCTTCTTGATGTAGTTCTGGTAGGAGTTCCAGAAGTCGCTGTCGCTGCGCGGCAGGTCGATGCCGACCTTGCCGCCGCCCGCCCCGTCGTCCGACGACTCGCGGTTGCAGCCCGCGAGGGCGGTGACGGCCAGCAGTACGGCACAGGCTGCCGCACTCGTCGTACGCACTCTCATTGGTGTCCCGTTCCTGTGTGGGGTCGCGGCTCGGACCCGGTGGGCATGGCGGGAGGTGCGGGTTCAGCTGCCGGCGGGGCGCAGGCGCAGGCCCTGCATCCCGCCGTCGACGGCCAGGGCGGTGCCCGTCACGGAGGCCGCGGCGGGACCGGCGAGGTAGACGATCGCGGCGGCCACCTCGTCGGCGGAGACCAGCCGGCCCAGCGGCTGCCGGGCGTTGAGCGCGGCGCGTTCGGCGGCCGGGTCCTCCGCCTGGCCGAGCAGCCGGCCGATCCACGGGGTGTCGGCGGTGCCCGGGTTGACGCAGTTGACGCGGACGCCCTCGCGGACGTGGTCGGCGGCCATGGCGAGGGTGAGCGCGAGGACGGCGCCCTTGCTCGCGCTGTACAGGGCGCGCTGGGGCAGCCCGGCCGTCGCGGCGATGGAGCAGGTGTGCGTGATGGATACGGCTCCGGGGCGCTCGGCGGCCGCGCGGCGCAGGTGCGGCAGGGCGTGCCGGGCGGCGCGGACCATGCCGAGGACGTTGATGTCCAGGACCCGGGCCCACTCGGCGTCGTCGTTGTCCGCGACGGTGCCGATGGCGCCGATGCCCGCGTTGGAGACGAGGGTGTGCAGGGAGCCCAGGGCGGCGGCGGCCCGGTCCACCCCGGCGCGGACGGCGGCGTCGTCGGTGACATCGGCCTCGACGGCGAGGGCGCCCCGGGGTGCGCCGGAGGTGTCCCGGTCGAGGACGGCGACCTGGGCGCCGCGTTCCAGGAGCAGGGTGGTGACGGCGGCCCCGATGCCGGAGGCGCCGCCGGTCACCAGGGCGTTCATCCCCTCGAAGTCGCGTGTGCCGGTCATCGGCTCTCCTCCTTGTCGTGGCGCCGGGCCTGCCAGACGGGGCCCTGCGGGTAGCGGTGTGCGGCGATGGACTCGGGGCGCATCCTGGCCGAGAAGCCGGGGGACGCCGGGGCGGTGTAGCGGCCGTTCACGATGACGGCCGGGTCGGTGAAGTGCTCGTGGAGGTGGTCGACGTACTCGATCACCCGGTCCTCGCGGGTGCCGGAGACGGCCACGTAGTCGAACATCGAGAGGTGCTGGACGAGTTCGCAGAGCCCGACGCCGCCCGCGTGCGGGCAGACCGGGATGCCGTACTTGGCGGCGAGCAGCAGGATCGCCAGGTTCTCGTTGACGCCGGCGACGCGTGCGGCGTCGATCTGGACGAAGTCGACGGCCCCGGCCTGGAGGAGTTGCTTGAACACGACCCGGTTGGCGACGTGTTCCCCGGTGGCGACCTTGACCGGCTGTCCGGCGCGGACGGCGGCGTGGCCGAGCACGTCGTCGGGGCTGGTGGGCTCCTCGATCCAGTGCGGGTCGTACGGGGCGAGCGCGGTCATCCAGGCGACGGCGTCGGCGACGTCCCAGCGCTGGTTGGCGTCGACGGCGATTCGGACGCCGGGTCCGACGGCCTCGCGGGCGAGCGCCATGCGGCGGACGTCGTCCTCGACCCGGCCGCCGACCTTGAGCTTGATCTGGGTGAAGCCGTCGGCGACGGCCTGCTTGGCGAGCCGGACCAGCTTGTCGTCGGAGTAGCCGAGCCAGCCGGGCGAGGTGGTGTACGCGGGGTAGCCATCGGCGCGCAGCCGGGCGGCGCGTTCGGCGCGCCCCGGTTCGGCGGCGCGCAGGATGGCCAGCGCCTCGTCGGGGGTGAGGGCGTCGGTGAGGTAGCGGAAGTCCACGAGGGAGACCAGCTCCTCCGGGGTCATCCCGGCCAGGAACTCCCAGACGGGTCTGCCCGCCAGCTTGGCCGCCAGGTCCCAGGCGGCGTTGACCACCGCACCGGCCGCCATGTGCATCACGCCCTTCTCGGGGCCCAGCCAGCGGAGCTGGGAGTCGTGCGTGAGGTCCCGGTACAGGGCGCCGAGGGCATCGGCCGTACGCGGCACGGGGCGCCCGGTCAGATAGGGGCGCAGGGCCTCGATCGCGGCGGCCATGACCTCGTTGCCGCGACCGATGGTGAAGCAGAAGCCATGGCCCTCGACGGGCTCGCCGTCCGCGCCGGCGGCGTCGGTCCGCAGGACGACGTAGGCGGCCGAGTAGTCGGGGTCGGGGTTCATGGCGTCCGAGCCGTCCAGTTGTTCCGAGGTCGGAAAACGGATGTCGTGGACCTCGAAATCCGTGACGGTCTGACTCATGCGCGCCCCCAGGAGAAATAACATCGGACCTCTGTTCCGGTCATCCGATGTATAGCCGCCCCTGAGGGCGCAAGTCCAGAGAGAGGCGGGATTTTTCCACCGACAGCTCGGATGTATCGATGGTGCGCCGTTGTACCGGACGAACCATCCGGCCGTGCACGGGGGCTGCGTTCCGGGAGGCCGCAGGCCGTAAGGTTGGTCCGTACGCAAGGGAACTTCGGAAGGAGGCTGGGGTGATCGAGCTCGAGGGTGTGCCCGAGCTGATCGACCCGGTCATGGTGGCCGCGTTCGAGGGGTGGAACGACGCCGGTGACGCCGCCTCCACAGCGGTCGCGCATCTGGACCGGGAGTGGAAGGGCGAGGTGTTCGCGGCGCTGGACGCCGAGGACTACTACGACTTCCAGGTCAACCGCCCGACGGTGTGGCTGGACAACGGGGTACGCAAGATCACCTGGCCGACGACCCGGCTCTCCGTGGTCCGCGTCGGCGGGGACAAGCCCCGCGATCTCGTCCTGGTCCGGGGCATCGAACCGTCGATGCGCTGGCGCTCGTTCTGCAACGAGCTCCTGGGCTTCGCGCACGAACTGGGCGTCGAGATGGTCGTGGTGCTCGGGGCGCTGCTGGGCGACACCCCGCACACCCGCCCGGTCCCGGTCAGCGGGGTGACGTCCGACCCGGACCTGGCCCGCACCATGGACCTGGAGGAGACCAGGTACGAGGGTCCGACCGGCATCGTCGGCATCCTCCAGGAGGCGTGCACGCATGCCGGGGTGCCCGCGGTGAGCCTGTGGGCGGCGGTGCCGCACTATGTGTCGCAGCCGCCCAACCCCAAGGCGACGCTGGCCCTGCTGAACCGGCTTGAGGACCTGATCGGGCTGCGCATCCCGCTCGGCGAGCTGCCGGAGGACGCGCGCGCCTGGCAGGTCGGCGTCGACCAGCTGGCCGCCGAGGACAGCGAGGTGGCCGAGTACGTGCAGACCCTTGAGGAGGCCCGGGACACCGCCGAGCTGCCCGAGGCGAGCGGCGAGGCCATCGCCCGCGAGTTCGAGCGCTATCTCCGGCGCCGCGAACCGGGCTCCGCGCCGCCGCCCGGCGGCCATGCCACGGAGAGCGGCGACGCGACGTACCTCCGGGACACGTCGAGCGGCCGGACGAGACCGCCGAAACCGGGGCCCGGCCAGCCGGGCGGTCCGGCGCAGCCCGAGGGTCCCGGCCGTCCGGCGACCGGCCGGCCACCGGCCGATGGGCCCGGCGACCGGGCCACGGACGCGGACGGCGGCCCGGCCGGGGCGTCCGACGACGAGCCGGACACTGACCGCCCGGGCAGTGGCCCGGCGGACGGTGACGGGGCCGACGGCCCCCCGTCGCAGGACTGAGCGCGGCACGGAGCCGGGCGGGTGCGAACCCGTCCGGCTCCTGTGCTGGATGACCGTCATTCAGGAGCAGACGAAGCGCGCCGCGCCCCAGTCGCCGTGGTCACCGGTCTTGGACCCGTTGGTGTCCGTGACCTTCAGGCGTACGTGCCGCGCCCCGTCGAGCGCCACATCGACCGGTACGGTCTCCGACGCCCCGGTCACCTTCGGCGAGGTCCACAGCACCTTGCCGTCGGCCTCCACGGAGAACGCGACCTCGCCGTACCCGTCGATCTCGTCGTCGATGCCGGCGTCCGCGGTGAACCGGGAGCACTGGCCGCCGAGGTAGACCTCGATGTCGGAGTCGGCGTGGGTGCCGATCCCCTTCTCGTACGTCTTCCCGGCCAGCGTGAGCGGGTGCCCGTCGGCCGCGCCCGACTCGCCGTTGCTGCGGTCGCGTTCGGCGGGTCCGTAGCCGTTGGTCGCGGTCAGCCACTCCATGTCGCTCGCCCAGGTCTCACCGCTGGGCGGGGCGGGCATGACGGAGACCGCGAGCCGCTCGGTGGCGGTGCGGGACTCGTCCGCCGACCGGTAGCGGGCGAGGGCGGTCAGCCGCGCCTCCCCCGCCTTCGCGTCCTTCGCCGGGGTGACCCGGACCTCGACGCGGCGGGTGGTGCCCGCCGGTATCCGCTGCACGGGCGCTGCGGGGGTGGCCTGCCAGCCCTCGGGGACGTCGAGCGTGACGGACGCGTCCGTGACGTCCGCCCGGCCCGCCGTCACATCGACGGCGACGGTGCTCGGGGCGCCCGCGCCGGTCTCCTGGCCGCGTGGGGCGGTGACGGCGGCCGTGGCGGTGGCGTTCCGGCCGCCGACCGCGCTGGTGTGCTTGAGCCGCACGGAGAACGTCCGGTCCGTGGGCAGCGGCGCGGTCTTGACCTTCACCACACCGCCCCGGTCGTCCCGGTCGTAGAACCAGCCCTGCTTCGCCTTCGCGTACGCGGCGGCCGAGCTGAGGCGGGGCAGCTTGCCCTTGAGCTGTACCGCGCTCGGCTCGGAGCCGGTGTGCACGGTGAACTCGTACGGGCGGCTGCTCTGCTTGCCCTGGAACGTGCCCTTGCCGGCGCCGATGTCCACGGTCACGTCCCCGGAGCCCCGGGCGGGTGCGCGGACGTCGGCGGTCTGCGTGGCGTACGCGCCGTCGCGGTGCTCACGGGTCACGCCGTCGTCCTCGTACAGCGTGAACGAGGAGCGGCCCTGCGGGTAGATGTCCCAGGCGAGCGGGGAGGAGGCGGTGCGGTCGGTGTACGAGCGGATGCCCGGCCACATCGGCACGCTCGCCCCGGCCTTCACGAACAGCGGCAGGGTGTCCAGCGGGGCGCTGTAGTCGTCGAGGGTGACGGGGCCCTGGTAGGTGCGCCCGGTCCAGTAGTCGGTCCAGGTGCCCTTCGGCAGGTAGATGCCGTCGCGCTCGGTGCTGTCCTCGTAGACCGGCGCGACGAGGAAGTCCTCGCCCGACATGAACTCGTACTTCGCGGCGTCGGTCGCGGCCTTCGGGTCGTCCGGGTACTCCAGGACCAGCGGGCGGACCATGCCGACACCGGTCTTGGTGGCCTCGTGGGCGTAGGAGTACTGGTAGGGCAGCAGCGACTCCTTGAGCTTGAGGTAGTCGCGGTTGATGGAGGTGTACGGCTCGCCGTAGCGGAAGGGCTGCTTGTCGCTGGCGGCCCAGCCGTCCATGGTCATCGTGGTCCCCAGGAACATCTTCCACTGGAGGTCACGGGTGTACGTCTTGGCGCTGCCGCCGAAGATGCCGTCGACGTCGCCCGTGGTGTAGGCGAGGCCGGACATCGTGGCGCCCGCGTAGGTCGGGATCTGCCAGCGGATGTAGTCCCAGGTGCCGTACTGGTCGCCGGACCACTGGACGCCGCAGCGCTGCGCACCGGCCCAGCTCTCGGGGGCGTACGTGAAGCCGCGCGCGTCGCTGTTGGCCTCGATGCCCTTGTACGCGTCCTTGCAGCCGTCGAGCGCGAACTTGTAGCCGTCACCGACCCAGGCGACGTCCAGCTTGGCCACGCGCTGCCCGGCCTTGACCTGGTCGCCGAGCTTGTCGATGCCGTCCTCGGTCCAGAGCCCGGCCTGCATGCCCCGGTCCTGGAGGCCCTTCGCGGTCTCGGCGAGATTCTCGTAACCGCAGCCGTAGCCGTCGTTGACGAGCATCCAGCCGTTGGGCATGTCGTTGTCGAGGTAGCCGTCGGCGACCTTCAGCGCGTCCAGGGTGTGGCGCTCGCCCCGGTTGGCGTTGTGCAGGTAGCAGTCGGCGTCGCCGATCTCCATGCCGTAGACGGGCGGCAGGAACGGCTTGCCGGTGAGCTGCGTGTACTGGCCGATGACGTCCTTGGCGCTGTCACCGGCGAAGTAGTACGCGTCGAAGCGCCGCTCCTTCTCGCTGGTTGTCACCGGGTCGTCGAAGGCGTAGGTGCCCGGCGCGAAGGTGTTGCGGAAGACGCCGTAGCCGGCCGAGGAGAGGTAGAACGGCACCGAGTTGGGGTGGCCGCCGTCGTCCCAGTTGTAATCGACGCCCACCTCGACGGTCTTGTCCCGGTGCGAGGTGTTGCCCCGCCCGTTCTGCATCCCGGCGCCGTAGAACTGCTCGTTCGCGCCGCGCGCCAGGGTCTGGGTGGTCTGCTCGGCGTCCCAGCTCAGCCCCTTCGCCTCGGACCAGACCTGGCTGCCGTCGGCCCGGTACAAGGCGAACCGCAAAGGCGACTTGTAGACACGGAGGGTGACGCTCCGGGTGGACAGCTCGTAGCGGTCGCCGCGCTCCTTCCAGCGGGTGCGGGGCGGGGCGCCCTGCGGGAGCACGATGGCGTCGCCGGCCGGGTCCTCGAAGGTGCCGTCGGGGGCGAGTTCGATGCGGAAGGTCTCCTCGGAGACGAAGCTGACCCGGGCCGCCGCGTCCCCCGCCGTCAGGCGGTACACGGCCCCGTCGGCCTTGAAGCCGGTGAGATCGCCGACCGTCGTCCCGGCGGGCTCCGCCGTGTCGTCGGCGCGGGCGGCACCCGGTCCGGTGAGTACGGCGAGGAGTCCCAGCAGCGCTGCAACTACCGCCGATCTGATGCGCGTTGATGATTGCATAGAGCGCTTTTAGCGCAGCACCGAGCATTTGACCATGGACAAAACGGAACCGGCCCCGAACTTCATGAAGAAGTCCGGGGCCGGTGAAGTCGGCTGCTACGACGGAGAGTTACGAAAAAAGAGCTACAGGGCCACGCCGAGGAGCGCGTCCACGGTGCGGGAGACGAGGCCGGGCGCGCCCTCGTCCGTACCGCCCTGGGCGGTCTGCCGCTCGGCCCAGCGGTCGACCGCGGCCAGCGCGGCCGGGGCGTCCAGGTCGTCGGCGAGGGCCGCGCGGACCTCCTCGACCAGGGCGTCGGCGGACAGCCCGTCGGGGCGGGAGACGGCGGCGCGCCAGCGGTCGAGCCGGGCCACGGCGTCGGCGAGCACCTGGTCGGTCCACTCCCAGTCGGAGCGGTAGTGGTGGGCGAGCAGGGCCAGGCGGATCGCGGCCGGGTCCACGCCGTCGCGGCGGAGCGCGGAGACGAAGACGAGGTTGCCCTTGGACTTGGACATCTTCTCGCCGTCCAGAGCGACCATGCCGGCGTGCACGTACGCCTGGGCGAAGGGGTGCTCGCCGGTGAGCACCTGGGCGTGCGAGGCGCCCATCTCGTGGTGCGGGAAGGCGAGGTCGGAGCCGCCGCCCTGGACGTCGAAGCCCATGCCGAGGTGGTCGAGGGCGATGGCCACGCACTCGATGTGCCAGCCGGGGCGTCCGGCGCCGAGGGAGCCGCCGTCCCAGCGGGGCTCGCCCGCGCGGGCGGCCATCCAGAGCATGGGGTCGAGCGGGTTCTTCTTGCCGGGGCGCTCCGGGTCGCCGCCGCGTTCGGCGGAGAGCAGGCGCATGGCCTCGGCGTCGAGGTTCGACACCTCGCCGAAGTGCGGGTCGGTGTCCACGGAGAAGTAGATGTCGCCGTCGAGCTCGTAGGCGGCGCCCGCGTCGCGGAGCCGTTCCACGAGCGGCACGATGCCGGGTATCGCCTCGACGGCTCCGATGTAGTCCCGCGGCGGGAGCATGCGGAGCGCGGTCATGTCCTCGCGGAACAGGGCCGTCTCGCGCTCCGCGAGCTCGGTCCAGTCCTGTCCGTCGCGCACGGCCCGCTCCAGCAGCGGGTCGTCCACGTCCGTCACATTTTGGACATAGTGAACCTGCCGCTTGGTGTCGAGCCACACGCGCTGAACGAGGTCGAACGCGTTGTAGGTCGCCGCATGACCCATATGGGTCGCGTCGTACGGCGTGATGCCGCAGACGTAGATGCGGGCGACGGGACCGGGGTCAAGGGTGATCCGTCCGCCGGTCGCGGTGTCGTGGATCCGAAGGTCGCGGCCCTTGCCGGGCAGGGCGGGGACCTCAGAAGCGGGCCAGGCATGCATGCCACGAGCGTAACCGGATGCGGCTTCCGGATACGAACCGGAGGGGTGATCCTGACCGAAGAGGCACTCTTGCGCCGCCGCGCCCGGCGTGCATCGGGGTGGACCGGCCGTCAGACGGGCGGCCAGGGGATGGCGGGCCATTCGCCGCTGGGCTCCCGGTGCAGCCCGGTCGTCCGCAGGCCGGCCACCCGGGCCCGCAGGGCCTCGATCTCGGCCGCCGTGATGAGTTCGGCCAGCCGGGTGACCAGGCCCGCGCCGGGCTCCAGGGCGGCGGCCAGCCGGTCCAGGACCCCGACGGCCTCGGGGGTCAGGGGCTCGCCCGCCCAGCCCCAGAGCAGGGTGCGCAGCTTGTCGTCGGCGTTGAAGGTCACCCCGTGGTCGATGCCGTACAGCCGGCCGCCGGGCGCGGGCAGCAGATGGCCGCCCTTGCGGTCGCCGTTGTTGATGACCGCGTCCAGGACGGCAAGCCGCCGCAGGCGGGGGTCGTCCGCGTGCACCAGCAGGGCGGTCTTCCCCTCCCCCACCTCGGCGAACGCGACAGCCTTCCAGCCCTCGCCGGGCTCCTCGTCCTCGACCAGCGCGAGCAGCCCCGGCTCGTCCTCGCCCGGCTCCTCGGCCTCGATCCACAGCTGGCACATGCCCTGGCCGTACGGCCCGTCCCGCAGCACGGTCGGCGGGACCAGGCCCCAGCCCATGGCCTCGGAGACCTCGTAGGCGGCCACCTCGCGCTGGGCGAGGGTGCCGTCGGGGAAGTCCCAGAGCGGCTGCTCGCCGGCCACGGGCTTGTACACGCAGTACGCCTCCTCGCCCTCGTGGGCGACGGAGCAGTACAGCACCGCGTTGGACGCGCCGCGGACCTGCCCGAGGACGGTGAGCGTGCCCTCGGCCAGCAGGGCGACCTGCTCCGCGTCGCTCAGGCGCCCCGGCGGTATCCGTTCTGGCGCGGGCATACGTGTCCTTCCGGGTCGAGCGGCAGGCTGCACAGCGGGCAGGGCGGGCGGCCGGCGTTCACCACGTCCAGGGCGCGCTTGGCGAAGGCGCGGGCCTGGGCGCCGGAGAGCCGGACGCGGAGCATCGGCGGGCCGTTCTCCTCGTCCTGGAGCAGCCGCTCCTCGGCCTCGGCCAGGTCCTCGACGGAGTCGGCGTCCAGCTCGACCAGGGCCTGCGCCTCCACGATCATGCGCTGCTCCTCGCCGTCCCAGGCGAGCGCCATGGTGCCGACGCGGAACTCCTCCTCGACGGGGACGTCGAGCGGCGCGGTGTCCGTGACGTCCATCGGGGCGACGGCGGGCACCGGGGAGTTCCCGCCGGTGCGGCGTACGACCTCGTCCAGCAGTTCGTCCACGCGCTCGGCGAGCGCGGCGACCTGGGTCTTCTCCAGGGCCACGCTGGTGACACGTCCGCCTGAGGATGCCTGCAGGAAGAACGTACGGCGTCCAGGCAGCCCGACCGTGCCGGCCACGAAGCGGTCCGGGGGGTCGTAGAGGAACACCTGACGGGACACGTCCTGTCTCCCTTGAGAGTCGACGGGCAGATGGGGGTGGGCCGGAGCCTCGGAAAGCGTTCTACGGCGCGTCCACCCTACTGCGCGCGGCGATCACGGTGCCCCAGCGCCGCCCCCTACCGCCGCGTCCCCGGCCGCACCGGCGTCCGGGCCGGGTTCGCGGGGCGCGAGTCCGGCGAGGTCGCCCGTGTCGCCGAGGCGCACCAGATAGGGGCGGAGCCTCGTGTAGCGGATCGCGGTGACCGAGCACGGGTCGGCCTGGACGCGCTGGAAGAGGTCGAGGTGCATACCGAGCGCGTCGGCGACCAGGGCCTTGATGATGTCGCCGTGCGAGCACATGACGTACGCGGCGTTCTCGCCGTGCTCCGCCTCGATCCGGGCGTTCCACTCCCGTACGGCGTCGACGGCGCGGGCCTGCATCGCGCGCATCGACTCGCCGCCGGGGAACGCGGCGGCGGAGGGGTGCTGCTGGACCACGGTCATCAGCGGTTCGTCGGTGAGCTCGGCGAGCTTGCGGCCCGACCAGTCGCCGTAGTCGCACTCGCTGATCCGGTCCTCGACGTGCAGCGGCAGGTCCGGGCGGGCGGCCAGCAAGGGCTCCAGGGTCTCCCGGCAGCGTTGCAGGGGGCTGCTGACGGCGGCCGCGAGCGGCAGTGCGGCCAGCCGTCCGGGGAGCGCGGCGGCCTGCGCGGCGCCGCGCTCGTCCAGGGCGACGCCGGGCGTCCGGCCCGCGAGCACCCCGGCCGTGTTGGCGGTCGAGCGTCCGTGGCGTACGAGGATCAGGGTGGGCATGCGGTCCAGCGTACGGGCGCGGCCCGGTCTCCCGGCGGGGCCAAAGGTGCATACCGGGCCGGAAGCAGGGAAGAATGCGCGCCGTGATTGTCGACTGCGCCATTTACCGCGACGGACGCCGGACCGAGGGCCCCGCCGACTTCTCCGACGCGCTCGCCCAGGCGCGGGAGTCCGGCGACGCGTTCCTCTGGATCGGCCTGCACGAGCCGACGGAGAAGGAGTTCGACCTCGTCAGCCACGAGTTCGGGCTGCATCCGCTGGCGGTGGAGGACGCCCTCTCCGCCCACCAGCGGCCGAAGCTGGAGGTGTACGACGACTCACTGTTCGCGGTGATCAAACCGGTGCTGTACGACCACGACAGCGACACGGTGACCACGCACGAGCTGATGGTGTTCATGGGCGACTCGTTCGTCGTGACCGTGCGGCACGGCGAGGGCGCGCCGCTGGCGGCCGTACGCCGACGTCTGGAGGCCGACCCCGAGGTGCTGAAGCACGGGCCGACGGCGGTCCTGTACGCGGTGAGCGACGCGATCGTGGACCACTACATAGACGTGGCGGGCGAGCTCCAGGTCGACCTGGAGGAGCTGGAGACGCAGGTCTTCGCGCCGAGCGGGACGGACGACTCCAAGAACACCGCGGCGCGCATCTACACCTTCAAGCGCCAGGTGCTGGAATTCCGCCGGGCGACGGTCCCGCTGACCGGGCCGATGGCCCGGCTGGCGGGGGCCGGGGTGCCGTTCGTCCAGGAGCACGCGCAGCCGTTCTTCCGGGACGTCCAGGACCATCTGACCCGGGCCAACGAGCAGGTGGAGGGTCTTGACCGGCTGCTGTCCGACATCCTGTCCGCGCATCTCGCGCAGATGGGGGTGCGGCAGAACGACGACATGCGCAAGATCTCCGCCTGGGCGGCGATGGCAGCGGTGCCGACGATGGTCGCGGGGATCTACGGAATGAACTTCGACCACATGCCGGAGCTGCGGTGGGTCGGCTCGTACCCACTGGTGCTGCTGCTGATGGCGGGAGCGGTCGTGGGCCTGTACCGCCAGTTCAAGCGGCGCGGCTGGCTCTGACGGCCCCGGGCGCCTCTCAGGCGTACTCGGGCGCGGGCGTCGGGGGTCCGCCGAGGGCGTCGCGCCGGGCGGGCGGGGCCAGGCTGACCATGCGCCGCCAGCCGCCGAGGCGTTCGTACGCGTACATGGCGTGGATGCCCGCGGCGAGCACGGCGGCCTTCGCGCGGGACCAGCCGAGCACCCGGCCCATGTGGTCCATGACGGCGAGGCTGACGTCGCGGTAGACCCGGATCTCGGCGAGCGCGCACTCGCGCAGGATGCGCTGGATCGTGCGGCCGTGCCCGGCCCGTGCGAAGCGCAGCAGTTCCTCGTGGCAGTACGCGAGGTGGTTGTCCTCGTCGTGCGAGATCATCCGGACCGCGCGGCCGAGCCCGGGGTGGTCCGCGAAGTGCTTGGTCAGCAGCCGCATCTGCTCGGACGCGCGCTGCTCGGTGACCCGGCTGTGGGCCAGGTACGTGATGATGTCGCGCTCGGTCAGGGGCTCGTCGCGGCCCAGCTGCTCGTGCGCGAGTCCGATGCCGTGGCTCTCCAGGAGCATCGTGTAGTCGGTGTCCGGGGGGACGGGCCCGGGGGCCAGGCCGCGCTTCTTGAGCAGCGCGTTGAAGATCCGGCCGTGCTTGTCCTCGTCGGCGCCGTGCCGGGCGACCTTGGGGGCCAGGGGGCGCTGGCTCGCGGGGACGAGGGCCGCGATCCGGCCGTTCTCCCAGCCGCCCTGGGACTCGCCGCTGGCCGCGATGGAGCAGAACAGCCGGAACGAGTCGTCGTTGTCGAGGATCTCCTGGAACAGGTTCTTTGCCGAGAGCATCACTGCCACCTCCGTGCCGGCGTCGCCGAGCGCCAGTCAAATGCGCCGGGCCGGGGCGGGCAACAGGAGCGTGCGGCGGCTGGGCCGGACGGGTGGCGCCGGGGCGGGGCGGCGGGACCGCGGCGGGCGAACCGTTTTTGCGTGCACCCGTAACCCCGCCGGGCCGCCCGCGTTGTTCCCCGTGACGGCCGTGGCGGGGAGGACCCCCCGAGCCCCCACCACGGCCGCAGAGCCTCTTCCGGTTACGCGAGCCCGGCCCGCTCCAGCGCGTCCGTGCCGGCCCGGAGCGCGGCGATCCGCTCGTCCAGGGTGAAGCCGGCCGGCGCCAGGGTCAGGGTCGTGACCCCCACCTCCGCGTACGCCTGCATGCGCTCGGCGATCCGGTCCACGGACCCGAGCAGCGTGGTCTGGTCGATCAGCTGGTGCGGTACGGCGGCCGCCGCACCGCTCTTGTCGCCGGAGAGGTACTTCTCCTGGATCTCGGCGGCCTCCTTCTCGTACCCCATGCGCTGCGCGAGCCGGTTGTAGAAGTTCTGCTTGGCGCTGCCCATGCCGCCGACGTACAGCGCGGTGTAGGGGCGGAACATGTCCGCGAGGCCGGGGATGTCGTCGCCGATGGCGAGCGGGACGGTCGGGCAGACGTCGAAGCCCTCCATCGTCTTCCCGGCCTTCTCCCGGCCGGCCCGCAGCCGGCTGATCGCGGTCTCCTCCAGGTGCTCGGCCGACGGGAAGATCAGCAGGGCGCCGTCGGCGATCTCGCCGGTCTGCTCCAGGTTCTTCGGGCCGATCGCGGCGATGTAGAGCGGGATGTGCTCGCGCTGCGGGTGCACGGTCAGCTTGAGCGGCTTGCCCGGGCCGTCCGGCAGCGGGAGCGTCCAGTGCTCCCCCTCGTACGCGAGGCGCTCACGGGTCATCGCCTTGCGGACGATGTCCACGTACTCCCGGGTGCGGGCCAGCGGCTTGTCGAACTTGACGCCGTACCAGCCCTCGGAGACCTGCGGGCCCGACACGCCCAGGCCGAGCCGGAACCGGCCGCCGGACAGGGAGTCGAGCGTGGCCGCCGTCATGGCCGTCATCGCGGGCTGGCGCGCCGGGATCTGGAGGATGGCGGAGCCGACGTCGATGGACTCCGTCTGCGCGGCCACCCAGGCCAGCACGGTCGGCGCGTCGGAGCCGTACGCCTCGGCCGCCCAGCAGACGTCGTAGCCGAGCCGGTCGGCCTCCTGTGCGACGGCGAGATTGTCGCCGTCCATCCCCGCGCCCCAGTAGCCGAGATTGATGCCGAGCCGCATAGCCGAACCCCTTACCGATCAGTAACGTCCCTGAGTTCCGGACTCTAGCGCGCGGGAAGTTGATCCGGCAGGGGGCGGCCCCACGCCGGTTGTAATCTCAGCGCCCATGGAGCAGAGGCATCTGGGCCGCACCGGCCTTCGTGTGTCCAGGATCGGGCTCGGCACCCTCACCTGGGGCCGGGACACCGACGAGCACGACGCTGCCGAGCAGCTGAAGGTGTTCTGGGAGGCGGGCGGCACGCTGGTCGACACGGCCGATGTGTACGGGGGCGGCGAGGCCGAGTATCTGCTCGGGCGGCTCGTGGACGGCCTGGTGCCCAGGCGCGACCTGGTCATCGCGACCAAGGCGGGCAGCGTCGCCGACCCGTACCGCAGGGTCGACGCCTCGCGCGGACACCTGCTGGCGGCCCTCGACGCCTCGCTGAGCCGGCTCGGCACGGATTACGTGGACCTGTGGCAGCTCCACGCGTTCGACCCGGAGACCCCGCTGGAGGAGACGCTCCAGGCGCTGGACCTCGCGGTGTCCTCCGGACGCGCCCGCTATGCCGGGGTGTCCGGCTTCTGCGGCTGGCAGCTCGCGAAGGCGGCGACCTGGCAGCTCGCCGCGCCCGGGGCGCGAAGCCGGCTGGCGGCGACGCAGATGGAGTACTCGCTGCTCCAGCGCGGCGTGGAGCGCGAGGTGCTGCCCGCCGCGCTCGACCTCGGCGTCGGGCTGCTGCCCTCCTCGCCGCTGGGCCGGGGCGTGCTGACCGGCAAGTACCGCACGGGGACCCCGGTCGGCTCGCGTGGCGCGTCCGAGCTGCTGGCCCCCTTCGTGGAGCCGTATCTGGACGAGGCGGCGCGCCGCATCGTGGACGCGGTGTCGACCGCCGCCGACGGGCTGGCCACCACGCCCGCGCAGGTCGCGCTGGCCTGGGTCCGGGACCGGCCCGGGGTCGCGGCCCCGATCGTCGGCGCGCGCAACGCGCGGCAGCTGACGGAGGCGTTGTCAGTGGAGGCGCTTAGTCTTCCTGACGAGATCTGCCAGGCGCTGGACGATGTGTCGGCGCCCGTGCACCGCTATCCCGACCAGGACTGGAGCACGCTGTGACCGCGCTACCCCGGGGCGAATCCCCCGGCCCCTCGGCCACCGAGGACGACACCGTCGCCGTCCCGGACGATCCGGGCCCCGCCGGTGCCGCTGACGCGGCGAGCGAGGCGGAGCCAGGACCGGCGGCCGACGACGACGCGGAGGCCGAGGCCGTGGCCGGCGAGGGCGCGGCGGCGGGCGGCGAGCCGGGCGACTCCTCCGCCCCGGAGGCCGGCGCCGAAGGCGCCCCCGCGGCCTCCGAGGCCGAGGCCGAGATCGCCGCTCAGCGGGAGCTGCGGGAGCGGATCGAGAAGCGGAAGGCCGAGAAGGACGGGCCCATCGACGCCGGGGGGAAGCTGAGCGGGACCGCGGCCGATCTGCTGGCGGCCGTCCGGGCCGTGGAGAGCGGACAGCAGCCCGCCACGACGTTCTACGACTCGCCCGCTCCGGCCCCCGCCCGCCGGGCGGCCCCCGCCCCCGCTCCGGTACGGGAACGGGCCCCCGGGTCCGCCCCCGCCCCCCGGCCCGCCTCGCCCGAGAGCGTCGCCTCCGTGGCGGCCGTGCTGTCCGCCGGCGGGGCCCCCGCCGCGCTGGGCGGATCCGCCGCCGCGCTGCTCGGGGACCGGGCCGCCGAGCTCCTGCGCGAGGACCCCTGGCAGCTGCTGGCCCTGCCCGGCGTCGGGGCCGAGCAGGCGGACGGCTTCGCCCGGGCGCTGCTCGGCGCGGCCTGCGGGCCCGACGACGAGCGCCGCACCGCCGCCCTGACCGGCTGGGTCCTGGAGCAGGCCGCGCTCCGCGGCCACACCGCGCTGGACGCGGACCGGGTGCGCGAGGCGCTGGCCGGCCGGGGCGTGAGCGACCCCGCGGCGGCCGTGCAGCACGCCGTCGCGGAGGGCGTCGTGCTGGTCTTCCAGGACGGCCCGGAGGACCAGGTGGACGCGGAGGACCCGGAGGAGCAGGACGCCGAGGGGGCGGCCGAGGCCGTCGCGCCGGGCCCGGTGCTCCTCGGGCTCGACCGGTACGCGCTGGCGGAGGAGAGCCTGGCCGACGGGCTGGCCCGGCTGGTCAACGGCGGCGACAAGGAGGCGGACTGGTCGGAGGCGGCCGCCGCGGCGCCCTCGCCCTCGGCCGCCGAGCTGATCCGCGCGGCCGCCGCCCACGGCCTCGTCGCGCACACGGGCGGCGAGGCGGCCCGGGCCGAGCCGGCCGCCCTGATCGCCGCCGCCCGGGGGCTCGGCCTGCGCGCCCTGGGCGCCGCGCACAGCGTGGACGGCCGTCGGCGGCTCGCTCAGGACACCGGCGCCCCGGAGGCGGCCGTCACGCTCGCCGGGCTGCTGTCGGGCACCGAGGGGCCGGGGCGGGACGAGGAGGGGGCGCTCGCGCTCGACCTGCTCGTCGTGCTGGACGCGCCCCAGCTGGACGTGGAGACCGGCGCGATGCTGGTGGAGTCTCTGGGCGACGGTGTCCGCCTGGTCCTCAGCGGTGACCCGGGCGTGCTGGGCTCGGCGGGCGCCGGGCAGGTGTTCGCCGATGTGCTGGCCGCCCGCGCCTGCCCCCACGTCTCCTCCCGCACCCCGGACCCGGGCCCGGTCGGCGAGCTGGTCTCGGGCATCGGCATCGGTGAGCTGAACCAGGTGGAGGCGCCGGGCAAGGAGGTCGTCATCGTCCCGGTCCGGGACGCCGGCGAGGCGGTCCACCGCACGGTGCAGCTCGTCGCCGACTCGGTGCCGCGCGCCCTCGGGGTGCCGTCCGAGGACACCCAGGTCATCACGGTGGGCCACGGCGGCGCCGCGGGCACCCGGGTGCTGAACGAGGCGCTGAAGCAGCGGCTCAACCCGGGCCCCGGCCGCTTCGGCGGGTTCGACCCGGGCGACCGGGTCGCCCATGTCCCGGCGCCGGGGCGGACGGTGCCCGGCGTGGTCGTCTCGGCCGACGCGGAGGGGCTGCACCTGGACTGTGCCGGGACCCCCGTCGTCGTACCGCAGGAGCGGGTGGCCGATTCCGTGCGCCACGCGTGGGCGCTCAGTGCCCATCAGGCGGCCGGGACGCGGTGGCCGGCGGCCGTCGTGGTGCTGCCGGGCGACGCGGCGCGCGGGCTGAGCAGGCCGTGGGTCTACACCGCGTTCGGCCGGGGCGAGCGCCATCTGTCCGTGGTGCACGGCGTCGACCAGGCCCTGCCGCACGCGGTGGCCGAGGTGCCCGCCCAGGAGCGCAGCACGCGCCTGCGGGCCCTGCTGGAGGCGTCCCAGGAGGCCCAGGAGCCCGCCGAGCGGTGAGAGCGCCCGGAGGGCCCCCGCGTACGCCTGGCGCGTACGCGGGGGCCCTCCGGTCGTTCCTGTGGGGTTCCGGTCCGGTGGTCAGCCGGCGGGGTGCCCCGGTCCCTCCGCCTCGTCGTCGAGGTCGTCGTCATCGAAGACCGCGCTGACGTCGAAGCGGCAGACCACCAGCTCGGGGTCGGCGTCATCGAACGGGGCGGCCAGCCACTCCCCCGGTTCGGGGAGTTCGTCCGCCGCGGCGACCCAGAGCGTGGAGTCGCCCTCCTCCAGGCCGAACTCCGTGTGCCGGGAGGCGATCTCGTCCGCCTCGTACTCCCCGAAGAGCACCCCGAGGGCCGCGTGCACGCTGGTGCCGACGACCGCCGCCCCGGCGTCCTCCCGCTCGTCCGGGTCGGCGTCGGCGAGGCGCTGGGCCTGGGCCAGCAGCCGCTGGGGTTCCACCACCGCGTAGTCGCGGCGGATCAGCACGCTGAGCGCGTGCGGCTCGTCGGGTCCGTTGTAGGGCGGCAGGGCGTCCTGCTCCCCCGGGATCTCGAACGGGGTGACCTCGTCGTGGCGGTCGTAGAGGAGTTCGTCGTAGACCTCGGCGGCGGCGGCCAGTGCGTTGAACGCGTCGTAGACAGCGGGATCATCGTCCCCCGACCGGCGTTCGACCGCCGCGAGGTGGTGGTCGATCGCGGCTTTGACCGCATCGGCGGCGGCGCGTACCTCGGCAGCGGTGGGCTGCGCAGCATCAGACATGGGGCAGACGCTATCCGTACCGGGGCCTTGCCCGCACAATGGATTCGATGCCGGAATACGAATTTGTCGATGTGTACGTGCCACGCGGGGTGTCCCGGAAGGACACGGCCCGCCTGTTGACCGACCACGCCGAGTACGGGCACTGGGAGCTGGACCGTCTGACGCTGCGCCGGGACGGCAGCCGCCGCGTGCGGCTGCGCCGCCGGATCATCCGTCAGCTACGGGCCACGTGGTGAGCCGGAAGGCCCGGCCGCAGACCGTCCGACCACACGAAACGGGCCCCGCGATGGCGGGGCCCGTTTCCTGCTCTGCGTGCTCGCCGGTGCGGCGCTGCCGTCAGGCGGCGGCCTTCGCGCGGCGGTAGAGCACCGTGCCCGCGCCGGCCAGCAGCAGGCCCGCGCTCGCCGGAATGAGCAGGTCGAGCCCGCCCGCTCCGGTGTGGGCGAGCTGCGGCGCCTCCGGCACGGTCTGCGGCTCCGGCGTGTTCGGAGTGGGCTTCTCGGGCGTCGGCGGCGTGACGTGGCGGACCGGAGGCTCCGGAACGTCGACCGGCGGCGTGCTGTCGTTCTCGCACGTGTTGCCGATCGCCGGGTTCAGCAGGCCGACGACGTCGATGCTGTTGCCGCAGACGTTCACCGGAATGTCGATGGGCGCCTGGATCTGGTTGCCCGAGAGCAGACCGGGCGATCCCTGCGTGGTTCCCTGGGCGGTGGCCCCGCCGCCGTTGCCGCCGCCGGCCCGGTGCTTGCCGGTGCCCGACTTCATCCCCCGGGTCCGCTCGTCGGAGGCCCGGTTGCCGGCGTGGTTGCCGGAGGTGCCCGAGGCGGCGCCGGACCGGCCGGCGGACGCGCCGTCCGAACCGTTTCCGCAGGCGTTTCCGGCGGCCGGGTTGAGCAGTCCGACGACGCTCACGGAGTTTCCGCAGACGTTCACCGGCACGCTGACCGGAATCTGTACCGAATTCCCTGAAATCACCCCCGGGGAATTCGAAGCGCCGCCGACCGCTCCCGCGTCGGCGTGCGCGTAGCCGCCGCCGAGGGCGAGAACGCCCCCCGCGGCCGCCATGGTGATCAGGCCGTTTCGCGTGACCTGTCGCATAGGTGTTTCCTGCCTTCTACCTTCCGGAGTACCCCCGGACTACCGTGCGGAGGCAAAGGACCCGACGGCCCCGGAGCGCGTGGAGTGCGGTCCGGGGCCGAGCGGGCTCAAACCCTTACGGGTTGACGCGCAACGTCAGTCGTTGACGCAGACGTTGCCGAAGGCCGGGTTCAGCAGCCCGATCACGTTGATCGTGTTGCCGCACACGTTCACGGGAACGTGGACGGGAACCTGGATGACGTTGCCCGAGAGCACGCCGGGGCTGCCGATGGCGGCACCCTGGGCACCCGAGTCGGCGACGGCCATGCCGGCGCCCGCGAGCACCAGACCGCTGGTGACAGCCGCAGCGGCGACGATCTTCTTGATCATGATTCCTCCTAGTTGGCAAACACGGTCCCAGCCGCGGACCGCACCCCCTGTAACGAGGAGGAAGTAACGGGGCTACGAGGCAAACGCTCCATTCACTCGTTCCGGTGAGAGGCGTACATCCTGGCGATTTCCGCCTCTCGCGGGTCAGCTGTGGTCGATGAACCGGTCCAGGACGCGGGCGCCGAACTTCAGTCCCTCGACCGGAACGCGCTCGTCCACGCCGTGGAACATGCCCGCGAAGTCGAGCTCCGGCGGGAGCTTCAGCGGGGCGAAGCCGAAGCAGCGGATGCCCAGGTCGTCGAAGGACTTGGCGTCCGTACCGCCGGAGAGCATGTACGGCACGGCGCGGGCGATCGGGTCCTCGGCCTTGAGCGCCGTCTGCATGGCGTCCACGAGTGCGCCGTCGAAGTCGGTCTCCAGCGCCTTGTCGCCGTGCACGTCCTCGCGCCGGACGCGCGGGCCGAGGATGCGGTCGAGGTCGGCCAGGAACTCCTGCTCGTACCCCGGCAGGAAGCGTCCGTCGACGTGGGCGGTGGCCTGTCCGGGGATGACGTTGACCTTGTAGCCGGCGCCGAGCATGGTGGGGGCGGCGGAGTTGCGCAGGGTGGCGCCGACCATCTTGGCGATGCCGCCCAGCTTGGCGAGGGTGGCCTCCATGTCCTCCGGGTCCAGCGGGGTGCCGAGCGCGTCCGACAGCTCGTCCAGGAAGGACCGCACGGTCTTGGTCACCCGGACCGGCCAGGTGTGCCGGCCGAGCCGGCCGACCGCCTCGCACAGCTCGGTGATCGCGTTGTCGTCGTTGGTCATGGAGCCGTGGCCCGCCGTGCCGTCCACGGTCAGGCGCATCCAGTGCATGCCCTTCTGCGCCGTCTCCACGAGGTACAGCCGCAGGTTCTCGTTGACGGTGAACGAGAAGCCGCCGACCTCGCCGATCGCCTCGCTGACGCCCTCGAACAGGTCGGGGTGCTTGTCCACGAGGTAGCGGGCGCCGTACGTGCCGCCCGCCTCCTCGTCCGCGAGGAAGGCGAGCACGATGTCACGCGGGGGCTTGCGGCCGCTGCGCATGCGCTCGCGCACCACCGCCAGCGTCATCGCGTCCATGTCCTTCATGTCGACCGCGCCCCGGCCCCACACGCAGCCGTCCGCGATCTCCCCGGAGAACGGGTGGTGCGTCCAGTCGTGCGCGTTGGCCGGGACGACGTCGGTGTGGCCGTGGATCAGCAGGGCCGGGCGGGACGGGTCCTCGCCCTCGATCCGCGCCACGGTCGAGGCACGGCCCTTGTGGGACTCGAAGATCTTCGGTTCGAGCCCGACCTCGGCCAGCTTCTCGGCCACGTACTCGGCGGCCGCCCGCTCACCGGGCCCGGAGTGGTCGCCGTAGTTGCTGGTGTCGATCCGGATCAGGTCACGACAGAGGTCCACCACCTCGTTCTCGGCGGTCTCGCCCGAGCCGCTCCGGGCCGCATTGCTCTCGCTCACGCTGGTTCCTTCCCTGTCGCCGTGGTGCTCCCTCCCATCCTCCATCGCCGGGCCCGCGCACCCAAGGCCCCCACGGAACAGGGCGTGATCGAGCACCCGCCAATGTTTGCTATGGTTTTCCACGTCGGAACGGGCGAGGCCCGCGAGACAGACACCTTGTCCGGGTGGCGGAATGGCAGACGCGCTAGCTTGAGGTGCTAGTGCCCTTTATCGGGCGTGGGGGTTCAAGTCCCCCCTCGGACACCAGCAACAGGCCCACGGTTCCTCAGGAACCGTGGGCCTGTGTCGTTGTGCGGCCGGCCAGGCCGTACCAGAACGCGGCCTCCTCGTGGGCGCCCTCCGCGTCCGCCACATCGCCGAGCAGCGCGAGCAGCGTCGGCGGAAGCGGGTGCGGGGCGGCTGCGGGAGGTGCGGGGGCGGGCAGGGTGAGCGTCGGGCGGTCGGTGTCCGGGGGCGCGGTGCCGTCCATGACCGTCTCCTCCTCTTCCACCGTCACCAGGGGCCGGTAGATCTCCATGGCGCGCTCCCGTTGTCCCGCGCTGAGCAGCAGTTCCGCGTACGTCTGGCGGGCGCCGGTCTCCGTGTCGCCGTCGCCGGCGGCGCACTCGATGGCCGCCTCCAGCCAGGGGTACGCCTCCTCCGGACGGTTGTCCGCCGCCAGGACGCGGCCGAGCAGCAGCAGGGCCTGGGGGCGGTGCTCGGTGTCGTCGGAGCGGGCCAGCGGGAGCAGGACCTCCTCGGCCTCGGGGAGCAGGCCCAGGCGGAAGAGGGTGCTGCCGAGGTAGCGGCGGGCGAGCGGTTCGGTCTCCGGGTCGCCCGCGGCCAGGGCGTCCGTCAGGAGTGCGCGGGCCCGGTCCAGGTCGTTGACCGAGCGCCGGACGACGCCGAGCAGGGCGCCGATCCGGGGCGCGGTGTCCGGGCCTGCCAGTTCCAGGGCCGCTTCGAGCAGTTCGCCGGCCGTCTGGACCTCTCCGGTCTCCAGCAGGTATTCGCCGGCGCCGAGGTAGCCGGCGACGATGGCCTCCGCGTCGCCGGAGTCCTCCACCCGGACCAGGAGAGCCTGCGCGGCGTCCGGGTCGCGGTGCAGCAGCCGGACCGCGAGCCAGGCCCGGGCGACCTCGGTGACCTGGGAGGGTTCGCCGTCGACCACCGTGCGGACCAGGGCCTCGGCGGCCTCGTCCTCGCCGTCGGCGGCCAGGCACTTGGCGAGGTGGAAGCGGGCGAACTGGGAGGCGGCGCCCACGTCGGCGTCCGCGGCGGCCCGCAGCTGCTCGCGGCCCTCCTCCGGGCGTTCGTTGCCGAGGTGGACGACGCCGAGGACGCCGCGCGCCCATGCCTCGGCGCCCGGGTCGTCCGAGGCGGCGACCACCAGGAGGAGGCGTTCGGCCTCCTCGAAGTCGCCGTGGTCGGCGAGCATGACGGCCAGGTCCATGCGGGCGATCAGCGACCACTGGGGGTGACCGGAGTCGATGGCGACGCGGTAGGAGTGCTCGGCGTCCTCGAAGCGGCCCTCGCGCACCAGGAGGTCGCCGAGGAGGTCGGCCGCGCGGGGCCCCTGGTGCGGGTGGCCGGAGTCGATCACCGCGGTGAAGAGGTCCGCGGCCGCCTCCGCGCCGGCGCTGTCGCCCCGGGCCGCCTGGAGCAGGGCGAGTTCGATGCGGACGACCTGGGCCCAGTCGCGGTGGCCGGAGGCGACCGCGAGGCCGTACGCCTGCTCGGCGTCCTCGATGCGGCCCTCCCGGACGAGCAGGTCGCCGAGCGCGGCGGCGGCGAGCGGGGAGAGGCCGGGGTGGCGGGCCTCGATGACGGTGTCCAGCAGCGCGGCGGGCCGGTCCAGGCCCTCGCCGCCGCCGGCGAGCATCAGGGCCAGCTCGACCCGGGCCATGCCGCCCCACTCCGGGTGGCCGGTGGCGATGGCCCGCTCGAAGAACTCCTCGGCGGAGATCAGGTCGCCGTCGTTCGCGTACCACTCGGCGAGGCCGCAGAGCGCGCGCGGGCCCTGGGCCGGGTGGCCGGAGGCGGCGGCCTCGCGGAGGAGGTCCATGCCCTGGTCGATGAGCCCGCGCGGGCGCAGGGACACGGCGAGCAGGATCTTGGCGTACGGGATGAGGAGCGGGTTGCCCGAGCCGATCAAGGCGCGCAGGACCTCCCCCGCCTCCTCGTTGCGGCCCCGGACGATCAACAGCTCGCCGAGGCCCACCTGCGCCCGGGGCACGGCGTGGACACGTCCACCGGCCAGGGCGGAGCGCAGCAGTTCCTCGGCGCGGTCGACGTCGCCCTGGCTGACCAGCAGGGAGCCGAGGCTGGCCTGGGCGACCGAGGCGACCTGGCCGGCCATGGACTCGCCGACCGCGCGGGAGAGCGACCAGGGCTGCTCGACGGGTTCGGTGCGCCCGGCCGGGGCTCCGCCGGCGCGCATGGTGCCCTTGCCCTGGCCGCTGCCGGGGCGCTGTCCCGTACGCGCTCCGGCGGCGTCGCCGTCGGCGCCGCTGAGGACGCTCACCAGGCGGGCCTGGGCGAGCGGGGCGGCCTCGGTGTCGCCGGCCGCGACGATCGCCTCCAGGATGCGCTCGGCGCGTTCCTCCTCGCCGTCCGCGAAGAGCAGGGTGGCCAGGCCGACCTGGGCGACCTGGGAGAGCTGGGGGTCGCGGGCGGCGACGGCGCTCTCCAGGAGCCGGCGTGAGCGGTCGCGGTCCCCGTACATCATGAGCAGTTCGGCCAGGACGGCCCGGGCGAGCGGGACGACGCTGTCCACGGCGGATTCCGCGGCGCGTTCCAGGAGCCGGGCGGCCGCGTCGAAGTCGGCGAGGTAGAGGTGCATCTCGCCGAGCATGAGGGCGGCCCAGGCGGCGCTGTCGCGGTCGTCGGTGCCGTCCGCGATGCGTTCCAGGAGCCGTTCGGCGATCACTGCCTCGCCCCGGACGAGGGCGGTGTAGGCGCTGGGGAGGAGTGCGGCGGCGGGGCGGCGGTCGGCGAGGTACTTCCAGGCGAACCACGGGACCGGGGCGGACGGGTCGTCGTCGCGGCTGTCGAGGTACTCCGACAGGTACGGGGTGCCGGTGTAGCCGCCGGGTCCGGGGGTGCGGTGGACGAGCGCGATCGTGCCGGCGACCGGTTCGCGGGCCCAGGCCAGGGCGGTGCGGAAAGTGGCGTCGTCGGCGTCGAGCGCGGGGTGGTGCTCGGCCAGGTAGCCGGCGAAGAGCTCGCGCAGGACGGCGTCCGGGACCGGGTCGTTGACGCCCATGCGCATCCAGTCGGCGGCGGCCCGGGCCAGGGCCCAGCCGGCCGGGCAGCTCTCGGCGCCGTCGGTGAAGCGCCGCTCCAGGCTGGGGGCGGCGACCATGAGTTCGCCGATGCCCCGGGCCGCGAAGTCCTCGCCCGGGTACATCTCCTGGGCCGCCTCCGCGTCCTGGGGGCCCAGCAGGGTGGGCAGTTCGACGGTGCTCGCCTTGTCGATGACGGTGCGGGCGATGCGGCCGACGTCGTTCTCCATGGCGGTCAGCGCGGCCCGCTGCTTGGCGGGGATGGTCGCCACGATCGTCACGGCGGGCTGCCTGCGGGCCAGCCGGTCCAGGATCTGGAGGTCGAGGCCGCCCGGGTGGAGGTAGCGGTGCAGGTCGTCGAGCCAGAGCATCACCCGGTCGGAGCCGGTGGGCAGGCTGAGGCGGCTGAGGTCGTCCAGGGTCCGGCGGGCCGGGTCGCCGGGGCGCGGCACGACGAGCCGGGCGTCCGGCATGGCCCGGGCCAGCGCCTCGTACAGGGTGCGGGACTTGCCCGCCTTGGAGCGCCCGGCGAGCAGCACGAACCGTCTGGCGGTGAGGAGTTCGGCGAGCCGGCCGTCCTGGGGGCTGCGGCACACGTAGGGGGCGCGGGCGGAGCCGCCCCGGTCCGGGTCGCTGTATTTGGAGCGGCAGACGCCGATGTCGTACGGGTCCACCTCGGCCACCCTCGGGATGCGGCCGTCCTCGGTGAGCGGGGTCCACAGCAGGGCCTCAAGGCGGTCGCGGACCTCGGTCGTCGTCATGTCGCGGACGAGGGGGCCGAGTCCGGGCCAGTAGCGGGCCAGGGCCTCCGCCTTGATCGCGTAGGCGGTGCGCCGGTCGACGGAGGTCACCGAGTCGCGGGCGACGAGCATGCCGACGACGCCCTGCCGGTCGACGTCCCAGACCGGGCCGCCCGAGAACCCCTTCTCCAGGCCCCAGCCGGTGTGCGGGCCCGCCTCCACCTGGATCCACTCGCTGCCGGCGTGGCCGATGATCTCGCCGCGGACCGGGACGCCCCGGCGCTTGTGCTCCTCGGGGTAGCCGTAGGCGCGGAAGCGGTGGTCCCAGGTGCCGGGGCCGGTGGTGCGGAGCGGGGCGGGCAGGGCCTCGGGGGGTGCGGGCGCGGCGAGTTCGAGGACGGCGACGTCGCCCGTGCCGTCGCCGGTGTCCGGGTGCCAGCCGCCGGGGACGACCGTCGCGGGCAGCGGGTCGTGCGGGGCGGCGTGCTGGAACCGTACGTAGACCGGCCGGGCGGGCGGCTCCGGGGCCCGGCCGGGGCCGACGACGTGGGCGCAGGTCACGATGTGGCGCGGGGTGACGAGGAATCCGGCGCCCACCGGGTCGCCGTGCTCGGTCCTGCGTACGCTGACCAGCCAGGGCGGGCGTTCCCAGTCCGGCGACACCGGAGGTCAGTCCGCCTGGGGGCGGTTCCAGGAGACCTTGACCGCGAAGTGCCCCTCGATCGCGGTCTTGGCGATCACCACGCCGGACTCGGCGTTGAACTTCATGCCGAACTCGATCTCGTACGCGTCCGGCCCGAGCGCGCGCACGGACTCCAGCACGGAGCGGAGGGCGGGGCGGGTCTGGGCGAGCGCGTCCTCCAGCCGCCGGCCGGCGCGTACGACCTCGCCGGAGTCGCGCGCGATGCGTTCGAGTCCGGGGGCGTCGTCGGGCACCTCGACCTGGAGCGAGGCGCCGTCCGGCCCCTCGAAGGACACGACTTCCGGCATGAAGTCCCCCTGCGTTCGGGTGGGTTGTGGGTCGATCGTATCGGCCGGGACGGACCCCGCGTGGGCGTTTCGAGTGATGTGATGATGGTGCGGATGTGCAGCCGGGGGACGGAGAGGGTCGTGTACGAGGCCACGGAGGAGATCACCGCCGCGCTGTCGGGGGCCGGGGCGGACGGCCCGGAGGCGGAGGTGGCGCTGCGGGTCCTCGGCCTGGCCTTCCGGTGGGCGGGGGCGGCGCTGGGCCGGGTCGACGGCGGGGAGAGCGGTACGCAGGCCCTTGAGGCGCTGTTCCTGCTGGAGGACGCGCTCATGGAGTCCGGGGCCTTGGCCGAGGCGCTTCCGGGGCTGCTGGCGGCGGCGATGCCGGGCGAGGCGTTCGGCGGCGGTACGGAGGAGCTGATGCGCCGGCTGGCCGTCGTACGCGAACGGGTCCGGGAGGAGCGCGAGCGGACCGATCTCGCGCACGCCGCACTGGAGAAGCTGGCGGCGGCCGAGGACGCGTTGCGGGACCGGCTCGCCGAGCACGAGGCGCTGCGCCGCCAGGTGGACGAGTTGCGGAGGCTGGAGCGGCTGGTGCTCGCCCTGGACGCGCTCCAGGAGCAGCAGGAGGTCATCGCGGAGCGGCTGGCCGCGTTGCGCGGGCGGGACGCGGGGGTCGAGGGGACGCTGCGGACCAGCAGCGACGCGCTGGTCCGGCTCTCCGAGGACCGGCTCGCGGCCCTGGCCCCGCGCACCCGGGAGGTCCTGGAGCGGGCCGGGGCGGCGCAGCGCGCGCTGGCCGAGGAGGAGCGGGTGCACGGCGACGCGGCGGCGGACCTCGCGGAGCGGCAGGCCCGGCTTGAGCACATCCGGGAGGCGCAGGGCGACCGGGTCGCCTCGCTGCGGCGGTACGCGGCGGTGGACCGCGACCTGGCGGGCGCGCTGGCGGCGCCCGGGGGCGCGCCGGAGGGCGCGGTGGCGCCGGAGCACCGGGTGGCGCTGGCCGAGGTGGCGGCGGCGACGGAGGAGATGGAACGGCGGCTGGGCGCGGCGGACGAGGCGCTGGGGCGCGTACTGGCGGAACGGGACGCGCGGGACCGGGGCGGGAAGTCGGTGGTGCACCGGACGCCGTGAGGGGCGCCGGACGCGGTGTGCCCCGGCGCGGCGCGCGGTGTGCGCCGGCCGGGGTGCCGCGCCCCGTCAGAGCGGCGGAGCCGGTACGTCCTCCGGCAGGAACCGGCTGAAGGTCCCGGGCTCGGCCCCCTCGCCTGCCCGGGCGAAGCGGGCGGCCAGGCGGGATTCCATGAGTTCCAGGAGTTTGCGGACCGTCCGGGCGTTGCCGAAGCCCGCCGGGTCGGCGCGGCGGGTCGCGGCCAGCCACTCCCCCGCGTGGCGGGGCACCTCGGGGTGCAGGGTGTAGCCCTGCCCCTCGGCCATCCGGCGCAGGATCTCCAGGAGGTCGTCCGGTCCGTAGTGCGGGAAGGGGACGTGCTCGGTGAAGCGGGACGGCAGGCCGGAGTTGGCGTTGAGGAAGGCGTCCATCTCACGGGGGTAGCCGGCGACGATCACGGAGAGCCGGCCGCGCCACTGCTCCATCTCCAGGACCAGGGTGTCGATCGCCTCCTGCCCGTACCCTCCGCGCACGTCGTGGGCCAGGCTGTACGCCTCGTCGATGAACAGCACCCCGTCCAGGGCGTCCTGCACGGCCTGGCGGACCAGCCGGGCGGTCTCGCCGAGATAGGCGCCGACCAGGGTCGCCCGGCTCGCCTGCACCACGTGCCCCTTGCGCAGCAGGCCCAGGTCGCGGAAGAGGGTGCCGACGAGCCGGGCGACGGAGGTCTTCCCGGTCCCGGGCGGCCCGGCGAACACCAGGTGCGGGGGTGTCAGCTCGCCGGTGCCGTGGGCCTGGCGCAGCCGCTGCCGGTTGGCGAGGCCGGTCAGCACCTCGCGGACCGGGCCGAGGCCCACGTACGCGTCCAGCTCGGCGAGGAGCCGCGCGGGGTCGGGCGCGGGGCGTTCCAGGTAGTCCCGGTAGCGCTCGGGCAGGTCGTCGGGGACGACGGGTTCGTCCACCCGGCGGCGTACCCGGTGGGACCAGCGGGTGAAGACGGCGTCGGCGAGGGTGCGCATCTCGCGGGCGTTGCCGAAGGACCCGTCGCGGGTGCGGTGCATCCCGGTGACGATCCGCAGGAGCTGGGACTCCGTCTCGGGGGCGGGCCGGGCCCCGCGCTCGCGGAGTCGGCCGAGCGCGATGGTGTGCAGGGCGGGCGGCGGGTAGTCGGGGAAGCGGAGGATGTTGTCCTCGGCGATCCGGCTCCTCAGGCCGGGGTTGGCGTCCAGGAACTCGGTCATCTTGTCGGGGTATCCGGCGACGATCAGGACCAGCCGGCCCCGGTCGTTCTCCATGCGGGTCAGGAGGGTCTGGATGGCCTCGTGGCCGAATCCGTCGCGCTGGTCGCTCAGCCCGTACGCCTCGTCGATGAACAGCACCCCGTCCAGGGCCCGGTCGATGGTGGCGTCGGTGAGCCCGGCCGTCCCGCCGACGTATCCGGAGACCAGGTCGCTCATCTTCGCCTCGACCAGATGGCCCCGCTCCAGGAGTCCGAGGTCGCGGTAGATCTCGCCGACGAGCCGGGCCACCGTGGTCTTACCGGTGCCCGGGTTGCCGGTGAACGCGAGGTGCAGGGAGGGCGGTTCGCAGACGCCGGCCCGGCCGCCCGCGCGCAGCGCCTCCGCCGTCTCGACCTCGGCCCGCAACTGCTCGAAGCGGTCCCGCACCACGTCGAGCCCCGGCATGGCCGTCAGCCGGTCCCAGGGGCTGCGGGGGTCGCCCGCGGTGGCGCCGGGGAAGGCGTCGCGTACGGCCGCCGGGCCGAGGACGGCACCCGGGGTGCCGGCCAGCTGCTCCAGCCACGCCTGCCAGGCGCGTGCCGTGCGGGGGTGGCTGCCCATCGCCTTGACGACGGTGTCCATTTCCCGCCAGTCCCCGACGCGGAGTCCGGTGCGCAGCCGTACGGTGTGGATGAGCCGCTCGACCTCGGCGGCGGGCGGGTGCCCGATCCTGGCGGTGCCGGGGCGGCCCGGGGTGGCGGCCTGCTGGCGGGTCAGGGCCTCCAGGACCGGGTAGGCGTGGCACGACTCCACGAACCGGGCCACCTCGTCCAGGCCGGACCGGCGGAAGACCATCAGCCACAGGTTGCCGTTGCCGTGGTCGTCGGTCCAGGCGTCCATGGCGCCGGCCAGTTCGCGCTGGGCGCGGTAGTGGAGCAGGGTGCCCTCGGCGTGCGCGAAGACGACGGCCGTACGGTGTTGGCGCTGCGTCAGATAGCCCTTCAGGGTCATCACGGCGAACGGGTCGCTGACCCCGGGCGCGGGGCCGGGCGCGGGCAGCGGCGCGCTGTCCGCGCGGGGCGCGGCGCCGGTGACCCGGAGGTTTCCCATCGGCCCGCGCATCCCCGGCGTACGCATGAGGGGGCGCCCCGTGCCGCCGCCCGTGCGCGGGCCGGATGTGCGGCCGCCGGGGCGGGACAGGTCGCGCGACGCGGTGTCCCGGAAGTAGACGGGGTGGTCGGTGGAGCTGAAGACGATGCGCTCGTAGCCCTCGGCGCGCAGCAGCCGCCACAGCGCCTCCTCCAGCCGGCAGACCTGGTGGGCGGTGTCCACGAAGACGTCGCCGGCGCCGGGCCCGTAGAGGATCGTGAACGGTTCGCCGCCGCGCAGGGCCGCCGGGTCGAGGCGTTGCACGACCGGTGCGGCGGCGGGGCGGGGCGGCTTGTCCAGCCGGGTCATGCGCCGCTCCCCGTCCCCCTCCGCCGGGCCTGCTCCCCGCGCTGCCGGTGGGCCTCGATGTCCAGGAAGCCGCGGTCGGGGGTGCCGGGTTCGGCCTCGGGGGCGGCCGGGGCGGCCCGGCCGTCCTCGGCGAGGGCCTGGCGGACGGCCTCGGCGCGGTCGCGGAGCTGGTCCTCGGAGGTGATGTCGTAGTCGTAGGAGAGGACCCGGACGACCTGTTCGCCGGAGTCGGGGGCGGCCTGCGAGATGTCGAGGACGATCTCGTTGCCGTTCTCGTGGCGCAGCTTGGCGTAGTACGAGCCCCGGGGGTCGGCGTTCTCGTACTCGCCGTCCACGAAGTCGTAGTAGGCGAGCCTGCTCAGGCTGTGGGCCACGGTGTCGGCCAGGTTCACCCGGAGCTGCGAGGCGAGGTGGCGCATCGTCGCCCGACCCACGGTGTCGCCGAGCTCGTCCTCCAGACGGGGTGCCTCGCGGTCGCGCAGGCCGAGGAGTTCGTCGGTGCCCGTGGCGTCGTCGCGGGCGCGGGCCAGGGTCTCGGCGGCCTCGGTGCGCAGCCGGTCCCAGTCGCCCTCGGACCAGTAGGCGACGTCCACGGTGTAGTCGGGCAGGACGGCGCCGTCGGGTCCGGTGACGGGCTGTTCGCGGCTGCCCTCGATCGCGCCGGCCACGGTGGCCAGGGCGTCGATGGCGGCCAGCTGGGCGGTGCAGCGCTCCAGTTCGCGCTGTTCGGTGTCGGCGCGCAGCTCGCTCAGGGAGTGGCAGATCTCCTGGACGAGGGCGAGTGCGGCGTCGAACCTGCCCTCGGCGGCGTTCTGTTCGGCGGTGGTGAGCCGGCCGGTGAGGCGGTCCAGCTCGCCCGGTGCGTAGCGCTCGTGCAGCCCGCCCTCGGTGAGGTCGGCGGCCAGGGCGCGGGCGTCGGCGATCCAGCTGCGTGCCGTGCGGTCCGCCCGGGCCCGGTCCTCGGTGTGTGCGCCGATCTCCCGGGCCAGCCGGGCGGTTTCGGCGCGGCGTTCGGCGCGTTCCCCGGCGATGGCCCGGCGGGTCCGTTCCTGCTGGTCGGCGAGGTGCTGCCGGGTCTCCTCGCGGATCTGCCCGGCGGACGCGGCGAGCGCCCCGCGCACCTCGGCGGCCTGCTCGCGGAGCCGGCGCGCGGTGTCGGCCTCAAGGCGGCGGGTCTGCTCGCTGAGGCCCTGGACGACCGCGTCGTGCCGCTGCTGACGCTCCTCGACGCGTGAGAAGACCCGGTCCAGGTCCTCGCCCGTCCTGCGGCGGACCTCCTCGATGAGGTCGGGGATGTTGCGCTGGACGTCCTTGAGCTGCTGGGCCTTGCGCTGGATGCGGTACCACTCGGACTCGTCGACCTGGATGCGCTTCCTACCGCTCATCGTGTTCCTGTCCTCTCACGGGGATCGTGGTACGGGTGCGGACCGCGTCGACCGCGAGGTCGAAGGCGTCCAGCAGGCCGGGTGGCGGTACGCCGATGAGCAGGGCCTCCGGGCCGTTGACGGCGATCTCGGCGGACCGGGTGCGGTGCTCGAAGTCGTAACCGGTGTCCGCGAGGCGTCCGGTGAGGTGGTGGACGCGCTGGTTGGTGCTGCCGCGCAGCCCGCGTCCGTCGTCCAGGGCGGCCACGTACACGCCGTCGACCAGGACGTCCACCTCGGCCAGGAGCGCGCCGACGCCGGGGCCCGGGGGCCGGGCGCGGAGCCGTTCGAGCCGGTGCCCGGTGAAGCAGATCACCGTCACGTCGCGGATCTCCCGGGCGCGCCGGGCCACTTCGGCGAGGCCGGCCGCCTGGGCCATCGGCTCGCCCCCGGAGAAGGTCAGTCCGGTCACCCGGGCGTCGGCCAGCAGCTCCCGGGCCAGCTCCGCCGGTGCTGCCTGCCGGGCGGGCCGGAAGGGGATCCAGTCGGGGGCCATGCAGCCGGCGCAGCTGAACGGGCAGCCCTGGACCCAGAGCGCGGACCGCACACCGGGCCCGAGCGCCTCGGTGCCGACGCGGGTGGCGGCCACGTTGAGGGCGGTCCCGGTCATCCGGGCCATCCGGGGACGGGGGCCTGGCCGGGCGCGTCCAGGTAGGTGAAGGAGACCCCGCTGACGACGACTTCGGCGCCGGGTGCGCAGACCGCGCCGCTCTCGCGGGCGGCGGTGCCGTCCGGCGAGAACCGGATGCGCAGATCGGTGCGGGGGCCCTCGCGGGTGGACCTGCGCCTGCCGTGCACGGTGCCCCGGCCGCCGGCCGAGGCGGGGCGAAGGGCCATCCGGCGGCCGCGCAGCTCGATGCGTTCGGGCAGGGGGCCGCCGAAGGGGGTGGCCAGCAGGAGCACGCCCCGCAGCGGCGGGCGGTTGGTCCGCCGCCAGATCAGCCAGCCGGCGAGGACGAGGACGACGAGCCCGGCGGCCAGGACGGGCAGGAACACGGCGGAGCCCACATCGGCCCGCAGCGGCAGGTCCGTCCGCTGGACGCGTATCGCCGCCGGGGTCCTGAGCTGGATGTCGGGGGCGAGGGGCCGCTGCCAGCTGGAGGTGACCCTGCCGGCCAGGTGGAAGGTGGCCGTGGCGTTCTCGGTGCGGCGGTAGGGCAGGGCGCCGCCGGAGAGCCGGCCGCGCAGTCGGAGGGTGTACGTCTTCGACTCGCCCGGTTCCAGGGCGAGCCGGGCGGGCAGTCCGCCGACGGTCAGGTCCGGGCCGGTGACGGAGGCGCGCAGCCCGGTGACGGTGAGGGGGACGTGGGCGGTGGCCGAGCGCAGGGTGAGTTTCCTGGTGGCGGAGCCGTCGCCGAGGTCGGGCGTGTCGCCGTCCTGCCAGGTGGCGGTGACGCCCTTGCCGATGTCGGGGGCGAGGAGCCGCGCGGCCTTGCGGGCCCGGGTGCGTTCGCCGGCCCTGGCCAGGTAGGCGCCGAGGTCCTGGATGCCGTCGGGGCGCAGGACGGTGGTGTCGGGGACGACGTTCGCGAGGAGGCCGGCGCCGGTCGCGCCGCCGCCGAGGGGGATGGCGTATCCGGCGAGTTCGGTCCGGCCGGCGACCCCCTTGGCCCGCTTCGTGAGCGCGTCCCAGGCGGGGCCGGACGCCTTGGGGTAGCGGGAGTGGGCGGCGGGGCGGTGCTCGCCGTCGGTGAGCAGGACGACCGAGGCGACCGGGGACGCGTCGTCGCGGGCCACCTCCTTCAGGGCGGCGTCCAGGGCGGCGCCGATGTCGGTGTCGCCGTCCTTGGTGGGCGCGGCCGGGAGCGCGGCGATGATCTTCGAGGTGTCGCCGGCCGGGCCCACGTACCGCGCTTCGGTGCGGGAGTCGAAGGTGAACAGCGCGACGTGGTCCTCGGGGGTGAGCCCGTCCAGGAAGGGGCGCAGCGTCGCGCGGACGGTGTCGTACCGGCCCTCCCGCGTCATGGAGCCGGAGGTGTCCACGAGGATCGCGTAGTCGGCCGGTTCCCGATCCAGTTGGAGCGCCCGGTATATCCCGGAGCGGGTGGGGTCCGGGGCGGCGGGCGCGGCCTCGGCGGGGACGGCCGGGAGCGCGGCGAGGAGCGCGGCGGTGAGCAGCGCGGCGCAGCGCCGGAGCGACCGCGCGGGGGCGGTGTGGTTCACGGGCCCACTTCCTTGGAGTCGGTGCCGATGTCGGCCGGCAGGGTGCCCAGCGGGAACGCTCCGGGCGGTCCGGCGCCGAGGGGGTGCAGGACCAGGGCCGCCGTCCCGTCGACGGCGAGCCGGACGCCCACGTGGAAGCGGTCCGTCTCGCCGCTGCCGGGCAGGGTGAGGGGGCTGAGGGGGGCGCCGGCGCCGCTCGCGGGGTCGGTCACCCGCACCCGCACCGGGCGGCCGGGCGCGGTGCGGACGCCGACGCGCCGCCCGTCGGCCTCGGCGTAGACGGGGGGTCCGCCGGGTTCCAGCGTTCCGGCGGCGCTGATCAGCAGTTCCCGGTCCGTGGGGCGGCCGGCCTCGGTGCGGTGGGCGCCGATCCACAGCTCGTACGGGTAGCGGTCGGCCGGGTCGACGCGTCCTGCGGCGACGAGCGCGGCGCCGAGGACCGCCGCATGGGCCGGGTCGGTGCCGTCGGGGAACGCGGTGAGCGGCAGCCCTGCGGCGTCCAGGTGGGGGCGGAGGGGGCCGAAGCGGGCGACGCCGCCGGCCAGGGCGAGCGGGGCGGTCCGGGCGGGGCCCAGCGCCTCGGCGAGCGCCCGGTCGAGGCCGTCGGTGAGCAGCGGCAGCGCGGCGCGGACCGTGCCGGCGGTGACGGGGCGGCCCGCGATGTGGTGGACGGCGGTGGTCTCGAAGCGTGCGGGGTCGCGGGCGGCCCGGTCGAGGACGAGGGCGAGGCGGCGGCCGGCGCCCGGCTCGGCCCGGACGGCGGCCAGGGCGCGGCGGGTGTCGTCGTCGGGGGTGAGCCCGGACCGGGTGAGGAGGGCCGCGTCGAAGCCGGCGCCGTAGCCGTCGTCGGGGGCGTTCCGGGAGGCGGCGGCGACGGCCACCGCGCCGGGTGTCACGACGCACACGGACACCTCGGCGGCGGCCGCGCCGAGGTCGCACACCGCGTAGCGGCCGGGCGCGAGGCCGCCGGTGTGCCGGAGCAGGGCGAGCACCGCGTGCGGGGTGGCGAGGGTGCGCACGTCGGGGGCCGGTCCCCGGGCGTGCGCGGTGGTGAGGGCTTCGGCGGCGCGGCGCGCGTGGCCGGCCCGGTCGTGCTGCGGGACGACGACGAGCAGCCGGGCCGGGGCGTCGTGGTGCCGGAGGTAGGCGTCGTACGCGGTGCGCAGGGCGGCGGCCCGGTCGCCGCGCGCCGCCTCGGGCACGGGCAGGCCCTCGCCGGGCACCGCGCCCGGCAGTCCGACCGGTTCGGGGCCGCCGCCGGGTGCGAGGCGGGCGAGGCGCACGTACCGCGATCCGGCGTCGATCGCGAGCGCCGTCATCCGTCCCCCCGTTTCTTGAACCGGAACCCCCACCGGGACGAGCGCTCCTCCTGGTACGCGGAGGCGGGCGGGTAGGCGGGGTGGCCGTCGGGCCTCCGGGGCGGGGCGCCCTGGGGGCCGTCGGCGGCGGAGGGCTGCGGTTGGGGGTCGGACGGCGGGGCGGCGGGCGGGAAGGGGCGGTGCTGGTACGGGCCGGGGGGCGGGGCGGTCTGCGCGGGGGCGCTGAGGGCGCCGATGATCCGGCGGTGGCGGACCTCCTCGCGGTTGCTGTGGCGGACGAGACGGGCGCACAGCTCGCCGTACCGGGCGTCCCGGCCCAGCGCCTGGTACACCGCGAGGCCCATGGCGGGCCGCTGCCGGTCGAGTTCCGTGGTCAGCGTGTAGCCGAACGCGGAGCCGTAGTCGCTGACGAGGGCGGCGATCTCGTCCAGCAGACGGCCGGTGACCGTGGGCTGCGGGCAGCCGCTGATGATGATCCTGGCCAGTTCGTCCAGCTCCGCCCGGGCGTTGACGGCCAGCCGCAGCCGCTGGACCGCCCGGTGCCAGCCGAGCCCCTTGTATTCCAGTTCGTTGACCAGGTCGGTGGGGAGGTCGAGGTCGAGCCAGTGGGCGTAGTCGGGGGCCATCAGCCGCCGGGCCAGGCCCTCACCGACGGTGGTGGTGATGCTGGGCCGCTGTTTCATCCAGCGGGTGAGGACGGGCCAGCCGTGCGCGAGGTCCGGCCGGTCCCCGAGGAGGGCCGCGATCACCTCGTCGCGCAGGGCGGGGTCGCCGTCGGTGCGGGCCACGAGCGTGTCGGTGTACCGGTCCAGGGCGGGGGCCCCGTCGGTGATGCCGCGCAGCCGGGGCAGCGCGGCCGCCGGACGGAATCCTGGGTCCGCCGCCCGGCCGATGAGCCACAGCAGGTCCGCGTCGGCGGCGGGGCCCGGCGGGAGCCCGGGCGCTCCGGGGCGGGCCAGCTCGTCGAGCAGCGCGAGGAGTTCGGCCTGCCGGCCGGACCGCAGGACGCCTCGCAGGACGGGCCACAGCGGGCCGATGACGCCCGGCTGCCCGTGGTCGCGGGCGGTCTCCAGGGCGATGCGCCAGGCTTCCTCGTTGTCCCCGACGAACGCGGTGGCGTCGGCCTCGGTGGCGCCGGCGGCCGCACGGTGGCCGGTGAGCGCGCCGGCGAAGCGCAGCCAGCCGGGGACCGGGCCGTTCCCGGGCTCGGTGGCGAGGGCCAGCAGGCGGTCCAGCGGAGCCGGTTCGCAGGGCCGGTTGCCGAACAGCCCCCGCACCCAGGCGCGTCCGGCCGCCGGGACGCCGGTCAGGACCCGGTCGACCGCGTCGGTGGAGTACCCGAAGTTCTTCTCCACCAGGTACACGAGCTGCCCCACCCAGACGGGGTCATGGCCAGGTGCGGTGGCCAGGGTGGTGAAGAGCCTGCCGAATGCCCCGGAGTTCGCCGCCCCCTCCAGACCGCGCAGCAGTCCCAGGTACTCCACGGCCTTGCCGTAGGTCTCCTGGGAGGCGGGCGGCGCCAGGACCGCGGCGGCCAGCAGGTCCGGGACCTGCGGGGTCCAGTGGCGGGTCAGCACGGCCGCCGCGGTGCCGCCGTCGGCGTGCCCGGCGCTGTCGGCGAGGAAGCGGACGAGCTCCAGCCGACGTTGCTCGTCCAGGGCCTCCAGGGCGTGCAGAGCGAGCAGCCGCCCGACGTCCTCCGCCTGGCCCCGTCCCTGCCGGACCGCGTCCAGCACGGAGTCGAGGAGGTCGAGTTCGCCCAGGAGGCGCACCGCGCCGGCGCCCGCGCGCAGCGGGACGGGGGCGGTGGCGGCGAGGAGGTGGGCGACGACGTCGGCGGTCGACTCCCGCTTGGCGCGTACCCGTAGCAGCTCGGCGAGATACCGACGGGCCGTGTCGCCGCCCGGGGCGGGCGGCCGGCCGGTGGCGAGCGGGGTCTCCAGCTGCCCGCTGCGCGCGGACCCGGCGAACACCAGTCGCAGCGCGTGCTCGGTCTTCCCGGCCCAGGTGGCGCCGCTGAGCCAGGTGCGGCAGCCGTACGGCAGCAGGGCGCAGACCGCGTCGAGGACCCGGACCCGTTCATCGATGCCCGGGAGGGTGGCGCCGCGCGGGGCGGTGATGACGAGGTGGCGGCCGTCCAGGAGGAGGGCGGCCATTCCGGCGGCCCACTCGAAGCCCAGCCGGTCGATGGTGTCGGCGAGTTCGGCGGCGGGGGTGCGCTCGGCGTGCAGGACGGCCTCCGCGCCGGGCAGGGCCCCGGTGCGGGCGGCGGCCCGGTCGAGGGAGGTCCACGTCACCCCGGCCCGGGCGGCCGGCTGCCATTCGGTGAGCAGCAGCCGCCAGGTGTAACTGGGCGTGTCGGTGCCGTCCTTGGAACCGTCCCAGGTGGTGTCGACCACCGCGCAGACCGGCCGGTCCTCGCCGTCCGCGGTGCTGAGGAAGACCCGCCAGGGCAGGCCGCCGGCCGGATCGCGGCCGTCCGGGGTGCCGGTGGTGGCGCTCCACAGGTAGCGCTGGGCCCTGTCCCGCGGCAGGCTGCCGTCCAGTACCTCGTACCCCATGATGCGACCGGGCCGCTTGCCCAGCACGGCCCAGTCGGCGGGCAGCGGGACCGCGCCCGGGCCCTCGCTCACCGCTGCCACAGCTTCGAGCCGCCGGACCGGATGCGCTTTTCGAGGTCGATCAGCGGTTCCAGCACGTTGATGGGCACGGGCGAGGTGCAGATGCGGCGGACGCCGTCCACGACCTCGACGTTCAGGTAGTTGCGGTAGTCGAAGACGTTCTGCGGGTTGAGCCGGAAGCCGATGGCGGAGGTCGCGTAGTACGAGATGCGCGTCGGGTGGAAGAAGTTGGCCAGGCCGTCGCGCACCAGGCGGGCGCTGGCGCCGCGCACGTCGTCGCACATCCACTGGAAGAAGCGGTCCGCCTGGTGGCCGGGGACGCGCGGCAGCCGGTTGCCCTCCTGGCTCTGTGTCACCCAGCCCGCCTCCACGGCCGGGCGGAACACCTCGGGGTTGTCGAACTTGGTGATGCAGACCGAGACGTGGTGGGGCAGCCGGTTGCGGTGGAGCTTTCCGGCGTCCCGGACCCGGGCGTTGAGCTCGGTGAGCATCGAGTAGAGGAAGTTGAGCCCCTCCCCGGCCCGCTGGCTGTCGAGCAGCGGGTCGAAGAGGTAGATCAGCCCCTGGGAGCGGGCCAGCTGGTCGAGGACCCTGGGCCGCAGGGCGTTGGCCTCGTCGCCCCGGAACGCCTCGCCGGTGACGTCCTGGACCTCCAGGATGAATCCGGTCTCCCGGTTCCTCCGGAACGGCCCCGCCGTCGGCTCGTCCCCCTGGAAGGACCAGGACAGGGGCTGGAGGCCCACGGTCGCGTCCGGGAACCGGCGCTGGATCGCCAGCTGGGTGACGCCGTCGTTGAGGAATTCGATGGACTCCGGGTTCATCCCGCCGATGACCCAGTTGGAGCGGCTGTGGCGCTGCTGCTGCATCGCCGCGATGGCCATCGAGGCGAGGTAGGTCGTCTTGCCGGAGCGGGGCGCCCCCCACAGCCCGATGCGGACGCGGTCGGACGCCGGGTTCTCCACTCCGGTGGGGGCGACCGGGATCGGCAGGGGTTCGAGATGCCCGTCGGCCGAGGGGTACGAGGACGGCCCCGGGCCGTACGCGGCGGTGGTGTCGGGCTGCGGGGGCAGGCTGCCCCAGGGGGCGGTGGTGGCGTCGGGGTCGGAGGACGAGGCGGTGTGACCCGGCGGTTCGGAGGGCCCGACGGCGTCCTCGGGGGGCTCGTTGGGGTCGTAGTACGGATCGGTCATGTGTCTCTCCTCGTACCGGAGCGGTCGGTCACAGCAGCGGGGTCGCGAGGGCCAGCGGGCAGGGCGGGCCGTCCCACCGCCAGGGCGGGGCGAGGGTGTCGGCCACGTCGTCCGCCGTGTCGGAGCCGGGGCGGAAGGCGCCGCCGGCCCCGAGCGCGTCCCACGCGGACGCGGTGTAGCGGTGTACGGGGCCCTTCGGGCCGGTGTCCGGGTCCGCGCGGGCGAGGACCCGGACGTCCCGGGCGCGCAGGGCGTCGAGTTCGGCGCGCCAGTCGGCGCCGAGGGGGCAGGCGGGCACCACCTCGTGCTGCTCGGGCAGTCCGGGCGGGCGGCGGCCGACGACGAGCAGGACGCGCTGGGTGTCGGGGGCGCGCGCGGTGCGGGGCCGGGCCCGGACGAGCCGGCCCACTTCCTTGAGGGCGTCCTCCAGCGAGGAGGCGGTGTCCTGTTCGCGCCGTGCGGGCCGCCAGCCGGTCAGCGCGGCGAGGGCGGCCCGGGCGGGCCCGGTCGGGACGCGCAGCAGGAGCACGGGGCGGGGGCCGTAGCGGTTCTCGTGGACCGCGTGGTCGTAGTGGCCGACGACGCCGACGCGCAGGCCGGGTCCGTGCCGGCGGGCCAGGGTGGCGATGACGTCCCGGGCGAAGCCGAGCCGTTCGCCGGTCTCGCCCGCGTCGGCGCCGCTCATGTCGACGGTGAGGAACACGTCGAGGGCGGGCGGGTGGATGACACGCCGGGGCAGGCTGCCCACCAGCGCGGGGATGTCGGGCAGTTCGCCCCGGCCCTCGGCGTGGGCGCCCTCGTGCGGGGTGACCTCGCCCGGGCCGTGCAGGACGAAGGCGAGGCGCGCCGGCGCGAAGGCGGCGAGGTCGGTCCGCCGCGCCGAGAGGGCCACCGCGCCGCTGCCGTCGGCCCCCGGGGTGCCGGCGAGGACGGGCAGCAGCACCGGGGCGCGGGCGGCGAGTCCGCCGTAGACGGTGATCTCGGCGGTGGCGGTCTCGCCGCGCCGCAGCCGTGAGCCGGCCGGGAAGAGGACCTGGGTGTGGGCGTGCACCTCGCCGGTGCGGCGGTCCACGCGGGCGAGGAGCAGGGAGTGGTCGACGGCCAGCGGTGCCGTCCGCAGCGCCGCGCGCACCGCGTCGGCGGTGTCGGTGCCGTCGTTGCCGGAGGCGGCTTCGCCGGGCCCGGGGCCGATCTCGGCGCTCGGCCGGTGCACGGCCCGCAGCAGGGCGGCGGCCCGGTCGAGGAGGACCCAGCCGCTGCGGCGGCCGAGGATCACGAGCGTGCGGGCCCGGGAGAGCGCGGGGTGGGTGCGCAGCCACCGGGTGACGGCCGCGTCGAACTCCGCGCGGTCCAGGGGCTCCTGGGCGCCGATGCCGCCGGCGAGCCGGAAGCGGCGCGGTGCGGCGTCGCCGTCCAGCTGGGGCAGCAGCGCGGCCCAGTCGGTGCTCCCGGCGTCGGTCTGGCGGGGGATGCCGCTGCGGTCGGCGGCGGCCCGGATGACGTGCAGGCGGTCGGGCGTGAATTCGGCGAACACCACGTCGGGGATGCGGCCGGCGACCAGGTCGGTGAGGATCTGCTGCCAGCGCGCGGAGTCGTGCGGCGGTAAGGATTCCCGGGGTAACGACGGCGGTGCGGGCTCTTCTCCCACGTCCGCCGGTCGGGCCCTGAGCAGCGGCGCGAGCCGCCGTACGCCCTGCGCGAGCGTCGCGGCCCGCAGGTCCCAGGCGTGCTGGGCGGTGTGCAGGGCGGTCCGGGCGGTCTCGGTGTCCTCGTCGGTCAGGGCGCCCAGGACCGGGTCGTCCCACATGCGCCAGGAGCAGCCGGCGCACTCCTGGCCGCCCGTGTCCGGTGCCGCGCACACGGGACACACCGCACCGGTTCCCCTCGCCACACCCCGGCTCCCCTCGTAGCCCGTCGCTCACCTCCGCGCATGATCACTGACCACAGGCGCTCGGCTCCGGGGCGTCATGGTGACACAACGGCGGGCGCGACCGTCAGGGTTCGGAAGGATGAACCCGATCATCTCGCCGAACACCCCATGGTGAACCGGTTCTTCGCTCATTAGCGTGATCGCGGAGGATCCCGCCGACCGAGGAGACGCATGAGCCGCACCGACACCGACTTGCTGACCTGGTACGAGAATCCGTCCCCCGGCACGGGCTGTCTGCCGCCGCGTTCCTGGTACGCGGAGTCCGACGCCCGGCGGGTGTCGCTGAACGGCCGCTGGGCGTTCCGCCTCTCGCCGCGCGCGGACGGCGAGGACACCTCTTTCGTACGGCCGGAATTCGACGCCTCGGGCTGGGCGGCGGTCGCCGTACCGGGGCACTGGGTGCTTCAGGGGGCGGGCGGGGCACCCGCGTACACCAATGTCGTCTATCCCTTCCCGGTCGATCCGCCGAGGGTGCCGTCGGAGAATCCGACCGGCGACCATCTGCGGGTCTTCGAGCTGCCCGGCGACTGGCCGGACGGCGGCGGGAGCGTGCTGCGGTTCGACGGGGTGGAGTCGGCAGCCCGGGTGTGGCTGAACGGGGTGGAGCTGGGCGACTTCAAGGGCTCGCGACTGCCGCACGAGTTCGCCGTGGGCGAGCTGCTGCGGCCGGGTGCCAACGTCCTTGCCGTACGGGTGCACGCCTGGTCGTCCGGCAGCTATCTGGAGGACCAGGACCAGTGGTGGCTGCCCGGGATCTTCCGGGACGTGACGCTGCTGCACCGCCCTGCGGGGTCGCCCGGCGACTTCTTCGTACACGCCGGTTACGACCACCGCACCGGCTCGGGGACCCTGCGCGTGGAGTGCGAGGGTGCGGAGGGGCGGGTCCTGGTGCCGGGGCTCGGGCTGGAACTCGCGACGGGCGAGGCCGTGACGCTGCCGGTCGAGCCGTGGACCGCCGAGACGCCCCGGCTGTACGACGGGGAGCTGGTGACGCCCGGCGAGCGCGTCCCGCTGCGCATCGGCTTCCGTACGGTCGCCGTGGAGGACGGCGTCCTCAGGGTCAACGGCCGGCGGCTGCTGTTCCGGGGCGTGAACCGGCACGAGTTCCACCCGGAGACGGGCCGGGCGGTCGACGCGGAGACCATGCGGCGCGATCTGGTCCTGATGAAGCGGCACAACATCAACGCCGTACGCACCAGCCACTATCCGCCGCACCCCGCCTTCCTCGACCTCTGCGACGAGCTGGGCCTCTGGGTGATCGATGAATGCGACCTGGAGACCCACGGCTTCGCGGAGGTGGACTGGCGGAACAACCCGGTGGACGATCCGCGCTGGACACCCGCGCTGCTCGACCGGGCGGCCCGGATGGTCGAGCGGGACAAGAACCACCCCTCGGTGATCGTCTGGTCCCTGGGCAACGAGTGCGGCACGGGCGCCGGTCTGGGCGCGATGGCCCGGTGGATGCGGGAGCGCGACCCGGACCGCCCGCTGCACTACGAGGGCGACCCGTCGTGCGCGGACGTCGATCTGTACTCCCGGATGTACGCCTCGCACGCCGAGGTGGAGCTCATCGGGCGGCGCGCCGAGGAGCCGCTGAAGGACCCGGAGCTGGACGCCCGGCGGCGCGCGATGCCGTTCGTGCTGTGCGAGTACGGGCACGCCATGGGCAACGGACCGGGCGGACTGAGCGAGTACCAGCGGCTTTTCGAGCGGTACGAGCGCTGCCAGGGCGGCTTCGTCTGGGAGTGGATCGACCACGGCCTCGCCCACCCGGAGCTGGGCTTCGCGTACGGGGGTGACTTCGGCGAGGAGCCGCACGACGGGAACTTCGTGTGCGACGGGCTGCTCTTCCCGGACCGCACCCCGTCCCCGGGCCTGGCCGAGTACAAGAAGGTCATCGAGCCGGTGCGCATCGCCCCGGGCACCGCGCCCGGCACGTTCACCGTCACCAACGGCTACGACTTCACCGGCCTGGACCACCTGGAGTTCCGCTGGTCGCACGAGGTGGACGGCGTCCTCGTCGCCTCCGGCACCCTCGCCGTGCCCCCGCTCGCCCCGGGCGCCTCGGCCGACGTGGCACCCGACGCCCCCTCGGGTGACGGGCTCCGGACGCTGCGGGCGGTCCTCGCCGAGGCGACGTGCTGGGCCGGACGCGGCCACCTGGTCGCCTGGGGCCAGGCCGAGACGGGCACCCCGGCCGCCCCTCCCCCGGCCTCCGGGGCGCGCCCGCGCGTCTCCGGCTCGACGGTCTCGCTCGGCCCCGGCACCTTCGACGCGGCGACCGGGGCGCTCCTGCGCGTCGGGGACATCCCGGTGGAGGGGCTGCGCCTCGACGTGTGGCGGGCGCCCACCGACAACGACAACGGGGCCGCCTGGCAGCCGGACGAGCGGTACGGGGTGCTGTGGCGGGAGCAGGGGCTGCACCGGATGCGCCACCGCCTGGACGCCGTGGAGGCGGGCGCGGAGGCGCTGACCGTACGCACCCGGGTGGCGCCGGCCGGCGGGGACCTGGGGCTGCGGACCGTGTACCGGTGGACGGCCGCCGGGGACCGGCTCGGGCTGGCGGTGTCGGTGGCGCCGGAGGGCGACTGGCGGGTGCCGCTGCCCCGGCTCGGTGTGCGGTTCGCGCTGCCCTCCGCGTACGACGCGGTGCGGTGGTTCGGCGGCGGCCCGGGCGAGGCGTATCCGGACACCCGCGCGGCCGCGATGCTCGGCCGGTGGGCCACGGGCGTGGACGAGCTCCAGACCCCGTACGTCCGCCCGCAGGAGAACGGGGCCCGGGCCGGGGTGCGCTGGGTGGAGCTGGCCGGGGCGGGCGGCGGCGGGCTGCGCGCGGAGGGCGGGGCGCCGTTCTCGTTCACGGCGCGGCGCTGGACGGGCGAGGAGCTGGACGCGGCGGAGCACCTGACGGATCTGGTGGCCGGGGACCGGGTCCAGGTGGGCCTGGACCACGCGGTGCAGGGCATCGGTTCGGGGTCGTGCGGGCCGGGCGTGCTGCCCGCGTACCGGCTGGACGCGGCACCGGAGGAGTTCTCCTTCGTGTTCTCGGCGCTCGGCTGAGGTTCCGGGCGGGCCCGGTGCCGTACGGAATCGGCAGCCGGGCCCGTTCTGTACCGAGTTGGGCCCGCGACCCCCTTCCCCGCCGCAAGCAGCGACGTCGTAGCATCGGCACTTTGCGCGATCTTTACTACTTCACAAGGGGGAATGTGATGGGCATCGGCAGGCGACGAGCCTCCGTCATCGCCGGGGTGGCGGCCGGGGCGGTGCTGGCGACGGGCACCACCCTGTGGGCGACGGACAGCGGGCCGTTCCGGGACAGTTACTGCTGGGGCGCGTGGAAGCAGAACAGCGGCCCGTCCTTCCTCGGCGACGAGGCGCTGGGGAAGTCCGGCTCCGAGCGCCGCGCCACCGAGTCCGCCGCGTCCGCCGCGTCCTCGGCGGGCGGCCCGCACGGCACCTGCACGGTGGCCGTCACCTCCGAGGTCGAGGACGACGACTCCGACGAGCCGCTGACCTTCAAGGATTCGGTGACCCTGGAGTTCGGGCCCGTACCCGCCGAGGTCAAGGAGCACCGGGACTGGCTGGCCCGGAACTTCCACGGCTCGGCCTCGCCGCTGCCGGACGGGCTCGACGGGATGGTCGCCGGGGACCGGGGCATGCTGGTGCTGCCGTCGGCCTGCGACCGGGACGGCGGGCCGACCGTGGTGACGATCCGCAGCGAGAGCACGGGCGACGGCCATCTCGGCAAGGTCGCCATGCCGTTCACGATCGGCACCCGCGCGGACGTCCTGCGGATGCTGCTGGACGCCGCCGGCACCGCCATGGACAAGGCCGGATGTGCACCCGCACACCCTCTGCGCAGCAGCTCCCCGATGGTGACGGTGGCCGAGGACGAGGAGTCCGCCTCCTCCCCGCTGTGCCGGATACCGGGGATGACCTTCGACTACGGCGACGGCTCCCGCTACAAGCAGCAGGTGGGCGCGGTCACCGGCCGGCTGCAGACCTGCTCGGTGGTGTGGAAGACCCTGCGGATGCCCGACGAGCCGTCCGCGCAGTACGTGATGGCGAACGGGAGCCGTCTGGCGGACCTGTTCGAGGGCATGCCGGAGGGCGCGGAACAGGGGCTCGTACGCCGCAGTTGCGACGGGCGGAAGACCGTGTTCTACGGGCATGTGGAGACCGGTCTCCAGGACCGGGGGCGCCCGTCCGACCAGCGGGTGTTCGAGCGGTTCGTGGAGTCCGTGGGGAAGCGCATCGGATGCGGAAGCGGTGAGGACGCGTGAGCGAGGAGAACCCCGTGACGGACACGGAAGCCCCGGCCGAACCGGCCTCCGCCGCCCCCGACGCCCCGGAGGCCCCCGACGCCCCCCGGCCCCCGCTGGTCCGCCGTCTGCTGCGCAGCCGTACCGTGCGCGCCGCAACCGCCGCCGCGCTGGCCGGGGTCCTGCTGGGCGCGGGCACGGTCGCCTGGCGCACGGACACGCTTCCGCTGCTGGGGCCCTCCCCCTGCTGGGACTCGCTGGGATCCGGTTCCATGGAGTCCCTGTTCGGGGACCGCCGGACCGAGGTCGAGGAGCAGTCGCTGAACAACGACCCCATGGGCGACGGCGGTTCGTACGGGCAGTGCCGCATCACGAGCTACGAGGGCGACCGGGCCCGCCGCCAGGTGACGGTGAACGTGCGCCGGCTGGACGGGTTGCGGGGCACCGACTCCCAGGACTGGCCGAGCGAGTTCCTGTCCTCGGGCATGGTGCCGCTCGGCGAGGGGCTGCCCGGTATGACCTCGTCCTCGCGCGCCTGGATCGCGCTGCCGCAGGCGTGCACCGGGCGCGACGACTTCACCGGGCCCACGGTGGTGGACATCGGCATGGGCCGGGCGGACTTCGAGGTGTCCTCCGAGTACACCCTGCGGGACCGCGCGGCCCTGACCGGGGCCCTGATCGACGCGGTCAACGGCGTCATCGAGGACTTCGGCTGCTCCGGTACGTACCAGGAACCGCGCGATCTGGACGCGCCGGTCGACTGGGACACCGCCCGGACGTCCGGGTTCTGCGGAATCAAGGGCCTCACCCTGCCGGCGGCGTACCGGAAGGACCTGCGGGAGACGCGCGTCAGCGGCGAGGGCGGCCCGGCCCGGATCTGCGAGGCGGGGTACGACTTCGACGAGAAGACCGTGCGGCTGACCACGGTCACCGACCCGGTACTGGCCGAGATCTACGCCTCGGACGCGCTGCACTCGGGCGCACCCGTCAAGGGGACCGGGGGTTACGGAAAGGTGGGCGGGAACCGGGCGGTGTACCGGGCGGTCTGCCAGACGGGCCAGGTGATGTTCGTACTGGAGCAGCTGCGTCCGGCAGGCCCGGGCACCCGCTTCTCCTTCACCCACGACCTGCTCCCGGCCTATGCGGCGGCAGAGGCGGAACGCATCGGCTGCGCCCCGCAGAAGCTGACGTTCCCCACGTCCTGAGCTGCGTTGACCTTAGGAGGAGGCTCTGACAACGAGGGAGCGTACCGACCCACACTCGTGCATACTTCAGTATGCTGGCCACATGTCCTCAACGACTCGCATTACCGTCACGCTTCCCAGCGACCAGGTTGCGGAGCTTCGCAAGCTCACGGACAACGTCTCCGGCTACGTGGCGGAAGCCGTGGCCCGCCAGATCCGTCACCAGCTTCTGGGCGACGACCTCCGTCGGCACGAGGAAGAGCACGGAGGCTTCAGCGACGAGGAACTCGCCGAGGCCCGCGCGAGGATCTTCGGCTCCCCCGGCGTCTCCAAGGGTGCGGACGCCGCGTGAGCGAGCGCATCGAGACCGTCGTCCTGGACTCGGAAGGGCTGTCCGCCTGGGTCGCGCAGGACCGCAAGCTCCTCGCGATGCTGCAGGTCTTCCACGACATGGGCGCCGACCTGGTGATCGGGGCGAACACCATCGTGGAAGTAACCCACGCCCGTACCAACATGCCTCGCCTGAACTGGGCCCTGTCCCGTGTCAAGGTGGAGCCCGTCACCGAGCAGGCGGCGAAAGCGGCAGCGGGACTCCTCAAAGCCGCAGGACTGCACGGCCACAAGTACGCCATCGACGCCACGGTCGCCGAGGTAGCACTGCGCCAACCGAAACCGGTCGCCCTCCTGACCTCCGACAGTGACGACATGACCGAACTCTGCGGAAACCAGATCCGCATCATCGCCCTCTGACCAGTCGGCCCGCCGGGAGCACGCGTCGCACTGCCGGCGCTCTTGCCCCATTCCCAGAGACGGAAAGCCATCGACCTGCGCATCAGCTCAGAGCGCGAGTTCGATTTTCGTCACCCGCTCTTGCCTCCAACAGCTCCAGCGCCTCCTCCCATCGAAAGCGGTCCGCTCCACCTCCCGCCTTCGGCCGGTGCGGCTCGTACGACCCGATCCGCACGCCCATCCCGCGGAGCTGCTCCAGGCTCCGTCCGTAGGCCGGGTGGGCGGCCATGGCCGTGTTCACGTACGGGAGGACGGCGGTCGGGATGCCGAGCCCGTATGCCTCGCACAGGATGCCGAGGGCCAGGGTGTCGGCGATGCCGGCCGTCCATTTGTTGATCGTGTTGAAGGTGGCGGGCGCGACGGCGATGGCGTCGGCGGGCGGGAGCGGACGCGGGTCTCCGGGACTGCGCCAGGCCGAGCGGATCGGATAGCCGGTCTGGGCCTCGATCGCTTCCGAGTCGAGGAAGCCGAGCCCTTGGGGTGTGGCTACGACCCCGACGCCCCAGCCCTTGTTCTGTGCGGCGGTGATCAGCTTGTGGGCGTCGCCCGCGATGCCGGCTGCGCAGACGACGACGTACAGGAAGGATTGTCTCGTCACGCTGGGGCTCCCAGTCGTCGGCTCAGTCGGTGGAGTTCGGGCAGCGTACGTCGCCTGTCGCGGGCGGCCATGTCGACTACCAGGTCGCGGACCGCGGGGCGGCGTACGTCCTGGGTGGCGCAGGATTCGGCGATACGCAGAGCCTGATAGCCCTCCGCGAGGCGGCCCTGCTGGCTGTACGCACGGGCCGCTTCGACCCACAGGGCCGCTCGGCGTTCAGGGACGGGGATGTGGCGCCGCATGAGGGGCGCGGCGGTGTTCAGGGCGATGCCCGCGTCGCCGAAGGCGACCGCGGCGCTCACGGCGTGAAGGGAGAGATTAGTGGGGCTGAAGTTCGCCCAGGCGTCGGGTTGGTCGAGCGCGACGTAGCGGGCGACGTTCCGGGCTTCGTCGAGGAATTCGCGTGTAGCTGCGCGGTCTCCGGCTGTGCTGGCGGCTGTGACGCCCCGGAGGAGGAGTAGCCCCACAGCGGCCAGGTAGCGAGGGGGCCGCTGGTCGTACGCGCCGGCGAGCTGGCCTGCCGTGTGCCGGACGAGAGTGACGGCCTGGGCGGTGTGTTTCTCTCGCGTCAGGACGTGGGCGTGCACGCGGACGCTGGAGGCCAGGACGACGGGGTCGCCGGAGCGCTCGGCTTCGGAGAGGGCGCGGCCCACCGCGAGCCAGGCGTTGCCGTGGTCGCCCTGCTTGAGCAGAAGGCTGGTCGAGGTCTGGTACGCGGTGGCCAGGAGTCCGGATGCTTCGGTCCCGTTGCGGTGGTCGGCCGCAGCCTCCCGCAGGTCGGTGAGCAGGGCGGGCAGGACGGCTTCCAGCTGTGCGTAGTCGCACATGGAGAACAGGCGCCGGGCGGCGGCGACGCGGGACTCCAGAGAGGTTGTGTCCGAGGCTCCTGCCTGAGCGGACGTGATCTGGGGGCCGGGGAGGAGGGCGCGGACGAGGTCGGCGTGGGCGGCCGTGGCAGGTGCGGTGTGGGCCGTGAAGGAGGCGATGCTCCCGGCGAGGAAGGTGCGGCGGCGCATGTCTTCTATCTCGGGATCGTCGGTCGGTTCTGTGGACGGGCCGGTAGTGCTCAGGCCGAGGAGGCTTAAAGAGATGCCGAGTTCGGCTGCGACTGCACGTAAGACCCGGGTGTCTTCTGTACCCCGTCCGTTCTCCAGGCGGCTGAGCTTGGACTGGTGGTAGCCCAGAGCGGTGGCAACGTCCGTCTGCGAGCGGCCGGTGCGCTGGCGGGCGTGCTTGATCGCCTCGCCGATCTTCTCGGCTTCGGTCTTCACGTCTGCCATCCATGCCCTTCCGTCCTCACCGAGCATGCCCTCGTGAACGAGCGTAGGCGAGCGGTGCAGGGGCTTCATGCAGCATCTGCATAGACGATGCGGTACGGGCACAGGCCATCGCGAACTGCGTTGTGGTCGCGATTTCTTGGGGCGGTCGCAACCGATTCCTGGAGGCCGCTCGTGGAAGCGCACCAGCTCACCTTTACTCTCCCGCCGACACCGGTTGCCGTGCCCGTGGCACGGCGCCGGGTGCGGGAGGCCATAGCCGCATGGTCGGCAGTGCTCGCGATGCCGGACGCCGTCGACACGGTCGAGTTGGTCGTCAGCGAGCTCGTCACGAACGCGGTCCGTTACGCCGGTCACCACCCGATCGGCGTCAGGGCTCAGCTCTCCGGCGGGGTTGTGCGGGTGGAGGTCAGCGACGCGAGCCGCACCACGCCGAAGCTGGCGCTGCCGGACAAGGACAGCGAGGGCGGACGCGGTCTCTTCCTCGTCGGCGTCCTCGCGGACCGCTTCGGTACGGCACCGACGGACTCCGGCAAGTGCTGCTGGGCCGAGATCGACGCGGCGGTTCCACCTTCCGCCGGGGCTGTATCCGCCTCGGCCCCTCCTACGCAGAGGAGCTGCATGTGAATACCTGTGCCCCCACAGTCACATCCGAGGTCATCGCGATCCGGCCCGGACGGCCGCTCACCGGTGCTGTGACGGTTGACGGTTCGAAGAATGCCGCGCTCCCGCTCGTCGCGGCTGCGGCTGCCCTCCTTCGACCCGTGCGCCTCGACAACGTGCCCGCCAGCTCCGACGTACGGACTCTGCTCGACCTGCTACAGCAGGCGGGCTGGAACGCCGCTCACCCGCTCAGTGAGGGCCCAACCACCCTGGTGCTCCCTGGTGAGACGACCCTGACGCCCGACGATCTGGGTGAGGCCGCGTCCAGCATCCGTGCTTCGTACTACCTCGTCCCCGCCCTTATCGCCCGGTGCGGCCGGGCCCGGCTCTCCTGGCCCGGCGGGTGCCGGATCGGCGACCGTGGCATGGAACAGCACTTCAAGGTGTACGAAGCCTTCGGCGACCGGATCCGCGTGGATGATCGCGGGTACCTGGTCGAACTCGGCAAGGCGGTCCGAGGCACGGTGTCACTGGTCCTGCCGTTCCGCTCACGCGGGGCGACGATCGCCGCGATCCTGCGCGCCGTGGTCGCCGGTACCCCGCTTCGGCTCGGTCAGCCGAACCTCTCTCCGGAGGTCCTCGGCGTTGTGAACGCGCTGAAGGCCATCGGTTACGAGTGCCGTGCCGGTGAGCGCGTCCTCACCCTCGTAGCGCCGTCCTCCGTTTCGCAGGACGTACCTGCCTGGAAAGTGCCCGGAGACAAGATCGAGGCCGGGACGCTGGCCTGTGCCGTGGCCGCAACTGGCGGTACCGCCCGGGTCGAGGGTGTCCACGGTCCCGACATAGAACCGCTGATCACGGCGCTGAACCGGGTAGGCATCCCCACCGCCTACGAAGCCGAGGCGCTCGTCGTAAAAGGTCAGGACATCCAGCCGACCGGTCGGCCGCTCCGGGCCATGGCCTCCCTCGCTCCCAACGGCCTCGATGCCGACTTCGAGCCACCGCTCCTCGGACTCGCCCTGGGATTCCCCGGCACGCACTTCTTCTCGGACCCGATCAACCCGGGCCGCCACAGCAACCTCATCCCTCAGCTCGTCCGCATGGGCGGAGTCATCACCGAACTGTCCACCACCGAATGCCGGTTCACCGGACCGCAGCGCCTGACGGGCGCCGGGGTGGAGGCGACCGACATCCGTACGGGTTCGGCGCTGATGATCGCCGGGCTCACCGCCCGAGGCGTCACCACGCTCGGCAGAGTCGACCAGATCCGCCGCGGCCACGCCGATCTGCCCGGCAAGCTCCTCGCACTCGGCGCCGACATCTGCGAGGTCACCCCATGACCGCCCCGAGACGCCTCCAGCGCATCATCGCCACCACCGACTTCCACTCGGCGTTCGACGACGCCGCACCGATGCTCGCGCACCTGCACGCCATGAGACACGACAGCCTCATCGTCGACTGCGGGGACTTCTTCGAGGGCACGGGCTACTACCGGCTCGGCCGGGGACGGATCGAACGAGACGTCCTGCTCCGCCTCTACGACGCCGTCGTTCCGGGCAATCACGGCTGGAGCCACCACCTCGAACCCGCCCTCCACGACATCAGCGTGTGCGCGAACGTCGTCGGCGACGACACCGGTGAGCCGCTCTTCCACCAAGTCCGCCTGGTGCGCATCGGCACCCGCCGTATCGCCCTCACGGGCGTCATCGGGCCGCAGGCATTCAACGCCATCCCGCCCGACCAGCGCGCCGGCCACCGTGTAGTCGAGCCCGTGCGTGCACTGCGCGAGCTGATGCTGGCCCATCACCACCACGCGGACTCCTGGGTTGTGCTGAGCCACTCCGGGTTCGACGAGGACCTCAAGCTGGCCGCCGCCTGCCCGTTCCTGGACGTCGTTTTTGCCGGACACTGCCACAGCGACCGTCCGAAGCCGGTGCCCGTCGGAGACACGCTCGTCCTCAAGGGACGCGAGCTGGCAGCGGGATACGCACTCGCGCAGCCTTTGCACTCCGGCTGGGCGGGTCGACTGGCGGACTTCCCAGCAGCGGGCGGGCTCCCGGACGAGCTCACGCTGGTGCGAGAAGCTATCGACACTGTCCGCGAGGAGCTGAGCACACCGCTCGGGCCAATCCGGCATCCGTACGAGAACCGCCCTCTCGAACGTCGGGCCCTTCTCCAGGACCTCTCCAACCGCCTCCACAGCGGCCTGGCCGCCGAAGTCGTCGTACTCAACGAAACGGCTCTCCGCACAGTCCAGCTCAGGACCACGCTCACCACGGGAACGCTCCTGGCCATCGAGCCCTTCAACAACCAGCTCGTCCATGCCCGTGTGCCCGAGCCCTTCGCCACAGACCCGACGACCCTCCTCTCTCATCTCGCGGAGAGAGCCGGCCCGATCGTGTTCGCTCCCGAGCCCCTGCCCGACCGCGTGCCGACCGTGCTCACCACCGGCTATCTGGCCGAGACGTACCTCGGAGGCCGTACCCGGCAGGCCGGCATCCCCCTTAGCCAAGCCGTGCAGCACACGCTCACCGATGGAGGCTTGCGATGATCCTCACCGGCCCCGAGATCACCCAGGCCGCGACCGACGGCCGCATCCGCATCTCCCCGTTCGAACCGACACAGGTCAACCCGAACAGCTACAACGTCCGTCTCGGCGGGACACTGCTCACGTACGCCGCCGACACGCTCGACGCCCACCAGCCGAATCCCACCGTGCCGATCGAGATCGGCCCCGACGGCTACGAACTCCAACCCGGCCAGCTCTACCTCGGCCACACCATCGAAGAGGTCGGCTCCAACACGTTCGTGCCGCTGCTCTTCGGCCGGTCCTCGGTAGGCCGCCTCGGCCTGTTCGTCGAGATCACCGCACCCATCGGCGACATCGGCTTTCACGGTCAGTGGACACTCATGCTCTCCCCGATACGACCCCTGCGCGTGTACCCCGGCATGCGGATCGGTCAGATCATGTTCTTCGTGTCCGTCGGCCCGGTGGCGCTCTACTCGGGCAAATACCAGTCCGCTGCCGGCCCCCAGCCCTCCGCGTACTGGCGCGACCTCGCCGCATTAAGGGCGGTGGCCTCGTGATCCTCACCGGCCCCGCCATCGCCGCCGCCAGAGCCGCCGGCGAGATCACCATCGAGCCGTACGAGCCGCAGAAGGTGTCCCCCAACGCCTACGACTGGAGCCTCGGCGACACCCTGCGCTTCCACGACGGCTCCCTGGACGCAGCCAAGCCGACCGAGTTCCAGGAGGTGCTGATCCCCGCCACCGGCTACGTGCTGCGGCCGGAGGTCCTCTACCTGGGAACGACGTACGAGCGAACCGGCTCGGAGACGTACGCGCAGTTCCTCAACGGCAACCGAACGATCGGCGCGCTCGGCATCTGGGTCCACGTCTCCGCTCCCCTCGGACACCAGGGCCACGCCATCCGCTGGACCCTGGAGATCCGCGCCAGCCGACCAGTCTGGGTCTACCCACGCATGACCTTCGGAAAGCTGGTCTTCCTCCAGGCCCTCGGCGCTGCGGCCAGCTACCAGGACCACGGCCTCAAATACCGGGCAAGCCAAGGCATTGAGACGTCCCGCCTCTACGAGGAAAACCCGGGAGGCCACGCGTGAACCCCACCATCCTCACGGCCCTCGACCTGCCGTTTCCGAGCCCCGGCGGAAGCGTCGAACTCTTCCTGGACCTGTACACCGGCGGCGATCCGCTCCTGCCCGCCCGAGCCTTCATGCTCGCGCCAGAGGGCAGGGGGCCGAGGCCGACAGCACCAGCAGGGCTGGGTCTGGTTGAGGCGCCGGGCAAGTGCCTGACTGGTTATACCTTCCAGCACTACGTTGCCACCCTCCAGCGGGCGCTGGTCAGGGCGGTAGATCCGGCAGACGTCGGAATCCTGCATCTGCAACACCTCGCATTCGGGGCGACACCAGCGCTGGTCCGGGCCTTCCCCGAGCACCCCCGAATCGCCTTGGTGCACGGCACCGACCTGATCTTCGCCGAAGCCCACCACGACCAACTCCAGGTCCTGCGAGCGACCGCACGCGCTGCCGACGCCATCGTCGTACCCACCAACGCGATGGCCGATCACCTCCTCAAGCTCGCCCCGCAGACCGACCGCCGCAAGGTCACCCGTATCCCGTGGGGAATCCCCGACCACCTCCTCACTCAGCCGCCGACCCAGCCCGTACGCACGGCCAGGGGCCACTTCCGCTTGCTGTACGCGGGTCGACTTACCGCTGAGAAGGGCGTGGAAGCGCTGATCCGGAGCGTGGCCCCACTCAAGGGCGTCGAACTTTCGATCGCCGCTCCCAGCGCTCAATTCCGGGCGCTGGCCCCACAGTTACAGCAGGTGGGAGTGAGGGCCCGCTATCTCGGCTGGCTCCGCCGTCCCCAGCTGTGGAGAACGTTCGCCGAGCACGACCTACTCGTGATGCCCTCCACGACCCTGGAGGCCATGGGCTTGGTCGCCCTCGAAGCCCAAGCCTGCGGACTCCCCGTCCTGTACCAGCCGGTCCCCGGCCTCAACGAAGCCCTCGGCCCCTCCGGTATGACCGCCGACTTCACTCGCTCCTCCGTGCTCAGCCGGGATCTGGATCGCTTGCGAACCGAACGTGGACTCCTCGCGGCCCTCAGGCAGGCCGGATACGCCAACGCCGCCCGCTACCCCCTGTCGAAGACCGCCCGAGAACTGGCCGGCCTCGGCCGTCAGCTCACCTGAGACCAGCGGGCCGGGCACCGCGCCCTGCATCCCAGCGGCACGCCGCTGCCCGTCCCGCACCACTCACTTCACTACGCTGGCCACCGGGATGCCCACATGAAGAGGGAGACCATGCCGTTCCAGACCGACCGCATCGAGAACCTGCTGAGCGAAGGCGTCCGCGACAAGGTCTATCCGGGCGCGGTGTGGGCTGCTGGCGACTCCGACGGAGTCCAGGCGGCTGGTGCCACCGGGGCCTTGGATCCCGACGAACCCGACGTGAGGATGCGGCGGGACACTGTCTTCGACGCCGCCAGCCTGACCAAGATCCTTGCCGTCTGGGCGTCAATCGGCGCGCTGTGGGAGGACAGCGTCCTCGACCTCGACGCCCCGCTCGGCACCTTCTGGGACGAGGTCGCGGGCCACCCCCTCGGCGCCGTAACAGCTCGCCAGCTCCTGACCCACACCGCCGGTCTGCCCCTGCGCGCCCAGCTGAAGAACCTCTACGGCAGCGATCCCGTCGCCATTCGCCACGGGGTTCTGCGCGAAGCCCTCAACCGGCCACCCAGGGAGGCCGTCGAGTACACCGACCGGGCCGCCCTCATTCTCGGCTACCTCGCCGAACACCTTTCCGGTCAACCGCTCGACCAGCTGGCCGAGAAGAGGACTTGGCGCCCACTCGGCATGGGCTCCACTCGGTACGGGCCGCTGCCCGCCGACCTCGCGGCCAAGTGCGCTCCCACCGAACTCGACCAGGACACCGACACCCACCTCAAGGGCATCGCCCACGACTTCTCCGCCCGGCTCCTCGGCGGCGTGTGCGGTATCGCCGGCGTCTTCACCGTCCTCGACGACCTGGCCGTCTTCCTGCGCTACATGCTCGCCCCGACCACGGCCCCCGCCGAGGCCGGCTTCGGCGCGGAGTGGAGTGCCTACTCCCTCACCGTGCAGACCGGCGGCCTCCAACCGGAGCGCGGCCTGTTCTGGCACCCGGCCCCCGGCACCACCGACGAGCAGGATGTCTGGGTCCACTACGGCTTCACCGGCACCGGTATGTGGATCTCCCCCGCTGAGGACCGGTGGGCAGTACTGCTAACAAACAAGCTCTACTACACCCGCGACCGCCAGCCACTGACAGACATCCGCAACAAGTTCCGCGAGCTGGCGTTCTGAGAAGTCCGGCTGCCCTCGTTCCAGGCCCTGGGCAGAGGGGGAGAGCCCCGCCACCCCGAACCCCAGGGCTGTCGCGTCCTCCAGGTGTCTTGGGCGGCCTACAACAACCCAGCCTTTGAGTCAGCCCTTCCCCTAGCCCGAACAATCGAAATGGCACACCGAAGAAGCCCGCGGACCGGCACCAAGATCGAGGTTAGCGGGCACGTCCACAAGACTGCCCGACACGCCGACGCTCACGACGTCAAGATCATCGCACCGAAACAGCTCCAACCCAAAGCCGCTTCACCGACTTTGGCTTACGCGTCCACTCCCAGGACGAGAGCGACTGGGTACGATCGATGGAACAAACTAGGCATGGGAGGCTACCGCCGAATGTCGATTCAAAAAATCTCGGTACCGAAGAACCAGGTCCACAAGATCCTCCAAATAGAAGAAGGGCACTTCGAGGACCTCAAGGCAATCGACATCTCACCAGCAAAGCTCACGAAGGCAATTTCCGCTTTCGCTAACGCAGACGGCGGAGAACTCTATGTCGGGATTGAGAAGGACCCAATGGGAAAAATCACCGTTGGCGCGGATTCGATAACATGGAAGCAGCCAATGGACATCTGCAAGTATTCGAAGATCTATTCCCACTCGGCGGGGACTTTCTTTACGAATTCATGCAATGCGACGGACACCCCGGCCTAGTCCTGCACGTCATCATCCAGAAGACCAAGGAAATCAAGCGCGCCAGTGACGGGAAACCATACGTCCGCCGTGGCAGCCAAAGCCTCCCAGTAGGCGCAGATCGCCTTGAAAGCCTGCGCCGCAACAAAGGCATCACGTCTTTTGAATCCGAAACCGTATCCGCCCCGGTCGAAATAATCACTAATTCTCTGACCGTAATCGATTTCATGCTTAGCAGCGTCCCCACCGGAGAGCCCGAACCGTGGCTGCGAAAACAAATGATGATCGTAGGAGATAAGCCCACAGTGGCAGGCGTTCTTCTCTACTCAGACGAGCCACAAGCCCCACTACCCAAGCGCTGCGCCATCAAAATCTACAGATACAAGACCACCGACCCGACAGGTTCGCGCGAGAATCTTGCATTCGACCCGCTAACCATCGAGGGCTCTCTTTACGAACAAATTAAGGCAGCTGTAGCGAAAACCTCCGAACTAATCGAAGAAGTAAAAATACTCGGCCCCGAAGGGCTCGCACCGATCACGTATCCGTTTGAAACTTTGCACGAGATTATCACGAATGCCGTAATCCACAGGGATTACGGCACCGCAGACGACGTACATGTCAGAATTTTCGACAACCGGGTCGAGGTAGAGAGCCCCGGACGCCTGCCCGCCCACATCACGACTCACAACATCCTCAAAGAGAGGTTTTCCCGAAATGGCGCAATTGTTCGACTAATTAACAAGTTCCCGGATCCACCAAACAAGGATGTAGGCGAGGGCTTGGCCACGGCCTTCGCCGCCATGAAAAAGCTGAAACTAAAAGACCCTGTAATCGAGGAACTAGAAAACTCCGTCCTCGTCAACATCCGTCACGAGCGACTGGGATCGCCCGAGGAAATAGTGATGCAGTACCTCACTAGTCACGAGGAGATCAACAACCGGACAGTGCGAGCACTAACCGGAATCGGATCGGAGAACAAGGTTAAAACAATTTTCCTTCGGCTAATCGATGCTGGACAGATTGAGCGTGTCCCAGGGAAGAGGGGGAGCGCTTCTGCTTACCGAATGGCGACCAGCTCCGAGTAGACCTTCAGTAGTGTGGTCCACCAATCACATCCCTCACGAGGATTGATGGTCCGACGCAATGCCGACCGCGTAACAGCTCGCGGTTTACGAGAGGAACTAATCGGCTCTCGGCCGCCGTGCCCCATCTGTTCCCTTCGCAGCGGACACCAGCGGTCAAATGCGGCTTCCGAAGACCTCGCCGAGCGCACCCGGACCGGTCAGACATGCAGGTCAGGGTGACTGCGCCAGTGCAAGCACTGGTGGTTCCGCGTCGAGTAACCCCCGGCCGCCGTGAAAGGATGCCCGGCACCATGAGAACCATCAGCTTTCCGGTGCCGGGCCGGGGCCCCCGGTGAGGGGACGGGCGAAGCCGCCGCCGTCGCCGCTTCCCCAGCGTGACGGTGTCGATCCGGTCCGGGTTCGGCTGCCCGCTGATCCGGACGGGCGGTGGGCCACCGTCGGGGAGCATCTGGTGGACCGGTTCGCCGGGGCGATCGGGGCCGGGCGGGTGGAGGCGCTGCTCGCGGGCGGGCGCTTCGTGTTCGCGGAGGGGCCGGTCCTCGGCGACGAGCCGTACACGGCGGGGCTCTATCTCTGGTTCCACCGGGACTTCGCCCCGGAGGAGCCCGTGCCGTTCCCGGTCGGGGTGGTGTACCGGGACGAGCATCTGGTCGTCGCGGACAAGCCACACTTCCTGGCGACGATGCCGCGTGGCCGGCACATCACGGAGACGGCGGTGGCCCGGCTCCGCCGCGAGCTCGACCTGCCGGAGTTGCAGCCCGCGCACCGGCTGGACCGGCTGACGGCGGGGCTCGTGCTGTTCGTGGTGCGGCCCGGGGAGCGCGGGGCGTACCAGACGCTGTTCCGGGACCGGCTGGTGCGCAAGGAGTACGAGGCCGTGGCGCCGTACGATCCCTCGCTCGTGCTGCCGCGTACGGTGCGCAGCCGCGTCGTGAAGGAGCGCGGGGTGCTGGCGGCGCGCGAGGTGCCGGGCGAGTCGAACAGCGAGAGCCGGATCGAACTGCTGGAGCACCGGGGCGGGCTCGGCCGTTATCGGCTGCTGCCCGCCACCGGGCGCACGCACCAGCTGCGGGTGCATATGAACAGCCTGGGCCTGCCGCTGGTCGACGACCCGGTCTATCCGGTGACCGAGCCGGACGCGGCGCCCGGCGACTTCTCGCACCCGCTGCAACTGCTGGCCCGGGTACTGGAGTTCACCGACCCGGTCACGGGAGAGCCGCGCCGCTTCGAGAGCGGGCTGCGGCTCTCCGCGTGGCCGGAAGAGAACTAGTGGCCCCTCGCGATCCACTCGTCCAGGTGCGGGGCCTCCGCGCCGATGGTGGTGGAGTCGCCGTGGCCGGTGCGCACCTCGGTCGCCGGGTCCAGGGCGAGCAGCCGGTCCCGGATGGAGTCCACGATCACCGGGAACGAGGAGAAGGACCGGCCGGTGGCGCCGGGCCCGCCCTGGAAGAGCGTGTCCCCGGTGAAGACCGTGGCCAGCTCGGGGGCGTACAGGCAGACCGCGCCCGGCGCGTGGCCCGGGGTGTGCAGCACGGTCAGCGTGGTGCCGGCCACCGTGATCTCCTGGCCGTCGGTCAGTTCGCCGTCGGGGGCGCGGTCGGGGTGGGTCTGCTTCCACAGCGGCAGGTCGTCCGGGTGGAGCAGGATCGGCGCGCCGGTGGCGTCGGCGAGGGCCGGGGCGGCGTCGATGTGGTCGTTGTGCGCGTGGGTGCAGATGATGGCGCGCAGCGTACGGCCGCCGAGGGCGTCCGCGATGGCGGCGGCGTCGTGCGCGGCGTCGATGACGACGGCCTCGGAGTCGTCGCCGACGATCCAGACGTTGTTGTCGACGTCCCACTCACCGCCGTCGAGCGCGAAGGTGCCGGAGGTGACGAGGTGGTCGATGCGGGCGGCCATCAGAACACCACCACCGAGCGCAGCACATCGCCGTCGTGCATCCGGCCGAACGCCTGCTCGATGTCGCCGAGGCCGATGGTCTCGGTGACGAACGCGGCGAGGTCGAGGCGGCCCTGCTGGTGGAGGTCGATCAGCATCGGGAAGTCGCGGGACGGCAGGCAGTCCCCGTACCAGGAGGACTTGAGCGAGCCGCCGCGGCCGAAGACGTCGAGCAGCGGGAGTTCGAGCCGCATCTCGGGGGTGGGGACGCCGACGAGGACGACGGTGCCGGCGAGGTCGCGGGCGTAGAACGCCTGCTGGTACGTCTCCGGGCGGCCGACGGCCTCGATGACGACGTCGGCGCCGTTGCCGCCGGTCAGCTCGCGGATGGCCTCGACCGGGTCGGTGGAGCGGGAGTTGACGGTGTGCGTGGCACCCATCGACTTCGCCGTCTCCAGCTTGCGGTCGTCGATGTCCACGGCGATGATCCGGGCCGCGCCGGCCAGCCGGGCGCCCGCGATCGCGGCGTCGCCGACGCCGCCGCAGCCGATGACGGCGACCGAGTCGCCGCGGCCCACCTGTCCGGTGTTGATGGCGGCGCCGATGCCCGCCATGACACCGCAGCCGAGCAGCCCGGCCACCTCGGGGGCGACCTCCGGGTCGACCTTGGTGCACTGGCCGGAGGCGACGAGGGTCTTCTCGGCGAAGGCGCCGATGCCCAGGGCGGGCGAGAGCTCGGTGCCGTCGAGGAGGGTCATCTTCTGCTTGGCGTTGTGCGTGTCGAAGCAGTACCAGGGGCGTCCGCGCAGACAGGCGCGGCACTGGCCGCACACCGCACGCCAGTTGAGGATCACGAAGTCGCCCGGGGCGACGTCGGTGACGCCCTCGCCGACGGACTCCACGACGCCCGCGGCCTCGTGGCCAAGGAGGAAGGGGAACTCGTCGTTGATGCCGCCCTGCTTGTAGTGCAGGTCGGTGTGGCAGACGCCGCACGCCTGGACCTTGACCACGGCCTCACCGGGCCCGGGGTCCGGAATGACGATCGTCTCGACGCGGACCGGTTCGTTCTTCCCCGGCGCGATGACCCCTTGTACGTGCTGCGGCATTCCCGTGGACTCCCTTTTCCCGACTCTTCACTGAGACCGGTGCTCCCGGTTTTCGGCCGGGATCGATCACGGGCCACGGTACGCCGTGCGGGGTGTCCGCCGGTCTCAGGGCGCGAGGACGTCCAGCTCGTGGAGGGCGCCGACGGCGATCTCCTTCGTCAGGCGCTCGGCCTCGGCCGCGTCCCCGGCGCGTACCGCCTCGGCGAGGCGTACGTGCAGGGTGACCGCCGCCGGGTCGGGGTCCTCGAACATCACCTGGTGGTGCGTGCGGCCCGCCAGGACCTCGGCGACCACGTCGCCCAGGCGCGCGAACATCTCGTTGCCGGAGGCGTTGAGGACGATGCGGTGGAACGCGATGTCGTGTTCCAGGTAGCCCTCCAGCTGCTGGCCGCGCGAGGTGGCGACCATGCCGAGGGCGCGCTCGGTGAGCTCGGCGCACTGCTCCGGGGTGGCGTGGCGGGCGGCGAGCGAGGCGGCGACCGGCTCGATCGCGGAGCGCAGGACGGTGAGGGAGCGCAGCTGGCGGGGGCGGTCGGCGCCGGCCAGCCGCCACCGGATGACCTGGGGGTCGTACACGTTCCACGCCTCGGCGGGCCGTACGGTCACGCCGACGCGGCGGCGGGACTCGACCAGGTGCATGGACTCCAGGACCCGGATCACCTCGCGGACCACCGTGCGCGAGACGTCGAAGCGCCGGGCGAGCTCGTCGGTGCGCAGCACCTGGCCGGGCGGGTGCTCCCCGGCGGCGATCTCCAGGCCCAGGGTGTCCAGGACATGCGTGTGGAGCCCCTGGGCAGGTGTGGTCATGGACCCAGGGTACGGGGCAGCCTCCGGGGTCATTAAGTACGACGTTTATGTCACACCCGCTTGAATAAGTCGTACGTATGGGTTTCAGTGGCGCGACGGACCGATGTCGAGGAAGACATCGCAGAGACAGCGAGGCACCGCAATGAGCACCCCCCACGTCGTCGTGGTGATGGGCGTGGCAGGGACCGGCAAGACCACGATCGGCCCCCTGCTCGCCGACGCACTGGGCGTTCCGTACGCCGAGGGCGACGACTTCCATCCCCCCGCGAACATCGCCAAGATGTCGGCCGGCTCCCCGCTGGACGACGCGGACCGGTGGCCCTGGCTCGACGCGATCGGGCGCTGGGCGCACGGCCGGGCGGGGCTCGGCGGGGTCGTCAGCAGCTCCGCGCTCAAGCGCTCCTACCGGGACCGGCTGCGCGCCGAGGCCCCGGGCGCGGTCTTCCTCCACCTGACCGGTGACCGGTCCCTGATCGAGGAGCGGATGGCGGGCCGCAAGGGCCACTTCATGCCGACCGCGCTCCTCGACTCGCAGTTCGCCACCCTCCAGCCCCTGGAGGACGACGAGGCCGGCGTCGCCGTGGACGTCTCCGGCACCCCCGAAGAAATCACCCAGCGAGCCGTCGCCGCGTTGCGCCGGCTCGACAGCTAAGGACCACCACCGTGACCAGTCTCAGCGTCGAGACGCTGGCAGCGGACGCCGTCGAACCGATCACCTCGGCCGGCAACGCGCAGTTGGGCATCGCCGTCCTGGCGGGCATCGCCGTCATCGTCCTGCTCATCACCAAGTTCAAGATGCACGCGTTCCTCGCGCTCACCATCGGCTCGCTGGCGCTCGGCTCCTTCGCCGGTGCCGCGCCGGCGAAGACGATAGCGAGCTTCACCGCGGGCCTCGGCTCGACCGTCGCGGGCGTCGGCGTCCTGATCGCGCTCGGCGCGATCCTGGGCAAGCTGCTCGCGGACTCCGGCGGCGCCGACCAGATCGTGGACACGATCCTGGCGCGGACGAGCGAGCGGGCCATGCCGTGGGCGATGGTCCTCATCGCCTCGATCATCGGACTGCCGCTGTTCTTCGAGGTCGGGATCGTCCTGCTGATCCCGGTCGTGCTGCTCGTCGCCAAGCGCGGCAACTACTCCCTGATGCGCATCGGCATCCCGGCCCTGGCCGGCCTGTCCGTGATGCACGGCCTCATCCCGCCGCACCCCGGCCCGCTCGTCGCGATCGACGCGCTGGACGCCAACCTCGGCGTCACGCTGGCCCTCGGCGTGGTCGTCGCGATCCCGACGGTGATCCTTGCCGGACCGGTCTTCTCGCGTTACGCCGCCCGCTGGGTGGACATCAAGGCGCCGGAGAAGATGATCCCGCAGCGCCCCTCCGAGGACCTGGAGCGCCGGCCCGGCTTCGGCGCCACCCTCGCCACGATCCTGCTGCCCGTCGTGCTGATGCTGGTCAAGGCGCTCGTGGACATCGTGGTGGACGACCCGGAGCAGGGGCTCCAGAAGGTCACCGACGTGATCGGCTCGCCGCTGATCGCGCTGCTCGCGGCCGTGATCGTCGGCATGTTCACGCTGGGCCGGGCGGCCGGCTTCACCAAGGCGCGGCTCTCGACCACGGTGGAGAAGTCGCTCGCCCCGATCGCCGGTGTGCTGCTCATCGTGGGCGCGGGCGGCGGCTTCAAGCAGACGCTGATCGACGCGGGCGTGGGCCGGATGATCCTGGACTTCTCCGAGGACTGGTCGATCCCCGCGCTGCTGCTCGGCTGGCTGATCGCGGTCGCGATCCGGCTCGCGACCGGCTCGGCGACCGTGGCGACGATCTCGGCGGCCGGCCTGGTCGCCCCGCTCGCGGCCGACATGTCGACCTCGCACGCGGCCCTGCTGGTCCTCGCCGTCGGCGCGGGCTCGCTCTTCTTCAGCCATGTCAACGACGCCGGCTTCTGGCTGGTGAAGGAGTACTTCGGCATGGACGTGGGCCAGACGGTGAAGACCTGGTCGGTGATGGAGACGATCATCTCCGTGGTCTCGATGGTCTTCATCCTGCTGCTGTCACTGATCCTCTAGCCGGTTCCCCGCCCGCTCGCCGGGTGCCCACAGCGGGTGCTCGCGGCGGGCCCACTCCCGGCCCACCGACCCGGAGCGCATGCCGCGGCGTGCCTCCGGGTCGGCGTATGCCTTGGCGATGTGGCCGGCCAGGACGAGGCCGGCCGCGAGGGCCAGCCAGTCGTGGACGAAGGTCGCGGCCGTGCGCCACACCAGCGGTGCGAATCCGGTGAACCACATCAGGAGCCCGGTGCCGGCCATGACCAGCACCGCCCCGGCGATCCACGCCGCGTACAGCTTCTGCCCGGCGTTGAACTTCCCGGCCGGCCGCGCACCGGACCGCCGGTCGCGCCGCAGCACCGCCCGCAGCCACGTCCGGTCGTGCGGCCCGAACCGGTTGAGCCGCCGCAGGTCCGCCCGCAGCGACCGCGCCGCGAGACCCGCGAGCAGCGGTACGGGGATGAGCAGCCCGGACCACTCGTGCACGGTGACCACGAGGTGGCGGCGCCCGACGAGTTCGGCGAGCTGCGGCACGTACAGGCAGGCGGCCGAGGCCACGCACAGCAGCGTCAGCGCGGCGGTGGCCCGGTGCACCAGGCGCACCGGGCGGGCGAACCGGTGGACCCGGCCGGCCGGGTCAGACGGTGGGGGCGTCGTCGCGGCCGTTGGACCGGCCGACCCAGGCATCGACGTCATAACCGAGCTTCTCCCAGTAACCGGGGCGTACGGAGTCCGTGACGGTGATCCCGGAGAGCCATTTCGCCGACTTGTAGAAGTACATCGGGGCCACGTAGAGCCGTACCGGCCCGCCGTGCGCGTGGGACACCGGCTCGTCGTTCATCCGCAGCGCCACGAGCACATCGGCGCGGCGGGCCTGGGCGAGGGTCAGGCTCTCGCTGTAGGTCCCGTCGAAGCAGGTGAAGCGGACGGCCTTCGCCCCGGGCCGCACCCCGGCCGCGTCGAGCAGGGCGGAGAGCCGCACGCCCTCGAAGGCGGTGTCCGGGACCCGCCAGCCGGTGACGCACTGGACGTCCCGGACGGTCCGGGTCTGCTCCATGCCGCGCAGGGCGTCCAGCGTGTACGTGGCCGGGCGGTCGACCAGCCCGTCGATCCTGAGCCGGTAGTCGGCGGCGCCCCTGGCCGGTACGGAGGAGGCCACGGAGTAGTAGCGGAAGCCGCCGCCGTTGGGCAGCAGCCCGGTGAGCCCGGTGGGGTCCTTGCCCGCGACCGCGCCCAGGCCCGATTCCAGGGTCCGTTGCAGCACGGGCGCGGCGACGAGTCCGGCGGCGCCGAGGCCCAGCATGGCCAGGACCACGCGGCGCCCGACGGGGGCGCCGACGCCGTCCGGGCCGTCATCGGGTGGGGAACTGTTCACCCCACGATTCGAGCACCCGGGGCGCCCGGACGCCAGAGGCGGCGGCGGGCCGTCACCAGCTCGTCAGATTTACCCGCGCGCCGGTCCGGGGCCCGGTGCCAGACTGGCGCCATGCCGAACCGTGAAGCGCTCAAGCCCACCCTGCTCGCCTTTCCCGGCCCGCTGCGCGACCAACTGGTCGCCGCGGTCCTGGACGGGCGGAAGGTGTCGACCTCCGGACTGCTCGTGGAGTACGAGATCGAGCAGGAGGAGCTGCCGCCGGTCGGTGAGCGGTCCGCCCTCATCGACTCGGACGGCCGGGAGACCGCCGTACTCGAAGTGACGGAGGTACGGGTGCTGCCGCTGGCGGACGTGGACCTCCAGCACGCGCTGGACGAGGGCGAGGGCTATGCGTCGGTCGCCGAGTGGCGGGCGGGCCACGAGCGGTTCTGGCACAGCGAGGAGATGCGCGACGCGCTCGGCGACCCGGAGTTCACGGTGGACGACGGGACGATGATCGTCGCCGAGCGGTTTCGGGTGGTCGCGCTCATCGAGCCGGACGCGGAAGGCTGAGCGGGCCTTACGTCTCCTTCCGCTTCTCCCGGTCCGCCCCCTTCACCAGCCCCAGGCGGCGACGGAAGGCGAGCAGCCGGGGGTGCCGTTCGTGCAGCACCGCCGAGCGGCGGTCGAGCTCCTGGCCCAGGCGCTCGGCGCGCTTCTCGATGTCGAGCTCGTCCAGGATGCGGTCCACCTCGGCGAGCAGCGCCCCGTGCAGCTGCCACTTCCGGGGGTGCTCCTGGACGGCGGCCAGCAGCATGTCCGCCACCAGGTCGCGGGTTCTGCGGCTGGTGTCGAGCGCGTCGGTGAGCCGGTCCTCGGCCTCCTCGGCGCTGGCGGCGACCGGGGTCGTGATGAGCAGCGAGAAGCTCTCGATGGCCCCCGCCATCTGCTCGAACAGCTCCGTCATGTGTGCGGCGACCTCGGTGGGGAACTGGGGTGCGTCGCCCCGGTCCTTGGCGAGGTCGGTCAGGGTCCTGGACAGCACCCGGACGACGACGGCGCAGATCTCCAGCGTGTCCAGACCGGTCCGCAGCACCACCCGGTGCAGCAGCCCCTGCCGCACCCTCGGGTTGTACATGAGGCTTTCCTCGGCCTGCCGCAGGGAGGCGTCCACCTCCACGATGTCGTGGTCGAGTCGACGGGCCCGGTGCAGCCGCTCGGCCGCCTCCGGGACGGTGACCGGGCGGGCGAGGTCGCTGCCCAGGTCGCGGAACATCTGCCCCATCTCGCGGGCCAGCCCGTCGATGGAGGCGCCCGCGGTCTCCACCCAGACGGGCGGGGCGAACAGCAGGTTGAACAGCAGGCCCACACCGGCGCCGATCAGCGTCTCGTACACCCGCTCCCAGGCCATGCTGGACCGCGCGGTGTGTGAGGCGACGCCGAGGACGAGCATCGCGCTGATCGCCACTTCGGGGACGAACTCGTCCACCCGGACCAGTCTGCCGATGATCAGCGCCGTGAAGATCGTCAGCCCCAGGCTCCACCAGGAAATGCCGACCAGGGCGCTGAAGCCGCTCGCGATGAGCACGCCGACGATGACGGCCACCACACGTTTGACCGACATGTTGACGGTGGCGTAGAGGGTGACCTGGACGACGAGCAGCGCGGTCAGCGGTGCGGTCAGGGGCGCGGGCTCGGCCAGCGTCGCGGTCGCCACGGCATAGGCGATGACCGCGGCGCCCGTGGAGCGCAGGGTCTGCGCCGCCACGGGCTCCGTGGTGCGCCGGACGAGGTTGATGACGGGTTCGGCTACTCCTGGCATCTTCTTCCCATGCCCGGATAGGACCGTCTCCCCACGGTTCCGCCCCCGGAACCCCACCGGACGGACGCGCCCCGGGGTGGGAAGCCCTCAGCCGACCGCCTGCGCCGCCGCCCGGCCCGCCGCGCGGCCGGAGAAGATGCAGCCGCCCAGGAAGGTGCCCTCCAGCGAGCGGTAGCCGTGCACCCCGCCGCCGCCGAAGCCGGCCGCCTCCCCCGCCGCGTACACCCCGGGCAGCGGGGAGCCGTCCGCGGTCAGGACGCGCGAGGACAGGTCGGTCCGGAGGCCGCCGAGCGACTTGCGGGTCAGGATGTTCAGCCGTACGGCGACGAGCGGCCCGGCCTTCGGGTCGAGGATGCGGTGGGGCGCGGCCGTGCGGATCAGCTTGTCGCCGAGGTAGCTGCGGGCGCCCCGGATCGCGGTGATCTGGAGGTCCTTGGTGAAGGGGTTGGCGATCTCCCGGTCGCGGGCGGTGATCTCGCGGCGCAGCGCTTCCTCGTCGATGAGGCCGTCCCCGGTGAGCGCGTTCATGCCGCGCACGAGGGCGCCGAGGTCCCGCTCCACGACGAAGTCCGCCCCGTTGTCCATGAACGCCTTCACGGGGGCCGGGACGTCGGCGCGGGCGCGGCCGATCACGCCGCGGACGGACTTGCCGGTCAGGTCGGGGTTCTGTTCGGAGCCGGAGAGCGCGAACTCCTTGCCGATGATCTTCTGGTCCAGCACGAACCAGGTGTAGTCGTGGCCGGTGCGCATGATGTGTTCGAGGGTGCCCAGCGTGTCGAAGCCGGGGAAGAGCGGGACGGGCAGCCGCTTGCCGGTGGCGTCCAGCCAGAGGGAGGACGGGCCGGGCAGGATGCGGATGGCGTGCTTGTCCCAGATGGGGTTCCAGTTCTCGATGCCCTCGGTGTAGTGCCACATCCGGTCGCGGTTGATGTGGTGGGCGCCCGCCTTCTCGGCGACGCCGAGCATCAGCCCGTCGACGTGCGCGGGGACGCCGGAGAGCAGCTTGGCCGGTGGGGTGCCGAGCCGTTCGGGCCACTGGGCGCGCACGAGGTCGTGGTTCCCGCCGATGCCGCCGGAGGTGACGATCACCGCCTGGGCCCTGAGCTCGAAGGAGCCCGCGGTCTCCCGGCCGCTCGCGGTCCCGCGCGGCGCGGCGCTCGGCTCCAGTATCTCGCCGGTCACCGTGTCGACGGCGCCCCCGGTACGGGCGAGGCCGGTGACCCGGTGGCGGAAGCGGAAGGTGACCAGGCCCTTGGCGACGCCCTCGCGGACCCGGCGCTCGAAGGGGGCGACGACACCGGGTCCGGTGCCCCAGGTGATGTGGAAGCGGGGTACGGAGTTGCCGTGGCCGTTCGCGTCGTAGCCGCCGCGCTCCGCCCAGCCGACGACGGGGAAGAACCGCATGCCCCGGGCGTGCAGCCAGGAGCGCTTCTCACCGGCCGCGAAATCGACGTACGCCTCCGCCCACTTGCGCGGCCAGTGGTCCTCCTCGCGGTCGAAACCGGCCGTGCCCAGCCAGTCCTGGAGGGCCAGCTCGTGGCTGTCCTTGATGCGCATCCGGCGCTGTTCGGGCGAGTCCACGAGGAAGAGGCCGCCGAAGGACCAGTGCGCCTGGCCGCCGAGCGACTGCTCGGGCTCCTGGTCGAGCACGAGGACCGAGCGCCCCGCGTCCACCAGCTCCGCGGTGGCCACGAGACCGGCGAGCCCCGCCCCGATCACGATCACATCAGCGTCGTACGCCATGGTTTCCATCCTTGTCGGGGCTCGCGAAGTTACTGGTGCGTCAGATCTTGGGCACCGCCCGTCCCCGCGTCAACCGCCCGGTCATCCGACCCGGTCGGCCGCGCCGTCGCCGCACCGGCCGGGGCGGGCGGTTATCGTCGGAACACATCACCCTCCTCCGGCCTGACGTGGGGTGGACAAGCGTGTCGGTGCTGGTCCTCGTGCTCGCCGTGACGGCCGCCTGCTGCCTGGGCTTCGGCTTCGTGTTCCAGCAGGCCGCCGCCGCGCACGCGCCCAAGCGCGACTATCTGACGTTCCGGCTGCTGCTCGACCTGATGAAGGTGCGCAGCTGGCTGGCGGGCATCGGGCTCATGGTGTGCGGCATGGTGCTGGGGGCGCTGGCGCTCGGCAAGGGCGAGGTCTCCGTCGTGGAGCCGCTGCTGGCGACGAACCTGCTCTTCGCGATGGCCCTGTCCCGGCACCGCACCGGCCAGCGGCTGGGCCGCCAGGGCTGGGCGGGGCTCTGGCTGCTGGCCCTCGGGGTCGCCGCGTTCCTCGTGGCGGGCGAGCCGAAGGGCGGCGAGGCGGTGTCGAGCCCGCTGCGGCACTGGCTGGTCGTCGGGGTGGTGGCCGGGCTCGCCCTGCTGCTGACCGCGATCGCCAAGCGCCGCAGGTCGCGGACGTCCCCGGCGCTGCTCGCGGTGGCGGCCGGGCTGCTCTACGGCTTGCAGGACGCGCTGACCCGGGTGAGTGGTGAGCGCTTCTCGGAGGTCGGCTGGTCGGGCCTGATCACGTCCTGGCAGCCGTACGTGGTGCTCGCGCTCGGGGTGACGGGCCTGCTGCTGGTGCAGAGCGCCTTCGAGACGGGGCCGCTGCGGATGTCGCTGCCCGCGCTGACGGCTGCCCAGCCGCTGGCCGGGATCGCCTGCGGGATCGGGTTCCTGGGCGACCAGGTGCGGACGGACGCGGGCGCGCTGGCCTGGCAGGCCGCGGGGCTGGCGGCGATCGTGACGGGCATCGTGCTGCTGGGGCTGCATCCGGCGATGCCGGAGGGCCCGGTGCGGCGCGGTACGCACAGCCTCCAGGGGCACTGAGCGCGGGGGCGGTGCTGTTGGATGGCCCGCATGAATCCTTCTGACGAGATCCTGGACATCGTGGACGAGAACGATGTGGTGGTGGGGCAGGCCCCGCGCGGCGAGGCGACCGCCCGGGGCCTGCGCCACCGGTGCGTCTTCATCGAGGCGCGGGACGCCGAGGGCCGGGTCTTCGTGCACCGCAGGACCGCGACCAAGCTGGTGTTCCCCTCGCACTACGACATGTTCGTCGGCGGGGTGGTCGGCGCGGGCGAGGGCTACGACGAGGCGGCGCTCAGGGAGGCCGAGGAGGAGCTGGGCGTCTCGGGGCTCCCGCGCCCGGAGCCGCTGTTCAAGTTCCTGTACGAGGACGGCAGCCACGCCTGGTGGTCGTCGGTCTACCGGGTCAGGTGCGAGCTGCCGGTGAACCCGCAGGTGGAGGAGGTCGCCTGGCACACCTTCCTGGACGACGCGGAGCTGGACCGGCGGATCGGCGACTGGCTGTGGGTGCCGGACGGGCTGGACTGCTACCGGCGGCTGCGGGCGTTCCGGGAAGCCGCCTGAGCCGGTCGGAAGCGATCGGAAAAGCGGCGGATAAGGTCCACCCGTGAACGAATTCGTACAGAGCCTGCGGCTGTGGTTTGCGCCGGAGCGCATCCGCGCCGAGGGCGAGACCCCCGACTACCGCTTCTCGCTCGCCAACGAGCGGACCTTCCTCGCCTGGATCCGGACGGCGCTGGCCCTGATCGGCGGGGGCTTCGCGGTCGACCAGTTCCTGCCGGAGCTGTCCCGGGCGGTGCGCACGGGGCTGGCGCTCGCGCTGCTCGCGGCGGGCGTGCTGTGCGCGCTGCGGGCGGTCAACCACTGGGTGCGGTGCGAGCGGGCGATGCGGCGCGGCGAGGATCTGCCCGTCTCGCGTTTCCCGACGCTGCTGAGCATCGCGGTCGCCGTCGTGGCGGTGGCGATGGTGGTGGTGGTCCTCTTCGGCTGGGAGGGCCGGTGACCGGCGGGGAGCGCGACCCGGGGCTCCAGCCGGAGCGGACCCGGCTGGCGTGGCGGCGTACGACCCTGTCGTGCACGGTGGCCGCAGTGCTGGCCGTGCGGCAGACGCTGCACGGCGGGGCGACGGACAGGGGGGTCATCGCGCTGTCGCTCAGCGCCCTGGCCTGGCTGGGGTTCCTGTGGATCGCGAACCGCCGGGTGCAGTCCATGGGCGGCGCCCGTCCGCGGCCGATGGAGGCGGCGGGCGCGATCACGGCCGCCGCGTGCACGGTGGCGCTGGCGGTGTTCGCGGCGGCGATGCTGGTCTGAGGGCGCCCTGCTCAGCCCTCGGGCGCGTCCCAGTCCACGGTGACGACGATCTTGCCGCGCGTCCGGCCCTCCGCGTTGAGCCGCTGGGCCGCCGCCGTCTCGGCCAGCGGGAAGACCTGGTCGACGTGGACGGTGACGATGCCCTGCTCGGCCAGTTCCGCGAGGTGCGCCAGATCGGCGGCGTCGGGCCGGACGAACGCGTACCGGCCGCCGTACGAGAAGACCTCGGGGTCCACGATGGAGGCGAGGCGTCCGTCCGGGGCCAGGGTGTCGGCGGAGACGCGCAGGGCGTCCCCGCCCACGGTGTCGAAGGCGGCGTCGATGCCGTCGGGGGCCAGGGCCCGCAGCCGGTCCGCCAGCCCGTCCCCGTACGCCACGGGCTCCGCGCCGAGCGTGCGCAGGTGGTCGTGGTTGGGTTCGCTCGCGGTGCCGATGACGCGGCATCCGGCGTGCCGGGCGAGCTGGACGGCGAGTGAGCCGACACCGCCCGCCGCCGCGTGGACGAGGACGGTGTCGCCCTCCTGGACGCGCAGGGTGCGGTGGAGCACCTGGTAGGCGGTGAGCCCGGCCAGGGGCAGGCCCGCCGCCTCCTCGAAGCTCAGTCGCAGGGGTTTGCGCGCGAGGGTGCGCACGGGCGCGGCCACGTACTCGGCGAAGGTCCCCCGGCTGAGGAAGTCCTCGCGCACATAGCCGATGACCTCGTCGCCCACCGCGAACTCGTCCACGGCGACGCCGGGCTGGACGACGACCCCGGAGACGTCCCAGCCGGGGATCACCGGGAAGACGGTGTCCAGGACGCCGTCGAGCTTGCCCTCCCGGGTCGCCCGGTCGACGGGGTTCACCGCGGCGGCCCGGACCTTGACCAGGACGGTGTCGGGACCCACTTTCGGGTCGGGCCGCTCGCCGTACTCCAGGACGTCCTCGCCGCCGAATCTGCTGTAGCTGATCGCCTTCATGCTCCGACCCTCGGGGCGGGCCGGGGCGCCCGCAACTCAGCCGGGTCTCACCAGCGGGGGATCGAGGGGGTGCGCCACTCCGGCTCGGCCTTGCGCATCGCGGCGGCGTCGTCGCGCTCGCGCATGGTGCCGTCGTCGTCCAGCCAGCGGCGGTGCAGCGCGGCGAGCCGGTCCCGGTCGAGTTCGACGCCGAGCCCGGGGGCGTCGGAGACGGTGAGGCGGCCGTCCTCGAAGACGTGGCGGGCGGTGATGACGTCCTCGGTCTGCCAGGGGTAGTGGCTGTCGCAGGCGTAGTCCAGGTTGGGGACGGTGGCCGCGACGTGCGTCATCGCGGCGAGGCTGATCCCCAGGTGGGTGTTGGAGTGCATGGAGAGCCCGACGCCGTGCAGGCGGCAGATCGCGGCGAGCTCCCGGGTGCGGTGCAGCCCGCCCCAGTAGTGGTGGTCGGACAGGACGACCTGGACGGCGTCCCGGGCGAACGCCTCGGGGACCTCGGCGAGCGTCGTGACGCACATGTTGGTGGCCAGCGGCACACCGGTGGCGGCCGAGACGGCGGCCATCGCGGCCGTGCCACTCGCCGGGTCCTCCAGGTATTCGAGGACGTCCTTCAGCCGCTCGGCGACGTACAGCGAGGTCTCCGCGGACCAGGCGCCGTTGGGGTCCAGGCGCAGCGGCTGCCCGGGGAACGCCTCGGCGAGGGCGCGGACGGCGGCGATCTCCTCGTCCGGCGGGAACACGCCGCCCTTGAGCTTGAAGGAGGAGAAGCCGTGGTCACGGGCGAACCGGCGGGCCTGGGCGACCACCCCGGCCGGGTCGAGTGCGGCGCCCCAGTCGTCGCGCTCCCCGCCGTCCGGGTGGGCGGCCCAGCGGTAGAAGAGGTACGCGCTGTACTCGACCCGGTCCCGGACCTTGCCGCCGAGCAGCGCGTGCACCGGGAGCCCGACGGCCTTGCCGAGCGCGTCCAGGCAGGCCACCTCGAAGCCGGACACCACGGAGAGCCGCAGCTTGTCCGCGGTCCGGACGCCGCGCAGCCCGCCCGCGTCGACCCGCTCGTCGGCCGCCCGTGAATCGCCGCACACCTCGTCGGCCAGGGCGAACAGCCCGTTCACATCGCTGACCGGGCGTCCGGGCAGGGCGGCGGCCAGGGGCCTCGCGAGCTCCAGGTACGTGCCGTCGCCGTAGGTCTCCCCGATCCCGGTGACCCCGCCCCGGGTGACGACCTCCACGACGAGCCGGGGCGTGTACGGCTGGTGGACGCCCTGGGTGTTGAGCAGGGGCGGGTCGGCGATGAGGATCGGGGTCAGCCGGACTTCCTCGATGAGCAGCGCGGTATCCATACGTGAACCCTATTCAGGGATGCGACCAGACGCCAGGGCGGGGCAGTACTGGGACCGGAGGCTCCGCATCCGGTTCCGGGGACGCACTGGACGACATACCGACTGGTCGGCATCATGAGAGCGACCGTTCGCCCACCCCGGAGGTACGCACGATGAGCCACGTCCATCCGCCAGGTCTCGATCTCGACCGGCTGCGCGGGCACCTGGACCGCGAGCGCCCGGGACTGGTGGGCGGACCGCTCGACGCCCGCGTCGTGGAGGGCGGCCGGTCGAATCTGACGTACCTCGTCACCGACGGAACCGGCCGCTGGGTCGTCCGCCGGCCTCCGCTGGGGCATGTCCTGGCCACCGCGCACGACATGAAGCGCGAGCACCGGGTGATCAGCGCCCTGCACCCGACGGCGGTCCCGGTCCCCGAACCGCTGCTGCTCTGCGAGGACGACACGGTCATCGGCTCGCCGTTCTACGTCATGGAGTACGTGGAGGGCACCCCGTACCGCACGGCGGAGCAGCTGGCCCCGCTCGGCCCCGAGCGCACCCGCGCGGCGGTGCTCGCCCTGGTCGACACGCTGGTCGAGCTGCACGCCGTGGACCCCGAGGCGGTCGGGCTCGGCGACTTCGGGCGGCCCGAGGGCTTCCTGGACCGGCAGCTGCGCCGCTGGGGCAAGCAGCTGGCCGCCTCCCGCAACCGCGAGCTGCCCGGCATCGAGGAGCTGCACACGGCGCTCGGCCGCGCGCTGCCCGTCTCCCCCGCGCCCACCGTGGTGCACGGCGACTACCGCCTGGACAACGCGCTGATCGGCGCCGACGACGAGATCAAGGCCGTCCTCGACTGGGAGATGTCCACGCTCGGCGACCCGCTCACCGACCTCGGGCTGCTCGTCATGTACAGCTCCGACCTGGGGCTGCCGGAGTCGCCGGTCTCCACGACCAGCGGTGCGCCAGGCCACCCGTCCCCGGCCGAGCTGATCGAGCGCTACGCGGCCCGCTCCGGCCGCGACACCTCCGCCCTCTCCTGGTACACGGCGTTCGCGTGGTTCAAGCTCGCCGTGATCCTGGAGGGCATCCACTACCGCTACACCCTGGGCCAGACGGTCGGCGGCGGCTTCGACCGCATCGGCGACCTCGTCCCCGTCTTCATCGAGCACGGCCTCACCACCCTCCAGGAAGGCTGAACCACCCATGGACTTCGCATTCGACGCCCGTACCGAGGAGCTGCGCACCCGGCTCCTCGCCTTCATGGACGAGCACGTCCACCCGGCCGAGCGGATCGCGGACGAGCAGCGCGCGGAGCTGGACTCTCCGTGGCAGACCCCGCAGATCGTGGAGGACCTGAAGGCGGAGGCCCGCAGGCAGGGCCTGTGGAACCTCTTCCTGCCGGGCACGGGGCACGGGGCCGGGCTGAGCAACCTCCAGTACGCGCCGCTGGCGGAGATCCTGGGCCGCTCACCGCGTCTGGCGCCCACCGCGACGAACTGCGCGGCGCCGGACACCGGGAACATGGAGGTGCTGGCCGAGTTCGGCACCGACGAGCAGAAGAAGCGGTGGCTGGAACCGCTGCTGGCCGGGGAGATCCGGTCGGCCTTCGCGATGACGGAGCCGGAGGTCGCCTCCTCGGACGCGACCAACATCGAGACCCGGATCACCCGTGACGGCGGTGACTACGTCATCAACGGCCGCAAGTGGTACATCTCCGGGGCGATGAACCCGGACTGCGAGATCTTCATCGTGATGGGCAAGACGGACCCGGACGGCGCGGACATCCGCCGCCAGCAGTCGCAGATCCTGGTGCCCCGGGACACCCCCGGTCTGACGGTGAAGCGCGCCATGCGGGTGTACGGCTACGAGGACCACTGGCACGGCGGCCACGCGGAGGTCGTCTTCGAGGACGTGCGCGTTCCGGCGTCGAACCTGATCGGTGAGGAGGGCGGCGGCTTCGCCATCGCCCAGGCCCGGCTGGGTCCGGGGCGCATCCACCACTGCATGCGGCTCATCGGCATGGCGGAGCGGGCGATCGAGCTGATGTGCCGGCGGGCGGTCTCGCGTACGGCCTTCGGCAAGCCGCTCGCCCAGCAGGGTGTCGTGCAGAACTGGATCGCGGACGCCCGGGTCACCGTCGAGCAGCTGCGGCTGCTGGTGCTGAAGACGGCCTGGCTGATGGACACCGTCGGCAACCGGGGCGCGCACACGGAGATCCAGTCCATCAAGATCGCCACCCCGCGCGCGGTGGTCGCCATCCTCGACCAGGCGGTGCAGCTGCACGGCGCGGGCGGGGTCAGCCAGGACTTCCCTCTCGCCGAGCTGTGGGCCTCGGCCCGCACGCTGCGCCTCGCGGACGGCCCGGACGAGGTGCACCAGCGCTCGCTGGCCCGGCGGGAGATCAAGAAGTACCTGTAGCGCTTCAATAGCCCCCGTACGGTACGTGGTCGGCCAGGGCCAGTTCGCGGGCGAAGGCCCGCACCCGCAGCAGGGTGCGGGCCAGCAGCCTGACCGGGAGGGGGCGGTGGGGGCCGTAGGCCACGGTCCACAGGGCGGGGATGCGGGTGGTGCTCCGGCTGTGCGCCATGAATCCAGCTTGGCCCCGGTCCGGTTCAACCGCAGCGGGGACCCGTTACGGTCTGAGCGCCCGGAGCAGCAGGTCGGCCAGGTGGTCGGCGACCTCCTGCGGGGTGAGGGGGCCGTCCGGGCGGTACCAGGTCGACAGGTGGTGGACCGAGCCGAAGTGGTAGTCCACGATGAGGTCCGCCGGGGTGGCCGTGGAGAACACGCCGCTGCGCTGGCCCTCCTCGACCAGGGCGCGGAAGCGCTCGTGGTAGCGCCGCCGCTCGCCCCGTACCTGCTTGTTCTTCTCCGGGCTCAGGTGGTGCATGGAGCGGAAGAAGATCGAGGCGTCGTCCAGGTTCTCGATGGTGGTGACGACCACGTCGGCCGCCGCGTCGCGCAGCCGCTGCTCGATGGGCGCCTCGGCGTTCGCGAAGGCGTCGAGCCGCTCCTGCTGGAGGCGCAGCACCCGGGCGTACACCTCCTGGAGCAGGTCCTCCTTGGAGCCGAAGTAGTGGTAGAGCGCCCCCTTGGTGACACCGGCCGCCTCCACGATCTCCTGCACCGAGGTGCGGTCGTAGCCCTGCTCGGCGAAGAGCCGGGTGGCGGCGGCCAGCAGCCGCTGCGGGACGGGGGTGCCGCTCCCGTCCGTCTCCTTGGCCATAGCCGCCGCCTTCCTTCCGTGCGTACGCGTATGTCTGTTCTAGCGGGCTGAACGCAGTTCCCGCCTGAGGATCTTCCCACTTGCCGTCTTGGGCAGCTCGGCCAGGATCTCGACCTCGCGCGGGTACTTGTAGGCGGCGAGCCGTTCCTTGCAGTACGCGCCCAGCTCGTCCGGCTCCACGGACGCGCCGGGGCGCAGGCTGACGTAGGCCCGGACGGTCTCGCCCCGGTAGGTGTCGGGCACGCCGACGACGGCGGCCTCGCGGACGGCCGGGTGCGTGTAGAGGACGTCCTCCACCTCGCGCGGCCACACCTTGAAGCCGGAGGCGTTGATCATGTCCTTCTTGCGGTCGACCACATAGAGCCAGCCCTCGCGGTCCATGAAGCCGATGTCGCCGGTGCGCAGCTCGCCGTCGGGGAAGGCGGCCGCGGTGGCCTCGGGCAGTCCCCAGTAGCCGGAGACGACCTGCGGGCCGCGCACCGCGATCTCGCCCTGCTCCCCGAAGGGCACCTCGGCGCCGTTCTCGTCCAGGATGCGGACGACGGTGTCCGGCCCGGGCACGCCGACCGAGAGGGTGCCGGAGACCGGGTCGACGGGCGCCTCGCGCTCCGGGGGTACGGAGGCGCAGGGCGCGGTGCACTCGGTGAGGCCGTAGCCGTTGCGTATGTACGGGCCGAGGCCCGTCCGGAACTGCTCCACGAGCGCGGGCGGCAGCGGCGCGCCGCCGGAGGAGATGACCTGGAAGGACGCGAAGTGTTCGGGCGTCACGCCGGGGGTCGCGGCCAGCGCCATGAAGGCGGTGGAGGGCCCGACGGTGTACGCGGGGCGGTGCTCGGCGAAGGCGTCGAGGACGACCCCGGGGTGGAAGCGGTAGGCGAGGACGAGGGTGCCCGCGTTGGTGAGGCAGGCGGCCAGCTGGCAGACCATGCCGGTGATGTGGAAGAGCGGGGCGAGCGCGAAGTAGGCGGCGCCCTCGGGGACGGGGTGGCCGGTGCGCTGGCGTTCGGCGTTGACCATGATGTTGCCGTGGGAGTTCAGGGCGCCCTTGGGGGTGCCGCTGGTCCCGGAGGTGTAGCTGATCAGCGCGGTGTCGGAGGCGGTGAGCTCCCGTCCGGCGGGGGGGAGGCCCTGGCGGGCGACGGCGACGAGGTCGTCGGCGTCCCCGGCGGCGGGCAGCCGCTCGAAGTTCAGCACCCGCTCGTCGTTCTTCGTCTGGAGGTCCAGCTCGCAGGCGGTGAGCGCGATCCGGACGCCGGGCGCGGCCGCGGCGGTGTCCCTGAGGTACGCCTCCCAGGCCCGGTCGGCGCAGATCAGGGCGGTGACCTGGGCGTCCTTGAGGACGTGGCCGACCTCGGCGGACTTGTACATCGGGTTGAGCGGGACGACGGTGGCCCCGGCCTTCCAGGCGCCGAGGAGCGCCAGGACGAACTGCGGGGAGTTCTGGAGCATGATCGCGACCCGGTCGCCGCGCTCCAGGCCCCGGGCGGCGAGGTGGCCGGCCACGGAGTCGGAGAGCTCGTCCGTCTCCCGGTAGCTGAGGCGGCCGTCGAAGTAGGCGAGCGCCGGGTGGTCCGGGGTGCGGCCGACGGACTCGCGGAAGGCGTGCACCAGGGTCTCGGCGGGGTGGACGGGGGCCCGCTGGGCCTCGCTGAGCAGCGGGAGCCAGGGCTTCGCCGCGTAGATGGACTCGGTCATGCTCCGGTCTCCTCCCAGGTGCGCTGGAGGCGGTTCATGCCGCGGATCCAGCGCTCGGTGTCGGCGGCCCTGGCCGCGTAGTAGCGGCCGACCTCGGGGTGCGGCAGGACCAGGAACCGGTCGTTCGCCATGGCGTCGAACAGGGCGTCCGCGACGGCCTCGGGCTCGATGGCACCGGGCGCGAGGACGAGTTCGCCGGCCGATCCGGCGGCGGTGAGCATGTCCGTACGCACGCCCTGCGGGCAGATCGCGTGGACCTTCACGCCCCGGTGCCGGTAGGTCAGCGACAGCCACTCCGCGAAGGCGACCGCACCGTGCTTGGTGACGCTGTACGGGGCGGCGCCGATCATGGTGAGCAGCCCGGCGGCGGAGGCGGTCGAGACGAACCGGCCGCTGCCGCGTTCCAGCCAGTCCGGAAGCAGCGCGCGGGCCGCCCGGACGTGGGCCATCACGTTGACGTCCCAGGCCGCGGCCCAGACCTCCTCGTCGGCCATCGGGTCGCCCGGCGAGGCGAGCCCCGCGTTGGCGCAGTACACGTCGATGGTGCCGTCCAGGGCGTCCCGGGCGGCTTCCACGATCCGGGAGGCGTCCCCGGCGACCGGGATCGCGCCGGTCTCCTCGGCGAGCGCCTCGATCCGGGACGCGTCGAGGTCGTTGACGACGACCCGTGCGCCCTCGGCGGCGAATCTGCGGGCGAGGGCGGCGCCGATGCCGCCTCCGGCCCCGGTGACCACTACGCCAGCGCCCTGCACCGTACTCATCGCTCTCGCACCTCTCAGCCGACTGCACGGGCAGACTAACCAGTCGGTATGTCGTGTGGGAAGGGGTGGCGTGCGGGAAGGGGTGGAGCCGTCTCATCGGCCACTCCCGGCGCGGCGGCCCCGTCCGACACGTTCCCCCCGGGCCGCTCGGCGCGCTAGCGTGCGTGGCCATGACACTCGTCGCGATCTTGGAGGTAGCCGAATGAGCCTGTCCAGGCGTGGTTTGCTCAGCGCCGGCGGTGCGATGGGAGCCCTCGCGGCCACGGCCGCGTCGGCCGGCCCCGCGGCCGCCGGTACGGCGCACGGCAAGGGCCACGGGCACGGGAACGGCCACGGGGGCGGGCAGCGGTTCCGTACCGGCTTCGACCGGCTGGCGGCCGACGGCTACGCCCTGCTGAAGGGGCAGCGCGTCGGCGTCGTCACCAACCCGACCGGGATCACGTCCGACGTCCGGCACATCGTGGACGTGATGCACCCGGACGGCCGGGTGAACCTCACCGCCGTCTTCGGCCCCGAGCACGGCTTCCGGGGCACCGCGCAGGCGGGCGGCTCCGAGGGGCGTTACGACGACCCGGCGACCGGGCTGCCGGTCTACGACACGTATCTGAAGAGCGGTCAGGCGCTCGCCGACGTCTTCACCGCGTCCGGCGTGGACACGATCGTCTTCGACATCCAGGACGCCGGCGCCCGCTTCTACACGTACATCTGGACGCTGTACGACTGCATGGAGGCGGCCGCCCTCGCGGGCAAGAAGTTCGTCGTGCTGGACCGGCCGAACCCGGTGTCGGGGCGGGCGGCGCTCGGACCGGTGCTCGACCCGGCGTTCGGCACGTTCGTGGGGCGCCGGGAGATTTCCCAGGCGCACGGGATGACGGTGACCGAGCTGGCGCTGCTGTTCAACGGGGAGTTCCTGAAGGACCGCCCGGCCGAGCTGGAGATCGTGAGGATGACGGGGTGGTCGCGCTCCGACTTCTTCGACGCGTCGGGGCTGCCGTGGGTGCCACCGAGCCCGAACATGCCGACGCCCGACACGGCGCTCGTCTACTCCGGAACGTGCCTCTTCGAGGGGACGAACCTGTCCGAGGGGCGCGGCACGACCCGCCCGTTCGAGCTGCTGGGCGCGGAGGGCATCGACCACACGTGGGCCGACGCGGCCAACGCGCTGGAGCTGCCGGGGGTGGCGTTCCGCGAGGCGTACTTCGCGCCGACGTTCTCCAAGTTCCAGGGCGTCACGGTGGGCGGCGTGCAGCTGCACGTCCAGGACCGCGAGGTCTTCGACCCGGTGCGTACGGGGATCGCGCTGCTGATCACCGCGAAGCGGACGTGGAGCGGGTTCGCGTGGCGGTCGGACAACTGGATCGACAAGCTGACCGGCAATACGCGGGTGCGCACGATGATCGATGCGGGGGCGGATCTGGACGAGGTTGTCGGCGCCTGGGCGTCGGACCTCGCGAAGTTCCGGGCCGTCCGTAAGCGGTACTTGCAGTACCGGTGAGGTGGGCCGGGCGGGCCCGCGAGGACCCGCCCGGCCGCGGTTTCAACGGTGGCTCGGGAACTCCACCACCTGTTGGTACGTCGGGCGGTTCTGCCAGTGGACGGCCTTCTGGGCGATGCCGCCCAGCGCACGGTGGATGATCGAGTCCGTGCACCACTGGTCGCCGGCCTTGCAGCTGTCGTCGGCCGGGTAGACCTCGGCCGCCGGCACCGCCGCCGCCTCCTTGAGCGAGGCGAGCAGCGCCGCACGGCAGGCGCTCAGGTCGCCGTTGCCGCAGTAGGACTTGGCCAGCGGGCCCTTGACCTCCTGGCCGAGCACCTGGCGCAGGTCCTTGTCGGCGAAGCCCCACCAGCCGTACTGGAAGGCCGAGCCGCTGTGCGCCCCGCTCGGCCCGTGGCTGGCGGCCGGGGACTCGTCGGTGGCGAGGTTCGCGGTGAGCGCCCCGTACAGGTCGTCACCGAGACCGGGCCGGAACTCCGCCTCGATCAGCCGCGGCCACCACGCGTCCATGATCCGGACCGCGTCGGCATGCCCGTACGCGTGCGAGCCGGGGCTCGTCTCCTTGCGCTGGGCGCCCGCCGCGCGCCAGGAGTCCAGCTGCTGGACCGCCGCGTTCAGGTCCGGGTCGGTCACCGGCTGGGAGCGGATGACCTTCAGCAGCTCGGGCAGCAGCTGCTCGCCGCGCAGGTCCGTGAGGGCCGCGTCCGCCATGGCCCGGGTGAGCGAGGCGCGGGTCACACCGCCCTCCGCGACGAGCTTCGCGACCCGGTCGTCCAGCAGGTCGGCCCGGTGCACCGCGCTGAGCCCGAAGCCCGAAGCGGCGTACCCCTCGGCCTGCTTGTTGTTCCAGGAGATGTAGTAGTCCTGGCCGCTGGAGTGCGGGTGCTCGGCGAAGGCGGTGTATGCGGCGGTGTTGGCGGCCGGGTCGTAGCCCTGCCACTCGTACGCCTTCTCGGCGCGGACCGGGAGCGCCGGGTCGACGCCGGGCGCGCGCACCGGGTTCATGCCGCTGTTGTAGTAGGCGGCGGTGCGGGAGTCGGCGTAGAACCAGTTGAAGGCGTAGTCGATGTCGCTCGCCGCCCGCTGGAAGGACGCCGCGTCGGTGACGTACGCCGGGTCGTTGAGCATCTGGAAGCCGATGATCGAGTCGGCCTCGTGCCGGTAGGTGGAGCGGAGCGTGGTGTACGCGACGGGCTTGCCGGCCACCGTGGCGCGGTGGGTGACGATGCCGTAGTCGGTACGCCATACCTGCATCCGGTACGAGCCCTTGGCGGTGGAGTCCGCGACGGTCGGCTTCCAGGAGTTGGACTTCTCCATCTTCTCCATCGCGGTGCAGGTGCCCCGGTAGAGGTAGTGCGTCGAGTCCTTGGTGGGCGTGGAGCCGTCGGGCTCGCAGAGGTCGATCGCGTACGTGTCGGTGATGTCCTGGCCTGCCGAGGTGGCGCTCCAGGCGTAGTCCTGGCCCCGGCCCATCTGGATGTACATCCCGACACCGGCGAAGGAGACGCCGCGCGCGCTGATGCCCGGGCCCTGGAGCTCCTGGAGCATCATCAGCTGCGGCGCGAAGTAGCCGGTCTGCGGTCCGAACACGGCGACGGGGTGCCCGCTCGCGGTGCTCTTGCCGGACACCAGCAGGGCGTTGGACATCCCGCGCTTCTGGGCGCCGGAGCCGGAGCCGGGCAGCGAGCCCTCCGGGATGACGCCGTCGTCGAAGATGCCCTGCGCCTTCTTGAGCGCGGCCGGTGCCTTGACCGGGGCCTTCACACCCGTGCCCGCCGAACCGGTGCGGTCGTGAATGAGGGGTTCGGCGGTGACGGAACCCTGGTCCGGGAGGGCGGTGCCGACGGCCTTGTCGGGCTTGTCGGCGTACGGGAAGGAGGTGCCGTCGTGGATGGTGAGCACGGCCTCGGGGTCGTTGCGCTGGCGGAACGACTCCCAGACCTTCGTGCCCTCGGCGACGCCGTACTTCTGCTGCGCGGAGAGGAGCGACAGCGCCGCCTGCACCTCGCCGCCGCCCCCGCCGCCGAACTGGCCGCCGACGACCGAGGCGATGGAGATCAGGTCGGTGAGCTTGAACGGCTGGATCTCGCCGATGTTGGTGATGGCGTCGATCTTGCCGGTCAGGACGTACTCGCCGGGGAAGTAACGGCCGTCCTTCGACTTCTTGCGGTAGGCGTTGATGCCGTCCACGTACGCCTGCGCGTCCGCCATGGCCTGTTCGCCCCGGGCCCCCTCATGGGTCCTGATGTACTCGACCTGGGCCTCCAGATCGGCCTCGGTGTACGGGGCCTGCGGCCAGAACTGCTGCTCCAGGCCCTGGTTGGCGAGGGCCCCGCCCGCGAACGAGGTCAACTCGCCGCGCCCGATGTGCCGGAAGAGGTCCATCAACCACAGCCGGTCCTGCCCGGCCGCGTACCCGGCGCCGAACTCGGTGCCGTAGCGCGTGGTGCCCTTGATGTGCGGGACGCCGGAGGACTTGTCGCGGGTGATGGTGACGTCGTCGCGCGGTGCGGTGACGGACTCCACCTGGGCCTTCGGGACGCCGAACGAGGCGTCGTTGAAGAAGTCGGTGAGCTTCTGGTCGGTGAGCCCGGTGTGCCCGGCGACCAGCCCGTCGTAGCGGTCGAGCTGGTCGTCGCTGTGCGCGGGATGGGTGCCGAACGCCTTGTTGCCCAGGATCTCCACCAGGGTGGCGTTGCCGTTCTCGCCGGGCGGCAGGATGTCGTCGCACTGCCCCTGGCAGTAGTCGGGGACGGGGTCCGCCTCGGCGGCGCCCGCGTGGGGAGCGGCGGCGAGCAGGGACGTACCGAGGGCGAGAGCCGCGGCGAGGGCGGCGGCTCTGGTGGTACCGGTGCGGGTCATACGGGTGCGTGGGGGCATGCGTACTCCTCCGAGAGGCCGATGCGCGGCAGGTTACTGGCGGTACGACCCGCCGGTAAGGTGAACATCGGTCACCTTTTCCGAATCGCCACATGCCGCCGGATTCTGTGCGGCGTCTCATCTTTCGGACGCTTCGGTCTTTGGATGGAGCCGATCCGGGCAGGCGTACGTCCATCCCCTGACGCCGAAGTACGGGCGACGGAGTACGAGCGACGGAGGTGGCGGCTCAATGGCCGGTTTCCGGAGTCTGGCGAGACAGGTCCGCGACCCGAGAAGCGATCTGGCACTGCGGCGGTACTCGCTGCGCAAATGCCTGGAACGCTTCGCCCCCTACGGGCACCGGGCGACCTGGGACCATCTGTGCGCACGGCACGGCATAGCCCCCGAGGACCGGGACCCGGACCCGGTGCGGCTGGTGCGGGCACTGGACGAGCTGGAGCGGGCCCGCACGGTCTGGCTCGGCTACGAGGCGGGGTTCGCGGAGCGCCGCAGGCGGGAGAAGCACCGGGGGCTGCGCCGGCCGGGCGCCTTCGACGACTGGCACCGGCGCACCTGGGGCGGCAACGGCGTCGCGCGCTGCGACGACCCGGCGGTCCATCCCTCGGCCCCGCTCGCCGAGGTGCTGGCCCGGCTGATCTCGGCCCTGGAGGCGGAGCCCGGCGCCGGCTGCCCGGTGTGCGGCAAGACCGGGATCACCTGGCGGCACGACCTGGACACCGAGCCGTGGTCGGGCCCGGTCTGCACGGGGTGCGGGATCGTGGTGCCGCAGCCCGTGCTCACCCCGGCGGCCCTGGCGCGGGCCCGCCGCGACCGGGCGGGCGAGCTGGCGACGGTGGCCTGAGGGGCGGGCGGCCCACCGCAGGGGCCGCCCGGTACGCATCGGTCAGCAGCAGCCCTCGGCGCTCTCCGCCGCACGGGCGGCCGGCGCGCGGTCCGGCTTGCGCTCCGGCATCAGGCGCGAGCCGCTGATCTTCTCGCCGTTGATGTCGTCCGGGTTGGACAGGACACAGGTCTCCAGCGAGAGGCAGCCGCAGCCGATGCAGTCGGTGAGGTGGTCGCGGAGTCGGCCCAGCTGCTTGATCCGGTCGTCCAGCTCGGAACGCCAGACGTGCGAGAGCCGCGCCCAGTCGTCGCGGTTCGGGGTGCGCTCCTCGGGGAGTTCGGCCAGCGCCTCGCGGATGGTGGCCAGCGGGATGCCCACCCGCTGGGCCGCGCGGACGAAGGCGACCCGGCGCAGGGCGTCCCTGCTGTAGCGGCGCTGGTTGCCGCTGGTGCGGCGGCTGCTGATCAGGCCCTTGGCCTCGTAGAAGTGCAGGGCCGACACGGCGGCGCCGCTGCGCGCGGAGAGCTGGCCGACGGTGAGTTCGTGAAGTGTCTGCGGGATCTGGGGCACCCGTCGAAGCCTACGTGGCCGGTGCCCGGCCGGTCCGTCGTTGACAGGAACGCACCCGCGCAGGATGCTGAGCAAGCGCTTAGAAAGCGTGGATGATCAGGAGAGTGTGAAGGGCAGGGAGCAGGGACATGGCTGAGCCGAGGATCTTCGAGTCCGCGCAGGAGCTGCGGGACGGCGTGGGCGAGCAGCTGGGGTACAGCGACTGGCTGGAGGTCGACCAGAAGCGGATCGACCTGTTCGCCGACGCCACCGGCGACCACCAGTGGATCCACGTGGACCCGGAGAAGGCGGCGGCCGGCCCGTTCGGGAAGACCATCGCGCACGGCTATCTGACGCTGTCGCTGCTGCCGGTGCTCGTCCCGCAGGTCATGGCGGTCGAGGGCGCGAAGATGGGCATCAACTACGGCACCAACAAGGTCCGCTTCCCCTCCCCCGTGCCCGTCGGCTCCCGGGTGCGCGCGACGGCCGTCCTGAAGAGCGTCGAGGAGGCGGGCGGCGGCGTGCAGATCACCGCCGTCGTGACGGTCGAGCGCGAGGGCGGCGACAAGCCGGCCTGCGTCGCCGAGTCGGTGTCGCGCTACTACTTCTGAGCCCGCGCCCGCGTGCATACGCGAACGCCCCCGGCCCCACGGGGACGTGAACGTGCTCAGCGCCCGGCGGCGACCATCCGCAGCACCAGGCCGGCGTACAGCTCGGCGACCTCGTCGGGCGTCCGGCTGCCCTGCGCGTTGAACCAGCGCGCCACGTCGATGCAGAGCGACAGCACCGCGAGCGTGGTGCCCGGCACGTCCGGTACGTCGAACTCGCCGGAGGCGACGCCCTCACCGATGATCCGGCGCACCACCGCGTCGGTGCTGCGGCGCAGCGCGATGATCTCGGTGCGGTGCTCCTCGCCGAGCGCGTCCAGCTCGTACTGGACCACGCGGGCGGTGGTGTGCCGTTCGGCGTGCCAGCGGACGAAGGCGCGTACGGCGGTGGCGAGCCGTTCGGCGGCCGTGCCGTCGCTGTCGGCGGCCGCCTCCAGCACGGCCAGGGCGCGGTCGTGGCCGATCCGGCTGATCCGGTGGAGCAGCTCTTCCTTCGTCTTGTAGTGGATGTAGAGCGCGGCGGGGCTCATTCCGGCGCGGCCCGCGATGTCCCGGGTGGTGGTCGCGTGGTACCCGCGCTCGGCGAAGGCGTCGACGGCCGCGACGAGGAGCCGCCGCGCGGCCTCGGGCGTCACCTCGGCCCACGGCGGGTCCTCGGCGTCGGTCTCCTGCGCCGTGCTCATCGTCGCTCGCCCCTCTCAGTCAGCAGGACGCACACCATACCCCGATCCTGAGCAAGCGCTTAGGGGAACGTTTCGCGAGGTGGGGGTCAGAGCTTCTGGAACGGGTCGTGCTCGGCGAGGATCTTCTCCAGCCGGGCCTGGTCGACCCGGCTGACCAGCTGGCCCGCCTCCTGCCGGTCCCGGATGACCTTGGCCAGGGTGAAGCAGGACGTGACCAGGTAGAGGACGCCGACGGCGAGGAAGCCCCGCACCCAGGCGTCGGCGTCGAGGAAGTAGATTCCGAGGGTCACCGCGGCCATCGCGATCCCGAAGGACGCGACGGCCTGCCCGAAGTAGGCGCCTGTGGTCTGCTGTTTGACCGATGTCGTCTCACTCATGGCGCCCAGCATCCGGCGGTATGACGCACGCCACATCCGTTCGGATACTCAGAAGATACTCAGAACGCCGAGACCCCGGTCAGGGCCCGGCCGATGATCAGCTTCTGGATCTGGCTGGTGCCCTCGTAGAGCGTCATCACGCGGGCGTCCCGGAGCAGCTTGCCGACCGGGTACTCGTCGATGTAGCCGTAGCCGCCGAAGACCTGGAGCGCGTTGTTGGCGGCCCGGACGGCGGCCTCGGACGCGAACAGCTTGGCCCGGGACGCGGCGGTGGCGAAGTCCTGGCCCCGGTCGATGAGGTCGGCGACCCGCCAGGTGAGCAGGCGCGCCGCCTCGACGTCCACGGAGATGTCGCTGATGAGCTCCTGGACGAGCTGGTAGCCCGCGATGGGCCTGCCGAACTGCTCGCGTTCACCGGCGTAGCCGACGGCCGCGTCCAGGGCCGCCTGGGCGATGCCGACGCAGCCGGCGGCCACCGACATCCGGCCCTTGGCCAGGGCGGACATGGCGATCGAGAAGCCCTTGCCCTCGGGGCCCAGCAGGGCGCTCGCGGGCACCCGGACGTCCTCCAGGACCAGTTCGGCCGTGGCCTGGCCGCGCAGGCCGAGCTTGCCGTGGATGGTGCGGCGGCTGAGGCCCGGGGCCTCGGCGGGGACCAGGAAGGCGGAGACGCCCTTGTGGCCGGGGGTGTCGTTGGTGCGGGCGAAGAGCAGCACCACGTCGGCCCAGGTGCCGTTGGTGATGAACATCTTGCCGCCGTTGATCACGTAGTCGCCGCCGTCCCGCACGGCCCGGGTCGCCAGGCCGCCCGCGTCCGAGCCGGTGCCGGGCTCGGTGAGCCCGAAGCAGCCGACCGCGTCGCCCGAGGTGAGCCGGGGCAGCCACCGGCGCTTCTGCTCCTCGTCACCCCAGGCCGCGATGGTCTTGGCGACCAGGCCGAGCGAGACCGAGACGATCCCGCGCACCGAGGAGTCGCCGCGGCCCAGCTCCTCGGTCACCAGGCAGTACGCGAGGTGGTCGCCGCCCGAGCCGCCGTACTCCTCGGGGACGGTCAGGCCGAGGAAGCCGAGGGCGCCGAGCTTCTTGACGATCGACTTGTCGACGTTCTCGGACCGGTCCCACTCGGCCGCGTACGGAGTGACCTCGCGGGCGACGAAGTCCCTCGCGAGCTGCCGGACGGCTTCCTGCTCCTCGCTCAGCTCCAGGTTCATCGGCCGCACCCTCCGCCTTAATTAGCACTGCTAGTTTTCAGCTGGCAGGGCCTACTATGTGCCGCATGGCCCGCCCGCGCAAGCCCCTCCTGAGCAGAGAACGCATCGTCGAGAAGGCGAGCGCCCTCGTGGACGCCGAAGGGCTGGACGCGGTGTCGACCCGCCGCCTGGCGGCCGAGCTGGGGGTCAGCGGGCCCTCCCTGTACAACCACTTCCGCAACAAGGACGAGATCCTGGACGCGGTCGCCGACGCCGTCTCGGCACAGGTCGACCTGTCGATGTTCGAGGAGTCCGACCCCCGCGACTGGCGGGCCGCCCTGCACGACTGGGCGGTCTCCTACCGGGCGGCACTCGCCGCGCATCCGCACATCGTCCCGGTGCTCGCGCAGGGGCCCGGGCGCCGCCCGGCCGGGCTGCGGGTCGCGGACGCCGTGTTCGGGGCCATGGTGCGCGCGGGGTGGCCGCCCGCCCAGGCCACGTACATCGGGGCGCTGATGCGGTACTTCATCACCGGCTCGGCGCTCGGCTCCTTCGCCCGGGGGTTCGTGGACGACGAGACGGCGTACGACCCCGCCGACTACCCGCACCTGGGCCAGGCGCACCTGCTGGCCGAGCGGCGGCAGCAGGTGGACGAGGGGGCCTTCGAGACCGGGCTGCGGGCGCTGGTGGACGGGCTGGAGCTGCAGTACGCGCAGCTGGAGCCCGCCCGCGCCCGGCCCTAGAAGACCACCAGCGCGCGGCCGCCCTTGCCCGCGATCATGTTGTCGAAGGCGGCCGGGATGCCGTCCAGGCCGATGCGTTCGGTGACCATCAGGGAGACGTCGAAGCGGCCCGCCCGGATGTGGTCCGCCAGCACCGGCAGATCGCGGGCCGGGTCGCTGTTGCCGTAGACGCAGCCGGTCAGGGTGCGGCCCCAGTGGAAGATCTCCAGGGCGTTGAAGGTGACCTGCTGGTCCTTGCCGCCGATGCCGACGACCGTGGTGCGGCCGCCCCGCCGGGTGGACTCCCAGGCGCTCCGGATGGTGGTCGCGCGCCCCACGCACTCCACGGCCACGTCCGCGCCCTGGCCCCCGGTGAGCTTCCGGATGTCCCGGGGCGTGGTCTCCGAGGAGAGGACGAAGTCCGTGGCGCCCGCCCGGCGGGCCAGCTCCTCCTTCTCCGGGGAGACGTCGACCGCGATGACCTGCGAGGCGCCCGCGATCCGGGCGGACTGGAGCACGGCGAGCCCGACGCCGCCGATGCCGAACACCACGACGGACTCCCCCGCGCGGACCCGCGCGCTGTGGTGGACCGCGCCGTAGCCGGTGAGCACCGCGCAGCCCAGGAGCGCCGCGTCGGTGAGCGGGATGCCGTCCGGGGCGGGCAGCACGCAGTTCCCGGCGACGACGGTCTCCTCGGCGAAGGCGGCGACGTTCAGCCCGGGGCGCAGGTCGGTGCCGTCGGCGGTGCGGGCGTGCAGGTTGGCCGCGCCGGCCAGGGCGCCCGCGCAGAGCCACACCTCGCCGATGCCGCAGTGGTGGCAGCTGCCGCAGGAGGGCGCCCAGTTGAGGACGACGCCGTCGCCCGGGACGACATGGGTGACGCCCTCGCCGACCGCGACGACGGTGCCGGCGCCCTCGTGGCCGAGGACGGCGGGGACGGGCACCCGCATCGTGCCGTTGGACAGCGAGAGGTCGGAGTGGCAGACCCCGGCTGCGGCGAGGCGGACGCGCACCCGGCCGGGGCCGGGCTCCGGCAGGACGATGTCGGTGATCTCCAGCGGAGCTCCGACGGCGGGCAGTACGGCGGCGCGGACCACGGACTGGCTCCTTGCTGATCGCTGATGGGGGTGGGTGATAGGAGGCTCAGAACTGGAGGGACTTGGTCTGGAGGTATTCGGCGAGGCCGTGCGCGCCGAGTTCGCGGCCGACGCCGGACTGCTTGTAGCCGCCGAAGGGCGCCAGCGGGTTGAAGCGGCCGCCGTTGATGTCGACCTGGCCGGTGTCCATCCGGCGGGCGAAGGCCACGGCCGTCTCGTCGTCGGCGGCCCAGACCGCGCCCGCGAGCCCGTAGACCGTGCCGTTGGCGATACGGAGCGCGTCGTCCTCGTCCTCGTACTTCAGGATCGAGACGACGGGGCCGAAGATCTCCTCCTGGGCGATGGCCATCTCCGGGGTGACGTCGGCGAACACCGTGGGGCTGACGTAGTAGCCGGTGGGCAGCGGTGCTTCGGGGCCGCCGGCGACGAGGCGGGCGCCCTCCTCGACGCCCTTCTCGATGTAACCGCGCACCCGGGCCCGCTGCTTGGCGTTGACGAGCGGGCCGACCCGGTCCCCGGGCACGTACTTGGCGACGGCCGCCGCCGCGAGCGCCACGGCCTCCTCGTACCGCTCGGCGTCCACCAGCATCCGGGTCCAGGCGCTGCATGTCTGCCCGGAGTTGGACATCACGTTGGCGACGCCCACGTTGACCGCCTTGGCGAGGTCCGCGCCGGGCAGGATCACGTTGGCGGACTTGCCGCCCAGTTCCAGCGCGACGCGCTTGACGGCGGCGCCGGCCGTGGCACCGATCTGGCGGCCGACCGCGGTGGACCCGGTGAAGGAGACGAGATCGACGTCCTCGTGCGCGGCGAGGGCCTGTCCGGCGACCGGGCCCAGGCCGGTGACCAGGTTGAACACGCCCGCGGGCAGCCCGGCCTCGGCGGCCGCCTCGGCGAAGAGCTGGGCGGTGAGCGGGGTGTCCTCGGCGGGCTTGAGGACGACCGTGCAGCCGGCGGCCAGCGCGGGGGCGACCTTGGCGACGATCTGGTGCAGCGGGTAGTTCCACGGGGTGATCGCGCCGACGACGCCGACGGGCTCCAGGTACACCGTCGAGTTGCCGTGCCGCTCCTCGAAGGCGTACGTGGCGGCGAGCTCGGCGTAGGTCCCGGCGACCAGGACCGGGAGGCCCGCGTGCACGGAGGCGGCGAGCGCGGGCGGGGCGCCCAGCTCGGCGGTGACCGTTCCGGCGATCTCCTCCGCGCGGGTTCCCAGCACGTCGCGGAGGGCGGCGATGCGGGCGGCTCGCTCGGCGGGCGGGGTGGCGGCCCAGCCCGGGAAGGCGGCGCGGGCGGCGTGTACCGCGGCGTCGACGTCCTCGGCGGTGCCGGCCGGGACGTGGCCGATGACCTGCTCGTCCGCCGGGTTCACGACCGCGATCGTGTCCGTTCCCGCGGCGGGCCGCCAGGCGCCGCCGATGTACATACCGTCGTGGGCCTTCATCGCTGGTTCCTCCCGGGCACGGTGACGGACGGGATCGTCCGGAGCCCAAACTAGCGCTGTTAGTTTTCAGGCGCCAGAGACCCCCGTCACGTGCCGGCCCTCCCCCGGCTACATGTCCAGCCCTGGCACGTCCTTCGGCAGCGGGCAGATGCGGCGGCCCTGGTGGTCGAAGACGTACAGGTGGGCGAGGTCGACCAGGAGGGGCACCTGGCCGCCGGTGCGCAGCATCATGTCGGGCCCGGTCCGCACCACGAGGTCGCTGGCGGTGACGGCGGGGCGGTCCGGGCTGTGCATGCCCGGCGGCAGGTCGTCGGCCTCCGGCGCGTCCAGGACGGCGACGGACCCGCCCACGTAGGAGGTGGCGCGCTCCCTGATCCGCTCCAGCATCCCCGTACCGCCCTGGCCGCCGCGCCGCCTGCGCGCGGGTCCCCGGTCGGTGCGGGCCGATTCCAGCTCGGGGACGACGGCGGGCCGGGAGCCGGTGTTGAGGTGGACCAGCGCCTCGTGGCCCTGGTATTCGACGTGCTCCACGATGCCGCTGAGCGCGACCTCGCCCGGGCGGGCGTGGCTGGGCGGGGCGATCCGGACCGCCTCCGAGCGCAGGCCGACGATGATCGGGCGGCCCTGCTGGATGCGCAGGAGCTGGTGGTCGGGGCTGAGCGGTTCGGGCAGCGGGAGGCGCTGGCGGCCCAGGTCGATGGACATCCGGCCCTCCAGGGGCGCGTGCACCACGGCCTGGAGGAGATTGATCCGGGGCGTCCCGATGAACGCGGCGACGAAGACGTTCTCCGGCAGGGCGTACACCTCGCGCGGCGGGCTGACCTGCTGGAGGACTCCGCCGCGCATGACGGCGACCCGGTGGCCCAGGGACATGGCCTCGGCCTGGTCGTGGGTCACGTAGACGGTGGTGACGCCGAGTTCCTTGGTGAGCTGGGCGATCTCGGCGCGCAGGTGGTTGCGGAGCTTGGCGTCGAGGTTGGACAGCGGCTCGTCCATGAGGAAGGCGGAGGGCTGGCGCGAGATGGCCCGTCCCATGGCGACCCGCTGGCGCTCGCCGCCGGAGAGCTGGCCGGGGAGCCGGTCCAGGACGCGCTCGATCCCGAGCATCCTGGCCGTGTTCTCGATGCGCTCGTTGTGGTCCGCGCGCGGGTTCTCCAGCTTCAGCGGGAAGCCGATGTTGGCCCGGTTGGTCATGGTCGGGTACAGCGCGAAGTTCTGGAAGACCATGGCCATCCCGCGTTCGCGCGGGGTGAGGTGGTTGGCCGGTTCGCCGTCGAGGAGGATCTCGCCCTCGCTGGTGTCCTCCAGGCCGGCGATCATGCGGAGCACGGTCGACTTGCCGCAGCCGGAGGGGCCCAGCAGGACGACGAACTCGCCCGGGTCGATGGAGAGCGAGAGACGGTCGACGGCGCGCGGGGACCGCCCGTATGCCTTGCTGACGTTGTGCAGGGTGATGGCGCGAGTCATGTGGTTCCGCCCGGGAGGGTTCGTGAGGGAGCGGTGGGGAGCGGCAGCAGTGGCCCGAAATTAGCCCACCGCGCCCGGTGAGGGAATGACTCGCGCAAAGTTGGGTAACCCCCCGGGCGCATTCACAGCCGAGGGAAGATCAGTCGAGCCTCCGGGCGAGGTACGCGTGGATGAGTTCGCGGGTCTCGGCGACGAGGGCGTCGTCGCCGGACTGGTCGCCGCGGAAGGCGAGTTTGAGCAGGGCGTCGGCCGCCTCCACGCAGACCAGGATGGCGCGCAGCAGGTCCGCGTCGGCCTCCCGGCCGAGCTGTCCGGCGAGGAGCCCGGTGAGCCGGGACGCGACGCGCTGGTTGGCGTCGTCGGCCGGGTCCTCGTCGGGCGCGGGGGCGCCGAAGTCGACCAGGGCGAAGCCGGGGACGGTGCGCTTCATCGCCAGGTACTCGTCCAGCACGGCGTCGATCGCGCCGCGCCAGTCGGCGGTCTCGATGGCGGTCAGCCGGGCGGTGATGCGCTCGGCGTAGCTGTCCAGGTTGCGGCGGGCCAGCGCGTCCGCCAGGGCCCGCTTGTTGGAGAAGAAGCGGTAGACGGAGCCGATGGGCACCCCGGCCCGCTGGGCCACGGCCCGGGTGGACAGCTGCTCGTAGCCGATCTCGTCCAGGAGTCCGGCGCAGGCGTCGAGGATCCGGGCGAGGCGTTCGGCGCTGCGCTGCTGGACCGGGGCACGGCGGAGGTTGTTCGTGTCGGGCACGCCTTCCATGATGCCGTGCACCTCCTGCGGCGGCGGGAGCCTGGGCTCAGGCGATGAGCAGGGCGAGCCCTCCCACGGTGTACGCGATCATCAGGACGAGCAGCGGGAGCTGTCCGATGACGGCGCGCCGGGGCGGCATGAGCCGTACGGACCGGTCGTGCGCGGCGATGACCCCGAGGACGTGGCCGGTGACGATCGCGAGGACCTGGAGCGTCGCGACGCCGCCCGGCCCCAGGGGCGGTTCGGGCACGGGGGGCCGGTCGGCGCCGAACGCCAGGCGCACGGTGTGCGGGCCCTCGGTGGCGAAGAGCGTGAAGTAGTGGGCGACGAGGTAGCCGAGGGCGATCGGCACCAGCGAGTGGGCGAACGCGGTGAGCGGGTGGGGCAGCGTGCCGCAGACGAGCCGGGCGGCGCCGGCGCAGAGCCCGTACAGGGTGGCGACGAGGGCGACGGCGCCGAGCAGCCCCAGGGTGGCGGTGGTGGTACGGCCGAGCTCAGAGGTCTGCACGGTGGCGATCCAGCGCGGCGCGTCGGAGAAGCCGTCGTAAGCGGTGGAGCCGAGCATCACGCAGACGGTGGCGACGAGTCCGGGGAGCCGGGGCGTGGCGTCGAGCCCGTTGAACGGGGAGCGCACGACGAGGCGGCCGTCGGCGGGGCGGCGGCGGCCGTGTCCGTGAAGTCCCGTCGTACGCCCGGAGGGCGTGGCCCGCGGCGTCTGGTGCGTGCTCTCGGCGTACCGGCCGACATCCCTCGTACTGGACGTACTTGGGATTTCGGCCGGTGCGGCGAGAGTGCGTGCCAGGCGTCGCGGGCCAGACGGGACTGCACGGACACGGCCGAACGGGGAGAGCCTGCCGAGGAGGCCGGAGTACACCTCGAAGGCGTCGGCGTGGTCGAACCAGCGGGCGCCGTACACCGCCGCACCGGTGAGGTGGACGGCCGCGTAGACGCCGAGGAAGACCAGCAGGGCGGTGGGCGAGGCGGGGTCGGGGGCGACGAGTTCCAGCCAGGTGAAGGCGAGGAGCCCGGCCGCGGCGGGCCACATCCCGACGCTTGCGGGGAGGGGTCGGCCGGTGTCCGGGTCGCGGCGGAGCGCGCGGCAGGCGAGGAGGTGCAGGGTGCGCAGGGGGTTGAGCGGGCGCCAGACGGGGCCGAGGAGCAGCGAGGCGGGGACGAGCCCGACCCACAGGAGGACGTAGACCGCGCCGGGCGCCGGGTTGCGGTCCGGGTCGGCGGGGCCGAGGAGCAGCCACAGCACGACGGCGAGCGCGGCGGCCAGGCCGAGCCCGTGGGCGGTGAGCCGGGTGGCGCGGGCGTCGGCCAGGCGCTGGACGGCGGCCGGGAGCGGGCGGCCCGCCGTGTCGCCCGTGAACCGCGAGTCCGACCAGAGCAGGCCGAGCGCGAGGAAGGAGACGAAGAGCGCGGCGAAGGCCCCGGCGAACGCGTAGAACGGCGAGAGGGGCAGGTCGTGCTGGGCCCCGATGCCGTGGGCGAGGACGCGCACGGCACCGGGGGCGGGGGCGCCCGTCACCGGACGACGAGCTGGGTCAGCAGGAGGTCCGACTCATGGGTCTCGACCTCGAAGAGCCCGGTCCGGTCGGCGGTGAAGGTGACCGTGACGGTCCGTCCGGCGGGGAGCCTCGCCTCCTTGTCGTAGCCGTGGACGTGCAGGACGTCGTCGCGGTCGCTGTGGACCCGCAGGCGTACGGTGCGGCCCTTCGCGATCTCGGTGCGGCCGGGCGCGGGGCTCACCTTGCCGTCCTCGATGGCGATGTCGACGGTGGTGGTGTCGTCGTCGGGCGGGGCGGAGGGGCTCGCGGAGGCGTCGCCGAGCGTGGCGGCGGCCCGGACCGGGGCGGAGCCGACGGCCCAGGCGGTGTGGTCGTCGGCGTAGAGCCCCGCGGTGAGGTGGGTGCCGCCCCCGGCCGCGCGCAGCAGCGATTCGGGGAGGTGGAACCAGGCGCCGTAGACCCGGGCGAGCGGGTGCCCGTCCAGGAAGAGCCGGGCGTGGCCGCGTCCGGCGAGCGCGCCGCCGCCCACGCTGTCCGGGGTGAAGCGGAAGTCGCGCACGGTGAGGTGGACGTTCCAGCCGTCCTCCGAGTCGGGCCGGACGGCGAGGTCCACCTCGGGGGCGCCGTCGGCGTCGACCTGGCGGAGCCGGTGGCCGTCGCCGTCGTCGGCCTTCAGGAGGCGGCCGTTGCTGCCGGTGTCCTCGGCGTGACTGGTGCCGGGCTTGTGGTGGGTGGTGGCCCTGCCCCCGCAGGCGCCCGCACCGAGGACGAGGACGGCGGCGGTGAGCAGGGCGAGGGCGGGGCGGGCGGCGGGGCGGGCGCGGGTCATGAGGGGTCGCCTTCCGAGTCCGGGGCGGGGGTCCGCGTCGAAGCGGTGGCGGCCGAGGGCTCCGAACGGCCGTCCCCGCCCCCGCCTTCGGCGCGCTCCGCGCGCCCCCGCTCCCCGTGCCGGGCCGCGGCCACGACGGCCCAGACGACCCAGACCAGGCCGAGCAGCCCCCGTACCCAGGCCGGGCTGAGCGGGATCCACGGGATCATGAACACGCCCTTGTCCAGCGCGTCGAGCAGCGTCAGCGCGCCCAGGACCACGGTCACCCAGCCGAACACCGGGCGCGCCGGACGCAGTGCCAGGCCGAGGCCGGTCCACCAGAGCCCGGTGAGCAGCAGTGCGACGGCGGGGACGTAGGTGGCGGCGAGGCCCATGGTGGACCCGGCCACGTCGAGGCCGAGGCCGAGGACGCCGAGGGCGGACGCGACCGTGGCGAGCCGGCTGGTCCGGAGCCGCCGCCACCAGAGCACCCCGCCGACGAGCACGAGGACCACGGCGATGCCCAGGGCGGCCTGGACCTCGATGCGTGCGATGCCGCGTGCCCCGTACCAGTCGCAGCCGGCCGGCAGCCGCCGGGCGCGTACGTCGTAGTCGGCGCAGACCAGCAGCTGGGCGAGCTTGACGGGTTCGCCGGCGATCCGGTCGGTGGACCCCGACACGTCGCCCCGCTTGTCGCCGCAGCTGGGCAGGGAGCGCGGGGTCGAGGCGCCGGTGTCCGACTGCCAGCAGTTGCCGTCGCCCTGGCCGTCCCACCAGACGTCGGTGGCGTTGGGGCGGGACGTGCCGCTCTTGTCGGTGCCGAGGTGGTTGCCGGCGTAGCGGTTGTGGTGCGAGGTGTCGGTCTGCTTGCCGAGGGCGTTCTCGCCGCGGATGAAGGCGGGGACCGCGCTCAGGAAGAACGCGGCGCGGTTCTGGCCGTAGATCCAGTTGTCTTCGTAGCGGTTCCAGTTGCCGCCGGCGGTGATGATGCCGGTGCCCGGGGGCATGGAGATCTGCGGGCAGACGACGCCGTCCTCGTAACCCCGCTCGGCGGGCGGCTTGGCGCAGGTGCCGTCGGCGACGTAGCGGTAGTAGTCGGCGTTGTTGTCGTGGATCAGGTTGCGTTCGAAGCGGGCGTGGTTCTGCGGGAGTCCGGGGTGGCCGGGGAAGGCGCTGTCCATCGAGGCGCCGCCCATGTTGTGGTCGAACTCGTTGCCGTGGACGTAGACGGAGTCGCCCGCCGTGCCGGAGTAGCCGACCATGCTGTGGTGGCTGCGGCAGCCGGTGATCTCGATCGAGTAGCGCGGTACGTCGTAGCCGTAGCCGTCGTTGATGTCGGAGGCGCTGCCCGGGTAGATGCCGGAGTCGCCGTTGCCGTAGGACTCGCAGTTCTTGTACAGGCCGTGGTCGCCGGCGAAGGTCAGGAAGCCGTACTCGTCGTTCCAGCGGGTCAGCACGTCGTCGATGACGAAGCCGTCCTGGGCCAGGACGTAGAGCGAGTTGAACGTGGTGCGCTGGGCGGTGAAGTTCCTGAAGTAGATCCCGTCGGACTTGTCCGAGCGGATCGCGTTCAGCTTGCGGTACTTGGCGTCGATGACGACGTCCGTGCGGGCCGCGCCGGTGCCCTCGATCTGGAGGTCCTTCTTACCGAGGATCGCCACCAGGTTCTGGTTGTGCGGGCACTTCGCCTGCTGCTCGTAGCTGAGGATCTGGTAGCCGAGCTGCGAGTTGGGGGCCTTGAGCCGGGTGCACTCCCCCTTCGGCGCGGGGAGCGAGGGCTCCTCCTCGTACAGGCCGGGGAGGATCGCGATGTTCTTCCCGGGCCCGTCGACCGCGTCGACCGCCTGCTGGAGGTGGCGGTAGCCGGAGGTGCGGCACCGTTCGAAGAGCGTGAGGTTGCGCGCCTTCAACGCCTCGGGGAAACCCGAGATCCGGCGCTCGAAGTCGGCCCGGTCGGTCTTGCAGACCAGGAGATCGGGCTCGCCGGTGCGGTACACGGGGACGCTGCCGGTGCCGTCGGGCAGGGTGACCGGCCGTTCCTCGTGCGCCTGGGCGGCGGGGGCCGCGAGCAGTGCGGCGGCGAGCACCGCCAGAACCGCCAAAAGTCTTCGTGTCCACGACATGTGCGGGAGAGTAGAGCATTGTTCAGCTTTTTGAACCCCTTCTGCACGACGAATGCCGTTGACGCGCCACGCTTCCATTCCTACGGTTATGCATAGGATTCCTTCGGACGGGAGCGCACATGGGCGGCATCGAGCAGGCGAGGAAGACGGCGGAGGGGCTTGCGTACTCCACCGGTTTCGGTAATCAGCACAGCTCGGAGGCGGTGCCGGGAGCGCTCCCGCACGGGCGCAACTCCCCGCAGCGCGCCCCGCTGGGGCTGTACGCGGAGCAGCTGAGCGGGTCCGCGTTCACCGAGCCCCGCGCCCACAACCACCGCAGCTGGTTGTACCGCATCCGCCCCTCGGCGGCCCATCCCCCGTTCGTCCGCACGGACAACGGCGCTCTGCGCACCGCCCCGTTCACCGAGACCGTGCCCGACCCGAACCGGCTGCGCTGGGACCCGCTCCCCGAGCCCGCGCCCGGGACGGACTTCGTGGCGGGCCTGTGGACGCTCGGCGGCAACGGCGACGCGGCGCAGCGCACCGGCATGGCCGTGCACCTGTACAGCGCCAACGCGGCGATGACGGACCGGGTGTTCAGCGACAGCGACGGCGAGCTGCTGATCGTCCCCCAGCACGGCGGGCTGCTGCTGCGCACCGAACTGGGCCTGCTGCGCGCCGAGCCCGGCCATGTCGCCCTGATCCCGCGCGGCGTCCGCTTCCGGGTCGAGCTGCTGGACGAGACCGCACGCGGGTACGTCTGCGAGAACTACGGCCGCCCGTTCATGCTCCCGGACCTGGGTCCGATCGGCGCCAACGGCCTCGCCAACGCGCGGGACTTCCTCGCCCCGGTCGCCGCGTACGAGGACGTGGAGCGCCCGGTCGAGGTGATCAACAAGTACTGCGGCAACCTCTGGACGGCGACCTACGACCACTCCCCGCTGGACGTCGTCGCCTGGCACGGCAACCACAGCCCGTACGTCTACGACCTGCACCGGTTCAACGTCATCGGGTCGATCAGCTACGACCACCCGGACCCGTCGATCTTCACGGTCCTGACCTCGCCCTCGGACACGCCGGGCCTGGCCGGGGTGGACTTCGTGGTGTTCGCGCCGCGCTGGCTGGTCGGTGAGGACACCTTCCGCCCGCCGTACTTCCACCGCAACGTGATGAGCGAGTACATGGGCCTGATCGAGGGCGCGTACGACGCGAAGACGGCCGGAAAGGGCGGCTTCGTGCCCGGCGGCGGCTCGCTGCACACCATGATGTCCGCGCACGGCCCGGACCGGGAGACCTTCGACAAGGCCGGCGCGGCCGAGCTGAAGCCGCAGAAGATCGACGACGGCCTGGCCTTCATGTTCGAGACCCGCTGGCCGGTCACCACGACCGCGCAGGCCGCGACGGCGGACCACCTTCAGCAGGGCTACGACGACGTATGGCAGGGTCTGAGCCGCAACTTCAGGCCGTAACGCGCCCTCCCGGGCCCGGCGACGACGCATGCAGGAGGATCAGGTGCCGCAGCCCGCCGCGAACAGCCCCGCGCCCCGGGGCACCGCCTTCGCGCCCGACTCGCTGGTCCTGAACCGCAAGCTGCCGCTGTGGTACCAGGTCTCGCAGTCGCTGCGGGCGTCCATACTGGGCCGCGCCCCGGACGCCACGCTGCGGCTGCCCACCGAGGAGCAGCTCGCGGCGCACTACGGGGTGAGCGTGCTGACCATGCGCCAGGCGCTCAAGGAGCTGGAGGCGGAGGGCCTGATCAGCCGGCACCGGCGGCGCGGCACGTTCATCGAGCCGCACGCCCGCCGGGGATCGCCGGTCCGGCTGCTCGGCTCGATCGACGCGATCGTGGCCCAGCAGTCGGGCGAGCGCTCCACCCTGCTCGGCCACGGCCCGGTCCCGGTCCCGGGCGAGGTGGCCGAGCACTTCCCGGGCTGTACGGAGGTCGTCGGCTACCGCCGGCTGCGGTGCGACGGGACGACCGGCGAGCCGACCAACTGGGCGCAGAACTGGGTGCACCCGGAGGTCGCGGCGGACCTCGACCCGGCGGACCTCGACCGGTGGCCGATGACCAAGGTGCTGCGCGACCGGGTCGGCGTCCCGATCTCCCGGATCACCGACACGGTCGAGGCCCGCCTCGCCGACCCGGCCACCGCCGAACTGCTGGGCGTCCCGCTGCTGAGCCCGATCCTCTACTACACGGGCGTCACGTACGACGAGGGCGGCCGGGTGGTCGACGTGGCCCGGATCCACTACCGGGGCGACCGGTTCTCGTTCTCGGTGACGGTGGAAGCGCGCTGATCCCGCACGGGAAGGCACCCTGACGCCGCCCCCGTCGACGCCGTTACGATGCCGGGGAAGGCGGCGGGCGCGGCAGGCGGGGAGGGCGACACGGTGGCAGCACCGGCAGCGGCCGGGTCCGGCGAGGACCCGCGCGGCCCCCTCCTGGACGACCTCATGCCCTGGTCGGTCCGGCCGCTGCGCACCGGGCGCGCCTGGGTGACGGCCCCGGACGCGGCCTCTCTGCGGGCCCGCTGGGACCGCCTCGTGCGGGCATCGGGCGAGGAGCGCGAGCGACTGTTCGCCCCGACCCGCGCCCGTACGCAGCAGAGTGCCGTGGCCGCCCTGCCCGGCCGGTCCGGCGCCACCGGCCGCTTCGCCCGCGAGAGCGGCCCCTGTCCGGAGCCGGTGCGGGTGCTGCACGGGCCGTACGACGAACAGTGGCTGCTGCCCGACCACCGCCTGATCGACGTGGCCAGGCCCGAGCTGTGGCGGGTCGCCGACGACCACCAGCTCTTCCTGGTCGAGCACGGCCGGGTGCCCCACGATCCGGGCCCCGCCCTGTCGGTGACGACGCTGCTGCCCGACGGTTACTCCCCCGCCGGCCGCCCCGGCCGGGTCCGCCCGCTGTACCGCCGCCCCGGCGGCCTCGAACCCAACCTCGCCCCGGGCCTGCTCCCCGTACTGCGAGCCCGGTACGGGGACGCGGTCACCGCCGAGTCGGTGCTCGCCTGGATCCTGGCGGCGGCCCGCCCCTCACCGGCCGGCTGCGTGGTCCCGCTCCCGGCGGACGCCGCGCGCTGGGCGGAGGGGGTCGAGCTGGGCCGCGAGCTGCTGCGGCTCCAGCTGCGCGGGGCGCGCGGGGCGGAGCGCCCCCGGCTGCCGGGCGGACAGCGCCCCTATGTGCGGGCGGCCGTCCCGCCGGTCCCGGCGTCCCTGTCGTACGAGCCCGAGGAGCGGGTGCTCGTGCTCGGCACCGGCCGCGTCGCGCCGGTGCCCGCCGGTGCGTGGGAGTTCCGGGTGAGCGGGGTGCGGGTCCTCGATCTGTGGTTCGACCGCCGGGCGGCGGTGTGCGGGGCGCCGGGGGCGGACGCGGCGGGGCTCGAAGCGGTCCGGCCGCGCGCCTGGCCGCAGGAGTGGACCTCGGAGCTGCTGGACCTGGTCACGCTCCTCGCCCTCCTCGCCGGGCTGCGGCCCCGTCAGGAGGAGCTGGCCGGGGCGCTGGCGGCGGGCCCGGGGACCGGGGAGGACGAGCTACGGGCGGCGGGGGTGCTGCCGGTCGGGGAGGCGGCACGGCGGCCCGCCTCGGTCCTGGACCATCAGGAGGAGGGGCCGGACGGGCAGTTCGCGCTGCTCTAGGGGCTGTCGTCACATTCCCGTTGTCCGCCCGGCAGACGGGAATGTGACGACAGGCCCTAGCCGGCGCCCTGCTCGGCCAGGGCGGCCGGCCGGCCGAGGTCGCCGAGAAGTCGGACGAAGGCCGTCTCCAGGAAGGCGCGGAGCTCGTCCAGGGCGTCCGGCTCGTCCAGCGGCCAGCCGGTGACCGCCTCCTCCGCGAAGGCGAGCCAGGCCCGGGCGGCCAGGGTCAGCCGGGGCGACGGCGCCATCCCGAGCCGGCGCTGCCCCTCCACGACCCGGCACGCGAGGGTGGCGCGGGTGGCCTCCACGATGTCCCCGGCGGCGGGGTGGCTGCCGGCGGCGCCCCGGACGAGGGCGCGGTAGACCTTGCGGCGCCCGGTCACGTACCCGATGAAACCGGCGATGAACGCGCGCATCCAGGCGACCGGGTCCAGCGAGGCGTCCGGTGCGGTGGCGGCGGCGAACGCGTCGCACTCACGGCGCACCACGGACCGGTAGAAGTGGCGCTTGGAGTCGAAATAGTGGAAGAGCAGGCCGCGCGATATGCCGGCCCGCCGGGCCACGGCATCGGTGGAGAGCTCGTCCAGGGAACAGTCGGCGAGCATGTCCACGCCAATTGCCACCAATTGTGCCCTTCGCTCGTCGGGATGCAGACGCGCGGCTCGCTTCTCGGGCATGAGCACAGTGTAGAAGTAGTTCGGCACCGAATTAACTCGGCACCCAGGCGGGCCTGCCGGACACAGCCTGTGACCAGGTGCGGACATGGCGACGCGCCACTGCCGGCTCCGGGGATGACGGAAGAGCGGGCAGCAGCGCGCTGCGGGAATCAGGACCGCGGTCGGGTCAGCGGCGGCTGCCGAAGAGCGAGCGCCGCAGTCGGCGCAGTGGCGCGAAGAGCGACACCCGTGCACTTCTGCTGCGCCGGGTGTGTCCGGCGTCGCGCGAGGTGAGCTCGCGCATCAGCAGCGTCGCTTCCGCCGCCTCGCGCTGCGGCACGACAGGACCGCCCAGCACCGCGAGATGGCGGTCGAGGCGCGAACTCGTCGCGCTGCTCCCGCATGTAATGGCAGGCACGCGCGCCCTGCTGCGCACCGTTATCTGTTCCATGTCACTCCCCACCCGTACGAGGGCACTCGGCCCGGGCAGGTTAACCCTATCGCCTGCCACCGACACTCGTGTATCCCGGGAGCGGGATTGCGCACACATATACGGAGGTTGACGAGGCGTCGGCGAATCTGCCCGATTCCGGGGCGAGTTGACGGGCGCGCCCCTTTCGGGGCGCGCCACCGGCCTAGTCGAGCGCGTTCAGGACCGGCAGGTAGCCGCCGGACTGCCCGGCGGCGAAGGGGTGGTACGACTCGCCGATGTTCAGCACGTTGAGGCTGTGCAGCCAGACGCTGCTTGAGCAGATCTCGTGTCCGGTGAACTTGGAGGTGACGTCGCCGAAGCTGAAGCCGTGGTCGGCGGCGCGCTTGGCGGTGGCCGCGTTGAGGTAGTCGGCGGCGCCGTTGATGGCGCTGCGCACCTTGTCGCTCAGCCCGACGACACAGCTGCCGCCGATCTTGTAGAAGCGCGGGTAGCCGAGGACGACGACATGGGCGGAGGGTGCCTTGGCCTCGATCGCGTCGTACACCGAGTTCAGCTTGCCGGGCAGCGTGCTGTCCACGTAGCTGCGGGCGGTCGCGATGCGGTTGAGGCAGGTGGACTCCGACTGGAGGACACAGGTCGTCATCACGTCGGAGAAGCCCGCGTCGTTGCCGCCGATGGAGATCGAGACGAGGTCGGTCGATGAGTTCAGCGGTCCGAGCTGACTGGCGATCACATCGCCCGTACGCGCCCCGGAGCAGGCCGTGAAGGAGAAGGAGGCGGGCGAGTGGGCGGAGGCCCAGAGGGAGGGATAGGCGAGGGTGCTGCGCTTGCAGTCGCCGCTGGAGCTGATGTAACTCCCGGAGCCGACACCCGAGGAGTACGAGTCCCCGAGGGCGACGTAGTCGACGGAGGCCGCGGCGTTCGCGGTGGCCGCCCCGGTCAGGGCGATGACGGCGCCGAGCAGGAGCGAGGACGAGAATGCCACGAGTCTGGACAGTTTCACGGAATCTCCCTTGAGCGACCGGCAGGATCTCTGCCTACTCAGTGGTAGCAGCGCGGACACCGTTTCCGGAAGTGTTCATGCCAAGTCGAACGGGTGAGCTTTTTCCGAAGCGCTCATGACCGGCCACCCCGTCAACTCAGCCCGTAGGCGCAGGGGTTACAGCAGATGCCCGCTCTCAGTCGGCGAAGACGGCGCGTACCGCGTCCTCGGCGAGTTCCAGGGCGCGGGCGTGGGAGAGGCCGAGGCGGCGGGCCTGTTCCGCGTACGTACGGGCCGCGGCGGCGGCGTTGCGGTCGGCGGTGTCGCCCGCGGCGGCGACGAAGGTGCCGTTGCGGCCGCGGGTCTCGATGACGCCGTCCGCCTCCAGGGCGCGGTACGCCTTGGCGACCGTGTTGGCGGCGAGGCCCAGCTCCTCGGCGAAGCCGCGTACCGTCGGGAGCCGGTAGCCGACCGGCAGCACGCCGGAGCGGGCCTGTTCGGAGATCTGGGTGCGCAGTTGCTCGTACGGGGCGATGCCGGAGTCCGGGTCCACAGCGATCTTCAGGGTCACGGGCCGATTGTCCCCCACCGGCGGAAAATGGGAGGCGGTCGGGTCGGCGGCGCGGCTAGCGTCCGGCGCATGACTGTCCTCGTACGCGACTTCCGGCCCGACGACGCCGAGGGGTGGGTGCGGGTGCGGCACGCCGCCCTCCCGTACATGATCACCACGCCGGAGCAGACCGTGGCCGAGCTCACCGGGGCCCCGGCGGCGCGGCGGTACCGGATGCTGGTCGCCGAGGAGGACGGCGAGATCATCGGGACGGCGCAGGTGGGCCTGGCCCATGAGAGCCCGGAGCCGGGGCAGGGGTTCTGCAATCCGTACACCCACCCGGAGCGGACCGGCCGGGGCGCGGGCACGCTGCTGCTGCGGACCGCCGAGGAGTATCTGGCACGGGCCGGGGCGAGCTCGCTCTACACCTGGGTCCTGGACACACCCGGCAACCGGGCGTTCGCCGCGAAGCACGGCTACACGCCGAGCCGGCCGGCCCACTTCCTCCATCTGGACCTGGCGAACGGCTCGCTGCCGCCGCGTCAGGAGCCGCCGACCGGCGTCGAGCTGCGGACGGGCGCCGACTTCGCCGACGATCCCCGCCCGCTCTTCGAGGCGGACGCCGAGGCCACGGCGGACGAGCCCAGCGACACGCCCGCCCGGCTCGACGACTACGCGGAATGGCTCGCCGAAACCTGGAACGACCCCGGCCTGGACCACCGCCTCACCTCGGTCGTGCTGGCCGGCGGCGAGGTGGCGGCCTTCAGCGCCGCCCGGACCGACGGGGTGAGCCGCTACGGCTCGGCGATGACGGGCACCCGCCGGGCGCACCGGGGCCGCGGCCTCGCCAAGCTCGCGAAGAACGACTCGCTGCACCGGGCGCGCGCCGCCGGGTACACCGACGCCTACACCGGCAACGACGCCGGGAACGGGCCGATGCTGGCGATCAACCGCTGGTTCGGCTACACCATCTGCGCCACGGAGGTACGCCATGCCCGCAGGCTCGGCTGACGCCGGCCCGACCGTCGTCCTGGTCAAGGCCGGGAAGACCAAGATCAGGTATCCGGCGGCCCTGGTCGCCGACGACGGCACCCGGGTGACCGTACGGGCCCCCTGGGCCGCCCCCGGCGTCCGGGACTTCGGCTTCGTCCGCTTCGAACCGGGCGACGTCTTCACCGAGCACTACTGGCGGAACGCCTGGTTCGCGGTGAAGGAGGTCCGCACCGGCGCGGGCGAACTCAAGGGCTGGTACTGCGATGTGACCCGCCCGGCCGTGCTCCGGGACGGCGAGCTGGTCGTGGAGGACCTGGACCTCGACCTGTGGGTGTCGGCCGACCGCGCGGAGGTCCTGCGCCTGGACGAGGACGAGTTCGCCGCGAGCGGCCTGGCCGAGCGCGACCCGGAGGCGGCGCGGGCCGCGGCGGCGGCGCTGGACGAACTGGACCGGCTGGCCCGCTCGGCGGACGGGCTCGCCCCGCTGCTGGCGTGAGTGCGGGGCCCGGCCCTCGCGCCCGGCCGACGCCCCCTCAGCGCACCACCAGCTCCACCTCGTACCCCGCCGCGTCCTCCAGGTAGGCGGCCACGCAGTCCTCGCCGCCCGCGTGCGGATGGCGGTCCGCGAAGAGCAACCGCCAGCCGTGGTCCGGGGCCCGGGCCACCAGGGCGTCCAGGGCGGCCCGGTGCTCGACGTGGAACGCCAGGTGGTTGAGGCCGGGGCGGCGGCGTTCGTGCGTCCCGGGGGCCAGGTCGGGCGACTGCTCGATCACCACATAGCTGTCCCCGCGCCGCCAGCTGCGTCCGTGCGCCCAGTCCTGGTACGGGACATGGCCCAGCTCGCCGAGGAGCCAGTCCCAGCCCGGCACGGCCGCCGCCAGGTCGGGCACCCACAGCTCGATGTGGTGGACCTGCCCCGTGCGGGTACCGCCCACCGGCAGTACCACCGCCCGTCGACGGCCCTCCGGTTCGTACGCGACCGGGTCGCCGTCCTCGTGCCAGTGGATCAGGAAGCGCTCCCCCGCCCGGTAGCCTTCGAGGCCCGCGCGGCAGTAGGCGACCATGTCGTCGGGGAGGGCGTCCAGCGGATACCAGGCCAGCTCGGAGCACTTGTCGGGTTCGCGGTTGTACGGGGGCCGCGCGGGGTCGTACGCGGCCTCGAAGAACCAGCCCGTGCGGGGGGCGCCGCCCGGGCCCCGATGCTGCATGACCAGGGCCACGCGCAGCTCCGCCGGGTCCAGGGCGAGGCCGGTCTCCTCGGCCGCCTCCCGGATCAGCGCCTGCCGCACGTCCTCGCCGTCCTCCACATGGCCGGACGGGGCGTGCAGCAGGCCGTCCGCGTACCCCGTGCCGGACCGGCGGGCGAGCAGGACCTCGGAGCCGCGGCGGAGGATCAGGTGCACGTCGACCACCTCGGTGTGGCGGCGCGTCCCGCGCACGGGGGCGACCAGCGCGTACCGCTCGTCGTCCACGTCCTTGCCCCAGAGGTCGCGGTCGCCGGAGAGCCGTTCGTGGTGGACGCGCTCGGTGAGCGGGGCGAGCAGCGCGGTGAGGCGTCCGGCGGAGAGACCGGTGCCGTTCCACACGCCCTCCACCAGGACCAGCCTGCCGCCGGGGCGCAGGAGCCCCGCCCAGTGGCGCAGGACGGCCGCCGGGTCGGGCAGCGTCCACACCACGTGCCGGGCGAGGATCACGTCGAACCCGCGGTCGCCGACGGGCGGCCGGGCCGCGTCCCCCACCAGCACCTCGGCGTCCGTGCCGGCCAGCTTGGCGCGGGCCCGCTCCACCATGCGCGGTGAACTGTCCACGCCGGTGAGCCGGTGGCCCTGCCCGGCCGCGAGCAGCGCCAGGCTCCCCGTACCGCAGCCGAGGTCGAGCACGTCGGACGGTCCGGCGGGCAGCCAGCTCTCCATCCGCCGCGCCCAGGCGGCGCGGACCACCGGGTCGAGCAGCCCGTGATCGGCCTCCTGGTCGAAGGTGTCGGCGAGGGAATCCCAGTCGGTCGTCGTCATGATCCGATCGTGCCAGCCGCCACTGACAACGCCCCCGTCCCGGCGAGGAAGGACCTCACCGGGACGGGGGCGTACGGCTCTAGCCGATGACCGAGGCGCAGTTGGTCGGGCCGGCGTGCGACGGGTCCAGGGCGTTCGCCACCTCGTGGTAGGCGACCCGGTCGATGGTCCCGATCGCCACGTGCTCGGACAGGTCGACCGGGCACAGGTCCTGGAGCAGGACGTTGCGCACGTCCGGCCCGTCCAGGAACTGGGTCCGGTACGGGGTCACGACCTCGTCGTAGCGGGTCGCGATCACGGTGTAGTGGACGCCGGGCACGGTGTCGGGCACGGAGTTGAGCTTCTTGATGAAGGGCGATCCGGCCACCTGGTCGGCGAGTCCGGGCGTACCGGCGTTGAGCAGGTACTCGGCGCCGGGGAAGTACGGCAGGAGCTTGGTCAGGCCGAGCAGCGTGGTGCCGTGGTTGTCGGGGGCGAGGCCGATCATGGCGTTCACCTTGGCCGCGCCGCCGAGGAACTTCAGGTAGTAGTTCGGCATCATGCCGCCCTGCGAGTGGCCCACGAGGTCCGCCTTGGGGGCGCCGGTGGAGGCGAGCACCTTGTCGACGAACGTGGCGAGCTGGCCTGCCGACTTGTCGATCGGACCGAGCCCGTTGAAGACCGGCACGCCGGGCAGCTGGCCGTAGTCGAGCGAGTAGACGCAGTAGCCCCGGTTCACCAGGTACGGGGCGAGGACGAGCCAGTTGTCGACGGAGTTCCCGAAGGTCCCGTGGACCAGGACGACGGGGCGGGGGTGGGCGGCGGAGGGCTTGCAGGAGTAGTCGTTCCAGCCGCGCGAGGTGGCGGCCGTCGCGGCGGCGGGGGCGGCCGCCGCGGTCGCCGTGGGGGTGGCGACCGCGGCGACGGCGAGGAGCAGGGCGGCGAGTGTCCGGCGGGCGCGTGGGGAACGCGACGCACGGGTCCAGGGCAGCATCGTGGGGTCTCCTTGCGGCTCAAGGGAGTTGCGATGTCTGTGCACCCTGCGGCCCGGACCACAAGTTTCCGCTGATGTTCTGCGTGCTCATGCCAAATTACGCATGAGTAGGGTTCGCTGGGAAGTTACGCGTCGGTAAAAAGTCCGCGGGGCGCGGGACGGCCGGGGTTACGCGACCGGCCCACGAGCCGCCGCGGCCACGCGGCGGGTGGCGAACCCCCCTCAGGCCGCCAGCCGCCCCGGCATCACGGCCCGGGGGCCGAACCGCTCCCGCAGCTCGTCCGCGACCGCCTCGATCCGCCGGGCCCGCTCGTCCACCGGGTCGAAGCTCAGCTGCTGGGCGGCCCGTTCCGCCTCGCCCAGCCCCTCCGCGCGCAGCCCGATCCCCCGCACCCGGGCCCGTTGCAGGCCGAACGAGTCGTGGATGCGGTACGCGAGCGCGGTGAGCTCCGCGGAGTGCGCGGTGGGTTCGCGGAGGGTACGGCTCCGGGTCAGCGTCGCGTAGCCGGTGCGGTCGGCGTAGCGCACGGAGACCGCGAGCGCGCGGCACACCTGCCCCTCGCCCCGCAGCCGCGCCCCCAGCTCCTCGGTGAGCGACATGAGCGCGCGCCGCTGCCGCTCCGGGTCCAGCTCGTCGCGCGGGAAGGTGCGCTCGGCGGCGACCGAGCGGGCGGCGGCGTTCGGCCGGACGGCGGTGCGGTCGACGCCGTGCGCCCGCTCCCACAGGTCGCGCCCGGTCCGCGTCCCGGTGATCCGTTGCAGAGTGCCGAGCGGGGCCGCCGCGATCCGGCCGACGGAGTCGAGCCCGTACCCGCACAGCGTCCGGGCCGTCGCCGCCCCGACGCCGTCCAGCGCGGCGGCGGGCCGGTCCGCGAGGAAGGCGGCCACCCCGTCGGCGGGCACCACGAAGGTCGTCCCGGGCGCGGCCTGCCGCAGCGCCATCCGGGCCAGCATCGGGTTCGGGGCGGCCCCGATCGCGCAGTCCACCCCGTGCAGGGCCAGCGCGCGGACCCGGATCACCGAGGCCAGGCCCTTCACGTCCCGCCCGAAGTAGCGCAGCGCGCCGCGCACATCGGCGAGCGCCCCGTCCGGCGGGGCCGCCTCCACGACCGGGGTGAACGAGCCGAGCAGGGCGAGCAGCCCCGCGTACCCGGCGGCGTCCGGGGGCCCGCCGCCGACCCGCCGGAACCGCAGGCAGAGGACATCGGGCTGCCCGTCCGGCACCCCGGTCATCCCGCGCTCCCCGGGCTCTGGTGCCACAGCTTCCTTCCGGTGGGCAGCCCCTCGCCGGGCGGCTTGAGGTCGGCCCAGGGGTTCATCTCGTAACCGGTGGGCATCCGGATGCGCCGCCCGTCGTCACCGGGCGGGGCCTCATCCGATGGCGAACCCCCGGCCTCCGGCTCCGGCACCTGCGCCAGCCGCTCCGCGACCGCGTCGAGTCCGCCGGTGCGCCGCAGCTCGGCCAGCTCCGCCAGGTTCCAGGCGGCCGCGCCGACCACGCTCAGGCTGCGCGCCCCGCGCCGCTGCACCACCCCGCGTACAAGGAGCAGCCAGGAGTGGAAGACGGTGTGCGCGCAGGCGGCGTGGCTGTCGTCGAAGAAGGCCAGGTCGACCAGGCCCGTACCGTCGTCCAGGGTGGTGAAGACGACCCGGCGGCCGGAGCGGACGGGCGGGGTCTGGGTCGCCGCCTTGGCACCCGCGACCAGCACGGTCTCCCCGTGCCGCGCCTCGCGCAGCCGCTTCGCCGAGACCGCGCCGAGCTCCTTGAGGAAGGCGTGGTGATCGCTCATCAGATGGCGCGAGACGTCCATGCTCAGCACGCCCAGCTCGGCGCTGAGCCGTTCCGCCTCGTTGAGGTCGGGCAGGCCGGCGGACGCGGTGCGGTGGCCGCCGCCGAGCGGAAGCTGCGCGCCGGAGCCCGCGCCGCGCTGGGCGCGGTGCAGTTCGGACAGGTGCAGCAGCAGATCGCGCCGGTTGGCGCCGAACGCGTCCAACGCGCCCACCTGGGCGAGCCGTTCGGCGGCCGGCTTTCCCGGGCGGGCCCGCTGCCAGAAGTCCAGCAGTGAGCTGTAGGGCTGGCCGTCCTCGATCCGGGCGACCTCGGCCTCGCTGATCCCGTGCACGTCGGAGAGCGCGAGCCGCAGCCCCCAGCGTTCCCTCTCCTCCCCACCATCAGACACCAGTTCGATTTGATGGGCGGCCGCCGACCGGTTCACGTCCAGCGGCAGCACGGGCACCCCGCGCCGCCGGGCGTCGGCGAGCAGCAGCCGCTTCGGGTACATCCCCGGGTCATGGGTGAGCAGCCCGGCGTAGAAGGCCGCCGGGTGGTGCGCCTTCAGCCAGGCCGACTGGTACGTGGGTACGGCGAAGGCCACCGCGTGCGCCTTGCAGAAGCCGTAGCTGCCGAACGCCTCGATGATCTCCCAGGCGCGGGCGATGACCTCCGCGTCGTACGTGCGCGCCGCCGCGTGCTGGGCGAACCAGACCCTGATCAGGGCCTGGGACTCGGGGTGGGAGAGCCCGCGCCTGACCCGGTCGGCCTCGTCGCGACCGCAGCCGGTCATGATGTCGACCATCCGGATGATCTGCTCGTGGAAGACCACCACGCCGTACGTCTCGCTCAGCGCGCCCTCCAGGTCGGGGTGCGGATAGCGGACCGGCGCCCGGCCGTGCCGGGCCTCGATGAACGGGCGGACCATGTCGGCGGAGACCGGGCCCGGCCGGAACAGCGAGATGTCGACCACCAGATCGTGGAAGTTCTCCGGCTGGAGCCTGCCGACCAGGTCCCGTTGGCCCGGCGACTCGATCTGGAAGCAGCCCAGCGTCTCGGCCGTCCTGATCAGCTGGTACGTGCGCGGGTCGCCCGGCTCCACGGCGTCCAGGTCCACCTCGCGCCCGGAGGCCCGCTTCACCTCGGCGACCGCGTGCGCCATCGCCGACTGCATCCGTACGCCCAGCACGTCCAGCTTGAGCAGCCCCAGGTGCTCCACGTCCTCCTTGTCGAACTGGGACATCGGGAAGCCCTCGCCGCTGGTGGGCACGACGGGGGTGCGGCGCAGCAGCGAGGCGTCCGAGAGGAGGACCCCGCACGGGTGCATGGCGACGCCGCGCGGCAGCGCGTCCAGCGCCTCCACCAGCTCCCACAGCCTCCCGTACGTCTCCCTGGTCCTCGCGACCTCGCGCAGTTCGGGCAGCTCCTCCATGGCCGCGCGGGCGTCGCGGGCCCGGATGTGCGGGAACGCCTTGGCGAGCCGGTCGGTCTCGGCCGGGTTCATGGAGAGCGCGGCGCCGACGTCGCGGATGGCGTGGCGCACCCGGTAGGTCTCGGGCATGGCGACGGTGGCGACCCGCTCGGCGCCGAAGCGGTCGATGATCGCGCGGTAGACGTCGAGGCGGCGGGCCGATTCGACGTCGATGTCGATGTCGGGCAGCACGAAGCGGCGCCTGGACAGGAAGCGCTCCATCAGCAGCCCGTGCTCGACCGGGTCGGCGTGGGCGATGCCCAGCAGGTGGTTGACCAGCGAACCGGCCCCGGAGCCCCGGGCGGCCACCCGCACCTTCATCGCGCGTACGTCGTCCACCACCTGGGCGACCGTCAGGAAGTACGAGGCGAAGCCGTGGTGGGCGATGACGTCCAGTTCGTGGTGCATCCGGTCCCAGTACCCGGGCCTGCGGTCGTAGCCGCGCAGCACCATGCCGGCGGCCGCGCGGGAGGCCAGCACCCGCTGGGCGGTGCGCCGGTCCGCGCCGACGAGGCCGGGCTCGGGGAAGTGGACGGAGCCGAGGCCGATGTCGTTTTTGGGGTCCACCACGCACGCCTCGGCGGTGTCCCGGGTCTCCGCGAGGAGCCGCACCCCGGCACCGGCGCCGAGCCCGGCGGCCGAGGCGATCCGCTCGGCGGCCTCCGCCATCGCGCGGGTGTCCTTGAGCCAGCGCTCACCGCTGTCGAGCGGGGCGCGGCGCGGGTCGACGGGGACGAGCCGGCGAGCGGCGTCGAGCACGTCTGCGACCGGGCCCTGCCCCGGGTCGGCGTACCGGACGGCGTTGGTCAGCACCGCCCGTACGCCCTGCTCGGCGGCGAGGCCGACGGTACGGGCGGCGAGCCGCAGCGAACCGGGCCCGGTGCCGGTCCGCCCGTGGTGGACGGCTTCGAGGCGCAGGCCGTCGCCGTACATCTCGCGCCAGGGGGCGAGGAGGGCGGCGGCCAGGTCGGGACGGCCCGCCGACAGGGCCCGGCCCACGTCGGAGGCGGGGCCGAGCAGCACGGTGAGCCCTTCGGCGGGCAGCGCGGGCGGGCCGACCAGGGGCCGCCCGCCCTCGGGAACGGCGGCGTGGGCGGCGGTGACCAGACGGCACAGCTCGGCCCAGCCCAGGGCGCCGTCGCGGGCGAGGAAGGTGACCCGAGGCGCCGATTCATCGACAAAGACGCCTCCCCGGGCGGGGGTGCGGGGGCGCCGGGCGGGCGCCTCCCCCGTCCCCGGTCCCACCGCGAGGTCCGCCCCGAACAGCGGGCGCACCCCTTCCCGCTCACAGGCCCTGGCGAACCGGACCGCGCCGGCGAGGGTGTCGCGATCGGTCAGCGCGAGGGCGTCCAGACCGCGCTCGGCGGCGCGCTCCGCCAGCCGCTCCGGGTGCGAGGCCCCGTACCGCAGGGAGAACCCGGAGGCGGTATGCAGATGCGTGAACCCTGGCACCTGCACCTCCTGAACCGATTCGTACGCGCTGGCCACCCCCTCGCTCTCCACCATAAACCAAGTTTCGAACACTCGTACGATAACCGGCGCCCGCCTGATCTCCCCCGGTCACGCGGCCCTCCCCTTCCGCCGTTCGGCCGCGCCCCGACTGCGCGCGCGAGGGGCGGCCCGGAGCGTGGGGGCATGACTTTCGCCGACGAGGTGCGGAACGCCGTCACCCCCCGGGCCGCTCTGCTCGTCATCGGGGTGCTGGCGCTCCAGCTGCTGTTCATCGCGTCCTACATCGGGGCGCTGCACCACCCGAAGCCGACGGACGTCCCCTTCGGCGTCGTCGCGCCCCAGCAGGCGTCCGCCCGGCTCGTCGCTCAGCTGGACGGCCTCCCGGGCGGTCCGCTCGACCCGCGTACGGTCTCCGACGAGGCCACCGCCCGCCGGCAGATCCTCGACCGCGAGATCGACGGCGCCCTGATCGTGGACCCCCGGGGCACGAGGGACACCGTGCTGGTCGCCTCCGGCGGGGGGACCGTCCTGGCCACCTCGCTCACGAAGATCGTCAAGGAGGCGGAGGCGGCCCAGCGGCGCACGGTGCGCGCCGTCGACGTGGCCCCGGCCTCGCCCCAGGACTTCGACGGGCTGTCCGCGTTCTACCTGGCGGTGGGCTGGTGCGTCGGCGGCTATCTGTGCGCCTCGATCCTGGCGATCAGCGCGGGCACCCGCCCCGCCAACCGGCAGCGCGCGCTGATCCGGACCGGGGTCATGGCGCTGTACGCGATCGCGGGCGGCATCGGCGGCGCGCTCATCATCGGCCCGGTCCTCGGCGCCCTGCCCGGCAGCTTCTGGGGGCTGGCGGGCCTGGGCGCGCTGACCGTCTTCGCGGTCGGCATGATCACCCTCGCCCTGGAGGGGCTGACCGGCATCGTCGGCATCGGCCTGGCCGTCCTGATCGTGGTCATCGCGGGCAACCCGAGCGCGGGCGGCGCCTTCCCGCTCCCGATGCTCCCGGACTTCTGGCGCGCGATCGGCCCCGCCCTGCCCCCGGGCGCGTCGACCTGGACGGCCCGCTCGATCGCGTACTTCCACGGCAACGCGGTGACCGGCCCCCTGCTGGTGCTGTCCGCCTGGGCGGTGGTGGGCACGGCGGGCACGCTGCTGACGGCGATGCGGCGGCGCGCCCGCTGACGCGTACCCCGCACGGCGCACAGCCCCGAAGAGCCACCGCACGCCCCTAGGCATGACAGGTGCATGGCGGCATTCTGGAGCGACCTCGCACGCCCGCGAGAACGATCCAACTGCCCCTCTCCCCACGGAGGTTGTCCATGCGCCGTCGCGTCGCCACCCTGCTCGCCACCCTCGGGCTGTCGCTCCCGCTCGCCCTGCTGCCCGTCGCGTCCGCCTCGGCGGCCCCCGCGGACAAGCCCCAGGTGCTCAGTTCCTGGACGCAGACGAGCGCCGCCAGCTACAACGCGTGGAACTCCGCCCGCAACAACAAGGGCGCCTGGTCCGCGTACGGCTTCGACTGGTCGACGGACTACTGCAGCACCTCGCCCGACAACCCCTTCGGCTTCCCGTTCCAGACGGCCTGCGCCCGCCACGACTTCGGGTACCGCAACTACAAGGCCGCCGGCACGTTCTCCGCCAACAAGGCCCGGCTCGACAACGCGCTCTACTCGGACCTCAAGCGGGTGTGCGCCGCCTACTCCGGCGCCAAGCGGACCTCGTGCGACGGCACGGCCTGGACGTACTACCACGCGGTGGACATCTTCGGCGTGGCACCGGCCGGGGCGGGCGCGGGCAGAGGCTGACCGGCACCCACGCACATGGCCCCCGGCGGAACCGGGGGCCATGTGTCCGTACGGGCCGGGCGTCAGTTCAGGGTGACGCCGTACGCGCTCAGCGCCTCCGTGACCGGCTGGAAGAACGTCGTACCGCCGGAGCTGCAGTTGCCGCTGCCGCCGGAGGTCAGGCCGACGGCCTTGCTGCCGGAGTAGAGCGGACCGCCCGAGTCGCCGCCCTCGGCGCACACATTGGTCTGGATCATGCCGTAGACGACATCACCGTTGCCGTAGTTGACCGTGGCGTTGAGACCGGTGACGGTGCCGCTGTGGATGCCGGTCGTGGAGCCCCGGCGGGTCACCGACATGCCGACCGTGGCGTTGGCCGCGCCGGTGATGGTGACGCTGCCGACCTTGCCCGGGTGGGCGAGCGAGGTGTTGTCGTAGCGCACGATTCCGTAGTCGTTGCCCGGGAAGCTGGAGCCGACCGTCGGGCCTATGTAGGTGCTGTTCGAGGAGTTGGTGTACCAGGGCGGGTTGCCGTCGGTGCAGTGACCGGCGGTCAGGAAGTAGTACGTGCTGCCGCTGTGGACGTTGAACCCGAGGGAACAGCGCCAGCCGGGGGCGTAGATCGCGTCGCCGCCGGCGAGCAGCTTGTTGAACGTGCCGGGGGTGTGCTCGATGCGCAGGGCGCCCGCGTTGCCTCCCGCGGAGTCCTTGATCTGCTTGATCTCCGCCGCGGAGACCGTGCTGTCGACCGTGACCACGACCTTCCCGGTCTTCTGGTCGACGCTCCACGCCGTGCCGGCGACATCGGCGCCGAGGACGGCGTCACTGGCGGCGGCGAGCTGGTTGGCGCTGTACGTTCCGCTGGAGTTCGCCTGGGCGGTGGGGGCGGCCAGGGCGCCTACGGCGACCAGGCCCGCCGCGATGGCGAGGGCCCGCGTGCGTCTGGCGGTACCGCTGAGGGGGGTGGTGCGCTTGATCCTCACTGTCATTCCTCCCGAGGGGAATCGGGGGCCCGCCTGTGGGGTGGTCGGGCCCGTGAGGCGCAGTCAGGCACACGGCCATCCGTCCGCATTCCGGATATGCCGTGCCCCTGACAAGCGCTGCTCGGGAGTATTCAAGGCGTCAACTTCTCGCGCAAGGGTGCCTTTTGGCCTGAGCTCGCGACATCCTCAGCCGTCGGCCCGCTGCCGCTCCCCCGCCTCCACGGCCACCGGAAGGGTGTTGCCCGGCGGCGGGAAGGGGCAGATGAAGTGGTCCGCGAAGGCGCACGGCGGCAGCAGCGCACGGTTGAAGTCGACGGTCACCGCGCCGTCGGCGTCCGGTGCGGCGGGCCGCAGGAACCGGAAGCGGTAACTGCTGTTCCCGCTGGTCGCGTCGGCGAAGACGGCCCAGAGCGACCCGTCCGGCTCGACGGCGACCTGGAGCGTGTGCCCGGCCCCGTCCAGCTCGAAGGCGATCTCCCCGGCGAGCCCGAGCCCGCGTGCGACACCGTCGGCGTTCTCGACCCGGACGGTGCGCGCGTCCGCGTACGGGCGGAAGGTGCCCGGCACCGCCCAGCCCGGCGCGTACGGGGTCGCTTCGATCGCCCGGAACGCGCGCCGCGCGGGCGAACCGGGGTCGAAGACCCGGACCGCCCACAGGCCCTCGCGGCGGAGCACGACGAGCCTGCGCCCCTCGTGCGCGACCCGGGAGGCGTCGATCGGCCCCTGGTCCGCACCGAGCCGGACCTCCCCGGCGAAGGGCTTCCCGTCGACGGTCAGCCCGTCCTCCGGGGCCGCGTCGAGCACCGGTGTGCCGTCCTCCTCGCGCCACCGGCCCGGGACGGCCGGAATTCGCCCCTCCGGGTAGTCCGCGAGCCAGTGGGTCCCGGTGAGGGAGAGCGGACCGTAGGGCGCCGAGACCGTGGCGGTCCGCTCCTCGTGCCAGCGCTCCCAGTCCCGCGCTGCCTGCTGCTGTGCGTGCGTGCTCATGGTGGTCAACCCTTCCATACGGGTGCGGCGATCCCGAGGTGCGACCGCAGCGTGGAACCGGTGTACGTACGGCGGAACGCCCCCCGGTCCTGGAGGAGCGGAACGACCCGGTCCACGAAGCCGTCGAGGCCGCCGGGGGCGTACGGGACGAGGACGAAACCGTCGGCGGCGCCCTCGGCGACGTACGCGGTGAGCAGCGCGGCGATGTCGGCCGGGCTGCCGGTGAAGGGTTTCTGCCCGGCGGGCCGGGCCGGGTGCGCGCCGGTGTCGTCGAGTACGAAGCCGACGCGGAGCATGACCTTCAGCTCGCCGTGCGCCCGGCCGTGGGCCGCGAGCCGCCCCTTCGCCTCCGCGTAGCGGGCGCGGGCCGCGCCCGGCGTGGTGTGCGGGACGAGGACGATGTCGGCGGCGGACGCGGCGAGTTCCCGGTCCTCCGGTGAGTCGCCCGCCAGGACGGTGACGGGATGCCCCTGCGGACAGCGTTCCACGGTGAACTCGCCCTCCACCGCGAAATACCGCCCGTGATGGGTGACGGGGCGCGGGGTGCCGTCGGGCGTCCAGGAGTCCCAGAGCGCGCGGGCGGCGGCGACGCACTCGGCGGCGCGCGGGTGCCCGCCGGCCGGGGGGTGCGCGTGCCAGGCGGCCCGGCCGGCGCTGAGGTGGTCGAGGGTGGCGAGACGGCGGGCCAGTTCGCAGGGCTCCCCGAAGGCGGCGCCGGCGGCCAGACCGAGCCGCTCGGTGCCGGCGGCGAGGGCGGCCAGCACGGTGAGCGCGTCGGGCCCGCCGGACTCCCCCTCCGCGACGAGGAGGAAGTCGAACAGGCCCCGCTCCGCCGTGCGCGCGAGCTGTTCGTACGAGGCGAACCCGGCCCGCTCGCCGGCGCCGGGGGCGTGCGCGGCGAGGTGCATCGGCCGGGTCGGCGCGGTCGTCATACGCCCGCTCCGGCCCGTGCGTACCGGCGGGCGGGCCGGGCCAGGCCCAGGTGCTCGCGCAGGGTGCCGCCCGGGTAGAAGGTCCGGAACAGGCTGCGGTGCTGGAGCAGGGCCACCGTGCCGTTGACGATCCGTTCGAGGTCACGCCCGGGGGTGATCGGGGTGAGGTGGAAGCCGTCGACCGCGCCGGCCCGGTGCCACCGGGTGATCAGCGCGGCCAGGTCGACCGGGCCGCCCCGGTAGTAGGTCCCCCGGTCGGCCGGTGGCGGCTCGTCGGCCAGCCCCGGTTCCGGTGCCGTCTCGGCGTCGCCGAGGTCGACGGTGAGCGCGGCGAACACCCGCAGCGCGTCGGGGTCCCGGCCGTGCGCGGCGGCGCGGCGGCGCACGTCGTCGCGGATCGCGGCGGTCCGCTCGGGGGTGGCGGCCCGGACGAGGACGACGTCGGCATGGCGGGCGGCGACGGCCCTGGCCGGTTCGGGCGTGCCGTCGATGACGACGACGGGGTGGCCCTGGGGCGGTTCCCAGTGGTCCCAGTGCCGGGCGCAGTGCTCCGCGCACTTCCCGGCCCCGTCCCACAGCGCGTCGGCGGACGCGGCGGGGCGGCGGCCGAGGAGCCGGGCCTCGGCCTCCGTCGCGGACACGCCGGCCCGCCAGCCCGCCCGGCCCCGGCTGACCCAGTCCAGGGTCGCCACGGCGGACGCCAGGCGGGACGGCTCGGTGTGGGTGGCGGTGACCGTCGGCACGAGGCCGATGCGGCGGGTGGCGGGGGCCACCCGGGCGAGGACGGCGAGCGCGTCGGGCCCCGGCCGGGCGAAGGAGTCGCCGAGGGTGACGAAGTCGAGCGCGCCGCCCTCCGCGAGCCGGGCGAGGCCGGTGTGGTGGGCGGCGTCGTACCGGGGCGGGCCGCCGATCTCGGCGGCCAGGTGGAGGGGGCGCAGGACAGGACGGGATGCGGATGTGCGCGCGGGCATGGGGAGGCTCCGTGGATACGGTGATCGGACACGGGGCGCGCCCTCGGCGCGGAAACGCGGAATCGCAGCAGCGTGGAGCAGGGCGGACGGGCCCCTCAGCCCGGTCCTCCCCCGAGACAAGCGGTGCCGGGGGCGGACTGTCAAGCCTGTCCACACTGTGAGCAGTACGTCTCAAGGCAGTTGACGGGTCATCGGACGGCTGTTCCACTGGGGCCATGCAATCGCAGCAGTGGCTGGTCAAGCGCTCCCACATCGACTTCGGTCGTGTGTGGTCCTGTTCCTGTTGAGCCGACGCCCTGCTCCCCGCGCCTGTCCCACCCTTGTCCAGGCGCGCCCTCGCACGTCCGGCACAGCAGCACACCCTCCCCTCGCTCCGTCCCGCTCCGCCATGCCGCGGAGCGGGACGCAGGGGTGACGACGTACAGGTGACACCGCCTCAGCAGTCGCACCCGCAGTCACAACCGTCACAGCAGCTGCAACAGTCGCAGCAGTTGCTGCACGCGTCGCAGCCGTCGCAGCAGTCCCCGCAGTCGCACTGGCTGCACAGCCCCTCACGCCGCTGACGTGACCAGGGGTCCTCGAAGGTGCCGCAGCACATCTGGCAGGTGCAGGCGAGCCCGGCCCACACCAGGCAGCCCACGACGAGCCCGCGCCGGTCGCGCGGCGGCTCGGGTGGCCGGGGCCCGGAGGGACCACCCGGTCCCGTGGGCGCGTACGGATTGCCCGGCGGCGGCCCGAAGGAGCTCGCGGGCGCCGTTCCTGACGGTTCGCCGGGTACGGTCAGCAGCCCGCCGGACCGGTGGGAGCAGACGTCCGTGGCGAAGGCCCGGTCCACCGAGCGCCGCAGCTCGTGGGTCAGCAGCACATGGGCGAGCCTTCCGTCGGTGAACTCCGCGTCCGCCAGCGCGAGCCGTACGCCCTTCAGCGCGTCGTCGCACAGCCGCCGGGCCTCGGCGCGCGAGGTGCCGGTCGCGGTGAGCGGGTTCCAGGCACCCGACGCCGCGTCGGCTTCCTGGTCCTCCACGGCGTCCAGCAGGTGCGCGAGGCGTCCGAAGAGGCGCCCCGCCTCGGCGAGCGGCTCGGCGTTCTCCGGCCTGCCCGCGAGGACGGCGGTGTGCGCGAACGCCGCGGCGGTGGCGGTCTCGGTGGGTTCGGTGACCGTCAGCAGCGGGGTGCCGGGTCCGGCGAGGAGTTCGATGCCGGTCTGCCGGTCGACGGCGTCGACCAGGACCGCGGTGTCGAAGCCGAGCTGCGCGCCGGTGCGCGCCCCGGCCCGGTCCCAGCTCGCCGCGACCCGACGGGCCGCCGCGGCCACCGGGCGGCGCGCCAACAGGCCGTCCCGGTCGGCGACGTGGTCCCGCACCTTCGCCGAGGCAAGCACCAGCGAGACGGCGGCGGCCAGCCGGGCGCCCTCGCCGCGCGCGACGGGCGCGGTGCGCATGGAGCGCAGGGGGCAGGGCCCGGCCGTGCGGCGCTGTGCGGGGGCGCGTTCGGCCTGAGCCTCCGTCAGGACCGAGACGATCAGGCCGTCGTAGTTGGTGACGACCCGGGCGAACTGCCCGTGGTCGGAGCGGAGCGCCAGACAGAGCCCGCAGAGATGGGCCATCCACTCGGTCTTGAGCCTCTCGGAGAGGCGATGCGTACAGGGCCTGACTATTCCGAACACGGCCGTCCCCCGGGTTTCGTTCGCGGGTGCGCCGCACTCGGGCGCGGACGCGACGGCATCGTACCCAGCGTCCCGTTCACCCGTACGTCCCCCATGTCACCCGTACGGCTCGGACATCATATTTTCTTTCTTCAGGCCCCTTTATCCGTATGAACCCTGACGAATCGCCACATCCTCTGCACCAGTACCGTCACGAATGCCCTGCGCGCCGCCTATCCCCTTGGCGCACGATCCGCATCATGGACGACCATAGGGATACGAAAGAGATGCGGAACACCAAGGAACCGCGGTGAGAGGAGGCGTCCATGGGATCGGTGCGCAAGGCGAGTGCCTGGCTGGGCCTCGTAGAGGACAACGACGAGCGGTACTACGACGACGACGAGTACTCCGAGGGTGCACGGACCGGTACCGGTCAGGCGTGGGTGACCGATCCCCGGGTACGGGTGGCCTCCGAGACCGCCGAGGAGACGGGCCGCCGGATCGCCACCGTGACCCCGGACAGCTTCCGGGACGCCCGCGCCATCGGCGAGCTCTTCCGGGACGGCGTCCCGGTGATCATGAACCTCACGTCCATGGACTCCGCCGACGCCAAGCGCGTGGTGGACTTCGCCGCAGGGCTGATCTTCGGACTGCGCGGGTCGATCGACCGCGTCGCCACCCGGGTCTTCCTGCTGACCCCCGCCGACACCCAGGTGATGAACGGCGAAGCCGCCGGCCGGCCGGCCGACGGCTTCTTCAACCAGAGCTGACCGCCCTCCGGGCGCTCATCGGAACGCGTCCAGGCCGGTGAGCGCCTTCCCCAGGACCAGCTGGTGCATCTCCACGGTCCCCTCGTAGGTGAGGACCGACTCCAGGTTGGTCGCGTGCCGCATCACCGGGTACTCCAGCGAGATCCCGTTGGCGCCGAGGATCGTGCGCGAGGTGCGGCAGATCTCGATGGCCTCCCGCACGTTGTTCAGCTTCCCGAAACTGACCTGCTCGGGGCGCAGCCGCCCCGCGTCCATCCGCTGCCCCAGGTGGTGGGCGAGCAGGATGCCCTTGTGCAGTTCGACGGCCATGTCGGCCAGCTTGGCCTGGGTGAGCTGGAAGCCGCCGATCGGCTTCCCGAACTGCTCGCGGGTGCGCGCGTAGTCGACGGCCGCCTCGAAGCTGGACCGGGCCGCGCCCATGGCGCCCCAGACGATGCCGTAGCGGGCGTGGCTCAGACAGCTGAGCGGGCCGCGCAGCCCGCTGACCCCGGGCAGGACGGCGTCGGCGGGCAGCCGCACCTCGTCCAGGATCAGTTCGCTGGTGACCGAGGCGCGCAGCGACCACTTGTGCCGGATCTCGGGCGCGGAGAAGCCCGGTGCGTCCGTCGGGACGACGAAGCCCCGGATGCCGGTGCCGGCCGTCCCCTCGTCGGTCTGCGCCCAGACGACCGCGACACCGGCGACCGAGCCGTTGGTGATCCACATCTTGCGGCCGCTGAGCACCCAGTCCTCGCCGTCGCGCCTGGCGTACGTGCGCATGGCGGCCGGGTCCGATCCGTGGTCGGGCTCGGTGAGGCCGAAGCAGCCGATGGTCTCGCCCGCCGCCATGCCCGGCAGCCACCGCTGCTTCTGCTCCTCGGAGCCGTAGCGGTGGATGGCGTACATGGCGAGGGAGCCCTGTACGGAGACCAGCGAGCGGATGCCGGAGTCGGCCGCCTCCAGCTCCAGGCAGGCCAGCCCGTACTGGACGGCCGTCGCGCCGGCGCAGCCGTAGCCCTGGAGCGACATTCCGAGCGCGCCGAGGGCGCCCAGCTCGCGGGCCAGCTCGCGGATGCCGGGCAGCTCGCCGTTCTCGTACCACTCGGCGATGTGCGGCAGGACGCGGTCGGCGGCCCAGGTGCGGACGGTGTCGCGGATCGCGAGGTCCTCGGGGCTCAGCAGGTCGTCGACGCCGATCGGGTCCCGGGGGTCGAAGGGCGGGAGCTTCGGGGTGGGGGCGGTGGACATGAGGGTGCGCCTCCGGCGGGGTGCTCGAAAACCAGCAGCGTCGGTTCTCGAAAACTAGCAGCGTTAGTTACGGTGCCGTGCCGACGTTACGACCCGGCGTGCCGGACGTCCAGAGTGTCCGGAGCCCGCCCCGCCCGGCCGGCGCCGCCCGGGCACCCGGGGCGGCGCGTCGAGCCGGTCCGCCTCGCGCGGTGGCGCGTCGTCGAGCCGCTCCACCGGCTCCCGGGGCTCGCAGAGCTTCGGGGCGCACTCCATCACCCGGGGCAGCCGCAGCGCGGCCAGCGCCCCGAGCAGCAGGAGCCCCGCGCTGACCAGCAGCGTCACATGCAGCCCGTCGATGAAGGCGTCCCGGGCCGTGGTGCGCAGGACGGCGCCGAGCGGCCCGCCCAGCGCCGCGGCCTGCTGGTACGCCTCGCCGAGCGAGTGACCGGCCCCGGCGGCCGCGGACGCGGGGACGCCGTCGGCGTGCAGCCCCGCGAGGCCGGGCGTATAGGCGGCGTTCATCACGCTGCCGAGGAGCGCTATCCCCATCCCGGCGCCCAGCTGGTAGGAGGTCTCCCCGATCGCCGCCGCCCCGCCCGCCCGATCGACGGGGGCCTCGCTGAGCATCGACTCGTACGCGCCGAACAGCGTGGACTGGAGGCCGAAGCCGAGGGCCACGAAGGCGGAGGCCAGCAGGACGGGCCGGTCGTCGCGGCCCATCACGGTCAGGGCCAGCACCGAGGCGGCCGTCAGGACGAAGCCCCAGCCGACCATCCGGCGCGGCCCGATCCGGCGCAGGGTCTGGGAGCCGGTGGCGCCGGCGGCCATCGCGGCGAAGGTGAGCGGCAGCAGCCGGAGACCGGTCTCCAGGGGGCTGAGGCCCAGGACGAGCTGGAGGTACTGGACGGCGACGAGTTCCAGGCCGACCAGGGCGAGCATGGCCAGGACGATGCAGCCGACGGCGGTCGAGAAGGCGGGCCGGGTGAACATGCCGATGTCGATCAGCGGGTGGGTGCGCCGCTTCTGGCGGCGCACGAAGGCGGCGAGCAGGGCGGCCCCGAGCAGCAGCGGCACCAGGGTCGCGAGGTCGGCCAGCCCCTCGCCGGTGCCGGCCCGCTTCACGCCGAGGACCATGCCGAGCACCCCGCCGGCGGCCATCAGCGCGCCGAGCACGTCCCAGGGTCCGTCGTCGTTGCCCCGGGACTCGGGGAGCAGCAGCCGGCCGACCGGGAGGATCAGGGCCATCAGCGGGATGTTGATCAGGAAGACCGAGCCCCACCAGTAGTGCTCGACCAGGAAGCCGCCGATGACGGGCCCGGTGGCGGCGCCGACGGCGGCCACGGCGGACCAGACGCCGATCGCCACGGCCCGTTCGCGCCGGTCGGGGAAGACCTGGCGCAGGATCGAGAGGGTGGCGGGCATGATCATCGCCCCGCCGACGCCGAGCAGGGCCCGCGCCGCGATGAGCACGCCCGCGCTGTCGGCCAGGGCGGCGACGGCCGAGGCGACGCCGAAGAGGGCGTAACCGAGCAGCAGGACGCGGCGGCGTCCGACCCGGTCGCCGAGGGTGCCGAAGAGGATCAGCAGCGAGGCGCAGACGAGCGGGTAGGCGTCCACGATCCACAGCAGACCGACGGCGCTGGGCCGCAGGTCCTCGGTGACGGCGGGGACGGCCACGTGCAGCACGGTCGCGTCGAGCGCGACGAGCAGCAGGCTCAGGCAGAGGACGACCAGGACGACCCAGCGGTTGGCACCGTCGGCGGCTGCGCGCAGACGGATTCGGGCGGTGGGCGTCCCGGTCATGCATCTACCTCCCAGATGGTCCCCTCGCTCTCGGCGGGCCCACGGGACGCGGTGTCCGGGCCCGGCGTCGACGGGCGAGTGATCCGTCAGCGTACGCGAGTTCGGCGGGGCCACACGTGGCCCATCTCATACCGTCCGACCCGGCGGAGTGTGGCGTACGCCACTGCGCACGCCACCCGGCGGCCCCGTCCGACCCCCCACCCGAAGCCGTACGGTAACCGGACTGGCACCCTCCGTTCCGTTCCGCCGCACCGTGGATAAACACACTTCGAGATCCCCGGAATTCTTCGCAGGCGTCAGCGAATTATTTGTCGAACAGGAATCGCATAACAGGCCGAAAAGAATAGATGGGTTATTCGGACTCCCTGGAAAAACCCGGCGGCTGAGACATACTCCACATCACATCGTCATCACAAAGCGCCCGGATCGACAGGCGCGCCCACTCACTCGCTGTAACGTCGATTGGGTGCGTACCGACTTCTTCGCCCGGCTGGACCGGGAGCCGGAACCGCCGAAGATAGAGACACCGCGGATGAGCCGTCACCGCATCGCTCTCTTCGGCGGGACGTTGGCGTTCTATCTGGCCATCGTCGTTGCCGTGCTCATGTCGTCCTGGCTGGTGGCCCTGGACTGGAAGGTCATGCTCTTCCGGCCCTACCAGCAGTGGCCCGAAATCCACGCCGCCCTCGACTACTACGTGGTCCTCGGTCAGCGCGGGCCCACCGCGGTCATGGTCGCCTGCTGGCTCGGCTGGCGCTCCTGGCGGCAGCACACCCTGCGTCCGCTGCTGACGCTCGGCGCCTCGCTGCTGCTGCTCAACCTGACGGTGGGCGCGGTCAAGATCGGCCTCGGCCGGCTCGGCCCGCACTACGCGACCAGGATCGGATCGGCCGAGCTCTTCGCCGGCGGCGATATATTTCCCTCCGGCCACACCGCCAACGCCGTCGTGACCTGGGGGATCCTCGCCTACCTGGCCGCCACCCCGAGGGCCAGGCGCTATCTGTCGGCCATGTCCGCGATCGTCTCGCTCGGCGTCGGTCTGACGACGGTCTACCTCGGTACGCACTGGCTGAGCGACGTGCTCCTCGGCTGGGCGGCGGGCCTGCTGATCCTGCTCGGCCTGCCCTGGGTGGAGCCGCTGATCACCCGCGCCGAGAACTGGATCTTCGCCGCCCGGGCCCGGCTGGGCGCCCCCGGCAGCCGCCCCGTGGCCCCGGTGCCCGCCCCCGACGCCCCGGCGCCCGTGCCGGCCGCACAGCCGGCCCTGCAGCCGCCCGCGGAGGAGCCGGCGGCGCAGGGCCCGGCGCGCGGCCAGGCAGGCCGTCCGCCGGCCGCGAATGGCCGCCCGCGCCCCCATCCCGCGCCGGCCGCGGCCCACGCGGCGCGCTCGGAGCGGTCCCCGGTGACGCCGGCCGGCAGCCGGCGCCCGCCGCATGCCGACCGCACGCCGCGCGGGGGCACGGCTCCGGCCCGGCCGGTCGCCGGCGGCTGAGCCCGGCGTACGCGAGGAGGGGCCCCGACCACGTGGTCGGGGCCCCTCCTCGCGTACGCCGGCAGTCCGGGCGGCTCAGCCGGTCCAGCAGCGCCTGACGACGCCGCCGTCGACCTCGAAGTTGATCCGGCCCACCTGGAACTCCATGGTGATGACCGTGCCCGGTGCGAGGGTCCGTACGGTGGACCAGCCGTGCTCCCGGGCCCGCTGCTCGGCGGTCTCTGCGGAGAGCCCCACATACGCGCCGGTGGCGTCGTCGGGCCGGGCGGGCGGAGTCGGTATGGGTGCCATACCTCTCACCGTAGGCGCCCGGGCGCGGGGGCGGTAGCGGGGGCCGCGCGCGGGCACACGGCATCCTCACGTCGCTCACCGGTCACGCTTGTGTCACAGGATCCCGACACGCGTTCCCCACGGACCCCTTCACCCGAACGTGCGATTCACGACCGGACGCACAGTAATCGCACAGGCCGGTGAACGATCTTCGGACCGGCGGAAAATCGACGAGGATTTCCACCCGGGGACGAGGCCGAATTTCCTGCGGGAAAACGTTCCGCGAAGACGGGCTTCGCCGGTAATTCACCCTCCCTTATCGCACCCTTATCCCCGGGACCGACAGACATACCATCGGACGGACCCGCCCGTGGCCACCGGACCGTATAGCGGACAACCCGGTTCCGCGCATTCCGGCACGCGGCCGGGTGGCCGTCCGCTTCGCGCGCGTACCCCGCGCCCGCCCTCCACACCCGTCCGCGCGGGCTGTTTTCTCCCCTTTTGTCAGCCGATCCCCCGCCGGTCCCCCACCCTCCCGGCGCACCCGGGCCCGATTCCGTACGGCTTCCCGCGTGACCCCGGCAGCGGCTCGCCCGTTGTCATCTCTGAGCCGGGAACCCCCCGGCGCACGTACCGAGTTCGAGGAGCCCCCGTGCCGCGCATGCTCGACGTCAGCGAGGACGTACGCGCCGAGATCGGCGACGCCGAAGCCGACCGGCTGCTCGTCGGCGACAACGCCCCGGGCAGTTACGACTGCACCTCCTGCCGCACCCCCGGCGACTCCGAGCAGGAGCGCACCAGCACGGTGCTGTTCGTCGGCGACGAGACCGCCGTGCTCGCCTTCGCGCACGCCAGCTGCATCCCCTCGCAGGTCGTCCAGGTCGCCGAGGAGCAGCTTCAGGGCGCCGTCCGCAGCATCACCGGCGGCGACCAGGGGGAGCCGGAGCGGGTCGTCCCCGAGCAGGCCGTCCTCGGCATCACCAGCGGCCTCGTCCTGATCGACGACGAGCTGCACCCGGCCCTGGTGGTCGAGCCGACCGGCGCGATCGCCCGCCCCGGGACGGACGGCCGGGACGGCGACCAGTTCCTGCAGCTCCTCCTGGAACAGGGATTCCAGCCGGTCCACCGCATGGAACAGGTGCCGGAGGTGCTGCACGGCTGGTCGATCCTGCTCGCCATGGGCCAGCTGCACGCCGTGCTCCAGCCGGGTACGGGGGGCGGCACCCCGGTCGCCTGGTGGCAGGCGCACGCGCCGCTCCAGGTCACCGAGGGCTGGCGGACCGCCGCCAACAAGTCGCAGACCGTGCTGGTCTACGCCGCCCCGGCGGGCTCCATCGGCCAGCAGCCCCGCGAGGACCTGCTGCGCGACGCACTGGAGAAGGCGTCGGCCGCCGGGCTGCTGGTCGCCGCCGCCATGCCGCTGGCCGGGACCTGACCGTGGCCGCGTATCCGGGGCCCCGGCGGCGAACAGTTGTCTGCCCGACGGGTGTTTCCCCGGCAGGCCCGCATCCGACGGCCGACGAGGTCGTTGGCACCTACGTGCACTCATACGACCCCTTCCACCAGCGTCCGAGCCCGATCCCTGCCATGCGTCCCGCGCAGGACCCCTCGGGCGGCCCGTCCCACACCCCGATCTACGACGCGCTGTACTCCGAGTACCGCCGCTCGTTCCGGGCGTTGCCGGGTGACCGGACCGGCGAGGAGAGTCTGGGCCTCCAGGCCCTCGGCCTCTTCGGCTCGCGCGCCCCGATGCGCGGCCACTCGGGCCACTCCTCCCCCGGCGGTACGGTGACGGCGGCGGGCGACCGCTCCGGCACGGGCACCCGCTCCGGGAGCCTCGGCGGCTGGCAGCGGGTGGGCCGTCACGCGGGGCGTACCCGGCCCGCGGCGCTGCCGCCCGGCTCACGGGACGCCTGACCTCCCGTACGCGACAGCCCCGGACCGCTCGGTGACCGAGCGCTCCGGGGCTGTCGCGTACCGCCTCGTACGGGGTTACTTCTTGCGGCCGCGCTTCTCGCGGACCCGGACCGAGATGTGGATCGGGGTGCCCTCGAAGCCGAACTCCTCGCGCAGGCGGCGCTCCACGAAGCGCCGGTAGCCGTGCTCCAGGAAGCCGGAGGCGAAGAGGACGAAGCGCGGCGGCTTGGTGCCCGCCTGGGTGCCGAACAGGATGCGGGGCTGCTTGCCGCCCCGGACCGGGTGCGGGTGGGCGGCGACGATCTCGCCCAGGAAGGCGTTGAGCCGGCCCGTCGGGACGCGGGTCTCCCAGCCGTCGAGCGCGGTCTCGATCGCCGGGACCAGCTTCTCCATGTGGCGGCCGGTGCGGGCCGAGACGTTGACCCGGGGGGCCCAGGCGACCTGCGCGAGCTCGGTCTCGATCTCGCGCTCCAGGTAGTAGCGGCGCTCCTCGTCCAGCGTGTCCCACTTGTTGAAGGCGAGCACGACGGCACGGCCCGCCTCCACGGCCATGGTCACGATGCGCTGGTCCTGGACGCTGATCGACTCGCTGGAGTCGATCAGGATGACCGCGACCTCGGCCTTCTCCAGGGCGGCGGCGGTGCGCAGCGAGGCGTAGTAGTCCGCGCCCTCCTGGAGGTGGACGCGGCGGCGGATGCCGGCCGTGTCGATGAACTTCCAGGTGATGCCGCCGAGCGTGATCAGCTCGTCGACCGGGTCACGGGTGGTGCCCGCCAGCTCGTTGACGACGACGCGGTCCTCGTTGGCCACCTTGTTCAGCAGGGAGGACTTGCCGACGTTCGGGCGGCCGATGAGCGCGATGCGGCGCGGGCCGCCGACGGCCGTGCCGAAGGACTGCGGCGGGGCCTCGGGCAGGGCCTCCAGGACGGCGTCCAGCATGTCGCCGGTGCCGCGGCCGTGCAGCGAGGAGACCGGGTGCGGTTCGCCGAGGCCGAGCGACCACAGGGCGCTGGCGTCCGCCTCGCCGCTCTGCCCGTCGACCTTGTTGGCGCAGAGCACGACCGGCTTGCCGGCCCGGCGCAGCAGCTTGACGACGGCCTCGTCGGTGTCGGTGGCGCCGACGGTGGAGTCCACGACGAAGACGACCGCGTCGGCCGTCTCGATCGCGTACTCCGCCTGGGCGGCGACGGAGGCGTCCAGACCGAGGACGTCCTGCTCCCAGCCGCCGGTGTCCACGACCTTGAAGCGGCGGCCCGCCCACTCGGCCTCGTAGGTGACGCGGTCGCGGGTGACACCCGGCTTGTCCTGGACGACGGCTTCGCGGCGGCCGATGATCCGGTTCACCAGGGTCGACTTGCCGACGTTGGGCCGGCCGACGACGGCGAGGACGGGGAGCGGTCCGTGACCGGCCTCGTCCAGCGCGCCCTCGACCTCCTCGGGGTCGAACCCTTCCTGCGCGGCGAGCTCCATGAACTCCGCGTACTCGGCATCGCCAAGCTCTCCGTGCTCGTGGTCCGAGCCGCCGGAGTGAATCTGGTCGTTCATGAAGTCCGTTCCTCTTTGCATCATCATCGATGGACCACGCAGCGCGCGATCCACTACTCACGTCTTACCCGGTGCGCCCGGTAAGGCGCCCGGCGTGCTCCAGGTGGCCGGTCAGCCGGGCCTGGATGCGCAGCGTGGCCTCGTCCAGCGCCTTGCGCGTACGCCTGCCGCTGCCGTCGCCCGCCTCGAAAGCGTCCCCGAAGACGACGTCCACGCGGCTGCGCAGCGGAGGCAGTGCCGATATCAACCGTCCGCGGCGCTCGGTGCTTCCCAGGACGGCCACGGGGACGATCGGCGCGCCGCTGCGCACCGCGAAGTACGCGAGCCCGGCGCGCAGCGAGGCGAAGTCTCCTTCGCCCCGGGTGCCCTCGGGGAAGATCCCCAGCACCCCGCCGTCCTCCAGCACGCCGAGCGCGCGGGTGATGGCGGTGCGGTCGGCGGTCGTGCGGTCCACCTCCAGCTGCCCGATTCCGCGCAGGAACGGGTCCAGGGGGCCGACGAACGCCTCTTTCTTGATCAGGAAGTGGACGGGCCTGGGCGCGGTGCCCATCAGCATCGGCCCGTCGATGTTGTGCGAGTGGTTCACCGCGAGTATGACGGGTCCGGCGGCCGGGACCCGCCAGGCACCGAGGACACGGGGCCTGAAGAGCCCGTACATCAGCCCGATCCCGATGCCGCGCCCGACCGCCGCACCACGCGGCGAGGGCGCGCTCGTGGCGTCGGTCACTTCGCGGCCCGCTTCTCCCCGACGAGGGTGACGACGCACTCGATGACCTGCTGGAGGGTCAGCTCGGTGGTGTCCACCTCGACCGCGTCGGCCGCCTTGGCGAGCGGGGAGGTCTTGCGGCCGGAGTCCGCGGCGTCCCGCTTGATCAGCGCTTCCTTGGTGGCGGCGAGATCGGCGCCCTTGACCTCGCCGCTGCGGCGGGCGGCGCGGGCCTCCGGCGACGCGGTGAGGAAGATCTTGATGTCGGCGTCGGGCAGCACGGTGGTGCCGATGTCGCGGCCCTCGACCACGATGCCCTTCTCCGCCTCGGCGGCGATGGTGCGCTGGAGCTCGGTGATCAGGGTGCGCACCTCGGGGACGGCGCTGACGGCGCTGACCTTGGAGGTGACCTCCTGGGTGCGGATCGGGCCGGAGGCGTCCTCGCCGTCGACGGTGATCGTCGGGGCGGCGGGGTCGGTGCCGGAGACGATGACGGGCTTGGCGGCGGCGGTGGCGACCTGCGCGGCGTCGTGCACGTCGATCCCGTTGTTCAGCATCCACCAGGTGATGGCGCGGTACTGGGCGCCGGTGTCCAGGTAGCTGAGGCCGAGCTGGGCGGCGACGGCCTTGGAGGTGCTGGACTTGCCGGTGCCGGAGGGGCCGTCGATGGCGACGATCACTGCGGCCGGGGCGGTCCGGACGGCGGCGCTTACGGTTTCCACGGTGGTGGACACCTTCCTGGTGCTCGGGGCGGGCTGGGCGGGACGCGTGAACCCGCCCCGCACAAGGTTACCGAGTGCGGGGAGGAGTCCGGTCACCCCTGTGGACAAGCGTGCGACCGGTTAGTGTCCCACGGTCCTACTGACGGATCGACCAGCCCCGGTCGCGGAGGGCCGCCGCCAGGCCGGGTGCGGCGCTGGGTTCAACCATGAGCTGGACGAGACCGGCCTGCTGGCCGCCGGCGTGCTCGATGCGCACGTCCTCGATGTTGACCCCGGACCGGCCCGCGTCGGCGAAGATCGCGGCCAGCTCGCCGGGCCGGTCGCTGATCAGGACGGCGACCGTCTCGTACGAGGCCGGGGCGGCGCCGTGCTTGCCGGGCACCCGGACGCGGCCCGCATTGCCCCGGCTCAGGACGTCGCGGATGCCGTCGGTGCCCGCGCGCCGCTTCTCCTCGTCGGCGGACTGGAGCCCGCGCAGCGCGGTGACCGTCTCCTCCAGGTCGGCGGCGACGCCCGCGAGGACGTCGGCGACGGGACCGGGGTTGGCGGACAGGATCTCCACCCACATGCGCGGGTCGGAGGCCGCGATCCGGGTCACGTCCCTGATCCCCTGCCCGCACAGCCGCACCGCGCTCTCGTCGGCGTCCTCAAGCCGCGCCGCGACCATCGAGGAGATCAGCTGCGGGGTGTGCGAGACGAGCGCGACGGCCCGGTCGTGGGCGTCGGCGTCCATGACGACCGGGACGGCCCGGCACAGCGCGACCAGCTCCAGGGCGAGGTTCAGCACCTCGGTGTCGGTGTCCCGGGTCGGGGTGAGCACCCAGGGCCGCCCCTCGAAGAGGTCGGCGGTCGCGGCGAGCGGACCGGAGCGCTCCTTGCCGGCCATGGGGTGCGTGCCGATGTACGGGGTGAGGTCGGCCCCCAGCGCCTCCAGCTCGCGGCGCGGGCCGCCCTTCACGCTGGCGACGTCGAGGTAGCCGCGGGCGACCCCGTCGCGCATGGCGGCGGCGAGCACGGTCGCGGTGTGGGCGGGCGGCACGGCGACGACCGCCAGGTCCACGCGGCCCTCGGGCGGCTCGTTCGTACCGGCGCCGAGCGCGGCGGCGGTCCTGGCGGACTCGGGGTCGTGGTCGACCAGGTGGACGGTGACGCCCCGGCCCGCGAGGGCGAGGGCCGCGGAGGTCCCGACGAGGCCGGTACCGATGACGACGGCGGTTCTCACTGGGCGATGTCCTTGCGCAGGGCGGCGGTGGCGCCGAGGTAGACGTGGTTGATCTCGGCCTTGGACAGATAGGTCTCGACGTGCGCCAGGACCCGGACCACCCGGGGCATGGCCCCCTCGATGTCCAGTTCCTGGGCGCAGATCAGCGGCACGTCGACGATCCCGAGGGAGCGCGCGGCGGCGGCCGGGAAGTCGCTGTGCAGGTCGGGCGTGGCCGTGAACCAGATGCTGATCAGGTCGTCCGCGACGAGTTCGTTGCGCTCCAGCACGGCGGTGAGCAGGGCGCCGACCTGCTCGTGCAGGTGCCCGGTCTCGTCCCGGTCCAACTGGACGGCGCCCCGGACCGCTCGTACCGCCACGTCGTGCTCCTCGCTTGTTCCGTACCGCTTCTTGCGTGTGCGCTACCAGTAGCGCTGCTGCTTGCGATCAGCGTAGAGGGGCGGCGGGGTCCCGTGCCCGCCCGCCCTTTTTATGAGACGCGCCCGCGCCCGGTCCTCGCGTAGCCTCCCGGCATGATCACGCCGACCGACGAGGACCTGGTGCGCCGCCACACGGTGTACTCCTGTGTGATGGGGTCGCGCGCCTTCGGTCTCGCCACCGAGACCAGCGACACCGACCGGCGGGGCGTGTTCCTGGCACCGACCCCGCTGTTCTGGCGCTTCGAGAAGCCGCCCACGCACATCGAGGGTCCGGCGGACGAGCAGTTCTCCTGGGAGCTGGAACGCTTCTGCGAGCTGGCGCTGCGAGCCAATCCGAACGTGCTGGAGTGCCTGCACTCGCCGCTCGTGGAGCACGTGGACGACACCGGCCGGGAACTGCTCGCCCTGCGCGGCGCCTTCCTCTCCCGCCGGGCGCACGACTCGTTCGTACGCTACGCCCTGGCCCAGCGCCGCAAGCTGGAGGCGGACGTCCGCGTCCACGGCGCCCCGCGCTGGAAGCACGCGATGCACCTGCTGCGCCTGCTGGCGAGCTGCCGGGACCTGCTGCGCACCGGCGAACTGACGATCGAGGTGGGCGAGGCCCGCGAAGCCCTCCTCGCGGTCAGGCGCGGCGAGGTCCCCTGGCCGGAGGTCGAACGCCGCATGACCCGCCTCGCCGCCGAGAACGACGAGGCGACCGGCGCCTCCCCGCTGCCGGCCGGGCCGGACCGGGCCCGCGTCGAGGATTTCCTGGTCCGTACACGGCGGGCGTCGGCGGCGGCCTGAGCGCGGTTCAGGCGTCCCAGAGCGCCCCGAGCTCCAGCAGCTCGTCCCGGTACTCGATGCGCTCCACCCATGCGGCGGGCCAGGCGTCCGGCCCCAGGTGGGCACCGGCCAGCGCGCCGGTCAGGCAGGCGATGGAGTCCGAGTCGCCCCGGGTGCAGGCGGCGCGGCGCAGGGCGGTGACGGGTTCGTCCGGGAAGAGCAGGAAGCAGTGCAGGGCGGTGGCGAGGGCGTGCTCGGCGATCCAGCCGTCCCCCGTCCGCTCGCAGGGGTCGGTCTCCGGCGAGGGGGCGCGCAGGGCGTCCTGGACGGTCTCCAGCGCGGCCAGGCACTCGTCCCAGCCCCGGCTGATGTACGCCTCGGGCGAGGCGTCGTGCGTGTGGCGCCAGAGGTCGCCGAGCCACCGGTCGAGGTAGCGCTCGCGGTTCTCGTACGCGTACGAGCGCAGCTGTCCGATCAGGCCGAGGGGTTCGGTGCCCCGGGCGAGCAGGTGCACCGCCCGGGCGGTCAGGTCGGAGGCGGCGAGCGCGGTCGGGTGGCCGTGGGTCAGGGCCGACTGGAGCTGGGCGGCACCGGAGCGCTGCTCGTCACTGAGGCCGGGCGCCAGGCCGATGGGCGCGACGCGCATGTTGGCGCCGCAGCCCTTGGAGCCGGTCCGGCTCGCCTCCTGCCAGACGCGGTCGCTGTCGAGGAGTTCGCAGGCTTCCAGGCAGGTGCGGCCGGGGGCGCGGTTGTTGTCGGGCGAGTGGTACCAGTCGACGTACTCCTCGCGCACCGGGCGGGCCAGCCGCAGCCCGGTGAGCAGGCCCCGGTCCATGGCGGTGCGCAGGCCCCGGCCCAGCGCCAGGGTCATCTGGGTGTCGTCGGTGACGAAGGCCGGCTTCGGCAGTTCCATCTCCCGCCAGGGCCCGCACGTGGCGAGGATCGACGGGACGTCGTTGAACTCGGTGGGGAACCCCAGCGCGTCGCCGAGCGCGAGCCCGGTCAGCGCGCCGGTCGCGGCCTTCTTCGTACGGGTCGTCGTCATGCTGGGCGTCCTTCCGGTCGCAGGAGCGGGGGGTGGAGTGCGGTGGCGTCGCCCGCCCGGTAGAGGGCGGCCGGTTTGCCGCGGCCGCCGGTGCGGCGCGGGGCCCCCTCCGCGGGTTGCACGAAGCCCGGAGTGGCGAGGACCTTGCGGCGGAAGTTGGGGCGGTCGAGCTCGACGCCCCAGACCGTCTCGTAGACCTGTTGCAGCTCGCCCAGGGTGAAGTGCGGCGGGCAGAACGCGGTGGCCAGGCAGGTGTACTCCAGCTTGGCGCCGACCCGGTCGCGGGCGTCCGCGAGGATGCGGTCGTGGTCGAAGGCGAGCGGGCCCGTCCGGGCCGCGTCCCACCAGCGCGCGCCCGCCGCGTCACCGCCGCCGCGCGGCTCGGGCAGGTCCGGGACGAGGGCGGTGTGGGCGACGGAGACGACGCGCATCCGGGGATCGCGGTCCGGGTCGCTGTAGGTGCGCAGCTGCTCCAGGTGGAGGCCGGAGACGGTGTCGTCGCTCAGCCCGGTCTCCTCGGCCAGCTCGCGGCGGGCGGCGGCCCCGGCGGACTCGCGGGGCAGCAGGAAGCCGCCGGGGAGCGCCCAGTGGCCCCGGTACGGCTCCGCGCCGCGTTCGACCAGCAGGACGTGCAGCCGGGACTCGCGGACCGTGAAGACCGCCAGGTCCACGGTGACCGCGAACGGCTCGAAGGCGCTCGGGTCGTACCCCTCGGGGGCGGCGGCGCTCATCGGTGCTCCGGGAGGGGCGCGGCGAAGTCCCAGCCCTCGGCGAGCAGCGCGTCGACGGCCTCGACCGCGCGGGCGAGGCGCGCCTCACGGCTGCCGGTCACCTCGATGAAGGTCCGGCCGGTACGGGTGAGCTCGGCCCGGAAGCGGTCGGTCATCCAGGGCCGCAGCTCCTCGCCGTCGCGCAGCCCGTCGTCCTCGAAGGCGACGCCCTCGTGGTCCGTGAGCAGCCACAGGTGGTGGCGGGCCCGGTCCGCGACGCGCTCGACCAGGGGGTTGCGCCCGCCCACGTACCGCTCGTGCCAGACGGTCGTCGCGAAGGAGTCCGTGTCGCAGAAGAGCACCGGGGAGCCGGTGCGGGCGGCCTCCTCCTCGCGGGCGTTCTGGACCTCGGCGATGTGCGGGAAGTCATGGGTGGCGAGGGTGACGTCCTCCCACTGGGCCCGGGGCCACCGCTCGCGCAGCCCGGCCAGTTTCCGTTCGCTGAACTCGCGCCCGTACTCGGCCACGTACCCCGTGTGCGCCCAGATCCCGCCGCGCTGCCGGTAGTGGGCGGCGAGCGCGCGGGCCAGTGTGGTGGTGCCGGTGGACTCCGCGCCGAGGACGACCACGCGGCGGGCGAGCGCCGCCCGCACCGGCGCTTCGAGGAAGCCCCAGCAGTCGGCCGGGTCCGCGCGGACGGCGGTACCGGAGACGGGGTACGCGGTGCGGTCCGGGTCGACGCAGACGGACTCGGCGCCGAAGCGGCGGGCCAGTTCGTCCCCGTACGACTCCGAGGTGAAGACGGCGTCCACCCGCTCGGGCACGGCGGCGGTGAAGACGGCCATGTGGGCGTCCCAGATCGCCGGGTCGTGGAGGTCCATGCGGGTGTCGTCCATGGCGCCGACCACCGTCACGTCGGGGTGGGCTTGGCGCATCCAGTCGACGCGGTCGGCGAGCGGGACGGACTCCACCGAGGCGGCGCAGACCAGGACGGTGAGCCGTTCGCAGCGGACGGCGGCGGTGCGGACGAGGTGGTGGTGGCCGGCGTGCGGCGGGTAGAACTTGCCGAGCACGAGTCCGTGCGGGTAGCGCTTCATGCCAGGGTCCCAGGGTTTGGGGTGGACGGGGTGAGGTCGCGGCGCCAGTTGCGCAGGCCGGTCAGGCAGAGCGTCAGGAAGCCCACGTACAGCAGCGAGGTCAGGTACAGCTCCTTGTACGCGTACAGCGGGATGTACACGAGGTCGGCGGCGATCCACAGCCACCAGGACTCGACCAGCTTGCGGCACTGCCCGTAGGTCGCCGCGAGCGAGAGCGCGGTCGTCAGCGCGTCCCAGAACGGCACGGTCGAGTCGGTCGCCCGGTCGAGCAGGACGGTCAGCGCCGCGGTCCCCACCGCCCCCGCCACGAGCAGCCCGGTCCACTCGGTGCGCGTGGTGCGCCGCACCGGCAGCTCCGTCCCCGGTCCACCCCCGTGGGTCCAGGTCCACCAGCCGTACGCGGCGAGGGCGATGAAGACGATCTGGAGTCCGGCGTCGGCGTACAGGCCGGACTGGGTGAACAGCAGGAGGAAGAAGAGGTTGTTGGCGATGCCGATCGGCCAGTTGGCGAGGTGCTGGCGGGCCACGAGCCAGACGCACAGCGCGCCGCTGCCGAAGCCCAGCACCTCGGTCCAGCTGACCGGGGTGTCCAGGACCGTCACCAGGGGCTGCCGCAGGGGATCGAGTATGTCCGCGAGACTCACGCCCACCTCCTTAATAGTCACCATGACTATAAATGCTGGACCGAGCATGCGAAAGGCCCGCGGCCGGTTCCTCTCCGGAGAATTCCGGGGAACCGGCCGCGGGCCTTCAGGCGCTACGAGGGACGGGCTACAGCCCGACCTCGCGCATCAGCATGCCCACCTCGGTGTTGGTGAGCCGGCGCAGCCAGCCCGACTTCTGGTCGCCCAGCGCGATCGGACCGAAGCCGGTGCGCACCAGCCGGTCGACGGGGAAGCCCGCCTCGGCCAGCATGCGGCGCACGATGTGCTTGCGGCCCTCGTGCAGGGTCACCTCGACCAGGTAGTTCTTGCCGGTGTTCTCCACGACGCGGAAGTGGTCGGCGCGGGCGTACCCGTCCTCCAGCTGGATGCCGTCCTTGAGCCGCTTGCCCAGGTCGCGCGGGAGGGGGCCCTGGATGGCCGCCAGGTACGTCTTCTTGACGCCGTACTTGGGGTGGGTGAGACGGTGGGCCAGCTCGCCGTGGTTGGTGAGCATGATGATGCCCTCGGTCTCGGTGTCCAGCCGGCCGACGTGGAAGAGCCGCGTCTCGCGGTTGGTGACGTAGTCGCCGAGGCACTGGCGCCCGTCCGGGTCCTCCATGGAGGCGACGACCCCGGCCGGCTTGTTCAGCGCGAAGAACAGGTAGGACTGGGTGGCGACGGTCAGCCCGTCGACCTTGATCTCGTCCTTGTGCACGTCGACGCGCATGCCCTGCTCGACGACGATCTCACCGTTCACCTCGACCCTGCTCTGGTCGATCAGCTCCTCGCAGGCGCGGCGCGAGCCCATGCCGGCGCGGGCCAGGATCTTCTGCAGCCGCTCGCCCTCCTGCTCGGCGCCCGGGTGCGTCTTCGGGGTCTTGATCTCGGGCTTGTTCGCGTACCGGTCGCGGTTGCGCTGCTCGATCTTGGCGTCGAGCTCGCGCGGGCGCGCCGGGGCGCCGTACGGACCGCGCCGGGCGCCGCCCTTCGCGCCGCCGCCCTGCGGGCTCTTCGGGCCGCCCTTGGCGCCGCCCCGGGCCGCCGCGCCGCGCCCCTTGCGGGCACCGTCGGCGCCGGGCTTGTCGGAGCCCGTGTCGTAGCGGCGCTCCTCGGGCCTGGGCTTGCGGGGGCGCTCCTCGTTCCGGCGGTCCTCGCGCTCCGAGCGGGGGGTCCGCGCGTTCGGGTTGCTGTTCCTGCCGGTGCCGCTGTTGTTCCTGCCGCTCCGGCCCCCGCCGCTGCCGCCGCTCCTGCCGCCGCCGCTACCGCTGTTCCTGCCACTGCTTCGCATCAAAAGTCCGTCTTGTCGTCTGCGTGAGTTTCCGGGGTGTCCGGTGCGTCCGGATCGAACGACGGCACACCCTCTGGCGTCTCGGCCTCGATCGCGTCCGCCTCGGGGAGGAAGGGCGCGAGCTCCGGGAGCTCATCCAGGCCACGCAGGCCCATCCGCTCCAGAAAGTAGTTCGTCGTCCTGTACAGGATCGCACCTGTTTCGGGTTCCGTGCCCGCCTCCTCGACCAGGCCCCTCTGGAGCAGGGTCCGCATGACCCCGTCACAGTTCACCCCGCGCACCGCCGAGACCCGCGACCGGCCCACCGGCTGCCGGTACGCGACCACCGCCAGGGTCTCCAGCGCCGCCTGGGTCAGCCGGGCGTGCTGGCCGTCCAGAACGAAGCCCTCGACCGCCGCCGCGTACGCGGGCCGGGTGTAGAAGCGCCAGCCGCCCGCGACGAGCCGGAGGTCGAAGCCGCGCCGCTGCACGGTGTACTCGTCGGCCAGCTCCCGCAGCGCGGCGGCCACCGCCCGTCGGGGGCGCTCCAGCACCTTGGCCAGGTGCTCCTCGGTGGCGGGCTCGTCCACGACCATCAGGACGGCCTCCAGGGCGGGCTTGAGGTCGAGGTCCGCGACCGCGGAGCCGGTGGGGTCCATCATGGCGTCTCGTCCTCCGGGGTCTCGGGGCCGTCCGGGGCGTCCGGGGCCTCCTGGTCGAATTCGTCCGTCACGACGGGCTCGGCCCCCGCCTCGCCGGCCCAGCGCACCATCAGCTCGCCGAGCGCCACGTCCTGGTCCAGGGCGACGGCCCTCTCCCGGTACAGCTCCAGCAGGGCGAGGAAGCGGGCGACGACGGTGAGGGTGTCCGGCGCGTCCTCGGTCAGCGCCCGGAAGCTCATCTCGCCGGCCTCGCGGACCCGGGCGACCACGATGCCCGCCTGCTCGCGGACGCTGACCAGGGGGGCGTGGATGTGGTCGACGTACACCTGCGGCGCGGGCTTCGGCTGCATCGCCTTCACGGCCAGCCGGGCGAAGCCCTCGGCGCCGATGCTGATGACGACGTCCGGCAGCAGTGCGGCGTGGTGCGGTTCGAGGCCGACGGTACGGGGGAAGCGGCGGGCCTCAGCTTCGAGCCGGCCGCTGAAGATGTCGGCGACGCGCTTGTACGCGCGGTACTGGAGGAGCCGCGCGAAGAGCAGGTCCCTGGCCTCCAGGAGCGCGAGGTCCGCCTCGTCCTCGACCTCGGCGGCGGGGAGCAGCCGGGCGGCCTTCAGGTCGAGGAGGGTCGCGGCGACCACCAGGAACTCGGTCGTCTGGTCCAGGTCCCAGTCGGGGCCCATCGCGCGAATATGGGACATGAACTCGTCGGTGACCCTGGACAGGGCGACCTCGGTCACATCCAGCTTGTGCTTGGAGATCAGCTGGAGGAGCAGGTCGAAGGGACCCTCGAAGTTCGCGAGCCGGACTCTGAACCGGCCGTCGTCGGGGGCGGGGGCCGCTTCGGGGACCTCCTCCGGCGCGGGCGCCTCAGGCGGAGCCGGCGCCTCCACGGGCACGCCCCCCGCCCCCGGCCCGCGCCCCAGGGGGCGACGGGCGGTGCGGGCGGGCTCGTCGGGTGTCGGCATGGAGATCCAGGGTGCGCGGGCGGGCTACGGCGGCGGGCGGCGGCCCGTACGAAAGGGAGGCGGGCCGCACGACCGGCGGCGGGCCTTCCGGGCAGGCTACCGGCGCCGTACCGGTCAGCGGCCGCGCAGCCGTCGTACGAGGATGCTCGCGTCGCCGCGCGACTCCAGGTCCGCCAGGACGACGGCGACCGCCTCGCGGACGATCCGGCCCCGGTCCACGGCGAGGCCGTGCTCGCCGCGCAGGACGAGGCGCGCGTGCTCCAGGTCCATCAGCTCCTCGGCGGAGACGTAGACCGTGATCTTCTCGTCGTGGCGCTCGCGGCCGCTGGGCCGCCGGTTCGCACCGCGTCCGCCGCCGCGCCTGCGCTGCTGCTGCACGACGGGCGCCGGGGCGGGTTCGGCGGGCTGCTGCGGGCGGCGGCCGGCCTGGGCGGCGACGGCGACCCGGTCGCCCTCGGCGGACCGGCTGCGCGAGTCGCCCGCGTCGGCGCCGGGGTCCGGGGCGGTCTCCCCCGGCGCCTCGGCCCCGGGTTCGTTCTCACCGGCCGGAGCCGGGACCCGGGCCTCGCCGTTCGCCTTGCGCCTGCGCTCCGCGGGCGACGAGGACTGGAGCCCCATCCCCCCGGTCGTACGGAACAGTTCGTCGGCCCCGGGCAGACTCACTCGGCGTGACACCGGGCGAGCACCTCCCTGGCGAGCTGGCGATAGGCGGCGGCACCGACCGAGTTGGACGCGTACGTGGTGATGGGCTCACCGGCGACCGTGGTCTCCGGGAAGCGGACCGTGCGCCCGATGACCGTGTGGTACACGTGGTCGTCGAACGCCTCGACCACCCGTGCCAGGACCTCGCGGCTGTGCACCGTACGGGAGTCGTACATGGTGGCGAGGATGCCGTCGAGCTCCAGGTCCGGGTTGAGCCGCTCCTGGACCTTCTCGATCGTCTCGGTGAGCAGGGCCACCCCGCGCAGCGCGAAGAACTCGCACTCGAGCGGCACTATGACCTTGTGCGCGGCGGTCAGCGCGTTCACCGTGAGCAGGCCGAGCGAGGGCTGACAGTCGATCACGATGTAGTCGTAGTCGGCCATCAGCGGCTTCAGGGCGCGCTGGAGCGTCGACTCGCGGGCCACCTCGCTGACGAGCTGCACCTCGGCGGCGGAGAGGTCGATGTTGCTGGGGAGCAGGTCCATGTTGGGGACCGCGGTCTTCAGCAGGACCTCGTCGGCCGCCATGCCCCGCTCCATGAGCAGGTTGTAGACGGTGAGGTCGAGCTCCATCGGGTTGACCCCGAGGCCGACCGAGAGGGCACCCTGCGGGTCGAAGTCGACCAGCAGCACGCGCCGTCCGTACTCGGCGAGCGCGGCGCCCAGGTTGATGGTCGACGTGGTCTTGCCGACGCCGCCCTTCTGGTTGCACATCGCGATGATCTTCGCGGGGCCGTGGTCGGTCAGCGGGCCCGGGATCGGGAAGTAGGGCAGGGGGCGGCCGGTCGGGCCGATCCGCTCACGGCGCTGCCGGGCGGCGTCCGGCGCGAGCGTGGCCGCGTACTCCGGGTCGGGCTCGTACTCGGCGTCGGGGTCGTAGAAATGCGCCTGGGGCGTCTCGGCGAAGTCGGCGAGGGGGGCGGTGTCCCGGCCACTCTCGTTGCCGGCCATGGCGTTCACGTGTAGGCCGTCCATCATCTGGGGGGCTGTCGTCATGTGCTGGTGGGTGGAGAAGGTGCGGACAGCGACGGAGCCGACAGCCTCCAGCCCGTTCGGGCTCTGGCCCCGTGCAGGCATCCCTGGTTGAACACCCCCGGGAGTAATTGTCGACTCATTCACAAGTCGTCTTACCTCCTTGGACGTGACCAGGAAACTTATCGATAGGTCAGCGTGGCACCATGCCGACGATTGGCGACTCTATGGCGTGTCCCCTGTCCGCAGCAACACAATCCGCCGGACCCGGCCCGTTGTGTCGGCAATCGAACGCCCCGCTGTCAAGGGCGCGCAACCCTCGGTACACACTTTTCCCGAGTGCACGAAACGGTTAAAGGGTTACGTTCGAGACGAGTTGCTCGGGGGCGCGCGCGGCCCCGGCATGCTTCCGGCCGGACCTTGACAGCAAGGTCCGGCCGGAAGCACGGAGTTGACGAGGCGGTTGACCCGGGTCAGCCGATGAGCGTGTTCAGGTCGACGTGGTCAAGGCCGTGCGCCTCGGCCACCTCGCGGTAAACGACCTGCCCGTCATGGGTGTTGAGGCCCTTGGCGAGCGCGGCGTCCCGGCGCAGCGCCTCGGCCCAGCCCCGGTTGGCGAGCTCCACGATGTAGGGCAGCGTCGCGTTGGTGAGGGCGTACGTCGAGGTGTTGGGCACCGCGCCGGGCATGTTCGCGACGCAGTAGAAGACCGAGTCGTGGACCTGGAAGGTCGGCTCGGCGTGCGTCGTGGGGTGCGAGTCCTCGAAGCAGCCACCCTGATCAATTGCAATGTCGACAAGTACACTTCCGGGCTTCATCTTGGCGACGAGCTCGTTGGTGACCAGCTTCGGGGCCTTGGCGCCGGGGATCAGCACGGCACCGACGACGAGGTCGGCCTCGACCACGGCCTTCTCCAGCTCGAAGGCGTTGGAGACGACGGTCTGCACCTTGGTGCCGAAGACCTTGTCCGCCTCGCGGAGCTTGTTGATGTCCCTGTCGAGCAGTGTGACGTGGAAGCCGAGACCCACGGCGATCTGGGTGGCGTTCCAGCCGGAGACACCGCCGCCGATGACGACGGCGCGGCCGGCCGCCGTACCCGGGACACCGCCCGGCAGCACGCCGCGGCCGCCGGCCGAGCGCATCAGGTGGTACGCGCCGACCTGCGGGGCCAGCCGGCCCGCGACCTCCGACATCGGGGCGAGCAGCGGCAGCGCGCGGTTGGCCGTCTCGACGGTCTCGTACGCGATGGCGGTGGTGCCCGACTCCAGGAGCGCGTCCGTGCACGCGCGGGAGGCCGCGAGGTGCAGGTAGGTGAAGAGGGTCTGGCCCTTGCGGAGGCGGTGGTACTCCTCGGCGACCGGCTCCTTGACCTTGAGCAGCAGGTCGGCGGCGGCCCAGACCTCGTCGGCCGTGGGCAGGATCTCCGCCCCGGCCGCGACGTACTCCTCGTCCGTGATGGAGGAGCCCGCTCCGGCGTTCCGCTCGACGACGACCCGGTGGCCGTGGCGGACGAGCTCATGCACACCGGCAGGCGTGATCGCCACGCGGAACTCGTTGTTCTTGACCTCGCGGGGGATGCCGACCTTCATGTCGATCACGGTCCTTGGCTCAGAGGATAATCCGGGCACAGCAATGCAAAAAGGGTAGATGCATCACATGTGAAGGCACCGCGAAAGGCCGCGGTACAGCCAGTTTAATGAAGGGCTTCCCGCTGTCTAGCCTTGCAAAGCATTATTTTTCTGAGGAAGCACCGTCGGTTTCGCAGGTCGCGCCCGCTTCGCCCAGCAATCTGTCGGCCGCTCCCCGGTGCAGCCCCGCCGCCGCGGGGTCGCCGAGCCGGTCCAGGGTGTCCGCGAGCCGCAGCTCCAGCGCCGCCTGAAGTCGTACGTCCTCGGCCCGCCGCGCCCACTCCACCGCCTCCCGGCAGGTGCGCAGCGACTCCTGCGGCCGGCCCGCGTACTCCTGGACCCGGGCCATCTCGCTGAGCGCCCGCGCCTGGGCCGCGAGGTCGCCCAGCCTGCGGTGGCCCGCCGCGGCGGCCCGCCAGTTCCGCAGCGCCTCGCCGTACCGCCCGGCGTAGGTGTGGACGGTGCCGAGCCGCCCGTACAGGCGCGCCGCCTCGGCGGGCTCGCCCTGGGTGAGGCGCTGGGCGAGCGCCCGTCCGTACCAGTCGGAGGCCCGGGGGTAGTCGCCCAGCTCCGCGTAGGCGCCGCCCACGGACTCCATGGCCCGCCCGGTGGCGTAGAGGTCCTTCGCGGCCCGCCCGGCGTCCAGCGCCTCCCGGTAGCGGGCCAGCGCCTCACGGGTGCGGCCGGTCCCGGCGTCCAGGTCGGCCAGGTTGAGCAGGGCCGCCGCCCGCTCGCGGGGCAGGTCGCGCCGCTCGGCGACGGCCAGCACCAGGCCGTGCAGGGCGTAGAGGTCGGGGGCGGCGGCGTCGGTGCCCTCGTGCGCGGCGAGCGCCCGCACCAGCGCGGCGACCAGCCGACGGGCCAGCGTGTCGAGCTCCCCGTCCTCGACGGCGATCCGGGCGGCGGCGAGCAGGGCGGGCCTGCGGGCGCGCAGCCAGGCGGCGGCGGTCTCCGGGTCCGGGAAGCGCAGGGTGCGCGGGAGGCCGGCCAGCTTGCGGCGGGACGGCGAGCCCTCGGGGTCCGTGACGGCGCGGCAGGACTGGAGCAGGCGCACGGTGCGCTCCAGCATCCTGGCCCGGGCGAGCTGGATCTCGGCGGGGCGGTCCCGGTCCTCCAGGAGCGCCCGCAGCAGCCCGGCGAGGCAGCCCGGGACCTCGTACTGCGGTCCGTCGGCGCCCTCGCGGCGCAGCAGGCCGAGGGTGACGAAGTCGTCCAGGGTGGTCCGGGCGGCCGAGACGGAGCAGCCGGCCAGCGCGGAGGCGGTGTGGGCGTCGGCGAGGCCGCCGGGGGCGAGGGAGAGCAGTCGCAGTATCCGCGCGGGGGTGGCCGGCAGCGAGTCGTGGACGAGGCGGAAGGCGCGGGTCAGCGGGCGCGTCCCGGCGGGCAGTTCGGGGTCGTCCGGCAGCGCGCGCAGCTGCCGCCCGGCGTCGGCCACGGAGGCGGTCGGGCGGGCGGCGAGCCAGCCGCCGATGAGGACGAGGGCGGCCGGCTGCCCGCCGCACTCCTCGGCCACGGTCTGGGCGGTCAGCGGGTCGACGGTGATCCTGACCTGACCGGTGGCGCGGCCGAGCAGCTGGACGGCGGAGCCCGCGTCCAGGCCGCCGATGGTGCAGGGCCGGACGCCGGGGATGCCGGTGAGCGGGCCCTCGGAGGTGGCGACGACGAGGCAGTCCGGGTTGTCGGGCAGGAGCGGGTCGACCTGTTCGGCGTCCGCCGCGTCATCGAGGAGCAGCAGGACCCGGCGGACGGCCAGGGCCTCGCGGACCATTTCGGTCAGTTCGTCGGCGTCGGCGCCGGGCGGTCCGGTCAGGCCGAGCCGGCCGAGGAGGTCGCGGGCGGCGCGCTCCGGGGGGACGGGGCCGCCGCCGGTCTCGGCGAGCCGGACACGGAGCAGGCCGCCGGGGTAGTCGCCGGTTTCGAGGAGCCGGCGGGCGAGCTCGGAGGCGAGCGCGGTGCGGCCGGAGCCGGGGCGTCCGGCGATCAGGAGGACCCGGGCGCGGGCGCTGCGGCGGCCGGCCATGGTGTCGAGTCCGGCGCGCTCGATGTCGTCGCGCAGTTCCTTCAACTCGCGTTCGCGGCCGAAGAATCGGGCCGGTTCCGGGGCGGGCGGCTCCTCGGTCCCCGCTGCCTCGGCCGGGCCGCTGGTGTCCACCGCCTGATCCGTCACGGGCCACGCTCCACTTCGCTGACGCGTCGCCCTGCGGGACTCCGGTCAGGGCATTCGAAGCGTAGTTCAGGCGGATGGCCGGAGAAGGGGGAGCGCGACCCGGGCATCCCCCGATCGGATCAGCAGATTTTACGATCGGGGGATGCGCGGGAGTGACCGTACGGGCGAGCTCATCGACCGCCCCGCACGGTTTCAGACGGCCCGTCAGGCTTCGAAGGGGCGGGCCGGCCAGGGCGCGTCGGCGGGGCGCAGCGCGTCGACGCCGTCGCCCGCGAGGGCCGCGGTGAGCGCGAGCACGCCCACGACCAGGCAGCTGTTGTGCAGGTCGCCGGCGAGCACCTTGCGCACGAGGTCCTGGAGCGGCACCCGGGCCAGCTCCATGTCGGCCTCCTCCTCGGCGACCTCGAAGCGCTCGCCCTCCGCCTCGGAGACGTTCCGGGCGAGGAAGATGCGTACGGCCTCGTCGGAGCCGCCGGGCGAGGTGTAGACGTCGGAGAGCACCCGCCAGTCCTCGGCCTTGACGTACGCCTCCTCGTACAGCTCGCGCTGTGCGGCGTGCAGCGGGTTCTCGCCGGGCACGTCGAGCAGCCCGGCGGGGATCTCCCACAGCTTGTGGCGGACGGGGTGGCGGTACTGGCGCAGGACCAGGACGCGGCCCTCGTCGTCCAGCGCGAGCACGGCGACCGAGCCGGGGTGCACCTGGTAGTCGCGGTGCGCGACGGTACCGTCGGGCATCTCGACGTCGTCGGAGCGGACGCTGGTCTTCTTCCCCCGGAACGGGGTCGCGCTCTCGGTGACGCGCCATTCCTCGGGCGTGTCCTGGAAACCCATCTGCGTCCTCCCACGAAAAACGGTGACCGGGGCCCGCGTCCCTGCTCGGACGCGCGCCCCGGTCAACCGTAACGCCTGCGGAGGTGCCGCCTACTCGCTCTGCTCGCCTCCGGCCGCGGCGCCCGTCTTGCGGGCGACGGCCGCCTTCACCAGGCCGGCGAAGAGCGGGTGCGGGCGGGTCGGGCGGGAGCGCAGCTCCGGGTGCGCCTGGGTGGCGACGAGATACGGGTGGACCTCGCGCGGGTACTCGACGTACTCGACCAGCTTGTTGTCCGGGGAGGTGCCCGAGAAGACCAGGCCGGCCTTCTTCTCCAGCTCGGCGCGGTAGGCGTTGTTGACCTCGTAGCGGTGGCGGTGGCGCTCCTCCACGTACGGCTGGTCCTCGTACGCCTCGCGGACGAGCGAGCCCTCGGCGAGCTTCGCCGGGTACAGGCCGAGCCGCATGGTGCCGCCCAGGTCACCGGCGCCCTCGACGTACGCGAGCTGCTCCTCCATGGTCGAGATGACCGGGTGCGAGGTCGCGGCGTCGAACTCGGTGGAGTTGGCGTCGGGGATCTCCGCGAGGTTGCGGGCCGCCTCGATCACGATGCACTGGAGGCCCAGGCAGAGGCCGAGCAGCGGCACCTTGTTCTCGCGGGCGTACTGGATCGCGCCGACCTTGCCGACGACGCCGCGCTCGCCGAAGCCGCCGGGGATGCAGATCGCGTCGATGCCGGCCAGGGCCTTCTGGGCACCGGCCGGGGTCTTGCAGTCGTCGGAGGCGACCCACTCGACCTTGACCCGGGCCTTGTTGGCGAAGCCGCCGGCCCGGATGGCCTCGGTGACCGAGAGGTAGGCGTCGGGCAGGTCGATGTACTTGCCGACCAGGGCGACGGTGACCTCGTGGTCGGGGTTGTGGACGCGGTCCAGCAGGTCGTCCCAGACGGTCCAGTCGACGTCGCGGAACGACAGGTCGAGCTTGCGCACGACGTAGGCGTCCAGGCCCTCGGTGTGCAGCACCTTGGGGATGTCGTAGATCGACTTGGCGTCCACGCAGGCGACCACGGCGGCCTCGTCCACATCGCACATCAGCGAGATCTTGCGCTTGATGGCGGTCGGCACGTCGCGGTCGGCGCGCAGCACGATCGCGTCCGGCTGGATACCGATGTTGCGCAGGGCGGCCACGGAGTGCTGGGTGGGCTTGGTCTTCAGCTCGCCGGAGGGGCCGATGTAGGGCAGCAGCGAGATGTGCACGACGAAGACGTTGTCCCGGCCGACCTCGTGGCGGACCTGGCGCACGGTCTCCAGGAACGGCAGCGACTCGATGTCGCCGACGGTGCCGCCGACCTCGGTGATGACCACGTCGACGTCGTCGGTGGCCATGCGCCGGATGCGGTGCTTGATCTCGTTGGTGATGTGCGGGATGACCTGCACGGTGTCGCCCAGGTACTCGCCGCGCCGCTCCTTGGCGATGACCTGCGAGTAGACCTGGCCGGTGGTGACGTTGGCCGAGCCGTCGAGGTCCACGTCGAGGAAGCGCTCGTAGTGGCCGATGTCGAGGTCCGTCTCCGCACCGTCGTTGGTCACGAAGACCTCGCCGTGCTGGAACGGGTTCATCGTGCCGGGGTCGACGTTCAGGTACGGGTCGAGCTTCTGCATGGTGACCCGGAGGCCGCGCGCCTTGAGCAGGGCACCGAGGCTGGAGGCAGTCAGACCCTTGCCGAGGGAAGAGGCGACACCCCCGGTGACGAAGATGTGCTTGGTCGTCGTGGATGTGGGCTGCATAGCCAAAGGGGGCTCCCGTGGTCGCGATCGTGAGGTGCGTACCGGCTTGCCGTCCGGAGATTCCGGAGATGCCGTCGCTGCGGTTCGGGGGCCTCGTCTGCTCTCGCCGACAACCACCGGTCCACGGGCTACCAGGGTATCAGCGACAGGGGGAGACTGCTTCCGGCCACCGGCCCGCGAGCGCGGCGCGAGCCGCATATGCCGCTCGCATCCCGCTCAATCGGACCACTCCGGTTGGCAAGAGGGGCGCGCGGATCACCCGGCTGCGTCGTATCCTGCTCGGACACTCGCTCGGGCGAGGCCGGAAGTTCGCAGGTCCCCCCACTACAACCCCTTGCGACAACCTCTTGACCCGCAGTAAGCGCCCCACGGGGCGACATGGCCGTTCGACTGGAGATGCACGTGGCCGGGCGCATCGAGGATTACGCACTCATCGGAGACATGCAGACCGCAGCCCTGGTCTGCCGGGACGGCACAGCCGACTGGCTCTGCCTGCCCCGCTTCGATTCACACGCCGTTTTCGCGGGCCTCCTGGGCACCGACGAACACGGTTTCTGGCGTCTGGGACCGGCCGTCCCGGAGGGCACCGAGCCTCCCCCGGCCGACCGCCGCCGCTACCGCGGGGATTCCCTCATCCTCGAATCGGAGTGGGACACGCCGCGCGGCACGGTCAGAGTGACCGACTTCATGCCGCCACGCGACGGCGCACCGCAGTTGATCCGGATCGTGGAGGGCGTCAGCGGCCGGGTGCCGATGCGCTCGGAGCTGCGCATGCGGTTCAGCTACGGCCGCGTCACCCCCTGGGTGCACAAGGTGGACTCACGTACGGTCGCCGTCGCGGGCCCGGACTCGGTGTGGCTGGACACGCCCGTCGACACCTACGGCGAGAACCTGACGACGTACTCCGACTTCACCGTCTCCCCCGGTGACCGGATCGCGTTCACCATCAGCTGGCAGCCCTCGCACCACGAGCCGCCCGCGCTCCCGGACCCGGACGGCTCGCTGGAGGCGACCGCGGACTTCTGGCGCGAGTGGGTCGAGCAGTGCACGTACCACGGCCCGTACCGCGAGGCCGTGGTCCGCTCGCTGATCACGCTGAAGGCCCTGACCTACGCGCCGACCGGCGGCATCGTCGCCGCGCCGACCACCTCACTGCCCGAGGACATCGGCGGCTCCCGGAACTGGGACTACCGCTACACCTGGCTGCGCGACGCCGCGATCACCCTCTCCTCGCTGCTGCGCACCGGCTACCGCGAGGAGGCCCGCGCCTGGCGCGAGTGGCTGCTGCGCGCGGTGGCCGGCGACCCGGAGAACCTGCAGATCATGTACGGGATCGCGGGCGAACGGGAGCTGGGCGAGGCGGAGCTGGAGTGGCTGCCGGGTTACGAGGGCTCCGCCCCGGTCCGCGTCGGCAACGGAGCCGCGGGCCAGCTCCAGCTGGACGTGTACGGCGAGGTCACCGAGGCGCTGCACCTGGCGCACATGACGGGCCTGGCCCGCAACGACTACGCCACCGGGCTCCAGCTCAAGCTGATCGAGTACCTGGAGAAGCACTGGAACGAGCCGGACGAGGGCATCTGGGAGGTGCGCGGGCCGCGCCGCCACTTCGTGCACTCCAAGGTGATGGCCTGGGTCGCGGTCGACCGGACCATCAAGCTCATCGAATCCGGCGACGCGGAGGGCCCGGTCGAGCGGCTGCACGAGCTGCGCGACGAGATCCATCGCGACGTCTGCGAGCGGGGTTACGACCCCGAGCGCAACACCTTCACCCAGTCGTACGGGTCGAAGGAGCTGGACGCCTCCCTGCTGCTGATCCCGCAGATGGGCTTCCTGCCGCCCGACGACAAGCGGGTCATCGGCACCATCGAGGCGATCCAGCGGGAGCTGTCCACGGAGGACGGCTTCGTCCTGCGCTACCCGACCGCGGGCGACGACGCGGGCGTGGACGGCCTGGAGGGCGACGAGGGCGCGTTCCTGGCCTGCTCGTTCTGGCTGGCGGACGACCTCGCGATGATCGGCCGGGTGGACGAGGCGCGCCGCCTGTTCGAGCGGCTGCTGTCCCTCCGCAACGACCTGGGCCTGCTGGCCGAGGAGTGGGACGCCCGGCTCCAGCGCCAGGTGGGCAACTTCCCGCAGGCGTTCAGCCACGTCCCGCTGATCGACACGGCCCTGCGCCTGACGGCGAGCGGGGCGTACGTGGGCTGACGGACGCGGTCCGCGTCCTCCCCGCCCGGCTGCCGGACCCCGGCAGCCGGGCGGAGCCGTATCAGCGCTTCTTACGGGCCCGTCACGACGGGCCGGTCCGCCGGGTCCGCCTGGGGGAGGCCCCACTCGCTCCACGATCCGTCGTACACGGTCAGGTCCCGGTATCCGGCCAGCTCGGCCCCCAGCGCGAGGACGCAGGCGGTCACCCCGGACCCGCAGCTGAAGTACAGCCGCTCTCGGCCACCCGCCGCACCGGCGAACGCCGCGCGCAGCTCGTCGGGCGCCCGCATCCGCCCCTCGTCCTGGAGCCGGCCGAAGGGCAGGCTGACGGCCCCCGGCATATGGCCGCCGCGCAGCCCGGCCCGCGGCTCGGGCTCCGTGCCCTCGAACCGCCCCCGGGTCCTGGCGTCGAGCACCGCCGCCTCCGGGTCCGCCAGCGCCTCCGCCACCTCGCCGGCGCCGACGAGGAGCCCGGGCCGGGGCCGGGCCGTGAAGTCCCCGCGCCCGGCGGCCGGTTCGGGCGCGCCCTCGGTGACGGGCAGTCCGGCGGCGGTCCAGGCGGGCAGGCCCCCGTCGAGGACGGCGGCCCGGTCGAAGCCCATGGCCCGAAGCATCCACCGGGCCCGGGCGCTGGAGTAGATCCCGGCGGCGTCGTACACGATCACGGTGTCCGCGTCGTTCAGGCCGAGCGCCCGCATCTCCTCGGTGAACCGGGCGGCGTCCGGCATGGTGTGGGGCACCGGCGCCGTGGGGTCGGAGAGCGCGCCGTCGATGTCGAAGACCCCGGCCCCCGCGATCCGCGTGCCGCTCCCCCGGTGCGCGGCGGCCGACGCGTCGAGCACCGGCCCGGGAGCGCCGACCGACGCGTCGAACACCCGCAGCCCGGGGGCGCCGAGGCGCGCGGCGAGCCAGTCCACGGAGACGAGGGGGCCGGGCAACGCGCCGACAGCGGTGCCCTCGTCCCCGTACGCGTGCGTTTCCCCGTCCATACGCCCTCCCCAGCCGCCCAGTCCGATTTTTCAAGATCGCAGCCGCCCGGGAGGCTGTCAACGGCTTCCTCAGCGGGCCAGCTCGTCGTACACGGCGAGCACCTGGGCCACCGTGTCGTCCTCCGTCGGCCAGCTCGCCGCCTGCCGCAGGCCCTCGGCGGCCAGCCGGTCCCGCTCGGCCGGGTCCCCGAGCAGCCGGGCCACCTCGGTGGCCAGCGCCTCGCCGTCCGCGTACGGCACCAGGACGGCGGCGTCCCCCACGAGTTCGGGCGTGCCGCCGACCGCCGTGGCGACCAGGGGCACCCCGGCCCGCAGCGCCTGCTGGGCGGAGGTGGAGCGGGACTCCCAGCGGCTGGGCAGGACGGCGACGTCGGCGGCGGCCAGGAGGGCGGCGGCGTCGGAACGGTCGCCGAGCAGTTCGACGGGCAGGCCCTCGGCCGCGATCCGCCGCCGCAGGGCCGCCCGCTCCCGCCCCTCGCCGACGACGGCCACCAGCGGTACGGGGTCGAGCAGGCTCCACACGGCCGCCGCGTCGAGCAGGGTGTCGTAGCCGTGATGCGGTACGAGCGTGCCGAGCGCCACGATCAACGGCCGCCCCACCGCGCCCAGTTCGGCGCGGACCTTGGCGGCGGGCGGCCCGGCCGGGCTCGGCGGCCGGGGGGCGGCGACGGGCGCGAGCCGGGCGTCGCGGGCGCCCCGGGCGCGCGCCCGGTCGACCAGGTCGGACGAGGTGGCGAGCACCACGGCCGCCGCGCGCACGGCCCTGCGCTCCAGGAGGTGCAGCAGCCGGCGGCGGGCCCCTTCGGCGTGGGCCCGGGTGTGCCAGGTGACGACCAGCGGGACGGGCCGGCGGCCGATCGCCAGGGCGGCCCGCACGGCGGCGTGCAGTCCGTGCGCGTGGACGACGTCCGCTTCGGCGCAGGCGGCGCGCAGGGCCGCGACGGCCGCCGGGTCGCTGCGGCGGGGCACGGGCGCGAAGTGGGCGCCGGTGGCGGCGAAGTCGTGGACGCGGTCCAGCGCGGCCGGCGCGCAGACGGTGACCCGCACGCCCCGGGCGACCAGCCCGGCGGCCAGCGAGCCGGCGTGCGTGCTGCTGCCGGCACTGCCGCCGCCGACTACCTGAACCGTGCGCAGCTGTGACACGTCGATTGGCTCCCGGGGCTCCCGAGTCGGGGGTACGAACACCGCCAAGGATGCCAGTCCGTACGCACGTTCCGGCACGACGGAACCGTAACTCCGGGGCTCACCACGACAAATCGGACGGCCGACACCACCCGCACGGGTGAAAGTGTGTACGGCACCACGACACCCGTACGGCCGGGGCGCACGGACGCCCCGGCCGTCACGGCTATCCGTCGGCGCGGGCCGTGGCGAGCAGTTCCTCGGCGTGCGCGCGGGCCGTCTCGGAGTCCTCCTGGCCCGCGAGCATCCGGGACAGCTCCCGCACCCGGTCCTCACCCTCCAGGACGGTGACCCCGCTGCTGGTCACCGAGCCGTCCACGGTCTTCTCGACCAGCAGCTGCCGGTCGGCGAACGCGGCCACCTGGGGCAGGTGCGTGACGACGACGACCTGGGCGGACTTCGCCAGCTTCGCGAGCCGCCGCCCGACCTCGACGGCCGCCTTGCCGCCGACGCCCGCGTCGACCTCGTCGAAGAGGTACGTGGGCACCGGGTCGGAGCCCGCGAAGACCACCTCGACCGCTAGCATCACCCGGGACAGCTCACCGCCCGAGGCGCCCTTGGCGATGGGCCGGGGCTGGGCGCCGGGGTGCGGGGCGAGGAGGAGTTCGACCTCGTCGGCGCCGGACGGGCCGTACGCCACGTTGCGGCCGCCGATCTCGATGCCGGACGCCTCGTCCGCCACCTCGGTCTGCCGGATGTCGAAGGACACCCGGGCGTGCGGCATGGCCAGGGACGCCAGTTCCTCGGTCACCGCCTCCGCGAAGGACGCGGCGGCGGCCGTCCGGGCGTCGGTCAACGCCTGCCCGAGGCCCGAGAGTTCGGCGCGCAGGGCGTCCCGCTCGGCGGTCAGCTCCCCGATCCGGTCGTCGTCGCCCTCCAGCTCGGTGAGCCGGTCCGCGCCCTCCTGCGCCCAGGCGAGTACGGCGGTGATGTCCTCGCCGTACTTGCGGGTGAGGGCGGTGAGCGCGGCGCGCCGCTCCTCGACGGCGGCGAGCCGCAGCGGGTCGGCGTCGAGCTGGTCCGCGTAACCGGACAGTTCTCCGGAGACGTCCGCGAGCAGGATGGAGATCTCGCCGACCCGGTCCGCGAGCGAGGCGAGCGCCGGGTCGTGCGAGCGCACCCCGTCGAGGGCCTGCCGGGCGGCGGCCACCACGGTCGTGGCGTCCAGGGCCTCCGGGTCCTCCGGGTTGCCGGCCAGCGCGGTGTGCGCGAGGGCGGCGGCGGAGGCGAGCGCGTCGGCGTGGCCGAGCCGCTGCGCCTCGGCGGCCAGCTCGGTGTCCTCCCCGGGCAGGGGTTCGACGGCGGCGACCTCGTTGAGGCCGAAGCGCAGGAGGTCGGCCTCCTGGGCGCGTTCGCGGGCGCGCGTCGTCAGCTCGTCCAGCTCCGCCGCGACGTCCCGCAGCCGCCGGTGGGCCGCCGCGTACGGGGCGAGCGGCACGGCGACGCCGTCGCCCGCGTACCGGTCGAGGGCCTGGCGCTGCCGGGCGGGCTTGAGCAGGCCCTGCTGGTCGGTCTGGCCGTGCACGGCGACGAGCTCGTCGGCCAGCTCGGACAGCACGCCCACGGGCACGGATCTGCCGCCGAGGTGCGCCCGGGAGCGCCCTTCGGCGGACACGGTGCGGCTGATGAGCAGCGCCCCGTCCTCGATCTCGGCCCCGGCCTCCTCGGCGCGCAGCGCCACCGCGTCGCCGTCGGCCACCGTGATCCGGCCCTCGACCACCGCGGCCTTGGCACCGATCCGCACCAGGGCGGGGTCGGCACGCCCGCCGAGCAGCAGCCCCAGGCTGGTGACGACCATGGTCTTGCCGGCGCCGGTCTCACCCGTCACCGCGGTGAAACCGGGTGACAGCTCCACCACCGCGTCGTCGATGACCCCGAGCGACCGTATCCGCATCTCCTCCAACACGGACATGACCATACGAGGTTTCCCGGCCCGCGTGCACACGGGCGGGGTCAGTGGGGCGCGCCCCGCCATCCCGAGACGGGCAGCGCGAACTTGGCGACGAGGCGGTCCGTGAACGACGCCCGGTGCAACCTGGCCAGCCGGACGGGCACGGCGCCGCGCCGCACCTCGACCCGCGCCCCGGAGGGCAGCTCGACGGTCCTGCGCCCGTCGCACCACAGCACCCCGTGCGGGGTGTGCGGCTGGACCTCGACGGCGAGCACCGACGTGGGCGAGGTCACGAGCGGCTTGGCGAACAGGGCGTGGGCGCTGATCGGGACCATCAGCAGCGCCTCGACCTCCGGCCACACGACGGGCCCGCCGGCCGAGAAGGCGTACGCGGTCGAGCCGGTGGGCGTCGCGCACACGATGCCGTCGCAGCCGAACCCGGTCACCGGCCGGCCGTCGATCTCCAGGACGACTTCGAGCATCCGCTCGGGCGACACCTTCTGCACGGCCGCCTCGTTGAGCGCCCAGTCGGTGTGGACGACGTTCCCGTTGCTGTGCACCAGGACGTCGATCGTCATGCGCTCCTCGACCGTGTACGCCCGGGTGACGACCCGGTCGACCACCTGGTCGAGGTCGTCGCGCTCGGCCTCGGCGAGGAAGCCGACCCGGCCGAGGTTGACGCCGAGCATGGGCACGCCGGAGGCGCGGGAGAGTTCGGCGCCGCGCAGCAGCGTCCCGTCGCCGCCGAGGACGATCAGCAGCTCGCAGCCGTTGAGTACCTCGGGCGTCGCATCGGTGACCGTCTCGACGGAGGGGGGCAGCGGCAGGTCGGCCGCCTCGGTGGCGAGGACCCGCACCCCCAGGCCGTTGCGCAGCAGCCCCTGCACGACGAGTTCCGCACTGCGGATCGCGGCCGGGCGGCCGGTGTGCGCGAGAAGGAAGACTGTTCGTGCCTCATGCGTCGTCAACGGGGCCCCTCCGCCACTGCACGGTCGACATCCGCGGGATCCAGTTCCGGTGCTCCGGCCCGCAGCCACAGAAAGTACTCGACGTTCCCGGAGGGCCCCGGCAGCGGGCTCGCGGTCACGCCCCGCACCCCCAGGCCCAGCGCCCACGCCCGGCGGGCCACTTCCCGTACCGCCTCGGCGCGCAGTTCGGGGCTGCGCACCACCCCGCCGCTGCCGAGCCGATCCTTGCCGACCTCGAACTGCGGCTTGACCATGAGCACCAGGTCGGCGCCGGGGGCCGTGCAGCGGAACAGGGCCGGCATCACGAGCCCGAGCGGGATGAACGACAGGTCGCCGACCACCAGGTCGGCCGGCTCGCCGTCGATGGCCTCCAGCGTCAGTTCCCGGACGTTGGTGCGGTCCTTGACGACGACGCGCTCGTCGGACTGGAGCGACCAGGCGAGCTGCCCGTAGCCGACGTCCACGGCCACGACCCGCGCGGCCCCGGCACGCAGCAGCACATCGGTGAACCCGCCGGTCGAGGCGCCCGCGTCCAGCGCCCGGCGGCCCTCGACCTCCAGCCCGAGCGGGACGAAGGCGGCGAGGGCGCCGGCCAGCTTGTGGCCGCCGCGCGAGACGTACTCCGGGTCGCTGTCGTCCTTGGTGACCACGACGGCGGCGCTGGTCTCGACCTGGGTGGCCGATTTGGTCGCGGTGTTGCCGCCGACGGTCACCCGGCCCGCCGCGATCAGCTGGCCGGCGTGCTCGCGCGACCGGGCCAGCTTGCGGCGTACCAGCTCGGCATCGAGACGGCGACGGGCGACTCCTGCCACGTTCGGTTCAGCTCCTGTGGTTGTACGGGGGCACCGGTACGGGTGGTCCCGGTGCGGGGGCGGGCCCGGCGTCCAGCGCGCTCAGCGCCTCGCGCAGGCCCCGGTGTACATCCTCGTACACCTCGGTGTGTCCGTCCGCCGCGAGGTGGTCGGCGTCGGCCAGCCGCTCAAGGAGACCGTCCACCTCGGCACTGCCGGTGGGCGTCCGTACGACACCGAGGGGCGCCGGCCCCGCGGGCTCGGCCGGCTCCGGCGGGGCGTCCGTCTCGGGCTCGGGCATCGGGTCGCTCATGCGGAAACGCTACCGCGAAGCGCTGGGGTAACGTCGATCTTGATGGCGACCATGGCGGAGTGCCGCAGCGCACTCGACAGACTTTCCGACAACCTCGCGGGGGCCGACGGCGACGTGCGCCGCGCCGCCGACCTGGACCGCTCGCTGAGCTGCCACATCCGGGACCTGGACATCACGTTCACCGGCCGCCTGTCCGGCGGCCGCATCCAGGTCCTGAACACGCTGGAGGGCCCACCCCACGAAAAGGCCGAGATCCGCCTCGCGATGACCGGCGACGACCTGGTCGCCCTGGTCGACGGCAACCTGAACTTCGCGAAGGCATGGGCCTCGGGGCGAGTCCGCCTGGAGGCAGGCTTCAGAGACCTCCTGAAACTGAAGTCACTGCTGTAGCAAAAAATCAAGCCCGTCCGGCGCTTGAGGACGTCTTTTCGGCCCCGCGCGCAACGCGCGCCCCGCGCACCCGCGCGGCCGGCACCACCAAAGGCGTCCCCGTCTCCGGATCGGAGATCACCTGACACCGCAGCCCGAACACCCGCTCCACCAGCTCCGCGGTGACGATCTCCCCCGGCGCCCCCGCCGCGACGATCTCCCCACCGCGCATCGCGATCAGATGCGTGGCGTACCGCGCCGCGTGGTTCAGGTCGTGCAGGACGGCCACCAGCGTCCGCCCCTGCGTCTCGTGCAGTTCGGCGCACAGGTCCAGCACATCGATCTGGTGCTGGATGTCGAGGTACGTCGTCGGCTCGTCCAGCAGCAGCAGCGGCGTCTGCTGGGCGAGGGCCATCGCGATCCAGACCCGCTGGCGCTGACCGCCGGACAATTCATCGACATAGCGATCGGCCAGTTCCCCGACGCCTGTCGCCCCCATCGACTCCTGGACGACCCGCTCGTCCTCCGGCGACCACTGCCGCAGCAGCCCTTGATGCGGGTACCGCCCCCGCGCCACGAGGTCCGCGACCGTGATGCCCTCCGGCGCGATCGAGGACTGCGGCAGCAGGCCCAGCGTCCTGGCGACCTTCTTCGCGGGCAGCCCGTGGATCGACTGCCCGTCCAGCAGCACCTGGCCCCGGCTCGGCTTCAGCATCCGGGAGAGCGCCCGCAGCAGCGTCGACTTGCCGCAGGCGTTGGGGCCGACGATCACGGTGAACGAGCGGTCGGGTATCTCGACCGAAAGGTTCTCCGTGATGACCCGCTGGTCGTATCCGAGGGTCACCGAGTCCGCGGTGAGGCGCTGCATGGTCGTACTCCGGGGGTCGGACGGTCGGCTGTCGGACGGTTGGAGAGGGGCGGTGGTACGGGGTCTCATATGCGCCCCGCCTTGCGCTCGGTCACCAGCAGCCACACCAGATAGCAGCCGCCGAGCACCCCGGTGACCACACCCACCGGCAGCTGACGGTCGCCGAACGCGTCGAGCGCGATCCAGTCGGCGACGAGCAGGAGCGCCGCCCCCATGAACGTCGCGGCCACCAGGTTCGGGCCGGTGGACCGGGTCAGCCGGCGCGCCAGCTGCGGGGCGCTCAGCGAGACGAAGGCGATCGGCCCGGCGGCGGCCGTGGCGACGGCGACGAGCAGCACGGCGGCGCCCATGAGGAGGAGGCGGGTGCGTTCCACCCGTACCCCGAGCGCGTACGCCGCGTCGTCGCCCATCTCCATGACGCGCAGGGCCGGCCCGTGCCCGTACACCAGCGGGAGCAGCACGGCGCAGACGACCAGCAGCGGCCAGACCTGCGCCCAGTCGCGGCCGTCGAGCGAGCCGGTCATCCAGACGACGGCACGCGTCGCGTCGACCAGGTTCGCCTTGGTGATCAGGTACTGCGTCGCGGCGGTCAGCATGGCCGCCGCCCCGATCCCCACCAGGACCAGCCGGAAGCCGTGTACGCCGCGCTTCCACGCGAGCAGGTAGACCGCGACACCGGTCAGCAGGCCGCCGACGACCGCACCGGCCGCGACCTCCTTCGCGCCGCCCTGGAAGAGGACGATCACGGTGAGCGCGCCGACCGTGGCGCCCTGGCCGAAGCCGAGCACGTCGGGGCTGCCGAGCGGGTTGCGGGAGATGGTCTGGAAGACGGCGCCCCCGACGCCGAGCGCCCCGCCGACGAGGAGCCCGACGAGCACTCGGGGCAGCCTGAGGTCGGTGACGATGAACTCCTGCTGGAAGGTCCCGTGGCCGAAGAGCGTGGTCAGGACCTCGGCGGGCGTCATCGAGAAGTCGCCGCTGCCGATGAGGACGACCGAGGCGCCCGCCGCCACGACGGCCAGGAGCAGGACGACCAGGGCCGCCCGCACGTTCATCCGGAACGAGTACCCCCCGGCCGTCCGCACGGCCCGTACCGGACGGACGGCGCGCGCCGTCTCCTTCGTGGTCGTGGCCTTCACAGCTGGGACATCCTCTTGCGTCGTACGAGGTAGATGAAGACGGGCCCGCCGATGAGCGCGGTGACGATGCCGACCTGGAGCTCCGAGGGGCGGGCGATGACCCGGCCGACCACATCGGCGCCGAGCAGCAGCACCGGGGAGAGCACCGCCGCGTACGGCAGGATCCACCGCAGGTCGGGACCGGTGAGGGTGCGCACCAGGTGCGGGATCATCAGCCCGATGAAGACGATCGGCCCGCACGCGGCGGTCGCCGCCCCGCAGAGCAGCGTCACGGCGAGCATCGCGAGCACCCGGGTCCGGGTCAGGTTCGCGCCCAGCGCCCTGGCGGTGTCGTCGCCCATCTCCAGGGCGTTGAGCGGGCGCGCGATGAACACGGTCAGCAGGACGCCCGCCGCGATGAACGGCCACACCTTGCCGACGGTCTCCGTGTTCGCGGAGGCCAGCGAGCCGACCGTCCAGAACCGCAGCCGGTCCAGCGCCGCCGAGTCCAGCAGCTGTACGGCGTTGACGTATCCGTACAGCGCGGCGGTGACGGCCGTCCCGGCGAGCGCGAGCCGCACCGGGGTGGAGGAGCGGCTTCCGCCGAGGAAGTACACGGCCACCGACACGATCGCGGCGCCCGCGAAGGCGAACCACACATAGCCGGTCAGCGAGGTCACGCCGAAGAAGCTGATGGCGGAGACGACGGCGGCCGAGGCCCCCGCGTTGACACCGAGGATGCCGGGCTCGGCGAGCGGGTTACGGGTCAGCGCCTGCATGACCGCCCCGGCGAGGCCGAGCGCGGCACCGACGAGGAGCCCGAGCACGGTGCGCGGGACGCGCACCTTGCGTACGAGGACGTCGTCGCCGCTGCCCGCGTCATGAAACAGGCCGTGCCACACGTCGGAGAGCGGCAGCGCCTTGGCGCCGATCCCGATGGACGCGAGACACACCAGCACGAGGACGGCCACGGCCACCAGGAGCCCCGCCGCTCTCGCCGCATGACGTCTGCGGGGAGCGGCGGCCTTGTCCGGCGCGGCTATCGGGCCGGAACTGGAATCCGGGGGGCTTTCAACCAACACCCGGTTAGGTTAGCCTACCCAGCCCCTCGGATCCCGGGCCCGTCCTCACAGCCCCAGCCGGGCCACGGCCTTGTCCGCGTCCAGGTCACAGGCCCCGTCCCCGGCGTGCGCCCAGGCCGCCGCGCACAGCGCCCGCAGCCCGTCGAGCGCGTCGCCGTCGCCCTCCAGCACGAGCGCGCGGCCCCCGGCGGAGGCCGTCCAGCCGCCGCAGCGGAATCCCTCGCCGGCCTCCGCCACCTCGGGCTGTCCGGTGAGCAGGCCGCGCAGGTCCGCGTCGATGTACGTCGGCCGGTGCTCGGGCACGGCGGTCACCAGCTGGACCGCGTCGGTCACCCCGGTGAGCACGAGCAGCGAGTCGACACCGCCGTTGAAGGCCCCCTCGATGTCGGTGTCGAGCCGGTCGCCGACCACCAGCGGCCGTTCCGCGCCGGTGCGCAGCACGGTCTCGCGGTGCATCGGCGGGAGCGGCTTCCCGGCGACCTGCGGCTCGGCGCCGGTCGCGATACGGACGACCTCGACGGCCGCCCCGTTGCCCGGCGCGATCCCCCGCGCGCCGGGGATCGTCAGGTCGGTGTTGGACGCGAACCACGGCAGCCCGCGATTGATCGCGTACGACGCCTCCGCGAACCGGCCCCACGCCAGGTCCGGGCCGCCGTACCCCTGGACCACCGCGACCGGGTCGTCGTCGGCCGACTCGACGGGTTCGAGGCCGCGTTCCCGCAGCGCGACGCGCAGTCCCTCGCCGCCGATGACGAGGACCCGGGCCCCGGCGGGCAGCTGGTCGGCGACCAGCCGGGCCACGGCCTGCGCCGAGGTGATCACGTCGCCGGGCTCGGCCGGGACGCCCAGCTCGGTGAGGTGCTCGGCCACGGCGGCCGGGGTGCGCAGCGCGTTGTTGGTGACGTACGCCAGGTGCATCCCGCCGTCGCGGGCCGCGCCGAGGGCCTCGACGGCGTGGTCGATCGCGTGCCCGCCCGCGTACACGACACCGTCGAGGTCGAGCAGCGCCGTGTCGTACGCCTCACTCAGCGCGGTACTGCTGCCGCTCGGCCTGGTCCTGCTCGTCCCACTCATGTTCCGCGCTCCTCTTCGACTGCTTCTCCCCCGATCATCGCGCATCCGTGCAGCCCACATACGATGCGTGGATGAACACACGAGGCACGACGGACCAGGGACTGCGTCTGCTTCCGTTCCGTGGCCTGCGTTACGTTCCCGAGCGGGTCGGCAGCCTCGCCGCGGTGACCTCTCCCCCGTACGACGTGGTCGTGCGGCCCGACGGGCTGCTGCACCTGGAGTCGGCGGACCCGCACAACATCGTCCGGCTGATCCTGCCGCAGGCCGGCACGGTCGCCGCCCGCAACGCCCGGGCCGCCGCCACCCTGGACGACTGGCTCGCGGAGGGCGTCCTCGCCCCGGACGCCGAGCCCGCCCTGTACGTGTACGAGCAGCGCGACGACGAGATCCTGCAACGGGGCGTCATCGGCGCCCTCGCCCTCTCCGGGCCGGCCGAGGGCGTGGTGCTTCCGCACGAGGACGTCATGGCGCATGTGGTCGAGGACCGGGCCGACCTGATGCGCGCCACCGCCGCCCATCTGGAACCGCTGCTGCTGACGTACCGGGGCGACGAGGACTCGGCGACGGGGGCGACCGCGGTGGTCGAGCGGACCGTCGCACGCGAGCCGCTGCTCTGCACGACCACGGAGGACGGCTTCCGCCACCGCCTGTGGGCGGTCACCGATCCCGCCGAGCGCGCGGAGATCCAGGCGGACCTGGCCCGGCGCCAGGCGCTCATCGCGGACGGCCACCACCGCTGGGCCACCTATCTCAGGCTCCAGCAGGAACACACGGTCCCGGGCCCCTGGGACTACGGCCTCGTGCTGCTGGTGGACACCGTCCGCTACCCGCTCCGGGTCCGCGCCATCCACCGCCTGCTGCACGGTCTGCCCGTCGCGGACGCGCTGGCCAGGCTGACCGGGCTGTTCCGGATACGGGAGGTGGCGGGGCCGCTTCCGGACGCGATGGAGGCCCTGGCCGGGGCGGCCGCGGAGGGCAACGCCTTCCTGCTCGCGGGCGACGGGGGTTTCCATCTGGCCGACCTCCCGGACGAGGCGCTGCTGGCCCGCACGGTCCCGGCGGACCGCCCGGCCGGCTGGCGCACCCTGGACGCGACGGTCCTGCACTCGGCGCTGCTCGACCGGGTGTGGCGTATCCCGGACGACCCGGCGCACATCGCGTACATCCACGACACCGCCGCCGCCGTGGAGCAGGCCGAGCGGCACGGTTCCACGGCGGTGCTGATGCATCCGGTACGCGAGGAGCTCGTCCGGGACCTGGCCCGCCAGGGCGTCACCATGCCCCGCAAGTCGACGTCGTTCGGCCCGAAGCCGGCGACGGGCCTGGTCCTGCGCAGCCTGAACCTGGGCTGAACGCGAAAGAGGGCGGCACCCGCACGGGGTGCCGCCCTCTTCTCATGCGTTACGCCTGGGACTCGTCGTCCTCGTCGGCCTCGTCCCGGTCCGCGTCGGCGGCGACGGGCTCGGCCTCGTCGTCGTCCAGGGCGTCCACGAACTCGACGCCGTCCAGCGCGGCGAGGCGGTCGGACGCGTCGGTGGCGCCGTCCTTGTCGGCCTCCAGCGCCTTGCCGAACCACTCGCGCGCCTCGTCCTCGCGGCCGGCTTCGAGCAGCGCGTCGGCGTAGGCGTAGCGCAGGCGCGGGGTCCACGGGTGCACGGCGTTCGAGGCGAGCTCGGGGCTCTGCAGGGTGACGATGGCGGCGTCGATCTGCCCCATGTCCCGCCGGGCGCCGGCGGCCACGAGACGCATCTCGACCTGGCCTGCCTTGTCCAGCTTCTGCACCTCGGGCTCACCGGCCATCGCCATGGCCTTCTCGGGCCGCCCGAGACCGCGCTCGCAGTCGGCCATGACCGGCCACAGCTCCACGGACCCGGTCATCCGCCGGGCCGCCCGGAACTCCGCCAGGGCCTCCGCGTACTTCTGGGTCGCGTAGGCGGCGAAACCGGCGGCCTCGCGGACGGCGGCGACGCGCGAGGCGAGCCGGAGGGCGATGCGCGCGTACGCGTATGCCTCCTCGGGCTCCTCGTCGATGAGCCGGGCCACCATGACCAGGTTCCGCGCCACGTCCTCGGCCAGCGTCTTGGGCAGGCTCAGCAGCTCCTGGCGGACGTCCTGGTCGATCTCGTGACCGGTGACGTCGTCCGGGATGGGCAGCCGCTTGATGGGCTCCCGGTCCCGGTCGTCCCGGCGCTCGTAACCACCCTGGCGGCCGCCTCGGTCGTCGCCGCCCCGGTAGCCGCCGCGGTCACCACGGTCGTCCCGCTGGCCGCGGTAGCCGCCGCCCCGGTTGTCGTCACGGCGGGGGCCACGATCGCGGTCCCGGTCCCGGTCGTCACGGCGGAACCCGCCGCCGGCCGGACGGCTGTCGTCGCGACGGGGGCCACGGGGCCGGTCGTCACGACGGTCATCGCGGCGGTCGTCACGACGGTCGAAGCCGCCGGGGCGGCCACCGCGGTCGTCGTCACGACGGAACCCACCACCGGTGGAACCACCCCGGTCGTCGCGACGGAAGCCACCACGGTCGTCCTCGCGGCGCGGGGCACGGTCGTCGCGGCGGAAGCCACCACGGTCGTCCTCGCGGCGCGGGGCACGGTCGTCACGGCGGAAGCCACCACCGGTGGAACCGCCCCGGTCGTCGCGGCGGAAGCCACCACCGGAGTTGCCGCCACGGTCGTCGCGGCGGAAACCGCCACCGGAGTTGCCGCCACGGTCGTCGCGGCGGAAACCGCCACCGGAGTTGCCGCCACGGTCGTCGCGGCGGAAACCGCCACCGGAGTTGCCGCCACGGTCGTCGCGGCGGAAACCGCCACCGGAGTTGCCGCCACCGCGGTTGTCGTCGTCGCGACGGGGGCCACGGGGCCGGTCGTCACGACGGTCGTCACGACGGTCATCGCGGCGATCGAAGCCACCCGGCCGGCCACCACGGTCATCCTCACGGCGCGGGGCACGGTCGTCCCGGCGGAAACCGCCACCGGAGTTGCCGCCACGGTCGTCCCGGCGGAAGCCACCACCGGACGGGCGGTCATCGCGGCGGAAGCCGCCACCGCGGTTGTCGTCGTCGCGACGGGGGCCACGGGGCCGGTCGTCACGACGGTCGTCACGACGGTCATCGCGGCGATCGAAGCCACCCGGCCGGCCACCACGGTCATCCTCACGGCGCGGGGCACGGTCGTCGCGACGGAAGCCGCCACCACGGTTGTCGGAGCCGCCGCCACGGTCGTCCCGGCGGAACCCACCACCGGTGGAACCACCCCGGTCGTCACGGCGGAAACCACCGCCGGAGGGACGGTCATCGCGGCGCGGTCCACGATCCCGGTCGCGGTCCCGGTCGTCGCGTCGGAAGCCGCCCCCGGAGGGGCGGTCGTCCTGGCGCGGACCGCGCGAACGGTCGTCGCGACCGCTGCCAAAGCCGCCCCGGTCACCGCCATCCCGGCGACGCGGCTCGCGCTCCGAACGATCGTCGGGAGAGTTGGTGGACATGGGTGGAGCTCCTGTCATCGGGGTACTACAGACATTCTTGCGCAGCCGGACACCCGACGCGCTTCGGGCAAAACAAAAAGGACCCTTGGCCCCAGCGCTGAACGCTGGGACCAAGGGTCCTTCAAAAATTGTTCGGCGGCGTCCTACTCTCCCACAGGGTCCCCCCTGCAGTACCATCGGCGCTGAAAGGCTTAGCTTCCGGGTTCGAAATGTAACCGGGCGTTTCCCTAACGCAATGACCACCGAAACACTATCGGCCACTCCCCAGCAAGGCGGAGTATCGGCACTTAGCGAACAAGCACACTTTTCAATTTAATGAATGACGCTGTTCAACCAGCACGACTGTTCGTGGCCTGGGAACAACACAGTGGACGCGAGCAACTGAGGACAAGCCCTCGGCCTATTAGTACCAGTCAGCTCCACCCGTTACCGGGCTTCCACATCTGGCCTATCAACCCAGTCGTCTACTGGGAGCCTTAACCCTTCAAGAGGGTGGGAATACTCATCTCGAAGCAGGCTTCCCGCTTAGATGCTTTCAGCGGTTATCCTTTCCGAACGTAGCCAACCAGCCATGCCCTTGGCAGGACAACTGGCACACCAGAGGTTCGTCCGTCCCGGTCCTCTCGTACTAGGGACAGCCCTTCTCAATATTCCTACGCGCACAGCGGATAGGGACCGAACTGTCTCACGACGTTCTAAACCCAGCTCGCGTACCGCTTTAATGGGCGAACAGCCCAACCCTTGGGACCGACTCCAGCCCCAGGATGCGACGAGCCGACATCGAGGTGCCAAACCATCCCGTCGATATGGACTCTTGGGGAAGATCAGCCTGTTATCCCCGGGGTACCTTTTATCCGTTGAGCGACAGCGCTTCCACAAGCCACTGCCGGATCACTAGTCCCGACTTTCGTCCCTGCTCGACCCGTCGGTCTCACAGTCAAGCTCCCTTGTGCACTTACACTCAACACCTGATTGCCAACCAGGCTGAGGGAACCTTTGGGCGCCTCCGTTACTCTTTAGGAGGCAACCGCCCCAGTTAAACTACCCATCAGACACTGTCCCTGATCCGGATCACGGACCCAGGTTAGACATCCAGCACGACCAGAGTGGTATTTCAACGACGACTCCACAACCACTGGCGTGGCCGCTTCAAAGTCTCCCACCTATCCTACACAAGCCGAACCGAACACCAATATCAAACTATAGTAAAGGTCCCGGGGTCTTTCCGTCCTGCTGCGCGAAACGAGCATCTTTACTCGTAGTGCAATTTCACCGGGCCTATGGTTGAGACAGTCGAGAAGTCGTTACGCCATTCGTGCAGGTCGGAACTTACCCGACAAGGAATTTCGCTACCTTAGGATGGTTATAGTTACCACCGCCGTTTACTGGCGCTTAAGTTCTCAGCTTCGCCACCCCGAAGAGCAGCTAACCGGTCCCCTTAACGTTCCAGCACCGGGCAGGCGTCAGTCCGTATACATCGCCTTACGGCTTCGCACGGACCTGTGTTTTTAGTAAACAGTCGCTTCTCGCTGGTCTCTGCGGCCACCCCCAGCTCAAGCAGCAAGTGCTCTCACCAGTGATGGCCCCCCTTCTCCCGAAGTTACGGGGGCATTTTGCCGAGTTCCTTAACCATAGTTCACCCGAACGCCTCGGTATTCTCTACCTGACCACCTGAGTCGGTTTAGGGTACGGGCCGCCATGAAACTCGCTAGAGGCTTTTCTCGACAGCATAGGATCATCCACTTCACCACAATCGGCTCGGCATCAGGTCTCAGCCTTAACGTGTGACGGATTTGCCTACCACACGGCCTACACCCTTACCCCGGGACAACCACCGCCCGGGCTGGACTACCTTCCTGCGTCACCCCATCGCTTACCTACTACAAGTCTGGTTCATCGGCTCCACCACTACCCTCAACTCCGAAGAGATCGGGCCGGCTTCACGGACTTAGCATCGCCTGATTCAGTACTGGGCGTTTCAAAGCGGGTACCGGAATATCAACCGGTTGTCCATCGACTACGCCTGTCGGCCTCGCCTTAGGTCCCGACTTACCCTGGGCAGATCAGCTTGACCCAGGAACCCTTAGTCAATCGGCGCACACGTTTCTCACGTGTGTATCGCTACTCATGCCTGCATTCTCACTCGTGAACCGTCCACAACTCGCTTCCGCGGCTGCTTCACCCGGCACACGACGCTCCCCTACCCATCCATACAGGCGTTGGCCCTATGTGTATGAATGACACGACTTCGGCGGTACGCTTGAGCCCCGCTACATTGTCGGCGCGGAATCACTTGACCAGTGAGCTATTACGCACTCTTTCAAGGGTGGCTGCTTCTAAGCCAACCTCCTGGTTGTCTCTGCGACTCCACATCCTTTCCCACTTAGCGTACGCTTAGGGGCCTTAGTCGATGCTCTGGGCTGTTTCCCTCTCGACCATGGAGCTTATCCCCCACAGTCTCACTGCCGCGCTCTCACTTACCGGCATTCGGAGTTTGGCTAAGGTCAGTAACCCGGTAGGGCCCATCGCCTATCCAGTGCTCTACCTCCGGCAAGAAACACACGACGCTGCACCTAAATGCATTTCGGGGAGAACCAGCTATCACGGAGTTTGATTGGCCTTTCACCCCTAACCACAGGTCATCCCCCAGGTTTTCAACCCTGGTGGGTTCGGTCCTCCACGAAGTCTTACCTCCGCTTCAACCTGCCCATGGCTAGATCACTCCGCTTCGGGTCTAGAGCGTGCAACTCAATCGCCCTATTCGGACTCGCTTTCGCTACGGCTTCCCCACACGGGTTAACCTCGCTACACACCGCTAACTCGCAGGCTCATTCTTCAAAAGGCACGCAGTCACGACTGCATGTGCAAGCACATACAGCGACGCTCCCACGGCTTGTAGGCACACGGTTTCAGGTACTATTTCACTCCGCTCCCGCGGTACTTTTCACCATTCCCTCACGGTACTATCCGCTATCGGTCACCAGGGAATATTTAGGCTTAACGGGTGGTCCCGCCAGATTCACACGGGATTTCTCGGGCCCCGTGCTACTTGGGTGTCTCTCAAACGAGCCGTTGATGTTTCAGCTACGGGGGTCTTACCCTCTACGCCGGACCTTTCGCATGTCCTTCGCCTACATCAACGGTTTCTGACTCGTCTCACAGCCGGCAGACTATGAAAGAGAGATCCCACAACCCCGCATGCGCAACCCCTGCCGGGTATCACACGCATACGGTTTGGCCTGATCCAGTTTCGCTCGCCACTACTCCCGGAATCACGGTTGTTTTCTCTTCCTGAGGGTACTGAGATGTTTCACTTCCCCTCGTTCCCTCCACACTGCCTATGTGTTCAGCAGCGGGTGACAGCCCATGACGACTGCCGGGTTTCCCCATTCGGACACCCCCGGATCAAAGCTTGGTTGACAGCTCCCCGGGGCCTATCGTGGCCTCCCACGTCCTTCATCGGTTCCTGGTGCCAAGGCATCCACCGTGCGCCCTTAAAAACTTGGCCACAGATGCTCGCGTCCACTGTGCAGTTCTCAAACAACGACCAGCCACCCACCACCCCACCCAATACAGGCGAGTTCACTGGGGCCGGCAACCGAAGGACGACCATGACGGCCGTACCTTCAGATACCCAACAGCGTGCCCGACCCGACCAATCATTTTTCACGTTCCACGCCGAAGCAGTACTAGTGACAAACAACTTGCCGTGCCGAGTAGTCAACGTTCCACCCATGAGCTAACCACCGTCGAACATTTGCCGACGTAGTGGCTCTGGATTCCTTGCGGAATCTAGATGCTCCTTAGAAAGGAGGTGATCCAGCCGCACCTTCCGGTACGGCTACCTTGTTACGACTTCGTCCCAATCGCCAGTCCCACCTTCGACAGCTCCCTCCCACAAGGGGTTGGGCCACCGGCTTCGGGTGTTACCGACTTTCGTGACGTGACGGGCGGTGTGTACAAGGCCCGGGAACGTATTCACCGCAGCAATGCTGATCTGCGATTACTAGCAACTCCGACTTCATGGGGTCGAGTTGCAGACCCCAATCCGAACTGAGACCGGCTTTTTGAGATTCGCTCCGCCTCGCGGCATCGCAGCTCATTGTACCGGCCATTGTAGCACGTGTGCAGCCCAAGACATAAGGGGCATGATGACTTGACGTCGTCCCCACCTTCCTCCGAGTTGACCCCGGCAGTCTCCTGTGAGTCCCCATCACCCCGAAGGGCATGCTGGCAACACAGAACAAGGGTTGCGCTCGTTGCGGGACTTAACCCAACATCTCACGACACGAGCTGACGACAGCCATGCACCACCTGTACACCGACCACAAGGGGGGCACCATCTCTGATGCTTTCCGGTGTATGTCAAGCCTTGGTAAGGTTCTTCGCGTTGCGTCGAATTAAGCCACATGCTCCGCTGCTTGTGCGGGCCCCCGTCAATTCCTTTGAGTTTTAGCCTTGCGGCCGTACTCCCCAGGCGGGGAACTTAATGCGTTAGCTGCGGCACCGACGACGTGGAATGTCGCCAACACCTAGTTCCCAACGTTTACGGCGTGGACTACCAGGGTATCTAATCCTGTTCGCTCCCCACGCTTTCGCTCCTCAGCGTCAGTAATGGCCCAGAGATCCGCCTTCGCCACCGGTGTTCCTCCTGATATCTGCGCATTTCACCGCTACACCAGGAATTCCGATCTCCCCTACCACACTCTAGCCTGCCCGTATCGACTGCAGACCCGGGGTTAAGCCCCGGGCTTTCACAACCGACGTGACAAGCCGCCTACGAGCTCTTTACGCCCAATAATTCCGGACAACGCTTGCGCCCTACGTATTACCGCGGCTGCTGGCACGTAGTTAGCCGGCGCTTCTTCTGCAGGTACCGTCACTTTCGCTTCTTCCCTGCTGAAAGAGGTTTACAACCCGAAGGCCGTCATCCCTCACGCGGCGTCGCTGCATCAGGCTTTCGCCCATTGTGCAATATTCCCCACTGCTGCCTCCCGTAGGAGTCTGGGCCGTGTCTCAGTCCCAGTGTGGCCGGTCGCCCTCTCAGGCCGGCTACCCGTCGTCGCCTTGGTAGGCCATTACCCCACCAACTAGCTGATAGGCCGCGGGCTCATCCTTCACCGCCGGAGCTTTCAACCTTCTCCCAGGAGGGAGAAAGTATTATCCGGTATTAGACCCCGTTTCCAGGGCTTGTCCCAGAGTGAAGGGCAGATTGCCCACGTGTTACTCACCCGTTCGCCACTAATCCACCCCGAAGGGCTTCATCGTTCGACTTGCATGTGTTAAGCACGCCGCCAGCGTTCGTCCTGAGCCAGGATCAAACTCTCCGTGAATGTTTTCCCGTAATCGGGAGACACATCACGAGAGCGGAACGACAAGGTCGGAATAAGACCCGTCGTCCACTGCGTCCTCGCTGTGTTTTGCCTACCCGGACCCAAAGAGGACCGTGTAGGACTTTCAAAGGAACCACCAACCTGCCGAAGCAGGCCGGGGTATCAACATATCTGGCGTTGACTTTTGGCACGCTGTTGAGTTCTCAAGGAACGGACGCTTCCTTTGTACTCACCCTCTCGGGCTTTCCTCCGGGCGCTTCCCTTCGGTCTTGCGTTTCCGACTCTATCAGACTCTTTCGTGTCCAATTTCCCGGTCGAAGCGGGTCTTTCTTTCGCCTTTCGGCGTGTCCACTACTTTAGCGGCTTCTCCCGTTTACTCATAATCGAGTCAGTGGGACCAAATTCCGGCATGCCGAAACTCGCACCCTCTGGGGTGAGTCGTAGGTAGTGGTTGGCCGCTCCGGGTCTGCGCGGTTCACGATCCGAATGGACCGAACCAACAGCTGTACCCGTGTCAAGCGACCCGGACAACATTAGGGCGCCCACCCGAGCGAGTCAAGTTGACCTGCGACGCGGCACATGGGCGCGGTAAGGGCTCACCGTGGGGTCCCCGTCGATCCAGAACCGCCAGGGGTGCACCGCCCCGTCGCCGCCCACTCCGGTCCGCGGTCCGTTCCGCACCTGGTCACGAAGGGGCGGGGTGCCGTGGAACACGGAGAGCTCGGCGCCCTCGTGGGCGATGGCGTCGGCGCCGTCCAGTGCGCGGCCGATGTCCAGGGCAGTCGCGAGGCGGGCCGGGCCTTTGGCCAGTTCCTTGTCATTGCGGGCCGAAACTCGACGTTTACGCGTCAGCTCCGCGCCCTCCAGGATCTCGCCGGCCCGGAGCAGCACCCCGCTCGCCCTGCCCTCGGGGCCGCACACCAGGTTCGTTCAGTGCCACATGCCGTAGGTAACTCACTAGGCATGTATGTCGTTGGTCCGGCAGCATCGGCAAAGCGACGACAAGCAGGAGACAGGCAGTGCGAGCGATCATCTACGCCAGGCTCAGCCCCACCCCGAGGGGCGAGGAATCCAAGGGTGGGAACCTGACACAACAGGTCGAGCTGAGTCAGGCGCTGTGCGACCGGAGGGGCTGGTCAGTCGTAGCCACGATCGTTGAGAAGGACACGTCGGCTTCGACGAAGCGGGGAACCAAGCGGAGCGCCGAGTGGGAGCGCGTCAAGGCTCTGGTGGAGGACGGCAAGGCAGACGCCATCGTGTCCCGCCACTACGACCGTATGTACCGCACCCCCTGGGACCTGGAGGATCTGGTGGACCTGGCCGAGGCGACCGGCGTCACGCTGGCCGCCGCACAGGCGCAGGGAGTGCTCGACCTGTCCACCCCGTCCGGCCGTCTCGCTGCTCGCATCGGCGCTGTGGTGGCTCGCAACGAGACCGAGATGCGAGTCGAGCGTCAGGTGCTCGGACACCAGCGGCGCAGGGAGTCGGGCAGGCCCTTCTGGAGTACTCGCCCCTTCGGCTTCGAGCGGGACGGCAGGCACCGGGAAGCAGAGGCGGAAGCCCTGCGGCAGGCGTACCGGGATGCCCTGGCCGGCGTCACCCTCTGGTCCATCGCGAAGGACTGGAACACGCGTGGGCTGCTCTCGCCGCATGGCAAGGAGTGGCGCAGCTCGAACCTTCGGATGGTCCTCTTGAAGCCGAGGAACGCGGGAATCCAGACGTACTCGCAGTGGGTCGAGAAGCCGGACGGGACGCGGGTGCGACGGACCGAGGAGACCGGCGCAGGCAGCTGGGAGGCGATCGTCTCCGAGGGCATATTCCGGGCCCTGGTCCGCCACCTGAGCGACCCCGAGCGCAACACGGGCGGGGGCGGCAAGCGCAAGGCCCTGTTGTCCGGCGTGGTCCGCTGCTCGAAGTGTCAGGCCGTCGTCACTCAGGGGTGGAGCAAGAAGAATGCGGCAGGAGAGCGGTACCGCATCTACACCTGTTCGGGTGGCCGGTGCATCACCTGCCCCGCGGACCCGCTCGACTCCTTCGTGGTCAGGAAGGTCATCGACAAGGCCGAGGAGTGGAACGCGGCACCGGCCACGGATGCCGCAGACGAGGAGCGAGAGGCCGAGCTGCTGGCCGAGGAGACGGCCGCATCCGAGAGGCGCACCGCCCTGGCGGAGATGTTCGCCGTAGGGGACATCGACGCGTCGACCTTGCGGACGGGCATCAGCAGGTGCGACGCCGACCTGACCAAGATCCGGGCCGAGCTGGCAGACCTGGCATCGCAGCGGGTGCGCGTCGACCTCGGCGACATCGAGTACCTGTGGGAGGAACTGGACTATGAGGACCCCGACCGCATCGACTACGTGCGGACCGTCGTCATGCAGGTCTGCGAGCGAGTCGAACTGATGCCGCGCGGTCGAGGGGTTCGGTCCTTCAAGGGCGAGCACTGCCGGATCACGTTCCGGAACCCTTGAGATCCGACCGCAGAGAGCCGAGCCGGCTGTCGGCGCTCGGTGAGCACGGGCCCTGCCAACCAGTGTCGGGCGGGGCCCTTCGCCATGCCCGTCGAGGAAGCGCGCCCCTCTCGCTGCCCAGTTCATGCAACAACGTGCATGAGTCACGTCCATGCATGGACGGCCGCAGGCGGCCCCCGTACGGTCGTTTCGGGCGGCCTGACCAGGCCGCCAAGTCAAGGGGGTTCCGCATGGCACGCGAAGAACTGACTCGGCTCACCGGCAACGGCAACGGCACGTGCGGCGAGGACGACTGCCCGAACGTCTACCGCACCGCTTCCGGCTCCATCGTGGTTCAGGGCGACGTGTCCGACGCCTTCGCTCCCCCGCAAGGGGAAGGACTTGTGGAGATCCCCGAGAGCGTTCTTCGGGAGGCCGTTCGTGCTCTTGGATGGTGACGAGTGGCGGGCGATGCTCCGAGGCTTCCAGTCGGAGGCGTGGCGACTGGAGACCCTGCCCCAGTACCTCGTACCGCAGGAGGCGGAAGAGCTCGAAGCCTTCCGGGCAGGTAAGCACGTGGACCCGAACAGCTACTCGTCGGCGTACACGGAAGACCTCAAGCGGTTGCGCGGCGAGGGTAAGAGCAAGGGTCGAGTGCACGTCCTGACTCGACCGCTCTCCGAGTACCTGCGCTTCGAGTTCTCGCGGTACTACGCCCCGCACGTGCTCGCCGGGGAGGACATCCGCATCCTTGACGTGACCGAGCGAGAGAACCCGTTGCCGGATGTCGAGGACTTCTGGATGTTCGACCGCTCGACAGTCGTCCTGATGCACTACGGGGGCGACGGCACGCAGATCAGCCGGGAGCTGTACGAGGGTGACCCTGCGCCGTTCGTCGAGTGGCAGCGCATCGCCATTGCCGAGTCCGTCCCTTTCCTGGAGTACGCGGAGCGCGTGGCGGAGTGACGTTCGAAGCTGAGCAGCTTGGCGAGTCTGGTACCGAACTCGCCTCTCTGCTTCGGGACTTGCGCAAGCGAGCCGGCCTCTCAGGGGACCGGCTCGCAGCGCGCTGCAACATGTCCCAGTCGAAGGTGTCTCGCATCGAGAACGGCCGGACACGGCCGTCCCTGGTCGACGTCGAGCAGATATTGCGAGCTCTGGACGCTCCGCCGGGACTGGTCGCGGAGGTCTCCGCCCTCGCCAGAATGGCGAACACCGAGTGGCGGAACCTCCGAGAACTTCGGCGCAAGGGACTCGGTACGAGACAGGCCGAGCTGAAGTCCCTCGAAGCGTCCTCCACGCAGATGCGGTACTTCCTGCTCTCGATGGTTACCGGACTGCTCGCAACCCCGGAGTACGTACGGGCGAGCCTGGCCCACTCGACAGCCGACACGAGCAAGGCAGTGGCGGGGAAGCTGGGACGGCAAGCCGTCCTCTACGACGCCTCCAAGCGGTTCACGTTCGTTCTGACCGAGCAGGCGGTTCGCTGGCCGGTCGTCTCCCCACTCGCACTGGCCGAGCAGATGGACCGTCTCGCGTCCCTGTCCTACCTCCCGAACGTTCAGATCGGGGTGATCCCCGTAGGGGCACCGACGCCGCGAACCCCTCTGAGTACGTTCACCATCTACGACGCCGCGTTGGTGTCGAGTTCCTTGGCGCGGGCCACCGCGTTGCGGGTGCTCTGGTCGGACAGCGACTTGCCGTCCTTGCCCAATAGGGCGGCCAGCCGGCCGGGCTGGAAGCCTGCGTGTCCTTGCCGGTCTGCCCACCCGATGGCAGCGAAGTGGACGCGGTAGGCGAGTAGGTGTCCCGGATGCTGTGCCATGCGCCGGTACTCGTGCTGGGAGACTCCGCCCCACGGGCGGTCATGGCCGAAGCTGATAGCCACTGGGGGTGGCTCCTTCCTGTGCGGCGCACACGAGTGCGCCAGTGACCCCCGCCGGATGGCGGGACATCTACCTCCCTTTCGTTGCAGGGGTGGATCGTGCACGGATGGCACGATCTCTTCACAGGTGGACGCTCAAGCCCTTCGGGTCTGAACTCGGTCTCGTGCGGTCGGGAGCGACGGCGGCGACCTGGCCAGGAATCTTATGCTAGCGACCCACTGTGCTCCAGTCGGCGGGGGCAGGCGGCACCGTACGGCCTGCGGCGTGTTCGCCGAGGCGCCGGGTCAGTTCCGGCAGATCGTAGGCAGGGAAGCTGACCTGCAGGAGGCGCAGGCCGAAGTCCGACGGCTGGTCCCCCTGAAACATCGCCGCGTCCATCGGCTTGATCTTCACGTCCCAGGCGTCGGGGGCGGCCCAGTGGGTCGTTCGCACGTAGAACGCGTCTCGCGGTCCGGCATTTGCGACAGCCGAAAGGAAGGCGAGTCCGCTGTCCACCGGGAAGTCGATGAGCATCCAACCGCGGCGGGACTCCACCCACTCCGCCATGTGCGGCAACTTCACCGGCCAGTCCGCGTTGCTCTCGGCCAGGTCCTGGCAGCAGGTGAACGTGTCGATGCCACACTCCCAGATCGCCTGGATAGCTGGTGCGAGCTGCTCGTCGATCTGGGCCTGGAGGTTGCCGACCCGGACGAGAACGGTGGGATGCGTTCCTTCGTAAGACGTCATCGCAGGAGCATAGAAGCGGAGTACGACATCAGAACCCGGCGGGCCACCGCCAGCAGTCACTCGACCGGCCAGGAACGCGTCACGGGCCGCGCTCGCGGACGATCACGCATCGCCTGCCCCAAACTCCGCACCGACTCACCGGCGGGCCGTCAGCAAGGCGCACAGAGGCTCAAGCTCCGGTGGTCGGTTTGGCTCGCGGGCTCAGGCGGTACGCCGAGACCGTCGGATCGCCGGCGAGGTAGAACCGGTGTTGCCAGTCGTGGGCCTTGCTCACGCCTACCCGAGGACCGACCCGGATGAGTGCGGCAGGTACCGGCTCCCCCTCGGACAGCATGACCGAGGTACCCGTCAGGAGGTCTGCGCCGTTGTGCTCTGCCGTGATGCCGAGTGCCTGGCCGACGTTCCCCGGACCGCGGGCGAGACGTGGACTATCGACCTTCGCTCCTCGCCGCTTGCGTGCCAGGTCTTCACCCTCGATGACCCTGCCTGCCCGGATGAGGACACCCGAGGCGACGCCGTCCGTACCGGTGACGACGTTGGCGCACCAGTGGAGACCGTGGGACCGGTAGACGTAGAGGTGTCCTGCGGGCCCGAACATGGTGGCGTTGCGGGCAGTCCGGCCCCGGTAGGCATGGGAAGCTGGGTCAGCCGTGCCGGAGTACGCCTCGGTTTCCGTAATGGCGATGCTCACAGTCCCCTCGGGGGTCTTGCAGGTGAGGACGCATCCGAGCAGCTTGGGGGCGACCTCTTCAGCGGGATGGGAGAGGAAATCAACGTTCATGCTGACTGCCTTGACATGCCGTACGTGAAGTAGACGTACGCGTGGCCCGGCGGGCCGTACATCGCGTCGTTCCGCCGCGTCCGGCCCCGGAAGGCGTGCGAACCCGGGTCGATCTCGCCGGCGTACGCCTCCACCTCCGTGAGGCGCAGGGCGATCGGGTCCTCCGGGGTGCTGCGGACCAGGGTGCGGCCGAGGAGGTCGGGCGCCACCTGCAGTACGGGGCGGTCGAAGAAGTCCCGCGTCAGCGGCGTACGGTCCGGGCCATCGATCATGAGGTTCGAGGTTACTGGGAACCGACTACGGTCGTCGCGCGTATGTAGGGGTCAGGACCTAGGAGGAGAAAACATGGGCTTCAAGCGGCTGCTCGCGAGCATGGGTGCCGGCGGCGCCTCGGTGGAGACCGAGCTGAGCGAGGTCAACGTCGTCCCGGGCGGGGTAGTCCAGGGCGAGGTGCGCATCCAGGGCGGCTCCGTCGACCAGCAGATCGAGGGGCTGTCCGTGGGCCTGCAGGCCCGGGTCGAGGTCGAGGGCCAGGACCAGGAGTACAAGCAGGACATCGAGTTCACCAAGCTGCGCGTCGGCGGCGGCTTCCAGGTGCGGGCGGGGGCGGTGCACGTGGTGCCGTTCGGCCTGGAGATCCCCTGGGAGACGCCGATCACCATGTTCGCCGGCCAGCACCTGCACGGCATGAACATCGGGGTGACGACCGAGCTGGAGATCGCGCGGGCGCTGGACTCCGGCGACCTCGACCCGGTCAACGTGCACCCGCTGCCGGCCCAGGAGGCCATCCTCGACGCCTTCGGCCAGCTCGGCTTCAGCTTCCGCAGCGCCGACATGGAGCGCGGCCACATCCGCGGTACGCGGCAGCGGCTGCCGTTCTACCAGGAGATCGAGTTCCACCCGCCGCAGCAGTACCGGGGGCTGAACCAGGTGGAGCTGTCGTTCGTCGCGGACGACCGCGAGATGGACGTCATCCTGGAGATGGACAAGAAGGCGGGTCTGTTCAGCGAGGGCAGCGACTCGTACCGCGCCTTCAAGGTCGGTCTGCACAACTTCCACGAGACCGACTGGGCGGCTTATCTGAACCAGTGGCTGGCGCAGGTCGGCGGTTCGCGCAACTGGCTCTAGGGTCGGAGGCGTCATCCGACGGAGCCGACAGAGAGGTGCTGACGTGACCGAGCCGAAGAGGGCGTCGCTGCCGCACGACTTCCATCCGGAGGTCCCCTCGTTCACCGTGGTGAGCGAGGACATCGCCCCGGGGGCCGTGCTCTCCGACGCGCAGGTGTACGCGGCGGGGAACGCCTCGCCGCAGCTGCGGTGGGAGGGCTTCCCGGTGGAGACGAAGAGCTTCGCCGTGACGTGCTTCGACCCCGACGCGCCCACGGGCAGCGGGTTCTGGCACTGGGTGCTCTTCGACATCCCCGCGTCCGTCACGGAGCTGCCGGCCGGCGCGGGCGGCGGGAAGTCCGAGGGACTGCCCGCCGGTGCCGTGCACGCGCGCAACGACTACGGGACGAAGGACTTCGGCGGTGCCGCCCCGCCGGCCGGGGAGAACCACCGCTATGTGTTCACCGTGTACGCGGTGGACAGCGAGAAGCTGGGGCCCGACAGCGACGCCTCGCCCGCTGTGGTCGGGTTCAACCTCCGGTTCCACACCGTGGGCCGGGCTCAGCTGGTCGCCGAGTACGCGGAGCCGGCCGACAGCGCCTGAACACCAAAACGTCCGCATCCGTTTGCCCTGCCCTGGTCTTGGAGAGATCAGGGCAGGGCATTTTTTAATGCGTTGTCCATCACGGCGTGCCGGGGCCAGAGTTGATCCGGGCCTGCCAGGGGGCGGCCGGCACACGGGAGGTGGGCGGGATGCGGGACACGCTGGTACTGAACGCGAGCTTCGAGCCGCTGTCGACGGTGACACTCAACCGTGCGGTGGTGCTGATCCTCCAGGACAAGGCCGTTGTCGAGCAGTCCCACCCCGGCCTCCGGATGCGCGGCGCCGATGTGGACATCCCGGTGCCCCGGGTGATCCGGCTCTGCCGGTACGTACGGGTGCCGTTCCGAAGACAGGCCCCGTGGTCCAGAAGGGGCGTCCTGGTCCGGGACCAGCACCGGTGCGCGTACTGCGGGAAGCGGGCGAGCACCGTCGACCACGTGGTGCCGAGGGCCCAGGGCGGGCAGGACACCTGGCTCAATACGGTGGCCTCCTGCGCGGAGGACAACCACCGGAAGGCGGACCGTACGCCGGAGCAGGCGGGGATGCCGCTGCTGCGGAGGCCCTTCGTTCCCTCCCCCGCGGAGGCGATGCTGCTGGCGCTGGGGGCGGGTGACCGCTCGGCGCTGCCGGAGTGGCTGGCGCGTACGGCGGCGTAGTGGTCACCACCGCCATCGCCGTGCTCGGCACCCTGCTCGGTGCCGTGGTCGCGGGGGTCTTCCAGCAGCGGAGTGCGAGCCGCGGTGCCGCCGCGGCGGCCACCGAGCAGGTGCGCCGTGAGCGGCTGGAGGCGGTGACCACGCTGGCCGCGGCCGGCTCCGATCACCGCCGGGCCATGTGGATGCGGGGCGAGGCCCAGCTCGCCGGGGCCTCCGACGAGCGGCTCGCGGAACTGCGCGCCGCTTCGCACGTGACGCGGTCCGCGATCACCCGGCCGCTCGTCGCCGTGCAGGTGCTCATCCCGGACGCGGCCGTACGTACCGCGGCGAAGAACATGGTCGTCGCCGCCTACACCATGCAGGACCTGTCCCACAGCACCGAGGCGCTGACCGCTGCCCAGGAGGCCGCGAGGGCCGCCCACGACCGGTTCGTCGACGCGGCGGCCGCGTACCTCACCCCTTCCTGAGCCGTCAGCGCAGCAGCAGCTGGACGATGGCGACCGTGCCGACCGTGACGATGAGGGCGCGCAACAGGGCGGGGCTGAGGCGGCGGCCGACCTTGGCGCCGATCTGGCCGCCGATGGCGGAGCCCACCGCGATCAGGACGACGGCGGTCCAGTCGAAGTCGGCGACGAAGAGGAAGAACAGCGCCGCGATGCTGTTGACGACGGCGGCGAGGACGTTCTTGACGGCGTTGAGGCGCTGGATGGTGTCGTCCACCAGCATGCCCATGAGGGAGAGGTAGATGATCCCCTGGGCGGCCGTGAAGTAGCCGCCGTAGACGCTGGCGAGGGTCAGGCCGACGTAGAGCAGCGGGCCGCCGTCGGGGTGGGCGGGTACCCCGGTGCGGGCGCGCCGCTCCTGGACGGCCTTGCTGATGCGCGGTTGCAGGATGACCAGGAGGAGGGCCAGGGCGACCAGGACCGGGACGATGGTCTCGAAGGCCGTCGAGGGCAGCGCCAGGAGCAGGGTGGCGCCGGTGAGGCCGCCGATGAGGGCGCCCACGCTGAGTTTGAGGACGCGGGAGCGCTGTCCTTCGAGCTCCTTGCGGTAGCCGATCGCGCCGCTGATGGAGCCGGGGATCAGGCCGAGCGCGTTGGAGACGGTGGCGGTGACCGGGGGCAGGCCGGTGGCGAGCAGGACGGGGAAGGTGATGAGTGTGCCGGAGCCGACGATCGTGTTGATCGTGCCGGCGCTGATCCCCGCGGCGAAGACCGCGAGCATCTCCCAGATGGACATGGCGTATCCCCCGTGCGTGATCGGTGCTTGCTGCACCGCATCATGCACGGGGGGATGTACCCGTCAGTCGACCGGGGGTTCCTCGCGTCGTTCCTTGCCGGTGTTGAAGCCGGGTGCGCCGGAGCCGAGGTTGCCGAAGGCGCCGCTGAGGCCCTTGAGGGCGTCGCCGATCTCGCTGGGCACGATCCAGAGCTTGTTGGCGTCGCCCTCGGCGATCTTCGGCAGCATCTGGAGGTACTGGTACGAGAGGAGCTTCTGGTCCGGGTCGCCGGCGTGGATCGCCTCGAAGACCGTACGGACGGCCTGGGCCTCGCCCTCCGCGCGCAGGGCGGCGGCCTTGGCCTCACCCTCGGCACGCAGGATCGCGGACTGCTTCTCGCCCTCGGCGGTGAGGATCGCGGACTGGCGGGTGCCCTCGGCCTGGAGGATGGCGGCGCGCTTGTCGCGGTCGGCGCGCATCTGCTTCTCCATCGAGTCCTGGATGGAGGTGGGCGGCTCGATCGCCTTGAGCTCGACACGGTTGACGCGGATGCCCCACTTGCCGGTGGCCTCGTCCAGGACGCCGCGCAGGGCCGCGTTGATCTCCTCGCGGGAGGTGAGGGTCCGCTCCAGGTCCATGCCGCCGATGATGTTGCGGAGGGTGGTGACGGTGAGCTGCTCGATGGCCTGGATGTAGCTGGCGACCTCGTACGTCGCCGCCCGGGCGTCGGTCACCTGGTAGTAGATGACGGTGTCGATGTTGACGACCAGGTTGTCCTGGGTGATGACGGGCTGCGGCGGGAAGGGCACGACCTGCTCGCGCAGGTCGATCCGGTTGCGGATCGAGTCGATGAACGGGACGACGATGTTCAGGCCCGCGTTGAGGGTGCGGGTGTACCGGCCGAAGCGTTCCACGATGGCGGCGCTGGCCTGCGGGATGACCTGGATCGTCTTGATCAGGGCGATGAAGACGAGCACCACCAGAATGATCAGGACGATGATGATCGGTTGCATCGTTTCCTCGTGCCCTTCGGTTGATGATCGTCATCGAGTCTGACAGAACGCGCCTGGGTGTGGGGGCAGTTCGGTCACATGACGACGGCCGTCGCCCCGTCGATGTCCACGACGTCGACCTGTTGGCCGGGCTCGTAGCTGAATCCGGGGTCGAGTGCGCGCGCCGACCAGATCTCGCCCGCCAGCTTGATGCGGCCACCGGCGCCGTCCACCCGTTCCAGGACGACCGCCTGACGGCCCTTCAGGGCGTCGATGCCGGTGGCGTGCACCGGCGTCCGGTCCGCGCGCTGCCGCCCGGCGATCACGCGTACCACGGCCGTGAGTGCCACCGAGACGATGACGAAGACCAGGACCTGGGCGACGATTCCGCCGCCGAGGGCCGCCACGACCGCGGCGGCGACGGCCCCCACGGCGAACATGCCGAACTCGGGCATCGCGGTGAGGACGAGCGGAATGCCCAGTCCCACCGCGCCGATCAGCCACCACACCCACGCGTCGATGTCCACGTGGTCATGGTAGGACCGCGCGCACTCCAAGGACAGGGCACGACCGGGCAGGACGCCTGCTACGGGGCGGACTTGAGGGGCGTTTCGCCGTGGCGCGCCTGGATGCGGGCGATCACGCGCTCCCGTCCCAGGTTCCTCGCCTCGCGGAGCTTGGCCTCGGCCAGGAGCACGGGAACCCAGAGCAGCCAGCCCCACAGGCTGAAGTCCAGCGTCCCGCTCAGCACCAGTGCCTTGTTCAGGCCGAACGACGCCGCGAACGTCAGCACGTACGCGGCGACCCGGTGCGCGAGGAGCAGGCGCAGTGGTGCGTTCCGGGCGCCCTGAAGGAGCTCGACCGCCGCGGCGGTTTCGGCTGCCCGCAGGTCTTCGCCGGTGTCCGCGGTGGACTCGCCCCGGGCGGCCCGCCGTAGCGCGTCGGTGACCAGCACGCTCTGCTCCGCCACAGCCGCCTGATCGGCCTGCCCGCGAGCGGCGGCCACGTACAGGTCATCCCAATAACCCCGGCCGGCCCAGCCCGTCGCGTCGTCGACTCGCTCGCGCTCGGGTGACCCGGGCGGAGCCAGCTCGTCGATCCTCTCCCGCAGGGCCGCCGCCCGGCGCGCCCGCCCCGGGTGTGCCCAGGAGTCCGAGCGGAGACACAGCTCCAGATACGCCACCATGAGCCCGAGATCGTCTTCCGCCAGTGCGAGACCCTTGCGATAGGCCGTCTCGGCCTCACGGTCGTGGTCGTCGTCGTCTTCCGCGGCGTGCGCCTGTCCGAGCCAGCGATAGAGAGCCGGATCGGGTCCGGACTCCTGGAGCCCCGCCTCGGCGGCCTTCCTCACGGCCGCGTAGCCACCCACCGCGAAGAGCTCCGAGCAACGCGCCACGTACTGCTGTCGTTCCACATCCCACCCCAGACCCACGAGACAGCACCTTCTGGTGTATTCGGCGCCGCTCTAGCCGAGCGGCAGTCCGCGGGCGGTGTAGCGGTCGCTCTGGTGCTCGACCACGAGGGGGAGGCCGAAGCAGAGGGAGAGGTTGCGGGAGGTGAGCTCGGTCTCCATGGGGCCGGCGGCGAGCACCTTGCCCTGGCGAATCATGAGCACGTGGGTGAAGCCGGGGGCGATCTCCTCGACGTGGTGGGTCACCATGATCATGGAGGGCGCGTACGGGTCGCGGGCCAGCCGGCCGAGGCGGCGGACCAGGTCCTCGCGGCCGCCGAGGTCGAGACCAGCGGCGGGCTCGTCCAGGAGGAGGAGCTCGGGGTCGGTCATCATGGCGCGGGCGATCAGGGTGCGCTTGCGCTCGCCCTCGGAGAGGGTGCCGAACTTGCGGTCGAGGTACTCGGTCATGCCGAGCCGGTCGAGGAAGGCGCGGGCGCGGTCCTCGTCCACCTTGTCGTAGTTCTCGTTCCAGGTGGCGGTCATGCCGTAGGCGGCGGTGAGCACCGTCTGGAGGACCGTCTGGCGGCGGGGCAGCTTCTCGGCCAGGGCGACGCCCGCGATGCCGATGCGGGGGCGCAAGTCGAAGACGTCGGTGCCGACGCCGCCGAGGCGCTCGCCGAGGACGCTGACGGTGCCCTTGGTGGGGAAGAGGTAGCTGGAGGCGATGTTGAGCAGGGTGGTCTTGCCGGCGCCGTTGGGGCCGAGGATGACCCAGCGCTCACCCTCCTTGACCGACCAGGAGACGTCGTCCACCAGAGCGCGTCCGTCGCGGACCACGGATACGTCCACCAGCTCCAGTACATCGCTCATGAGCGCGTTGTCTCCCCATGCAGTGTCGAGATCGTCGCGTGCCTGTGGGCACAGCTCCCAGGGAAAACCTACGCCACCGCGTGAGCACCGGCGGCGCTGGGCCCGCCGTCGCGGACCCGGCCCTGACCGCCAAGGCACCCCCTAGGCTGTCCGCATGCTTTCGGAACCACGTTCAGGGCTGCTGACCGCCTGGGGGAACGCGTTGCTGGCGGGGCTCGTGTCCCCGGACGACGCGGCGCTCGCCATCGTCGGGGAGGACGCGGTGCACCGCGTCGAGGGGCTGCCGGGTGAGGCCGGTCCGGTCGGGCTGACGTTCGCCCTGGGGCGGCTGCGGGCGCTGGGGGTGAGCGGCTTCCGGGTCGCGCTGCCGGTGCCGGGGCATCCGCTGGGGCTGAGCGGTCCGGCCGATTTCAACGCCCGGGCGCTGGAGGCGGAGGAGGCCGTGGTGACCCACGGCGCCCCGTACGGGCTGGTGCCCGAGGTGCGCGAGGCGGGCCCGGCCGGCGATGTGCACGTGGACGTGGTGTGGCACTGCCTGGCGGTACGGGAGGCTCCGCCGGCCGACGTGCCCTCGCTGGGCGAGGCGGAACGGGAGCTGGCCGAGGCGCTGCGGGACGCGACGGCGCTGCTGACCCGGCTCGACGTGGCCGGTTCGGGGCCGGTGGCCGAGGCGGCGGCGGACGCGTACCGGGCGCGGGCGGAGCACGGGCGCGAGGTACTGGCCCCGGGCTATCCGCCGAGGGCGGTGCGGGTCCTTGAGCTCGCCCAGCGGGTCGGACTGCTGGTCTCGGTGGCGTACGAGAACGGGCCCGGCGGCGCGGTGAGCGCGTCGGAGATGGCGGCGCGGGGCGCGGCGCTGCGGCCGGTGGAGCGGGTGGCCCGGCGGGCGCAGGTGGCGGCGTACAACGCGTATGTGGAGGAGCGGGCGCGGTAAGGGGAGGAGCGGGCGCGGTTGGGGACGCCCGCTCTCCGGACTCGCCCCGCTCCCCCGGCTCAGCCCGCCGCTCCGTGGCGGACCGCCCAGAGCGCCGCCTGGGTGCGGTCGGCCAGGTCCAGCTTCATGAGGATGTTCGAGACGTGGGTCTTGACCGTCTTCTCGGACAGGACCAGGGCCCGCGCGATCTCGCGGTTGGACCGGCCGTCGGCGATCAGGCCGAGCACTTCCCGCTCGCGTTCGGTGAGGGTGCTCCCCCGGCCGGTGCCCGTGCCCGGCTCGTCCTGGGAGAGGAGCGCCCCGGCCACCTCGGGCTGGAGCAGGACGTGCCCGGCGTGCACGGAGCGGATGGCGCCGGCCAGGGCGTCCGGGTCGACGTCCTTGTATACGTAACCGGAGGCGCCCGCGCGCAGGGCGGGGACGACCGTGCGCTGCTCGGTGAAGCTGGTGACGATCAGCACCTTGGCCGGGTTCTCCAGCTCGCGGAGGCGGCGCAGCGCCTCGATGCCGTCGGTGCCGGGCATCTTGATGTCCATCAGTACGACATCGGGCCGCAGCTCCTCCGTCCTGGCCACGCCCTCGGCGCCGTCGGCCGCCTCGCCGACGACCTCGATGTCGTCCTGGATCTCCAGGAACGTGCGCAGGCCGCGGCGGACGACCTGGTGGTCGTCGACGAGCAGCACCCTGATGATCCTGTCAGCCACCGGGGATCTCCATCTCGATCGTGGTGCCCTTGCCGGGCGCGGATTCAACGGTGAGGCGGCCGCCGACGCCGCTCGCCCGGTCCCGCATGGAGACCAGGCCCAGGTGGCGCCCGGCCCGGCGGGTGGCGGCGGGTTCGAAGCCCCGGCCGTCGTCGGTGATCCGCAGCAGCGTGGCACCGTCGTGGCGGGCGAGGGTGACGTCGACGTGGGCCGCGTCGGCGTGGCGCAGGGCGTTGTGCAGGGCCTCCTGGGTGACCCGGAGCAGTGCTTCCTCCTGGGCGGCGGGCAGGGCCCGGACGCCGGTGCCGGTGAAGGTGACCCGGGCGGTGTGGGCCCGGTCGAGGACCTGGACCTGGGTGCGGAGGGTGGCGACGAGGCCGTCCTCGTCCAGGGCGGCCGGGCGGAGCTCCACGACGGCGGCGCGCAGTTCGTCCACGGCCTCGGCGGCGAGGGCGGCGACCTGCTGGAGCTCGCCCTTGGCGCGGGCCGGGTCGCGGTCGACCAGGGCGGCGGCGGCCTGGGCGGTGAGCCGCAGCGAGAAGAGCTTCTGGCTCACCGCGTCGTGCAGCTCGTGGGCGAGGCGGGAGCGCTCCTCGGCGATGGTGAGCTCGCGGCTGCGTTCGTAGAGGCGGGCGTTGGCGAGAGCGATGGCCGCGTGCTGGGCGAGGGTCGAGAGCAGTTCCTCGTCCTCGGCGTTGAAGCCGCAGACGCCCTCGGGCTTGGGGCATCGCTTGTTGGCGAGGAAGAGGGCGCCGATGGTCTCGTCGCCGTCCCGGATGGGCAGGCCGAGGAAGTCGGACATGTCGGGGTGGGCGCTGGGCCAGCCCTCGAAGCGGGGGTCCTTGCGGACGTCGGCGAGGCGCTCGGTCTTCGCGCCGTGGAGCATCGCGGCGAGGATGCCGTGCTGCCGGGGCAGCGGGCCGATGGCCTTCCACTGTTCGTCGCTGACGCCGTCCACGACGAACTGGGCGAAGCCGCCGTGGTCGTCGGGGACCCCGAGGGCGGCGTACTCGGCGTCCAGGAGCTCGCGGGCCGAGGCGACGATCGTCTTCAGGACGTCCCGTACCTCCAGGTGACGGCTCATGGCGAGCAGCGCGGCGCTGACGGCGGCGAGGCCGGAGGGCGGTCGGTGGCTCATGCGCCTCACCGTACCGGCGGCCTCCGAGCCCCGTATCGGACCGGAGGCGGCCGGGGACCGGGGCGGAGGGACTAGGACCTGCGGCCGGTGCGCTGCGGGCGGGGCCGGAGACGGCTTCCCGAACCCTCTCCGGAACATCGCATTCCGCATTGCTTCGGCAACACATAGTGAGGCTGCTACTCGCCCGATGTGAGGCCGGGCATAGGGCCCACGTCACTTACGAAGCCGCTTAGTCGACCGAAAAGGGCGATTTGGGTGCGGATGACCTGGGAGCGAACCCGGCAAACCGCCCACCATTCCACTACCCGGCTTCGTACGTCACACCTTTGCCACGGCATTTTGCCGCCGCTAAGAATTGAGCTCGTCCCCGACGGAGATGCGCAGTCGCTCCCGTCTTCGTCCTCCGTGAGGACCCCCCCGAATTCGAAGAGGTAAGCCTGTATGTCCGCGTCCCGCTTCACCGGCCGTCTCCGTAACCTGAACAAGACCCAGAAGCTCTCCGCCGCCGGCGTCTCCGCCGTCGCCGCCGCTGCACTCTCCTTGTCCCTGGTGCCCGGTCACGCCGAGGCCGAGACCGAACCGCAGGCCGTGTCCGCCGCCTCCCCGGTCATCTTCGACTCCGCGAGCTCCAAGCAGGCCCGCGCGATCCAGGACAGCGTCATCCAGCAGCACTCGACCGCCGAGAAGCTGGTCAAGGCCGCCGACGCCGCCAAGGCCAAGAAGGCCGCCGCGGTGAAGGAGAAGGCCGAGGCCAAGGCGAAGAAGGCCGAGAAGAAGGTCGAGCTGAAGAAGAAGGCGAAGGCCAAGGCCCACTCCAAGGCCAAGTCCCACACGTCCGAGTCGCGCTCCAGCCGCTCCTCCGCCCGTACGCACCTGTACGGCAACAACCTGGACGGCTGGATCCGGGAGTCCCTCGACATCATGCACAAGAAGGGCATCCCGGGCACGTACGAGGGCCTGCACCGCAACATCATCCGCGAGTCCAGCGGCAACCCGAAGGCCATCAACGACTGGGACATCAACGCCCAGAACGGCGTGCCGTCGATCGGTCTGCTCCAGATCATCAAGCCGACCTTCGACTACTACCACGTGTCCGGCACCCCGCACACGCAGTACGACCCGGTCGCCAACATCACCGCGTCGGCCAACTACGCCGCCGACAAGTACGGCTCGATCGACAACGTCGACAGCGCGTACTGATCCGCCGCGATCCGTACCGCCGATGACAGACGCCGAAGGGCGGCACCCCGCGTGGGTGCCGCCCTTCGGCGCGTGTCCGGGCCGGTTACTTGCGCATGACCTCGGGCTCGTGGCGGCGCAGCAGCCGCGCGACCGCGAAGCCGCAGACGACGCCGATGAACAGCAGCACCGAGAGGTTGATCCCCCACTGGCTCACCGAGTGCTCCCAGAGCGGGTCCAGGTCCGTGGGGTTCTTCTGGTCCCACGGCGGCATCAGGTGGGCGAGGTCGAGCGTGGAGCCCGCGCCCGCGATGGCCCAGCGGGACGGCATGAGCCAGGCGAACTGCTCCAGGCCGGGCGATCCGTAGACCTGGAAGAGGATGCCCGTGAAGACGACCTGGACGATCGCGAACATGACCAGCAGCGGCATGGTCTTCTCGGAGGTCTTCACCAGCGCGGAGATCACCAGGCCGAACATCATCGAGGTGAAGCCGAGCGCGATGATCGTCACGCAGAGCTCCACGGCGGGCGGCATGATCAGGCCCTCGGCGGGCAGATCGCGGGTGGCGAAGCCGATGCCGCAGATGATGACGCCCTGGATGGCCGTGATCACGCCGAGCACGATCACCTTGGACATCAGGTAGGCCGAGCGGGAGAGGCCGGTGGCCCGTTCCCGTTCGTAGATGACCCGTTCCTTGATCAGCTCTCGTACGGAGTTGGCCGCCGCGGAGAACGTCATGCCGATCACCAGGATCAGCATGATCGTTCCGGCGTCGCCGTTGAACCGGGACGGCGGCTTGGGCGGGGCGAGGCCGAAGTCGGCGGGGATGACCACGCTGACGATGCCGAGCACCGCGGGCAGGATCACCATCAGGCCCATGAAGCCCTTGTCGGAGCCGATCACCGAGAGGTAGCGGCGCATCAGCGTCCACAGCTGCGTACCCCAGCCCTGCGGCTTCGGCGGGCGCATCTGCTGCGGCGGCGGCATGTGTACGGACTGCACGGCGGCGGCGTCGATGTCGGCGGCGTACATCTGGTAGTGCTGCGAACCGCGCCAGCGCCCCGACCAGTCGTAGTCGCGGTAGTTCTCGAACGCCGAGAAGACGTCGGCCCAGGTGGTGTAGCCGAAGAAGTTCAGCGCCTCGTCCGGCGGGCCGAAGTAGGCCACGGCGCCGCCCGGCGCCATCACCAGGAGCTTGTCGCAGATGGCCAGCTCGGCCACCGAGTGCGTGACGACCAGGACGGTACGGCCGTCGTCGGCCAGTCCGCGCAGCAGCTGCATCACATCGCGGTCCATGCCCGGGTCGAGGCCGGAGGTCGGCTCGTCCAGGAAGATCAGCGACGGCTTGGTGAGCAGCTCCAGCGCCACCGAGACGCGCTTGCGCTGGCCGCCGGAGAGCGAGGTGACCTTCTTGTCCTTGTGGACGTCGAGCTTGAGCTCGGCCAGGACCTCGTGTATCCGGGCCTGGCGCTCGGTCTCGGTGGTGTCCGCGGGAAAGCGGAGCTTGGCCGCGTACTTCAGGGCGCGGGTGACGGTCAGTTCCTTGTGCAGGATGTCGTCCTGCGGAACCAGGCCGATGCGCTGGCGGAGCTCGGCGAACTGCTTGTAGAGGTTCCGGTTGTCGTAGAGGACGTCGCCCTGGTTGGCGGGCCGGTAGCCGGTGAGCGCCTTGAGCAGCGTGGACTTTCCGGAGCCGGACGGGCCGATGACGCCGATGAGCGACTTCTCCGGGACGCCGAACGAGACGTCCCGGAGGATCTGCTTGCCGCCGTCGACCGTGACCGTGAGGTGGCGGGCCGCGAAGGAGACCTCACCGGTGTCGACGAACTCCTGCAGCCGGTCGCCGACGAGCCGGAACGTCGAGTGACCGACGCCGACGGTGTCGTTCGGGCCGATGAGCGCCGAGCCGGACTTGGAGAGCGGCTGGCCGTTGACGTACGTGCCGTTGTGCGAGCCGAGGTCGCGGATCTCGAAGCGGCCGTCGGGCGTCGCGTGGAACTCGGCGTGGTTACGGGAGACCTGGAGGTCCGAGACGACCAGGTCGTTCTCCAGCGCACGGCCGATCCGCATCACCCGGCCGAGCGCCAGCTGGTGGAACGTGGTCGGGCTGCGGTCCCCGTAGACCGGCGCCGCTCCCGCCGGGCCGGTGCCGGGGCCGGGCGGGCCCGGGGCCCCGCCCTGCTGCGGCACGTGCGGCTGCTGCGGCGCGGGCTGCTGCCAGCCCTGCTGCTGCGGCGGGACGGGCTGCTGAGGTGCCTGATGCTGGAGGGGCGGCTGCTGGGGAGTCGGCTGCTGCCAGCCCGGGCCGCCCTGCTGGGGCTGGTGCGGCGGGGTCTGCTGCGGCTGCGCGGGGCCGGCGGACCGGCCGCTGTAGAGGTCCGCGGCGCTCAGGCTCAGCCGGGGTCCGTCGGTGGCGTTGCCCAGGTTCACGGTGGAGCCGGCCGCGATCTCCAGCTGGTGGATCCGCTGCCCGTGCACGTACGTGCCGTTGGTGCTGCCGTGGTCCTCGATGAACCAACTGCGCCCGTTCCAGCTGATCGTGGCGTGCCGCCACGACACTCTGGCGTCATCGATCGCCATGTCCCCCTGCGGATCACGCCCCAGGGTGTATGTCCTGGACGGATCGAGCGTCCAGGTCCTGCCATTCAATTCCAGTACGAGTTCCGGCACTCCGCGCCCCACTAGTTGTCCCCCGTGTTACCCCCGTCGCAGGGAGTCTAGGGATGCTGAACATCGTGGGGAACTATTCCAGGACCGGTCCCGGATACGAAAGCCGGGCGGCCGAGGGTGACCGCACCGAGACCTGCGCAGCCAGGCGAAAGGGGACGGACCGGGTGCGGGTGCCCGGAGTGTCCGGCACTCGGGACGGGCTCCCTGCGCGCGCTCGGGGACCGATACGGTGGGTGCACCATGAGCGTATCCCGGCCTCCTGAGCCCGCCCTGTCTCCCGAGCCCGCCGCGTCCCGGCAGGGTCCGGACGTACCGACCCTGCTGGTGAAGATCTTCGGGAAGGACCGCCCCGGGATCACCGCGGGCCTCTTCGACACCCTCGCCGCCTACTCGGTCGACGTGGTCGACATCGAGCAGGTCGTGACCCGGGGCCGCATCGTCCTGTGCGCGCTGGTCACCGCGCCCACCGCGGGCGGGACCACCGAGGGCGAGCTGCGGGCCACCGTGCACAACTGGGCGGAGTCGCTGAAGCTCCAGGCCGAGATCATCTCCGGCACCGGCGACAACAGGCCGCGCGGCGTGGGCCGTTCGCACGTCACGGTGCTGGGGCACCCGCTCACCGCGGAGTCCACGGCGGCCATAGCGGCCCGGATCACCTCGACCGGCGGGAACATCGACCGCATCTTCCGGCTGGCGAAGTACCCCGTCACGGCGGTCGAGTTCGCGGTGTCCGGTACGGGGACCGAGGAGCTGCGCACCGCGCTGGCGCCGGAGGCCGCGGGCATCGGCGTGGACGTGGCGGTCGTCTCGGCGGGGCTGAGCCGCCGGGCGCAGCGGCTCGTCGTGATGGACGTCGACTCGACGCTGATCCAGGACGAGGTCATCGAGTTGTTCGCGGCGCACGCGGGCTGCGAGGCCGAGGTCGCCGAGGTGACCGAGCGGGCGATGCGCGGCGAGCTGGACTTCGAGCAGTCGCTGCACGCCCGGGTGGCGCTGCTCGCGGGTCTTGACGTGTCCGTGGTGGAGAAGGTCCGCGCCGAGGTCCGGCTGACGCCGGGGGCCCGGACGCTGATCCGTACGCTGAAGCGGCTCGGCTACCAAGTGGGCGTGGTCTCGGGCGGTTTCACGCAGGTGACCGACGATCTGAAGGAGCGCCTGGGACTCGACTTCGCCTCCGCCAACACGCTGGAGGTCGTGGACGGAAAGCTCACGGGCCGGGTGACCGGGGACATCGTGGACCGGGCGGGCAAGGCCCGGCTGCTGCGGAGCTTCGCCGCCGAGGCGGGGGTGCCGCTGGCGCAGACGGTGGCGATCGGTGACGGGGCCAATGATCTGGACATGCTGAACACGGCGGGGCTCGGGGTCGCGTTCAACGCGAAGCCGGTGGTCCGCGAGGCCGCGCACACGGCGGTGAACGTGCCGTTCCTGGACACCGTGCTCTATCTGCTCGGCGTCTCCCGCGAGGAGGTCGAGGCGGCCGACGGCCTCGTGGAGTAGGTTCCGCCGCGGCTACGGCTACGGGAAGGGCCCCGGCACACACCGCGAGGTGCGCGCCGGGGCCCTTCCCGCACGGGCGGCGGGTCAGTCGTTGGGGGTCCAGTACTCGGCGAGCCTGCCGACGCCGTGCTCGACGCTCTTCCAGGGGCCGGTGAACCCGATCACGGCGAAGGCGGCGGTCGGGAAGCCGCCGCGCGCCATCCGGGCGAGCGCGTCGCCCTCGCCGCTCCCGGAGAGGGCGTCGGCGAGCGCGTACATGCCGGGATTGTGGCCGATGACCAGCAGGTCCGCGACGTCGTCCGGGGTCTCGTTGACCAGGGCGATCAGCTCGCCGAGCGATGCCTCGTAGAGCCGCTCCTCGTACACGGTCCTCGGGCGCTCGGGCATCTCGTGCACGGCCAGTTTCCACGTCTCACGCGTTCTGACGGCGGTCGAGCAGAGGGCCAGGTCGAAGACGATCCCGGAATCGGCGAGCCTGCGGCCCACCATGGGGGCCTCCATGCGGCCGCGCTCGGCCAGGGGCCGCTCGTGGTCGGACTCCTGCGACCATTCCGCCTTGGCATGCCTGAGAAGGACGATCCTGCGAGATGTATCGGCGCTCATACACCTCAGCTTCGCATGAAACGCGCCAGCTGGCGCAGGGTGTTGGAGGCTTCGTGCCCCCGGGGCCGGAGGTCAGCGGGTCACCAGCTCCACGAGGTGCCGCAGCAGCTGGCCGGTCGCCGATTCACCGGTGGCGGCCTGCGCCTGGCCCGGTCCGGCGATCAGCAGCAGGAGCGCGGCGAAGGCGACGGCGGGCAGCGCGATGGCCCACCACGGCAGCCGTACGTCGACGCCGCTCGGCTCCGGACGGGTGGTGTGCGTACGGGCCGGCATGTCCGCCTCCGTGGGTGGTCGGTTCTGATACTCAGAACCTACGGAGGCGGGGGCGCCGCTCCCATCCGGTGACCCACCCACTTCACCCTGACCCTGGCCCCCTAGGGGATGGTGGTGCTAGCACCACCCCGGCCGGGCCGGGGCGTCACGGGGATGCGATGGCGGCGATGACGCCGACGACGACCGTGATCAGCAGCATGGCCCCGAGGACGAGGAGCAGCTTCTTCTGACCGTTCTGGGGGTTCGGATCGAGCACAGGTGACATGGCCCCAGTCTCGCATCTCAGGATTCGTCCTCGATCGTCCGGTCCCGGCCGGCCAGCACGCCCACGGCCATCTGCGGCACCATCAGGGCGGCCATCAGCGCGATCGGCACGCCCCAGCCGCCGCTGTGCTGGTAGAGCACGCCGACCAGGAGCGGTCCGGGGATCGAGATCAGGTAGCCGGTGGACTGGGCGAACGCGGACAGCCGGACCACTCCGGCGCCGCTGCGGGCCCGCATGCCGATCATCGTGAGGGCGAGCGGGAACGCGCAGTTCGAGATGCCCAGGAGCAGCGCCCAGGCCCAGGCGCCGCCGGAGGGGGCCAGGTAGAGGCCCGCGTAGCCGGTGAGGCCGCAGGCGCCGAGGAAGACGACGATCGGGCCCTGGGTGCGCATCCGGGCGGCGACGCGCGGGATCACGAAGGCGAGCGGGACGCCCATGGCCATGGTGACCGCGAGCAGGACGCCCGCGGTGCCCGCGGAGACCCCGGCGTCCCGGAAGATCTGGGGCATCCAGCCCATGGTGATGTACGCGGCGGTGGCCTGGAGGCCGAAGAAGCAGGCGAGGGCCCAGGCGGTCCGGCTGCGGGTGATCCGGAGCTCCGGGGCCTCGGGCCGCGCGGCGGCCGGGACCGGCCCGTCGGCGGTGGCCCGGGCCCGCAGGAGCGGGATCCAGGGCAGGATCGCGGCGGCGGCCAGGATGGCCCAGATGCCGAGTCCTGCCTTCCAGCTGCCGCCCATCGCGTCGGTCAGGGGCACGGTCACGGCGGCGGCGAGCGAGGTGCCGAGGGCCAGGGCCATGGAGTAGAGCCCGGTCATGGAGCCGACGCGGTCGGGAAACCAGCGCTTGACGATCACCGGCATCAGGACGTTGCTGACGGCGATGCCCATGAGGGCCAGGGCGCTGGCGGCCAGAAAGCCCGCGGTGCCGCCGACCAGGGGCCGGATCACCAGGCCCGCGGTGATGGCGACCATGCCCGCGCAGACCACCGCACCGGGGCCGAAGCGGCGGGCGAGGCGCGGTGCCATGACGCCGAAGACCGCGAAGCAGAGCGGGGGCACGGAGGTGAGGACCCCGGCGACGCTGCCGCTCATGTGCAGCCCGTCCCGGACCTCTTCGAGGAGGGCGCCGAGGCTGGTGATGGCGGGGCGGAGGTTGAGCGCGGTGAGGACGAGCCCGATGGTGACCAGGCGCAGCGTCCACGGCGAGGGGCCGGTCCGCGGTGCGGGGGCGTCGGCGCGGATGGCTGCCGGGGCGCCGGGGTTCAGGGTCCCGGTCGCGGTCTGGGGAGTCGTCTCTTCGTCACGCATGAGGCCATCATAGAATCATGGGATGATTGGTTGTCCATTCCGTCCGCCCACCCAACCCTGAGAAGATCGGGCCCATGAGCAGTTGCGACCGAGGAGCACCATGGCGCTGACGTCCCCGAGGCGTTCGGCACTCGCCGACCAGGTGATTGCCCAGCTGAGGAACCAGATCACCACGGGCGAGTGGCCGGTGGGTTCCCGCATCCCGACCGAGCCCGAGCTGGTCGAGCAGCTGGGGGTGGCCCGCAACACGGTCCGTGAGGCGGTCCGGGCACTCGCGCACAACGGGCTGCTGGACATCCGGCAGGGCTCGGGCACCTACGTGGTCGCCACCAGCGAGCTGGCCGGGGTGATGCACCGCCGGTTCGCCTCGGCGGACCCGCGCCACATCGCGGAGCTCCGGTCGACCCTGGAGTCCTCGGCGGCGCGGCTCGCGGCGGTCCGGCGCACCGAGCGGGACCTGAAGCAGCTGGACGCGCTGATGCGGCGGCGCGAGGAGACCTGGGCCGCCGGGGACGCCGAGGCGTTCGTGGCCGCCGACGCGACGCTGCACCTGGCCGTGGTGGCCGCTTCCCACAACGACGTGCTGACGGGGCTCTACGCGGACCTGGGCGACCTGCTGCGGGACTACCTGCGCGGCGACGTCGGCCAGGAGTTGCGGCCGGAGAACCACATGGACCACAGCCGCCTGGTCGAGGCGATCCGGGCGGGCGACGCGGAGACGGCGGCCACGGAGGCCGCGAGCCACGCGCTGACCTGTCTGGCGGACCGGGTCTGAGGCCCGGTTCCTAGGCTTTGGGCGCCGCGCTGTGGGTGACCCAGGCGGAGGCGACTTCCTTCCAGCAGCGGTCGGCGAGGCGCACCGTGCGCCCCGGGCCGACGGTCACCGGCTTGGAGTCCGCGTCCACGTCCCACCAGCGGGCGCACTCGGTGTGCAGCTGGACGCGGTCGGCCGAGGGGTACGGGTTGTGGCAGTAGGCGACGACCCGGGAGCCCTCGACGGACGTACGGCACTCGGAGCCGGCGGGTTCGGGGCTGGGCGCGGGCGGCGCGGCCGCACCGGCGGCTCCGACGTGCCCGGCGGCGTACAGACCGGCGGGGACGAGCAGCGCGGCGAGGACCGCGCCGGAGGCCAGCAGGGAACGGGTTCGGTGAGGTGTGCGTCGCACAGCGATCTCCTCCCCACACCGGACCGGAAGTCCGGTTCCTCCACATTCTGCGGTGGATCGTCCGGCTTTTCGACCTGAGCGCGGCAAGGGCGTACGCAGGGGGAGGGACGACCGCGCACCGCCTCCGGGGGCTCCGGGGACGGTGCGCGGTCGGAACGTACGGGACCGGGAGGTCAGGCGCCCATCATGTGCACGCCGCTGTCGACGTGGACGATCTCGCCGGTGGTCCTCGGGAAGAAGTCCGAGAGCAGCGCGACGATGCCGCGGCCGGCCGGCTCCGGGTCCTTCATGTCCCAGGCCAGCGGCGCGCGGGTGTTCCACACGTCGGCGAGCCCGTCGAAGCCCGGGATGGACTTGGCGGCCATGGAGCCGAGCGGCCCGGCCGAGATCAGGTTGCAGCGGATGCCGTCCGGGCCCAGGTCGCGGGCCAGGTAGCGGGAGGTGGCCTCCAGGGCGGCCTTGGCCGGGCCCATCCAGTCGTACTGCGGCCAGGCGAACTGCGCGTCGAAGGTGAGGCCGACGATCGAGCCGCCCTCGCTCATCAGCGGCTTGCACGCCATGGCGAGCGACTTCAGCGAGAACGCCGAGACGTGCATCGCCGTGGAGACCGACTCGAACGGGGTGTTGAGGAAGTTGCCGCCGAGCGCGTCCTGCGGCGCGAAGCCGATGGAGTGCACCACGCCGTCCAGCGAGCCAAGCTCGTCGCGGACCAGGCCGGCGAGGCGGTCCAGGTGCTCCTGGTTGGTCACGTCCAGCTCGATGACCTTGGCGGGCTTGGGGAGCTTCTTGGCGATGCGCTCGGTCAGGGTGGGCCGCGGGAACGCGGTGAGGATGACCTCCGCGCCCTGCTCCTGCGCCACCTTGGCGGCGTGGAACGCGATGGACGACTCCATCAGCACACCCGTGATGAGGATGCGCTTGCCGTCGAGAATTCCGCTCATGGTGATCAGTGACCCATGCCCAATCCGCCGTCAACGGGGATGACGGCTCCAGTGATGTACGACGCGTCGTCGGAGGCGAGGAAGCGCACCGCGGCGGCGATCTCCTCGGGCTGCGCGTAACGCGCGAGCGGCACCTGGGCCACGATGCCCTTGCGCTGCTCCTCGGTGAGCACCTGCGTCATGTCGGTGTCCACGAAGCCGGGCGCGACGACGTTGAAAGTGATGTTCCGCGAGCCGAGCTCGCGCGCCAGGGACCTGGCGAATCCGACCAGACCGGCCTTGGACGCCGCGTAGTTGGCCTGGCCGGCCGAGCCGAGGAGGCCGACGACCGAGGAGATCAGGACGACGCGGCCCTTCTTGGCGCGCAGCATGCCGCGGTTGGCGCGCTTGACGACCCGGAAGGTGCCGGTGAGGTTGGTGTCGAGGACGGACGTGAAGTCCTCCTCGGACATGCGCATCAGCAACTGGTCCTTGGTGATACCGGCGTTGGCGACCAGCACCTCCACGTTGCCGTGCTTCTCCTCGATCTCCTTGTAGCCCTGCTCCACCTGCTCGGGGTCCGTGATGTCGCAACGGACCGCGAGAACACCGGCTTCGGTGAGCTCGGCGGGCGGCTCGCCGGAACGATAGGTGATCGCGACCTTGTCGCCGTTGTCGGCGAAAGCGCGGGCGATGGCGAGGCCGATGCCCCGGTTTCCTCCGGTGACGAGAACCGAGCGGCTCAACGGATCACCCTTTCGTTAGCGGTCTGGTACCTCGGAAACCTATCGGTACCGTCCGCGCGGCGGAGAATCGGCCCCTGACAGCGCCTCTGGCCGGGCACTGTCGGGTTCCTACAGTCCGAGGTCCCGGCCGGCCCGGGAAAATCGTCCGCGACGGGACGTGGGCCGTGCTTCACTGCCTCGTAAACGATCCCTGGGTATGTGACCGCGAAGGAGAGGCCGCCCGTGCCCCATGAGGTAGATCAGTCGTTCCTGGCGCTTCCGCTACGGGCCCTCGCCGACGCGGCGCTCGCCCGGGCGCGGGCGCTCGGGGCGGCGCACGCCGACTTCCGGTTCGAGCGGGTGCGCAGTGCGACCTGGCGGCTGCGGGACGCCCGGCCCGCCGGGGGCTCGGACACCACCGACCTCGGTTACGCGGTCCGCGTCGTGCACGGCGGGGCCTGGGGGTTCGCCTCGGGCGTCGATCTGACGATGGACGCGGCGGCGCGGGTGGCCTCGCAGGCCGTCGCGATGGCGAAGCTGTCGGCGAAGGTGATCGCGGCGGCGGGTTCCGACGAGCGGGTGGAGCTGGCGGACGAGCCCTCGCACGGGGAGCGCACCTGGGTCTCGGCATACGAGGTCGACCCCTTCGACGTACCGGCCGGGGAGAAGGCCGGACTGCTCGCCGAGTGGAGCGCGCGGCTGCTGGCGGCCGAGGGCGTGGCACATGTGGACGCCTCGCTGATGGCCGTGCACGAGAACAAGTTCTACGCGGACACGGCGGGCACGGTCACCACGCAGCAGCGGGTCCGGCTGCACCCGGAGTTCACGGCCGTGGCGGTGGACTCGGCGACCGGCGAGTTCGACTCGATGCGCACCATCGCGCCTCCGGTGGGGCGCGGCTGGGAGTACCTGACCGGGACCGGCTGGGACTGGGCCGGTGAGCTGGAGCGCATCCCCGGGCTGCTGGCCGAGAAGATGCGGGCGCCGAGCGTGGAGGCGGGGACGTACGACCTGGTCGTGGACCCGTCCAACCTGTGGCTGACGATCCACGAGTCGATCGGCCACGCCACGGAGCTGGACCGGGCGCTGGGTTACGAGGCGGCCTACGCGGGAACGTCGTTCGCCACGTTCGACCAGCTGGGCAAGCTGGCGTACGGCTCGCCCGTGATGAACGTGACGGGCGACCGCACCGCCGAGCACGGGCTCGCGACGATCGGCTACGACGACGAGGGCGTCGAGGCGCAGTCCTGGGACCTGGTGAAGGACGGGACCCTGGTGGGCTACCAGACGGACCGCCGCATCGCGAAGCTCACCGGCCTGGGCCGGTCCAACGGGTGTGCCTACGCGGACTCCCCCGGCCATGTCCCCGTACAGCGCATGGCGAACGTGTCGTTGCGGCCGGATCCGGGCGGGCTCTCCACGGAGGATCTGATCGGCGGGGTGGAGCGCGGGATCTACGTGGTCGGGGACCGGTCGTGGTCCATCGACATGCAGCGGTACAACTTCCAGTTCACCGGGCAGCGGTTCTTCCGCATCGAGAACGGCCGGCTGGCCGGACAGCTGCGCGATGTCGCGTACCAGGCGACGACGACGGACTTCTGGGGCTCGATGGAGAAGGTCGGCGGCCCGCAGACGTACGTACTGGGCGGCGCCTTCAACTGCGGCAAGGCCCAGCCGGGCCAGGTCGCGGCGGTCTCGCACGGCTGCCCGTCGGCCCTGTTCCGGGGCGTGAACATCCTCAATACGACGCAGGAGGCCGGGCGATGAGCCGCGTCAGCAAGCCGTACGAGATCGTCGAGCGGGCGCTCGAACTGTCCACCGCCGACGGCTGTGTGGTCATCGCGGACGAGGAGTCGTCGGCCAATCTGCGCTGGGCCGGCAACGCGCTGACCACCAACGGGGTCACCCGGGGCCGGACCCTGACCGTCGTCGCCACGGTCGACGGCGCCGAGGGCACCGCCTCCGGTGTGGTGTCCCGGGCCGCCGTCACCACGGACGACCTGGAGCAGCTGGTCCGGGCCGCCGAGGCCGCCGCGCGCTCCGCGGGACCGGCCGAGGACGCCCAGCCGCTGGTCACCGGGGTGCCCGCGTCGCCCGGCTTCACGGACGCGCCCGCCGAGACGGACTCCGAGGTGTTCGCCGCGTTCGCGCCGGCCCTCGGGGACGCCTTCGCCCGGGCCCGGGCCGGGGGGCGCGAGCTGTACGGCTTCGCGCACCACCAGATGACCTCCACCTACCTGGGCACCTCCACGGGGCTGCGGCTGCGCCACGACCAGCCGAACGGCACGCTGGAGCTGAACGCGAAGTCGCCCGACCGCACCCGTTCCGCCTGGGCGGGCCGCTCCACACGGGACTTCAAGGACGTCGACCCGGCCGAGATGGACGCGGAGCTGGCGCGGCGGCTCGGCTGGGCGGAGCGCCGGATCGAGCTGCCCGCCGGGCGGTACGAGACGCTGCTGCCGCCGACCGCGGTGGCGGACCTGCTGATCTACCAGCTCTGGTCCTCCACGGCGCGGGACGCGACGGAGGGCCGGACGGTGTTCTCCAAGCCGGGCGGCGGCACCCGGCTCGGCGAGACGCTGTCCCCGCTCCCGCTGACCCTGCGCAGCGACCCGCACGCGCCGGGCCTGGAGTCGGCGCCCTTCGTCATCGCGCACTCCTCCGGGGACGGCGGATCGGTCTTCGACAACGGCCTGCCGCTGCCCCGGACGGACTGGGTCGCCGACGGCCGCCTGGAGCGGCTGACGACGACCCGGCACACCGCGGCCCTGACGAAGCAGCCGCTCGCCCCGGCGATCGACAACCTGATCCTGGAGGGCGGGGGCGAGCGGTCGCTGGAGGAGATGGTCGCCGCGACGACCGGCCGCGCGCTGCTGCTGACCTGCCTCTGGTACATCCGCGAGGTGGACCCGGCCACGCTGCTGCTGACCGGGCTGACCCGGGACGGGGTCTATCTGGTGGAGGACGGCGAGGTGGTGGGCGAGGTGAACAACTTCCGGTTCAACGAGTCCCCCGTCGGGCTGCTGTCCCGCGCCACCGAGGCGGGCCGCACCGAGAAGACGCTGCCGCGCGAGTGGGGCGACTGGTTCACCCGGGCCGCGATGCCCGCGCTGCGCATCCCGGACTTCAACATGAGCTCGGTCAGCCGGGGCGTCTGACCGCCTAGACTGAACCGTCAAACGTATCGCTTAAGGAGCACTGGAACCGTGACGGAGATCGTCGACGAGCTGAAGTGGCGCGGGCTGTTCGCCCAGTCCACCGACGAGGACGCCTTGCGCAAGGCTCTCGCGGACGGTCCCGTCACGTTCTATTGCGGCTACGACCCCACCGCGGCCAGCCTGCACGTCGGCCACCTGGTGCAGGTGCTCACCATGCGCCGGCTCCAGCAGGCGGGGCTGCGGCCGCTCGCCCTGGTGGGCGGGGCCACCGGTCAGATCGGTGACCCCCGGCCGACCGCCGAGCGCACGCTGAACGACCCGGAGACCGTCGCCCAGTGGGTGACCCGGCTGCGTGCGCAGATCGAGCCGTTCCTGTCCTTCGAGGGCGAGAACGCCGCGGTCATGGTGAACAACCTGGACTGGACCGCGGGCCTGTCCGCGATCGAGTTCCTGCGGGACATCGGCAAGCACTTCCGGGTCAACAAGATGCTGACCAAGGAGTCCATCGCCCGCCGGCTGGAGTCCGACGAGGGCATCAGCTACACCGAGTTCAGCTACCAGCTGCTCCAGAGCATGGACTTCCTGGAGCTGTACCGCCGCTACGGCTGCACCCTCCAGCAGGGCGGCAGCGACCAGTGGGGCAACCTCACGGCCGGCCTGGACCTGATCCACCGCCTGGAGCCGGGCGCCGAGGTGCACGCGCTGGCGACGCCGCTGATGACGAAGGCGGACGGCACCAAGTTCGGCAAGTCGGAGGGCGGGGCCGTCTGGCTCGACGCGGAGATGACGACGCCGTACGCGTTCTACCAGTTCTGGCTGAACGTGGACGACCGGGACATCTCGCGCTACATGCGCATCCTCAGCTTCCGGACCCCGGCCGATCTTGAGGAGCTGGAGAAGGTCACGGAGGAGCGCCCGCAGGCGCGGACGGCGCAGCGCGCGCTGGCCGAGGAGCTGACGACGCTCGTGCACGGGGCCGACCAGTGCGCGGCGGTCGTCGGCGCGTCGAAGGCCCTGTTCGGCCAGGGTGACCTGGGCGAGCTGGACGAGGCGACGCTGGGCGCCGCCCTGTCCGAGGTGCCGCACGCCCGGGTCACCGAGCTGGGCCCGCTGGTGGACCTGCTGGTGGAGGCCGGTCTGGCGCCGTCCAAGTCGGGGGCGCGGCGCACGGTCAAGGAGGGCGGCGCTTACGTGAACAACGTGAAGGCCGTCGACGGGGAGGCGGCCCCGGCCCGCGAGGAACTGCTGCACGGGCGCTGGCTGGTGCTGCGCCGGGGCAAGAAGAACCTGGCGGCGATCGAGGTCACGGCCGGCTGAGCCGTACGCGTACCCGTACCGACGGAGAAGCGGCCGGACACGTCTCGCGTGTCCGGCCGCTTCGTCCGTTCCGGGAGTCCCGGAACGGATTCAGGTGCGCTGTCTGTTGCCCCGCAGCGAGGCGTACAGCATGTCGCCGACACCGACGACCACCACCGCGCCGATGAGCTGGAGGATATGGCGCGTCCAGTCGATGCCCTTGGTGTCGTTGACGCCGATCCACGTCGCGACAGCATTTCCGAGGATGCTGCCGACCATGCCGCAGATGACCGTCAGCCAGAGGGGGATCTGCTGCTTGCCCGGCAGGATCGCCTTGGCGATCAGTCCGAGCACCAAGCCCACGATGATTGCCCACAACCAGCCCATGTGCTGCCTCCTTGTGCGACGCCGTGTCGCGCATGTCCCGCCCAGTGTCGACGCTGCGGCGCGCCACCGCATGTCGTGCGGGTCCGTGCGGGCGAGGGCCGGAATGTACGCAATGGGCGTGCCCCGGTCTCGTACGCGCCGAAAGCCGGGCGTAGCGTAGGAGCGGCCGGTCCGGGTCCGGGGAAGGTTGGTGGGGACGTGGTGCGCAAACAGGGTGGTGCGGAGGTCTTCCGGATCACGGGGGCCCGGCAGGGGCTCGCCGATGACGTGCGCGGCAGACAGCGCCGCTATGTGATCTCGATGTCGGTGCGCACGGTGTCGGTGGTGGCCGCCGCGGTCCTGTGGAACGTGGAGCGGCACATCGCGTTCGTGGCGCTCGGCCTCGGGGTGCTGCTGCCGTACGTGGCCGTCGTCATCGCCAACGCGGGCCGCGAGACCAGCCCCTCGCTGCCGTCCACGTTCGCCCTGCCGCCCCAGTCGCACCCGGCGCTCGAAGCCGGTGCGGCGACGCCCTCACCGCAGTCCGGACGCGGTTTCCGGTCTTCGGATGGGCCGGAGCACGGCTGAACCCACGGCGGGCCCAAGCTCAAGAAAAGCTCAGATCAATCATGAAGTTCCGGTGCACCGCGGCAGGGTGTGCGTGACATACTTTGCAGGCGCTCCGCATCCCCCGTCGGAGCGACGGACCGACGCCGGGCAGCTCCCCCCGTGGCTGCCCGGCGTCGCCTTTTCCCCCGCTTTCTTTCCCGCAGGGGACGCGTCCTAGGGTTGGGTCCGTGAACTCCCCCGAATCCGCCGAGAATCCCGCCCCCCTGTGTTCGGCCAAGGGCTGCCGGGCCGACGCCGTCTGGGTGCTGGCCTGGAACAACCCGAAGCTGCACACGCCGGAGCGCCGCAAGACGTGGCTGGCCTGCGAGGAGCACCGGGAGCACCTGTCCTCGTTCCTCGGGGCGCGGGGCTTCCTCAAGGACGTGGTGACGCTGGCGGAGTGGGAGTCGCGCCCCACCTCCCCGTAAGGGGGTGGGGTCAGCCGCCGATCGCGGACATGGGGCGGTCGGGCTGGAGGAAGCTCGGGTCGTCGAGGCCGGACCCGGCCTTCTTGCCCCACATCGCCTGCTTCCAGATACGGGCGATCTCCTCGTCGGGCGCGTCCGAGCGCAGCGCCCCGCGCAGGTCGGTCTCCTCGCGGGCGAACAGGCAGGTGCGGACCTGTCCGTCGGCGGTGAGCCGGGTGCGGTCGCAGGCCCGGCAGAAGGGGCGGGTGACGGAGGCGATGACGCCGACCCGGTGCGGTCCGCCGTCGACGGTCCAGCGCTCGGCGGGGGCGGAGCCGCGCTCGCCGTCGTCCTCCGGGGTGAGGTCGAAGCGGGTGCGCAGCGAGGCGAGGATGTCGCCCGCGGTGATCATGCCGTCGCGCTTCCAGCCGTGCTGGGCGTCCAGCGGCATCTGCTCGATGAAGCGGAGCTCGTAACCGTGCTCGACGGCCCAGGCGAGCAGGTCGGGGGCCTCGTCGTCGTTGAGCCCCGGCATCAGGACGGTGTTGACCTTGACGGGGGTGAGTCCGGCCTCGCGGGCGGCCTCCAGACCGGCCAGCACGTCGTGGTGGCGGTCGCGGCGGGTGAGGGTCTTGAACGCCTCGGGCCGCAGGGTGTCGAGCGAGACGTTGACCCGGTCGAGTCCGGCGTCCTTGAGGGCGGCGGCGGTCCGCTTCAGCCCGATGCCGTTGGTGGTGAGGGACATCCTCGGGCGGGGGTCCAGCTCGGCGCAGCGCTGGACGATGGAGACGAGGCCGGGGCGCAGCAGCGGTTCGCCGCCGGTGAAGCGGACCTCGGTGACGCCGAGCGTGGTGACGGCGATGCGGACCAGCCGGACGATCTCGTCGTCGGTGAGCAGGTCGGGCTTGCCCAGCCACTGCAGGCCCTCCTCGGGCATGCAGTAGGTGCAGCGCAGGTTGCACCGGTCGGTGAGCGAGACGCGCAGGTCGGTGGCGACCCTGTCGTAGGTGTCGATGAGCATGGTGGGCCCCCTCCCCCGGTGACTTCCCGGTCGCGGTAGCTGACTCTTTCGAGCCTACGCGAGACCGGAGGCGGCGGAGGGGGCCCGTTTGGCACGAGGTGCGGCGAGGCCGCGTCGTAGGACCCTACGACGCAGCCTCGTACGGGCACGGGTCAGTGGGCTCCGATGCCGGTGAGGGACTTGACCTCCAGTTCGGCGTACTTGCCCTTGTCGGGCTCCTCCTTGGACAGGAGCGAGCCGATCCAGCCGAGCAGGAAGCCGAGCGGGATGGAGATCAGGCCGGGGTTCTCCAGCGGGAACCAGGCGAAGTCGACGCCCTTGAACATCGAGGACTTCTCGTTGCCGGAGACGACCGGCGAGAACAGCACCAGGATCACGGAGGAGGCCAGGCCGCCGTAGATCGACCACAGCGCGCCCTGGGTGGTGAAGCGCTTCCAGAAGAGGCTGTAGAGGAGCGTCGGCAGGTTGGCGGACGCGGCGACGGCGAAGGCCAGGGCGACGAGCCCGGCGACGTTCATGTCGCGGGCGAAGACACCGAGGACGATCGCGGCGGCGCCGATGAAGACGGTGGACCAGCGGGCGGCCTTCATCTCCTCCTGCTCGGTGGCCTGGCCCTTGCGGATGACGTTGGCGTAGATGTCGTGCGCGAAGGAGGACGAGGAGGCGAGGGTCAGTCCGGCGACGACGGCGAGGATGGTGGCGAAGGCGACCGCGGAGATGACGGCGAGCATGACCGCGCCGCCGGTGGTGCCGACACCGCCGAGGTATTCGGCGAGTTGCGGGGCGGCGGTGTTGCCGGGCGCCGCGATGTTCTTCGGGCCGATGAGCGCGGCGGCGCCGAAGCCCAGGGCGATGGTCATCAGGTAGAAGGCGCCGATGATGCCGATGGCCCAGTTGACGGACTTACGGGCGGCCTTGGCGGTGGGCACGGTGTAGAAGCGGATCAGGATGTGCGGGAGCCCCGCGGTGCCGAGGACCAGGGCGAGGCCGAGGGAGAGGAAGTCCAGCTTCGAGGTGCCGGTGGCGCCGTACTTCAGGCCGGGCTCCAGGAACGCGGAGCCGTGGCCGCTCTTCTCGGCGGCGGTGCCCAGCAGGTCGGAGACGTTGAAGTCGAACTTCCACAGCACCATGAGGGTCATCAGGAGGGCGCCGGCGATGAGCAGGACGGCCTTGACCATCTGGACCCAGGTGGTGCCCTTCATGCCGCCGATGGTGACGTAGACGATCATCAGTACGCCGACCAGCGCAACGATGAGGATCTTTCCGCCGTCGCTGCTGATGCCGAGGAGCAGGGTGACCAGTGCTCCGGCGCCCGCCATCTGCGCCAGCAGGTAGAAGATCGACACGATGATGGTGGAGACGCCCGCCGCGGTGCGCACCGGGCGCTGGCGCATCCGGTAGGCGAGGACGTCGCCCATGGTGTAACGGCCCGAGTTGCGCAGGGGTTCGGCGACGAGCAGGAGCGCCACCAGCCAGGCGACGAGGAAGCCGATGGAGTAGAGGAAGCCGTCGTAGCCGAAGAGGGCGATGGCGCCGGCGATGCCGAGGAAGGACGCGGCGGACATGTAGTCGCCGGAGACCGCGAGTCCGTTCTGGAAGGCGGTGAACTGCCGCCCGCCCGCGTAGAAGTCGGAGGCGCTGCGGGTCTGGCGGCCGGCCCAGACGGTGATGCCGAGGGTGGCGGCGACGAAGACCGCGAACAGCGTGATGATGAGCGGCCGGTGCTCGCTGGTGGACGAGGCGGCGAGGGTCACGGCGGTGTGGGAGTGGTACGCGGCGCTCATACGTCGGCCTCCATACGGGACTTGATGGCCTCGGCCTTCGGGTCGAGCTTCGCGTTGGCGTGGCGCGAGTAGAGCCAGGCGATGAGGAAGGTGGTGACGAACTGGGCGAGGCCGAAGACGAAGGCCACGTTGATGTTGCTGAAGACCTTGGTGCCCATGAAGCCGCCCGCGTAATTGGAGAGCAGCACGTACAGCAGGTACCAGAGGACGAAGGCGACGGTCAGCGGGAAGGCGAACGAGCGGTGGGCGCGGCGCAGTTCGCCGAACTCCGCGCTGCCTTGCTCCGCGAGGAACGCCTCGGTCGTGGGCTGGGCAGGGCTCTTCTCCGGACCGCCCTCGGGCGGCGGTGCATCGGTAGCCACGGATTCTCCTCGCGACGCGGGTGCGGTGGTGGGGACGGTCGGTTGCACTGGGGACCTCGTGTTCGGGGGGTGGTGGTGCGCTTCCCCTGACAACGGCACGCAACGCGCGGCGAAGCGGTTCACTTGGGTTCGCCGCTTCTCTTCGCCACCCCTTCGGGGGGTCCGATGTGCACGTGTTCGCGCGAATCGATTGATGTGCCGGGATGATCGGCGCTAGCTTCACTGGTCATGTACGCGACCGGACACGCCTGGTGTCCGGTCGGCTGACACGGATGAAGTGGAGACCCCATGGCTCATCTGGGATCCGGACGGACGCGCGCACTGACGCTGCCCGTCGGATTGGCCCTCACCGCCTCGCTCGGCTTCCTGCCGGCGGGGGTCGCCTCCGCCGCCCCGGAGGGGCACGGTGCCCCCGCGGCGGCGGTGCCGGCGGACGGACCGGAACTGTCGTACGTGGTCAACACCCAGGGCGGTCCGGGCACCGTCAGGCAGGTGCGCAAGGCGATAGAACGGGCCGGCGGCACGGTGGTGATCGCCTACGACCGGATCGGCGTCATCGTCGTCCACTCGACGAACCCGGACTTCGCGAAGACGGTCCGGAAGGTCAGGGGCGTCCAGTCGGCGGGTGCCACGCGCACCAACCCGATCGTGCCCCAGGCCACCAAGGACATCGGGGTCGAGCAGCCCCTGACGGCGGCGCAGGAGAAGGCCGCGGCGGCGAAGGCGACGGCGGACCAGGACCCGATGGAGCCGTTGCAGTGGGACCTGCCGGCCATCAAGGCGGACAAGGCCCACCAGAAGTCGCTGGGCAGCTCCGAGGTGACCGTCGCGGTCATCGACACCGGCGTGGACGACACCCACCCGGACCTCGCGCCCAACTTCGACCGCGCGGCCTCCGCGAACTGCGCGTCGGGCGCACCGGACACCACGGACGGCGCCTGGCGTCCGAACCCCGGCGAGAGCGACCACGGCACCCATGTCGCCGGCACCATCGCGGCGGCCAAGAACGGCATCGGCGTGACGGGCGTGGCGCCGGGCGTGAAGGTGTCCGGCATCAAGGTCGCCAACCCGGACGGCTTCTTCTACACCGAGTCCGTCGTCTGCGGCTTCGTCTGGGCGGCCGAGCACGGGGTGGACGTCACCAACAACAGCTATTACACCGACCCGTGGATGTACAACTGCAAGAACGACCCGGACCAGGGCGCCCTGGTCGAAGCCGTGTACCGGGCCACCCGGTACGCCGAGCTGAAGGGCGCGGTCAACGTCGCGGCCGCCGGGAACTCCGCCGAGGACCTGGCGGCGGACTCCATCGAGGACACGACCAGCCCGAACGACTCCACCCCGGGCGGCCGGACCGTCGACCCGCGCCAGTGCCTGGACATCCCGACGATGCTCCCGGGCGTCGTCACGGTCTCGGCGACGGGCGCGAAGGGCCTGAAGGCGTCGTACTCGAACTACGGGAACGGGGTCATCGACGTGGCCGCGCCCGGCGGGGACTCGACCATCTACCAGACCCCCGAGCCCCCGGCGACGAGCGGCCTCATCCTCTCGACGCTGCCGGGCGGCACGTACGGCTACAAGGCCGGTACGTCGATGGCGTCCCCGCATGTCGCCGGTGTCGTGGCCCTGATCAAGTCGAAGCACCCGTACGCCCCGCCCGCCGCCGTCAAGGCGCTGCTGGCGCTGGAGGCGGACGCGAAGGCGTGCGACGCGCCGTACGACATCGACGGTGACGGCACGGCCGACGCGGTCTGCGAGGGCGGCAAGAACCGCAACGGCTTCTATGGGGCCGGTGTGGTCGACGCGCTGGACGCCGTGCGCTGGTGAGCCCGGGGTCCGGGGCCGGTGCGTCCCGGCCCCCGGGCCTCCGGGTCACGGGTGATTCACGGCGTGATGAGGACCTTCAGCGCCGTCCGCCCGTCCATCGCCTTGTAGCCGGCCGGTACGTCTTCGAGCCCGACGGACAGGTCAAAGACGGGCGAGGGGTCGATGGTGCCGTCCAGCACGTCGGGCAGCAGTTCCGGGATGTACGTGCGCACGGGGGCGACGCCGCCGCGCAGCGCGATGTTCCGGTTGAACATGTCGCCGAGGTCGAGTCCGGTGCCGCTGCCGTGCGGGACGCCAACGTAGCCGATCGCCCCGCCGTCCCGGGTGATGCCGACGGCGGTGCGCATCGACTGCTCGGTGCCCACGGCCTCGATCACGCAGTGCGCGCCCTCGCCGCCGAGCAGCTCCCGTACGGCCGCGACCGCCGCGTCGCCGCGCTCGGCGACGACGTCGGTGGCACCGAAGTCCCGGGCGATGTCCGTGCGCGCCGTGTGCCGGCCGAGCGCGATGATCCGCTCGGCGCCGAGCCGCTTGGCGGCCATCACTCCGCACAGCCCGACGGCCCCGTCCCCGACGACGGCGACGGTCGAGCCGGCCCGTACGCCCGCGCCGACCGCCGCGTGGTGGCCGGTGCCGAGCACGTCGGAGAGGGCCAGCAGGCCGGTGAGCAGCCGGTCGTCGGCGGCCGCGGCGGCGGGCAGGGCGACCAGGGTGCCGTCGGCGTGCGGGACGCGGACGGCCTCGCCCTGCCCGCCGTCGGAGCCCACCGAGCCCCAGAAGCCGCCCTGCGGGCAGGAGGTGGTCAGGCCCTCGGCGCAGTACGCGCAGGTGCCGTCGGACCAGACGAACGGGGCGACGACCAGGTCCCCGGCGGAGAACCCGCGCACCTCGGACCCGGCCTCCTCTACTATCCCGAGGAACTCGTGGCCGATGCGCTGACCCGGCTGCCGGGCGGACTCACCCCGGTAGGCCCACAGGTCGCTGCCGCAGATGCAGGCCCGCAGGACCCTCAGCACCACGTCGGTGGGCTGCTGGATCACCGGGTCGGGCACCTCCTCGACGCGGATGTCGTGGGGGGCGTGGATAACGGTGGCGCGCATGCGTGGGGGTCCTTGCTGATCTCAGATGCTGATACTCCTTTCACGGTACGCCCCCGGGCCGGCTTCCTGCCGGGCCGGGGCGAGCACCCCCAGGGTGAGCAGGAGCTGTGCGGCCACGTACGTGAGCATCACCCAGAAGCCGGGGGCCGGGAGCTGCGGCCAGTCCGCGATGCCGGTGGCGATGAGCGCGTCGGAGAGCAGGAAGAGGGCCCCGCCGGTCGCCGCGTACCGGCCGAGGACGCCGGAGCGGTACGCCATGGCGGTCAGCAGCAGGCTGTAGCCGGCCATCGGGATCCGCAGCCCGGCCGGCAGCCCGTCCCAGATCAGGACGAGGAACACGGTGAGCACGACGGCGTACACGAGCGCCGGGATCAGGGCCCCGCGCGCCCGGCCGAACAGCACCAGGTAGCAGACGTGCCCGGCGGCGAACCCGGCCATCCCGACGAGGAACGCCAGGTCGGAGTCGACCAGCAGGAACACGTCACCCGCCCAGCCGCACAGCAGCGCCGCGATCAGCAGCCTGGGCCCGCGCCGGGCGAGGGCGTACCCGGCGAGCAGCGGCATCAGGAGCGGCTTGGCGCCGAGGTGGAGCCAGTCGGGGCCGGTGAGCACGCCGACGAGGTCGACGGCGCACGCGACGAGGAAGGCGATGAGCAGGGGCCGGGCGAAGCGCTCGTTCATGCGGTGCCCTCCGGGGCGGGCGCGGCCACGGCTGCGGGGACGGTCGCCGGGGCGGTGCGGGCCGCGGCCGGTTGCCAGCCCGGGCCGCGGAAGACGCGCCCGGCCCGCTCGCCCCAGCCGCTCGCGGCGCGGACGTCGCGGGCGATGGCGGCGTACTCGTGGGTGGCGACGCGCAGCGGGTTGTACGTGTGGATGTTCTTGGTGAGCCCGTAGACCGGCCGCGCCGTCTCCTGGGCGAACGAGCCGAACCAGCGGTCCCACACGATGAGGATGCCGCCGAAGTTGCGGTCGAGGTAGCCGCCCTGCGAGGCGTGGTGCACCCGGTGGTGGGAGGGCGTGTTGAGCACGTACTCGAAGGGCCGGGGCAGCTTGTCGATCCGCTCGGTGTGCACCCAGAACTGGTAGACGAGGTTGGCCGACGAGCAGAACGCGAGCGCCGCCGGGTGCACCCCGCACGCGATGAGCGGCAGATAGAACGGCCAGGACGTCAGCGAGGTCCAGGGCTGGCGCAGCGCGGTGGAGAGGTTGAACTTCTCACTGGAGTGGTGCACGACGTGGCAGGCCCACAGGATGCGGATGACGTGGTGGCCGCGGTGGGACCAGTAGTAGAAGAAGTCCTGCGCGAGCAGCATCAGCGGGACCGTCCACCACAGGACCGGGACGCGCAGCGGCGTCAGTTCGTACACCGCGGTGTAGAGCGCGACGATGGGCACTTTCCACATCAGGTCGAAGACCAGACTGCCCAGCCCCATGGTGATGCTGGTGGCGGCGTCCTTCGCCTCGTACCCGGCGGCGTCCTCGTCGGGATGGAAGTGGTGCAGCGCCATCTCCAGAACGGTGAGCAGGACGAAGGCCGGTATGGACCAGAGCACTACGTCGGGCAGGTTCGTCGGCATGCCTGCACGGTAGGGCCGGGGTCGGCCGGGGACCAGATGTTGTTACCAACAAGTATGGGAGACCTGCGGTCAGCGCTCTTTGGTGACTTCCGACAGGGTGCGCGCCGTACCGGGCCTCACACCCCCGCCGCCCCCAGCAGATGCCCCGCAACGTACGTCACCGCCATGGCCACCGCTCCCCCGCCCATGTTGCGGAGCACCGCCCGGCCGGGGGCGGCCTCGCCCAGGCGGGCGCTCCACCAACCGGTCACGGCCAGCACCGCGAGGACGGAGAGCACGGTCACCGGGACCCGGGCGGCGGCCGGGGGCAGCACGATCGCGAGCAACGGCAGCACGGCGCCGACCGTGAACGCGAGGAAGCTGGCGCCCGCCGCGTGCCAGGGGTTGGTGAGGTCGTCCGGGTCGATGCCGAGCTCGACCTCCGCGTGGGCGCGCAGCGCGTCGCGCTCGGTGAGCTGGACGGCGGCCTCCCGGGCCACCTCGCGGCTCAGCCCCTTGCCCTCCAACAGGCCCGCCAGCTCGGCGAGTTCCGCCTCCGGGGTCTCCAGGAGCTCCCGCTTCTCCGTGGCCAGCGCGGCCTTCTCCGAATCGCGCTGGGTGGACACCGAGACGTACTCGCCGGCCGCCATCGACAACGACCCGGCGAGCAGCCCGGCCAGCCCGGCCGTCAGCAGGGCACCCCGGTCGTCGGTGGCTCCGGCCACACCGACGACGAGCCCGGCGGTGGACACCACACCGTCGTTCGCCCCGAGCACCGCGGCCCGCAGCCAGTTGAGCCGGGTACCCAGCCCGCCACCGTGAGGTTCGTCGTGCTCCGGCGCTCGCGTCATCCCGGGATGGTCTCACCTCGCGGCGCCACCGGGCACGGACGCCCACCGAATAGGGGACTGTCCGAGTCGGCCCGTATTCTCTGTGACCATGCTCGACGACCCGCAGACCGCAGCACCGTGGCCCGCCGCCTACCCGCAGGGGTACGCGGTGGTCGACGTGGAGACCACCGGGCTCGCCCGGGACGACCGGATAGTGTCCGCTGCCGTCTACCGCCTGGACGCGCGGGGCGACGTCGAGGACCACTGGTACACGCTGGTCAATCCGGAGCGCGATCCGGGGCCGGTCTGGATCCACGGGCTGACGAGTGACGTGCTGGAGGGGGCGCCGCTCTTCCCGGAGATCGCCGCCGAGCTGTCCGAACGGCTCGCGGACCGGGTGCTCGTCGCGCACAACGCCGCGTTCGACTGGTCGATGCTGGCGCGGGAGTACGCGCGCGCCTCGGTCACCGCGCCGGTGCGGCAGCGGCTGTGCACCATCGCGCTGGCCAAGGAGCTCCGGCTGCCGCTGGCCAACCACAAGCTGGCGTCCCTCGCGGAGCACTTCGGCGTGGTCCAGCAGCACGCGCACCACGCGCTGGACGACGCGCGGGTGCTGGCGGAGGCGTTCCGCCCGAGCCTGCACGCGGCGGCGCGGGACGGGGTGCGGCTGCCGCTCCTGGAGTGCCTGCCGCTGACCGAGTGGTCCCACTCGCCGGTGACCCCGCGGTCCGGCTCCTCGTCCTCGTACGGGGGACACGGCACCTGGCGCGCCTCGCGGAAGCGTCCGGCCTGCCCGTATCCGAACCCGGGACGGTACGAGAAGGACAAACCACTCAAGCAGGGCATGCGGGTGGCGTTCTCCGGGGACACCTCGGTCGACCGCGAACTGCTGGAGGACCGGGCGGTGGAGGCGGGGCTGCACGTGGCGACCAGCGTCTCCCGACTGACCAGCCTGCTCGTCACCAACGACCCGGACTCGGCGACGTCGAAGACGGTGAAGGCGAAGACGTACGGCACCCCGGTCCTGGACGAGAGCGCCTTCACACATCTCCTGCGCGATGTCGCCCCGGCCGTCGCGAAGGTGCCCGCGCCCACGCCGTCATCGGAGTGAACCGGGGGCGACTCGCCGCCCGCCGGCCGCCCGCCGCCGCCTCCGGGTCCCACCCTGTGGCGCATGGCACGTTGTGAGGTCTGCGGAAACGATTACGGGATGTCCTTCGAGGTGCACGCGCAGGGCGCGGTGCACGTCTTCGACTGCTTCGCCTGCGCCATCCACCGCATGGCGCCCATCTGCGAGCACTGCCGGGTCCAGGTCATCGGCCAGGGCGTCGAGGTCGACGGGCACTGGTTCTGCGGCGGGCACTGCGCCCGCGCGGAGGGGAAGGTGGGCATCGTGGACCGCGTCTGAGGACACGGGGCGGCCACCCCTTCGGCCACCCCGTGCGCGAGTCGCCCCGCGGCCGGTTGTACCGTCGTGGGGTGTACCGCTTCCTGATGACCCGGCAGTGGCTGATCCTCGCCCTCCTCTCGCTCGTCCTCATCCCCACGATGATCGAGCTGGGTTTCTGGCAGCTGCACCGGCACGAGCACAAGGTCGCGCAGAACGCCCTGATCTCGCGCAATCTGAAGGCGGACCCGGTCGCCGTGTCCGCGCTCACCTCCCCCGGCCACACCGTTCCGCGCTCGGACTACTGGCGCGCCGTGACGGCCACCGGGACCTTTGACGAGAAGCACGAGGTCGTCGTCCGCCGCAGGACCGCCACCGACGGCTCCATCGGCGTCCATGTACTGGTCCCGTTCGACCTCAAGGGCGGCGGCACGGTCCTGATCAACCGGGGCTGGGTCCCCTCCGCCGACGACCAGCACGCCTTCCCCGACGTACCGGCCGCCCCGAGGGGCGAGGTCACCGTCACCGGGCGGCTCAAGGCCGACGAGACGACCGGCGCGAGCGGCATCAAGGACATCTCGGACCTTCCGGACCGTCAGGTGATGCTGATCAGCAGCGCCCAGCAGGCCCGGCTGCTCGACCGCCCGGTGCTCGGCGGCTACGTCGAGCTCACCGCCCCGGCGCCGAAGAGCGGCTCGCCGGAACCGATCGAGGCCCCCGACGACAGCTCCATCGGCCCGCACATGGCGTACGCCGTGCAGTGGTGGCTGTTCGCCGCCGGGGTCCCGGTGGGCTTCGTGGTCCTGGCCCGGCGCGAGAAGCGCGACCGGATCGCCGCCGCGGAGGCGGCCGCCGCTGCCGCCGAGGACGCGACACCGGAGCCGGAGCCCGAGCCCGCCCAGGCGTGACTCCCGCCTCTCCTGGCACACAGTCTGCTTAACGGAGGCCGGGTTCGGGAAGACGCCTGAACGTGACCCCACGCATCGAGGACTACGCCCTCATCGGCGATCTCCAGACCGCGGCCCTGGTCGGCAAAAACGGTTCTGTCGACTGGTTGTGCCTGCCCCGCTTCGATTCGGGCGCCTGCTTCGCCGCCCTGCTCGGCGACGAGGACAACGGCCACTGGCGGATCGCACCCAAGGGCGCGGACACCTGCACCCGGCGCGGCTACGCGGGCGACTCCCTGGTCCTGGAGACGTACTGGGAGACGCGCACCGGCACCGTCAAGGTCATCGACTTCATGCCGCAGCGCGACAAGGAGCCGGACGTGATGCGGATCGTCGAAGGGGTCAGCGGCACCGTCGAGATGGCGTCCGTGATCCGGCTGCGCTTCGACTTCGGGTCCATCGTGCCCTGGATGCGCCGTACGGACGGCCACCGGGTCGCGGTCGCCGGGCCGGACTCCGCCTGGCTGCGCAGCGAACCACCGGTCAAGACGTGGGGCCAGCAGTTCTCCACCTGTTCGTCCTTCACCGTGTCCAAGGGCGAGAAGGTGGCCTTCGTCCTCACGTGGCACCCCTCGCACTCACCCCGGCCCAAGCGCGTCGACCCCTACGAGGCGCTGGAGAACACCCTGGCCGACTGGGCCGAGTGGTCCGCCCGCTGCAAGTACCAGGGGCCGTACCGGGACGCCGTGATCCGCTCGCTGATCACCCTCAAGGCGCTCACCTTCGGCCCGACGGGCGGCATCGTGGCGGCCGCGACGACCTCGCTCCCGGAGGAGATCGGCGGCGTACGGAACTGGGACTACCGCTTCTGCTGGCTGCGGGATTCCACGCTCACCCTCGGCGCACTGCTCTCGGCCGGTTATCTGGAGGAGGCCGCCGCCTGGCGGGACTGGCTGCTGCGCGCGGTCGCCGGGGACCCGGCGGACCTCCAGATCATGTACGGGCTGGCCGGCGAGCGCAGACTCCCCGAGTCCGAGCTGCCGTGGCTGCGCGGTTACGAGAACTCCGCCCCGGTCCGGATCGGCAACGCGGCGGTGCGCCAGCGCCAGCTGGATGTGTACGGGGAGGTCATCGACTCGCTCCGGCTGGCCCGGGACGCGGGCCTGGACGACAAGCCGCACGCCTGGAGCCTCCAGCTCAGCCTGCTCGGCTTCCTGGAGTCCACCTGGCGGGAGCCGGACGAGGGGCTGTGGGAGATCCGCGGGCAGCGGCGCCACTTCGTGCACTCCAAGGTGATGGCCTGGGTCGCGGCCGACCGGGCGGTACGCAGCCTGGAGGGCGACCCCTCGCTGGCCGGGGACGCCGACCGCTGGCGGGCGATGCGGGACGCCGTGCACCGGGAGGTGTGCGACAGGGGCTACGACCCGGTGCGCAACACCTTCACCCAGTCGTACGGCTCCCGGGAGCTGGACGCCGCGACGCTCCTGATCGCCCGGACCGGCTTCCTGCCGCCGGACGACCCGCGGGTGATCGGCACGGTGGACGCGGTGCGCGAGGAGCTGGGCAGCGGCGGCCTGGTGCGCCGCTACAGCACGGACGGCGGTTCGATCGACGGGCTGCCGGGCGACGAGGGCGCCTTCCTGGCCTGCTCGTTCTGGCTGGCGGACGCCCTGCGCATGACCGGGCGCACCGAGGAGGCCACCGAGCTCTTCGAGCGGCTGCTCGCCCTGCGCAACGACGTGGGCCTGCTGGCCGAGGAGTACGACACGGCGGCGGGGCGCCAGCTCGGCAACTTCCCGCAGGCGTTCAGCCATATCGGCCTGGTCGGCACGGCGGTCGCACTGGCCGAGGCGCAGCCGGCCGAAGTGCGGGCCGCCGAGGACGACGCCGGGGGCGGCACGGCAGGATAGGGCCATGGATCTTGGACTGAAGGACCGTGTGTACATCGTCACCGGAGCGACGCGCGGGCTCGGCTACGCCACCGCGCGGGCCCTGGTGGCGGACGGCGCGAAGGTGGTCATCACCGGCCGGGACGAGCAGCGCGCCCAGCAGGCCGCCGCCGACCTGGGCCCGGACGCCGTCGGTCTCGCCGCCGACAACGGCGACCCGGCGGCGGCCGAACGGCTGGTGGAGGCCGCCCGGGAGGGCCTGGGCCGGCTCGACGGCATCCTCATCAGCGTCGGCGGTCCGCCGCCGGGCGGGATCGCGGACAACACCGACGAGCAGTGGCGGACGGCCTTCGAGTCCGTCTTCCTGGGAGCGGTACGGCTGGCCAGGGCGGCCGCCGCGGCGCTCGGCGAGGGCGGGGTCATCGGCTTCGTGCTCTCCGGCTCCGTCCACGAGCCGATTCCCGGGCTGACCCTCTCCAACGGGCTGCGCCCCGGCCTGGCGGGCGCCGCGAAGTCGATGGCCGACGAGCTCGGTCCGCGCGGCATCCGGGTCGTGGGGCTGCTGCCGGCCCGGATCGACACGGACCGGGTGCGGGAGCTGGACGCGCTGTCGGGCGACGCGGAGGCCGCGCGCAACACCAACGAGGCGAACATCCCGCTGCGCCGCTACGGCACCCCGGAGGAGTTCGGCCGCACGGCCGCGTTCCTGCTGTCCCCGGCCGCCTCGTACCTGACGGGCATCATGGTGCCGGTCGACGGCGGCTACCGGCACGGCTTCTAGGGCGTGTCCGCAAAGTCCCGTCGTACGCCCGAAGGGCGTGGCCCGCGGCGTCTGGTGCGTGCTCTCGGCGTGCCGGCCGCAATCCCTCGTACTGGACGTACTTGGGATTTCGGCCGGTGCGGCGAGAGTGCGTGCCAGACGCCGCGGGCCAGACGGGACTTTGCGGACACGCCCTGGCCGCGGGCGGTGATACGGCGGCGGCGCGGAGCCCGCGCCACCGCCGTATCACCGCCCGTCAGCTCACCCGCGCGGCCCGGTGCTTGACGGCCTTGAGCCGGACCTCGGCGGGCAGCCGGGCCAGCCCGGCGGAGTCCCGGGCATGGGCCAGCGCCTCGTCGCTCAGCCGCCCCAGCGCCTCGTCGGGCGCGGCGTGCGGCTCCATCAGCAGCCGGACCCGGGCGGCCGGGGTGGAGCGCTTGCCGGTCAGGGTGACCTGGGCGCGGGCGACCCCGTCCAGGGCGCCCGCCTCCTCGGCGAGCACCCCCTCCAGGGCGCGACCGCGCAGCAGGGCGCCCTCGCCGTCGCCGCTGTCCACCAGCACCTCGTTGAGGCGGGAGCGACGGAGCTGGGCCAGCAGCCACCACAGGGCGAGGACCACGAGGACGGCGAGGACCGCGATCACCGTCGGCCACCACCAGCCCTCGCCGCGCCAGCGGTCCCGGTCCGCCTCGCTGAGCAGGACGTCGTTCTTGCCGTACCAGGGCCACCAGGAGGGCACGGAGAGGCCCGCCGCCGCGGCGAGCACCCCGCCGCCCACGCAGAGCAGCACCAGTCCGGCCAGCCCCAGCAGTACCCGGTTGACGGTCCTGAGCACGCCGTTCACCCCTTCTTCGCCGGCCGGCGGACATGGACCGACAGGCTCGGCTGCCTGGCCAGTCCCAGTTCCCGGATGCCTGTGGAGAGCACGGTGTCCAGGTCGGCCCGTACGTCGTCCAGTTCCCGGAAGTGCGAGAGGGCACGCACCCCCACCTTGCTCCGGCCCATGCGGACCCGGACCGACTGGACGCCGGCCACCTCGACGGCCCGGTCGCGCAGCACCATGGCGGCCGCCGTCCGGTCGAGCGCGGCGCGCACGTCGGTGTGTTCGCGGCGCATCGGCAGCAGGTCGCGCAGCCCGGGCGTGAGCGCGAGGAGCAGCAGCCAGAGCCCGAGGGCGGCCGCGACGGACGCGCCGGTCAGCACCCAGACGTCGTCCAGCCGCCGGGTCGCGAGCTCGTCCGCGAGGCTGCGGCGCCACCGCATCGCGGGGTGTCCGGCGCGGACCGCCGCCACGTCGTAGAGGAGCAGGCCGCTCGCGCCGAGGATCACCGCGGCGACGATGCCGGCGGGGATGCGGCGGGCGGCCCAGAAGCGCCCCGCGCCGCCTTCGGGCCGTTCCTTGCCGGGCGCGGGGTCGTAGGCCGCGGAGGAGGCCGACTGGTCGAGCGCGAGGACACTGCCGTGTTCCACCGCCCCGCCATCGGGCGGTCGCCTTGTGCCGTCGTCCGGGTCGTGGGGCTCGGTCATCGAATCCTCCCCTGTGCCGCCAGGCTCGCTCCGGTGGGATGCAGGCGTTCGACCTGGACGGCCACTTCGGGCACCTCCATCCCCGCCAACGCCTTTACCCGCTCGGCGACCCGTCGACGCACGGCACCGCACTGGTGGCCGATGTCCGTGGGATATCCCAGCTCCAGGCTCACCCGTACGCGGGCGGTGTCACGGTGCACGGTGACCGTGGCACGCGGCGACGCCGCCTCCTTCGGGGTCGTGTCGACCGCCTCCTTGGCCGCCTGGGCGGCGATCTTCGCGACCACCCGGTCGGCGATCCGCGTCTCTCCCCGTTCCCCGGCCGAGACCGGGCCGCTCGCCCCCGACACCTCCGTCACCGCCGTCGGTCGCCGCGCTCGCGACTGCGGAAGAAGTCGCCGGGTTCCAGATCGCCGTCGGCGAAGCGGCCGGCGACGAAGCCGACCGCTCCGAGGGCGGCCACCAGCACAAAGGCTCCGAATCCGCCGAAGTATCCGGCGAAACCGAGCGCCATGCCGGCCAGCAGACCGGCCACAGCCATGCTCATCGTGTGCTCCTCAACCGCTCGGGGACGCCGGGACTACTGGACGCGGGACTCTGACTCGTCGTCATCGTCGTCCTCGTCGGGCAGCTTCACGTCGCTGACGGCGATGTTGACCTCGACCACTTCCAGGCCGGTCATGCGCTCGACGGCCGCGACGACGTTCTCCCGTACATCGCGGGCGACGTCGGAGATCGACACGCCGTAGTCGACGACGATCTCCAGGTCCAGCGCGGTCTGGGTCTCGCCGACCTCGGCCTTGACGCCCCGGGTGACGGATTTGGAGCCGCCGGGGACCCGGTCGCGGACCGCGCCGAACGTGCGGGACAGGCCGCTGCCCATCGCGTGCACCCCGACGACGTCGCGTGCCGCCATTCCGGCGATCTTCTCGACCACTCCGTCCGCGATGGTCGTACGGCCGCGGGTGCCGGGATCGCCTCCGCCGCGCTTGGTCAGGCTGCTGCCGCCCGAGGCGTTGCTGTCGGGGTTCTCGGGCCGGTTCCGCTGTGGGGTCTCGGTCATCGCCGCTCTTCCCTTCGGGGCAGATGTGACTACTTTGCCCACATTAAGGGCGCTTGCCCCGACTCGCGCCGTGGATACGGCAGTCTGGTGGCCATGACGACGGCTGACGGCCCGCACAGGGCCCACGCGTGGACGGCTGCGGTACGCCAACGGCTCTCGCTGGGCCGGCTACTCCCTCTGGGCGGTCCGGCGGACGGGGCCTGGATCGCGGAACGGGCCGCGGTCGCGGTGCTGCGCCGGGCCGTGGCGGGCCCCGAGCCCGGTCCGGTCCTCGGTGAGCTGCGGATCGCCGTGGCCGACCCGGACTCGGCTCCCGCCGCCCACGTCCCCCCGCCCCCGAGCGCGCTGCCGCCGGGTCCCCTACGAATCGAGGCGACGATGACCGCGACGGCCGACCGGCCCCTGCCCGCAGCCGCCGACGCGTTGCGCGCGGCCCTTCTGTCGGCCGCCGCGCGCCGGCTGGGCCTGGTGGTCTCCGAGGTGGACCTGCGGGTGACGGGACTGCTCGACGGCTCGCCCGAACGGGTGGAGCCGGAGCCTGTGGAGGTGCGTCCGGTGGACGCGGAGAACGCCGCGGGGCGGGCCGCCGCCTCGGTGGCCGGGGTGGCGGCGCTGACCGGCGTGCTGGGCCCGGCGGTGCGGACGGGCGAGGACCATGTGCGCGTCGAGCTGGCGACGGAGAGCGGCCACCGCGCGCTGGACGTGGCCCGCGCCGTGCGCGAGGCGGTGACGGAGGCGGCCGAGGGGCGGCCCCCGGTCGCCGTGCTGGTCACGGCGGTCACGGAGGACGGCGCGGCGGGCTGAGCCCCGGTACGGATCGAGGGCGGGCCGGAGGGCGCGTTGCGGTTCCGGCCCGCCCCGTACGTCAGCCGAGGGCGCTCGCCAGATCGCGGAGGCGGCGGCCCTGCGCGGCCCGTTCGGCGGCGCGCTGCTCCTCGTACGTACGCGAGAGGGCGCCGCCCAGCAGCGCCTTGGTCTCGATGACGGCGTCACGCGGGGCTGCCAGCAGGGCGCCCGCCAGATCGCGCGCGGCGCCTTCGAGCTCGGTGGCGGGCACGACGAGGTTGGCCAGGCCGGTGCGCTCCGCCTCCTCGGCGTGGACGTAGCGGCCGGTGGCGCAGATCTCCAGCGCGCGGGCGTACCCGACGAGGTGCACCAGGGGGTGCGTGCCGGTGAGGTCGGGCACCAGGCCGAGGCTGGTCTCGCGCATGGCGAACTGGACGTCCTCGGCGACGATGCGCAGGTCACAGGCGAGGGCGAGCTGGAAGCCCGCGCCGATGGCATGGCCCTGGACGGCCGCGATCGACACGATGTCGTTGCGGCGCCACCAGGTGAACGCCTCCTGGTACTCGGCGATCAGCGCGTCGAGCTCGGCCTCCGGGCCACGACCCATGTCGAGGAACGACGGCTCACCGTCGAACCCCTCGGGGGTGAACGCCTGGCGGTCGAGTCCGGCGGAGAACGACACGCCTTCGGCGCGCAGCACGACGACCCGCACACTGCCGGGCAGGGCCCGTCCGGCCTCGGTCAACGCCCGCCACAGAGCGGGAGACTGGGCGTTGCGCTTCGCCGGGTTGGTGAGGGTCACCGTGGCAACCGCGTCGTCGACGGTGAGTCGGACGCCGTCCTGGTCGAGCACGGAGTCGAGCGAGGTCATACGGGGCCTCCGGTTCGGGTGCAGTCAGCACATCAAGCTAAGTGACTGAACAGTAACCACCGGATCGGCTCTACGGCCGACCGGGTGGGCGCACCCGGACCAGGAACTCCCGGGGCCGTCCCGTGACGTACCCCGATCCGCTGCCGGCCGTCAGGCCGTCGCGGCCTTCTTGCCTCGTGTGGCGCCGCCGCGTCCGCGGAGCGTCACGCCGGATTCGCTGAGCATCCGGTGGACGAATCCGTAGGAGCGGCCCGTTTCCTCGGCCAGCGCCCGGATGCTCGCACCGGAGTCGTACTTCTTCTTCAGGTCTGCCGCGAGCTTGTCGCGCGCGGCGCCGGTCACCCGGCTGCCCTTCTTCAGAGTCTCGGCCACCCGTGCCTCCTCGTGGGAAGTGCGCTCTGGACTCTCATGATCACCCCTCGGGCGCTTCCTGGCCACCCATTCGGCAAGGTCTCTGCGACCGGATTCGCGCCCCGGGAGTGCGCCGGTGCGACCGGAATGCCTCATTCCAACAGCTCGTACGCGGTGTGGCGTGGGCGTCCGGAAAGGAACGTCCAGGTCAGGGCACGCACGGACAGGGGGGCGGAAATGGGTGCGCCCGGCAGTTATCTGCCGGGCGCCGCGCCGAGGTATGAGACGTACTCACACAGATGACGGATCTCGGGTAGGCCGAATGATCCAGTCCGGGGGATCAGGCCAGGGCGACCAGGTCCCGGTAGTCCGCACCCCACAGGTCCTCGATGCCGTCCGGGAGCAGGATGATCCGCTCCGGCTGAAGGGCCTCGACCGCGCCCTCGTCGTGGGTGACGAGGACGACCGCGCCCTTGTACGTGCGCAGCGCGCCGAGGATCTCCTCGCGGCTGGCCGGGTCCAGGTTGTTGGTGGGCTCGTCCAGCAGGAGCACGTTGGCGGAGGAGACGACCAGGGTCGCCAGGGCCAGACGGGTCTTCTCACCGCCGGAGAGCACCCCGGCGGGCTTGTCCACGTCGTCCCCGGAGAACAGGAAGGAGCCGAGCGTCTTGCGGACGGCAACGAGGTCCAGGTCGGGAGCGGCGGAGCGCATGTTCTCCAGGACCGTGCGGTCCGGGTCCAGGGTCTCGTGCTCCTGGGCGTAGTAGCCCAGCTTGAGGCCGTGCCCCTCCACGACCTCGCCGGTGTCGGGCCGCTCGGCGCCGCCGAGGAGCCGCAGCAGCGTGGTCTTGCCAGCGCCGTTGAGGCCGAGGATGACGACGCGGGAGCCCTTGTCGATGGCCAGGTCGACGTCGGTGAAGATCTCCAGCGAGCCGTAGGACTTGGAGAGCCCTTCCGCCATCAGGGGCGTCTTGCCGCAGGGCGAGGGGTCGGGGAAGCGCAGCTTGGCGACCTTGTCGGCGACGCGGACCTCGTCCAGGCCGGACAGCAGCCGGTCGGCGCGCTTGGCCATGTTCTGCGCGGCGACCGTCTTGGTCGCCTTGGCGCGCATCTTGTCCGCCTGCGCGTTGAGGGCGGCGGCCTTCTTCTCGGCGTTCTGGCGCTCGCGCTTGCGGCGCCTCTCGTCGGCCTCGCGCTGCTGCTTGTAGAGCTTCCAGCCCATGTTGTACACGTCGATCTGGGACCGGTTGGCGTCGAGGTAGAAGACCTTGTTGACGACCGTCTCCACGAGTTCCTCGTCGTGGGAGATCACGACGAAGCCGCCGCGGTAGGACTTGAGGTAGTCGCGCAGCCAGACGATCGAGTCCGCGTCGAGGTGGTTGGTCGGCTCGTCCAGGAGCAGCGTGTCGGCATCCGAGAAGAGGATGCGGGCCAGCTCGACGCGGCGGCGCTGACCGCCGGAGAGGGTGTGCAGCGGCTGGCCGAGCACCCGGTCGGGCAGGCTGAGCGCGGCGGCGATGGTGGCGGCCTCGGCCTCGGCGGCGTAACCGCCCTTGGTGAGGAACTCCGTCTCCAGGCGCTCGTACTTCTTCATCGCCTTCTCGCGGGTGGCGCCCTTGCCGTTCGCCATCCGCTCCTCGTTCTCCCGCATCTTGCGCAGGATCTCGTCCAGGCCGCGGGCGGACAGGACCCGGTCCCTGGCCAGGACGTCGAGGTCGCCGGTGCGGGGGTCCTGCGGGAGGTAGCCCACCTCGCCGGAGCGGGTGATGGTGCCGGCGGAGGGGGTCCCCTCGCCGGCGAGGCACTTGGTGAGGGTCGTCTTGCCTGCTCCGTTGCGGCCGACGAGGCCGATGCGGTCGCCCTTGGCGATGCGGAAGCTGGCGGATTCGATGAGCAGACGGGCGCCGGCGCGCAGCTCGATGCCGGAGGCGGTGATCACGGGGAGGTACTCCAGGGCGGAAGGAAGGGCGGAGGAACGACGGGTGCTGACGGATCGACGCCGCTACTCACGCACACGCACAAGGAGAACTGCCATGGAAACCAGTCTACTGGCGGTGTCCACCGACTTTTCCGCGTGCTCCCCCGTCCGGCGCCGGCCCGGGCACAGGACGTGAACAGGGCATTACGGGGTGTATCACCGGATACTCGGCGAAGGGACCGTGATCCGTGGCGGAGGGTGTGCGATGCAGTTCGACGACGACGCCGGTCTGGACACCTCGGAGGTCAGGGACGTACGCGGCAGCCGCGTCCCGGGCGGCCGGGCCACCGTGGGCGGGGGCATCGCCGGGGTGATCGCGCTGATCCTGGGGCTGCTCTTCGGGGTGGGCCCCGATCAGCTCGGGCTCTCGTCGGGCGACTCGCCGACGGCGACCGCGTCGTCGGCGGGGCAGGTGGCGCGGGAGTGCCGGACCGGGCGGGACGCCAACACGAGGGACGACTGCCGGATCGTCGCGGTGGTCAACAGCGTGCAGGACTACTGGGGTCAGGAGTTCACCCGGCGCGACGCGCGGTACGCGACGGCGCGGACCGTCCTGTTCACCGACCGGGTCGGCACGGCCTGCGGCTCAGCGACCTCGGCCGTGGGGCCGTTCTACTGCCCCGGTGACCGGCAGGTCTACCTCGACCTGGGGTTCTTCGACGAGCTGCGGACGAAGTTCGGGTCGAGCGGCGGGCCGTTCGCCCAGGCGTATGTCGTCGCCCACGAGTACGGGCACCACGTGCAGAACCAGATGGGGACGCTGGGCCGGACCCAGGACGGGCGGACCGGCGAGAACAGCAACGCGGTCAGGGTGGAGCTCCAGGCGGACTGCTACGCGGGGGTCTGGGCGCACCACGCGACGACCACGCCCGACGAGTCGACCGGGCGGCCGCTGATCACCGAGGTCGCCCGGGCGGACATCCGGGACGGCCTGGACGCGGCGGCGTCGGTCGGGGACGACCGGATCCAGGAGCGGTTCCAGGGCCGGGTCACGCCCGAGTCCTGGACGCACGGGTCCGCGGCGCAGCGGCAGGAGTGGTTCACCACGGGGTTCCGGAGCGGGGACATGGGCGACTGCGACACGTTCCGCTGAGCCGGCGTCGGTGGGCGGTGCGAGACTGAGACCTGAATCACACGAGGCCGTATGTAGGGGCTGGGGTTCGTCGCGCGGCACGATCAAGCCCCTCCGGCGATTGAGGAGCGGGGGTCCGGGGGCAGCGCCCCCGGGTCAGGAGCCGCCCGTGTGGACCTGGAAAGCCGCCTTGCGGACCGCCTTGGCCAGGGCCGGGTCCGGGTGGGCCGCGGCCAGGGCCACCAGGACCTGGACCGTGCGGGGGTGACCGACGGCGCGGACCTCGTCCAGGAGGGCCGGGACCGTGCCCTGGACCGCCGAGTCGAGGTGGCGGACCAGGAGGCCCGTCTCACCGTGGTCGGCGACGGCCGCCGCCGTGTCGACCCAGAGCCACGTGGCCTCCTCGCGGCTGAGGACCTCCTGAGCGTCCTCGGGGTCCGCACCGTCGTACTCGGCGAGCCAGAGCAGCGCGTACGGGCGCAGGGACGGGGCGGTCAGGACCGCCCGGACCTCGGGCTCCGCGGGGGCGCCGACCACGCGCAGGGCCTCGAAGGCCAGGCCGCGCAACAACGCGTCCTCGCCGCGGGCGACGTCGAGGAGTTCGGCGACGGCACTGCCGACGGGGCGGGCGGCCAGCCAGGCGCGGTATTCGGCGCGGGCGGGGCCGGGGGTGAGGCGGGCGCAACCGAGGAGCATGTCGGCGGCGGCCTGCTCGATGTTGCCGGCGGGGCTCTGCGCGGCGACGCAGATCTGTTCCAGCTTGACCCAGACCGCCCAGTTGCCGAGCGGCGTCAGCGTGGCCTGGTCCGCGCCGAGGGTGAGCGCCCCGACGTCGGCCAGCCCCTCCAGGGCCCAGTCGAGCAGGCGGGCGACGAGGGCCGGGGGGTGGGCGGTGGGGGCCGGTTCGGCGGGGGCGGGCAGCGGCTCGGGGCCGTACGGCACCTCGCAGCGCTCCTCGTGGAGTTCCGCGACCCGCTGGCCGAGGAGGTCGAGGAGGGCGGGCACGGTGACCGGACCGGCCGAGAGCTGGAGCAGCGAGAGGACCTGCGGCACGGCCTCGACGGCCTCGGCGACCGCGGTGGACTCGACGCCCCGGGGCGCGGGGTGGACGAGCGACCAGGCGTCGAACAGCGCCACCCAGCCGCGCAGCACCGCGGAGTCGTCCCGGTCCCAGGCGCGCAGCCGCCAGCCGGGGCGTGCCGTGTCGCCGTGGAGTTCGACCAGTCCGGCGAGCCGGGCCCGGTCCCAGCCGGAGCGCACCTGCTCCGGGGAGATGTCCAGCGCGGCGGCGGCGTGTTCGAGGGCGGCCGGCGGTGTGGTGCCGGGGGCCGCCCAGCGGGCGATCCGCACGGCGTCGGCGAGGACCGTCCGGGCCTGGCGGGCCAGCTCCGCCCGGGGTGGGGTGCCCTCGGGCGGGCGCGGCGCGGGCCTGGTGCGCCGGGTGGTCACGGCCCTTCGGGCGGTGGCGAGGGGTCGCGGGCGGACAAGACGCAGCCTGGAGTCGCGCGGGGTACGGGACGTCACGGGAGCAGTCTTGCCCCTGACGGCCCGAAAGCCCAAACGGAACCCGGGTCACCGGCGTTGACGGGCTCGCGCGCCGGCCGGGACCAATCGGCCGAACCGGCGCATCACCTCACATCAGGGGCGTGAGAAAGCGGCGCAGCGTCTCTTCGTACTGGTCCGGGTCGGCGTTCCACATCGCCGCATGCGGAGCGCGGTCCACGGTGTGCAGGGAGACCAGGTCGGGGCGGGCGGCGGCGAGCCGGCGGGAGTGGATGAAGGGGGCCAGGGTGTCGTCGGGGCCGTGGAGCACGAGCGTGGGGACGTGCAGGGTCACCGGGACCGAGGTGTCCAGGAGCGCGGTGCCGTGCAGTCCGGTCTGCCCCTGGGCGGCGCGCACGGCCAGCGGCAGCAGCGCGGCGGGGACCCCGCGTGCGGCGGCCAGGCCGCGCAGGGTGTCGGTCCAGTCCAGCACGGGCGAGTCGAGGACGAGGCCGGAGATCCGGTCGCGGAGCGCGGAGCCCACGCAGGCATGCAGCGCCATGGACGCGCCGGTGGACCAGCCGTACAGGATGACCTGCTCGGCGCCGTTGCGGACGGCGAAGCGGATCGCGGCGTCCAGGTCGCGCCACTCGGACTCGCCGAGGTGGCCGAGCCCGTCCGGGGAGCGGGGGGCGCCCGGGTCGCCCCGGTACGCGAGGTCGAGCACGGGCAGCTGCCTGCCGTGCAGGAAGCCCAGGAGGTTGAGCGGGTGCTCGCGGGTGGCGCCGATGCCGTGGACGGTGATGACCCACGTGCGGCGGGGCGCCGGGACGTACCAGGCGGGCAGTTCGCCGAGCTCGCCAGGGATCCGCACCTCGCGGAAGGCCAGGCCGAGCGCGCTGCCGGGGTCGCCGCTGTACACCTGGGGCGTGAGGCGGACCTTGTCGCCGGGGGCGAGGATGCCGTGGTCGACGCGTTCCAGCCGGCGCACGACGGTGTCGGCGGCCTGGTGGGCCCGGTCGATCACGGGGCCGACGACGGCGTGGACGTCCTTGCCGGTCAGCCCGTACGTGCCGGGGCGCAGCGAGGTGAGGGACCGGGTCAGGGTGACCTGCCCGGCGGCCGTCGCGTGGACGGTGAGTTCGCGGTCGGCGGGGAGCGGTCGGCCGGGCGGCGTCTTGAGGGCGACGTCGCCGGCGAACCGGCCGGCCGCGACCGCTGCCGCGCCGGCGCTGATGAGTGTGGTGACGGCCGCTGCCGTCGCGGTAACCGGGCGCACACCCTCAGTGTCGGGGTCCGGGCGCCGCGATGCCAGTGGGCAGGGCCGTCCGGGCCGGTCCGGGCCCCATACGGACCGCCTCAGCGCTGCCCGTATCCCTTCAGGGCCTCCAGGACCTCGCCGAGCTGGTCCTCCGACAGCAGGGCCGGGGTGCGGCCGGGTACGGCACTCGCGGTGAGCCAGACGCGGCAGAGCCATTCGAGCTGGGCGGTGCGGTCGTACGCCTCGTCGAGGGTGGCGCCGTAGGCGACGGTGCCGTGGTTGGCGAGCAGGCAGCCGGTGCGGTCGCGGAGGGCGGTGAGCATGTTCGCGGCCAGCTCGGGGGTGCCATACCGGGCGTAGGGGGCGACGCGGACCGTGCCGCCGAGCATCGCGGCGGCGTAGTGGACCGGGGGGACCTCGGGGACGAGGGTGGAGACGGCGGTGGCGTGGACCGCGTGGGTGTGCACGACGGCCTTCGCTTCGGTGTTCCGGTAGACGGCGAGGTGGAGGGGAAGTTCGCTGGTGGGGGCCAGTGTCCCGAAGGTCTGGTTGCCTTCCGGATCGACGCCGGTCAGGTCCTCGGGGCCCAGCCGGTCGTACGGCACTCCGCTGGGTGTGACCAGCACCGTGTCACCGACCCGCAGCGAGACGTTTCCGGAGGTTCCGACGACCAGTCCCTCGGCCGCCGTGCGGCGGGCCGTGGCCACGACCGCCTCCCATCCCCGGGCGATCGCGTCGTGCTGTCCGTCACTCATCCGAAGATCCTTTCCGGGCGCCGCCCGGCCGCCGCCACGGGGGTCACCGCAGCGCCCTGCTCAGTTCATCTTCCGTTCACTCAAGTTGCCTACGTTCCACGTGCCAATGACGTCGAACGATTGCCTGGGTAAATGGAACACATCACGCTGCTGCTCGCGATAGTGATCGTGACAGCTCTAGTGTTCGATTTCACGAACGGTTTCCACGACACCGCCAACGCGATGGCCACGACCATCTCGACCGGCGCACTCAAACCCAAGACGGCGGTCGCGATGTCCGCCGCTCTCAATCTGGTCGGCGCGTTCCTGTCCGTGGAGGTCGCCAAGACGATCTCCGGCGGGATCGTCAACGAGGACGGCCTCAGAACCGAGGTCATCTTCGCGGCGCTCGTCGGCGCCATCCTGTGGAATCTTCTGACCTGGCTGGTCGGACTCCCGTCCAGCTCCTCCCACGCACTGTTCGGCGGCCTCATCGGCGCCGCGGTGATGTCCGCCGGCTGGTCGTCGGTCAACGGCGGCACCGTCGTCACCAAGGTGCTGCTGCCCGCCGTCGCCGCCCCGATCGTGGCCGGCGTGGCCGCGCTCCTGGCCACCAGGCTCACGTACCGGATCGGCGGGAAGATCCGCAACGACGCCCAGGAGAAGGCGACCGCCAAGGGCTACCGGGCGGGGCAGATCGCCTCGGCCGGGCTCGTCTCGCTCGCCCACGGCACCAACGACGCGCAGAAGACGATGGGCATCATCACCCTGGCCCTGGTCACCGGCGGCGTCCTCTCCCCCGGCTCCAACCCGCCGGTCTGGGTCATCGTCAGCGCCGGTCTGGCCATCGCGCTCGGCACGTACCTCGGCGGCTGGCGCATCATCCGCACCATGGGCAGCGGCCTGACCGAGCTGAAGCCCCCGCAGGGCTTCGCCGCCCAGACCAGCGCGGCCACCGTCATCCTGGCCTCCTCGCACCTCGGCTTCTCCCTCTCCACCACGCAGTCCTGCTCCGGGGCCGTGATGGGCGCGGGCCTCGGCCGCAAGGGGGGTGTGGTCCGCTGGTCCACCGCCACCCGGATGTTCGTCGCCTGGGGCCTGACCCTGCCGGCCGCCGGTCTGGTCGGCGCGGGCGCGGAGTTCCTGACGAAGCAGGGCACCTGGGGTGTCGTGGTCGTCGCGGCCCTCCTGATCGCCGGTTCCGGGGCGATCTGGGTGCTCTCGCGCCGCACGCCCGTCGGCCACGGCGATGTCGCACCGGGCACCGAGGCCACGGCCCCGGCCGAGCCCGCGGGTGTCGTCACCCAGGCCATCGCGGCCGTGAGCCCGCCGCCCACCGTGGCCCAGGCCCACGACCTCGCCGCCACCATCCCGGCGCCCGCCGCACCCGTCGCCGCCGATCCGGCCCGACCCGCCACGGTCTGACAGACCCCGGTACTCCGGTAAAGGACACCCCGTATGAACATCGACTGGGCAGCTCTGGGCACCGTCTTCGGCGTCTCCCTCGTCGCCACCGTCGCCCTGGTGGGGCTCTTCACGCTCGGCATCGCCGGCCTCTCCAAGCAGCCGGAACCGGCCGCGCAGGGCGGTCCGGCGGGCTCCTCGCTCCTGCTGGCGCGCGCCGGAGCGTACGTCTGCTTCGGGCTGTGCGCGGCGGCGGTCGCGTACGGCATCTATCTCATCGTCGCCTGACGCGACACCCGCCCCGTCGGGCCGGACGCACCTCGTGCGCGTCCGGCCCGACGCGCGTCCGCCTCCACCCCGCCGTCGCAGGTCAACGGCGAGTTGACGGGCGTTCGCGGGGCGTGGTGGACTGCCGGAGCCATTACGGCGACAGCAGAGGAAGCCGGTGCGAATCCGGCGCGGTCCCGCCACTGTCACCGGGGAGCGGTCCCCCACCGCACGTCACGGCCCGCGCGAGCGGGCTGGAAGACCGGGGAATCCGCCGATCCGGAAGCCAGGAGACTCTTGTCGCCGTCACGTCGAACCAGGGCGCGGACCCTGAGTGAGGACATACCGCCATGCCCGGCTGCCGTGCGCCCCTCCCCCCACAGCCTCTGTCGGCGGACTCCGGTACGGCCGGCTGAACCGTGCGTGCCGATCGCATCTACGCGTACGGCGCCACCGCCGGCCTGATCGGCGACCTGCTGCTCGGTGACCCCCGCAGGGGGCACCCGGTCGCCGCTTTCGGGCGGGCCGCCGCGGCCGTCGAGGACCGGCTCTGGCGCGACCACCGCGGCCGGGGCGCCCTGCACACCCTGATCTGCGCCGGGGGCGCCGCCGGGAGCGCGGCGCTCGCCGCCCGTGCCCTGCGCCGCCACCCCGCCGCGTCCGTGGCCCTGACCGCCGCCGCCACCTGGTCCGTCGTCGGCGGTACGTCGCTGGGGCGCGAGGCCCGGGCCATCGGCGGGGCGCTCGCCGCGGGGGACATCGAGCTGGCCCGGGAGCGGCTGCCGCACCTGTGCGGACGCGACCCGCAGGCGCTGGACGGCCCCGGGATCGCGCGCGCCGTCGTGGAGTCCGTCGCCGAGAACACCTCGGACGCCGTGGTCGGCGCCCTCGTCTGGGGCGCCCTCGCCGGTGTCCCCGGGCTCGTCGGCTTCCGCGCCGCCAACACGCTCGACGCGATGGTCGGCCACAGGTCGCCCCGCCACCTGCGGTACGGCTGGGCCTCGGCCCGCCTGGACGACCTCGCGGGCTGGCCCGGCGCCCGCCTCACCGCCCTGCTCGCCGTGGCCTCCGGCGGCCGCCCCCGGGAGGCCGTACGGGCCTGGCGGGCGGACGCCGCGCAGCACCCGAGCCCCAACGCGGGGCCGGTGGAGGCCGCGTTCGCCGGGGCGCTGGGCGTACGGCTGGGCGGGACCCTCGCCTACGGCGGGCGCGTCGAGCACCGGCCCGTGCTCAACGGGCAGGCCGGCCGGGCGGTGGAGACCGGGGACATCGAGCGCGCGGTGCGGCTCTCGCGCCGGGTGGGCGTGCTCGCCCTCGGCGTCAGCGTGGCCGCCCGGCTGGGCGCGGGGGCCCTCGCGCGCCGGATCTCAGGAGCGGGGCAGACCCCGATCGCGCGCCCGGCCCGCAGACCTCACGTATCCCGTACTGCTGGACGGAGAGCGATATGAGCGGCGGACTGCTGGTCGCCGGGACCACCTCGGACGCGGGCAAGAGCGTCGTCACGGCGGGCATCTGCCGCTGGCTGGTGCGCCGGGGCGTGAAGGTCGCCCCGTTCAAGGCGCAGAACATGTCGCTGAACTCCTTCGTCACCCGCGAGGGCGCCGAGATCGGCCGGGCCCAGGCGATGCAGGCCCAGGCCGCCCGCGTCGAACCGACCGCCCTGATGAACCCGGTGCTGCTCAAGCCCGGCGGCGACCGCTCCAGCCAGGTCGTCCTGATGGGGCGGCCGGTCGGCGAGATGAGCGCCCGCGGCTACCACGGCGGGCGGCAGGAACAGCTGCTGTCCACCGTCACGGACTGCCTGGAGCAGCTGCGGAGCACGTACGACGCGGTGATCTGCGAGGGCGCGGGCTCGCCCGCCGAGATCAACCTGCGCCGCACGGACATCGTGAACATGGGCATCGCCCGGGCCGCGCGCTTCCCGGTCGTGGTGGTCGGGGACATCGACCGGGGCGGGGTCTTCGCCTCGTTCTTCGGGACGACCGCGCTGCTCGCTCCCGAGGACCAGGAGTTGATCGCGGGGTATCTGGTCAACAAGTTCCGGGGCGACGTCTCGCTGCTGGAGCCGGGGCTCGACATGCTGCGCGACCTGACGGGCCGTCCCACGTACGGGGTGCTGCCCTTCGCGCACGGGCTCGGCATCGACGAGGAGGACGGCCTGCGGGTGTCGCTGCGCGGGACCGTACGCGAGTCGGCGGTCGCCCCGCCGCACGGCGAGGACATCCTGCGCGTCGCCGTGTGCGCGATCCCGCTGATGTCGAACTTCACCGATGTGGACGCGCTGGCCGCCGAACCGGGCGTCGTCGTCCGCTTCGTGGACCGGGCCGAGGAGCTGGTCGACGCCGACCTCGTCATCGTGCCCGGCACCCGGGGCACCGTGAAGGCGCTGGCCTGGCTGCGCGAGCGGGGGCTCGCCGAGGCCCTGCGGCGGCGCGCCGCCGAGGGGCGGCCGGTGCTCGGGATCTGCGGCGGCTACCAGATCCTCGGCGAGCGCATCGAGGACGAGGTGGAGTCGCGCGCCGGGCGGGTCGACGCGCTCGGGCTGCTGCCGGTGCGCGTCCGCTTCGACTGCGGGAAGACGCTCGCCCGGCCGTCCGGCGAGGCGCTCGGTGAGCCCGTCGAGGGATACGAGATCCATCACGGCGTCGCCGATGTGCGCGGCGGCGAACCGTTCCTGACGGACGGCCGGGGCACCCCGCTGGACGGCTGCCGGTCCGGTGCCGTCTGGGGCACGCACTGGCACGGTTCGCTGGAGAGCGACGCCTTCCGCCGCCGGTTCCTGGCCGAGGTCGCCCGGCTCGGCGGCCGCCGCTTCGTGCCCGCGCCCGACACCTGCTTCGCCGGTCTGCGCGAGGAACAGCTCGACCGCCTCGGCGACCTGATCGAGGAACACGCGGACACCGACGCGCTGTGGCGGCTCATCGAGTCGGGCGCGCCGTCCGGTCTGCCGTTCATCCCGCCGGGAGCGCCCGCCATCCCCGTCAAGGAGGCCCTGTGAGTACGCCCTACCCCTTCACCGCCATCGTCGGCCAGGACGACCTGCGGCTCGGGCTGCTGCTCAACGCGGTCAGCCCGGCCGTGGGCGGGGTCCTGGTCCGTGGCGAGAAGGGCACCGCCAAGTCGACCGCCGTGCGCGCGCTGGCCGCGCTGATGCCGGAGGTCGCCGTCGTGCCGGGGTGCCGTTTCTCGTGCGCCCCCGCCTCGCCCGACCCGGCGTGTCCGGACGGCCCGCACGAGGACGCCTCCGGCGTGTCGCGGGCGGCGCGGACCGTGGAGCTGCCGGTCGGCGCGTCCGAGGACCGGCTCGTCGGGGCGCTCGACATCGAACGGGCCCTCGCGGAGGGCGTGAAAGCCTTCGAACCGGGCCTGCTCGCGGACGCGCACCGCGGCATCCTGTACGTGGACGAGGTCAACCTCCTGCACGACCATCTGGTGGACCTGCTGCTCGACGCGGCGGCCATGGGTGCCTCGTACGTGGAGCGCGAGGGCGTCTCCGTGCGGCATGCGGCGCGGTTCCTGCTCGTGGGGACGATGAACCCCGAGGAAGGCGAATTGCGGCCCCAACTGCTCGACCGGTTCGGGCTCACCGTCGAGGTCGCGGCGTCCCGGGAGACGGACCAGCGGGTGGAGGTCGTGCGGCGGCGGCTCGCTTACGAGGACGATCCGGCGGCCTTCGCGGCGCGCTGGGCCGACGAGGAAGCGGAGTTGCGGGACCGGATCACGGCCGCGCGGGCGCTGCTGTCCGAAGTGGTGCTCGGGGACAAGGCGTTGCGGCAGATCGCGGCGACCTGCGCGGCCTTCGAGGTCGACGGGATGCGCGCGGACATCGTCATGGCCAGGACCGCGACCGCGCTGGCCGCGTGGGCGGGGCGCACCGACGTACAGGCCGAGGACGTCCGGCGGGCGGCGCTGCTCGCGCTCCCCCACCGGAGGCGGCGGAATCCCTTCGACGCGCCGGGCCTCGACGAGGACAAGCTGGACGACACGCTGGAGCGGAACGGCGGCGGGGACGACGAGCCGGAGCCGGACGGGCCCGGTGACGGCGGGGGCGGCGGAGGTGGCGGCGGGCTTCCGCCGCAGGGGGACGGGCCCGACACGCCGCCCCGGCCCGAGGACACGGCGGACGACACGCCCGGGGCGCCCGTGCCTGGGCAGGGCGGTGAGCAGCAGCCCGTACGGGCCGGTGAGCCGTTCCGTACGAAGATGCTCAGCGTGCCCGGTCTCGGCGAGGGGGCGGCGGGGCGGCGGTCCCGGGCCCGCACCGCGCACGGGCGGACGACGGGCTCGCGGCGGCCCGAGGGCACGCTGACCAAGCTGCATCTGGCCGCGACGGTCCTGGCCGCCGCCCCGCACCAGCGGGCGCGGGGCCGGTCCGGGCGGGGGCTCGTGGTGCGGCGGGACGATCTGCGGCAGGCGACGCGGGAGGGGCGCGAGGGCAATCTCGTGCTGTTCGTCGTGGACGCCTCCGGGTCGATGGCCGCCCGGCAGCGCATGGGCGCCGTCAAGGGCGCGGTGCTGTCCCTGCTGATGGACGCCTACCAGCGGCGCGACAAGGTCGGTCTGGTCACCTTCCGGGGCCGGGAGGCGGAGGTGGCGCTGCCGCCGACCTCGTCGGTGGACGCGGCGGCGGCCCGCCTGGAGTCGCTGCCGACGGGCGGGCGGACCCCGGTGGCCGCCGGGCTGCTGAAGGCGCACGACGTGCTGCGGGTGGAGCGGCTGCGCGACCCGTCCCGGCGGGCCCTGCTGGTCGTGGTGACGGACGGACGGGCGACCGGTGGGCCGGACCCGGTGGCGCTGGCGGCGCGGGCCGCCCGGCTGCACGCGGCCGAGGGCACGGCGTCGGTCGTCGTGGACTGCGAGACGGGCCCGGTACGGCTGGGGCTCGCGGCTGCCCTCGCCGCCGACCTGGGCGGCACCGCCGTCACGCTGGACGAGCTGCGCGCCGAATCGATCGCCGGGCTGGTCAAGGACGTCCGGGGCGCGGGCCTCGGGCACACCGACAGGAGGGTCGCGTAATGCCGCAGGGACAGCCGGAGAGCGTGCCGGACGACGGACTGACCACCCGGCAGCGGCGCAACCGGCCGCTGCTGATGGTGCACACCGGCATCGGCAAGGGGAAGTCGACGGCGGCCTTCGGGCTCGCGCTGCGCGCCTGGAACCAGGGGTGGCCCATCGGGGTCTTCCAGTTCGTCAAGTCGGCGAAGTGGAAGGTCGGCGAGGAGAACGCGCTGAAGGTCCTCGGCGCGAGCGGCGAGGGCGGGTCCGTCGCCTGGCACAAGATGGGCGAGGGCTGGTCCTGGGTCCAGCGGGACGACCAGACGGACAACGAGGCGAAGGCCCGGGAGGGCTGGGAGCAGGTCAAGCGCGACCTGGCCGCCGAGACGTACCGGCTGTACGTGCTGGACGAGTTCGCCTACCCGCTGCACTGGGGGTGGATCGACACCGACGAGGTCGTCTCGGTGCTGCGCGACCGCCCCGGGACGCAGCACGTGGTGATCACCGGCCGCAACGCGCCCGCCGCGCTGCTGGACGCGGCGGACCTGGTGACGGACATGTCGAAGGTCAAGCACCCGATGGACGCCGGGCAGAAGGGCCAGAGGGGCATCGAGTGGTGAATGTGCCACGCCTGGTCATCGCCGCGCCCTCGTCGGGCAGCGGCAAGACCACCGTCGCGACGGGCCTGATGGCCGCGTTCGCCGCGCGGGGGCTCGCCGTGTCCGGGCACAAGGTGGGCCCCGACTACATCGACCCCGGCTTCCACACGCTGGCGACCGGGCGGCCGGGGCGCAACCTCGACGCCTACATGTGCGGGCCCGAGCTGATCGCGCCGCTGTTCGCGCATGGCGCGCGGGGGTGCGGGCTGGCCGTGGTCGAGGGCGTGATGGGGCTGTACGACGGGGCCTCGGGGCTCGGTGAGCTGGCGTCCACCGCGCAGGTGGCGAAGCTGCTGCGGGCGCCGGTGGTGCTCGTCGTGGACGCGTCGTCGCAGTCACGGTCGGTGGCGGCGCTGGTGCACGGGTTCGCGTCCTGGGACGCGGGGGTGCGGATCGGCGGGGTGATCCTGAACAAGGTGGGGTCCGACCGGCACGAGGCGTTGCTGCGCGAGGCGTTGGAGGAGTCGGGGGTGCCGGTGCTGGGCGCCTTGCGGCGGGCGGAGGGGGTCTCCGTGCCGTCGCGGCATCTGGGGTTGGTGCCGGTGGCGGAGCGGCGGTCCGATGCGGTGGCCGCTGTCGCGGCGATGGCGGGGCAGGTGGCTGCGGGGTGCGATCTGGAGGGGTTGTTGGCTTTGGCGCGGTCGGCACCGGGGGTGCCGGGTGGGGCGGTGTGGGATGCGGGGGGTGCTGTCGGCGGCGGTTTCCCCCTCCCCGCCCCTTCCCGTAACCGGGGCTCTGCCCCGGACCCCGCTCCTCAAGCGCCGGAGGGGCTTGATTTGGCGGGCGTCAAGCCTGTTGTTGCTGTTGCTGGTGGGGCCGCTTTTACGTTCTCGTACGCCGAGAACACCGAATTGCTCGCCGCTGCCGGGGCCGACGTCGTTTCCTTTGATCCGCTGCGGGACGAGGCTCTCCCCCTCGGGACGCGGGGCGTCGTCATCGGGGGTGGGTTTCCCGAGGTGTACGCCCCCGAGTTGTCGGCCAACGAAGCTTTGCGGAAGGCCGTCGCGGAGTTGGCTCTCTCGGGGTCGCCGGTGGCCGCCGAGTGTGCCGGGTTGTTGTATCTGGGGCGGTCGTTGGACGGGCTGCCGATGTGCGGGGTGCTCGACGCCGATGCACGGATGACCAAGCGGCTGACGCTCGGGTACCGGGACGCCGTGGCGCTCACCGACAACGTGCTGGCGCCCGCCGGGGCGCGGATGCGGGGGCACGAGTTCCACCGGACCGTCATCGAGCCCGGGGCCGGTGACGAACCCGCCTGGGGCATGCACCGGCCCGAGCGGCGTGTGGAGGGGTTCGTCCGGGGCAACGTACACGCGAGTTATCTGCACACCCACTGGGCCGCTTCGCCCGGCACGGCCGCACGGTTCGTGGAGCGGTGCCGGGGGTGACGGGGTCACTGGGCGAGGCCGACCACCAGCCAGATGAAGCACACTCCGGCCACCGTGCACAGCAGGGTGGAGCGGGCCGGGTGGTCGTGGTGGGCCTCGGGCAGGATCTCGGCGGCGGCGAGGTAGAGCAGCGCGCCGCCGAAGAAGCCGAGATAGCAGCCGAGCAGTTCCTCCGGCAGGGTGAACAGCAGCGTGGTCGCCGCCCCGACGACGGGCGCCGCCGCGTCCGCGAAGAGCATCGTGAGGGCCTTGCGGCGGGCGTTCCCGTACAGGCTGGTGATCGTGTACGTGTTGAAGCCGTCCGCGAAGTCGTGCGTGATCACGGCGAGCGCGACGGCCGTCCCCATCCCGCCGCCGACCTGGAAGGCCGCGCCGAGCGCCACCCCGTCCATCAGGCTGTGGCCGACCATCGCGGACGCCGCCGTCAGCCCGACCTGCGGGACCCGCTCCTCGGCCGCCCCGTGGGCCGCCTGGCGCACCGCGAGCAGCCGCTCCACGAGGTGGGCGACGAGGAAGCCGCCGACGAACAGCAGCAACGCCGCCGGGACGCCGAAGACCAGGCCGCCCGCCGCCTCCACCGCCTCGGGCAGCAGGTCCAGCCCGACCACGCCGAGCATCAGCCCACCGGCCAGGCCGAGGACCAGGTGGCGGCGGTCGCTGACGCGCTGGGCGACCCAGCCGCCCGCCAGGGTCATCAGGAACGCGCCGAGCGCGACGAACACCGCCATGGCCTCTTGCTAGCCGATGCACCCCGCTCCGCGCATCTCGGCGCGCTGGTCGTCGGCGTCGGCGCCTCCCGAGGTGTCTCCGCCGACGAGGTCACCGGGCTGGTCCTGGAGGTGCTGCGGGAGGCAGGGCTCACGGAGCTCGCCGCGCTGGTGACCGTAACGGCGAAGGCCCGTGAGCCGGGGCTGCTCGGGGCCGCCGCGCGGCTCGGGGTTCCGCTGCGTGCCTACCCGGCGGACGTGCTCGCCCTGGTCCCCGTCCCGCACCCCTCCGGCGCGGCGCTCACCGCCCTCGGCACCCCCTCGGTGGCCGAGGCCGCCGCCCTCGCCGGCGGCGGTCAACTCCTCGTACCCAAAAGGAAGTCACGGCCTCGCGACGGGCACCCGTCGATGGCCACCTGCGCGGTCGCGCGCCGGCCCGTCGGGACCGTTGCGTGAAACAGGGTGCGGGGCGCATAGTCATCCTGCCGGAGTCCACCCAGGCCACGGCGCACACCCCCACACCACACCCCCACCACGGCGGTCATGCACACTCCCACTGAGAGTCCCGACGCGACAGGCGCGGGCACCCACGATCTGCGTCACCACGGCGACGCGGAAGTACGCGGACGGGGCCGGGATCTGACCGATCTCGCCGTCAACGTACGGGCCGGCACCCCACCGGCCTGGTTGAAGGAGCGCATAGCCGGCTCCCTGGGCGCGCTCGCCGCGTATCCGGACGGCCGCGAGGCCCGCGAGGCCGTTGCCGCACGGCACGCACTTCCGCCCGAACGCGTCCTGTTGACGGCGGGCGCGGCGGAGGCGTTCGTCCTCGTCGCCCGTGCGCTGCCCGCCCGGCGGCCGTACGTGGTGCACCCTCAGTTCACCGAGCCCGAGGCGGCGCTGCGCGCGGCCGGGCACGAGGTGGGGCGGGTGCTGCTGCGGGCCGGGGACGACTTCCGGCTCGACCCGGCGGACGTGCCCGACGACGCGGACCTGGTGGTCGTCGGCAACCCGACCAACCCGACGTCCGTCCTCCATCCCGCCGCCGTCCTCGAACGCCTCGCGCGTCCCGGCCGGACCCTGGTGGTGGACGAGGCGTTCATGGACGCGGTGCCGGGCGAGCGCGAGGCCCTGTGCGGGCGTACGGACATCCCCGGGCTCGTCGTCCTGCGCAGCCTCACCAAGACCTGGGGGCTCGCCGGGCTGCGCATCGGTTACGTGGCGGCCGACCCGGAGACCATCCGCACCCTGGAGGAGGCGCAGCCGCTGTGGCCGGTGTCGTCGCCCGCGCTGGCGGCGGCGGAGGCGTGCGTGGAGCCGCGCGCGCTGGCGGAGGCCGCCGGTGCGGCGGACCGGATCGTGGTGGACCGGGCTCATCTGGTCGCCGGGCTGCGGGAGTTCTCCGAGGTCCGGGTGGTGGAGCCGGCCGAGGGGCCGTTCGTGCTGATCCGCCTCGACGGCGCCGCCGAGATAAGGGAGCGGCTGCGGATGCTGGGGTTCGCGGCGCGGCGAGGAGATACGTTTCCGGGGCTCGGGGACGGCTGGCTGCGGCTGGCGGTACGCGACCGGACGACGACCAACCGCTTCCTCCAGGCGCTCGACCTGGCGCTCCAGGCACTGACGGTGGCGGGGCGGTAGCGGCGCTCCGGATGGTGGGTGGCGCTCCGGTTGGTGAGCGGCGCTCTGGTTGGTGAGCGACGCTCCGTTCGGCGCGCGGCGCTTCCATAGGTGAGCGATGCTCCCCCCTCGGAGCACCGCTCACCATCCCCTCCCCCGGGGTTCCTCCCCTCGGGCCGTCAGCCTCGGGCGCGGCGGCGGGTCAGGACCATGGCGCCCGCGCCGGCCGCCAACAGCAGCGCCGCGCCGCCCGCGATGTACGGGGTGCTGGAGCTGCCGCCCGTCTCGGCCAGGTCCCCGTCGGTGGCGGCCGGGGCCTGGTCCGTACCCGTCTGGGTCTTCACGTCACCGCCGCCCCCGGTGGAGCCGGCCTTGTCGCCGCCGTCCGTGGAGCCGCCGTTCCCGGAGCCGCCGTCACCCGAGCCGCCGTCCGTCGAACCGCCCCCGGTCGCGCCCCCGTTGTCGCCGCCGCCGTTCTCGTTGCCGCCGTTCTCGTTGCCGCCGTTGTCGCCGCCGCCGTTGTGGCCGCCCCCGTTGTCGCCGCCGCCCGTGTGGCCGCCGTGGCCCTTCGGGGTTTCGCAGGTGGCCTCCGCGAGCGTGACCTCGCCCTTGACGTCCGCGACGTTCAGGTCGAGCGGGTTGACCGACACCTTCAGCCGGAGCGCCACCGCCGCGGCCGTGCGCGAGGTGGTCTCCGTCTTCGACAGGTCGAGCGTCACCTCGCCCACATGCGGCACCGCGACCCGCGTGGTGCCGCCCGCCGTGAGCGTGACGCGCTTGCCGAGCACCGACACGTACCCGAGCACGTTGGCCTCGGCGACCGGCCGACTGCCCACCTCGCAGACCGCCTTCGAGGTGACCTTCTCCACCTTGAGCAGCGGGAACACCGTGAGCCCGGGGAGGCTCACCCGGGCGTTGGCGAGGTTGCTGTATCCGGCCGCCCGGTGCTTGTCGGCGGTGGCCTTCGCGGTGGCCACGTCCGCCTTGAGGACGCTGAACGGCTTTCCGCGGTCCACGCCGTCGAGCCGCACGCTGAGCGCGGTCTGCTCGGCGCTGCGCGGTGCCCGCACCTCGTTGAGCGTGACCTTCAACGGCACATCGACCGTCTTGTTGAGGAGGGAGACGTCGAGCGCGGTACGGAGCACGACCGCGCTCGCCTTCCCGTCGCCGCCGGCCGTGGTGGTCGCGGGGGCGGCATGAGCCGGGACCGCGACGAGGGCGGCGACGGGAGCTGCGGCGACCGCCAGGGCGGCGAGACGGAAGGTGTTGCTGTTCAAGATGGTGGAACCCCCACAGGAGACATGGAGCCACCGGCGCGCCGTCCAATGGGGGACATCGCGGGCACCGGTGGCCTCGACTCCGTGAATCTTTACGCACAGAGGGTGAACTGGCGGACACCTGAGGCCAGTTCACTCCAAAGGGGGGTTTTCGCGCCCGTATTCGAATATTCCGGCACGTGCGTTCCTCGGGTTCACCCGTTTCACTGAGTGCCGGGGCGTTTCGGACCGTCGGGGGCGGCCCGTACGAGGACCGTGCCGCGTACACGGAAAAGGTTCAACGAGCGGGCCGCTCCCAGGTCACTGCCGGTCAACGCGGTGCGTCAGCCGATCACGCGCCCGTTCAGGACGACCCGGCGCGGCCCGGCCAGCACCCGCACGTCCGCCCGCGGGTCCTCGTCGTACACCACGAGGTCGGCCGGTGCCCCCTCCTCCAGGCCGGGCCTGCCGAGCCAGGACCTCGCCCCCCAGGTCGTCGCGGACAGCGCCGCCAGCGGCGGGATGCCCGCCTTGACGAGCTCCGCGACCTCGTCGGCCACCAGGCCGTGCGCGAGGACCCCGCCCGCGTCGGTGCCGACGAAGACCGGGATCCCGGCGTCGTAGGCGGCGCGCACGGTGTCGTAACGGCGTTCGTGGAGCCGACGCATATGGGCGGACCAGCGCGGGAACTTCGCCTCGCCGCTCTGCGCGAGCGAGGGGAAGGTGGCGATGTTGACCAGCGTCGGAACGATCGCCACACCGCGCTCCACGAAGAGCGGGATGGTGTCCTCGGTGAGGCCCGTGGCGTGCTCGACGCAGTCGATCCCGGCCTCGACCAGGTCGCGCAGCGAGTCCTCCGCGAAGCAGTGCGCGGTGACGCGGGCGCCCAGCCGGTGCGCCTCCGCGATGGCCGCCTCGACCGCCTCGCGCGGCCAGAGCGCCGTCAGGTCGCCCACCTCGCGGTCGATCCAGTCGCCGACGAGCTTCACCCAGCCGTCACCCCGGCGCGCCTCCTGGGCGACATGGGCGACGAGTTCATCGGGCTCGACCTCCCAGGCGTAGTTACGGGTGTAGCGGCGGGGCCTGGCGATGTGGCGGCCGGCCCGGATGATCTTCGGCAGGTCCTCGCGGTCGTCGATCCACCGGGTGTCGGCGGGCGAGCCCGCGTCCCGCAGGAGCAGCGCCCCGGCCTCCCGGTCGTCCAGGGCCTGCTTCTCGCTGGTCGCCGCGTCCACGGCGCCGTGGTGGTCGAGTCCGACGTGGCAGTGGGCGTCGACCAGGCCGGGCAGGGCCCAGCCGGTGACGGTGACGGCGTCGTCCGCGCCGGGCGGCCGCTCGTAGGTGATCAGTCCGCCGACCGCCCAGAGCTCGTCCCTGACCTCCTCGGGTCCGACGAGCACCCGCCCCTTCACATGCAGCACCCGCGATGCCTCGTGATCACTCATGCACAGCACTGTACGAGGGGCCCATCGCGTGCGACATGCCCTGTCCCGGCCCGTCCGGACGGTGCTGGGTACTCTCGGAGGCGCCCGGTCAGCAGGCCGGAGCCCGCCGACCGAAACCGAAGAGAGCACCGCCGTGACGCACCCCTTCCTCGACCTCGCTCCGCTGACCGCCGCGCATTTCGCGGCGATCGAGCGGCGGGTGGCCGGTCTGCTGGCCACCGAGCAGGACGTCGTCATCATGCAGGGCGAGGCGCTGCTGCCCCTGGAGGGCTGCATCCGGGGCGGCGCCCGGCCCGGTTCGACGGCGCTGAACGTGGTGACCGGACCGTACGGGCAGACCTTCGGGAACTGGCTGCGCGACTGCGGGGCCGAGGTCGTCGACCTGGAGGTGCCGTTCCACACGGCCGTCACCGCGGACCAGGTCGCCGAGGCGCTGGCCGCGCATCCGGAGATCGACTTCGTCTCGCTGGTCCACGCCGAGGCGGCGACCGGGAACACCAACCCGGTCGCGGAGATCGGCGAGGTGGTGCGGGCGCACGGCGCGCTGTTCATGCTGGACGCGGTCGCCTCGGTGGGCGCCGAGCCGCTGCTGCCGGACGTCTGGGGCGTGGACCTGTGCGTGATCGGGGCGCAGAAGGCGATGGGCGGGCCCGCCGGGGTCTCGGCGGTGTCGGTGAGCGCACGGGCCTGGGAGCGGATCGCGGCCAACCCGCAGGCGCCGCGCCGGTCCTACCTGTCGCTCCTCGACTGGAAGGAGCGCTGGATCGACGGCGGCCGCACGGCGCTGCTGCACGCCCCGGCCCAGCTGGAGATGCTGGCCCTGGAAGCGTGCGTGGAACGGATCGAGGCGGAGGGCCTGGACGCGGTGACGGCCCGTCACGCGGCGGCCGCGGCGGCCACCCGGGCCGGTGCGGTGGCGCTGGGCGGCGGCCTGACCCCGTACGTCCACGAGGCCCGGGACGCGGCGCCGGTGGCGACGACGCTGCGCACGCCGGAGGACGTGGACGCGTCCGAGGTGGTCGCGCGGGCGCTCGCGGCCGAGCCCTCGCTGCCGCTGATCGCGGGCGGGGGTGCGCTGGCCAAGGAGATGATCCGGGTGAATCACTACGGGGTGGATGCGACGCGGGGCGCGGTGCTCTCCTCGCTCGCGGCTCTGGGGGCGGCGCTGGCCGGGACGGGCCGGCAGGTCGATCTGGAGGCTGCCCGGAAGGCCGTCTCGGAAACCTGGCCCAGCACATAAAAGCGGGGCCGATAAACAATGCGGGGAGCTGCCTGAATCAGAGCAGCTCCCCGCATTCTTATGCCCGCTTCTCCCCAGGCTAAACACCCCAGTTTTCAAGCTGTTCCCGGGCCCCATTTCGGTTGTGTGTGGAGAGAGTTATGGGCTTGTGACCGACTCCACACAGTCGGAGATTTGCCCGATAAATACCGGACAGAACGCCAGAAAGAGAAGGCTGCTCGCGCCGGTGCGCGCACCCGCCTGATAACACAGACGCCCGCCTCACCCAACCCCTTGCCTCGATGCAATTTAAAAACTTGCTGGGTAAATTCAAATGCCATGACCGCCGCACCAGCAGATTTTGCAAGTGCCCGAAGCGAATTCCTTACGATCGACACGCCACGGGTGGAGGACGGGGCCGCGATCTGGCGCATCGCCCGCGACTCCGAGGTCCTGGACCTCAACTCCTCGTACAGCTACCTGCTGTGGTGTCGTGACTTCGCGGCGACCTCCGTGGTCGCCCGTGACGAGACCGGCGCCCCGGTCGCCTTCGTGACGGGGTACATCAGGCCGGACCGCCCCGAGACGCTCGTCGTCTGGCAGGTGGCCGTCGACCACGGCCACCGCGGTACGGGCCTGGCGGCGAAGCTGCTGGACTCCCTGACCGCGCGGGTCGCCGCCGAACAGGGCCTGGCCTCGGTCGAGACGACCGTCACCCCGGACAACACCGCGTCGGACCGCCTCTTCACCTCCTACGCGCAGCGCCACGACGTGGCCCTGGAGCGCGAGGTGCTCTTCGACGGCGGACTGTTCCCCGAAGGCACCCATCTGCCGGAAGTGCTCTACCGCATCGGCCCGTTCCACGCCTGAGCGCGCACTCCCACCCGCCGCAGCTTCCTTCAACGCCGCCCGTCACACCACCTCACGCCCCGCAGGAGACCCGCTGTGACCATCACCCCGCCCGCCCTCAGTGTCTTCGAGACCCTGGAATCCGAGGTCCGGAGCTACTGCCGCGGCTGGCCCGCCGTGTTCGACCGCGCCCAGGGCGCCCGGCTGACCGACGAGGACGGCCACTCGTACCTGGACTTCTTCGCCGGCGCGGGCTCGCTCAACTACGGCCACAACAACCCCGTACTCAAGCGCGCGCTGATCGACTACATCGAACGCGACGGCATCACGCACGGCCTCGACATGGCCACCACCGCCAAACGCGCCTTCCTGGACACCTTCCAGAACGTCGTGCTGCGCCCCCGCGACCTGCCGTACAAGGTGATGTTCCCCGGCCCGACGGGCACCAACGCCGTCGAGGCGGCGCTGAAGCTGGCCCGTAAGGTCAAGGGGCGCGAGTCCGTCGTCTCGTTCACCAACGCCTTCCACGGCATGTCGCTCGGCTCGCTGGCCGTGACCGGCAACGCGTTCAAGCGGGCCGGTGCCGGCATCCCGCTGGTGCACGGCACGCCGATGCCGTTCGACAACTACTTCGACGGCCAGGTCCCCGACTTCCTCTGGTTCGAGCGGCTCCTGCAGGACCAGGGCTCCGGGCTCAACCACCCGGCCGCCGTGATCGTGGAGACCGTCCAGGGCGAGGGCGGCATCAACGTGGCCCGCGCCGAGTGGCTGCGCGCGCTCCAGGACCTGTGCCACCGCCAGGACATGCTGCTGATCGTGGACGACATCCAGATGGGCTGCGGCCGTACCGGCGGCTTCTTCTCCTTCGAGAAGGCCGGCATCACGCCGGACATCGTGACGCTGTCGAAGTCCATCAGCGGCTACGGACTGCCCATGTCGCTCTGCCTGTTCAAGCCGGAGCTGGACGTCTGGGAGCCGGGCGAGCACAACGGCACCTTCCGCGGCAACAACCCCGCGTTCGTCACCGCCGCCGCCGCGCTGGACGCCTACTGGGCGGACGGCCAGATGGAGAAGCAGACGCTGGCCCGGGGCGAGCAGATCGAGCAGACGATGCTGGCCATCTGCGGCGAGCACGACAGCGCCCGGTTCCGTGGCCGCGGCCTGGTCTGGGGCCTGGAGTTCGACGACCCGGCGCGCGCCTCCGCGGTCTGCGCCCGCGCGTTCCGGCTGGGGCTGCTCCTGGAGACCTCCGGCCCGCAGAGCGAGGTCGTGAAGCTGCTGCCGCCGCTCACCATCACACCCGAGGAGCTGGACGAGGGCCTGCGCACGCTGGCCCGTGCCGTCCGCGAGACCGCCTGACGGTCCGGACCGCACACCTCACCTCCGTACAGAGAAAGGCATCGAACCACCGTGATCGTCCGATCGTTCGCCGACGTCGAGAACACCGACCGGCACATCAAGTCCGCCTCCGGCACCTGGGAGAGCAAGCGCATCGTGCTCGCCGAGGAGAAGGTCGGCTTCTCGCTCCACGAGACCATCATGTACGCGGGTACCGAGACGTCGATGTGGTACGCGAACCACATCGAGGCGGTCCTGTGCGTCGAGGGCGAGGCCGAGCTGACCGACGACGAGACCGGTGAGAAGCACTGGATCACGCCGGGGACGATGTACCTGCTCAACGGCCACGAGCGCCACACGATGCGGCCCAAGTCCGATTTCCGCTGTGTCTGCGTCTTCAACCCGCCGGTCACCGGACGGGAGGAGCACGACGAGAACGGTGTCTATCCACTGCTGACCGAGGAGGGCTGAACCCCATGACCACCGACGTACGCACCGACCTGTACCCCTCGCGCGGCGCCGCCGAGATGACCACTCCCCGCCAGGACCCGGTCATCTGGTCCGCGCCGGGCGCGCCGGGTCCCATCACCGCCAGGGAACTCCAGGGCTACGAGCACGACGGCTTCCTGCCCGTCGAGCAGCTGATCAGCCCGGACGAGGTGGCCGGCTACCACGCCGAGCTGGAACGGCTGATCGCCGACCCGGCCGTCCGCGCCGACGAGCGCTCCATCATCGAACCGAAGTCGCAGTCCGTGCGGTCGGTCTTCGAGGTCCACCGGATCAGCGAGGTCTTCGCCCGGCTGGTCGCCGACGAGCGGGTGGTGGGCCGGGCCCGCCAGATCCTCGGTTCGGACGTCTACGTCCACCAGTCGCGGATCAACGTCAAGCCCGGGTTCGGGGCTTCGGGGTTCTACTGGCACTCGGACTTCGAGACCTGGCACGCGGAGGACGGTCTGCCGAACATGCGGACGGTGTCCGTGTCGATCGCGCTGACCGAGAACCACGACACCAACGGCGGGCTGATGATCATGCCCGGCTCGCACAAGTCGTTCCTCGGCTGCTCGGGTGAGACGCCGAAGGACAACTACAAGAAGTCGCTCCAGATGCAGGACGCGGGCACCCCGTCCGACGAGGCGCTGACGAGGATGGCCGACCGGCACGGCATCAGGCTCTTCACGGGCAGGCCCGGTTCGGCGACCTGGTTCGACTGCAACGCGATGCACGGCTCGGGCGACAACATCACGCCGTACCCGCGCAGCAACGTGTTCATCGTGTTCAACAGCGTGGAGAACGCCGCGCAGGAGCCGTTCGCGGCGCCGGTCCGCCGCCCGGAGTTCATCGGGGCGCGCGACTTCACCCCGGTGAAGTAGGGCCTTGGGAGGGGGTGGTACGGATTCCCGTGCCGCCCCCTCCGGCATATCTGGGTGGACCGGGGGCGGGGCGGGCGGGAACAGTGAGCGCATGACATCCCACGTAAAGCACATCACCATCGACTGCGCCGACGCCTACACCCTGGGCACCTTCTGGTCGGCCGTGCTCGGCGCCCCGCTCGCCGACGACGATCTGCCCGGTGACCCCGAGGCCCTGGTCGAATCGCCGGGCGCCGCCCTCCTGTTCGTCACCGTGCCCGACAAGAAGCAGACCAAGAACCGCGTCCACCTGGACATCCGGCCCGAGGACCGCACCCGGGACGAGGAGGTCGAGCGGCTGCTGGCCCTCGGCGCCACCCTGGTCGCCGACCACCGCAAGCCGAACGGCCGGGGCTGGGCGACCCTGGCAGACCCGGAGGGCAACGAGTTCTGCGTGGAGTGCGGCGCCGGTGAACGGGCCGCGCTCACCGGTACGCGGCTGCCGGTCACCGCGGACGACGTGACCGAGGCGGTCCGGCTGGCCGTCGACACGCTCGCCGCCGCCTCGGCCGCGGACTGGCGCGTCCCGGCCGGGACGCTGACGTGGGACTGCTGGGAGACCGCGGAGCACCTGAGCGACGACCTGTTCTCGTACGCCGTCCAGCTGGGCCCGCGTACGCCGTCGGTGGAGACCCACGCGCCCTACCACTACGCCCCCCGGCACGAGGGCGGCCCGTGGAACGCGGTCTCCGCCAACCCGGAGGCGGGTGTGGCGGGGCTGCTCCAGACCGTGGAGGCGAGCGGCGCGCTGCTGGCCGCGATGGTCCGTACGGCATCCCCGGCCACCCGCTCGTACCACGCGTACGGGGTCTCCGACCCGGAGGGCTTCGCGGCCATGAGCGTCGTGGAGACCCTGGTGCACGCCCATGACATCGCCTCGGCCCTGGGCGTCTCCTGGGAGCCGCCCGCCGGGCTGTGCGACCGGACGCTGGCCCGGCTCTTCCCCGGGGCGCCGGACGACAAGGACCGGTGGGCCGTGCTGCTCTGGTCCACCGGTCGCGCCGAACTGCCCGGCCGCGAGCGCGTGACGTCCTGGAAGTGGCGGAGCGCCCCGCTGGACTAGGGCCTGTCTGACCGTGCCCGGCAGACGGGAATGGTCAGACAGGCCCTAGGTGTACTGACCCGTGAGGTTAGGGACGCGGCTGGCGGGTGGTTGGCCCTTGAGCGCGGTGTGTCCGCGGTGGTGATTGTAGGTGTGGAGCCATCGCGAGTAGGCGTCACGCCGTTCGGTCTCGGTCCGATATGCCTTGGCGTAGGCCCACTCGTCCAGCAGGGTCCGGTTGAACCGCTCGACCTTCCCGTTTGTCTGGGGCCGGTAGGGGCGGGTGCGCTTGTGTGAAATGCCCTGTGAAACAAGTGAGTTGCGCCAGAGGTACGACGTGTAGCAGGAACCGTTGTCGGTCAGGACGCGCTGGACGGTGATCCCGGCGGCGGCGAAGTAGGCGTGGGCGCGCTGCCAGAATCCGACGGCGGTTTCCTTCTTCTCATCGGTGAGGATCTCGCTGTAGGCGAGACGGGAATGATCATCGACTGCGTTGTGCAGGAAACTCATGCCGGCGCCCGCCCGGTTCTTGCGGCCTGCTTGCCGGCCGAGGGCCTTGTGGCCGCCGCCGTCGGGAATGTTGCCGAGCTTTTTGATGTCGACGTGCACGAGGTCACCGGGGGCGGCATGCTCGTAGCGGCGGATCACCCGGCCGGTCGCTCGGTCCAGATGGGCCAGGCGGGCGAGTTTGTAGCGAGTCAGGACGCGGTGCACGGTCGCCGGGTTCAGCCCGAGCAGATAGGCGATGCGGGCTGGTCCCCAGCGCCGCAGGACACGGACCTTGATGATCCGCCGCTCGGTACGGGTCGGTGTCCGGCGCGGGCTGTAGTGGGGCCGGGAGGAGCGGTCGGTCATCCCGGCCTCGCCCCGCTCGCGGTAGCGCCCCGCCCACCGCTGAGCCGTGGTGGGCGAGACCTGGAAGCGCTCGGCGGCCCGGCGCAGAGGCCAGCCGTCCTCAACGACGCAGCGGGCCAGACGCAGACGCCCGGTCTCGGTCAGGGGTGCATTACGGTGGGGCATGAGGGCCTTCTGATCGTTCCGTGTAGATGTCGCAATCCACACCGAACCCGGAAGGCCCTCACTCGTTCAAGATCCCCAAGCCGTGGGATCCGTCACCAACCTCCATGGACAGAACACCTAGGCAGCGAGGATGTCGAGCGCGCGGTCCACGTCCGCCTCGGTGTTGTAGAGGTGGAAGGACGCGCGCAGGTTGCCGGCCCGGCCGGCGACCAGCACCCCGGCCCGCTGGAGCTCCGGTGCCCGGTCGCCGAGCCCGGGCACCGCGACGACGACGGTGTCCGCGGGGACGGTCGGGTGCCCGAGGGCCGCGATGCCGGCGCGGAAGCGGTCGGCGAGCGCGAGGGCGTGGTCGTGCAGGGCGTCGACGCCGATCTCGTGGAGCAGGGCGAGGGAGTGCTCGGCACCGTGGTACGCGAGGTAGACGGGCGGCTCGTCGTAGCGGCGGGCGTCGGCGGCGAGCTTGGTGACCGGTCCGTACACGCTGCCCCACGGGTCCTCGGAGGCGGCCATGCCCACGTCGACCGGCCGCACGTCCTCCTGCGCCTCCTCGGTGACGGTGAGGAACGACGTACCGCGCGGGCAGAGCAGGTACTTGAAGCCGCCGGTGACCGTGTAGTCGTAGGCCCCCGCGTCGAGCGGCAGCCAGCCCGCGGACTGGGTGGCGTCGAGCAGGGTGCGGGCGCCGTGGGCGGCCGCGGCGGCCCGGACCGCGTCCAGGTCGGCGCGGCGGCCGTCCGCCGACTGCACCGAGGAGAAGGCGACGAGCGCGGTGGACGGGCGCACGGCTCCGGCCAGCCCGTCCAGCGGCACGTACCGCATGTCGAGGTCGCCGCGGACCGCGAAGGGGCTGACGACCGAGCTGAACTCACCCTCGGGGGCGAGCACTTCGGACCCCGGGGGCAGCGAGGCCGCGATCAGCCCGACGTGGGCGACGACCGAGCTGCCGACGGCGACCCGGTCGGCCCCGACGCCGACGAGCCGCGCGAAGCCGTCCCTGGCGCGTTCCACCGCCTCGAAGTCGCCCGAACCGGCGCGGCGGCCGGAGGCGCCCTCCTCGGCGAGGGTCTTCACCGCGTCGACGGTGCGACGGGGCAGCAGCCCGCAGGTGGAGGTGTTGAGGTAGGTGGTCTCGGGCGCGAACTCGGCGGCGACGGCACGGCTGAGCGGGGAGATCGTCATGCGTTCAGCGTGAACCTTCGCCGATCTGGGGTCAATTGACAGAAATTCACGGCCGACCCCAAGCGATGCTTATGGGACCTCGCAGGCCCCGTCGGCGTCGCAGGCCGCCGCGTCGCCGGCGGCGGTCACCGGGCGGTCCTTCCACGCCTGTTCCAGCGCCTGGGCGAAGACCTCGGCGGGCTGGCCGCCGGAGATGCCGTAGCGCCGGTCGAACACGAAGAACGGCACCGCGTTGGCGCCCAGCTCGGCCGCCTCCTGCTCGTCGGCGCGCACCTCGTCGGCGTACGCCCGCGGGTCGGCGAGCACGGCGCGCGCCTCCTCGGCGTCGAGCCCCGCCTCGACGGCCATGTCCAGCAGGACGGCGTCGTCGAAGACGGACCGCTCCTCGGCGAAGTTGGCCCGGTAGGCGAGGGTCAGCAGCTCTTCCTGGCGGCCGCGGGCCTTGGCCAGGTGCAGCAGGCGGTGGATGTCGAACGTGCTGCCGTGGTCGCGGCCCTCGGCGCGGTAGCCGAGCCCTTCGGCCTGCGCGTTGGCCGCGACGTTGGCCTCCATCGAGCGGACCTCGTCCGGGGTGCGCCCGTACTTCCGCGCCAGCATGTCGGTGACCAGCTCGGTGTCGTCCTTGGCGCGGCCGGGGTCGAGCTCGAAGGAGCGGTGCACCACCTCGACGTCGTCGCGGTGGGCGAAGCCCGCAAGGCCCTTCTCGAAACGGGCTTTTCCGACATAACACCAGGGGCAGGCGATGTCGCTCCAGATCTCGACGCGCATGACTCTTCTTCTCTCCGGACTCATCGACGGCTGCGGCAGGCGCGGAGGCACCCTCCGCTCCCCGCCCAACGCGTGACGGGCGCGGGCCATTCCCGGGCCCGTGCCCGATGTGCTCAGCCTCTCCCCGGCGCTTCCCGCACCGCGAGGCGCAGCACCAGATGGTCGCCGTGCCGGGGCTTCTCCGGGTCGGCGACCCAGCCGCACGCCGAGTAGAACGCCTGGGCGCGCTTGTTGGGCTCGAAGACCTCCAGACGGGCGCACGTCACACCGCGCCGCTGCCAGTCGGCGACGCACGCGAGGTGCAGGGCGCTGCCGACGCCCTCGCGCCAGTGGGCCGGGGACACATGGACCTGCGAGAGGTGCGCGGAGCCTTCGCGTACGGAGTAGGCGGCGATGCCGACGAGGGCGCCGTCCCGTTCCACGCAGAGCACGGTGGCGTCGTCCCGGTCGATCGCCCCCGACCAGCCCTCCCGGGCCCGGCCCACCTCGGCCGGGCCCGCGTACTCCTCCTCGGCGAGATGGCCGCTGTAGTAGGTGGCCCTGGCCTCGGTGTGCAGGGTGACGATCGCGTCGAGGTCGTCCTGCGTCGCTGTACGGATCACGGTGGGGAGGACGTACGGGCCGGGGCGCCGGTTCCGGCGCCCCGGCCGTCAGCTGCCGTCGCGGAGGTCCGCCAGGCCCTCCGCCCGGAAGGCGATCCGGTCGAAGGTCACCTCGCAGCCCTCGCCCGTGGGCGACTGGGCGAGGAAGCCGACGGATGCGGTGGCCGCCTGCTCCGGGGTGCCGAGGGTGAAGACGCGGACGAAGGTCCACTTCTCACCGTCGGCCGAGGCGTGGAAGGCGAAGGCGTGTCCCGTACGGCTCAGGCGCAGCCAGTGGGTGTCGCCGTCCACGACGGAGGAGTTGACGTCGTCCGAGTGGCCCCGGGTGACCACCGTGCAGACGGTCGGGCGCTCCGGGGACAGCTCCAGGCAGAGCTTGGCCCACTCCCGGTCGCCGACGTGGAGGTAGAGCACGCCCGCGTCGAAGGCGGCGGCGAAGCCCACCTTCACCCGGGCGACGAGCTGGAAGTCGCCCGCCGGGGCGGCACCCAGCAGCCGGGGCGCGTCGCTCGCCGGGTCCAGGCTGTCGCCGCCCGGCGGGACGAAGCGGTCCTGGCGGGCGCCGGCGCGGCCGGTGAGTGCGCCGTTCCCGTACGTCCAGCCGCCGCCGGGGCCGTGCGGATCGAGCGCGAAGGGGAGTTCGGGGAGGTTCATGCGGGTCGTCCGTCCACGCGGCGGGGCAGGCCCAGCGGGTTGTCCTCGCGCAGCTCCGGCGGGAGGAGCGCTTCGGGGGTCGCCTGGTAGCTGACCGGGCGCAGCCAGCGCTCGATGGCGGTGGCGCCGACCGAGGTGGAGGTGGAGGTGGTGGCCGGGTAGGGGCCGCCGTGGTGCTGGGCGGGCGCGACGGCGACGCCGGTCGGCCAGCCGTTGACCAGGACCCGCCCGGCGAGTGGGGTGAGGGCGGCGAGGACGTCCGCGGCGCCGCCGTCGGCCTCCTCGGTGTCGATGTGGAGGGTGGCGGTGAGGTTGCCGGGGAGACGGGTCAGGACGGCGGTGATCTCGTCCTCGGAGGCGTAGCGGGCGACGACGGTGACCGGGCCGAAGCACTCCTCCAGGAGCGCGTCGTGCGGGCCCTCGGCGGTGAGCTCGCGGGCCGGGACGGTCAGGAAGCCGGCCGCGACGGTGTGCTCGCCGCCCGCGCCGGGGGTGACGGGCGCCTCGACCCCGGGGAGCGCGGCGCGCTCGGTGACCCCGGCGAGGAAGGCGTCGCGCATGCGGTGGTCGAGCAGGACGCCGGCCTCGGTGTCGCTGACGGCCTCGGTGAGCGCCTTGAGGAGGCGGTCGCCGCCCTCGCCCTCGGGGGCCAGGACGAATCCGGGCTTGGTGCAGAACTGTCCGGCGCCCATGGTCACCGATCCGGCCAGGCCCGTGCCGATCTCCTCGCCGCGCTCGGCGGCGGCGGCCTCGGTGACGACGACGGGGTTGAGGGAGCCCAGCTCGCCGTGGAAGGGGATGGGCGCGGGGCGGGCGGCGGCCGCGTCGAACAGGGCGCGCCCGCCGCGCACCGAGCCGGTGAAGCCGGCGGCGGCGACGAGCGGGTGCCGGACGAGGGCGACGCCCGCGTCGAAGCCGTGCACCAGGGTGACGACGTCCTCGGGCAGCCCGGTGCGCGCGGCCGCCCGGCGCAGGACCGAGGCGCAGAGCTCGGAGGTCGCCGGGTGGTCCGGGTGGGCCTTGACGACGACGGGGCAGCCGGCCGCGAGGGCGCTGGCGGTGTCGCCGCCGGGGACGGAGAAGGCGAGCGGGAAGTTGCTGGCCGCGTAGACCGCGACGACGCCGAGCGGGATCTTGTAGCGGCGCAGGTCGGGCCAGGGCGGGGTGCGGGTGGCGTCCGCGTGGTCGATGTGGATGTCGAGGAAGGCGCCCTCGTCCACGACCTCCGCGAAGGCCCGCAGCTGGGCCGCGGTGCGCGCGAGTTCGCCGGTCAGCCGGGCCGGGCCGAGGGCCGTCTCGGCGTCGGCGGCCTCGATGACGTGGTCCCCGGCCTCGGTGAGCAGTTCGGCGGCCGTACGCAGGAACGCGGCGCGCTTCGTGCGGTCGGCGAGGGACGCGCGTACCGCGTGGGCGGCGCGGACCGCGCGGTCGACCTCCTCCGCCGTGGCCTCCACCGCAACCTGCTCGCGCGGGTTCCCGGTGCGGGGGTCGACGCTCCAGACTGGTGCTGCTGCCACCGTGTTTCCTTCCGCTCCACTGCCGCACATCAGAAGTCGTCCGGTATAAGCTGTTCGGTATTCTGAACAGCGTTCCTGAACGTGAATGTGAAGCGACTCTATTTCCGGGCGTTCGGTGTTGGCAAGAAGTCGCAGTGTTTCGTCGGCGGGGTGAAAGGGGCAGGGCGATGTCGGTTCCCGAGTCGGGTGGGGCGCAGGTCAAGTCCGCGGTACGGACGGTCGAGCTGCTGGAGTACTTCGCGGGACGGCCCGGCATGCACTCGCTCGCCGCGGTCCAGGAGGCCGTCGGCTACCCGAAGTCCAGCCTCTACATGCTGCTGCGCACCCTGGTGGAGCTGGGCTGGGTCGAGACCGACGCGACGGGGACGCGTTACGGGATCGGCGTACGGGCGCTGCTGGTCGGCACCTCGTACATCGACGGCGACGAGGTCGTCGCCGCGGCCCGCCCCACGCTCGACCGGCTCTCCGACGACACCACGGAGACCATCCACCTGGCCCGGCTCGACGGCACCAACGTGGTCTACCTCGCCACCCGCCAGTCCCAGCACTATCTGCGCCCCTTCACCCGCGTCGGCCGCCGGCTGCCCGCGCACTCCACCTCGCTCGGCAAGGCGCTGCTGGCCACCTACAGCGACGAGCAGGTCCGCAAGATGCTGCCCGAGACGCTGCCCGCGCTCACCGAACACACCCTGACGGACCGGGAGAAGCTCATCGAGGAGCTGCACCAGATCCGCGAGCAGGGGTACGCGGTGGACCGCGAGGAGAACACGCTGGGGCTGCGCTGCTTCGGCGTCGCCGTCCCGTACCGCACCCCGGCCCGGGACGCCGTCAGCTGCTCGGTGCCGGTCGCCCGGCTCACGCCCGCGCACGAACAGCTGGTCAAGGACGCGCTGTTCGACGCGCGCGACCGGCTGACGCTCGCCACCCGCAGGCTCTGAGGCCCCGGTCCGTCTCCCCCGCGCGGCGGAGGCGGATCGTCATCGGGCAGGACGTGCGGGAGCGGGGCGCCGGGCAGCGTGGGGGCCATGACATCCGTCTCCGCCCGCACCGCGCTGCGCACCGTCGCCATCGTCTCCTGCCTGCCGTACATCACGCTCAAGACCGCGTGGGTGGCGGGCAGCCGCGTCGGGATCCCGGACGGCAGCGTGCTGCTGGACCACCGCGCCCTGATGGCCGTCACCAACGGCGGTTCGGTGCTGATGGACGGCGCGGTGGTGGTCCTCGCCCTGCTGCTCACCCGGCCCTGGGGGCTGCGGGTGCCCGCGTGGCTGCTCGCGCTGCCGATGTGGACGGCGACCGGACTGCTGCTGCCGATCATGACCGGCTACCCGGCGCAGCTGCTGGCCGGGGCGCTGGGCGGGGACACCGGCGGCGCGGAGGCCGCGGGCCGGCCCTTCCTGCACGCGTGGGTGTTCGGCGTCGTCTACGGCGGGTTCATCCTCCAGGGTCTGTCCCTGGGCGCGCTGTTCGTGCTGTACGCCCGTGACCGCTGGGGCCACCTCTGGCGGGGCACCCTGGGCGAACTGCCCGCGAGCCCGACCGCCCCCGCGCTGCGGGCCGCCGCCGTCGCCGCGTCGCTCCTCGCCCTGGCGCCCGGCACCGCGCATCTGCTCTGGGCGGCGGGCTCGACGGCCGGCCTCACCCCGGACCGGGCGGCCGGGCGGGACAGCGGCTTCCACGTGCTGGAGGCGGTGTACGTGCTGTGGATCGCGGTCGCCGTGGCCGGGGTCCTGCTGCTGGCCTTCCGCCGGTCCGCGCTGCCGCTGCGGGTGCCGCTCGCGCTGGCGTGGGGCGGGTCCGGGGCGACGGCCTGCTGGGGCGGCTGGCTCTGCCTGGCCGCGCTGGGCTCGGCCGGGGAGGCCGCGGAAGCGGCCACGCCCGGCATGGTGCTCACCTACGCTGTGCAGATGCTGGTCGGGACGCTGGTGGTGACCCTCGGCGCGTACTTCCTCGCGGAACGCGCGGCCGGGACGCGAGGCGCCCCGGCATGACCCCGCTCATACCCCGGCTGGTGGGCCGCCGTGCCCGGCTGCGGTGGCTGCACCTGATCATCGGCGGTGCCCTGCTGATGCCGTACTTCCTGGTCGGCACGGTGGCCGTCGGCCTGTACGCGCCCGGCGTCAACCCCTTCACCTCGCTCCCCGCCCAGCTCGCCGCCTTCGGTTGCGCCCTGCCGATGGCCGCCGTCACCGCGCTGCTCCCCACCGCCCGGCCCCTCTCGGTGGCCGCCGCCCGCGCGCTGTGCGGCCTGGCCCCGGACCGGCCGCTCGCGGACGGGCCCGCCGCCTCCCGGCAGGCGCGGGCGCGCTCGGCCGCCTGGTTCACGCTGCACGTCGGCCTCGGCGGGATCATCAGCGGGATGACGCTGGCGCTCGTCCCGTTCGCGGTCTGCGTGATGGCGCTGCCGTTCGTCCCGGCCCTCCACGAATCCGCCCTGGACGCCCGCCCGGCCCTGGACCACACCTGGGTCCTGGCCGCCGCGCCCCCGGCCGGGGCGGCCATGCTCGTCGCGCTGGCGGGGTGCGCGGCGGCGGCCGGGGCGCTGCTCGCGAACCGGGCGCCGGTGCTGCTCGGCCCGACCCCGGACGACCGGCTGGCCGCCGCCGAGCGCCGGGCCGCCGAACTGGCCGTGCGCAACCGGCTCGCCCGCGAGCTGCACGACTCGGTCGGCCACGCGCTCAGCGCCGTCACCCTCCAGGCGGGGGCCGCCCGGCGGGTCCTGGACAGCGACCCCGAGTTCGCCCGGCAGGCGCTCACCGCGATCGAGGAGACCACGCGGCGCACGGTCGGCGAACTCGACGCGTTCCTCGGCCTGCTGCGGCAGGACGGCGACGGGTCCGACGCGCTCGCGGGCCCCGGGCTCGACGCGCTCGGCGGGCTGCTCGCCCGGTGCGGGGTGCCCGTGCGCTACGAGGCCGACGGGAACCCGGGCGCGGTCCCCGGACCCGTCTCGGCCGAGGCGTACCGGATCGTGCAGGAGGGCCTGAGCAACGCGCTGCGGCACGGCGTCCCCGGGGCCCCGGTCCGGCTGCGCGTCGGCGTCGGCCCCCGCGAGCTGACGCTCGTCCTGGACAGCGCGCTTCCGCCCCGGCCCCCGGTCGCCCGCCCCGGCGGCGGACGCGGACTGACCGGCGTCGCGGAACGCGCCCTGCTGCTCGGCGGCGCCACCGAGGCCGGTCCCCGCGACGACGGCGTGTGGCGGCTGGCCGCCTGCCTCCCCCTGCACGCCCCCGCGAAGGAGCGCCGATGAGCACACCGGTCCGGATCGTCCTCGCCGACGACGAACGCATGGTGCGCACCGCGCTGCGGGCGATCCTGGACGCCGAGGACGGCCTGGAGGTCGTCGGCGAGGCCGCCACCGGCGCCGAGGCGGTCTCCGTGGTGCGGGCGCTGCGGCCCGACGTGGTGCTGATGGACGTCCGGATGCCCGAGACGGACGGCATCCGGGCCACCGAGCAGATCCTCGCCGGCCTCGACCCGGCCCCGCGCGTCCTGGTCGTCACCACCTTCGAGCACGACGCCTATGTGTACGAGGCGCTGCGCGCCGGGGCAGCGGGTTTCCTGCTGAAGCGGGCGGCGGCCGAGGAGCTGGTGCAGGCGGTCCGGCTGGTGGCGTGCGGCGACTCGCTGCTCTTCCCGTCCGCCGTGCGGCAGCTCGCCGCCGCGTACGGGACGCCCGTGCCGGCACCCGCCCCGCCGTGGGCCGCGCGGCTCACCGAGCGGGAGGCGCAGGTGCTGCGGCTGATCGCGGCGGGGCTGACGAACGCGGAGATCGCGGACCGGCTGGCGGTGGGCGCGGCGACGGCCAAGACCCATGTGGCGGCGGTCCTCGCGAAGACCGGGGCCCGGGACCGTACCCAGGCGGTGATCACGGCGTACGAGTCGGGGTTCATCACGCCGGGCTGAGCCCGTAGGGCCGTGCACGCCGTGGTCACCGTATGAGGAATCGGTGAGAAGCGGCACAACCGGGAACGACCCGCCGCATCCCGCTCGTCCACCGAGCGGGATGAACAAGACGATAAGGCGCGCCTCGGTCTTCTGTCTGCTGCTGGTCCTCGCCCTCCTCGGGCGGGCGACCTGGGTGCAGACGTACCAGGCCAAGGCGCTCGCAGACGACGACCACAACCGGCGGAAGACCATCGCGCAGTACGCGCAGCCGCTGGGCGACATCATCGTGGCCGGTTCGCCGGTCACGGGCTCGAAACGGACGGAGGGCAGCGATCTCGCGTACAAGCGCACCTACCGGCAGGGCGGCCTCTACTCGTCCGTGACCGGTTACAGCTCGCAGGCGTACGGCTCGACGCAGCTCGAAGGGATCTACAGCCATGTGCTGGACGGCACCGACGACCGGCTGAAGAGTCCGCTGGGCGCGCTGACGGGGAAGCGGTCCGCGCCCGGTGACGTGGTCACGACGATCGACCCGGACGTCCAGAAGGCGGCGAGCGACGCGCTCGGCGACGACAAGGGCGCGGCCGTGGCGATCGACCCGAGGAGCGGGCAGATCCTGGGCATGGTGTCCTCCCCGTCGTACGACCCGTCGGACATCAGCGGCACGAACGACGGCGACACCTGGTCGAAGCTGCTCGCCGACCAGGACAAGCCGCTCGTCAACCGGGCGCTGCGGCAGCCGCTCGCGCCCGGTTCGACGTTCAAGCTGGTCGTGGCGTCGGCGGCGCTGGAGAACGGCCTGTACGACTCCGTGGACGAGCCGACGAAGAGCCCCGTCCCGTACACCCTGCCGGGCACCAGCACCCCCCTGCGGAACGAGAGCGCGTCCGCCCCCTGCGAGAACGCCTCGCTGCGGGTCGCCCTCCAGTACTCGTGCAACAACGTCTTCGGCAAGGTCGCCGCCGATCTGGGCCAGGACAAGGTGCGGGCGATGGCGGAGAAGTTCGGCTTCGACGACGAGAAGCTCGACGTGCCGGTGCGGGCGTCCACGAGCGTGTATCCGGAGGACATGGACAAGCCGCAGACGGCGCTGTCGGGCATCGGCCAGTTCGAGGTGACCGCGACCCCGCTCCAGATGGCGATGGTCTCCGCCGCCCTGGCCAACGGCGGTGAGCTGGCCGCCCCGCACATGGTGTCGAAGGTGACCGACGGGGACGGCGGCACGCTGGAGGACTTCGCGGACGGCGACACGAAGCGGATCGTCTCCGAGGACACCGCGAAGCAGCTGCGCAGCGCCATGGTGACCGTGGTGGAGAAGGGCACCGGTACCAACGCCCGGATCGCCGGGGCCGAGGTCGGCGGCAAGACGGGCACCGCCGAGAACGGTGTGGACAACAGCAACACCCCGTACGCCTGGTTCACCTCGTACGCGAAGTCAGGCGGCCAGGAGGTCGCGGTGGCCGTGATCGTGGAGGACTCCGGTTCGACCGCGTCGGAGGTCAGCGGCAACGGGCTCGCGGCGCCGGTCGCCAGGAAGATGATGGAGGCCGCGCTGCGGCGGTAGACCCGTCCCCCTGTCGAAGCGCTTGCGGTACGCTCACGCCCCGGCGGGGGCGTATCCGGACGGGCCGGGCGTGCGAGCGCAGGGGGACGGGGTTGCCGTGGGCACAGCAGTCGACGATGCCGCCGCCGAGTTCCATGCGTTCTTCGAGGCCCATTACGCGGAACTGGCCCGCCTCGCCCATCTGCTGACCGGGGAGGCGGATGCCGCCGACGATCTCGCGGCGGACGCCCTGCTCGCGCTCTGGCACCGCTGGGACCGGGTCCGCGAGGCCGGGCACCCGGTGGCGTACGCGCGGGGCGTCGTCGCCAACCTGGCCCGGACGCGCATCCGCAGCGCGGTACGCGAGCGCCGCCGGATCGCCCTGTTCTGGGCGCCGCGCGGCGGCGCGGACGACGGGGCGGCCGAGGGGCCCGATGTGCCGGCGGTGGTGGATGTGCAGGAGGCGCTGCGCAGGCTGCCGTTCCGCAAGCGGGCCTGTGTGGTGCTGCGGCACGCGTTCGACCTCTCGGAGCGGGACACCTCGCTGGTGCTGGGGATCTCGGTGGGTACGGTGAAGAGCCAGACCTCGCGCGGCGTCGCGGAACTGCAGCGGATGCTGGGGGGCGTCTTGCCGATCAGGCCCGAGACGCCCGCCGCGCGGGTCCGGGTGGCCGTCGCGGCGCAGCGCAGCGGAGGAGACCGGTGAAGGACGAGGAGCTGCCCGGGCGGCTGCGGGAGGCCGCCGAGGCCCACCGCCCCGACCGGGCCCGGATGCTGGCCCGGATCGAGCGAGGGATGGCGGGCGACCGCCCGGCACCCCGGTCCGTGCGCCCGCCGCGCGCGGTGCGCCCGTGGCTGCGGGTGGCCGGGGCGACGGCGGCGGTCTGCGGGGTGCTGGCGGCCGGAGCGTTCGCGGTCACCTCGGCGGGCGACGACGCCCGGGCGCGCGGCGGGCGGGTGGCCTCGGCGCCCTCCCCCGGCCCGGACTCCCCCGGCCCGGACTCCTCCGCATCGGACTCCCCCGCCGCGAAGGCCCCCGGCGGACTGCGGCCCGAGGACGGTCCGCTGTGGGCCGGCGGCGTGGTCGACCCGAACAGCAACCCGTACTGGGCGCAGAGCAACGTCACCCTGCGGACCACCGAGCCGCTGTCCGCGCTCACCGTGGAGCTGCGGGTCGCCGAGACCGGCGGGGTGAACAGCACCGGATCCTGGCGCTCCCTGCCCGAACCGGACTTCACCGTGTCGGTGAACGAGAGCGGCGGCTTTCTGGTCTACCGGTGGACGCTGCGTCCCGGCCGGACCGTCCCGGCCGGGACGCATACCTTCGCCGGGCAGTACAACCACGCGGAGGGCGACCGGGACGCCACCGGCGACTCCGTGACCGCCCACGCGGTCCGCGCCTCGGGCGGGAAGGCGGCGGTGGGCGACCACTTCGGGCGGGCGCGGTGACTACGGCCGCCAGTCGCCGAACCACGCGGCCGGAGTGTGCGCCCGCGCCTCGGACGCCGTGAGCTGCGGGCGGTCGGCCGGGACGGTGACGCGCGCGCCGGGGCCCGTGTTGCGGTATTCCGCGAACCGTTGCTCCTGCCACGGGAAGCCGGCCGACATGGTGCCGTACGGCTCGTCCGTGTCGATGCCCGCGCCGAGGTGGCTGTCGCGCACCGTCAGCATGGGGTGCGCGGTGAGGTCCGAGGACGGCACCCAGGGGCGGGCCAGCTTGAAGTACCCGTCGGGGGCGGTGCTCGTGACGCGGGAGCGCAGGACCAGGAAGCCGTGCGCGTTGGCCCCGGCGGTGCTCGGCGCGAAGACGAAGCCGTGGGGAGCGGTGGCCAGGTCGGTGCGGACCAGGGTGCGGAAGTGGCAGTGGTCCAGGACCGCGGAGGCCCGTCCGAAGACGAAGTCGACGTCCCCTTCCACGTAGCAGTCGCGGTAGTACTGCCGGGCGAAGTCGGTGAGCGACGCCGAGTCCGCGTACAGCGTGTCCTGGTGGCCCAGGAAGCGGCAGCGGTGGAACGCCGAGCGGTCGCCGGTCACTTTGATGGCGACGGCCTGGGTGCCGGTGTAGTCGGGGTGGTCGGCGCGCAGCCAGTCGTTGGCGAAGGTCAGGTCGCGGGCGGTGAGTCCGGCGGGCCGGGCGGTGACCGTGGCGGACCCGCTGGTGCCGTAGGTGCCCGAGCCGTCGGGGCGCGGGGTGCCGTTGGCGTGGGCGTACACGATCACCGTGTCGCGCGGGTCGCCGCTCGCGCCGATGAGGGTGAGGCCGGTCCGGTCGGCGGGGATGTCGACGGTCTCCCGGTAGGTGCCGGGGGCGATGACCAGGGTGCGCCCGGGGCCGGTGGCGGCGTCCACGGCGGCCTGGACGGTGGTGTGGTCGCCGTGGCCGCGCGCGTCGACGTACAGGGTGGCGCGGTCGCGGCGGCGGGCGGGCGAGCCGTAGCGGCCGAAGGGGCGGCCGTGCGCGACGGCCGGCTGGGCGGTCCCGAGGGCGAGGGCGGACGAGGCGAGGAGGGTCAGGGCGGTGCGTCGGGTGGGCATGGGTGCTCCTTTGCGGGGGCGGCCTCCGCCGGCGCCCGCACGGCGCCGGCGGAGGAAGGGGCGGCTGGTCAGGCTCCGGGCAGCCGGCCCGCGCCCGCGCCGAGGCCCACGACGAGCGGCACGAGCAGCGGGTGGTCGATCCGGTTGCGCAGGGTCGGGGTCCAGCCGGCGCCCGTGGTCAGCTGCTCCTCGGGGACGCCCGCGTTGTGGACGGCGATCAGGTCGGTGCGGCGGCCGTTGACCCAGTTGTCGGAGGCCGTCAGCGAGGACTCGGACCACTTCTTGAGGATCTTCGCCTTGTCGAACTCACCGCTCAGCGTGAACGCGTTGTGCTCGGCGACCAGGTGGGACTCGGCGCCGATCCCGTACGAGTAGCCGTAGACGCTCCCCTTCGTGGCGACGAAGTGGTTGTTGTACGAGTCGACCTGGCCGAAGCGGACGCGGGGCGCGCGCTCGTTGACGTCCTTGAACAGGTTGTGGTGCAGGGTGACGCGGAGCTTGCCCCGGTCGGTGTCCCCGGCCTTGTCGCTGTTGCCGAGGAGCATCGTCTTGTCGTGGTCCTTGAGGACGTTCCAGGAGGCGGTGACCAGGTCGGCGCCCTTCACGATGTCGAAGAGACCGTCGTGCTGCTGGTACAGCTCGTTGAAGTAGCGGGGCTGGTCGGCGTCCGGGCGGTCCCCGTCGCTGAAGGTGTTGTGGTCGACCCAGACGTGGTCGGAGCCGTAGACGACGAGGTTGTCGTACTCCGAGTTCCAGTGGCCGGTGTCGCCGTCGGTCGGGTCCCACTGCGGGAAGCAGTCGTAGGTGTCCTCGAAGGAGATGTTGCGGACGATGACGTTGGAGACGTCCTGGATCTGGATCGAGGCGCCGATGACCGTGGCGTCCCTGCCGGTGCCGATCAGCGTGGTGTTGGACGGGACGTAGACGTTGACGGCGGCCTTCTGGAGCTTGGCGGAGGCGAGCCGGGCGTCCTCCATCGGCCCGGACGGGACCTCCTCGCGGCCCCAGGTGCCGGGGTCGTAGGCGGCGAGGTACTTGTCCAGGGTGTAGCCGTCGGTCTGGTACGCCTCGCAGTCGATCGGGGTGCCCTGGGCGTCGGCGTTGCCGTGGACGGTCCCGGCGATCCTGACGATCTTCGGCGCGTCGCCCGCGTCCTCGAAGGCGGCGATGAGTTCGGCGCGGTTGTGCACGGTGTAGACGTGGTCGGGCGTCGCGGCGGCGCCACCGGTGGTGGAGCCCTCGGCGGAGGCCCAGCCGTCGCCCTTGGCCAGGACGGCGCGGTCGACGCCCTTCGTGCCGCGGGGCTGCGGGGATGCCTGGGCGGGGACGCTCAGCGCGAGGGCCAGCGAGGCGCAGCCCATCGCGACGGCGATGGCGCGGGCACGGTTTCTGCGTGTGGACATGACAAATCCTCGGTTCTGGTGCGGGACCTGTGGAAGGGGAAGGACGGGGGGTGGCGCGGGTGTCAGGCGGCCGGCGGCCAGCTGATCCACGTCTCGGGCACGCGTGCGCCGAGCCGGCGCAGTTCACGCGGGGCGAGCACCCGCGCGTCGAGCAGGGCGCGGGCCGTCATCCGGGCGGCCTCGATCGCACCGGCGGGCCGGAAGTGGGTGTTGTCCTGCCGTCCGTCGGGGTAGTTGGGGGACTCGCCGGGCGCCAGCCAGTTGAAGTACGCCTCGGTGCCGTCGGGGCCGAGCTCCTGCCAGCGGTCGAGGGTGCGGGCCTGCATGTCGAGCAGGGGGACCCGCTCCTCGGCAGCCAGGGCGCGCATCGCGGCCGGGTAGTCGCCGTGGGTGGGCCTGGCGGTGCCGTCCTCGGCGAACCTGCGGCGCTCGACCGGGGTGAGCAGCACGGGCCGGGCGCGCCGGGCGCGGGCCTCGGCGATGTACCGGCGCAGGCAGTCCTGGTAGGTCGTGTAGGGGTCGGTGCCGCGCGCCGGGTCCTCCGTCTTCTCGTCGTTGTGCCCGAACTGGATGAGCAGCAGGTCGTCCGGGCGGACGCCGGGCAGCAGGGCGGCGAGCAGCCCCTCGTCGATGAAGCTCTTGGAACTGCGGCCGTTCATGGCGTGGTTGGCCACGGTGAGCCCGTGCCCGAGGAAGAACGGGAGGGCCATGCCCCAGCCCGTCTCGGGGGCGGCGTCGGCGTACTTCTGCGCGGCCGTCGAGTCACCCGCGATGTGCACGGTGCGGGTACGGGGGCGGGCGCCGTGCGCCGCGGCGGGGGTGGCGGCGAGGGCCAGGGGCAGCGCGGCGAGGGCGGCCGCGGTCTGTCTGCGGGTCAGTGACACGGTGGAGCTGCCTCTCTCGTGGGTGGGTACGCAGGAGGGCAGGGGCGGCGGGGCGGGGCGGGCCGTCCGCACGACGGTCCCGCGCCCGGCCCCGCACCGGGCCGGATCAGCCCTTGCTCCGCTCCTTCCACTCCTTCTGGGCCGCGTTCAGCTCGTCGGCCATCTTGTCCAGGAACGCCTTGGCCGTGACCTTGCCGAGCAGCAGCTTCTGGAACTCCGGCTCGTTGTCGGCCTTGCTGATGTTGTTCCAGTCGGGCAGGTAGTACGGCAGCTGCACGATCTTGGTGGAGCCGTCGGTGAGGGCCTTGGCGGCCAGCTCGGTCGGCGCGGCCTCGCTGATCCACGGGTCCTTGGCGGCCTCGGTGTTGGCGGGGATGGCGCCCGCGGACTCGTTCCACTTGCTGTTCGACTCGTGCGAGGCGGCGAACTCGATGAACTTCCAGGCGGCCGTCTTGTTCTTGCTCGCCTTGAACAGGCCGAGGCCGTCGACCGGGTTGGAGACCTGGACCCGGGTGCCGCCGTCACCGATCGGGTTGGGTATGCCGGCGAACTTGTCCTTGCCGAGGGCCTTCAGGTGGTCCTGGTAGGAGCCGAGGTTGTGGCTCAGCATGCCGATGGTGCCGGTGTCGAACTGGGCGACCATCTTGGTGAAGTCGTTGTTGACGTCGGCGGACGGCGTCGTCTTCTTGTAGAGGGCGGCGTACTTCTCCAGCGCCGCCACGTTCTTGGGGTCGTTGAGGGTGGTCTTGTCGCCGTTCCAGAACTCGGTGATCCCGGACTGCCCGTACGCCGCGTCGACGGCCTGGGCGATGGAGCCGGCGCCGCCCCGGATGGTGTAGCCGAACTTGTTCTTCTTGGCGTCGGTCAGCTTCCCGGCGGCCTCGTAGAACTTCGCCCAGGTGGTGGGCGCGTCGAGCCCGGCCGCCTCGAAGAGGTCGGTGCGGTACCACAGCGCGCCGTTGTTCGCGGAGGTCGGCACGGTGTACATCTCGTCGTCCCGGCCGGCCGCGTCCTTGACGCTCTCGACCATGCCCTCGACGAGCTTGCCGTTGAGCGAGGAGTCCTTGATCCGGTCGCCCAGCGGCTCCAGGGCCTCCTGCGAGACCATGTTGGCCAGGTAGGCGGTGCCGACGCCGCCGACGTCCGGCACTCCGCCGCCCGCGATGGCCGTGTCGTACTTGGACTGCACGTCCGCGATCGGGATCGGCACGTACTTCACCTTGATGTCCGGGTACTTCTTCTCGAAGTCCTGGATGATCTCCTTCCAGACGGCGGTGCGCGGACCGCCGTTGTTGTCCCAGAAGGTGATCTCGCCCTTGCCGCTGCCCTCGTCGCCGCTGCCGCTGCCGTCGTCGCCGCACGCGGTCGCCGTCAGGGCGAGCACCGCCGCGAGCGAGACGGCGGCCGCGGCGCGCCCCCGCTGCGTCTTCGAGATGTTCATGATCGGCTCTTCTCTCTCGGTTCTCTCGGGTCTCTCGGTTCGTACGCGTGCATGGGGGGTTGCGCCGGACGGTGGTCCGGTTACGCGGTGACGTGGAAGCCGGTGAAACGGGCGGTCCCGGTCGGGCCCGTCCCGGGCGGCGCGGTGGCGAACAGCCCGAGCAGCGCGCCGACCCAGCGCCACGGGGTGGCGGCGAACACCTGACCGGAGGGCCGGAACCCGGCCCCGTCCCCGGTGTCGGCCAGGAAGCGGCACCGGGCCCCCGCCGCCACCTCGATCCGCAGCCGCGCCGTGCCCGAGGGCGCCGGCCTGGCATGCCCGGCGTCGCGCTCGGCGGTGGCGGTCGCCTCGGCGAACCGGTGCACCAGCAGCGCCCCGCCCTCCGCCTGCCGTTCGAGCCCGATCCAGCTGAACGCGTCCCCGAGCACGGCGAACCCCGCCTTCGCCCCGGGCACCTCGCTGTCCAGGGCGAGCCCGACCTCGGCGCCGAACGTCTCGGCGGGCAGCCGCTGGACCAGTACGTGGGGCAGGAGCCGCAGGTCGTGCCCGTCCTGGGCCGGTACACAGCTCAGCCGCAGCCCGTCCCCGGCGTGCTCGACGGTCCAGCCGGGGCGCGGGTTCGCCGTCCACTGCCACTGCCTGCCGTGGCGGCCGCCCGGGAAGCCGTCGTCGCAGGCCGGGGCCTCGACGGGCTGGGCGGGCAGGGCGGGCTTGCGGTGCGTGGCGACGGGTTCGCCGGCGTCGCCGATGACCGGCCAGCCGTCACCGTCCCAGCGCATCGGCTGGAGGTGCGTCACGCGCCCGTACGCCCCGCGCTCCTGGAAGTGCAGGAACCAGTCCTCCCCGGCCGGGGTGTCCACCCAGGCGCCCTGGTGCGGGCCGTTGACACCGGTCCGGCCCTGGGCGAGGACGACACGCTCCTCGTAGGGACCGAAGAAGTCGCGCGAGCGGAACGCGCCCTGCCAGCCCGTCGCGACCCCGCCCGCCGGGGCCAGGATCCAGAACTCGCCGTTGCGGCGGTGCAACTTGGGGCCCTCCAGGGTGAACCAGCCGGGCAGCGTGTCGGCGTCGATCAGGGTCTTGCCCTCGTCCAGGAGTTCCCGCCCGTCGGGGCTCATCCGGTGCCCGGTGAGCCGGTTCTTGATCCCGGAGCGGGACTTCGCCCAGGCGTGCACGAGGTACGCCTCGCCGGTCTCCTCGTCCCACAGCGGACACGGGTCGATCAGCCCCCGCCCGGCCTTCACCAGGTGCGGCGCGGTCCACGGGCCCCGGATGTCCTCGGCGCTGATCTGCTGGATGCCGTGGTCGGGGTCGCCCCAGAAGATCCAGAACCGTCCGGCGTGGTGCCGCAGCGAGGGCGCCCACACCCCGCAGTCGTGGCGCGGTACCGCGAATTCGGCGGCGGGCTCCAGGCGGTCCAGGGCGTGCCCGGTCAGCGTCCAGTTGACCAGGTCGCGGGAGTGGAGCAGCGGCAGTCCGGGGGCGCGGCCGAAGCTGGAGGCGGTGAGGTAGAAGTCGTCGCCGACGCGGATCACGTCGGGGTCGGACCAGTCGGCGTTGAGCACGGGGTTGCGGTAGGTGCCGTCGCCCGGGTCGGCGGTCCAGGGGGGCCGGGCGCTCACGCGGTCACCGCCCGGCGGACGAGGGCGGCGGCGCCCGCCCGGTCGAGGCGGCCGTCCGCGACGACGGTGACCACGCGGCGTACGACCGTGGCCCCTGCGGGGACGGGCAGCCGTTCGGCTGCGGCGAGGGAGGAGCCGACGCCCGGGTACTCGGCGGTGCGCACGAACCACGGGTCCCGGCGGGTCTCCTCGGTCGCCCCGGCGAAGACCAGGGACCAGCCCGCGCCGCAGAGCGCGACCCAGTCGGCGGGCCGCCCGTGCACCGCCTCCTCGCCGTCCGCCGCCGGGCCGAACACGGCGGGCGGGGACGCCTCCTTGGGGGCGCGCCAGAAGAAGCCGCCGTATCCGGCGCCGGGACGGCCGTTGGTGGCGGGGCTGCCGATCGAGAGGTCGCCGGAGCCGGGGTTGGTGAGCGAGAAGGAGAAGTCGAGCGCCCAGGCGGTGTCCGAGAGCGCGGCGGCGGCCACCGTACGGTGCTCGCGCAGCAGTTCGCCGCCGCCGGCCTCCCAGCCGAGCTCCTCCACGAAGCCGTCCGGGTCGCACAGCTTCCAGCCGAGGTGGCGCTGCGTCCCGTGGTTGTCGAGCACGGTGGGCCCCTGGCCCCGGACGAAGGTGCGCCCGCCCCAGAAGTTGCGCCCGGAGACGTCCGGGACGGCTACGGAGGCGCCCAGGTGGTGGACGTGGTCGGCCGGGCGCTCCTCGGTGACGAGGGTGCCGGCGAGGGTGGCGACCGGGTGGAGGTAGGGGCGGCCCGCGTCGGCGGGGCGGTAGGTGTAGCGGCCGACGGGGCGGCCGGCGCAGCTGAGCAGGGCGGTGTTCGTCATGGGGAGGTCACCTCGCTGCGTGCCCAGGGGGCGCCGAGTTCGGAGAAGAGGGCGAGGGTTTCGGCGCCGGACGCGACCAGGGCGTCGATGCCGCGCACCACCCGGCGGGCGGCCCCGGTGCCGGGCACGGGGGCGGTGTGCCAGGCGTCGGACGGCAGCGGGCGCGGTTCGGGCGCGGTCCGTACCGCCTCCACGACCTCCATGAAGGCGCCGGTGCGCTCCGGCGGTACGAGGAGCGGGGCGCCGTCCGTCAGGTGGGCGACCAGGTTCTCCAGGAGGTCGGTGCGCCCGTGCACGGTTTCCACGGGGCCGTGGCCCGCGCGCTGGACGAGGACGCGGTCCTGCTTGTACCAGAAGGTGACGCGGCCGCGGTCGCCGTGGACGATGACGTACGGCTCCCCCGCCTGTTCCGCGCAGAGGGTGACGGCGGCGGTGACGGGCGGCCCGGACGCGGTGGTGACGCGTACGCAGGAGGTGTCGTCGGCCTCGATGTCGTGGGCCCGGAAGAGCTCGGTGTCGATGGCGGTGACGTCCTCGGCGGTGGTCCCGGCGAGTGCGAGGGCCGTGGCGACGGCGTGGGCGAGCGGGTTGGTGAGGACGCCGTCGACCACCTCGGTGTCCCCGATGCGGCGCCGGCCGGCCCAGGGCGCCCGCCGGTAGTAGGCGTCGTCGCGGACCCAGGCGCCCGCCGCCGCGTACCCCCGGACGGTGCCGATGGCGCCGGTGGCGACGAGTTCCCGGATGGCGGGGACGGCGTGCGAGCCGAAGGACTGGAAGCCCACCTGGCAGGCGGTGCCCGCGTCGCGCACCCCGGCGCGGATGCGGTCGAAGTCGGCGCGGGTGGCGGCGGGCGGCTTCTCCAGGAGGAGGTGCACGCCGCGCCCGGCGGCGGTCAGGGCGAGGGCGGTGTGGGTCTGGATGGGGGTGCAGATGACGGCGGCACGGGCCCCGGTGGAGTCCAGGAGGGCGCCGAAGTCCGCCGACTGCTCGGGGAGTTCGTCCGCGAAGGCGTCGAGCTCGGTGGCGTCGAGCGGGGTGAGCTCGCAGATGCCGGCGAGGCGGACGAGCCCTTGGTGCTGGAGGCGGCGGATGTTGGCGAGGTGCCAGTGGCCGTGGCCCCGGGCGCCCGCGAGGACGATCGGCACGGGGGTGGCGGTGGGGGGCAGCGAGGTCATGTGCGTCACCCCTTCACGGCGCCGGCGCTGAAGCCGGTGATCAGCCACTTCTGGATGAAGGCGAAGACGATCACCACGGGTACCGCGGCGATCACCCCGCCCGCGGCGAGCGCGCCCAGGTCGACGCTGTCCGCGCCGATGAGGGTGTTCAGGCCGACCGGGATCGTCTGCTTGTCCTGCTCGCTGAGGAACATCAGCGCGAACAGGAAGTGGTTCCAGCTGTGCACGAAGGCGAACGAGCCGACGGCGATGAGCCCGGGGCGCAGCAGCGGCAGCACGACCGCGCAGAAGGCGCGGAAGCGCGAGCAGCCGTCCACCCAGGCGGCCTCCTCCAGCGAGGGCGGCACGTTCTTGATGAATCCGCTGATCAGGATGATGGAGAGCGGCAGCTGGAAGACCGTCTCGGCGATGACCACGCTCCCCAGGGAGTTGATCATCTGGAGGTTCTTGAAGATCTCGAAGAGCGGGACGAGCATCAGCGCGCCGGGGATGAACTGCGAGCAGAGCAGCGCCAGCATGAAGCCGTTCTTGATCCTGAAGTCGAACCGGGCGAGGGCGTAGCCGCCGGCCAGTGCGACGAGGGTCGTGGCGATCAGGGTGCAGACGCCGACGATCATGCTGTTCTGGAAGAAGACGGCGAAGCTGCGCTCGTTCCAGACCTTGGAGAAGTGCTCCCCGGTCATCGGCCACGGCACCAGCGAGGTGGAGCCCGCGGGCCGGACGGCGAAGAGGAACATCCAGTAGAACGGGACGAGCGTGAAGACCAGGTAGATGCCCAGCGGTACGTAGATCTGCCAGCGCGGTACGTCGTCGAAGGCGCGTTCGCGGCCGGGCCTGCGGCCGGGCGCGGCAGGCGGCGGGCCTGCGTGAGCGGCCGGCCGTGTGGCGTGGGTGCCGTTCTTCTCGGCGAGGGCGGCAGTCACTTGTGGTCGCCTCCGAACTTGCTCAGGCGCAGATAGACGATCGAGCAGAAGAGGAGGATCACGAAGGCGACGGTGGTGAGCGCGGAGGCGTAGCCGAAGTCGTGGCCCTCGATGCCGGTGTTGGCGACGTAGAGCGGCAGCGTGGTGGTCTCGCCGGCCGGTCCGCCGCCGGTGAGGGTGTAGAGCAGGTCGACGTTGTTGAACTCCCAGACCCCGCGCAGCAGCGTGGACAGGATGATCGCGTCCCGCAGGTGGGGCAGGGTGATGTGGAAGAACTGCCGCAGCCGTCCGGCGCCGTCCACGGAGGCCGCCTCGTACAGCTCCTTGGAGACTGACTGGAGGTCGGCGAGGATGAGGATGGCGAAGAAGGGGACGCCGCGCCAGAGTTCGGCGACGGTCGCGGCCCAGAAGACGGTGCCGGTGTCGGAGAGCACCGAGGTGCCGTAGTCCCCGATTCCGGCGTCCGCGAGGTAGCGGCTGAAGCCGGTCGAGGAGTTGTAGAGCAGGATCCAGATGGTGCTGGTCAGCACCCCGGAGACGGCCCACGGCGAGAAGACCATGGCGCGGGAGATGCCCCGGCCGATGAAGGTCTGGTTGACGATCAGGGCCAGCGCGAGCCCCAGCGTGAGCTGGAGCGCGACCTGCACGAGGACCCACTGGGCGCTGAAGCCGAGCGTCGTCCAGAACTGGTCGTCCTCGGTGAAGATCCGGGTGAAGTTGTCGAGGCCGGCGAAGCCGTTCCGCCAGGGCTTGGTGACGTTGTAGTTCTGCAGGCTGTAGTAGAAGACGCTGATCACCGGGTAGGCGATGAAGCCGAGCATCAGCAGCCCCGCGGGGGCGATCAGCAGGTACGGCAGCCGGCGAGGGCTCGCGGAGCGGCGCCGGGGCACCTTGGGCGGTGTGGCCGCGGCGGAGGCTTGGGCCATGACACGTCTCCGTTCTCTCTGTACGGGGGTGCGGGTGGTGCGGTGTTCCTTCGTGCGGTGTTACGCGGCGGAGCCGGTGGTGCGGGTAGTGCGCAAGCGCTTCCCGCATGGCGTTCGGTATGCCGAACAAGGGGGCGCCGGAATTCCTGAGGGGCCGTTCAGCCGGCGTACGGGTCGGGCACTTCTCCCGGCCGGGCCAGGAAGGCGAAGTCGCAGCCGGTGTCGGCCTGGGTGATCTGGTCCTGGTAGAGCGCCTGGTAGCCGCGCTCGTAGCGGACGGGCGGCGGGGTCCACTCGGCGCGGCGGCGCGCCAGTTCCTCGTCGGGCACGTCGAGGCTGAGCAGCCGCGCCTCGACGTCCAGGGTGACGAGGTCACCGGTGCGGACGAGGGCGAGGGGCCCGCCGACGTACGACTCGGGCGCGATGTGCAGCACGCACGCCCCGTAGCTGGTGCCGCTCATCCGGGCGTCGGAGAGCCGGACCATGTCCCGTACACCCTGCTTGAGCAGGTAGTCGGGGATCGGCAGCATGCCGTACTCGGGCATCCCGGGACCGCCCTTGGGGCCCGCGTTGCGCAGGACCAGCACGTGGTCGGGGGTGAGCGCGAGCGCCGGGTCGTTGATCGTGCGCTGCATCTCCTTGTAGTCGTCGAAGACGACCGCGGGCCCGGTGTGGCGCAGCAGGTGCGGTGTGGCGGCGATGTGCTTGATGACGGCGCCGTCCGGGCAGAGGTTGCCGCGCAGGACCGCCACGCCGCCCTCGTCCGCGAGCGGGTTGGAGCGCTTCCGTATGACGTCGTCGTTGTGCACGAGCGCCCCGTCGAGCTGTTCGCGCAGGGTGTCGTGCGCGACCGTGGGCCGGTCCAGATGCAGTACGTCGGTGAGCCGGGCCAGGAAGCCGGGGAGGCCGCCCGCGAAGTGGAAGTCCTCCATCAGGTACTTCCCGCCGGGGCGCAGGTTGGCGAGGACCGGGACGGTGCGGGCGATGCGGTCGAAGTCGTCCAGGGTGAGCTTGATCCCGGAGCGGCCGGCCATCGCGATGAGGTGGATGACGGCGTTGGTGGACCCGCCGAGCGCGAGGACGGTCGCGACGGCGTCCTCGTACGCCTCCGCCGTGAGGATCTGCGACAGCTTCCGCCGCTGCCACACCAGTTCGACGATCCGGAGGCCGGAGGCGGCGGCCATCCGGTCGTGGCCGGAGTCGACGGCGGGGATCGAGGAGGCGCCGGGGACGGTGACGCCGAGCGCCTCGGCGGCGGCGGTGAGGGTGGAGGCGGTGCCCATGGTCATGCAGTGGCCGGGCGAGCGGGCGAGGCCGTTCTCCAGCTCGTCCATCTCGCAGTCGCCGATGAGCCCGGCGCGCTTGTCGTCCCAGTACTTCCACATGTCGGTGCCGGAGCCCAGGACCTCGTTCCGCCAGTGCCCCGGCAGCATCGGTCCGGCCGGTACGAAGACGGCCGGCAGGTCCACGGACGCGGCGCCCATCAGCAGCGCCGGGGTGGACTTGTCGCAACCGCCGAGCAGCACCGCCCCGTCGACCGGGTAGGAGCGCAGCAGCTCCTCGGTCTCCATGGCCAGCATGTTCCGGTAGAGCATCGGGGTCGGCTTCTGGAAGGTCTCCGAGAGCGTGGAGACCGGGAACTCCAGCGGGAAGCCGCCCGCCTGCCAGACCCCGCGCTTCACGGCCTGCGCCCGGTCGCGCAGGTGTACGTGGCAGGGGTTGATGTCCGACCAGGTGTTGAGGATCGCCACGACCGGCTTGCCCAGGTGCTCCTCGGGGAGGTAGCCGAGCTGGCGGGTGCGGGCGCGGTGGCTGAACGAGCGGAGCCCGTCGGTGCCGTACCACTGGTGGCTGCGCAGTTCCTCGGGGGCCATGCGGGCGGTCATATGGACCACCCGGCGATCTGGTCGGCGACCTCGGCGCGCTGTGCCTCGGGCAGCACCCGGCTGGGCGGGCGCACCGCGCGGTCGCACAGCCCGAGGGCGGCCAGGGCCTCCTTGACGACGGTGACGTTGTTGGCGGACTGCCGGTCGGCGCGCAGCTCCTCGAAGCGGCGGATCCGCTCCCAGACCTTCATGGCCGCCGGGTGGTCCCCGGCCCGCAGCGCCTCCAGCATGGCCAGCGAGACGCCGGGCGCCACGTTGACGAGCCCGGAGGTGAAGCCGGTGGCGCCGGCCGAGAAGTAGGCCGGGGCGTACAGCTCGGCGAGGCCGGCGACCCAGACGAAGCGTTCCAGTCCGGCGTCGCGGGCGAAGGCGGCGAAGCGGGCCGCGTCCGGCACCGCGTACTTGACGCCGATGACGTTGGGGCAGCTGTCGGCGAGGACGGCCAGGCAGACGCCGTCCAGGTGCGGGTTGCGGATGTACGGGACGACCCCGAGCCCGGGCACGGCCTCCGCGATGGCCCGGTGGTAGTCGATCCAGCCCTCCTGCGAGACGTACGGGTGGACGGGCTGGTGGACCATCACCATCTCGGCCCCGGCGTCCCGGGCGTGCTCGGCGGCGGCGACGGCGGTCGGCACATCGTGTCCGACGCCGACCAGGACCGTGGCGCGGCCGCCGGCCTCCTCGACGGTCAGCTCGGTGACGGTGCGCCGCTCCTCGGGGGTGAGCGCGTAGAACTCCCCGGTGTTGCCGTTCGGGGTGACGATGCGCACGCCGCCGTCGAGCAGTCTCCGCAGCAGGGCGCGGTGCGCCGTCGTGTCGATGGATCCGTCCCCGGCGAACGGGGTCACCGGGATCGCCACGACATCTGCGAGGGCCGCCTTCAGCGGGGTGAGGTCCATGCGGACTGGCCTTTCGTCGGTGTGCCGGTTCACGCCGCGCCGCCCCCGTCCTCGTCGTCGGGGAAGGCGCGGCGGACGAACGACGCGATGTGGTCGTGCAGGGCCCCGGCCGCCGCGTCCGCGTCGTCGGCGAGCGCGAGCCGCAGGATCTCCCGGTGCTCGGCCGCCTCCCGCTCCCAGGACGGGATCGCCGACCAGGCGACCGTGGAGACCAGCGCCGCCTGGTCGCGGACCTCGTCCAGCATCCGGGCGAGCAGCGGGTTGCCGCAGGGCAGGTAGAGCGCCCGGTGGAAGTCCCGGTTGGCGAGCGAGCGGTCGGCCTTGTCGCCCGCCGAGTCCGCCCGCTCCAGGGCCTCCTGCGCCACGTCGAGCGACGCCTTGCGGGTGATCGAGCGGCGCAGCGCCTCCGGTTCGAGCAGCAGCCGTACGTCGTAGACCTCGCGGGCCATGGCCGCGTCGACCAGCCGCACGATGGCGCCCTTGTACTGGCTCATGACGACGAGTCCGGTGCCGGCGAGGGTCTTCAGCGCCTCGCGGACGGGGGTCTTGGAGACCCCGAACTGCGCGGCGAGCTCGGTCTCCACGAGCGCCTGCCCCGGCCTCAGTTGTGCCGTGAGGATCGCGTGCTTGATCGCCTCCAGCACGTACTGGGTGCGGGACGGAATCGGGGTGGGCGCAAAGGTCATGGGTGAAGGGCTCTCACATCTCGCGTATCGCGTCTCATATATGACGTACGAAGTACGACGCGATGAAGCTAGGGCCGCCGCGAATGTTTCGTCAACGCTTCTGACAAAAGAACTTCGTGGGACCGGGACATGTGCCGTACACGGATCCCGGTGCGGAGCGCGGGAGTTCCCGGGGGTAGGGCATCTGCCCGATGCCGTGCCGGGGCCTCAGCCGCCAGCCTGACCGCATGGAGAACACGCAGGTCAGGAAGGTGCGGTGGGTGTGATGGCGGTGGGTCGGGTGGTGCGGAACCGGACGGCGGGGGTGTTCCTCGCGGCGGTCGTGGTCTCGGGGTTCGGCAGTTCGGCGATGCGACTGGCGGCCGGGATCTGGGTCAGGTCGCTGACGGGCTCGGACTCCCTGGCGGCGCTCGCCCTGTTCGCGGTGTGGCTGCCGGTCCTGTTCGGCCCGCTGCTCGGGGCGGTGGCGGACCGCCTGCCGCGCAAGCCGCTGCTGGTGGGCACGAACGTCGTCCTCGCGGTCCTGATGGCGGCGCTCGCGCTGGTGGGCGCGGAAGGGCGCGTCCGGCTGCTCTTCGCGGTGCTGGTGCTGTACGGGGGCCTGTCGGTGCTGATGGACTCGGCGGAGTCGGCCGTGGTGGCGGGGGCGGTCCCGGCCGCGTTGCTCGGTGACTTCAACGGGCTGCGGATGATGGCGAACGAGGGCATGAAGCTGGTCGCCCCGCTGACCGGCGCCGGGCTCTACGCCCGCTTCGGGGGCGGCGCGGTGGCGCTCCTGGACGCGGTCTCCTTCGCCCTGGCGGCCGGCCTCTACGCGCTGCTGCGGGTACGCCGGACGGCCCGCCCCGCGCCGATGGGCTCGGGCGGCTGGACGGCCGGGATGCGGCAGTTGTGGGGGTCGCCGGTGCTGCGCCCCCTGGTCCTCGCCGCCTCGGCCACGATGCTGTGCGCCGGGCTCAACGGGGCGACGCTGTACGCCGTCGTGGACACCCTCGGCCACTCCCCCGCGTATGCCGGGGTGCTGTCGGTCGCCCAGGGGCTCGGGTCCGTCACGGTCGGGCTGTTCGCGGGCGCGCTGATGCGCCGGCTGCCGGGGCGGGTGTTCGGGGCGGCCGGGATCGCGGTGTTCGGGTTCGCCGTGGGGCTGCGGGCCGTGCCGTCCGACGCGGTGGCGCTCGCCGCGTGCGCGCTGATCGGGGTGGGCCTGCCATGCGTGCTGATCGCCGCGCTGACGGCGGTCCAGCGGGAGACCCCGGACGCGGTCCTCGGCCGCACGGCCGCGACCGCCGACACGCTGATCATGTCGCCGAACGCGGTGGCGCTGGGGATCGGCGCGGGTCTGGTGGCGCGGGTGGACGTCACGGTACTGCTGCCGCTGGTGGGCGCGGGGGCGGCCCTGACGGCGGCCTTCCTGTTGGCGGCGGGGCGCCGGGAACGGATGGTTCCCGGCGGCCCGGCGGTCTCAGCCGAGGCGTGAGAGCGCCCCCGCCACGGCCGCCAGGTCGGGGTCGGAGGCCAGGCCCGCGTGGTAGAGGCGGAGTTGGTTCGCACCGAGCGCGGCGGCGTGCGCGGCGTCCCGTTCCAGGGTGTCCGGGCTGCCGCCCATGCCGCGCACCACGGTGAGGTTGGCGGCGACCACGGGGGCTCCGCCGGTGGACTCGCCGCGACCGCCCGCCCGCCCGGCGAACGGCCCGAGCACCGCCTCCCGCGCCGCGTCCGTACCCGTGCACGGCAGGACCACGCCGTCCGCCACGGACAGGATATGCCCGGGGTCGACGCCCGCATTGGCCCCGCAGCGGTACGGGGCGGGGTCGGCGTGCAGCAGCACCTGGAACCCGGGCGCCGCCGCCGCGCGCACCGCGCCGGTCACCGCTTCCTGGAGGCTCCGGGCCACCTCGGTGCGCCACCGCAGCGTCGCCTCCGCGAGGTCGGCGCCGAGCAGCTTCCCGACGGCTTCCCAGCCCGCGTCCGGTGATCCGGAGCCGGACCAGACCGGTTCCAGGGCCCGGCGCACGGCCGCGCCCAGCTCCTCGGGATCGAGGCCCACTCCGGCGTAACCGGCCCGGCAGACGGCGCAGAAGCAGAGCGACATGAGGTACTGCGCCGCGTCGCCGAGCCCGACACCGGCCACCTTGTCGTGGGCGTGCAGGTGGGCGAAGCCGTACCAGCCGCACGATTCCAGCTCGGTGCCCCGCGCCCCGCCGCGTACCGCCGCCTCCGCCGCCAGGTCCACCAGATAGGCGCGGACCTCCGGGCGCGCGATGCAGGGCGCCCACGGGTAGCGGTCCCCGTAGGCGTTGACCACGGAGGTGTCCGGATGGTCCGCGCCCAGGCGGGAGCTGTGCGCGAGGACCACCCAGCTGTGCACGTCGAGACCGGCCCCGGACAGCGCCTCGGCGGCCTCCGCGAAGGGGTCGTCGGAGGACATCCACGCCTGCCGGTACGGGCGTAGCGCCCGGCCCGCCCAGTGTTGTCCGTCCGGCGGGTACAGGGCCGCCGCGTACTCGGCCGTGACGATGCGGTGGCCGGGGTGGCGGGGGGTCAGCGCCCGGGTGGAGTGGTAGGCGGCGGCGAGCGTCACCTGCTGGACGCCGAGGTCCGCGATGCGGGCGGGGGCGTCCGGGTCACCGACGACGTCCCAGGGGTAGAGGAAGGCGGACGTCCTCATCCGCGCCCCTCCAGCAGCGCGCGCCCGGCGGCGATGATCTCCGTCAGCTCCTTGATGTGGGCGGCGGGCGGCTCCGTGAGCGGGCTGCGCACCGGCCCGACGTCCAGGCCGTGCATCCGGACGCCCGCCTTGACGAGCGAGACGGCGTAGCCGCGGCCCTGGGCCCGGAGCTCGACGAGCGGCCGGTAGAAGGAGTCGAGCAGCGCGTTGACCAGGGCGTCGTCGCCGGATTCCAGGGCGCGGTAGAAGGCGAGCGCGATGTCCGGGGCGAAGGCGAAGACGGCCGAGGAGTACAGCGTGACGCCGATGCCCCGGTAGGCGAGACCGGTGAGCTCGGCGGTGGGCAGCCCGTTGAAGTAGAGGAAGTCCTGCCCGGGCAGCCCGGTGCGCACCGCGCTCACGATGCGCTGCATGAGGTCCAGGTCGCCGTAGCCGTCCTTCAGGCCGATGATCCCGGGGGTCCGGGCCAGGGCGAGCACGGTCTCGGGGGTGAAGACGGCGTTGTCGCGCTGGTAGACGATGGTCTCCAGGCCGGTCGCCCCGGCCAGCGCGGTGTAGTGGGCCAGCAGTCCCTCCTGGTCCGCGTGGACCAGGTACGGGGGCATGGCGAGCAGCCCGTCCGCGCCCGCCTCCTCGGCGAGCCGGGCGAACTGGACGGCCAGCGCGGTGCCGTACCCGGCGCCCGCGACGACCGGCACCTGTCCGGCGGTCTCCTCCACCGCGGCGGCGACGACGCTCCGGAACTCCTCCGGGGTCAGGGCGTGGAACTCCCCGGTGCCGCAGCACGCGAAGACGGCCGCCGCGCCCGCGTCGACGCCCTGGCGGACGTGCGCCCGGAAGACGTCCAGGTCCACGGAGCCGGTCGCGTCGTACGCGGTGACGGGGAAGAAGAGCGGCCCGGCAACGGCGGTGAGCCGGGCGGCAAGCGGGTCTGAGCTCACGGGCGCCTCCTGAGGCGTGCGCATCTCTGATTAGTGTCCATATTTATGAACGCTTTCTAAGCTAGGCCCGGCGGGGCGCCGGGGTCAAGGCGACGACGCCCGGGTCCGGACCAACCCCCCGCCGGGTTCCCTTGACGCCTCCCGACCCCCCGCATACCTTGTCCACGCATGTGAACCTGATCCAAGAGGAGACCCCGCATGCCCGCCGAAAAGCCCCGCACCGTCCTGCTCACCGGCGCCGCCGGCGGCCTCGGCACGCTGATGCGCGAGCTGCTGCCCGCCCACGGCTACACGCTGCGCCTGTTCGACATGGTGCCGATCGAGGGCGAGCCGGACGCGATCACCGCCGACCTCGGCGACCGGGAGGCGCTGCGTGCGGCCGTGACGGGGGTCGACGCGATCATCCACCTCGCGGGCATCTCCCTGGAAGCCTCGTTCGACAAGATCCTCAAGGCGAACATCGAGGGCACGTACAACCTGTACGAGGCCGCGCGCGAGGCCGGCGTCCGGCGCGTCGTGTTCGCCTCCTCCAACCACGCGGTGGGCTTCACCCCGCGCCCGCTCCCGGGCGATCCGCTGATCCCGGTGGAGACCCCGCGCCGCCCCGACACCTTCTACGGCCTCTCCAAGTCGTTCGGCGAGGACCTCGCCCAGCTCTACTGGGACCTGCACGGCGTGGAGACGGTCTCCGTCCGCATCGGCTCCTGCTTCCCGGAGCCGACCTCCGTACGGATGCTCTCCGTGTGGATGAGCCCCGCCGACGGCGCCCGGCTCCTCGACGCCGCGCTCACCGCCGAGGGCGTCGGGCACACCGTCGTCCACGGCTCCTCGGACAACACCCGGCTGTGGTGGGACCTCACCTCGGCCCGCGCGCTGGGTTACGAGCCGCGGGACGACTCGGAGCCGTACGCGGCGAAGCTGGTCGCGGACCAGGGCGAGCTGGACCCGGCCAACCCGGACCACGCCCACCTCGGCGGCCACTTCTGCACCCACCCGCCCCGCTGGCCGCACTGAGCGGGGTCCGGTCGCACCGAGCGGCGCCCGGAACGGGGCATTCCGCCGTTCGGGCGAAGCTGCCGAAAGGTAAGGGAACGGCAAAGCCGGGTCGTTCGTTCATCCGGACATGACCGCTATGACACCCGGCTCGAACCTCCCGCTGAACACCGTCCGCGTGGCGGTGGACGTCGCCGCGCCCGTGCGGCTCGACGTCTCGGGCCTGCTGCTCACCGCCGACGGCAAGGTGCGCTCAGACGACGACTTCATCTTCTACAACCAGCCCACGGGCCCCGGCGTGAGCTACCGCTCCGGCGGCGGGAGCGCGCCGGACGCCGTCGTCGTGGACACCGCTTCGGTGCCCGCCGGCATCGAGAAGATCGTCGTCACGGCGAGCCCGGACACCGCCGGCCGGACCTTCCAGGGCGTCGAGCCGACCGCCACCGTGCGCAACGCGGACGACGGCGCCGCGATCGCCTCCTTCACCCCGCCCCGGCTGGGCACCGAGACCGCGCTCGTGATCATGGAGATCTACCGGCGCGGCGGCGCCTGGAAGGTCCGCGCGGTCGGCCAGGGGTACGCGAACGGCCTGGCCGGTATCGCCACGGACTTCGGTGTCACGGTCGAGGAGCCCGCCGCCGCGCCCGCCGCCCCGGCGGTCACCACACCCGCTCCCCCGCCGCCGGCCGCCGCCCCGGCTCCGGTCACCGCCCCCGCGCCCCCGGCCGCCCCCGCGGCCTCCGCACCGGCCGCGCCCGGCCGGATCAACCTGGACAAGGGCCGGGTCAGCCTCCGGAAGAACGAGACGGTCTCGCTGGTCAAGGCGGGGCGCCCGTTGCTCTCCCGGGTCAAGATGGGCCTCGGCTGGGAGCCCGCCTTCCGGGGCAAGGACATCGACCTGGACGCCTCGGTCATCGCGTACGGCCCCCAGCGCAACCACCTGGACAGCTGCTACTTCGGCAAGCTGTCCATCCTGGACGGCGCGATCAAGCACTCCGGGGACAATCTCACCGGTGAGGGCGCGGGGGACGACGAGGTGATCGTCGTGGACCTGGGCCGGATCCCGGCGGAGGCGACGGGCCTGGTGTTCACGGTGAACTCGTTCACGGGCCAGAAGTTCACCGAGGTCGCCAAGGCGTACTGCCGGCTGGTGGACGCCGCCACCGACGAGGAGCTGGTCCGCTTCGACCTGACCGGGGCCGAACCGCAGACCGGCGTGATGATGGCCAAGCTGATCAAACAGTTCTCCGGCGAGTGGGAGATGACCGCACTGGGCGACTTCGTGAAGTCCCGGACCGTCCGGGGCATGGTCAAACCGGCCGCCCAAACCCTGTAGCGGGCATGGCTCAGGGACCGTCCGCGCGGCTGGCGGACGGCCCCTGTGACGGCCTCAGAGCTTGGTGAGCTTGGAGTACGGGCTCATGATGCGGCCCTGGCGGCCCGCGAAGTCGATGAGCACCGCATCGTTGTCGCCCTCGACGGCGAGGACGCGCCCGAGACCGAACTGGTCGTGCGAGACCCGGTCACCCACGTCGAACAACTCGACCGGTGGGGCCGCCTGGGCCGGGCGGTTGAAGGGACTGGACGGCAGGTGGCGGCGGGAGCCGGCTGACTGTTTCATTAAGTCGAGTATGCGCCCCCGAGGGGCCCGACGCCATGCCCCGCTGTTAACGGTTGGGCTGCCGCTTCCACGGACCGGTGATCGCGACCATGATCCCCGGGGTCTGGATGTTGGCGAACAGCGTCCGTCCGTCCGGCGAGAACGTGACCCCGGTGAACTCGCTGTACTCCGGTTCCGCCTCGCTGCCGATGTTCAGCTCGTTGCGCGCGATGGGGTACGTACGGCCGCTCTCGGTGGCCCCGAAGAGGTGCTGGACGCCCTCGCCGTCCTCCGCGATGACCAGGCCGCCGTACGGCGAGACGGTGATGTTGTCCGGGCCGTCGAAGGCGCCGTCCTTCGACGGGTCAGGGTTGACGCCGAGGAGCACCTTCAGGGTCAGCGTGCGGCGCTTCGGGTCGTAGAACCAGACCTGGCCGTCGTGCTGGACGGGGCTCTCGTCACGGGCGAAGGAGGACACGATGTACGTGCCGCCGTCGGCCCACCACATGCCCTCCAGCTTGCGGGCGCGGGTGACCGTGCCGTCCGCGAACTGCTTGCGCACCGAGACGGACCTGGCGTCGCGGTCCGGCACGTCCACCCAGTCCACGCCGTACACGGTGCCGGTCTTCGTGGCCCGCGAGAGGTCGTCCACGAACTTTCCGGACTTGTCGAAGCACTTGAACGCCTGGAGCACGCCCGCGTCGTCGGCGAGGGTGCGCAGCTTGCCCCGGCCGTGCCGGAAGCCGTGCGGCGGCACCCAGCGGTAGAGCAGGCCGTTGGGACCGGCCGCGTCCTCGGTGAGGTAGGCGTGGCCCTGCTTGGGGTCGATGACGACCGCCTCGTGCGCGTACCGGCCGAACGCCTTGACGGGGCGCGGCGAGCGGTTGGCGCGCTTGTCGTACGGGTCGACCTCGAAGACGTAGCCGTGGTCCTTCAGGAGGCCGTTCTTGCCGGCCTTGTCCTCGGTCTCCTCGCAGGTGAGCCAGGTGTCCCACGGGGTGGCGCCGCCCGCGCAGTTGGTGGAGGTGCCGGCGATGCCGACCCACTCGGCGGTGCGGCCGTCGCGGCGGGTCTCCACGACGGTGCAGCCGCCCGCCGCGACCGGGTCGTAGACCAGGCCGTCGGTGAGGGGCACGGGGTGCTCCCAGCCCTCCCGGGTGCCGGCCAGCTCGTGGTTGTTGACCAGGAGGGTCACCCCGCGCGGGCCCTCGAAGGCGGCCGTGCCGTCGTGGTTGGAGGGGGTGTACTCACCACTGTCCAGCTTGGTGACCCCGCAGTGCGTGATGATCCGGTACGAGAATCCGGCGGGCAGCGCGAGTACGCCCTTCGGGTCGGAGCGCAGCGGGCCGTACCCGGGGCCGTGGTCATGGCCGTGACCGTGACCGTCGTGGCCGTGACCATCGCCGTGGTTCGGGTCCCCGGCGGCGAGGGCGCCGGGCGCGGTGGCCAGCGCGGCGACGGTTCCGGTGAGGGCGATGCCGGCGCCGGTGAGGGCGGACTGTCTGGTGAATTCCCTGCGCGTGAAGGCCATCACGTACTCCTGGTGCTGCGGGGGCGTGCTGTTGACGGCCCTCACCGTTCCGTCCGTTCCCCAACACCAGTTGAACCGGTGACGACTTCGGGGCGGCCCGTTCGGTGAACTTCGGCCGCCCCGCACTCCGTCGTGGTACGCCCGCTCAGTCGGCCGAACCGCCGCGCGAGCGCGCCTTGAACGCGGCCTTGCGGGCGTCCTTGGCCTGCTTCTTGTCGCTGTGCAGCCGCCCCATCGCCTCCAGGACGTCCGCGGTGGCCGGGTGGTCGACGCGCCACGCCTCCTCGAAGAAGCCGCTGTGCTGGCCGGACAGGCCCTCGACCAGGCCCTGGAGCTCTTCGAGGTCGCCGGCGGCCTCCAGCTGGGCCGCGATCGTGTCGATGGCGAGCCAGAAGATCATCTCCTCGGAGGGCGCCGGGACGCCCTCCGCGCCGCGCTCGGCGAGCCAGACCCGGGCCAGGCCGCCCAGCTCCGGGTCGCCCAGCACCGCGCGCACGGCCGGCTCCGCCTCGGCGCCGACCAGGGCGAGCGCCTGCTGGCAGTGCAGTCGGCGCAGCGGGCCCAGCTCGTCCGTGCCCCGCGCGGCGTCCAGGAGTTCGGCGGCGACGCCGTCCGGGCCCCGGCGGGTGAGCCACAGCTGGATCTCGGCGCGGGCCGCGGCCTCCGGGTAGTGGGCGACGCCGCCGAGGAGCGCGTCGGCTCCCTTGTCCGCGAGGTCGCCGATCGCCGGAGCGTCCACCCCGGCGTCCAGCATGCGGGCGCGGATGCCGTAGAGGCCCAGCGGGGTGAGCCGGACCATGCCGTAGCGGGTGACGTCCTCCTCGTCGCCCGGGGCGGGCGTGTCCTCGCCCTCCTCCACCAGCAGGGCCTCGTCCACCGGCTGGTACTCGACGATGCCGATGGGTTCGAGGACCCGGAACTGGTCGTCCAGCCGCATCATCGCGTCCGAGACCTGCTCCAGGACGTCGTCGGTGGGCTCGCCCATGTCGTCGGGGACGATCATCGAGGCGGCGAGCGCGGGCAGCGGCACGGGCGACCCGTCCGCCCCCTCGCCGACGGTGAGCAGGTAGAGGTTGCCGAGGACGCCGTCCAGGAACTCCGTCTCGGTCTCCGGGTCCCAGTCGAGCGCGTCGAAGTCGACCGAGCCGTCCTCCCCGATGAGGTCGGCGAAGTCATCGAAGGCGGGCGCGGTGGCGTCGGCGTACGCGGCCTCCAGGCCGTCGAGCCAGATCGCGAGGACGTCCGCAGGCGAACCCCCGGTCAGCAGCGCCAGGTTCTCGCCGGGCGTGACGGTCCCGGCCGGCTCCTCGCCCCCGGCCCCGTCGTCCCCGCCGAAGCCGTCCTCCCCGCCGATGGTGTCGTCCGGGTCGCCCGTCTCACCTGCGGGGTCCTCGATGTCGACCAGACCGGTGTCCACGGCGAGCCGCCACGCCTCGCTGGCCTCGGCCGCGCCGTCCTCGTCCGGGGTGAGGCCGAGGAGTTCGGCGGCGGCGGGCAGTTGCGCGTCGACCAGTTCGCCGCCGGCGCCGACCCTGGTGTCCGGGCCGGCCCAGCGGGCGAGCCGGGCGGCACGGGCGAGCAGCGGCGCGGCCAGCGCGTCCCGTGCCAGCTCGGCCTCGGTGTGCAGCCGGACCGGCGGCAGGGTCGGGCGCTCTGCGGACATCAGGGGGTCTCCTCGGAACATACGGGGGTTTCGGTCGCCGGACCGGCCGGCTCAGGACATGTGCCGCGGGGCCCAGGGCCTGTGGCGGGGCAGGTGAAACATGCGGAACACGCCCCCAGCGTAGACGCATTTCGCCGCGTGCCGACCGGAATGCGGGCATGGGCTCCGGTGCCCGGGACCGGCCCGTGTCACGCCGGGGCGCCCGTGCCAGAATCCGGGGCGTGAATCTGCGTACCGCCACCCGCTCCGACCTGCCCGCCGTGCTCGCCCTGCTCGCCGACGAGGACGCGGTGACCGACCCCGCGTCGGTCGTGGTGGGCGAGGCGTACGAGAAGGCGTTCGCCGACATCACGGCCGACGCGCGCAACGAGATCCTGGTGCTGGAGGCGGACGGGACGGTGCTGGGCTGCCTCCAGGCGACGTACATCCCCGGGCTCGGCAAGGGCGGTGCGGAGCGGGCGCTGATCGAGGCCGTGCGGGTCAGGGCGGACCGCCGGGGCGGCGGTCTGGGGCGGCGGCTGATGGAGCTCGCCGTGGAGCGGGCCCGGCTGCGCGGCTGCGCGCTGGTGCAGCTCACCAGCAACCGGAGCCGGACGGACGCGCACCGCTTCTACACCTCGCTGGGGTTCACCGCGAGCCATGAGGGTTTCAAGCTCGCCCTCTGAGCGCCCGGGACGCCCCGCAGCACACGGCCGCCCGCCCACCCTTGAGCATTGCTTCACCTTCACCCACAGCAGATCTAAGTGGACCTTCACGGTCAGGCGGGCCGAGACTGCGGACATGACGCCTTCCGCCGCTGCCCGCCCGCGCCCCTTCGGCCGCGCCCTCTGTGCCATGATCACGCCGTTCACCGCCGACGGCGCCCTCGACCGGGAGACGGCCGCCGCGCACGCCGTCGCCCTGGTCGCGGGCGGCTGCGACGGGCTGGTGCTCAGCGGTACGACCGGCGAGTCCCCGACCACCTCCGACGGCGAGAAGGCGGAGCTGCTGCGCGCGGTACGCGACGCGGTCGGCCCGGACGTGCCGCTGGTGGCGGGCATCGGCACCGCGGACACCCGGCACACGATCGAGCTGGCGCACCAGGCGGAACGGGCGGGCGCGGACGGGCTCCTGGTGGTGACCCCGTACTACAGCAGGCCCCCGCAGGCGGCCGTGGAGGCGCACTTCCGGCGAATCGCGGACGCGGCGGGCCTGCCGGTGATGCTGTACGACATCCCCGGCCGTACCGGCACCCGCATCGAGCCGGAAACGATGCTCAGGCTCGCGGAGCACCCCCGCATCGTGGCCGTGAAGGACTGCTCCCAGGACCTGCTGACGGCGACCCGGGTGATCGCCGCCGGCGGGCTCGCCTACTACTCGGGCTGCGAGGAGCTGAATCTGCCGCTGTACGCGGTGGGCGGCGCCGGGTACGTCAGCACGGTCGCCAACGTGGTGCCGGGCCGGATGCGGGCGGTGCTGGACGCGTTCGACGCCGGGGACACCGCCGGGGCCGCCCGGCTGAACGCGCGGCTGGCCCCGCTGACCGCGCTGATGATGGCTTCCGGGCTGCCCGGCACCGTGACCGCGAAGGCGCTGCTGGCGGCGGGCCCCGTCCGCGAACCGCTGCAGCCCGCCGGGCGCGAGGCGTCCGACGGGCTGCGTGCGGCGTACGAGGAACTCCTCGTCGCTGCTTAGTCGTTGCTGTGCAGGACGTCGTTGAGGCCGCCCCAGACCGCGTTGTTCGGGCGGGCCTCGACGGCTCCGGTGACCGAGTTGCGGCGGAACAGGATGTTCGAGGCGCCGGAGAGCTCGCGTGCCTTGACCACCTGGCCGTCCGGCAGGGTGACCCGGGTGCCGGCGGTGACGTACAGACCGGCCTCCACGACGCACTCGTCGCCGAGCGCGATGCCGACCCCGGCCTCCGCGCCGACCAGGCAGCGCTCGCCGATCACGATGCGCTCCTTGCCGCCGCCGGAGAGCGTGCCCATCGTGGAGGCGCCGCCGCCGATGTCCGAGCCGTCACCGATGACGACGCCGGCGGAGATGCGGCCCTCGACCATGGAGGTGCCGAGCGTGCCGGCGTTGAAGTTGACGAAGCCCTCGTGCATCACGGTCGTGCCGGAGGCGAGGTGCGCGCCGAGGCGCACCCGGTCGGCGTCGGCGATCCGCACGCCCTTCGGCGCCACGTAGTCCGTCATGCGGGGGAACTTGTCGACGGAGGTGACCTGGAGGTGCAGGCCCTCGGCGCGGGCGTTGAGCCGCACCTTCTCCAGGTCGTCCACGGCGACCGGGCCGAGCGAGGTCCAGGCGACGTTGGCGAGGTGGCCGAAGATGCCGTCCAGATTCTGCCCGTGCGGCTGGACCAGGCGGTGCGAGAGCAGGTGCAGGCGCAGGTAGACGTCGTGGGCGTCGAGCGGCTTGTCGTCCAGCGAGGCGATGACCGTGCGCACGGCGACGACCTCGACCCCGCGGCGGGCGTCGACGCCGATGGCCTTGGCGGCGCCCTCGCCGAGCAGGTTGACGGCCTGGTCGGGGCTGAGCCGCCCGGTTCCGGCGGGGCCGGGCTCGGCGGTCAGCTCGGGGGCGGGGAACCAGGTGTCGAGGACGGCACCGTCGCCGGCGATGGTGGCGAGGCCGGCGGCGACGGCGCCGGTGGTACGGGTGGAAGTCGTGTCGGTCATGACCAGAAACCTAACCGGACCGGGGCCGCGCGGGCGAACCCGTCCCAGCCTCCGGGCGGCGCGCCGCCGGGACCGGCGCGGGAGACCCGGGCAGCCGCCGGGCCGCTGATCGAGGCGCCCGCGACACGCCCGCACGAGCAGGCGGCCTTCGCGGCTGACCCCGGTGGTGGACCGGGACCGTACGGGTCCGCGAGGTGCTGTACCCGAGGACAGCGTGCGGGCGGCGGTGGAGGGCGCGGGCAGCCGCTGACCCGTACGGGGGACAGCCCCCGACCAGGCCGGGGGCCTCCGCCAATGCGCGCGGGCCCGCTGGCGCGAAAAGCTCAAGTAGCCAAGAAAGCACCTGAGTTGGAGAGGCCCATGACCGCACCCGCCCCCTCGCCCGCCTTCCCCGCCCGCCGCTCCCGCGTGCTCCTGCGCACCGTCGCGGCGGCCGCCTGCTGCGGGCTGCTGCTAAGCGGCCCGGCCGCCCTGGCCGCTCCGGCCCCCGCCTCCCCCACGCACGCCGCGCCCGTCGATGCGGCCGGCCGGGGCACCCTGGTCTCCGCCGAGCGGCTGTACACCCTGACCACCCCGCAGGCCGTCACCGCCGACCTGACCGCGGCCGGGTTCGGCGCGGACACCGTCCGGTACGGCGTCGTCGCCTACCGGCTCGTCTACCGGACCGTCGACGCGCACGGCCGGCCCACCACGGCGAGCGGGCTCGTCGCCGTGCCGCTGCGCGGAGCGCCCCGGCTGCGCGCCGTCTCCTTCGCCCACGGCACCGGCAGCCACAGGGACGACGCCCCGTCCGCCCAGCGCGCCGCCTTCGTCTCCGCACCGGTGATCGCGCACGCCTCGGCCGGGTCCTTCGCGGTCGCGCCCGACTACCTCGGCCTCGGCACCGGTCCCGGCCTCCACCCCTGGATGGACATCGGCTCCGAGACCACCGCGTCGCTGGACCTCCTCCGGGCCGCCCGCGCCTTCGCACCCCGCACCGGGCACGTCCTGGACCGCGAGGTCATGGTCACCGGCTTCTCGCAGGGTGCTTCGGCGGCCCTCGGGCTCGGCCGGGCGCTCCAGGCGGGCGAGGACCACTGGTTCCGGCTCGGCGCGCTGGCGCCGGTCAGCGGGGCGTACGACTTCGGCGGCGCGGAGCTGCGCGCGCTCCTCGCGGGCAAGCTGGACGCCAAGTCGAGCGTGGTCTACGCCGCGTACACCCTGGTCGCCTTCAACCGCCTGCACCCGGTCTACGAGGACCCGGGTGAGGTGTTCCGGGAGCCCTACGCCTCCACCGTGGAGGCCCTTTTCGACGGCGCGCACACCGGCCAGGAGCTGATGGCGGGCACCCCGGGGACGCTGGACGAGCTGCTGACCGCGCACGGCCGCGCCCTCCTCGCGCACCCGACGGGCGGCCTGGCCGAGGCGCTGCGGACCACCGACGCGGTCTGCGCGGACTGGACCCCGCGCGCCCCGGTCCGCCTTTACATGGCCTCCGGCGACGAGCAGGCGACGACCGGAAACACGGCGATCTGCCACGCGGCGCTGGCCGGGAACGGGGTGCACGCCCCGGTCACGGACCTCGGCGCGGCCGACTACCACGGCTCGCGCCACCTGGGGTCGAACGTAGCGGCCACCCCGCGCATCGTCCGCTGGTTCGCCGGGCTCTCCCGGCGCTGACACCCTCTCAGCGCGCGACCCGGCCCAGCATCTCGCGGGCGTACGCCTCGTCGTAGGCGCCGCCCGTGAGCAGCACCTGGATGCAGATGCCGTCCATCAGGGCGACCAGGGCGCGTGCGGTGGCCGCATCGGTGCGCGGCCGGAGCAGGGCGGTCACCTCGTCGGTCCACTCGGCGGCGACCGGGCGCAGCGCGGGCCTGCGCACTGCGGCGAGATACAGCTCGTACTCCAGCTCGGCCCGGCCGCGCCCGCCCGCGAAGAACTCCCCGAGCAGCCGGGCGAGTTCGGTGGCGAGGTCCGCGTCCGGGTCGGCGAGGTCGGCGCTCTCGCGCAGGACGGCGGCGAAGTTCTCGTTGGTCCGGCGCAGGGCGGCGATCAGCAGTTCGTCCAGCGAGGCGAAGTGGTACGTGGTCGAGCCCAGCGGCACATCGGCCTCGGCGGCGACGGAGCGGTGGCTCAGCCCGGCGATGCCCCGCTCGCCGGCCACCCGGATCGCCGCGTCGATGATCCGGTCGCGCCGCTCGGGGTCGTACCGCCGGGCCATCAGTGCGCCCCGCCCAGGTTGAGCACCACCACACCGGCGATGACCAGCAGGACGCCGAGCGCCTTGAGCGGCGTGGCGGACTCGCCCAGGAAGAACATCCCGATGAGGGCCACGGCCGCGGTGCCGACGCCCGCCCAGATCGCGTAGGCGGTGCCGACGGACAGGGTCTTGAGGGTCTGGGCGAGCAGGGAGAAGGCCAGGAGGTAGCCGGCGACGGTGATCAGCGAGGGCCAGAGCCGGGTGAATCCCTCGCTGTACTTCATGGCGGTCGTCCCCGCCACCTCCGCCGCGATGGCCGCGGCGAGCAGTCCGTATCCCATGTGTACGAGTGTACGCAACGCCTTGCCGCTACCGTGGTCCGTTCAGTACATGATCGAACAGACGGGCGGGAGCAGCAGTGGCGCAGGACGCAGGGTGGGGCGGCTGGGGTGGCGGTGGCTGGGCGCCGCCGAAGCCGGGGGTCATACCCCTGGGACCGTTGAGGCTCGGGGACATATTCAACGGCGCGTTCTCGACGCTGGGCCGCTACGGCAAGCAGCTCTTCGCGGTGGGCGCGGCGCTGTACGGCGGGGCCCTGGTCGTGCTGGGCGTGGCGGTCGCCGTCGCGTACGGGGCGGTCTCGGACCATCTCGACCGGCTGTTCGATCTGGACGAGGGCGAGAGCGCCGCCTCGGGGGACGTGGTCCCGGTGATCGTCGCCTTCGGCGTGGTCGTGCTGCTCGGCTTCCTCGCGATGGTGATCGCCTCGGCCGTGGTCTACGCGGCGGTACCGGCGCTCCTCCAGGACGCGGTGCTGGGCCGGCCGACGACGTTCTCCGCGGTCTGGCGGCGGGCCTGGGCGCGGACGCCCGCGGTGATCGGCACGCTTCTGCTGACCGGGCTGATCACGATGGTGCCGATGGCGCTGGCGGTGGGCGCGCTCACCGCGGGCATCATCGCCGCGGTCGCCACGGACGGCGGCGGGGGCGCGGTGACGCTGATCGTCGTGGGCGCGGTCTGCTTCCTCGCCTTCATCCCGCTGATCCTCTGGCTCTGGGTGCGGCTGGCGCTCGCCCCCTCGGCCGCCGTCTTCGAGAACCAGGGCCCCCTGGCCTCGCTCCGCCGCTCGGCCCTGCTGGTGCGCGGCGACTGGTGGCGGATCTTCGGCATGATGCTCCTCGCGGGCCTCATCTCCTCCGCGGTGAGCTACATCATCCAACTGCCGTTCAACTTCCTCGGCATGTTCACCGGCGCGATGGGCTCCACCGCCGTGGACGAGCACACGCACCCGGCCGCGATCATCACCGCCCTGGGCGGCTACCTGGTCCTCGCGGTGCTCGGCCAGCTCGTGGGCCAGCTGGTCGTCGCCGTGTTCCCGCCGCTGATCACGGGGCTGCTGTACGTGGACCGGCGCATCCGCACCGAGAACCTGGCCCCGGTCCTCACCGAGGCCGCCGGCGTACCGCCGCGGTACACGCCCTAGTCGGTCAGCGTCTTCTTCGGGCGCAGTACGCAGAACTCGTTGCCCTCGGGATCGGCCAGCACCACCCACGTCACGTCCGACGGCTGGCCGACCTCGATGCGCCGGGCCCCGAGCGCGGTCAGCCGTTCGACCTCGGCGGCCTGGTCGTCCGGGGAGAGGTCGATGTGCAGCCGGTTCTTGACCGCCTTGTCCTCGGGCACGGACAGGAAGCAGATGCCGGGCAGCGCGGTCTCGTCGGCGCCGATGACGATCTCGTCCTCGTCCTCGTAGAGCACCCGCCAGTCCAGGGCGGCACACCAGAAGCGCGCCTGGGCGGGGAGATCGTGGGCGTCGACGGCGAGCTGATAGAAGCGAAGGGCCATGGGCCCAGTCTGCCCCGCGGCTCGTGCGCCCACAATGCCGAAACGGCCCCGGCGGGCAGCCGGGGCCGTTTCGGTTCGTACGCGGAGGCTCAGACGTTGAAGCCCAGCGCGCGCAGCTGCTCGCGGCCGTCGTCCGTGATCTTGTCGGGGCCCCACGGCGGCATCCAGACCCAGTTGATCCGGAGCTCGTTGACGATGCCGTCCGTCGCGGACTTCGCCTGGTCCTCGATGACATCGGTCAGCGGACAGGCCGCGGACGTCAGGGTCATGTCGAGGGTGGCGATGTTGGCGTCATCGATGTGGATGCCGTAGATCAGCCCCAGGTTGACGACGTCGATGCCCAGCTCGGGGTCGACCACGTCGTACAGCGCTTCGCGGACCTCCTCCTCGGAGGCGGGCTTGGTCGTCACGGTCTCGTTGTCGCTCATGCGGTCTTCCCTTCGGACAGCGCCTGCGCCGTCGCGTCCTTCCACGCCATCCAGCTCAGCAGCGCGCATTTCACCCGGGCCGGGTACTTCGAGACACCGGCGAACGCGACCGCGTCCTCCAGCACCTCTTCCATCGCGTCGTCGGGCTCCAGCTGCCCCTTCGACTGCATCAGTTCCAGGAACGCGGCCTGGATCTTCTGCGCCTCGCCCAGTTCCTTGCCGACCAGCAGCTCGTTCAGCACGGAGGCGCTGGCCTGGCTGATGGAGCAGCCCTGGCCCTCGTAGCTCACGTCGGCGATGGTCTCGCCGTCGTACCGCACCCGCAGCGTGATCTCGTCACCACACGTCGGATTGACGTGGTGCACCTCGGCGTCGCCGTCCCGCAGACCGCGCCCGTGCGGGTGCTTGTAGTGGTCCAGGATCACTTCCTGGTACATGGAATCCAGCTTCACGAGTTCAATCCCCAGCCGCGTCTAGGCGAAAAAATTCCGGACGTGTTCCAGGCCGTCCACCAGGGCGTCGACCTCGGCGGGCGTGGAGTACAGATAGAACGACGCTCGCGTCGTCGCAGGAATTCCGTACCGCAGGCAGACCGGGCGGGCGCAGTGGTGGCCGACCCGGACCGCGATGCCCTGTTCGTCCAGCACCTGCCCCACGTCGTGCGGATGGATGTCGCCGAGCGTGAAGGAGATCGTCGCGCCGCGGTCCTCCGCGGTGGCCGGGCCGATGATCCGCAGGTCCGGCACCTCCAGGAGCCGCTTCACCGCGTAGGCGGTGATGGCCTGCTCATGGCGGTGGATGTTCTCCATGCCGATCGCCGAGAGGTAGTCCACGGCCGCGCCGAGGCCGACGGCCTGGGCGATCGGGGGCGTACCGGCCTCGAACTTGTGCGGCGCGGGGGCGTAGGTCGAGGAGTGCATCGACACGGTCTCGATCATCTCGCCGCCGCCCAGGAACGGCGGCAGGTCCTCCAGGAGTTCCTGCCGTCCCCAGAGGACGCCGATGCCGGTCGGGCCGACCATCTTGTGACCGGTGAAGGCCACGAAGTCGGCCTGGAGCGCCTGCACGTCGAGCACCATGTGCGGGGCCGCCTGGGAGGCGTCGACGCAGACGAGCGCACCGACCTCCTGGGCGCGGCGGACGATCTGCTCGACCGGGTTGTGCGTGCCCATGATGTTCGAGACCAGCGTGAAGGAGACGATCTTCGTCTTCTCGGTGATGATCTCGTCGATGTTGGACAGGTCGAGCCGGCCGTCGTCGGTGATGCCGAACCACTTCAGCTTCGCGCCCGTGCGCTGCGAGAGCAGCTGCCAGGGAACGATGTTGGAGTGGTGCTCCATCTCCGTGGTGACGATCTCGGTCTCGTGGTCGACCCGGTAGGGCTCGTCGGCCCAGCCGAGCATGTTGGCCACGAGGTTCAGCGACTCCGAGGCGTTCTTCGTGAAGATGACCTCGTTGCGGCTGGGCGCGTTGATGAAGGCGGCGACCTTGTCGCGGGCGCCCTCGTACAGCGCCGTGGCCTCCTCCGCGATCGTGTACACGCCCCGGTGCACATTGGCGTTGTGGCGCTCGTAGTACTCGTTGAGGGCGTCGAGGACCTGGCGCGGCTTCTGCGAGGTCGCCGCGCTGTCCAGGTACACGATCTTCTTGCCGTCGTGGACCGTGCGGTCCAGGAGGGGGAAGTCCTTGCGGATCGCCTCGGTGTCGAGGAGGCCCGGCAGATATGTCACGCGGCAGCGCCACCCTTCACGTATGCCTCGTAGCCCTCGTTCTCCAGCTTGTCGGCCAGCTCGGCGCCGCCGGACTCGGCGATCCGGCCGTTGGCGAACACGTGGACGAAGTCGGGCTTGATGTACCGGAGGATCCGGGTGTAGTGCGTGATCAGCAGCGTGCCGACCTCGCCGGACTCACGGACCCGGTTGACGCCCTCGGAGACGACGCGCAGGGCGTCGACGTCCAGACCGGAGTCGGTCTCGTCCAGGATGGCGACCTTCGGCTTGAGGAGCTCCAGCTGAAGGATCTCGTGGCGCTTCTTCTCACCGCCGGAGAAGCCCTCGTTGACGTTGCGCTCGGCGAAGGACGGGTCCATCTGGAGGCCGGCCATCGTCTCCTTGACCTCCTTCACCCAGGTACGCAGCTTGGGCGCCTCGCCGCGGACGGCGGTGGCGGAGGTACGCAGGAAGTTGGAGACCGAGACACCGGGGATCTCGACCGGGTACTGCATGGCGAGGAACAGGCCGGCGCGGGCCCGCTCGTCCACGGACATCTCCAGGACGTCCTCGCCGTCCAGGGTCACCGTGCCGCTGGTGATCGTGTACTTGGGGTGGCCTGCGAGGGAGTACGCGAGGGTGGACTTGCCGGACCCGTTGGGGCCCATGATGGCGTGGGTCTCGCCCTGCTTCACGGTCAGGTCGACGCCCTTGAGGATCTCCTTCGTGGCGTTGTCGGCCTCGACGGAGACGTGCAGGTCGCGGATTTCAAGCGTTGCCATGGGTGACTCAGGACTCCTGGGTGACGGAGACGAGCACATCGTCCCCTTCGATCTTGACGGGGTATACGGGGACGGGGCGCGTCGCGGGAAGGCCGGACGGCTTGCCGGTGCGCAGGTCGAAGCTCGATCCGTGCAGCCAGCACTCGATCATGCAGTCCTCGACCTCGCCCTCGGACAGCGAGACGTTCGCGTGCGAGCAGATGTCGTTGATCGCGAACACCTCGCCCTCGGTGCGGACGACGGAGACCGGCGTGCCGTCGAGCTCCACCCGCTTGGGGGTGTCGTCCTCCAGCTCGCTCAGCGCACAGGCTTTGACGAAGGCCATCAGACCGACGCCTCCAGCTCGGCCTCGATCTTGTCGAGCAGCCGGGCCTCGACGTCCGGCAGACCGATCTGCTGGACCAGCTCGGCGAAGAAGCCGCGCACGACGAGGCGGCGGGCCTCCTCGGCCGGGATGCCCCGGGACTGGAGGTAGAACAGCTGCTCGTCGTCGAAGCGGCCGGTCGCGGAGGCGTGGCCGGCGCCGACGATCTCGCCGGTCTCGATCTCCAGGTTCGGCACGGAGTCGACCCGCGCGCCGTCCGTGAGGACCAGGTTGCGGTTCATCTCGTAGGTGTCGGTGCCCTCGGCGGCGGCCTGGATGAGCACGTCGCCGATCCACACCGCGTGCGCCTCGTCGCCCTGGAGCGCGCCCTTGTAGGCCACGTTGGACTTGCAGTGCGGGGTGTTGTGGTCGACCAGGAGGCGGTGCTCCTGGTGCTGGCCCTTGTCGGTGAAGTACAGGCCGAACAGCTCGGCCTCGCCGCCGGTGCCCGCGTACGCGATCCGGGGGTGCAGCCGGACCACGTCGCCGCCGAAGGTGACGACCACGGACTTGAACGAGGCGTCCCGGCCGACCAGCGCGTTGTGCTGGCCGACGTGGACCGCGCGCTCGTCCCAGTCCTGCACGGAGACGACGGTCAGCTTGGCGCCGTCGCCCAGCACGTAGTCGACGTTGGCGGCGAGCACCGCGTCACCGGTGTGGTCGATGACGACGACGGCCTCGGCGAAGGCGCCCAGCTCCACGAGCTGGTGGCCGTAGGCGACACCGCCCTCGCCGTGCACGGCGATCCGGATCGGCTCGGTCAGCACGGCCTCCTTGGGCACCGTGACGACGTGGGCCTGCTCGAAGGACGAGTACGCCTGCGCGGCCACCCGGTCGACCGGCTTGCCGGCCTTGCCCAGCCGGGCGTCGTCACGGCCGACGGTCTCCACCACGACGCCCTCGGGGGCCTCGATGGCGACCTTCACACCGCTGCCGGTCGCGACGGCGGTGCCGTCGTGCAGGCCGCGCAGCCGCTCCAGCGGGGTGAACCGCCACTCCTCCTCGCGGCCGTGCGGAACGGGGAAGTCCGCGACGTCGAAGGACGGCGGGGCGCTCATGCGCGTGGCGACGGTCGACTCCGCGGCCACCGCGATGGAACCGGCGGTGGTGGACCCCGCGGGGATGTTCTGAGCCTCAGCCATGGCTGTCGTAGTGCTCGCTTTCTCAGTCAACAAGTACTTCAGGACGTGTTCGGCGGCGTACTAGCCGACCGAACCCTCCATCTGCAGCTCGATCAGCCGGTTGAGCTCCAGGGCGTACTCCATCGGGAGCTCCTTGGCGATCGGCTCCACGAAGCCGCGCACGATCATCGCCATGGCCTCGAACTCGGTCATGCCGCGGCTCATCAGGTAGAAGAGCTGGTCCTCGGAGACCTTGGAGACGGTCGCCTCGTGGCCCATCGACACGTCGTCCTCGCGGACGTCGACGTACGGGTAGGTGTCGGACCGGGAGATCGTGTCCACGAGCAGCGCGTCGCAGAGGACGTTGGACTTCGCGCCCGGCGCACCCTCGCCGATCTCGATCAGGCCGCGGTAGGAGGTGCGGCCGCCGCCTCGCGCCACCGACTTGGAGACGATGTTGGACGAGGTGTTCGGGGCCATGTGGACCATCTTGGCGCCGGCGTCCTGGTGCTGGCCCTCACCCGCGAAGGCGATGGACAGGGTCTCGCCCTTGGCGTGCTCGCCCATCAGGTAGACGGCCGGGTACTTCATGGTGACCTTGGAGCCGATGTTGCCGTCGACCCACTCCATGGTCGCGCCCTCGTAGGCCACGGCGCGCTTGGTGACCAGGTTGTAGACGTTGTTCGACCAGTTCTGGATCGTCGTGTAGCGGCAGCGGCCGCCCTTCTTCACGATGATCTCGACCACCGCGGAGTGCAGCGAGTCGGAGGAGTAGATCGGGGCCGTGCAGCCCTCGACGTAGTGGACGTAGGCGTCCTCGTCCACGATGATCAGCGTGCGCTCGAACTGGCCCATGTTCTCCGTGTTGATACGGAAGTACGCCTGGAGCGGGATCTCCACGTGCACGCCCTTCGGCACGTAGATGAACGAGCCGCCGGACCACACGGCCGAGTTCAGCGAGGCGAACTTGTTGTCACCGACGGGGATGACGGTGCCGAAGTACTCCTTGAAGAGCTCCGGGTGCTCCTTCAGCGCGGTGTCGGTGTCCATGAAGATGACACCCTGCGCCTCCAGCTCCTCGTTGATCTGGTGGTAGACGACCTCGGACTCGTACTGCGCGGCGACGCCGGCGACGAGGCGCTGCTTCTCCGCCTCGGGGATGCCGAGCTTGTCGTACGTGTTCTTGATGTCCTCGGGCAGGTCCTCCCAGGACTCCGCCTGCTTCTCCGTCGAGCGGACGAAGTACTTGATGTTGTCGAAGTCGATGCCCGACAGGTCCGAGCCCCAGTTCGGCATGGGCTTCTTGCCGAAGAGCTTGAGGCCCTTGAGCCGCAGCTTCAGCATCCACTCGGGCTCGTTCTTCTTCTCCGAGATGTCGCGGACGACGGCCTCGGAGAGGCCGCGCTTGGCCGCCGCGCCTGCCGCGTCGGAGTCGGCCCAGCCGAATTCGTACGTGCCCAGGCCATCGAGCTCAGGGTGGGCAGTCTCCGTGGGGAGCGTCATGCGGGGTTCCTCCCGGCCGTGCTTGCAGATGCTGAATCGGTGGTCTGTGGGGTGGGGTGTCCGCTGCGCGGAATGTACGTCGTGCACACCCCGTCGCCGTGGGCGATGGTGGCCAGACGCTGCACATGGGTCCCCAGGAGGCTGGAGAAGATCTCCGTCTCCGCCTCGCACAGCTGCGGGTACTGCTCGGCGACGTGCGCGACCGGGCAGTGGTGCTGGCACAGCTGCTCACCCTGCTGCGGGCCCGGCGCGCTGCGCGCCGTAGCAGCGTACCCGTCGGCGGACAGCGCCCTGGCCAGCGCCTCCGTACGGGCCTCGGGGTCCGCGGCATCGATCGCCGCGCGGTAGGCCGCCGACTGCTCGGCGGTCCTGGCCCGGGCGAACGCCATGACCGCATCGTCGCCCGCGGTCTCGGCGATCCAGCGCAGGGCGTCCGCGGCGAGCGTGTCGTAGGACTGGTCGAAGGCGTCCCGGCCGCAGTCGGTGAGGGCGAAGACCTTGGCCGGACGGCCCCGGGTCCGTGCCCCGTACACCCGCTGCTCGCGGGCCTCGACCACGCCGTCGCAGGCGAGCGCGTCGAGATGGCGGCGCACGGCGGCCTGGGTGAGCCTCAGCCGCTTCGCCAGCTCCGCGACGGTGGACGGGCCGTGGTCCAGGATGGACCGCGCGACGCGGTTGCGCGTCGAGCGCTCACCGGTCGCGAGTTCCTCCTGAGGAGCCTCGCCCGTGTATTTCACAACGCCATTGTTGCGTAATTCCTCCGGCCGTGACAACCACGGTCCGAAACGATCAACGGTGCCTTTCATCACTTAGGGTTACCTAATCAAGCCCCGGGGCCTGGTCTTCCCGGGCCGCTGCCTAGACTCGTCTGCCATGAACAGCGAGCCCCGCCCGGCCGTCCGGATCAGCGGCCTGGTGAAGCGGTACGGCGACAAGACCGCGGTGGACGGCCTCGACCTGGAGATCCCGGCCGGCGCGGTCACCGCCGTGCTCGGCCCCAACGGCGCCGGCAAGACCACCACCATCGAGACCTGCGAGGGCTACCGCCGCCCCGACGGCGGGACCGTCCGGGTCCTCGGCCTCGACCCCGTCGCCGACGCCGCGCGGCTGCGCCCCCGGATCGGCGTGATGCTCCAGTCCGGCGGGATCTACTCCGGCGCCCGCGCCGACGAGATGCTCCGCCACATGGCGAAGCTGCACGCCCACCCGCTCGACGTCGACGCCCTGACCGAGCGCCTCGGCCTCGGCTCCTGCGGCCGGACCTCCTACCGCAGGCTCTCCGGCGGCCAGCAGCAGCGGCTCGCCCTGGCCATGGCGGTCGTGGGCCGGCCCGAGCTGGTCTTCCTGGACGAGCCCACCGCCGGGCTCGACCCGCAGGCCCGCCGCTCCACCTGGGACCTGGTCCGGGAGCTGCGCGCCGACGGCGTGAGCGTGGTGCTCACCACCCACTTCATGGACGAGGCGGAGGAGCTCGCCGACGAGGTCGCCGTCATCGACGCCGGCCGGATCGTCGCCCAGGGCTCCCCCGAGGCCCTGTGCCGGAGCGGCGCCGAGAACACCCTGCGCTTCACCGGCCGCCCCGGGCTCGATCTCGGTTCGCTGCTCAAGGCGCTGCCCGACGGCACGCAGGCGGACGAACCGAGCTCCGGCACGTACCGCATCACCGGCGAGATCGACCCGCAGCTGCTGGCCACCGTCACCTCCTGGTGCGCGCAGCACGGCGTGATGCCCTCCGGCATCTCCGTCGAGCGCCACACCCTGGAGGACGTCTTCCTCGAACTGACCGGCAAGGAGCTGCGCGCATGAGCGCCGGTACGTACACCCCCCGGCCTGGCGCCGCCCCGCTGCCGCGCATGATCGCCGCGCAGACCGCGCTGGAGACGCGGATGCTGCTGCGCAACGGCGAGCAGCTGCTGCTGACCGTGGTCATCCCGACGCTGCTGCTCGTGCTGTTCAGCTCCGTGGACATCGTGGACACCGGCGCGGGCGAGCCGGTCGACTTCCTGACGCCCGGCGTGCTGGCGCTGGCCGTGATGTCGACCGCCTTCACCGGCCAGGCCATCGCCACCGGCTTCGAGCGGCGCTACGGGGTGCTCAAGCGGCTCGGCGCCTCACCGCTGCCCCGCTGGGCGCTGATGACGGCGAAGACCCTGTCCGTGCTGGTCACCGAGGTCCTCCAGGTGGTCCTGCTGACGGTGATCGCCTTCGTGCTCGGCTGGTCGCCGCACGGCAACCCCCTCTCCGTGCTGCTGCTCCTGGTGCTGGGGACCGCCGCCTTCTCGGGGCTCGGGCTGCTGATGGCCGGGACGCTGAAGGCGGAGGCGACCCTCGCCGCGGCCAACCTGGTCTTCCTGCTGCTCCTGGTGGGCGGCGGGGTGATCGTGCCGCTGGAGAAGTTCCCGGACGCGGTGCAGTCGGTGCTGGGCCTGCTGCCGATCGCGGCCCTCTCGGACGGGCTGCGGGACGTCCTCCAACACGGCGCCGGTATGCCGTGGGGCGACCTGGGCATCCTCGCGGTCTGGACGGTACTGGGGCTCGGCGCGGCGGCCCGCTTCTTCCGCTGGGAGTGACCCGGCAGACGCGTTCCGTCGCCGATACGCGTAACTCGTCCCCCTCGTGAAAGCTTGCACAAGCGGCGTCCTACCATGGTGCGCGTGCCCAAGCTGACCCGAGCCGAAGTCGCTCAAGCCCTGCGCAATCCGCTGCTGTACATCGCCGAGCGCTGGACGCCCGAGCCCCGGACGGTGCGCCGCGCGGCCATGTCCGCGGTCGTGATGGCCGTCCTCATCGTCGTGACCGGCGGCGCCGTCCGGCTCACCGGCTCCGGCCTCGGCTGCCCGACCTGGCCCAAGTGCACCGACGAGAGCCTGACGGCGACGAGCGCGATGGGCTTCCACGGCGCCATCGAGTTCGGCAACCGGATGCTCACGTACGTGCTGTGCGCGGCCGTCGGCTGGGCGATCATCGCGGCCCGGTCCGCGAAGCCCTGGCGGCGCGGTGTCACCCGGCTCGGCTGGGTCCAGTTCTGGATCGTGATGGGCAACGCGGTGCTCGGCGGCATCGTCGTGCTCGTCGGGCTGAACCCGTACACCGTCGCGGCGCACTTCCTGCTCTCCGCCGCGCTGCTCACGGTCGCCCTGATGACCTGGCAGCGGACCCGTGAGGGCGACGAGGCGCCGCGCCCCCTGGTCGGCAAGGCGGTCGCCCAGCTGGCCTGGCTGCTGGCCGTCGCGGCGGGCCTGCTGATCGCCGTGGGCACGGTGGTCACGGGCGCCGGACGGCACGCGGGCGACTCCAGCGACGTCCACCGCATCCCGATCGACTGGAAGACGGTCGCCCAGCTGCACGCGGACCTGGCCTGGGTCGTGGTGGCGCTGACCGTCGCGCTCTGGTTCGTCCTGAAGGCCGTGGACGCGCCGATCGGGCCACTGCACCGGACCCGGGAGCTGTTCCTGATCCTGATGAGCCAGGGAATCGTGGGCTACGTGCAATATTTCACCGACACCCCGGAGATCCTGGTCGGCGTGCACATGCTCGGCTCGTGCCTGGTGTGGACCGGGGTCGTACGCGTCATGCTGTCGCTGCGCGAGCGGCCGGTGGCCGTCGCCGGGGTTCCGGCACCGGCGGCCGCACAGGCGGAGCCCGCCGCGGCGGGCTGACGCGGGGGCACACACGAACGGACCGGGGCTCCCGCTCCGACGGCGCACAGCCGCGGAGCGGGAGCCCCGGTCCGTTTCTCCGGCCTCAGGCCGCGTTGGACGGGCCGCCGACCTGGATGCCGGCCATCCGGCTCCACTCGTACGGCCCCGTGCGCACCTTCGCCGCGAACTCGCCGTCGAAGGACTCGTGGAGCGTGATCCCGGACCGCTGCGCGGCGCTCTCGGCGATCTCGTACGAGGGGGCGACCAGATCGCCCCACGCGCCGTCCTCGCCCACCAGGACGATGCGGGCGCCCATCTGCCCGAGGTAGGCGAGCTGCCCCTCGGCGCCGCCGTGCGCCTTCGCGAAGGCACCGATCTGCTTGGCCAGCCGGGCCGCCCTGCGCTCCGCGCGCGCCGCCTGCCTGCCGTCCACCTGCTGGGTCTCAGCCTCTGCCGTCTCTGCCATGGACAGGATGCTACCGGCGGGTAGATCAACCGGCGACGGGCGGGGAGCGTGGCATCGGCCACGCTCCCCGCCCGTCGGACGGAACAGGGGTTCTACCGGAGGAAGGGGTCCACCGCCACGGCGACGAAGAGCAGCGACACATAGGTGATCGACCAGTGGAACAGCCGCATCTCCTTGAGCTTCGCGCCCGTCACCCCGGACTTGGCCCGGCTGAGCAGCCCGTGCGCCTCCCAGAGCCAGAAGCCGCCGGTCAGCAGCGCCACGGCCGTGTAGAACCAGCCGGTGTAGCCCAGCGGCGTGAGCAGCAGCGAGACGGCGACCATCACCCAGCTGTAGGCGACGATCTGGCGGGCGACCACCCGGTTGGACGCGATGACCGGGAGCATGGGGACGCCGACGCGCGCGTAGTCGTCCTTCACCTTCATCGACAGCGGCCAGTAGTGCGGCGGCGTCCAGAAGAAGATGACGGCGAAGAGGATCACCGCGGCCCAGGACATCTCGTTCGTCACGGCGGACCAGCCGATGAGGACCGGCATGCAGCCCGCGATGCCGCCCCAGACGATGTTCTGCGAGGTGCGGCGCTTCAGCAGCATCGTGTAGACCACGACGTAGAAGAGCAGGGCGCCCAGCGACAGCGCCGCCGACAGCCAGTTGACCAGCAGACCGAACCAGACCGTCGAGACCACCGCGAGGGTGATGCCGAAGGCCAGGCACTCGCGCGGGCTCACCATCCCGGTGACCAGCGGGCGCTGCGACGTACGGTCCATCAGCGCGTCGATGTCGCGGTCGATGTACATGTTCAGTGCATTGGCACCGCCGGCGGACAGATAGCCGCCGATGGTGGTAGTGAGCACGAGCCACAGGTCGGGTACACCCTGAGCGGCCAGGAACATCACCGGAACAGTGGTGATCAGCAACAGCTCGATGATCCGAGGCTTGGTCAGTGCCACGAATGCCTTGACACGGGCCCCGAACGGGCGTTGGCCCCCTGGGCTCGGAGTCAAGGCGACCCCTGCGGGTCGGGACTCGACGGCCGTCACGCACACCCCTGACAGAGAAATCCCAGCAAGCTCCGGGCGTGAGGGCCCGGTGAAGACTTGCGCGAACCCGACCACTGTAGACGTTGGGGACAGGCCGCCCTTCGCGGGGGTGGGGTCGTGTTGATGTGGCGCGGACGGCCGCCGCGGCCCGGCCGCGAGCCGTCTCGTACGCACGAGTGACGCACTGGTGTCGCAGGGCTCGCGCGACCCGCTTCCGGGGTCTCCGCAACCGGGCCCGGGGCCGCTCTTCGGAGCGCCCAGGAGTGGGTCTCCGCGCTCATCGGAGAAGCCCATCGGTGAGCCCTTCCGCTCATACGGGAGGCGGATTCCACGGGCCGCCCGCACCCTGGTAGGAGCCGGAAAACACGGGTACGGACGGGGGTAGGCTCGACAGCATCCGGTGCGGTCGAAGTCACCGGTCTACAACAGTTGGAGAGGAGCCCTGACTCAGGGTGAGCACCAAGCCGACCACCACAGACCTCCAGTGGACCGAATTGGACCAGCGGGCCGTGGACACCGTCCGCGTCCTCGCCGCGGACGCCGTACAGAAAGTCGGAAACGGCCACCCGGGCACGGCGATGAGCCTGGCTCCCGCCGCGTACACCATCTTCCAGAAGGTGATGCGGCACGACCCGGCGGACGCGGACTGGACCGGCCGCGACCGGTTCGTGCTGTCGGCGGGCCACAGCAGCCTGACCCTGTACATCCAGCTCTACCTGGCCGGCTACGGCCTGGAGCTGGACGACCTGGAGTCGTTCCGCACCTGGGGCTCCAAGACCCCGGGCCACCCGGAGTACGGCCACACCACCGGGGTCGAGACGACGACCGGCCCGCTGGGCCAGGGCGTCGCCAACGCCGTGGGCATGGCCATGGCCGCCCGCTACGAGCGCGGCCTGTTCGACCCGGAGGCGGCCCCCGGCACCTCCCCGTTCGACCACATGGTCTGGGCCGTCGCCGGTGACGGCTGCCTCCAGGAGGGCATCTCGGCCGAGGCGTCCTCGCTGGCCGGCCACCAGAAGCTGGGCAACCTGGTCCTGCTGTGGGACGACAACCACATCTCCATCGAGGGCGACACGGAGACCGCGGTCTCCGAGGACACCGTCAAGCGCTACGAGGCGTACGGCTGGCACGTCCAGCGCGTCGACCAGCTGCCCAACGGCGACCTGGACCCCGAGGGCCTCTACTACGCCCTGCTGGCCGCCAAGGCCGAGACCGGGCGCCCGTCGTTCATCGCGGCCCGCTCGATCATCGCCTGGCCCGCCCCGCACGCCCAGAACACCGAGGCGTCGCACGGCTCGGCGCTCGGCGACGACGAGGTCGCCGCGACCAAGAAGGTGCTCGGCTTCGACCCGGAGAAGTCCTTCGAGGTCGCCGACGAGGTCATCGCGCACACCCGCCGCGCCCTGGACCGGGGCCGCGAGGCCAAGGCCGCGTGGGAGAAGGGCTTCGACGCCTGGCGCGCCGCCAACCCCGAGCGCGCCGCCGACTTCGACCGCATCGCCGCGGGCGAGCTGCCCAAGGGCTGGGAGGACAGCCTGCCGGTCTTCGAGACGGGCAAGGGCGTCGCCACCCGCGCCGCGTCCGGCAAGGTGCTCCAGGCGCTCGGCGGGATCATCCCCGAGCTGTGGGGCGGCTCCGCCGACCTGGCCGGTTCGAACAACACCACGATCGACAAGACGTCGTCGTTCCTCCCGGCGGGCAACCCGCTGCCGGAGGCCGACCCGTACGGCCGCACGATCCACTTCGGCATCCGCGAGCACGCCATGGCCGCCGCGATGAACGGCATCGCGCTGCACGGCAACACCCGCATCTACGGCGGCACCTTCCTGGTGTTCTCCGACTACATGCGCAACGCCGTGCGCCTGTCCGCGCTGATGCACCTGCCGGTGACCTACGTGTGGACGCACGACTCGATCGGCCTCGGCGAGGACGGCCCGACCCACCAGCCGGTCGAGCACCTGGCCTCGCTGCGCGCCATCCCGGGCCTCAACGTCGTGCGCCCGGCCGACGCCAACGAGACCGCCATCGCCTGGCGCGAGATCCTGCGCCGCTACACCAAGGTGTTCGGCGAGGGCGCCCCGCACGGCCTGGCGCTGACCCGCCAGGGCGTGCCGACGTACGAGGCGAACGAGGACGCGGCCAAGGGCGGCTACGTGCTCTTCGAGGCCGAGGGCGGCAAGCCCCAGGTCGTGCTGATCGGTACGGGCTCCGAGGTCCAGCTCGCCGTCGAGGCGCGCGAGGAGCTCCAGGCGGCCGGAATTCCGACCCGTGTGGTCTCGATGCCGTGTGTCGAGTGGTTCGAGGAGCAGGAACAGGGTTACAAGGACTCCGTCCTGCCCCCGTCGGTCAAGGCACGCGTGGCCGTCGAGGCGGGCATCGCCCTGACCTGGTACCGGTACGTGGGAGACGCCGGCCGGATCGTCTCGCTGGAGCACTTCGGCGCTTCGGCGGACGCGAAGGTCCTGTTCCGCGAGTTCGGCTTCACCGGCGAGAACGTCGCCGCCGCCGCCCGGGAATCCCTCGCCGCCGCCACGCGCTGACGCCGGTATACGACTAGTAGGAGATGCATTTCTCATGACAGACGCACTCAAGCGCCTCTCCGACGAGGGCGTGGCGATCTGGCTCGACGACCTCTCGCGCAAGCGGATCACCTCGGGCAACCTCGCCGAGCTGATCGACCAGAGCCACGTCGTCGGGGTCACGACCAACCCGTCGATCTTCCAGAAGGCCATCTCGCAGGGCGACGGTTACGACCAGCAGCTCACCGACCTCGCGGCCCGCAAGGTGACCGTCGAGGAGGCGATCCGCATGATCACCACCGCGGACGTCCGGGACGCGGCCGACATCCTGCGCCCGGTCTTCGACGCGACGGACGGCCAGGACGGCCGGGTCTCCATCGAGGTCGACCCGCGCCTGGCGCACCACACGACGGCCACGGTCGCCGAGGCCAAGCAGCTGGCCTGGCTGGTGGACCGCCCGAACACGCTGATCAAGATCCCGGCGACCAAGGCGGGCCTGCCCGCGATCACCGAGACGATCGGCCGGGGCATCAGCGTCAACGTCACGCTGATCTTCTCGCTGGAGCGCTACCGCGCGGTCATGGACGCCTACCTGACGGGCCTGGAGAAGGCGAAGGCCGCGGGCCTGGACCTCTCCAAGATCCACTCGGTGGCGTCCTTCTTCGTGTCCCGCGTGGACACCGAGATCGACAAGCGCCTGGACGCCGTCGGCGGCGACGAGGCGAAGGCCGCGAAGGGCAAGTCCGCCCTGGCCAACGCCCGGCTCGCCTACGAGGCGTACGAGGAGGTCTTCGCCGGTGAGCGCTGGGCCGCCCTGGACAAGGCGCACGCCAACAAGCAGCGTCCGCTGTGGGCCTCGACCGGCGTGAAGGACCCGGCCCTCAAGGACACCCTGTACGTCGTGGACCTCGTCGCGCCGAACACGGTCAACACCATGCCGGAGGCGACTCTGGACGCGGTGGCGGACCACGGCGAGGTGACCGGCGACACCGTCTCCGGCGCGTACGACCAGGCTCGCGCCGACCTCGACGCGATCAAGAAGCTCGGTGTCGACTACGACGACGTCGTGCAGTTGCTGGAGGACGAGGGCGTCGAGAAGTTCGAGACGTCCTGGAACGACCTGCTCAAGTCGACCGAGGCGGAGCTGCAGCGCCTCGCCCCCTCGAAGGGCTGACCACTTTGTCTGGTGTTCCCGGAGCCAACCCGCTCCGTGACGCCCAGGACCGACGGCTCCCGCGCATCGCGGGGCCGTCGGGCCTGGTCATCTTTGGCGTCACGGGCGATTTGTCCCGTAAAAAGCTGATGCCCGCGGTCTACGACCTGGCCAATCGCGGCCTGTTGCCGCCGGGCTTCTCACTCATCGGTTTCGCGCGCCGCGACTGGGAGGACGAGGACTTCGCCCAGGTCGTCCACGACGCCGTCAAGGAGCATTCCCGTACCCCCTTCCGCGAAGAGGTCTGGCAGCAGCTCAGCCAGGGCATGCGCTTCGTGCAGGGCGACTTCGACGACGACGTGGCCTTCGAGACCCTCAGGGCCACGATCGAGGAGCTGGACAAGGCGCAGGGCACGGGCGGCAACTTCGCCTTCTACCTGTCCGTCCCGCCGAAGTTCTTCCCCAAGGTCGTCCAGCAGCTCAAGAAGCACGGGCTGGCCGACCAGAAGGAAGGCAGCTGGCGCCGCGCCGTCATCGAGAAGCCGTTCGGCCACGATCTGAAGAGCGCGCAGGATCTCAACCAGATCGTGCACGACGTCTTCCCGCCGAACGAGGTCTTCCGGATCGACCACTACCTCGGCAAGGAGACCGTCCAGAACATCCTGGCGCTCCGCTTCGCCAACACGATGTTCGAGCCGATCTGGAACCGCAGTTACGTCGACCACGTGCAGATCACGATGGCCGAGGACATCGGGATCGGCGGCCGGGCCGGCTACTACGACGGCATCGGCGCCGCCCGCGACGTCATCCAGAACCACCTGCTCCAGTTGCTCGCGCTGACCGCGATGGAGGAGCCCGGCTCCTTCCACCCGAAGGCCCTGGTCGCCGAGAAACTCAAGGTGCTCACGGCGGTGGAGCTGCCCGAGGACCTGGGCAAGCACACCGTGCGCGGCCAGTACACGCACGCCTGGCAGGGCGGCGAGGAGGCCGTCGGCTATCTGGAGGAGGACGGCATCGACCCCAAGTCGAAGACCGACACCTTCGCCGCGATCAAGCTGACGATCAACAACCGCCGCTGGGCGGGCGTGCCGTTCTATCTGCGCACCGGCAAGCGGCTCGGCCGCCGGGTCACGGAGATCGCGGTCGTCTTCAAGCGCGCCCCGTACCTGCCGTTCGAGTCCGGTGCCACCGAGGAGCTGGGCGGCAACGCCCTGGTCATCCGGGTGCAGCCGGACGAGGGCGTCACGGTGCGGTTCGGCTCCAAGGTGCCCGGCACCTCGATGGAGGTCCGGGACGTCACGATGGACTTCGCGTACGGCGAGTCCTTCACGGAGTCCAGCCCGGAGGCGTACGAGCGGCTCATCCTCGATGTCCTGCTCGGCGACGCCAACCTCTTCCCGCGCCACCAGGAGGTCGAGCTCTCCTGGAACATCCTCGACCCGATCGAGGAGTACTGGGACAAGCACGGCAAGCCCGCCCAGTACCCGGCCGGCACCTGGGGCCCGGCCGAGGCGGACGAGATGCTCGCACGCGACGGACGGAGCTGGCGCCGGCCATGAAGATCGATCTCACGGAAACCACGTCCAGCAAGATCAACCAGGCGCTCATCTCGGCCCGGCGCGCGGTCGGCGCCCCGGCGATCGGGATGGTCCTCACCCTCGTCATCGTCACCGACGAGGAGAACGCCTACGACGCGCTGAAGGCAGCGAGCGACTCCTCGCGGGAGCATCCCTCGCGGATCATCGCCGTCATCAAGCGGCTCAGCCGATCGCCGCGCGCCCGCCGCGACGCACGGCTCGACGCCGAGATCCGGGTCGGTTCCGACTCGGGCTCCGGCGAGACCGTGGTGCTGCGGCTCCACGGCGAGCTGGCCAACCACGCCCAGTCGGTCGTCCTGCCGCTGCTGCTGCCGGACGCCCCGGTGGTGGCGTGGTGGCCGCAGGACTCCCCCGCCGACCCGGCGAAGGACGCGCTCGGCGCGCTGGCCCAGCGCCGGATCACCGACACCTACTCGGCCGAGCACCCGCTCGACGAGCTGGCGACGCGCGCCCGGACCTACCGGCCCGGTGACACGGACCTGGCATGGACGCGCGTCACGCCGTGGCGCTCGATGCTGGCCGCGGCGCTCGACCAGCAGCCCGCCGAGGTCGTGTCGGCCACGGTCGAGGGCGAGTCGGACAACCCGAGCTGCGAGCTGCTGGCCATGTGGCTCGCGGACCGGCTCGGCGTCCCGGTGGAGCGCACCACGTCCGGCGGCCCCGGTCTGACGGCCGTCCGGATGACCACGAAGAACGGCGACATCGTCCTGGACCGGGCCGACGGCTCGCTCGCCACGCTCTGCATGGTGGGTCAGCCGGACCGCGCGGTGGCGCTCAAGCGCCGCGAGACGGCGGAGCTCCTCGCGGAGGAGCTGCGGCGGCTCGACCCGGACAACATCTACGAGTCGACCGTGAAGTTCGGCGTGGACCGCCTGGAGAAGGCGGGTCCGGGCGAGCCCGCCAAGGCCCCCGCCCCGGCCTCCGACAAGGCCCCCGCCGCGAAGAAGGCCGCCCCGGCGAAGAAGGCGGCGGCCAAGTGACCGGAGTCCCGCAGCTCGTCGTGCACCGCGACAAGGAGCTGATGGCGCAGGCCGCCGCGGCCCGGCTGATCACGAAGATCGTGGACGCCCAGGCCGCGCGCGGCGACGCCTCGGTGGTGCTCACCGGCGGGCGCAACGGCAACAGCCTCCTGGCCGCGCTCGCCGCCGCGCCCGCCCGGGACGCGGTCGACTGGTCGCGGCTCGACCTGTGGTGGGGCGACGAGCGGTTCCTGCCGGAGGGAGACCCGGAGCGCAATGTCACGCAGGCCCGCGAGGCCCTGCTGGACGCCGTGCCCCTGGACCCGTCGCGGGTGCACGTGATGCCCGCGACGGACGGCCCCTACGGCCCGGACGCCGATGCCGCGGCCGCCGGGTACGCGGCCGAGCTGGCCGCCGCCTCGGCGCCGCAGGACCACGGCCCCGTGCCGGAGTTCGACGTGCTGATGCTGGGCGTCGGCCCGGACACGCATGTCGCCTCGCTCTTCCCGGAACTGCCCGGGGTGCGGGAGACCGAGCGCACCGTCGTCGGTGTGCACGGTGCGCCCAAGCCGCCGCCGGTCCGGGTCTCGCTGACGCTGCCCGCCATCCGGGCGGCGCGCGAGGTGTGGCTGCTGGCCGCGGGCGAGGACAAGGCGGAGGCGGTCGCCATCGCCCTGTCCGGGGCCGGCGAGATCCAGGCGCCGGCGGCCGGTGCGTACGGCCGTGCCCGCACGCTGTGGCTGCTGGACGCGGCGGCGGCCTCCCGCCTCCCGCGCGCCCTGTATCCGCCGGCCTCCGCCTGACCGGCCGCCGGCGGGGCTGCCCACGGGCCCGGTTCGTCCTTCGGGGCGGGCCGGGCCCGGCGCGTTTCCGGGGGCGGGGCGGTGCGTGAAAGGCTCGGCCCCATGCGTATCGGAACCGTGGTGATGGGCGCGTCGGACGTGGCGCGGGCGGCGGCCTTCTGGAAGGCGGCCCTGGGCTACGTGGAGCGGGAACCGGCCGCGGAGGACTGGGTGGTCCTGGTCCCCGCCGAGGGGCCGGGCGTCGGGCTCTCGCTGGGCCGCGGCACGTCCCCGGTGCAGGAGGTGCCCCGGGTCCACCTCGACCTGTACACGGAGGAGCAGGACGCCGAGGTGGCCCGGCTGCTCGCGCTGGGCGCGGCGGAGGTGGACTGGAAGCTGTATCCGGAGGACCCGGACTTCGTGGTGCCGGCGGACCCGGAGGGCAACCGCTTCTGCGTCATCGACACGACGCACGGCTGAGGGACCCCACCCGTCCGGCGGGGCCCCTCAGGTGAGGCTCAGCGCCCGCGCAGCTCGCGGTACGTCGAGACGAGCGCGGCGGTCGAGCTGTCCAGCTGCTCGCCGCCCTTGCCCTCGGTCAGGACGGGCTCGATCTTCTTGGCGAGGACCTTGCCGAGCTCGACGCCCCACTGGTCGAAGGAGTCGATGTTCCAGATGGCGCCCTGGACGAAGACCTTGTGCTCGTACAGCGCGATCAGCTGGCCGAGCACGGACGGGGTGAGCCGGTCGGCGAGGATCGTCGTCGTCGGGTGGTTGCCCTGGAACGTCTTGTGCGCCACCAGCTCCTCGGGGACGCCCTCGGCGCGCACCTCGTCGGGCGTCTTGCCGAAGGCGAGGGCCTGGGTCTGGGCGAAGAAGTTGGCCATCAGCAGGTCGTGCTGGGCGACCAGGCCGGGCAGCAGGTCCTCGACCGGCTGCGCGAAGCCGATGAAGTCGGCCGGGATCACCTTCGTACCCTGGTGGATCAGCTGGTAGTAGGCGTGCTGGCCGTTGGTGCCGGGGGTGCCCCAGACGACCGGTCCGGTCTGCCAGTCGACGGGGTTGCCGTCGCGGTCCACGGACTTGCCGTTGGACTCCATGTCCAACTGCTGGAGGTACGCGGTGAACTTGGACAGGTAGTGGCTGTAGGGCAGCACCGCGTGCGACTGGGCGTCGAAGAACGCGCCGTACCAGACGCCCAGCAGGCCGAGCAGCAGCGGGGCGTTCTCCTCGGCGGGGGCGGTGCGGAAGTGCTCGTCCACGAGGTGGAAGCCGTCGAGCATCTCGCGGAACCGGTCCGGACCGATGGCGATCATCAGCGAGAGGCCGATGGCGGAGTCGTACGAGTAGCGGCCGCCGACCCAGTCCCAGAACTCGAACATGTTGGCCGTGTCGATGCCGAAGTCCGCGACCTTCTCCGCGTTGGTCGACAGCGCGACGAAGTGCTTGGCGACGGCGTCCTGACCGGCCCTCAGGCCGGTGAGCAGCCAGTCGCGGGCGGAGGTGGCGTTGGTGATCGTCTCGATGGTGGTGAAGGTCTTCGAGGCGATGATGAACAGCGTCTCGGCCGGGTCGAGGTCGCGGACGGCCTCGTGCAGGTCGGCGCCGTCCACGTTCGAGACGAAGCGGAAGGTGAGCGAGCGGTCCGTGAAGGAGCGCAGCACCTCGTACGCCATGGCGGGGCCCAGGTCCGAGCCGCCGATGCCGATGTTGACGATGTTCTTGATGGGCTTGCCGGTGTGACCGGTCCACTCCCCCGACCTGACCCGGTCGGAGAACGCGGCCATCTTGTCGAGCACCGCGTGCACGGCCGGCACCACGTTCTCGCCGTCGACCTCGACGACGGCGTCGCGCGGGGCGCGCAGCGCGGTGTGCAGGACCGCCCGGTCCTCGGTGGTGTTGATCTTGTCGCCGCGGAACATGGCGTCGCGCAGCCCGAACACGTCGGTGGCCGCGGCGAGTTCGCGCAGGAGGGTCAGCGTCTCGTCGGTGACGAGGTGCTTGGAGTAGTCGAGGTGCAGGTCGCCGACCCGCAGGGTGTACCCGGTGCCGCGCTCCGGGTCGTCCGCGAACAACTGGCGCAGACCGGCCGGCCCGAGCTGCTCACGGTGCTTTCCCAGCGCCGCCCATTCCGGCGTCTGGTTGAGCCTGGTACGGCTAGTTGCGTTCATCCCGGACATCAGCCCACTTCTCTCGTCACCGCAGTTCCCCGCTGCCCCTCCAACCTAATTGATCAGGCGGGCCGGACGTGACAGCGGCAGGCTGCGGCAGGACAGAAGCATTCCGGCCGGGCACCCAGGGGGCGTCCGGCCGGTGAACGTCTTCAGATCTCGCCGCGGAGCTTCGCCAGGGCCTCGGCGAGGATGGCCTCGCCGTCCGCGTCGCTGCGGCGCTCGCGTACGTACGCGAGGTGTGTCTTGTACGGTTCCGTGCGCGGCGGGTCGGGCGGGCTCTCCGGGTCCTGGCCGGCCGGGAAACCGCATCGCGGGCAGTCCCAGGTGTCCGGTACCTGCGCGTCATGGGCGAAGCTGGGCTGCGTCTCGTGCCCGTTCGAGCACCAGAAGGAGATGCGGAGCCGTGGCGCGGACTCGCCGCGCTCGGCCTCCCCCATCGGCCCCGCCCCGACCCGGCTTCCACGGATCGCGTTGCCACTTGCCACGGTCGTAACTCCCTGCGTGATGGTGCTCGAAGGTGCCCCAGTCTACGTAAGGCCCAACGCGCGTCCAGTGAAAGGAGTTACACCGTCACCGGGAAACGTGCACGACGGGTCAGCTGTCCAGCTTGATGAGCAGACCAAGCACCACGATGCACGCGAACCAGCCCAGACCGACCACGACGGTGATGCGGTCGAGGTTGCGCTCGGCGACCGAGGAGCCGCCGACGGAGGACTGCATGCCGCCACCGAACATGTCGGAGAGACCGCCGCCCTTGCCCTTGTGCATGAGCACCAGCAGCATCAGCAGCAGGCTGAAGACGATCAGGGCGATCTCGAACCCCAGAATCACGGCTGGTCCCTACTTTCCGGAAATACCGACTGCGTGTGCGAACAACGGGGGCCGGGAGGTCGCCCTCCCCGGCCCCCGCAAGGGTACGACGGATCCGCGCTACCGCATACTCACTGGTCGCGGAAGCGGACGATCTTGACGAACTCGTCGGCGTCGAGCGCCGCGCCGCCGATCAGGGCGCCGTCGACGTCGGGCTGGGCCATGATCGCGGCCACGTTGCCGGACTTCACCGAGCCGCCGTACTGGATGCGGACCGCGTCGGCCAGCTCCTGCGAGTACAGCTCGGCGAGGCGGACGCGGATCGCACCGCAGACCTCCTGCGCGTCCTCCGGGGTGGCGACCTCGCCGGTGCCGATGGCCCAGACCGGCTCGTAGGCGATCACGATGGACTCGGCCTGCTCGGCCGGGATGTCCTTCAGGGCACCGTCGAGCTGCGCGAGGGTGTAGGCGACCTGGTCGCCGGCCTTGCGGACGTCCAGGCCCTCGCCGACGCAGAGGATCGGGGTCAGGCCGTGCTTGTACGCGGCCTTCACCTTGGCGTTGCAGACCTCGTCGGTCTCCGCGTGGTACTGGCGGCGCTCGCTGTGGCCGACGGCGACGAAGGTGCACTTCAGCTTGGCGAGCATCGGGCCGGAGATCTCACCGGTGTACGCGCCGGAGTCCTGCGCCGAGATGTCCTGGGCGCCGTACTTGATCTTCAGCTTGTCGCCGTCGACCAGCGTCTGCACGGAGCGCAGGTCGGTGAAGGGTGGCAGGACGGCGACCTCTACGGCGTCGTAGTCCTTGTCGGCCAGGGCGAAGGCGAGCTTCTGGACGTGCGCGATGGCCTCAAGGTGGTTGAGGTTCATCTTCCAGTTGCCCGCCATCAGCGGGGTGCGAGTGGTCATGAAAGGTCAGTCCTCCAGAGCGGCGAGGCCGGGAAGCGTCTTGCCCTCGAGGTATTCGAGGCTGGCGCCGCCACCGGTCGAGATGTGTCCGAACGCGTTCTCGTCGAAGCCCAGGATGCGGACCGCGGCGGCGGAGTCGCCACCGCCGACCACGCTGAAGCCCGAGGAGTCGACAAGGGCCTGGGCGACGGCCCGGGTGCCCTCGGCGAAGTCGGGGTGCTCGAAGACGCCCATCGGGCCGTTCCAGAAGACGGTGGCCGCGTCGGCGAGCTTCGATGCGTAGAGCTTGTTGGTCTCCGGACCGTTGTCCAGGCCCATCTGCCCGGCCGGCATGGCGTCGGCGGCGACGGTCTCCGGGTGGGCCGGGGCCTTGGTCTTCAGGTCCGGGAAGGCGGGCGCGACGACGACGTCGACGGGGAGCACGAACTCCACGCCCTTCGCCTCGGCGCGCCGCAGGTACTCCTGGACCGCCGGGATCTGGTCCTCCTGGAGCAGCGAGCTGCCGACCTCGTGGCCCTGGGCCTTGAGGAAGGTGTACGCCATGCCGCCGCCGATGAGGATGCGGTCGGCGCGCTCCAGCAGATGGTCGATGACGCCCAGCTTGTCGGAGACCTTGGCGCCGCCGAGCACCACGGCGTAGGGCCGCCGCACCTCGTCGGTGAGCTTCTTCAGGACGCCGACCTCGGTGGCGATGAGGTCGCCGGCCGCGTGCGGGAGGCGGGCCGGGAGGTCGAAGACCGAGGCGTGCTTGCGGTGGACGGCGCCGAAGCCGTCGCCCACGTACAGGTCGGCCAGCTCGGCGAGCTGGTCCGCGAAGGCGCCGCGCTCGGCGTCGTCCTTGGAGGTCTCGCCGGGGTTGAAGCGGAGGTTCTCGATGACCGCGACCTGGCCGTCGGTCAGCGCGGCGACGGTGGTGCGGGCGGACTCGCCGACCGTGTCGGTCGCGAACGCCACGTCGGCGCCGAGAAGTTCACCGAGCCGGGTGGCGGCGGGGGCCAGCGAGAACGCCGGGTCCGGGGCGCCCTTGGGGCGGCCCAGGTGCGAGGCGACGACGACCCGGGCGCCGGCCTCGGCCAGCTTGCGGACGGTCGGGGTGACGGCGCGGATGCGGCCGTCGTCGGTGATGGTGGTGCCGTTCAGCGGCACGTTGAGGTCGGCGCGGACGAATACCCGCTTACCGGCGACCCCTTCGGCGAGAAGTGCGTCGATCGTCTTCATCTGTCTGGACTCCTTGGAGGACGAGTGAGCATGCGAGGGGGCTCGAACAGCGCAGCGTCGCGCTGTTCGAGCCCCGTGCTCACATCGAGATGCCTGCCGGTGCGGCGGTGCTCAGAGCTGGCCGCCGACGAAGACGGTGAGGTCCACGAGACGGTTGGAGTAGCCCCACTCGTTGTCGTACCAGCCGAGGATCTTCACCGTGTTGCCCTCCTGGACCATCGTCAGGGAGGAGTCGAAGGTGCAGGACGACGGGTCGCTGACGATGTCCGAGGAGACGATCGGGTCCTCGGTGTACGTCAGGAAGCCCTTGAGGTCGCCGTCGTCGGACGCCTTCTTGAACGCGGCGTTGACCTCGTCCTTGGTGACCTCGCGCTGGAGGGTCACGACCAGGTCGGTGGCCGAGCCGGTCGGGACCGGGACGCGCATCGCGATGCCGTCGAGCTTGCCCTTGAGCTGCGGGAGGACCAGGGCGGTCGCCTTGGCGGCGCCCGTCGTGGTCGGGATGATGTTCTCGGCGGCGGCGCGGGCGCGGCGCAGGTCCGAGTGCGGGAAGTCCAGGATGCGCTGGTCGTTCGTGTACGCGTGGACCGTCGTCATCAGACCCTTGACGATGCCGAAGTTCTCGTCGAGGACCTTGGCCATCGGCGCCACACAGTTGGTGGTGCAGGAGGCGTTGGAGATGACGTGGTGGTTGGCCGCGTCGTACTTGTCCTGGTTGACACCCATCACGATGGTGATGTCCTCGTCCTTGGCCGGAGCCGAGATGAGGACCTTCTTCGCGCCACCGGCGATGTGCTTCGCGGCGTCGGCCTTCTTGGTGAAGATGCCGGTCGACTCGATGACGATGTCGACGCCCAGCTCACCCCACGGGATGTCTGCCGGGTTGCGCTCGGAGAGCACCTTGATGGTGTGGCCGTCGACGGTGATGGTGTCGGCGGTGTGGCTCACCTCTGCCTTCAGACGACCCAGAATGGTGTCGTACTTCAGCAGGTGGGCCGTGGTCGCGGTGTCACCCAGGTCGTTGACAGCCACGATCTCGATGTCCGCACCCTGCTCCAGCAGCGCGCGGAAGTAGTTACGACCGATGCGGCCAAAGCCGTTGATGCCTACGCGGATCGTCACGAACCGATCTCCTCGTTAGGTACGCCGGTTTTCGACGCCGGCGAGTTGTATGGGATGTCCCCGACCGCCTCCGACCCTACCTCTCCGGAGCCGCCGGGGTGACATCGAGCCGTGCCGTAAGAACGCGGGAGGCCCGTACTCCCCAGTAGGAATACGGGCCTCCGGGCGCCGCGCGGCCTCCTCTGCGACGATTACGCAGCGTCAACGACCGCGGGCCGGCGGGCCGTTCCCCTCGCGGGGCGCGTACCGCCGGTACGGCTCAGCCGACCAGGCCGTCGGCCAGCTCTTCGCTGAGAGTGGATTCCGTGCCGGGGATGCCCAGGTCCTGGGCCCGCTTGTCGGCCATCGCGAGGAGCCGGCGGATACGGCCCGCGACCGCGTCCTTGGTCAGCGGCGGGTCGGCGAGGGCGCCCAGCTCCTCCAGCGACGCCTGCTTGTGCTCCATGCGCAGCCGCCCGGCGGCCGCCAGGTGCTCCGGGACCTCCTCGCCCAGGATCTCCAGGGCGCGGCCGACCCGGGCGCCCGCGGCGACCGCGGCCCGGGCGGAGCGGCGCAGGTTCGCGTCGTCGAAGTTGGCGAGGCGGTTGGCGGTGGCCCGGACCTCGCGGCGCATCCGGCGCTCCTCCCAGGCCAGCACCGACTCATGGGCGCCGAGCCGGGTGAGCAGGGCGCCGATCGCGTCGCCGTCGCGGACGACGACCCGGTCCACGCCGCGCACCTCGCGGGCCTTGGCCGCGATGGAGAGCCGGCGGGCGGCGCCGACCAGGGCGAGCGCGGCCTCCGGGCCCGGGCAGGTCACCTCCAGCGAGGAGGAGCGGCCCGGCTCGGTGAGCGAGCCGTGCGCCAGGAACGCCCCGCGCCAGGCGGCCTCGGCGTCGCAGGTGGCCCCCGAGACCACCTGCGGGGGGAGGCCGCGGATGGGGCGGCCCCGGCCGTCGACCAGGCCGGTCTGGCGCGCCAGCTGGTCGCCGCCCGCCACCACCCGTACGACGTAACGCGAGCCGCGCCGCAGTCCGCCGGGGGCCATCACGATGAGCTCCGAGCTGTGCCCGAAGATCTCCAGGATGTCCCGCTTGAGCCGGCGCGCCGCCATCGCGGTGTCCAGCTCCGCCTCGATCACGATCCGGCCGCTCACCAGGTGGAGGCCGCCCGCGAACCGGAGAATCGCCGAGACCTCTGCCTTCCTGCAGCAGGTCCGGGTCACGGGAAGCCGGGAGACTTCGTCCTTCACCGCCGGCGTCATCGCCATGGGCCGATCCTTCCATGCATCCGAAAAATACGGTCGTACGCGGCGGCCAACAGCTCCGGATCATGGATCGGAACGCCGTCGGGTGAGGCCACGGGCGCCAGCTCGACCGCGGCACCGAGCCGTTTGGCTGCGTCGGCGAGGGAATCGCGGTCGGGCACGGCGGCCTCGTCGGCCAGCACCACGTCCAGGGCGAGTTTAGGGGCGTGTCGTCCCAAAACCTCCAAATGACGCTGCGGTGAGAAGCCATCTGTTTCACCGGGTTGCGGTGCGAGATTCAACGAAAGGACCTTGCGGGCCTTCGTCTCGATCAGCGCGTCCAGCAGTTCGGGGACGAGCAGGTGCGGGATGACCGAGGAGAACCAGGAGCCCGGGCCGAGGACCACCCAGTCCGCGTCCCGGACGGCGGCGACCGCCTCGGGGACGGCCGGCGGGTCGGCCGGGACCAGGTGCACGGACTGCACCTCGCCCGGGGTGAGGGCGACGGTGGCCTGGCCGCGCACGGTGTCCACGTCCTCCGGACGGTCCGGGTCGTGGCCCTTGACGAGGGCCTGGAGCTCCAGCGGCACGGCGGACATGGGCAGCACCCGGCCGTGCGCGCCGAGCAGCTTGCCGACCAGGTCCAGGGCCTGGACGTGGTCGCCCAGCTGCTCCCAGAGGGCGACGATCAGCAGATTGCCGACCGCGTGCTCATGCAGGTCGCCCTTGGACTGGAAGCGGTGCTGGATGACCTGGGCCCAGGTCTGGCCCCACTCGTCGTCGCCGCACAGGGCGGCCAGCGCCTTGCGCAGGTCGCCGGGGGGCAGGACGCCCAGCTCCTCGCGCAGCCGCCCGCTGGAGCCGCCGTCGTCGGCGACGGTGACCACGGCGGTCAGATCGCCGGTGATCCGGCGCAGCGCGGTGAGCGAGGCCGACAGGCCCATGCCGCCGCCGAGGGCGACGACCTTGGGCTGGGCGCCGCGCTTGCGCACGGAGAGCGCGGGCGCCGCGCCCCGCAGCCGGCGCAGGCGCAGATTGCGACTGGTCACTCGCGCCCCATGTCCCTGTGCACGAGCACGGTCTCGATCCCCTCCGTAGCGAGCCGGGCCGCCAGCTTCTCGGACATGGCCACCGAGCGGTGCTTGCCGCCCGTGCAGCCCACCGCGATGGTCACATAGCGCTTGCCCTCGCGGCGGTAGCCCGCGGCGACGAGCTGGAGCAGTTCGGTGTACTGGTTGAGGAATTCCTTGGCGCCGGGCTGGTCGAAGACGTACGCGGACACCTCCTCGTTCAGCCCGGTGAAGGGGCGCAGCTCCGGCACCCAGTGCGGGTTCGGCAGGAAGCGGCAGTCGACCACCAGGTCGGCGTCGACCGGCAGGCCGTACTTGAAGCCGAAGGACATCACCGTGGCGCGCAGCTCCGGCTCCTCGTCGCCGGCGAACTGGGCGTCCATCTTGGCGCGCAGTTCGTGGACGTTGAGGCTGGAGGTGTCGATCACCAGGTCGGCGTCGCCGCGCAGCTCGCGCAGCAGGTCGCGCTCGGCGGCGATGCCGTCCACGATGCGGCCGTCGCCCTGGAGCGGGTGGGGGCGGCGGACCGACTCGAAGCGGCGGACCAGCGCGTCGTCGGAGGACTCCAGGAAGACCACCCGGCGGGTGACGCCCTTGGCGTCCAGGTCGGCGAGGGATTCGCGCAGGTTGTCGAAGAAGCGGCGGCCTCGCACGTCGACCACGACGGCGATCCGGGCCACGTTGCCCTGGGAGCGGGCGCCGAGCTCCACCATGGTGGGGATCAGCGCGGGCGGCAGGTTGTCCACGACGAACCAGCCGAGGTCCTCCAGACACTTGGCCGCTGTGCTGCGCCCGGCGCCGGACATGCCGGAGATGATCACCAGCTCCGGGATGGCCGCGGCGTCGCCCGTCTCGGTCGGGGTGCCCGTACTCACGTGTGCTGCTCCGTCTGCTCGGTCCGTGCGGTCGTGCCCGTGTTCATGTTCGTGCTCGGTCATGTCGTGCTGCCCCCGTCGTCCTCTTCCATGATCTCTCCTGTGGCCGTGTTCACGGCGGGTGCGGCCGGGGCGGCCGCCGCGAGGGCGACGGCCACGGACTCCGCTGTCCTGCGGCCTATCCCGGGAACCTCGCAGATCTCTTCGATTGTCGCCTGCCGCAGCTTCCTGACGGAGCCGAAATGCTTGATCAGGGCCTGTTTCCGGGTGTCTCCGAGGCCGGGGACGGCGTCCAGCGGGCTGGCGCGGATGCGCTTGGCCCGCTTGGCGCGCTGGTAGGTGATGGCGAAGCGGTGCGCCTCGTCGCGGACGCGCTGGAGGAGATACAGGCCCTCGCTGGAGCGGGGCAGGACCACCGGGTCGTCGTCATCGGGCAGCCAGACCTCTTCGAGGCGCTTGGCGAGGCCGCAGACCGCGATGTCGTCGATGCCGAGCTCGTCCAGGGCCCGCTTGGCGGCGGCGACCTGCGGCTGCCCGCCGTCCACCACGAGGAGCTGCGGCGGGTACGCGAACCGCTTGGGTCGGCCGTCGTCCTCGCGGGAATCCTCAGCGGCCCGGGCGTCGCTGTCGGCCGGGGAGTCGCCGAGGACCGCCGGGACGGGGCCGGTGGGCGCCGGGGTCTCCTCCCACTCCCCCGTGCGCTCCTTCTCCTGGAGGTAGCGGCGGAAGCGGCGGCTGATCACCTCGTGCATCGAGCGGACGTCGTCCTGGCCCTCGAAGCCCTTGATCTGGAAGCGGCGGTACTCCCCCTTGCGGGCGAGACCATCCTCGAAGACGACCATGGACGCGACGACGTCGTCGCCCTGGAGGTGGGAGATGTCGAAGCACTCGATGCGCAGCGGGGCGGTGTCCAGGTCCAGGGCCCCGGCGATCTCCTCCAGGGCCCGGGAGCGGGTGGTGAGGTCGGAGGCGCGCTTGGTCTTGTGCAGTCCGAGGGCCTGCTGGGCGTTGCGCTGGACGGTGACCATCAGGTCCTTCTTGTCGCCGCGCTGCGGGATGCGCAGGCTCACCTGGGAGCCGCGCCGGTCCGCGAGCCACTGGGAGACCGCCGCGGGGTCCTCGGGCAGGGCCGGGACCAGGACCTCCTTGGGGACGGCGTCGCCGCTCTCCTCCCCGTACAGCTGCTGGAGGGCGTGCTCCACGAGGCCGGAGGTGTCGACGTTCTCCACCTTGTCGGTGACCCAGCCGCGCTGGCCGCGGACCCGGCCGCCGCGCACGTGGAAGATCTGGACGGCGGCCTCCAGCTCGTCCTCGGCGACCGCGATGAGGTCGGCGTCGGTGGCGTCGGCGAGGACGACGGCGCTCTTCTCCATCGCGCGCTTGAGCGCCTCGACGTCGTCGCGCAGCCGCGCGGCCCGCTCGTACTCCATCTCCTCGGCGGCCGCCATCATGTCCTTCTCCAGGCGGCGGATGTACGTGCCGGTGCGGCCGGCCATGAAGTCGCAGAAGTCGTCCGCCAGTTCGCGGTGCTCCTCGGGGGTGACGCGGCCGACGCAGGGGGCCGAGCACTTGCCGATGTAGCCGAGGAGGCAGGGGCGGCCGGTCCGGGCGGCGTTCTTGAAGACGCCGGCGGAGCAGGTGCGGACGGGGAAGACGCGGAGCATCAGGTCGACCGTCTCGCGGATCGCCCAGGCGTGCCCGTACGGACCGAAGTAGCGCACGCCCTTCTTCTTGGCGCCGCGCATCACCTGGACGCGGGGGAACTCCTCGTTGAGCGTGACCGCCAGATAGGGATAGCTCTTGTCGTCGCGGTACTTGACGTTGAACCGGGGGTCGTACTCCTTGATCCAGGAGTACTCCAGCTGAAGCGCCTCGACCTCGGTGGCGACGACCGTCCACTCCACGGAGGCGGCCGTGGTCACCATCGTGCGCGTACGCGGGTGGAGGCCGGAGAGGTCCTGGAAGTAGCTGGCCAGGCGCTGGCGCAGGCTCTTGGCCTTCCCGACGTAGATCACCCGGCGGTGTTCGTCGCGGAATTTGTAGACCCCCGGGGAGTCGGGGATCTGTCCCGGCTTGGGGCGGTAGCTGGAGGGGTCTGCCATGCTCCCCACCCTACTTGCGGGCAGTGACAGCGCGGGGTGCGCGGATGGCGCCGCGCTCCGGGACAGGGGTGGGGAGCACCTGTCCCGGAGCGCGGGGTCGTGGGGGCCGCGGCCCGGTCATCCGGTCCGGCGGCGGCTCCTCAGGCGCAGGGCGGTGACGCCGCACAGGGCGAGTACGGCGACGGCTCCCCCGGCGGCCGCCATGGAGCCCGCGGTCAGCGCGGTCCCGTTGGTGGTGGAGGCGGCGGCGATGGCGGGGCCGGACCCCTTCTTCGCCTCGGGCCCGTAGCCGCCGGCCTCGCCCTTGCGGGCGTACGCGGATCCGGGGAGCTTGTCCGCGTAGGCGGCGTGGACCCGGGTGCGGTACGCGGAGAGCGTCGTCCCCTGCTTGCCGACCGCACGGACGGCGTCCTGGTCGAGCGGGAGCACCCGGTCGCCCTTCTGCACGTACCAGGCGTCGATCTGGGGCTCGTGGAAGACGATGCCGCCGGGCAGCTCGCGGGCGCCGGCCGCGGTGTAGCGGGCCTCGTCGTCGCCGGTGGCGATGTTCACCACCCGCATCCCGCCGTCCTTGCCGGGTTCCGGCAGCGTCCAGAGCGACGCCTTCTGCCCGTCCGAGGAGACGGCGGTGCTGGCCAGGTAGTCGAGGGAGGAGACGGGGGCGCCCGGCTCGCCCGCGACGAACCCGGCGGACAGGGTGCGCACGGGCACCGCCTCGCCCTGGATGCGGGGTGCGGCGGCCTTCTCGGTGACGGCGCCCTCGCGGGCGAAGAACCGGGACAGGGTGTTCAGGGTGGTGGTTTCGGTGGCCGCCTCGTGGGCCGCGGCCAGGGCCGCGGGACCGGCCTGGGGGCCGTCGGCGGCGGCCGCCTGCGGGGCGGCGGTGAGGAGGGCCGTGCCGGCGAGGACACCGGCGGCGGCCAGGGCGGCGGCGAGGGGGCGGCGGGCGCTCCGGGTACGGGTGGTGGTCATGGCGTCACGCCCCGATCCGGTAGAGCGAGTGGGTCCAGGAGAACTCGCTGTTGTTCACGTACCAGGCGTGCGAGGCCCAGTTGTAGCGGTTGCTGGAGGGCCAGGGGTCGCCCCAGTAGACGAGGCTGTTGGCGTCGTCGTAGCCGTACAGGACGTGCATGTGGCCGCCGCCCGACGACCACTGGATACGGGTCTCGACCGGGCGTCCGGCGGCTATCTCGGTCTGCACGGTGGAGTAGCGCAGCCAGCCGCTGACGTACGAGCCGGGGCTGATGCCCGCCCAGTACAGGGCGTTCTGCACGTTGTCGAGGGCGGCCTGCGAGTTCGGGCAGTCGTAGCCCTGGGCGCGGTTGAAGGCGGCGTTGCAGAACTCGTTCTGGCTGTAGTTCCGGCCGTACCAGGTGGCGATGGTGTTGCCGGACGCGGCCCAGCACCAGTTGGTCTTCTGCTGGGCCTGCATCGTGATGTTCAGCCGCTTGGTGGCGGCGAGGGCGGCCGTCGGGGCGGACGCGGTCCGGACCTGGGCGGTGGCGGTGGCGGCTGCGATGCGGGGCTGGTCGGCGGCGGTGGCGGTCGCCGTGGGGACGGCGAGCAGCAGGGCGGCCAGTACGGCTGTCACCGACAGCCGGGCCGGCCTCGTACCTGGGTTGCGCATGGCGTTCCTCCCGGGGCGGGGGGTGGGGGTTCCGAGGAGCGCGTCCGGACGCTGTGGAGGAGCATCAACCGTTGTCGGGGACGGGTCAACACGCTTGAATGCGGGTGAACACCGCGGTGTGAACGCCCGGGGCCGAGGTGTGAACGCGCGCCCCCGGCCACCTGCGGACCGGCACCCGTCGGCGCGGCCCCGTGCCCGGCCGGCGTGAACGTTCACCTGGAGGACCCATGCGGCACACCGAGGCCGAACTGGCGCAGGTGCTGCACACCGGCCCGTTCCACCTGGCCCTGCGCACCGCGCTGTCGGTGCGCGGGCTGCCGCTCCAGCGGGTCCGGCACCATCTGGCGCACCGGGGAATCAAGCTCGGCGTGACCAGCCTGAGTTACTGGCAGCAGGGGGCCCGCCGCCCGCAGCGTCCGGAGTCGCTGCGCGCCGTGAAGGCCCTGGAGGAGGTCCTCGCCCTGCCACCGAATGCGCTGCTCGGCCTCCTGGACGCCGAGGAGCCCCGCCCGGACACCGAGCGCCCGCCCGCGCGCACGTACCGCTCGCTGGTGGAGACGTCCGGGGCCGTGGAGCGGCTGCTCGCGGGGCTGGAGTCACCCGCGGACGGCGGGCTGCACACAGTGGGGCACCAGGAGCGGGTGCGGATCGGGCCGGGGCGCCAGATGCAGCAGCGGGCCTCCCAGCACGTCGTGCGCGCCCACCGGGACGGCATCGACCGCTATCTCGCGGTGTACGTGGGGGACCCGGGGTGCGATCCGGCGCGGGTGACGGTGCGCGCCCGGGAGAACTGCCGGACGGGCCGGGTCCGCTGGGACCGGGAGACCGGGGTACTGGTCGCCGAGCTGCTGTTCGACACCCGGCTGCGCGCGGGCGACACGTACCTCTTCGGCTACGGCTTCGAGGACGGGACCGGCGGGCCGTGCGGCGAGTACATGCGCGGCTTCACCTTCGGCGGCGGGCAGTACGTGCTCCAGGTCGGGTTCGCCGAGGAGGCGCTGCCGGTACGGTGCCGGAGCTTCGCCCAGGCGTCGGCGGGCGCGCCCCGGGGCGCGCGGGCGGAGCTCACGCTGACCGGCCGGCACCGGACCGTACATCTGGTCGAGCAGGGGGTGCGGCCGGGGCTGGTGGGGATCGACTGGGACTGGGAGTAGGTCCGCGGGCGCGGGGGCCGGATCAGGCGTCGGGGCCCGCGATCAGCTTTCCGCCCTCGACGCGGACCGGGACGGCGGGCAGCGGCACGGTCGCGGGGCCGTGGATGGCCTTGCCGGTCGTGGTGTCGAAGCGGCTGCCGTGGCAGGGGCAGTGGCCCTCGTTCTTCTCGACCTTGTCCAGCAGGCAGCCGGCGTGGGTGCACTGGGCGCTGAACGCCTTGAACTCCCCCTTGGCCGGGCAGGTCACGACGACGCGCTGCTCGCGGTAGAGCTTGGACTCGCCGACGGGGATCTCGTCGGGCGCGCCGAGCTCGACGGGGGCGGTGGGGGTCGGCGTCTGGGCGTGGCCGAGCTTCGAGTCGGTCGAGCAGGCGGCGGCCCCCAGCCCGGCGACGCCCGCGAGAGCGGCGCCCTTCAGCACGGTGCGGCGGGCGGCGGGCTGGCCGGACATGCGGTCTCCACGGGTAGGGCGGTCAGAACGGGAAACCGTGCCGGAGCTGCCCGGGGCGGCCGCGGCATCGGTGACGTAACCGACGATACCGGCGGAGACGGGCGCCTCCGCGCGGGGGCCGGTCGTGGCGATCGTGGCTGGTCGGCGGCGGGCAGGACAGCCGGGAACGCGGCGAGGCGGCGCCCCCCCCCGTCGTCAGGGGCCGCCGCCTCGCACCGGGTGTCCGGTGTCAGCTCTTGCGGGCGCGTGCCGTCTTCTTGGCGGCCGTCTTCTTCGCCGTCGCCGTCTTGGCCGTCGCCGTCTTCCGGGCGGCCGGGGCGGACTTCGCGGCCTTCTTGGCCACCGGCTTACGCGCGGCCGGGACGGCGGCCTCGCTGACCCGGTCGGCGTCCAGGATCTCCTGGAGGAACTTCCCGGTGTGGCTGGCGGGGGCGCCCGCCACGTACTCCGGGGTGCCCTCGGCGATGACCAGGCCGCCGCCGCTGCCCCCCTCGGGGCCCATGTCCACGACCCAGTCGGCGGTCTTGATGACGTCGAGGTTGTGCTCGATGACGATCACCGAGTTCCCCTTGTCGACCAGGCCGGAGAGCACCTTGATCAGCTTGGAGATGTCCTCGAAGTGCAGACCGGTGGTCGGCTCGTCCAGCACGTAGACCGTGCGGCCGGTGGAGCGCTTCTGGAGCTCGCTGGCGAGCTTGACCCGCTGGGCCTCACCGCCGGAGAGCGTCGGCGCGGACTGGCCGAGCCGCACGTAACCGAGGCCGACCTCGTTGAGCGTGCGCAGATGACGGGCGATCGTGGGGACGGCCTCGAAGAACTCCAGGCCCTCCTCGATCGGCATGTCCAGGACCTCGGCGATGGACTTGCCCTTGTAGTGGACCTCCAGGGTCTCCCGGTTGTAGCGCGCACCGTGGCAGACCTCGCACGGGACGTACACGTCGGGCAGGAAGTTCATCTCGATCTTGATCGTGCCGTCGCCGGAGCAGTTCTCGCAGCGGCCGCCCTTGACGTTGAAGGAGAACCGGCCCGGCAGATAGCCGCGGACCTTGGCCTCCATCGTCTCCGCGAACAGCTTGCGGACGTGGTCGAAGACGCCGGTGTACGTGGCCGGGTTGGACCGGGGCGTACGGCCGATGGGCGACTGGTCGACGTGCACCACCTTGTCGACCAGGTCGTCCCCGTCGACCCGGGTGTGCCGGCCGGGCACCGACTTGGCGCCGTTCAGCTCGCGGGCCAGGTGGGTGTAGAGGATGTCGTTGACCAGCGTCGACTTGCCGGAGCCCGAGACGCCGGTGACGGCGGTCAGCACGCCGAGCGGGAAGGAGACGTCGATGTCCCGGAGGTTGTTCTCCCGGGCGCCGTGCACCGTGAGCAGCCGCGAGGGGTCCACGGGGCGCCGCACGTCGGGCACGGGGATCGACCTCTTGCCGGTCAGATACTGCCCGGTGACCGACTTGTCGTTGGCCAGCAACTCCTTGAGCGAGCCGGAGTGGACGACCTTGCCACCGTGCTCACCGGCGCCGGGGCCGATGTCGACCACCCAGTCGGCGACCTTGATGGTGTCCTCGTCGTGCTCCACGACGATGAGCGTGTTGCCCATGTCGCGGAGGCGGACCAGAGTCTCGATCAGCCGGTGGTTGTCGCGCTGGTGCAGTCCGATGGAGGGCTCGTCCAGCACGTAGAGCACGCCGACGAGGCCGGAGCCGATCTGGGTGGCGAGCCGGATGCGCTGGGCCTCGCCGCCGGACAGGGTGCCCGCGGCGCGGTTCAGCGAGAGGTAGTCCAGGCCGACGTCGACCAGGAACTTCAGCCGCTCGTTGACCTCCTTGAGGACCCGCTCGGCGATCTTCTTGTCGCGCGCGTTCAGCTTGAGGCGGCCGAGGAATTCGGCGCACTCGCTGATGGACATCGCGGAGACCTCGGCGATGGACTTCTCCATCACCGTGACCGCGAGGACGATCGGCTTGAGCCGGGTGCCCTCACAGGTCGGGCAGGGGACCTCGCGCATGTACCCCTCGAAGCGCTCCCGGCTGGAATCGCTCTCGGCCTCGGAGTGCCGCCGCTTGACGAACTGGACGGCGCCCTCGAAGGACGGGGTGGTGTAGGCGCGCTCGCGCCCGTACCGGTTGCGGTAGCGGACCTCGGTCTGGATCTTGTGGCCGTGCAGCAGGGCCTTCCTGGCGCGCTGCGGCAGCCCGGCCCAGGGGATGTCCGTACGGAAGCCGAGGGCTTCGGCCAGGGCGTTGATCTGGCGGCCGAAGTACTCCTTGGTGTGGCCGTGGGACCAGGGGTGGATGGCGCCCTCGTCCAGGGACTTCTCCTCGTCCGGGACGATCAGCTCCGGGTCGACCTCCATCCGCGTACCGATGCCGGTGCAGTCGGGGCAGGCGCCGAACGGGGAGTTGAAGGAGAAGGAGCGCGGCTCCAGCTCCTCGAAGGAGAGGTCGTCGTACGGGCAGTAGAGGTGCTCCGAGTACATCCGCTCGCGCTCGGGGTCGTCCTCGGGGAGGTCCACGAAGTCGAGCACGACCATGCCGCCGGAGAGGCCGAGCGCGGTCTCGACGGAGTCCGTCAGCCGGCGCTTGGCGCTGTCCTTCACGGTGAGGCGGTCGATGACGACCTCGATGGTGTGCTTCTCCTGCTTCTTGAGCGTGGGCGGCTCGGAGAGCTGGATCGTGGCGCCGTCCACCCGGGCTCGGCTGTAGCCCTTGGTCTGGAGGTCGGAGAACAGGTCCACGAACTCGCCCTTGCGCTCGCGCACCAACGGCGAGAGCACCTGGAAGCGGCTGCCCTCGGGCAGGCCGAGGACCTTGTCCACGATGGCCTGCGGCGACTGGCGCGAGATGGGGCGGTGGCACTCGGGGCAGTGCGGCTTGCCGATCCGGGCGAAGAGCAGCCGGAGGTAGTCGTAGACCTCGGTGATGGTGCCGACCGTCGAGCGCGGGTTGCGCGAGGTCGACTTCTGGTCGATGGAGACGGCGGGCGACAGGCCCTCGATGAAGTCGACGTCCGGCTTGTCCATCTGGCCGAGGAACTGCCGGGCGTACGAGGAGAGCGACTCCACGTAGCGTCGCTGGCCCTCGGCGAAGATCGTGTCGAACGCGAGCGATGACTTGCCCGACCCGGAGAGCCCGGTGAAGACGATCAGGGAGTCGCGGGGAAGGTCGAGCGAGACGTTCTTGAGGTTGTGCTCGCGAGCACCACGGACGATGAGACGGTCGGCCACGCCGGTCCGCACCTTTCTGGAGAGAAGCGGGGGAACTGAGCCCCCGGCCCAGGGTATGGGGGGCGCCACAGCGGTGTACGAAGCTTTCGACTTCGAGCGTATAGCACGCACATTCGAATTGCGGACGGCTGAGAACTCCTTCACCCGAACGAGTGGCCGAGGCTAGGCTCGGCCCCATGACTGATCATGCGCACGACCTGGCAGCACTCCGGGAAGCGACGGATCGGCTGCTCGGAGCCACCGGAAAACTGGACGACGCGGCGCTGTCCGAGCCGTCACGGCTGCCGGGCTGGAGCCGCGGTCATGTCATCGCGCACCTCTCTCGTAACGCCGACGCGCTCGCAAATGTTCTCCGCGGCCTGCCGATGTACGCAGACAGCGAAACCCGCGACCGCGACATCGAGCGGGACGCCCCCCGGTCCCAGGCGAAACAGCTGGCCGATCTGACGGCGAGCGCGGCCCGTTTCGTGGAGGCGGCGGCCGAGCCGGCGGACTGGTCGCGCACGGTGACCCTGCGCAACGGTGTGACGGACTCGGCGGTCCACGTGCCGTTCCGGCGCCGCGGCGAGGTGGAGCTGCACCACGTCGACCTGGGTGTCGGCTACGAGCTGGAGGACCTGCCGGAGGAGTTCACCGCGCGGGAGATCGGCTTCCTGGCCGAGCGGTTCGCCGGACACCCGGAGGTCGTGCCGGCGTCGCTCGCCGACGACACCGGGCGGGTCTGGACGACCGGCGGCGGCGCGGAGGGCGGGCCGGTCGCGGTCCGGGGCACGGCGCCCGAGCTGCTGGGCTGGCTCAGCGGGCGGCGCGACGGCGCGGCGCTGACGGCCGAAGGCGGCACGCTTCCGGCACTGCCCCCGCTGTAGGCCGCTGCCCCCGCTATAGGCTGAGAAGCATGACGTACAGCGGAGCGGTCAGGGTCGGCGGGCCCGCCGATGTGCACGAGCTGACGGATCTGATGATCTCGAAGGTCGCCGTCGGCCCGATGGACAACAACGCCTATCTGCTGCGCTGCCGGGCCACCGGCGAGCAGCTGCTGATCGACGCGGCCGACGAGGCCGGGACGCTGCTGCGGCTGATCGGTGACGACTCGGTCCTCTCCGTCGTCACCACCCACCGGCACCGCGACCACTGGCGGGCGCTGGGCGAGGTGGTCGCGGCGACCGGGGCGCGCACCTACGCGGGGCGGTTCGACGCCGAGGGCATCGAGGTGCCGACAGAGGTCCTGGTCGAGGACGGCGACACCATCCGGGTCGGCGAGGTGGCCCTCACCGCCCGCCGTCTGGCCGGTCACACCCCGGGCTCGATCACGCTCCTGTACGACGACCCGCACGGGGCGCCGCATCTGTTCACCGGGGACTGCCTCTTCCCCGGCGGCGTCGGCAACACGCACAAGGACCCCGAGGCGTTCGCGAGCCTGCTGCACGACGTGGAGACCAAGCTCTTCGCGCCGCTGCCGGACGAGACCTGGGTCTACCCGGGCCACGGGCGCGACACCACGCTGGGGGACGAACGCCCCCACCTGCCCGAGTGGCGCGCCCGGGGCTGGTGAGGCGGGACCGTCCGTCCCCGTACCGCCGGGGCTAGACGCGGTCCCCGGTCTTCGTCGCGCGGGCCTCGGCCTCGGCCTTCTTCTTGTTGGCCATGAGGCTGGTGATCGTGGTGATGATCAGCACCCCGCAGATCACGCCGAGCGAGACCGGGATGGAGATCTCGGGGACGTGCACCCCGGACTCGTGCAGGGCGTGCAGCACCAGCTTGACGCCGATGAAGCCGAGGATCACCGACAGCCCGTAGCTGAGGTGGACCAGCTTCTCCAGCAGACCGCCGATCAGGAAGTACAGCTGGCGCAGGCCCATCAGGGCGAAGGCGTTGGCGGTGAAGACGATGTACGGGTCCTGGGTGAGGCCGAAGATCGCGGGGATGGAGTCCAGCGCGAACAGCACGTCCGTGGTGCCGATGGCGAGCATGACGACCATCAGCGGGGTCATGACGCGCTTGCCGTTGTTGCGGATGAAGAGCTTGGTGCCGTGGTACCGGTCGGCGACGCCGAAGCGGCGCTCGATGCTCTTCAGGAGGCGGTTCTCCTCGAACTCCTCGTCCTCGTCGTCGGCCCGCGCCTCCTGGATGAGCTTCCAGGCGGTGTAGATCAGGAACGCGCCGAAGATGTAGAAGATCCACGAGAAGTTGGCGATGACCGCGGCGCCGGCGGCGATGAAGATCGCCCGCAGCACCAGTGCGATCAGCACGCCGATCAGCAGCACCCGCTGCTGGAGGTGGGAGGGCACCGAGAACTTCGCCATGATCAGCACGAAGACGAAGAGGTTGTCGACGCTGAGCGACTTCTCGGTGATGTAGCCGGCGAAGAACTCGCCCGATGCCTGGGTCTCGCCGAAGACGAGCAACCCGAGGCCGAAGAGTGCGGCCAGCACGATCCAGACGATCGTCCAGATCCCGGCTTCCTTGGTCGACACGTCATGGGGCTTGCGCCCGATGAAGAAGTCGACGGCGATGAGGGCGCACAGACCAAAGATGGTCAGCGCCCAGAGGGTCCATGAAACGTCCACTGCGCCTCCGGCAGTTCGCTACGGGCTACTGATCAGCGTCGTCGCTGCCGGAGGTCTCTTCCACCCGGGCGCGCGGGCTGCGCACCTGGGCCGGCGCCCCGGGACCGGTCACAGTCCGTACTGACGGGAACGCCGCGTATGGGAGTACTCCCCTCCGCTCCATGAACGGTACAGGAAATACCAAGGAAAGGTAAAGAGAAGCCTAAAGAATCTCCAAAAGAGCAGGTCAATGGCGGTTTGCCGAAGGCGTTACGGGGCCCGGCGGCTCAGCGGTGCCCGGTGCGACGGGCCTGCGCCACCCGCTCCAGCACCTGGTCCAGGACCGCGCTCCCCGGCGGCGTCCTGGGCGGCTCGTACGTCCACGCGTGACCGACCCAGGGGTCGGCCAGATGGTCGTCGGCGACCGGGGTGACCCGCAGCAGCGAGCGCCACAGCGGATCCAGGATGGGGCCGTACTCGGACGCCTCCTCCCGGTCCGCGACCATCATCAGGTGGACGCCCACGGACGGCCCCTCGTCGGCGAGGTAGCGCAGCTGGGTCACCGCCCGGTCGTCGAAGCCGTGCGGGAAGTCGTTGACGATCAGCAGTTGCTCGGCCGGGTCCAGGTCCGGCGGCAGCGAGTCGGCGGCTCCGGCCCGGATCGCCATCTGCACCAGGTCCACCCGCCGGGTGAGGTGGGCGAGGACCGAGGAGACGCCCTGCGCCCCGGCGGCGGGCGGCGAGGGCAGCACCCCGGAGCGGACCAGCGGGGCGAGCGCCCCGGCGGCCGATCCGGCCGGGTCGATGACGTGGACCGTGAACTCGTTCGGCGGGTAGACCGCCAGCAGCCGGGCCGCGTGCAGCACGGCGGTCTCCATCGCGAGCCTGCGCAGCTGGTCCGGGCCGGTCAGGGCGGCGGCCTCGGAGGCGGTGCGCCCGCTGTCGATCCACATGCCGCGCTCCAGCGGCAGCCGGACGAGGAGCGGGATGCGCAGGTCGGCGCGCTCCGGGAGGTGGAGGTCGCCGATGCGCAGCGCCATGGGGATCTCCATCGGCACCCGGTAGCCGTGCCAGACGGGGTTGTCCCAGCCCGCGTACGGGGCGGGGAGCGCGGGCTCCACGACGGCGGACTCGGCGTCGAGCTGGGCGAGGTCGCGGTCCAGGGACTCGCGGGCACGGGCGGTCAGCTCGTCGCGCTTGGCGCGGGCCTCCTCGCGGGCCCGGTCCCCCGCGCCGCCGATGCGGCTGCGCGGGTCGGACAGGGTGCGCTCCAGCTCCTGGTCCATCCGGGACTCGGCGAAGTCGACGGCGCTGCGGTAGGCGGCGACGGCGCGGGCCAGGTCCTCGAACATGCCCCACACCTGGTTGTACAGGCGCTCGTCCATGGACCAGCCGGTGGCGTCCCCGGCGACGGGCTGGGCGGGCTGCCCCGACTGGGCGGGCGGCGCGGCCGGGGGCGGCGGCGGGGGCGCGGTGGACTGGCGGCGCGGGTGCGCGTAGTTGACCGGGCCGCCCGGAGCGGCCGGCTCCGCCAGTGGCTCGGGCTGCGCCGGTGTGGCCGGCGGGGGCGGCGGGACGGGCGGCTGCCCGTTGCCCGGGGCGGGGGCCGGGGTGGGCGCGTGCCTGACCCGGTCGCCCTCCGGGGTGCGGGGCGGCGGCGGAGCCACCGAGCGGGCGAGGCCCCGGGCGACCGCGTCCTGGATGGTCCCGGCCAGCTCGGCGGCCCGGTCCACGCCCTGGTCGGCGAGCATGGCCGCGAGGCCGCCCGCGTATCCCTGGCCGACCGCGCGGACCTTCCAGGCGCCTTGGCGGCGGTACAGCTCCAGGGCGGCGACCGCGGACTCGCTGTCGAGGCCGGTCAGCGTGAAGGTGGCGATCTCAGCGCCGTCGAGGGCGGTGACCGCGACGAAGGGCGAGGCGACGGCGCCGAACCGGGTCGGCCCGCCGGCGTCGAGCGGGAGGGCCAGCAGCACCGTGACCCGGTGGACCCCCTCGGGCAGGGCGTCGAGGTCGACGGCGAGGCGGTGGTCGGCGGCGGCCTGCCGGGAGACCTCAAGACCGTGCAGCTGCGGTGACCCGGGGTGGGCGATCCACTCGACGCCGGCCACCCTGCCGTGCTCGTCACCGAGCGTGGCACCGGCCACGACGGGCGCCCCGGCCGATATCCGGATCTCCAGACGGGTCTGGGGCAAGGTGTGGTTCTGCCCCCGGACCAGCTCGGCCGTCATTGCCCTGTCCCCTCGACGTGGTACCGCTGGTGTGGGTGAAGTATGCGGGCAGCTCCCGGTGGCCGATGCCGCCGGGAGCTGCGCGTACCGCGATGCGGACCTGACGGTCCGGTGTGCCGTCCTACAGGTGCGGCAGGATCGCCGGCATGAGGTCCTGGAAGGTGCGGCCGTTGGCCGGGGTGCCGATGGCGGTCATCTTCCAGGCGTTGCCCGCGCGGTGCACCTTCGCCATGATCTGCGCGGTGTACTGCCCGCCGCCGTCCAGCGTGTAGCGGGCGAGCTCCTGGCCGTTGGTCTCGTCCACGATGCGGCAGAAGGCGTTCTGCACCTCCTGGAACGTCTGGCCGGTGAAGGAGTTCACCGTGAAGACGATCTGGTCGATGTGGACCGGCACCCGCTGGAGGTCCACGAGGATCGACTCGTCGTCGCCGCCGGAACCGGCGCCGCCCACGAGGTTGTCCCCGGTGTGCCGCACCGAGCCGTCGTCGCTGGTGAGGTGCCGGAAGAACACGACGTCGACCGGCTGCTTGTCGGCGAACAGGACGGCCGAGGCGTCCAGGTCGATCTCCCGGGTGCGCGAGCCGAACAGACCGCGGCGCGGTGCCGCCTGCCAGCCGAGCCCCATCCGTACCGCGGTCAGGGTCCCCCCGTCGCTCTTCTGCAGGCTGATGGCCTGGCCCTTGGTCATATTGACCGTCACGCGCTGTCCCCTCTCCGCATTCCCCGCAACCGTCCTTGTGCGGTTTCCCCGCACCCTACGCAGTGGTGTCACCCGCGCGGAGGGCCTGGGCCGTTTTGTGTCGGTCCTGCAACATGCCGCCCGAACCACCCGGCCGGTCAGGCCAGACCGGCCTCGCGCATCTGGCGCAGCTCCTTCTTCAACTCGCCCACCTCGTCGCGCAGCCGGGCGGCGACCTCGAACTGGAGGTCGGCCGCGGCGGCGCGCATCCGGTCCGTCATCTCCTCGATGATCCCGGCCAGTTCGGTCGCCGGGCGGTCGGTGACCGCCGCGGCGTCCCGGCCGGACCTGCCCGCCTTGCCGGCCTTCGCGGACTTCCCGGCCGTCGCCGCCTTGCCGTCGCCGGGGACGGCGTGCTTGCCGAGGGAGGGCACGGGTGCCTTGCCCTCCTTGCCCTGGCGGTAGCCGGTGCCGAGCAGTTGCTCGGTGTCGACCTCCTCGCGCGCGATGGTGGCGACGATGTCGTTGATCTTCTTGCGCAGCGGCTGCGGGTCGATGCCGCGCTCGGTGTTGTACGCGATCTGCTTCTCGCGGCGGCGGTTGGTCTCGTCGATGGCCTGCGCCATGGCCGGGGTGACCTTGTCCGCGTACATATGGACCTGGCCCGAGACGTTGCGCGCCGCGCGGCCGATGGTCTGGATCAGCGAGGTGCCCGAGCGCAGGAAGCCCTGCTTGTCGGCGTCGAGGATGGCCACGAGGGACACTTCGGGCAGGTCCAGGCCCTCGCGCAGGAGGTTGATCCCGACCAGGACGTCGTACTCGCCGGAGCGCAGCTCGCGCAGCAGCTCGATGCGGCGCAGCGTGTCGACGTCGCTGTGGAGGTAGCGGACCTGGATGCCGAGCTCCAGGAAGTAGTCGGTCAGGTCCTCCGCCATCTTCTTGGTGAGCGTGGTGACCAGGACCCGTTCGTCGCGCTCGGCGCGCACCCGGATCTCGTGCACCAGGTCGTCGATCTGGCCCTCGGTGGGCTTGACGACGACCTCGGGGTCAACCAGGCCGGTCGGGCGGATGATCTGCTCCACGAAGCCGTCGCCGCGGGACAGTTCGTAGGTGCCCGGGGTGGCGGAGAGGTAGACCGTCTGGTTGATCCGCTGGAGGAACTCCTCCCACTTCAGCGGGCGGTTGTCCAGGGCGGACGGCAGCCGGAAGCCGTGGTCGACCAGGGTCCGCTTGCGGGAGGCGTCGCCCTCGTACATGGCGCCGATCTGCGGGACCGTGACGTGCGACTCGTCAAGCACCAGGAGGAAGTCCTCCGGGAAGTAGTCGAGGAGGGTGTTGGGGGCGGTGCCGGGGGAACGGTCGTCGAAGTGCATCGAGTAGTTCTCGACGCCGGAGCAGGTGCCGATCTGGCGGAGCATCTCGATGTCGTACGTCGTACGCATACGGAGCCGCTGGGCCTCCAGCATCTTGCCCTGCTTCTCCAGCTCGGCCAGCCGCTCCTCCAGCTCCCGTTCGATGCCGCTGACGGCCTTCTCCATGCGCTCGGGACCCGCCACGTAGTGGCTGGCGGGGAAGACGTGGAGGGACTGGTCCTCGCTGATGACCTCGCCGGTCAGCGGGTGCAGCGTGGACAGGGCCTCGATCTCGTCGCCGAACATCTCGATGCGGACGGCGAGCTCCTCGTAGACCGGGAAGATCTCGATGGTGTCGCCGCGCACCCGGAAGGTGCCCCGGGTGAAGGCCAGGTCGTTGCGCGTGTACTGGATCTCCACGAAGCGGCGCAGCAGCTGGTCGCGGTCGATCTCCTCGCCCACCTTGAGCTGGACCATGCGGTCCACGTACTCCTGCGGTGTGCCGAGGCCGTAGATGCAGGAGACGGAGGCGACCACGACGACGTCGCGCCGGGTGAGCAGCGAGTTGGTCGCGGAGTGGCGCAGCCGCTCGACCTCCTCGTTGATCGAGGAGTCCTTCTCGATGTAGGTGTCCGACTGCGGGACGTACGCCTCGGGCTGGTAGTAGTCGTAGTACGAGACGAAGTACTCGACGGCGTTGTTGGGCAGGAGCTCGCGGAACTCGTTGGCCAGCTGGGCGGCGAGCGTCTTGTTCGGCGCCATGACCAGCGTGGGGCGCTGGAGCTTCTCGATCATCCACGCGGTGGTCGCGGATTTGCCGGTGCCGGTCGCGCCGAGGAGCACGACGTCCTTCTCCCCCGCGCGGACGCGCTTCTCCAGCTCGGCGATGGCCGCGGGCTGGTCGCCGCTGGGCTGGTAGGGGCTGATGACCTCGAAAGGCGCCACCGTACGTTCGATCTTCGAGACTGGCCGCATGCAACCACCGTACGACCCGCCACTGACAACGGGCCCGGTTCACCAGTCCGCGGGCCCCACGGCGTCGCGCGGGCGGGAGTGGAAGGAGGCCGGGTCGGCGTACGTGCCGAAGCGCGGGACCTGGCGCTGGGCCGGGACGCCGGGCGTCCGCACGGCGCGCGGGTCGTCCCAGTCGGGCGTGCCCATGACCACCAGCGGGTCGAACATGACCACGACGGCGGCCAGCAGCAGGAAGCAGGCGGGGCCGAGCAGCATGGGGACCAGCAGCGCGCCCGCGCTGTCGCCGGGGGCGTGGGCGGCGGCCGAGGCGGAGGGGTGCAGATGGACCCGGAGCGCGGCCATGCCGGTGTAGTGCATGCCGCTCACGGCGACGCCCATCACGATGCTCGCGCCGAGGCTGGGCAGGAAGCCGTGGATGGAGACGGCGGCCCACAGCGCGGCGGTCGAGGCGACCACGGCGATGACCACGGAGAGGCTCACGGTCACCGTGTCGTACTCGAACCGCCCATCAAGACGCATTCCCGCCATGCCGAGGTAATGCATGGAGGCCACACCGAGTCCGGTGATCGTGCCTCCCGTCACCAGGGCCATGCGGGTGGCGCCCCGGTACCCGACCAGGAAGATCCCGATGCCGACCATGACGATCGCGACGGCGAGGCTGGCGAAGGTGATCGGTTTGTCGTAGCCGATCGGCACCTCTTCGACGGAGAAGCCCGTCATCGCGATGAAGTGCATGGTCCAGATGCCCGAACCTATGGAGGTCGCCCCGAGAGCCAGCCAGCCGGCCCTGAAGGAACGCTCGGTACGCAGTGACCGCGTGGTGCAGCGCAGGCCCAGCGCCGCACCGAGGCACGCCATCAGGAACGCCGCCGCAGGGGTCACCGCTCCGTAGCTGAAGCCGTCGATCGTGCCCTGCATCCTTGTACGCCCTTCGCAGCAGCAAGCCCGGGTCAGGACGATCCCAGGGGCTGTCGTCCGGGCGCAAGGCCCGGCAGACACAACAGAAGTGCCGCATCTTATCGACCGGGCCGACAGCGGGTGACGCGGTCCCTTCACACAGTGGCCATCCTGCGCCTGTTCGGTGTTCGGGGCCGGCTGAGACGCTCGGGCCGTCCGCAACTCTGACGCAAGGAGTCCACGTGTACGCAGGCACCGCTACCGCCTCCGTCGCCGCCGCTGCCGTCATGGGCGCCGGCACGTTGCTGATGCCGCATCCGGGCACCCCGGTCGCGGACACCCCGCTGACCCGGCACCCGGTCCAGCGGGTCGCCCCGGTCCGCCGGGCCGCCGACGCCAAGGCGGACCACCCGCGCGTCTACGCCCACCGGGGCGCCTCGGCGTACGCTCCCGAGAACACGCTCAGGTCCGTGGACAAGGCCGACGCGCTGGGCTTCGACTGGGTGGAGAACGACGTCCAGCTCACCAGGGACGGGGTGGTGGTCGTCATCCACGACACCGACCTCAGGCGGACGACGAACGCCGAGGAGGTGTTCCCGGACCGTGCGCCCTGGGCGGTCAAGGACTTCACCGCCGCCGAGATCTCCCGGCTGGACGCGGGCGGCTGGTTCGGGCCCGCGTACGCCGGGACCCGGGTGCCGACCCTGCACCAGTATCTGAAGCGGCTCGGCCACAACGGGCAGAACCTCCTGCTGGAGATCAAGAGCCCGGAGAGCTACCCGGGGATCGAGCGGGCGACCCTCCGGGTGCTGGACGAGGAGGGTTGGCTGGACACGAGCCATGTCCGGAGCCGCCTGGTGATCCAGAGCTTCGGCGCCGACAGCGTGCGTACGGTGCACTCCCTGCGCCCGGACGTGGTGACCGGCTTCCTCGGCGCCCCGGCCGTCTCCGAGCTGCCCGCCTACGCGGCGTTCGCCGACCAGATCAACCCCTCGTACACGGGCCTGTCGGGCGGCTATGTGACGGCGGCGCACGCCCTGAAGGGCCCGCACGGCAAGGCGCTCCAGGTGAACCCCTGGACGGTGAACGGCGCGGCGGCCGCGCGCCGGGTCGAGGGCATGGGGGTGGACGGGATCATCACGAACACCCCCGACGTGGTGCGCGCGGCCACCCGGGGCTGAGTCCGCCGGGCCCCGTTGTCAGTGGGCCGCCGTACGGTGGTGGCATGGACAGCAACGGGGTCGTCGAGTGGGCCGTGGTCGAGAGCGACATCGGTCCGTTGATGCTGGCCGCGACGGAGACGGGGCTGGTGAGCGTCGTCTTCCACGCCCGCCCGGAGATACGGGACAGGGCGCTGGACCGGCTGCGGGGCCGGCTCGGCGCGGAGCCGGTGCGGGCCCCCGGCTCCGCCCGGCTGGCCGAGCCGATACGCCAGTTCGAGGCGTACTTCGCGGGGACGCTGCGGGAGTTCTCGCTCGGCCTGGACTGGTCGCTGACCGCCGGCTTCCACCGCCAAGTGCTGCAGGAGCTGGCGCGGGGCGTGCCGTACGGGGCGGTCGCCGGTTACGGGGAGCTGGCCGAGCGGGTCGGGCAGCCGGGCGCGGCCCAGGCGGTCGGCGCGGCGATGGGGTCCAACCCCCTGCCCGTGGTGGTGCCGTGCCACCGGGTGGTGGAGAGCGACGGCGGGATAGGCGGCTTCGGCGGCGGCCTGGAGACCAAGCGGCAACTGCTGGCGCTGGAAGGGGTGCTGCCGGAGCCGCTGTTCTGAGCCGTGCCGTCAGACGGGGTCCGGGTCCGCGTCCGGCCGGTGCGCGACCAGCACCGGCTGGAAGAAGCCCGTCGCCTCCGGCTGGTGCCAGGCGGGCTCCGTCAGGCCGGCCCGCCGGGCGAAGCCGGTGAGCTGGTCCTGCGCGAGCGCCCAGTACGAGGTGCGGCGCGTACGCACGTCCCAGCCCTCGTCCCCCTCCGCCGCCGGGTGCAGCTGGAAGTGCTCCAGGTCGTAGCGCTCGCCGTCCGGGCGCCAGTGCCACAGCTGGAAGGTGACGACCCGGCCGCCCGTCTCGTCCCTGACCTGCGGCGGCGTGGACGCGGGCCGCGCGCGGCGCAGCCGGTCGTACGGCCGGGTGGAGACCAGGAGTACGCCGCCGGGGCGGAGCACCCTGCGCATCTCGCCGAGTGCCGCCTGCACCGCTTCCGGGGTGAGCAGGTGCGGCAGCGAGTTGTCGGCGCACACGACGACGTCGAAGGAGCGGTCGCCGAAGGGCAGTCGCGTCATGTCGGCGGCCGTCGTGCGCAGGTCCAGGCCGCGCGCGGCCGCCTCCTTCGCTGCGCGGGCCGCGGCGGCGGGGCTCAGGTCGCTGCCGGTGACCCGGTGTCCGCGCGCGGCGAGGCCGAGCGCCTGGGTGCCGATGCCGCAGGCGCAGTCCAGTACGTCGTACGGGGCGCCCTCGCCGAGCGCGGTGGTGATCAGGCCCGACAGCGCGGCGGCCTGGCGCTCGATGCTCGCCTGCCAGTCGGCGTACACGAGGTCGTAGTCGGCGGCGAGGTCGTCGTAGAAGTCACGTACGGAGGAGGTGGGTTGGCCGGTCGCGGAGGGCATGGGCCGACCCTAACGCCCCCTACGCGGCTGCCGGCGGACGGTTTCGCGCCACCCGGCGGGCCGGGGCGGGCCCTGCCACGTTTGAGTGCCGCCCACCCGCGACAGGGATGTGGACATGTCACTCAACGCGCCCCTCGACGCCACCCCCTACGCGCCGGTCCTCTCCGCCGAGGTGCGGGCCGCCCTCGCCGCGCACCGGCCGGTCGTCGCCCTGGAGTCGACGATCATCGCCCACGGTCTGCCCCGCCCCCGCAATCTGCGGGTCGCCGGGGAGCTGGAGGGGCTCGTGCGGTCCGCCGGGGCCGTGCCCGCGACCGTGGCGGTGCTGGACGGGCGGGCCAGGATCGGGCTGGACAAGGCCGAGCTGGAACGGGTGGCCGAGGACCCGGGGATGCGCAAGCTGGGGCACCGCGACCTCGCCCCGGCGCTGGCGGCCGGGGCGAGCGGGGCGACGACCGTGTCCGCGACCGCCCACCTGGCGGCCCGGGCCGGGCTGCGGGTCTTCGCGACCGGCGGGCTCGGCGGGGTGCACCGGGGCTGGACCGAGACGCAGGACGAGTCGGCGGACCTGCGGCTGCTGGCGCGTACGGGGATCACCGTGGTGTGCGCGGGTGTGAAGTCGATCCTGGACGTCCCGGCCACGCTGCAACGGCTGGAGACGCTGGGCGTCGGGGTGCTCGGCTACGGCACGGACACGTTCCCCGGGTTCTACCTGAGCAGTTCGGGCGAGCCGGTCGACTGGACGGTGACCTCGCCCGGGGAGGTCGCCGAGGTGATGCGTGCCCAGGACGCGCTGGGCGGCCCCGAGGCCGCGCTGATCGTGGCCAACCCCGTACCGGAGGACGAACAGCTGGACCCCGGGCTGCACGACCGGGTGCTCGCCGAGGCGCTGGCGGCCTGCCGGGAGCGGGGGGTGGCGGGGCAGGCGGTCACGCCGTTCCTGCTGGACCATCTGGTGCGGCACACCGGCGGCGCCTCGCTGGAGGCCAACCTCGCCGCGGTCCGGGGCAATGTGGCGCTCGCCGCCCGTATCGCGACGGCCTGGGCGGCGCGGTGAGCGGCGGCCTCCTCGTCGTCGGGGACGTGGTCACCGATGTGGTGGCCCGGCACGGGTCGGCGCTGGCCCACGGCACGGACACGGCCGCCGTGATCCGGACCCGGGCGGGCGGCGCGGGGGCCAACGTGGCCTGCTGGGCGGCGCGCGCGGGCTGCCGGGACGTGCGGCTGCTGGCCCGGGTGGGCGCCGACTCGGCGGACTGGCACCGCGGGCTGCTGCGGCGGGCGGGAGTGCGCGGGCTGCTCGCGGTGGACGAGGAGGCGCCGACCGCGACCGTCGTGGCCCTGGTGGACTCCGCCGCCGAGCGCACCTTCCTCACCGACAGCGGCGCGGTGCTGCGGCTCTCCCCCGAGGACTGGTCGCCCACGCTGCTCGACGGGGTCGCCCACCTCCACCTGTCGGGCTATCTGCTGTTCGCCGATACGAGCCGGGCGACGGCCCTGCTCGCCCTGCGGGAGGCCGTACGGCGCAACGTTCCGGTGAGCGTGGACCCCGCGTCGGCGGGCTTCCTGGCCGGTCTCGGCGTCGACCGGTTCCTCGCCCTGACCGAGCGGGCGGACCTGCTGCTGCCCAACGCGGACGAGGCCCGGCTGCTCACCGGCCTGCCGGACCCGGCGGACGCGGCCGCGAAGTTGAGCATGCCCGCGCGCCGGGTGGTCGTGACGCTCGGCGGGGGCGGGGCGCTGCTCGCCACCGGGGGCGCGGTGACCGGCCGGGTCCCGGCGGCGCCGGCCGGGCGGGCCGTGGACTCGACCGGGGCGGGCGACGCGTTCACCGGGGGCTTCCTCGCGGCGCGGCTGGCGGGCGCGGACGACGCGGTGGCGGCTGCGGCGGGGTGCCGGGCGGGGGCGGAGGCCGTCGCAACGGTGGGCGGGCGGCCGCCGTTGCCGGGCGAGTAACGGGACTCGAACCCGCGCCTCACCCCAGCCCCGTCCATGCCGGGTGCCCCGGGTCGTCCGCCCGCACCACCGCGTCCGCGTTGTCGGCGGGCGCCACCTCGTCCTCGTACCGCTCGAAGGCGGGCAGGGTCCACAGCTCGTCCTCCGGCGTGCGCCGCCGCAGGGCGCCCGCCGATAGGCGCAGGTGGACGGCGAGGTCGAAGGGGAACCAGTGGCCGAGCAGCAGCGGTCCGTGCAGGATCAGCACCCCGCCCTCCGGCAGCCGCTGGTACGGGCTGCGCGTGGCCCGGTCCGTCGCCGGGTCCCACAGATCGGGCAGCACCCGCCCGCTGCCGCCCGGTTCCAGGGGGCCGAACACCTCGCGCCACAGGGCGCCGGTGTCGAACCAGCTGCCGAAGTACGCGTCCGGGTCCTGTTTCCCGTACTCGTACCGCAGGCTCGCCGGCCGCAGGAATCCGGCGGTGGAGACGGGGAGCACGGCGCGGCCCCGGAGCCGCAGCGCCGCGGCGACCGAACCGGCCAGGTCGCCGGGGCGGGCGGCCGGGGCGCCGTCGACGGCGATCTTCAGCCAGGGTCCGCCGTCGGCCGGTTCCCGCGCGTCGGCGTGCGCGGCGAGCGCGTCCGTCAGCCGGTCCCGGGTGATCGCTTCGAATCGCACCCGTCCATCATCGCGCGTCGCGCCCGGTGGCCGGATGCCGGAATGCCTCGGCCGCGATCCGCCGCGAGGATTACGGTCGTGGCCATGGATCTTGAATTCGCCCGTACGTTCGCCGCGCGCTGGCAGGACGACTGGAACTCCCACGACCTGGAACGCATCCTGACGCACTACCACGAGGACGTGACCTTCAGCTCCCCGATGATCGCGCGCTTCACCGGCGACCCCTCCGGGACCGTGCGCGGCAAGGACGCCCTGCGGGCGTACTGGGCGCGCGGGCTCGCACTCATCCCGGACCTGGAGTTCGAGGTGATGGACGTCCGGGCGAGCGTCGACTCGCTGGTGATCGACTACCGGAACCAGATCGGCGGCCGGGTGTACGAGGTGCTGACCCTCCGCGACGGGCTGGTGATCGCCGGGCTCGGCGCGTACGGGGAGACACTCGCCCGCTGACTGCGGCCGGCCGACGGGTGGGCGTCCCCGCGCGTCACTTCCCCGGTCCGCACTCCACCGCGTCGGCGTCGTCGGAGAGTTCGCTGCCCTCGGGCAGCAGATACGTCACCCAGAGGACCACCGGCTCGGTGCCCAGATTGCGCCCGATGTGACGGTGCCTCTTCCCCGACGGTTCGATGAACGACGTGCCCGCCGGGGACACCTCGACCGAGCAGTCGTCCAGGGTGCGGGTCAGCGTGCCGGACTTGACGACGGCGATCAGCTGGCCGGTGTGGGTGTGCCAGCCGGTGGAACCGCCCGGCTCGATGGTGATCGTGCGGAAGGTGACGTCCGCCCGGCCCTTCGGCGCCTTCACCTTCAGCTTGCCCACCGAGGTGCCCTTGGCGACGACGGTCGCGGTCACCCCGCTGCCGGGCGTGGCACCGGCCGCCGTCGGCACGAACGCGAGCGCCGCCACGCACCCCGCGACGACGAACGCCCTGCCGCACCGGCTCTGCCGCACCCGCTGTACGCCGTTCCCCATGGCTCTCTCCTGTCTCGGGTGTCACGGACATCTCAAATGCCCGGACGGTACCCGGAAGAGGACCGCTGGAATCACGCCATCGGCATCCGGCCCAGCCGGCCGGCCGTCAGGCGCCGCGCAGTTCCTCGGCCAGCGCGCCGTCTCCGTAGACCTCGATCCGGCCGTCCCTGACCGCCTCCGCGAACGTCGGCTCGCCGCGCCCGAGCGCGAGGCACAGCTCCGCGTCGAGGACGACGCGCGCGTCGGCGTCCGCGGCGGGCCCGTCCCCGTACACCGGCACGCCGGCCGCCACCTCGCCCGTACGGATGTGGAACTCGCCCTCGTCCAGACGGACATCGAGCACGCCCGTGGCCGCCCCCTTCAGGGCCCTCAGCAGCGGGAGCGCGAACCAGTGCGCCCGGACCGCGTCCGTGGGCCGCCGCTCGACCAGCGCGGGGGCGCCCCACTCGGCGAGCGCGGCGAGGACCGGCAGCAGTCCGTGGCCGCGTGCGGTGAGCGCGTACACCGTGGCGGCGGCCGGCGGCGGGAGCTTCTGACGGGTGACGAGGCCGCCCTGCTCCATGTCCTTGAGCCGGGAGGCCAGCACGTCGGTGCTGACGCCGGGCAGGTCGGCGTGGAGATCGGTGTAGCGGCGGGGACCGGCCAGCAGTTCACGGACGATCAGCAACGTCCACCGGTCGCCGACCGCGTCGAGGGCGCGGGCGCCGGCGCAGAACTGGTCGTAACTCCGGCGGCGGGCCGGGCGGGGGGCCGGCTGTGTCTGACGTGGCATGCGACGCAGTCTAGACATGTTGTTGGACTTTCCAAGCCCGAGCTTGGTAAAACCAAGTATCGCAATCGGGTCGGGGAGGCACCGCATGGAATTCCGCCAGTCCAGCAAGCTCAACGAGGTCTGCTACGAGATCCGGGGCCCCGTCATCGAGCACGCCAACGCCCTGGAGGAGGCGGGCCACAGCGTGCTCCGGCTCAACACGGGCAACCCGGCCCTCTTCGGCTTCGAGGCGCCGGAGGAGATCGTCCAGGACATGATCCGGATGCTCCCGCAGGCCCACGGCTACACGGATTCGCGCGGCATCCTGTCCGCCCGGCGCGCCGTGGTCCAGCGCTACCAGGCGATGGGGCTGACCGAGGTCGGCGTGGACGACGTCTTCCTCGGCAACGGCGTCTCCGAGCTCATCTCGATGGCCGTGCAGGGGCTCCTGGAGGACAGCGACGAGGTGCTGATCCCGTCCCCGGACTACCCGCTGTGGACCGCGGTCACGACGCTGGCCGGCGGGAAGGCCGTGCACTACACCTGCGACGAGGCGTCCGACTGGAACCCGGACGTCGCCGACATGGCCTCGAAGATCACCGACCGCACCCGGGCCGTCGTGATCATCAACCCCAACAACCCGACCGGCGCCGTCTATCCGCGCGAGGTCCTTGAGGCCATCCTCGACCTGGCCCGTAGGCACGGCCTGATGGTGTTCGCCGACGAGATCTACGACCAGATCCTCTACGACGACGCCGAGCACCACAGCGTGGCGGTACTCGCCCCGGACCTCGTCTGCCTCACCTTCAGCGGGCTCTCGAAGACGTACCGGGTGGCCGGGTTCCGCTCCGGCTGGATGGTGGTGTCGGGCCCGAAGCAGCACGCCCGCAGCTATCTGGAGGGGCTGACGATGCTGGCCTCCATGCGGCTGTGCCCCAACGCCCCCGCCCAGTACGCCATTCAGGCCGCGCTCGGCGGCCGGCAGTCGATCCGGGACCTGGTGGTGCCCGGAGGCAGGCTGTACGAGCAGCGCGACCGGGCCTGGCAGAAGCTGAACGAGATCCCGGGCGTCTCCTGCGTGAAGCCGAAGGGCGCGCTGTACGCCTTCCCGCGCATCGACCCGAAGGTGCACCCGATCGCGGACGACGAGAGGTTCGTCCTGGACCTGCTGCTGCGCGAGAAGATCCAGGTCGTCCAGGGCACCGGCTTCAACTACCCGCGCCCCGACCACTTCCGCATCCTGACCCTGCCGCACGCGGACGACCTCGACGCGGCCATCAGCCGGATCGGGCGGTTCCTGGCGGGGTACCGGCAGTGAGGTCGCGGGCTTCCTGATCGTCCTGGCCTTCCTGGTCTTCCCGGAGCGCGGCACGGCCAAGGCCGGCGGCTGCGAGGGAGAGGACTGCGGCTGCCACGGCCGTGGTCATCGCGGCCGTGCCCCCGCGCTGTTCCACCAGCGTGCCGACGACGACCGGGGCGAGCGAGGCGGCCCCCGTGGCCGCGAGCGCGACGACGCTGATGACGCGGCCCTGGATGCGGGCCGGAGTGGTCGCGGCGAGGCGTCCGAAGAGCAGCGAGTTGACGGCAGGAGCCAGGAACAGACCTGCGGCGAGCGGGGCCACCATCAGCAGGCTGCCGTTCAGAGCGGTGCTCGCCACGAGCAGGGCCAGCAGGGCGCCCAGGGCCGCCAGCAGCAGGCGGTGGAAGGGCAGGAGCCCTTGCAGGCGGACCGCGCAGAGGGCTCCGAGCAGGCCCCCGATCGCGATGCAGCCCTGGGCCAGACCGAGCGCCCTCGGGCTGTGACCGGCTTCCGCGAGGATCAGCACGGTCGAGAACTGCGCACCCGTCAGCGCGAAGTTCACCGGTGCCGCCACGAGGACCACCGACCGGAGGTAGGGGCTCGCCAGGACATGGCGCAGGCCCTCCAGCGTGTCGTGGCGGAGCGAGGTCGCGGCGCTCCCTGCCTGATTCGGGTGGGCGGGTCTGCGGATGAAGGAGACCGCCAGGAACGAGAGCAGGTAGCTCAGGGCGTCGAAGAGGAACGGGACCGCACGGCCGAGCCCGTATAGGAAGCCTCCCAGCGGGGGCCCGGCCAGCGATGCCCCGTACGAGCGCGCCTCGTTCTTGGCGAAGGCGTCCGCGAGCTGTGACTCCGGTACGAGCTGGCTGATGACCGACATCTCGGCCGCGCCGAACAGCACGTCCAGCACGGCGGCCGCCCCCGCGACCACGAAGATCACCGCGAGCGAGGCGTGACCGAGCAGGAGCGCCGCGACCAGGACCGTGAAGAGGACGGCCCGCCCCGCGTCGCACACCTGCATGACGCGCTTCCGGTTCAGGCGGTCGGCCATCACACCGGCGGGGAGCATGAAGCCGACCCGGATGACCGCCTGGAGCGTGCCGAGTGCCCCCGCCTGCACGGCGGAACCGCGCAGCGACAGCACGAGCAGGGGGAACGCCAGGAGCGACACTGCGGTGCCGAGCTCGGAGACCGCCTGACCTCCCCACAGCAGGGTGAAGTCCCTGTTTCTGCGTAACGGCTTCGTGCCGTCGGGCTTCGTATCCGCTGTGGCCGCTGTTTCGGCGGTCATGCTGTCCCCCCGGTCGTTCGGTGCTGGCGGTGTGTTCAGGCGAACGGATGGGTGAGGATCACCACCTCCACCGGCCTGGCGTCCGCCGGCCTCGACGCGGGGTCGTGAAGCCTGTCCCGGTAGCGCATGACCAACGTGTCGATCTCTCCCTGGAGTTCGTCCGCCTCGTCCGGGGTGACCCACCAAATCGTGTGCGTCCGCTCGCTTTTCCGCCCGTGTGCCCGATGGCGTTCGAGTTGGCGCTCCAGGGCCAGGTCACCGAGATGCCGGACCGCCAGGTCGCGCTCCCGCCCGGCGGACGTCTCGTCGTCGGGATCACTCTCCATGGACCAGCCGAGCCGGGTGACCCGCCATGGACGGGAGCGGCCGGGCATGGGTCCGGCCTCCTCCACGAAGCCGTACTTCGCGAGCTGGCGAAAGTGGAACGAGCAGGTGGTGGGGGACTCGCCGATCAGCTGCCCCGCCTGGGTCGCCGTCAACGGCCCCTGGACGCTGAGGGCTTCGATGAGCGCGAGCCGCACGGGATGCGAGAGCGCCCGCATGGAGGCCGGATCGGTGAGGCGGCGGGGGCCTTCGGGAGCGAAGACCTGCTCATCGGCCTCGTCGGTACCGGCCGGCCGGGCCTCCGCCTCGGCCGGGGCAGGTGCTCGATGGGCTCGCTGTGCGGATTCTTTCGACTGCGCCATGCAATGAGAGTGTTCTCTCGATAGAATTCTGTCAATAGAGGGGGCGCCCGACGCGTCCGTGCGCTCCCGCCCGTTCGGGTGGAATCCCTGTGGCACCCCTTGTCCGGCAGGGGCCGTCGGGGCCCGCTTGCGACAGTGAGGCCCGCGCGTCCGCGCGCCTCTCCCCGTATCCGGACCGAAGGGCTCCCCCATGCCTCTCCTGTTCCGCACCGCCGCCGCGAGCGAGCCGGCCGGCTCCCCCGACAACCGCCGCCCGCGCCGGCGGACCGCGCTCGTCGCCGCCACGGCGGGGCTCGCCGTCCTGGCGGTGGGCACGCCCGTCGCGTACGCCACCCTCGGCTCGGGCGCCTCGCCGGAGCCCCGCCCGGCGGTGGCGGGGGCCGTACGGGGGAAGGACTACATCGAGACCCGGCTGCTCTTCGGCACCGAACGCCCGGACGGCGGGGCGGTGGTGACCGACCGGCAGTTCCTCGCGTTCATCGACGAGGAGGTCACCCCGCGCTTCCCGAACGGGCTGACCCTCCAGGACGGCCGGGGCCAGTGGCGCGACTCCCACGGCGTCATCGAACACGAGCGCAGCTACGAGCTGACCCTGCTCTACCCGGCCTCCGAGGCCCGGCTGCGCGGCCGCCAGATCGAGCGCATCCGCGACGCGTACGAGAAGGAGTACGCGCAGGACTCGGTGGGCCGGCTGGAGGAGCGGGTGACGGCGGACTTCTGAGCGCGGCCCGTTCCCGCGCCAGTGGTACGGGCCCGGGCCGGCCCGGTCGCGTCACGCACCGGTCGTACCGGGCCGGGCCAGCACCCTGGCCGCCGCGTGCGCGCCCGCCACGGCGACCGGGAGGAGCGCCAGTCCGGCCGCGGTCTCCCGGGCGCCGCCGACCGGGATGCCCGCCGCCCGCAACCGGCGCAGCGCCCAGAGCGAGTACGGAATGACCACGGTCGGCGAGGCGATCTTCGACGCCGCGCTGCGGCTGCTCGCCGAGCGCGGGCACGCGGGACTCACATCGAGGCCGTCGCCCAGGAGGCGGGGGTTCTGAACTGCTGTGTGTGGAGTGCGTGTGAGTGAGTCGTCGTGCATGGGAGTGAGCAGGGTGGTGCGGGTGGACGGCGTGGGGATGTGGGTTCTGGGATCGAATGGGTGACCTGGTGGATGGTTGCTCGTTGTGCTGGGGGACGGGCTGGGCCGGTGGGGGTGCGATGGTGGGCGCGGTGAGGGATGTGGCGGCGTCGTTCGTGGTGCCCGGACCGTCCGGGGTGGCGGTGCGGGACCGTCTCACGTACCTGACCGAACAGGACGAGCGGGTGTTGCGGGCTGTCGGCGCGTATCAGGGTGGGCTGGCGTCGCGGGATCTGAAGGCGCGGTGTGCGGACGGCCTGAATCACACTGCTGAGTCGTGGGCTTCGCGTAAGCGTGGGTTGACGGGGGTGTCGTCGTCGCGGATCGCTGGGGCGATCACGAAGGCGTCGCATGATCAATGGGCGCTGGCCCGGCGGTGCCTGGCCGCGCACATCCGTTCGCTGGAGGCCGGGATCAGGACCCTGCGGCACCGGTTGTCGCTCCCGGTCGGGGCCAAGGGCACGAAGCGTGCGCCGGGTGGTTACAGGTCCCGGGGTGAGTGGTTTCACAAGTCCCGCCGTCTCACAGCCTTGGAGGACCGGCTCGCTGCCGCTGTTGCGGACTGGCGGGCAGGACGGGTCCGGGTCGTGCGGGGCGGGAAGCGCCTGTTGAACACCCGCCATCACCTCGCCGAGGCCGGACTGAGCGAGGAGGAGTGGCGGGGGCGGTGGGAGGCTGAGCGGTGGTTCCTGGCGGCGGACGGCGAGTCGGGCAAGCGGTACGGGAACGAGACGATCCGCGTCACTCCGGAGGGGCAGGTCAGCATCAAGCTCCCCGCCCCCTTGGCTCACCTCGCCAACAGCGCACACGGCCGCTACACCCTCACTCCCACGGTCGGGTTTGCGCACCGGGGTGTGGAGTGGGCCGACCGCGTCGAAGGCAACCGTGCTGTGGCCTACCGCATCCACTACGACACCGGCCGGGGGCGTTGGTACCTGACGGCGTCCTGGCAGCGACCGGTCGTGCGGACCGTCCCGTTGGAGGCGGCGAGGGTCGGGGGTGTGATCGGGGTGGACACCAACGCCGACCACTTCGCTGCCTACCGCCTCGACCTCCACGGCAACCCGGTTGGCGAACCGCAGCGCTTTCCGTACGACCTGTCCGGAACGGCCGCACATCGTGACGCGCAGGTCCGCCACGCCCTCACTCGCCTCCTGCACTGGGCCCGCCGGACCGGCGTCACCGTGATCGCCATCGAGGATCTGGACTTCGGTGCGGAGAAGACGCGGGAGAAGCACGGTCGCCGGAAGCGTTTCAGGCAGTTGATCTCCGGTATGCCCACCGGCAGGCTCAAGGCCCGCCTTGTCTCCATGGCCGCCGAACAGAGCTTGGCGATCATCGCGGTCGACCCGGCCTACACCTCGGTGTGGGGTGGTCAGCACTGGCAGAAGCCGCTGACCACGCCCCGCCGGAAGATGTCCCGTCACGATGCCGCCGGTGTCGCGATCGGGCGACGCGCCCTCGGACACCCGATCCGGCGTCGGACGACACCGCCCCGTGCGCACCAGAGCGATGTGCACGGGCATCGGACCGTCCAGGCCGACCGGCGTGGCCCTGGGCGTGAGGGAACCCGCCCCCGCATTCCCGGACCACGGACACGATCCGTGCCACCGGACGCGGCGAGAACGCGGGCAACCAGGACACCCAAAACCGTTCGGGATGTCCGCAGTGAGCAGGATGTGGGTCCAAGACCCACTCCTGCTCACTGACTAGGAACGGTCAACAAGACGACGATCTACCGCTGGTGGCCGTCGAAGGCGGCGCTGCTGCGGGCGGCGCTGCTCCGGGCCCGGGTGCTGGACATCGACATCCCCGACACCGGTTCGCTGCGCGGAGACCTGATCGCCCTCACGGAGCAAGTGGCCGCCCTGGTCACCGGCGTACGGACGCGGGCGGTCGTGCGGGCCCTGGCCTCGGGGACGGGGCTGGCCGACGACGAGCTCGCCGCGCTGGCCCGGGACTTCTTCGCGGACCGGTTCGCGCGCGAGCAGCCGGTGTTCGCCCGGGCCGCCGCACGCGGCGAGCTGCCTCCGGGGGCCGACCCGAAGCTGCTGCTCGACCTGATCGCCGGGGCCGTGTGGGTGCGGGCGGTGCTCAGGAACGAGCCCGTACCGCCCGGGTTCGCCGCCGCCGTGGTCGACGGGGTGCTGCCCGGGACCGGCTGAGCGGGGCCTCGCGACGCTTCAGCCGCCGGTCAGTTCCAGGAGGGCGCCGACCGGGTCGTGGTCCGGGGCGGCGCGCGGCCACCACTCGTCCTGGCCCGGGTCCGACTCGTAGCCGTACCAGCGGCCGTCGCGGCCGAAGCGGAGCTGGAGGGCGCCGCCGGGGTGCGTGAGGTGGTTGCGCCAGGGCTGGAAGCGGGGGTAGCCGGCGGCGGCGAGGGCCGGGCGGGCGCGGTCGAACGGGCCGGCCGGGGGGTCCCACGGGGTCTCCAGGACCGCGAGACCCTCGGCCTCGCCCTGCCGCCAGGCGGCCACGGCGCGGGCCAGGTCCGTGGTGTTGCGGCCGGTGGCGGAGGCCAGCTCCCGGTAGAGGGCGCGGGTCGTCGCGGTGAGCCCGGCGGTGGGTCCGGCGGCGGCGAGACGGACGGCGTCCTGCCAGGTGGTGAGCCCGGCGAGCGGGTCGTGGCCGGTGGTCAGCAGGGCGTGGGCGCGGGCTGCCGCGTCGGTGGCGAGCTGGTCCAGGGCGAGCGGGTCCCGGGCGCCGGGGAGGACGGGGTAGGCGGGCGGGCGGCCCGGGTGCGGATCGACGGGGAAGGGCGCGGGCAGCGGGGGCAGGAATCGGCCGGCCAGCGCCTCTTCGGCGGGGACGGACGGGGTGTCGGGGGCGGGGGGCCGCTCCCGGGCGGAGTGTGCCGCGTTGCGCCGGCCCAGCTCCTCAAGGAGTTCGCGCTCGCCCCGGCCGCGCAGCAGGAGCAGGACGAACGGGTCGGCGTCCAGCAGGAGGGCCATCTGGTAACTGAGGGCGGCGACGTGCTTGCAGGGCCTGCCTCGGTCGGGGCAGGTGCAGGCGGGGTCGAGGTCGCCCGGGGCGGGCAGCAGGGTCATCCCGGCGGCGGTCGCGGTCTCGGCCAGGGAGTGCGGCATCTCCTTGGCGAGCAGCGCGGCGAGGTGGCCGGGGCGGGCGGCGACCGCGTCGAGCAGGGTGTCCCAGTCGGGGTCGGTGAAGGTGCGCGGCCGCAGCTCCGCGCGGTACGGGCGGGGGCGGCTGCCGTGCACGTACGCGACGACGTGCCCCGGGGTGACGGTGATCGCGGCGACGTGGCCGCCGTCCGCGTAGTCCCGGCCCCGGGCGAGGCGCGGGCCGTCCATCGACAGGGATTCGAGCGCCGCCACCCAGGCCCGGCCCCACCAGCTCTCCGCGAACGGCTCGCCCTCGCCGGACGTGCGCGCCGGGACGGCCTCGAAGGTGCGCCGCAGGTCGTCGGGGCCGGGGCGGGAGCGGGCGCCGGGGCGGATGTCGCGGCCGGCGTCCCGGCGGGCGGCGAGCGGTCCGGTCGTGGGGCGGGCGGCGCCGGGGCGGCGGGGGGCGGGGCTCATGACGGCCTCCGGAGGGAGACGAGGTCGGCCAGGTCGCGGTCGCTCAGCTCGGTGAGCGCGCTCTCGCCGCTGCCGAGGACGGCGTCGGCAAGGGCCCGCTTGGCGAGCAGCATCTCGCCGATCCGGTCCTCCACCGTGCCCTCGGCGATCAGCCGGTGCACCTGGACGGGCTGGGTCTGGCCGATGCGGTAGGCCCGGTCCGTGGCCTGCTCCTCGACCGCCGGGTTCCACCAGCGGTCGTAGTGGATGACATGGGCGGCCCGGGTGAGGTTGAGCCCGGTGCCCGCCGCCTTGAGGGAGAGCAGGAAGACCGGGACCTCGCCGGACTGGAAGCGGTCCACCATCCGTTCCCGCTCGGCCACCGGCGTACCGCCGTGGAGGAGCTGCGAGGGGACCGCGCGGGCGGTCAGGTGGGCGGACAGCAGCCGGGCCATCGTCACGTACTGGGTGAAGACGAGCACGGAGCCGTCCTCGGCGAGGATCGTGTCGAGCAGTTCGTCCAGGAGGGCGAGCTTTCCGGAGCGCCCGGTGAGCCGGGCGGCGTCCTCCTTCAGATACTGCGCGGGGTGGTTGCAGATCTGCTTGAGCGAGGCCAGCAGCTTCATGATCAGGCCGCGCCGGGCGATGCCCTCGGACGCCTCGATGTACGCCATGGTCTCGCGCACCGTGGCCTCGTACAGCGTGGCCTGCTCGCGGGTGAGGAAGACGGGGTGGTCGGTCTCCGTCTTGGGCGGCAGCTCGGGCGCGATCCCGGGGTCGGACTTCTTGCGGCGCAGCAGGAACGGCCGCACGAGCCGGGACAGCCGCTCCACCGCCTCGTCGTTGCCGAGGCCGGCCGCCGTGCCGGTGTTCTCCACGATCCGGGCGTGGCGGGCCCGGAACGCCTTGAGCGGGCCGAGCAGTCCGGGCGTGGTCCAGTCGAGCAGCGCCCACAGCTCGGAGAGGTTGTTCTCCACGGGGGTGCCGGTGAGGGCGACGCGCGCCGGGGACGGGATGGTGCGCAGGGCCTTCGCGGTGGAGGAGTGGGGGTTCTTGACGTGCTGCGCCTCGTCGGCGACGACCAGGCCCCAGCCGTGGGCGGCCAGCTCGGCGGCGCTGGAGCGCATCGTGCCGTACGTGGTGAGGACGAAGCCCCGGTCCGCCCCGGCGAGGGTGCGGCCGGTGCCGTGGAACCGGCGCACGGCAACGCCGGGGGCGAAGCGGTTGATCTCGCGGTGCCAGTTGCCCAGCAGGGAGGCGGGGCAGATGACCAGCGTGGGCGCGGGGTGGGCGCGGTGGAGGTGGAGGGCGATCAGGGTGATCGTCTTGCCGAGGCCCATGTCGTCGGCGAGGCAGCCGCCGAGGCCGAGGGAGGTCATCCGGTCCAGCCAGGCGAGGCCGCGCAGCTGGTAGTCCCGGAGCGTGGCGTGGAGTCCGGGCGGCGGGGCGAGCGCGGTGTCCTCGGTGAGGAGACGGGTGCGCAGCTCCGCGAGCGCCCCGGCGGGCACCGCCTCGACCTGCTCGCCGTCCACCTCGGCGCTGCCGGTCAGGGCGACGGCCAGGGCGTCCACCGGGTCGAGCAGGCCCAGCTCCCGCTTGCGGGCCTTGCGGACGAGCGCGGGGTCCACGACGACCCACTGGTCCCGCAGCCGCACCACGGGGCGGTGGGCCTCGGCGAGCACGTCCATCTCGGCCTCGGTGAGCCGCTCGTCGCCGAGCGAGAGCTGCCAGTCGAACGAGAAGAGCTGTTCGGCGTCGAAGAACGCGGTGCCGTCCGTGGCCGTGCCGGGCGCGGGCCTGACCACGGCGGCGGCGGTGAGGGTACGGGCCAGCTCCCGGGGCCAGTGGACGCTCACCCCGGCGGCGGCGAGCCGGCTCCCGGCGACGCCGAGCAGCTCGTACAGCTCGTCCTCGCCGAGGGCCAGCACATCGGGGACCGGTTGGTCCAGGAGCCGTTCGAGTGGGGCCCAGACGCGGGCCGCGCGGCGCAGGGCGAGCGCGGTGTCGACCCGCGCCCGGGGCCCGAACGGCTCGCCCGCCTCACCGGCCCACAGGGCGGCGGCGTCGACCACGTAGGTGGGGTCGGCGAGGCTGTGCACCTGGGTGACGGCGGCCGCGGCGTGCCGGGCGGTCTCGTCGGTCGCCGCGTCGGGGCCGGTCGTGTCGAAGAGTTCGTACGCGGAGAGGTCCAGGCGGAGCGACACCCGGACCCCGGTGTCCAGGCCCGAGGCGACCTCGACGGCCCAGTCCCGGGCGCCGGGCAGGCGCTGGGGCTCGGCGGCCGCGAAGGGGGCGCCCACGGCGAACGCGGCGGCGGGTGTCCGGGGCAGTGTGTCGGCGACGGCGTCGAGGAAGGCGCCGATCAGCGCCTCGGGTTCGGGCAGCCGGGGCGGGGTCGGGCCGGGCAGCGGGACGGCGTGCCCCTCCCAGGGCAGGGCGGCGGCCACCGCGCGCAGGTGGGCGACGTCCCCGGCGTCGCGCGGGCCGGCCCGCCAGGCGTCGTGGTCGTCGGCGGTCAGCCCGGGGAGCATGCGGCCGCCGGCCACCAGGTGCAGCGCGTGCAGGGCGGCGGCGCCCCAGGCGCGGGTGGCCGGGTGGGCGGAGCGCAGGTGGCGGGCGCGGGCGAGCAGGGGCAGGGCGTCGGCGACGGTGAACAGGAGCGCGGGCACGGCCTGCGGGCGGACCTCGCCCCCGGCGCCGTACGGCCGGACGACCGTGATCTCCTCGCTCCGGGCGCTTTCGGTCCCGGGGAGCGGGGCATCGAGCGGGTCCCAGAAGGCGACGCGGCCCCGGCGCGGCGGCGTACCGGGCAGGAAGACGGCGGCGCAGCGCGGCAGGCGGCTGTCGTCCGCGTCCTGCGGCGGCGGTGCGGTGCTCACCGGTCCCTCCCCTCACGCGCTTCGTCCCTGGTCAGCACGGATCGTCCGTACCGGTCCCTCTGTCCGGCGAGTCTAGGCGGGGGGTCTGACAAAGACCCGGACAAGGGCCCGGCCGCCGCCGTCCCCGCAGCTCGTACGGGTCGGACGGCGGCCGGGGAGCGGCCGCGCGGGCCGGTCAGTGGTGGGCGTACGGCTCGGCGGAGGGGGACGGACTCGGGGCCTGCGTGCCCGGGTCCTCGGAGGAGGCGGCCGGAGGCGAGGGCGTGCCGGTGTCCGGCGCCTGCCCGGCCTCGGGGGCGGGCGCCCCCGGCGCCCCCTGCTGCTGGGCCCGTTCCAGGAACCGCAGCAGCTCCACCGGGAACGGCAGCACCAGTGTGGAGTTCTTCTCGGCCGCCACGGCCACCACGGTCTGGAGCAGTCGCAGCTGGAGCGCGGCGGGCTGGGTGGACATCTGCGACGCCGCCTCGGCCAGCTTCTTGGACGCCTGGAGCTCCGCGTCCGCGTTGATGACCCGGGCGCGCCGTTCACGGTCGGCCTCGGCCTGGCGGGCCATGGAGCGTTTCATGGTCTCCGGCAGCGAGACGTCCTTGATCTCGACCCGGTCGATCTGGACACCCCAGCCGACCGCGGGGCTGTCGATCATCAGCTCCAGGCCCTGGTTCAGCTTCTCCCGGTTGGAGAGGAGGTCGTCCAGGTCGCTCTTGCCGATGATGGAACGCAGTGACGTCTGAGCCATCTGCGAGACCGCGAAGCGGTAGTCCTCGACCTCCACGACCGCGCTCGCCGGGTCGACCACCTTGAAGTAGATGACGGCGTCCACCCGGACCGTGACGTTGTCCCGGGTGATCCCGTCCTGGGCCGGCACGGGCATGGTCACGATCTGCATGTTGACCTTGCGCAGCCGGTCGAAGCCGGGCAGCACCATCGTGAACCCCGGCGGGCGCACCTCGTCGCGGAGCCGGCCCAGTCTGAGGACCACGCCCCGTTCGTACTGCCTGACGACCCTGGCGGCCGCCGCCGTGTAGAGGGCGCCCGCGAGCGCCACCACGACCAACGCGATCAAGAGGTCCTGGACCATGACGGCCCCCTGCCAGCCGGGACAGCCCGACAATCGGCACCGCACGCATTCGTGCGCTATTACCACGATATGCCCAGTTCTGCTCCGGGTCGAACCTCCGCAGGTACGCCGGGCGCGGTCGCGCTCCCCCGCCCGGCCGCTTCCCGGATGCCGGGGCCCGGGGAAGCGGGCAGGGTGAGCGGCACCGGCACGTACACCCGCGGTGTGCGTGGTGACGAGACAGACGAGGATCCGCCCATGCCCGTGATCGACCGCCGACGCCGCCGGCTCGGCATCGCCGCCCAGGCCGTGTTCCTGACCCTCACCGTCGCAGGCTGTTCGGGCCTCGGCCGGACCGCGGTCGGCCCGGTCATCTACACCACCGAGCGGGACGCCGTGGTCGAGGTGAACAGCCCCTCGGTCAAGGGCTGCCACCGGCTCGCCCCGGCCGGCGCGAAGGCGGTGGCCAACGAGACCCTGGTCGACATCGTGCTGTACCGGACGCCCGACTGCACCGGCAAGGGCACGACGTACGTCGCCACCACCTTCTCCGACGTCAACGCGCCGAACGCGCGCCCCTGGCGCAGCTTCAGCACCATCCACTGACCGCCCGGGCGGCCGCTACACGGGCACGGCCCGCACCCAGATGCCGTCGTCCGTGGGATAGCGGTCCACCTTCAGCCCGGCCGCTCCTCGATCAGCGGGTGCGTCACCCGGCCCACCCAGCAGCCCAGTTCCAGGATGTGCGCACCGGCGGGGACGGCCGCCTCGATCACGTCCGGTTCGTCGCCCACGGGCAGCCGGGTGTACACCTCCACCGCGCAGCCGTCCGGGGTGATCGCGCCCGGCCCCGTCCCTGAGCAACCCTCACGTACCAGCTGTGCGCTCATACCCACCGAACGACCGTACGGCCGCAGGCGTTCCCGGCCTCAGACGGAGCGGCGCGCCACCAGGGCCGCGCTCAGGTGCTGGAGGTCGGCCGGGCGGGCCGGGGAGAGGCCGGTGAGGCGGTCGATGCGGCGGATGCGGTAGTCGACGGTGTTGGGGTGGACGTGCAGCGCCGCCGCCGCGGCCCGGCGGTCGAGGCCGTGTCCGAGGTACGTCTCCAACGTGTGCAGCAGCTCCGGCTTGGCGTCCAGCGGGCTCAACAGCCCCGCGAGCCCGCGCAGCGCCTCGCTGGGCCTGCTCAGCTGGTACTCCAGGAGCACGTCGGCCAGCCGGTAGAGGCCGGGGGCCCGGCCGGTGCGGGCCACCAGGTCCACGATCTCCCCGTTACGGGCCACCGCCGCGGGCACCCCGTCCGGTGCCGCGGTCTCGGCCGCGGCCGTCACGGGGACCCCCGCCGCCCGGGTCGCCTCGGCGATCAGGTCGCACAGCCCGCCGGGCCCGTCCCACCGCGGCGGCTCCGCGACGGGCAGCAGCACGGTGCCGCCGGACGCGTCCAGGGCGGTCAGCGCGGGCGTCCCGGCGAACCGGTCGAGGGCCGTCCGGATGCGCCGTATCTTCCGCCGGGCGGCCACGCCCGCGCCCGCCCCGGAACCGGGGCCGGACGCGGTACCGGCCCCGGGACCCTGCGGCAGGCCCGGCCCCGTCTCGTCCGGGTGCGGGGCCAGCGCGAGCGCCATCGTCAGATAGCGGGCGGCCGGGCGCAGGCCGGTGCGGCGGGTGAAGCCGTCCAGGTCCTCACCGGTCAGCAGCGCGGCCATCAGCGCGTGCCGGCCGCCGTGCTCCTGGCTGTCCAGGATCTGCCGGGCCTCCAGATAGGCGCCGCTCACCGCCGAGGTCAGCTGCTGCTGGAGGACGAGGATGCGGTCCATGATCTCCAGCACGGCGGGCAGGTCCCCGGGCCCGGCGTCCTGCGCGGTCTCCTCCCAGCACATCGCGACGCCCACCTGGTAGGCGGTGAGGATGGCGTCCAGCGGCACGCCCTCCTCGGCGCGCTGGGCCGCCGAGTCGCGCTGCTGGGCGAGTTCGCCGTCGGTGGCGGCCCTGCGGTGTTCGAGGACGTCCGCGAAGAGCCGCAGATTGTGCTGGACGATGTCCGCGATATCGCCCGCGATCTCCTCGTGCGGCAGCTCCGCGTAGACCGGCAGGTCACTGAGAAGACGGGCGACCACCCGGGTGGTCAGGGCGGGAACGCGGGCCCGCAACCGGACCGCCACCGGGCGTCCGGCGATGGCCAACGGCCCCTGTCCAGCTGTCCGTTCATTGTCACGCGTCACAAAAGCCCCCGGCGAAGTCTGCGTTACCCACCAGTTAAACGACGGCGTTCGAGTCTGCATGATGACCGGCGACACCCGCCATGCCCCCACTCATAGCGCACCGGAGGTCGTCATGAACTCGTTCCGGAACAAGACGTTCTGTCGTACTGCCAGAGGAGCCGCCACCGCCGCCGCCCTGGCTTCCCTGGCCGTCGGAACCACCGCGTCCGGCGCCTGGGCGGCGAGCGCCGACGCCCCCGTGCAGTACGTGGCCCTCGGCGACTCGATGGCCTCGGGACCGCTCATCCCGGGCATCACGGGACCGCTGGCCTGCGGCCGATCCACGCACAACTACGCGCACGAGCTGGCGGCGAGCATCGGCGCCTCGCTGCGCGACGTCACCTGCAGCGGGGCCCAGTCCAAGCACATGACGGAGAAGCAGTCGCTGTCGCTGCTCGACGTGCCGATGGGCTCGGCGGCACCCCAGTTCGACGCGCTGCGCGCCGACACCGGCCTGGTGACCCTCACCATCGGCGGCAACGACGCCGGTCTCGTCGGCATCGCGCAGGACTGCATGCAGCTCGACCCGACCGCGACCCCGTGCAAGGACAAGCTGACCGAGGGCGGGGTCGACCAGGTGGCGCAGCGGATCGCCGCCTTCGCGCCGCGCCTCGGAGCCGTACTGGACGGAATCCACCAGCGCTCGCCGCACGCCAGGGTCCTCGTGACGGGGTACGGGCTCTACATCAAGCCGGGCGGCTGCTGGCCGCTGCAGCCCGTGCTGCCGGTCGACGCGGACTTCCTCCAGGGCAGCGTGAACCGGATGAACGCGGTCATCGCCGAGCAGAGCGCCGCGCACGGTGCCGAGTACATCGACGTCGCCACGCCGAGCAAGGGCCACGACGCCTGCCAGGCCCCGTCCGACAAGTGGGTCGAGGGGTACGTGCCGACCGCGTCGGCTGCCCCGTTGCACCCGAACCAGCGGGGCGAGGCCGCCTACGCGCGCATCATCGGCGCCCACCTCCAGGGGAGCTGAGCCGTGCGGCAGCGGATGCTCGACGGACTGCTCGCGGTGGCGCTCGGCACGGCCGCGCTCCTCGCCCCGCCCGCCCACGCGGCCCCGGCGGGCCCCTCCCCGGCGCGGGGCTGCGACCCGCTGGCACCCGCCGAGTGCCTGCTGCCGTTCCCCAACGACTGGTACACCCGGCCGGACCCGCGCACCGACACGGGCCGCCGGGTGGCCTTCGACACCTCGGCGCTGCCCCGGCCCGCGACCGGGCAGACCGTCGACCCGGCCGCCTGGAACCGGTCCGACGGCTTCTCCCCCGGCTCCACGCTGATCGCCCAGGTCCCGGGGCTCGACCTGGCCAGGACCGGCGCGGCCCCGCTCACCGACATCGGCCGGTCCCTGGACCGGGACGCGCCCATCGTCCTGCTGGACACCACGACCGGTGAGCGGTGGCCGTACTGGGCGGAGCCGGACAGCAACGCCACCGACCCCGCGCGCCGGGCCCTGCTGATCCACCCGGCCCGCAACTTCGAGGACGGCCACCACTACGCCGTGGCGCTGCGCCACCTCAAGGACGGGTCGGGCCGTACGATTCCGGCCGCCGCCCCCTTCGCCGCCGTCGCCGGGAGACGGCTGCCCGCACACGATCCGCTGCGCACCCGCCAGGACCGGCTGCGGCCCGGGCTGTCCGCGCTGCGCCGGGCGGGCGTCTCCCCCCAGGGACTCAACCTCGCCTGGGACTTCACGGTCGCCTCGACGCGCAGCCTCACCGGCGACCTGTTCACCCTCCGCGACGACGCGTTCCGCGGGCTCGGCGACCGCGCGCCCGCCTTCACGGTCACCGGGGTCACCGACTTCACCGAGGAGCAGGACACCCGGATCGCCCGCGAGGTCACCGGCGAGATCAGCGTCCCGGGCTATCTGGACGCCCCCGGCGGGCCGCCCGGCGCGGTGCTGAACCGGGACCGGAACGGCGCCCCGCGCGCGCTTCCGGGCAGCACCCAGACCGCCGCGTTCCGCTGCGAGATCCCGCGCGCCGCCTTCCGCGGGCCGTCGCACCCCTCGCTCTACGGGCACGGGCTGCTCGGTTCACGCAACGAGGTCGGCGCGGGCAACGTCAAGGACATGGCCGCCGAGCACGACTTCACGTTCTGCGCGACGGACTGGATCGGCATGGCCAAGGACGACATCCCCGTCGTGCTGGCCGCACTCGCCGACCCGAGCCTCTTCCCGGCCGTCCCCGAGCGCAGCGAACAGGGCATCCTCAACGCCCTGTTCCTCGGCCGCGCCCTGATCCACGCCCAGGGCCTGACCGCCGACCCGGCGTTCCGCACCGCCGACGGGCGTCCGCTCGTGGACACCCGGCACGGACTCGCGTACGACGGGAACAGCCAGGGCGGCATCCTCGGCGGCGCGCTCGTCGCCGCCTCCACCGACATCCGGCGCGGGGTGCTCGGCGTCACCGGCATGAACTACGGCCTGCTCCTCAACCGCAGCGCCGACTTCGCCCCGTTCCAGCAGGTCCTGGACGCCGCCTACCCGGACAAGCTGCACCAGCAACTGGTCCTCCAGCTCTTCCAGATGGTCTGGGACCGGGGCGAGACCAACGCGTACGCCAACCACCTCACCGACCGCCACCAGGTCCTGATGCACCTCGCGTACGGCGACCACCAGGTCGCGAACGCGGCGGCCGACGTGGAGGCGCGCACCATCGGCGCCCGGCTGCTCACCCCCGCGCTCGCCGCGGGCCGCAGCCCCGACACCGTCCCGTACTGGGGCATCCGGCGCATCGGCCCGCACCAACTGCCCTACCGGGGTTCGGCGATGACCGTCTGGGACAGCGGTACGCCCACACCCCCGGTCACCAACACGCCGCCCGCCGGACCCGCGTACGGGCACGACCCGCACGAAGATCCCCGCAACTCGTCCGCCGCACGTCAGCAGAAGGCCACCTTCCTGACCACCGGGCGGGTCATCAATGTCTGCGGCACCACCCCGTGCACCGCCACACCGACCTCCTGACGCCTCCCCTGCCCCGCAGGGTCACGACAAGGAGCACCATGCGTACGCACCGCATCGCCGGAGCCGTCCTCGCCACCGCCCTTCTCACCGGTACGGTCATGGCCCCGGCCGCCCTCGCCGCGCCGCCCACGACCGCTTCGTCCTCCGTCGCGCAGTCCGCCGTCCCGTTCACGGCGGCCACCGCCACCCGTACCGCCGACGGCGGCCACACCCTGTCCTGGGCCTCGCCCGCCGGATCGGTGACCGTCACCGCCGTCACCTCGCCCGACGCCACCACCGGCACCGCGCTCGGCACGGCCCCCGGCACCGGCTCGCTGACCGTCGCCCCGGGCACCCTCCCGGAGGCCGGGCGCTGGTACTTCCGGCTGGTCCCGGACAGCGGCAGCCCGCTCGTCGTCGCCGACCGCTCGCTCGGCCTGGCCTCGGCCCGCAACTTCCGGGACATCGGCGGCTACCGCACCACGGACGGGCACTGGGTGCGCCCGGGCCTGGTCTACCGCTCCAACAAGCTGAGCGGTCTCACCGACGCCGACCAGCAGCGGCTGGTCTCCCAGAAGCTGACGCTCGACGTGGACCTGCGCAACGCCCAGGAGCGCCACGACGACCCGGACCGGCTGCCCGCCGGGGTGCGCTACCAGGTCGCGGACGTCGTCTCGCTCGCGCACGGCATCCGCTTCCACGACTCGGCCCTGATGACCCTGGCGGAGGCCATCGCCGCCGGGCTCTTCTCCGGCTCCTCGGACCTCGGCCAGTCCATCGGCTACCCGTTCATGGTCAACTTCGTGGGAGCGGACTACGCCTTCCACGACCTCGTCACGGCCGTCGCCACGAACACCTCCGGCGCCACGGTCTTCCACTGCAGCGCGGGCAAGGACCGCACCGGCTGGGGCACGGCCGTCCTGCTCACCCTGCTCGGTGTCCCCCGGGCCACGGTGGAGGCGGACTTCCTGGCCAGCAACCAGTACACCGGCGACCCACAGGCCGTGGAGCTGAGCTGGCTGCGCGCCGCGTACGCCGAGGTGGACCAGATCTACGGCGACTTCGACACGTACGTACGTGAGGGGCTGAAGCTCGACGCGGCGACCGTGGCGGCGCTGCGGGCGAAGCTGCTGACCGGCTGACCGCGCACCCGGCCGCCGCGCCCTCCGGCGCTCAGCAGCCCGGGCAGTGGTCCGGCGGCCACCCGACGGCGTGCTCGAACTCCGGGCACAGGTCGTCGGCCACCTCGGCGATCACCCCGCCGTACCCGTCACCGTCGGCCCCCGCCCTCCCGCACCGCACCTGTCCGGCCGCGGGTCCATGCTGGTAGGGAGGCGATGCCATGCGTACCGGCAATGAACCGACGACCGCCCGCAGTCCGCTGCGGATGCGGCTCTGGCTGAGTCTATGGGGCCTGGCCTGGGCCGTCTTCGGCGTGACGGCCTTCGCCGTGAACGGCCGCACCGGCTGGGCCGCCGTCTGCGGGGTGCTGCTCGTCCTGGTCCTGGTGGACCTGTGCGTGGTCGTGCACCGGCTGCGCCAGGGCGCGCACTACCAGCCGGGCCGCTCCATCCCCCCGTACGACCCCGACCACGGCCCGCACGGCGGCCAGGGCCCGCCGCCGGGCACCCCCTAGTCCTCGAAGCGGGCGGCCCGCAGATACTCCGGCTTCGGGTCGAGCGCGGCCGCCAGCCGGAAGTGGCGGGTGGCCCGCTCGGGGTGGCCGGAGCGTTCGAAGGTGCGGGCGAGGGCGAAGTGTGCGAAGGCGTTGTCCGGTTCGCGCTCAAGCACCAGCTCGAATTCCAGCTCGGCGGGGCGCAGCTGCGCCGCCGCGAAGAAGGCGCGGGCGCGCAGCAGCCGGGCGGCGGTGTTCTCGGGGTGGGCGGCGATCACCGAGTCGAGCAGCCGCACGGCGCCCCGGGGATCGCGCGCGGCGAGCAGCTGCTCGGCCGCTCGGAAGTCGATGACGTCGGTTTCCGGGGTCCTCTCGGGCACGGTGGCATCCTTCTCTGGTCCGTCCCGAGGTCAACACGGGGGCGGCTGCGGGTATTCCGGTACGGCGACGGGCCCGGCCGGCGATGCGGTACGGACCCGGCTCAGCCGGTCTCCGCCGCCGCCCGGCGCGCCAGCTCCGCCCAGACCTCGCGGACCCGGGCCGCCAGCTCCTCGACCGGTCCGTCGTTGTCGATGACCAGGTCGGCGACGGCGCGCCGCTGCTCGCGGGTGGCCTGGGCGGCCATCCGGGCGCGGGCGTCCCCCTCGGTCATGCCACGCAGCCGGACGAGCCGGTCGAGCTGGGTCTCCGGGGCGGCGTCGACCACGATGACCAGGTCGTAGAGGGGGGCGAGGCCGTTCTCGGTGAGGAGGGGGACGTCGTGGACGACCACGGAGTCCGGCCCCGCGGCCTTCTCCAGTTCGGCGGAGCGGTCGCGGACCAGGGGGTGGACGATCGCGTTGAGCGCGGCCAGGCGGTCCGGGTCGGCGAAGACGATCGCGCCGAGCGCGGGCCGGTCCAGGGTGCCGTCGGGGGTCAGGATGCCGGGGCCGAACTCCTCGGTCACGGCGGCGAGTCCGGGGGTGCCTGGCTCGACCACCTCGCGGGCGATGCGGTCCGAGTCGATGAGCACGGCACCGTGGCCGACGAGCAGCCGGGACACTTCGCTCTTACCGGCTCCGATGCCCCCGGTCAGGCCCACTCTCAGCATGCCCGGCAGCCTAGTGCCCGCTGCCCGCCGCCCCGACAGGCGGGGCCATGGGCAGCGGGCACGAGAGCGGCGCGACGCTCAGACGTCGCCCTCGCGTTCGGCGAGGAACTTCTCGAATTCGAGGCCGATCTCGTCGGCCGACGGCAGGTCAGCCGGTTCGGCGACCAGGTTGCCCCGGGTCTCCGCACCCGCGACCGCGTCGTACTGGTGCTCAAGGCCCTCGACCAGCGAGACCAGTTCCTCGTCGCCCTGGCCGATCTGGCGGTCGATCTCCGTCTGGGTGCGGTGCGCCTCGGTGCGCAGGGCGTGCGCGACGGACGGCAGGACCAGGCCGGTCGCGGCCGTGATCGCCTCCAGCGCGGTGAGCGCCGCGTCCGGGTAGGAGGAGCGGGCGACGTAGTGCGGCACATGGGCGGCGACGCCGAGCACGTCGTGGCCCGCCTCCATCAGCCGGTACTCGACCAGCGCCTCGGCGGAGCCGGGGACCTGCGCCTCCTCGAAGGGGCTGCGGTGGCCGGGCGTGAGGTCGGTGCGGTTGCCGTGCGGGGTGATGCCGACGGGGCGGGTGTGCGGGACACCCATCGGGATGCCGTGGAAGTTGACCGCGAGGCGGACGCCCAGGCGCTCGACCACCTCCTCGACGGCGGCGGCGAACCTCTCCCACTCCACGTCGGGCTCGGGCCCGGACAGCAGCAGGAACGGCGCGCCCGTGGCGTCCTGGACGACGCGGACCTCCAGGGCGGGTGTCTCGTACGCCGCCCAGCGGTCGCGCTTGAACGTCAGCAGCGGACGCCGTGCGCGGTAGTCGATCAGGCGGTCGTGGTCGAAGCGGGCCACGACCTGGTGCGGCAGCGATTCGAGCAGGCCGTCAACGATCTGCTCGCCGGTCTCACCCGCGTCGATGTAGCCCTCGAAGTGGTAGAGCATGACCAGGCCGGCCGACTCCTGGGCGAGCGCCATGTCGACCACAGCCAGGCCCTTCGGCTCCCATTCGTACAAACTCTGCGGATCAGGCACGGTTACCGCTCCTCCTTGTGTTCCTGGAGAAGAACGCCCCGGGGTACCCCGGTCATTCCCCGTACGCGCTCTTTCACGCCGGAAACACGTGAGGCCCGCTCCCCGAAGGGAGCGGGCCTCACGGTCACTTACCTACCGCAGCCGATGACCGGCCGGAGGGACAGAGCGTCAGCTCTGGCCGCCCGCCAGCTTCTCGCGGAGCGCGGCCAGGGCCTCGTCCGACGCCAGGGCGCCGGAGTTGTCCGCGGACTCCGAGGAGTAGGAGCCGCCGCCACTGCCGCCCGAGGCGGCCGGGGCGTTGCCGGCGGGGGCGGCAGCGCCCTCGGCAGCAGCGGCCTCGTCGGCCTCGCGGGACTTGATGACCTGGGCCTGGTGCTGCTCGAAGCGCTGCTGCGCCTCGGCGTACTGCGTCTCCCAGACCTCGCGCTGGGACTCGAAGCCCTCGAGCCAGTCGTTGGTCTCGGGGTCGAAGCCCTCGGGGTAGATGTAGTTGCCCTGGTCGTCGTAGGACGCGGCCATGCCGTACAGGGTCGGGTCGAACTCGACCGAGGCCGGGTCGCCGCCGAACGCCTCGTTGGCCTGCTTCAGCGAGAGGCTGATGCGACGGCGCTCAAGGTCGATGTCGATGACCTTGACGAAGATCTCGTCGTTGACCTGGACGACCTGCTCCGGGATCTCCACGTGGCGCTCGGCCAGCTCGGAGATGTGGACCAGGCCCTCGATGCCCTCGTCCACGCGGACGAACGCACCGAACGGAACGAGCTTGGTGACCTTACCGGGGACGACCTGCCCGATCTGGTGCGTACGGGCGAACTGCTGCCACGGGTCTTCCTGCGTCGCCTTGAGCGACAGCGAGACGCGCTCGCGGTCCATGTCGACGTCGAGAACCTCGACGGTGACCTCTTGGCCGACCTCGACAACCTCGGAGGGGTGGTCGATGTGCTTCCAGGACAGCTCGGAGACGTGCACCAGACCGTCGACGCCACCCAGGTCCACGAAGGCACCGAAGTTGACGATCGAGGAGACGACGCCGGAGCGGACCTGACCCTTCTGGAGGGTCGTGAGGAACGTCTGGCGGACCTCGGACTGGGTCTGCTCGAGCCAGGCGCGGCGGGACAGGACCACGTTGTTGCGGTTCTTGTCCAGCTCGATGATCTTGGCCTCGAGCTCCTTGCCCACGTAAGGCTGGAGGTCGCGGACACGACGCATCTCGACGAGCGACGCCGGGAGGAAGCCACGGAGGCCGATGTCGAGGATGAGACCACCCTTGACGACCTCGATGACGGTACCGGTGACGATGCCGTCCTCTTCCTTGATCTTCTCGATGGTGCCCCAGGCACGCTCGTACTGAGCGCGCTTCTTCGAGAGGATCAGGCGGCCTTCCTTGTCCTCCTTCTGGAGAACCAGGGCCTCGATCTCGTCACCGACCTTGACGACCTCATTCGGGTCGACGTCGTGCTTGATCGAGAGCTCGCGGCTCGGGATGACACCTTCGGTCTTGTAACCGATGTCGAGGAGAACCTCGTCCCGGTCAACCTTGACGATGACACCGTCAACGATGTCGCCGTCGTTGAAGTACTTGATCGTCTCGTCGATCGCCGCGAGGAACGCGTCCGCGTCGCCGATGTCGTTGACCGCAACCTGCGGAGTGGTGGCGGTGGTCTCGGTGCTGCTCGTCATGTGGGAAAGGGCTCCGGTACGGACAGTGAGTCGTAGGTACTGCTACGCCGAAAGCCCGTATCGCCTCTGCCTAAGCCGGACAGCCCGGTAAGCGCCCATTCCGTGACCGGAAGGCGCCTCGTGAACCGAGGGGACTAGCAACAGATGCGAGCGCGGCCTGCTAGGTCTGAGGAGCGCAGGCTCGCAGCGCAACTTGTAGCATACGGGGGCAGCAGGGCACGGTCAATGCGCGAAGGCGGACACCGCGGACGGAAAGCCCCATATCCGGCACAACTCGGGTTCCCCGAGGCCAGATCGTGTCCGGCAACGTCCGGACACACCGGTACAGCGCTGCGCAGGCCCCCTTGGTACGTACCGCGTACGGCGGGGTGAAGGCAAACTACAACGACGGACACGATGAGCCAAGAGATGTACGCCGCCGAACCCGAGGCGACCCGCCGCAGCGCCGGGACCGCCGAGAGCAGCCGGGCCAGCCGGGGCTGGTGGGACCGCAACGCCGACGAGTACCAGAGCGACCACGGCGCCTTCCTCGGCGACGACCGCTTCGTCTGGGGCCCCGAGGGCCTGGACGAGGAGACGGCCGGGCTGCTGGGCCCCGCCGCCGCCCTGAAGGGGCTCGACGTCCTGGAGATCGGCGCCGGCGCGGCGCAGTGCTCCCGCTGGCTGGCCGCGCAGGGCGCCCGCCCCGTCGCCCTGGACCTCTCCCACCGCCAGCTCCAGCACGCCCGGCGCATCGGCGAGGACGTCCCGCTGGTCGAGGCGGACGCCGGACGGCTGCCGTTCCGCACCGCCTCCTTCGACCTGGCCTGCTCCGCCTACGGCGCGGTGCCCTTCGTCGCCGACCCGGTCCAGGTCTTCCGCGAGGTCCGCCGGGTGCTGCGCCCCGGCGGCCGCTGGGTCTTCTCCGTGACGCACCCCCTTCGCTGGGCCTTCCCCGACGAGCCGGGCCCGGAGGGCCTGTCGGTCGCGGCCTCCTACTTCGACCGCACGCCCTACGTCGAGCAGGACGAGCACGGCGACGCGGTCTACGTCGAGCACCACCGCACGCTGGGCGACCGGATCCGGGACGTGGTCGCGGGCGGCTTCCGGCTGGTGGACCTGGTCGAGCCGGAGTGGCCCGCCTGGAACGACCAGGAGTGGGGCGGCTGGTCCCCGCTGCGCGGCAACCTGATCCCGGGGACCGCGATCTTCGTCTGCGTACGGGACTAGGGCCTTTCCTTTGGATCAGGCCGGATCAGGGCGCGGGCGCCCTTCGTACGAGACTGGGGGCGTGATCCGCACCGACGCCCTCGACCGGCTGCCCGTCCGCACCGCCGTCCCCGCCCTCCGGCAGGCACTGGACGACCACGGGACCGCGGTGCTGTGCGCACCCCCCGGCACCGGCAAGACCACCCTCGTCCCGCTCGCCCTGGCCGGGCTGACCGGCGGGGGCCCGGTACGCCGGGTCGTCGTCGCCGAGCCGCGCCGGATCGCCGCCCGCGCGGCGGCCCGGCGGATGGCGTGGCTGCTGGGCGAGCGGGCCGGGGAGCGCGTCGGGTTCACCGTGCGCGGCGAGCGGGTGGTGGGCCCGGACACCGTGGTGGAGGTCGTCACCACCGGCGTGCTGCTCCAGCGGTTGCAGCGCGACCAGGAGCTGGCCGGGGTGGACGCGGTGATCATCGACGAGTGCCACGAGCGCCATCTCGACGCGGACACGGTGGCCGCGTTCCTGCTGGACGTGCGCGCCGCGCTCCGCCCCGACCTGCGCCTGGTGGCGGCGTCCGCGACGACGGACGCGGAGGGCTGGGCGCGGCTGCTCGGGGACGCCCCGGTGGTCGAGGCGCGGGGCGTGTCGCACCCGGTGGAGGTGGTGTGGGCCCCGCCGTCCGTGCCGGTGCGGCCGCCGCACGGGATGCGGGTCGACCCGGCGCTGCTGGGCCATGTCGCCTCCGTGGTACGGCGGGCGCTCGCCGAGCGGGACGGCGACGTGCTGTGCTTCCTGCCCGGCGTCGGCGAGATCGGCCGGGTGGCCGGGCAGCTCGCGGGTGTGGCGGCCGAGGTGCTCCAGGTGCACGGTCGGGCCCCGGCCGCCGTGCAGGACGCGGTGCTGGCCGGGTCCTCGGAGGGACGGCGGGTGGTCCTGGCGACCTCGGTGGCCGAGTCGTCGCTGACGGTCCCCGGGGTGCGGACGGTGGTCGACTCGGGGCTCGCCCGGGAGCCGCGCACCGATCACGCCCGGGGGCTGAGCGCGCTGGCCACCGTACGGGCGTCGCAGGCGGCGGGCCGGCAGCGCGCGGGCCGGGCGGGGCGCGAGGCGCCGGGGACGGTGTACCGCTGCTGGGACCGGGCCGAGGACGGCCGGCTCGCCCGGTTCCCGGCCCCGGAGATCAGGGTGGCCGACCTGACGGCGTTCGCCCTCCAGGCGGCCTGCTGGGGTGATCCGGACGCCACCGGGCTCGCGCTGCTCGACGCGCCGCCGGAGGGGGCGATGGCCGCCGCGCGCGAGGTCCTCGGCGCGGTCGGCGCGGTGGGGCCGGACGGCCGGGTCACCGAACGGGGCGTGCGGATGTCCCGGCTCGGACTGCACCCCCGGCTGGCCCGGGCGCTGCTGGACGGGGCGGCCGAGGTGGGCGGGCGCCGGACCGCCGAGGTGGTGGCGCTGCTGAGCGAGGAACCGCCGCGCGCGTACGGGGACGATCTGGCGGCCGCGCTGCGCACCGCGCGCCGGGGCCAGGACGCCTACGCGGGGCGCTGGCGCCAGGAGGTGCGGCGCCTGTCGTCCGCGCTCAAGGGCGACGGCGGCGGGCGGACCGTCGCGGACGACGCGGCGGTGGGGCTGGTGGCGGCCCTGGCGTTCCCGGAGCGGGTGGCGCGGGCGCGGGGCGGCGGGGCGTTCCTGATGGCGTCGGGCACGGGCGCGGAGCCGGGCGAGGGCTCCGGGCTGCGCGGGGCGCCCTGGCTGGCCGTGGCGGTCGCGGACCGGCCCGCGCACGCGGCGTCCGCCCGGGTGCGCCTGGCGGCCGTCATCGATGAGGACACCGCGCTCCTGGCGGCGGGGCCGCTGCGGTTCGCGGGCGAGGAGGTCCGCTGGGACGGCCGGGACGTGGTGGCCCGCCGGGTGGAGCGGCTGGGGGCGGTCGAGCTGGCGGCGCGCCCGCTGAAGCAGCCCGATCCGGCGCTGGTCCGCGAAGCCCTGGTCGAGGGGCTGCGGCGGGAAGGCCCGGGGCTGCTGCGGTGGAGCCGGGACGCGGGGCAGCTGCGGGAGCGGCTGGCCTTCCTGCACCGGGTGCGGGGTGAGCCCTGGCCGGACGTGTCGGACGAGGCGCTGCTCTCGGACCCGGGGGCCTGGCTGGAGCCCGAGCTGTCCCGGGCGCGGCGGCGCTCCGGCCTGGCCGCGATCGACGCGGGGCAGGCGCTGCGGAGGCTGCTGCCGTGGGCGACGGGCGAGGCGGTCCGGCTGGACGAGCTGGCGCCGGAGCGGATCGAGGTGCCGAGCGGTTCGCGGATCCGGGTGGAGTACGGCGGGGACCAGCCGGTGCTCGCGGTGAAGGTCCAGGAGCTGTTCGGCCTCCAGGAGACCCCGGAGGTGGCGGGCGTGCCGGTCCTGGTGCACCTGCTCTCCCCCGCGGGGCGGCCGGCGGCGGTGACGGCGGACCTGGCGTCGTTCTGGCGCGACGGCTACAAGGCGGTCCGGGCTGAGCTGCGCGGCCGCTACCCGAAGCACCCGTGGCCGGAGGACCCGGCGACGATGGAGGCGACCCGGTTCACGAAGGCGCGCCTGAAGCGGGACTGAAACAGGGGGCAGCCCCTCGGCCGGCCGGCGGCGGAGGGGCTGCCCGGGTGTGTGCCTCGTCAGGAGCCGGTGGTGGCCGGGGGCGCCTCGACGGTCAGCTCGATGTCGAGCGTGGCGCCGCCGCCGGTGGCGACGCGCAGCACGTACGTACCGGCCCCGTCGGCGTAGAACGTCGGTACCTTGAGGGTGCCGTCGGCCTCCGTGTGCAGCTCGTCGAGGCTGCGGGTGATGTCGCCTGCGCCGTTCGTCCAGAACGGGCCCTGGCCGGGCGCGTCCGGGTCGCGGCCGTCGGTGACTACGGAGGCGTAGGCAGGGACCCGGCCCACGGCCTTGCCCTTGTGGGTGGCGGCGATCGTGATGCCCTCGAAGGTCTCACCGGCGACGGCGGTCAGCTTCGGGGTGCCGGTCAGCACAAGGGTGTCGGGCAGACGGGAGGTGACCGTACCGCGGAAGAAGGTCCAGACCCTCGAAACGCCTCGGGCAGTGGCATCCAACTGGAACTCGCCGGTCTTCTCGCCCGCGCGCACGGCCGGGGCGGTCGCGATGCCGTCGGCTCCGGTCACGACGACGACGGTCCTGAGGCCGCCCTCGAACGTGACACCGGCGTTGCCGGTGATGCTGAAGGTCACGGCCTCCTTGGCCACCGGGCCACCGAGGAGGCTGCGCGCCCGCACCCCTGCGTGCCCCTCGAAGGTCTCACCGGCGATGGCGGTGTCGTCGATGGAGGACACCTTCTCCAGCGAGGCCGCGACGTGCGTCGGGCTGGGCGCCGGCTTCGGGGTGTGCGACGGCGCCGGCGGCTTGGCCGTCCCGGCCGGGCCCGAGGGCTCGGCGGACGGCTCGGACGGCTCGGACGGCTCGGTGGGCTCGGTGGAACCGCCCGGCTTCGGCGTCTCGGACGGCGGGGGCGTCGGGGACGGGGTGCTCGACGGGCCGCCGTCCGGCCGACTGGGGCCGGGGTTCCGGCTGGTGGGGCCGGTCGGGAGGGCGCCGGTGCCGTCGGGGACCTCGTGCGTGCCGCGGTTGTAGTACGTGAACCAGGAGCGGACCGTACGCAGATACACGTCGGAGTGGTTGTAGCTCAGGACCGCCCGGTCCACGTCGGCGGCGGCCGACAGGTCGCGGTCGCCGGCGCAGAGGTAGCGCCCGGCGGCGAGCGCGGCGTCGTAGACGTTGTTGGGGTCCTTGCGGCCGTCGCCGTTGCCGTCCTGGCCCCAGGTCGCCCAGGTGGACGGGATGAACTGCATCGGGCCGACCGCCCGGTCGTGCGTCCGGTCCCCGTCGTAGGCACCGTTGTCGGTGTCCTTGATCAGCGCGAAGCCGTTGCCGTCGAGGGCGGGGCCGAGGATCGGGGAGAGCGTGGTGCCCTGCGCGTCGACCCGGCCGCCGCGGGCCTGCCCGGACTCGACCTTGCCGATCGCGGCGAGCAGCTGCCACGGCAGCCGGCAGGCCGCGTCCGTGCCCGCGACGGTCCGCTCGGCCTTCTTGTACGCCGCCAGGACGGAGGCGGGTATGCCGGACTCGGCGGGGCCGGTCACCGGCAGGTCGGCCGAACCGCCGGGCTTGGCCGGGGTGTTCAGCGGCGGCAGGTCCGTGTAGTACGGCGAGTCGCCGGAGACGCCGCCGCCCTGGTCCGCGGGGGTCGAGGAGCCCGCGGCCGGCTGGTCGCCGTCCGCCGCGACGACCGCGGACGGGGCGCCGGGGGCCTGCGAGGCGGAAAGCGCCGCGACGGCCACGGCAGCCACGGCGGTGGTGGCCGCTCCTCTGTACAGTCGGCGACCGAATTGCGCTGCCATGGTGTGTGGGCCCTCCCCCTCGTCGCTGTCGGCGCTCCCCTGCGCCTGGACTCAGGCGACCCTACGGCAACTCCCGCGGCGCGCACACAGCGGGCGGGCCGGTTCTTACCGCTTTCTCACCTTCCTGAACACAAGTTGTCCACGTGGGGACATCCCCGTGACGGATCTTCCTGCCCGCCGAGCCACCCCGGACCTGCCCCGCCGGGTCACGCATACTGCCCGCATGCCCTTCACGCTCAGCCATGCCGCCGCCGTGCTCCCCGGGATTCGGCGCGACGGCACGGGCCGTGGTCCGCTGCTCGCTTCGGCCCTGGTCGCCGGGTCGTTCGCCCCCGACCTGACGTACTTCGCGGACTCGGTGGTTCCGGGCGCGATGGAGTTCGGCGAGGTCACCCACGCGGTGTGGGGCGTCGCCACCGTGGACGTCCTGATCACCGCGCTGGCGCTCGGCCTGTGGCTGCTGCTGCGCGACCCGCTGGTGGCGCTGCTGCCGGAGCGGTGGCGGGGGCGTGTGCACACCTGGCTGCGGGGCGGCGGGGCGCCGACGGGCCCCGGGCGGTGGGGACTTGGGGCACGGGACGCCGCGTGGTTCGTGGTGTCGGCGGTGATCGGGTCCGCCACCCATGTCGTGTGGGACGCCTTCACCCATCACGACCGGTGGGGTGTACGGCTGGTCCCCGGGCTCGACGGCAGCGTGGCCGGGTATCCGGTCTTCACGCTCGTCCAGTACGGCACGTCCGCCCCGGCCCTGCTGCTGCTCGCCTGGTTCACGGTGTCGGGGCTGCGGCGGACCGGGGACCGGCCGGTGCCCGCCTCGGTGCCGGTCCTGACCGCGCGGGTCCGGGGCTGGGCGTTCGCCACGATCGGGCTGTGCGCCGTGCTGGGCACCGCCCATCGGTGCGCCCGCTGGTACGCGTACTACGGGCACATCGACACGCCGCTGGACATCATCCCGACCGCCTGCTTCGGCGCGGGCGCGGGCCTCGCGGCCGGGCTCCTGCTGTACGCGGCGGCGGTGCGGCCAGGGCCTTTCGTTTGGATCAGGCCGGATCAGGGAGCGGGGCCTGGCACGTGCAGCTGCAAGGCGGAGGATTGAAGCAACGCGGAGCGTTGGTGATTGACGACAACGCGGCAGATGCGCGCGCCAGGCCCCGCGAGCCCGGCCTGATCCAAACGAAAGGCCCTAGCCCCGGCGCGGCGGGAGGCGGAGTCGGCCGGGGCCCCCGCGGGCCCCGGCCGGAAGCGGTCAGTGGGCCGCTGACTCCCAGTCACCGCCGACGCCGACCGACACGTCCAGCGGGGCGCGCAACCGCACCGCCGTGGACATCTCGTGGCGCAGGATGCGCTCCACCTGCTCCCGCTCGCCCGCGGCGATCTCCAGCACGATTTCGTCGTGCACCTGGAGCAGCATCCGGGACTTCAGCTCCGCCCCGCTCAGCGCCCGGTCGACCTGGAGCATGGCGACCTTGACGATGTCGGCGGCGGTGCCCTGGATCGGGGCGTTGAGCGCCATCCGCTCGGCGGTCTCGCGGCGCTGGCGGTTGTCGCTGTTCAGGTCGGGGAGGTAGCGGCGGCGGCCGAAGACGGTCTCCGTGTACCCGGTGGCCCTGGCCTCCTCCACCACACGGCGCAGATAGTCCCGGACCCCGCCGAACCGCTCGAAGTAGGTGTCCATCAGGACCCGGGCCTCGCCCGCCTCGATGTTCAGCTGCTGGGAGAGGCCGAAGGCGGACAGCCCGTACGCGAGGCCGTAGCTCATGGCCTTGATCTTGCGCCGCATCTCCGGGTCGACCGCGGACTTCTCCACGCCGAAGACCTGCGAGGCGACCGTGGTGTGCAGGTCCTCGCCGGAGGTGAACGCCTCGATCAGGCCCGCGTCCTCGGAGAGGTGGGCCATCACGCGCAGTTCGATCTGGCTGTAGTCGGCCGTCATCAGCGTCTCGAAGCCCTCGCCGACGACGAAGCCGCGGCGGATCGCCCGGCCCTCGTCCGTGCGGACGGGGATGTTCTGCAGATTCGGGTCGGTGGAGGAGAGGCGGCCGGTCGCGGCCACCGTCTGGTTGAACGTGGTGTGGATGCGGCCGTCCGCCGCGATCGTCTTCACCAGGCCCTCGACCGTGACCCGGAGCTTCGCCTGCTCGCGGTGGCGCAGCATGAGGACGGGCAGCTCGTGCTCCGTCTGGCCGGCCAGCCAGGCCAGCGCGTCCGCGTCCGTCGTGTAACCGGTCTTGGTCTTCTTGGTCTTCGGCAGGCCCAGCTCACCGAACAGGACCTCCTGGAGCTGCTTCGGCGAACCGAGGTTGAACTCCCGGCCCACCGACGCGTGCGCCTCCTTCACCGCCTGCTGGACGGCCCCGGCGAACTGCTGCTCCATGCCCTCCAGATGGGCCCGGTCCGCCGCGATGCCGTGCCGCTCCAGGCGGGCGAGCAGGATCGACGTCGGGAGCTCCATGTCGTGCAGCAGCTCGGCCGCGCCGGCCTCCTTCAGCCGCTCCGTGAACGCGTCACCGAGATCCAGGACCGCACGGGCCTGCGCCATCAGGGCGTCGGCCTCCGCCCGGTCGTCGGCGCCGAACGCCAGCTGACCGTCGGCCGCGGCGGCCGGCGCCAGCTCGCGGCCGAGGTACTCCACGGCCAGCGCGTCCAGCGCGAAGGAGCGGCGGCCCGGCTTCACCAGATACGCGGCGAGCGCGGTGTCCATCGTGACGCCGTCGAGGTGCCAGCCGTGCTCCGGGAAGACCCGCATCGCGCTCTTCGCGTTGTGCATGACCTTGGGCCGGGCCGGGTCCGCGACCCAGGCGGCGAACGCCTGCTCGTCGGCCGCGTCCAGCTGCGCCGGGTCCAGCCAGGCGGCGGAGCCGTCGGCTGCGGCGAGCGCGATCTCGGTGACCGTGCCCACCCCGAGCGACCAGGTGTCGACCGTCATGACGCCCAGCGGCTGCGCCCCGTGCTCCGCCAGCCAGGGGGCCACCTCGCCGGTGGAGAGCACGGCCCCGTCCAGCTCGATCCCGGCGGCGGGCGCGGGCGGCTCGGCCTCCGCCGCGCCCGGGTCCACCGCGAGCAGCCGCTCGCGCAGGCTCGGGTTGCGGATCTCCAGCAGGTCGAGGATGCCGGTGACCGCCGTGCGGTCGTACGGGGCGCGCTCCAGCCCCTCCGGGGTCTTCGGCAGCTCCACGTCCCGGACCATCTCGGTCAGCACGCGGTTCAGCTTCACCGCGTCCAGGTGGTCGCGGAGATTCTGCCCGGCGACGCCCTTGACCTCGTCGGCCCGCGCGATCAGCTCGTCGAACGAGCCGAACTGGTTGATCCACTTCGCGGCGGTCTTCTCACCGACCTTGGGGATGCTCGGAAGGTTGTCCGACGGGTCACCGCGCAGCGCCGCGAAGTCCGGATACTGCCGCGGGGTGAGGCCGTACTTCTCCACGACCTTCTCCGGGGTGAACCGGGTCAGCTCGGAGACGCCCTTGGTGGGGTAGAGCACGGTCACGTTGTCCGTGATCAGCTGGAACGAATCGCGGTCGCCCGTGACGATCAGGACCTCGAAGCCGGCCGCCTCGGCCTGCGTCGCCAGCGTCGCGATGACGTCGTCCGCCTCGAAACCGTCCACCGCGAACCGGTCCGCGTGCATCGCGTCCAGCAGCTCGCCGATCAGCTCGACCTGGCCCTTGAACTCGTCGGGGGTCTTCGACCGGTTCGCCTTGTACTCGGGGAACTCCTGCGCCCGCCACGTCTTGCGGGACACGTCGAACGCCACGGCGAAGTGCGTCGGCGCCTCGTCACGCAACGTGTTCGCGAGCATCGACATGAAGCCGTACACCGCGTTCGTCGGCTGGCCCGCCGCCGTCGTGAAATTCTCCGCGGGCAGCGCAAAGAACGCCCGGTACGCCAAGGAGTGCCCGTCCATGAGGAGCAGGCGCGGTCGGTTGTCTGCCGTCTTCTTCGATGCCGTCTCAGCCACACCCCGATCCTGCCACGGACCACTGACATTCCGGACCGGCCGCCGCCCGCGACGCCTCACCGGGCACCCGGCCCGGCCCCCGTGCCAGGATCGGTAGGGAGAAGGAAACACCCACGGCGGACCCGCGAGACACCTCCCGGGGGCCCGCAGCCGGCTCGAAGGGGAGCACCATGGCCAGCAAGCCGCCCGCAGGAGACCCCGTCCAGGACGCCCCCCGGGTCGGACCGGCCCAGCACTCAGCCGCCGGGCTGCCCGCCGTCGCCCAGAGCCTGCGCGTCGCCCAGCAGCAGATGGGTCTGCGCCGCACCGCGCAGACCCTCCTCAAGGTCAACCAGAAGGACGGCTTCGACTGCCCCGGCTGCGCCTGGCCCGAGGGCGACAAGCGGCACACCGCCGAGTTCTGCGAGAACGGCGTCAAGGCCGTCGCCGAGGAGGCCACGCTCCGCCGCGTCACCCCGGACTTCTTCGCCGAGCACCCCGTCTCCGACCTCGCCGGGCGCAGCGGCTACTGGCTCGGTCAGCAGGGCCGCATCACCCAGCCCGTCTACCTGCCCGAGGGCGCCGACCGCTACGAGGCGGTCACCTGGGAGCGGGCCTTCGACATCATGGCCGAGGAACTGGGCGCCCTCGCCTCCCCCGACGAGGCCGTCTTCTACACCTCCGGGCGCACCAGCAACGAGGCCGCGTTCCTCCTCCAGCTCTTCGCCCGCGAGTTCGGCACCAACAACCTGCCGGACTGCTCCAACATGTGCCACGAGTCCTCGGGCTCCGCGCTCACCGAGACGATCGGCGTCGGCAAGGGCTCGGTGTCCCTGGAGGACCTGCACCACGCCGACCTGATCATCATCGCCGGGCAGAACCCCGGCACCAACCACCCCCGGATGCTCTCCGCCCTGGAGCAGGCCAAGGCGGCCGGCGCGAAGATCATCTCGGTGAACCCGCTGCCCGAGGCCGGCCTCGAACGCTTCAAGAACCCGCAGACCCCGCAGGGCATGCTCAAGGGCACCCCGCTGAACGACCTGTTCCTCCAGATCCGGATCGGCGGCGACCAGGCCCTCTTCCGCCTCCTGAACAAGCTGATCCTGGAGACCGAGGGCGCCGTCGACCGGACGTTCGTCGCCGAACACACCCATGGCTACGAGGAGTTCGCCGCCGCCGCGGCCGGGGCCGACTGGGACGCGACGCTCACCGCGACCGGACTCGACCGCGCCGCCGTCGAGCAGGCCCTCGCGATGGTCCTGGAGTCGGAGCGCACCGTCGTCTGCTGGGCCATGGGCCTCACCCAGCACAAGCACTCCGTGCCGACCATCCGCGAGGTCGTCAACTTCCTCCTGCTGCGCGGCAACATCGGCCGCCCCGGCGCCGGCGTCTGCCCCGTGCGCGGCCACTCCAACGTCCAGGGCGACCGCACCATGGGCATCTTCGAACGGCCCGCGCCCGCCTTCCTCGACGCCCTGGACAAGGAGTTCGGGATCACCTCACCGCGCCACCACGGCTACGACGTGGTCCGCGCGATCCGCGCCCTGCGCGACGGCGAGGCCAAGGTCTTCTTCGCGATGGGCGGGAACTTCGTCGCCGCCACCCCCGACACCGACGTCACCGAGGCCGCCATGCGCAACGCGCGCCTCACCGTCCACGTCTCCACCAAGCTCAACCGCTCCCACGCCGTCACCGGCGCCCGCGCGCTGATCCTGCCCACCCTCGGCCGTACCGACAAGGACGTCCAGGCGGGCGGCAAGCAGTTCGTCACCGTCGAGGACTCCATGAGCAAGGTCCACGCCTCGCGCGGCAACCTCACCCCCGCGAGCCCGCACCTGCTCTCCGAACCCGCCATCGTCGCCCGCCTCGCCCGCGCCGTGCTCGGGCCCGAATCCACCACGCCCTGGGACGAGTTCGAGAAGGACTACGCGACGATCCGGGACCGCATCTCCCGGGTCGTACCCGGCTTCGAGAACTTCAACGCGCGCATCGCCCACCCCGGCGGCTTCACCCTCCCGCACGGCCCCCGCGACTCCCGCCGCTTCCCCACCGCCACCGGGAAGGCCAACTTCACCGCCGCGCCCGTCGAGTTCCCCGAGCTGCCCGAGGGCCGGCTGCTGCTCCAGACCCTGCGCTCCCACGACCAGTACAACACCACGATCTACGGCCTGGACGACCGCTACCGGGGCATCAAGGGCGGCCGCCGCGTCGTCCTCGTACACCCGCAGGACGCGGAAGCCCTCGGACTGGCCGACGGGTCCTACACCGACCTCGTCAGCGAGTGGAAGGACGGTGTGGAGCGCCGCGCCCCCGGCTTCCGCGTCGTCCACTACCCCACCGCCCGGGGCTGCGCCGCCGCGTACTACCCGGAGACCAATGTGCTGGTCCCCCTCGACTCCACCGCCGACACCAGCAACACCCCCGCCTCCAAGTCCGTCGTGGTGCGCTTCGAGCCCGCGCACAACGACACGCCCTAAGCGCTCGCTCAGGCGTCTGATAAGAACGACGCGTACGAGCACCGCACCGAGACGAAAGGCGGACCCATGGGCGAGCACACCGCACCCACGTTCCCCCAGGAGATCATCGACGAGTACGCCGCGCTCGGCGTCGACCTGCCCGCCCTCTTCTCCGCCGGCCACCTCGGCGAACGCATGGGCGTCCGCATCCTCGAAGCCTCCGCCGAGCGCGTCGTCGGCACCATGCCGGTCGAGGGCAACACCCAGCCGTACGGACTCCTGCACGGCGGCGCCTCCGCCGTCCTCGCCGAGACCCTGGGCTCCGTCGGGTCGATGCTGCACGGCGGCCCGTCCAAGTTCGCCGTGGGCGTCGACCTGAACTGCACCCATCACCGAGGGGTACGAAGCGGCCTCGTCACCGGCACCGCCACCCCCGTGCACCGGGGACGCACCACCGCCACGTACGAGATCGCCATCACCGACGAGCAGGACAAGCGGGTCTGCACCGCGCGCCTCACCTGCCTGCTGCGCGAGGCACCCGCACCCGAAGCCGCCTGACCCCGCACCACGCTCCACCACCCCTGCCCGGCCGTGACCCAAAACGGCCGGGCAGCGGCATATCCGGGCACAACCACCGCCATGATCAAGGAAATTGAGCGGCGCACGGCGTCAACCCCCTTGACCCGACGCCCCGTTCCATGGCCCACTCAGCTGCCCACACCTCACCCGCCCCCGCCACCACACCGCGTCGCCGCACCCCCGCCACCGTAACGCAGCGTAATCAACGCCCGAGGTGACGCACTTCGTCACGACGCGATCAGCCCGGCCCCGACACCACCGGGCCCTCCGGCATGCCCCCACGCCCCCGCACCGGGCCCCCGCCGGGCGACAGCAGCAAGATCACCTCAAGCCCCTTAGCAGAGCTGCGCGTTCTCACATTGCGGTCACTTCACGGTCCGGTAAAAAACCGTACATGTCCACCCAGCCACCTCAAGCCTTGCTCAAGGGCATAACAAGACAGTCACATCCTTGGCCGGCACCCCTCCCGACCCCCACCACTGCCCTTAGAGTCACGGCCAGTCACCGCGCCGCCGGGCGCGTCTGCAAGCACGGCCCTGTACCAACCCAGTACGGCCCGGCGAACGACACGGCACCTCAAGCGAGGAGGCCGCGCCAGGGAAAGGACCTTTCGTGCGACACCGTTCTTTGCTCATCCTCACCACAGTGCTCACCACCGGTGCACTGACGCTCACCGCCTGCGGGTCGCGCGACGACGACAACAAGAGCGACGGCAACAGCGGCAGCGGCAACACGACCGTCGTCATCGGCGTCGACGCGCCGCTCACCGGTGACCTCTCCGCGCTCGGCCTCGGCATCAAGAACTCCGCCGACCTCGCCGCCAAGACGGCGAACAAGGACAAGACGGTCCCCGGCATCACCTTCGAGGTGCAGCCGCTCGACGACCAGGCCCAGCCCTCCGTCGGCCAGCAGAACGCCACGAAGTTCATCGACAACAAGAAGGTCGTCGGAGTCGTCGGCCCGCTGAACTCCGGCGTCGCCCAGTCGATGCAGAAGCCCCTCAACGACGCCGGCCTCACCCAGGTCTCCCCCGCCAACACCGGCACCGAGCTGACCCAGGGCGACAACTGGAAGACCGGCGACAAGAAGCGCCCCTTCGCGACCTACTTCCGCACCGCCACCACGGACCAGATCCAGGGCGCCTTCGCCGCGAAGTACCTGTACAACGACGCGAAGATCAAGCAGGTCTACCTCATCGACGACCAGAAGCCCTACGGCGCCGGTCTCGCCGCCTCCTTCAAGGCGACCTTCACCGGCCTCGGCGGCAAGATCGTGGGCTCCGACCACGTCAACCCCGAGGACCGCGACTTCAACGCCGTCGTCACCAAGGTCAAGAAGTCCGGCGCCAAGGCCGTCTACTACGGCGGTGAGTACCCCGCAGGCGCGCCCCTGAGCCAGCAGCTCAAGGACAGCGTCAAGATCCCGCTCATGGGCGGCGACGGCATGTACAGCGCCGACTTCATCAAGCTCAACAAGAAGGCCCAGGGCGACATCGCGACCTCCGTCGGCAAGCCCGTCGAGGAGCTCGACTCCGCCAAGAAGTTCATCGCGGACTACAAGACCGCCGGCTACAAGGACGCCTACGAGGCTTACGGGGGCGGCACCTACGACGCCACCTGGGCCATCATCGAGGCCGTCAAGCTCGCCGTCTCCGAGAACGACGGCAAGCTCCCCGACGACGCCCGCGCCAAGGTGCTCGCCGCCATGAGCAAGGTCAAGTTCGACGGCGTCACCGGCCCGGTCTCCTTCGACGAGTTCGGCGACACCACCAACACCATGATGACCGCCTACCAGGTCGACGGTGGCAAGTGGGCCTCCAAGCTCAGCGAGGCATACAAGCCGTAACCGCTCCCGGGCACGCCCCGACCGACCCCAGACCGCGCGGGAGCGCTACGAGCACTCCCGCGCGGTGCCATATCCGAACCACTCCACGGAGGCCCTGCGGTGCACGAACTGCCGCAACAGCTGGCCAATGGACTCATCCTCGGCGCGATGTACGGACTCATCGCGATCGGCTACACGATGGTCTACGGAATCATCCAGCTCATCAACTTCGCCCACGGCGAGATCTTCATGATCGGAGGCTTCGGAGCTCTCACCGTGTACCTCTGGATGCCGGCCGGCGCCAACCTCCTCGCTATCGTCCCCGTCATGATCATCGGCGGCGTCATCTGCTCCGTCGCCATCAGCGTCGCCGCCGAACGCTTCGCGTACCGGCCCCTGCGCAACGCCCCCCGGCTCGCCCCGCTGATCACCGCGATCGGGCTCTCCCTCGCACTCCAGCAGGCCATCTGGAAGTGGTACCCCGACGCCACCAAGGACCGCCCCTTCCCGCAGTTCAAGGGCGACGCCTTCAACATCTTCGGCGCCCACGTCCAGCGCGGTGACCTCTTCGTCCTCATCGCCGCCCCCGTCTGCATGATCGCCCTCGGGCTCTTCGTCTCCAAGACCCGCTCCGGCCGCGGCATGCAGGCCACCTCGCAGGACCCCGACACCGCCAAGCTCATGGGCATCAACACCGACCGCATCATCGTCATGGCCTTCGCCATCGGTGCCGCGTTCGCCGCCGTCGCCGCCGTCGCCTACGGGCTCAAGAACGGCCAGATCGGCTTCAAAATGGGCTTCCTCATGGGCCTCAAGGCATTCACCGCCGCCGTCCTCGGCGGCATCGGCAACATCTACGGCGCCATGCTCGGCGGCGTCGTCCTCGGCGTCGCCGAATCCCTCGCCACCGGCTACATGAGCGACGTCCCCGGGATGGACCTCTTCGGCGGCGGCGCCTGGAAGGACGTGTGGGCCTTCGTCCTCCTCATCGTCGTCCTGCTGCTGCGGCCCCAGGGCCTGCTCGGCGAACGCGTCGCGGACAGGGCGTGATACGGATGACCACCGCACTGCTCCCCCTCCCCGCCCCCGCCGCCCGCATCGCCACCCTCGCCGGCGCCGCGGCCGCCCTCACCGGCACCCTCCTCCCCTGGACCTGGACCTCCGAATTCCCCGGCGACCTCACCGTCACCGGCTACCCCGGCGGCCTCCAGGTCCTCACCCTCACCGGCGCGATCCTCACCCTGCTCTTCGCCCTCACCGGCTACGGCATCCCCGGACTGCGCTGGCTCACCCCCGCCGGCACCAACAGCCCGGTCCGCCTCCTGGCCCTCGCCACCCTCGGCACCACCGGCTACACCATGGGCGCGATCTCCTACGAGCTCGGCGGCGTCGTCAACCTCGAACCGGGAGCCTGGGTCAGCGGCATCGGCGCACTCATCGCCGTCATCGCCTCCCTCGCCCTCCCCTACGACGTCCCGCCCTCCGCCGACGGCCCCGCGCCGAACGCCTGGCAGCGCTTCCGCAACAGCCTCGCCGCCCCGTCGGCCCCCCGCGCCAAGGCCCTCCCGGCCTGGGCCGAGATCATCATCATCGCGGTCGCCTTCGGCCTCGCGCTCTACGTCTTCACCTACGGGATCGACATCCCCACCGAGGACTCCGAACAGTTCATCGGCTTCCTCATCACCGCGGGCTTCGCCTTCACCGCCCTCACCCGCGCCGGACTCATCGCCCGGCTCACCGCGCTGACCTCGAAGCACCGCAACGTCACCCTCGCGGCCGCCCTCGTCGCCGCACTCTGCTTCCCCTTCACCCAGGACACCGCGGAATACGCCCTCATCGGCGTCAACATCCTCATCTTCGCGACCGTCGCCCTGGGCCTCAACGTCGTCGTCGGCCTCGCCGGCCTCCTCGACCTCGGCTACGTCGCCTTCCTCGGCGTCGGCGCCTACACCGCCGCCCTGGTCTCCGGCGCACCCCTCTCCGCGATCGGCGTCAAATTCCCCTTCTGGGCCGCCGTCCTCACCGGAGCGGTCGTCTCGATGATCTTCGGCGTCCTCATCGGCGCCCCCACCCTCCGGCTGCGCGGCGACTACCTCGCCATCGTCACCCTCGGCTTCGGTGAGATCTTCCGCGTCACCGTCAACAACCTCAACGGCAACAGCGGCCCCGACCTCACCAACGGCTCCCAGGGCATCCCCAGCATCCCCGACCTCAACCTGTTCGGGATCGACTTCGCCCTCAGCCACGACGTAGGACCCTTCACCCTCAGCAGGCCGGCCAACTACTACCTGCTGATGCTCGTCGTCACCGCCGTCGTCGTGCTCGTCTTCCGCCGCTCCGGGGAATCCCGCATCGGCCGCGCCTGGGTCGCCATCCGCGAGGACGAGACCGCGGCCACCGCCATGGGCATCAACGCCTTCCGGCTCAAGCTGCTCGCCTTCGCCCTCGGCGCCACACTGGCCGGCCTCGCCGGCACCGTACAGGCACACGTCAACTACACCGTGACGCCCGAGCAGTACCAGTTCGCCGGCTCCGTGCCGCCGAACTCCGCGTTCCTCCTCGCCGCCGTCATCCTCGGCGGCATGGGAACCCTCAGCGGACCCTTCGTCGGCGCCGCACTGCTCTACCTCATCCCGGCGAAGCTCCAGTTCATGCAGGACTACCAGCTGTTCCTCTTCGGCATCGCGCTCGTCCTCCTGATGCGCTTCCGGCCCGAGGGCCTGGTCGCCGACCGCAGGAAGCAGCTCGAATTCCACGAGAACGACCAGCTCGACGTGCCCACACCCCGGAAGTCCGACGAGACGGACGCCGGCATCGCCAAGGCGGGGGCGTAACACCATGACCACCACCACAGAGACCGCCACCGGGACGACCGTCCTGGACGCCAGCGGGGTCACCATGCGCTTCGGCGGCCTCACCGCCGTCCGCGACGTCGACCTCCAGGTCAACAGCGGCGAGATCGTCGGCCTCATCGGCCCCAACGGCGCCGGCAAGACCACCTTCTTCAACTGCCTCACCGGCCTGTACGTCCCCACCGAGGGCAAGGTCAGCTACAAGGGCACCGTCCTGCCACCCAAGCCCCACCTCGTCACCAAGGCCGGCATCGCCCGCACCTTCCAGAACATCCGGCTCTTCGCCAACATGACCGTCCTGGAGAACGTCCTCGTCGGACGCCACACCAGGACCAAGGAAGGGCTCTGGTCGGCGCTGCTCCACCTCCCCGGCTACCGGGCCGCGGAGAACTCCAGCCGCGAACGCGCCATGGAACTCCTGGAGTTCATCGGCCTCCAGGACAAGGCCGACCACCTCGCGCGCAACCTCCCCTACGGAGACCAGCGCAAGCTGGAAATCGCCCGCGCGCTCGCCAGCGACCCCGGACTCCTCCTCCTGGACGAGCCCACCGCCGGCATGAACCCGCAGGAGACCCGCGTCACCGAAGAGCTCATCTTCGCGATCCGGGACCAGGGCATCGCCGTGCTCGTCATCGAGCACGACATGCGCTTCATCTTCAACCTCTGCGACCGCGTCGCCTGCCTCGTCCAGGGCGAGAAACTGGTCGAGGGCACCGCCTCCGAGGTCCAGAGCGACGAGCGCGTCATCGCCGCCTACCTCGGCACCCCCTTCGAAGGCGCCCCCGGCGCCGACGAGGTCGCCGAGGTCGAGAAGGCGGAAGCGAGCGCCACCACCACGAGCACGGAAGAGGAGGACAACCGATGACCGCACTGCTGGAGGTCGAGGACCTCCGCGTCGCCTACGGCAAGATCGAAGCCGTCAAGGGCATCTCGTTCACCGTCGAGGCCGGCCAGGTGGTCACCCTCATCGGCACCAACGGCGCCGGCAAGACCACCACCCTGCGCACCCTCTCCGGGCTGCTCAAACCCCTCGCCGGACGCATCCTCTTCGAAGGCGAACCGCTCACCAACATCCCCGCACACAAGATCGTCTCCCTGGGCCTCGCCCACTCCCCCGAGGGCCGGCACATCTTCCCCCGGCTGACGATCACGGAGAACCTGCTGCTCGGCGCGTACCTCCGCAACGACAAGGCGGGCATCGAGAAGGACGTCCAGCGCGCCTACGAGCTCTTCCCCATTCTCGGGGAACGCCGGAAGCAGGCCGCCGGAACGCTCTCCGGCGGCGAGCAGCAGATGCTCGCCATGGGCAGGGCGATGATGTCCCAGCCCAAGCTGCTCATGCTGGACGAGCCCTCCATGGGGCTCTCGCCGATCATGATGCAGAAGATCATGGAGACCATCGTGGAACTCCGTGCCTCCGGCACGACGATCCTCCTGGTCGAGCAGAACGCCCAGGCCGCGCTGTCCCTGGCCGACCAGGGTCATGTCATGGAGATCGGCAAGATCGTCCTCTCGGGGACCGGCCGGGACCTCCTCCACGACGAGTCCGTCCGCAAGGCGTACCTGGGCGAGGACTGAGCGCTCACGCGTACGAGAAAGGCCCGCGCCTCCGTGGCGCGGGCCTTTCCTGTGCTGTACGGGGCCTACTCGGCGGCCTTCTTCTTCTCCTCGGCGTCCTCGATCAGGGCCTCGGCGAGCTGCTGCATCGACAGTCGGCGGTCCATGGACGTCTTCTGGATCCACCGGAACGCCTCCGGCTCGGAGAGCCCGTAGTCCGTCTGGAGGATGCTCTTCGCCCGGTCCACCAGCTTCCGCGTCTCCAGCCGCTGGGCGAGGTCGGCGACCTCGTCCTCCAGGGCCTTCAGCTCGGAGAACCGGGACACGGCCATCTCGATCGCCGGGACGACGTCGCTCTTGCTGAACGGCTTCACGAGGTACGCCATCGCCCCGGCGTCCCGGGCCCGCTCCACGAGGTCGCGCTGCGAGAACGCGGTGAGCATGAGGACCGGGGCGATGGACTCCTCGGCGATCTTCTCGGCGGCGGAGATCCCGTCGAGGACCGGCATCTTCACGTCGAGGATGACCAGATCCGGCTTGTGCTCCCGCGCCAGCTCGACGGCCTGCTGCCCGTCCCCGGCCTCCCCGACGACGGAGTACCCCTCCTCTTCGAGCATCTCCTTGAGGTCGAGGCGGATGAGCGCTTCGTCCTCGGCGATGACGACACGGGTCGTCAGCGGCGGAACGTGCGACTTGTCGTCATCGGCGACGGGCTGGGGCGACTCGGGGGTGGTCACGGGGGCTCCTTGTTCCAGGACAGGACTGCTGCCTCTGAGCCTACCTAGCTTCGCCGCAGCAACGGGACCCGGTACACTGCTGCACAGCTCCCACCTTGCCCGGTTGGAGGAACTGGTCATACTCGCGGTGCTCAAACCACCGTGCCTTCGGGCATGTGGGTTCGAATCCCACACCGGGCACATACAAAGCGGATGTTCACGTTCTCGTGAACATCCGCTTTTTGCTGCGTGGGGCAGGTTCGGGGCGTTCATCCTATTCACGTGAACGTGTACGAAACGGAATTACGACAGAGGGCCCTCACCCTTCTCCGCGGCGGAGCCCGCAATGCGGACGTCGCACGAGAACTGAACGTTCCCGCCGGAACGATCGGCTCGTGGCTGTACGCAGATCGCAGACGGCGCGGAATCCCCTCCCAACGGCCCGCCGACTGCCCACAGTGCACAGGCGGGGAATTTGATCGCCTCGCCTACGCATATCTGCTCGGGCTCTACCTCGGAGACGGCTGCATCAGCCAGGGCAGGCGAGGTGTCTACGCACTCCGCATCGCCTGCGCCGACGCATGGCCCGGGATCATGGACGCGTGCGCCGAAGCCATGCAAATCATTCGACCAGCCAACAAGGTGTTCCGGGTACAGCGGCAGGGCTGCCAGTACGTGACGTGCCTCAGCAAGCACTGGACCTGCCTGTTCCCCCAGCACGGCCCCGGCAAGAAGCACGACCGCCACATCGCTCTGGCCGAGTGGCAACAAGAAATCGTGGACGCCCATCCCTGGGAGTTCATCAGTGGTTTGATCCACTCCGACGGCTGCCGCATCACCAACTGGGCGACCCGCCTCGTCCGTGGCGAGCGACGGCGCTACGAGTACCCGCGCTACTTCTTCACCAATCTGTCGGCCGACATCCTGAGGCTCTACACCGACACGCTCGACCGGGTCGGCGTCGAGTGGAAGGACACCAACGGCAAGAACATCTCCGTCGCCCGACGGGCGTCCGTCGCTCTCATGGACGCTCACGTCGGGCCGAAATACTGAGCCGCCCCGCTACTTCGGGCTGTCGTCCTCGCCGATGTGGTGCACGCGCACCAGATTCGTGGAGCCCGCGACACCCGGCGGGGAGCCCGCCGTGATGACCACGACGTCGCCCTTCCGGCAGCGGCCGATCTTCAGGAGTTCCTCGTCCACCTGGGCGACCATCGCGTCCGTCGAGTCCACGTGCGGGCCCAGGAACGTTTCGACGCCCCAGGTCAGGTTGAGCTGCGAACGCGTCGCCGGGTCCGGGGTGAAGGCCAGAAGGGGGATCGGCGAGCGGTAACGCGACAACCGCTTCACCGTGTCGCCGCTCTGCGTGAAGGCCACCAGGAACTTCGCGCCGAGGAAGTCGCCCATCTCCGCCGCCGCGCGGGCCACCGCGCCGCCCTGGGTGCGGGGCTTGTTCCGGTCCGTCAGCGGCGGGAGCCCCTTCGCGAGGATGTCCTCCTCGGCCGCCTCCACGATGCGGGCCATCGTGCGGACCGTCTCGATCGCGTACTTGCCGACGCTCGTCTCGCCGGAGAGCATCACCGCGTCCGTGCCGTCGATGATCGCGTTCGCGACGTCGGACGCCTCGGCGCGGGTGGGCCGGGAGTTGTCGATCATCGAGTCGAGCATCTGCGTCGCCACGATGACCGGCTTCGCGTTGCGCTTGGCGAGCTTGATCGCGCGCTTCTGGACGATCGGCACCTGCTCCAGCGGCATTTCGACGCCCAGGTCGCCGCGGGCGACCATGATGCCGTCGAAGGCGGCGACGATGTCCTCGATGTTCTCGACGGCCTGCGGCTTCTCGACCTTGGCGATGACGGGGAGGCGGCGGCCCTCCTCGTCCATGACGCGGTGGACGTCCTCGATGTCGCGGCCGCTGCGGACGAAGGAGAGGGCGATGATGTCGGCGCCCGTGCGGATGGCCCAGCGCAGGTCCTCGATGTCCTTCTCGGAGAGCGCGGGGACGGAGACGGCGACACCGGGGAGGTTGAGGCCCTTGTGGTCGGAGACCATGCCGCCCTCGACCACGGTGGTGCGGACGCGGGGGCCGTCGACCTCGATGACCTCCAGGGTGACGCGGCCGTCGTCGATCAGGATGCGCTCACCGGGGGTGACGTCCGCGGCGAGGCCGTCGTACGTCGTGCCGCAGCCGTTGCGGTCGCCCTCCATCGGCTCGACGGTGATGGTGAAGTCGTCGCCGCGTTCAAGGAGTACGGGTCCTTCGCGGAAGCGTCCGAGGCGGATCTTCGGGCCTTGAAGGTCGGCGAGGACGCCGACGCTGCGGTGCGCCTCGTCGGACGCTTTGCGCACGCGTTGATAGCGCTCTTCGTGTTCGGCGTAGCTGCCGTGGCTGAGGTTGAGGCGGGCGATGTCCATTCCCGCCTCTACCAGGGCCTTGATCTGGTCGTATGAGTCGGTTGCGGGTCCCAGGGTGCAAACGATTTTGGCTCGGCGCATGGTGCGAGCCTAGACCTTACCTATGGGTAGGTAATTGGCTCCGCATGACTGTCCAACCACCTTTGCGTGAAGGGTTATTGACAAGTGTTGAATTGTGCGGCGGCGCGCTCTGATGAGCACGCGCCGCCGTCCCCGTGGGCGGTGATTCAGAGTTTCGGCGGGGTCATGGTGAAGCGGGCGTTCACCTGCGCGTACACGGTCTGGCGCTGCGGTTCGAGGTCGATGGCGGGCGGGGCTCCGGCGGCCGCGCCGGGTGCCTGGGGCGGGGCGCCGTAGCCGCCGGCCCTGGCGTACGCGACGGGCGGGGCGGCGTTCTCCGCGCCTATGTCGGCGAGTTCGACCAGCGCGGCGAGTTCCGCGCCGAGCGCTCCGGCGTATTCGCGGGCGCGCTGGACGGCTTCGCGGACGGCCTGGCGGCGGGCGTCGCCGTGGGCGGGCGAGTCGGGGCGCAGGGCCCACCAGGGTCCGCTGACCTGGGTCATCTCCAGGTCGCCGACGCGGGTGATGAATTCACCGAGGACGGTGAAGTCGTTGAGGGTGGTGTTGATGTAGACGCGTCCGTGGTAGGCGCGGATCTTCTCGTCGCGGCCGCGCTGGGTGAGTTCGGGGCTGACGAAGAGGGAGCCGGTTTCGAGCTTTTCGATGGCGTCGCCGTAGGTGCGGGCGAGTTCGAGGACGGTGGTGTTGCGGCGGGTGAGGTCTTCGAGTGCGGCGCGGCGGTCCTTGCCGCGGGCGGTGACGGTGAGGGAGAGGCGGGCGATCTCGGGGTCGACTTGGAGGCGGGCTTCGCCTCGGACGGCGACGCGGGGCTGGTCCGGGGTGCCAAAGGGCTGCGCGGGCTCGGTCATGGGTCCACTGTGGCATCCGGGCGTGACAGTGGGGGGGTGTGTACGGCCGGACGCCGTCCTGTCGATGTGTGGTCATGGAACGGAAACCTGCCGGGGGTGTTGCCGGAGGTGGCGCCCGGGTGATTATCTACGCGCGTCGCTGGACGGCGTACGACAGAACTTCGCACCAGGTGAACCGAAATGTGGGAGACGAGATGCCGCTGAACCGAAGGACGTTCCTGGGGACATCGGCCGCGGCCGGCGCGGGTGCGGTGGTGGTGGGCGGCGCCGCGTCGCCCGCCCAGGCGCACGGGCGTGGGCACGGTCATGGTCACGGGCGTCCGCAGAAGCGGTACTCGTTCACCGTGATGGGGACGACGGACCTGCACGGGAACGTCTTCAACTGGGACTACTTCACGGATGCCGAGTTCGACGACAAGGACCACAACGACGTCGGTCTGGCGAAGATCTCGACGCTGGTGGAGCAGGTGCGGCGCGAGAAGGGCCGTCACAACACCCTGATGATCGACGCGGGTGACACGATCCAGGGGACGCAGCTCTCGTACTACTACGCGAAGATCGACCCGATCACGGCGAAGCGTGGTCCGGTGCACCCGATGGCGCAGGCGATGAACGCGATCGGGTACGACGCGGCGGCGCTGGGGAACCATGAGTTCAACTACGGGATTCCGGTGCTGCGGAAGTTCGAGGAGCAGTGTGATTTCCCGCTGCTCGGGGCGAACGCGCTGGACGCGAAGACGCTGCGGCCGGCGTTCGCGCCGTACGTCATCAAGAAGCTGCGGACGCAGCACGGCCGGGATGTGAAGGTGGCGGTCCTGGGGCTGACGAACCCGGGGATCGCGATCTGGGACAAGGCGAACGTGAGCGGGAAGATCGTGTTCCCGGGTCTTGAGGAGCAGGCGGCGAAGTATGTGCCGCGGCTGCGTTCGATGGGCGCGGACGTGGTGATCGTGTCGGCGCACTCGGGGAACAGCGGGACGTCGTCGTACGGGGACCAGATTCCGTACGTGGAGAACGCGGCGGGTCTGGTGGCGGAGCAGGTGCCGGGGATCGACGCGATCCTGGTGGGTCACGCGCACCTGGAGATTCCCGAGTACTTCGTGGAGAACAAGGAGACCGGGAAGAAGGTCGTGCTCTCGGAGCCGTTGAAGTGGGGGCAGCGGCTGACGCTGTTCGACTTCGAGGTGGTGTGGGAGAAGGGCCGCTGGGTGGTCGAGAAGGCCGGTTCGCGGGTGTTGAACTCGAACACGGCGGCGGAGGACCGGAAGATCACGAAGCTGCTGGCGGACGAGCACCGGAAGGTCGTGGCGTACGTCAACCAGGTGATCGGTACGGCGGCGTCGGAGATGACCACGGCGGAGGCGGCGTGGAAGGACGAGCCGATCATCGATCTGATCAACGTCGTCCAGGCGGAGACGGTGAAGGCGGCGCTGGCGGGTGGTGAGTACGCGGAGCTGCCGGTGCTGTCGCAGGCGTCGTGCTTCTCGCGTACGGCGCGGATTCCGGCCGGGAACGTGACGATCAAGGACGCGGCGGGTCTGTATCCGTTCGAGAACACGCTGGAGGCGCGTCTGGTGACGGGTGCGCAGATCCTGGACTACCTGGAGTTCTCGGCGAGGTACTACGTGCAGACGGCGGCGGGTGCTCCGGTGGATCCGGAGAAGCTGACGAATGCGGACAGCACTCCGGACTACAACTACGACGCGGTGTCGGGTCTGACGTATGACATCGACATCGCGAAGCCGGTGGGTTCGCGGATCGTGAATCTGTCGTTCGAGGGGAAGCCGCTCGACCCGAAGGCGCAGTTCGTGCTGGCGGTGAACAACTACCGGGCGAGCGGGGGCGGCAATTTCCCGCATGTTCCGGCGGCGAAGCAGCTGTGGGCGAATTCGGAGGAGATCCGGAACACGATCATCGGCTGGGTGCAGGCGAAGGGTTCGGTGGACGGTGCGGAGTTCGCTTCGGTGGACTGGAAACTGACGCGGGACGGGGTGCCGGTGTTCTAGGGGCGCCTGTACGGGTGTGACGGCGGCCCCCTTTCCTTCCGCGGGTGCGGGGGGAAAGGGGGCCGCTGTGGCGTGTGTCAGCGGGTGCCGAGGAGGGTGCGCCAGGTGTTGGGGCCGATGACGCCGTCGGCGGTGAGGTGGTACTTCTTCTGGAAGGCGAGGGTCGCGGCCTTGGTCTTGGCGCCGAAGCTGCCGTCGACGGCGAGGGAGTAGCCGTAGACCTTGAGCTGGTTCTGGGCTGCCTTGACGGCGTTGCCCTTGGTGCCGTACTTGACGACGACGATGAGCTTGGACCAGGTGTTGGGGCCGATGACGCCGTCGGCGGCGAGGCCGTGGGCCTTCTGGAAGCGGATGACGGCGGCGCGTGTCGCGGGGCCGAAGCTGCTGTCGGCGGCGATGGAGTAGCCGCGCGCGATGAGGAGTTGCTGGGCGGAGCGGACGTCGGTGCCCTTGGAGCCGCTCTTGAGGACGGGCCAGGCGGCGCTGGGGGTGGAGGGCGTGCTGCTGCCTCCGCCGCTGCTGCTTCCGCTGAGCTTGAGGGGGCGGTAGGGGTCGTAGTTGTCCTTGCCGATGCCGTAGCTCAGGGTGCGGTGGGTGGTGCCGTGGGAGCCGCGCTGTTCGTAGGCCCAGTAGGAGCTGTGGGAGGAGTTGGCCCACTTCTCGAAGATGACGACGTGGCGGAAGTCGCCGTCGCTGGTGCTGGCGTCGATGAGGAGGTCGCCCTTTTTGAGCTGGCTGGTGCTGCTGAGGTGCTTGGTGACGCCGCTGGCGGAGCTGGCGAGGCCGACGGTGTTGAGGCCGGGCTTGCCGAGTGCGAGTGCCATGGAGACGAAGCCGGAGCAGTCCTGGCGGTAGCCGTCCTTCCAGACGCGCTGCATGCTGTAGGGGACCTGGTGGCCGCCGTTGGCGGTGAGCCAGGTGCGGGCCCGGTTGATCATGGTGTCGGGCGACATGGTGCCGGTGGCCATGGAGGCTATCTGGTCGGCCTGGGTGACGAGGTCGCTGTCGGCCTCGGGTTCGGGGCCGTAGTCGGTGTCTCTGGTGGCGGCGACGGTCTTCTGGTCGGTGGTGTCGTCGGTGAGCGACGGTACGACGACGACGGCGGCGGCGATTCCCGCGGCGACGAGGCCGGCGAGGGCGATCTGTGTGCGGCGTGTGATGGACATGGGTCCCCCGATGTGAGTCCAGGCGCGGCACACGGTCCGACGGCGCCCACTGGTGGGGGGGTGCTGTCGTTCTTGGTGTGCCGCCTGAGGTGGCTGACGGGGCACCACGATGGCAAGTGGGGGGGCGTCGGACCAGTGTTGTGCGAAAGCCGCACCCGGTAGTGACGTGACCTCAACAATGTCGGCGATTGGTGGGCGGCTTGTCTCGGGGGCCGGGTGGGTCAGTTGTTGTGGGCGAGGGGGACGAGGGTGGGTTGCTGGGTGGGGATGGCGGGCTGGGTGAGGCCGAAGGTGGTGAAGGCGGTGCGCTTCGGGAGGGGATACGGGGTGGTGCCGGTGAGGTCGTTGAGGATGGTGGCACTGCGCCAGGCGGCGAGGCCGAGGTCGGGGGCGCCGACGCCGTGGGTGTGGCGTTCGGCGTTCTGTACGTAGATGTGGCCGGTGACCGCGGGGCCGAGGTCGAGGCGGTGGTGGGCGTCGACGCGGGGGCGGCCGGCGGCGTCGCGGCGGAGGTGGGGGGCGAGGTGGTGGAGGAGGGTGTCGAGGGGGCGTTCGCGGTAGCCGGTGGCGAGGACGACGGCGTCGGTGGTGAGGCGGGTGCGGGTGCCCTGTTGGGTGTGTTCGAGGTGGAGTTCGACGCGGGTGTTGGCGACGCGTCCGGCGGTGCGGACGGTGACGCCGGGGGTGAGGGTGGCGTCGGGCCAGCCGCCGTGGAGGGTGCGGCGGTAGAGCTCGTCGTGGAGGGCGGCGATGGTGTCGTGGTCGATGCCCTTGTGGAGTTGCCACTGCTGGGGGACGAGGGTGTCGCGGACGGTTTCGGGGAGGGCGTGGAAGTAGCGGGTGTAGTCGGGGGTGAAGTGTTCGAGGCCGAGTTTGGAGTACTCCATGGGCGCGAAGGCGGGGGTGCGGGCGAGCCAGTGGAGCCCTTCGTTGCCGGTGGGGCGGGCGCGGAGGAGGTCGAGGAAGATCTCGGCGCCGGACTGTCCTGAGCCGATGACCGTGATGTGGCGGGCCTGGAGGAGGCGGTCGCGGTGCTGGAGGTAGTCGGCGGAGTGGATGACGGGGGCGGTGCCGGTGTCGGTGAGGGGTTTGAGAGGTTCGGGGATGTGGGGTTCGGTGCCGATGCCGAGGGCGATGTGGCGGGTGTGGGTGCGGCCGAGTGATTCGGCTTCGCCGTGGGCGTCGAGCTGGGTGTGGTCGACGTCGAAGCGGGCGGTCTGGGGGTCCCAGCGGATGGCGTCGGCCTGGTGGCCGAAGTGGAGGCCGGGGAGCTGGGTGCTGACCCAGCGGCAGTAGGCGTCGTATTCGGCGCGGTGGATGTGGAAGCGCTCGGCGAAGTAGAAGGGGTAGAGGCGGTCCTGGGTGCGTTGGTAGTTGAGGAAGGTCCAGGGGCTGGTGGGGTCGGCGAGGGTGACGAGGTCGGCGAGGAAGGGGACTTGGAGGGTGGCGCCTTCGATGAGGAGTCCGGGGTGCCAGTGGAAGGCGGGGCGCTGTTCGTAGAAGGCGGTGGTGAGGGGGGTGGGGAGGCCGTGGGCGAGGGCGGCGAGGGAGAGGTTGAAGGGGCCGATGCCGATGCCGACGAGGTCGTGGGTGCGGAGGGGGTCGGGGGTGGCCGGGGCGGCGGTCATCGGAGGGTGCTGCCTTCCTTGAGTTCGGCGGTGAGGTGGGTGACGAGGGCGAGGAGGCGGTGGAGGTCGTCGGGGGTGGTGTGGGGGTTGAGGAGGGTGGCCTTGAGCCAGAGGCGGCCGTGGGTGTGGGTGCGGCCGAGTACGGCGTGGCCGCGGGTGAGGAGGGTGCGGCGGATGGTGGCGACGGTGTGGTCGTCGGCGTCGGTGGGGCGGAAGAGGACGGTGCTGATGGTGGGGCGGTCGTGGAGTTCGAGGCCGGGGGTGGCGGTGATGAGGTCGGCGAGGGTGTGCGCGGCGGCGCAGGTGCGGTCGATGAGGTCGGCGAGTCCGGTGCGGCCGAGGGCGCGGAGGGTGACGGCGATCTTGAGGACGTCGGGGCGGCGGGTGGTGCGCAGGGAGCGGCCGAGGAGGTCGGGGAGGCCGGCTTCGGTGTCGTCGTCGGCGTTGAGGTAGGGGGCTTGGTGGTGGAGGGCGTGGAGGTGGTGGCGGTCGGGGACGGCGAGGATGCCGGCGGAGGCGGGCTGCCAGCCGAGTTTGTGGAGGTCGAGGGTGACGCTGTCGGCGCGGTCGAGGCCGTCGAGGAGGGGGCGGTGGGCGGGGCTGAGGAGGAGGGGTCCGCCGTAGGCGGCGTCGATGTGGAGTTCGGCGCCGTGGCGGGCGCAGAGGTCGGCGATCTCGGCGAGGGGGTCGATCTGGCCGGTGTCGGTGGTGCCGGCGGTGGCGGTGACGAGGAGGGGGCCCTGTCCTTGGTTGCGGGCGAGGAGCTCGTGGAGCGCGGGGATGTCGATGGTGCCGTTCGGGGCGGGCACGGTGAGGGGTTCGGGGAGGCCGAGGAGCCAGGCGGCGCGGGTGAAGCTGTGGTGGGCGTTGGTGCCGGTGATGGTCTGGACGGGGCCGTGGCGTTCGCGGGCGAGGAGGAGGCCGAGTTGGTTGGCCTCGGTGCCGCCGGTGGTGATGAGGGCGTCGGGTGCGGGGTGGCCGGGGTAGACCTCGGCGGCGAGTGCGGCGGTGGTGTCGGCTTCGAGGGTGGAGGCGGCGGGGGCCTGGTCCCAGGAGTCCATGGAGGGGTTGAGGGCGGAGGCGGCGAGGTCGGCGGCGGCCGCGAGGGCGAGGGGCGGGGTGTGGAGGTGGGCGGCGCAGAGGGGGTCGGCGGGGTCGGCGGCGCCTTCGGTGAGGGCTTGGACGAGGGTGGCGAGGGCGTGGTGGGCGCCGGTGCCCTGGTCCGGGATGAGGGGGGTGAGGACGGTGCGGGTGCGGGGGGTGACGGTGTCGGGTCCGCCTGCGGGGAGGGGGCCGGCGCGGCGTCGGGCGCCTTCGGCGAGGGCGGTGAGGACGGTGTCGAGGAGGGGGCGCAGGGCGTCGGGTCCGGTGGTGGACCCGGCGAGGGGTGGTACGGGCATGGGGCGGGGGTCCTTCGGGCGCGCGGGGACGGGCTGCGGGCATGGGTGTGCGTGCCAGCTTGTCCGGGTTTCGGGTGGCGCGGCCGGGGACCGGGTGATCTGAACTCGAAAGGGTGGCGGGGTGCGGGTGGGGGTGTGGTGTCGGGGGTCGGGGTGGTAGGGCCTGCCCTGAGGGCGTGCGGTGGTACGCGTGTGCCCGGCGCGCTCCTCGTGGTGAGGGGCGGGCCGGGCACGGGTGGTGCGGGTGGGGTCAGTTGGCGTTGCGTACGTTCAGGGCGCGGCGCAGGTCGTCGATCTGGTCGGTGAGCTTGCGGCGGAGGGCCGGGGTGAGGGCGGGGTCGTTCAGGGCCTCTTCGCCGGTGCGGAGGCTGTCGGCGTCGACGGCGTGGGCGGGGAAGGCGTGGTGTCCGGCGGCTTCGGCGATGGCGGGGCCGCGGCGGGCGGCGAGCTGGGCGGCCTCGGGGTAGTAGCGGGGCACGTATGCGCGTACGAGGTCGGTCTGTTCGGGCTGCCAGAAGCCCTGGGCGGTGGCCGTGAAGAGGTAGTTGGAGAGGCTGTCGTCGTGGAACATCGCGTCCCAGGCGGTGGCCTTGGCCTCGGGGGTGGGCAGGGCGGCGCGGCAGCGGGCGGCGCCTTCCTGGCCGGTGGCGCTGGGGTCGTCCTCCAGGGCCGCGTCGATGGCGGTCTCGTCGGTGGCGCCGAGGACGGCGAGGCGGGTGAGGATGCGCCAGCGCAGTTCGGGGTCGAGTTCGGGTCCGCCGGGGACGGTGTCGTCGGCGAGCCAGCCCTGGATGGTGTCGGGTTGGGTGGCGGCGTCGATGAGGTGGCGGACGGCGGTGAGGCGCAGTCCGGGGTGGGTGCCGTCCTCGGTGCGGCGGATGAGGTCGCGGCAGAGGGAGGCGATCGTGGCGAGGGCGGCGGGCCGGTCCTCGGGGGCGGTGTAGCGGCCGGCGACCTGGGTGTCCGCGAAGGCGAGGACGCCCTGGAGGAGGGCGAGGTCGGTCTCGTACGGGAGGTGGGCGCGGGCGGCTTCGAGGTAGGTGGTGGGGGCGAGTTCGGCGTCGCGGACCATGTCGCGGGCGGCGTTCCAGACGACGGCGCGGGTGAGGGCGTCGGGGATGCCGGAGAGGCTGTCCAGGACGGTGTTCCAGGAGTGCGGGTCGAACCGGATCTTGGCGTAGGTGAGGTCTTCGTCGTTGGGGACGACGAGGGCGGGGCGGCGGCCGGGGCGGGTGACGGGGGCTTCCTCGGGGATGCCGGCGTCGAAGCGTTCGCGCAGGACGAGGGGGGTGGGCCCGTGCTGGGTGTCGAGGCTGTGGTCGTACACGCCGACGCTGATGCGGTGGGGGCGGGTGCCCCGGTGGTCGACGGTGAGCGACCAGGTGGTGTCGGTCTCGGTGGTGTGCGCGGCGAGGGTGTCGACGCCGGTGGTGCGGAGCCACTGTTCGGCCCAGGCGTGGACGTCCCGGTCGGTGGCCGAGGCGAGGTTGTCGATGAAGTCGGCGAGGGTGGCGTTGCCGAACTTGTGGCGGGCGAAGTGGGTGTTGATGCCCGCGAGGAAGTCCTTCTCGCCGAGCCAGGCGACGAGCTGGCGCAGGGCGGAGGCGCCCTTGGCGTAGGAGATGCCGTCGAAGTTGAGGAGTGCGGAGGCGGTGTCGGGGACGTCGGCCGGGTCGGGGGCGACGGGGTGGGTGGAGGGGCGCTGGTCGGCGTCGTATCCCCAGCCCTTGCGGGCTACGCCGAAGTCGACCCAGGTGTCGGTGAACCTGGTTGCTTCGGCGAGGGTCTGGTAGCCCATGTACTCGGCGAAGGACTCGTTGAGCCAGATGTCGTCCCACCAGGCGAGGGTGACGAGGTCGCCGAACCACATGTGGGCCATCTCGTGGGCGATGACCATGCCGCGGGTCTGGCGTTCGGTGTCGGTGACGGCCGAGCGGTAGACGAACTCGTCGCGGAAGGTGACGAGTCCGGGGTTCTCCATGGCGCCGGCGTTGAACTCGGGGACGAACGCCTGGTCGTAGGAGTCGAAGGGGTACGGCTCGGTGAACTTCTCCTGGAACCGGTCGAAGCAGGCCCGGGTGATGTCGAGGATCTCGTCGGCGTCGGCGTCGAGGTGGGGGGCGAGGGAGCGGCGGCAGTGGATGCCGAAGGGCAGTCCGGCGTGCTCGGTGGTCACGGAGTGCCAGGGGCCGGCGGCGACGGCGACGAGGTACGTGGAGAGCGGCGGGGTGGGGGCGATGGTCCAGCGGCCGTCGCCGGTGTGCTCGGTGACGCCGTTGCCGAGGACGGTCCAGCCTTCGGGGGCGGTGACGGTGAGGGCGAAGACCGATTTGAGGTCGGGCTGGTCGAATGCGGCGAAGACCCGCTGGACGTCCTCCATGAAGAGCTGGGTGTAGACGTATGTCTCGTTGTCGCTGGGGTCGGTGAAGCGGTGCATGCCCTCGCCGGTGCGGGAGTAGCGCATGGCGGCGTCGACGCGGATCTCGTGCGGTCCGGCCGTGAGGGCGGTGAGGGGGTACCGGTTCCCGGTGAGGTCCGCGGGGTCCAGCGGCTGCCCGTCGAGGGTGATCGAGCGCAGGGTGGCGGGCTTGAGCTCGATGAAGGTGTCACCGGCCGCGCGGGCGGTGAACTCGATCACGGCACGGGAGTCGAAGGTCTCCTCCCCCGCGGTGAGATCGAGTTCGATCGTGTATCGCTGTACGTCGAGGATCTGGGCTCGGGCCTGCGCTTCATCGCGCGTCAGTACGGACATGGGGACATGCTGCCGTATCGCCGCGGCGGCGCGCAGGCGGGTTCCGCTGGGGGCGGACGGCCGCGGAGGCGGCCGGGGCCGGGGCGGAAAACCCCTCTATCGCTCCCCGGCCGCCTCCGTGCCGTTCGCGGACTCGTCCGCGATGCGTTCGTGGTGGCGGATGACCTCCGCGACGATGAAGTTGAGCAGCTTCTCGGCGAAGGCCGGGTCGAGGTGGGCGCTCTCCGCGAGCTCGCGGAGACGGGTGATCTGGCGGGCCTCGCGGGCCGGGTCGGCCGGGGGGAGCTGGTGGGCGGCCTTGAGGTGGCCGACCTGCTGGGTGCACTTGAAGCGTTCGGCCAGCATGTGGACGACGGCGGCGTCGATGTTGTCGATGCTCTGGCGCAGCCGGTCGAGTTCGACGCGTACGGAGGCGTCGATGTCGTTCGTGGTCATGGGCAGCGAGCTTACGGGGCTACGAGGTGATTGTCGGTGGGTGTTCGGGGTCCGGGACGCGGTCGCTCCAGCCGCCCGGGACCGTACGCCCCTGCTGTTCGCGGAAGCGGACCGGGGCGATGCCGACGCGCCGGGCGAAGAGACGGGAGAAGTAGGCCGGGTCGTCGTAGCCGACCCGGCGGGCGACGGCCGCGACCGGCAGGTCGCTCGTGGCGAGGAGCTCCTTCGCGCGCCCGAGCCGGATGGTGAGGAGGTAGTCCTTCGGGCTGCATCCCGCGCCCCGGCGCACCGCCGTCCGCAGTTCGGCGGAGGTCATCCCGTGCCGGGCGGCGTGCTCCGCGACGGACAGCGGCTGGAAGGCGTCCCGGGCGAGCGCCTGGAGCACCGGGTCGCCGTCGGGGCCGACGTCGGCGCGGGCCCGGCGCAGGGCGACGAGGAGTTCGTGCACGGCGGCCCCCGTCTCGACCTCCAGGAGCGGGTTGCCGCGCCGGGCCGCCCGGACCATCCGGCCGATCGCGGCGCGCGGGGCGGCGGTGTCGGCGAGGGGGACCAGGGGGCGGTCGGGCTCGATGTAGCCGAGCTCGGTGTACGTGGCGGTGGCGGGCCCGGTGAAGTCCACGAAGCTCTCGTCCCAGCCGGTCGCGGGGTCGGCGCCGTAGTGGTGCGGGGTGCCCGGGGTCAGCCAGATGAGGCTGGGCGCGGTGACCGGGACCCGCCGCCCGTCCGGCCCGGCGAACCAGCCGCTGCCCGAGTGGACGACGACGGCCACATGGTGGTCCAGGGTGCGCGGGCCGACCGTCGGCAGGGTGCCGTGCTGGAGGCCGACGCCGAGGCAGACGAGACCGAGGCGGTGGTGGAGCGGGCTGGGCGTGAAGAAGCGCATCCAGGTGTGGTACATCGGCCTCTTCCTCCCCGGTCCGGCCCTCTGGTCAGGCAACACGCGTCCAAACAGCCAAGATCTTTGTCCATGGACCGGCCGCACGCCAGGGCTGAGGCTGGACCGAGACATTCCGCGCATCGGGAGAACGGGCACCATGGCTGACTTCACCGTCGGGGACGACGGCTTCCGGATCGACGGGGAGCCCGTACGGCTGCTGTCCGGGGCGCTGCACTACTTCCGGGTGCACGAGGGCCAGTGGGACCACCGGCTCGCGATGCTGCGGGCGATGGGCCTGAACTGTGTGGAGACGTACGTCCCGTGGAATCTCCACGAGCCCCGGTCCGGCCGCTTCCGGGACACCGGGGCGCTGGGCCGCTTCCTGGACGCGGCGCACCGGGCCGGTCTGTGGGCGATCGTGCGCCCGGGCCCGTACATCTGCGCGGAGTGGGAGAACGGCGGTCTGCCCGCCTGGGTGACCGGGCGGTTCGGGCGCCGGGTGCGGACCCGCGACGAGGGCTATCTCGACGCGGTCCGAGCCTGGTTCGCGGAGCTGCTGCCGCAGGTCGCCGAGCGGGAGATCCACCGCGGCGGCCCGGTGATCATGGTGCAGGCCGAGAACGAGTACGGGAGTTACGGCACCGACGCCGTCTACCTGCGCCGGGTGGCGGAGCTCCTGCGCGCGTACGGGGTGAGCGTGCCGCTGTTCACCTCGGACGGGCCGGAGGACCACATGCTCACCGGCGGTTCGGTGCCCGGCCTCCTCGCCACCGCCAACTTCGGTTCGGGCGCCCGCGAGGCGTTCCGGGTGCTGCGCCGCCACCAGGCGTCGGGTCCGCTGATGTGCATGGAGTTCTGGTGCGGCTGGTTCGAGCACTGGGGCGCGCCGCCGGTGGTGCGGGATCCGGCTCAGGCCGCCGGTGCGCTGGCGGAGATCCTGGAGTGCGGGGCGTCGGTGAACGTCTACATGGCGCACGGCGGTACGAACTTCGCCGGATGGGCGGGCGCGAACCGATCCGGCCCGCTCCAGGACCAGGAGCTGCTGCCGACGGTGACGTCGTACGACTACGACGCGCCGGTGGACGAGTACGGCCGGGCCACGGAGAAGTTCCGGCTGTTCCGGAAGGTCCTCGCCGGATACGCGGACGGGCCGCTGCCCCCGCTGCCTCCCGAGCCGGTCGGGCCGGCCGCCCCGGTCCGGGCGGAGCTGACCGAGTGGGCGCCGCTGAACGCGGTGCTGGAGGCGCTGGGCGACGAGGAGGCGGAGTCCGGGGTGCCGCCGACGTTCGAGGAGTTGGGCGTGGACCGCGGCCTGGTCCGCTACCGGGTCGCCGTGCCGGGTCCGCGCCGCCCGTACCCGCTGGGCGTCTCGGGGCTGCGGGACCGTGCGGTGGTGTACGTGGACGGGGTGCGCCGGGGCGTCCTGAGCGAGGGGGCCGCCACCCTGGAGGAGCCGGTGGCCGGGCCCGCCGACGTGGAGCTGTGGGTGGAGTCGCTGGGCCGGGTCAATTACGGGCCGCGCCTGGGCGAACCGAAGGGCATCACCGGGGGCGTGCTGCACGAGCGCCAGTATCTGCACGGGGTGCGGGCGCGGGCGCTCCGGCTCGACGCGTTCGAGGAGCCGGGCGCGGTGGCGGGCGTGCCGTTCGCGCCGGTCGACGGGGAGGGCGGGACGGGCCTGTACCGGGGCACGTTCGAGCTGACGGCCGGGGCGGACCACGCGGGGCTCGAACTCCCGGGCTGGACGCGGGGGTTCGTCTGGGTGAACGGCTTCTGCCTGGGCCGGTACTGGTCGGCGGGCCCGCAGCACACGCTGTACGTGCCGGGTCCGGTGCTGCGGGACGGGGTCAACGAGGTGTGGGTGCTGGAGACGGAGGGCGCGGGCGCGCCGTTCGTCGAGCTGGGCCCGGGGCTGCCGGTCCGTACCGGCTGACAACCCCGGGACGCCCTTCTCCCGTCTACATTGGTGAGGAGTCGGGCCCGGAGCGAGGAGCGGGGGTGCGGACATGCCGGACAGCCCCCGCCGCAGCCCGGTCGCGCACGGGTTCCCGCATCTGGAGACGGTCCGCTCGGCGATCACCGCGCTGTACCGGAGGCTGTCGGCGGACGGCGTCCAGCAGTTCGCGACGAGCCTCGCCCCGGTCGACGCCGCGTTCGCCGACGCGGACGATCTGCACCTGGGCGCGCAGCGGGTGGCGCGGGCGATGGTGCACCACTACCGGCTGCCGGACGCCCGGGTGATCGTGGCGTTCCGGTCGATGGAGCACGCGGGCAGCGTCGAACTCGCGGCGGGGCCGGAGTACTTCGTGGAGCTGAACGACCGCTTCGCACCCATCGCCGGGACATCGGGGCGGCCCTGTCGCACGAGGTCGCCCATGTGCTGCTGCACCGGCTGGGCCTGGAGTTCCCCGGCACCCGCGACAACGAGATCCTGACCGACACGGCGGCGGCCTACCTGGGGGCGGGGTGGCTGCTCCTCGACGCGTTCCGCGAGGACGCGACGTCCAGCCAGAAGCTGGGGTACCTGACGCCGGAGGAGTTCGGGTACGTGCTGGCCGAGCGGGCGCTGGTGTTCGGCGAGGACCCCTCGCCGTGGTTCACCAGTCCGCAGGCGTACACCGCGTACACGGAGGGGCGGGCGCGGGCGCTGCGGGATGCGGCGCGGGCGCCGCTGACGGCTGCGGGGTGGGCGGGGCGGCGGCGCTATGCGCGGGACCGGCGGACCGGGTCCGGGGGGCCCGGGGGGTCGTACGCCTTCGAGGCGGGCGAGGACGGGTTGCGGGTGGCGTTCCCGTGCCCCGTCTGCCACCAGCGGAACCGGGTTCCGGTGCGGGGGCGGGTGCGGGTGCGGTGCGCGCTGTGTCGCGCGGTGCTGGATTGCACGACGTGACCGGTCACCGCGCACGCGCCGGAGGGGCGAAATCAAGCCCCTCCGGCGATTGAGGAGCGGGGGTCCGGGGGCAGCGCCCCCGGGGGTGTTACGCGGCGCGGCGGCTGCGCTGCGCCGCGCCCCGGGGGGCACCGGTGCTGCGGGAGGCACCGGTGCTGCGGGACGCACCGGCCCCTCGGCCCCGGCCGCGGCTGCCCGAGCGAGTGCCCGTGCCTGCCGGCCGCGTGCGCGGCTTCGGCTGCGTCGGCTGCGGGACCTCTATGACGACCGCGACTCCGGACGGTTCGCGGGCGCCCGTGATACGGGTCAGCTCCTCGTCGCTGGAGCGGATGCGGGTGGTGCGCGGGTCGATGCCCGCGTCGCGCATCAGACGGGTCATGTCCCGCTTCTCGTCGGGCAGGACGAGGGTGACGACACTGCCGGACTCACCGGCACGGGCCGTGCGGCCGCCCCGGTGGAGGTAGTCCTTGTGGTCGGTGGGGGGGTCCACGTTGACCACGAGGTCGAGGTCGTCCACGTGGATGCCGCGGGCCGCCACGTTCGTCGCGACGAGCGCCGTGACCTGGCCGTTCTTGAACTGGTCCAGGGTCCGGTTGCGCTGCGGCTGCGAGCGCCCGCCGTGCAGCGCGGCAGCGCGTACCCCACTGGCGAGCAGCCGCTTGGCGAAACGGTCCGCCGCGCGCTTGGTGTCCACGAACATGATCACGCGACCCTCGCGGGCGGCGATCCGTGTCGCGACGGCCTTCTTGTCGGTCTCGTCCAGGACATGGAGGACGTGGTGCTCCATGGTGGTGACCGCACCGGCGGACGGGTCGACCGAGTGCACGACGGGGTCGGTCAGGAACATCTTGACCAGGCGGTCGATGTTCTTGTCCAGGGTCGCGGAGAACAGCATCCGCTGGCCGCCCGCCTCGACCTGCCTGAGCAGGGCGGTGACCTGGGGCATGAAGCCCATGTCGGCCATCTGGTCGGCCTCGTCCAGGACCGTGATCGCGACCTGGTCCAGGCGGCAGTCGCCGCGCTCGATGAGGTCCTTGAGCCGGCCCGGGGTCGCCACCAGCACCTCGGCGCCGCGCCGCAGCGTGGCGGACTGCCGGGTGATCGACATGCCGCCGACGACGGTGGCCAGCCGCAGGTTGACCGAGGTGGCGTACGGGGTCAGCGCGTCGGTGACCTGCTGGGCGAGCTCGCGGGTCGGGACGAGGACGAGGACCAGGGGTGCCTTCGGCTCGGCGCGGCGGCCGGCGGTGCGGGCCAGGAGCGCGAGCCCGAAGGCGAGGGTCTTGCCGGAGCCGGTGCGGCCCCGGCCGAGGATGTCACGGCCGGCCAGCGAGTTGGGCAGTGTGGCGCCCTGGATCGGGAACGGCTCGGTCACGCCCTGCGCGGCAAGGGTCTTCAGCAGGGCTGCGGGCATGTCCAGCTCGGCGAACGCCTCAACGGCGGGCAGTGCGGGGGTGATGGTCTCGGGCAGCGCGAATTCGCCCTGCGGCGGCGTGGCCCTGCGACGGGGCGACGCCTTTCCGGTTCCCTTGCCGGAACCCTGTGCGGTTGCCTGTGCCCGGTCCGTGCCGCGCGCCCTGGACGGGCGGTTGCGAGCGGGACGGTCCTGGCGTTCGGAGCGGGTCATATCGGGATTGTCCTCCTGGGACAGCACGAGCCGGGGCCCGCACCTTGACGGTGCGGGCCCCGGCTGCGAGGTACGCGTCCGGCGAAAATTAGGCCGGGACGATGTTCTCCGCCTGCGGGCCCTTCTGGCCCTGCGTGACGTCGAAGCTGACCTTCTGGCCCTCGACGAGCTCACGGAAGCCCTGGGCGTTGATGTTCGAGTAGTGGGCGAAGACGTCGGCGCCGCCGCCGTCCTGCTCGATGAAGCCGAAGCCCTTTTCAGAGTTGAACCACTTCACGGTTCCAGTAGCCATGTCGATCTCCTAAGGAGGTGCAGTGCCGGAAATTCGCACTTTACGAATTCCAAGTCGCCGCATTGAGCCCCATCCGGAGAAAGCCGGAAAACAATAAAGCGCCTGACGAAGCATTCCCGTCAGGCGCACATAAAGTTCATGGGTACCAAAACTGCAACACGACCACCGTAGCACGAGCAGCCGCCGGATGTCGGGAGGAGGGTCGGTCAGCCTTCGTTGCCCCGGCGGATCGTGCGCAGCGGGCGGCCGGGACGCCAGGTGCTGATGACGAGGGTGTCGCCGCCCTCCAGGCCGACCCGCACCACCTCGGTGGGCTCGACGCGGAACAGGTGGAAGGGCTCGGGCGGGGTGCGCTCCTCGATGAAGCGGGCGAGGACGGCGGGGTCGGTCACCTCGACGGCGCGTCCGGAGATCCGGACGTCCCCGTCGGCCATCACGGCGTCGGGCCCGGGGTTGGCGTGCACGCAGAAGCGGGGGTCGCGGCGCAGGTCGAGGGCCTTGCGGGAGTTCGGCATCATGCCGAGGTGCGGCTCGTCCTCCCAGAAGTCCACCTCCAGGCCGGTGAGCCGGGGCGACCCGTCCCGGCGGAGGGTGGCGAGGACATGGTGCTTGTACGGCGCGAACCTCCGTCGCACGGTGTCGGCGAAGTCGGGCTCGGCGGTGCGGAAGTCGGTCCAGGTGCTTGTGGTCATGGGCCCATGGAACCGGAGAATCCCGTCATCCTCTGTCAGGTATTGAGGTCTGACACGATGAGCGCATGCGGAATGATCACTTCACGGAGCGCTCGCGCGCCCTGGTGCGGCGGCTGCATCCCCTGGACTGGCTGGCCGGAGGGCTGCTGCTGCTCGGGGTGATCGCCGCGGCGACCGGGCTGCTGCCGTCCGGGCCCGCGCAGGACCAGCTGCGGCGCATCGGGCCGCTGCTCGCGTTCCTGGCGACGGTGATCGTGCTGGCGGAGCTGGCGGGCCGGGCGCAGGTCTTCGACGTGGTCGCGGCGTGGGTGGCGCGGGCCGGGCGGGGGCGGTATCCGCTGCTGTTCGGGCTGTGCGTGGCGTTCGCCTCGCTGACCACGATCACCCTGAACCTCGACACGACCGCCGTGCTGCTCACCCCGGTGATGCTGGCGCTGGCCGGGCGGGTGGGCATCGCGGCGGTGCCGCTGGCGATGACGACGGTGTGGCTGGCCAACACGGCGAGCCTGCTGCTCCCCGTATCGAATCTGACCAATCTGCTTGCGGCGGACCGGGTGGCGCTGTCCCCGGCCGGTCTGGCCGCCGTGATGTGGCTGCCGCAGCTGGCCGCGATCGGGATGACGGCGCTGTGCCTGTGGGTCTTCTACTGGCGCCGGGGGCGGCGGGGCGCCGACACGTACACCCCGCCGGAGGTGCCGTCGCCCGACGACCGGGTGCTGCTGGGCGTCTGCTCGGTGGCGTGTGCCGGGTTCCTGCTGGCGATCCTGGTGGTGGACGTGCCGCTCTGGTCGGCCTCGCTGGTGGCGATGGTCGTCGTGGTGGGGGCGTACGCGGTGCGGCGGCGCGAGGAGCTGCGGCTCTCGCTGGTCCCGTGGCGGCTGCTGGTCCTGGTGCCGGGGATGTTCCTGGTGGTGGAGACCGTCAACGCGCACGGGCTGCACGAGGTGCTGGTGCGGGCGCTCGGCTCGGACGACGGCCTCGTGGGCATGCTCCGCACCGCCGGGGTGGGCGCGGGGCTCGCCAACGTACTGAACAACCTTCCGGCGTACGTGGCGGGCGAGGCGGTCGTCCCGGCGGACAACCACCACCAGCTGCTGGCCCTGCTGATCGGGGTCAACGCGGGCCCGCTGGTCACCCCGTGGGGGTCGCTGGCGACGCTCCTGTGGTTCGAGCGGTGCCGGTTCCAGGGGACGCGGATCGGTGTACGGCGCTTCGCGCTGACCGGCCTGGTCCTCGCGGTGACGGCGACGGCGGCGGCGACCTGCGCGCTGGCGCTGACCGCCTGAGCCACCTGCCCCCGGACGCGCCACGGCGCCTGCCGATTCGTCCGGTCGGGGACGGGCAGGCGCCGCGTTCAGTTCCGCACGCCGTTGTGCGGGACGTCTGTGTGCCGTATCAGACCGTCAGGGAACGGTCCGTCGGGCGGATCGGGGCCGGCAGCGCGCTGGCTCCGGTCAGGAAGCGGTCCACTCCGCGTGCCGCGGATCGGCCCTCGGCGATGGCCCACACGATGAGGGACTGGCCGCGGCCCGCGTCCCCGGCGACGAAGACGCCGCCGACGTTGGTCGCGTAGTCCTCGTCACGGGCGATGTTGCCCCGTGCGTCGAGCTCCAGACCGAACTGCTGGACCAGGCCGTTGGCCTGGTCGGTGCCGGTGAAGCCCATCGCGAGCGTGACCAGCTGCGCGGGGATGACCCGCTCGGTGCCGGGCTTCTGCTCCAGCTTACCGTCCTTGAACGCCACCTCGACCAGGTGGAGGGCCTGGACGTTGCCGTCCTCGTCGCCCTCGAAGTGGGTGGTCGAGACGGAGTAGACCCGCTCGCCGCCCTCCTCGTGCGCGGAGGTGACCTTGTAGAGCATGGGGAAGGTCGGCCAGGGCTGGTTGGTGTTCCGCTCCTCGCCCGGCCGGGGCATGATCTCCAGCTGGGTGACGGACAGGGCGCCCTGGCGGTGCGCGGTGCCGACGCAGTCGGCGCCGGTGTCGCCGCCGCCGATGACGACGACGTGCTTGCCCTCGGCGGTGATCGGGGAGACCGTCAGGTCGCCCTCCTGCACCTTGTTGGCGAGCGGCAGGTACTCCATCGCGTAGTGCACGCCGTTGAGCTCCCGGCCCGGGACGGGCAGGTCGCGCGAGACGGTGGCACCGGCGGCGATGACCACGGCGTCGTAGCGGCGGCGCAGCTTCGCGGCGTCGATGTCCCGGCCGATCTCGGTCTCGGTGCGGAACTTGGTGCCCTCCGCGCGCATCTGCTCGATGCGGCGGTTGATGTGCGACTTCTCCATCTTGAACTCGGGGATGCCGTACCGGAGGAGGCCCCCGATGCGGTCCGCGCGCTCGTAGACGGCGACCGTGTGACCGGCCCGGGTGAGCTGCTGGGCGGCGGCGAGACCGGCCGGACCCGAGCCGATGACGGCGACGGTCTTGCCGGACAGGCGCTCGGGCGGCTGCGGGGTGACGTCGCCGCTGTCCCACGCCTTGTCGATGATCGAGACCTCGACGTTCTTGATGGTGACGGCCGGCTGGTTGATGCCGAGCACGCACGCCGACTCGCAGGGCGCCGGGCACAGCCGCCCGGTGAACTCCGGGAAGTTGTTCGTGGCGTGCAGCCGCTCGGACGCGGCGGACCAGTCCTCGCGGTAGGCGTAGTCGTTCCACTCGGGGATGAGGTTTCCGAGCGGGCAGCCGTTGTGGCAGAACGGGATGCCGCAGTCCATGCAGCGGCCGGCCTGCTTGCTGATGATCGGGAGCAGCGAGCCCGGAACGTAGACCTCGTTCCAGTCCTTGACGCGCTCGCCGGCGGGGCGGGTCTGCGCGACCTCGCGGCCGGTGGTCAGGAAGCCCTTGGGGTCAGCCATTGGTCGCCGCCTCCATCATCTTCTCGGTGGTCTCCTGCTCGGAGAGACCGGCGAGCTCAGCGGCGTCCTTGGCGGCGAGCACTGCCTTGTAGGTGGACGGGATGATCTTGCTGAAGCGAGCCACCGCGGTGTCCCACTCGGCGAGAAGCTTCTCGGCGACGGTGGAGCCGGTCTCCTCCTGGTGGCGGCGCACGACGTCGTGCAGCCACTGCTTGTCGGTGTCGGTCAGCTCCTCGACCGCGCCGAGGTTGCCGGCGTTGACGTTGTCGCGGTTGAGGTCGATGACGTACGCGACACCGCCGGACATGCCGGCCGCGAAGTTGCGCCCGGTCCCGCCGAGCACCACGGCGTGGCCGCCGGTCATGTACTCGCAGCCGTGGTCGCCCACGCCCTCGGAGACGACGGTGGCGCCGGAGTTGCGGACGCAGAAGCGCTCACCGGTGCGGCCGCGGAGGAACAGTTCGCCGCCGGTGGCGCCGTAGGCGATGGTGTTGCCCGCGATCGTGGAGTACTCGGCGAGGTGGTCGGCGCCGCGGTCGGGGCGGACGACGACGCGGCCGCCGGACAGGCCCTTGCCGACGTAGTCGTTGGCGTCGCCCTCCAGGCGCAGGGTGACCCCGCTGGGCAGGAAGGCGCCGAAGGACTGGCCCGCGGAGCCGGTGAAGGTGATGTCGATGGTGTCCTGGGGCAGGCCCGCACCGCCGAACTTCTTCGTGACCTCGTGCCCGAGCATCGTGCCGACGGTCCGGTTGATGTTGCGGATCGCGATCTGCGCGCGGACCGGCTGGGCGGTCTCGGGGCTGCCGGCCTTGAGGGCGTCGGCGGCGAGCTTGATCAGCTCGTTGTCGAGGGCCTTGTCGAGGGCGTGGTCCTGTTCGGTGTTCCGGTACCGGACCGCGCCTTCGGGCAGCTCGGGGACGTAGAACAGCGGGGCGAGGTCCAGGCCCTGCGCCTTCCAGTGGGTGACGGCCCGGTCGGTGTCCAGCAGCTCGGCGTGGCCGACGGCCTCCTCGATCGTGCGGAAGCCGAGCTCGGCGAGGAGCTCGCGGACCTCCTGCGCGATGAACTCGAAGAAGTTGACGACGTACTCGGCCTTGCCGGAGAAGCGGTCGCGCAGCACCGGGTTCTGGGTGGCGATGCCGACGGGGCAGGTGTCGAGGTGGCAGACGCGCATCATGACGCAGCCGGAGACGACGAGCGGCGCGGTCGCGAAACCGAACTCCTCGGCGCCGAGCAGCGCGGCGATGACGACGTCGCGGCCGGTCTTGAGCTGGCCGTCGGTCTGCACGACGATGCGGTCGCGCAGGCCGTTGAGCAGCAGGGTCTGCTGGGTCTCGGCGAGGCCGAGCTCCCAGGGGCCGCCCGCGTGCTTGAGGCTCGTGAGCGGGGACGCGCCCGTGCCGCCGTCGTGGCCGGAGATGAGGACCACGTCCGCGTGCGCCTTGGAGACGCCCGCCGCGACGGTGCCGACGCCGACCTCGGAGACCAGCTTCACGTGGATGCGGGCCTGCGGGTTGGCGTTCTTGAGGTCGTGGATCAGCTGAGCCAGGTCCTCGATGGAGTAGATGTCGTGGTGCGGCGGCGGGGAGATCAGGCCGACGCCCGGGGTGGAGTGCCGGGTCTTGGCGACCCACGGGTAGACCTTGTGGCCGGGCAGCTGGCCGCCCTCGCCGGGCTTGGCGCCCTGGGCCATCTTGATCTGGATGTCGTCCGCGTTGACCAGGTACTCGCTGGTGACACCGAAGCGGCCGGAGGCGACCTGCTTGATGGACGAGCGGCGGGCCGGGTCGTAGAGCCGGTCGGCGTCCTCGCCGCCCTCACCGGTGTTGGACTTGCCGCCCAGCTGGTTCATCGCGATGGCGAGGGTCTCGTGGGCCTCGCGCGAGATGGAGCCGTAGGACATGGCGCCGGTGGAGAAGCGCTTGACGATCTCCGAGACGGGCTCGACCTCCTCGATGTCGATCGAGGGGCGGTCCGAGGTGAAGCCGAACAGGCCGCGGAGCGTCATCAGCCGCTCGGACTGCTCGTTCACCCGGTCCGTGTACTTCTTGAAGATGTCGTACCGGCGGTTGCGGGTGGCGTGCTGGAGGCGGAAGACCGTCTCCGGGTCGAACAGGTGCGGCTCGCCCTCGCGGCGCCACTGGTACTCGCCGCCGATCTCCAGCGCGCGGTGCGAGGCGGAGATGCCGGAGGCGGGGTAGCCCTTGGTGTGCCGGGCGGCGACCTCCTTGGCGACGACGTCGAGACCGGCGCCGCCGATCTTGGTGGCGGTGCCGTTGAAGTACCGGTCCACGAAGGACTGGTCGAGGCCGACCGCTTCGAAGACCTGGGCGCCCCGGTAGGAGGCGACCGTGGAGATGCCCATCTTGGACATGACCTTCAGGACGCCCTTGCCCAGGGCGTAGATCAGGTTGCGGATGGCCTGCTCGGCCTCGATGCCCTCGATGAAGGTGCCGGCCCGGACCAGGTCCTCGACGGACTCCATGGCCAGGTACGGGTTGACCGCGGCGGCGCCGTAGCCGATCAGCAGCGCGACGTGGTGGACCTCGCGGACGTCACCGGCCTCGACCAGCAGGCCCACCTGGGTGCGCTGCTTGGTGCGGATGAGGTGGTGGTGGACGGCGGAGGTGAGCAGCAGCGAGGGGATCGGCGCGTGCTCGGCGTCGGAGTGCCGGTCGGACAGGACGATCAGGCGGGCGCCGTCCTCGATGGCGGCGTCGACCTCGGTGCAGATCTCCTCGATCCGGGCGGCCAGCGCGTCGCCGCCGCCGTGCACCCGGTAGAGGCCGGAGAGCGTGGCGGCCTTCATGCCCGGCATGTCGCCGTCGGCGTTGATGTGTATGAGCTTGGCCAGCTCGTCGTTGTCGATCACCGGGAAGGGCAGCGCGACGCTGCGGCAGGACGCGGCGTCCGGCTCCAGGAGGTTGCCCGAGGGGCCGAGCACGGAGCGCAGCGAGGTGACGAGCTCCTCGCGGATGGCGTCCAGCGGCGGGTTGGTGACCTGCGCGAACAGCTGGGTGAAGTAGTCGAACAGCAGCCGGGGGCGGGCCGAGAGCGCGGCGATCGGCGAGTCGGTGCCCATGGAGCCCAGGGGCTCGCCGGCGGTGCGGGCCATCGGGGCGAGGATGACGCGCAGCTCCTCCTCGGTGTACCCGAAGGTCTGCTGGCGGCGGGTGACGGAGGCGTGCGTGTGGACGATGTGCTCCCGCTCGGGGAGGTCCTCCAGCTCGATCTCGCCGGTCTCCAGCCACTCCTGGTAGGGGTGCTCGGCGGCGAGGGACGCCTTGATCTCGTCGTCCTCGATGATGCGGTGCTCGGCGGTGTCCACGAGGAACATGCGGCCGGGCTGCAGGCGGCCCTTGCGGACGACCTTGGCCGGGTCGATGTCCAGGACGCCGACCTCGGAGGAGAGCACGACGAGGCCGTCGTCGGTGACCCAGTAGCGGCCGGGGCGCAGACCGTTGCGGTCGAGGACCGCGCCGACCTGGACGCCGTCGGTGAAGGTGACGCAGGCCGGGCCGTCCCAGGGCTCCATCATCGCGGAGTGGTACTGGTAGAACGCGCGGCGTGCCGGGTCCATCGAGTCGTGGTTCTCCCACGCCTCGGGGACCATCATCAGCACCGAGTGCGGCAGCGAGCGGCCGCCGAGGTGGAGCAGCTCCAGGACCTCGTCGAAGGACGCGGAGTCGGATGCGTCCGGGGTGCAGACGGGGAAGATCCGGTCGAGCGGCGCGTCGCCGAAGAGGCCGGAGGCGAGCTGGGACTCGCGGGCCTTCATCCAGTTGCGGTTGCCCTTGACCGTGTTGATCTCGCCGTTGTGCGCGACGAAACGGTACGGGTGGGCGAGCGGCCAGCTCGGGAAGGTGTTGGTCGAGAAGCGCGAGTGGACCAGGGCGACCGCGGTGGCGAACCGGGGGTCGGAGAGGTCCGGGAAGAACGGCTCCAGCTGACCGGTGGTGAGCATGCCCTTGTAGACGATGGTGCGGGCGGAGAGCGACGGGAAGTAGACCCCGGCCTCGCGCTCGGCGCGCTTGCGCAGCAGGAACGCCTTGCGGTCCAGGGCGATGCCGGTGCTCTCGCCGTCCGAGACGAAGAGCTGGCGGAACTCGGGCATGGTGGCGCGGGCGCCGTTGCCGAGGATGTCCGGGGTGACCGGGACCTCGCGCCAGCCGAGGACCGTCAGGCCCTCCTCGCCGGCGATCTTCTCCAGCTCGCGGACGGCACCGGTGGAGTCGTCGGCGGGCAGGAAGGCGATGCCGACGGCGTAGCCACCGGCCTCGGGGAGCGCGAAGGGGACCTCGGCGCGCAGGAACGTGTCCGGGACCTGGAGCAGGATGCCGGCACCGTCACCGGAGTCGGGCTCCGATCCGGTGGCACCGCGGTGTTCGAGGTTGCGGAGCACGGTCAGAGCCTGCTCGACCATCTCGTGGCCGGGCACACCGGTCAGAGTGGCTACGAACCCCACGCCACAGGCGTCGTGCTCGTTGCGGGGGTCGTACATCCCCTGGGGGGCGGGGCGACCGTCCATGGGCGACCAGGCGTCGGTGCGCATCGGCTCTCCCGTCGTCGTCGTGGCATATGTGCCGAGGGACGACGTTGGCCCTCTGCGAAATTTCGTGCAGATTACATGATGGGGCGCTTCTCAAAAAGCGGATGAACCATTCCAACATGCGGACACCGTCGACGACGGTGAAGTGGGTCGCTGTCGGAGGATCGGCGCCCGGGAGACGCGGAGAGCAGGCGTCGTTGCCTGCGGTGTCTACGGCTCATGCCCGGTGGCGGGGAAAACGAAACCGCCGGGTAGTGGCTACATATGTGCAGCCCTGCATAGAGACTCATTTTACGGTGCGCGGCGTGGTCGCGCCCAGAGGCCCGGGCCAAGACGTACGTCACACGCGTGGCATACGCGTAACGGGGCGGTTGCGTGAACCGGCCCGTTACGCGTACGAAGCAGGCGGGGTCAGCCGCCCATCGCCACGCCGAACAGGGCGCCCAGGCCGTACGTGATCGCGGCGGCCGCGCCGCCCAGCGCCAGCTGGCGCAGTCCGCTGAACCACCAGCTGCGGGCGGTCACCCGGGCCACCACCGCGCCGCAGCCGAACAGTCCGGCGAGCGCCAGCAGCACGGCCGGCCACAGCGCACCGGCCCCCAGCAGGAATGGCAGCACGGGCAGCAGGGCGCCCAGCGCGAAGGCGCCGAACGAGGAGACGGCGGCCACCAGGGGCGACGGCAGGTCACCCGGGTCGATGCCCAGCTCCTCGCGGGCGTGTATTTCGAGGGCCTGCTCCGGATCGCGCGAGAGCTGTCGGGCGACCTCGCGGGCGAGCGCGGGCTCGACGCCCCGGGACGCGTAGAGCGCGGCGAGCTCCCGCTCCTCGTCCACGGGGTGCTTGCGCAGCTCGCGCCGCTCGACGTCCAGCTCGGCCTCGACCAGCTCGCGCTGGGAGGCCACGGAGGTGTACTCGCCGGCCGCCATGGAAAAGGCCCCGGCGGCCAGCCCGGCGAGGCCGGTGATGACGATGGTGCGGTGCGAGACGTCGCCGCCGGCGACGCCGGTCATCAGGGCCAGGTTGGAGACGAGGCCGTCCATCGCGCCGAAGACCGCGGGACGCAGCCAGCCGCCGTTGACGTCGCGGTGGGTGTGGTTGTCCCGGTGCGCCTCGTGCAGTACGGCGTCGGTCTCGATGATGGCCACGACGTATCCCTCTCCCCTGGTCCGGGTTCTCCGGAGACGGACCTCCTGCCCGCCCGCCCCCGCTCGACACCATCGAAAATACGCACGAAAAATCGCTCCTGCCAGCAAGGAAGGCCGTACTTACCACCCTGCGTAACCGGATAGGTACGGCTTGCCTTGCTGTCCGGAAGGCGTCATCCGAGTGGCCCTTTTGTGTGCGTAACCGGCCTTCGTCCGGGCTCGGCGTGGAACGGATCCCACAGGCACGAGTACTGGCTCGGTACGAGCGAAGGGTCGACGCGATGGAGACGGTCGCAGGAAATCCGACGGCGCCGCGGGCGGGCGGCACACAGACGGCACGGCCTCCGGACGATCCGGAACCGGGCGGGTCCGTCGACCGGGCCAGGGGCGCGCTGCTCGGCCTCGCGGTCGGCGACGCGCTCGGCGCCCCGGCGGAGAACATGCGGCCCTCCGAGATCCGCCGCCGCTGGGGCCGGATCGAGGGCTTCGTCAGCGACGACCCGGCGGGCACCGACGACACGGAGTACGCGATCTTCTCCGGGCTGCTGCTGGCCCGGCACGGCTCGGAGCTCACCGTCACCGATGTCGAGCGGGCCTGGCGGCTGTGGATCGCCGACCTGGACGAGGGGCCGTTCCGGGGCGCCGGCTTCAGCGAGCGCGGCACGCTGGAGAACCTGCGCCGGGGTCTGGCCGCGCCGATCTCCGCCCAGCACCGGCACGCCTGGAGCGACGGCCTGGCGATGCGGGCCGCGCCCTTCGGCGTCTTCGCGGCCGGCCGCCCCGCCGAGGCGGCCCGGCTGGTCGCGGTCGACGGCCGGGTCAGCCACGAGGGCGAGGGCATCTACGGCGGCCAGGCGGTGGCCGCCGGGGTGGCCGCCGCGATGACCGGCGCCTCGGTCACCTCGGTGATCGCCGCCGCGCTCTCGGTCGTCCCCATGGACTCCTGGACGGCCCGCTCCCTGCGCCGCGCGGTGACGGCGGCGCAGCGCCCGTACCCCGACCGCCTCACCGGCGAACGCGCGGTCCGCTCGGCCGTGGTGGTCGGCGGCTACCCCTGGACCGACCTGGCCCCGGAGGCGGTCGGCCTGGCCTTCGGCGCGTTCGCCGCGGCGCGCGGCGACTTCCGTACGGCGGTGCTCATGGCCGTCAACATGGGCCGCGACGCCGACACGACGGCCGCGGTGGCGGGCGCCCTCTCCGGTGCCCTGCACGGCGCGTCGGCCATCCCGCGCCTCTGGGCGGACGCGATCGGCCCGGTCCGTGGCAGCTGCCTGCCGTCGATGCGGGGGTACCACGTGGTGGACGTCGCGGACCTGCTGGCGGGCGCGGCGGACGGAGAACCCGGTGGCGAGGGGGCGGTGCGGCGATGAGCGGCGCACGGCGCGCCCGCATCGAGGGGCTGCTGATCGGGCTGGCCGCCGGGGACGCCGCGGGGTGGCCCGCGGCCCGGCACCGGGCGGCCCGGATGCCGGAGTGGACCCGGCGGCTGACCCGCGAGCTGGACACCTTCGCCGAGCACAACGCGACGACCACGCTCCCCGTGCCCATCGCGCTCAACCAGCCCCCCGAGCCGCTGCGGCTCGGCCCGTCCGACGACGCCGAGTGGGCGGCCTTCGCGGCGGCGACCGTGCTGGCGGCCGCCGGACCGGGGCGGGTGCGCGCCGCCGTCGCCGGGGCCTGGAACGCGCTCGCCGCCGAGGTCGCCGCGGCCGCGGCCCGCGCGCCCGAGGTGGAGGCGGCCGTGCTGCCGCTGCGCGCCCGGATCTCGGTGCGGGCCGGGCTCGGGAACCTCGCGGCCGGGCTGCGGCCGCCCGCCACCGGGCACGACAACCCGCACTACTTCGACGACGCGGCGTGCGTACGGGCGGCCGTGCTCGCGGTCGTCCACCCGGGCGACCCGCACGCGGCGGCGGAACTCGCCGAGTTCGACGCGCGCTTCACGCAGGACGGCGACGGGGTGCACGGGGCGCGGGCGATGGCCGCCGCGAGCGCCGAGGCGCTGGGCGGGGCGGACGTGGACACGGCCGTGAACGCCGCGCTGGCCCAGCTCCCCGACGGCACCGAGATCGCCCGCAACGCGGCCCACGCGGTCCGGATCGCCCGGGAGTTCGCCGGGGAACGGGCCGGGGCGTTCGCGCTCGTCCCGGTCCTGGAGCACCAGATCGTGGACCACGTCTACAGCTACGGGATCGCCGCCGCCGAAACCGTACCGGTCGCCCTCGCTCTGGCCACCGCGTCCCGGGGCGACATCGCGCAGGCCGTGCCCGCGGCGGCCTGCCTGTCCCGGGTCGCGGACTCCGCACCCGCCCTGGCCGGGGCGCTGACCGGGGCACTGGGCACCATCGGCTCCGTGCCCGACGGCTGGCGGGAGACCTGCCGGACGCTGGCCGGCTGCGCGCTCCCCCGGTTCGCCGGCACGGATCTGGTGGAACTCGCCGGGCTGCTGGCAGCCACGGAACCGGCCCCCACGGGTGGACAATCCGGACATGACATCCACCGTGCCCCTGGCGCCCACGACATCCCCCTCCCCCACGACAGCCACGACGCCCACGCTCGATGACCGGATCGCCGGTGCCCTCGTCGGCGCCGCCGTCGGCGACGCGCTGGGCGGCCCGGTCGAGGGCCGCTCCCCGGAGCAGATCACGGCCCGGCACGGCGGCAGGATCACCGGGATCGTCGGCCCCTGGGACGGCGACGACTGGCGGACCGCCCGCCCGATCGCCCCGTACCACAAGGGCGACGGGCACGTCACCGACGACACCTTGATGACGCACGCGCTGGTCCGGGTGTACGGGAAGGTGCGCGGCCATCTCGACGCGTACGCGGTCGCCGACCACCTCGTACCGGAGATGATCGGCGAACCCCGCTGGATTCCCGAGCTGGAGGCCGAGGCGCTGCCGCTCCAGCGGGTCTTCCTCGCGGAGAAGTGGATCGTCGCCCGGCTGCACTACGGGCACGTCGACCCGCGCGAGGCGGGCTCCGGAAACATCGTCAACTGCGGGGCGGCGATGTACATGGCCCCGGTCGGCCTGGTGAACGCCGCCCATCCGCAGGCGGCGTACGCCGAGGCGATCGACGTCGCGGGCGCCCACCAGTCGAGTTACGGCAGGGAGGCGGCGGGCGTCTTCGCGGCCGCGGTCGCCGCCGCCTGCGCGCCCGGGGCGACGCCCGCCACGGTCGTGGAGGCGTGCCTGTCGCTCGCCAAGGACGGCACCCGTGCCGCGATCGAGGCCGTCTGCGAGGCGGCCTCCCGCCACCGGGACGTCGAGTCGGCGCTCGTCCCGCTGCGCGCGGCCGTCGCCCCCTTCGACACCGTCGGCCCCGACTACCGAGAGCCCTCGCTCGGCGCCCGCCGCCCGTCCCGGCTGCACGCGATCGAGGAGCTGCCGGTCGCCCTCGGCATGTTGCTGGCGGCCGGCGGGGACTACCGGCAGGCGGTCCTCGGCTCGGTCAACTACGGCCGCGACTGCGACTCGATCGCCACCATGAGCGGCGCGCTCGCGGGCGCCCTGTACGGCGAGCGGGCCGTCCCCGCCGACTGGGCCGCGACGGTCGCGGAGGCCAGCCGCCTCGATCTGCGCGCCCCGGCCCGGACCCTGGCCGAGGTCGCCCGCGAGGTGTTCGCCCGGGACACCGCCCGCCGCCGCGCCCACGAGGCCGCCTTCGCGACGCTGGCGGGTACCCCGTGACCACGGCGGTGCGGGTGACCTGGGTACAGCCGGAGGACCTGGTGGGCCACGAGCTGCGGCAGGCCGCCGAGGACGGCCGCGACGCGCGCGCCCTCGCCCGCCGGTGGTACGAGGCCGGCGGCTCCCCCGCCCCGGAGCGTGCCGGCGCGTCCGACCCCGGCGCCCCGCCCGGGCTGCGCGCGGTCGCCGAACGGCTGCTCGACGAACTCGCCCTGCTGGAGTCCCCGCTGGCCGGTGACGAGCCGGACGGCCTGGACGAGATCCGGGCCGCCTGCCCGCAGTGGCCGCACGCCCGGGACGTGCGGACCGCCGGTCCGGAGCGGCTGCACGCCGCCTGGCTGGGCCGGGCCGCCGGGTGCCTGCTGGGCAAACCGGTCGAGAAGCTGCCGCTGGAAGGGATCCGCGCCCTCGCCCGGGCCACCGGCAACTGGCCGCTGAACACCTGGTTCACCGCCCGGGGCCTGCCCGCCCCGCTGGCCGCCACCTACCCGTGGAACCGGCGCTCCGCGGCCACCTCGCTCGCCGAGAACATCGACGGGATGCCCGAGGACGACGACCTCAACCACCCCCTGCTCACCCTGCTGCTGCTCCAGCGGCACGGCACCGCGTTCACCACCGCGGACCTGGCCCGGCTGTGGCTGGACGAGCTCCCGGCGGGGCGTACGTTCACCGCCGAGCGGATCGCGTACCGCAATCTGCTCGACGGCATCGAGCCGCCGGACACCGCCCGGCACCGCAACCCGTTCCGGGAATGGATCGGCGCGCAGATCCGGGCCGACGTGCACGGCTGGACCCGGCCCGGCGACCCGGCGGGCGCCGCGGAGCAGGCGTACCGCGACGCGGTCCTCACCCACACCGGGAACGGCGTCTACGGCGCGATGTTCACGGCGGCGGCGCTGGCCGAGGCGGCCGACGGCGAGACCGACGTGCACGGCTGCCTGGCCACCGGCCTGCGCGTGGTGCCGCCGCGCTCGCGGTTCGCGGCGGCCGTACGGGACGGCATCGCGGCCGCCCGCGAGGAGCGGGACTTCGATACGGTCGTGGACCGGCTGCACGCGGCGTACGGCAGGTACCACTGGGTGCACGTGCTGCCCAACGCGGCCCTGCTGGCCGCCGCCCTCACCCACGCCGACGGCGACTTCACCGGTTCCGTCTGCAAGGCGGTGTCCGGCGGCTGGGACACCGACTCCAACGGCGCGACCGCCGGTTCGCTCGCCGGGCTGCTCGCCGGCCGGCCGGACGCGCTGCCCGACCGGTGGACCACCCCGCTGAAGAACCGGCTCGCCACGTCCGTCCCCGGTTTCGACGGGTCCGGCTTCGACACCCTGGCCGCCCTGACCCACCGGCTCACCCACGAGGAGGCACTCCGCCCATGACCAGGATCGCGGTGCTCGGCAGCACCAATATGGATCTTGTGGCCTACGTCGACCGGGCCCCGGAACGCGGCCAGACCGTCACCGGACGGGAGTTCCGCACCATCCCCGGCGGCAAGGGCGCCAACCAGGCGGTCGCCGCCGCCCGCGCGGGCGGTGACGTGCTGATGATCGGCGCGGTCGGCGACGACGAGTACGGCGTACGGATGCGGGAGAACCTGGAGCAGTCCGGCGTCGACACCGACCTGCTGCACACCGCCGAGGGCCCCAGCGGCACCGCCCACATCGTGGTCGACGCCAAGGGCTCCAACGCGATCGTGGTCATCCCCGGCGCCAACGGCACCCTGACCGCGCTCGGCCCGGGCGAGGTGGCCGCCATCGCCGAGGCGGATCTGCTGCTGCTCCAGCTGGAGCTGCCGATGTCCGCCGTGATCGAGGGCGCCCGCGCCGGTCACGCCCAGGGCGTACGGACCGTGCTCACCCCCTCCCCCGTACAGGAGCTGCCCCCCGAGCTCCTCGACCACGTCGACCTGCTGATCCCCAACGAGCACGAGGCGGCCGGGCTGTCCGGCTACGACGACCCGCACGCGGCGGCGGAGATCCTGCTCGGCCAGGTCCCCGCGGTGCTCATCACGCTGGGCTCGAAGGGCAGCCTGTACGCGGCCCGGGGCAGCCGCACCATCCACTTCCCGGCCCCGGACGTGACCGCCGTCGACACCACCGGCGCCGGGGACACCTTCGTCGGCACCCTGGCCGTGGCGCTCGGCGAGGGGCGCCCCGTCCCGCAGGCCGTCGCCTGGGCCTCGGCCGCCGCCGCGCTCTGCGTGCAGAAGCCGGGCGCCTCGGTCTCCATGCCGTACCGCAGCGAAATCGACGGCGCGTGAGCGCCCCAGCGGCGCCGCCGCTCACCGGACTGCGGGTGGTCGATCTCGCCACGCTCTTCGCGGGCCCGCTCTGCGCGACGATGCTGGGCGACTTCGGCGCCGAGGTGATCAAGGTCGAGCATCCGGTCCGCCCCGACCCCTCCCGGGGCCACGGGCCCTCGAAGGACGGCGTGGGCCTGTGGTGGAAGCTCCTCGGCCGCAACAAGCGCAACCTGACGCTCGACCTGTCCGCCCCGGAGGGCCGCGATGTGCTGCTGCGGCTCGCCGCCGGCACCGACGTGATCATCGAGAACTTCCGGCCGGGCACGCTGGAACGGTGGGGCCTCGGGCCCGACGAGCTGCACGCGGTCAACCCCCGGCTCGTGCTGGTGCGCGTCACGGGCTTCGGGCAGTTCGGCCCGTACTCCCACCGGCCCGGCTTCGGGACGCTCGCCGAGGCGATGAGCGGCTTCGCGGCGATCACCGGGGAGCCGGACGGACCGCCGACCCTGCCGCCGTTCGGGCTGGCCGACTCGATCGCCGCGCTCGCCACGGCGTACGCGGTGATGGCCGCCCTGGCCGGCCGCGACCGGACCGGCGAGGGGCAGGTGGTCGACATGGCGATCATCGAGCCGATCCTGACGGTGCTCGGCCCGCAGCCGCTCTGGTACGACCAGCTCGGTTACGTACAGCCGCGCACCGGGAACCGGTCGCGCAACAACGCCCCGCGCAACACCTACCGCACCTCGGACGGGCAGTGGGTGGCCGTCTCCACCTCCGCGCAGTCCGTCGCGGAGCGGGTGATGCGGCTGGTCGGGCGGGCGGACCTGATCGACGAGCCGTGGTTCGCCTCGGGCGCCACCCGCGCCGAGCACAGCGACGAGCTGGACGAGGCCGTGGGCCGCTGGATCGCCCGGCACAGCCGGGAGGAGGCCCTGTCCGCGTTCGAGAAGGCGGAGGCCGCCATCGCCCCCATCCACGATGTACGGGACGTGATGGAGGACCCGCAGTACCGGGCACTGGACACGGTCACCGAGGTGGACGACCCGGAGCTGGGCCCGCTGCGGATGCAGAACGTCCTCTTCCGGCTCTCCCGGACGCCGGGCGCGATCCGCTGGACGGGCCGCCCGCACGGGGCCGACACCGAGGAGATCCTGACCGAGCTGGGGCTGAGCGGGCCCGAGATCTCGGCGCTGCGGGCGGAGCGGGTGCTGTGAGCGCGGCGGCCCCCCTCACCCTGCTGTACGTGCCCGGGGACCGGCCGGACGTCGTGCGCAAGGCGGCCGCCTCGGGGGCGGACGTGGTGATCGTGGACCTGGAGGACGCGGTCGCCCCCGACCGCAAGGAGTACGCCCGCGCGGCGACGGTGGAGCTGCTGTCGGACCCGCCGGCCGACACGGGGCCGCCCGTGCACGTGCGGGTCAACGACGAGGCGGACGTCGGGGCGCTCGCCGGGCTGCCGGGGCTCGGCGGGCTGCGGCTGCCGAAGATCACCCATGCCGCGTCCGTGCACCACATCGCGGCGCTGGCCCCCGGGGTGGCCCTGTGCCCGCTCCTGGAGTCGGCGCTCGGTATCGAGCACGCGTACTCGGTGGCCTCCGCCCACCCCCAGGTCCGGGCCATCGCCCTGGGTGAGGCGGACCTCCGCGCGGATCTGGGCGTACGGGAGGACACGGGGCTCGACTGGTCGCGCAGCCGGGTGGTGGTCGCCGCCCGGGCGGCGGGCCTGGCGCCGCCCACGCAGTCGGTCTTCGCGGACGTCCGCGACCTGGACGGCCTCTGGACCTCCTGCGTCCATGGCCGGGCCCTGGGCTTCCTGGGCCGGGCGGCGATCCACCCCCGCCAGCTCCCGGTGATCGAACGCGCGTTCCGCCCGACACCGCAGGAGGTCGAAGCGGCCTGGGAAATCGTGGAGGCGGCCCGCGACCAGGCGGGCGCGCAGGCCCTCCCGGACGGCCGCTTCGTGGACGCGGCGGTGGTTGCGCAGGCGCGGCGGACGCTGGCGCTGGCCCAACGGAAGCGGTGACCTGGCGCTCCACCCTTACCGCTTTGTCCTCAATCGCCGGACGGGCTGGATTTCCGCCGCATCAACGGCGAGCGGCAAAATCAAGCCCGTCCGGCGGAGCCAATTCAACGGTGAGCGGCAAAATCAAGCCCGTCCGGCGATTGAGGACACCCCACGACGGCGAAGGGGCCGCCGAATACCTCGGCGGCCCCTCACTCAGCTGGCGCGCGGCGTCAGCCCTTCGCGGCCTCCGCCGTACCGTCCGCCTTCGGCGCGTCCGCATCCGCGTCGGCGTCCGGCTTCGCATCGGCCTCGTCGGCGGCGTCGTCCTTGGACTCGTCCGAGGATTCCGGCGCCTCCGGCGCCCCCGGCTCGACGACCTCCTCGCGGCCCGGGCGGATCTTCGCCGAGATCACGATGTACGTCACCGCGAGCACGAACACGATCAGCGCGGTCCACACGTTGAGCCGCAGGCCCAGGATGTGGTGCGCCTCGTCCACCCGCATGTACTCGATCCACGCGCGCCCCGCGCAGTACGCCGCGACGTACAGCGCGAACGCCCGGCCGTGGCCCATCTTGAAGCGGCGGTCGGCCCAGACCACCAGGACGGCCACGCCGACGCACCACAGCGACTCGTACAGGAAGGTCGGGTGGTAGGTGCCGGCCAACCGGTTCGGCCCGTCGCTGATCTTCAGCGCCCACGGGACGTCGGTCGCCCTGCCGTACAGCTCCTGGTTGAACCAGTTGCCCCAGCGGCCGCACGCCTGGGCGAGCACGATGCCGGGGGCGAGGGCGTCGGCCCAGGCGGGCAGCGGGATCCCGCGGCGGCGGCAGCCGATCCAGGCACCGACCGCGCCCAGCGCGATCGCACCCCAGATACCGAGGCCGCCCTGCCAGATCTTGAAGGCGTCGACCCAGTCCTCACCGTCGCTGAAGTACAGCTGGTAGTCGGTGATGACGTGGTAGAGCCGGCCGCCGACAAGCCCGAAGGGGACGGCCCAGACGGCGATGTCGGCAACGGTGCCGGCGGTGCCTCCTCGGGCGATCCAGCGCTTGTTGCCGAACCAGACGGCGACGAAGACACCGATGATGATGCAGAACGCGTAGCCGCGGAGCGGGATCGGTCCGAGATCGATCACGCCGGTCGACGGGCTGGGAATGTAGGCAAGGTTCATGGCAGCGTCGACGCTACCCTGCCGGACGGGAGGGAGGACAACCCGCCCGGCAACGTCTGGGTAACGAGCGGGCCGTCGATTCCCCCGGCCGGCCCCATGGGAGCCGGCCCCCGAGGCCCTACGGCGTGGCCGTGGGGGTGGCCGGTTCCTTGCCCTTGTTGGCCTCGGCGACCCACTTCTTCAGGTTGGCCACGGTGATCGCCTCGTCGCCCTTCTTCGGGAAGATCGACTCTCCGTTGAGCAGCGCCGTCGGAGTGCCCTGGAAGCCGCCGTCGCTGAATGCCTTGTTGGACTTCTGCACCCACGCGTCGTGCTTGCCGTCCTCGACGCAGCCCCGGAAGTCGGGCGTGTCAAGACCGGGGACCTTCTTGGCGAGCTTGATCAGCTTGTCGTTGTCGCCGAAGGCGTCGTCGGTCTCCGCCGGCTGGTTGCTGTACAGCACGTCGTGGTACGCGGGGAACTTGCCGGCGTCCTGCGCGCAGGCGGCCGCGTTGGCCGCCTTGAGGGAGCCGCTGCCGCCCATGTTGCCGTCGATGATCGTGGCGAGGTGGTAGTCGACCTTGATCTGGCCGTCGCGCTCCATCTCATGGATCGTGTCGCGGAACGCGGTCTCGAACTGGGCGCAGACCGGGCAGCGGAAGTCCTCCCAGATGGTCAGCGTGGACGGGGCGTCGTCCGCGCCGACCCGGATGGCCAGGGCGTCCTTCCCGGTCGCCCCGGACGGGGCGACGGCGGGTCCGGACGCCTTGGACTTGTCGCTCTTGCCGTCGGTGTTCGCCGCGATCACGCCGACGACGGCGGCCAGGCCCAGGACCCCCACCACGGCCGTGGACACGATCAGCGTGCGGCGCCGGCGGTCGCGCGCCTTCGCCTGCTCGCGCTGCTGGATCAGCCGGTCTCGCGCGGCCCTCTTACCCTGTTCGTTCTTCTCGCTCACACCGCGCAAACGACCCGGGGAGGCACTCGCGTGCCTCCCCGGACCGAGGTCCACCCGTTCGGGTTACCCCAGGTGTCAGCGCTTTCGAACACCTTCGGCAAGATCGGCCGCCAGCGAACGGACGGCCGCGAGGCCGGCCGCCTCGTCGGGAGCGTCCAGCATGCACTTGACGAAGGCCGTGCCGACGATGACGCCGTCGGCGAAGCCGGCGACCTCCGCGGCCTGGGCGGCGTCGGACACTCCGAGTCCGACGCAGACCGGCAGCTCGGTGGTGGCCCGGGTCCGCCGGACCAGTTCCTGCGCCTGCGCGCCGACCGAGGCACGGGTGCCGGTGACGCCCATCAGGGACGCGGCGTAGACGAAGCCGGAGCCCGCGTCGGTGATGGTGGCGATCCGCTCGTCCTTGCTGCTGGGCGCGACGACGAAGACGGTGGCCAGGCCGTGCCGCTCCGCGTGCTCGCGCCACAGCGCGGACTCCTGGACCGGCAGGTCGGGCAGGATGCACCCCGCGCCGCCCGCCTCGGCCAGCTCCGCCGTGAACCGCTCGACGCCGTACCGGTCGATCGGGTTCCAGTACGTCATGATCAGGATCGGCGCCCCGGTGGCCTCGTGGGCCTCGCGCACCGTGCGCATCACGTCGGCGATCCGCACGCCGCCGCGCAGCGCGATGTCGTCGGCGGTCTGGATGACCGGGCCGTCGAGCACCGGGTCGCTGTGCGGCAACCCCACCTCGATGACGTCGGCGCCGCCCGCCACGGCGGCCTTGATGGCCTCGATGCCGCCGTCGACGGTCGGGAAGCCGGCCGGCAGGTACGCGATGAGCGCGGCCCGGTCCTCGGCCCGCGTGGCGGCGAGCGTGGTGTTCAGCAGTTCGATGTTGCCGCTCACAGCGCGTCCCCCTCGATCTCCGCGTTCCGGCTGCCGGCATCCGCCTCGACCGCCGCGTCGGTGTCGTACAGCCCGAAGTAGCGGGCCGCCGTGTCCATGTCCTTGTCGCCGCGCCCGGAGAGGTTGATCAGGATCAGCCCGTCCCTGCCCAGCTCCTTGCCGACCTCCAGCGCCCCGGCCAGCGCGTGCGCGCTCTCGATGGCCGGGATGATGCCCTCGGTGCGGGAGAGCAGGCGCAGCGCCTGCATGGCCGCGTCGTCGGTGACGGCGCGGTACTCGCCCCGGCCCACGTCCTTGAGATAGGCGTGCTCGGGGCCGATGCCCGGGTAGTCCAGACCGGCCGAGATGGAGTACGGCTCGGTGATCTGGCCCTCGTCGTCCTGGAGGACGTAGCTGCGCGAGCCGTGCAGGATGCCGGGCTCGCCCGCGGTCAGGGTCGCCGCGTGCTCGCCGGTCTCCACGCCGTGTCCGGCGGGCTCGCAGCCGATGAGGCGGACGTCCGCGTCGGGCACGAAGGCGTGGAAGAGGCCGATGGCGTTGGAGCCGCCGCCGACGCAGGCCACGGCGGCGTCCGGCAGCCGGCCGGCCCGCTCCAGGATCTGCCGTCGGGCCTCCACGCCGATGACGCGGTGGAAGTCGCGGACCATCGCCGGGAAGGGGTGCGGGCCCGCGACCGTACCGAAGAGGTAGTGGGTGCGGTCCACGTTGGCGACCCAGTCGCGGAACGCCTCGTTGATGGCGTCCTTGAGGGTGCGGGAGCCGGACTTCACGGCGATGACCTCGGCGCCGAGCATCCGCATGCGCGCCACGTTCAGCGCCTGGCGCTGGGTGTCGATCTCGCCCATGTAGATGGTGCAGTCGAGGCCGAAGAGGGCGCAGGCGGTCGCGGTGGCGACGCCGTGCTGTCCGGCGCCGGTCTCCGCGATGACGCGGGTCTTGCCCATGCGCCGGGTCAGCAGGGCCTGCCCCAGCACGTTGTTGATCTTGTGCGATCCGGTGTGGTTCAGGTCCTCGCGCTTGAGGAAGACGCGGGCGCCGCCGGCGTGCTCGGCGAAGCGGGACACCTCGGTGAGGGCGCTGGGCCGTCCGGTGTAGTGGACCATCAGCTCGCCGAGCTCGGCGGCGAACGCGGGGTCGGCCTTGGCCTTCTCGTACTCGACGGCGACCTCGTCCACCGCGGCGACCAGCGCCTCCGGGATGAACTTGCCGCCGTACGCGCCGAAGTAGCCCTCGGCGCTGGGGATCAGACCCTCCGGGTCCGGGATGAAGAAGTCGGAAGACATGCGGGACGTGCTCCTAGTCGTCACAGGGGTGGTTGCACCGTCTGCGCCGTGAGCAGAGCGCCGCCCCGGTCCGGGACCGGGGCGGTTTCGGACACGCGGGACGGCGCCGGGGCTCGCTCTACAGCGCGCGCGTCGTGCGCCATCGCATGCCGTTGACCTGACCGGGCTCGGCGCCGATCACGTACCGCACCCGCCGGCCGCGTACCCGGCGCGCGGGCGCCCGGCAGCCGCGGTGCCACGAGGGCAGCGCGCAGCGCATCGGCTCGGGGTGCGGAACGGACGACACGGCCGGGTCAGCTCCGTCCGTGGCGCAGCGCGGGGTGGGCGCCGGCGGCGACGAGGTCGGCGACGGCGGTCCGCGGGTCGCGGCCGGTGACCAGGGACTCGCCGACCAGCACGGCGTCCGCGCCGGCGTTGGCGTAGGCGATCAGGTCGTGCGGGCCGCGGACGCCGGACTCGGCGACCTTGACGACGTGGGCGGGGATCTCGGGGGCGACGCGCTCGAAGGTGGAGCGGTCGACCTTGAGGTCCTTGAGGTTGCGGGCGTTGACGCCGATGATCCGGGCGCCGGCCTCGACCGCGCGCTCGGCCTCCTCCTCGTCGTGCGCCTCGACCAGCGGCGTGAGGCCGATGGACTCGGCGCGCTCGATCAGGGAGACCAGGGCCTCCTGCTCAAGGGCGGCGACGATCAGCAGCACGAGGTCGGCGCCGTACGCGCGCGCCTCCCACAGCTGGTACGAGGTGACGATGAAGTCCTTGCGGAGGATCGGGATGTCGACCTTGGCGCGGACGGCCTCCAGGTCGGCCAGCGAGCCGCCGAAGCGGCGCTCCTCGGTGAGGACCGAGATGACCGAGGCCCCGCCGGCCTCGTAGTCCGCGGCGAGCGCGGCCGGGTCGGCGATGGCGGCCAGCGCGCCCTTGGAGGGGCTGGAGCGCTTGACCTCGCAGATGACGGTCACGCCCTCGCCGCGCAGGGCGGCGACACCGTCCTTGGCGCGGGGGGCACGGGCGGCGCGTTCCTTGAGCTCGTCGAGGCTGACGCGCGCCTGCCGCTCCGCGAGGTCGGCGCGAACGCCGTCGATGATCTCGTCGAGCACACTCACGCGAGCGGCCCCCTTCCGGAACGGTGACAAAAAAACGTAACAGGCCACAGGATCAGCCACTCCGATGTTATCCGCAGGAGGGCGCTGGGCCCGCATCCGCCCGGCCGCTGTCCCACTACCTGGGACTTCACGGGGCGAGCGCGGAACCGAAGGGGAGGTTCCGGATGACCGTGAAGAGCAGCAGTACGGCGCCGATCGCCCACCAGTGCACCGGCCGCAGCCCGATCCGCAGGGGCTTTCCGCGGGCCTCGCGGATCAGCCATACGGCCCACAGCACGGCGAAGATCCCGTAGCCGACGACGGCGAGCGCGTTGGCGCCGAAGGCGGCGGCCAGGTCGCCGTGGGCGAAGGCGTGGGCGCTGCGGAGGCCGCCGCAGCCCGGGCAGTAGATGCCGGTGAACCGCAGCAGCGGGCAGACGGGGTAGTGGCCGGGCTGGTTCGGGTCGACGGTGGCGACGTATCCGAAGGCGCCGACGACTCCGGCGAGCACGCCCACCGGGACGGCGATCCGCCGCAGCCGCGAGGCGCCGGCGGGGGCCGTGGGGAAGAGGGGGGCCCGCACGGGGGCGAAGGGCGGCGGCGGCCCGGGAGCCGGGGCGGGGGCTGGCGTTGGCGTTGGCGTTGCGTCCACCCGGTGATTGTCGCCGCTGACGCGGAAAGGCGCAGCCCGGTCCGGGCCGCGCCTTTCCGGCGTACGTGGTGCGGGGGTCAGGAGGTCTGCGCCTGGCCGGCGCGGGCTCGGGCGGCGCTCATCTCGGCCGACTCCTTCGGCATGCCGAGGCCCGCGGCCTTCATCGCGACGCCGACGACACCACCGAGCAGGATGACGCCCATGCCGGCCCAGAAGCCGACCGGGTTGGCCGCGACCATGAAGACGCCCGCGACGCAGAAGCCGATGAAGGCGATGATGACACCGGTCCAGGCGGCCGGGGTGTGTCCGTGGCTGCTGCCCGCCATGAGTTGCTCCTCGTTGGTGTTGCGCTGTTGGAATCGCTCGGGTCGCTGTGCCCACGGCCCGTGCCGCTGTGCCAGCTCACCGTCATTGTCCCGTACGTGCGGGTAGGACGTGAGCTGGGGGGTCATGCCTCGCGCGTCGGGTCCTCGCCGCGGTCCAGGGCCTTCCACAGATCCTCGGGCCGGTCGGGGTCGAGCGGGCGGGGGGCCTTGCGGGGGCGGGGGGTGCCGTCGCGCTCGTAGCGCCCGGACATCGTGGGCCAGCGGCTGCCGTAGCGCAGGGCGAGCAGCCCGGCGAGCAGGATCAGCAGACCGCCGGCCGCCGTGACGTACGGCCAGGCGGTGTGGCTGAGCGTCGTGATGGTGGCGGCGGCGTCACCGCTGGTCTGCGCGGCCTTCTCGTCCAGCGCCCCGCTGTCGGACACGCCGAGGAAGGCGCTGAGCGCGGCGCCGAGTCCGCTGAGCGCGAGGAGTCCGGCGACCACCCGCCGGCCGCCGCCGCGTACGGCGAAGACGGCGACGAGGGCGGCCAGGCCGACGATCGCGAGGGCGGCGGGGAGTCCGGTGACGTCCTGCCCGTCGGCGCTCAGCGGCAGGCTGCCGCCGCCGACGGGGGCCTTGCCCTCGGCCCAGGTCTGCCCGGAGGCGAGCAGGACGACGGTCGCGCCGGCCGCCCCGAGGAGCAGGCCGGCGGCCAGGGTGCGGCGGCTCCCCGCACTGTCGGGCGCGGCGGCGGCTTCGGTACGGGGCTGGGGTACGGGGACGGCACTCACGTACTCCACTATCCCTCACCGGCCGGGAACGCCCCACCGCGCCCCTGGCCGGGGGCCCTAGGACCCCCGGCCAGGCCCTAGACGCCGCCGAGGCGGTTGGCGGTGTGGACGGCGCGGAGGACGGCCGCCGCCTTGTTGCGGCACTCGGTGTCCTCGGCGACCGGGTCGGAGTCGGCGACGACGCCCGCGCCCGCCTGGACGTAGGCGGTGCCGTCGCGGAGCAGGGCGGTGCGGATGGCGATGGCGGTGTCGGAGTCCCCGGCGAAGTCCAGGTAGCCGACGCAGCCCCCGTACAGGCCCCGGCGGGTGGGTTCCAGCTCCTCGATGATCTGGAGGGCGCGGGGCTTGGGGGCGCCGGAGAGGGTGCCGGCGGGGAAGCAGGCGGTCAGCACGTCGAAGGCGGTGTGCCCCTGGGCGACCTTGCCGGTGACGGTGGAGACGATGTGCATCACGTGCGAGTAGCGCTCGATGGACATGAAGTCGACCACCTCGACGCTGCCCGGTTCGCAGACCCGGCCCAGGTCGTTGCGGCCGAGGTCCACGAGCATCAGGTGCTCGGCGCGCTCCTTGGGGTCGGCGAGGAGTTCGTCGGCGAGGGCCTGGTCCTCCTGCGGGGTGGCCCCGCGGTGCCGGGTTCCGGCGATGGGGTGGACCATGGCCCGGCCGTCCTCGACCTTGACCAGGGCCTCGGGGCTGGACCCGGCGACGTCGAAGCCGTCGAACCGGAAGAGGTACATGTACGGCGAGGGGTTGGTGGCGCGCAGCACCCGGTAGACGTCGAGGGCGCTCGCGGTGCACGGGGTCTCGAAGCGCTGGGAGGGCACCACCTGGAAGGCTTCGCCGGCCCGGATGCGCTCCTTCACGTCCTCGACGGCGTCCTGGTACGCCTGGCCGCCCCAAAGCGCGGTGTACGGGGGCAGCTCGGAGGGCGGCAGGGCGGCGGGGGCGTTCTCGACGGGGCGGCGCAGGTCGCGCTCCATCGCGTCGAGCCGGGCGACGGCGTCGGCGTGCGCCTCGTCCACACCGGTGGCCAGGTCGTTGTGGTTGATGGCGTTGGCGATGAGCAGGACGCTGCCGGCCCAGTGGTCCAGGACCGCGAGGTCCGAGGTGAGCAGCATGGTCAGCTCGGGCAGCTTCAGGTCGTCGCCGCCGCTCTCGCCGATCTTCTCCAGGCGGCGCACGATGTCGTAGCCGAGGTAGCCGACCATGCCGCCGGTGAAGGGCGGGAGGCCGGATTCCCGGTCGTGCGGGGTGTGCAGGGCCTCGATGGTGGCACGCAGGGCGTGCAGCGGGTCGCCGTCGACGGGGACGCCGACCGGCGGGGTGCCGAGCCAGTGGGCCTCGCCGTCGCGGGTGGTCAGCGTGGCGGCGCTGCGTACGCCGATGAACGAGTAGCGCGACCAGGTGCGGCCGTTCTCCGCGGATTCCAGCAGGAAGGTGCCGGTGCGCTCGCCCGCGAGCTTGCGGTAGAGGCCGACGGGGGTGTCGCCGTCCGCGAGGAGGCGGCGGGTGACGGGGATGACGCGCCGGTCGACGGCCAGCTTGCGGAAGGTGTCGAGGTCCATGGCGGCAGACCCTACTGTCCGAGGAAGAGCGTGTCGGCGTCGAAGCAGGTGCGGTCGCCCGTGTGGCAGGCGGCGCCGGTCTGGTCGACCTTGACGAGGACGGTGTCGGCGTCGCAGTCCAGGGCGACGGACTTGACCAGCTGGATGTGGCCCGAGGTGTCGCCCTTGACCCAGTACTCCCGGCGGCTGCGGGACCAGTAGGTGCAGCGGCCGGTGGTGAGGGTGCGGTGCAGCGCCTCGTCGTCCATCCAGCCCAGCATCAGCACCTCGCCGGTGTCGTACTGCTGGGCGACGGCCGGGACGAGTCCGTCGGCGCCGCGCTTGAGGCGGGCGGCGATGGCGGGGTCGAGGTCGCTGGCGGTCCGGGGGGTGCCGGGCGGGGGCGTGCTGCTCATGGGCCCCATTGTGCCGTGGTGGCGCGGGGTGTCCGGGCGGGCGTCCACTGGGCGGACGGGGGACGGCGGTCGTACGCTGGCGGGCATGTCGACCCATGCGAAGCGCGAACGTCTTCTGCTCGCCGACCTGTTGGAGGCGGCGGGTCCGCAGGCCCCGACCCTCTGCCACGGCTGGACGGCCCGTGATCTGGCCGCCCATGTGGTGGTGCGGGAGCGGCGGCCGGACGCGGCGGCCGGGACGCTCATCGGGCCGCTGAGGGCCCGGCGGGACCGGGTCATGGCCGAGTTCACCGAGAAGCCGTACGAGGAGCTGATCCAGCTCATCCGCACCGGCCCGCCCCGGATGTCCCCGTTCGGCCTGAAGCAGCTGGACGAGGCGGCGAACACGGTGGAGTTCTACATCCACACGGAGGACGTGCGCCGGGCGCAGCCCGACTGGACGCCGCGTGAGCTGGACCCGGTCTTCGCGGACGTGCTGTGGGCGCGTACGGAGAAGGCGGCGCGGATGCTGGGCCGGAAGGCGCCGGTGGGCCTGGTGCTGCGCCGCCCGGACGGGCAGACCGCGGTGGCACACCGGGGGACGCCGGTGGTGACGGTGACCGGTGAACCGGGCGAGCTGCTGCTGTTCGCGTTCGGGCGGCAGGACGCGGCGCGGGTGGAGCTGGAGGGCGAGCCGGAGGCGATCGGCCGGGTGACGACGGCGAAGCTGGGCATGTAGCCCGTACGCGTCAGGGCTCGGGCCGCCCGGTCAGCCCGGGAGTTCCGCCCGGCGGAGCGGGGCGAGGAGCAGGCCGGTGCCCGCGCCGGCGGCGCACAGGGCGGCGCTGGCGACGAAGACCGGGCCGGTGCCCCAGAGGGCGACGGCGGCGCCGGTGACGGGGTAGCTGAGCGGCGCGAGGGCGTGCGTGAAGAGTGTGGAGACCGAGGTGACGCGGCCCAGGTAGGCCGGGTCGGTGACGGTCTGCGTGAGCGCGCCGCACAGCGAGCCGCCGAGGCCGGCGAAGAGCCCGACGAGGACCCCGACGGCCGCGGCGAGCGGTACGGAGGGCACGTACGCCAGGGCCGCGATGGCGAAGGACCCGACGAGGACGGTCAGGCACATGACCAGTCCGGCCCTGGGGACGCGGCCGCGTACGGCGAGGAGGAGGGCGGAGGCGCCCGCTCCGGTGCCGAAGGCGGCGATGACCCAGCCCATGCCGGAGGCGCCCCAGCCGCGTTCGTCGCTGAGCAGGATGAGGCCGAGGTTGAGGGGGCCGACGAAGCCGAGTTCGCTGACGGCGATGACGAGCATCAGGGGCCCGAGGAGCGGGTGCCGGCGGATGTGGCGCAGCCCGTCGGCCAGTCCGTGCCAGGCGGTGCCGGTGGGGGCGGCGGACTCGGATGCGGGCAGCGGGGCCATCCGTACGGCCAGCAGGAGCGGGAGCGACACGGCGAAGAGGATCCCGGCCGCGGCGAAGGCGAGGACCGGGCCGCCGAGGGCGACGGCGACGCCGCCGAGCGGGGCGCCGACGACGTTGGCGGTCCGGGTGGCGAGGCCGCGCATGCCCTGGACGCGGGCGAGCTGGGACGCGGCGGTGATCCGGGGCGGCAGGGCGCCGACGGCGGGCAGGAAGAGGGCGTCGACGGCGCCGAAGACGAGCGCGACGGCGATCAGCGTCCACACCGTGGGCGAGGTGAGCAGCAGGGTCCCGGCGAGGCCGAGGATCACCAGGCAGCGGGCGGTGTCGCTGGCGATGACCACGCGGCGCGGGCCCAGCCGGTCGGCGAGCACTCCCCCGCCGAGCAGGAGCACCGCCCGGGGTATGGAGCCGGCGGCGAGCACCAGGCCGGTCTGCGAGGCGTTGCCGGTGCGGGCGGCGGCCCAGGCGAGGGCCATGTAGTAGACGCTGTCGCCGATCATGGACGCGGTGTACGCGCCGAGCCAGCGCAGGACGTTGCCGTCGCGGTGGGCCGGGCGGGCGGGGGCCTCGGCGGAGGCGGGCAGGGTGGCGGTCACGGTCTCGTCCTCTCGGGGGCCGTCAGGTGCGGAACGGGAAGCCGTACACGTGGAGCGCGACGTTCTCGCGGTTCTCGCCGTCGCCGGCCTCCTCGCGGACGCGGCCCCGCTGCTCGTAGCGCTTGATGAGGTCGTTCATCTCGGACGCCAGTGCGGCGAGCTCGTCGGCGGTCAGCCGGGCGAGGTACTCGGAGCTGAAGGAGGCGCGGCGCCACTCGGCGGGCCAGGTGCGGTGCGCGTCGAGGTGGCGGCGGTACATCTCGACGTGCTGGTCGAAGGAGAGCCTGCTGACGGCGGAGTGCGTCGCGGCCTTCTCGGGCGCGTCGCTGAAGTCCTCGTCGTGGAAGCTCAGCCCCTCCGATGCGGGCTGCCACCAGCGCTCGCGGCCGTCCCTGCCCTGCCGGTCGGCCTCCTCGATCAGCCCGTGGTCGGCGAGCTTGCGCAGGTGGTAGCTGACGAGCGAGACCGCCTCGTCCACCTGCTCGGCGAGCTGGGACGCGGTGGCCTGCCGGGAGATGTAGAGGGCCCGGTAGAGCTTCATCCGCAGGGGGTGCCCGAACGCCTTGAGGGTGCCGAGGTCGGAGACCCGGCGTGATTCTTCGCGTGCCATGTCCCGAGCGTAGATAGGAAAGAAAACTTGCGCAATATTTATTGCGAAAGAAATGTTGCGCGTCTTGGTACGCGCCGGCCGGACGGACCTCGCGGGGTCTCAGCCCGGCAGCAGGCGGCGGGCCGCGAGCGCCAGGGAGACCTCGGTGGCGTCCGAGGGGCGGGTCAGACAGCGGCCGGTGAGCTGTTCGAAGCGGCGGAGGCGGTTGAGGACGGTGTTGCGGTGGCAGTAGAGGCGGGCGCCCGCCCGGGGCGCCGAGCCGTCCGCGTCGAACCACGCGGTGAGCGTGTCGATGAGCACGTCCCGGTCCGCCGCGTCCAGCCGGTCCAGAGGGCCAAGGACCCGGTCGGCGAGGGCCGCGCCGAGCACCGGGGACGAGACGACCAGGGCGGCGGGCAGGTGCGCGTCGAGCAGGACGGTCCCGCCCTCCGCCGGGCAGGCCCGCAGCGCCGTGTCCGCGAGGCGCCGGGCGTCCCCGACCGCCGCCAGCCCGTCCACCGCCGAGCCGATGCCGGCCCGGGCCCCGGGCGGCACGCACAGGCCGGCGGCCAGCGCGGCGAGGGCGTCCGCCGGGTCCGTGCCGTCGGCCCGGCCCAGCGACAGGACGGCGTACTCCGCCTCGGCCCCCGTGTGCCACACGGTGTCCGGGCCGGCGGGCAGTTCCAGGGGCGGGTGCGCCGCGCCGTGCGGGGAGCGGCGGGCGTCGCGCAGCGCGAGCACCGCGTACCGGCCGTCCTCCGGCAGGCTGAGGGCCGCTGCCGTGTCCGGGAGGTCGGCGACCCGGGCGGTGCCGTCGAGCAGCGCGGCGGTCATCAGGCGGTGCCGGTTCTCCCGGCGCCAGGCGAGGCGGCGCTCCGCCCCGCGGTAGGCGTCGGCGACGAGCCCGCAGTGCTCGTCCACGAAGTTCCAGACGTCCGCGGCGACATGGACCAGCAGCCGGATGTCCTCGGGGTGGCGGCGGGCGGTCTCGTCCACCAGGTCCTGCCAGACCATCGCCCCGCCCATCCGGAACGCGTGCAGGACCGCGTCCAGCGGCACCCCCTGCTCGGCCCGGACCTCGCCGATCCGCCGCGAGGTGCGGTGCGCGGCCTCCCGGAACTCGCGGGGCTGGATGAGCGAACCGACGTTGTGCCGCAGCGACTGGTGCACCTCCTGCCAGATCTCCGCCGGGGCGGCCTCGATCGCCGCGCGGTAGGCGGGCTCCCGCTCCCGCAGCGCCTCCACCATCCGGTCCGTCAGCTCCGGGAGCGCCGCGACCAGCACCCGGGCGGCCCGGTGCAGGACGGCGACGGCCTCGCGGTCGGCCAGCGAACGGAAGCGGCGCGGGGCCGGGGCGACGGGCGGCGGCGCGTGCAGCGCCCTGACCCGTGAACGTACGACCTGCGGCATGGCGGCCTCCACCGGGATTCGGCCGGCTCGGTGCGCGGCCGGTTCCGGCACGCCTCGCCCAGGACAGGGCCGCGGGCGCACCGAATGATCCTGACGCCCGCAGAATGACATACCGCCCAGTCGGTACCTAGAGGCGTGCGGCCTCCTTCTCATCACGGTCCCGCAACTTGGGCGCTCTCAGCGCCCGTTCCCCAGCAGCCCGGCCAGCTCCGTCCGCGAGCGCACGCCCAGCGCGGCGAAGACGTTGCGCAGGTGGTGGTCGACGGTCCGGGTGCTCACCGAGAGCCGCCGGGCGACCTCCTGGTTGGTGGCCCCCTCGGCCACGCACCGGGCGATCCGGGCCTGTTGCGGGGTGAGCCCGGTCAGCGGCGCGGCCGCCCCGGCGGGCCCCGGGGGATCCACCGCCGCACCGGCGGCCCGCAGTTCACCGCTCGCCCGGGCCGCCCAGGCCGGGGCCCCGCACCGCTCGAAGCCGACGAGGGCGTCCCGCAACGGCTCGCGGGCCTCGCGGGTACGGCGGCGCCTGCGCAGCCAGGACCCGAACAGCAGCCGGGTCCGGGCCTGTTCGAAGTCGCCGCCGGCCCGGTCGTGATGGGCCAGGGCCTCCCCGTACCGCCCGGCGGCCTCGCTCTCCGGCGCCAGCAGGGCCCGGCAGCGGGCCAGTTGGGCGGGGACCTGGGGGTCCGTGGTGCGCGTCGCCCACACGGCGAACTCCGCCACCGCCTCGGCCACCGGGTCCGCTCCCCCGCCCCGGACCGCCCGCCCGGCCGGCACGGACGCCTCGACGTAGCAGGGCACGGCGAGCATCCGGGTGGCGAAGTGGCCGCGCCGGGGCCCGGGCCGGACGAGCGGGTCGAGCCGCGCCGCCGCCTCCGCCGGGCGCCCGGCCGCCAGATCGGCCCGAGCCAGCGCCCAGGTGGCCAGGGTCTCCGCCTGGACGAGCCCGTGCGGTGCGGCGCCCGCGAGCGCGGCCTCGGCGTGCGCCGCGTACTCCCGCGCCCCGCTCTCCACCGAGGCCGCGAGGGCGAGTACGGCGTGCAGATGGGCGGCGGTGTTGGGCCGCCCGGTACGGCGTGCCGCGCGCAGGCCGTCCAGCGCATGGGCCCGGGCCCGGGCGTGCCGGCCGGCGCGCAGTTCCGCGTAGGCCAGGTGTTCCAGCGCCTGCGGCAGCAGGGCGTCGGCACCGCTCGCGTGCACGGCGGCGAGGGCGCGGGTCCCGGCCCGGCGGGCGGCGTCGAGGTCGCCGAGCACCAGACCGGCCGCCCCGGCCCGTAGCAGCGCCCCCGGGTCGCGGGCGCCGGAGTCGAGACAGCGGCGCAGCAGCCGGTGCCCCGCACCGATCCGGCCACGCAGCACGGCGCACATCCCGTCCCGGTAGTGGGCCAGGTCCCGGTCGGCGGTGTCCGCGGGGATACGGGTCAGCGCGTCCAGGTAGCCGAGGGCGTCGCCCGCCGCCCAGGCGGCCTCGGCGGCCCCGAGCAGGGCGTCCCGGGCGCTCCCGGGGTCGTGCGGGGCGAGCAGGGCGGCGGCGGTGAGCAGGGTCTCGTGGGCGTCCGGGGCGGGCCCGTCGGCGAGGGCGAGCAGGCCGCGGGTGTGGTGGGCGGGGCCGTGGCCGGGCGGGGCCGCCGCCCGCGCCAGCGAGGCACGCGCCCGCCCCGGGTCCCCCGCGAGCCGGTACTGCTCGGCCGCCGCTACGAGCCGGGCGGACCTCGTCGCCCCGTCCGGGGTCAGCGCGGCCGCGTGGGCGAGGGCGGTCGCGCGGTCGGCGTGCGGGCGGGGCGGGGCGGCGGCGGCCTCCAGTGCGGCGGCGAGCGGGGCGTCGGGGCCGGGGGACGCGCAGGCCCGCTGGACGAGGGCGGCGTACCCGGGCGCGAGCAGGCCGGCGAGCAGGGCGTGCACCGCGCGGCGGCGGTCCGGGGGCGCCCGGTGCAGAAGGGCGCGGCGCATCAGGGGCTCGCCGAAGTGGACGCGGTCGCCGGCCCGCCGGAGCGCACCGGCCGTGAAGCCCGGGGGGTGCGGGACGGCGGCCGACGCGGCGGCCCGGTGTACGAGAGCGAGGTCCGCCCCCGCGCCCTCCGGCTCGTGCGCGTGGGCGGCGGCCGCGATGAGGAGCAGGGCCCGGGTGGCGGCGGGGAGGTGGCCGACGCGGTCGGCGTGGGCGGCCAGGACCTCCTCGCCGCCGGGCGGCGGATAGGGCAGCGGGGTCCGCCCGGCGAGCTGGGCGGGGGTGAGGCAGGCGGCGAGACCGGTGAGCAGCCCGGGGTTCCCGGCCGCCTCCCGGAGCAGCTCGCCCCGCACCACCGGGTCGGCCCGGTCCGCCCCGGTGAGCCGGTCCAGGAGCGCGGCGGCCGCCTCGTCGTCCAGGGGGCCGGGGCGGAGGGCGGGCAGCCCGGCGAAGCCGGCCTCGTCCCCGGCGGCGATCAGCACGGCGACCGGGGTGCCCGGACCGAGCCGGCGGGCGGCGAAGGCGAGAGCGGCACGGGAGTCGGGGTCCCAGAGGTGGGCGTCGTCCACGCACACGAGGAGCGGCCGGCCGCCGCCGGTCCGCCGGAGCAGGGCGAGAAGGCCGTCGCGCGGTACGGGGCCGGGGCTGCCGGGTGCGGGGCCCGCCGCGCACAGCAGCGCGTGCAGCCCGCTGTACGGCACCCACCGTTCGCCGGGGGCGGCGACGACGTGGAGGACGGGTCCCGCGCCCCGGTCGCGGTGCGCCGCGACGGCGTGGGCCAGCAGGGCGGTGCGGCCCGAGCCGGGCGGGGCGGTGAGGACCAGAGCGCCGCCCTCGCCGCGATGAAGGAGCGTCAGCAGGGCGTCCAGGGCGGCGAGTTCACCGCTACGGCCGTACAGCCGGAGCGGACGGTGCACGGTCGTGGGGGGAGTCACGCCCGGCACGCTAGGCCCGCGTACCGGGGCCCGGAAGGTGCGCGTACGCGTGTGGGGCGCCCTCCCAGGGAAGGACGCCCCATGTCTGTGCACGCGCACAACCGGCCGGTCAGCGCACCGGGTGCCCGGCCTCCGCCAGCGCGCCCTTGACCTCGGCGATGCGCAGGTCGCCGAAGTGGAAGACGGAAGCGGCCAGGACCGCGTCGGCCCCGGCGTCGATGGCCGGCGCGAAGTCCGCGAGCCGGCCGGCGCCGCCGGAGGCGATGACGGGGACCCGGACGTGCTCGCGGACGGCGGCGATCATCTCGGTGTCGTAGCCGTCCTTCGTCCCGTCGGCGTCCATCGAGTTGAGCAGGATCTCCCCGGCGCCGAGGTCCGCCGCCCGGTGGGCCCACTCGACGGCGTCGATGCCGGTGCCCCGGCGGCCGCCGTGCGTGGTGACCTCGAACGTGCCCTCCGGGGTGCGCCGGGCGTCCACCGAGAGCACCAGGACCTGGCGGCCGAAGCGCTCGGCGATCTCCCGGATCAGCTCCGGCCGGGCGATGGCCGCCGTATTGACGCCCACCTTGTCCGCGCCGGCCCGCAGCAGCTTGTCGACGTCGTCCGGGGTGCGGACGCCGCCGCCCACCGTGAGCGGGATGAAGACCTGCTCGGCGGTGCGGCGCACCACGTCGTAGGTGGTCTCCCGGTCGCCGCTGGACGCGGTGATGTCCAGGAAGGTCAGCTCGTCGGCGCCCTCGGCGTCGTACAGCTTCGCCATCTCGACGGGGTCGCCCGCGTCCCGCAGGTTCTGGAAGTTGACGCCCTTGACGACCCGGCCGTTGTCCACGTCGAGGCAGGGGATGACGCGTACCGCGAGGCTCATCGCGCACCCGCCCGGTATGCCTCGACCTCGACCTCGACGACCAGGCCCGGGTCCACGAAGCCGGAGACCACGACCATGGTGGCGGCGGGGCGCACGGCGTCGAACAGCTCCTTGTGGGCGCGGCCGACCTCGTCGGTGTCCCGGGCGTGCATGACGTACATCCGGGTGCGGACGACGTCCTCGCGGCCGAGGCCCAGCTCCTTCAGCGCGTCGAGGGCGACGTGGAAGGCGGTGACCGTCTGGTCGTACGGGCCGCCCGCGGCGATCTCGCCGCCCACCACGGACGTACAGCCGGAGACGAGCACCAGGCCGTTCGGCAGTTCGACGGCGCGGGAGTAGCCGAACTTCTCCTCCCAGGGGGCACCGGAGGAGACGCGGCGCACGGATGCGGATTCGGTCATACGGAGACCGCCTCCAGCGCCTCTTCGAGGGTGAACGCCTTCGCGTACAGGGCCTTGCCGACGATCGCGCCCTCGACGCCCGCCGGAACGAGCGAGGCGATGGCGCGCAGGTCGTCCAGCGAGGAGACGCCGCCGGAGGCGACGACGGGCTTGTCGGTGGCGGCGCAGACGTTCTTCAGGAGTTCCAGGTTGGGGCCCTGGAGGGTGCCGTCCTTGGCGATGTCGGTGACGACGTAGCGGGCGCAGCCCTCGGAGTCGAGGCGGGCCAGCGTCTCGTAGAGGTCGCCGCCGTCGCGGGTCCAGCCCCGGCCGCGCAGGGTGGTGCCGCGCACGTCCAGGCCGACGGCGATCTTGTCGCCGTGCTCGGCGATGACCTTGGCGACCCATTCCGGGGTCTCCAGGGCTGCGGTGCCGAGGTTGACGCGGCGGCAGCCGGTGGCGAGGGCGGCGGCGAGCGAGGCGTCGTCGCGGATGCCGCCGGACAGCTCGACCTTGATGTCCATGGCGCCGGCGACCTCGGCGATGAGGCTCCGGTTGTCCCCGGTGCCGAAGGCGGCGTCCAGGTCCACGAGGTGCAGCCACTCGGCGCCGGCGCGCTGCCAGGCGAGTGCGGCCTCCAGCGGGGAACCGTAGGAGGTCTCGGAGCCGGACTCGCCGTGCACCAGGCGGACCGCCTGGCCGTCGCGGACGTCTACGGCGGGGAGCAGTTCAAGCTTCGGCATTACAGCGTCTCGATCCAGTTGGTCAGCAGCTGGGCGCCGGCATCGCCGGACTTCTCGGGGTGGAACTGGGTGGCCCACAGCGCGCCGTTCTCCACGGCCGCCACGAACCGTTCGCCGTGCGTGGCCCAGGTGACCCTGGGGGCACGGATCTTCGCGTTGGTGACTTCGAGGGACCAGTCGTGCGCCGCGTAGGAGTGCACGAAGTAGTACCGGCTCTCGGGGTCGAGTCCGGCGAACAGCTGGGAGCCCTCGGGGGCTTCGACGGTGTTCCAGCCCATGTGCGGGACGACGTCGGCCTTCAGCGGGCCGACCGTGCCGGGCCACTCGTCCAGGCCCTCGGTCTCCACACCGTGCTCGATGCCGCGCTCGAACAGGATCTGCATGCCGACGCAGATGCCCATGACGGGGCGTCCGCCGGCCAGCCTGCGGCCGATGACCCACTCGCCGCGGGCCTTCTTCAGGCCCTCCATGCACGCCGAGAACGCGCCGACGCCGGGCACGAGCAGCCCGTCCGCGTTCATCGCGGCGTCGAAGTCGCGGGTGATCTCGACGTCCGCGCCGACGTGGGCGAGGGCGCGCTCGGCGGAACGGACGTTGCCGAAGCCGTAGTCGAAGACGACGACCTTCTTCTTCGTATCCACGTGTCGCTCGTCGCTTCCTAGTCCCAGAGACCTTGAATGCGCAGGACGCCCGCCACCAGGCACATCAGCGATGCGATGGAGAGCAGCACGATGACGCCCTTGGGCATGCCCTGCTTGGAGAAGGAGTAGACCCCGCCGGCCAGGAACAGGCCGACCAGGATCAGGATGGTGTTGAGGCCGGTCACAGGGCGCCCTTCGTGGACGGGAGGATGCCGGCCGCGCGCGGGTCGTGCTCGCTGGCGTAGCGCAGGGCACGGGCGAGCGCCTTGAACTGGCACTCCACGATGTGGTGCGCGTTGCGCCCGTACGGGACGTGGACGTGCAGGGCGATCTGCGCCTGGGCGACGAACGACTCCAGGATGTGCCGGGTCATCGTCGTGTCGTAGGCGCCGATCATCGGCGCCATGTTCTCGGGCTCGGTGTGCACCAGGTAGGGGCGGCCGGAGAGGTCCACGGTGACCTGGGCGAGCGACTCGTCCAGCGGGACGGTGCAGTTGCCGAAGCGGTAGATGCCGACCTTGTCGCCGAGCGCCTGCTTGAAGGCGGCGCCGAGCGCGAGGGCGGTGTCCTCGATGGTGTGGTGCGAGTCGATGTGCAGGTCGCCGTCGGTCTTGACGGTGAGGTCGAACAGACCGTGCCGGCCGAGCTGGTCGAGCATGTGGTCGTAGAAGCCGACCCCGGTCGCGACGTCGACCTTGCCGGTGCCGTCGAGGTTGATCTCGACCAGCACGGACGTTTCCTTCGTGGTGCGTTCCACGCGGCCTGTGCGGGGGTTCATGCGTCGTGCTCCTTCTTCAGTCCGCGCACCGCATCGAGGAACGCGTCGTTCTCTGCCGGGGTCCCCGCGGAGACCCGCAGCCATCCCGGTACGCCGTTGTCCCGGACCAGGACGCCCCGGTCGAGGATCTGCCGCCAGGCGGCGTGGCTGTTGGCGAAGCGGCCGAACTGGACGAAGTTGGCGTCCGATTCGGTGACGTCGAAGCCGAGACCGCGCAGCTCGGTGACGATCCGGTCGCGCTCGCTCTTGAGCTGCGCGACGTACCCGAGGAGCGTATCGGTGTGCTCCAGGGCGGCGAGCGCGGTGGCCTGGGTGACGGAGGACAGGTGGTACGGCAGCCGGACCAGCTGCACCGCGTCGACCACGGCGGGATCGGCGGCGAGGTAGCCGAGGCGGAGCCCGGCGGCGCCGAACGCCTTCGACATGGTGCGCGAGAGGACCAGGTGGCGGCGGCCCTCGATCAGCGGGAGCAGCGAGGGGTGGTGGCTGAATTCGCCGTACGCCTCGTCCACGACGACCATCGACGGCTTGGCCGCCTGCGCGGCCTCGTACAGCGCGAGGACGGTGTCGGCGTCCACGGCGGTGCCGGTGGGGTTGTTGGGGGAGGTGATGAAGACGACGTCCGGGCGGCGCTCGGCGATGACGGCGCACGCGGCGTCGACGTCGATGGTGAAGTCCTCGTTGCGCGGCCCGGAGATCCAGCCGGTGCCGGTGCCGCGGGAGATGAGGGCGTGCATCGAGTACGAGGGCTCGAAGCCGATCGCGGTGCGGCCGGGCCCGCCGAAGGTCTGGAGCAGCTGCTGGAGGACCTCGTTGGAGCCGTTGGCGGCCCAGACGTTGGCGGTCTCGACGCGGTGCCCGGCGGTGCGGGTGAGGTAGCGGGCGAGCTCGGTGCGCAGCTCGACGGCGTCCCGGTCGGGGTAGCGGTTGAGGTCGCGGGCGGCCTCGCGGACCCGTTCGGCGATGCGGTCGACCAGGGCGTCGGGCAGCGGGTAGGGGTTCTCGTTGGTGTTGAGCCGTACGGGAACGTCGAGCTGGGGCGCGCCGTACGGGGACTGGCCGCGCAGTTCGTCGCGGAGGGGCAGGGCGTCCCAGGGGTTGGCCGTGGGGCCGCCCGTGTCGCTGTTCGTCACCGCTGGGGAACCTTCCACCCGAACCTGGCCTTGAGCGCGGCGCCGTGGGCGGGGAGGTCCTCCGCCTCGGCGAGGGTCACCACGTGGTGGGTGACCTCGGCGAGCGCGTCGCGCGTGTAGTCCACGATGTGGATGCCGCGCAGGAAGGACTGCACGGACAGGCCCGAGGAGTGGCAGGCGCAGCCGCCGGTGGGCAGCACGTGGTTGGAGCCCGCGCAGTAGTCGCCGAGCGAGACGGGCGACCAGGGGCCGACGAACACCGCTCCGGCGTTGCGGACGCGGTCGGCGAGCGCGGCGGCGTCGGCGGTCTGGATCTCCAGGTGCTCGGCGGCGTACGCGTTGACGACGGTGAGGCCGTCCGCCAGGTCGTTGACGAGGACGATCGCGGACTGCCGGCCGGCCAGGGCGGGCTCGATGCGCTCCTCGACGTGCTTGGTCGCGGCGACCTGGGTGACCAGCTCGGCCTCGGTGGCGGCGGCCAGCTCCTCGGAGTCGGTGACGAGGACGGCGGCGGCCATCGGGTCGTGCTCGGCCTGGCTGATCAGGTCGGCGGCGACGTGCACCGGGTCGGCGGTGGCGTCGGCCAGGATCGCGATCTCGGTGGGTCCGGCTTCGGCGTCGATGCCGATGCGGCCCTTGAGAAGGCGCTTGGCGGCGGCGACGTAGATGTTGCCGGGGCCGGTGACCAGGTCGACGGGGCGGCAGTCCTCGGTGCCGTACGCGAACATCGCGACGGCCTGGGCGCCGCCGGCGGCGTAGACCTCGTCCACGCCGAGGAGGGCGCAGGCGGCCAGGATCGTCGGGTGCGGCAGTCCGCCGAACTCCTTCTGGGGCGGCGAGGAGACGGCGAGGCCGGGGACGCCCGCCTCCTGGGCCGGGACGACGTTCATCACGACGGAGGACGGGTAGACCGCGCGGCCGCCCGGCACGTAGAGCCCGACGCGGTCGACGGGCACCCACTTCTCGGTGACCGTGCCGCCGGGGACGACCTGGGTGGTGTGCGTGGTACGGCGCTGGGCGCGGTGGACGAGGCGGGCGCGGCGGACGGATTCCTCAAGGGCGGCGCGGACGGCCGGATCCAGCTCCTCCAGCGCCCGGGCGAGGGCGGCGGCGGGCACCCGGACCGATTCGATCCGGACGCCGTCGAACTTCTCCCCCCAGTCGATCACTGCCGCCGAGCCACGATGGCGTACGTCCTCGCAGATGGGCCGCACCGTCTCCAGGGCGGCCTCCACGTCGAACTCGGCACGGGGCAGCAGGTCGCGCAGGGCGGCACCCTCGGGGAGGGCATCGCCGCGCAGATCGATTCGAGAGATCACACCGCAATTCTCGCAGACCGCCGCGCGCGACCGGACGGCCGTATCACTGGCTGATACATGCCGGTGCTGTGACGGCTGACTATGTGCGTTCATTCCGTCACTCAGAGGGAATAACGGGATCACGCCTCCGAACGAAAGGGGCACCGGTGACGGAGCGGCACGACGATGATCTCCCGGACGGCCTCAGCGCGGCGGAGCTGGGCATGTGGCAGTCCTTCCGGAACGGCACGACCTACGACCTCCGGTCCCGCGACCGGGTCCGCGACGATCCGTTCGCCCCGCACGAGTGGGGCCCCGAGCGCAGTGTGGCGGCCCGGGTCGTCGCCCGGCTGCTGCTGAGCGGCCCGCCGGCCCGGCCGGGCCGGGTGACGGCGCTGAAGCTCTGGGGCGTACGGATCACGGGGAAGCTGGACCTGGCGGGCGGTCGCGTCGATCCGTACGTGGAGCTGACCGGCTGCCGGTTCGACGAGGAGGTGGTGTTCCCGGAGTGCCACTTCACGACCCTGCGGCTGGTGGGGTGCGCGATGCCCCGGTTCGACGCGGCCCGGCTGCGCACCGAGGGCGATCTGCATCTGCCGCGCTGCCGGGTGGAGCGCGGGATCCGGCTCACGGACGCCCAGATCGGCACGGACCTGCTGGTCAACCAGATCGAGGTCGGCCCGGACCGGCAGGGGCGGGCGCTGCTCGGGGACGGTCTTGCGGTCGCCCAGGACCTCCAGGCCGAGATGGCCGACATGCTGGGCGAGCTGAGTCTGCGCGGGGCGAAGGTGGGCGGTTCGCTGAGCCTGCGCGGCAGCCGGCTGCGCGCGGGCCGGGGCCGCCGCGCGCTGAACGCCCCGCAGCTCAGCGTCGAGCGGACGCTGTACATGAGCGAGGCGTGGGTCAGCGTCGACACGGGGAACCAGGGCACCACTCCCCCGTACGGCATCGCGACCTCGCCGACCCCGGCGCACGGCACCCGCTCGCAGGTGTTCCGCTGCCGGGGCGGGGTGCGGCTGGACGACGGCAGGTTCGGTGACGCGGTGGACCTGCACAAGGCGGTGTTCGTGCTGGACGCGCACGAGGAGCTGTCGCTGCGCCGGACGGTCACGCCGGAGCTGCGGTTCAACCCGGAGCGGCCGGTGCGCGGCCGGGTGGTGCTCAACGGCGCGAAGGTCGTCACGCTGATCGACGTGTCGTCCAGCTGGCCGGGCCCGGGCGGGCTCGCGATGGGCGGCTTCGTGTACGAGAACCTCGTCCCGTACGGACACTTCCCGCTGTCCCGGCGCCTGGAGTGGGTGGCGGCGGCGACCCCGGAGTACGTGCCGGAGCCGTACGAGCGGCTGGCGGCGGTGCTCCGGAGCTGCGGGGAGGACGCGGACGCCCGGGAGGTGCTGCTCGCCAAACAGCGCCGCCGCCGCGAGACCCTGCCGCCGGCCGGGAAGCTGTGGGGCTACCTCCAGGACTGGACGGTGGCCTACGGATACCGGCCGGGGCGGGCCGCGGTGTGGATGGCGGTGCTGTGGGCGGCGGGCACGCTGGCCTTCTCGCGGTACGACCCGGCCTCGATCAAGGGCGCGGAGCATCCGCAGTGGAACGCGGCGCTGTACGCGCTGGATCTGCTCGTCCCGGTGATCGATCTCGGCCAGCAGGGCTACTGGCGGCTGGAGGGCGGCTGGCAGTGGATGGCGGCCGGGCTGGTCCTGGTGGGGTGGATACTGGCCACCACGGTCGCGGCGGGCGCCTCCCGGCTGCTGCGCCGGGGCTGACCGCCGGACGCCGGAGCGCGGACGGCCCTCCCCGGCGGCCACAGGCCGCGCGGGGCACCGTCACCGCCTGGACGGACCACGGACCTTCTGCCCGGGACCGACGAGAATGAGCCAGAATCCCCGGATTCCTTTACCGCTCCTTGACCGACGGCCGGGCAACCCATCCACTCGGCACAAATGCTTCACAGCACTCCCCCTGGCGCCTGCCTCCACCAGCGCTTTTCAATGGTCTGCACCATGCCTTTCCTCCGCGCTCTGCTCCGAACCGCGCGCGTGTTCCGTTACACCCCGGCGCTCTCCACCGGGCTGCCCACGGACCACGCCGTGCTGCTCGACGCCCCCGACGAACGGCTGTCCCCCGCGCTGGTGGCCGCCGCGGCCGGGGAGTACGAACCGGCCGCGAAGCTCCTGGCGACCACCCGGGACGCGGCCGAGTGGGAGAGCCGGGACCGCTACCTGAGACGGCTCGTCGCGTTCGCCCGCAACCGGGACGGCTGGCTCGCGGACTGGCTGGCCGCCGCGCCGCACGATCCGGACGCGCTGCTCGTCAAGGCGCAGCTCTCGGTCGACCGCGCCTGGGAGTCCCCGGCGCGCGCGGAGCAGCTGCGCGAGGTGGGGCCGCTGATCACGGCGGCCGCGGCCGGTGACCCGCGCGACCCGGTGCCCTGGCGCCTCGCGCTGGACCACGCCCGGGGCACGCAGGCCACGCACACCGCGTTCGAGGCGCTGTGGGGGGAAGCCCTCCAGCGCTCCACGCACCACTACGGCTGCCATGTCGCCGCCCTCCAGTACCTCTCGGCCGCCTGGTACGGCTCGCACCGCGAGTGCTTCGACTTCGCGGAGCGGGCCGCCGAGGACTCGGTGCCCAGCTCCCTGGTCCAGGCGCTGCCGCTGCGGGCCGCGTTCGCGATGCTGACCGAGGGTCCCTGGGACACCCGGTCGACCTCGGTGCAGGTGGAGCGGATCGACGCGGCGGCGGACCTGGCGATCTCGCTGTCGGCCGCCTTCGCCCCGGGCGACCCTTGGCCGGCCGAGGTCCGCAATCTGCTCGCGTACGTCCTGGTGGTACGGGGCCGGTGGGCCGAGGCACTGGAACAGTTCGGCCGGATCGGCCCGCACGCGTCCTCGTTCCCGTGGGCTTCGGTGTCCGGCGATCCACTGGGCCGGTTCCTGGACGCGCGGGACGGCGCACGGCTCCGGGTGGCCTCCGCGACCCCGCTGAGGCAAGGCTCCGGACGAGGGCGGGCGCGCGGCCATTACGCTTGACCGCTGTGACCACCGCTCGCCTGCCTCTGTTCCCGCTGAACGCGGTGCTGTTCCCGGGCCTCGTGCTGCCCCTCAACGTCTTCGAGGAGCGATATCGCGCCATGATGCGGGAGCTCCTGACGATTGACGAGGACGAACCGCGCCGGTTCGCCGTGGTCGCCATCCGCGACGGCCGGGAGACCGCCGTCACGGGTCTCGGCATGCCGGAGGCGGTCCGCAAGCCCGTCGAACGCGCCCCGGCCGACGGCTTCGGACCCGATCCCCTCCAGTCGCTGCACCGGGTGGGCTGCGTCGCCGACGCCGCGACCATCCGGGAGCGCGCGGACGGCAGCTTCGAGGTCCTGGCCACCGGCACCACCCGGGTCCGGCTCCTGTCCGTGGACGCGAGCGGCCCCTTCCTCACGGCCGAGCTGGAGGAGCTGGAGGAGGACCCGGGCGACGAGGCGGGCCCGCTCGCCGAGGGCGTCCTGCGGGCCTTCCGCGGCTACCAGAAGCGCCTGGCGGGCGCGAGCGAGCGCTCCCTCACCACGGGCGCGGAGCTGCCGGACGACCCGTCGGTCGTCTCGTATCTGGTCGCCTCCACGGTGATCCTGGACGTCCCCGCCAAGCAGCGGCTCCTCCAGGCCCCGGACACCGCGACCCGGCTCCGCGAGGAGCTGCGGATCCTGCGCGCGGAGACCGCGGTCATCCGGCACCTGCCGTCGCTCCCCGCGGTGGACCTGACCGTCGCCCCGACACACCCGAACTGACGCCCATGGCCAAGAAGCAGAAGAAGCCCCCGTCCGGCGGCACCCCCGCCACGGTCGCCCTGACGGCGGCGGGCACGGCGTTCACCGTGCACGCGTACGAACACGACCCGGCGTCGCCCTCCTACGGCGAGGAGGCGGCCCAGGCCCTGGGCGTCTCCCCCGACCGCGTCTTCAAGACCCTGATCGCCGACGTGGACGGCCGCCTGACGGTCGCCGTCGTCCCGGTCGCCGGCTCCCTGGACCTGAAGGCCCTGGCCGCGGCCGCCGGCGGCAAACGCGCCACGATGGCGGACCCGGCCGCGGCCGAACGCACCACGGGCTATGTCCGCGGCGGCATCTCCCCCCTGGGCCAACGCAAACGCCTCCCCACGGTCCTGGACGCGTCCTCCCGCACCCACCCCACGATCTGCGTCTCGGCGGGCCGCCGGGGCCTGGAGGTGGAGCTGTCCCCGGAGGACCTGGCGGCGCTGACGGGCGCGGTGTTCGCGGACATCGGCCGAGGTTGACGCGGGGCGCGGGACCCCTGGCGGACCGGTTTCGGGAAGGTACGGGTAGCGGCCTGGGGACCAACGGCACAGCCGTTGGCGCTAAGCACTCGATCATCGGGTCGATGTTGGGCGGGGCGAGGGAGTTGCCGATCCAGTTCAGGCCGATGAGGACGGCGTCGAGGCGCTCGGGCATGCGGACGTCCCGCCCTCGCCTCGCCTCCGACCGCTCATCTCCCACCCCCTCCACCCGACAGGCCGCCCTGTTCTTGTGGGGCGCACACGCATGGAGATCGCCTAGCGTGACCTTCAAGGTCTTTTCAGTGACGACGCCCGAGCATGGGCGATGGTGGAGGAACTTGCCGATGACGTCGATGGACGAGCGGTACCAGGAGCTGGCGGCGCTGCCGCTGGAGGGCGGATACCCGTCGGACGCGACCACGCGGACGCTTCAGGAGGAGCTGTTCTTCCAGCGGGCGGTGCAGACCTATCTATGGGCACTGCCGGTCGTGAACGCGTGCGCGATGCGCGACGGCCTCGGGGCTGCGGCCGGTGCCGGCTATCAGGTGGTATCGGTGTACGAGCAGCGGCTGAAGCCTCGCACCGTGATCACGACGCCGAACTGCGACGTGATCTACGGGATGGCGTTCGCCGACCTGTCGCAGACGGGGCCGCTGGTGGTGGAGGCCCCGCCGGGCATCCAGGGCCTGGTGGACGACTTCTGGCACCGCCCACTGACGGGCCCGTTGATCGACGGCGTGCGCTACCGCGGCGACATCGGGCTGCCCGGCCCGGATGCGGGCAAGGGCGGGTCGTACCTGATCGTGCCCGACGACCTGGAGCCCGACACCGAGGACGCGTGGGACGACTACTACGTCTACCGCAGCACCACCAACAACATCTACTTCCTGCTGCGCGGCTTCTTCGCCTCCGTGGACGATGTGAGTCCCGGGGTGGAGTCCATCGAGGGCATCCGTCTGCGGCCTCTGACCGGCGAGGCGTTGCCGATGGACTTCCGCCACGTCTCCGACGTTCCGGCCGACGCTCTGTTTCCCCGCGACGGATCGTTCTTCACGATGCTCGACGCTTTCATCCAGCGCGACCGGGTCGACCTGGTCGACCCCTACATGCACGGAGTCCTGGCCGCCCTGGGCATCCGCAAGGGGCGAGCCTTCGCCCCCACCTCCCGCCGGCGCGAACTGCTGGACCTGGCGGCGGCCACCGCATGGCGGATGGCCAAGACGACGGCGGCCACCTACAACGAGGAGGAAGGGGCACTGTGGTGGGCGGACCGCCAGTGGGTCGCGCATGTCAAGACCGCTCAGGACGACTTCTGGCACACCCTCCTCGACGAAGAGTTCCGCAGCCGTGAGACCGGGCACACGGACATCAACGCCAAGGCCCACATGTTCGTCAACCACTACTCGATCAGCACCGGCATGATCAGCGCCATCGTCGGTTCCGGCGCCAAATACGCCAACACCTACCGTGACCACACCGGAGAGGCGCTCCGGGGCGAGCACACCTACCGCCTCGACCTGCCGGCCGACCCACCGGCCCATCTCTTCTGGTCGCTCACCCTCTACGACGCGGAAACCGCCGCCGAAGTCGATGCCGAGGGACAGACCTTCTCCTCGCTCAACGGCATGAACGACATCGCCCTCAACGGTGACCGGTCCATCACCCTGCACACCGGCCCCGAGCGGCCCGAGGACGCCACCAACTGGATCAGGACCGTACCCGGGCGGGGCTGGTTCGCAATCATCCGCTTCTACGGTCCCGAGGAAGCCTTCTTCGAACGCCTCTACATCCCCGGCGACTTCGAACGCGTTGGCGATCGCTGACGCCGCGAGCCATCCGCCGCCTGGACACCGTCCCGCACGCACTCGCCCCGCGCCGGGACACACCCGCAGTGCACGACCTCGCGGAACGCGCCGCGTCGTGGCGGGCCGGCGCACGGCCGTCTCTGCTCCGCCCCGCCGCCGGCGGTGAGAATACGCGATACCTCGACACGCGGCCCTACGAGTCCCGAGGCCGGGTAGGGGAAAGGCCCCGCGCGACGGCCCCCTACGCCCCGTCGGACGGCGCGGCGGACCCGGACGACGGCGCCGAAGGCGCCCCTGGCGTCCCCGGCCCCCACCCCCCGTAAGACGCCCACTCCCCCTCGAACTCCCGCGGCCCCCAAGCCGCGGTCAACCCCAGATTCACCACCATCGCCGCCAGCCCCCAAGCCAGCAGCACCCCGTGCGCATGCATCTCCAGCGGCGCGTCGAACACGACCCCCTTGCCGACCTCCCGCGCATGCGCGACCACATCGGACGTCGGCCCCAACCGCGTCCCGAGCTGCCACGCCAGCAGCGACCCGAGCACGCTGCCCACCGCAAGGCCCACCGTCAGAAAGATCCCGCCGCGCCGGTGGAACAAGAAGACGAGCCCCGCCGACACCACCCCGAACGCCAGCCCGAGCAGGGCGAACGTGCCGTCGGCTCCGATCGCCTCCTCGCCCTCGCTGTCGTTGAGGAACACCGCGGTGTTGTCGGAGATCAGCGGCACCCGGGGCGCCAGCCACAGCCACAGCAGCCCCATCAGGACACCGGCGACGGTCACCACGACGACGGTGACACCCGCCCGCAGCAGATCCGCCCGCAGCCCGTCCCGGTCCACCCCCGGCGCGGGCGCCAGGTGGGAGCCGTACACAGCGGCGGGACCGCCCGGCTCACCCCCCGGATCCGGCTTCTGCCAGTCGTGGTGGTCGTCGGACGAGGGCCGGTTCGGCGGCGTCAGAGGTGCGGTCACCGTGCCATCGTGCCAGGCGCCCGTGAGCCGCGCCTCACCGGACCGCCGCCCTGCGGTACGCCCAGGTCGCGACGGCGAGCGAGACGACACCGACGACGGCGCAGACCGCGAGGTCCAGCGCGACGACCGCCCAGTCGGGATGGGCGCCGAAGGACCGGGCCAGCGCCTCCACCCCGTACGTGGACGGCAGCAGATCGCGCGCCCAGCCCACCGGCTCCGGCAGCCGGTCGGCCGGCAGGACGCCCAGCAGGAGCGCGGCGGACATGCCGAGCTGCCCGAGGAGCGTGGCGAGCTCCTGACGCGGCGCGAGGAGCCCCAGCGCGGCGCCGAGACCCGAGAGCGCCGCGCCGGACAGCGGCACGACGGCCACGAGCACCCACAGATGCGCCATCGGCAGCCCGAACAGCACGCTGCCGGTCACCGCCGTGACGACGGTCCCGGGCACGGTGAAGGAGGCGTACGCCCCCGCCGCGCCGAGCACGACGGCGGCGGGCGGCACGGGCAGGGTGGCGTAGTGGTCGAGCCCGCCGCTCGCCCGGAGCTGCCCGAAGTACTGGGCGAGGAGGTTCAGAGCGACGAAGGCGACGACCAGGACGCTGGACCCGGCGACGACGGCCCGTGCCTCGGAGCCGCCGTCCACCACCCCGCGCATGAGGATCATGATGCCGATGGACTGGAAGGTCGCCACGAAGAGCAGCGGGATGCGGGCCACCCGGGCCCGGGAGAGCTGGGCGCGGTAGACGGCCGCGAGGGAGGGGAACAGCCGGGCCCGGGGGGCGAGCGTCGCGGCCGCCCCGGCCACCGCACCGATTCCGCTCATGCCTTCACCAGTCCCTTGGTCGCGCCGCCGCCGAGCGCGAGGTAGACGTCCTCCAGGCTCGGCGTCGCCAGGCTGAAGTCGTCCAGTGCCGCGAAGGCCGCGCCCCCGGTCACCGCGGCGACCGCCGCCCGCGCCTCGTCGGGCGCGAGCCGCAGCGCCCAGCGCCGCCCGGACTCCTGCGCACGCGCGCGCAGGGCCGCGACCTCGGGGATCTCCAGGGGCGCGCGGTCGCGCCACACCAGCTCGACCCGGACCTCCCCGGCGACGCGCTCCTTGAGCCCGGCGGGGGTGTCGCAGGCGATGACCTTGCCGCGTTCGATGACGGCGACCCGGTCGAGGACGGTCTCGGCCTCGATGACGTTGTGGGTGACGAGCAGGACCGTCGCACCCCGCTCCGCGCGCCGCCGGTCGACGGCGGCCCAGACGGCGCGCCGGGCCACCGGGTCCATGCCGGTCGTGGGCTCGTCCAGGACGAGCACGGGGCGCTCCCCGACGAGCGCGGCGGCGAAGCAGGCGAGGCGCCGCTGGCCGCCGGAGAGCTTCTTCAGCGGCCGGCCCGCGATGTCGGTGAGGCCGAGCTCGTCGAGGACGGCGTCGCGCTCGGCCCTGGCCTCGCGCACGGGGAGCCCGCGCAGCCGCCCGGTGGTCTCGGCGGCGAGGGCGACGGTCAGCTCGTCCAGGGCGGTGGACTCCTGCCCGAGGTAGCCGATCAGCCGGGAGGCCCGCTCGGGGTGGCGCACGAGGTCGTGGCCGAGGACGTCGACGCTGCCGGAGTCGGGCCGCATCAGCCCGGTGAGCTGGCGTACGAGGGTGGACTTGCCGGCTCCGTTGGGCCCGAGCAGTCCGAAGATCTCACCGCGCCGGACGTCGAGGCTGATGCCGTCGGTGGCGCGTACTTCGGGGGTCGCGGGCGTGCCGCGGCGGCCCCGGGCCGGGGGGTAGGTCTTCACCAGATCGCGCACCGCGCACACGGTGCCGCTCGCCGTCGGCGCCTGTACTGTCCCCGTACTCACGAGGTACGAGGGTACGGGGTCCGGGGACCGGCATTACGCCCGGGGCCGCACCGATCGGACATCAACGCCACGGACGGCCGCCGGGTTGAGCGGCTCTCACCCGAATCCGGACTCAGCTCCCGGCGGGCCCGGATTTCCCGGCCTTCTCCGCGGCCGGCTCCGCCGCCGGCGCGTGGTCGGCGGCGGCCCGTACGTCGATCTCGCGCCAGAAGCCCGCCCGGATCGCGTACCGGTCGTGCTCATCGATCTGGTCGTCCTTGTGGGCGAGGAGGCCGAAGCGGGCCGCGTACCGCAGGAGTTCGCCGTCGATGCGGTGCGGGACGCGCGGGTAGAGGGCGGAGAGCTTCTGGAGGTGGCCTGTCTCGGGGAGCCGTTCCATCCAGCGCCGGGCGAAGACCTGACCCACCTCGAAGGGGTCGCCGCCGACCGTGGTGATGTCCTCCTCGCGGTCGGCCCAGCGCTGTTCGGCGCTGGTGAGCTGGGCGAGCGTCGGCAGGGACGCGGTCTCCGGGGGTTCGCCGAGCGGACCGCCGCGCTCCACCCAGCCCCGGTCCGATGACCAGCGCAGGGTCGCCGCGGGCTGCGGGGCGGGCTGCCGCTCGGCCGGTCCGGCGGGCCCGCGCAGGGTGCCGGCCAGGTCCTTCGGGGTGGGCACGCCCTTGGCGCCCTGGCCCTGCGCGGGCTGGGCGGGGGCCTCACCGGGCCGGGGCGCCGCCTCCTCGTCGTCCCGGGCCGCCGCGCCGGCCTGCGCGGCGGCCCGGGACGCGCGCTCGGCGGAGGCGGCGAGGGCCGATTCGGGCAGCGGGGCGGAGAGGATCGCGGCGATCTCGGGGCGCGGGACGGGCGGCGGGGCGCAGAGGCCGCCGGTCTCCTTGGCCCGGACGGCCTGGGTGATCCAGGCGCGGTCCAGGACGCGGCGCTCGTCGGCCTCGGCGACCAGGTCCTCGGACTGGTTGTAGTCGCCGTCGGCGGCCTGGACGGCCCAGAGGTGGACGGCGACGCCGTGCTCCTTGGCGGACATCAGGCCGGGGAGCAGGTCGCCGTCGCCGGTCACCAGGACCACGTCGGAGCAGGCGCGGTTGCGGGCGAGCTCGGTCAGCTCGGCGTGCATCGCGGCGTCGACGCCCTTCTGCGCCCAGCGCCCGTCACTGCGGGTGAGTGCGCCCAGCCGGACGGTGACCCGGGGCATCACGCGCAGCCTGCGGTGCTCGGGCTGCGGAACGCGGTCGGGGGCGCCGTCGAACCAGTAGATCCGCAGCAGCGGCTGCGCGGTGTCGGCCTCGGCGCGCTCGCGCAGCTGCTGGATGAGGGCCGCGTGGTCGACGGTGATGCGGGACCGGGCGGGCTCTCCTGCCAGCAGACTCGCGGCTGCGCCCAGCAAGTAGCCGGCGTCCACCAGGACGACGCAACGGTCCACGCGTTCCACCCTCTTCCAGGCAATCGGGATCGGGTTTTCTCAGGGTTCCTTCGAGTCTGCCCGACCACGCCGGGGTTAACGGCCGGAACTCGATCATCGGCGTGGCGGATCGCGAAAAGCGCGCATCATACCCCGCCACTACGCACGGTAATGATCCGACATGCGATGTTTATCCGATTATGTGAATCTGACGGTGGTCCTGGCCCCGAGAGTCCTTATAGGAGGAACACCATGGCCAAGAACAAGAACCGCAAGCAGGGCAGCCAGCAGGATCGCGCTTCGCAGGCGGAGCGCGCTTCCGAGCAGTCGCGCTCGACGGCCACCGAGGCCCAGAGCTCGATGCAGTCGCAGGCGCAGGGCAGCCCTGCCGATGTCGCGCGTAAGCATCAGCGGCGCTTCGGCCACAATTGACCGGACTCCCGGTAAGGCCGGCACACCGGGAGGGGCGACCCCGCGCAAGCGGAGCCGCCCCTCCCGTACGCGTACCCGGCGCGTTGGTCCCCGCGTTCGAGATGTCGGGGACCTGCATTCCCTCGCGACCAGGCGCGGCACGTCCTCGCGCTTGCGGACAGCCGTGAGTCCGAAGAGGATCACGTCGCCACCCTGGGCGATGTCTGGGGGGACAGCGTGGAAGTCTGCGTCTCCGAGGAGCGCGGCGGCGGGCACTCCGCGATACGGTCGCGCGTTGGAAGGGCGGGACCACCCGTCCCTTTTGTCATGCACGTCATCACCCAGGTCGGGTACCAGGAGGCAGTCACAGATGTCGGACACGCAGACCGGCGCGGAGCGGCGCGGGGAGCAGATTCTCGAGGTCTTCGACACCGCCTTCGGGGAACTCCTGGCGGCCGACCCGGCCGCCTTCCGGGTCAAGTTCCGCAAGATGGCGGGCTCCGCCTTCGCGTTCTACCGGGGCACGGCCTGCCTGTTCTACGACGACCTGGAGCGCGAGCGGCACGGCGGCCCGTATCTGGACGAGCGCACCGGCCGGGTCTGGATCCACGGCGACCTGCACGCGGAGAACTTCGGCACCTACATGGACGCCAACGGCCGCCTCGTCTTCAACGTGAACGACTTCGACGAGGCGTACGTGGGCCCCTTCACCTGGGACCTCAAGCGCTTCGCCGCCTCCGTCGCCCTGCTCGGGTACGCGAAGGCGCTGGGCGACGAGCAGATCACCGAGCTGGTACGGATCTACGCGGCGGCCTACCGCGAGCGCATCCGCGCCCTGGCGACGGGCGCCAAGAACGACGAGGTGCCCCCCTTCACGCTGGACACCGCCGAGGGCCCGCTGCTCGGCGCGCTGCGCACCGCCCGCGCGCTGACCCGGTTCTCGCTGCTGGACTCGATGACCGAGATTCGCGACTTCGAGCGCCGGTTCGCCGAGGGCGGCGGCGCGATCGACCTGGACGCGGCGACACGGTACAAGGTGCTGGCCGCGTTCGACGGCTATCTGGAGACGCTGCCGGAGTCGAGCCTGACCCGGCCGGACTCCTACCGGGTCAAGGACGTCGTGGGCCGGCGCGGCATCGGCATCGGCTCGGCGGGCCTGCCCTCGTACAACATCCTCCTGGAGGGCAACAGCGACGCCCTGGAGAACGACGTCGTGATCTACCTCAAGCAGGCCCAGACCCCGGCCGTCTCCCGGCACATCACGGACCCGGCCGTGCGCGGCTACTTCCAGCACGAGGGCCACCGCACGGTCATCTCGCAGCGCGCCCTCCAGGCCCACGCCGACCCGTGGCTCGGCTGGACCGAGCTCGACGGCGCCGGCCAGCTCGTCGCCGAGGTGTCGCCGTACGCGGTGGACCTGGACTGGTCCGACATCGACGAGCCCGAGGAGATCGCGGCGCTCGTCGCCGACCTCGGCCGGGCCACGGCAACGATGCACTCGGCGGCGGACGACGAGAGCGGCCACTCACTGGTGCCGTTCTCCACGGAGCGGGCGATCGACGCCGCCATCGCGGCCGACGAGGAAGGCTTCGGGGACCTCCTCGTGGACTTCGCCCACAGCTACGGCGCCCGGGCCCGCGCGGACCACCAGATCTTCGTGGACCTGTTCCGCAACGGACGCATCCCGGGCCTGTAGCCGGCGAAACGGAACCTTTAGGGATCGCTTACAGGTTCGCATGCGACACTCCTGGGCGATGGACATATCCGGGACGCGGCTCAGAGCGGCACGCGCGGCGCTTTTCACAGCGCTCGTCGTGACGCTCTCCGCCGCGTCCCACGTCCTGCTCTCCCAGGTCGCACTGCCCCTGGCCTCCGTAGCCGTGCTGGCCGTGGCCGTCTTCGCGGTGACCTACGCCCTGGCCGGGCGTCAGCGCGGCTTCGGGGCGATCGCCGGGCTGCTGGTCCCCCTGGAGCTGGCCGCCGACACGTTTTTCACCACCGGCCAGCACCTCTGCTACGGGGCGGCGGGCGGTCCGATAGCGGGCCCCCTGCGCTCAGTCGGCGTCGACGTCCTGTGCGGGGGCGGCGACCTCGGCCCCGGCGCCGCACAGCTCGGCGATGTCGGCACACCGCTGGCCTCGGTGACCGCGGGCGGCCAAGGCACCGCCGCACTGCTCGCCTCCCCCGGCCCGCTGGTCCCCTGGCTGCTGCTCGCCGCCCATGTCACAGTCGGGCTGCTCGCCGCCGCCTGGCTGCACCGCGGAGAGCTGGCGCTCGCCGGGCTGCTCCGGGCGGGCGCACTGCTGGCGTTCCGGCCGCTGCTGATCGCGGTGGCCGTGGTCCGCACGGCGGGCCGCTCCCGGCGGACCGGGGCCCGCCCCGCCGCATCCGGCCCGCTGCTGCCGGGCCGCGCCCGCCTCCTCGTGCACTCCGTGGGACGGAGGGGTCCGCCGCTCGGGGCCTGTGCCCTCTGAGCAACGCGAACCCCGGACCGTACGACCCATATCCCACGGAGAACACCACCATGAGCAAGCGCAACAGCCAGGCCAACAAATCCGCCGCCCGCGAGCGGCTGCGCGAGGAGCGCGAGCGCCAGGCGAAGAAGGACAAGGCCCGCCGGCAGGTCATCGTCGGCGTCTCGGTCGTCGCCGGCCTCGCCGTCGTCGCGGGTATCAGCTACGCGGTGATGCAGCTGAACAAGCCGTCCCACTGGGACTCCCTCAAGGACGAGAAGACGGTCGTCGCGCCCAAGAACACCTCGGGCACGAACGGCACCACCGTCGTCATCGGCAAGGACAGCGCGAAGAAGACCCTGAAGCTGTACGAGGACTCCCGCTGCCCGATCTGCGCCTCGTTCGAGCAGACCGTCGGCCCGACCCTCACCAAGGACGTCGCGGACGGCAAGTACAAGATCCAGTACATAGGCGCGTCGTTCATCGACGGCGACAGCCTCGGCGGCGGCGACCCGTCGGTCGGCACCCGCGGCGAGGGCTCCAAGAACGCCCTGAGCGCGCTCGGCGCCGCCCTGAACGTGAGCACCGACGCCTTCCTGGAGTACAAGAGCGCGCTGTACTCGGCGGAGTTCCACCCGGACGAGTCGGACGACAAGTTCAAGGACGACAGCTACCTGCTCAAGGTCGCCGACTCGGTGAAGGACCTCAAGGGCAACAAGGACTTCAAGAAGGCCGTCGAGGATGGCACGTACGACGCCTGGGCCCTGAAGATGTCCAAGAGCTTCGACGAGAACAAGGACGACGTGACCGGCACGCCGAGCCTGGTCATGGACGGCAAGAAGATCACCGGCAGCGACGGCAAGAACGCACCGATGACGGCCGAGGACTTCAACACGGCGATGACCGCCGCGCTGAAGGGCTGACCCGCCCCCTCGAAGGGCTCCGCGCACCCACCGCGCGGAGCCCTTCGCGCGTCACAGCGTGGCGAGGAACCCGATCGCGACCTTCCAGACCAGCTCCGCCGCCTCCCGGTCGAAGTCCGGCAGCTCCGGGTCGGTGAACAGGTGCCCGGCGCCCGGGTAGCGGTAGACCTCCACGTCCGCCCCGGTCCGCTGCATGTCCAGGTACCAGGAGTTCAGCCAGTCGGCCGTCTCGTACGGGTCGGGGTCGGCGACGTGCAGCTGTACGGGCAGCTCGTCCACCGAGGCGTTCTCCGCGATGTCCGAGGTGCCGTGCAGGAGCAGCAGCCCGCGCGCCTTCTCGTCGCCGAGCGCCAGCGTCTGGGCGACGGAGGCGCCGAGCGAGAATCCGGCGTAGACGAGGCCCTGGTCGGAGTAGGGCGCGGCGGCGAGCACGGCCCGCTTCAGCAGCTCCTCCTTGCCGGTCTCCTCCCGGAACGCCTCCGCTTCCTCCACCGAATCAAAGGTGTGCCCCTCGAACAGATCGGGCACGCGCACCTCGTGCCCCGCGGCGCGCAGCCGGTCGGCTGCGGCCTGCACGGCGGGGCGCAGACCGTACATCGAGTGGAAAAGCATGATGTTCATGGCGCCCATGGTGCCAGTTGCGTTCGAAGGGATGGAGAGCGACAGCATGGAGAGTGTTCTGCGGCCGCTGATCGTCCTCGGCGGCTCGGTGGTGATCACCCTGGCGGCGGGCTGGCTGTTCGACTTCCTGCTGAGGCGCGCCGACGCCCGGCACCACGAGACCCCGCTGTGGGGCCTGCTGCGGCAGTGCCGGATCCCGTTCCAGCTGGTCATGTGCGCGGCGCTGCTGCGCGGTACGTATGCCAGGACCGGTCTCGGCCCGGTCCAGGACCACCGGGTGGGTATCGGCCGGCTGCTGACGCTGGTGCTGATCGGCGCGTCGGCCTGGCTGGTGGTTCGGATCGCCATCGCGGTCGTGGACTCGGTGTACGCGCGCTACGCGGCGGCCCACAACCGGGACCCGGCGCGGGTACGGCGGGTGCGGACGCAGGTGACGCTGATCCAGCGCGTGGTCATCGCCGTTGTGACGATCCTGGCCGTCGGGGCGATGCTGCTGACGTTCCCCGAGATGCAGGCGGTGGGCACCTCGATGCTGGCGTCGGCCGGTCTCGTCGGCATCGTCGCCGGTGTCGCCGCCCAGTCCACGCTGGGCAATCTCTTCGCGGGCCTCCAGATCGCGTTCGGCGACATGGTCCGCATCGGCGACACCGTGGTGGTGGACGGCGAGTGGGGCACGATCGAGGAGATCACCCTGACCTTCCTCGCGGTGCGTACGTGGGACGAGCGGCGGATCACGATGCCGGTCTCGTACTTCACGGGCAAGCCGTTCGAGAACTGGTCGCGCGGCGGGGCGCAGATGACCGGCTCGGTCTTCTTCCACCTCGACCACTCGGCGCCGGTCGAGGCGATGCGCGACAAGCTGCGGGAGATCCTCGGCGAGTGCGCCGCCTGGGACGGCCGGAACTGGTCCCTGGCGGTCACGGACACCACCCCGACGACGATCCAGGTGCGCGCGGTGGTCACGGCGAAGGACGCGGACGACATCTGGACGGCGCGCTGCGCGGTCCGGGAGCAGCTGATCGGCTGGCTGCGCGACCACCACCCGTACGCGCTGCCGAGGGTCGCGACGGCACCCGCGGCGCTCCCGCCCGGCGACGCCTGGCCGTCGGTGAACGGGACCGGCAAGGACGAGAAGCCCGCGAGCGGCTGGAACCGGACCCCGCGCACCGGCCGGGGCTGACCGGCGCGGGCCTCAGCGCAGGCTGCGTACGTCCAGCTGCCGCAGGACCCGGTCCACGACCTCCGGGTCGGAGCCGGGTTCGCTGCGCGCGGAGAGCACGGCGTGGCGGGCGGCCGACATCATCTCGCGCTGGATCCGGCTGACCGCCTGGAACCGTTCGACGCGCTTGGCGTAGGCGTCGCGCCGTTCGTCGTCCACCATCTCCGGGCTGATCCGCGCCCCCACGTCGTACGCGAGCCGGTGCAGCCGCTCGACCACGTCCTCGGGCAGGTCCTCGGTCGCCTCGATCTTCTTCAGCCGCTCCCGGGCCGCCTTGGCCGCCCGGACCGCGAGGTCCTTCTCCAGGGCCGCCTCGGCGTCCGCGTCCGCGCGCACCCCGAGCCGCCGCACCAGCCAGGGCAGCGTCAGCCCCTGGAAGACCAGGGTCACCATGATCACGGAGAACGCGATGAAGACGATCTCGTCGCGGCCGGGGAACGGCTTGCCGTCGTCCGTCTCCAGCGGGATCGCGAGGGCCAGCGCGACGGAGGCCACCCCGCGCATCCCGGCCCACCACATGATCACGGTCTCCCGCCAGCTGGTGGGGATCTCCTCGCTGACGTCCCGCCGGGTGTGCAGCCGTTTGGCGAGCCAGGTGGCCGGCAGCAGATACAGCAGCCGTACGCCGACGACGACCGCGACGACCGCGAGGCCCCAGCCGGCCGTCTCCAGCAGGCGTCCGTCGGCCGTGCCGAACACGTTGTGGAGTTCGAGGCCGATGAGCCCGAAGGCGATCCCGGTGACGAGGGTGTCCACGATCTCCCAGAAGGTGCGTCCGGTGAGCCGGCCGAGGACGTCGTCGGCGTCCGCGGTGTGCTCCGCGAGGAACATCGCGGTCATCAGGACGGCGAGCACCCCGGAGCCCATCAGCTCCTCGGCGAGCACGTAGCTGACGAACGGCACCAGCAGGGTCAGGCCGACCTGGAGGGTGGCGTCGCCGAGCAGCCCCATCAGCTTGATGGTGAGCCAGCCGAGCGCGACGCCCACCGCGACGGCGACCACCGCGGACAGCACGAGCAGCCCGAACGCCTCGGGCCACGAGAAGGTCCCGCTGACGGCCGCCGCGATGGCCACGTGGTAGAGCACGATCGCGGTGACGTCGTTGAACAGCCCCTCGCCCTCCAGGATGGAGATGAGCCGCCGGGGCAGCCCGACGGACCCGGCGACGGCGGTGGCGGCGACCGGGTCGGGCGGGGCGACGAGCGCGCCGAGGGCGACGGCGGCGGCGAGCGGCAGCCCCGGCACGATCGCGTCGGCGACCGCGGCGACGGCGGCGGTCGTGAGGAAGACCAGGGCGACGGCCAGCAGGAGGATGGGCCGCTTGTTCGCGGCGAACTGCCGCCAGGAGGTGCGCTGCACCGAGGCGTAGAGCAGCGGCGGCAGCAGCGCGGGGAGGATGATCTCCGGCGGGATGTCCACGTTCGGCACGAAGCTGAGGAAGGCCAGCACGACGCCGAAGAGCGTCATCAGCACCGGCGCCGGCAGCTTCAGCCGGTCCCCCAGCGGAACCGTGACCACGGCCCCGAGCAGCAGCACGAGCAGCAGTGACATCTGGTCCACGGAGTGCCTTCCGGAGCGCTCCGGCCGGGGCCCGGTCCCACGCCCGGCCGATGCCCCTCACCCTGCCATGCGCCCCCCGCCTGCCGAGGTCAGGGGGCGCGGCGGGGCGTCAGATCGTCCGGCGCATCGCCCGGTGCGGGATGCCCGCGTCCATGAACTCGGGGCCGTACGGCTCGTAGCCGAGGCGCTCGTAGAAGCGCAGGGCGTGCGTCTGGGCGTGCAGGTCGACGGCGGTGAGGCCGTGGCTCCGGGCCGCGTCCTCGATGGCCCGCACGAGCGCGGCGCCGACGCCGAGGCCCCGGGCCTCCTTGCTCACCGCGAGCCGGCCGAGCGAGCCGACGGCGGGGTCCCCGCCGGTGTGCGACGCGGCGGCGGGGCCGTGCAGCAGCCGGCCGGTCCCGAGCGCGGTGCCGTCGGCGGCGACGGCTATGACGTGCAGCGCGTCCGCGTCGTGGGCGTCGTACTCGATCTCCTCGGGCACGTTCTGCTCCCCGACGAAGACCTCCTTGCGCACCTGGAAGCACCCGGCGCGGTCCTGCTCGTCGGCGACGGTCCGGGTGGTGTACGCGAGGGGCCCGGCCATCACTCGCTCTCCGCCGCGATACGGTCCAGCGCCTGCTGGAGGTCGTCGGGGTAGGTGCTGGTGAACTCGACCCAGCTCCCGTCGGCGGGGTGCTCGAAGCCCAGCTTCACCGCGTGCAGCCACTGGCGGGTCAGGCCGAGGCGCTTGGCCATGGTGGGGTCGGCGCCGTAGGTGAGGTCGCCGACGCAGGGGTGGCGGTGGGCGGCCATGTGCACCCGGATCTGGTGGGTGCGCCCGGTCTCCAGCTTGATGTCGAGGAGGCTGGCGGCCCGGTACGCCTCGATGAGGTCGTAGTGGGTCACCGAGGGCTTGCCGTCCGCGACGACCGCCCACTTGTAGTCGTGGTTCGGGTGGCGGCCGATGGGAGCGTCGATGGTGCCGCTCATCGGGTCCGGGTGGCCCTGGACCAGCGCGTTGTACTTCTTCTCCACGACCCGGTCGCGGAACTGGGCCTTCAGCAGGGTGTAGGCGCGCTCGGACTTGGCGACGACCATCAGCCCGGAGGTCCCGACGTCGAGGCGGTGCACGATGCCCTGGCGCTCGGCGGCGCCGGAGGTCGAGATCCGGTACCCGGCGGCGGCGAGGCCGCCGATGACGGTGGTGCCGGTCCAGCCGGGGCTGGGGTGCGCGGCGACGCCTACGGGCTTGGCGATGACCACGATGTCGTCGTCGTCGTGGACGATCTCCATGCCCTCGACGGGCTCGGCGACGATCTGCACGGGCGCGGGCGCCTGCGGCATCTCCACTTCGAGCCAGGCACCGCCGTGCACCCGCTCGGACTTCCCGACCACCGAGCCGTCCACCTGCACCTTTCCTGCGGCGGCCAGGTCGGCGGCCTTGGTGCGGGAGAAGCCGAACATCCGGGAGATGGCGGCGTCGACGCGCTCGCCCTCCAGACCATCGGGGACGGGCAGGGTGCGGACCTCGGGTTGCGTACTCACCAGTCGAGTATGCCTTGCCCCCGCCGGTCCCTCGTCCCGCGGTCCGAAAGGCCCTGAGAAAGGACCTAGTCCTTGTGCACGGTGCCGTCGGGGTCCAGGCCCTTGAAGGAGAGGAACACGATCAGGATGCCGCCGCAGACGATCGCGGAGTCGGCCAGGTTGAAGACGGCGAAGTGGGCGGGGGCGATGAAGTCCACCACCGCGCCCTCGAAGACGCCCGGCGCGCGGAAGATGCGGTCGGTGAGGTTCCCGAGGGCCCCGCCGAGCAGCAGGCCGAGCGCGATGGCCCACGGCAGGCTGTACAGCTTGCGCGCGAGCCGCGCGATCACCACGATGACGGTCGCCGCGATGATCGTGAAGATGATCGTGAACGCCTCGCCGATGCCGAACGCGGCCCCCGAGTTGCGCAGGGCGTCCAGCTTGAGCCAGTCCCCGAGGAGCTCGACCGGCTCCTGGTGCTCCAGCTTCGCCACGACGAGCATCTTGCTGCCGAGGTCGAGCAGGTACGCGACGACGGCGACGCAGAACAGCAGGATGACCCGGCGCCGACGGGTGGCCGGCGAGCGGTCGACGTCCGCGTCCGCCGCGGTGGCCCCGGTGTCCCGGGCCTCCGGCTCAACCTGGTCCGGGGAAGCGGCCGAGCCGTCCGGCCCGGTCTCTCCGCTTCCCTCAGCCCCGGTGATGTCCGGCGTACCGATGATGCGCTCCGCCTCTGCCACGTGAGTCCCTCAACCTAGTTCCCGACTGAGGACGAGGGTACGGCACGCCCGTGCGAATCAGCCTCGGCGCTCCTGCTTCTGCTTGTCCTCGACACACAGCGTGGCCCGGGGGAACGCCTGCATCCGCGCCTTGCCGATCGGCTTGCCGCAGACCTCGCACAGCCCGTACGTGCCGGCCTCCAGCCGGGCCAGGGCGCGCTCGGTCTGGTCCAGCATCTCCTGGGCGTTGGCGGCGAGCTGCATCTCGTGCTCGCGGGTGATGTTCTTGGTGCCGGTGTCGGCCTCGTCGTCGCCCGCCCCGTCGCCGGAGTCCCGCATCAGCCCGGCCAGCGCGAGACCGGACGCCTCCAGCTCGTTGCGGAGCCGGGTGGCCTCACCGGTCAGCCCGTCCCGCGCGGAGGCGACCTCCTCCGGGGTCCAGGGGTCCTCGCCCGGCCGTACGGCCAGGTCTCCCGGCGCCGTGGCGCCCCGGGCGGGCGGCACGGGTGCCGTGTCCTCGCCCGCGGTCCGGGTACCGGCCGCGCTCTTCTTGGCTACCACCGTGTGGGCTCCCGTCTGATCGGCGGCCTCGGCCGCCCCCGTGGTCGCCGAGGCCGCGGTGGCCCCGGTCTTCTTCGGCGTGGTCTTCTTCGACGCGGTCTTCCGGGCCGCCGCCTTCTTGGCGGAGGTCTTCTTGCCGGGCGCCTTCTTCTCCACCATGGCCGCGGCCCCTTCACACACTGTGATCTTGCTCGCGAGTCGTGCTGGGACGATAAGTCGACCCAGGTCCCGCGGCAACGGGGCACGCCGCCGCATCCCGCCTCCCCGTGTCCCGATCACCGTGTGTCTGCATCCGTTGTGCCCAGCTCCCCGCCGGGTAATCCGGCTTTCCGCCGCGCGCCCGGCAGCGCTCCGGCCGCGTACGCCCCGTGTGGCCATTCGGGTCACGCCGGGCCCCTCCGTAAACCGGTCGGACGTCGTGCCCCGGGGCCCGTACACTGGGCTCAGCGAGAGGCTTGGATGGGACGAGTAGCGTCGTACGCAGCCGGCAGCGACCCGGGGACGGTGGGAGCCCGGGGGCGAGCGCGTCGTGAAGATCACCCCGGAGCCGCCGGAAGAACGCTCGGGTCAGTGGGCTCCGCCCACGGGCCCCAGGGTCAGTAGAACCGGCGTCGCACCCCAATGAGGGGGCCCGGGGCGCACGCCCGGGGCCAAGGAGGGTGGTACCGCGGGGACCGGCTCGGTTCTCGTCCCTCCGACGGAAGTGGAAGACATCCGCCGGAGGAAGCCCGCACATGACATCGCCGCAGTACCGCCAGGTACCCGCCCAGGTCGACCTGCCCGCCCTTGAGCACGCCGTGCTCGACTTCTGGCGCGAGAACAAGGTCTTCAACAAGAGCCTCGACCAGTCCGAGGGCCGCCCCGAGTGGGTGTTCTACGAGGGCCCGCCGACCGCCAACGGCATGCCCGGCGCCCACCACATCGAGGCCCGCGTCTTCAAGGACGTCTTCCCCCGCTTCCGGACCATGCAGGGCTACCACGTGGGCCGCAAGGCCGGCTGGGACTGCCACGGCCTGCCGGTCGAGCTGGCGGTCGAGAAGGAGCTGGGCTTCAACGGCAAGAAGGACATCGAGGCGTACGGCATCGCCGAGTTCAACGCCAAGTGCCGCGAGTCCGTGACCCGGCACACCGACGCCTTCGCCGAGCTCACGACCCGCATGGGCTACTGGGTCGACCTGGACGACGCGTACCGCACGATGGACCCCGAGTACGTCGAGTCCGTGTGGTGGTCGCTGAAGGAGATCTTCAACAAGGGCCTGCTGGTCCAGGACCACCGCGTCGCCCCCTGGTGCCCCCGCTGCGGCACCGGCCTGTCCGACCACGAGCTGGCGCAGGGCTACGAGACGGTGGTCGACCCCTCCGTCTTCGTGCGCTTCCCGCTCACCTCCGGACCGCTGGCCGGCGAGGCGGCGCTCCTCGTCTGGACGACGACCCCGTGGACCCTGGTCTCCAACACCGCCGTCGCCGCGCACCCGGACGTCACCTACGTCGTCGCGACGAACGGCGAGGAGAAGCTCGTCGTCGCGCGGCCGCTGGTGGAGAAGGCGCTCGGCGAGGGCTGGGAGCTCACCGGCCAGTCGTTCACGGGCCGCGAGATGGAGCGCTGGACGTACGAGCGCCCGTTCGCCCTGCTCGACTTCCCGGCCGAGGCGCACTACGTCGTCAACGCCGAGTACGTGACGACCGAGGACGGTACGGGGCTGGTCCACCAGTCCCCCGCCTTCGGCGCCGACGACCTCCTGGTCTGCAAGGCGTACGGACTGCCGGTGGTCAATCCGGTCCGCCCCGACGGCACCTTCGAGGAGGACCTGCCGCTGGTCGGCGGGGTCTTCTTCAAGAAGGCCGACGAGGCGCTGACCGAGGACCTCAACGACCGCGGCCTGCTCTTCCGCCACGTCCCGTACGAGCACAGCTACCCGCACTGCTGGCGCTGCCACACCGCGCTGCTGTACTACGCGCAGCCGTCCTGGTACATCCGCACCACCGCGGTCAAGGAGCGGCTGCTCCAGGAGAACGAGAAGACCAACTGGTTCCCGGACTCCGTCAAGCACGGCCGCTTCGGCGACTGGCTGACCAACAACGTCGACTGGGCGCTGTCCCGCAACCGCTACTGGGGCACCCCGCTGCCGATCTGGCGCTGCGAGGAGGGGCACCTCACCTGCGTCGGCTCGCGCGCCGAGCTGGGCGAGCTGTCCGGCACGGACCTCTCCGGCCTGGACCCGCACCGCCCGTTCATCGACGACGTCACCTTCGCCTGTACGCACGAGGGCTGCGGCCTGGAGGCGCGCCGCGTCCCGGAGGTCATCGACGCCTGGTACGACTCGGGCTCGATGCCGTTCGCGCAGTGGGGCTACCCGTACAAGAACAAGGAGATCTTCGAGAGCCGCTACCCGGCGCAGTTCATCTCGGAGGCCATCGACCAGACCCGCGGCTGGTTCTACACGCTGATGGCGGTCGGCACGCTCGTCTTCGACAAGTCGTCGTACGAGAACGTCGTCTGCCTGGGCCACATCCTCGCCGAGGACGGCCGGAAGATGTCCAAGCACCTGGGCAACATCCTCCAGCCGATCCCGCTCATGGACCAGCACGGCGCGGACGCGGTGCGCTGGTTCATGGCGGCGGGCGGCTCCCCCTGGGCGGCCCGGCGCGTGGGCCACGGCACGATCCAGGAGGTCGTCCGCAAGACGCTCCTGACGTACTGGAACACGGTGGCCTTCCAGGCCCTGTACGCCCGTACGTCGAGCTGGGCGCCCTCGGCCGCGGACCCGGCGCCCGCCGAGCGGACCGTCCTGGACCGCTGGCTGCTCGGCGAGCTGAACACGCTGGTCGACCAGGTCACGCAGGCCCTGGAGGGCTACGACACGCAGCGCGCCGGAAAGCTGCTGTCCGCGTTCGTGGACGACCTGTCCAACTGGTACGTGCGCCGCTCCCGGCGCCGCTTCTGGCAGGGCGACAAGGCGGCGCTGCGCACGCTGCACGAGGTGGTGGAGACCGTCACGCGGCTGATGGCCCCGCTGACTCCGTTCATCACCGAGCGGGTCTGGCAGGACCTGGTCGTGCCGGTCGCCCCGGACGCGCCGGAGTCGGTCCACCTGTCGTCCTGGCCGAAGGCGGACCCGGCGGCGACCGACCCCGCGCTCTCGACGCAGATGGCACTGGTACGGCGTCTGGTCGAGCTGGGCCGGGCCACGCGTGCGGAGTCGGGCGTCAAGACCCGCCAGCCGCTGTCCCGGGCGCTGGTCGCGGCCTCGGGCTTCGAGGCCCTGTCCGCGGAGCTGCGCGCCCAGATCACGGAGGAGCTGAACGTCTCCTCGCTCGCCTCCCTCTCCGAGGTGGGCGGCTCGCTGGTCGACACCACGGCCAAGGCGAACTTCCGGGCGCTCGGCAAGCGCTTCGGCAAGGGCGTACAGGCGGTGGCCAAGGCGGTCGCGGACGCGGACGCGGCGGCCCTGTCGCTCGCCCTGCGCGAGGGCACGGCGTCGGTGGAGGTGGACGGCGAGACGGTCACCCTCTCGCCGGACGAGGTGATCATCACGGAGACCCCGCGCGAGGGCTGGTCGGTCGCCTCGGACTCGGGCGCGACGGTCGCCCTGGACCTGGAGATCACCCCGGAGCTGCGGCGCGCGGGCCTGGCCCGTGACGCGATCCGCCTGATCCAGGAGGCCCGCAAGAACAGCGGCCTGGACGTCGCGGACCGCATCGCCGTCCGCTGGACCTCCACGTCCCCCGCGACGACGGAGGCCCTCACGGAGCACGCGACCCTGATCGCGGACGAGGTCCTGGCCGTGGACTACGCGCGGGACGAGGCGGACACCACGTACGGCACCCCGTTCGAGGACGAGGGCCTGTCCCTGACGTTCCGCCTCCGCAAGGCGTAGCGGTAACCGGAGGGGCCCGGCCGGAGAACACTCCGGCCGGGCCCTTTGCTGTTCCCCTACCCGCCCCCGCTCCTCAATCGCCGGAGGGGCTTGATTTCGCCGCGCCGCAACCTTCAGCCTCGCCGGCGTTTGAGGCGCGGGGTCTGGGGCGGAGCCCCAGTTCCGGGAAGGGGCGGGGCGGGGAACAAGCCCCGCGCAGCGGATCGGGTACGCAAAAGGGCCGGGCCCCGGGGAAACCCCGGGGCCCGGCCCTCAGCCTGCCGACGGCTACGCGCTCAACGAGCGCGCCCCGCTCAGTTGTCGTCCTCGTCGATCAGAAACCCACGCATCGGCGACGGCGCCTGCTGCATCGGCTGCGGCGCCTGCGGCCGCACCGGCGCCATCGGCTGCGTCATCGCCGGCGACATCTGCTGCTGACCGCCGTACGACGGGGCACCGCCCATGGACGGGTTCCCGCCACCCATCGGCTGACCGCCGTGGTTGCCGCCCATCGTGTGCCCCATGGCACCCGCGCCGGCCGGAGCCAGCGAGGGCGACGGCGGCAGCGACGCGGCGGCCGGGGTGCGCGGCGGAGCCAGCGAGTCGTCCGCCTGGGTCTCCAGCTGACGCAGCTGGCTCTCCAGGTAGGACTTCAGACGCGTCCGGTACTCGCGCTCGAAGCCCCGCAGGTCCTCGACCTTGCGCTCCAGCGTCGCGCGGGCCGACTCCAGCGAGCCCATCGCCACGCGGTGCTTCTCCTGCGCGTCCCGCTCCAGCGCGTCCGCCTTGGCGCGGGCGTCCCGCTCCAGGCCCTCGGCGCGGCTGCGCGCCTCGCCGACGATCTTGTTGGCCTCGGAACGGGCCTCCGCGATCGCCTGGTCGGCGGTCTGCTGGGCCAGGGACAGGACACGGGCGGCGCTGTCGCCACCGGGGCCCTGCTGCTGCATCTGCGGCGGCGGCTGCATCTGCTGCATCTGCTGCTGCGGGTTGTGACCGCCCATGGGACCGCCCATCGGGCCGCCCATGGGGCCACCCTGCATCGGGCCGGGGCCGTGGGGGCCCTGCGGACCGGGGCCGTGCGGGCCCTGGGGGCCGTGACCGCTGGGACCGGCGGGCAGCTGCGGAGCACCACCGGGCAGCTGGGGGGGACCCATCTGCGGGGGCTGCTGCTGGACCGGCGGGCCCGATATGGCGGCGGGCACCGGGGCACCCGGCCGGTCCTGCTGCTCAGGCGGCTTACGCATGCCCTGCTGCTGGTTCTGCGCGGCGGCACGCGTGGCGGCGGCCAGCTTGGCACGCAGGTCCTCGTTCTCACGGAGCAGGCGGGTCAGCTCCGACTCGACCTCGTCGAGGAAGGCATCGACCTCGTCCTCGTCGTAGCCCTCTCGGAGGCGGACCGTCGTGAACTGCTTGTTCCGCACATCCTCGGGAGTCAGCGGCATCTCTTCTTCACCTCTACGTAGTCGTCGGCAGTCGGCAAGACCGTATCGCTCACAGCCTGACCACGATGCTGATCAGGATGGAAACGATGATCATCAGAACGAAGAAGGACAGGTCGAGTGCCACGCCCCCGAGACGCAGCGGCGGGATGAACCGCCGCAGGAGCTTGAGCGGTGGATCGGTGACCGTGTAGGTCGTCTCCAGGACGACCACCATCGGCTTGCCCGGCTGCCATGAACGTGCGAACTGGAAGACGTAGTCCATGACGAGCCGGAAGATCAGCACGATGAGGAAACACATCAACGCGATGTAGACAACACTTTGTGCGACGCCCATCTCTCGCGCTTCCCTCTCCCCTGGCTCTCGTAGCACCGGCCTCTCGGCCGGGTTGTTCCCGGTGTCGTGTTCTCAGCTCTGGTTGAAGAATCCGCCCTCTGCGATGCGGGCCTTGTCCTCCGCCGTGACATCGACGTTAGCAGGCGACAACAGGAACACCTTCTGTGTCACTCGCTCAATGCTGCCATGGAGACCGAAGACGAGTCCCGCGGCAAAGTCGACAAGTCGCTTTGCGTCCGTATCGTCCATCTCCGTGAGATTCATGATCACCGGAGTGCCCTCACGGAAGTGTTCCCCGATGGTACGGGCCTCGTTGTACGTCCTGGGGTGCAGCGTCGTGATCCGGTAGGGCTCGCGCTCGGACACGACCTTGGGCATGATCACCGGTGCGTTCTTCTCCATGTTCGGACGTTCAGGTGTGATGGATGCCACGGGTGCGATCCGGGCGGGTCGCTCACGCTCCGCGGGGATCTGGACCGGCTCCCGCTGCGCCGGCGGCTGGACCGCGCGGACCGGTTCGTCGCGCTCCCGGTCCCGCTCCACCTGATGCGCGGGCTGGTGCCGGCGCCGGTCGCGCTCGGGCTCCGGCTCGGGTTCGAATTCGTCGTCGGGGTCGAACCCCGGGCCGTCGTACCCATCGTCCTCCACGAGGCCGAGGTAGACCGCCATCTTGCGCATCGCGCCGGCCATGCTCTGAGTCCTCCGCTCTGTGGTGGATCGGCATCTGTCACCAAGTGCCCGCGATCCACTCCGGCCTACCCGCCCTGGGCGGTAATGACCATATTTTCTGCTGTGGTCCGACTTGCTTGGCGACGTTACCCGAGCCCGGGGCGGACTCCGAGTACCGCAGTACCGACGCGCACATGTGTCGCTCCGGCCGCGATCGCGTCCTCGAGGTCCGCGCTCATCCCTGCGGAGACCATGTTCGCAGCCGGATGGTTCCCGCGCAGCCGGGATGAGAATTCCATCAGCCGGTCGAACGCGGCCCGTTGCCGCCCGGCGAAGGGGCCGGCGAGCGGCGCGACGGTCATCAGTCCGTCCAGCCGGAGCCCGGGCGCGGCGGCGACCGCGTCCGCCAACTCCTCGATCCCGTCGGGCGCGACGCCCCCGCGGGCTCCCCGCTCGCCGCTCTCCGCGTCGAGCGCGACCTGGATGAGGCAGCCGAGTTCGCGCTCGCGGCGCTCGGCCGCCGTCGAGAGGGCGGTCACCAGCTTCGTACGGTCCACGGACTGCACGACATCGGCATAACCGACCACGGAACGGACCTTGTTGGTCTGCAACTGGCCGACAAAGTGCCAGGAGAGGGACAGGTCCGCGCACTCGGCGGCCTTGGGGGCGGCGTCCTGGTCCCGGTTCTCCGCGACCTGGCGCACACCGAGTCCGTGCAGAATCCGCACATCGCTCGCGGGGTAGGTCTTGGTGACCACGAGCAGGGTCACCTCCTCCCGCTCGCGCCCGGCCGCGACGCAGGCCGAAGCGATCCGTTCCTCCACCCGCGCCAGATTCGCGGCGAGTTGTTCCTTGCGTTCCGTCATGCCCTATCAGTCCAGCCAGACATATCCGGCGAGCCGCCCGGTGGTGCGGTCGCGTCGGTACGAGAAGTGGTCGCCCGATTCCAGGGTGCAGAAGGGCGACGCCTGCCGGTCGGTGACGCCGAGCTCCGCGAGCTGGGCGTGCACTCCGCCGGTGACGTCCACCGCCGGAGTGCCCCAGCTGGTTTCGGACCAGGTGCCCGGCACGCTCGCGGCGACCTCGTCCCGCATCGCCGCCGGCACCTCGTAGCACCGTCCGCAGACGGCCGGCCCGGTCCGGGCGGTGATCCGGGAGACCTCCGCGCCGAGCCGGACCATGGCCGCGACCGCGGCCGGCACGACCCCGGCGACCAGCCCCGGCCGCCCGGCGTGCGCCGCGGCGACGACGCCGGCCTCCGGGTCGGCGAGCAGGACGGGTGTGCAGTCGGCGGTCAGCACGGCGAGCGCGAGTCCGCGCCGCGCGGTGACCACCGCGTCCACGGCGGGAATCTCCGCCGCTTCGCCCCAGGGTCCGTCGACCACGGCCACGTCCCGGCCGTGGACCTGGTTCATCCAGACGACCCGCGCCGGGTCGAGCCCCCGGGCGCGCGCGGCCCGCTCGCGGTTGGCGAGAACGGCGGCGGGGTCGTCACCGACCGCGCCGCCGAGATTGAGCTCCGCGTACGGGGCGGCGCTCACTCCGCCCCACCTGTCGGTGAAGGAGAAATGAGCGCCGCCCCGCGAAAAGACAGAAACCGTCGGGTTCACTGCGTCATGCGGACCTATCACTTCAAGAAGTCCGGTACGTCCAGCTCTTCGGCCTGGGAGTCCGAGTAGGGACGTGCCGGCGGGACGTGCGGCGGCGAGACGACCGGCGGAAGGTGGGTCTCACCCGACACCGGGACCGGCTCGGCCTGCACCGGCGGCTCCTCACGCGGCGGCACCGAACCGAGCCCGCCGGACTGGCGCACCGGCTCGGGCGCGGACCGGACCGGCGTCGGGGCCGGCTCCTCGCGCTTGGCGCTGTTCGCACCGAGGACGTTCTCCCGGCGGGCCGGCGGCTGCCCGCCGTCGAAGCCCGCCGCGATGACGGTGACCCGCACCTCGTCGCCGAGGGCGTCGTCGATGACCGCGCCGAAGATGATGTTCGCCTCCGGGTGGGCCGCCTCGCTCACCAGCTGCGCGGCCTCGTTGATCTCGAAGAGACCGAGGTCGCTGCCGCCGGAGATGGAGAGCAGGACACCGCGGGCGCCGTCGATGGACGCCTCCAGGAGCGGCGAGGAGATCGCCATCTCCGCGGCGGCCACCGCGCGGTCGTCGCCGCGGGCGGAGCCGATGCCCATGAGCGCGGAACCGGCCTCGGACATGACCGACTTGACGTCGGCGAAGTCGAGGTTGATCAGGCCCGGGGTGGTGATGAGGTCGGTGATGCCCTGGACACCCGAGAGCAGGACCTGGTCGGCCGACTTGAACGCGTCGAGCACGCTGACCTGGCGGTCCGAGATGGACAGCAGCCGGTCGTTGGGGATGACGATGAGGGTGTCGACCTCTTCGCGGAGCTCGGCGATGCCGTCCTCCGCCTGATTGGCGCGGCGCCGGCCCTCGAAGGTGAACGGGCGGGTGACCACACCGATCGTCAGGGCGCCGAGCGAGCGCGCGATGTTGGCGACGACGGGTGCGCCACCGGTGCCGGTGCCGCCGCCTTCGCCTGCGGTGACGAAGACCATGTCGGCCCCCTTGAGGACCTCCTCGATCTCCTCACGGTGGTCCTCTGCCGCCTTACGACCGACGGCCGGGTTCGCCCCGGCGCCGAGGCCGCGGGTGAGTTCGCGGCCGACGTCGAGCTTGACGTCGGCGTCGCTCATCAACAGGGCTTGCGCATCCGTGTTGATCGCGATGAACTCGACGCCCTTGAGACCGACCTCGATCATTCGGTTGATGGCATTGACACCACCGCCGCCGACACCGATGACCTTGATGACTGCGAGGTAGTTCTGCGGTGCTGCCACGTCGAAGGCCTCTCGCCTCGAGTTACGTGTCGTCGCTTCGCGGTGATCCCGCCGCGACGACGGATGCCGATTGGGACGGTCCGAACGCCGACCCAAACCCTAACGTTCAAGTTTAGGGTTACCAGTGTGTCTGCTTCATGGACTCTTCCGAACAGGACACTAAGTCGACAAGTGGCGCACGTTCAACGAACACGCCGAACCTCCCGTTTTTCTTTTCACCCTATGTGATCACCCGTAGCGCTGACCAACCAGGGTGCTGGCCAGGCCAAATGTGCGTCAACCGCCCGACACCGCGGGGGCGGTGGGGGCACTCACGTCGAAGTGTCCCGCTTTGGGGGCGGCCTTCATGAGAGCGGTGAGGACTTTCGCCTTCACCGCGCCCGCTCCGCCGCTTCCCCACATCACCGTGCGATCCCCGCTGAGTTCCAGGGAGATGGCGTCGTACGAGTCGACCCGGACGACCCGGGTGTCCTCGGCGATGCCGTCCGGAAGGTCACCCGCGACCCGGACCGCTTCCCGCACCAGCCGGTCACTGCCGAAGCGGCGCAGGCTCGCGGAACGGCCCTTGGCCACTTCCAGCAGAGGCACGTGCCCGGGCGACTTGTCCACCGTCGCGAAGTGGACGCCCTCGTCGTCCACTTCGATAAACTTTCCGCCCTTTTCCACCAACAGGACCGGCTTTCGTTCGGTCACCTTAAGTCCGATCCCGTGCGGCCATGACCGAACGACATCCACCTTGTCGATACGAGGCAACTTCTGGCGCAACCTCTTCTCGATGGCGCCGGTGTCCACGGAGACGAGGGGGGCGTCCATCGGCACCGCCGCGGCGCGCTCCACCTCGGCCGGCGTCAGCACCCCGACACCGGTGATCCTGACCTGTTCGACCCGCAGCCAGGAGGAGCCGTACAGCGCCCAGACGGCGCCGGAGCCGAGCAGCAGCACGGCTCCGGCGATCAGGAGCAGCAGCCGGCGCCGGGAGACGCGGCGCCCCTCGGGGCGTGGCCGCGGCGGCCGGTCCGGGGCGTCCTCCTGCTTCCCTGCACCACGCTGGGCGGTCGTCGGTCCGGCCACGCTCGCTCCTTATGCCGGGCCCGGGGGCCACCGCCCCCGGACCCGTCGGCCTCACGCGTTACGGCGTGCGGCAATCGCCTCGTACACCATGCCGACCAGCAGATCGTCGGCGTCCCGGCGGCCGAACTCGGCGGCGGCCCGAGACATTTCATACAATCGGTGCGGATCAGACAGCACCGGGAGGACGTTGCCCTGCACCCACTCGGGAGTGAGCGCGGCATCGTCCACCAGCACACCGCCGCCGGCGTTGACCACCGGCTGGGCGTTGAGCCGCTGTTCGCCGTTGCCGATGGGCAACGGGACGTAGGCGGCGGGCAGTCCGACGGCGGAGAGTTCGGCGACGGTCATCGCGCCCGCGCGGCAGAGCATCATGTCGGCCGCGGCGTACGCGAGATCCATCCGGTCCACGTACGGTACCGGGATGTAGGGGGGCATCCCGGGCATGTTGTCCACGCGCGGCAATTCGTTCTTCGGGCCGACCACGTGCAGGATCTGGATGCCGGAGCGCTGGAGCAGCGGAGCGACGCGCTGCACCACCTCGTTGAGGTGGCGGGCGCCCTGCGAGCCACCGGAGACCAGCAGCGTCGGCAGGTTGGGGTCGAGGCCGAACGCCGCGCGCGCCTCGGGGCGGACGCGGGCCCGGTCGAGGGTGGCGATGGTGCGGCGGAGCGGGATGCCGATGTAGCGGGCGCCGCGCAGCTTGCTGTCGGGCGTGGAGACGGCGACGCCGTGCGCGTACCGCGAGCCGATCTTGTTGGCCAGGCCGGGGCGGGCGTTGGCCTCGTGGACCACGATCGGGACGCCCGCGCGCTTGGCGGCGAGATAGCCCGGGAGGGCCACGTAACCGCCGAAGCCGACCACGCAGTCGGCCCTGGTGCGTTCCAGGATCTGCTCGGCGGCCTTGATGGTGCCGCGCAGCCGGCCCGGGACGGTGATGAGTTCAGGGGTGGGCTTGCGCGGCAGCGGCACGGCCGGGATCAGCGCCAGTTCGTACCCCCGCTCGGGTACGAGTCTGGTTTCGAGTCCGCGCTCCGTGCCGAGAGCGGTGATCCCCACGCTCGGGTCCTGCCTGCGCAGGGCGTCCGCGAGGGCGAGCGCGGGCTCGATGTGGCCGGCGGTCCCCCCGCCGGCGAGTACGACATGCACCGAATTTCACCGCTCTCCGGACGGCCGCTTCTTGACGCGCCGTCTCATCGTCTTCCATCTCACCCCGGGCCTCCGCACGGCCAGGGCCGCCTTCGCGGCGGGCTCGTCCCGCGCGAACGCGATCAGCAGCCCGACGGCGAACATGGTCGGCAGCAGGGCCGACCCCCCGTAGGAGAACAGCGGGAGCGGGACACCGGCGATCGGCAGCAGGCCGAGCACCGCACCGATGTTGATCACGGCCTGCGCCGTGATCCAGGTGGTCACACCTCCCGCTGCGTACCTCACGAAGGGGTCCTCCGTGCGTCCGGCCACGCGGATACCCGCATAGCCTAGAGCCGCGAAGAGGGCGAGCACCGACAGCGTCCCCGCCAGCCCCAGTTCCTCCCCGGTGATGGCGAAGATGAAGTCGGTGTGCGGTTCGGGAAGTTGGCCCCATTTTTCCACACTCGCGCCGAGGCCGGAACCGAACCATCCGCCCGATGCCAGAGCATAGATGCCGTGCACGGCCTGCCAGCAGGAGCCTCCCGGCCCCGGCTCGCTGGCCCCCATGCAGTCCAGCCTGGACATGCGGTTGGGGCTGGTCTTGATCAGCAGGAAGCCGATGAGCCCGGCGGTGGCGAGCACTCCGGCGAACAGCCGGGTGGGTGCCCCGGCCAGCCAGAGCAGGCCGAACAGGATGGCCGTGAGAATGATCGCAGTGCCCATGTCGCCGCCGAGCATGATGAGCCCGAGCAGCATGAAGGCGACCGGTACCAGCGGCACCAGCATGTGCTTCCACTGGGTCAGCAACCGCTTGTCCTGTTTACGGGCGAGCAGGTCGGCCCCCCACAGCACGAGCGCCAGCTTGCCGAACTCGCTGGGCTGGAGCTGGAAGGGCCCGCCCAGATAGAGCCAGTTGCGGTTGCCGTTGACCGACATCCCTATCCCCGGCACCTGGACCAGGGCCATCAGGAAGACGGCGCCCATGAGCAGCGGGTAGGACAGCGCGCGGTGCAGCCTCACCGGCATCCGGGCGGCGGCCGCCATCAGCCCGGCCCCGATCACGGCGGCCAGGAACTGCTTGCGGAAGAAGTAGGTGCCGGGTTTGCCGAGCTCCAGCGCCTTGATCATCGAGGCGGAGTAGACCATCACCAGGCCGAGCACGGTGATCAGCAGTCCGGCGCCCAGGATCACGTAGTACGCCGTCAGCGGCCGGTCCCAGGCCCGCCGTGCCCGCTCGTACAGTCGCCGTACCCCGCCGCCGCGCGGGCTGCGGGGGCCGCCGGTGCTCCGGGCCCGCACCGCCGCGGGCCGCCGGGCCTTGGCCGCGGGCCTGACCCGCACGCTCTCTTCGGCCGGCATGTCCCTGTCCCCTCCCCCTGCTCGTGCCCGGGGCGCGGCGGCCGGGCCCGTCAGACGCTCTCGGCGGCGCGTGCGCGGACGGCGTCCGCGAATGCCTCGCCCCGCTTGTTGTAGTTGACGAACATGTCCATGGAGGCGCAGGCCGGGGCCATCAGTACGGTGTCACCCGGCCGGGCGAGCCGCGCGGCCTCGCGGACCGCCTCGGACATCGCCCCAGTGTCGGTCCGGTCGAGGTCGACCACGGGTACCTCGGGGGCGTGTCGCGCGAGGGCTTCGCGGATCAGGGCGCGGTCGGCGCCCATGAGCACGACGCCCCGCAGCCGCTTGGCACAGCCGGTCACCAGCTCGTCGAAGGTGGCACCCTTGGCCAGGCCGCCGGCGATCCAGACGATGGAGTCGTAGGCGGCGAGCGAGGCTTCGGCCGCGTGCGTGTTGGTGGCCTTGGAGTCGTCCACGTACGCGACCCCGGCCACGTCCGCGACGTGCTCGATGCGGTGCGGGTCGGGGCGGAAGTTCCGCAGCCCGTCGCGGACGGCGCCGGGTTCGACGCCGAAGGCGCGGGCCAGCGCCGCGGCGGCCAGGGCGTTGGCGATGTTGTGCGGGGCCGGCGGGTTGACGTCGCCGACCTCGGCCAGCTCCTGGGCCTGCTTCTGGCGGTTCTGCACGAACGCCCGGTCGACCAGGATGCCGTCCACCACACCGAGCTGCGAGGGCCCCGGGGTACCGAGGGTGAAGCCGATGGCGCGGCAGCCCTCCTCGACGTCCGCCTCGCGCACCAGGTCCTCGGTGGCCGGGTCGGCCGCGTTGTAGACGCAGGCGACGCGGTTGCCCTCGTAGACCCGGCCCTTGTCGGCGGCGTACGCCTCCATGGAGCCGTGCCAGTCCAGGTGGTCGGGGGCCAGGTTGAGCACGGCGGCGGAGTGGGCGCGCAGCGAGGGCGCCCAGTGCAGCTGGTAGCTGGAGAGTTCGACGGCGAGCACGTCGTACGTCTCCTCGCCCAGGACGGCGTCCAGCAGGGAGACGCCGATGTTGCCGACGGCGGCGGTGCGCAGCCCGGCGGCCTCCAGGATGGAGGCGAGCATCCGTACGGTCGTGGTCTTGCCGTTGGTGCCGGTGACCGCGAGCCAGGGTGCCGGCTCCCGGCCGTCCTGGCCGCGCAGCCGCCAGGCGAGCTCGACGTCGCCCCAGACCGGGACGCCCGCTTCGGCGGCCGCGGCGAACAGCGGCTTGCCGGGCTTCCAGCCGGGGGCGGTGACGACGAGTCCGGTGGACGGGGGCAGGGTGTCGCCGTCGCCGAGGCGCACGGCGATGCCCTGCGCCTCCAGCTCGGCGGCCTGGGCGCGGGAGCGCTCGTCGTCGCCGTCGTTGACCACGGTGACGACGGCGCCGAGACCGTGCAGGACCCGGGCCGCCGGGATTCCGGAGACCCCGAGCCCGGCGACCGTGACGTGCTTGCCCTGCCAGTCCACGTTGCTCACTTCTTGGCTGCCCATCCTGCGTAGAAGAGGCCGAGTCCGACGATCACGCACATGCCCTGGATGATCCAGAAGCGGACCACGACAAGGACTTCGGACCACCCCTTGAGTTCGAAGTGGTGCTGGAGCGGGGCCATGCGGAAGACGCGCTTGCCGGTCATCTTGAACGAGCCGACCTGGATGACGACGGACATCGTGATCATCACGAAGAGGCCGCCGAGGATCGCCATCAGGAATTCGGTGCGGGAGCAGATCGCCAGGCCGGCGAGCGCGCCGCCGAGGGCGAGCGAGCCGGTGTCCCCCATGAAGATCTTGGCCGGCGAGGTGTTCCACCACAGGAAGCCGAAGCAGGAGCCCATCAGCGCGGAGGCCACGACCGCGAGGTCGAGGGGGTCGCGCACTTCGAAACAGGCGCTCGGGTTCGTGAGGGTGGTGGCGTTGGCGCAGGACTCCTGGAACTGCCAGAGCCCGATGAAGGTGTAGGCGCCGAAGACCATCACCGACGCGCCGGTGGCCAGGCCGTCCAGACCGTCCGTCAGGTTCACGCCGTTGGACATGGCGAGGATCATGAACAGCGCCCAGAGGACGAAGAGCACCGGGCCGATCGACCAGCCGAAGTCCTCGACGAACGAGAGCTTGTCGGACGCCGGGGTGTTGCCGCGGGCGTCGGCGAACTGGAGCGAGAGCACCGCGAAGGCGATCCCGACTATCAGCTGGCCGGCCATCTTCGCCTTGGCGCGCAGACCGAGCGAGCGCTGCTTGACGATCTTGATGTAGTCGTCGAGGAAACCGACGAGTCCCATGCCGGCCATCAGGAAGAGGACCAGCACACCGGAGAAGCGCATCTCCTCGCCGGTGATCACCTTCGCCAGGACGTACGCGATGAGCGTCGCCAGGATGAAGGCGATGCCGCCCATCGTGGGCGTGCCCTTCTTGGACCCGTGGGAACGCGGGCCGTCGTCGCGGATGAACTGCCCGTATCCCTTGCGGGCCAGGAGCTTGATCAGCAGCGGCGTGCCGACCAGGGTCAGGAAGAGCCCGATGGCTCCAGCGAAGAGGATCTGCCTCATCGGCCCGCGACCTCGCCCTCGGTCGCGTTCTCCAGCAGTGCTGTGACGACCTGCTCAAGGCCGACCGACCGGGACGCCTTCACCAGCACCACGTCTCCCGGGCGCAGTTCCCTGCGCAACAGGTCGACGGCAGCCTGTGCGTCGGACACGTGCACCGACTCCTCACCCCACGAACCCTCGTTGTATGCGCCCAGTTGCAGCCAGGAGGCTTCTCTGCCCCCGACCGCGACGAGCTTGCTGACGTTGAGCCGGACGGCGAGCCGTCCGACCGCGTCGTGCTCGGCGAGCGAGGCGTCGCCGAGCTCGGCCATCAGGCCGAGCACCGCCCACGTACGACGCCCCTTCCCCATGGCGGCCAGCGCGCGGAGCGCTGCCTTCATGGATTCGGGGTTGGCGTTGTAGGCGTCATTGACGAACGTCACGCCGTCCGGACGCTCGGTGACCTCCATGCGCCAGCGGGAGAGGGTGCCCGCCTCGGAGAGCCCTTCGGCGATCTCGTCTGCGGACAGGCCCAGCTCATGGGCGACGGCGGCCGCGGCGAGCGCGTTCGACACGTGGTGCTCACCGTACAGGCGCATGGTCACCTCGCTGCACCCGGTGGGTGTGTGGAGGCGGAACGCGGGGCGTCCGTCGTCGGTGAGGTGGACGTCTTCGCCCCGTACGTCCGCATCCGCGCCCTCGCCGAAGAGGACGACGCGGGCCTTGGTACGGGAGGACATGGCGCGTACGAGAGGGTCGTCGGCGTTGAGCACGGCGATGCCGTCCTCGGGGAGCGACTCGACCATCTCGCCCTTGGCCTGGGCGATTTGCTCCTTGCCGCCGAACTCACCGATGTGCGCGCTGCCGACGTTGAGGACGAGGCCGATGCGCGGCGGGACGAGTCCGGTGAGGTAGCGGATGTCCCCGATGTAGCGGGCGCCCATTTCGAGGACCAGGTGCCTGGTCTCGTCGGTGGCGCGCAGCGCGGTGAGCGGCAGGCCGATCTCGTTGTTGAGGTTGCCCTCCGGGTAGACGGTGGGCCCCTTGCGCTCCAGGAGTTGGGCGATGAGGTCCTTGGTGGAGGTCTTGCCCGCGGAGCCGGTGAGGGCGACGACGGTGGCGCCGAGGCGGCCGACGACGGCGCGGGAGAGCGCGCCGAGGGCGGCCACGACGTCGTCCACGACGATCGCGGGCACGCCGACGGGGCGGGTGGCCAGGACGAGGGCCGCGCCCGCCGCGACGGCGCGCTCGGCGTAGTCGTGGCCGTCGGCCCGTTCGCCGGCGAAGGCGACGAAGAGGCTGCCGGGGGTCACCTTGCGGGAGTCGATGACGACGGGCCCGCTGACGGTTGCCGACGGATCCGGTATGTCGTGCGTCTGCCCGCCGACGATTTCGGCGATCTCGGCGAGGGAAAGGGCGATCACTTGGTCATCCCTGACTGTTGTTCTCGTGGTGGGAGGCACGGGGTCCGGCGCCTTCGTGCTCCAGGGAGCGCTCGATGGCCTCGCGCAGGACGACCCGGTCGTCGAAGGGGCGGACGACACCGTGGACGTCCTGGCCCTGCTCGTGGCCCTTGCCGGCGACGAGCACGGTGTCGCCGGGCTCGGCCCGGGCCACCGCGGCGGCGACGGCCGCGGCGCGGTCGGCGTCGACCAGGACGTCGCCGCGCTCGTGGACGGGCACCTCGGCGGCGCCCGCGAGCATGGCCGCGAGGATGCCGAGAGGGTCCTCGGAGCGGGGGTTGTCGGAGGTCAGTACGGCGGTGTCGGCGAGCCGGGCCGCCGCCGCGCCCATCGGGGCGCGCTTGGTGGTGTCGCGGTCGCCGCCGCAGCCGAGGACGATGTGCAGCCGGCCCTTGGTGACCTTGCGCAGGGACCGCAGCACGGATTCCACGGCGTCGGTCTTGTGCGCGTAGTCGACCAGGGCGAGGTAGGGCTGTCCGGCGTCGATCCGCTCCAGCCGGCCGGGCACCCCGGGCACGGTCGCGATGCCGTCCGCCGCGGTCTGCGGGTCGATGCCGGCGACGGCGAGGGCCACGATCGCGGCCAGGGTGTTGGCGACGTTGAACGGGCCGGGCAGCGGGGCCTTGGCGGTGGCCCGCTCGCCGTTCGGCCCGACGACGGTGAAGGTGGAGCCGAGCTGGCCGACGACGACGTCCTCGGCGCGCCAGTCGGCGTCCGGGTGACCCTCGGCGGAGAAGGTCGTGATGGGCACCGTCGCCTCGGTGACGAGCCGTCGGCCGTACTCGTCGTCGTAGTTGACGACGCCCCGTTTGCTGCGGCGCGGGGTGAACAGCCGGGCCTTGGCCTGGAAGTAGTCCTCCATGCCGGAGTGGAACTCCATGTGCTCCGGGCTGAGGTTGTTGAAGACGGCGACGTCGAAGACGCAGCCGTCGACCCGGCCGAGGACCAGCGCGTGGCTGGAGACCTCCATGGTGACGGCGTCGGCGCCGCGTTCGCGCATGACGGCGAACAGTGCCTGGAGATCGGTGGCTTCGGGCGTGGTGCGCTCGGACTTGATGCGCTCGTCGCCGATCCGCATCTCCACGGTGCCGATGAGCCCGGAGGTGCGTCCGGCGCCGCGGAAGCCGCCCTCGACCAGGTAGGCGGTGGTGGTCTTGCCGGAGGTGCCGGTGATGCCGACCTGGAGGAGGCCGGTGCCGGGGTGGCCGTAGATCTCGGCGGCGAGTTCGCCCATCCGGCCGCGCGGGTCCTCGGTGACCAGGACCGGCACGCCGGTGGCCCGGGCGCGGTCGGCGCCGGAGGGGTCGGTGAGGATGGCCGCGGCGCCGAGACCGGCCGCCTGGGTGGCGAAGTCGGCGCCGTGCAGGCGGGCGCCCGGCAGGGCCGCGTACAGGTCTCCGGGGCGCACCGCCCGGGAGTCGTGGGTGATGCCGGTGATGTCGCCGGTGCCCGGCGGTTCCAGTCCCAGCCGCTCTGCCAGCGTGACCAGGGAGGTGGGCCGCAGGCGGTCCGGGCGAGGCGCTCCCGGGTAGTTCACAGGCGCGTCCTTCTGGGTCGTTCGGGGCTGTTCGGCGTGGGGCACGGCGGTGAGCGTACCGGGCTCACCCGGCCTCTCGCGAAGTGAGGGGCCCGCGGATCGGACGTCCTCGTTCCGGTTCCCGGGGTCGGGGGTGATGGTTGTCACTGGTGGTCTCCGCGCGTTCACTCGCCGGTTCCGAAGAACACCGGCAGCTTGGCCGGCGCGTGGCCGGACGGGGGTGTCTGGAGCGTCTTGAGGGCGAATTCCATGACCTGTTTGTAGATGGGCCCGCAGGTCTGGCCGCCGAAGTGGCTGCCCTTGGTGGGGTTCTGGATCGCGCAGTAGACGGTGACCTGGGGGTCGTCGGCGGGCGCGAACCCGGCGAAGGAGGCGGTGTAGCCGTGGTAGCCGCCGCGCACGGGGTCGACGCGGTTGGCGGTGCCGGTCTTGCCCGCGACCCGGTAGCCGGGGATCTGGGCCTTGGTGCCGGTGCCCTCCTGGTCGGCGACCACCGATTCGAGCATGGTGGCGAGCGTCTTCGCGGTCTTCTCGCTGACCACGCGCGTCTGTTCGGGCGCCTCGGCCGGGGTGAAGCGGCCGTCCGGACCCTTGGTGCCGCGTACGAGCGTCGGCTGGATCCGTACGCCTCCGTTGGCGACGGTCGAGTAGATCGAGGCGGCCTGCATCGCGTTGAGGGAGAGGCCCTGGCCGAACGGGATCGTGTACTGCTGCGAGGTGGACCAGTCCTGCGGCTTGGCGAGGAGGCCGGGCGTCTCGCCGGGGTAGTCGAGCCCGGTGGGCGATCCGATGCCGAATTTCCTCAGATAGGAGTACAGCACCTTGTTCGCCTGAGACTGTGTCCTGCCCAGTTGGCCGGTGGCCATGATGGTGCCGATGTTGCTGGACTTGGCGAGCACACCGTTGAGCGTCAGCTGCCAGGTGGCGTGGTCGATGTCGTCCTTGAAGAGGCGGTCGCCCCGGTGCAGCCGGTTGGGGACCGTGACGTGTGTGAGGGGCGTGGCGGCGCCTTCTTCGAGGACGGCGGCCATGGACATCACCTTGCTGGTGGAGCCGGGCTCGTAGACGTCCTGGAGGGCCGCGTTGCCGAGCGAGGCGGCGTCGGCCTGGGAGAGGTCGTTGGGGTCGAAGCCGGGGGCGTTGGCCATGGCGAGGACCTCGCCGGTGCGGGTGTTCTGCACGATGACGTAGCCGCGGTCGGCCTTGGACTCCGTCACCTGTTCCGAGATGGCCTTCTGGGCGGCCCACTGGATGTCGCGGTCGATGGTCAGCTCGATGTCGGAGCCGGGGACCGCGGGGACCTCCTTGGTGCCCGCCGTGGGCACCCTGCGGCCGCCGGACTGGGCGTACTTGATGGTGCCGTCCTCGCCCGCGAGCTCCTTGTCGAGCTGGGATTCGAGGCCGCCGGCGCCCTTGCCCTCGGCGTTGACGTAACCCAGTATCCCGGCGGCCAGGGTGCCGTTGGGGTAGACCCGCTTGGTGGTGCCCTCCTGGAAGACGCCCGCCAGCACGTTGGCGCCGGGCCCGCCGGCCGCCTTGTCCTTGGCGGCCTTCTCGGCGAAGGCGGACTTGAGGTCCTTGATCTGCTTCCAGACCTGCGGGGTCTGCCTGCGCGCCAGGACCGCGTACCGGCTCTTCGGCTTGGAGAGTTTCCCGACCAGTCCGTCCGCGTCGACGTCGAGGATCGGCGCGAGCAGGGCGGCGGCCTGCTGGGGGGCGTCGGGTGCCTTGCTGTCGGCCGGCGTGAACATCTTGGGGTCGGCCGTGATGTCGTACGCGTCCACGCTGGTGGCCAGCGCGATGCCGCTGCGGTCGGTGATCTCACCGCGCTCCGCGGCGACCGTGTAGCTCAGGTAGCGGTTGGTCTCGGCCTTCGCGGCGTACGCGTGCGCGTCGACGGCCTGGACCTGGAGGAGCCGTACGACGAACGCGATCATGACGAGCGTCAGGGCGAGGCTGACCAGCCGCAGCCGGGGGCGCGGGCTGCCCAGCCGCAGCGGCCGCCGGGAGCGGGCGCGCTGAGCGGCGGACGGGGACCGCCGCCGCTGCTGGGGGCGGGGGCGGCCGGACGCAGCAGCGGCGTTACGGGGACGCGCAGGGCCGGGTACCCGGCGGCGCGGCGGTTCCTTGGGGGGCACTGCGTCACCTGCCGGGGCTCGTGGAGGGCTGGGCTGCCGGTGTGCCGGAGGGCGTGGGCCCGGTGGGCCCGGGCGCCGGGGTGACGGCGGCCGTTCCGGTGGGGGTGGGTGTCGGCGTGGGGGTCGGCGTGCTCGGCGGGGGCGCGACGACCGGGGCCGGAGCGGCCTTGGACGGGACGCCCCGGACCTTGCCGTCGGGGTCGAGGAAGGCGGGGCTGCCTCCGGGGGCCATGCCCAGCTCACGGGCGCGGCGGGCCAGGGCGTCGGGCTCGAAGGAGGCGTCGACGTCGCGCTGGAGGGCCTGCTGCTCGTCGGTGAGTTCGGTGGTCCGCTTCTTCAGCTCGCTCAGTTCGAAGGAGCCCTCGTTGAGCGCGGAGTTGAGCAGCAGCAGCGTGATCAGGCCGCCGCCGAGGAGCACCACGACCAGCAGGACGAACGGGGTCCGGGCCGCGGTGCTCGGCCCGGCGGGCATCAGCCGGGTGAGCCGTGCGACGCGTCCCTTCGACTGCCCGGCCGGTTTGCTCACCGCGCCGCTCCGTCCCCGGCGCGCGCGGCCGTCCGCCGGCTCACCGCTCGTCCTCGCGGATGCGCTGGGCGCCGCGCAGCCGGGCGGGGGCGGCGCGGCGGTTCTCCGCGACCTCCTCCTCGGTGGGGAGTTCGGCGCCCCGGGTGAGGAGCTTCAGCCGGGGCTGGTAGCGCTCGGGGACGACGGGCAGGCCGTGCGGGGCGGTGTTGGCGGCGCCCGCCGCGAGGACCTGCTTCACGAGCCGGTCCTCCAGGGACTGGTACGAGAGGACCGCGATGCGCCCGCCGACGGCGAGGGCGGCGACGGCGGCCGGAATGGCCCGCTCCAGGACGGTGAGCTCTCCGTTGACCTCGATGCGCAGGGCCTGGAAGGTGCGCTTGGCGGGGTTGCCCCCGGTGCGCATGGCGGCCTGCGGCAGGGCCTCGCGGATGAGTTCGACCAGCCGGGCGCTGTTGGTGAAGGGCTCCTTCTCGCGCTCGCGCACGACGGCGGAGACGATGCGCTTGGCCTGCTTCTCCTCGCCGTACGCGCGCAGGATGCGCACCAGTTCGCCCGGCGGGTAGGTGTTGAGGACCTCGGCGGCGCTGACGCCGGTCGTCTGGTCCATGCGCATGTCGAGCGGTGCGTCGCGGGCGTAGGCGAAGCCCCGGTCGGACTCGTCCAGCTGCATCGAGGAGACGCCGAGGTCGAACAGGATGCCCTGCACCTTGGGGATGCCGAGCCGGTCGAGCACCTCGGGCAGTTCGTCGTAGACGGCGTGCACCAGGGTCGCGCGGTCGCCGTAGGGGGCGAGCCGCTCGCCGGAGAGGCGCAGGGCCTCCTTGTCCCGGTCGAGGGCGATCAGCCGGGCGGTGGGGAAGGCGGAAAGCAGCGCCTCGCTGTGGCCGCCGAGGCCGAGGGTGCAGTCGACCACCACGGGGGGTTGCGGGCCCGGGGCCTCCAGAGCCGGTGCCAACAGGTCCAGGCATCGCTGGAGCATCACCGGGACGTGTCGGGTCTGGCTCATGCGCCCTCTCAGGCTCAGCTCCCGGTGGCGGGACGTACGGCCTGGTCCCCGCCCGCTCGCGAAGGGGAGGTCCGCCGACGCCGGGGAAGGGGCGTCAGCCGACCGGCGAGCGGGAGAGGGCCGGGCCGTACGTACGCCGCGCACACGGGTAAAAGTTCGAAATGTGCAGGGTGTCGGTAACTTCCCGTCACTTTAGTCCACCCTGCCACTCGATCGATTCCCGATCAATCAACCCGACAGCGCGTCGGCCGTCGCGCGTTCACCCGCACGGGTGGCCGGAGGCGGGCTTGTGGATTACCTCACAACAAGCACTGTTGACGTTTTTTGTCCGCTTCCCTCTCGCCCGGGGGCCGGTGGTGAGGGCTAACGTCTTGAGCATGTCGACTTCCGCGCACTCCCCCGCCTCCACCCCCACCGTCACCGACCGCCTGGTCGAGGCGAACGGCCGTTACGCAGCAGATTTCAAGGACCCCGGCATGGACGCCAAGCCGGTGCTCCAGGTCGCCGTGGTCGCCTGCATGGACGCCCGTCTCGACCTGCACAAGGCCCTCGGCCTCGCACTGGGCGACTGCCACACCATCCGCAACGCGGGCGGTGTGGTCACCGACGACGTCATCCGGTCGCTGGCGATCAGTCAGCGGGCCCTGGGCACCCGCAGCATCGTCCTGATCCACCACACGGGCTGCGGCATGGAGTCGATCACGGAGGACTTCCGCCAGGAGCTGGAGCACGAGGTCGGCCAGCGGCCGTCCTGGGCCGTCGAGGCGTACACCGACGCCGACCAGGACGTGCGGCAGTCGATGCAGCGGGCCCGCACCTCGCCGTTCCTCAAGCACACCGACGACGTGCGCGGTTTTGTCTTCGACGTGACCACCGGCAAGCTGCGTGAGGTCCTGCCCGTCTCCTGACCGAAGGCCCGAGTGGTCCCGGACCACCACCTTCCGGTGACGAAATCCTCACCCAATCCGACATATCGCCCCCGGTTGTCCACAGGCGAGTGACACGAAGCGGTAACGGCAACAAGAATGCGTGAGTGACACCCCGCCGGACCCCGTCCGGCGCGGTGTCGGCAATTCGGGGTGGGCCGGGCCGTACGAGGGCGCCGGCCCGTGACTGGGGAATCCCCTTGCTCCTGGTGAGCGTGGGGCGGGGCCGAGGAGGGCCGGGGTGACGACCTATGACGATCGAGCGAGCCTCACAGATCTGACCACCACCGTGGATCGGGTGCGCAGGTCGATGGAGGCCGTGATCGAGGGCAAGCCCGAGGTCGTGCGGCTCTCGCTGACCGTGCTGCTCGCGGAGGGGCACCTCCTGATCGAGGACGTCCCGGGTGTGGGCAAGACCATGCTGGCCAAGGCGCTGGCCCGGTCCGTCGACTGCTCGGTGCGGCGCATCCAATTCACGCCCGACCTGCTGCCCTCGGACATCACCGGTGTGTCGATCTACGACCAGCAGCGCCGGGACTTCGAGTTCAAGCCCGGCGCGATCTTCGCGCAGGTCGTGATCGGCGACGAGATCAACCGCGCCTCCCCGAAGACCCAGTCCGCGCTCCTGGAGTCGATGGAGGAGCGCCAGGTCACCATCGACGGGCACAGCTACGAGCTGCCCGACCCCTTCATGGTCGTGGCGACGCAGAACCCGGTGGAGATGGAGGGCACGTATCCGCTGCCCGAGGCCCAGCGCGACCGGTTCATGGCCCGGGTGTCGATCGGCTATCCCAGCGCGGAGGCCGAGCTCCGGATGCTCGACGTGCACGGCGGCGTCTCGCCGCTGGACGACCTCCAGCCCGTGGCACACGCGCACGACATCGTGAAGCTGATCGAGGCGGTCCGCGCGGTCCACGTCGCCGAGGCCGTCCGCAGATACGCGGTCCAGCTCGTCGCGGCCACCCGCGTCCACCCCGACCTCCGGCTCGGCGCCTCGCCGCGCGCCACGCTGCACCTGCTGCGCGCCGCCAAGGCGTCCGCCGCGCTGACCGGCCGGGACTACTGCCTGCCGGACGACGTGCAGGCCCTGGCCTGCGCGGTGCTCGCCCACCGGCTGCTGCCCACCGCGCAGGCCCAGCTCAACCGCCGCACCGCCGAGCAGGTGGTGCTGGAGATCCTTCAGCAGACCCCGGTGCCCACGGCCTCCGGCGGGTCCGGTGCCCCCGCCCCCGCGTATCCGGCGGGCCCGGCGTACGGCGGAGGGCAGCAGCCCGGCGCGCGGCGTCCGTGATGGCCGCGTCGGGGCCCGTCGCGATGGACGGCGGCGACGACAAGGGCGGGCTGCGGGCCGCGTTCGGCGGCCTGACGACCCGTGGCCGGTCCTTTCTCGCGGCCGGGATCGCGGCGGCGGTCTGCGCCTATGTGCTGGGCCAGGGCGACCTGCTGCGGGTCGGGCTGCTGCTCGCCGTGCTGCCGCTGGTGTCGGTGACGGTGCTCCACCGGACCCGCTACCGGGTCACGGGCACCCGCAGGCTCGCCCCCTCGCGCGTCCCGGCGGGCTCCGAGGCCCGCGTTCACCTGCGCATGGACAACGTCTCGCGGCTGCCCACGGGTCTGCTGATGCTCCAGGACCGGGTGCCGTACGTGCTCGGGCCGCGGCCCCGGTTCGTGCTGGACCGGGTGGAGGCGGGCGGGCGCCGCGAGGTGTCCTACCGGGTCCGGTCCGACCTGCGCGGGCGCTATCCGCTCGGCCCGCTGCAACTGCGGCTGAGCGACCCCTTCGGCATGTGCGAGCTGACCCGCTCGTTCAGCGCCCACGACACCCTGGTCGTGGTCCCCCGCACCGAACCGCTGCCGCCCGTGCCGCTGGCCGGTGAGTCCTCCGGATACGGCGAGGGCCGCCAGCGGTCCCTGGCGCTGGCCGGTGACGACGACGTGATCCCGCGCGGTTACCGCTACGGGGACGATCTGCGCCGGGTCCACTGGCGCTCCACCGCGCGCTACGGGGAGCTGATGGTGCGCCGCGAGGAGCAGCCGCAGCGCGCCCGGTGCACGGTTCTGCTGGACACCCGCCGGACCGCCTACCGGGGGGCGGGGCCGGACTCCGCGTTCGAGTGGGCCGTCTCCGGGGCGGCGTCCGCGCTGGTGCACATGCTGGAGCGCGGCTTCGCGGTCCGGTTGCTGACGGACGCGGGGAACGCGGTGCCGGGCGAGGGCGAGGGCGGTTTCGCCGGCGCCACCCAGGCCACCGCGGACGCGGCGGGGCTGATGATGGACACCCTCGCGGAGATCGGGCACTCCGACGGCGGGGGCCTCTCCCGCGCCCACGACGTGCTGCGCGGGGGCGGCGAGGGACTGCTGATCGCCTTCCTGGGCGATCTGGACGAGGAGCAGACGGGGATGGCCGCCCGGATGCGGCAGCGCAGCGGCGGGGCCGTGGCCTTCGTCCTGGACAGCGCCGCCTGGGTGAACGGCGAGTCGCCCGCCACCCGAGAGGCGGCGGAACATCGACTGCGGCTGCTGCGCGAGGCGGGGTGGACGGTGGTGCCGGTGGAGCCCGGCGCACGGCTGGCCGAGCTGTGGCAGCTGGCGGGCCGGCACGGTGCGGTGGCCGGGTCCGGCGGAGCGGCCGGTCCGGCGGGATTCGGGAGTTGGTCATGAGGGGGCGGTCATGAGCGGTCGGGGCAGGCTGGCGCTGGCCGCCTTCGCGGCGACGCTGATGGCGTCCTGTTCGATGCTGCCGCTGGTGGACCCGGTGAGCTGGATCGTGCAGGCGGCTTTCCTGCTGGCCGTGCAGTGCGGGGTGGGGGTGCTGGGCCGCCGGGTGCCGTTGCCCCGGCTGCTGACGGCCGCCGCCCAGGCGCTGGTCATGGTGGTGCTGCTGACCGTGGCGTTCGCCCGGGAGCAGGCGGTGGCGGGCGTGCTACCCGGACCGCAGGCCGTGCGGCAGCTCGTGGACCTGCTGACCACCGGCGGGGAGGACGTCGGGCAGTACGCGATCCCGGCGCCGGCGACCCCGGGCATCCGGCTGATGCTGGTGGGCGGTGTCCTGCTGGTCGGGCTGCTGGTGGACACGCTGGCGGTCACGTTCCGCGGCGCCGCGCCCGCCGGGCTGCCTCTGCTGGCGCTGTATTCGGTGGCCGCCGGGCTGGCGGAGGGCAGCGCGGGCTGGCTGTGGTTCCTCCTGGCCGCCTGCGGTTATCTGCTGCTCCTGCTGGCCGAGGGGCGCGACCGGCTCTCCCAGTGGGGCCGGGTCTTCGCGGGGGCCGCGCGGCCCCGGGGCTCTTCGTCCGCCGGGCTCGACACCACGGGGGGCGGCCGGGCGCTCGCCCCGGTGCGTACGGGGCGCCGGATCGGGGCGGTGGCCCTCGGGATCGCGCTGGTGGTGCCGGCGGCGCTGCCCGCGCTCGACGGCGGGCTGCTGGGCGGTACGGGCGGCGGGGGCGGCAAGGGGCGCGGAGGCGGCACGATCTCCGCGGTGAACCCGCTGGTCTCGCTCCAGGACAACCTCAACCAGCCGGATAACCGGCAGGTCATGTCGTACCGCACCAGCGCGAGCAGTCCGAGCGACTTCTATCTGCGCATCCTGGCCCTGGACCAGTTCAACGGGAACGAGTGGCGTGCCTCGACGCGCGGGCTCCAGGACGTGCCGAAGCGGCTGCCGGCCCCGGCCGGTCTCTCCTCGTCCGTCGCGGTCACGGAGATCAGGTCGACCGTCTCGGCTTCGGCGTCCTACAAGCAGACGTATCTGCCGCTGCCCTACCCGGCGTCCGAGGTGCGGGTGGGCGGCCGGTGGCGCTTCGAGCCGGAGGGGCGCACCCTCGTCGGTGACGACGGGGAGACCACCGGCGGCGCGCAGTACACGGTGACCAGCCTCGACGTGCAGCCGACGTCCGACCAGCTCGCCCACGCGGGCGCGGTGCCGCCGGACCTCCTGCGCGAGTACACGCAGGTGCCCGATTCGCTGCCGAAGGTCGTCGCGCGGACGGCCGACGAGGTCACGAAGGGGGCCGCCAACTCCTACGAGCGGGCGGTGAAGCTCCAGGACTACTTCTCGACCGACGGCGGGTTCAGGTACGACACCTCGGTCGACTCCGGTACGGGCAGCGCGGCCATCGCCCGCTTCCTGAAGGACAAGCAGGGCTTCTGCGTCCACTTCTCGTTCACGATGGCGGCGATGGCCCGGACGCTGGGCATCCCGGCCCGGGTCGCGGTGGGCTTCACGCCGGGCAGCGCGCAGGCGGACGGTTCGTACTCGGTCGGTCTGCGCGACGCGCACGCCTGGCCCGAGCTGTACTTCGAGGGGATCGGCTGGACGCGCTTCGAGCCGACGCCGACGCGGGGCTCCGTCCCGTCGTACACCCTGCCCGACGCGCCGACCGGTGACACGGCGGACCCGGCGCAGCCGGAGGCGGACGCCTCGGCGCCGGTCGCGGCCACGCCGTCCGCGTCGGAGAGCTGCCCGGCCCAGCTGCGCAAGCAGGGCGAGTGCGGGCAGTCGGCGGCGCCCGGTGCGGCCGCGCCGACGGACCCGGGGACGCCGACGGGCACCGTGCTGGGCGTGGCCGCCGCGGTGGTGCTCGTCCTGGTGCTGCCCCTGCTGCCGATGTTCTGGCGGCGGCGGGCGCGGGCCCGCCGCCTGGGTTCCTCGGGCGGCCGCACCCCCGCCGACGCGACCGCGCGGACGCTGGCGGCGTGGCGCGAGGTCACCGACACGGCGTGGGACCACGGCATTCCCCCGGACGAGGCGCTGACCCCGCGCCGGGCCGCCGAGCGGCTGGTGCGTCTGGGCCGGCTGGACACGGAGGCGGCGGACGCGGTGCACCGGGTCGCGGGAGCGGTGGAGCAGGCGCTCTACGCCCGCGAGCCGCAGCCGGCGTCGGGCCTCGCTGAGGACGCGCGGGCGGTACGGACCGGTCTGGGCCTGTCGGCCGGCCGCCCGGCCCGTCTCCGCGCGCTCCTTGCCCCCCGCTCGTCCGTACGGGTGGCCTGGGCCCTCTCCAGGCGCCGGGCGTCCCTGTCCGCCCGCTTCCGCTTCCCCCGCCCGGCGTGGAGCCGGCGCCCGTCCCGCCAGGAGGGCTGAGGGGGCCACCGTGCGGGCGCCCGAGGCGCCCGCACGCGTGAAGGGGCGGCCGCGTGATCGCGGCCGCCCCTTCAACTGAAGTGTTCTGTGCCTACTGTCCCTGCTCGTCGCGGCGGCGCTGCCACCGCTGTTCGATCCGGTTCATCACGGACCGGCGCTGGCGGGACTGCCTGCGGTCTCCCGCACCACCGCTGCGCACCGACTGCTGTTCGCCCGGCTTGGGCGCCTTGCGCCATCCCGTGACCGCGAGCACCGCGCAGCCCAGCATGACGAGGAAGCCCACCACGCTGATCCAGATCTGCTGAGCGACCATTCCGGCCATGAGGAGCGCGATACCCACCAGAAAGCCAGCGATCGCCTGGTAGACCCGTCGCCGGGTGTACGTACGCAGCCCACTTCCCTCGAGCGCTGTCGCGAACTTGGGATCTTCGGCGTACAGCGCTCGCTCCATTTGCTCGAGCATTCGCTGCTCGTGCTCCGAGAGCGGCACGGAGTCCTCCTCGTCGTCGGCCGCGGGGGGCGGCCGGTATGCGGCCCTTCCAGGATAGGCAGGGAATCGCCCCGGTGAAACCCGCCCTCATTGCCAAACAGCCAGTCCGGGCCGCCACGACGGCTCGGTTGTTGAGTTGATTCCCCAACCTCCGATCCGTCATGCCGGATGGTGTCCCCCGATCATACGGGGCCGGAGCGCCGAACGGGGCGGTCGGTGCGTACTCCGTCTGCCGCTGCGTCGCTGATCAGCCGCGCTCCCGCCGGTACCCCTCCGGGGGTTCAGCCCCGCTTGGTGCCCAGGACGTGCAGTTGGGTGGCCACGGAGTGGAACGCGGGCAGTTCGGCTGCGGCGGCCTCCAGCCGGAGCAGAGCCTCCATCGCGCCCGGCTCGGTGTCCACCAGGACCCCGGGCACGAGGTCGGCGAAGACCCGGACCCCGTGCACGGCGCCCACCTCGACGTCGGCGGCGGTGACCAGCTCGGCCAGCTGCTCGGCCGTGTACCGCCGGGGCATCGGGTCCCCGTCGCCCCACCGGCCCTCCGGGTCGCCCAGCGCGTGCCGCGCCTCGTTGAAGTGGCCGGCCAGCGCGCGGGCCAGGACGGCTCCGCCGAGCCCGGCGGCGAGCAGACTCAGCGCGCCGGCCGGACGGAGGGCCTCCACCGCGTGCCGTACGCCCTCTGCGGGGTCGTCCACGTACTCCAGGACGCCGTGGCAGAGCACCGCGTCGTAGCCCCCGCGCTCGACCACGTCGAACAGGCCGAGGATGTCGCCCTGCACCCCGTGCACCCGGTCGGCGACCCCGGCCTCGGCGGCCCGGCGCTCCAGCGCGAAGAGCGCGTTGGGGCTGGGGTCGACCACGGTGACCCGGTGGCCGAGCCGGGCGGCGGGCACCGCGAAGTTGCCCGTGCCGCCGCCGGTGTCCAGCACGTCCAGGGCGTCCCGGCCGGTCACCTTGACCCGTCGGTCGAGGGCGTCCTTCAGGACCTCCCAGACCACGGCGGTACGGAGGGAGGCACGGGGGCGCAGCGGGTCGGACACGGCAGTTGACTCCTCGGCACGGGCCGCCCGGGGGCGGAGCGTGAACAGCGCAGGTAACGGGTACCGCCCACCCTATGGCCTGGCGCCGCCCACGCGGTCACCCCGCGTCGGGCCGCTCCCCGCGCGGCTGGGGCAGCACCGGCTGGAGCACGAGCAGCCGTTCCACGAGGCGCAGGAACAGGGCGGCGTCGCGCAGCAGGTCGTCGGCCTGCCGCCGGCTGGCCGCGCCGGGTATGCCCGCCTCGGCGCGGGCCCGCCGGGCGGCGCCGGAGGCGAAGAGGGCGCTCCACTCGGCGAGCTCGGGGGCCAGCTCCGGAAGGATCTCCCAGGCGCTGCGGATCGGTTCCCTGCGCCGGCGCGCGGGCTCGGGGCGGGCCCGCGCGGCGAGGACCGCGGCCGCGGTGCGCAGGGCGGCGAGGTGAGCGGTGGCGTACCGCTCGTTGGGCACGGAGAGGACAGCTGCCTCGTCCAGGCCGGTGCGGGCCTGGGTGAGGAGATCGAGGGCGGCGGGCGGTGCGGTGGTGCGCCGGACGACGGGGTGGACATCGCGGGCCGGGCCGGTCGGTGAGGGAGCAGGGCCGTCTGCGCGGCGTCGCGGGGCGGCGGCTGCGGACGAGTGGGCCATGACAGAACCTCCTGTCTCGGTAACGGCTCTGTGGCCGTCTGTATCCATCGTGACGGCCCCCACTGACAATCGACCCTCACACTCCCCTGACCTGGGCTTTTGCTTCGATCGCAAGTTCGGGCTACTTTTTGAACTGACCAGTCAGTTCAAAAGAGGGGTGGGGTGCGTGGAGAGTCCGCACGGGGCGGCCGTCACCGCCGAGGATCTGGGGCTCGAAGGGCCGCGCGGCTGGGCCTTCCGGGGGGTGGGCTTCCGCGCGGACCCCGGTTCCCTGATCGCCGTCGAGGGCCCGTCCGGCTCCGGCCGCACCTGCCTGCTGCTCGCCCTCACCGGCCGTATGCGCCCCACCGAGGGCGAGGCCGCGACCGCCGGCCTCGCCCTGCCGCGCCGGGCCGCCGCCGTCCGCCGCGTCGCGGCCCTGGGTCCGGTGCCCGGGGTCAGCGAGCTGGACCCGGCGTTCACGGTCGCCGAGCACCTGCGCGAACGGGCCCTGCTCCTGCGCCGCTACGACGGCTCCCCGCGCGCCCTGCTGCGCCGGCCCCGTGAGCGGGCCGCCGCCGCCCGGGCCCGGATCGACGCCGCCCTGGCCGGCGCCGGGCTCGACCCCGCGACGCTGCCCAGGGCCGAGCGCACCGCCGTACGGGATCTGGAGCGGACCGAGGCGCTGCGGCTGTCCGTGGCCCTCGCGCTGATGGGCCGGCCCCGGCTGCTCGCGGTGGACGACACCGATCTGAAGCTGTCCGACGCCGAGCGGGCCGAGGTGTGGGAGCTGCTGCGCTCCGTGGCCGCCGCCGGCACCACCGTCCTGGCCGTCTGCAGCGAGGCCCCCGAGGGCGCCGTCACCGTACACACGGGCACCGCCCCGGACACCACCGAAGCCACCACGCACGAGGAGGAACCGGCCGATGCGTATCCCGAGACTGGCCGCGCTTGAGCTGAGGCGCTTCGGAAGGGGGCGGCTGCCGCGCGCCGCCCTCGCCGCGCTCCTGCTGCTCCCCCTGCTCTACGGCGCCCTGTACCTGTGGTCCTTCTGGGACCCGTACGGGCGCCTCGACCGCATCCCGGTCGCCCTGGTCAACGACGACAAGGGCGCCACCGCCGACGGCGAGCGCCTGGCGGCCGGCGATCGGATCACCGGCAAGCTCCTGGAGTCGAAGACCTTCGACTGGCACGAGGTGAGCGCCGAGGAAGCGGACCGGGGCGTCGAGGACGGCACGTACTACCTCTCGCTGCGCATGCCCGCGGACTTCAGCGCGCGCATCGCCTCCAGTGCCGGTGACTCCCCCGAGACCGGCGCGCTCCAGGTGCGTACCAACGACGCGAACAACTACATCGTCGGGCAGATATCCCGCACGGTGTTCTCCGAGGTCCGCACGGCCGCGTCCGCCAACGCCTCGCGCGGGTTCCTCGACCGGATCTTCATCAGCTTCTCCGACCTGCACGACCGGACGGCGAAGGCGGCCAAGGGCGCGGCCGACCTCAGGGACGGGACCGGCAAGGCGAAGAAGGGCTCGAAGGACCTCGCGGACGGGTTGGAGGACGCGAAGGCGGGCAGCAAGAAGCTGTCCGGCGGGATCGTGAAGCTCGACAAGGGCGCGGGCGACCTGGAGACCGGTTCTCGCCAGGTCGCCGACGGCACCCAGCTCCTCGCCGACAAGGTCAACGGGGTCGCCGCCGACGTGCGCCCGTTCCTGAAGGACAACGGAAAGGCCATCGGCGACACCGCCCGGCTGGTCGCCGACACGTCGAAGACCGTACGGGACAACCTGGACCTGCTCGTGAAGGCGGCGCCCACCGCCGCCACCGCCGCGCACACCGCCGCCGACGACCTCACCGATATCCACCGCACCCGCTGCGAGGAGCAGCCGGTCCCCGACCCCGCCGTCTGCCCGCCGCTGAAGCGGGCCGTGACAGCGGCGGACGACGTCGCCGCCGTGGCCGACGACGTGAACGCCCTGGTCAAGAACCAGAACGGGGACCTGAAGAAGCTCCGCACCCAGCTGACCACGCTGGAGAAGCAGGCGAAGGGACTCGCCGCCCGCTCCCCGCACCTGGACGAGGACCTGGAAGCCGCGGTCAGGAAGATCAACGCGCTGAACACCGGCGCGCACAAGGTCGCCACCGGCACGGACCGGCTGCACACCGGCCTGGGCACGGCGAAGACCGGCTCGTCCGACCTGGACACGGGCGTCGGCAGGCTCAAGAAGGGCGCCGACAGCCTCGACAAGGGCCTGGTCCGCCTGAAGGACGGGTCCACCACGCTCGCCCAGGGGCTCGGCGACGGCGTCGGCGAGATCCCCGACTACGGGAAGAAGGACCGCGACGCCCGTACGGAGGTCATGGCCGACCCCGTGCGACTGGCCTCGCAGTCGCTGCACTCCGCCCCGAACTACGGCACCGGCTTCGCGCCCTACTTCATCCCGCTCTCCCTCTGGGTCGGCGCGATGGTGGCGTACATGCTGATCCAGCCGCTCAGCGGGCGCGCCCTGGCCGCCGGGGCACCGGCCCGGCGGATCGCCCTCGCGGGCTGGCTGCCGGTGGCCGGGGTCGGGCTGCTCCAGACGGCCGCGCTGATGTCCGTCCTGCACTGGGGCCCCGGCCTGGACATGGCGCACACCGCCGGGACGCTCGGCTTCCTGGCGCTGGTCACCTGCTGCTTCGCGGCGATCGTGCAGTGGCTGAACGCCTGCTTCGGCGCGGCGGGGCGCATCCTCGTCCTCGCGTTGCTGATGCTCCAGCTGACCTCGGCCGGCGGCACCTACCCCGTCCAGACCAGTCCCGGCTTCTTCAACGCGATCCACCCGTACCTGCCGATGAGCTACGTCGTGGAGGGGCTGCGCCGGCTCATCACGGGCGGCGGGCTCGGCCCGGTCTGGCAGGGCTGCGCGGTGCTCGCGGCCTTCACCGCCGGGGCGCTCGCGCTGACCGCCCTGTCGGCCCGCCGCAAGCAGATGTGGACACTGGAGCGGCTGCATCCGGAGCTGAGCCTGTGACCGTGCCGGGACCTGTGAGAATCAGGTCCATGGAAAGCAGTAGCAGCACGCGCCGCCAGGCCACCCGGCAGAGGCTCTACGAAGCGGCCGTCACCCTCATCGCCGAGAAGGGCTTCTCGGCGACCACGGTGGACGAGATCGCCGACCGGGCCGGGGTCGCCAAGGGCACGGTCTACTACAACTTCAAGAGCAAGACCGAGCTCTTCGAGGAGCTGCTGCGCCACGGCGTCGGGCTGCTCACCTCCTCGCTGCGCGCGGCGGCCGAGGAGACCGGCGCCCGAGGCGGCAGCCGGGTCGAGGCGCTGGACGCCATGATCCGGGCCGGTCTGGTCTTCATCGACCGCTACCCGGCCTTCACCCAGCTGTACGTGGCCGAGCTCTGGCGCACCAACCGCGCCTGGCAGTCCACCCTGCTGGTGGTGCGCCGCGAGGCGGTCGCCGTGGTGGAGGGCGTCATCGCGGAAGGCGTGGCGAACGGCGAGCTGAGCGAGGAGATCGACGTGCCCCTGACGGCGGCGGCGCTCGTCGGGATGGTGCTGGTGGCGGCGCTCGACTGGCAGGCGTTCCAGCCGGAGCGCTCGATCGACGACGTGCACTCGGCGCTGTCCCTGCTGCTGCGCGGCCGCGTCAGCGGACACTGAACACCCCGTACGCACGAAGGCGCCGGTCGCGCGTGGCCCGTCCCCCGAGCCCGCCCGACCGGCGCCTTCCGTGCTGCCGGAGGACCCTCCCCCGTGACCCCGTGTCCCCCGTGGTCCCGAAGTCCTCCGTCGCGCACCCCCGTTCGGAAGGGAGGTGCCGCCCCGCCACCGCCGCCCCGTGCCGGCGGTGGCGGGGCGGCGCCCCTTCCGTGGACACCCACTCTGCCGTTCCGGCAGGTCACGGCCATCCGTGCGGCTACTCATCCCGCGCTCTGAGTACGGGTACTCAGAGCCGGGTTTCACGCGCACTGCCGGAGGGCCAGACCCGCTGGCTACGATCGCCTGCGTGTCGGTACTCCCTCTGGTGTTCACAAGCGGCTGGGCGAGCGGGATCAACGCGTACGCGGTGGTCCTCCTGCTCGGCATATTCGGCGCGACCGGTGTCAGCGACGAGGTGCCCGCCTCGCTCCAGCGCACGGACGTGCTCGTCGTCGTCGCGGTCCTCTTCCTCTGCGAGGTGGTCGCCGACAAGGTCCCCTACGTCGACACCGCGTGGGACGCGGTGCACACGGTCGTCAGGCCGGTGATGGGCGCGGTCGTCGCGGCCCTGCTGGCCGGCGAGAGCGGTTCGCTCCCGGAGATCGCGGCCGGGGCCATCGGGGGCTCGACCGCCCTGGTGAGCCATCTGGTGAAGGCCGGGACGCGGATGGCGGTCAACACCTCCCCCGAGCCCTTCAGCAACATCGCGCTGAGCGCCGCCGAGGACCTGGGCGTCGCGGGCATCGTCACCTTCGCGATCTTCCATCCGTGGATAGCCGCCACCCTCGCCGGGACACTCCTGGTCGTGGGTCTCGCGCTCGTGATCTTCCTGGCCTCCCGCATCCGCCGGTTCTGGCGCCGCAGGGCGCGGCGCCGCGAGGAGAAGCGCGGGGTGCGGCAGCCCGTCATCCCCCCTTCCGGCGCTCCCTGGGGCTGACGGCGGGGCTGTAGGTGGCGGCCGTTAAGGTCGCCTGCATGGCACGAATTGCGGTGATCGGCGCCGGGATGGGCGCCATGGCGGCGGCGGCCCGGCTGGCCGTGGCAGGCCACCGGGTGACGGTGTACGAGCGGTCCCGGACGTACGGCGGCTCGCTCGGGCAGTACGCCGACGAGGGCTTCACGTTCGACACCGGCCCCGGACTCCTCCACCTCCCCGCGGTCTACCGCGACCTGTTCGTGAAGACCGGCAAGGAGCCGCTGGAGCGGTGCGTCACGCTGAGCCAGGTGGATCCGGCGAGCCGGCACCTGTTCGCGGACGGCACCTCCGTGTCCCTGCCGAACGCCTCGCGCGCCGGGACCGTCGCCGCCCTGGACGCCGCGCTCGGCGGTGGGGCGGGTGCGAAGTGGGGGGCCTTCCTCGACCGGGCCCGGGATGCCTGGGACCGCTCGCGGCGGCCGCTCCTGGAGGAGCCCCTGCGCCCCGACTGGCAGGTGCTGGGCCGTGACCCGTATCCGGCCGAGGAGCACCGGCGGCTGCTGCGCCCGGCGCGGCGGGCCGGGACGGTGGCGGAGGTCGGCGCCCGGGAGCTGGCGGACCCCCGGCTGGCGGCCCTCCTCGACGGATACGCCCTCGGGTACGGCCTGGACCCCTCGCGCGCCCCGGCGGGCGCGGCGCTCCTGCCGTACATGGAGGAGACGTTCGGCGCCTGGTACGTGAGCGGCGGCATGCGGGCGCTGGCCCGGGCGGTGTACGAGCGGTGCCTGGCCCGGAAGGTGGAGTTCGTCTTCGGCGCCGAGGTGGCCCGGGTCGTGGCGAAGGACGGCCGCGCGGCGGGCGTGGAACTGGCGGACGGGACGGTCGCGGAGGCCGCCCACGTGGTGCTCGGGGCCCGGCCGTGGCCCGGACTGGTGCCGGGTCAGGAGCTGTGGGCCGACGGGGATGTGACGGTCCGTGCGGACGGGGCGGGGGCGAGCGGCCGGTTCGTGGTGATGCTGTCGCTGCGCGGCGGGCGGCCCGCGGACGCCGTGCACCGGACCGTGGTGCACCCGGCGGACGGGGCGGCCGAGCGCGCGGCGGTGTTCGGGGGCCGGATCGCCGCGCACCCGACGGTGACGGTGCTGCGCCCCGACGATCCGTCGACCCGCCCCGACGCGGAGCACGAGGCGGTGACGCTGGTGGCGACGGTGGCCCCGCACGGCCCGGTGGACTGGACGGACGAGGCGCTGCGGGCCCGGTTCGCGGAGACGCTGACCGGGGTGGCGGGCGCGGCGGTGCCGGGCCTGCGGGAGCGGGTGCTGCGGACGCGGGTGCGGACGCCCGCCGAGACCGCCGCGGACACGGGTGCCGAGGGCGGTGCCGTGCCGCCGCCTGCGCTGGGCGGTGCCGGGGGCGCCTTCCTGCACGCCGCCAACCGGACCCGGCTGCCGGGCCTGTTGCTGGCCGGCGGCTGGTCGCATCCGGGCGGCGGACTGGCGCACGCGGGCATGTCCGGGGCGCTGGTCGCGGGGACCGTGGTGGAGGGGGAGGACTTCCGCGGCTCGCGGTGAGCCGGGCACCTCAGTAGCGGTACTGCTCGTTGTAGCCGGTGTCGTAGCCGTTCGGGTACGGGGCGGGCTGGGCGGCGGGCTGCTGCGGGTACTGCTCGCCCTCGCGCTGCTGCGGCACCCAGACGCCGCCCGGCGGGGTCTCCGATCCGTAGCCGTCGGCCTGCGCGTACGGGTCGGCGTACTGCTGCTGGCCGCCGTAGCCGTCGTAGTTCCCGTAGCCGTCGTACGTGCCGTACTGCGGGGTGCTCGCGGTGGTGCCGATGTACGGGTCGGAGTAGGCGGCGTAGCTCTGCTGATCGGTGCCGTAGTCGTACTGCCCGGCTCCGGCGTAGGTGTCCTGACCCTGGGGCTGGTGGGCCGGGTACCCGTAGGGGTCGTACGCCTCGTGGCCCTGCGCGGCCTGGGGCTCCTGGGCCGGGCGGGGCGGCGCGGGTTCGGTGTAGATGCCGTACTGCCCGGTGTCCTCGGGCATCGGCTCGGTCGCGTAGACGGCTGCGGGGCCAGGGGCGGACGGCGGGGCGGCCGGGGCGTCGGGGGCGCCACCCTCGTACTCCACCTCCAGGTCCGAGACCTCCAGGGTGGGCTTGCGTGCGGCCGCACCGCGCCGGCGGCGGCTCTCCCCGGGCTTGCCCCCTATCGCCCAGCCGGTGGAGAAGCCCTTGCGGAACGAGAGCGTGACGTAGGTCTGGCCGGTGGCGAAGGCGACCGCGCCGAGGGCGATGACGGGTACGGACGGCACCAGGACGCCGATCACCACACCGAGGAAGCCGGTGAAGGCGAGGAGGCGCCAGCGCAGCCGCGCCTTGTACTGCAGCAGCACTTCGCCGAGCAGCCACAGCGCGACGACACCGAACGCGATGTAGAGGACCGTCCAGCCCATGCCCGCCCCCTTCTACGGCCACCGCCCCGGATGGTGGCGGGTACGGCCGGTCACGACTGCTTGTGCAGTCCGAGATTCTCGTAGATCTCGAGCGTCGCAGTCGAGTTGTTCAGCGTGATGAAGTGCAGTCCGGGCACGCCCTCGGAGAGCAGCTTCGCGCTGAACCGCGTTGCGAAGTCGATGCCAATGGAGCGTACAGCGGCGGCGTCGTCCTTGGCGGCGAGGATGCGCTCTTTCAGGTCGTCGGGCAGCGCCGCGTCGCTGAGCTGGGAAAGCCGCTCCAACTGCCGGACGTTGGTGACCGGCAGGACCTCGGGGATGACCGGGGTTTCGCAACCCGCCGCGACCACCCTGTCACGCATCCGGAGATATGCCGCGGGGTCGAAGAACATCTGCGTGATCGCGTAGTCGGCGCCCGCGCGGCACTTGTCCACGAAGTGGCGGACGTCGGTGTCCCAGTCGTCGGAGCGCGGGTGCCGCTCGGGGAACGCCGCGACGCCCACGCAGAAGTCGCCGGCCTCCTTGATCAGCCGGACCAGGTCCGCCGCGTACTTCACGCCCTGCGGGTGCTCGACCCAGGGGCCCATCGGGTCGCCCGGCGGGTCTCCGCGCACGGCGAGGATGTTCCGGATGCCGGCGTCCGCGTACTGGCCGACCATGTTGCGCAGCTCGGCGATCGAGTGGTTGACCGCCGTGAGGTGCGCGACCGGGGTGAGCGTGGACTCGGCGGCGATGTCCTGGGTGGCCTTCACCGTGCCGGTGCGGGTGGAGCCGCCGGCTCCGTACGTCACCGAGACGAAGCTCGGGGCGACGGCCTCGACCCGGCGCAGCGCGTTCCACAGGTTGCGCTCGCCCTTCTCGGTCTTGGGCGCCCAGAACTCGAACGAGTACGAGGTCTTGCCGGTCGCGAGCATCTCACGCACGGTGCGCGCGTGATCTGTCCTGGTGGAAGGTGTGCCAAGGGCCATATGGGCAGGTTAACCAGGGCGGGGCGGGCCCCCAACCCAAGCAGAGTCATTTGCCGGAATTGACTGGTTCTTGTCCATCCTTCGGACAGATTCGTCCCAGGACCGGCCCGGGCTCGGCCCGGGCAGCCGCTTCGGAAGCGGCCGTCCCCGTCAGGCTCCGGCGCGCTCGCGGACCCGTCGCGCCAGCTCGGCGGCGGCGGCACCCGGGTCGGACGCCTCCGTCAGGGCCCGTACGACGACGATCCGGCGGGCCCCGGCGTCCAGCACCTGGTCGAGGTTGTCCGCGTCGATGCCCCCGATGGCGAACCAGGGGCGGGCCGGGGCGAGCGAGGCGGCGTACCGCACGAGGTCCAGGCCGGGGGCGTGGCGGCCGGGCTTGGTGGGGGTTGGCCAGCAGGGGCCGGTGCAGAAGTAGTCCACGCCGGGCTCGGTGACGGCGGCGTCGACCTCGGCCTCGGCGTGCGTGGAGCGGCCGATGACCGGCTCGGCGCCGATGATCGCGCGGGCGGCGGGCACGGGCAGGTCGCCCTGGCCCAGGTGCAGCACGTCGGCGCCGATGGCGTGAGCCACGTCCGCCCGGTCGTTGACGGCGAGGAGCTTGCCGTGACGCTTGCAGGCGTCCGCGAGGACCGCGAGGTGGTCGAGCTCCTCGCCCGCCTCCATGCCCTTGTCGCGGAGCTGGACGATGTCCACGCCGCCGGCGAGGACCGCGTCGAGGAAGTCGGGCAGGTCGCCCTGGCGCCTGCGCGCGTCCGTGCACAGGTAGAGCCGGGCGTCGGACAGCGGCGTGCCAGGCGTTGCGGACCAGACGGGACTTTCCGGATACGGCCTCGGCGTGGACATGGTGCGGTTCCCCCCCGGGGAAGACGGTGACGGCGGATCAGGGTACGGCGCGGGGCAGCGGGCCGCCCGCTCGGGCGATGCGGCCCGCTGCCCGGCCGGTCAGACGGCGAGCGCCTGGGCGCGGCGCTTCACCTCCGTGCCGCGATTCTCACTCAGTGCCTGCGCGGGCGTGCCCGGCAGGGACGGGTCGGTGGTGAAGAGCCATTCGAGCATCTCCTCGTCGGAGTAGCCGTCGTCCCTCAGGAGCGTCAGGGTCCCGGAGAGGCCCTTTACCACCTTGTCGCCGTCGATGAAGGCGGCGGGCACCTGAAGCGTCCGGTTCTCCCCACGGCGTACGGCGATGAGCTGGCCCTCCTTGACCAGCTGCCGCACACGCGTCACCTCGACATCGAGCATTTCCGCGATGTCGGGCAGGTGGAGCCAGGCGGGGACGAGTGCATCGGTCTTTGCGTCAATCTCGGTCACGGGACAAGCCTGCCATCCCGGACTGACAGCCGAAACCCGGACTCGGCTCTTCAGGCCCTAGGTGTACTGACCCGTGAGGTTAGGGACGCGGCTGGCGGGTGGTTGGCCCTTGAGCGCGGTGTGTCCGCGGTGGTGATTGTAGGTGTGGAGCCATTGTGGGAACGCGTCGCGGCGTTCTTGTTCTGATCGGTAGGGGCGTGCGTAGGCCCATTCGTCGAGCAGGGTGCGGTTGAGGCGTTCGACCTTGCCGTTGGTCTGGGGGCGGTAGGGGCGGGTGCGTTTGTGGGCGATCCCGGCCGCTGCGAGCGTGTCGCGCCAGGTGTGGGACTTGTAGCAGGAGCCGTTGTCGGTCAGGACGCGTTCGACGGTGATGCCTGCGCTGGTGAAGTAGGCGTGGGCGCGGGTCCAGAAGGCGGTGGCGGTTTCCTTCTTCTCGTCGGTGAGGATCTCGCTGTAGGCGAGGCGGGAGTGGTCGTCGACGGCGGTGTGGATGTAGCTGTAGCCGGCGTTCGAGCGGGTCTTGCGGCCGGCCTGGCGGCCCAGGGCCTTGTGGCCTCCGCCGTCGGGGATGTTGCCGAGCTTCTTGATGTCGACGTGTACGAGTTCGCCGGGGCGGTCGCGTTCGTAGCGGCGTATGACGTGTCCGGTGGCGCGGTCGAGGTGGGTGAGGCGGGCCAGGCCGAAGCGGACCAGCACGCGGTGGACGGTGGAGGGGACCAGGCCCAGCAGGTGGGCGATGCGGGCCGGTCCCCACCGGCGCAGGAGTCGGACCTTGATGATCCGGCGTTCGGTGCGGGTCGGGGTCCGTCGTGGGCTGTGGTGGGGGCGGGAGGAGCGGTCGGTCATGCCGGCCTCGCCGAGGTCCCGGTAGCGGCTCGCCCATCGTTGGGCGGTGGTGGGTGAGACCTGGAAGCGCTCGGCCGCCCGCCGCAGGGGCCAGCCGTCCTCGACGACGCAGTGGGCCAGACGCAGGCGGCCGGTCTCGGTCAGGGGTGCATTACGGTGGGGCACGAGGGCCTTTCTGGTCGGTGCAGATGTCGCAATCCACACCGAACCCGGAAGGCCCTCACCCGTTCAAGATCCCTCAGCCGAGATATGGCTCACCCGTCCACAACCTCCTCGGACAGAACACCTAGGGCAGGACCGCCGACTTGAGCGGTACGGAGGGGTCTGCGGCCCGGTCCGCGTCGATCCGGGCCCTCGCCTCGACGAGCCGGCGCCCCTGGGCCAGGTCGCGCGGGCGGCTCACCGCGAGCACCGCGACCAGGTCGCCGTCGCGCAGCCAGCACACCGACCAGGCGGGCCCGGCCGGGTCGCCGCGCCACAGCAGGGTGTCCGCGTCCGCGTGGTGTCCGGCGTACTGCACGAACCGGCCGAACTGCTCGGACCAGAAGTAGGGCACGGGGTCGTACGGCGGGATGCCGGCGCCCTCCGTCGCGATGTGCGCGGCGGCGGTCCTGGGCCCCTGGAGGGCGTTGTCCCAGTGGTGGACGACCAGGCGGGTGCCGTAGCGGGCCGAGGGGAAGGAGGCGCAGTCGCCGACCGCGTACACATCCGGCAGCGAGGTGCGCAGCGCCGCGTCGGCGGTCACCGAGCCCTCGGGCCCGAGCGCGATGCCGGAGCCGGCGAGCCAGCCGGTGGCGGGGCGGGCGCCGATGCCGACGACGACCGCGCCGGCCGGGAGGGTGCGCCCGTCGGCGAGGACCACCGTGCCGGGCTCGACGCGGGCGACCCGGGCGCCGGTGAGGAGCCGGGCGCCGCTCTCCTCGTACCAGGCGGTCATCGGGGCGGCGACCTCGGCGGGCAGGGCACCGGCCAGGGGTCGGTCCGCGGCCTCCACGACGGTGACCTCGCAGCCGGCGGCACGGGCGGCGGTGGCGAACTCGGCGCCGATCCAGCCGGCGCCGACGACCACGACGGGGTGCCCGGCTTCGAGGACGGGGCGCAGCCGGGCCGCGTCGTCCAGGGTGCGCAGCAGGTGGACGCCGGGGACCCCGGCGGAGCCGGGCAGGGCGACGGGTTCGGCGCCGGTGGCGAGGACCAGGACGTCGTAGGGGACCGGGCCCTCGGAGGTGTCGAGTTCGTGGTCTCCGGCGCGGACTCCGGTGACCTCGCAGCCCAGGCGCAGGGCGATGTCCAGCCCCTCGAAGTCGATGTCGAAGGCGGACTCCTCGGCCTTGCCGAGCAGCACCGCCTTGGACAGCGGGGGCCGGTCGTAGGGTTGGTGGGGTTCGGCGCCGATCAGCGTGACGGGGCCGGTGAAGCCCTGTTCCCGCAGGGCGACGGCGGTCTGCACGCCCGCCATGCCCGCGCCCGCGACGACGACCCGGCGTTCCGTCCGCTCTGCCCGCTGCTGCTCGCTCACCTGTCCACCCTACGTAGCTGACGATCCATCAGGAAGAGCGCCCCCTATCCGGTCCGCCGGGTGAGGTCGTTAGGCTGGCCACCGTAAGACACGCGGGAGCCCGGGCGCACCGGGCTGAGAGGGAGGCTGGCGGCCTCCGACCGTACGAACCTGATCCGGGTCATGCCGGCGAAGGGAGGGGCTGGACACCCATGCGCACCCATCCCACCGAAGGGTCCGACGTCCTCGTCATCGGGGGCGGCGTCATCGGCCTGGTGACCGCCTGGCGGGCCACGCGGCGCGGTCTGACCGTCGCGCTCGCCGACCCCGAGCCGGGCGGCGGAGCGGCCCGGGTCGCGGCCGGGATGCTGGCCGCCGTCACCGAACTGCACTACGGCGAGGAGACACTGCTCGGGCTCAACCTCGCCTCGGCCCGGCGCTATCCGTCGTTCACGGCCGAGCTGGAGGAGGCGAGCGGGCAGGACATCGGCTTCCGCGCCTGCGGCACCCTGGCCGTCGCGCTCGACGCGGACGACCGCGCCCATCTGCGCGAGCTCCACGAGCTGCAACGCCGCTCGGGCCTGGAGTCGGAGTGGCTGACCGGGCGCGAGTGCCGCCGCCTGGAACCGATGCTCGCCCCGGGCGTGCGCGGCGGCCTCCGGGTGGACGGCGACCACCAGGTCGACCCGCGCCGCCTCGCCGCCGCGCTGCTCACCGCGTGCGAACGGGCCGGAGTGGTCTTCCACCGCCACCGCGCCGACCGGCTCTCCGTGGTCGCGGACCGGGCCGTGGGGGCCGTGCTCGACAACGGTACGGAGGTGGCCGCCGATCAGGTCGTGCTCGCCGGGGGCAGCCTCAGCGGCCGGCTCGCCGGGGTCCCCGCCCACGTCCTGCCGCCGGTGCGCCCGGTCAAGGGCCAGGTGCTGCGCCTCACCGTGCCCCCGGCGTACGCCCCCTTCCTCTCGCGCACCGTGCGCGCGGTGGTCCGGGGCAGCCACGTCTACCTCGTACCGCGCGAGAACGGTGAGCTGGTCGTCGGCGCCACCACCGAGGAGATGGGCTGGGACACCACCGTCACCGCGGGCGGGGTCTACGAGCTGCTGCGCGACGCCCACGAGCTGGTGCCCGGCATCACCGAGCTGCCGCTCACCGAGACCCGCGCCGGCCTGCGCCCCGCGTCGCCCGACAACGCCCCGCTGCTCGGCCGCACCGCGCTGCCCGGCCTCCACCTCGCCACCGGCCACGGCCGCAACGGCGTGCTGCTCACCCCCGTCACCGGGGACGCCATGGCGTCGCTGCTGGCCGGCGGCGAGCCGCCCGAGGCGGTCCGCCCCTTCTCCCCCGGCCGGTTCGCCCCGGTCCCCGCACCCCAGGAGCAGCCCGCATGACCGAGCCCACCCCGCTCACCGTGTCCGTGAACGGCGCCCCGGCCGCCGTCGCGCCGGGCACCACCCTGGACGCCCTGGTCGCGACGCTGACCGACGCGACGGCGGGGGTGGCCGCCGCACTCAACGAGACCGTGGTGCCGCGTGGCCAGTGGCCCGCCGCCGCGCTCGCCGACGGCGACCGGGTCGAGGTCCTGACCGCGGTCCAGGGAGGCTGACGATGTCCGACGATCTGCTCACCCTCGGCGGCAGCGACTTCGCCTCCCGGCTGATCATGGGCACGGGCGGGGCGCCCAGCCTGGACGTGCTGGAGCGGTCTCTGATCGCGTCCGGCACCGAGCTGACCACCGTCGCGATGCGCCGCCTCGACCCGACCGTGCAGGGCTCGGTGCTCTCCGTACTGCGGAAGCTGTCCATCCGGGTGCTGCCGAACACCGCCGGCTGCTACACCGCCGGGGAGGCCGTGCTCACCGCCCGGCTGGCCCGTGAGGCGCTGGGCACGGACTGGGTGAAGCTGGAGGTGGTGGCCGACGAGCGGACGCTGCTGCCGGACCCGGTCGAGCTGCTGGACGCCGCCGAGATCCTGGTGGACGACGGATTCACGGTGCTGCCGTACACCAACGACGACCCGGTCCTGGCCCGGAAGCTGGAGGACGTGGGGTGTGCGGCGGTCATGCCGCTCGGCTCCCCCATCGGCTCGGGCCTGGGCATCCGCAACCCGCACAACTTCCAGCTGATCACCGAGCGGGCCGGGGTGCCGGTGATCCTGGACGCCGGCGCCGGGACCGCGTCGGACGCGGCGCTCGCGATGGAGCTGGGCTGCTCGGCGGTGATGCTCGCCTCGGCGGTGACCCGGGCCCAGGAGCCGGAGCTGATGGCCGCCGCGATGCGGCACGCGGTGGAGGGCGGGCGGCTCGCGCACCGGGCCGGACGCATCCCGCGCCGCCACTTCGCGGAGGCGTCGTCGCCGACGGCCGGGCGGGCGGTGCTCGATCCGGAGCGGCCGGCGTTCTGAGGGCGAAGGGCCGCCCGGTCCGGACCAACGTGCCGAAATCCACAGTTCCGGAGCCTGGGAGCCGTGGGAAGCCGGGATTCCGGGCTCGGGCGGCGCGCCCCTGTCACGGCTCGGCTTCAGTCCTGCGCCGGGTTCGCTGCACAGCGGCGGGCCTGTCCGCGGCGGCTCGTAGACTCGCATGGTGGATACGACCCTCCAGGACCCCCTCGTCGGGCAGCTGCTCGACGGCCGCTACCGCGTCGATGCCCGCATCGCCGTGGGCGGCATGGCCACGGTCTACCGGGCCATGGACATGCGGCTCGACCGGGTGCTCGCCCTCAAGGTGATGCACCCGGCGCTGGCGACCGACGCCTCGTTCGTCGAGCGCTTCATCCGCGAGGCCAAGTCGGTGGCGCATCTCGCCCACCCCAACGTGGTCGGGGTCTTCGACCAGGGCGCCCAGGGTCAGTACGTCTATCTGGCCATGGAGTACGTCGCCGGGTGCACGCTGCGCGATGTGCTGAGCGAGCGCGGCGCGCTCCGCCCCCGGGCCGCGCTGGACATCCTGGAATCGGTCCTCGCCGCCCTCGGCGCGGCGCACCGGGCGGGCTTCGTGCACCGCGACATGAAGCCGGAGAACGTGCTGATCGGGGACGACGGCCGGGTCAAGGTCGCCGACTTCGGCCTGGTCCGGGCCGTGGACACGGTCACGAACACCACCGGGACAATCCTCGGCACCGTCTCGTACCTGGCCCCGGAGCAGATCGAGCACGGCACGGCGGACACCCGCGCCGACGTGTACGCCTGCGGCGTCGTGCTGTACGAGATGCTGACCGGCGCCAAGCCGCGTGACGGGGAGTCCGCCGCCCAGGTCATCTACCAGCATCTGCACGAGGACGTGCCGCCCCCGTCCGCCGTCGTCCCCGGCCTCGCGCCCGAGCTGGACGCGCTGGTGGCGAGCGCCACCGCCCGGGACCCGGAGGCCCGCCCGTTCGACGCGGTGGTGCTGCTCGCCGGGGCCCGCCGGACGCGCGCCGCCCTCACGGACGCGCAGCTCGACGCCGTACCGCCGCAGGCGCTGCCGGAGCCAGGACCGGACGGCGGGGCGGAGCGGTCCGACGCGCGGACGACGGTGATCCCGCGGGTCCTGCCCAGGGACCTGGGCACCGCCCACCACACCAGCCGGCTGGAGATGCCCCCGCCCCCGCAGCACCCGCTGCCGCCCCGCCGGACCGGGCCGCTCGGCGGCGCCCGGCGCGGGCTGATCGCGGCGGTCCTGGCGGTGCTCGTCGTCCTGGGCGTCGGCGGCGGCGTCTGGTACATCAACTCCGGACAGTTCACGAAGGTCCCCTCGCTCCTGGGCCAGACCGAGAAGACGGCCAAGGAGCGGCTCTCCGGCGCCGGCCTGGAGCTGAAGGGCGTGGAGCGGGCCTTCAGCGACACCGTCGACCGGGGCAAGGTGATGAGCAGCGACCCCGAGTCCGGCGCCCGGATCAGGGGCAACGGCTCGGTCTCGCTCGTCGTCTCGCGCGGCCCCGAGATCATCCAGGTGCCCGATGTCGCGGGCGACCGGCTCGCCGACGCCAGGCAGCGGCTGAAGAAGGCGGGCCTGCTCCCGGGCATGGTCACCAAGGAGTTCAGCGAGGACGTGGCGGCCGGCGAGGTGCTGCGTACGGATCCGGAGGCGGGCACCGACCGCCACCCGGACTCGGCGGTCGCGATCGTCGTCTCCAAGGGCAGCCGCGTCGACGTCCCCGATGTCACCGGACTCTCCGTCGACGACGCCACGGACACGCTGGCCGACGAGGGCCTGAAGGTGAAGGTGAAGCCCGGCCGGGTGCACTCGCCGGAGGACGAGGGCGACGTCGCCGTCCAGTCACCGAAGGAGGGCGACGAGGCGGCCGAGGGCGACACCGTGACGCTGACGATCTCCGACGGGCCACGCATGGCCGACGTGCCGGACGTGGTCGGTATGGACGTGGACGACGCCGAGGACGAGCTGAAGGCCGCGGGCTTCGACGTCAAGGTCGACCGCGGCTTCCTCTCCTTCAGCGACAAGGTCTCCAGCCAGTCCGTGGACGGCGGCGACCGGGCCCCCGAGGGCAGCACCATCACCATCAAGACCAAGGGACTGTAGAGATCCGTATGCGCAACCCAGTCGGCGGCCGTGTCCCCGTGACCGGCGGTCTCGCCGAAGTCGGTCTCCCCCACACCCGCGGGGTGGGCGCCGAGGCCGTCCAGGTCTTCGTCGCCGACCCGCGCGGCTGGGCCACCCGGTCCGGCGCGGGTTCAGAGACGGTGCGGGGCCCGGTTCAGAGTTCGGGGCCGTCCCCGGGCTCCTCCTGGTAGGAGTAGCGCTGTTCCTGCCAGGGGTCGCCGATGTTGTGGTAGCCGCGTTCCTCCCAGAAGCCGCGGCGGTCGGCGGTCATGTACTCGATACCCCGGACCCACTTGGGGCCCTTCCACGCGTACAGATGGGGGACGGCGAGCCGGAGCGGGAAGCCGTGTTCGGCGGTGAGCAGTTCGCCGCCCTTGTGGGTGGCGAACAGGGTCCGGTCGGTGAGGAAGTCGTCCAGCCGGAGGTTGGAGCTGAAGCCGTACTCGGCCCAGACCATCACATGCGTGACCTGAGGGGCGGGCGGCGCGAGGGCGACCACGTCGCGCGCGAGCACACCGCCCCACTCGGCGCCGAGCATGCTGAATTTCGTGACGCAGTGGAGATCGGCGACGACCGAGGAGAACGGCAGCGCCGAGAATTCCTCGTGGTTCCAGCAGTGCTTCTCGCCGTCCGCGGTCGCGCCGAAGACGCGGAATTCCCAGCGTTCCGGTTTGAACTTGGGGACGGGCCCGTAGTGGGTCACCGGCCACCCACGCTGCAGCCGCTGGCCCGGCGGAAGCTCGGACTGCTCTGACGCGCGGTGTTCCCGGCTTTCCGGCTGACCCATGACTCCATGGTGACAGACAGGCGGGGGTGGTCGTGACCAGGGCGGAGGCTATTCGGGCAACTCGTACTAAGCATGCACTTACTGGACGGTTACCGGGTCCGGTGCGAGGATGCCGCCAACGTGCCCAGTTCACCGGTTGGAAGGAGCCTCTGCGATGCAGGGCGACCCCGAGGTCATCGAGTTCCTGAATGAACAGCTGACCGCCGAATTGACTGCCATCAACCAGTACTTCCTGCACGCGAAGATGCAGGACAACTTCGGCTGGACGAAGCTGGCGAAATACACGCGCGCCGAGTCCTTCGACGAGATGAAGCACGCGGAGATCCTGACCGACCGCATTCTCTTCCTCGACGGTCTGCCGAACTACCAGCGGCTGTTCCATGTACGGGTCGGCCAGACGGTCACCGAGATGTTCCAGGCCGACCGGCAGGTCGAGGTCGAGGCGATCGACCGCCTCAAGCGCGGGATCGAGCTGATGCGCAACAAGGGCGACATCACGTCGGCGAACATCTTCGAGTCGATCCTCGCGGACGAGGAGCACCACATCGACTATCTCGACACCCAGCTCGACCTGGTCGAGAAGCTGGGCGAGCCGCTGTACATCGCGCAGCTCATCGAGCAGCCGGAGAGCTGACCGCGCTCAGGCGGCTTCGGGGAGCCCTTCCACCGGAGCGGTGGCGGGCGTCTGCTTCTGCTCCAGGAGCTCGCGGCGCGGGCAGGCGCCCCGGCCGAGCATCGCCTGGATGGTGCGGACGCAGCCGCCGCAGTCCGTGCCGGCCTTGGAGGCGGAGGCGATCTGGCGGGGCGTGCAGGCCCCGGCCGCCGCATGGTCCTTGACCTGCTGCTCCGTAACGCCGAAGCACGAGCAGACGTACATGCGGTTCACCTCCCGGGCGGGGACGGGTCGTGGGCGCCGCCCCGATGATCGGTGAGGCTAACCTAACCTTACCTGTCGCGCCCGGGTGGCAAAAGCCCGTGAACGCCCTGTGGGGCACGGATCACATCGATCCGTGCCCCACAGTCGTACGGTGCCGCCTGCCGCGGCCCTTACTGGTCGCGGTACATCTCGGCGACGAGGAAGGCCAGGTCGAGCGACTGGCTGCGGTTGAGCCGGGGGTCGCAGGCCGTCTCGTAGCGCTGGTGGAGGTCGTCCACGAAGATCTCGTGGCCGCCGCCGACGCACTCGGTGACGTCGTCGCCGGTCAGCTCGACGTGGATGCCGCCGGGGTGCGTGCCGAGGCCCTTGTGCACCTCGAAGAAGCCCTTGACCTCGTCCAGGACGTCGTCGAAGCGGCGCGTCTTGTGGCCGGAGGCCGCCTCGAAGGTGTTGCCGTGCATCGGGTCGGTCACCCAGGCGACGGTGGCACCGGAGGCGGTGACCTTCTCGACCAGCTCGGGCAGCTTGTCGCGGACCTTGTCGGCGCCCATCCGGACGATGAAGGTCAGCCGGCCGGGCTCGCGCTCGGGGTCGAGGCGCTCGATGTAGCCCAGGGCCTCGTCCACGGTGGTCGTCGGGCCGAGCTTGATCCCGATCGGGTTGCGGACCCGGGCGGCGAACTCGATGTGCGCCCCGTCCATCTGGCGGGTGCGCTCACCGATCCACACCATGTGGCCCGAGGTGTCGTACAGGTGGCCGGTGCGCGAGTCGGTGCGGGTCAGCGCCGTCTCGTAGTCCAGCAGCAGGGCCTCGTGCGAGGCGTAGAACTCGACGGCCTTGAACTCGGCGGGGTCGGTGCCGCACGCCTTCATGAAGTTCAGCGCGTTGTCGATCTCGCGGGCCAGGGCCTCGTAGCGCTGGCCGGACGGGGACGACTTCACGAAGTCCTGGTTCCACGCGTGCACCTGGCGCAGGTCGGCGTAACCGCCGGTGGTGAAGGCGCGCACGAGGTTCAGCGTGGAGGCGGACGCGTGGTACATCCGCTTCAGGCGCTCGGGGTCGGGGACGCGCTCGGCCTCGGTGAAGGCGAAGCCGTTGACGGAGTCGCCCCGGTAGGTCGGCAGGGTCACGCCGTCGCGGGTCTCGGTCGGCTTGGAGCGCGGCTTGGAGTACTGGCCGGCGATCCGGCCGACCTTGACGACGGGCACGGAGGCCGCGTAGGTGAGGACGGCGCTCATCTGGAGCAGCGTCTTCAGCTTGGCGCGGATGTGCTCGGCCGACACGGCGTCGAATGCCTCGGCGCAGTCTCCGCCCTGCAAGAGGAACGCCTCGCCCTTGGCGACGGCTCCCAGACGGGCACGCAGCTGGTCGCACTCGCCCGCGAAGACGAGCGGCGGATACGACGCGAGGTCCGCGAGTACATCGCGCAGGGCCTCGGAGTCGGGGTACTCGGGCTGCTGCGCCGCGGGAAGGTCTCGCCAGGTGTTGCCACCGGCGACGGAGGTATTGGCGTTCACGGTCACGGCGTCCACATTACGGGGTCGCGCCCGCTCCCCTTCCCGGTTGCCCAGTCACTGAGACGGACGTCTCGCCACGGTCGGTGCCGGGGCGGGCCCGGCGGCCTGCTAGCCTCACGACTTTCAGCGTTGCACAACGTTGGCCAAGTAAACATCGAGGGTGGGGACTTGAAGCGGAATCACCGGAGGGATCTCAAGAAGAGACGGCTGCTGATCGGCGTCGGCGCCGCCGTGGTCGCGACCGCGACGATCGGCACCCTGGCCATGGCCTCGCAGGACCCGGACCCGGGGAACGCCGAGCCCGCCTCGCCGTCCGCCGTGCTCCAGGCCCAGTTCGAGGACGCGGCCCGTGAGTTCGACGTGCCCCGGAGCGTGCTGATGGCGGTCTCGTACCGGCAGACGCGCTGGGAGAGCCACGACGGCGAGCCGAGCACGAGCGGGGCGTACAACGTCATGGGGCTCACGCGGGTGACCCCGCAGGATGTCGCCCGGCCCGGTGACGAGGACGGCCTCGCGCACGTCAACCTGAGCGGCAGCCCCGAGATCGAGAAGAAGTTCGACGCCGAGAAGGCGAAGCGCTCGCTCCCGAAGGAGACCGTCGACACCAGCGACCCCCGGCTGCACACGCTGGACGAGGCCGCGAAGCTGATCGACGCCGGCACGGAGGCGGTGAAGGACAGCACGGAGCAGTCCATCCGCGCGGGCGCCGCGCTGCTGGCGGAGTACCAGCGGGACGCGACCGGCTCGCTGCCGAAGGAGCCGGGCCGCTGGTACGCGGCCGTGGCCAGGTACAGCCAGGCCCCGGACACGAAGGGTGCCGACCTCTTCGCCAAGCGGGTCTTCGAGTCGGTCAGGACCGGCGAGCGCGAGGTCACGGCGGACGGTCAGCAGGTCACGCTTCCCGCCGACCCGTCCGTCGCCCCGGTCAAGCCGTCGAAGCTCTCGCTCGCCGCGACGCCCGCGAGCACGGCCGCGACGCCTACGCCCGAGTGCCCCTCCGGCCTGAACTGCAACTTCGTCCCGGCCGAGGACCCGAAGAGCGGCACCCGGAACTACAGCCTCGCCAACCGCCCCGCGGGCGGTTACGACATCCGCCAGATCGTCATCCACGACACCGAGGGCGGCTACCAGGCCGCGCTGGACACCTTCCGGGACCCGTCACAGGGCGCGAGCGCCCACTACGTGATCCGCGCCTCGGACGGTCTGGTCACCCAGATGGTCGAGAACAAGAACCTGGCGTGGCACGCGGGCAACTGGTCGCTCAACATGCACTCGATCGGCGTGGAGCACGAGGGCTACGCGATCAAGGCGGGCAAGTGGTACACGGAGCCGCAGTACGAGTCCTCCGCCGCCCTGGTGAAGTTCCTGGCCGGCAAGTACGGCGTCCCGCTGGACCGTGAGCACATCATCGGCCACGACGAGGTGCCCGGCACCCTGGACTCCGGGCCCTCCAGCGTCGCCGGCATGCACTGGGACGCGGGCCCGTTCTGGGACTGGAACCACTACATGGCGCTGATGGGCGCCCCGACCGGCGCCGAGGGCGCGGGCGGCCCGGTCAAGGCCGGTCAGGTGGTCCGGGTCGTACCCCCCTTCACCACGGCCAACCAGCCGGAACTGACGTACGGCGGCAGCACGGTCGCCAAGCAGCCGGCGAACTTCGGCTACCTGTACACCTCGGCCTCCACATCCGCGTCGAAGATCGTCGACCCGTACATGCCGAACGTGAAGGCCACCGACGGCCCGAACTGGGGCAACAAGGTCGTCGCCGGCGGCAAGTACGTCGTCGCCGAGGCGAAGGCCGACTGGACCGCCATCTGGTACGGCGGTCAGAAGGCGTGGTTCTCCAACCCCGGCGGCCAGTTCACCTCGCGCGTCGACGGTCCGGCCCCGGCCGTGATCAAGCTGAAGAGCGGGGCCACCGCCCGGCTGTACGGCCGTTCCTTCCCCGAGGCTTCGGCGTACGAGGGCACGGGCGCCGAGGCCCCGACGGACAACCCGGACTACCTCACGAAGTACAAGCTGCCCGCCGGCCAGGCGTACGTACGGGCCGGGGCGGACGTCCAGGGCGACGACTACTTCGGCTCCTCGCAGATCCGGGTCGTGGGCACCACGGTCTACACCCCGATCCGCTACAACCACCGCATCGCCTGGGTGAAGGCCAGTGACGTCCAGGAGGCGGCCAGCACCGCCCCCGACGCCGCCACCGACCGCTACAACATGATCGGCCGCGACAGTGCCGGCAAGATCTGGCAGTACCAGGGCACCGGCAGCGCCTCCTCCCCGTACTACCGCCGCTACCAGGCGGGCTACGGCTGGGGCAGCTACACGGCGTTGACCGCGATGACCGCGCTGCGCGCCGACGGTACGGGCGACTTCGTGGCCCGCGACAAGGACGGCGTCCTCTGGTACTACCGGGGCAGCGGCAACCCGGACAAGCTGTACCTGGCCCGGCTCAAGGTCGGCAGCGGCTGGAACCAGTACAGCAGCCTCAACGGCATGCGCGACCTCGACGGTGACGGCAAGGCCGACATGATCGCCCGGAACAGCGCCGGCGACATCTACTTCTACAAGGGCACGGGTGCCCCGGCGAAGCCCTTCGAGCCCAAGGCGAAGATCGGGTACGGCTGGCAGATCTACGACCAGATCGTCTCCACCGGCGACCTGAACGGCGACGGCAAGGCGGACTTCGTGGCCCGGGACAAGTCCGGGGTCCTGTGGATCTACACGGGCACCGGCTCGGCCACCAAGCCGTACGACGCGCGGGTGAAGATCGGTTCGGGCTGGGGCAAGTACAAGCTGCTGCTCGGCCCGAGCGACCTGGACCGTGACGGCCGGGGCGACCTGGTCGGCGTGGACTCGGCCGGAGACTTCTGGTTCTACCACTCCACCGGCAAGGTGACGGCCCCGTTCGCGACGAAGTCGCAGGTCGGGGACGGCTGGCAGATCTACGACACCCTGTTCTAGCCGACCGGACGTCTCGTGCGCGCGGGGCCCTTTCCCACCCGGCCGGTGGGAAAGGGCCCCGCCGCCGTCCGGCGTGGGCTAGGGTACGGGGCATGTTCGCGCACTCGACCCGTAACTGGTGGTGGACCGCTCATCCGGCGGCCCGCTGATCGCGCGTACACACTGACGCAGAGGCCGCCCGAGGGGCGGCCTTTTCCGTGTCCACGGGCCGTTCCTCCCAGCTGATTCCCTGGAAGGAACCGACCCATGAGCTTCGACCGACTCCTGCGCGACGACTGCCCGCCGTTCGCCCTGCTGCGCCGCCGCACCCCCGGCCACGACCACGACACCGTCGAGGTGCTGATCGGCCGGGTGCACGAGGCGGACCGGCTCGCCGACATCCCCGTCGGCGACCTCCCGTCGCTGGCGCTCGTGCCGTTCCGGCAGATCGCGGAGCGCGGTTTCGACGTACGCGACGACGGCACACCGCTGTCGGTCCTGGTCGCGGACGAGACGTACACGATGTCCCTGGACGAGGCGCTGGACGCGCTCCCCCGCCACGAAGTCCGGGTGGACGACGGGGCGTTCGACGTCAGCGACGAGGAGTACGCCGGCACCGTGCGGCGGGTGATCGAGGACGAGATCGGCCGGGGCGAGGGTGCGAACTTCGTCATCCGGCGGACGTTCCGGGGCCGGATCGACGGCTTCGGCCGGGCGGACGCGCTGGCCCTGTTCCGGCGGCTGCTGGCGGGCGAGCGGGGCGCGTACTGGACGTTCGTCGTGCACACCGGGGATCGCGTGCTGGTCGGCGCCAGCCCCGAGGTGCACGTACGCATGTCCGGCGGGACCGTCGTGATGAACCCGATCAGCGGCACCTACCGCTATCCCGCCGAGGGGCCCACCCCCGAGAGCCTGCTCGCCTTCCTCGGGGACCGCAAGGAGACCGAGGAGCTCTCCATGGTGGTGGACGAGGAGCTGAAGATGATGTGCACCGTCGGCGACATGGGCGGTGTGGTGATCGGCCCGCGCCTCAAGGAGATGGCCCATCTCGCGCACACCGAGTACGAGTTGCGCGGACGCTCCTCACTGGATGTACGGGAGGTGCTGAAGGAGACCATGTTCGCGGCGACCGTCACCGGCTCCCCCGTGCAGAACGCCTGCCGTGTCATCGAGCGGTACGAGGACGGCGGGCGCGGTTACTACGCGGGCGCGCTGGCCCTGCTGCGCCGGGAGCCCGACGGGACCCAGAGCCTGGACTCGCCGATCCTGATCCGGACCGCCGACATCGACGCGGACGGCACGCTGCGGGTGCCGGTCGGGGCGACCCTGGTGCGCCACTCCGACCCGGAGAGCGAGGTCGCCGAGACCCACGCCAAGGCGGCAGGCGTCCTCGCCGCCCTCGGCGTGCGCCCGGCCCGCCCCGGGGCGGAGCGGGAGCGGCCCCGGCTGGCCGACGACCCCCGGGTGCGGGCGGCCCTGGACGCCCGGCGGGACGGGCTCGCCCCGTTCTGGCTGCGGATGCAGGAGCGCGCCGCCGACCGCGTCGGCCACGCCCTGGTGGTGGACGGCGAGGACACGTTCACCGCGATGCTCGGGCACCTGCTGCGCGCCTCGGGGCTCGACGTCACCGTGCGCCGCTACGACGAGCCGGGGCTGCGGGATGCGGTGCGGGCGCACGAGGGGCCCGTGGTGCTCGGCCCCGGCCCGGGGAATCCGGCGGACGCGGCCGACCCGAAGATGCGGCTGCTTCGCGCGCTGGCCGCCGAGCTGGTCCGGGACCACCGGCACGGGCTGCTCGGGGTGTGCCTGGGCCATGAGCTGATCGCGGCCGAACTGGGCCTGGAGATCGTCCGCAAGGCGGTGCCGTACCAGGGGGCGCAGACCCGTATCGACCTGTTCGGGCGGCCCGAGACGGTCGGCTTCTACAACAGCTTCACCGCGCGCTGCGACGACTCCGGGGCGGCGGAGCTGACCGCGCACGGCATCGAGGCGAGCCGGGACGAGGCGTCCGGGGAGCTGCACGCGCTGCGCGGGGCCGGGTTCGCCTCGGTGCAGTTCCACCCGGAGTCGGTGCTGACGCTGCGCGGTGCGGCGATCGTGTCCGAGCTGCTGGCGGGGCTGCCGGTGCGCGGCTGAGACGCTTCCCCGGGCCTCGGGGTCAGGTCCCGGGGCGGGCCGGGACCAGGACGTTGTCGCTGTGGCGGCCGGCCAGGTAGTCGCCGACGTTCTCGACGGTGGCGTCGATGATCTGGCCGACCGCGTCCTCGGTGTAGTACGCCTGGTGCGAGGTGACGATGACATTCGGGAAGGTGACGAGCCGGGCCAGGGTGTCGTCGTCCACGCCCTCCAGGGACTTGTCCAGGAAGAACAGCCCGGCCTCCGCCTCGTACACGTCGAGTCCGACGCCGAGGAAGCGGCCCGCGCGCAGCTCGCCGACCAGGGCCGAGGTGTCGATGAGGCCGCCCCGGCTGGAGTTGACGAGGATCGCGTCGTCCTTCATCAGGGCGAGGGCGTCCTTGTCGATGAGGTGGTGCGTCGAGGGGAGCAGCGGCACGTGCAGGCTGACCAGGTCGGATTCGGCGAGCAGCCGCTCCTTGTCGACGTACCGCATGCCCAGCTCGGCGCAGGCCGGGTTCTCGGCGACGTCCCAGCCGAGCAGCTTCATGCCGAAGCCGTGGGCGATCCGGGTGAACGCCTCGCCGATCTTGCCGGTGCCGATGACGCCCACCGTGCGGCCGTGCATGTCGCGGCCGAGGAGCCCGTCGAGCCGGAAGTCGAAGTCGCGGGTGCGGCTCGCGGCCCGGATCACCCGGCGGTTGACCGCCATGGCGAGGGTCCAGGCGAACTCCGCGACGGAGTAGGGCGAGTAGTACGAGACCCGGGCGACGCGCAGGGCCAGGCGCTCGGCGACGTCCAGGTCGATGTTGTTGAAGCCGGTGGAGCGCTGGGCGACCAGCTGGGTGCCGCCGGCCGCGAGGGTCTGCAGGACCGCACCGCCCAGGTCGCAGTTGACGCTGGTGGAGACGGCCTCGTAGCCCGCCGCGATGGGGGCGGTGTCCCGGTTCAGGAAGACGTCCAGGCAGCGGACTTCGTGCTTCCCGGCGAACGCCTTCTCGATCAGCGGCTTCTCGTCGGACTGCACTCCGAAGGCCAGGATCTCCACGACGTCTCCCTGTCTGCGTGCTGGGCGGGCCGGTCATCGCGAATATACGGTGGCGTACCCCGCCCCGCCGCTCAGGGCCTGATCCGAACGACAGGCCCTAAGCGTCGTCGAGCCCGCGCTCTATGGCGTACCGCACCAGCTCGACCCGGTTGTGCAGCTGGAGCTTGCCCAGGGTGTTCTGGACGTGGTTCTGCACGGTCCGGTGCGAGATGACGAGCCGTTCCGCGATCTGCTTGTACGAGAGCCCCTTGGCCACGAGCCGCAGCACCTCGGTCTCCCGGTCGGTCAGCTCGGGGGCCTTGGGCTCGTTGGACGCGGCCGGCGCGGGCTCCGAGGCGAGCCTGCGGTACTCGCCGAGGACCAGGCCGGCCAGGCCCGGGGTGAAGACCGCGTCGCCGGCGGCGGTGCGGCGGACCGCCTCGGTCAGCTCCTGGGTGCTCGCCGACTTCATCAGGTAGCCGGTGGCGCCGGACTTGACCGCCTCCAGGACGTCGGCGTGCTCGCCGCTGGCGGAGAGCACGAGGACCCGCAGTCCGGGCCGGCTGCCGACGAGCTCCTTGCAGACCTGCACGCCGGGCATGCCGGGCAGGTTGAGGTCGAGGACCAGGACGTCCGGGGTGACGGCGCCGGCCCGGCGTACGGCCTGGGGCCCGTCGCCGGCGGTGGCCACCACGTCGAAGCCGGCCTCGGCGAGGTCGCGGGCCACGGCGTCGCGCCACATCGGGTGGTCGTCCACCACCATCACCCTGATCGCCCGCTGCCCGGTGCCCTCTTCGTGTGTCGCGCTCATCGGACCGACCCCGCCTTCCCCCGTGAAACCTTAGGAACCTTCAATTCGACCTCGGTGCCCTGGCCGGGAACCGAGATCAGCTCTGCCGTACCGCCCAGATCGCGCAGCCGGCCGCGGATCGACAGGGCGACCCCGAGCCGCCCCTCCCCCTCGGCCTGCGCGAGCCGCCCCTCGGGGATGCCGGGCCCGTCGTCCCGGACCGTGACGATGACCTCGTCCGGCCAGTCCTCCAGCAGGATCCACGCCTGGGCACCCTCGCCCGCGTGCACCCGGACATTGTCCAGGGCGGCGCCGACCGCGGCCGCCAGCTCCGCCGCCGCGGCGGACGGCAGCGGCACCGGGGCGCCGGGCTCCGCGAAGCTGGTCCGGGAGCCGGCGTGCCGGGCGAGCAGCGTGCGCAGGTCGGTCTCGCCGCCGTCCCCGGCGCCCGGTTCGTCGTCGTCCGTCTCGACGGTCCGGACGACGGCGCCCTCGGAGGCGTCCTCGGAGAGCCGGGTGGGCGGCACGAGGCCGCTGGAGACCAGGGTGCGCAGGGCGACCTCCTGCTCCCCGGCCATCCGGCCGAGCTCCGCAGCCTCGCCGCCGAGCGCGGCGCCGCGCCGCTGGACCATCGCGAGGACCTGGAGCACGCCGTCGTGGATGTCCCGGGCGAGGCGTTCGCGTTCGCGGGTGGCGGCCTCGATCTCCAGGGCGCGGGCGAGGGTGCGCTCGCTGGCCCGGGCGACCTCCACCACGTAACCGATGGCGATGGAGGCGACCCAGACCAGCATCACGTTGTGCAGGGTGTCTCGGCTGGGCTCGCCGCGCTCGATGAGGTTGGCGACGGCGACCAGGCTGGAGGCGAAGCCCGCCCAGCGCCAGCCGCCCTTGATCGCGAAGGCCAGGACGGAACCGGCGGTCCAGATGGACGGCAGGGTCGGCCCGTCGACGTGCTGCGCCTGGAAGTCGGCGAGCGGGGTGACCACGATCCCGATGAGGGCGATGGCCAGGTCCGCGCCCAGGAAGCGCTTGGTGCAGGCGGCCGCACTGCCCACCTTCGGCAGGGTGGCGAGCGTCCAGACGCCCATCAGCGACAGGAAGGTGATCGCTATCCAGGGCCGCTCGTAGTCGTGCCGGGCGAAGGCGGCGAGCAGGACCGCGTAGAGCATCGTCAGCACGCGGTACGCCGTCAGGGCGCGCCACAGCGGCTGCTCCACCGACATCCGGACCACGCGTACGCGTTTGACCATGCGGTTCTCCCCCGTCCCCCGACCGCCGCGCCGCTCAGGCGCCGGCGCCGTCGCCGTCCGTCTTCTTCGCGGCCTCGGACCGGCGCTTGGCCTCGTCGGCGATCTGCCGCTTGGCGGCGGTCGCGTAGATGTCGACGTACTCCTGGCCCGAGAGCTTCATGATCTCGTACATCACCTCGTCGGTGACCGAGCGCAGGATGAAGCGGTCGCCGTCCATGCCGTGGTAGCGGCTGAAGTCGAGCGGCTTGCCGATCCGGATGCCGGGGCGCATCAGCTTGGGCATCACCTGGCCGGGCGGCTGGATCTTCTCCGTGTCGATCATCGCGACGGGGATGACCGGCGCCCCGGTGGCCAGCGCGACGCGGGCCAGACCGCCGGGCTTGCCCCGGTAGAGCCGGCCGTCGGGCGACCGGGTGCCCTCGGGGTAGATACCGAAGAGGCCGCCGCTCTCCACGACCTGGATGCCCGCCCGGATCGCCGCCTCACCGGCGCCGCGCGCGCCGGAGCGGTCGACGGGGAGCTGTCCGACGCCCTTGAAGAACGCGGCGGTGAGCTTGCCCTTCACGCCGGGCGCGGTGAAGTACTCGGCCTTCGCGATGAAGGTCACCTTCCGGTCCAGGACGGCCGGCAGGAAGAAGGAGTCGGAGAACGACAGGTGGTTGCTGGCGAGGATCGCGGGCCCGCGCGCGGGGATGTTCTCCAGGCCCTCCACCCACGGCCTGAAGGCGAGCTTCAGCGACCCGCCGATGGAGAACTTCATAGCGCCGTAGATCAACTCGGATGCCTCCTGTGTGCTGTCCGACAGACCTTAACCCGCCGCGTCCCCCTTCCTCCCGCCCGGCGCGGAAGGGTGCACGCGGCCCGGGCGGTGACGGCCCTGGTCGGTGTCGGCCCGGTCGCGTACGGTGAAGTAATCCTCGCGTATCCCGTACATCCTTCCGAACCTCCCTTCCGCTCCCCGCTCGCTCCCCCGCGAGCCTCATGAACAGGAGACCCCGGTGCCGGTCCTTCCCGGAGCCGAGCCGTTCCGCCACGAGGGCGGAGAGGTCGGCGTCCTCCTCTGTCACGGATTCACCGGTTCCCCGCAGTCGCTGCGCCCCTGGGCCGAGTATCTGGCCGAGCGGGGCCTCACGGTCTCGCTGCCGCTGCTCCCCGGGCACGGCACGCGCTGGCAGGACATGCAGGTGACCGGCTGGCAGGACTGGTACGCGGAGGTGGACCGGGAGCTCCGCGGGCTGCTGGAGCGCTGCGAGCGGGTGTTCGTCTTCGGGCTCTCGATGGGCGGTGCGCTGGCGCTGCGGCTGGCCGCGAAGCACGGGGACGCGGTCAGCGGTCTGGTGCTCGTCAATCCGGCCAACAAGGTGCACGGCCTCGCGGCGCACGCGCTGCCGGTGGTCCGCCATCTGGTGCCGACGACGAAGGGCCTGGTCAGCGACATCGCCCTGGAGGGCGTCGCGGAGGTGGGCTACGACCGGGTGCCGCTGCACGCGGCGCATTCGGTGCGCAGGTTCTTCCGGCTGGTCGACGGCGAGCTGCCCCAGGTCACCCAGCCGCTCCTGCTGCTGCACAGCCCGCAGGACCATGTCGTGCCGCCCGCCGACACGGCCCGCATCCTGAGCCGCGTCTCCTCGACGGACGTCCGGGAGATCCTGCTGGAACAGAGCTACCACGTGGCGACGTTGGACCATGATGCGAAGCGGATCTTCGACGAGAGTCTTGTGTTCATCGGCCGCCTCGCTCCGAGCGAGAAGGATCAGGGCGGGAAGAAGGGGAGCACGTCCGGTGGCTGAGCACGACGCGGAACGCGCGGGCAGCGAGGAGGAGCGCGAGCCGGTCCCCGTGGAGGGGGCGGCCGTCGCCGACGACGACGGAAAGGGCGCGGCACCCGACGCACCGGCCGGTGCGGGGGACGGACCGCTGGACGAGGAAGCCGTCTGGCGGGCCATCGTGGAGGGTTACGGGGACGAGCCGCCGGACCCGCCGGGTGCGCGGCCCTTCCGGTCGATCGAGGATCTGGCGCTGCCGGACGACGGTCCGCTGACCGCCCCGGCCTCGGACAAGGGGCTCGGCAAGCGGCCGCCCAAGCCGAAGCCGGCGGAGGACAAGCCGCTCGGTGGCTCCGTGGTCTTCGCGCCGGGCGTGGGCCCGCGCGACTTCGAGCCGGCCGACCCCGACGCGCCCGGCACGGGCGGCGGGGACGACGACGAGGGGCACTTCGTGCCGCCGGAGCCGCCGCCGCTGCCGGAGGCCGACGCCACGGCGAAGTTCGCCTGGCTCGCGGTGGTCGGCGGGCCGGTGCTGATGCTGCTCGCGGTGCTGCTGTCCTGGGAGATGACCTGGTGGCTGACGACGGTCTGCGTCGGCGGGTTCCTGGGCGGTTTCGTGACGCTGGTGGCGCGGATGGACTCCGACGAGGACGACGACGACCCGGGCCGGGGCGCGGTGGTCTAGGTCCTGTCGGCGGGCACCCGCAGCGCGGCCAGTACCGGGCGGTGGTCGGTCGCGGCCCGCAGGTCGGCCTCGCGCACGCCGGGCAGCCCGTCCGGGACCCCGCAGCCGAGGACCTCGATGCCGCCGGTGGCGAAGACGGCGTCGATGCGGCGGCGCGGCTCGTGCGCGGGGAAGGTGTACTCGCCACCCTGCGCCTTGGTCTCCCAGCAGTCCTGGTAGCGACCGGCCAGCCGCCGGAAGGCCCGCCCGCTCGGTACGTCGTTGAGGTCACCGGCGACGACGGCGTGCGCCACGCCCAGCGCGTCCACGGTCTCCGCCAGCCGCTCCGCCTGGGCCAGCCGCTCCTGCCGCTGAAGGCTCAGGTGGCAGCTGACCACGCCGACCCGGGTGCCCGCGAACCGGACCACGGCGGTGGCGAAGCCCCGGCGGTGGTGGCCCGGGGTGCGGGGCAGCAGGATGTCCTCGGTGCGCTCGACCGTGGCGCGCAGCGAGCACAGCAGCAGCGGCCCGGCGGCGGTGGCGCCCCCGCCCAGGACCACCAGGTCGGTGGCGGCGGCGAGCCGGGCGGCGTACTTGCGCCAGCGGAAGAAGCGCGGCGCCTCCTGGACGAGGACCAGATCGGGGGCGCAGGCGCGGATGACCCGGGCGAGGGCCGCGCGGTCGTCGCGCATCGAGCGGATGTTGTAGCTGAGCACGCGGATGACGGCCGAACCGTCCGGCTCGGTGCACGAATCGGGCAGCGACATCGTGGCCATGCCCCTCACGATACGGCGGACGCCCGTCGCTCCCCCAGGGGGCGCGACGGGCGTCCGGCGATTGGTCGTGCGGGTCGGGCTCAGCCCTGGCGGGCCAGGTCCGCGGCGCCCACGAGTCCTGCCTTGCCGCCGAGTTGGGCGGCGAGCACCTGCGCGTGCGGGCGCCATTCGCCGCCGATCAGCCAGCGCCGGAACGACTTGCGGATCGGGTCGAGGACGAGCTCGCCCTCGTCCGAGACGCCGCCGCCGACGATGAAGGCCGACGGGTCGAACAGCGAGGCCAGGTCGGCGAGTCCGGCACCGGCCCAGCGGGCCAGCTCGCGGAACGAGTCGATGGCCACCGGGCAGCCCTGGCGGGCCGCCTCGCTGATGTGCTTGCCCTCGATACCGTCGACCGTGCCGTCACCGAGCGCCAGCAGGATCGGGGCGTTCTCCGGGGTGGCGTTGGCGCGCTGCTTCGCGTACCGCACGAGGGCGCGGCCGGAGGCGTACTGCTCCCAGCAGCCCTGGCTGCCGCAGCCGCAGAGCAGACCGTCCGGGACGACCCGGATGTGGCCGAACTCGGCGGCCACGCCGAAGCGTCCGCGGCGCAGCTTGTTGCCGATGATGATGCCGCCGCCGAGGCCCGTGCCCAGCGTGATGCAGATGACGTCGTCGTGGCCCTGGCCGGCACCGAAGCGGTATTCGCCCCAGGCGGCGGCGTTGGCGTCGTTCTCCACGACGACAGGGAGGCCGACGCGCTGCTCGACCTTGTCCTTGAGCGGCTCGTGGCGCCAGTTGATGTTGGGTGCGAACAGCACGGTGGCCCGCTTGTCGTCCACATATCCGGCCGCGCCGATGCCGACGGCGTCGACCTGGTGCCCGGCGCTCGCGCCGGAGACCGCCGCCGCGATCGCGTCCACGATGGCTTCGGCCGTCGGCGGGGTCGGCACCTTGAAGGTCGAGAGGATGTGGCCCTCTTCGTCGACCACTCCAGCTGCGATCTTCGTGCCGCCGATATCGACGCCGATGGTGAGTCCCATGAATCCCTCAGTTCCGGTCGAGCCCCGCTGAGGCAACCGTACCCGAGGCCGGGCCCCGTCCTGTCCGGCGCCGGTCAGTCGAGGTCGATGTGTTCGCCGGCGCCGGACCCCTCGTCCCGGGGGCCTTCGGGGTCTTCCACCTTCTTTTCGGTGCCCGCGGGGTCCCCCGCCCCCCGGGTCCAGCGGCCTTCCTGGCCCTGGACCGCAGAGCGGTAGGCGGCGAGGAGTTCGTTACCGGCCGCCGCGATGTGATCGAAAACGTCCGGATTGCGCTCGATCACGGGCTCCACGGCCGCCTTGGCCTGCTGGATGACCTGCTGCACGGCACCCTGCGCGGCCAGTCCGAGAAGCGGCGCCTGGAACGAGCCGAGCTTGTCGGACACCGCGTCCATCAGCTTGCGCAGCTCCTCGGCGGCGGAGCCGGGCGGCGGGCCGTAGGCGGCGCGGCGGCGGGCCTGCTCGGCGGCGAGGTCCTCGGCGCACGCGTCGGCCCAGGCGTTGTCGTCGGCGGGGCGATCGGTGGCTTCGCTCATGGCGGACTCCTGGGGCATCGTGGCCGGGCGGCCCGGCATACCGGACACGTACCTTCGACGGTACCCGAACGCTGGTGGGCCGTTCAGCCCGTCCGGGGCCAGAGCGCGGGATCGGGCGTGAAGCGGACCCGGAGCACCCCGTCGGTGAGGGCCGCGCCGGAGACGGTGCAGCGGCGCAGGGCGGGTTCCAGGGGGACGATGCGGTGGAACGGGCCGACGGTCAGCAGGAGTTCGCCGCCGCGCCGGACGAGCTGGAGGTCCTTCTTGACGGCGCCGGGGAGCCGCAGGCACCAGACGAGTATCCCGTCGCCGTCCGGCCCGCCGGCCTCCTCGGTCCACCAGGGGTCCGGGGCCCGGCCGCCCACCTCGCCGGTGCCGGACACGGCGAGCGAGCCCTCCTCACCGTCCGCGCCGGCCAGGGACAGGAGGTCGTCGGGGTCCTGCGGGTCGCGGCCGAGGTGGGCGATCCGGACCGGGGCCGCGCCCTCGTCCGCCCAGCGCCCGAGGGACTTCTCCTGCTGGGCGGCGAGCGCGGCGAAGAACGGGTCAGGGGAGTGGCCGGGCAGCATCCGGTTGGCGACCGGCGCCTCGGCGCGCAGGCCGTGCAGGGCGAGGCCGGTGCGGGCGGCGCGCAGGGCCTCGTCGGCGGCCGGGCCCGGCTCGGCGACGAGGCGGAGGGTGGTGGCCCGGTCCTCGATCAGCGCCTGTACCTGGGCCAGTTCGGCGTCGTGCCGGGCGGCGGCCTCGTACAGCCACGGGGCGGGCATGGGCACACCGGCCAGCTGGGCGAGCATCGGGCGCAGGGCGCGGGCGGCCTGGCGCTCCTGGGGCAGCAGCCGGCGCAGGTAGCGGCGCAGCTGTTCGGGGAGGGCGAGCAGACGGAGGGCGTCGAGCAGGGGCGGGAGGTCCACCACGAGGAGGTCGTACGTCTCGGCGGACCAGTCGCCGTGGGCGGCCCGGCGCAGGGCGTGGAGCAGGGCGAGTTCGCCGCTGCCGGGAAGTTCGGTCAGCTCCTCGCCGTCCAGCCGGTTGCCGCCGAGCAGGTCGAGGACGGACGACAACTGCTCCTGGAGGGCCAGGAGTTCGCCGCGGAAGTGGGCGGCGGAGTCGATCCGGACGGACCGCAGCCCGGCGGTGACCGGGGTGGGGGCGGTGGCGTCGGGGAAGCCGGGTATCGGGTCGGCGGAGATCAGCAGGGTGCGGGCGCCGTCGCGGGCCGAGGCGAGCGCGGTGGCCGCCGCGACGATCGTACGGCCGGCTCCGCCGGGTCCGGTGACCAGGACCGTACGCACGTGCTCAGCCCTTCGGGACGGACTCGACGCGCTTCTTCAGGCCGGCGAGGGCACGGTCGATGATGACCTTCTCCGCCTTGCGCTTGATCATGCCGAGCATGGGGATCTTGACGTCGACGGTCAGCCGGTAGGTGACCTCGGTGCGGTCGCCGTCGCCGAGGGGGGCGAGCGCGTAGGAGCCGTCGATGGCGCGGAGCATCTGGGACTTGACCAGGGTCCAGCTGACCTCGTAGTCGCCGATCCAGGTGTAGGCGAGGGTGTGGTCGTCCTTGATCGCGCCGGCGTCCAGGACGAGGCGGACCTTCTCGGCGCGGCCGTGCTCGTCGGTGCCGAGGATCTCGGCCTCCTTGACCTCGCCGGTCCACTCCGGATAGCGCTCGAAGTCGGCGATCACACCCATGACGTCGGCCGGCGCCGCCTCGATCGTGATGCTCGAGCTGGTGTGTTCAGCCATCGCTGTGGCCCTCCAGTGCGGTGTACCGGTCCGTCGGCAGGAGCCTGCCGCCAGAAGGCTATCGCGTGCGCCCGGCGACCCGTCCCAGGGTGGGGCGGTTCACCACTCCAGTGCCCAGGGCCGGCCGGTGGAGGCGAAGTGGCCGACGTTCACACACTCGGTGGCGCCGATCCGCATCCGGCGGGCCAGCGGCTGGTGGACGTGGCCGAAGAGGGAGTAGCGGGGGCGGGTGCGCCTGATGGCGTCGAGCAGGGCCCGGCTGCCGCGCTCGAAGCGACGCGCCACGGTGTCGTAGACCAACTCGGGCACCTCGGGCGGGATGTGGGTGCAGAGCACGTCCACCTCGCCGACCGCCTCGATCTTGGCGGCGTACTCCTCGTCGTCGATCTCGTACGGAGTGCGCATCGGCGTGCGCAGGCCGCCGCCGACGAAGCCGAAGACGCGGCCGCCGATCTCGACGCGCTCGCCGTCCAGGACGGTGGTGCCGGGGGTGGCGTACTCGGGCCACAGGGCGGGGATGTCGACGTTGCCGTAGGTGGCGTACGTCGGGGTGGGCAGCGCGGCGAACATCTCGGCGTACTGCCGGCGGACCGCTTCGGTGATCGCGGCGTTGCGGTCCATGCCCTGCCACAGGCCCCGGCCGAAGGCGCGGGCCTCCTCGAAGCGGCGGGCCGTGCGCAGGGCGACGATCCGGTCGGCGTTCTCGACGCCGAAGAGGTCGGGGAAGATGCCGCGCGAGTGGTCGGCGTAGTCGAGGAAGAGGACCAGGTCACCGAGGCAGATCAGGGCGTCGGCACCGTCCCCGGCGCGGGCCAGCGCCTCGGTGTTGCCGTGCACGTCGCTGACCACATGGACGCGGGTGTTCGCTCCTGCTCGCATGAAAACAGCCTAGGGCCTGCGCAGAGGCCCCGGACCTGCGGTTACTTCCTGGTGCGTGTACGGGTGGACTACTGTGCGCGAAAGGACGTCCCGATATGTGTGACGCATAAGACATCTGGCCGGGACCCCCTATCCGGAACCGAGTACTGGTGGGTAACGTCCGGGCAGTCCAGTCGTGCTCACCCCACTGAGCACCCGCCATCTTGGACCGCGCCGGTGCGTCACACAGAGCCGTGGCACCGGAGCCCGATGAGGAGCAGCAGTCTTGCGCGAGTTCAGCCTTCCGGCCCTGTACGAGGTCCCCTCGGACGGCAACCTGACGGATCTCATCCGCCGCAATGCCGCTCAGCATCCCGATGTCGCGGTGATGAGCCGCAAAGTGGCGGGCGTCTGGACGGACGTCACCGCCACGCGGTTCCTGGCCGAGGTCCGGTCGGCCGCCAAGGGCCTGATCGCGGCGGGCGTCGAGCCCGGCGACCGGGTCGCCCTGATGTCCCGCACCCGCTACGAGTGGGTGCTGCTGGACTTCGCGATCTGGAGCGCCGGCGCGGTGACCGTGCCGGTGTACGAGACCAGCTCGCCCGAGCAGGTGCAGTGGATCCTCGGTGACTCGGGGGCCGTCGCGGTCCTGGTCGAGAGCGACGTCCACGCCGCCGCCGTCGCCTCCGTGCGCGACCGGCTCCCCGGGCTGCGCCACGTCTGGCAGATCGAGAAGGGCGCCGTCGACACGCTCCGCGCCGAGGGCGAAGGGGTCTCCGAGGAGACCGTGGACCTGCGCAGCGCGGCGGCCCGGGCGGACGACCCCGCCACCATCGTCTACACCTCGGGCACCACGGGCCGCCCGAAGGGCTGCGTGCTGACGCACCGCAGCTTCTTCGCGGAGTGCGGCAACGTGGTGGAACGCCTCAAACCCCTCTTCCGTACCGGCGAGTGCTCGGTCCTGCTGTTCCTGCCCGCCGCGCACGTCTTCGGACGGCTGGTGGAGGTCGCCTCGGTGATGGCACCGATCAAGCTCGGCTGCGTCCCGGACATCAAGAACCTCACCGACGAGCTGGCCGCGTTCCGCCCGACGCTGATCCTCGGCGTGCCGCGCGTCTTCGAGAAGGTCTACAACGCGGCGCGCGCCAAGGCGCAGGCCGACGGCAAGGGCAAGATCTTCGACAGGGCCGCCGACACGGCCATCGCGTACAGCCGCGCGCTGGGCACCCCGCAGGGCCCCTCCATGGGCCTGAAGTTCCGGCACAAGGTCTTCGACCGCCTGGTCTACGGCAAGCTGCGCGCGGTGCTCGGCGGGCGCGGCGAGCACGCGATCTCCGGCGGCGCACCGCTCGGCGAGCGCCTGGGCCACTTCTACCGGGGCATCGGCTTCACCGTCCTGGAGGGCTACGGCCTGACCGAGTCCTGCGCGGCCACCGCCTTCAACCCGTGGGACCGGCAGAAGATCGGCACGGTCGGCCAGCCGCTCCCCGGTTCCGTGGTGCGCATCGCGGACGACGGCGAGGTGCTGCTCCACGGCGAGCACCTGTTCTCCGGCTACTGGAACAACGAGGCGGCGACGGCCGAGGCGCTGGCGGACGGCTGGTTCCACACCGGGGACATCGGCACGCTGGACGAGGACGGCTACCTCGCGATCACCGGCCGCAAGAAGGAGATCATCGTCACGGCCGGCGGCAAGAACGTCGCGCCCGCCGTCATCGAGGACCGCATCCGGGGCCACGCCCTGGTCGCGGAGTGCATGGTGGTCGGCGACGGGCGGCCCTTCGTGGGCGCGCTGGTGACGCTGGACGAGGAGTTCCTGGGCCACTGGGCCGAGGAGCACGGCAAGCCCGCCGGCTCGACCGCGCTGTCGCTGCGCGGCGACCCGGAGCTGATCGCCGAGGTGCAGCGCGCGGTGGACGACGGCAACGCGGCGGTCTCCAAGGCCGAGTCCGTTCGCAAGTTCCGCATCCTGGGCGCCCAGTTCACCGAGGAGGCGGGCCACATCACGCCCTCGCTGAAGCTGAAGCGGAACGTCGTGGCGAAGGACTTCGCGGACGAGGTGGAGTCGATCTACCGCTCGTGAGACGTACGTGGACTAGGGGGTGTCTTGCCGATCAGGGTCGGTCAGGCCGCGGACCCGGCCATGATCGGCAAGACACCCCCTAGGGAGCTCGCACCGGTGTGGTGCGGGCCCCCTCGTCGTCGTATCAGAGCAGTTCGCGCAGCCGGTCCGCGAGCAGGTCCCAGCGCCACTTCTCCTCGACCCAGGCCCGGCCCCGCTCCCCCATGCGCCGCCGCAGCTCCGCGTCGCCCAGCAGCGCGGTGATCCGCTCCGCCGCCTCGCCGGGCTCGCCGCCGCGCACCACCCAGCCGGTCTCGCCGTCCAGCACCGCGTCCGGGGCGCCGCCGGAGTCACCGGCCACCACCGGCAGCCCGGTCGCGGACGCCTCCAGGTAGACGATGCCCAGGCCCTCCACGTCGAGGCCGCCGCGCCGGGTCCGGCAGGGCATCGCGAAGACGTCCCCGGCCCCGTAGTGCGCGGGCAGCTCGGACCAGGGCACCGGCCCGGTGAACCGCACGGAGTCCGCGACGCCGGTGCGCGCGGCGAGCCCCCGCAGGTCGTCCTCGTAGGGCCCGCCGCCCACGATCAGCAGGACCGCGTCCGGCTGGGCGGCCAGGATCGCGGGCATCGCGAGGATCAGGGTGTCCTGGCCCTTGCGGGGCACCAGCCGGGACACGCAGACCACGACGGGCCGTTCGGTGAGCCCGAGCCGGGCCCGGACCTCGTCGCCGCCGGAGTCCGGGCGGAACGTCTTCTCGTCCACCCCGGGGGGCAGCCGCACCATGCGGCGGGCGGCGTCCGGGCTCAGCGCGGCGGCGATCCGGGAGCGGGTGTACTCGCCGAGGTAGGTCAGCGTGTCGGTGCCCTCGCCGATCCGGCGCAGCAGCTGCCGGGACGCGGGCAGCTGCGCCCAGGCCGCCTCGTGGCCGTGCGTCGTGGCGACGAGCCGCCGGGCGCCCGCCTCGCGCAGCGCCGGGCCCATCAGGCCGAGCGGGGCGGCGGCGCCGAACCAGACGGACGAGCAGCCGTGCGCGCGCAGCAGCTCCGTGGCGCGCCGGGTCACCCGCGGGGTGGGCAGCAGCATCGTCGTACGGTCGCGGACGACGGTGAAGGGCTGCTCGGCGTCGAAGGCGGCGGTGGCGGCCGCGCCCTCGGCCCCGCGCTTCCAGGTGGAGGCGTAGACGACGACCCGGCCGGGGTCGAGCCGCAGCGCCATGTTGTGCAGGAACGCCTGGATGCCTCCCGGGCGGGGCGGGAAGTCGTTGGTCACGATCAAGGTCTTGTCCATCGCCGCCGACAGTACCGGGCCCCGGCGGCCGTGCCTGATGGCCCGCGCACAGGCCCTGCGGGCATCATGGCTGTTTCGTACGGCGTACAGGACGGGTGAGGGCAGGTCATGACGGGTTCCAGCGGCACGCGTCCGGCGGCCTTCGTGGTGTGGGCGCTCACCAGGGCGGTGCTGCTGCTCTGGGTGACCAAGGTGGTCACCCCGCCCGGGTTCGACGTGACGAGCGACGTGTCGGTGATCTACCACGGCTGGTCCGAGGTGCTGCGCTCCGGCAGCTACCCGGAGTCCGACGTCACCTGGCAATACCCGCCCGTGGCGGCCCTGGCGGTCCTCTCCCCCGCCCTGCTGCCGTTCCTGGACTACGCCACGGCCTTCTTCGTGCTGGCGTTCCTGTGCGACGCGCTGGTCCTGGGGATGCTGCTGCGGGCGAGCGACGGTCCGGGGCGCCGGGCGGCCGGGGTGTGGGTGTGGGTGGCGGGCGTCCCGCTGCTCGGCACGACCGCGTACGCCCGGTACGACGTGATGGTGACGGCCGTGGCGGTGGCGGCGCTGCTGACCGGGCTGCGGCACCCCCGGGTGCTGGGAGCGCTGGCCGCGTTCGGGGCGCTGCTGAAGGTGTGGCCGGCGCTGCTGCTGGCCGGGACGGCCCGGGGGCGCGCGACCCGGCTGGCCTGGGGGACGGCGGCGGCGGTGGCGGCCGGGCTGCTCCTGGTGTGCGTGGCGGCGGCGCCGGGCGCGCTGGCGTTCCTCGGCTTCCAGCGGGACCGGGGCACCGAGGTCGAGTCGCTGGGGGCGCTGGTCTTCCATGTGTGGCGGCAGTTCGGCTGGGAGGGCCGGGTGGAGCTGCACTACGGCTCGCTGGAGTTCCTGGGGCCGCAGGTGCCGCTGGTGAGCACGCTGGCGCTGGGGCTGAGCGTGGCCGCGTTCGGCTGGCTGCTGGTGTGGCGGCTGCGGGCGCGGACGTTCGGGGTGAGTACGCCGGCGGACGCGGCGTTCACGGCGGTGCTGCTGTTCACCACGACGAGCCGGGTGATCAGCCCGCAGTACATGCTGTGGCTGGTCGGTCTCGCGGCGGTGTGCCTGGTGCTGCGGGAGAGCCGGATGGGGTGGCCGGCCGTGCTGGTGGTGGCGGCCACGGGCGTGACGCAGCTGGAGTTCCCGATCGGCTTCGTCCATGTGGTGACGAGCGACGCGCAGGGCCTGACGCTGATGTTCCTGCGCAACGGACTGCTGGTCGCCGCGTCTGTGCTGGCGGCCGTGCGGCTGTGGCGGGACACCGTACGGGCCCCGGTCCGCAGGAAAGTCCGGGAGGCGGAGGCGGAGCCCGCGCTCAGCCGAGCCGGTCGCGCAGATACACCCGCCAGCGCGCCGTGAAGTCCTGCGGGGTGGTGCCGAGGACCTCGTGCAGGGCGTCCTCGACCGCCCCGTCGCGCCCGTGGTGGGCGCCGACGGCCCGGTAGAAGGCGAACAGCTTCTCCTCGCCCCAGCGGTCGGCGATGAGCTCGCAGGCCAGCCAGCCGCCCTCGTACGCCTTCGCCAGCCGGTCCGCGTCCCCGGCGAAGGCGAAGTCCTCGTCCTCCGGCAGCCCGGCCGGCACGTCACCGGCCCGGACCGCGTCGGCCAGCTCGGGGGCGATCTCCTCGGCGGTGCGGTCCTGGTCCCGGTAGGCCGCCCAGTCCGCGAAGCCCTCGGAGAGCCAGGTCGGGGTGGCCGACGAGGTCCGTTTGCGGGTGGCCACATGGGTGGTCTCGTGGGTGAGGACGACGCGCTGCCCGAACCCGCCGAGCAGGGCGTACGCCTCCGGGTTGACGATCACCCGGTCCGCGGGGGCCTTCCCGGTGCCGCCGGTCTCGCCGGTGGTGACGGCCGCTATGCCCTTGTAGTTCGAGGCGGGCGACCCGAGCAGCCGGCCCATCTCCGTCACGCTGTCCGGCACCAGCACCACCACGCGCCCCGCCCACCGCTCCGGCCAGGCGGCGGAGACCGCGGGCACCGCCTCGTCCGCCGTCGCCGCGATGGTGTCCAGCTCGTCCCGGGTGCGGCCGACGCCCAGGACCAGGCTGTGCTTCCCGTGCACCACCTCGACGTCGCCCTGCTCCCACAGCTGCCCGGCGCTGCCGTCGGCGGCCCGGTCCGCGGTGACGTACCAGCGGCCGTCCGCCGGGTCCCGGGCCAGGTCCACGACCCGGTCGACGGAGACGGGGGCGCTGTCGTAGCCCGCGATCCGGTAGCCGAGCGTGACGTCGGCGGTGACCCGGTCCGCCCCGTGCGGGGTGAGGTGGGTCAGCCGGTACGCCCAGGAGCCGAGCGGCACGTCCGCCAGCCGCGCGATCTCCCGGCGCTGGGCGGTGCGCAGCGCGGAGGCGTCCGGGGCGACGGCGGCGGCGTAGGCGGCCGGGTCGTGGTGCAGCACGGCGGCGGCGCGCCGGTCCAGGGTGGCACGGACGCCCCGGGCGGTGCCGTCGGGCGCCCGGTCGGCCGGGGCGGAGCAGCCCGCGGCGCAGAGCAGCGCGGCGAGGACGGCACCCGCCGCCCGCCGCCGCCCGCCCCGTATGCGCACCCGTTCGACCACATGACGAGCGTACGGGCTGTGGCCGGGCTCAGACCCGGGTGACCGAGGAGACGGGCATCATCCCGACGGGGTCGTAGCGGACCGGGGCGCCGGGGTACGGGGCGTGGATGACCTGGCCGTTCCCGACGTACATCGCGATGTGGCCGGCGTCCGCCCGGTAGGCGACGAGGTCCCCGGGGCGGGCCTCGGAGAGCGGCACCATGTGGCCGGCGTACCGCTGGGCCTGCGAGGTCCGGGGCAGGCTCACCCCGGCCTGGGCCCAGGCCCACTGCATCAGCCCGGAGCAGTCGAAGCCGGAGGGCCCGTTGGCGCCCCACACGTAGGGCCGGCCGAGCGCCTGCTGTGCGGCCAGGACGGCCGCGGCGGCGCGGGAGGAGCTCGCGGGGAGCCCGGCCAGGAGCCCGGCGCCCGGGTCGCGGCCGTCGCGCGAGGCGCGGGCCAGGGCGGCCCGCTGGGAGGCCGGCAGCGACTTCAGCAGCTGCCTGGCGCGGGCGAGCTTGCGTTCGACGGCCCGCTTGTGGCGGCTCACGTCCTCCCGGCGGCGCTCCAGGCCGGCCAGCGAGTGGGCGGCCTCGGCCCGGGTCTGGGCGAGCGCCCGCTGGGCCTTGCGCAGTTCGGCGAGGGCGGTGGCCCGGTGGGCGTCGGCCAGGGTGACGGCGGAGGCCCGGTCGAGGTAGCTGTCCGGATCCGAGGTGAGCAGCAGGGCCAGCGAGGGGTCGATGCCGCCCGCCCGGTACTCCGCCCGGGCCGCGGATCCCAGCTCCTCGCGCATCCGGTTGATGCGTTCCTGCCCCCGGGCGGCCCGGTCCTGGGCCCGGCCGAACTCGCCGCGCAGCCGGGTCACGTCCTCGCCGGCCCTGTTGTACTGCTCGGTGGCGCGCTCGGCCTCGGTGTAGAGGTGGTCGACGCGGGCCCCGGCGGACTGCGGGGTGTCGTGCGGCTCGGCGTGCGCGGGGGCGGCGCCGAGCGTCGCGGCCGCGGTCGCGGCCGCCGCCGTCAGGACGGTGGCCCGGGCACCGCGACCGGTACCGGGCTGTGTGGAACGGCGATGGGATCCCACAGGTCGCCGCACTCCCTTCCGCTGTACGCAGACGCGCGCGGCCCCTGCCGCCCGGGCGGGCGGACCGACGTACGGGTGCCGTGACAGCAGGCAGACAGTAGCCGCGTGATCACGGAGCGGACAAAGACGCGCCGGACCGGCGGGGGCCACACACAGTGACGCCCCGCCGGTGACCTGTGGTCTCCGGCGGGGCGGGCGTCAGTACGGGGCGCGGGAATTCGCCCGTTCGGGCGCGGTTCAGATGCGCACGGCGGCGTAGATGCTGCCGATGGTGCTCATCGACTCGTAGCGAACGTACGCGCCGGGATACGGAGCGTGCAGGACGGTGCCCTTGCCGGCGTAGAGGCCCACGTGCTCGTTGCCGTTGAAGAAGACCAGGTCGCCGGGGGCCAGCTGGCTGACGCCGATCCGGTGACCCTGGTTGACCTGGGTGTACGTGGTGCGGGTGATGTTGACGCCGGCCTGCGCGTAGGCCCACATGGTCAGGCCGGAGCAGTCGAAGGAGTTGGGGCCGGTAGCCGTGGAGACGTACGGCTTGCCTATGCGGGTGGCGGCGGCGTTGAGGGCGGCGGCGCCGAGACCGGAGGCGGGGACCTCGTTCCCGAGGCTGACCCGGGTGTTGGCCGCGCGGCTGGCGCGGTCCTCGTCCTGGCGGATCTTGGCTCGCTCGGCCTCGGTGAGAGTGTTGAGGAGCTGACGCGCCTCGGCGAGCTTCGTCTGCTGCTGCTTCTTCTTCTCACCGAGCGTCTTGCGGACGGAGGCGAGGTCGCTCAGCTTGTCCTGGGCCTCCTTGCGCTGCTGCGCGAGGGCCCGCTGCTTCTCCTGGACCTTCGACAGCGACTCGGTCTGCTTGGCCGTCAGCTGGTCGAGCGCGGACGCCTGGTCCAGGAAGCTGTCCGGGTCGGAGGAGAGGAAGAGCTGTACGGAGGGGTCGATGCCTCCGGAGCGGTACTGCGCGGCGGCGAGGGAACCGAGGCCGGACCGGAGCTGGTTGAGCTCCTCCTGGCCGCGGGCCACCTTGTCCTGGATCGCGCTGATCTGCTTCTCGAGCTTCTCCTGCTTCTCCTTGGCCCCGTTGTACTGCTCGGTGGCGGCTCCGGCCTCGTGGTAGAGCCGGTCGACCTTCGCCTTGACCTCGTTCTTGGTCGGCTTGGGGTCGGCGTGAGCGGCCTGGGAGGAGAGAGCGACGGCCGCGGCTGCGGTCGCGGTGAGCACGGTCACACGAGTGCGGCTCGGCTGCTTGGGACGACGGTGGGACGCCACGAAGGCGAGCTCCTTCTTCCTCGAGCCGCCTACCGGATCTGTGGGGGAGGAGATCCCCGGCTCCGTGTACGTCACGGACTCGGCGGTTCCTTCGCCGCCACCCCGGATGGGTGATCGACCGCGCGAAGGTTCGAGGCCCGACCCTAGTGACCATCTTGTGATCAGTTCAAATCCTCACAGGAAAAATCTCGTCACACACGGCACTTCTTTACCCACACCCCACGGCGTGTAGCGGCGACTTGACGGTCCGTTCCCTGATCTCGGGCGAACTCCCCACAAGGAGCGCTAAACCCGCGAAAGCCGCTTCAGGAGCAAGGCGGACGCAACGGGCCGGGCCCCCGCCTTCGCCACACCGTCGGCCACCTCGCGGTCGGTGGAGACCACCACCACCGGCCGGCCCGGCGGCTCCGCGCGCGCCAGTTGACGGATCAGCTCGTCGGCGGTGACCCCCGGCTTGCTGAACAGCACCCGCACCCCGCGCGGTGGCGCCAGCAGCACCGGGGCGGCCAGCTCCGCCCCGTCGAACACACACGTCATCTCCGCGCCCGTGCGCGCCGCGAGGACCGAGAGCCCGCCGAGCAGCCGCAGCCGCTGCTTCTCCAACGGCATCTGCGGATAACCCGTCTTGGTGACGTTGTAGCCGTCCACGATCAGATGGGCCTGCGGCAGCGCCAGGAGCTGGTCCAGCAGCGCCGGGTCGGTCTCCGAAAGGGCCCTGGCCGCGATGTCCTTGGGCGACATCCGGCCGGGCTCCACCGCGTCCACACTGTCCGCCGGCCGGATCGAGGAGGGCGGCAGCGCCAGTTCGCGCCGCAGCCCGCCTGCCGCTTCGAGCACCGTGTCCAGCAGCAGCCGCAGCCGCATGTCCTCGACCGAGCGCCCCTCCCGGGCCGCCCTGCGACTCGCCTCGACGGACGCCTCGGCCTCCCCGAGCCTCGCCCTCAGCCGCCGGGTCTCGCTCTCGGCGGCGGACACCTGGGCGGCCGCCTCGGCGCGTACGGCCTCGGTCTCGGCCCGGCCCCGGCGCAGCGCCGCCTCACCGCGCTTGACCTCGCTGACCGCGCTGCGCAGTTTGCGCTGGAGGGAGTCCGTCTCCTTGCGGGCGGCGTCCAGTTCGGCGCGGAGCCGTTCCGTCTCGCTCTTCGTGTGGGCCCGGGCCTCGGCCAGCTCCTCGCGCAGCCGCGCCACTTCGCGCCGGCTCTCCTCGCCGACCCGCTCGGCGTCCGCGCGCTGGACCTCCTCGCCGGCCGCCGCGACCAGCTTCACCCAGCCGTCCGGACGCAGCACATACGCCGCAGCCGCCACGTCCACCGGGTCGGCGGCGGCGGGCGGAGCCCCGGACTCCAGGGCGCCCGCCAGCTCCGGCTGGGCCTCCCGGAGCCGCTCACCGATCCGGCGGCGGAACCGTTCGTCGTTCGCCACGGCAGCGGCCATGGCGTTCCCGGCGAACTTGGCGCGCCGCGACGCCGTGAAGCGGGCGTACTGCCTCAGCTGGGCGGGCAGTTCGGCGACCGTGAGACCGCCGAACGCGTCGGATACCAGCGCGACGACCCGGCGCCGTACCCCTTCGGGCAGCGGGCGGTCGAGCGCCTCCACGGCGTCGTCGGCCCCGTCGGCCGACGCGGCGCCGCCCTCGGGCTGCTCCACCATCCGTCACCCCATTGTGTTGTCTCCGCACGGCCCCGTCAGGAGTCGGCACCCGGCCTGTCGACAAGCTCGATCTGGTCCACCGCGTTGCACCAACGACAACGGACCGACTCGATGGTCTCACTGACCACCTCGCGTTCCTCGACGCTCGACTCACCGGCCAGGTCGAGGTGCACGTACTCCACGACCTTCGAGGACCGCGTCACGTCGAAGCGCGTGAGGTTCCCGCAGAGCGTGCAGCGCCAACGGGTCGTGTCGGTCGGCTGGGGAACGGTCGTCATCGTGCGTCCTCTTTCGTCGAGCCGTGAGCTGCCGGACAAGGATCTCGCGGTGCGCCGTCGAACTGCGGATGCCCACCCGTCAGCCTACGGCCTCGGCGCTTCCCGCCGGCACGGCGAGGCGGTCTGTCCCGTTCGCTCCGTTTGCGCCATGCTCTGTCCATGATCGATCGGCGGGCCGCGGCGGGCAGGCTCCTGCGCGCGGCGACTTCGGGCGGGCCACCGGTGACGTACGCCCTCATCGCCCTGTGCTGCGCGGTCTTCGTGATCAGCCCGCTCTCCGGCTTCGTCCCGGTGCGCGGCGGGGCCGACGCGCTGCTCGCCGCGCAGGCGGGCTACTTCGAGCGGTGGGGCGTGATCCCGAGCGAGCTGTGGGACGGCTCGGCGCACGCCCTGATCACCCCGTTCACCGCGCTGTTCGTGCACGGCAGCTGGCTGCACCTGCTGGGCAACGTGCTGTTCCTGTACGTGTTCGGCGCGATGGCCGAGGAACGCATGGGCCACACCGAGTTCGCCCTGTTCTACCTGGGCTGCGGCTATCTGGCGCTGCTCGCGTACGCCGCCGCGCACGCCACGTCCGACCAGACGCTCGTCGGCGCGTCGGGGGCGATCTCGGCGGTGCTCGGCGCCTTCCTCTACCTCTTCCCCCGGGCCCGGGTGACCAGCGTCTTCCCGTTCCTGCTGTTCCTGCCGCTGCGCTTCCCCGCGTGGGTGGTGCTGATCTTCTGGTTCGTGCTCCAGTGGCTGGCCGCCGAGGGCGCGGGAAGCGGCCCGGGGGTGGCGTACCTGGCCCACGTCGTCGGCTTCGCCACCGGGTTCCTCTACGCCTGGGGCCGCTACAGGCGCGACACCGGAGGCCCTAGAGTGAAGTCTTCAGCCACGGCCACCGAGGGAGAAACACAGCCGTGATCACCGCGATCGTGCTCATCAAAACCAGCGTGGACCGGATTCCCGAGATCGCCGAGGCCATCGCCGCGCTGGACAGCGTCAGCGAGGTCTTCTCGGTCACCGGCACCTACGACCTGATCGCCATGGTCCGGGTGGCCAAGCACGACGACCTGGCCGAGGTCATCCCCGGCCGGATCAGCAAGATCCAGGGTGTCGAGGCGACCGACACCCACGTGGCCTTCCGCACGTACTCGCAGCACGACCTGGAGGCCGCGTTCTCCATCGGCCTGGACGCGTAGGCGGCCCGCGCCGCCCGGCCCTCAGACCTGGGCGGCGCCCCGGTCCGGCACGCAACGGCCGTCCTCGGTGCGGTACTTCCAGCGTGCCCCGTCGCTCACCAGCTCCCGGACCGCGCGCAGGAAGCGCTCGACGTGCTCGTCCGGGGTCCCGGCGCCGAAGCTGACCCGGATCGCGTTCAGAGACCGCTCGCCCGGCTCCGCCTCCGGCGCACCGCACTCCCCCGCCTCGCCCGGGTCGCTGCCGAGCAGGGTGCGCACGAGCGGGTGGGCGCAGAAGAGGCCGTCGCGCACCCCGATGCCGTACTCGGCGGAGAGGGCGGCGGCGAAGTGCGAGCTGTTCCAGCCCTCCACCACGAACGAGATCACGCCGACCCGCGGTGCGTCGTCGCCGAACAGCGAGAGCACCTTCACCTCGGGGACCCCGGCGAGCCCCGTCAGCACCTCGCCGACGAGGTGCTGCTCGCGGGCGACCAGCCGGTCGAATCCGGCCTCGGTGAGCGCCTTGCAGGCGGAGGCGATGGAGTAGACGCCGATGACGTTGGGCGAGCCGGCCTCGTGGCGGGCGGCTGTGGTGTGCCACTCGACGTCCACGCCGCCGTCCGTACGCCGGGCCACCGTGCGGGAGGCGCCGCCGCCGGCCAGGTACGGCTCGGCGTCGCGCAGCCAGTCGGCCCGGCCGGCCAGGACGCCCGAGCCGAACGGGGCGTACAGCTTGTGCCCGGAGAAGGCGACCCAGTCCACGTCCAGCTCGGCGATGTCCACGGGGTGGTGCGGGGCGAGCTGGGCGGCGTCCAGGACGATCCGGGCGCCGTGGGAGTGCGCGGCGGCGGCCAGCTCCCGTACGGGCCACAGCTCGCCGGTGACGTTGGAGGCGCCGGTGACGCAGACCAGCGCGGGGCCGTGGGGCTCACGCTCGGCGAGGGCCCGCTCCAGGGTGGCGACGGCCTGGGCGGGGGTGCGCGGGGCATTCAGGTAGGTGACGCGGGCGTCGCGCCAGGGCAGCAGCGAGGCGTGGTGCTCGGTCTCGAAGACGAAGACCTGGCAGTCGGCGGGCAGCGCGGCGGCCAGCAGGTTCAGCGAGTCCGTGGTGGACCGGGTGAAGACCACCTGGTCCTCGGGGCGGCAGCCCAGGAACTCCGCCACGGTGGCCCGGCTCGACTCGAAGAGGTCCGTGGAGAGCTGCGAGAGGTACCCGGCGCCCCGGTGCACGCTGCCGTAGTACGGGGCGTACGCGGCCACGTCGTCCCAGACCCGCTTCAGCGCCGGGGCGCTCGCCGCGTAGTCCAGCGCGGCGTAGCCGACCTCTCCACCGGTGACCAGCGGGACGCGGACGTCCTCGCCCAGAACCGGCAGCGGGGCACAAAGCGACTGGTCGGCGGCAGCGGTGAAGACAGACATGGCGAACTCCCGTAACAGGCAGGCGAATTCCGCGTGCCGGCACAGACGCGGCAGCACGGAGTGAAGAGAAGGGGGTGTGCGGAGAAGGGCCTCGGGCCCTAACGCATTCGCTTGCTCACAAGAGGCTCCCTGAGGACCAAGGACCCCACGGGTGGACGTCTGCGACGTCGAGGGGTCCGCGCTTGCCGCAGACCTCGCTGCCTGCGGCCTGGTCTTCACCCGGGGCACCCCGCCACGGACGGAGGGTTGCCGGACAGCGGGCCGGGGCCGTAGTCGCTGTCACTCATGACCTGCGCAGCATCTTGCCATACGTACGGGAACGCGCAAGGCGCAGTCCGCGATCCGGACTGCGCCCTGCCGCACATCGATGCGCTCACGCGTTGCTGGCGACGACCCATCTCTCCAGCGCCCGCCCGGCCGCACCCGAGTCGATCGACTCGGCGGCCTTCGCCATACCGGCCCGGATCTGCTCGGTGAGCGGCCCCTCGCCCGGGTCCAGCGCGACCAGCGCCGCCGCCGAGTTGAGCAGCACCGCGTCCCGTACCGGACCGGTCTCCCCGGCTAGCAGCCGGCGCGCCACATCCGCGTTGTACGAGGCGTCGGCGCCACGCAGCGCCTCCACCGGGACCAGCTCGACGCCCACGTGGCGCGGGTCGAAGGTCTCCTCGCGGACCACGCCGTCCCGGGCCACCCAGACCCGCGAGGTCGCCGTGGTGGTCAGCTCGTCCAGGCCGTCGTCGCCCCGGAAGACCAGGGCGGAGTTGCCGCGCTCGGCGAGGACGCCCGCGACGATGGGGGCCATGCGCAGATCGGCCACCCCGATCGCCTGGGAGCGCACCTTGGCCGGGTTGGTGAGCGGGCCCAGGATGTTGAACGTGGTCGGCGCGCCCAGCTCCGCACGCGCCTTGGCCGCGTGGCGCAGGGCGGGGTGGAACTTCACCGCGAAGCAGAAGGTGATGCCCGCCTCCTCGGCCACCTCCACGACGCGGCGGGGAGCCAGCTCCAGGTTGACGCCGAGCTTCCCGAGCACGTCCGACGAGCCGCTGGCCGACGAGGAGGCGCGGCTGCCGTGCTTGACGACCTTCGCGCCGGTGCCGGCCACGACGATCGCGGACATCGTGGAGATGTTGACGGTCTTCGCCATGTCGCCGCCGGTGCCGACGATGTCGACGGTGCGGCCGGGCACCTCGATGGTCGTGGCGTGCTCGTACATCGCGCGGACCAGGCCGGAGACCTCGGTGACCGTCTCGCCCTTGGCACGCAGGGCGACCGCGAATCCGGCGATCTGCACGTCGGTCGCCTCGCCGCTCATGATGCGGTCCATGGCCCAGGCGGTGGCGTCGGAACCCAGGTCCTCGCCGCGCAGCAGGGGGGTCAGCACGCCGGGCCAGGAGAAGGCCGCCACGCTGTCGCCGCCGTCCGGGGTCACAACGTTCATGGTCCGCTCCTGGGGTCCACAGCCGATAAGGGGTCGGCTCCACCCTATCGAGCCCCGGGGACGGCAAAGAGCCCCGTCCATCGAATGGACGGGGCTCTCGCCGTGGCGTTCAGAACGGGTGATCAGTGGTGGCCGTGGCCGCTGGTGATCTCCTTGTACTCCTCGGCGGTGGGCTTGGCGATCTGGCTGTCCTCGCCGTACAGGCTCTTGCTGAGCCGCGCCCGGACCTTGGTGATCCTGGAGACCTTGCGCTCCACACCGTTCTCGTCGACCGTCGGGCCGATTTCGAGCGGCTGGTACTGCTCGTGCGCGGTGAGCGCGTATCGCGCCTCCGGCGAGAGCGGCTCGTGGACCTCCACGAACTCACCGTGCGGCAGGCGCTTGATGAGCCCGGACTCGCGGCCGTGCAGCACCTTCTCCTTGTCGCGGCGCTGAAGGCCGAGGCAGATCCGCCGGGTCGCGACGAACGCGATGACCGGGCCGACGAAGAAGGCGATACGGACGAACCAGCTGATCGAGTTGAGCGAGAGGCTGAAGTGCGTCGCCCAGATGTCGTTGCCGCCGCCGATCAGCATGACGAAGTAGATCGTCACCCAGGCGACACCGAGGGCCGTCCGGGTCGGCGCGTTGCGCGGCTTGTCCAGGATGTGGTGCTCGCGCTTGTCCCCGGTGATCCAGGACTCGATGAACGGCCACATGGCCAGCGCACCGAGCACCACACCGAACAGGACGAGCGGGATGAAGACACCCAGGACCAGCGTGTGGCCCCAGAGGTTGATCTCCCAGCCAGGCATCACACGGACGAAGCCCTCGGCGAAGCCCATGTACCAGTCCGGCTGGGCGCCCGTGGACACCTGGTCGGGACGGTACGGGCCGATGGCCCAGATCGGGTTGATCGAGGCGATCGCCGCGATGATCGCGATGAAGCCGAAGACGAGGAAGAAGAACCCGCCGGCCTTCGCCATGTACACCGGCAGCAGGGGCATGCCGACGACGTTCTTGTTCGTCTTGCCGGGACCCGCGAACTGGGTGTGCTTGTGGTAGAAGACCAGGATCAGGTGGCCGACCACGAGCCCGAGCATGATGCCCGGCAGCAGCAGGATGTGGATCGAGTAGAACCTCGCGATGATGTCGCCGCCGGGGAACTCCCCGCCGAACAGGAACATCGACAGGTACGTACCCACGACCGGTGTCGCCAGGATCGCGCCCTGGGTGAAGCGGACACCCGTACCGGAGAGCAGGTCGTCCGGCAGCGAGTAACCGGTGAACCCGGTGAACATGCCGAGGACGAACAGCAGGAAGCCGAACAGCCAGTTGATCTCGCGCGGCTTGCGGTACGCGCCGGTGAAGAAGACGCGCATCATGTGCACGAACATGCCGGCCAGGAAGATGACCGCGGCCCAGTGGTGGATCTGCCGGACCAGCAGACCACCGCGGACGTCGAAGCTGATGTTCAGCGTCGAGGCGTACGCCTCCGACATCCGGATGCCCTGCATGGGCTCGTACGGGCCGTGGTACACGACCTCGTTCATGCTCGGGTGGAAGAACAGCGTCAGGTACACACCCGTGAGGATGATGATGATGAAGCTGTAGAGGCAGATCTCACCGAGCATGAAGGACCAGTGGTCCGGGAAGATCTTGCGCATGTTGGACTTGGCGAGGGAGTAGATCCCCAGCCGGCCGTCGGCCCAGTCGGCCACCCGCTCACCGGCGGGTGCCTTGCGGTTGCCCGGCGCTGCGGCGCCGGGAGTGTTCGTCGCAGTACTCATCCGCGCTCCCAGAATGCAGGACCGACGGGCTCTTCGAAGTCACCGAGCGCCTGGAGGTTGCCCTCGCTGTTCACGCCGATCCGCAGCTGCGGGAGGGCGTGGCCGGCCGGACCGAAGATGACGCGGGCGCCGTCGGAGAGGTCGAAGGTGGACTGGTGGCACGGGCAGAGCACGTGGTGCGTCTGCTGCTCGTACAGGCTGATCGGGCAGCCGACGTGCGTGCAGATCTTCGAGAAGGCCACGATGCCCTCGTGCGCCCACTCGCGCTCGCGCTTGTCCTTGATGTCGTCCGGCTCGATGCGGATGATCATCAGGGCGGCCTTGGCGATCTGCGTCTGGAAGTCCTCGTCGTGCTCCTCCAGGCCCTCGGGCATGGCGAAGGTCAGCGAACCGACGACCACGTCCTCGGGACGCAGCGGCTCCATCGTGTTCATGTTGACGAGCTGCTTGCCCTCGGCCCACAGGGTCTTGCGGAGCTTCTTCTCCGGCAGCGGACCCAGGTCGCGCAGCAGCATCACGCCGGAGAGCGGCACCAGGGCCAGCGCGCCGAACATGGTGTTGCGGATCAGCTTGCGCCGGCCGAGCGCGGACTCCCGGGCGCCGTCCGCGAAGTCGGACAGCACCTTCGCCTTGACCTCGGGCGTCGCCTCGATGGCGTGCCGGTCGTCGGCGACCTCGACGTCGGACATCAGGGTGCGCGCCCAGTGGACGGCGCCCGCGCCGATCAGGAAGAGCGCCAGGCCCAGGGTCAGACCCAGGGAGAAGTTGAGCGCGCTGACATGACCGAACGGGAAGATGAAGACGATCTTGTCGACCGGGAAGATGACGTAGGAGGCGATGAAGCCCACCGTCGCCAGCATGGACAACAGGAACATGGTCGCGACGGTGCGCTCGGAGCGCTTCGCGGCCCGCTCGTCGATGTCCTGGATGCGCGGCCTGTGGGCCGGCAGCCCCGGGTCGGCGAACGGCTCGTCGTGCGCCTTGTCCACCGCGTCGTGCGCGGCGCCCTGCGCGTCGGGCAGGTTCTCTTCTGGAATCTCTTGGCTACTCATGACTTCTTGGCCTTAGCGGTGTGGGCCGCGACCCAAATGGCAACTGCGATCAGACCGCCCAGACCGAAGATCCAGCCGAACAGGCCCTCGCTGACCGGACCCAGGCCACCGAGTGCGAGGCCGCCGGGGGACTCGGCTTCGGAGCCGTTCACGGTCTTGACGTAGGCGATGATGTCCCGCTTCTGCTGCTCGGGCATGGTCGAGTCCGGGAAGGACGGCATGCTCTGCGGGCCGGTCAGCATGGCCTCGTAGATGTGCTTCGGGTCCACGCCGTCCAGGTCCGGCGCGTACTTGCCATTCGTCAGTGCGCCACCCTTGCCGGTGAAGTTGTGGCACTGCGCGCAGTTGGTACGGAACAGGTCGCCACCCTTGGCGATGTCCGCACCCTCAGGGCTGACCTGGCTCTTGGTCGGGACGACCGGACCGGCGCCGAGCGACGCGACGTAGGCCGCGAGCTGGTCGATCTCGGCCTGGCTGTAGATGACCTTCTTCTTCGGTACCTGGGCGCCCGGCTGCTGCGCGGGCATACGGCCCGTACCGACCTGGAAGTCCACGGCGGCGGAGCCCACGCCGACAAGCTGCGGCCCGTCGGAGGTGCCCTGACCGCCGGTTCCGTGGCAGCTGGCGCAACCGACGGAGTACAGCTTCTTGCCCTCGTCGATGGCGAGGGACTGGGCGGTGTCGTCGGCCTGCGCCTTACTCGCGGGCGCGAACGCGGCGTACAGCCCCCCGGTGGCCGCCAGCGCGAGGAGTAGTACGACGACTGCCGCCAACGGATGGCGTCGTCGTGCGGAGAGCTTTTTCACGGATTACCCCGGTGTCAGGATCTTCTGCGTCGATGCTGGATGTGGTTCGGGCTCGGGCCCGGTTACTTGATCATGTAGATCGTGGCGAAGAGGCCGATCCACACGACATCGACGAAGTGCCAGTAATAGGACACGACGATGGCGGCGGTCGCCTGTTCATGGGTGAACCTCTTGGCCGCGTATGTCCTGCCCAGAACGAGCAGGAAGGCGATGAGACCGCCCGTCACATGCAGACCGTGGAAGCCGGTGGTCAGGTAGAACACCGAGCCGTACGGGTCGGAGGACAGCGAGAGGCCGTCCTTCTTCACCAGCTCGGTGTACTCGAAGACCTGGCCTCCGATGAAGATCGAACCCATCACGAAAGTGATCACGAACCAGGCACGGAGCTTCTTCACATCGCCCCGCTCCGCGGCGAAGACGCCGAGCTGGCAGGTGAGTGAGGAGAGCACCAGGATCGTGGTGTTCGTCGCCGAGAACGGGAAGTTCAGGGCGGACGCCATTTCCTTCCAGTGTTCCGGTCCGGTCACCGATCGCAGGGTGAAGTACATCGCGAAGAGGGCCGCGAAGAACATCAGCTCGGAACTCAACCAGATGATGGTTCCGACGCTGGTGAGGTTCGGCCGATTGACCGACGGGTGCGCGTGCCCGGTTTCTACTGTCGTTGCTGTCGCCACGACCGACATTATGTCGGTCGCTTATCCCGCCCTCACTCCGGGGGGTGCCGTTCGGTGTGTCAGAGGGGTGTGTCCTGCCCGAACGGCCCAGGGAAGGCCGGTGCGAACCGGTACTGACACGCTGTCGGGCGGAGTACGATCCGCGCATCGGACGGCTCTCGTTCCCCGGGGGCCCCGAGTGCCCCGAAGACACGGATGTCACGGAGGAACCATGCAGCCGACCGCCACGGTCCTGGTCTACAGCGACAACGCGCACACCCGTGAGCAGGTGAGGCTGGCAGCAGGGCGCAGGCCCGCGGCGGACGTACCGCCGGTGGAGTTCCTGGAGTGCGCCACCCTGCCCGCCGTCCTGGACGCCCTGGAGCACGGAGGCGTCGACGTCTGCGTGCTGGACGGCGAGACCGCTCCGGCGGGCGGCATGGGCGTCTGCCGGCAGATCAAGGACGAGATCTTCCGCTGCCCGCCGGTCCTGGTCCTCATCGGGCGCCCGCAGGACGCCTGGCTGGCCACCTGGAGCCGTGCGGACGCCGCGGTGACGCTGCCGGTGGAGCCGGTGGAGTTCGCGGACTCCCTGGCCGCCCTGCTGCGTACACGGCTGTCCGTGGGGGCCTGAGCCCCCACGGACGGTTCCCACGGTCAGACCTGGGGGCGCAGTCGCGCCGCGCTGACCTTGTCGACCTTCGGTGCGGTGGTGTCGTTGTTCAGCGCGCTGCCCTTCTGCCACTTGGCCCAGGACAGGTTCCAGTCGCCGTAGCCGTTGTCGAAGGGCGTCATCGTCTCGCCGTCGCTGCCGACGACGCTGACGATGTCGCCCTCGCGCACGGTGTTGAAGAACCATTCGGCCTCGCTGGTGCTCATGCCGGTGCAGCCGTGGCTGACGTTGGCGTACCCCTGCGAGCCGGTGGACCAGGGCGCCGCGTGCACGTATTCGCCGCTCCATGTCACCCGGGTGGCCCAGTAGACGTCGAGGTCGTACGAGTCGGAGGACCCGGCGGCGATCCCGATGGATTCCCCGCGCATACGTACGTACTGCTCTTTTCCGAGCACCACCTTGACGCCGTTGCGCGTGTCGAACCCGGGTTTGCCCGTGGTGACTGGGATGGTGTTGATCACTTCGCCGTTGCGGAGCACCGTCATGGAGTGCTCCGAGGCGTCCGTGATGGCCTCGATGCGGTCCCCCGTGGTGATCTTCAGCGCCTTGGTGGGCGCCCCGTAGAGCGAGTTGGTGACCTTTATGCCGGTCAGGTTGGAGCTGACTTCGATGTCGGCCTTCGCCGGCCAGTACTCCTTGGGCCGGTAGTGCAGCGTCTTGTCGTCCACCCAGTACCAGGAGCCGGCGACCGAGGGCGTGGAGCGGACCCGCAGGCCGCGCTCGACGGTGGCGCGTGAGGCGTTGTCCGTGACGGGGGCGCTGAGCGTGGCGACGAGGGGCTGGCCGACGCCGTAGGTGCCCGCCTGGGGGCCGAAGGCGACCTTGAGGAACTTGGTGGCCTTGGCGGTGTCGAAGGACATCGTGCGGGAGCCGGGGGCCCCGTCGTCGTCCTCCATACGGACCTTGACGGCGTAACGGGTCCCTGCGGCCAGCGGAGCGGTGGAGTGCCACCGGTGTCCGTCGGCGTCGAGTTCGCCCGCCAGATGGCGTCCTGCGGCGTCCACGGCCGTGACGTCGGTGATCCGGCCGTCGTCGGCGTCGACCCGGATCTCCAGGGGCTTGTCCGGGTTCACCTTCTTGCCGCCGTCGGGCGTGTTGAAGGAGACCTCGTCCGCCGCGTCGAACGGCTGGGACGACAGGGGGTGACCATCGGAATCCCCGCAGGCTGCCGCCCCGGCGACCAAGGTCGCGGCCAGCAGAGTGCAGCTCACTACGGGACGGATGCGCAGCGTGTGGTTCATGGACTCACGCTAAGAACATTCGTCCGTTTCAGCGCGCGGGACGACTGCAAACGGGGGGCCGCCACTTCGTTTCGAAGTGTCGGCCCCCCGTCAGGTGGAGCGGTGTGCTACCGGCGGACCGGTCTCACTGGGTGCGGTTCTCACCGCGGTAGTACTCGAAGACCCAGCCGAAGAGGCCGACCAGGAGGAGCGGCGCCGAGAAGAACAGCAGCCACCAGCCGAAGACGACGCCCATGAAGGCGAAGGCACCGCCGATCGCCAGCGAGAGCGGCTGCCAGCTGTGCGGGGAGAAGAACCCCACCTCGCCGGCCTCGTCCGCGACGTCGGCCTCCTTGTTGTCCTGCGCCATCGCGTCGACCCGCCGGGCCGTGAAGGCCAGGTAGAAGCCGATCATGAGGCTCAGCCCGAACGCCAGGACCAGCGCGGTGGTGCCGACGGGCTCCTTCGACCACACGCCGTACGTGATGGCCATGACGAGGATGAACAGCGCCAGACCGAGGAACATCTTGCCCTGGATCTTCACTTGCCCGCCTCCTTGCCGCCCGCGAGGGCCTTGTCACCCTCGGAGGCGTGGTCCAGCTGCTCCAGCGCGGTGATCTCCGGGTGGTGCAGGTCGAACGCCGGGGATTCGGAGCGGATACGGGGCAGCGTGAGGAAGTTGTGCCGCGGCGGCGGGCAGGAGGTCGCCCACTCCAGCGAACGGCCGTAGCCCCACGGGTCGTCCACCTCGACCTTCTTGCCGTACTTGGCGGTCTTCCAGACGTTGTAGAAGAACGGCAGGATCGACAGGCCGAGCAGGAACGACGAGATGGTCGAGATGGTGTTCAGCGCGGTGAAGCCGTCCGCGGCGAGGTAGTCCGCGTAACGCCGCGGCATGCCCTCCGCGCCCAGCCAGTGCTGCACCAGGAACGTGCCGTGGAAGCCGATGAACAGCGTCCAGAAGGTGATCTTCCCAAGCCGCTCGTCCAGCATCTTGCCGGTGAACTTCGGCCACCAGAAGTGGAATCCGGAGAACATCGCGAACACCACGGTGCCGAAGACGACGTAGTGGAAGTGCGCGACCACGAAGTACGAGTCGGAGACGTGGAAGTCCATCGGCGGCGAGGCCAGGATGACGCCGGTCAGACCACCGAAGGTGAAGGTGATCAGGAAGCCGATCGCCCAGAGCATCGGTGTCTCGAAGGACAGCGAGCCCTTCCACATCGTGCCGATCCAGTTGAAGAACTTCACCCCGGTGGGCACCGCGATGAGGAACGTCATGAAGGAGAAGAACGGCAGCAGCACCCCACCGGTGACGTACATGTGGTGGGCCCACACGGTCACCGAGAGGCCGGCGATGGAGATCGTCGCGGCCACCAGGCCGATGTAACCGAACATCGGCTTGCGGCTGAAGACCGGGATCACTTCGGAGATGATCCCGAAGAACGGCAAGGCGATGATGTACACCTCTGGATGCCCGAAGAACCAGAAGAGGTGTTGCCACAGCAAGGCGCCGCCGTTGGACGCGTCGAACACATGGGCACCGAATTTGCGGTCCGCCTCCAGGGCGAACAGCGCGGCCGCCAGGACCGGGAAGGCCAGCAGGACCAGCACACCGGTCAGCAGGACGTTCCAGACGAAGATCGGCATGCGGAACATCGTCATGCCGGGCGCGCGCATGCAGATGATCGTGGTGATGAAGTTGACCGAACCGAGGATCGTGCCGAAGCCGGAGAAGGCCAGACCCATGATCCACATGTCGGCGCCGACACCCGGCGAACGGACGGCGTCCGAGAGCGGGGAGTAGGCGAACCACCCGAAGTCGGCCGCACCCTGCGGGGTGAGGAAGCCGGCCACCGCGAGGATCGAGCCGAAGAGGTACAGCCAGTACGCGAACATGTTCAGCCGCGGGAACGCCACGTCGGGCGCGCCGATCTGCAGCGGCATGATCCAGTTCGCGAAGCCGGCGAACAGGGGCGTCGCGAACATCAGCAGCATGATCGTGCCGTGCATCGTGAACGCCTGGTTGAACTGCTCGTTCGACATGATCTGCGTGCCCGGCCGGGCCAGCTCGGCGCGCATGAAGAGCGCCATCAGGCCGCCGATGCAGAAGAAGGCGAACGATGTGACCAGGTACATCGTGCCGATCGTCTTGTGGTCAGTGGTGGTCAGCCACTTGATGACGACGTTTCCCGGCTGCTTGCGCCGGACCGGCAGCTCGTCCTCGTACGAGTCGTCTGCTGCCGCGGCACCCTGAGGTTCGTTGAGGATGCTCACAGTTTGTTCGTCTCCGCATTCCTGGCCGGGTCAGTCTGCTCGATGCCGGCCGGCACGTAGCCCGTCTGGCCCTTCTTCGCCAGCTCCTTGAGGTGCGCCTGGTACTGCGCCGGGGAGACGACCTTGACGTTGAAGAGCATGCGGGAGTGGTCGACGCCGCAGAGCTCGGCGCACTTGCCGAGGAAGGTGCCCTCCTCGGTGGGAGTCACCTCGAAGGCATTGGTGTGCCCCGGAATGACGTCCTGCTTCATGAGGAACGGCACCACCCAGAAGGAGTGGATGACGTCACGGGAAGTCAGGATGAAACGGACCTTCTCCCCCTTGGGCAGCCACAGGGTGGGACCCGGGTTACCGGTGTCCGGGTTCTGGTCGCCCGGGATGCCGACGTCGTAGACGCCGTCCGCACCCTTGGGGAATTCCTTGCGGAACCTGTCCGGGATGGCGTCGAGCTCCTTGGGGACCTCGTTGCCCGTGGTGGCGGAGCCGTCCACGTTCTCGATGTAGTTGAAGCCCCAGCTCCACTGGTAGCCGACCACGTTGATGGTGTGGGCGGGCTTCGGGGAGAGCGTGAGGAGCTTCGTCTCGTCCCGGGCGGTGAAGTAGAACAGCACCGAGACGATGATCAGGGGGACCACGGTGTACAGCGCCTCGATGGGCATGTTGTACCGGGTCTGCGGAGGTACCTCCACCTTGGTGCGGCTGCGCCGGTGGAAGATGACGCTCCACAGGATCAGGCCCCAGACCAGGACGCCCGTGGCGAGCGCTGCCGCCCACGAGCCCTGCCAGAGGGAAAGGATCCGAGGGGCCTCTTCCGTTACCGGCGTAGGCATACCAAGGCGGGGGAAGTCCTTGTACGTGCAACCGGTGGCGGTCGCCAGGATCAGGCCCGCAGTCAGCACCTGCGGCAGCTTCCGCCGCATCGGGCGCCGCGACGAGCGGTCGGAGCCGTTGGGACTCACGTAGCGCCTTCCCGAGAGTCTCGCCCGCACGGTCGGCGCGGCCGTCTCGCTGGTCGGTCGCCGCCCTGTACGGGCAGGGGTTTGGATGTTTATGCGGACCAAACCCTACTGGACGCTATTTGGGGTCGCGCGGGGAGGGTGCCCAACGCGCCGCCCGACTCCCCGAAGGGGTGGAATTCGCGCCTCCGGCCGCCATCTGACGCCCCCTCCACCAGGAGGAGCGGCCGGTGGCGGGCTGCGGGGGTGCTCCGGGCTAGGCCCTGTCGTCACATTCCCGTCGTCCGCCCGGTGGGCGGGCCGGGCGGCGTCAGGTGCGTGCTCTCGGCGTGTCGGCCCCAGACCCCTGTACTGGATGTACTGGGGTCTGGGGCCGGTGCGGCGAGAGTGCGTGCATGGCGTCGCCCGGCAGACGGGAATGTGACGACAGGGCCTAGCGTGACCGGGTGCCCTACTTCGACGCGGCGTCCGCCGCCCCCCTGCACCCCGTCGCCCGCCAGGCGCTGCTTGCCGCGCTGGACGAGGGCTGGGCCGATCCGGCCCGGCTGTACCGCGAGGGACGGCGCGCCCGGCTGCTGCTGGACGCGGCCCGGGAGGCGGCGGCCGAGGGCGTCGGATGCCGCCCCGACGAGCTCACCTTCACCTCGTCGGGCACCCGGGCGGTGTATTCCGGAATTTCCGGCGCGCTCGCCGGACGTCGGCGTGTCGGAGGCCGTCTGGTGGTGTCGGCGGTCGAACACTCGTCGGTCCTCCACGCGGCGGCGGACCACGAGGACCGGGGCGGCACGGTCGCCCGGGTCCCGGTGGAACGGACCGGCGCGGTGGACGCGGGGACCTTCGGGCGGGCGCTCACCGAGGACACCGCGCTGGCCTGCCTCCAGTCCGCCAGCCATGAGGTGGGCACCGAGCAGCCGGTGGCCGAGGCGGCCGGGCTCTGCCGGGCGGCCGGGGTGCCGCTGCTGGTGGACGCCGCGCAGTCGCTGGCCTGGGGCCCGGTGCCGGAGGGCTGGTCGCTGCTGGCGGGCAGCGCGCACAAGTGGGGCGGCCCTGCCGGGGTCGGGCTGCTCGCGGTGCGCAAGGGCGTCCGGTTCGCGCCCCAGGGGCCCGTGGACGAGCGGGAGTCGGGGCGGGCGCCGGGGTTCGAGAACCTGCCGGCGATCGTCGCGGCGGCGGCGTCCCTGCGCGCGGTGCGGGCGGAGGCGGACGCGGAGGCGGTCCGGCTGCGGGCGCTGGTGGACCGGATCCGGGCCCGGGTGCCCGCACTGGTGCCCGATGTGGAGGTGGTCGGCGATCCGGTGCGGCGGCTGCCGCATCTGGTGACCTTCTCCTGTCTCTATGTCGACGGGGAGACTCTGCTCGGGGAGCTGGACCGGGCCGGTTTCTCCGTGTCGTCCGGTTCGTCCTGCACGAGCAGCACGCTGACGCCGAGCCATGTGCTCAAGGCGATGGGCGTCCTGTCGGAGGGGAACGTCCGTGTGTCGCTGCCCCGGGGCACCACGGAGGAGGACGTCGACCGCTTCCTGGAGGTGCTGCCGGGCCTGGTCGCCGGGGTCCGCGAGAAGCTCGGCGCGCCGGTGGCCCCGGCCTCCTCCCCCGCCCCGGACGACTCGCTGGTGGTCGACGCGCTGGGCAAGCGGTGCCCGATTCCGGTGATCGAGCTCGCAAAGATGATCGGAGGGGTGCCGGTGGGCGCCACGGTGACGGTGCTCTCCGACGACGAGGCGGCCCGGCTGGACATCCCGGCCTGGTGCGCGATGCGCGAGCAGGAGTACGTGGGCGAGGAGCCGGCGGACCGGGGCGCGGCCTATGTGGTCCGCCGGCTCTCCTGACGGAGTGCTCAGGCGAGGTGCGCGTGGACCTCGGCGGCGGCCTCGTGGCCGTACGCCTTGGTGAAGCGGTCCATGAAGTGGGTGCGGTGCAGGGTGTACTCCTGGGTGCCCACGGTCTCGATGACGAGCGTGGCGAGCATGCAGCCGATCTGGGCGGCGCGCTCCAGGCCGACGCCCCAGGCGAGACCGGAGAGGAATCCGGCGCGGAAGGCGTCGCCGACGCCGGTCGGGTCGGCCTTGACGTTCTCCTCGGGGCAGCCGACCTCGATGGTCGCCTCGCCGGCCCGCTCGATGCGCACACCCTGGGCGCCGAGCGTGGTGACCCGGTGGCCGACCTTGCCGAGGATCTCCTCGTCGGTCCAGCCGGTCTTGGACTCGATGAGCCCCTTCTCGTACTCGTTGGAGAAGAGGTACGTGGCGCCTTCGAGGAGGATGCGGATCTCGTCGCCCTCCATGCGGGCGATCTGCTGCGAGAAGTCGGCGGCGAACGGGATGCCGCGCGTACGGCACTCCTCCGTGTGGCGGAGCATGCCCTCCGGGTCGTCGGCGCCGATGGAGACGAGGTCGAAGCCGCCCACGCGGTCGGCGACGGCCTTGAGCTCGATGAGGCGGGCCTCGCTCATGGCGCCGGTGTAGAAGGAGCCGATCTGGTTGTGGTCGGCGTCCGTCGTGCAGACGAAGCGGGCGGTGTGCAGGACCTCGGAGATCCGCACGCCGCTGGTGTCGACGCCGTGCCGGTCGAGCCAGGCGCGGTACTCGTCGAAGTCGGAGCCGGCCGCGCCGACCAGGATCGGCTCGGTGCCGAGCAGGCCCATGCCGAAGCAGATGTTCGCGGCGACCCCTCCCCGGCGTACGTCGAGGTTGTCGACCAGGAAGGAGAGCGAGACCGTGTGCAGCTGGTCGGCGACCAGCTGGTCGGCGAAGCGGCCGGGGAAGGTCATGAGGTGGTCGGTGGCGATGGAGCCGGTGACTGCGATACGCACGGGGAGACGTCTCCTGCGGAGGTCGAGGGGAACGGATGTCCGCATCCCGGGGGTGACGTGACAGTTCACGCTACCCGCTCCCGCCGGGCCCGAAGCGGAAAAACTACCCGATAGTAGGGCTTTCTTCGCGGGCTCCGCGGTGCCTACGGTGCCGGTATGCCGAATCACATCGCACCGCGCGAGTCCGAGACCGGTCTGGCCGAGCTGCGCGGAGACTGCGCACGGATGGCTCCGCACTGGGTGGTCCCCACGAGGAGCACTCCTACCCGCGTCGCACCCGCCCTGATCCACGGGGTCACCGTGCCGCCCGCCTCCGCCCGGCTGCTCGACTCCATGGAGGACCGGCCCTAGGGGAACCACGTGCCTCGCTGATCCGTCCCAGCCCTGTCCGCCTCACACGGCGGGCCGTGCGCCGGCCGGGCGTACGACGGCGATGCAGGCGAAGGAGCGATCCGGTGAGCACCGAGCGACCCGACAACGACGTGACCACCACCCGGCGGCGTTCCCCGCTGGTCGCGGCCTCGGTGGCGGCCGCCGTCCTGCTGGCCGGTGGCGGCGGAGCGTACTGGGTAGCGACCGCGGCGGACGGCGGCGACGGCGGCCCGAGGAAGACCTCGGCGGCCAGCGATCCGGCCGCTCCCCCGCCCCTGGCCCTGGACGACACCGGTACGCCGACCGCCCCGTCACGCGAGGGCATCGCCCCCGGCGAGCCCGATCCGCACGGCGGGCGGCTCGTCTACCGCGCGTCCGGGAAGCTGCCGGACGGGCCGGAGACGGCCGCCGTCCAGCGCGCCGGGGGCACGGTCACGGCCGCCGAGGTCACCCGGCTGGCGAAGGCGCTCGGGCTTTCGGGCACCCCGCAGTCCGAGGCCACCTCCTGGAAGGTCGGCTCCGACGGGGACGGCTCGGGGCCGGTGCTGCGGGTGAACAAGCAGGCGCCGGGGAGCTGGACCTTCACCCGGTACGGCTCCGGCGGCACGGACAACTGCAAGAAGGGGGCCGTCTGCTCGGTGGCCCCGGGCGGCTCCGGGCAGCCGGTGGACGAGAAGACCGCGAAGACCGCCGCCGCGCCGGTGCTGAAGGCGGCGGGCCAGGACGACGCGGCGCTCGACGCGCACCAGCTCATGGGCTCGGCCCGGGTGGTCAACGCCGATCCGGTGGTGGACGGGCTGCCCACGTACGGCTGGGCGACCGGCATCCAGGTGGGCCCGGACGGCCAGGTGACCGGGGGCAGCGGAAAGCTGAAGGCCCTGGAGAAGGGCGACGCCTATCCGGTGATCGGCGCGGCCGAGGCGCTGAAGCAGCTCAACGCGGCGCAGCCGCCCTCCGGGGAGATCGGCGGGTGCGCCTCACCGGCCCCGCTGTCGGACGGCGTCAGCTGCGGGCCGAAGAACGGCGCGGAGCGGCCCGCCACGACGGTGACGGTGAGGAAGGCGGTCTTCGGCCTGGCGGTGCACACGGCGGGCGGCGAGCAGTTGCTCGTACCGTCCTGGATCTTCTCGGTGCAGCCGGCCGGTGGCATCGGTGACACGGTCACGCAGGTGGCGGTGGACCCGGACTACCTGAAGCGGGAGCCGGTGCCGGGCACGTCCCCGGGCGGTGACGGTACGGCGAAGCCCCGGGCGGTCCAGTCGTACAGCGCGGACGGGCGGACGCTCGCGGTGACGTTCTGGGGCGGGGTGTGCAGCACGTACACGGCGAGCGCGCGTGAGGACGGGGACACGGTCCGGGTGGCCGTGGCGGAGAAGAAGGACCCGGGCAAGGTCTGCGTGATGATCGCGAAGGAGCTGACCCGTACGGTCACGCTGGAACGGCCGCTGGACGGTCGGAAGGTCGTGGACGAGGCGTCGGGCTCCGTGGTGCCGCGCGCCTGAGCACTTTCCGAACGACGGCGGCGGCCCCGGGACCGAAGTCCCGGGGCCGCCGCCTCGACGCTGTGGCGCGGCTCAGCTGAAGGAGTCGCCGCAGGCGCAGGAACCCGTGGCGTTCGGGTTGTCGATGGTGAAGCCCTGCTTCTCGATGGTGTCGACGAAGTCGACCGAGGCGCCGCCCAGGTACGGGGCGCTCATGCGGTCGGTGACGACCTTCACACCGTCGAAGTCCTTGACGACGTCCCCGTCGAGGGAGCGCTCGTCGAAGAAGAGCTGGTAGCGCAGGCCCGAGCAGCCGCCGGGCTGGACAGCGACGCGAAGCGCCAGGTCCTCGCGGCCCTCCTGCTCCAGCAGGGCCTTGACCTTGGCTGCGGCGGCGTCGGACAGGAGGATGCCGTCGCTCACGGTGGTGGTCTCGTCCGATACGGACATCTGCTTCTCTCCCGGGTTGTACGGAGACTGCTTGCCGACGTTGCAACCGTCGGGGCCGCGGATTCATTCCGGGCCGAGCGCTTGCCTGTTCCCTTCATGCTCGCACACCCGTCCTGTGGGCGGATGCGTCACATTGACGCTTTCAGCATCGTCAAAGTGACGTGAAGCGGCTATGATAGATAGCGTCAATTAGACGAAAAGGCTTTCTCCGCAGAGAAGTCCGCAGAAGAAAGGGTGCGTGACGTGACCACGGCCCACCCCGTCCAGGATCTCGATGTCCAGCCGACGCCGCTCGCCCTGCTCCTCCTGGGCCGCGACGCCGACCCCCGGAGCGAGCGCGGTGTCGAGTGCCCCGGCGACCTGCCCTCCCCGTCCGACCCGGACCTGGTGGCCCGCGCCCGCGCGGCCAAGGAGAAGCTGGGCGAGAAGGTCTTCGTCCTGGGTCACCACTACCAGCGCGACGAGGTCATCCAGTTCGCCGACGTGACCGGCGACTCGTTCAAGCTCGCCCGAGACGCCGCGGCCCGCCCGGAGGCGGAGTACATCGTCTTCTGCGGTGTGCACTTCATGGCCGAGTCGGCGGACATCCTCACCACCGACGACCAGAAGGTCGTGCTGCCGGACCTGGCGGCGGGCTGCTCGATGGCGGACATGGCCACCGCCGAGCAGGTCGCCGAGTGCTGGGACGTGCTGACCGAGGCGGGTGTCGCCGAGCAGGTCGTGCCCGTCTCGTACATGAACTCGTCCGCCGACATCAAGGCGTTCACCGGTCGCCACGGCGGCACGATCTGCACCTCGTCCAACGCCGAGCGCGCCCTGGAGTGGGCCTTCGAGCAGGGCGAGAAGGTGCTCTTCCTGCCCGACCAGCACCTGGGCCGCAACACCGCCGTGCGGGACATGGGCATGTCCCTGGAGGACTGCGTCCTCTACAACCCGCACAAGCCGAACGGCGGCCTGACCGCCGAGGAGCTGCGGAACGCGAAGATGATCCTGTGGCGCGGCCACTGCTCGGTGCACGGCCGCTTCTCGGTCGACTCCGTCAACGACGTGCGCGAGCGCATCCCCGGCGTCAACGTGCTGGTCCACCCCGAGTGCAAGCACGAGGTCGTGGCCGCCGCGGACTACGTCGGCTCGACGGAGTACATCATCAAGGCCCTGGAGGCGGCCCCGGCCGGCTCGAAGTGGGCGATCGGCACCGAGCTGAACCTCGTCCGCCGCCTGGCAAACCGTTTCGCCCCCGAGGGCAAGGAGATCGCCTTCCTCGACAAGACGGTCTGCTTCTGCTCCACGATGAACCGCATCGACCTCCCGCACCTGGTCTGGACCCTGGAATCCCTCGCCGAGGGCAAGGAGGTCAACCGGATCGTGGTGGACCCGGAGACGGAGAAGTACGCGAAGCTGGCGCTGGAGCGGATGCTGGCACTGCCGTAGGCCCTGTCTGTGCGGAAGGTCCGGACGCGGCCGATTTTGTCCGGACCGGCCCGGAACCCTGTCCCCCGTACCTACGCTGCTGTCCTCATTCGGCGGTGTGGATACGGGGGACAGTCTTATGACGCAGCGCAGCAGGGCCGAGGACCTGGTGGTCGTCGTACCGGGGATTCTCGGCAGCACGCTGGCGGACGCGGACGGCCACGACGTCTGGGCCGCCTCCGGGAAGGCCCTGGTGCGGGGCATCCTCACCTTCGGGAACTCGGTCAAGCGCCTGACGCTCCCGGCCGGCCTGGGCGACGAGCATCCCGGCGACGGCGTACGGCCGACCGGGCTCATGTCCGATGTGCACGCGCTGCCGGGTGTGTGGAACCCCGTGGACGGGTACAGCGGTCTGCTGAACTGGCTGGAAGCCCACTTCACCGTCCAGCGCCGCCTGCCGGGCGAGGCGGCCGACGTCCCGGCCAATCTCGTCGGCTTCGCGTACGACTGGCGGCTCTCCTGCCGCTACAACGCGGAGCGGCTGGCCGAGCGCGTGGACGAGGAGCTGGGCCGCTGGCGCGCCTCACGGGCCGACCGGCGGGACGCGAAGGTGGTCTTCCTCTGCCACTCCATGGGCGGCCTGGTCACCCGGAGCTACGTCGAGCAGTGCGGGGGCGCGGAGGTCACACGCCGGGTGGTCACGCTCGGAACGCCGTACCGGGGGTCGCTGGACGCGCTGCTGTACCTGGTCAACGGGATGCGGTACGGGATCGGCCCGGTCGGCCTCGACCTCACGCCGTTCGCCCGGAGCCTCCCGTCGTTGCACCAGCTCACGCCGGACTACGCGTGCCTGACGACGGCCGGGGGTGCGCCGCTGCGGTACGCGCGGGAGGTGACGGGGCTGCCTGGGGTGGACGGGGAGCTGCTGCGCCAGGCGGGCCTGTTCCATGCGGAGCTGCGGGAGTCCGGCGCGGGGGCGCGGTACGGGGTGGAGTACGTGCCGGTCGGCGGGGTGCGGCAGCCGACGCCTACGACGGCCGAGGCGGAGGGGGATGGCCTGCGCGCGTTGCTCACCATCGACGGGGTGGACGAGGGGGGCGACGGGCGGGTGCCCGATCTCTCCAGCCGCGCGGTGGGGGCGGGGCGGCATGCGTACACCCCGTGGGAGAAGCACGGCTCCCTCCAGAACAACAAGGCCGTCCGCCAGGCCCTCTACAACTGGCTCACCCCGGAGCCGCCGGTGCACCGGGGCTCGGAGGACGAGGATGTGCCGCTTTCGGTGGAGGCGTCGGAGATCCTGGTGGAGGGCGAGGTGTACGAGATCCGGGCCACGGTTCCCGCCGATGTGCCGGGGCACGACCGGGTCGCGGTCTTCGCGGGGGTGGAGGGCGGTCCGATGCGGACGATGACGAACCGGGGCGGCGGGGTGTACAGCCTCCGGATCAACGGCCTTCCGGCGGGCGGGCATCGGGTGCGGATCGGGACGCGTGTTTCGGCCAATGTCGTGATGACCGCGTTGGTGCTGGTTCTGGAGCGGGGCTGACGATGACGGGTGCGGCGGGGACGGCGCTGTGTGTGGTGTGCGAGGAGTACGACGGCGATGGGTTTCCCCCGCTCGTGGGGGCGAAGGCCCAGATGGACCGGATTGTGGGGTTGCTGGAGGGGTTGGGGTACGAGGCGCGGAAGGTGGGGGGTGGGAATCCTTCGGCGAAGGCGTTCGATGACGAGAGCGAAGAGTGGTCCTCGGGCTGGCTCGCCACGGGTGACTCCAAACCGGCTCTGATCATCTGGTCGGGGCACGGGGTGCGGGTCGACGGTGAGACACGGCTTGTGCTCTCGGACCTGAAGCGTGTCGCCGGGTCCGGACAGTGGAAGACACGCGCGAGACGGCAAGGGGTCACCGCCGACGATCTGGTCAGCGTTGCCCTCGACTCCGGGGCCGAACACGTACTCCTGATCATCGACACGTGTTACGCGGGTGGCGGCGCGGTTCCGGCCCTGGGGCTGGCTCTCAGTCGCTGGGAGGAGGAGTCCGCACCACCCGGGCACGCCAAGTGGTTGGGTTTCCTCGCGAGTTGCCAGAGCCTTGAGACCTCGGACGGCAGCGGGCCGCTGCTGGCCGCGTTGACGGAGGTACTGAAGGAAGGTCCGGCGGGCGACGAGTACCGATCCGCGTGGAGTGCCCACAACGCTCTCGTCAGCGGCCCGGACCTGCTGGATGCCATCGCCACGCGGTGGGAGGGCGAGGGGCAGACACCGGTCCCCGCGACCCTCGGCGAGTGGCGCCCCGCCTTCCCCAACCCGCGCTACGTCCCCGAGGCCCCGGCCCGGCTCGTAGAACACCTGGTGCAGGCGGCACGCGGGGTCGGCCACCTGGAAGAGGGCTGGTTCTTCACCGGCCGTACGAGGGTGCTGGGCCGGATCGTGGAGTGGCTGGACGAGGACGCGCCTGGCCTGTTCCTGGTGACCGGGCCCGCCGGTTGCGGGAAGTCCGCCGTGCTGGGCCGTATCGCCACGCTCGCGGACCCGGAGCAGCGGGAGCGGGCCGTCGCGAGCGGCGCACTGCGCGACGGTGACCCGGACCCGGGTGTCCGGGCGGAACGCACCCTCGCGACGGTGCACCTGCGCGACCTGACCCCGTTGCAGGCATCGGAGCGGCTGGCCCGCGCCCTGGACCTCCCCCGGCCCCGTAACACGGACGATTTCCGGGCCGAGGTGCGGGAGTTGTCGCCGCAGCCGGTCCTGGTCATCGACGGCCTGGACGAGGTGCCGGCCGAGCACACGCAGAGCATGATCGAGGACCTGGTCTTCCCGTTGAGCCGGACGGTCCCGGTGCTGCTCGGCTCCCGGGAGCGCCCGTTCCGCAACAAGCTGGAGGACAACGAGTCGCTGGTGCAGGCGCTGGCCCGGCACATCGGCGCGGGCGTCGAGGCCGTCGACCTCGAAGAGGAGCCGCATACGCGGGAGGACATCGGCGAGTACGTGCGGCGCCGGTGCGAGCAGGCCGAGATGGCGGAAGGCCCGGCCCGGGAGGTCGGCGCGGCGATCTCGGAGCGGGCCACGGATGTCGGGGGCGGCTTCCTGTTCGCCCGCCTGGTCACGAGTACGGTCCTGGCGCGGGTGGCCTCAGGGGAGGACGGGTCTCCGCTGACGGAGCTGCCCGACTCCATCGACGCCGCGTTCGAGAACGAGCTGCGCGCGGTGCCCGCGCGGGTGCGGGACGACGGCACGGTGCTCCCCTCGGCGGCCTGGGACCTGCTGACCGCGCTGGCCTGGACGGTGGGCCAGGGGATGCCTGCGGGCGGCGTGTGGGAGGCGGTGGCCGGGGCGCTGGGCGGGGGTGTGGTCTACGACGAGACCGACGTGGACTGGGCGCTGTCGGCCTTCGGCCGGTACATCGTGGAGGACGCGGAGGAGGGGCAGGCGGTGTATCGCCTGTATCACCGGGAGTTCGTGTCCCACCTCAGGCGGCGGGAAGGGCCGGGCGGGGCGGCGGCGGGCGAGGTGGTGTTGCGGACTCTGGTGGACCTGGTGAAGCAGCAGGGGCGGGTGGGTGACTGGTCGGGGGTGGATCCGTATGTGACGCGGGGGCTGGTGCGGCATGCGGTGCGGTGTGGTGGGTCGGGGGTTGAGGTGCTGCGGGGGGTGGTGGCCTGGGACGAGGGGATTGGGCTCCCGTATCTCGCCCGGGCTGTTCACCAGCGGTCCCTGATACTGGCGCGGTCAGGAGAGCGCGAGGTGGCGCTGAACTACGCCGATGAGGCGGTCGGGCTCTACCAGGAACTCGAGGAGAGAAGTCCGCACACGCATCTTTCGGAACTGGCAGGCGCTTTCAACAGCCTTGCCAACCGCCTCGCCGATGCGGGTGACCGCGCGAGGGCTCTTGCGATCGCCAGAAAGGCACTACGTATCCGCCGCGATCTCGCCGAACAGCACCCTGCGGCGTACCTCCCCGATCTCGCAGGCGTCCTCAACAATCTGGCCAACCACATGGCCGGCACCGGAGACCGCCAAGGGGCTCTCGGCCATGCACGTGAGGCCGTGCGCATCCGCCGCGATCTCGCCGCTCAGGACCCCGCCGCCTTCCTTCCCGACCTCGCCGCTTCCCTCCATAACCTCGCCAACCGCCTCGCCGCCACCGGAGACCGCCAGGGCGCGGTCTCCACCGCGCGCGAAGCCACCCACCTCTACCAAGCCCTTTCCGAACAGCATCCTGCTGCCTTTCGCACGCACTTCGCCGGCGCCCTCAACAACCTCGCCAACCACCTCGCAAGCAATGGGGACGTCAGGGACGCACTCACCGCTGCCCACGAGTCGGTGCTCATTCGCCGCGACCTGGCCGCACAGCACCCTGCGGCCTACCTCCCCGACCTGGCGGGCGCCTTGAACAACCTCGCCAACCGCCTCGCCGAGACCGGCGACCGTCAGCGCGCGGTCGCCATCGCCCGGGAAGCCACCGACCTCTACCAGACCCTCGCCGAACAACACCCCGCCGCGTTCCTCCCCGACCTCGCGGGCACCCTCAACAACCTCGCCAACCACCTCGCTCACGCCGGGGACCGCCAGGGCGCGGTCACCACCGCCCGGGAAGCCACCGACCTCTACCAGACCCTCGCCGAACAACACCCCGCCGCGTTCCTCCCCGACCTCGCCACCTCCCGCAGCAACCTGGCCTCCCACCTCGCCAAAGCCGGGGACCACCGAGCCGCACTCAGCCGGGCTCGCGAAGCCTTGAGTATCCGCCGCGACCTCGCCGAACAGGATCCTGCGGCGTTCCTGCCCGACTTGGCGGGCGCCGTACACAACCTCGCCAACCGCCTCGCCGCCACCGGAGACCGCCAAGGCGCGGTCTCCACCGCGCGGGAAGCGACCGCCCTTTACCGCGCCCTCTCCGAACAACACCCCGCCGCCTTCCTCTCCGACCTCGGCACCTCCCTCAACACACTCGCCATCCACCTCGCGGCCACCGGCGAGAACGAGGACGCACTCACTGCTACCCGCGAAGCCCTGACCATCCGCCGTGACCTCGCCGGACAACACCCCGCCGCGTTCCTCCCCGAGCTCGCAGGCACCCTCAACAACCTCGCCAACCACCTCGCCATCAGCGGCGACCAGCAAGGCGCCGTCGCTCCCGCCGGCGAAGCCACCACCCTGTACCGCGCCCTCGCCGAACAAGACCCCGCCGCTTTCCTCCCCGACCTCGCCGGCACCCTCAACAACCTCGCCAGCCACCTCGCCGCCGCCGGGGACCACCGGGGCGCACTGAGCCACGCGCACGAAGCCCTACGCATCCGCCGGGCCCTCGCACAACAGCACCCAGGCGCCGACCTTCCCCAACTCGCCCTGTCCCTCCGCAACCTCGCCAACCACCTCGCCAACAACGGCGATCGGCAAGGCGCCGTCGCTCCCGCCAGCGAAGCCACCAACCTGTACCGCGCCCTCGCCGAACAACATCCCGCCGCTTTCCTTCCCGGCCTCGCCGGCACCCTCAACGACCTCGCCAACCACCTCGCCGACACCGGCGACATCACGGCCGCGACCCGCGCTTACGAGCAAGTGATCAGGGACCTCTCCAGTCAGCAGCCAACGGCCGGCCGCGCGCTCACCCTGGAACACAGCATGTTCCTGATCCACAGGCCGGAAGCCGTGGAAGCCTGGCCCACGGCAGGGCTGTGCTGTCTCGTCGATGTGGTCAACGGGCCGCCCACCGAAGGCCCCGACCCCATAGCCCTCCGTGCTCGCCACATGCTTCGCGCCTACGCCGGCAGAGGCGCCGGGGACCTGGCGGAGGTGACGACGGTCTGGCAGGAGAGGACCAGCACCCCGCCCCCGGCCTGGCTGGCGCTGATTCCTGGGGTCCTGGACACGGTTGCGGCCTGGCTGGCTACCTCGACATGGTCGGCTTCGCGCGACTACTGGGCGGAGCACCACGAGGTGCTGAGCAGCCCGGAAGCCGGGGTGGCTGTGGCCGAGTACGCGCTCGCCTTCCCCGACGGGGCGGCTGATCACCAGGTGTTGCGAGCATCGATCCACGCCCAGGGTGCGGCCAGAGCCTACGAGCCCCGCCTGTCGCGCGAGCGGATCACCGAGTGGGCGGAATGCGGGACCTGGGAGGAGTCCGAGCAGTTCCTGCGAACCCACCCTGATCTCCTGGACGGAGAACTCCCCTCCGACACTCCTCCTCTCCCCGTCGCCCTGCTCCGTATCGCCAGTACGCACGACATCCCCACCGCCTACGCCCTCGTACGCGACCGCACCGCGCTCCAGCAGTACGTCGACAACGCCCTCACCACCGGCGACGCCCAAGCCCTCCGCCACGCGGCCGCCATCGAGGACGACGTGTACGCCGACCAGCTCTCCGCCCGCACCCACCACCAGGCCGCGCTGCTCCTCGGGGGCACCCCCGACGAAGCCGACCCCGACGCCCTCGCTCCCCTCGTCGCCGACGCCTCGCCCGACGTACGGAACCGGCTGATCTCCGAGGCCGCCGCCCTCAGCGCGGCCCACGCACCGCAGCACGCCGCGCAGTGGGCGCGTGTCATTCAGGTACTGGCGTCACCTGGGTGAGCGCCGGAGCGATCCGGTATCCCCGGCTCTCCGCGATCCGCAGGGCATCCTGCAACGACTCCGCCAGGCGGACCCCGGTGAACCTCAACTCGCGCGTGCCCAAGCCCGTTTCCGCCAGCAGCGCCCGCGCCTCGCGCAATACGTACTGGGCCGAGTCGAGCAGGTCCGTCTCGACCTCGTCGGCCAGCCGTGACATCCGGCCTCCCGGGTCGTCGCTGCTCAGGTAGCACGGGGTCCCGCTCTCGCCGACCCAGGGGAGCAGCCGCATCGCGTTCCCTTGCGCGTCGAACATCATGTCGCCTCCGCCTCCGTTCGGGGAGCGCTCTGGTCCCCGGTCGCACTCGCTGGTTACGGTGTGTGCCCCCATCGTCGCGCTGTGGCGGGTCTTCCCAACAGGGCCGCCGCGTCCCGACGTTCCACACGGGACACACGGAAGGCCCGCTCCATGACGTTCAGGCCGCAGCCGCTTTCGCCCTTCGCCTCCACACGCCACTACTTCGGCTCGGAGTTACGCCGCCATCGCGAGCGGGCCAACCTCTCCCTCGTACAGCTGGCGGACATCGTCAACTCCAGCAAGAGCACGCTCGCCCGGGTGGAGACGGCCGAACTGATGCCTCCGCCGGACATGCCCAGTTGCCTGGACATCGCCTTCGGGACGGATCAGTACTTCACGGGCCTCTACGAACTCGCCAAGCAGGACATCCATCCCGACAAGTACAAGCGGTACATGAACTTCGAGGCCCGGGCCGAGGTCATAGAGCAGTACGGCGCGCAGGCGCTGCCCGGCCTGTTCCAGACCGAGCAGTACGCCCGGGAGTTGCTCCGTTGCCAGGAGCACCTGACCGCCGAAATGGTCGATGAGCGCGTCACCGCCCGCATGTCCCGGCAGGAGCGGCAGCATTCGGCGAATCCGCCGTTCCGGTGGGCGATCATCGACGAGGCCGTACTGCGGCGGCAGGTGGGCAGCCGGTCCTGCATGCACCAGCAACTGGCCTCGCTGTTGGAGCAGGTGGATACTCCGAACAGTAAGGTTCAGGTGATGCCGTTCAGTGCGGGGCCGCACTCGCTACTGGGTGGCGCACTGACTCTGCTGACCCTGCCCGACGGCACCTCGGTGGCGTACGAGGAGAGCATCCAGACCGGTCACCTCTACGAGGACCCGGACGCGGTAAAGAATTGGCGGCGGCGGTACGACGTACTGCGCGCCAACTCGCGCTCCCTGGACGAGTCGGCGGAACTGATCCGTACCGCGATGGAGGACTACCGACCATGAACCACTCCCCCGAGCTGAGTTCCGCCCGCTGGCGCAGCAGCAGCTACAGCAACACCGACGGGGGCGAATGCGTCGAGATCGCCGACGACTTCCCCGGCCTCGTCCCCGTACGCGACAGCAAGAACCCGACCGGTCCGTCGCTCGTCGTCAACTCCGCCGCCTGGGGCGAGTTCGTCTCGTCCCTTAAGTAGCGCGCAGCGCAACGGCCCGTCCCACACACGCGCGTGGGACGGGCCGTTTCCTTACCACCCATGGACCGGAAAGAGTCGAGTTTGTCCGGACCGGCCCCCCGGCGTCCCATCCGTGCATACGCTGCTGTCCATTTCGACGGCTTGTGTACGGAAGGCGGAGCGCCCGATGGCGGACGAGGCGGATGTGGTGGGCGGCGAGGAGCGCGTGGGGTCGGCGTTGTGCGTGGTGTGTGAGACGTACGCCGACGAGCGGACCTTTCCACGGCTGACCGGTGCGACGGCCCAGATGGAGGGGATCGTCAACCGCCTTGAGGCGCTGGGGATCGCGACCCGTATGGCCGGCGGCGGCAACCCGTCCTGGGCGGACTTCGACCGGGACCTCACCGCCTGGAGCGCGTCCGGCGCGGGGAAGCCCGCGATCATCGTGTGGTCCGGGCACGGCGTGCTGGTGGACGACGAACTACGGCTGGCACTCTGCGACTTGGACCTCGACGTCGAGCAGGTGGCCCGGGACGCGCGCGCCCTGCGGCACGGGGTCTCGCCCGAGACGCTGGTCAACGAGGCGGTGGCGTCCGGCGCCGACCAGATCCTGGTGATCATCGACGCCTGCCATGCCGGGGACGCCGTGGGCCGGGGCCTGGAGAAGGCGTTGCGGCGCTGGGAGACCACCTCCGCGCCGCCCGGCCGGGTGCAGTGGTTCGGGATCATGACGAGCTGTCGGCGCGGCGAGACCTCGGACGGCGCCGGGCCGTTGCTCGACGCGCTGGCCGAGGTGCTGAGGGAGGGCCCGGCCACCAGCGAGTACCGGTCGGCGTGGAGCGCCCACAACGCGTGGGTCAGCGGCCCGGACGTGCTCGCCGCGCTCGGTGAGCGGTGGCGCGGCGAGGGGCAGACGCCGGTCCCGGCCGCCCTCGGCACCGGGCGGCCGGTCTTCCCGAATCCGCGCCACGTGCCCGGGGCGCCCGCACGGCTGGTGGAGCACCTGGTGCTCGCGGCCCGGGGCGTCGGGTTCCGCGAGGAGGGCTCGTTCTTCACGGGCCGGAAGCAAGTCCTGGGCCGGATCACCGACTGGATCGAGGCGGATGAGGCGGGGCTCTTCCTGGTGACCGGCCCGGCGGGCTGCGGCAAGTCGGCGGTGCTGGGCCGGATCGCGACGCTCACCGATCCGGAGCGGCGCGCGGAGACCGAGGCGCAGGGCGGCCTGCGTGAGGGCGATCCCGGCCCCGGCCCCGGGCACCCGCTCGCGGCGGTGCATCTGCGGGGCCTGAGTCCGCTGCAGGCGGCTTCGGAGCTGGCCGCGCGGCTCGGGCTGCCGGAGCCGCGCAACACGGACGACTTCCGGGGCGAGCTGCGCGAGCTGGACCGGCGTCCGGTGCTGGTCCTGGACGGCCTGGACGAGGTGCCCGTCGAGCATCTGCAAGCCATGACCGAGGAGCTGGTGTTCCCGCTCAGCCGGGCGGTCCCGGTCCTGCTGGGCTCGCGCGAGCGGGCGTTCCGCGGCCGCCTGGCGGACGACGGGCACCGGGACGAGACCCTGCCGGACGCGCTGGCCCGGCTGATCGGGGCGGCCGTCACCACCGCGGACCTGGAGGAGGAGCCGGACACCCAGGAGGACATCGCCGCGTACGTGGCCCGCCGGTGCGAGGTGGGCGGCTTCCCGGCGGACCGGGCGCGGGAGACGGGCGAGGCGGTCGCCGCGCGCGCCACGGCGGTGGGCGGCGGGTTCCTGTTCGCCCGGCTGGTGACGGGCTCGCTGCTGTCGCAGGGGCGGCCCGCCGGTGACGCGTGGCACGCCGGTCTGCCGGAGTCCATCGAGGCCGCGTTCGAGGACGACCTGCGGGCGGGCCCGGTCCGGGTCCTGGCGGACGGCGCCGAATTCCCGTCCGCCGCACGGGACCTGCTGACCGCGCTGGCCTGGACGGCCGGGCGCGGCATGCCCGCCGGGGGCGTCTGGGAGGAGGTCGCCGGGGCGCTGGGCGGCCGGGGGACGCCGTACGACGAGAGTGACGTGGACTGGGTGCTGTCCGCGTACGGGCGTTACATCGTGGAGGACGCGGAGGGCGGGCAGGCGGTGTACCGGCTGTACCACCGGGAGTTCGTCTCGCATCTCGCGTCCCGGCCGGTGGCGGGCGGGGCCGAGACCGCCGAGGTGGTGCTCGCCGCGCTCGTCGCGCACGCGGAGCGGAAGGTGCCGGACGGCGGCTGGGGGGCGGTCGACCCGTACGTGGCCCGGGCGCTCGCGTGGCACGCGGCAAGGGCGGGCGGGCCGGGGATCGAGGCGCTGCGGGAGCTCGCCAAGCGGATCGGGCCCCACGCGGCCCCGGCCCTGGCCCAGGCGTTGCACGGCTTCTCGGAGCGCCTGGCGGCGGAAGGGGACCTGGAGGAGGCTTTGCGTGCGGCGCAGGAGGCGGTCGGCCTCTTCCGGACTTTGGAGGAGGCCGCGCCCGGCTCCTGCACGTCGGCGCTGGTCCACACCCTCATCAACCTGGCCAAGCGGTACGCCGACCTCGGGGACCGGGAGGCGGCGCTGCCCCCGGCCCGGGAGGCGGTCGCGCTCCAGCGGACCGTCTCCGCGGCGGGGGGCGACGCGGCCGTGGGCGACCTCGCCACGGCCCTCGCCACGCTCGCGCACCGGCTCGCCGAAACCGGTGACGGTCAGGGCGCGCTCACGCTCACCCAGGACGCCGTCGCCGTCTTCAGGCAGCTGGCCGAGAAGGAGCCTGCGGCCTTCCGCCCGCAACTCGCCGCCGCGCTGAACAACCTGTCGGTGGATCTGAGGGTGGTCGGGGAGCGCCGGGCCGCCGTCTCCCCCGCACAGGAGGCGGTCGAGATCCACACGGAGCTGGCCGCCGCGCGCCCGGACGAGTTCCGGGGCCCGCTCGCCTCTTCCCTGAGCAACCTCGCCCACGCCCTCAAGACCGTCGGACGCCATGAGGACGCCCTGCCGCACGGGGAGGCTGCGGTCGCGGCCAACCGCAAGCTGGCCGAGCGCCATCCCACCGCCCTGCGGGCCGACCTTGCGGGGTCCCTCACCAATCTGTCCGTACACCGGCAGGACGTGGGCGACCGCGCGGGGGCACTGGCGTCCGCTCGGGAGTCCGTGGAGATCTGCCGGGGGCTCGTCGCGCGTCACCCGGACGTGTTCCGGCAGGACCTGGCCACGGCACTCCACAACCTGGCGGACCGGCTCTCCGCCGCCGGGGACCACGAGGACGCGCTCGCCACCGTGCGTGAGGCCGCGCGCACGTTCGCCGCGCTCTCCCAGGAGCACCCGGAGGTCTTCCGTCCGGAGCTCGCCCGGTCCCTGACGTCCATGGCCAACAAGACCGCCGCCACCGGGGACCGCACCACGGCGGTGCTGTTCGCGCGCCAGGCCGTGCAGCTCCAGCGCGAAGTGGTCAGGAGCACGCCCCTGGCCGGCTTCCCCGGGCTGGCCGCGATGCTCCACAACCTCGCGATGCACCTGGTAGCCGACGGCGAGCTCGCGGAGGCCCTGTCGCATGCCGAGGAGGCCGCCGGGCTCTACGAACGCCTCGCCGCCGAGGACCGGGAGGCGTTCCTCCCGGACTACGCGACGGCCCTCAACAACATCGGCAACCACCGCGCGTCCCTGGGCGATCTGTCGGGGGCGCTCTCGGCGGGCCTGAAGGCGGTCGCCCTCCGCCGGGAACTCGCTGTGCTGCGGCCCGCCGTCTCCCGCCCGGAACTGGCCACGGCCCTCGCCAACCTCGCCGCCCACCTCAACCAGGCCGGGGAACCGGAGGAAGGGCTTCAGGCCGCCGCGGAGGCCGTCGCGCTCCTGCGTGAACTCGTCCCCGACACACCCGTCCTGCGCCCCACCCTCGCGGGAGCCCTCGGCGCCCTGGCCCTGAATCTCGCCGACACCGGCAGCCCGCAGGAGGCGCTGCCGGTGGCCCGGGAGGGGCTGGACCTCTGGCGCCTGCTCGCGGAGGAGCACAGCGGCGCCCACCTCCCCGACGTGGCCCGCGCCCTGCGGAACCTCGGCAAGCTGCGCGGGATGAGCGGGGACGCCGAAGGCGCCGTGGACACGGCACGGGAAGCCGTCGCCGCCTACCGGGCGCTGACCGCGGAGAGCCCCCGCACCTTCGCGGACGACGGGGCGCACGCGGTCGGGGACCTGGCCCGCGCGCTCGCCCGTACCGGCGACCACGCCTCGGCGGCCGAGGCGTACGCGAACTGCGCGGCCGAGTTCGCCGGGGCCCATCCCGTGACCGCCCGGCGTCTCGGCGTCGAGCGGAGCATCTTCCTGCTGGGCTGCCCCGATCCGCTGCCCTCGGAAGGTGTACGCGCCCTCGCGTCGTTCCTCGGGCGGGACGCCGGTCTCGAACCGGAGGACGGCCCGGACCTGGTGACCGTACGGGCACGGCGGGCCCTGCGCGCCCACGGCGACCGGGAGGCGGTGCGCGCCGCCTGGGAGGCGGAGACCCATGGCCCCGCGCCCGACTGGCTCTCGCTGTCGGCCTCGACGCTGGAAGCGGTGGGCACCTGGATGTTCGCGCCCGACTGGCCCGCGTCACGCGACCTCTGGTCCCGGTACGCCGACACGCTCGGCAGCGAGGAGGCCGCGACGGCGCTCGAAGAGCTGGCGCTCCTGGATCCGGCCACCGCACAGCAGCACGCCGCGCTCCGCGAGTTCGTGCTCGACCACGGGGTGACCTCCGCCTACGATCCGCTGATCCTCTCGGGGCAGCTGACCGAGTGGGTGGGCTGCGCGTCCTGGGCCGAGTCGCGGGCCTACCTCGAAGACCACCCGCGCCTCCTCCAGGTCCGGCCGTCCCCGGACACCCCGCTCTCGCATGTCGCCGTCCTCGACGTCTCCCGTGCGGAGGGGATGGACGCCGCCTACGCGCTGGTGGAGGACCGGAACGCGCTCCAGGCGTATGTGGACAGGGCGTTGGAGGCCGGTGACGGCACCTCCCTGATGCACGCGGCCGCCATCGAGGGGCAGGTCTTCGAGGACCGGTTGTCCTCCTTCACCCACGCCCAGGTGAGCATGGTCCTCTCGGGAGCCGTCCAGGGCATCGAACCGGAGGAGCTGGCCGACCTGATCCCGCGTGCCCCGGAGGAGATCCGCGGCCGGCTGGTGCGGGAGATCGCGGGCCTCAGTGTCCGGTACGCCGAGCCGTACGGGGAGCTGTGGCTCCGCATGATCAAGGCGCTCAGCGGGGCGGCCTGACCACACCCGCACACGCGAAGGGGCCCGGTCCGCACGAGCGTGCGGGCCGGGCCCCTTGTGTTGGTTACCGGGTGAATCAGGCCCGCGTCGGCTCCGGTTCGCCGGACTCCTGCGCCTCTGCCGGGGCCGGGACGCCGGCCTTCGCGGCCCGCTTGGCGGCCTTCTTGTCCCGGCGGCGTTCCTTGCGGAGCTCCACCATCGCGTACAGCGTCGGCACCAGGAGGAGCGTCAGCAGCGTCGAGGTGATCAGACCACCGATGACGACGACGGCCAGCGGCTGCGAGATGAAGCCGCCCTCGCCGGTGACGCCGAGCGCCATCGGGAGCAGGGCGAAGATCGTCGCCAGGGCCGTCATGAGGATCGGGCGCAGACGGTGGCGCCCGCCCTCCACGACCGCTTCGACCACGCCCAGGCCCTGGGCCCGGTACTGGTTGATGAGGTCGATCAGCACGATCGCGTTGGTCACCACGATGCCGATCAGCATCAGCATGCCGATCATCGCCGGGACACCCATCGGGGTGCCGGTGGCGAGGAGCAGGCCGATCGCGCCGGTGGCGGCGAACGGGATGGAGACCAGCAGGATCAGCGGCTGGATCAGCGACCGGAAGGTGGCGACCAGCAGCATGAAGACGATCGCGATGGCCGCCAGCATGGCCAGGCCCAGGTTCTTGAAGGCGTCGTCCTGGTCCGAGGAGACACCGCCGATGGTGGCGGTGGCGCCGTCCGGGAGGTCCAGGGCCTTGATCTTGTTCTGGAGCGTGGTGCTGACCGCGCCGGTGTTGTCGCCGGTGGGCCGGGCGGTGATGGTCGCGGCGCGCTGGCCGTCGATCCGGGTCATGGAGACCGGTCCGGGGACCAGCTTCACATCGGCGATGGTGCCGAGCTTCACCTTGCCGAGCGGAAGGTCCTTCAGCTCCTGCATGGTGGTGGCCGGGTGGGCCGACTTCACGACGACGTCACGCTCGGCGTCGTCCATGAGCGCCTTGCCGGACGGGGTGCCCCGCACCGCTCCGGCGACGGCCGCGCCGAGCGTGGCCTGGGTGTAACCGGCGTCGGCGGCCTTCTCGTTGGCCTTCACCGAGATCCGCGGGACGCTCTGCGCCAGGTCGCTCTGAACGTCGGTGACGTCCTTGAGCTTGGCGACCTCGGCGCGGACCTGCTCGGACGCCTTCTTCAGGGTGTCCGCGTCGGCGGCCTTCACCACGACGCTCAGGTCCTGGCTGCCGAAGCCGTCGCCCGCGCTGATGGTGGTGTCGCCGATGCCGTCGAGCTTGGCGAGACCCTTCTCGATGCGGTCCTGGGTGGCCTCGAACTCGGCGGAGTCCTTCAGGGTGACCTGGTAGGACGCCTGGTTGGCTCCCGTACCGCCACCGAAGGCGGCCATGAAGCCGGACGAGCCGACGGTGACCTGGTAGTCCTTGACGCCGTCGTCGTCGGCGAGGAGCTTCTCGACCTTCTTCGCCGCCTCGTCGGAGGCCGCGAGGCTGGTGCCCGGGTCCATCTTCTGCTTGATGGACAGGACTTCCTGCTCGCCCTGGTCGAAGAAGTTGGTCTTCAGCAGGGGCACCATGCCGAAGGTGCCGAAGAGGACGGCGACGGCGATGACGACACTGGTGATACGGCGCCGGGTGGCGAACCGCAGTACCGGGACGTAGATCCGCTGGAGGCGGCTGCGCGCCTCCTTCTCCTCGGCCTCGCGGCGCGCCTTGTCCGGGTCCTCGGCGGTGCCCTTGGGCGCGCGCAGGAACCAGTACGACAGGACGGGGACCACGGTCAGCGAGACCAGCAGCGAGGCCAGCAGAGCCGCGGTGACGGTCAGCGAGAACGAGCCGAACAGCTCGCCGACCATGCCGCCGACGAGACCGATCGGCAGGAAGACGGCGACGGTGGTAAGCGTCGACGAGGTGACCGCGCCGGCCACCTCCCTGACCGCGGTGATGATCGCCGACTGGCGCTCCTCGCCGTAGCCGAGGTGGCGCTTGATGTTCTCCAGGACGACGATCGAGTCGTCCACGACCCGGCCGATCGCGATGGTGAGCGCGCCCAGCGTCAGCATGTTGAGCGACAGGTCACGGGTCCAGAGCACGATCAGCGCGAGGACCACGGAGAGCGGGATGGAGACCGCGGTGACCAGGGTGGAGCGCAGCGAGGCCAGGAAGACCAGGATCACGATGACCGCGAAGAGCAGGCCGAGCGCGCCCTCGGTCGTCAGGCCGGAGATCGCCTTGGAGACGGCCGGGCCCTGGTCCGAGACGACGGTCAGCTCGGCGCCGGAGCCGAGGTCCTTGCGCAGGTCCGGGAGCTTGTCCTTGACGGCGTCCGAGATGGCGACGGCGCTGCCGTCCTTGTCCATCGTGGCCATGACGGCGAGGCTCGGGCGGCCGTTGGTGCGGGTGAGGGAGTCCGCGGTGGCGGCCTCCTGCTTCACGGTCGCGATGTCACCGAGGCGGACCGGCTTGCCGGGCTTGCCCGAGGCCGGGTTCTGACCGGTGACCCGCAGGTCCTCGATCTGCTTCAGCGAGGTGAAGGCGCCGCCGACCTGGATCGTGCGGCTCTTGCCGGACTCCGAGAAGGCACCGGCCGGGACGGTCGCGCCGCCCGACTGGAGGGCCTGGGAGAGCGCGGCGGCGTTGAGTCCGGCGGCGGCGAGCTTCTTGTCGTCCGGGGTGACGGAGACCTGGAGGTCGCGCACACCGTCGACGGAGACCTGGCCGACACCGTCGATGTCCTCCAGGGCGGGGACGACGGTGCGGTCCAGCTGGTCGGCGAGCGCCTGCTGGTCCTTGTCCGAGGTGACGGCGAGGACGACGGTCGGGATGTCGTCCGTCGAGCCGGCGATGACCTGCGGGTCGACGTCCTCGGGCAGTTGGACGCGGGCCCGGTTCACGGCCTGCTGGATGTCGGCGACGAGCTGCTTGGTGCCCTCGTCACCGAAGTCGAAGGACGCCATGATGACGGCGTTGCCCTCGCTGGCGGTCGACGTGACGCCGGTGACGCCGTCGACGGCCTTGATGGAGTTCTCGAGCGGTTCGACGACCTGCTTCTCGACCACATCGGGGGACGCACCCTGGTAGGGGGCGAGCACCGACACCATCGGCAGTTCGATGGTGGGCAGCAGTTGCTGCTTGAGCTGCGGGATCGCAATCGCTCCGAAGACGAGCGCGACGATCGAGATCAGACCGATCAGGGCCCTTTGCGCGAGGCTGAATCTGGACAGCCAGGACATGGGTGGGTCTCTTTCTGTGGCTTACGCGGCAGGTGGGCGGGATGCCGGGGCGTGCCCGGGGGACAGATCCAGCCCACCTATACGATCGCTGATCCCCGGGACGAAAGTCCTCGGCCCCAGGGTCGCTTTCTTACGCCTCGCATACCGCAGGTGGAGTACGTCCCGCCTGCACCCTCACTCCACCCGTGGGCGCACCAGGCCCGATTCGTACGCGATTACCACGAGTTGTGCGCGGTCCCGGGCGCCCAGCTTCGCCATCGCCCGGTTCACATGGGTCTTGACGGTGAGTGGGCTGACGACCAGGCGCTCCGCGATCTCGTCGTTGGACAGCCCGCCCGCGACCAGGACCAGCACCTCGCGCTCCCTCGTGGTGAGGGCCGCCAGCCGCTCCGCGTACGCGGCCGCCCCCGGCCCGTCCTCCACCCCCCTGCCGCCCTGCGCGAGGAACGTGGCGATCAGGCCCTTGGTCGCGGCCGGCGAGAGCAGCGCCTCGCCGCCCGCGGCGATCCGGATCGCGTTGAGGAGTTCGTCCGGCTCGGCGCCCTTGCCGAGGAAGCCCGAGGCCCCGGCGCGCAGCGACTGCACCACGTACTCGTCCACCTCGAAGGTGGTGAGCATGACCACGCGGACGTCCGCGAGATCCGGGTCGGCGCTGATCATGCGGGTGGCGGTGAGTCCGTCGGTGCCGGGCATCCGGATGTCCATCAGCACCACGTCGGGCCGCTCGGCGCGGGCCACCTCCACGGCCTGCGCGCCGTCCGCCGCCTCGCCCACCACCCGCATGTCGGGCTCCGAGTCGACCAGCACCCGGAACGCGCTGCGCAGCAGCGCCTGGTCGTCGGCGAGCAGGACCTTGATGGCCGGTGTCATGCGTTCTCCCCCGTCCGGCCCGCCGCGCCCGGACGACCGGGCTCCTGCGCGCGGGCCTCGACGGGCAGGATCGCATGGACGCGGAACCCGCCCCCGTAGCGGGGACCCGCGGTGAGGGTGCCGCCCAGGGCGGTGACGCGTTCGCGCATCCCCAGGAGGCCGTGGCCGCCGCCGGACGCGGAGTCGGCGCCCGTGGCGTTCCCGCGGCCGTTGTCCAGGACCATGACCTCGGCCGTGGCCCCGACCCGTACGACGCTGACCTCGGCCTTGGCGCCCGGGCCCGCGTGCTTGCGGACGTTGGTCAGCGCCTCCTGGATCACCCGGTAGGCGGCCAGGTCGACGGCCGAGGGCAGCGGCGGTTCGCCCTCGGCGGCGCAGGCCACCTCGACGGGCAGCCCCGCCTGGCGCACGCTCTCCACGAGCTGGCCGAGGACCGCGAGGCCGGGGGCCGGTTCGGTGGGCGCCTCCGGGTCGCCGGACTGGCGGAGCAGGCCGACGGTGGCCCGGAGCTCGTTGAGCGCGGACCGGCTCGCCTCGCGGACGTGGGCGAGAGCCTGTTTCGCCTGGTCGGGGCGCTTGTCCATGACGTGGGCGGCGACCCCGGCCTGGACGTTGACCAGGGCGATGTGGTGGGCGACGACGTCGTGCAGGTCGCGGGCGATGCGCAGCCGTTCCTCGGCGACCCGGCGGCGGGCCTCCTCCTCGCGGGTCCGTTCGGCGCGTTCGGCGCGCTCCCGGATCGCGCCGACGAACGCGCGCCGGGAGCGGACCGCGTCGCCCGCGGCCGCGGCCATCCCGGTCCAGGCGAAGACGCCCAGGTTCTCCTGGCTGTACCAGGGCGGCGAGCCGAAGAGCATCGCGGCGGCGGTGAGCGCGGCCATGGTGAGCAGCCCGACCCGCCAGGTGGTGGGCCGGTCGGTGCGGGCGGCGACGGTGTAGAGCGCGATGACGGCGCTCATCACGACGGGGGCCGGCGGGTCCGCGGTGACCAGCTCCACGACGGTCAGCGCCCCGGTGGCGGCGAGCACCGCCATCGGTTCGCGGCGCCGCCGGATCAGGGCCAGCGCGCTGAGCAGCATCAGCAGCAGGCTGCCCGCGGCGGGGGTGCGGGCGCCGAAGGTGGGCCCGTCGTGCCCGCCGGGGTCCACGAACGAGGCGAAGACCATGGCCACGAGCACGCCCAGGGCGAGTGCGCCGTCCAGCGCGAGGGGGTGGGCGCGCAGCCAGTGGCGGACGCGCAGCACCCCGGTTCCGAGGGTGGTCACGTCGGGCTACGTTACGGCGTGCCGCTCGCGGCCCGGTCCGGCCGGGAAGCGGCGGGCCCGGACGCGCCCGTGCCCCGCGTCCGTCGGGCGGGCGCGGGGCACGGGGTGCGGGTGCTGGAGAGCGGTCGGCGTCAGCCGGGGATCAGGCCGTCGTCGCTGAGCATGGCGCGTACCTCTTCGAGGGTCGCTTCCGGCGACGGCAGGATCAGCTCGGACGGCTCCAGGGAGTCGTCCGGCAAGGGTGAGCCGAGCTCGCGCACCCGGGCCAGGAGCGCGTGGAGCGTGGTGCGGAAGCCGGGTCCGTCACCGCGCTCCATCTCGGCCAGCAGGGCGTCGTCGAGCTTGTCGAGCTCGGCGAGATGGCTGTCGGCCAGGACCGCCTGGCCCTCCCCCATGATCCGTACGATCATGACGCCGCCTCAGTTCTTGTCGAATTTGTGCGACTGGCCGTTCTGCTGCTGGGTGTCCTGCGGGCCGCCCTCGATCGCCTGCTGCGAGGAGGAGCCGCCGGCCAGCTCGGCCTTCATGCGCTGAAGCTCCAGCTCCACATCCGTACCACCGGAGATCCGGTCCAGCTCGGCGGCGATGTCGTCCTTCGCCGTGCCGGTCGGGTCGTCCAGGGCGCCGGAGGCCAGCAGCTCGTCGATGGCACCGGCGCGGGCCTGGAGCTGCTGCGTCTTGTCCTCGGCCCGCTGGATCGCCAGGCCGACGTCGCCCATCTCCTCGGAGATGCCGGAGAACGCCTCCCCGATCCGGGTCTGCGCCTGGGCCGCCGTGTAGGTGGCCTTGATGGTCTCCTTCTTCGTCCGGAAGGCGTCCACCTTGGCCTGAAGCCGCTGGGCCGCGAGAGTGAGCTTCTCCTCCTCGCCCTGCAGCGTGGTGTGCTGCGTCTCCAGGTCGGTGACCTGCTGCTGGAGGGCGGCGCGGCGCGACAGCGCCTCGCGGGCCAGGTCCTCGCGGCCGAGCGCGAGCGCCTTGCGGCCCTGGTCCTCCAGCTTCGAGGACTGGCCCTGCAGCTGGTTCAGCTGCAGCTCCAGCCGCTTGCGCGAGGTCGCCACGTCGGCGACTCCGCGGCGCACCTTCTGAAGCAGCTCCAGCTGCTTCTGGTACGAGTAATCAAGGGTCTCGCGCGGATCCTCGGCCCGGTCAAGGGCCTTGTTTGCCTTCGCGCGGAAGATCATCCCCATACGCTTCATGACACCGCTCATGGGCTTCGCGCGCCCCCTTCTGACTCAACTGGGCTCCAGCACTCCAACAGAACCCACAGTACGGGCCCTGTCTCTATTACCGCACTGTTCGAGCATGGATGGGCTCCTCCCCAAGGACGACTGTGTCCCGGCTCCGCTCCGGCCCAGGGAGTAGGTGAGGCCCGTATCGGCGCTCTCACATGGGCAAGGACGCAGGCCGTTGCCGGATCGTTCCCGGGCGGCCTGCGGGGATCCGCGAGCGACCCCGTACCCTTGGGCCTTGTGTTCCGTAGCCGCTCCAAGGAAGAGAAGGCCCCCACCGACAAGGTGACGGCGGACCTCTCCAAGACGCCCCGCGACCCGCAGGCCCCCAAGGGTCGCCCCACCCCCAAGCGCAGCGAGGCCCAGACGCAGCGCCGTCGTGCCTCCAGTGGTGCGCCGCTCGACCGCAAGGAGGCAGCGAAGCGCCAGCGCGAATCCCGGCGTGTGGACATGGCCAAGCAGCGCGAGGCGCTCGCCAGTGGTGACGAGCGCTACCTGCCCGCGCGCGACAAGGGGCCGGTGCGCCGCTTCGTTCGCGACTTCGTGGACTCCCGCTTCTGCATCGCGGAGTACTTCCTGCCGCTCGCCGTGGTCATCCTGATCCTCAGCGTGATCCAGGTGCAGGGCATCCAGAACATCTCGCTGCTGCTCTGGCTGATCGTGATCGTGCTGATCGTGATCGACTCGGTCGGGCTCGCGTTCCGCCTGCGCAAGCAGCTGAACACGCGGTTCCCGGACACGCCGAAGCGCGGCGCGGTCGCCTACGGGCTGATGCGTACGCTCCAGATGCGCCGGCTGCGCCTGCCGAAGCCGCAGGTGAAGCGCGGAGAGCGGCCCTGAGCACCCAGCCGTCCGGTCCGGTCGACGCTGTGTCCGCCGACCGGCCGGCCGGTGCCGTCTCCGGCTTCGCCGGAGCCTCGGCGGCCTGGACCAAGGGCCTGACCGGCCTGCGCAACACCGTGCGCCAGGAGCTGGTCGCCCGGCAGCTGGACGAGCAGATCGCGGCCCGCTTCCCGGTCGGGCAGCGGCTGCGCGTCCTGGACGTCGGCATGGGCCAGGGCACGCAGGCGCTGCGGCTGGCCCGGGCCGGGCACACCGTGACCGGTCTGGAGTCCGACGCGGAGATGCTGCGGCTCGCCCGTGAGGCGCTGGGCGGCGAGCCGGCCGGCATCCGCGAGCGGGTGCGGCTCATCGAGGGCAACGGCCAGGACACCGGGGTCCACTTCCTGCCCGGCAGCTTCGACGTGGTCCTCTGCCACGGTGTGCTGATGTACGTCCAGGAGCCGGACGCCATGGTGGCGGGCCTGGCCCGGATGCTGGCGCCGGGCGGGCTGCTGTCCCTGCTCGTGCGGAACGCCGACGCGTTGGCGATGCGGCCGGGGACGGCCGGGGACTTCGCCGGGGCGCTGGCCGCGTTCGACTCCGACCGGTACACCAACCGGCTCGGCCTGTCCGTGCGCGCGGACCGGCTGGACGCGCTGACGGCGACGCTGGCCTCGATCGCGGCGCCGCTGCACGCCTGGTACGGGGTGCGGCTCTTCACGGACAACGTGAGCAACGAGGTCGAGCTGCCGCCGGCCGCGGAGTTGGAAACGGTGCTCGCCGCGGAGGACCGGGCGGGTCGGACGGACCCGTATCGCGGGGTCGCGGCGCTGCTGCATCTGTGTGGCGTACGGGGATGAGCCCGGGGCGCCCGGGCGGGCGTTCTGTCCTCAATCGCCGGACGGGCTGAAAAGATTGCCCTCAATCGCCGGGCCGGCTTGATACGCCCCCTCTGGATGCGCTCAACGGGCCACCCCTGGGGGCAAAAGCAATAATCCGGACATGGATGCCATTCACTCCCGCCGCCGTGCGCGGCGGCTGTTGCTGCCCCTGTCCGCCGGTGTCTGCGCGATCGCGCTGGTGAGCGGTTGCTCCGGTTCGAACGCTCCCGCCGCGGGGCCGGATGCGACGGCGTCCGGCTCGGCGCAGCCCGGTCCGGCCGCGAAGGCCGACGGTGATCTGCAGAGCGCGTACCAGTCCGCCATCAACGACGTGCTGCCGTCGGTCGTGCAGATCGACGCCTCCGAGAGCCTGGGTTCCGGTGTCGTCTACGACACCAAGGGCCACATCGTCACCAACGCGCACGTCGTGGGCGACGAGAAGACGTTCAAGGTCACCGTGGCGACCGGCGAGAAGGTGATGAAGGCGTCGCTGGTCGCCGCCTACCCCGAACAGGATCTGGCCGTCATCAAGCTGGACGACGTGCCCGACGGGCTGCGGCCCGCGAAGTTCGGGGACTCGGAGAAGGTCGCGGTCGGGCAGATCGTGCTGGCGATGGGCTCACCGCTGGGCCTGTCCAGCAGCGTCACCCAGGGCATCGTCTCGGCCCTCGGCCGGACCGTGAGCGAGAGCCGCTCGGGCGGCGGCACCGGGGCGACCATCGCCAACATGGTGCAGACCTCGGCGGCGATCAACCCGGGCAACAGCGGCGGCGCCCTGGTGAACCTGGACAGCCAGGTCGTCGGCATCCCGACGCTCGCCGCGTCCGATCCCCAGATGGGCGACAGCGCGGCGCCCGGGATCGGCTTCGCCATCCCGGCCTCGATGGTGCGGACGGTCGCGGACCAGATCATCAAGAACGGCAAGGTCACCGACTCGGGCCGGGCGGCGCTCGACATCACCGGCCGCACGGTGGTCAACGACGACTACCGTCCGGCGGGCGTCGCGATCGTCAGCGTGCAGAACGGCGGCTCGGCCGAGAAGGCGGGGCTGCGGGCCGGCGACATCATCGTGAAGGTGGACGACACGAAGGTCACCACGATCACCTCGCTCTCCGAGGCGCTGGCCGGTCACAAGCCGGGCCAGAAGGCGAAGGTGACGTACACGCGCGGGAGCTCGCAGAAGACGGCCGAGGTCACCCTCGGCGAGATCTGAGCGTACGAGGACGGCTGCCGCCGGGTGGGTCCGTGAGGGCCCGCCCGGCGGCAGCCGTACGCCGTCAGCCCGCCGCGTCCGCCTGAAGGCTCATCGGGCCGTAGATCTTCGTCCCGTCGTCGAAGAGCGTGACCTGGTCCGCCCCGCCGTCCAGGAGTTCCTTCCAGTACTCACCGATCCAGGACTCCGCGTCGCCCTGGGTCGTGAACTCCTCCGGCCGCAGGGCCGGCTCCGTCTCCGTACCGTCGGACTTCTCGAACCGCCACGTCCACGCCATGTGCGCCTCCCGGGTAGGTCGTTCCCGTCGGCAGCTTAGGGCCTTTCGTTCGGATGCCAGAGCCCGCGAGCCCGGCATGATCCGAACGAGAGGCCCTCGGGCCTGTGCGGCGGATCTTCGAGGGCCCACGTCGCGCAGCGTGCGCGGCGACGCGGGAGGATCGGAACGTGGAACTGACTCTGCTCGGCACCGGAGCCCCCGAGGGGCTGCCGCGGCCCGACTGCCCCTGCGCGGCCTGCGCCCTCGCCCGCGGAGCCGGCAGCCGGGCCGCGACCGCCCTCCTGGTCGATGACGCGCTGCTGCTCGACCTCACGCCCGGGGCGGTGTTCGCCGCCGCCCGCGCCGGCCGCTCGCTCACCGGTGTACGCCAGGTCCTCCTGACCCACCCCCACGACGGCCCCGCCGTCGAGCTGCCCGCCGGGCTCCCTCCGGCGGGCCGGGTCCCGGACGGGCGGGTGCTGACGCTGATCAGCGGGCACCGGGTGCGGGCCGTGCCGATGGACGCGCCCGGTACGGGATACGAGGTGACCTCGCCGGAGGGTGCCCGGCTGCTGTACCTCCCGCCGGGCGGCGCACCGGCCGGGCTGACGGACCCGGTGGCGCAGCCGTACGACCTGGTCGCCGGGGACGTCGTCGGGCGGCCCGACGCGGTGGCGCGGCTGCGGGCCGTCGAGGCGATCGGGCCCGCCACCGAGCTGATCGCCGTCCACCTGGACCACGACGCGCCGCCCGCCCCCGAGCTGGAACGCCGGCTCGCCGCCGCCGGGGCCCGGGCGGTTCCGGACGGCACGACGCTGACGGTCGGCGGCCTCCGCGCCCCCGCATCGGCGGTCCCCCGGCGCACCCTGGTCACCGGTGGCGCCCGCTCGGGCAAGTCCGTCGAGGCGGAACGGCGCCTGGAGACGTACCCGGAGGTCGTGTACGTGGCGACGGGAGGCGCCCGGGACGGGGACGCGGACTGGGCGGCCCGGGTCGGGCTGCACCGGGAGCGCCGGCCGGCCGCCTGGCGCACCGAGGAGACCTGCGAGCTGGCGGAGCTGCTGTCGTCGGACGGGCCGCCCCTGCTCATCGACTGCCTGTCCCTGTGGCTGACGGACGCGATGGACCGGGTGGGCGCCTGGGACGACGCGGCGTGGGCGGAGGGCGGCGAGCGGGCGCTGCGGGCCAGGACGGCGGAGCTGGTCGCGGCTGTGCGCGGGACCCGGCGCACGGTGGTCCTGGTGACCAACGAGACCGGCTCCGGAGTGGTGCCGGCGACGGCGGCCGGGCGGCGCTTCCGGGACGAGCTGGGCCGGCTGAACGCGGCGGTGGCCGAGGAGTGCGAGCAGGTGCTGCTGGTGGTGGCGGGCCAGGTGCTGGCGCTGCGCGGCTGACAGGCGCGACGCCGGGAGCCCCGGGGCTCGGGGCCGTACCGGGCGGGCCCGGAAAACACGGCGGGTACTGTTCCGCGGGGAGCCCGCCGCCGGGCTCCCCGGACCACTCCCCGTATCGACCCGCGAGGCAGACCCCCGTGAATCTGGACGACTTCTCCGACCTGATCGAACGCCCCGACGGGGGCGTACGGCGCGATGCCGAGGAACGCCGGGAGCGGTTGATCGTGCCCCCGGGCGCCCTCGGCCGTCTGGACGAGCTGGGCGAGTGGCTGTCGACCGCGCAGCAGGCCGCGCCGGTGCGGCCGGTCGAGCAGCCGCGCGTGGTGCTGTTCGCGGGTGACCACGGGGTCGCCGAGCTCGATGTGTCCGGCCGCGCGGCCTCCACCGCGCACGAGCTGGTCCGGGCCACGCTGGACGGTTCGACCCCGCTGGCGGTCCTGGCCCGCCGGTTCTCGGTGCCGGTGCGGATCGTGGACGCCGGTCTGAACTGCGACCCGGAACTGCTGCCGGAGGCCGTCGTACGGACCCGGGTGCGGCGCGGCAGCGGGCGTATCGACGTCGAGGACGCGCTGACGGCCGAGGAGGCCGAGGCCGCGGTGCGGCTCGGGATCGCGGTGGCCGACGAGGAGGCCGACTCGGGCACCGATCTGGTGGTGCTCGGCGACCTCAGCGTGGGCGGTACGACGGCGGCGGCCACGCTGATCGCGGCGCTGTGCGGCACGGACGCCTCGGTGGTGACCGGGCGCGGCGGTGCCGGGATCGATGATCTGGCGTGGATGCGCAAGTGCGCGGTGATCCGTGACGCGCTGCGCCGGGCCCGGCCGGTCCTGGGCGACCAGCTGGCGCTGCTGGCCACCGTGGGCGGGGCGGACCTGGCGGCGATGACCGGCTTCCTGCTCCAGTGCGCGGTGCGGCGGCTGCCCGTGGTCCTGGACGGGGTGGTCGGCGCGGCGGCGGCGCTGGTCGGCCAGCGGGCCGCGTTCCGGGCGCCGGACTGGTGGCTGGCGGGCCAGCTGAGCGGTGAGCCGGCGCAGGCGAAGGCCCTCGACCGGATGGCGCTCAACCCGCTGCTGGATCACGGCGTCATCGTGGGCGAGGGATGCGGGGCGCTGCTCGCCCTTCCCTTCGTCCAGGCCGCCGCCGCGCTGGCCGCCGAGCTGCCCGAGCGGGAGCCGGAGCCGGCGGAGGGCGGCGCGGACGAGGAGAAGGACGAGCCGACGGACTGACGCCGGCCCCGCTCCGCGCCCGGCCGACACCGGCCGCGGAGCGCCCCCTCATGCAGCGCGATGCCCCATATGATCGCTTTTCATGGGAGAGGTCGGTATGACCGTCGAGGAGTCCGGACGGGGTACCGTCCGCAAGGCCGGCACACCGCGCTCACGGCGCGGCGCCGCGTTCGCGATCTGGTACCTGCGCGTGGTGTCGTTCCTCAACTTCCTCAGCGCGGTCTGGGTCACCTTCGGCCAGGACCTGCGCCGCCACAACACGGACGACTACTTCACCCCCTATCTGCTCACGGCGGGCTTCTCCTCGGGGGTGGTGGCGCTCTTCCTGGCCGTGACGATGCGCCGGCGCAAGCGGGCCGCGTGGATCGTCAACCTGGCGCTCAGCGGGCTGACGTTGCTGCTGTCCGCCGCCCTGATCGGCTTCCCGGAGGTCCGCCGCTATCCGCAGAACTGGATCTCGCTGGCGCTGTCCGCGGGCTTCGTGCTCGCGCTGGTGCTCGGCAGGCGCGAGTTCTACGCGAAGGGCGACCGGTCCAATCCGAAGCTGGCCGCGCTGGTGGCGGCCGGCGGGCTGCTGGTCACCTCGCTGATCGCGGCGGGCCTGGTCACGGTCACCAACACCGCGCACGACGAGTACCGCTCGACGTTCCTGGACCGCTGGGCGTACGGGGCGCTGCGGCTGGTGTCCGTCGCCGCGTCCGATTCGCGGTTCCCCGGGATCACCGCGCCGGGCTGGGTCAACGTCGCCGTCAACATCCTGTCCACACTGCTGCTCGTCGCGGTCGTCTGGGCGGCCTTCCGCTCCCGCCGGGCGGTCGACCCGATCACCCCGGAGGACGAGGAAGGGCTGCGGGCGCTGCTCGACAAGCAGGGCGAGCAGGACTCGCTGGGCTACTTCGCGCTGCGCCGCGAGAAGAGCGCGGTGTGGTCGCCGACCCGGAAGGCGGCCGTCGTCTACCGGGTGGTCGGCGGGGTGTCGCTGGCGTCCGGCGACCCGATCGGCGATCCGGAAGCCTGGCCGGGTGCGATCGTGCCGTGGCTGGCCGAGGCCCGCGAACACGGCTGGATCCCGGCGGTGATGGGCGCGGGCGAGGAAGCCGGCACGGTCTACGCGCGGCACGGCCTGGACGCGCTGGAACTGGGCGACGAGGCGATCGTGGAAACGGCCGACTTCACCCTGGAGGGCCGCGCGATGCGCACCGTCCGCCAGGCGTACAACCGGGTGCGGCGGGCGGGTTACGAGGTGACGGCGCGTCGGCACGCGGAGATCCCGGAGCCCGAGATGGCCGGCCTGGTGCGCCGGGCGGACGACTGGCGCGACGGGGCGACGGAGCGCGGTTTCTCGATGGCGCTGGGCCGGCTCGGCGACCCGGCCGACGGGCAGTGCGTGATGCTGGAGTGCCGTGACGCCCCGTCCGGTGACGGCGCCCCGGGCGAGCTGCGGGCCCTGCTGAGCTTCGTGCCGTGGGGGCCGAACGGCCTCTCGCTGGACCTGATGCGGCGTGACCGGGACTCCGAGAACGGGCTGATGGAGTTCATGGTCATCGAACTCCTGCAACGAGCCGGGAAGCTGGGCGTGACGCAGGTGTCGCTGAACTTCGCGATGTTCCGCTCGGTCTTCGAGCGCGGGTCGCGGCTGGGCGCCGGTCCGGTGCTCCGGATGTGGCGGTCGCTGCTCAGCTTCTTCTCGCGGTGGTGGCAGATCGAGTCGCTGTACCGGGCCAACGCGAAGTACCGCCCGATCTGGGAGCCCCGGTTCCTGCTCTTCGAGAAGAGCGCGGACCTGCTGCGCATCGGGGTCGCGGCCGGCCGCGCGGAAGGATTCCTGGAGGCGCCGGGGCTGCCCAAGTGGCTGCACCGCTCACGGCTGGCCCGGGGCCGCGGCGTACCGCCCGGGCCGCGTGGATGAGAGCCGTACGCGCCCTGCGCCGGGCGGCCCGCCGGGAATGGGGACCGCTCTGGTCGGCCGTACGGGCACCGCTCGCCGCCCACGGCCTGCGGGCCGTGCCCCTGACCCTGGCTTCGGTGGCCCTGACAGGACTGCTCCAGGTGGTGCAGAACCGGTCCTGGGGTTACGGCCCGGTCCAGACGCTGGGCGCGGTCCGGGCCGACAGTCCGCTCTGGTCGGCCCTGCTGCGTACCCCGTTGTCGCTGTTCGTACCCGCGCTGGACCTGCCGGTGTGGGGCGCGCTGGTGCAGATGCTGGTCGTGTTCGGGGCCGCGGAGGTCTGCCTCGGCAGGTGGCGGACGCTGCTGATCGCGTACGCGGCGACCCTGGCCGGGACCCTGTACGCGCGGATCGGCATCGCGGCCGGCCCGGACGCCTTCCTCGGGCTGCCCGCGTCCGACGCGCGGCTCGTGGACACCGGGCCCTCGGCGGCGGTCGTCGCGCTGGCGGTCTGCGTCTGCTGCGCGTACCGGGCGCGGGTCACCGGGGCGGTGGTGATCGTGGCGATGGTGGCCGAGGCCGTGCTGAAGGACAACCTCGCGGGCCGGGAACACCTGGCGGCCATCGCGGCGGCGCTCGCCCTGTGCGCGGTCCCGGCGCTGCGCGGGCGGCGACGGCGGGGCGGTCAGGGCTTGGAGGGCGGGAGCGGGACCCGGTCCGGTGCCCCGCCGATCAGGTCCTGGAACCTGCGGCGCGGGCCGACCCACCGCACGTCGTGGTGGTAGGCCCGCAGCACCGCACGGGAACGGGCCCGGTGCCGGTTGCGGTAGAACCGACGCGCCCACAGCGAGGTCGGCCGGGCCAGCCGGATCGCGCCGATCAGGGCCACGAATGGCACCAGTGCGCCGACCACCGCCATCCGCGTCTTGCCCTTGAAGAGGGTGATCAGCACGAAGCAGAAGTTGACGACGACGGTGAGCACGGCCCCGAGCCGGCCCTGCTCCTGATCGTCGCTCAGGTCGTCCACGCCCAGCGGGGAGAAGCCGCCGAGCACCAGCAGCACCAGGGCCGCCGTGAGCACGACGACCTCCACGCTCCGGCGCCCCTCCTCGGTCCAGTACACGTCGTCCAGGTAGAGGATCAGAGCGAACTCGTCCAGCACCAGGCCCGCTCCGGCACCGAAGACGACCGCGCAGACCCCGGCGGTGACCCCGTGCCGCCCGCTCGCCACCGCACCGAATCCGCCGACGACGCTCAGCACCACCCCGGGCACCACGTGGTGGATGTGGACGCCGCCGGGCGTGATGTTGCGGAACGGCCCCTTCCCGGCCCGGATCATCCGGGTGATGAGCCGGGTGATCGCGAACGTCAGCACGAAGGCGGTCAGGGCCAGGAGCAGAGGCAGCTTGCCCGGCTCCACGAAGTTCCGGTCGAACCAGTGACCCATGCCACCCACTCCCGATCGTCCGCCTGTGCCCCGTTATGCGGCATTCGGACAATCTAGCGGCCGTCCTCACCGATTAGCCTGCGCGCCGTGACCTCCCTGAACAGCCACGGCCTGCGTTTCGCCTTCGGCACCCTGACCGTGCTCCCCGTCCGCGTCACCCGCTGGGACCGGGAGACAGCCCGGGCCGGGATGCTGTGCGCTCCCCTGGCCGGGCTGGTCGTCGGCGTCCTCGCGGCGGTGCCCGGCAGCCTGCTGCTCCGGGGCGGAGCGGGCCCGCTGCTCGCCGCGGTCGCCTCGGCCGCCGTGCCCGCGGCACTCACCCGGGGCCTCCACCTGGACGGTCTCGCGGACACCGCCGACGGCCTGGGCAGCGGCAAGCCGGCCGACGACGCGCTGCGGATCATGAAGCAGTCGGACATCGGCCCGTTCGGCGTGATCACCCTGCTCTTCGTGCTGCTGGCCCAGGTGGCGGCCCTCCAGCGGCTGTACGCGGACGACTGGACGCAGGGCGCGGTGGCGGCCGTCGCCTCCGCCGTCGTCGCCCGGCTCGCGCTCACCCTGGCCTCCCGGCGCGGCGTCCCGGCCGCCCGCCCGGAGGGCCTGGGCGCGGCCGTCGCCGGTACGGTCCCGGCGGCCGGTGCCTGGGCGGTGGCGCTCGTGGTGGTGGCGGGGTGCGCGGGGGCGGGGGCCCCGCTGGGCGGGTACGGAGCGCTGCGGTACGCCCTGGCCGCCGTGGCCGCGCCGGTGGCGGCCGGGCTGCTCCTGCGCCACTGCGTGCGGCGGTTCGGCGGGGTGACCGGGGACGTGTTCGGGGCGCTGGCGGAGACGGCGGCGACGGCGGCGCTAGTGATCCTGGCGCTGGGCTGAGGCGACCGTCAGCCCTCCGCGCAGGTTTCCCGTCCGGCGTCCAGCTCGTACTCCTTGCGCAGCGAGCTGAGGCGCAGCTTCCTGGACTGTGCGCAGAACTTCGCCGCCGGCAGCTCGTACTCCACGTGGAAGACCGCCTTGCCCGCCTTCACGAACGGGGTCAGCTCCTCGCACTCCTCGTACTGCGCGCACTGCTCGTTGACCGCGAAGTCGAAGTCCCCGACGAGCTCCGGGATCTGCGGGAGGTCGTTCTTGAGGCCGACGGACATGCCGTGGCGGTGGACCATGCGGGCGATCAGGCGGTTGTAGCGCAGCTGGTCGGCGGCGGTCAGCGGGAAGCCGCTCTTGTTGCGGTAGCCGTCCATGTTGTCCGGTTCGACCGCGTCGAAACCCTTCTTCGCGCACCTCGCGATCCGGGTCTCCATCAGCGGTTCCAGGACCTCGGTGCGCCGGATGTCGAGCCAGCGCTCGCCCTTCCAGCCGTTGCCCTTCCCGAGGACGGCGGTGGGGAAACGGGCCGCGTCCGGTCGGAAGTCCTCCCAGGCGCCGGTGGACAGGTAGCAGATGACCTTGCGGCCCTTGCGGTGAAGCCCGGCGACCTGGGCCGCCGTACGGTCGAAGCCGTCGACGTCGTACACCGGGGCGTCCACCGAGGTGTCGAGCTTGCCCGAGAGCTGCCACTGCCAGTCGGTGCCGGGCTGCGGCTGCCAGCGGGTCGGCGAGGGCCGCGCGGAGGCGGGTTCCTTCCCCGCCGGGGCCTGTTCACGCTCCGTGGAGCAGCCCGTGAGCGTCGTGAGCACCACCAGTGCGGTGACGGCCAGGGCGCCGCGCGCCCCGCCCACCCGTGCGGCCGTCCGGTCGCGCATCGTTCCCCCAGGTCCGCCGGGACGATCTTCCCGGAAACCACCACCGTAACGACGGCCGCGCACCTCGCACGCACCGCCTACGGCCCGCCGCCGTGAGCGGGCAGCAAAGGCGCGCGTAGGCTCATTCCCGGCACATTGCGGCCGCGTCTACGATGCGCCGGGCACGGTCGGCCCACCCACTCGACCGAAAAGAACTCAACGGAAGCGAGATTTCACCACCGTGACTGCTCTCACTCTCAGCACTGCCGGTGCGGCGACGCTGCGCGCCGACGCCCTCGTCGTGGGCGTCGCCAAGGGCGCTGGATCCAAGCCTGGGGACCTGGTCCTCGCACCGGGCGCCGAGGCCGTGGACAAGGCGTTCGGCGGGAAGCTCGCCGCCGTCCTGGCGACCCTGGGCGCCTCGGGTGCCGAGGGCGAGCTGACGAAGGTCCCCGCCCCCGAGGGCCTGAAGGTCCCCGTCGTCATCGCGGCCGGTCTCGGCAAGGCCCCGGAGAAGGACGGCTCGTACGACGCCGAGACGCTGCGCCGGGCCTCCGGTGCCGCCGCGCGCTCGCTGGCCGGTTCGAAGAAGGCCGGCTTCGCGCTGCCCGTCGGCTCCGTCGAGGACGCCGAGGCCATCGCGGAGGGCGCCCTGCTCGGCGCGTACGCCTTCACCGCCTACCAGGCCGGTGAGAACAAGCTGGCCCCCAAGGACGCGAAGCCCGCCGGCGCCAAGCAGGCGCTGGCCGAGGTCGCCGTCCTCGGTGCCAAGCCCCGCGACAAAGCGTTCAAGGCCGCCGCCGAGCGCGCGATCGCCCTCGCCGAGGAGATCAACCGCGCCCGCGACCTGGTCAACACCCCGCCCAACGACCTGTACCCCGAGTCCTTCGCCGCCGTGGCCACCGCCGCCGGCAAGGAGCACGGCATCAAGGTGCAGGTGCTGGACGAGAAGGCGCTCGTCAAGGGCGGCTACGGCGGCATCATGGGCGTCGGCCAGGGCGCGGAGCGCGGCCCGCGCCTGGTGAAGCTCGCCTACACGCACCCGAAGGCGGAGAAGACCCTGGCCCTCGTCGGCAAGGGCATCACCTACGACTCGGGCGGCATCTCGCTGAAGCCGGCCGGTCACAACGAGACGATGAAGTGCGACATGGCCGGCGCCGCCGCCGTGTTCGCGACCGTCGTCTCGGCCGCCCGTCTGGGCCTGCGCGTCAACGTCACCGCCTGGCTGGCGCTCGCCGAGAACATGCCGTCGGGCAACGCCACCCGCCCCGGTGACGTCCTGCGCATGTACAGCGGCAAGACCGTCGAGGTCCTGAACACCGACGCCGAGGGCCGGCTCGTCATGGCCGACGCGCTGACCCGCGCCTCGGAGGAGAACCCGGACGCGATCGTGGACGTGGCGACCCTGACCGGCGCGATGGTGCTGGCCCTGGGCAACCGCACCTTCGGCATCATGTCCAACGACGACGCCTTCCGTACCTCGATCCACGAGATCGCGGACGAGGTCGGCGAGGCGTCGTGGCCGATGCCGCTCCCGGCCGACCTGCGCAAGGGCATGGACTCCTCGACCGCCGACATCGCCAACATGGGCGAGCGGATGGGCGGCGGCCTGGTGGCCGGCCTGTTCCTGAAGGAGTTCGTGGGCGAGGGCATCGCCTGGGCGCACCTGGACATCGCGGGCCCCGCCTTCCACGAGGGCGCCCCGTACGGCTACACGCCCAAGGGCGGCACCGGCTCGGCCGTCCGCACGCTGGTGAAGCTGGCGGAGCGCACCGCCGCCGGCGACCTCGGCTGACCGGGCCGCGGCACCCCCCGTACGGCCCCGGGCATACGTCCGGGGCCGTAGGTGTTCCCCACCGGGACGGACGATCGTCCGTCCCGGACACGGGCCCCGCGTCCCGCCCACCGTCAACAAGTGCGAAGATGGGTTCTCGGCAGGACAGGGCCCCCACCACAGGGCCGAAGACAAAGCGGCCGCACCCCAGCCGACCGGCCGGTAGCACCCCGAGGACGGGGCCCGGCGTACGGCGCACATGCATGGAGGACGTGACGTGGCGAACGACGCCAGCACCGTTTTCGACCTAGTGATCCTCGGCGGTGGCAGCGGCGGGTACGCCGCGGCCCTGCGCGGAGCGCAGCTGGGCCTGGACGTCGCTCTGATCGAGAAGGGCAAGGTCGGCGGCACCTGCCTGCACAACGGCTGCATCCCCACGAAGGCCCTGCTGCACGCCGGCGAGATCGCGGACCAGGCCCGCGAGTCCGCCCAGTTCGGCGTCAAGGCCACCTTCGAGGGCATCGACATGGCGGCCGTCCACAAGTACAAGGACGACGTGATCTCCGGCCTGTACAAGGGTCTCCAGGGTCTCGTCGCCTCCCGCAAGGTGCACTACATCGAGGGTGAGGGCCGGCTCTCCTCCCCCACCTCGGTGGACGTGAACGGCCAGCGCGTCCAGGGCCGCCACGTGCTCCTCGCGACCGGCTCCGTGCCGAAGTCGCTGCCGGGCCTGGAGATCGACGGCAACCGCATCATCTCCTCGGACCACGCGCTGAAGCTGGACCGCGTCCCGAAGTCCGCGATCGTGCTGGGCGGCGGCGTCATCGGCGTCGAGTTCGCCTCGGCGTGGACCTCCTTCGGCACCGACGTGACGATCATCGAGGGCCTGAAGCACCTCGTCCCGGTCGAGGACGAGAACAGCTCGAAGCTTCTTGAGCGCGCCTTCCGCAAGCGCGGCATCAAGTTCAACCTCGGCACGTTCTTCCAGGGCGCCGAGTACACGCAGGACGGCGTCCGCGTGACCCTCGCCGACGGCAAGACCTTCGAGGCGGAGGTGCTGCTGGTCGCGATCGGCCGCGGCCCGGTCTCGCAGGGCCTCGGTTACGAGGAGGCCGGGGTCACCATGGACCGCGGCTACGTCCTGGTGGACGAGTACATGCGCACCAACGTGCCGACGATCTCGGCCGTGGGCGACCTGGTCCCGACGCTCCAGCTGGCGCACGTCGGCTTCGCCGAGGGCATCCTCGTCGCGGAGCGGCTGGCCGGCCTCAAGACCGTCCCGATCGACTACGACGGTGTCCCCCGGGTCACGTACTGCCACCCCGAGGTCGCCTCCGTCGGCATCACCGAGGCCAAGGCCAAGGAGCTCTACGGCGCGGACAAGGTCGTCGCGCTGAAGTACAACCTCGCGGGCAACGGCAAGAGCAAGATCCTCAAGACCGCGGGCGAGATCAAGCTCGTCCAGGTCAAGGACGGTGCCGTGGTCGGCGTCCACATGGTCGGTGACCGTATGGGCGAGCAGGTCGGCGAAGCCCAGCTGATCTACAACTGGGAAGCGCTGCCGGCCGAGGTCGCCCAGCTCATCCACGCCCACCCGACCCAGAGCGAGGCGCTCGGCGAGGCCCACCTGGCCCTGGCCGGCAAGCCCCTGCACTCCCACGACTGATCCAGTCGACCGGGCGCGACGACCGACCACTTCCGCATTTTCGTAAGGAGCAACTGAAACCATGTCGGTTTCCGTAACCCTTCCGGCGCTCGGCGAGAGCGTCACCGAGGGCACTGTCACCCGCTGGCTGAAGGCCGAGGGCGAGCGCGTCGAGGCCGACGAGCCGCTGCTCGAGGTCTCGACCGACAAGGTCGACACCGAGATCCCCGCCCCCGCCTCCGGCGTCCTGTCGTCCATCAAGGTCGCCGAGGACGAGACCGTCGAGGTCGGCGCCGAGCTGGCCATCATCGACGACGGCTCGGGCGCCCCGGCCGCCGCCGAGGCCCCGGCCGCCGAGCCCGAGCCCGAGGCCGCCCCGGCCCCGGCTCCGGCCGCCGAGGCTCCGGCTGCCCCGGCCCCCGCGGCCGAGGCTCCGGCCGCCGCCCCGGCCGGTGGTGCCTCCGGCACCGACGTCACCCTCCCCGCGCTCGGCGAGAGCGTCACCGAGGGCACCGTCACCCGCTGGCTGAAGGAGGTCGGCGAGGAGGTCGCGGAGGACGAGCCGCTGCTCGAGGTCTCCACGGACAAGGTCGACACCGAGATCCCCGCCCCGGTCGCCGGTGTGCTGCTGGAGATCGTGGTCGGCGAGGACGAGACCGCCGAGGTCGGCGCCAAGCTCGCCGTCATCGGCGCGCCCGGTGCCGCTCCGGCCCAGGCCCCGGCCCCGGCTCAGCCCGCCCCGGCCCAGGAGGCTCCGGCCCCCGCGCCGACTCCGGCTCCGGCCCCCGCAGCGCCCGCCGCCCCGGCCCCAGCCGCCCCGGCCCCGGCGCCCGCCGCCCCGGCCCCGGCTCCGGCGGCTCCCGCCCCGGCCCCGGCCGCCCCGGCGCAGGCTCCGGCCGCCGCCCCGGCCGCGACCTCCGGTGACGACGGCGCGTACGTCACGCCGCTGGTCCGCAAGCTCGCCGCCGAGAACGGCGTCGACCTGGGCTCGGTCAAGGGCACCGGCGTCGGTGGCCGCATCCGCAAGCAGGACGTAGTGGCCGCCGCGGAGGCCGCCAAGGCCGCCGCCGCTGCCCCGGCGCCCGCCGCCGCTCCGGCCGCCGCCAAGGCGCCGAAGCTGGAGGCGTCCCCGCTGCGCGGCCAGACCGTCAAGATGACCCGCATGCGCAAGGTCATCGGCGACAACATGATGAAGGCGCTGCACTCGCAGGCCCAGCTGACCTCGGTCGTCGAGGTCGACGTCACGAAGCTGATGAAGCTGCGCGCCAAGGCGAAGGACGGCTTCGCGGCCCGTGAGGGCGTCAAGCTCTCCCCGATGCCGTTCTACGTGAAGGCCGCCGCCCAGGCGCTGAAGGCCCACCCGGTCGTCAACGCCCGGATCAACGAGGACGAAGGCACCATCACGTACTTCGACTCGGAGAACATCGGCATCGCCGTGGACGCCGAGAAGGGCCTGATGACCCCGGTCATCAAGGGCGCGGGCGACCTCAACATCGCCGGTATCTCGAAGAAGACCGCCGAGCTGGCCGGCAAGGCCCGCGGTGGCGGCCTGACCCCGGACGACATGTCCGGTGCCACCTTCACCATCAGCAACACCGGCTCGCGCGGCGCGCTGTTCGACACCGTCATCGTGCCGCCGAACCAGGCAGCCATCCTGGGCATCGGCGCCACCGTGAAGCGTCCCGCGGTCATCGAGACCGAGGAGGGCACCGTGATCGGTGTCCGCGACATGACGTACCTGTCGCTCTCCTACGACCACCGTCTGGTGGACGGCGCGGACGCCGCCCGCTACCTGACCGCGGTCAAGGCGATCCTGGAGGCCGGCGAGTTCGAGGTCGAGCTCGGCCTGTAACCAGCCTCACGATCGGCGCCCCCGTCCGGAACACTTCCGGGCGGGGGCGCCGCCGTATTGTCTAGACACCACCGGTCGCCCCGGCCACCGAGCCCGGTGCAGGCGTACCGGTCTGTCCGAAGGAGCCCGTCATGACCCCGCCCGTCGTCCACTCGCTGCGCGAACAGATCCGCGAGCACATCGTGGAGGGGATCGTCAGCGGGCGCTGGAAGCCGGGCGAGCGGATCGTGGAGCGGCGCATCGCGACCGAGCTGGAGGTCAGCCAGACGCCCGTGCGCGAGGCGCTGCGGGAGCTGGAGACGCTGCGGCTGATCGAGTCGGCGCCCAACAAGGGCGTCCGGGTCCGCAACCTCACCGCCGCGGACCTGGAGGAGAGCTACCCCGTACGGGCGGGCCTGGAGCAGATCGCGGCCGAGCTGGCGGCCCCCGGGCTCGGCGAGGACTGCTCGCTGCTGGCCCCGCATGTGACGGCGCTGTACGAGGCGGACCGACTGGCGGACGGCGAGGCCCAGGTCCGGCACACGGTCGGCTTCCACCGCGAGATGGTGCGGGCTGCGGGGAACGCGGTGCTGCTGCACACCTGGGAGGGGCTGGGCATCGAGGTGTTCACGGCCCTGTCGATCCGCTGGCTGGGGACGGTCCAGAAGTCGTACGCGGAGGAGCACGAGGCCCTCATCGACGCGTTCCTGCACAAGGACCCGGACATCGGGACTCTGGTCAAGGCCCACGTCCTGGGGTGCGCGCCGCGCGCCTGAGGCTCCGCGCATGTGTCGCCCCCGCCGCTCTTCCGTGCAGGTCAGCGCCCGTTTTGGCGGGTAAATCCCGTCACTCGGTGCCCCGTTTCATGGCACCGCATGCCACTTTTCTTCATATCGAGAAGTTTTGCCGTTCATCCTTTGATCGATCATCGATCGGCGACTTACAGTTCACTCCGCGGGCCCACCGGCCCCATCGCCCTGTCCTGCCAGTCAGGGACTTCTCCACCCCCCTCCTCACCGGAAGGCGGCGATCATGACCGACCCCGTAGGAAAGCTTCCGAGCGAGCTCGACCAGCTCCCGGACCGCGACCCGGAGGAGACCGCTGAATGGGCGGCCTCCCTGGATGCCGTCACCAAGGCCGCGGGCCCGCACCGTGCCGCGTACCTGATGCGGCGCTCGCTCCAGCATGCCGAGGGCGCCGGTCTCGCGCTGCCCAAGCTGCTGGAGACCGATTACGTCAACTCCATCCCGACCGCCGCGGAGCCCGACTTCGACGGTGACCTGGAGATGGAGTCCAAGATCACCGCGTGGAACCGCTGGAACGCGGCCGCGATGGTCACCCGTGGCGCGCGCTTCGGCGTCGGCGGCCACATCGCCACCTTCGCCTCGGCGGCCTGGCTGTACGAGACCGGCTTCAACCACTTCTTCCGCGGCAAGGAGGGGGACGGCTCCGGCGACCAGCTGTACGTGCAGGGCCATGCCTCCCCCGGCATCTACGCCCGCGCCTTCCTCGACGGCCGGCTCAGCGAGCAGCAGCTCGACAACTTCCGCCAGGAGTCGGGCGGCAACGGCCTGCCCTCCTACCCGCACCCGCGGCGGCTGCCCTGGCTGTGGGAGTTCCCCACGGTCTCCATGGGCCTCGGCCCGCTCTCGGCGATCTACCAGGCGCGCTTCAACCGCTACCTCGCCAACCGCAACATCAAGGACACGTCGAACTCGCACGTCTGGGCCTTCCTGGGCGACGGCGAGATGGACGAGCCCGAGTCGACCGCCGCCCTCGCCCTCGCGGCCCGCGAGCAGCTCGACAACCTGACCTTCGTCATCAACTGCAACCTGCAGCGCCTCGACGGTCCGGTCCGCGCCAACTTCCGCGTCGTGCAGGAGCTGGAGGGCGCTTTCCGGGGCGCCGGCTGGAACGTCATCAAGACGCTCTGGGGCAACGCCTGGGACGAGCTGTTCCAGCTCGACACCACGGGCGCGCTGGTGCGCCGCCTCCGCGAGGTCCCGGACGCGCAGTTCCAGACCTACGCCACCCGCGACGTCGCGTACATCCGCGAGCACTTCTTCGGCGCCGAGCCCGCCCTCGCCGAGCTGGCGAAACTGCTCACCGACGCGAAGATCGCCGAGTGTTTCTACACCTCGCGCGGCGGCCACGAGGCCCGCAAGGTGTACGCGGCCTACCGCGCGGCCGTCGAGCACAAGGGCGCGCCGACCGTGATCCTCGCCCAGACGGTGAAGGGCTACACGCTCGGCAAGGGCTTCGAGTCCAAGAACGCCAACCACCAGATGAAGAAGCTGTCGATCGACGAGTTCAAGGGCATGCGCGAGCTGCTCGGCCTCCCGATCCCGGACAGCGCCTTCGCCGACGGCCTGGTGCCCTACGGCCACCCGGGCGCCGACTCCCCCGAGGTCCGCTACCTCCAGGAGCGCCGCGCCGCCCTCGGCGGCCCCGCCCCGGCCCGCCGGGTGCACGCGGTGACGCTGCCGCAGCCCGAGGAGCGCGCGTTCGCGGCGCTCAAGAAGGGCTCCGGCAAGCAGGAGATGGCCACCACCATGGCCTTCGTCCGCCTGGTCAAGGACCTGATGCGGGACAAGCAGACCGGCAGGCGCTGGGTGCCGATCGTCCCGGACGAGGCCCGCACCTTCGGCATGGAGTCGCTGTTCCCCTCCGCCGGCATCTACTCGCCGCTGGGCCAGACGTACGACCCGGTCGACCGCGACCAGCTGATGTACTACAAGGAGGCCAAGGACGGCCAGATCCTCAACGAGGGGATCACCGAGGCCGGCGCCATGGCCGACTTCATCGCCGCCGCCACGTCGTACGCGACGCACGGCGAGACGATGATCCCGTTCTACATCTTCTACTCGATGTTCGGCTGGCAGCGGACGGGCGACCAGTTCTGGCAGCTCGCCGACCAGCTCGGCAAGGGCTTCATCGTCGGCGCCACCGCCGGCCGTACGACCCTGACGGGCGAGGGCCTCCAGCACGCGGACGGCCACTCGCACCTGATCGCCGCCACGAACCCGGCGTCGCTCAACTACGACCCGGCGTTCGCGTACGAGATCGCGGTGATCGTCAAGGACGGTCTGCGGAGGATGTACGGCCCCGATGCCGAGGACGTCTTCTACTACCTGACGGTCTACAACGAGCCGAAGCCGCAGCCCGCGATGCCGGAAGGCGTCGAGGAGGGCATCGTCAAGGGCCTGTACCGCTTCAAGGAGGGCACGCCCGCCACGGCGGACGCGCCGCGCGCCCAGCTGCTGGCCTCCGGTACGGCGATCCACTGGGCCCTGGAGGCCCAGGAGCTGCTGGCCGCCGACTGGGGTGTCACGGCCGACGTCTGGTCCGCGACCTCCTGGGGCGAGCTGCGCCGCGAAGCGCTGGAGTGCGACGAGGCGCTGCTCCACGGTGAGCAGCGGGTGCCGTACGTGACGCAGGTGCTGGAGGGCGCTCCGGGCCCGGTCGTCGCGGTCAGCGACTGGATGCGCGGGGTCCCGGACCAGATCAGCCAGTGGGTCGAGCAGGACTACACCTCCCTCGGCACGGACGGCTTCGGTCTCTCCGACACGCGTGACGCGGCCCGCCGCCACTTCGGCGTCGACGCCCAGTCCGTCGTGGTCGCCACGCTGGCCCAGCTGGCCCGGCGCGGCGAGGTGCCGGCGACGGCCGTCAAGGAGGCGCGGGACCGCTACGGTCTCTGAGCGTGATCAGGCCCGTCCGGCTTGAGGCTTTGTCCTCAATCGCCGGACGGGCTTGTTTTCTGTCCACAATGGCCGCATGCGTGCTGCCCGGCTGATCCGTATGGTGCTGCTCCTCCAGGCCCGCCCCGGCATGACCGCCGCCGAGCTGTCCCGGGAGCTGGAGGTGTCCGAGCGGACCGTCACCCGGGACGCGCAGGCCCTCTCCGAGGCCGGTGTCCCGGTGTACGCGGAGCGCGGCCGGGCCGGCGGCTACCGGCTCGTCGGCGGGTACCGCACCGGGCTGACCGGCCTCGCCCGCGACGAGGCGGAGGCGCTGTTCCTGTCCGGGCTGCCCTCGGCCCTGCGCGAGATGGGGCTCGCGGACGCCGCGTCGGCCGCCCGGCTGAAGGTGTCGGCGGCCCTGACGCCCGCGCTGCGGGACGCCCCGGCGGGGGCGGGCCGACGCTTCCATCTGGACGCGCCCGGCTGGTACCAGGAGCCGGTCACGCCGGAGCTGCTGCCCGCCGTGGCCGAGGCCGTGTGGCGCGACCGGCTGCTCCTGGCCCGGTACCGGGGGGCCGGCCGGGACTCCGACGTGGAACGGGAGCTGGCCCCGTACGGGCTCGTCCTGAAGGCGGGCGCCTGGTACCTGTGCGCCCGCGCGGGCGACGACACGCGGGTGTACCGCATCGACCGGTTCACCGCCGCCACCGTTTCCGGCACCCCTTTCGTCAGGGACGAGGGTTTCGACCTGCCCGCCTTCTGGGAAGAGCGGTCCGCCGCGTTCGCCCGCTCCCTGCTGCGTACGGAGGTGACGCTGCGGCTCTCGGAGACGGCCGCGCACCGGCTGCCGCACCTCGTGGACCGGGCCGCCGCCACGGAGTCGCTGGAGGCGGCGGGGCCGCCCTCTGAGGACGGCCGGGTCACGGTCACCCTGCCGGTGGAGTCCCTGGACGTCGCCTACGGCCAGCTGCTGGGCCTCGGACCGGAGTTGGAGGTGCTGGGGCCGGCCGCCCTGCGGGAGAGGTTCGCGACGGCCGCGGCGCGCCTGCACGCGCTCTACGGGGGCGCGCCCTGACGGCTTCGTTCAGATGTCTGGGCGTGCATCCGCGGCTCTCAGGGCAGATGCTGTACCAGTGATGGACGAGACCGGGTTCTGGGAGCTGATCGACAGCACGCGCGAGGCCGCCGACGGCGACCCCGAGGACCACGCCGATCTGCTGATCGACAAGCTGGTGCTGCTCGACCCCGAAGCGGTGCTGGACTTCGCCCGGCACTTCGAGGCCCGATTCAACCGCGCCTACCGCTGGGACCTGTGGGGTGCCGCCGCCCTCCTGCTCGGCGGCGCGGGCGACGACGCCTTCGACTACTTCCGCTGCTGGCTGATCGGCCGGGGCCGGGAGGTCTTCGAGGGCGCGGTGCACGACCCGGACGCCCTGGCCGAGCTGCTCGACTCCTTCGACGAGGAGCTGGACGGCGACGGCGAGGAGCTGGGCTACGCGGCCGACGAGGCGTACGAACAGCTCACCGGCGTCGTCGCGCCCGACCTCGGCCTCCCCCCGCAGCCCGACGAGCCGGAGGGCACCGAGCTGGACCCGGACGACGACGCGGCCCTGGCGGCCCGGCTGCCCGCGCTCTGGGAGCGGTTCGGCGGCTGAGCGCGCCGGTCACGGGGCGAGCGGGCGGCCCATCATCACGTCGTCCACGTACCGCCCGTTCAGGAAGAACTCGCCCGGCAGCACGCCCTCGACGGTGAAGCCCTCCGCCTCGTAGAGCGCGCGGGCGGGCGCGTTGTGGCCGAGGACCCGCAGGGTGATCCGGTTCGCCCCCTCGCCGCGTGCCACCGCGCAGGCCGCGCGGATCAGGGCGCGCCCGACGCCCCGGCCGCGCGCCCAGTGGGCCACGGCGAGGCCCTGGATCTGCCGGACGTGCGCGTTGCAGGCCAGCGGGGTCGGCGGCACGACGCGTATGTAACCGGCCGGTGCCCGCTCCCCCGCCTCGTCCACCGCCTCCGCCACCAGGATGTCCCGGGGCGTGTGCCGCACGTCGAAGAACGGCGCGTACGGCGGCTGCGGGCGCGGCTGCACCGCGTGCAGCGTCGACCAGGTGGCGCGGTCCAGCTCGCCGAGCGCGGGCTCGTCCGCGAGAGCGGCGCGGCGGACCAGGGGCGCGGCGGATGCGGCGGATTCGGTCATGGCCGCCACTGTGCCACGGCCGTGTACGGGGGCCCCGGTGGGGCAGGATGGACGCCATGCCGCACTCCCGTATCGCCGTCAGCGGATCGACCGGACTCATCGGAGCGGCGCTGGTGCGCTCGCTGCGGGCTGACGGGCACGAGGTGGTGCGCCTGGTGCGCCGCCCGGCCCGGGCCGGTGACGAGGTGGAGTGGGACCCGAAGCGGGGTCACGTGGACGTGGCCGGTCTGGTGGGCTGCGACGCGGTCGTCCATCTCGCCGGGGCGGGGGTCGGCGACCACCGCTGGACCGAGGCGTACAAGAAGGAGATCCGGGACAGCCGGGTGCTGGGCACCGCCGCGATCGCGGACGCCGTCGCCTCGCTCGACACCCCGCCCACCGTGCTGCTGTCCGGCTCCGCGATCGGCTTCTACGGGGACACCGGCGACCGCCCGGTGGACGAGGAGGCGCCGCCCGGGGACGGGTTCCTGCCCTCGGTCTGCGTGGAGTGGGAGGAGGCCGCGGCGGCGGCCGAGGAGGCGGGGGTGCGTACGGTGCACGCCCGCACCGGCCTGGTGGTCGCCCGGGAGGGCGGTGCCTGGGGGCGGCTCTTCCCGCTGTTCCGGGCGGGGCTCGGCGGCCGGATGGGCGACGGCCGGCAGTACTGGAGCTTCATCGCGCTGCACGACCACATCGCGGCGCTGCGGCACATCCTGGACACGCCGGAGCTGTCCGGTCCGGTGAACCTGACCGCCCCGACGCCCGTCACCAACGCCGAGGTGACCGCCGCGATGGGCCGGGTGCTGCGGCGGCCGACCCTCTTCACGGCGCCCGCGCCGGCCCTGCGGCTCGCGCTCGGCGAGTTCGCCGGGGATGTGCTGGGCAGTCAGCGGGTCGTGCCGGCGCGGCTGCTGGGCTCCGGCTTCTCGTTCGCCTTCCCGTCCGTCGACGCCGCCATCCGCGCCGCCCTGCGCTGACGGACCGTCCGGGTAGCCCGGTTTTGTTCGGACGGGCGTGCGACCCCGTGCATCGGTGCTCCGGTCCGCGCGCGACTGCGCACGATCGGGTCACTCTCCTAGCCTCCTGACGAACTCACGCATTCCGGTGGGCGGTTGAGGGCATGAGCCCCCCACCATTCGCGCCGAACCGGGGAGGGCACGTGCTCAGCACGGCACACCACGCGGACGTCGTCATCATCGGGGCCGGGATCGCCGGCCTGTCGGCGGCCCACCGACTGACCAGCGCCGGGGTCAGTGTCAGCGTCCTGGAGGCCGGCCCCGGCGTCGGCGGCCGGATGGCCACCGACGAGGTGGACGGGTTCCTCCTCGACCGGGTCGGCCCGCTGCTCAACACCGCGTATCCGGAGCTCCGTACCACACCGGGGCTCGACGGACTCGTCCTGCGCACCTTCGATCCCGGGGTCCTCGTGCACAGCGAGGGCCGCCGCCACCGGACCGGCGAGACCCGCCGCGTGCCGGGCGCACGCAGCGCACGGGGCGCGCTCAAGGCGGCGCGCGCCCTCGCGCACGCCCCCCGGCCGCCGCGCGCGGGCGCCCTCGGCGGGGCGATGGGCGGCGCGATCGACCACGCCCGGCTCGGCGCGGCCCTGGCCCGCCTCGCCGCCACCCCGCCGGCCCGCATCCTCGCCCGGCCCGAACGCGCCGCGCTCGACGCCCTGGCCGGCCGGCTCTCCTCCCGTACGCTGAACGGCTTCGTACGCCCGCTGCTCACCGCACTGCTCAGCGACCCGGACCTCACCACGTCCAGCAGGTGCGCCGACCTCGCCCTGCGGACGTACGCGAGCGGACGGCTGTGTGTACCGGAGGGCGGGGCGGGTACGCTGCCGGCACTCCTGGCCGCTTCCCTGCCGCCGGGCACCGTACGCACCGGGGTGCACGTCACGTCCGCCGACATCACCTCCGTACGCACCAAGGAGCACGGCGAACTGGGCTGCCGCTCGCTGCTCGTGGCCACCGGAGCGAGCGCCGCCGCCGAGCTGCTGCCGGGCCTGCGCCTGCCGTCCTTCCACCCCGTCACGGTGCTCCACCACACCGCGCCCACGCCCCCGCCCACCGGCGCCTCGCTCCTCCTGGACGCCGACCGGTCGGGCCCCGTCTCCCATACCGCCGTGATGAGCGCGGTCGACCCGGCCCGCGCCCCGCACGGCCGGGCCCTGATCAGCTCGACGGTCCTCGGCACCCCGCCCGACGACCTGGACCGCACGGTCCGCGCCCACCTCGCCAGGCTCCACGGCGTGCCCACCGAGGACTGGGAGCTGCTGGCCGCCCACCATGACCCGGAGGCCGTCCCCGCGATGCCCGCCCCGCACGACCCGCACCGCCCGGTCCGGCTCCTCGCGGGCCTCTATGTGTGCGGCGACCACCGCGACACCGGCACCGTCCAGGGCGCCCTGGCCTCGGGCGCCCGCGCCGCCGCCTCGATCCTCCACGACCTCGGCATCCGCCCGGCCGCCGGGGACACCGCACTTCCCGAGGCCGCCTGAGGCCCGGGCGCTCAGCCCAGCGCGGCGACCCGCTCCCGGTAGCCGCGCACGGCGGCGGCGTCCCGGTAGGGCTCCAGCCGCCGTTCGAAGTCCCGTACGTACTCCGTGGCCCGCGCCGAGCGCATCTCGGCCGCCTGCTGGGCGGCCTCCGCGCCCAGCCGGCACGCCTGGTCCAGCTCGCCGAGCCCGAGCCGGGCGGACGCCAGCACCACCCGGCAGAACAGCCTGCTCCGGGCGTACGCGGGGGCGCGCAGCTGGAGCGCGCGCTCCGCGTACTGCGCGGCGGACCGGTACTGCTGGAGGTCGCGGTGGCAGTGCCCGAACTCGTCGGCGAGCTGAGCCTCGTCGAAGTGACGCGCCCAGTGCGGGACCTCGTCGCCGGGGCGGGCCGCCTCCAGCGCGCGTTCCGCCCGGGCGAGGGAGGCCGTGCACGCCTTGGAGTCCGCGAGCACCGCGTGCCCGCGCGCCTCCACCGCGTGCAGCAGGGCCATGACGGTGTGGGGCGCGGCCGAGCCGATGCCCTGCTGCGCCACCCGGGCCAGCTGCACCGCTTCCCTGCCGTGGGCGAGATAGACCGCCTGGCGGCTCATGGTGATCAGCACATAGCTGCCGTAGGCCCGGTCGCCCGCCGCCTGGGAGAGGCGGAGCGCCTGCACGAAGTAGCGCTGCGCGAGCCCGTGCGCCGCGATGTCGTACGAGGTCCAGCCGGCCAGCCTGGTCAGGTCGGCGGCGGCCGCGAACAGCCGCCGGCCGGTCGCCTCCCCGTACGTGCCGCGCAGCATCGGCTCCGTCTCGTGCTCCAGGTACCGCACGAGGGCCTGCCGGGCGTGCCCGCCGCCGTAGGCGTGGTCGAGCGTACGGAAGAGCTCGGCCACCGAGCGCAGCGCGGCCACGTCCCCCTCGCCGACCCGGAGCCCCGAGCCCCGCTCGGTCTGCCGCTGCCGGGGTACCCCGGGGCTGCCCGTCGCGCCGCCGGGCGGTGCGGGGACCCCGCCGGGGCGCGAGGGCACCGGCCCGCGCACGCCGTGCCGCCCGCCCTGCTCGGGCACGGCGGTCAGCGCCCCGGCGGCGGGGAGCTGGGCGCCGGCCGCCCGTGCGGCGCCGGCCCTGGCGGCCCCGCCGGGCGCGGGGCGGCCCACCCACTCGTCGGCCCGGCCGATCAGCCAGTCCCGGCTGGGCACGACGAGACCGGCCGGGGTGAACGCGATCTTCCGCAGCTCGGCGTGGCTGCCGGAGTCCTTGCGCCAGAGCCCGCTGACGATGTCGACGGCCTCGGCGGGCGTGGCGGCGAACTCCAGGCCCGCGTAGACCGGGGCGCAGGCGTCGAGCCCGAGGTCCTGCGCGGAGAGCCGGCGGCCGAGGCGCCGGGTGAAGACCTCGGCGATCAGCGCGGGGGTGGTCCCCCGGGGCTGCTGGCCGCGCAGCCAGCGGGTCACGGAGGTCTTGTCGTACCGGAGGTCGAGTCCGTGTTCGAGGCCGAGCTGGTCCACCCGGCGGGCGAGGCCGGCGTTGGAGAACCCGGCCTCGGTGATGAGCGAGGCGAGCCGGCGGTTGGGCGTGCGCTGCGGAGGTCGTTCCGACATCAGCTCTAGGGTCTCCTGCCTTCGGGGCCGGGCAGCCCTCTGACGAACGGCGCGAATTTAACTGTCTGCGGGGCGGCCTCAGCACCCTTCGCTCCACATTCATCCGATCGTGTGAGGATTGTGGGCGGCGCTGACGGGAAGACCTGCCCGGCTCGGGCGCCGGAGCCGGTCGTACAGTGGCCGGGGCACGATTCGTGCAGGGTGACGCGGTTCCGGGAAACCCCCGGGCCCCGGCACCGCGAGGAGAGAGGCTGCTGCCGTGAGTGAGCTCCGGTTCGTCCGCATGGGATTCGGCGAGGACGCCGTCGACTACCAGGAGGCGTGGCAGAAGCAGCGCGAGGTGCACGCGGCACGGTTCGAGGACACCGTCCCGGACACCTGCCTGCTCCTGGAACACCCGCCCGTCTACACCGCGGGCAGGCGCACGGCGGACAGCGAGCGCCCCCTCGACGGCACCCCCGTCATCGACGTGGACCGCGGCGGCAAGATCACCTGGCACGGCCCCGGTCAGCTCGTCGGCTACCCGATCCAGAAGCTCCCGCGCCCCGTGGACGTCGTCGCCCATGTGCGCCGCCTGGAGGATGCGCTGATCCGCACCGCCGCCGAGTTCGGCGTCGAGACCAGCCGGGTGGAGGGCCGCAGCGGCGTCTGGGTCCTGGGCGACCCGGTCGAGCAGCGCCCCGCGCTCGGCGGCCTCACGCTCGACTTCGACCCGCGGCTGGCGGACGAGGAGTTCGATCCCCGGCTCAACGGTCCGGAGTACGCCCCGTCCAACGCCGGGCAGCGCCGGGAGGACCGCAAGCTCGCCGCGATCGGCATCCGCGTCGCCAAGGGCGTCACGATGCACGGCTTCTCGTTCAACGTGAACCCCGACAACACCTGGTTCGACCGCATCGTGCCCTGCGGCATCCGGGACGCCGGTGTCACCTCGCTCAGCTACGAGCTGGGCCGCGACCTCACCATCGCCGAGGTCCTCCCGGTCGCCGAGAAGCACCTCCGGGACATCCTGGAGAACGCCGAGCTCGCCCCCCGTACGATCGAGCGCGCCGGCGACGCCATGGCCAGGGCGTGACCCACAGAACGCGCTTCCGGGAATAGGCCCTGCCTGCCCCAGGTTGGGTGGACGTACAACCGAATGAACCACGGGCGTACCCTGGTGTTCGCCGAAGAATCCAATGCAGTGAAAGCAAAGGGGAGTGCCGGAGTGTCTGTCGCACCCGACGGGCGCAAGATGCTGCGCCTTGAGGTCCGGAACAGCCAGACCCCCATCGAGCGCAAGCCCGAGTGGATCAAAACCCGGGCGAAGATGGGCCCCGAGTACAACCGGCTGCAGAAACTCGTCAAGAGCGAGGGTCTGCACACGGTGTGCCAGGAGGCCGGCTGCCCCAACATCTTCGAGTGCTGGGAGGACCGCGAGGCCACGTTCCTCATCGGCGGCGACCAGTGCACCCGGCGCTGTGACTTCTGCCAGATCGACACGGGCAAGCCGCAGGCGCTGGACCGGGACGAGCCCCGGCGCGTCGGCGAGTCCGTCGTCACGATGGACCTGAACTACGCCACCATCACCGGCGTCGCCCGCGACGACCTGGAGGACGGCGGTGCCTGGCTGTACGCGGAGACCGTGCGCCAGATCCACGCGCAGACGGCGGACCGGGAGGCCGGCCGCACCAAGGTCGAGCTGCTGATCCCCGACTTCAACGCCGAGCCCGCCCAGCTCGCGGAGGTCTTCTCCTCGCGCCCCGAGGTGCTCGCGCACAACGTGGAGACGGTCCCGCGCATCTTCAAGCGCATCCGGCCGGGTTTCCGCTACGAGCGGTCCCTGGAGGTCATCACCCGCGCCCGTGAGGCCGGCCTGGTGACCAAGTCGAACCTGATCCTCGGCATGGGCGAGACCCGCGAAGAGGTCAGCGAGGCGCTTCAGGACCTGTACGACGCGGGCTGCGAGCTCATCACGATCACGCAGTACCTGCGGCCGTCGGTGCGCCACCACCCGGTCGAGCGCTGGGTGAAGCCGCACGAGTTCGTGGAGCTGAAGGACGAGGCCGACGCGATCGGGTACTCCGGCGTCATGTCCGGACCGCTCGTCCGCTCCTCGTACCGCGCGGGCCGCCTCTTCCAGCAGGCGATGGACCGGCGCGAGGCCGAGGCCCCGGTGCCGTCCGCGTAACCCATGCTCAGCCCGGCGCGGTCCGTCCGTGCCCCGCAGGTCCGAGAGGCCCGCGGGGCGCGGACGGACCGCGTCGGCGTGCGCGGGGCCCGCATCGAGGTTTCATTGGTGTTTGACCGACCGGTCACGCGCTGGTAACACCGAACGGTGACCCTGGACGCAGGCGCGGCGCGGTGACGCACACCGCCACCGCCCTTCCCGCGCTCCGTCTCCAGTCCGCGCAGCACACGTACACCGTTTCCGAGGGGACTTGCCACGATGCAGGCCGCGCCGGTACGCGCCACCGTCATCCCGACCGTCACCAACACCCTCCGCGCCGTGGAGTCGCTGCTGCTCAGCGGCGGCCAGCGCACCGCCCGGCGCAACGCCTGGACGGCCGTCCTGGAGGACCGCCGCCGGGCGAAGGACCGGGCCGCGTCCGGCTACGTGCCGGAACGGGAGGCCGTGGCCGCCCGTCGTTCGAAGGCCACGTAAACTTCATTGCATGGCGAGGAAGGCAAACACCACTGAAGGCGCGGACAGCGCCGAGAACGCGGGGCGGCTCAAGCAGATCGCTCTGACCTACAAGATGACCAAGCGGACCGACTCCAAGATCGGTCTTGTGGTCGCGGGTGTGGGAATCGTCACCTTCGGTGTCATCCTCGCGATCGGTTTTCTGATCGATCACCCGATCTACCTGGGCATCCTGGGCTTCGTGCTCGCGCTCCTCGCGATGGCGATCGTCTTCGGACGCCGCGCCGAGCGGGCCGCCTTCGGGCAGATGGAGGGCCAGCCGGGCGCTGCGGCGGCGGTCCTGGACCGCGTGGGCCGCGGCTGGACGACGACTCCAGCGGTCGCGATGAACCGCAGCCAGGACGTCGTACACCGCGCCGTCGGCAAGGCGGGCATCGTGCTGGTCGCCGAGGGCAACCCGAACCGGGTGAAGAGCCTGCTCGCGGCCGAGAAGAAGAAGATGGCCCGCATCGTGGTGGACGTCCCCGTCCACGACATCATCGTCGGCAACGGCGAGGGCCAGGTGCCCCTGAAGAAGGTCCGCACCAAGATGCTGAAGCTCCCCCGCGTCCTGACCGGCCCCCAGGTGACGGCCGCCAACGACCGGCTCCGCGCGATGGGCGACCTGATGAGCAACATGCCGCTCCCGAAGGGCCCCCTCCCCGGCCGCGGCGGCGCCGGCCGCCCGCCCCGCGCGCGCTAGTTGTTCTGTCCATGGAGGTTGGTGACGGATCCCACGGCTTGGGGATCTTGAACGAGTGAGGGCCTTCCGGGTTCGGTGTGGATTGCGACATCTACACGGAACGATCAGAAGGCCCTCATGCCCCACCGTAATGCACCCCTGACCGAGACCGGGCGTCTGCGTCTGGCCCGCTGCGTCGTCGAGGACGGCTGGCCTCTGCGCCGGGCCGCCGAGCGCTTCCAGGTCTCGCCCACCACGGCTCAGCGGTGGGCGGGGCGCTACCGCGAGCGGGGCGAGGCCGGGATGACCGACCGCTCCTCCCGGCCCCACTACAGCCCGCGCCGGACACCGACCCGTACCGAGCGGCGGATCATCAAGGTCCGTGTCCTGCGGCGCTGGGGACCAGCCCGCATCGCCTATCTGCTCGGGCTGAACCCGGCGACCGTGCACCGCGTCCTGACTCGCTACAAACTCGCCCGCCTGGCCCATCTGGACCGAGCGACCGGCCGGGTGATCCGCCGCTACGAGCATGCCGCCCCCGGTGACCTCGTGCACGTCGACATCAAAAAGCTCGGCAACATTCCCGACGGCGGCGGCCACAAGGCCCTCGGCCGGCAAGCAGGCCGCAAGAACCGGGCGGGCGCCGGCATGAGTTTCCTGCACAACGCAGTCGATGATCATTCCCGTCTCGCCTACAGCGAGATCCTCACCGATGAGAAGAAGGAAACCGCCGTCGGATTCTGGCAGCGCGCCCACGCCTACTTCGCCGCCGCCGGGATCACCGTCCAGCGCGTCCTGACCGACAACGGTTCCTGCTACACGTCGTACCTCTGGCGCAACTCACTTGTTTCACAGGGCATTTCACACAAGCGCACCCGCCCCTACCGGCCCCAGACAAACGGGAAGGTCGAGCGGTTCAACCGGACCCTGCTGGACGAGTGGGCCTACGCCAAGGCATATCGGACCGAGACCGAACGGCGTGACGCCTACTCGCGATGGCTCCACACCTACAATCACCACCGCGGACACACCGCGCTCAAGGGCCAACCACCCGCCAGCCGCGTCCCTAACCTCACGGGTCAGTACAACTAGTCCCCGCTCTCAGCGAGAACCACTCCAGGCCGTACCTCGCCTGTCATCTGCATCTTGGGAAGCCTGTGACGGGGCGCCACCGGCGCCCCGTCACAGGCTTCATGATCTCCATGACGCGCTCCCAGCGGCCTTGCCCGCATCGCCCTCCACGGGACACGACTCACAAACCTGGTGCGGGGCTCCGGACCGGCTTGTTACGGTCGCCCGATGCGCTCCGTCTCCGATGTCTAGCGGCTCGATGAGGTTCCCCGGACCCTTGCAGCCCCTAGTCATAACGGAGCGTAACACTGTGTCTACCTTCGGCGATGTCGCTCGCCGTCCACTACGCCGCAACCGCCCCTTTCTGATCCTGACCTCCGGTCAGGCCGTCTCCTCGATCGGCGACCAGATACAGGGCTTCGCCCTGCTGCTGGTCGTCACGGCACTAGCAGGGCCATCCGGGCAGGCCGGGCTGGTCCTGGGCGTCAACACCGCCGCGTACTTGCTGTTCGGACTGGTCTCCGGCGCGCTCGCCGACCGCTGGGACCGACGACGCACGATGCTCTGGTGCGAGGTCGGCCGGGGCGTCGCCGCGGGCGCGGTGGCCCTGGCGATGGCTCTGGAGCGGCTGACCCTTCCGATGCTCTACGGCTTCGCGCTCGTCACTGGCATCTTGTCAACGCTCTTCCAGGCCGCGAACACTGCCGCGCTGCCCAGTATCGTCGGGTCGGTGCTGCTGCCGCGCGCACTGGCGGTGGGACAGGGGCTGTCCAGCACGGTGCGGGTGACGGGGGCCTCGCTCGGCGCCTTGGCCTGGGGGGTGGGACGAGCGGTGCCGTTTGCCGTGGACGCGGTCTCGTTCCTGCTTTCGGCCGTGTCGCTGGGACTGATCAAGGGCCCGTTGCGCGGCCAGGATCCGCGCCAGGTACCTGCCCAGTCGTCCCGGCGACTGTCTGCTGAGATCCGCGAGGGCCTCGGACGGCTCTGGAACGACCCGGTGCTACGGCGCCTGACACTGGCCCAGGCCGGGGACAGCCTGCGCTACGGTGCCGGCTACCTGGTGATCGTTGCCCTGGCTCAGGCTGTGGGTGCGTCTGCCACGCAGACGGCGTACGTCTTCACCGGTGCCGCGGTGGGCGCGCTGGTCGGAGCCGCGGCCGCGGACCGGTTGGCGGCACGGTACCGACTCGGCCGGATCGCGGTGGTGATGCTCATGGTGGAGGCCGCGGTATTCCCGCTGTACGCGGTCGCCCCGTCCTGGATGGTGCTTGCCGCCGTCGCGGCCGCCGAATCAGTCGTGGTTCCGGTGTACTCGGTCGCGGTGAACGCGTACCGGATGCGGGTCACCCCGGACGCCGCGCGTGGCCGGGTCGCCGCAGCGGCACAGACCCTGGTCACCGGAGCACTGTCACTAGGGACGATGTTGGGTGGTGTGCTGATCGCCGCGTACGGGGCGCGGACCGCCACGTTCACTCTGGGGTGCTGGCTTGCCGTGGTCGCCGTGCTCACCGCCTCCAGCCGCCAAGTCCGGCAGGCGGGTTGACGGCCGTCGCGCCGGTGTCGCCACGTGACGGGGGCGGGCCGTGAACCTGGTGGTTCACGGCCCGCCCCCGTCACGTGGCGTACGCCTCAGACGCGGACCTGGACCGCGCGGGCCAGGCGGTCGTGGAGGCCGCGGCCGTCGCGGTCCCAGACGAGGGCCGGGATCGCCAGGCAGAGCAGGACGCTGCGGATGAGGACCCGGACGAGGCCGAGGCGGCCGCCCTCCTCGGCGACGACCCGGGTGCCCATGAGGCGCTTGCCGGGAGTGCAGCCGATCGTGCCGACGGTGAGCACGCTCATGACCAGGAAGATGCCGAGCGCCCAGTTCCCGGACGCCTGCTGGTCACCGCGAGCGAACAGCCCGTATGCGATCAGCATGCACAGGGCCCAGTCGATGAAGAGGGCCCCGAAGCGCCGGCCGAGCGGGGCGACGGCCCCCGGGCCCTGCTCGGGGAGGCCGAGCCGCTTGCCCCGGTAGCCGAAGTCGGCTCCCATGTCCTCGGCGGCCGCGCGCGGCCCGGAGAGCCACGATCCGATTGCTTGCCTATTGTCCACCCGACCACGGTACTGCGCCCTGCCGCACGCCTTGCCGCGCGGGTGGCGTCCCCTGGGCCGTCCCACTCCTCGGACGCCCTTTTGGAACGGCCGGCAGGCCCGTAAGGCCACGCCACAGAGGCGGTACGGGGCTCGTACGACCGCTCCTCGCAGCCGCGCCGGTTAACTTCGGCGAAACAAATGGGTCATGCTTGAGAAATCCGGTCTGCCTATGGTCGGGTCCAGCGTGTGCCACCGCACTGGTCACACAACGAGCTGCAACCCCGTCCCTCCCGGGCCGGGAGTAGGAGGAGTTGGATGTTCCAGAACGCCGACGACGCGAAGAAGTTCATCGCCGACAACGACGTCAAGTTCATCGATGTCCGGTTCTGCGACCTGCCCGGCGTGATGCAGCACGTCACCGTGCCGGCGGCGACCTTCAACCCGGCCGACGAGCTTGCCTTCGACGGCTCGTCGATCCGCGGCTTCCAGGCCATCCACGAGTCCGACATGGCGCTCCGCGCGGACCTGTCGACCGCCCGGGTCGACCCCTTCCGCCGCGACAAGACCGTCAACATCAACTTCTTCATCCACGACCCGATCACCGGCGAGCAGTACAGCCGTGACCCGCGGAACGTGGCCAAGAAGGCCGAGGCGTACCTCGCCTCCACCGGCTTCGCCGACACCGCGTACTTCGGTCCCGAGGCCGAGTTCTACGTCTTCGACAACGTCCGCTTCCAGACGTCGGCGAACGAGAGCTTCTACCACATCGACTCCGAGGCCGCCGCCTGGAACACCGGTGCGGTCGAGAACAACCGCGGTTACAAGGTCCGCTACAAGGGCGGCTACTTCCCGGTCTCACCGGTCGACCACCACGCGGACCTGCGCGCCGAGATGTCCCTGGAGCTGCAGAAGAGCGGCCTGGAGATCGAGCGCCAGCACCACGAGGTCGGCACCGGCGGCCAGGCGGAGATCAACTACAAGTTCAACACGCTGCTCGCCGCGGCCGACGACCTGATGCTCTTCAAGTACATCGTGAAGAACGTCGCCTGGCGCAACGGCAAGACCGCGACCTTCATGCCGAAGCCGATCTTCGGCGACAACGGCTCGGGCATGCACGTCCACCAGTCCCTGTGGGCCGGCGGCGACCCGCTGTTCTACGACGAGCAGGGCTACGCGGGCCTGTCGGACATGGCGCGCTACTACATCGGCGGCATCCTCAAGCACGCCCCGTCGCTGCTGGCCTTCACCAACCCGACGGTGAACTCCTACCACCGCCTGGTGCCCGGCTTCGAGGCCCCGGTCAACATGGTGTACTCGCAGCGCAACCGCTCCGCCGCGATGCGCATCCCGATCACGGGCTCCAACCCGAAGGCCAAGCGCGTCGAGTTCCGCGCCCCGGACCCGTCGTCCAACCCGTACCTGGCCTTCTCGGCGCTCCTGATGGCCGGCCTGGACGGCATCAAGAACAAGATCGAGCCGGCCGAGCCGATCGACAAGGACCTGTACGAGCTGGCTCCCGAGGAGCACGCCAACGTCCAGCAGGTCCCGACGTCCCTCCCGGCCGTCCTGGACGCCCTTGAGGCCGACAACGAGTACCTCCAGGCCGGCGGCGTCTTCACGTCCGACCTGATCGAGACGTGGATCGACTACAAGCGCACCCACGAGATCGCCCCGATCCAGCTGCGCCCGCACCCGCACGAGTTCGAGCTGTACTTCGACCTGTAAATCGCGGCTGCGCCAGAGCAAGAGCCCTGTCACTCTCCACGGAGAGCGGCAGGGCTCTCTGCCGTGCCCGGCCGCTACAGCTTCACCACCTCCTCGGGATTGCTCCTTGTCCGGCGCGACGTCGGCAGGTCGCGGGAGCGCCGGATCGGGGAGAAGAGCAGGATCAGCGCGGCAAGTGGGACTCCCGCTGTCGCGATGGCCATGGCGGTGCGGAGGCCGACTGCGGTTCCGAGCAGGCCGCCGAGCAGCGCTCCGACAGGGATCGCTCCGTAGCTGAGGAACGCAGAGCTTGCGGTGAGACGGCCGAGGAGATCCGGCGGGCAGTAGCGTTGCTGGAAGCTCGCCTTGATGATGTTGCCGGCGACAACCCCCGCGCAGACGCTGAAGCCACCTGTCACAAAGAGCAGGATCCCGGCTCCGCCGGTGGTCAACGAAATGAGCAGACCGAGTGAGGGAAGTCCCAGTTCGAAGAGCAGGGTCGCGCGGGCGGTGCCGATCCGGTGGGCGACCCGGCGTGCGGCGAATGCCCCGGCTACGCCTCCGGCGCTGGTCGCCGCGATGAGTGCGCCGACCGCCCCCGGGGCCAGGCCCACGCTCCGGACCAGGAAGACCACTTGGATCGACTGGTATCCCATGAGGGCCAGGTTGGATGCGGCTCCGAAGAGTGCGAACGTGCGAAACCAGGGGTCGTAGGCGATCAACCGCAGTCCTTCGTGGACTTCACCGACCAGTGAGGTGGGGCGGTTTTGGGTCCGGGTGACGCGCGGCTCGCGATGCCGGATCCCTGCGAGGCACAGGAGGGAGACGAGGAAGGTCGCGGCGTTGGCGAACATGCCGTTCACCGCACCTGCCAACTGTGCGATCAGGCCGCCGGAGCCGAGCCCGGCAATCTGCGCGGCGGATGCGCTGCCGTGTAGTTTGGCGTTGCCCTCGGGCTGGTCATCGGGGTCCAGGAGGGTGGGGAGATAGGCGGTGTAGGCGGTTTGGAAGAACACCGTTGCCGTGCCTGCCAGCAGGGCAACGGCCAGCAGTAGTCCGATACCCAGCCGGCCGGACCACGCGGCGACAGGGACGGCGGCGAAGAGCACGAGGGAGACCGCCGCGGCGGCCAGCATGATCGGCCTGCGGCGCAGCCGGTCCACCCAGACACCGACCGGGAGACCGATGATCAGCCAGGGGACCCAGGCGGCGGCGCTCAGCAGGCCGACCTCGAACGTACTGGCGTGCAAGGTGGAGACGGCGACGAGTGGCATCGCCACCCCGGTGACCGACGCACCGAACTTGCCGGTGGTCTCGCCGCACCACAGCAGACGGAAATCGCGGTGCCGGCGCAGGAGGCCACCGCGTATGCCGTGGCTCATGCGGAGCCACGCTCCTTGCGCGGGAAGGACTGGAGCTGCACGACGACGGGGAGCGCGTCCGGGGCGGGCTCGGCGTCCGGAGCAGGGGTATGGCGGGTGATGACAGCCATCAGCTCCGCGTTGAGTGCCTCCAACTGTTTCGGGGTCATCCGCAGGTCACTCCAGTCCGAGACGGTGCCGGCGCTCCGCCACGTGTCGTCCCAGTCCTCGCCGATGTAGTTCACGACCCGGTTGAAGTGCTGCTGAAGCAGTTCGTGCAGGTAGACCGACAACGCGCCCCGGGTGTCGGGATCGTCGCGGAAATCGGCAGTGTTCAGCTCATTGGAGACGTCGACCCTTCTCCACCAGCGCTCGCGTTTCGTGCCCCGTCCGGTTTCCTCCTCGATAAAGCCGTGTTCGGCGAGGTGCCGCAAGTGCCAGCTGATGGTCCCGGTGTTCTCCCCGAGGCGTTCGGCGAGCCCGGTGGCGTTGGCTGGGCCGTCCAGGCTGATCAGTTCGAAGATGCTTATCCGCAGCGGATGGGCCAGTCCCCGCAGGCTGCGCGCATCGAGGCGCCGGGTGGGCTTGGCCGGCTGTGCTGTGCGTTCCGGTTCGTCGGGCATGCCAGCAGCGTAGGTTGCAGAGCCTTCTCTGCATAGGATTCTTTGCAGAGAAGACTCTGCCAGTGCCCACGCCCGTCCTGATGATCGGAGACACCCGTGACTGAGCCGACTCTGTGGCTGACCACCGAGACCTGCGGCCTGGGGCCCTACTGCGCGGATCTGGTCGAGGCGTGCTGGAAGGACGACGTCGATCCCGTCGGCTGCGAGGATCATGCGGAGGCCAACCTCTTTCAGCGAGGTTCAGTGAAGACAGCCCCGCGCACCCGCTCATCCGCGACCATGGTGAAGACCGCCAAGACTCGGAGCACAGCAACAGGGGGATCGCATGCGCGTTGAGGTTCGCGTCGAGCCGTCGAACGACGAACTCCGTTCGCTGCTCGCCTGGCTTCGTCAGGATCCTGATATCCGTCGGACCGCGACCTTGGAGATGCGCGAGCAGCCGCCGCGCGAGGGCGAGATGGGGGCAGCGGCCGACGTTCTGCAGTTGATCACCGAGAACGGATGGAACGCCGCGAACTTCACTCTGGCGCTTGCTGCGTGGAAGCAGACACGGCCGCGGGCCTCTCGTGTCACCGTCCGGCATCACGATCTCATCGACACCTTGACGGACTGCAGCGATGAACAGATCGAGCGGATCACCCGGCTGCTTCGGGAGGACCGGGGAGACGATCAGAGAGGCTCTACGAGTTGAGCGTGTTTCCGGACGCCGGCGCTACGAAGGCGGTCCTGATAGGAACTAGCACTTACACCTTCCTCGAAGACCTGCCGGCTGTCTCCAACAACCTCAACTCCTTGGCCGATCTGCTCACTGGGCCCACGTCCTGGAATCTCAACCGAGACGACTGCCACGTGCTCTCCGAGCCGACGAATGCGATTGCCGTGATGGATACCCTGCGTGACGCCGCAGATGCGGCCAGGGACACGCTGCTGGTGTACTACGCGGGGCATGGGCTGGTCACGCCAGAGGGCGAACTCTATCTGGGGCTACCCCAATCCAGGCAGCAGCGAGTGGAGACGGGACTTCAATACAGCTGGCTGCGAGGCGCGTTGTTGGAGGGAAGAGCGGAGCGGACTGTCGTCATACTTGACTGCTGCTACGCGGGCCTGGCCCTGGGAACAATGGGGCCCTCAGATCTGGCCGCCCAAGCGGATGTCGAGGGGACCTACCTTCTCGCCGCAGCTTCGGAGACCCGTCAGGCACTCGCCCCGCCCGGGGAGCCTCACACTGCATTCACCGGTGAGCTTCTCACGATCCTCACCACTGGTATCGCCGGAGGCCCGGAACAGCTCGATCTCGACAATGTCTTCCTACAGTTGAGGAAATCCCTCTCCGCGAAGGGGCATCCCGTCCCTCAAGGACGAGAACGCAACAGCAACGGCCAGCTCGCACTGGGCTGGAACCCCGCCTTCAGCCGAGCACCAGTGTCCGTCAGCCACCGAGCGGGCTCCGCCGACCTCCGCGCATGGCCAGATCCGGCAGCCATCCGCAGCGTCGAAGGGTTCATCAACGCATTGGGGCAAGTGCGCGTCACCAGCGGCCTTACCCACTCAGCAATCAGCCACCGTTCCGGCGGCCAGATCTCGACCGGAACGATCAGTACCCTCCTCAACCGCAAGGATCTTCCCAGAACCTGGCAGACAACCAGCGTCTACTTGACCGCCTGCGGACTGCCGGACGAGCGGCTGAGCGACTGGCAACTGCGCTGGCATCAGCTGCGATCTGATCACCCCACTACAGCGGCACCTGATTCCGAGGAGCAGCGGCCCCGGAGCCAGGACACCCGCACCGCGACTGCTTGGGGACGAGCGCTCCGACAACTAACGCGACGGCGACTCCGTGACTGACTGGACCGTCTTCTGAGGTTCTGGCATCGTCTTGTCGCCGTCGTCACCGAAGACGGTATTCCAAGCGGCGATCAGCAAGAGCACACCCACCGCGACAACCCAGAACGCCGGCTTCTTGGCTTTTCTGGATACCGTCGACGGCTTCACGTAGTGCGCTGCCCGGTAGTATCCCTTTCTCGTCTGCGCCATGGCGTGCATACCCCCGATTGGGTCTGCCGCACGAACGGGTGACATCTGAACTGGCTTGCCGTGTAGGGCAGGTGGGAAGGATGTTGCTGTGCCCAAGCCTTATCCCCAGGAGTTCCGCGAGGACGTCGTGCGGGTCGCGAGGAACCGCGGCCCGGGCGTCACTGTCGAGCAGGTGGCCGCCGACTTCGGCGTCCACGCGATGACGTTGTGGAAGTGGATGCGCCGCGCCGACATCGACGACGGCACGAAGCCCGGGGCGACCAGTCAGGAGAGCGTGGAACTGCGGGAAGCCCGTCGGCGGATCAAGCTGCTGGAGCAGGAGAACGAGGTTCTGCGGCGGGCGGCGGCCTATCTGTCGCAGGCGAACCTGCCGGGAAAAGGATCTACCCGCTCGTGAAAGAGCTGGCCGCAGGCGGAGTGCCCGTCACGGTCGCGTGCCGGGTGCTGAAGCTCGCCAGACAGCCCTACTATCGCTGGCTCGAAGACCCGGTGACCCCAGCCGAGCTCGCCGAGGCGCATCGCGCACACGCGCTGTTCTCCGCCCACCGCGACGACCCGGAGTTCGGCTACCGCTTCCTGGCCGACGAGGCCCGCGACGCCGGCACCGACATGGCCGACCGCACCGCGTGGCGGATCTGCAGGAACAACCAATGGTGGAGCGTGTTCGGCAAGAAACGCGGCCGGACAAAGAAGGCGGGCCCGCCCGTCCACGACGACCTGGTCAACCGGGCCTTCACCGCGACCGGCCCGAACCAGCTCTGGCTCACCGACATCACCGAACACCCCACCGGCGAGGGCAAGCTCTATCTCTGCGCGGTCAAGGACGTCTTCAGCAACCGGATCGTGGGCTACTCCATCGACGCACGGATGAAGTCCCGGCTGGCCGTGACCGCCCTGGACAACGCAGTCGCCCGGCGCCAGGACGTCGCCGGATGCATCCTGCACAGCGACAGAGGATCGCAATTTCGATCAAGGAAACTCGTACAAGCGCTCAGCCGCCACCAGATGGCCGGCTCGATAGGAAGAGTCGGAGCGGCAGGCGACAACGCGGCCATGGAGTCCTTCTTCAGCCTGCTGCAAAAGAACGTCCTCGACCGCCGCACCTGGACCACCCGCGAAGAACTCCGCATCGCCATCGTGACCTGGATCGAGCGGACCTACCACCGACGCCGCAGACAAGCCGCCCTCGGCCGGCTCACACCCGTCGAATACGAAACCGTCATGACCACACAGGCCCTCCAGGCCGCGTGACTGAACCTGTCACCCAACGCTGCATCAGACCCATTCGTTGCCTGGTACGTCAGGTGTGGAGTGTGGCAGAGGCCCCTTCCAGGTAATGGGCAGACCCTGCAGGACGGCTGGATCCAGTCGATGCCTGGCGCTCGTCCGCCCTTGCCAGCATCGCAACGACCCACCTTCTGGCAGGACGACCCTCTCGTCCATCCGTTGTGCACCGAACCATCCGGCCATAGCCGTCTACCCAGGTCAGAGGATTCGTCCAGCTGCACTTCGACCGGGCTCTGCCACTCTCCGCGGAGAGCGGCAGAGCTCCTTGCTAACTCTCTCGCAGCGTCCTGACCATGACCGCGTACAGCGGGGAGTCGTCGGAGGGCTTGGCCTCGTCTCGCTTTTCGTAGCCCCACTTCTCGTACAGGGCTTGCACTCTCGGGTGGGTGGAGTCGACCAGGAGCGTCACGAAGTCGACCTCGACCGATCGGATCAGCGCGTCGTGGATCTGCTGCGCCCGGCCGGTCCCCTGCCACCGGGGCACCACCATCAGCTCGGACAGAGCGAGGATGCGGCCTCGCACACCCCTGGGCCGGTCCGCGCCCTTCCACCAGCCGCCCGGCTTGAACCTCGAACCGTACGCGTACCCGACCGCTCCGCCGTCCTCCCAGCCCGAGACGCACAGCCAGTCCTCGCGCCCGGACCACAGGTCGACGTAGTACGAGAACCGCTCGCGCGAGTGGAACGGGTCGGGCTCGTCCGCGTAGACCTCGTCGTGTATGTCCAGGAGCAGGGAGCGCACGTCCGGGGCGTCGGCGTGCGTGTACGTTTTCAGATCCATCGGCGTGACTCCTCGATCCAGCTCACGACCTCGGGCGCCTTCGTGCCCGTGGCCTCGATGACTTGGCGAGTGACGGCAATCGTCCTCGTCGTGCGCCGCGATCCGGACGCCGGCAGCAGCATCTCGTACGCGCGGCGTCCTGTTCCGGCGGCAAGCTCCGCCTCTCCCTGCCTCGCCTGGGCGAGCGACAGGTGCGCCGTGTAAAGGGCCTTGTTGCGGACCATGTCGTCGGGGATCGCCACAAGAGTGCGGTGGAGGCAGGACTCGGCCCGCTCGTGTTCTCCCAGTGCGGTCCAGACGTACGACGACAGGGCGTCGAATTCGGCTCGGTTGTAGAACGAGATCCACGCGGAGGGCTGTTCCCCGTCGGCTCGTCCGAACGCCTTCTCCGCGGCACTCATGGCCCGCAGGGATTCGGTGGGCTGATGCAACCTCGCCAAGGCGTTCGCGTACCGCATGTGTCCCAGCGACGCGTACAGCGGGTCGCGCCGGGCGGTCGAGGACCGTTTCATGACCTCGGCACCGGCCGCCGCCTCGGCGTGGTTCTCGCGCTGGCTGGAGGTGAGCATCAGGTGGTCCCAAACGCGGTACATGGCTTCCCCGTCACGCGCCAAACCCGCGAGGGGGAGGGCCTTGTCGAGGTGGGAGCGGGCACGCCGAGGAGCACTTGCGTCGATGGCGGCGAAGGCCGCCAGACACGTGGCCTCGGAGGCCAGTCGGTACATCTGGCGCCGCACGCGGTCCGAGGCCCCGTCGCCGGCGAGCGACGACTGGATGCGCGACGCGAGCTCGATGGCCTTGTTCTCGATCTTCCCCGCCCCGCCGAGCCGCGCGTCATCGCGCAGGAGCTCGGTGTACTCCAGATGAAACCGGTCGGCGTCGGCCTGCCCCAGCCGCGTGAGGCGTGGCGGGGCAGCGGCAGCGACGGCGGTTCCGGTCGCCGCGACAAGGAAGGTGCGGCGGTGCACTGGGTCCTCCGCTCGTACGGCGGTGCGTGGTGGGACGAACCCTAGATCCGCTGCGGGGCACCCGAATACCGCTTCGAGTGCGGCGCATGTGCGGCCGATCGGCCTGCGGGTGCTGCCGTTGAGAAGATTGCGCACCGTCCGCGCGGACACATCCCCCGGCCTCCTCCCGATTTCTTCGAGCGCGACATTCATCTGACGTGCTAATTCGTCCTGTGTCAGGCCGAGTTCATCCATTCGACCTCTCAGAATGACGTTCGCTCCCATGCGACAGAACGTAGCCGGGCCGGTACGTCCGGAACAGCCGCCGGGTCATGCGAACGTAAAGTTTTCCGCTTGGTCTTGGGCGAATCGACCGCGACCTTTCCTGTCCGCAGCCGCCTGACGGTCGTTGACTGATCACACGCCCCGGAAGCCGAAGAACGCTCCGGGCCGCTCCCCCTCAGCAGCGACCACGCCCTGTCCGTAGTGCGGCCCGCTGTACCGACCCCACCCGTAGGAGTGCGCGATGACCACGCCCCTCCCCTCCGACGAGCAGCCGGAGTACGGCGTTCCGAGCTCAGACCTGACGGCCCGTGCCCAGGAAGGGTTCGCGGCGTTCCTCGCTCGGTTCGAGGACAACGACCTGCTCGACGAGGAGGCCACACGATGACCGCCTCGGCCTCGAATCATTCCTCCACGAGGACGACCACCCCTGGCTGCGCCGGCAGGTCCGCGACATCGCGAGCCGGGGCGAAGGCGAACTCACCGCGATCGTCCACGAGAGGACCAACGGAAGGACTGTCCGCGTCGCGCATGTGCGGCCCGCATCCGGGGTCGAGTGGACGACGTCGGCGGACAACCTTCAGCTCATCCCATGAGACAGCGAGGGCGACGGCCTCGCGCACACCGTTGTCGCCGTGCTCATTCCGGCCGTCACCGGTACACCCGGCGGACAGCCCGCCAACTTCCGCCCCGCCGGATCACCGGCCCCGGGCGGAGGCGCCACCAGGCAGCACTCGCGCATCCACCGAAGGAGCATCTCCATGATCGACACCCGCAACGAGAACGGCGTCACCACTCCCGAGAGGAAGCCGGTGGCGGTCGACCTCGGCGACGTCGCCGAGCTGACCGAGGGCCAAGGCGGCGGACAGTCGGAGGACAAGCGCCGCGCGTACAACTGCTGACCCCTGTCGCACGGGTGCGGCCCCAGCCTTCGGGTGGGGCCGCACCCCCTTCGAAGGATCGGGAGGACACGTTGCCCATCGGCGGATTCAGCACCATCCGACCCGGCCTTCCTCGCCCACTCGGCGCGGAGAGTTTCACCACGTCATCTCTGTGGCGGCTCGGCAACATACCCATCCGCACAGCGCGGCGGCACGGCCGCCGTGTCCATGTCATCGGCTTGTGCGGAGCCACCGCCGAGGAGGTACAGACCCTCGCCGATTGCCCCGTGCCCACCCGCGCGACGTGGCAGTGGCCGGGCACCTACGCGGTCCTGGAGGAGCTGGCACACGGGCTGGTCCTCCACACCGACCCGGCCGCCGCACTGCCCCTGTACGCAGTCGCCTGGCAAGGGGCCTGGGCGTGGTCGACATCGGCCCGCTACCTCGGCGCCCTGGCGGGCGCTCACGTCGACACCAAGCGTCTGGCATGCGCGTTCCTCGCTCCATCCGTGCCCGTATTGGCCTCTGGCCGTACGTATTTCGCCGGAGTCCAACAGCTCCCGCCCGGCAGCCGCATCGAACTGCCCGCCACCGGAGACCGGTACACGTACAGCACCACGTGGTGCCCCGACCCCCTCAACGGGCCGCCACCGCACCTGCGCCTGCGTAACGCCCTCACTGCCGCCGTACGTCTCCGCGCCGACACCGACCCGGCACTGTCGAGCGACCTTTCCGGTGGTCTCGACTCCTCCACGGTCGCCGTCCTCGCTTCCCGCAGCGCGCCGGATCCGGTGAACGCTGTCACCATCCACCCCCGTGGTGTCCTCGACGGCGCCGACCTCCATTACGCCCGGCTCACCGCTACGGCCTCCGACGGCCGGCTCCGCCACCGCCTCCTCCCCCTCGGCAATGAACACCGGCCGTACACCGACCTCACCAACGTCCCCGTGACCGACGAACCCGCGCCTTCCACGCTTACGCAGACCCGGCTTGTGGCTCAATTCCGCTGGATGCGCCGCGAACTCGGTACCCGTACTCATCTGACCGGCGACGGCGGGGACAGCGTCCTCTTCCAGCCGCCGGCCCAGCTCGCCGATCTCCTGCGCCATCGTCGCTACACCCGCGCGGTCCGCGAGGCATTCGGGTGGGCTCGGCTTCGGCACATCGCCGTCGTCCCACTGCTTCGCTCCGCATCAATGATGACGGCCACCACCCGCGAGGGCTCCTCGGCAGCACTCACCACCGAGCTGACCAGAGGGGTCAAGCCGACTCGGGGTGATGTCAGGTGGTTCTCCACCCTGCCCGTACCGGCATGGGCGGACCCATCCGCCGTACGTCTCCTCACCGAGGCCGCCGAGGACTACGCTGCCGCGCCCGACCCTCTACCGGGCCTGGACGCCTCGGTACGCATCCTCGTTGACGAGATCCGCGAGGTGGCACGTACGGCGGTGGCCGACGCCGAGCTGGCAGACGCCTGCGGAATCGATCTGCACAATCCATTCCTGGATGCCTCCGTGGTCGACGCGGTGCTAAGGACCCCAGTCGGTCTGCGTCCCCCTCTCTACGCCTACAAGCCGGTGCTGAAGCGGGCGTTCGCCGATCTCCTCCCCGCCGAACTGGTGGCTCGCACCACGAAGGGTGCCTTCGAGGCAGACCACTACGGCGGACTGCGCGCCGCCCTTCCCCAACTCCTCGACACCGGAGGCATGAACCTGGCGGCGCTCGGCCTGATCGACGCGAAGCGATTCCGTGAGCAGATCCGCCACGCCGCCGCCGGGGTCCCGATGCCGCTCGCGCACATCGAGCAGGCCCTGGCTGCCGATGCCTGGTTGCACACCATCACCCACACCCCTGATCCCGTGTGGGTCGCCCTTGTCCCCGGAAAGGTGGAGTAATGGAGCGGTCCGTCGACTTCGGCCATGTGCAGGTCGTGATCGACTACGACACCGGTGGCGTGCGCTGCCTGATTCCGCCAGAGCCCGCCCCGTCGACCGCGCCGAAGGCGAGCTGGGGCAGCGCGGAGCATCCCGCCGGCCTCACCGTCCCCCGCGATACGTGGAGCTTCACCGCAGCCGCCGCCCTCTCCGGTGTCGTGGCGGTGAAAGCAGCGGGGAGGAAGGAATCCGCCATGCGACGTATCACCGACGCCATACGCGCGGCCACGTCGACAACCACCCACCCCGCCACCCCCGAGCAGGCCGAGCGTGCCGTCCTCGCCGTGCGCCGGGCCGCCTGGTATTCACCTGCCCGCACCGCCTGTCTGGAGGAGTCGGCCGCCGCCGTGCTCCTCCTCGCCCTGCGGCGCCGGTCCGTCGTCTGGTGCCACGGCGTCGCGCCGGACCCCGTACGCCTGCACGCGTGGGTCCAGACTGGCGACGGAGCCCCCGCAGCCGAACCGGCGTCCACGCTCCTCTACACGCCCCTCCTGACGATCGGAGACACCCCGTGACTGAGCCGACTCTGTGGCTGACCGCCAAGGCGTGCGGCCTCGGGCCCTACCGCGCGGACCTGGTCGAGACGTACTGGAAGTGGGAGCAGGACCCCACCCTGATGATCGGTTACGGCCGCCAGGCCCCCGAGTCCTTGGAGGCGCGTGCCGAAGGGATGCAGCACCAGCTCCGGGGGGCCAACATCCGCTTCACCGTTTACGACCTGGCCGGCGCCGAGCCCGTCCCGGTCGGCGTCACCACTCTGCTGCCCGACGATTCCGTACGTACCGCCGAGTTCGTCGTCATGCTGGCGCGCGAGGCCCGTGGACGCGGTCTCGGCGCCGAAGCGACTCGTCTGACGCTCGACTACGCGTTCCACGTGGCCAGTCTGCGCATGGTGTGGCTCAAGGTGCTGGCCCCGAACGCGGCCGGGATCAAGGCGTACGAGCATGCCGGGTTCCGGCACGCAGGGAGGCTGCGCGAGGCCGGATACTGGCTCGGCCAGATCTGCGACGAGGTGCTGATGGATGCCCTGGCACAGGACTTCACCGGGCCTTCGGTGGTACGGGCGCTCCTGGGCCGTGCCTGACCGAGGGGCCGGGACGGCTCGCGGAGGGGCGCCCGCCTTATTCGATTGCGGTGGATTCCCGCCATGGACATGCTGTGCGTCGTCAGGATGCCGGCTGTCGCCTGGGGGCGGGGACTCGATGACCGTACGAGCCGGACCCGGCGCGGACCGTGCCGGGAAGCGGGAGAGCCGTGCCGCCTTCGGGTTGTTCTACACGTCGTTCCTCGTGTCCGGCCTGGGCGACGCCTTCCGGCTTCTGGCCGTCAACGTGTGGATCTTCAACGCCACCTCGGGCTCGACCGGGGCCCGGCTGCTCGTGGTGTTGCTGGCGAATCTGCCCGGGATGCTGCTCGGTGGCCTCTCGGGGGTCATCGCGGACCGTTACGACAAGTACAGCGTGCTCATCGTTTCCGATCTGGTCCGTACGGGGGTGGGCCTCGGGCTCGCGTGGTGTGCGCTCGATTCGCGTACGGTCCCCGCGCTCGTCCTGATCGCGGTGGGCAACGGCGTCGGTGTCTTCTTCACCAGCTCGTCGTTCTCGCTGCTGCCGCGGCTGGTGAGCGCGAAACGGCTGCCGCGTGCCAACGGGTTCATGGAGACCGGGCAGTGGGTCGTGCAGATCGTCGGGCCGTCCCTCGCCGCGATCACCCTGGCGACCGGCTCCGCGAGCCTCGCCTTCGTCGTCGACAGCGCGTCGTTCGTCGTGTCCGCTGTGATCCTCCGGAGCCTGCGCCGGGTGCTGAAGGCGCCCGAGCCCCTGCCGGTGGACGCCGAACCGGGCGAGGACGGGAGGAGCGGCGGTCACTGGGCGGACTTCACCGACGGCGTCAGGGTCGTCTGGCGCAGCAAGGACATCCGTGCGCTGCTGCTCGCCTCGTACGGAATCGCGTTCCTCACCGCGTGCACGAGCTACGGGCTGATCTTCGTCGTCGCGCGCACCTTCGCGCTGCACGCCTCGGCTCTCGGGTACATCTACTCGCTGAACGGGGCGGTCGCGGTGATCGCCGCCGTGCTGGCCACCGCGCTGGCGAAGCAGGCGTTCCTGGGGCGGCTCATGGCGGTGTCGATGCTGGGGCTGTGCGTGGCCCAGGTGGTCATGGGGGTGGCGCCGAACGTCTACGTGCTGGGGGTGGGTGTCGCCATCAGCGCGCTCGCCAACGCCCCGTACAACGTGTCGGTGACGTCCCTGTACATGAGCAGGATTCCGGCCGCGTATCTCGGCCGGGTCGAGGGCATCGACACGATGATCGACAACTTCATCAGCGTCTGCGGGTTCGTGGCGGCCTCGGTGATCGTGCTGTGGTGGAACCCGCAGGCGATCTTCCTGATCTCGGCCGCCGTCGCCCTCCCGAGCCTGGTGCTTGCCTTCACGCAGGTGGCCAGGGAGGGCGCGGCACGCGCCGGGTAGCTCAGTGCCCGCCCGTCAGCTCGCCGCTCAGTGTGCGGTGCAGGGTCGCGCTCGGCTGGTTGAGGCCCACGATCTCGACCGTCTTGCCGCGTTGGGCGTACTTCGTCTCGATCGCGTCCAGGGCCGCGACCGATGAGGCGTCCCAGATGTGGGTGGCCGTGAGGTCGATGACGATCCTGTCGGGGTCGGTGGCGTACGCGAAGCGGGTGACCAGGTCGTTGGAGGAGGCGAAGAAGAGCTCGCCGGTGACGGAGTAGACGACCTGGCTGCCGTCCGGGTCCACGACCGCGGTGACGTCGGCCAGGTGCGCGACGCGGCGGGCGAAGATCACCATCGCGGTGACCGAGCCGACGACGACGCCGATCGCCAGGTTGGACGTGGCGACGACGATGGCGACGGTGATGACCATGACCGCGGTCTCCCCCACCGGCATGCGGCGCAGGGTCTTCGGGGCGATGGAGTGCCAGTCGAACGTGGCGAAGGAGACCATCACCATCACCGCGACCAGCGCCGCCATCGGGATGTCGGAGACGACCGGGCCGAAGACGATGCAGAGGACCATCAGGAAAGAGCCCGCGAGGAACGTGGAGAGGCGGGTGCGGGCACCGGAGACGCGAACGTTGATCATCGTCTGGCCGATCATGGCGCAGCCGCCCATGCCGCCGAAGAAGCCGGTGACGATGTTGGCGATGCCCTGGCCGACCGATTCGCGGGTCTTGTCGGAGCGGGTGTCCGTGATGTCGTCGACCAGCTGCGCGGTCATCAGGGACTCCATGAGGCCGACCAGCGCCATCGCCAGGGCGTACGGGGCGATGGTGGTCAGGGTGTCCAGGGTGAACGGCACGTCGGGCAGGCCGGGCACGGGGAGCGAGGAGGGCAGCGCGCCCTTGTCGCCGACGGCCGGGACCGCGATCCCCGCCGCCAGGGTGATCGTGGTGAGCACGACGATGGAGACCAGGGGTGCCGGGATCACCCGGGTGACCTTCGGGAAGAACACCATCAGCAGCAGGCCCCCGGCGATCAGCGGGTAGACCGCCCACGGCACGTCGTGCATCTCGGGCACCTGGGCCATGAAGATCAGGATCGCCAGGGCGTTGACGAAGCCGGTCATCACGGAGCGCGGCACGAACCGCATCAGCTTCGCGACGCCCAAGGCCCCCAGCGCGATCTGGAAGACGCCCGCCAGGATGACGGTGGCGACCAGGTAGCCGAAGCCGTGTTCCCGGTTGACCGGGGCGATCACCAGGGCGACCGCGCCGGTCGCGGCGGAGATCATCGCGCGGCGTCCGCCGACGACCGAGATCGTGACCGCCATCGTGAAGGAGGCGAAGAGCCCGATCGCGGGGTCCACCCCGGCGATGATCGAGAACGAGATCGCCTCGGGGATGAGGGCCAGCGCGACAACGAGTCCGGCGAGGACCTCCGTACGCCACACCTTGGGGTCGGAGATCCAGTCGGGCTTGAGGGCGCGCAGGCGGAACGGGGACGCGGGCGCGGTGGAGGGCGATGCGGAGGACAAGGAGGCGTACCTGTCGGTCGGAGGGGCGTCCACCGGAGTCCGCGGTGGCCGGGCGTGGAAGCTGCACACGCGTACGCGCACGTCCTCGGGCGACAAACAACTGTACCTGGCCGACGATCGCCCGTAAGGTCGTGCCCGTGAACACCGGACCGGCGATACGCCATACACGGAACGGCTATCCGGTGGTGGGCTGAGCCCCCGCCGGACGTGCCCCGCCGGGTGTTCCGCATCCCTGGCGCGGGGGCCTCCCCCGGCTCGTACACCGTACGAATCCACTGTGTCGAGCCGAAGAGATCACGAGGTCGTCAAGCATGTCCGTTTCGTTCAACCACACCATCGTCGCCGCCGTGGACCGCCACGCGTCCGCGCGGTTCTTCCGGGAGCTGCTGGAGCTGGACGAGGCCCCGTCCTGGGGACCGTTCGTCAATGTCCAGCTGGAGGGCGGCGTGCTGCTCCAGTTCGCGGAGCCGCCGGTGGAGATCCAGATGCAGCATTACGCGTTCCTCCTGGACGAGGAGCTGTTCGACCGGGCCTACGGGCGGCTGGTCGAGGGCGGGGTCGAGCACTGGGCCGATCCGCAGATGAAGCGGCCCGGGGAGACCAACACCGAGCACGGCGGGCGGGGGGTCTATTTCAAGGACCCGGCCGGGCACGCGATCGAGCTGATCACCCAGCCGTATCTGTAGCCGGACGGCCCCGAGGGGTCGCGGTGCGGGGCCGGAGCGCGGAGGGTGGGGGGATGAGTGAGCAGGCTCCGCCCGGCGGTCCGGTCCCGCCGCCGCCCCGGCGGCGGATGTGGCCGTGGGTGCTGCTGCTGGTCACCGTGCTGCTGGCGCTCGCCGCGGGGGCGGTCATGGCGGTGCTGTCGGACGTCCTCCACTCGGAGGGCTCGCGGAAGGTGCACATCCGGTACGAGGTGACGGGGACCGCCCGCGACGTGGTGCTGACGTACAGCACGTGGCGGGGTGAGGAGCTGTCGACCGGGCGGGTGGCGCTGCGGTCGCTGCCGTGGGCCGGGGAGCTGGACTCGAAGGGCTTCATGAGCGGCGGCTCGTTCGTGGTGAGCGTGGGCCGGGGCGGCGGCGATGTGGCGTGCTCGGTGACCGTGGACGACGGCACGCGGCGTACGGACTCGGCCTCGGGCGCGTACGCGACGGCGACCTGCGACGGTTATTGAGGGGGCGGGCCCCGGAAGGATTCCGGGGCCCGCCCTGCCTCGGTCAGCGGCCGTAGCGGATGAGCGCGCGGACCATGCGGCAGGTGATGTCGGACGGCGGGTGGATGCCGAGACGCGCGGCGGTCGCGCGTATCCGGGCGTTGTTCGCGCTGGACGGGAGGTAGACGCCGGTGTCGAGCAGGGCGATCGCGAGGCGCATCGCCTTCAGGCGGCGGTTGTGCGAGACGTACCACTCGCGGGGGCGGCCGGCGGGGAGCGGCTTCTTGGTCAGGGGCTGGTGCAGGGGCTTGTCGAGCGGCTTGGTCGTGACTGCGGCAACGGCCATGGGCTACCTCCTGGCACGGTGGCGGAACTCTTCGGAAACCCTCACGAACTGACTCCCATTCTACCGGCCCCCACTGACAATCGCCCCTGGCCAGAGGGGTTTTCGGCCCTTCCGGCGAGCTCCGTCCCGTACCGTGGGCCCCATGGAGATCTGGATCAATCCCGCGTGTTCCAAGTGCCGCAGCGCGGTAGGGCTGCTCGACGCGGAGGGGGCCGATTACACGGTCCGCCGGTACCTGGAGGACGTGCCGTCGCCGGACGAGATCCGGGCGGTGCTCGACCGGCTCGGCCTCGAACCGTGGGACATCACGCGGACCCAGGAGGCGGACGCGAAGGAGCTGGGCCTGAGGGACTGGCCGCGCGAGGCGGAGGCCCGGGAGCGCTGGATCACCGCGCTCGCCGGGCACCCGAAGCTGATCCAGCGGCCGATCATCACGGCGGAGGACGGCACGGCGGTCGTGGGCCGGTCGGAGGAGGCGGTCCGGGACGCGCTGGGGCGCGGGGGCGCGTCCTAGGACGCGCTCGGGACGCGGCCGACCCGGCCCCTACTCCCCGTGGGCCTGGGCTTCCGCCTCTGCCAGGAGTTCCGTCAGGCGGAGGCCGAAGCGTACGTCGCAGGGGTGGGGCTCGCCCGTGCGTACCGAGGTGATCAGCGCGTCGACCGCCGCCGCGAAGGCGTCCACCGCTCCGTCCCACCTCGGCAGCTCGGCGACGCCGTGCCCGCCCCGGAGGACGACCTCGACCCCGGCGGCGGCCACCGGCGCGCCGAGGGCCAGGGTGACCGTGCTGGACGCTCCCGAGGTGTGGCGCAGGACGAGGTGGTGGGCGTCGGCGGGGCCACGGGCGGCGGTCAGCTCGGTGACGTCGCCCAGGACCGGGAGCAGGACCGAGAGGGCGTGCGGGCCGACGTCCCAGAGGCCGCCCCGCTCGCGGCGCCAGGGGGACGCGGCGTAGTCGTTGTCGGTGCCGGGGGCCCAGAGCGCGGCGATCCACTCGGCGCGGGCGGTGAACCAGTCGCCCGCAGCGGCCTGTTCGGCGATCCAGGCGGCGGGGCGCGGGGCGAACCTGAGCGTGCAGAACACGACGGACGCGACCCGGGCCTGCTCGACGGCCTCGGCGACCTCGCGGGCTCCGGCGACCGTGGTGGCGACCGGCTTGTCCAGGATCAGGTGGCAGCCGGCGGCTGCGGCGCGGGCGGCCAGCGGGGCCTGCACGTCGGGCGGCAGCGCGAAGGCGACGGCGTCGCTCGTGGCGAACAGCTCGTCGAGCCCCGCGTCACCGGAGAACGCCGGGGCACCGTGCGCGGCGGCCAGCTCCCCGGCGGCCTCCGCTCGGCGGCCCCACACACCGCTGAGCACGACGCCGGGGTGTGCGGCGAGGGCGGGTGCCTGGGTGTTGCGGGCCCAGGGTCCGGTGCCGGCCAGGCCGATGCGCAGGGGGGTCTCGGGTGTCGTCATGGGTCCAGTGTGCCGGGTGGCGCCCCGGAGGCCGCAACGCCTGAACCACCGGTTTCCGGGGATCGGGGGCTTCCGGTCCGGTGCAGTTCGGCCAGCAGGTCGCCGGTCTCCCGGTCGGCCGGCAGGAACGCCTCCAGGCGTAGTTCGGCGACGGTGACGTCGGTGGCGGTGCCGAAGTGGGTGAGGGTGGTGATGAGCGTCAGCTCTCTGCCGTCGGCCGGATCGGGTGCGCGCAGGCGCAGCGGTACGGCGAAGCCGAGGTGGTCCGGTGCGTCGCGCGGACGCGGTGGGGCGAGGCCGGTGAGTTCGTGGCCGAGGCGGCGGAGCCGGTCGTCCGGGTTGCGCACGCTCTCGGCGTGGACGCGGTCGATGACGTGCCAGGCCCATACGTCGAGGTTGGCGATGCGTGGCGCGAGGCCCTGCGGGTGCAGCAGGACCCGGGGAACGCTCACGGGCGGTTCGAGCAGGTGCGGGGCCACCCCGGCGGTGAGGGTGTGGAAGGCGGTGTTGGCCGCGGTGAGGTCGCCGTGCCGGTCCACGACGACGGCCGGGTACGGCAGGTGGCCGTACAGGATGCGTTCGAGGGCGGTGCGGATCGGTGCGAGCCTGGGGTCGTCCAGGCGGGTCTGCGGGTAGACCGGTGCGAATCCGGCCGCGAGGAGCAGGTCGTTGCGCTCGCGGATCGGCACCTCCAGGGATTCCGCCAGCCGGATGATCATCGACCGGCCTGGGCTCGACCGCCCGCTCTCGATGAAGCTGACGTGCCGCTGCGTCGTTCCCGCGCGTGTGGCCAGTTCCAGCTGGCTGACACGCCGCCGGGTGCGCCACTCACGTAACGCGGGGGCGAGACCGCCTCCGGCCGATTCGCCGATCACCCCCCTTGTGTATCCCGATCGTCTGCTGATCCGCCATTCCCTGCGGGGAATTGCCGCGCGTCACCTGGCGCAGGAAGGTCGTTGCCGCACACCGGACCTTCGCGAACCAGGGGATCAGCCATGGCCGACATCGACATCCACGACCTCACCGACCGTTACGTCGCCGTGTGGAACGAGCCCGACGCGGAGCGCCGCCGGGCCGCGGTCCGCGCCCTGTGGTCCGCCGACGCGGTCCACGTACTGCGGCCTCCGCAGGAGATCCGGGAGGCCGCCGAAGGGCTGGGCTTCGGCCGTCTGCTGCTGGAGGCGCGCGGGTACGAGGCGCTGGACTTCCGGGTGACGCGCGCCCACGAGGAGTTCGTCGCGCCGGGCACCTTCGTCTTCCGGTCGCGCGGCAACGCCGACCGGCTCCACGACGTCGTCAAGTTCACCTGGGAGATGGCGCCCCGGGACGGGGGCGAGGCCGCCGGTGTGGGGCTGGAGGTCCTCGTGCTGGGCCCCGACGGCCGCATCGTGAGCGACTACCAGTTCATCGAGGGGTGACCGCGACCCCCCGGGGCGCCGGGGGAAACCTCGGTAACACGGGGTTCACATGAGGGCAACGGTCGGGAAATCGCGGCTTGCGAAGCTGCGGCGCATAGACCGCAGCACCCGCAAAGGATGGCGTCCGTGACGTTCAAGGCTGAGTACATCTGGATCGACGGCACCGAGCCGACCGCCAAGCTCCGCTCCAAGACGAAGATCATGTCCGGCAGCCCGTCGACCGACGTGGCCTCGCTGCCGATCTGGGGCTTCGACGGGTCGAGCACCAACCAGGCCGAGGGCCACGCCTCGGACCGGGTGCTGAAGCCGGTCTTCAGCTGCCCGGACCCGATCCGCGGCGGCGACGACATCCTGGTCCTGTGCGAGGTCTTCGACATCGACATGACCCCGCACGCGTCGAACACCCGGGCGCTGCTGCGCCCGGTCGCCGAGCGGTTCGCCGGGCAGGAGGCGATCTTCGGCATCGAGCAGGAGTACACCTTCTTCGACGGCCACCGGCCGCTCGGCTTCCCCGAGGGCGGCTTCCCGGCCGCGCAGGGCGGCTACTACTGCGGCGTCGGCTCGGACGAGATCTTCGGCCGGGACATCGTGGAGAAGCACCTCGACAACTGCCTGAAGGCGGGCCTGGGCATCTCCGGCATCAACGCCGAGGTCATGCCGGGGCAGTGGGAGTTCCAGGTGGGCCCGCTGGCCCCGCTGGAGGTCTCCGACCAGCTGTGGATCGCCCGCTGGCTGCTCTACCGCACCGCCGAGGACTTCAACGTGTCCGCGACCCTCGACCCGAAGCCGGTCAAGGGCGACTGGAACGGCGCGGGCGCGCACACCAACTTCTCCACGAAGGCGATGCGCGAGGGCTACGACGCGATCATCACGGCCTGCGAGTCGCTGGGCGAGGGCTCGAAGCCGATGGACCACGTCAAGAACTACGGCGCGGGCATCGACGACCGCCTGACCGGTCTGCACGAGACCGCCCCGTGGAACGAGTACAGCTACGGCGTCTCCGACCGCGGTGCTTCGGTGCGCATCCCGTGGCAGGTCGGGCAGGACCGCAAGGGCTACATCGAGGACCGCCGCCCGAACGCCAACGTCGACCCGTACGTCGTCACGCGGCTGATCGTGGACACCTGCTGCTCGGCCCTGGAGAAGGCCGGCCAGATCTGATCCGCCCCCGCGTACGAGAGGCGCCCACCGCACGTCGCGGTGGGCGCCTCTCGTCGTCAGTGCCGTGTGCCAGGCTGATCACATGCTCAGCGTCAAGGTCGAGACCGAGAACCAGCAGACCCACACCCGTGTTTCCGCCGAGAAACTCGCGGACCTCGTGCACCGCATCGGCGCGCGCGGGGACAACTTCCTGGTCGTCCAGCGGATACCGGACATCCCCGGCACCTTCATCCAGGTGTGGCACGAGGCCGGTGGGGGCTACGAGTTGGAGCACCGTACGGGGACGGCGACAAGCCATGTCCGTACCGTCATCGGCGACCCCGGGCAGGTCCTCGCGCTGATGACGCGCTGGGCGCGCGAGGAACCCGGCTGGGACGCGGGCACCCGCTGGGAGAGCGCCGGGATACCGGAGCCGGAGCCCGTACCGGAGCTCGCCGAGGAGGTCCGGAAGCAACTGGAGCCCCGGGTACGGGAGCTGCTGCGCGGCGGTTACGGGACCGTGCAGACGCTCACCGAGACGGCCGAGGACTACCTGGTGAAGGACGGGGTGCGGCCGGTCTCCCGGTCCCAGGCGCGGGAGTTGGTCGAGCGGCTCTGGCTGGAGCGGGTCGAGGAGCAGCGGGGCTGGGCCGATGTGACGGACGCGGACCGGCTGGAGCGGACGTTCGCCCGGCTCGACTGGGGCGGCATCACGGCCCGGGAGAACTTCACCTGCTGCCGCTCGTGCGGGATGAGCGAGATCGGGGCGGCCGGGCGCGAGGACGCCCGGGGCTTCGTCTTCTTCCACGGCCAGGGTACGGAGAGCGCGGCGGCCGGGCACGGCCTCGCGCTGTACTACGGCGGCTTCCATGATTCCCCGGAGCGGACCGCAGCGGTGGGCCGCGAGGTGGTGGCCGCGCTGGGCGAGGCCGGGCTGACGGTGGAGTGGGACGGTTCGCCGGACAAGGCGATCCGGCTGACGGGCCTGGACTGGCGGAAACGGCTGGTGGGGTAGGGCGGTTGCGGTCCCGTCCGCCCCGGAGTGAGGAACGCAACGCAAAGGGTCCGTATCGACGGGTGGGAGAGGTCTGCTCCCCGGCCGCGTTCTCTGCTTCAATGGGGGTATGGCCAGTTTCCCGCACACCTCGACCGGTCGCAGCGACCTCGAACCGTTCTGGCCCTCCCGTCAGCATCACGACTTCGACCGGGTGTGTTGCCGCGCGCTGAACGCGCCGGCCCTCTAACGCCCTCACCCGGCCTTCGGTCCGCGCGCACGCAGCAAGTCCGTCCACCGACGACTCCCTCGCGCGAAAGAGCTGACCCCTCATGGCGAACACCCGTACCTTCTCCGCTGCCGCTGCGACCGCCTCCGTCCCGCCCTCCTCCCCCAACAGGCACCGGCTGCGCGCCGTCGCCCCCGACGAGACCGTTCAGCAGGCCGATGTCTCGGCGCTCCTGACGCCGGGCGCCACCTGGCTGCCCGCACCCCAGCACACCCTGCCCAGCCTGCCGGGCCGCCCGCCGATGGTCGGCTACCTGGTGCTCGTGCCCGCCGACCAGCAGCCGGCCTTCGCCGCGGCCGCCGCGCGGTACGCGGTGCCGGGGACGGCGGAGGCGGAGGCCGAGCCGGGGGCGACGGGCCCGGTGACCATCGACTCCGTGCAGCGCTCCGCCTCCGTCAACGGGCGCCCGCTGGACCTCACCTACCTGGAATTCGAGCTCCTGGCCCATCTGGTGGCCCACCCCCACCGCGTCCACACCCGCGACCAGCTGGTGACGACGGTCTGGGGTTACGGGCATGTGGGCGACGGCCGCACCGTCGACGTCCATGTGGCCCGGCTGCGCCGCAAGCTGGGCGCCGAGCACCGCCGCTCGATCCAGACGGTGCGCCGGGTCGGGTACAAGTACACGCCCTGACACGCGGCGCATGGGGCGGGCCCCGGTTCCGGTCAGCACGACCGGAACCGGGGCCCGCCTTCGTACGCCCTGCTCAGCGCGGTCCCGACCCGGCCGGGGCCGGGGCAGCCGGGGTCTCCGCGGGCTCGCCGTGGTCCAGGCCCGGGAGCCGGCCGAGGCCGCGCGGGGTGCGCCAGTTGCGCTCGCCGAGCAGCGCCATCGCGGAGGGCAGCAGCACCATCCGCACGAGCGTGGCGTCCAGCAGGACCGCGACCGCGAGGCCGACGCCCATCTGCTGCATGTCCTGCATGGACAGGGTCGCGAAGACCGAGAACACCGCCACCATGATCACGGCCGCGCCGGTCACCGCGCCGGCCGTGCGGCGGATGCCCTCGTCGATCGCGGCCCGGTTGCCGATCCCCCGGCCGTGCGCCTCGCGGATCCGGGAGACCACGAAGACGTGGTAGTCCATCGAGAGGCCGAACAGGACGACGAGGACGAACAGCGGCATCCAGGACTCGACCGCGCCGACGCCCTCCGAGCCGATCAGCCCGGCGCCCCAGCCGTGCTGGAAGACGGCGGTCATCACCCCGTACGCCGCGGCCACGGAGAGCAGGTTGAGGACGATGGACGTCACGGCGATCACGTACGACCGGAAGCAGAACAGCATCAGCAGGAACGTCACCGCGGTGATGAAGAGGAAGACGGGGGCGATCCCGCGCTTCAGCTGGTCGTTGAAGTCGACGGACCCGGCGACCTCGCCGGTGACGTAGGCGTGGGCTCCGGTGGAGTCGAAGGCGGCGGGCAGGCGGTCGTCGCGCAGGGTGCTGAGGTCCTTCTCGCCGCCGGGCAGCGGGACCTCGAACTCGGCGATGTCCTGCGCCCGGTGCACGGTGACGTGGTCGAAGCCGGCGAGGGCCTTGCGGACGGCCGGGGCGGTGATGTCGTCGGCCTCCACGACGACCTGGGCCGGGGCGGGGCCGCCGGGGAAGGTCTCGCTGATGTGGCGGTAGGCGACGGACAGCGTGGAGTCGGAGCCGAACTGCTTTTCCAGGCCCAGGGATTCGGTCTTCATGCCGATCGCGGGCGCGGCGAGCGCCAGGAGGAGGGCGACGGAGGCGGCGGCGGAGAACTTCGGGTGGTTCAGGACGGGGCGCAGCACCCGGCCCGCGATGCGGCCGCTCTCCCCCTTCCCCCGCTTGCCGCGCCGGTTCAGCAGCGGCACCCGGCCGGCGTCGATGCGGTCGCCGAGCCAGGACAGCAGGGCGGGCAGCACGGTGACGGAGCCGAGCATGGCGATGCACACGACGGTGATGGTGGCGAGGGCGAAGCCCTTGAAGAGCATCAGCCCGGACAGGAACATGCCGGCCATGGCGACCATCACGGTGAGCCCGGAGACCAGGACGGCCCGGCCGCTGGTGGCGGCGGCGATGCGCAGGGCGGTCTCGGCGTCGCGTCCGGCGGCCCGCTCGTCGCGTTCGCGGCGCAGGTAGAACAGGCAGTAGTCGACGCCGACGGCGAAGCCCATCAGGAACATCACGGAGTACGTGGTCTGGAACAGGTGGAGCTGGTGGCTGGCGAGCGAGAGCAGGCCGAAGGCGGCCATGCACGCGGTGAGCGCGAGCCCGACGGGCAGCAGGGCGGCGACGACGGCGCCGAAGGCGACCAGCAGGATGCCGAGGGCCAGCGGTACGGCGGTGAACTCGGCCTTCTTGAAGTCGTCCGCGAGCAGGTCGCCGAGCCACTTGCCGGCGCTGGCGTCCCCGAACTGACTCACGGTGACGCCGGGTTGGCTCTTCTCGACCCCGGCGACGGCGTCCAGCACAGGCTGTACCCGGTCGGGGGCGGTGTCCGGGTCGCCCTTCATCTCGAAGGTGATCAGCGCGTCCTTGCGGTCCTTGGAGGCGACCGGGTCCGCGAGGCCGGTGACCTCGCCGGTGTCCTGGATGGCGGCGGTCAGCTCGCGGGCGGCGGTGCGCCAGCCGTCGGGCTCGGCGGCGGACACCATGACGAGTTCGCCGGCCCGGTGGCTCAGCCCCGCGTCGGAGAGGATCTGCTCGGCGCGGGCCGAGTCGCCCGCGCCGTTCTCGGCGTCGGTCATCTCGACCATGCCCGAGGCGCCGCCGATGCCCGCGGCGAGTACGACGAAGAGCAGCCAGCCGAGAACGGCCGTCTTGCGGTGGTGTGCGCTCCACACACCGATACGTGCCGCGAGGTTACGCCTCATGGCGGGTTCGCCCCCTGTTGGTGGAAGTCCGACGATGCCCCTCGAATCTAGGAACGCCGAGCCGGTCGCCCCAGCCGGTGAAACACCCGGTCGCGCGGCACATAGGGCGAGGTGGCGGGGGTGGTGCTGGGTACACCCCCACCGGGTGGGGAACCGGCTGACGTGTACGGGGTGCGCCGGGTCAGACTGGGTGCGACACGGGGCCGGCAGAGGGCCCGGCGAGGGAACGAGGGACCGGGATGGACGCGAAGCGGGGACGGATCGGGGCGGCGCTGCTGGCCGCGTGGCGCGGGCTGGTGGTGTCGTTCGCCGCCCTCGCGGGGTCGTGCACGCTGTTCGTACTGGCGCTGGTCTCCCTCGCCATGATCCCGCTGGGTATCGGCCTGGTGACCACGCCGTACATCCTGGAGGTGGTCCGCAAGCACGCCAACCAGCGCCGGCTGCTCGCGATCACCTGGTCGGACGTGCGCATCCCCGTCCCGTACCGGCCGTTCCCGAAGGATGTGCGGAGCGGGTTCACCGGGCAGGTGGAGCGCACCACGCTGATGCTGAAGGACCCGGCGACCTGGCGGGACATGCGGTGGCTGGTGGTCGATATGACGGCCGGCTACACGGTGGCGATCCTGGCGGCGGCGCTGATGGTGTACCCGGTGGAGGGGTTCGTGCTGGCGGCGGGCCTGTGGCGGGTCTTCACGGACGACCGGTACTGGTACGCGTTCGTCCCGGTCGACAGCCAGGCGACGGGGCTGCTGGCCGCGGCGCTCGGTGTGGTGCTCCTCGCCTTCGGGGTGCTGGTGAGCGAGCGGCTGCTGCGCGCGCACTTCGTGCTCGCCCGGTCGGTGCTCGCCCCCACCCAGGAGCAGGAACTCGCTCTGCGCATCGAGCGGTTGACCGAGACCCGGCACGAGGCGGTGGACACGGCCGCCTCCGAGCTGCGCCGCATCGAGCGGGATCTGCACGACGGGGCGCAGGCCCGGCTGGTCGCGATGGGGATGAACCTCGGCACCGTGGAGGCGCTGATCGAGAAGGACCCGGCGCAGGCGAAGCGGCTCCTGGCGATGGCCCGGGAGTCCTCCGCCGAGGCGCTGACGGAGCTGCGCGACCTGGTCCGCGGCATCCACCCGCCGGTGCTGGCCGAGCGGGGGCTCGGGGACGCGGTGAAGGCGCTGGCGCTGCGGCTGCCGATCCCCTGCGACGTGGACGTGGAGCTGGGCGACGGCCGGGCGGAGGCGCCGGTGGAGTCGGCGGCGTACTTCGCGGTCAGCGAGGCGCTGACGAACGCGGCGAAGCACTCGGGGGCCGACCGGATCTGGGTGGACCTGCGCCACAGCGACGGGGCGCTCCGGTTCTCGGTCACGGACAACGGAAGGGGCGGCGCCTCGGTCGGGGCGGGCTCGGGCCTGAGCGGTATCGAACGCCGGCTCGGTACATTCGATGGCATCATGGCCGTCAGCAGCCCCGCGGGCGGTCCCACCATGGTGACCATGGAGATTCCTTGCGAGTTGTCCTAGCCGAAGATCTCTTCCTGCTGCGCGACGGCCTGGTGCGGATGCTGGAGGCGTACGACTTCGAGATCGCGGCCGCCGTCGAGACCGGGCCCGAACTCACCAAGGCTCTCGCCGAGTTGGAGCCGGACGTCGCCGTGGTCGACGTCCGGCTCCCGCCGTCCCACACGGACGAGGGCCTTCAGTGCGCGCTGGCGGCCCGGCGGGCCCGGCCGGGGCTGCCCGTCCTCGTACTCTCCCAGCACGTGGAGCAGTTGTACGCGCGCGAGCTGCTGGCGGACGGCAACGGCGGGATCGGCTATCTGCTGAAGGACCGGGTGTTCGACGCGGACCAGTTCATCGACGCGGTGCGCCGGGTCGCGGCGGGCGGCACGGCGATGGACCCGCAGGTCATCTCGCAGCTGCTGACGCGGCGTTCGCAGGACAAGCCGATGGGCGGCCTCACGCCGCGCGAGCGGGAGGTCATGGAACTGATGGCCCAGGGCCGGTCGAACGCGGCGATCGCCTCGCAGATGGTGATCACGGAGCGGGCGGTGGCCAAGCACACCTCGAACATCTTCGGGAAGCTGAGCCTGCCGCCGTCCGACGACGACAACCGCCGCGTTCTGGCCGTACTGGCGTATCTGGACCGGGGTTAGCGGCTGCTGAGGTGCAGGGTGGTGGCGCCCAGGTGCGGCTTCGCGCGGGATTCCAGCACCTTGACGCGGACCGCCGTGGCGGTGACGGCCTCGGGCAGCGGCAGGATGCGTTCGTGGCCGATGGTGGTGCCCTCGGCGATCCGCTGCCAGGCGCCGTTCACCCTGGCCTCGACGGCGAACTTCTCCACCCGCTGCCCGCGCCGGATGTCCTCACGGACGGCGACGCGGTCGAAGGTGTACGGGCCCGGGTGCCGCTTGCGTACGTCGGTGCCGTAGACCCGGCGCACGTCGGCACCGAAGGCGGTCAGCCGGGTGACGTCCTCGGCGGCGATGCGGCCGTCGGGGGCGGGCGGGACGTTGAGCAGGAGCGAGGCGTTGCGGCCGACGCTCTTCTCGTACAGGTCCATCAACTGCGCCGCTGTCTTGGGCTGTTCGTCCTCGTGGTAGAACCAGCCGGGCCGGTTGGAGACGTCCGCCTCGGCCGGGTACCACTGGAGGTAGTTGATCTCCGGTTCGAGGAGCCGGGCGCGGGAGCCGATGTCGGGGTCGGTGGAGTCGTTGGGCAGCGAGCCGAGCCCGGTCCACGGGTCGGTGGTGTGCGGAGTGACGCTCCACTCCGTTTCGCGGGCGGTGCCGTTCTCGTTGCCGACCCAGCGCACCCCCTGGGGGCCCTGGAAGACGACGGTGTCCGGCGAGAGCGCCTTGACCATGTCGAACCACTGCTTGACGTCGTACTTCTGGGTGATGCCGGAGCCGGACCAGGGGTTGGCGCCGTCGAGCCACAGCTCCTCGACGGGGCCGTACTGGGTGAAGATCTCGTACAGCTGGTTGAGGTAGTACGCGTCGTAGTCGTCGGCCCGCACCTGGAAGCTGGGCAGCTTGCCGCTCTTCACCCGGGAGGCGCGGTCGTCGCCGGGGACGAGGGTGGGGATGGTGCGCGCGGTGACGGGGCTGCCGTTGCCGAAGCGGCCCTGGCCGGCCGGGGCGCGGTCGCCGTCCTCCAGCGCCATCCGCTCGGGCAGGGAGAGCGACTGTCCGGCGGCCTCCTTGGCGCGGATCTGCTCGACCCAGTCGGCGTGCCAGGCGTGCGGGAGTTCGGCGCCGTCGGATGGCGAGAGGTAGAAGCCGACCTTCAGCCCGGCCTTGCGGGCGGCCTTCACATAGGCGGCGACGACATCGGGGCTGCCGGGGCTGAGGGCGACCGAGTGGTCGGTGTAGCGGCTGGGGTAGAGGACGAAGCCGTCGTGGTGCTTGACGGTGAGCATGACCTGTTCGGCGCCGGCGGCCTGGTAGGCGCGCATCCACTGGTCGGCGTCGATGGCGGCCGGCGCGAAGAGTTTCTCGTCCTCGGTGCCCGAGCCCCACTCGCGGCCGGTGAAGGTGTTCATGCCGAAGTGCGTGAAGGCGGTGACCTCCCTTTGCTGCCAGGCGAGTTGCCCGGCGGTGGGGACGACGTTCGCCGCCTTCTCGATGATCCGCTCGGGGCTGTCGCAGCCCTCCACCGTCATCTGCGAGGCCGGTTTGACGGGCCCCCGGCACGCACCCGCCGCGGCGGACGGCCCGGGCGCGGCCTGCTGCGCGGTGGCGGTTACGGGGATGAGCGCGGCGGCCGCCGCCAGCGCGAGCGCGCTGAGCACATGGGTGCGTCGTGCCATGGTTCCCTCTCCTTCACGACCAGCGAGTGGTCGGATCTCTCGGGTGCCGACACGTGCATGCTGCCGTAGAGAGAGGCCCACGGAAAGGGTGCGGACTCCATACGTCCTATGTCTGGTGAGAGAAGTCCAAGTCTCCGGGACTGCGCTCAGCCGTTGAACCAGGCCGCCACATCGAGCCGGAAGGCGCCGTCCGGGGCCATGGTGCGCAGGTCGTCCTCCAGGGCGCGGACACGTTCGGCGCCGAGGACCCGGACCCACTCGGCGCGCAGCCGGTCGAAGCCCTCGGCGGACCGCCGGAGCACGTCGACGCCCCGTGCGGTCAGCAGGACCAGCTTGCGGCGCCCGTCGGCCGGATCGTCGGCGCGCTCCACGTAACCGAGGCTCTCCAGCCGGTCGACGGTCTTGCCCGCGGCCTGCTTGGAGACGCCGAGGCGGCGGCCGATCTCGCTGGCCGTCGCCCCCTCGATGCCCACGGCCTGGAGGGCGTAGCCGTACGCGGGCCGCATGTCCGGGTGCCCCTGCTCGGCCAGCTCACGGTGGAGTGCGTCGATGACCGTACGGAAGCCGGCGAACAGCAGAAGGGGCAGCTCGAAGCCCCGGCCGACCTCTTCGGGGCGCGCTTCTCCGCGCCCGCCCGCACGCTCAGCCATTGCGAAACTCGACAACTTGGTTTACGTTTTTACCGTCAATCACGTTGTCGAGTTTAGTCGAGAGGTCCCACCATGCCCGCGACCGCCTTCCCCGACCACACCCTCGAATCCGCCCCCGCCGACGCCCGGTCCGGTCTGACCGCCATCGCGCAGAAGCAGGGCTTCCTGCCGTCCGCCGCCGCCCGCATGGCGACCTCCCCCGAGGTGCTGACCGGCTTCCTCCGGATGAACGCGCTCTTCGAGGCCACCACCCTGGACCGGCTCTCGCGCGAGGTCCTGAGCATGACCATGGCCACCCGGAACGGCTGTCACGTCTGCGTGGCGATGCACACCGGGATCCTCACCGCCCTGGAGGCGGAGCCCGCCCTCCTCGCCGCCCTCCGCGAGGGCACCCCGCTCCCCGACGAACGCCTCGAAGCCATGCGGCGGTTCATCCTGGCCGTCCTCGCCGCCAACGGGGCCGTGGACGACGCGGCGATCGAGGCGTTCACGGCCCACGGCTACACCGCGCGCAACGCGTTGGAGGTGACCCTCGGCATCGCCACCTACACCCTGTCCACCTTCGCCAACCGGATGACCGGCGCACCGGTCGACGGCCCGCTCGCCCGGTTCGCCTGACCCCGCCGGGGCCCCGGCGGACGGGCTCCGGAGTGACCATCGCACCATTCGCTCGTTCAGCTGAATGTGCGCCCACCGTCAGAGCTACCGCAGGCCGTCGCCCCGGCCGACGCGGAACAGGCCGAGGCCGCGCTGGTCGAGCACTACCCGCGGCTGGTGCGGATCGGCTACCTCCTGCTGCCGCCCTCGCCGGGCCGCGCCCGGCGGGTGTTCGCCGCCCACGCCCTCGCCCAGCGCTCCCTGCAGGCCGCCCACCGCGCCGGACCCGCCGCGGTCCCGCTCCCCCGCCGCACCGGCGACGCCGACCCCGCGTACAGCTACGTGCGGCGCCAGGTGCTGCGCCGGGCGCTGGCGGCGGGGCGCGCCCGGCGCCTCCGGTGGCGGCCGCGCCCCGCCGCGTTGCCGCCCGTCCTGCCGTCGGCGTGGGGCCTGCGACTGCTCCCGCACCCGGGCGGCGCCGGTGAACTCGCCCTGGAACGCGAGCTGGCGGCGCTCACCGCCCCCGCCCGGGCCGCGTTCGTCCTGCGCGGCCTGGAAGGGCTCGCGGACGGGGAGGTCCGGCGGGAGCTGGCCGCCGCCGGGGTCACCGATCCGCACGCGGCCCTGACCGAGGCGGACGGGGTGCGGGCGAGCCCCGCGCTCCTGGGCTCCCCGGAGTTCGACCCCTGCTCGCTCCAGGCCCGGCCGCCCGATCTGCCGGGCCGCCGCAGACGCGTCCGCACCGCACTCGCGGCCGTCGCCGCGCTCCTGGTGTGCGGGGCGCTGCTCGGGCTGCCCGGCGGCGGCTGGGGGCACGGCGGGCTGACCGCCCCGCCGTACGCGCGCAATCCGGCGTCCGAAGCGGCCCTGGACCCGGGGGCGTTGCGCCGGGTGCCCGCGACGTACTGGCTCCACTCGGCGCGTACGGACTTCACCTCCTGGCCCACCCGCGGCGACCGCACCCAGGACACCCGGCTGCTGCGGCGCGCCCTTGAGGTGTGGGCCCGGCCCGGCGCCGGGGTCCGGACGTCGGCGACACCCGGCACGCCCACGGGCCCGCCGATGGGGGCTCCGCAGCTGCTGTACGCGGGTGAGGTGGGGGACTCCGCGGTGGTGCTGTTCCACGACGGGCTGCGCGTCGTGCGGTACGCAGAGCCGCGCAACGCCGACCCCGCACTGGGCGCCGCCCTCGACTTCGCCCGGGTGGACGGGGCGGACGAGGGGTCGTCGGGCGCGCTGGTGGTGGCCAGGACCGGGCACGGGGTGCGGTATCTGACGGCGCCCTGGGTGCGGGAGGCCCGGGTGCGGAACCTGCTCGCGCCGGACCGGGCGCCCCGCCCGCTGGACCGCTCCCCGGACGGGGTGACCGGCCCGCTGGCCGATCCGGCGGCGGGGTCCGGCTGCCGGTCCTGGGAGGCCGTCGAGCTGACCGGGGGCTCCTCGGTGCGGCTGGTAACGGACCTGGGCGAGCTCGCCCCGGCCCGGCTGACCTCGGGCGTCCCGGGCCGCCCGCACGACGTCACGGGGCGGGCCGAGCGGGAGAGCTGGGCGCGCACCGCGTGTCTGCTGCGGGCGGTCCGCTCGCACGGGGTGCGGTCGGTCAACTCCTGGGCGTACGCCCGGCAACCGCTGCCCGAGGACGGGGGCACGGCGCGCTGGCTGTGCACCCGGGCGGAGACCTGGCGCGGGGCGGGGAGCAGGGTCATCGCGCAGTTCCAGGCCCCCTCCGCCCGTCCGGCGACGCCCGGCGCGGTCGCGGCGCGGGGCGAGGACGCGCCGGAGTGCGGGGCGCGGACGCCCAGGGTGCTGGCGGGCGTGCTGTGGCAGTCGCCGGGCGGGCGGTGGTACGTCCTGGCGGCGGGCAGCGAGCAGTTCGCGTCGCTGTCCACGTCGGGCGGGGTGACGGGGAGCGCCCCGGGGCGGCTGCTCGCGGTGCCCGCCTCCGAGGGGGTCCGGCCCCGGCTCGGCGGACGGCTGAGGGACGGGAGCCGGGTGGGCGCGCTGCACTGAGCGGCCGGACCGGCGCGGGTGGGCCCGGGAATTCGGCGCACGCCCCTGTCCCCTGGGCTTACCCCTCAGTATGTTGACACCATGTCTCACACGCAGCCAGCGGCGGTCGCGGCGGAGCGGACCGCCCTCAAGGCCCGCCGGGTCAGCTTCGCCTGGGACCGGACCCCCTTGCACTGGGTGCCGGGCGACCCGTTCACCACACACACCATCAACGTGCTCCACCTCCTGCTGCCCGCCGGGGAGCGCTGGTTCATCCACGTGTACCGCCAGGTGCTCCCGTACATCCACGACGAGGAGCTGCGCCAGGACGTCATCGGCTTCATCGGCCAGGAGGCGATGCACTCCCAGGCCCACGACGACGTCCTCCCGCACCTCAAGGAGCTGGGGCTCGACCCGACGCCGTACACCGCGCAGGTCGACTGGCTCTTCGAGAGGCTGCTCGGCGACCGCACGCTGCCGCCGGGCCGGGCGCGCGCCTGGTGGCTGAAGGAGCGGGTGGCGACGATCGCGGCGATCGAGCACTACACCGCCTTCCTCGGCGACTGGATACTCAACGCCGATGAGCTGGACCGGCGCGGGGCCGACCCGACCATGCTGGATCTGCTGCGCTGGCACGGCGCCGAGGAGGTCGAGCACCGCTCGGTCGCCTTCGACGTGTTCATGCATGTCGACGGCGGGTACCGGCGGCGGGTGCGGACCTGGGCGACGGCCTTCTCCGCGCTGCTCTTCCTCTGGCAGCGCGGCACCCGGTTCTTCATGGAGAACGACCCGAGCCTGCTGGACGGCAAGGCGTCCTTCGGGCAGTTCTACCGCAGCGGCCGGCACGGCACCCTGCCCAGCACCCCGTCCATGCTGCGGTCGATCCCGCGCTATCTGAGCCGTACGTACCATCCTTCGCAGGAGGGCAGCACGGCCCAGGCCGTCGACTACCTCACCCGCTCGCCCGCCGCCGTCGCGGCCGAGGCCCGTACGACGGAAGCCCGCTGACCATGCCGCGTTCCCTGCCACTCCCCCGCCCGCTCACGGTCGCTGTGGTGGCCGGAGCCGTGCTGCTCGCCCGGCGGGCGGTGCGCCGGCGCATACAGAAGTCCCCGCTGTGGCCGATGCCCGCGCTGGACGAACCCCTATCCGGCCGGAACACGCGCCGTTCGACCACCGGACGGCGGCTGCTGGTCACCGGGCGGACCAGCCCAGCCGAGGGCGTCGTCCAACTCCGCCTGGAAGGGCCGGATCTGCCCGCCTGGGAGCCCGGCGCCCACCTGGACCTGGTGCTGCCCTCCGGCCTGGTCCGGCAGTACTCGCTGTGCGGGGACCCCGCCGACACCGGCTCGTACACCGTGGCCGCGCGGTTCGTCGAGGACGGGCGCGGCGGCTCCCGCGAGCTGCACACCGTGCTCCACGAGGGCGCCGAGGTCGAGGTGCGCGGCCCGCGCAACCGCTTCCCGCTCGCCGACGCCCCCGCCCATCTCCTGATCGCCGGCGGCATCGGCATCACCCCGGTCCTGCCGATGGTGCGCCGACTGGCCTCCGAGGGCGCCGACTGGCGGCTGCTGTACGGGGGCCGGAGCCGGGACACGATGCCGTTCCTGGAGGAGGTCGAGAAGCTGGGCGCCGACGGGGGCCGGGTCACGGTCGTGCCGCAGGACGAGGCGGGCCACCCGGATCTCGCCGCCACCCTCGCGGACACGGCCGAGGGCACGGCGGTCCACTGCTGCGGCCCGGAGCCCCTGATGGACGCGGTCGCCGCCGCTCTGCCGCCCGGCCGCACCCTGCACCTGGAACGTTTCACGGCGGCGGGCCCGGACCCGGCCGGCGCGGCCCCGTTCGAGGTGGAGCTGCGCCGCTCGGGGCGTACGGTCCCGGTCGCGGCGGACCAGTCGGTGCTGGCCGCCGTGCGCGCCGAACTGCCGCATGTCGCGTACTCCTGCGAGCAGGGCTTCTGCGGTACGTGCCAACAGCGCGTCCTGGCAGGCGAGGTGGAGCACCACGACGACCTGCTCACGGACGCGGAGCGCGCGGACTCCATGCTGATCTGCGTATCCCGGTGCCGGGGCGGGGAGCGGCTGGTGCTGGACCTCTGATCCGGCCCGGACCCACCGGTCGGTACGCTGGAGGGCATGACGACCGGGGTGCGGCGCAGGATGGGCGTCGAGGAGCGCAGGCAGCAGCTGATCGGCGTCGCGCTGGAGTTGTTCAGCCACCGGACGCCGGACGAGGTGTCGATCGATGAGATCGCGTCGGCGGCCGGGATTTCGCGGCCCCTGGTCTACCACTACTTCCCGGGCAAACAGAGCCTGTACGAGGCGGCGTTGCGCCGGGCGGCCGACGAGTTGGCGGCCCGGTTCATGGAGCCGCGTGAAGGGCCGCTCGGCGCCCGGCTGCTGCGGGTGATGGGCCGGTTCTTCGACTTCGTGGACGGGCACGGGCCCGGGTTCGCCGCGCTGATGCGGGGCGGTCCGGCGGTGGGCTCGTCCACGGCGAACGCCATGATCGACGGGGTGCGCCAGGCCGCCTGCGCACAGATCCTGGCCCATCTGGACGTCGGGGAGCCCCCGGCCCGGCTGGAGTTGGTCGTACGGTCCTGGGTGTCGCTCGCCGAGTCGACGGCGCTGCTCTGGCTGGACGGGCGGCGGGTGCCCCGGGCGGAGCTGGAGTTGCAGCTCGTGCACGACTTCGCCGCGCTGGCCGCCGTGAGCGCGGCGTACGACGAGGAGATGGCGGGGGTCGTGCTGCGGGTGCTGGCGCAGGAGCCGGCGGACGGGCCGTTCGGGGACCTGCTGACCCGGCTCTCCGCGCTGGCTCCGGCCGTTCCGACGGTGCCCACGCAGCGGCTGCCGTAGGGGCGGCGCGGACGCCGCCCCGGAGGTCAGCGTCGTACGGACACGAACGGCTGGGGCTCCGCGCCCCCGGCGGTCGAGGTGCCGACCACCGTGAGCCCCGCCGGGCCACCGGTCACCGCGTTCGCGGCGTTCTCCGCCGGAACCGAGGGGTCCGTGGCAGCGGGCCGCGGAAGCCCGAGGTCCTTCCAGTGGCCCCGGCTCCCGGGCGCCCAGACCCACGCCAGCGCGTCCCGCCGCTCGCCGAGGCTCTGGCCCACGACGGCGATGCCGCCTCCGGGGCGTGCGGTGACGCCGAAGAGCCGTGCGGGTACGTCCGGCACGGCGAGCTTGTGCCAGCCGGTGGCGTCGTGGCGGGCGACCAGGGCGCGCGTCGATCCGTCCTCGGGCGACCAGTCCTCGCCGACCAGCCACACCGTGCCGTCCCCGGACACGGCGAGCTTCTGGGCCTGGCCGGGGATGTCCGTGACGCCGGGGGCGTCCACCCGCTGCCAGGAGGCGCCGTCGTAGTGCATCAGCAGCGGGCTGCCGCTGTCCCCGTCGTAACCGGTCGCCCAGACCTCGTCGTCGGCGACCGCCTGCACACCATTCAAGTACCAGTAATCGCCCGGGAGTTCGGGGATCGGCACGTCACGCCAGGTCGTTCCGTCGAAGTGGCGGACGATCCCGGCGCTCCGGTACTGGATGCTCCAGGTCCCCTTCGCCTCGTTCCAGGTGCGGGAGACCTCGATCTGCGCGATACCGGCGGCCCAGGCGCCTCCCGGACGCGCGTCCACGTCCAGCAGGGAGCCGTACTCCGCCTTCTCCGGCAGGTCCATCGGCACGACCTGCCAGCGCTTGCCGTCGAAGTGCTGGGTGTACACCTTTCCGTCCAGGGCGGCGGAGTCGTCGCCGACGAGCCACACGTCACGGCCGCCGTTCGCGTCCATGGCGTTGACCCTGCTGCTGACCTCACCGGCGGCCGCGGTCGCCGAGGACACGGGTGTCCACGCCGCGCCGGGCTCGGCGCGTTCGGCGACGACGGGCCGGAAGCGCGTCACCTGGCCCTCGTTGTGGATGGTGAACCCGGCCGCCCAGGTCCTCCCCCGCCCCACATCCGCGACGTCGAGGAGTGTGGCGTCGCCGTACGGTGCGGCCTCGGCCGCCCAGGTGCGCCCGGCCCCGTCCAGCGCGGAGGCGGGCACGGGTGCGGACAGGGCGACGGTCAGGGCGGCCGTGGCCACGGCAACGTGGAGCAGTGAGCGGCGGCTGTACTTCAGCACAGGGGTGGTTCCTTCCGGAGACGGTCTCACCCGGTAAGTGCCTTGGACCGCCCGCCGGGTTGCACCCGGGCCCGGTCAGACCTTCCGGTACGACGGGTCGAGGTCCCGGGCCTCCACCGAGAGGTGCAGCGCCGGGCCGGTGCCCGTGCCGAGGTGCGCGCGCAGCAGCTCCAGGACGGCCTCGGTGAGCCGGGCCTTGGTCTCCGGGGTGCGGCCGGGCAGCAGCGAGATGTCCACGTGGACGAGCGCGTCGCCGTCCGGCGCGTCCGCGACCACGGTCTCCTCGGCCCGCCGGAAGCGGGTCTTGCAGGCGGCGATCCTGGTGTCGACGGTCTCGGCGACGACCGGGTGCAGGGCGAGTGCGAACGCGGGGCGGTCGAAGGCGTCGCCGAGCTCGGCGGAGTAGTCGACGGTGATCTGCGGCATGGCGGTCTCCGGGGCGGTCGGGGCGTGGACGGACGCCGCCCAGCCTTCCCGTACCGGCGAAGGCGCACAACAAGGATTCACTATGTGAGCAGTTCGCCGTGGAGTGCCAGGGCGAGGCCCGCCTCCGCGCTGTCGGCGCGGCCCTGTTCGAAGGCCCGCCGGTACGCCGCGTCGCCGACCGCCTCGCGGGCGCGCCGCTCGCAGATCTCGCGGACCGGGCCCAGCTCGGGGGTGCCGCGCTGGGGGTGGCCGACCATGCGCCAGTAGACCTGTCCGGTGCCGTAGACGCGGGCGGCCCTGGCACCCTCGCCCTGGGCGGCGATGGCGGCGGCCAGGATGTCGAGGCCGAGCGCGATGCCGAAGCGGTCGCGGAGCCGGTGCTTGCCGGCGAGCATGGCCCGGGCGTGCGCGGCGGCGGGTGCGGCGCGGCCCTGGAGCAGCGCGATCAGGGCGAGTTGGTAGTCGACGTAGGACCGGGTCCAGCACTCGTCCTGGGCCTCGCAGGCCGCCCGCAGCACTACGGCGGCCGACGCGGCCTCCTCCAGCCGGCCGAGCCCGGTGAGGGCGAAGACGGTGATGAGGTGGCAGCGCAGCCGGTAGGCCGCTTCGAGCCGGGTCCCGGACGCGGTGGTCCGCAGGACCCGTCGCGCCTCGCGCAGGCCCTTCTCGGGGTCGCCGGTCATCAGGTAGGTGAGTCCGCGCAGATAGGCGGCGGCGAGGATGCCCTCGTCGGTGCCGTCGGCGGCGGCCTCTCGGACGCACTCGCGGCCGATGCGTTCGGCGGCCGGGTAGTCGCCCTGGAGCAGGACGCAGATGCCGAGCACCCACAGCGCCCGGGTGCGGTGGGGGCCGCCGGCCGGTCCGTTGTCCAGGGCGCGCTGGGCGTAACCCCGGGTCTGCGGGAGGTGACCGCAGCAGCACCAGAAGAAGCCGATGCGGCCGGCCATCTCCTGGGCGGCGGCGGGGTCGTGTTCGAGGAGGTGGTCAAGCGCGGCGCACAGGTCGGCGTGCGCGTCGGCGATGCGGTGGTACCAGAGGATCTGGTCGTCGCCGGTCCACCCGGCGTGGGCGTTGCGGGCGAGGCGCAGGAAGCAGGCGGCGTGCCGGTCCGCGGCCTCCCGTTCCTCGCCGAGCTCCACGAGCCACATCCGGCCGTACTCGCGCAGGGTGTCGAGCATGCGGTGGCGGGTGCCCTCGCGGCTGACGACGGACTTGGCGGCCAGGCCGCGCAGGGCGGTGCGGACGCCGTCCTCGGTGAGGGGGCCGCCGGTGCAGACGGTGACGGCGGTGTCCTCCTCGAAGTCGCCGCGCAGCACGGTGAGCCGGGCCCACAGGAGCCGTTCCAGCGGGGTGCACAGCTCGTGGGACCAGCCGATGGTGGTGCGCAGGGTGCGGTGGCGGACCGGGCGGAGCGAGGTGTCGGCGAAGACGTCGAGACGGCAGCCGAGGCGCTGGGCGATCTCCTGGACGCTCTGCCGGCCGACCGCGGCGGCGGCGAGCTCGATGGCCAGCGGGATGCCGTCGAGGCGGCGGCAGATGTCGGCGGCCGCCTCGGCGGTGCCCGGTTCCCGGAAGGGGGTGGCGGGGGCGGCGGCCGTGGCCCGTTCCCGGAAGAGGGTGAGGGCGTCGGCGGCGCCGTCGACGGGCAGCGGGTCGACCTCCACGAGCTGTTCGCCCCGCAGGTTCAGGGGCTGGCGGCTGGTGGCGAGGACGGTGAGCCCGGGCGAGGTGGTGAGGATCTCGCCGAGGAGGTGGGCGCAGGCGGGGAGCAGGTGCTCGCAGGAGTCCAGGACGAGCAGGAGCTTTTTGTCGGCGAGCCATTCGCACAGCACGTCGATGGGCGGGCGCAGGGTGTGGTCGCTGAGGCCGACCGCGTCGGAGACGGTGGCGAGGAGGAGTTCGTCGTCGTGCAGCGGGGCGAGGTCGGCCCACCGGACGCCGTCGCGGTAGCCGGGGGCGGCGCGGCGGGCGGCGCGGAGGGCGAGCCGTGTCTTGCCGACGCCTCCGGTGCCGGTGAGGGTGGTCAGTCGGCCGGTGGCGAGGGCGTGTTCGAGCCCGGTGAGCTCGGCCGTTCGTCCGACAAAGCTGGTGGTCTCCTCGGGGAGGTTGCTGGCCATCGTCACCGTCGCTGCACAGGTGGAGTGAAAGGCGTGCCCGGGGGTGTGTGAAGCTAGGGCCTTTCGTTTGGATCAGGCTGGATCAGGGAGCGGGTCGTGGTGCGTGTGGCTGCAAGGCGGAGGAGGGCGACAACGCGGAGCGTTGGCAACCGACGACAACGCCGCAGACACGCGTGCCACGACCCGCGAGCCCAGCCTGATCCAAACGAAAGGCCCTGAACCCCCGGGCGGCTGCCCATACGGTAGTCCCGTGGCGGTCAGCGCAGGGTGAACACCGCCACCGTGCGTCCCGGAACGGTGAAGCTGCCCGAACTCCGCTCGTAAGAGGACTTCTTGACAGTAGAATCCGCGCCCTTCGCCTGGACGGGATGCAGGACGTAGTCCTGTCCGGCCGACGCGGCCACCTTCTGGGTGATGGTGCCGGGGGCCGCATTGAAGACGACGACGAGCTTGCCGAGGCGCATGGTGATCACGCCGGGGGTCTCGTCCTTGCCGGACAGCGGGAAGGCGAGCCGGGACTGCACCTGCGCGGTGCTCGCCAGGTCGAAGTCCTTCTCCGTGGTGCGGATGGTGAGCAGGTCGCGGTACGCGGCCGAGGTGCCGTTGATCTGTGCGCAGCCCGGGGTGACCGTGGCGTTGGTCAGCAGGGGTTTCGCGTAGGACCACTTGGCCTCGTTGTCCGCGGCCGGCGGCAGTCCGCGCCCGAAGCCGTTGCCGGCCCGGCAGTCCCAGTGCAGGGCGTTGAACCAGTCGCCGCTGTCGAAGGAGTTGCGGTCCAGCGACTTGGAGCGCAGCAGGTCCGTGCCGGCCTGGGAGAGCGCGGGGCCCTGCGAGAGGGTCGCCGTCGCCATGGCCAGGACCTGCATGCGGGCCCGGTCGGCGGCCGGGGTGCCGGCCGGGAGCTTGAACGCGAGCGCGTCGTACAGGGTCTCGTTGTCGTGGGCGTCGGCGTAGGCGAGGGCGTCACCGGGTGCGGCGGCGTAGCCGGCCGGGGCGCCGTTGTAGTCGACGCCGGAGCCCTTGACGGTGTTCCCGGAGGTGTCGGTGAAGGTGTAGTCGGCGAGGTTGCCGGTGAGGCCGACCTTGATCAGGTCCTGGTAGTGCAGCAGGCGGGCCTTCTGCTCGACCTGCGTGCCGTTGGCGGTGGAGGTGTTGGGGTCGGTGTAGAGGCCGGTGGCGAAGCCCTGGACGCCGGGGTCCTCATCGAACGGGGAGCCGCCGCGTACGGCGTCGCGGGCCCGGTCGGAGAAGGTGGCGATGCCGGTGCCGGCCATGTTCTTCTGGGTGGCCTGGACGAAGCGGGCGTCGTCGGCGATCTCACCGAAGTTCCAGCCCTCCCCGTACAGGATGATCTTCTTGCCGTCCACGCCGTCCTTGGCGACGGTCAGCGCGTCGAGGGCCTTGCGGACGGCCAGGATGTTGGCCTTGGGGTGGTGGCCCATCAGGTCGAAGCGGAAGCCGTCGACCTTGTACTCCTTGGCCCAGGTGACGACCGAGTCCACGACGAGCTTGCCCATCATGGTGTTCTCGGGGGCGGTGTTGGCGCAGCAGGTGGAGGTGGCGACGGTGCCGTCCTCCAGGAGCCGCTGGTAGTAGCCGGGCACGATCCGGTCGAGCACGGACTTGCTGTCCTGGCCGGAGGCGACGGTGTGGTTGTAGACGACGTCCATGACGGTCCGCAGGCCGGCGCCGTTGATGCCCTGGACCATCTGCCGGAATTCGACGGTGCGCCGGGTGCCGTTCGGGTCGGAGGCGTAGCTGCCCTCGGGGACGGTGTAGTGCAGCGGGTCGTAGCCCCAGTTGAAGGCGTCCTTCGCGGCGGCCTTCGTCACGCACTCCTGCTGTTCGGCGGAGTCGGGGGCGTAGACGGACAGGTCGCAGGCGGGCTTGGCCTGGTCCTTCTTCCTCTCGGGGATGGTGCCGATGTCGAAGGCGGGCAGCAGGTGGACGTAGCCGGCGCCGGCGTCGGCGAGCTCCGTCAGGTGCTTCATGCCGTCGGAGCGGGTGTCGGTGAAGGCCAGGTACTCGCCGGGGTGCTGGGAGGTGGGGTCCGCGAGGGAGAAGTCGCGGATCTGGAGCTCCTGGATCTGCGCGTCGCGCAGCGGCACGGCGGCGGGCTTGCGCAGGGTGTTCCAGCCCTTGGGAGCGAGCTTCGGGTCCTCCAGGTCCACGACGAGGCTGCGGGCGGAGTCGGTGGTGAGGGCGGTGGAGTAGGGGTCGGTGACCTTGTTGGTGACGAGCTTCTGGACGGTGGGCGCCCAGACGTTCACGACGTACCGGTACGGCTTGCCGGTCCAGCTCTTCTTCCCGGTGACGGACCAGACGCCGGTGCGGTCGTCGCGCCGCATGGGCACGGTCCTGCCGTCGAGTTCGAGCGCGACGGTACGGGCGGTGGGCGCCCAGACCGAGAGGGTGGGGGTGCCGTGGCGGAAGACCGGGCCGAGGGCGGCGCCGCTCGCCCTCGCGCCGTAGAGGTCGTCGAGCACTCCGGCGCTCTGCACCCCGGTGGCGGCGAGCAGGGCCCCGTTGGCGGCGCGCTGCGTGGCGACGAGCTGGCCGCGCAGTGCCTCGCGGACGCGGTCGCGGTCCCGGGCGTCGACGGTGAAGGCGGGGTAGTCCTTGAGGTGCGGGTACTTCGCCTTCTGGGCGTCGGTGAGCGCGGCCGGGGTGAGGCGCAGCCACTGCCCCTCGTCGCTGAGGGCGCCGTCCTTGACGGTGATGCCGCCCTTGTCCGCGTACACGAGCTGCTGGCTGGTGGCCTCGGTGGCCTTCACCTTCCAGACGACGGTGCCGGCGTCGATCCACTGCGCCTCGGCCTTGGTGAGGTCGGGTGTCGGCACGCCGCCGGCCTGCGGGAGCAGGTAACCGGTCTGGCCGCCGAGGAGCCACACCTCGTGGCCGTACGTGGCGAGGTCGAGGGACTGGTCGCTGGGGAGGTCCTTCTCGTCGCCCCGGTGCAGGAGGTAGCTGAGCGCGGTGGCCCCGTCGGTGAGCGGGACCTCGAAGGTGAGCCCTGAGGCGTCCTTCTTCACGGGCTGGAGCGGCTTGGCCCAGTCCGTGGGCTCCTTGGCGCCGGTCCAGGTGTGCAGCCCCCAGCCGTCGTAGTCGCCGTCGGCCCGGTAGTAGTGCAGGACGGCCTTGGTGGTGTCCTGGTCCGGGTAGGCCCCGTCGGGCGCGGTGTCGGCCTGGCCGTCCTCGCCCTGCGCGATCCACACCTCACCGGTCCTGGCGAGGTCCACGGTGCGCTCGGGCCCGTCGGTGGTGGAGCCCTTCGCGACGGTGTACGGGACGGTGGCGGCGCCCTCGGGCACCTTGATCCACGCGAACGCGCCGTACGCGTCGCGCCCGGCGAACGCGGCGGTGGTCTCGCCGGACTTGACCTGCCAGCCGTCGTAGTCGTCGTCGGCGCGCTGGTAGTGGACGACGGCGTAGTCCCGCTCGACCGCGACGGGCTTGGCGGGGGCGGGCGCCTGTCCGGCCGTGGAGGAGGCGGTGGCGCTCGCGGTGCGGCCGGTGCGGTCCACCACGACGGCCTTGTAGCGCAGGGGCGTTCCGGCGGCGGTCTTGTCGCTCAGCGTCTGGGTGACCTTGTACGGGGCGTGGTCGGCGGTGCCGAGCGTGGTCCACGTGCCGTTGCCGGTCTGGGCGGCGAAGACGACCCGGTTGAGCGAGCCGCCGTCCACGTCGGCGGTCAGCTCGACGGTGCCGGTGGCGCCCGCGGCGGGCGCCTTCAGGGTGACGGAGGGCTTGGCGGTGGGGGCCGCGAGGGGCTTGGCGGCGCGGAGCACGAGGCTCGACAGGGCCGGGACGGTGACCTCGACGGTCCTGTCGGCGCCGCTGCGGACCGTGCCCTTACCGCCGTACAGCGTACGGAAATCCATGCGGGCGGATCCGGTGGGCAGCGCGACGGTCTTCGCGGAGGTGCCGTTGTTGACGGCGACCACGTACTCGTCGCCGCGCTTCGCGTCGGTGCGCGAGAAGGCGTACACCGAGCCCTCGGCGTACCGCTCGGTCTGGACGCCGTCGCGGAGCGCCGGGTGGTCCCGGGTCAGCTTCGAGAGGGCGGCGATGGTGCGGTAGAGCGGGTGGGTCTCGTCGTACGCGTCGGAGGCGTGCGTGCGGTCGGTGCCCAGCTCGTCGTCGTCCAGGTAGTCGGCGGTCTTCGAGGCGAACATGGTCTGGCGGGCGTCCTTGTCGCCGCCCGCGCCCGTGAAGCCCTGCTCGTCGCCGTAGTAGACGACGGGGTTGCCCCGGCCGAGGAACATCAGCTCGTCGGCGAGCTCCGCGCGCTGCACCAGCTCCGCGTCACCGGCCTCCGGGTTGTCCTGCTTCAGGAAGGTCCCGATGCGGCCCATGTCGTGGTTGCCGAGGAAGGTCACCTGCTCGTAGGCGTTGGCCTCGTCGGTGGTGTACCGGTAGTCGTCGCCGAAGACGGCGGCGAGCCTCGATGCCGGGGCGCCCTGCGAGGCGTACTGCCGGGCCGCCTCCTGGAAGGGGAAGTCGAGCGTGGCGTCCAGCCGGCCCTGGGTGACGTACGGCGAGGTGACGGCGGTGTCCGAGGAGTAGACCTCGCCGAACATGAAGAAGTCCTTGCGCCCGTGCTTGGCCGCGTACGCGTCGAGCGCGGTGGCCCACTGGGTCCAGAAGTCCATGTCGACGTGTTTCACGGTGTCGATCCGGAACCCGTCGATATCGAAGTCCCGGACCCACTTCTCGTAGATCCTCTCCATGCCGGAGACGACCTCGGGCCGCTCGGTCCACAGGTCGTCCAGACCGGAGAAGTCGCCGTACGTGGTGGACTCGCCGGCATACGTCGAGTCGCCCCGGTTGTGGTACATCGTCGGGTCGTTGAGCCAGGACGGCGTCTTGCCGCCGCCGCTGACCGGCTTGTACGGGAAGGAGTCGGCGTCGACCTTCGCCATGCCGGCGGCGTCGTCGAAGGGGCGCCCGTCGCGGTCGAGGTAGGGGTAGGCGCCCTTGGACTTGTAGCCGTAGGTCTTCTCGGCGTAGTCGACGGTGTCGGCGGTGTGGTTGGTGATGACGTCGAAGAAGACCTTCATGCCCTTGTGGTGGGCCTTGTCGATCAGCTTCGTCAGGTCGGCGTTGGTGCCGAAGTGCGGGTCGACCTGGGTGAAGTCGGTGATCCAGTAGCCGTGGTAGCCGGCCGACGCGACCTTGCCGGTGCCCTGGACGGGCCGGTTCTTGAAGATCGGCGCGAGCCAGATGGCGGTGGTGCCGAGCCCCTTGATGTAGTCGAGCCGGTCGGTCAGCCCCTTGAGGTCTCCGCCCTGGTAGAACCCCTTGTCGGTGGGGTCGTAGCCGGTCTCCAGGCGCGAACCGGTGAGCCCGCCGCGGTCGTTGCGGGTGTCCCCGTTGGCGAACCGGTCGGGCATCACGAAGTAGAACTGCTCGCGGGTCAGGTCGTGCCGGGTGGCCTGGGCGGCCAGCTTGGCGTCCGAGGGCGCGGCGGGCGGCCGGGCCGCGGCGGCAGGCAGCGCGGGCACCAGGGCCGCGCACAGGGCGGCCGCGACGACGGCGGTCGCCGTTCTGCGTGCGGGCACGCGCGGGTACGGACGTTTCACTCGGGCTCTCCTCGGAGGGGTACGGGGGTGTGCGGGGCCGGACGGGCCGCTGGGGGACGGCCCGTCCGGCGGTGGGGGGTGGAGGTCAGCCGCGCCAGACGTCCGCGGTCAGGGTGACCTTGCCGGAGGACGGCACCGTGGCCGTGCGGTTGGCACCGCTCTCCCAGGTCACGTTGCCGCTCGCGTCCTTGCGGATGTACTTGTACTCGAACGTGGTGCCCGCGGGCATGCTCACGTCGAGCTTCCAGACCGGGTACGTCGCCGGGTCCAGCTTCGGCGCGCTGCCGGTGTTCCAGTTGCCGAGGGCGGACTGGTTGCCGGTGACGTAGATGTTCTGGCCGAGCCGGGTGGTGGCGTTGACGCCGAAGGAGGCTCCGGCGGTGCCGGTCTCCGTACCCGGGTCGGTGGTGCCGGTGGAGCCGCCGCAGGTGCGGGCGCCGGTGTGCAGGGCGAGCGCGGTGTCGGCGCCGAGGGTCGCGGTGAACTGGCCGGAGCCGTTGACCGTGACTCCCTTGCCGGACTGGACGTCGCAGTAGTCGCCGGCGGGCAGCGAGGTCTGGAACGTGCGCGTCAGCGAGGAGCCCTCATGGTTGATCGCCACGTACGCCTTGGAGCCGCGCCCGAAGGCGATCCGGTCGCCGCCGTCGTCCCACCAGTTGGTGACGGCCTCACCGCGCGCGGTGTTGCGGAAGCCGACCATGGAGGAGATCTCGCGCCAGGCGTGCTGGCACTTCCAGCCGTCGCTGTAGCAGGCGTTCACCGTGCCGCCGTTGGGCGGGCCGGCGTCCTTGTCGGACCACTCGTAGCCGGAGTGGACGTCGGGCGAGCCGTAGGGCCAGGCCAGCATGAACACGCTGGCGAGCGTGTAGCGGGCGCCGTCCTTGTAGTTCAGCGTGTCGCCGCCCCGCTCGGTGTCGTGGTTGTCCACGAACACCGCGGCCTTCGATGAGGACATGAAGCCCCAGCCCTCGCCGAAGTTCTTCAGATTGGCGAGGTTCTCGTTGTTGAAGACCTGCTTGAGGCTGCGGGCGTAGCGGAATTCCTGGACGTCGCCGGTGCCCGCGTACTCGTCGGGCGAGACGGCCTCGCCGGCCCCGTAGATCGCCTCCTGCTTCCAGTAGACGCCCGGGTCGCTCAGCCGGGACTTGATGTTGGCGAGGTCACCGGCGGGCATGTGCTTGGCCGCGTCGACGCGGAATCCGTCGACGCCGAGTGAGAGCAGGTCGTTGAGGTAACCGGCGATCCTGCCGCGTACGTAGTCCTCGCCGGTGTCCAGGTCGGCGAGCCCGACCAGCTCGCAGTTCTGGACGTTGGCGCGGTCGCCGTAGTTGCTGATCTGGGCGGTGCAGTCGTCCATGTCGGCCGAGGAGTAGAGGCCGGGGTAGTTGTACTTGGTGTACGAGGTGCCGCCGGTGCCGGTGCCCGAACCGCTGGTCATGTGGTTGATGACCGAGTCCGCGACGACCTTGACGCCCGCGCTGTGGCAGGTGTTCACCATGTGGGCGAAGGACGTACGGTCCCCGAGCCGCCCGGCGATCTTGTAGCTGACCGGCTGGTACGAGGTCCACCACTGGCTGCCCTGGATGTGCTCCTGGGGCGGCGAGACCTGGACGAAGCCGTAGCCGGCCGGACCGAGGGTGTCCTTGCACGCCTGGGCGACGGAGTCGAACTTCCACTCGAAGAGGACGGCGGTGACGTCCTTGGTGCCCGGGGCGGACGCCTCGGCCGTCGTGGCGGGGACCACGAGGGCGGCGGCTCCCGCGACGAGGGCGAGCGCGGCAGACAGGGGTCTGCTGGCCATGTGTTCCTCCTGCTGTGGGGGAAACTGCGGGTGACGGTTCAGCCCTTACGGCAACGCGCCCTGCCCTCAAGGCTCCTGAATGTTCTTGCTGCAAGAATGCAAACCTTGCCGCAGCGAGACCGTACGAGCCCGGCAGGTCCCGGTCAACCCTTTGGACACCGCCCGCTCACATCCACGGAATACCGCGGATTTCTTCCTGCAAGGTCTTACGCAAGACATTGCAGCCCTGTTACGTTTCTCCCGACTCCGGTCCGGTCGGCCGGGGGCCCCGTTACCCCGGGCCCCACGCGCCCGGGCGGCCGGGCCGGTCGAAGAACAAGAGGGGCGCCGGGAGTCACACTCCCCGCCGGCCCGACCGGGCCGACTTCCGGTGCCTCTCCTGTGTCAGCCCGCCCCTGAGGCGTGTCCGGGCCGCGACTAGGCTCGCCCCATGTGGCCAGGAGAGCAGTCGCACACCGATCAGCCCAACACGCCGGGCGCGCAGCCCGGTTCGCCCTCGGCGCAGCCCGGCCACGGCACCCCCGACTGGCACGCCGCGCCCACGATGGGCATGAGCGCCCCCGAGCCGCCCGGCCCCCGCCGCAACCGGACCACGGTCGCCGTGGTGGCCGCCTCGGCCGCGGTCGTCGTGGCCTGCGCGGCCGTGGGCTACCTGGCCCTCCGCGACGACGGGAACGACGAGGCCGGTCCGCGGCCGACGCCCACCGCGAGTGCGTCCGCGAGCACCGACAAGACGGACCGGGACGCCGGAGGCGGCGGCTCGGACCCGCTCGTCGCCGGCTGGAACACGGTGGTCAACGCCAAGCGCGGCATCACCTTCGACGTGCCCGCCTCGTGGAAGCGCCAGTCCGCGGACTGGGTGAGCTACGTGACCGAGAACGACGACCCCAAGGAGAAGCCGCTGGTCGCGATGATGGCCCCGGCGGTCCTCAAGGAGAAGTGGTGCACGTCCGACGACGACAAGGACGGCACCCCCGAGGAGTCCTCGCTCGCCTCGGTCGGCACCACCGGGGAACAGGGCTCCACGAGCGCGGCCGAGGCCGCCGAGGACACCGCCAAGACCTGGGTCTACGGCCTCTACACCCAGCCCGACCGCTCGCGCCTGACGGTCGGTGAGCCCGAGTCCTTCCGTACGAAGAGCGGCGTCGAGGGCAGCCTCGTCACGGTCACGTCGTCCGGGTCGCCGAAGAAGGGCAAGTGCGACACCGACGGCAAGGCGGTGACGTTCGCCTTCAAGAACGCGGCGGGCAAGTTCGTCTCGTGGACCTACGTCGGCGCGCACGGCGTCCCGGATGAGGTCTCCGACGCCACGATCCGCCAGATCCTCGGCACCGTACGCCTCTTCAAGGACGGCGACGGCGAGGACTGACCCCGGCCGTCGAGGGCCGGGTCCCCCCCTCCGGACCCGGCTCCCTTCGTGTGCGGGTGCCCGCTCAGGCGCTGCGCAGCGCCGCCGTCGAGCCCCGGACCACCAGCTCCGGCTGGAACACGTACTCCGTACGCTGTACGGGGCTGCCGCCGATCTCTTCGAGCAGCGCGCCCACCGCGGCCGCCGCCATCGCCTGGACCGGCTGGCGGACCGTGGTCAGCGGCGGGTCGGTGAACGCGATGAGCTGCGAGTCGTCGAAGCCCACCACGGACACGTCCCGCGGCACGTCGAGCCCGCGGTCCCGGGCCGCGCGGACGACGCCCAGCGCCATCAGGTCGCTGCCGCAGACGATCCCGGTGCACCCCCGGTCGAGCAGCGCGCCCGCCGCGACCTGTCCGCCCTCGACGCTGAACAGCGTCGAGCAGACGAGGAGTTCGGCGTCCGCGCGGTCCAGGCCGAGCACGGAGACCGCGGCGTCCACGAAGCCGTCCCGCTTCCGGCGCGAGGGCACATAGCGCTGCGGCCCTATGGCCAGGCCCACCCGGCGGTGGCCGAGTTCGGCGAGATGGCTCACGGCCATCCGCACCGCCGCGGTGTCGTCGGGCGAGACGAACGGGGCGCTGATCCGCTCGTTGTACCCGTTGATCAGGACGAACGGCACCCCGCGCTCGGTCAGCGCGGCATAGCGCGCCGGGTCGGCCGAGGTGTCGGCGTGCAGCCCGGACAGGAAGACGATGCCGCCGACACCGCGCTCGACCAGCTGTTCGACCAGCTCGTCCTCGGTGGCGCCGCCGGGCAGCTGGGTGCAGAGCACCGGCGTGTAGCCGTGCCCGGCGAGCACCTGCTCCACGGACTGGGCGAACGCCGGGAAGATCGGGTTGGTCAGCTCGGGGGTGACCAGGCCGATCAGCCCGGCGCTGCGCTGCCGCAGCCGCACGGGCCGTTCGTAGCCCAGGATGTCGAGCGCCGCGAGCACCCGCTGACGCGTGGTGTCCGCGACGCCCGGCTTGCCGTTGAGCACCCGGCTGACGGTCGCCTCGCTGACGGACGCCTGGCCGGCGATGTCCGACAGCCGCAGCGCACCGCCCGCGCCGGGGCCCCGCGGCAGGGGGACGGTCGTCACACCGTCCACCACACCGTGGTGTCGGCGGGCAGCTCGACCGTGTCGCCGTCGGCCCGGACCGGCGCGCTGGACATCAGGGCCGCGCCCGGTACGGGGATGCGGACCGGGGTGCCCGTGGTGTTGACGGTGCAGACGAACCCGGGGCGGGCGAAGGCGAGCAGCCCCTCCGGGGCGTCCAGCCAGCGCACCTCGGTGCCCGCGCCGAGCCCGGGGTGCGCCCGGCGGGCGGCGATGGCGGCCCGGTACAGCTCCAGGGTGGAGCCGGTCGCGCCGGTCTGCGCCTCGACGCTCAGCTCGCCCCAGCCGGTGGGCTGCGGGAGCCAGCTGCCGCCCGCGCCGAAGCCGTACGAGGAGCCCTCGCGGGTCCACGGGATCGGGACGCGGCAGCCGTCGCGGAAGCCGTCCTGGCCGTCGGCCCGGAAGAACGAGGGGTCCTGGCGGGCCTCGTCGGGCAGGTCGGTGACGTCGGGCAGGCCGAGCTCCTCGCCCTGGTAGACGTAGGCGGAGCCGGGCAGCGCCAGCATCAGGAGGCTCGCCGCGCGGGCCCGGCGCAGGCCGAGCTCGCGGTCGCCGGGAGTGCGGATCTGGGTGCCGAGGCCCGCGGGGTTGGCGAACCGGGTGGCGTGCCGGGTGACGTCGTGGTTGGAGAGCACCCAGGTGGTGGGGGCGCCGACGGGCCGCATCGCGTCGAGCGAGGTGTCGATGACCTCGCGGAGCGCGGCGGCGTCCCAGGCGGTGGCCAGGTACTGGAAGTTGAACGCCTGGTGCATCTCGTCGGGGCGCACGTAGTTGGCGGTGCGCTCGACGGTGGGGGTCCACGCCTCGGCGACCGCGATCCGCCCACCCGTCGCCCGCCCCCGCCCTTCTGAGGAAGGCCCTGCGGGCCCCATCGTATCGGGGTACTCGTCCAGGATGGTGCGCCAGCTGCGGTAGATCTCGTGCACCCCGTCCTGGTCGAAGAACGGCATGACATCGTTTCCGAGCAGCTTCAGCTGGTCGTGGGTGCCCAGGTCCGGCAGCCCCTCGGCCTTGACCAGGCCGTGCGCGACGTCCACGCGGAAGCCGTCGACGCCCATGTCGAGCCAGAAGCGCAGGATCGAGCGGAACTCGTCGGCGACGGCCGGGTGCTCCCAGTTGAAGTCGGGCTGCTCGGGCGCGAAGAGGTGGAGGTACCACTCGCCGGGGGTGCCGTCCGGGTTGGCCGTGCGGGTCCAGGCGGGGCCGCCGAAGATGGACTCCCAGTCGTTGGGCGGGAGTTCGCCGTCGGTGCCCTTGCCGGGGCGGAAATGGTAGCGGTCGCGCAGGGCGGAGCCGGGGCCCTCGGTGAGCGCGCGCTTGAACCACTCGTGCTGGTCGGAGGAGTGGTTGGGCACCAGGTCGACGATGATCCGCAGGCCCAGGTCGTGGGCGTCGCGGATGAGCGCGTCGGCGTCCAGCAGGCTGCCGAACATCGGGTCGATGGCCCGGTAGTCGGCGACGTCGTACCCGGCGTCGGCCTGCGGGGACGCGTAGAAGGGGCTGAGCCAGACCGCGTCGACGCCGAGCTCCCTCAGGTACGGGAGTCTGCCGCGTACGCCTGCGAGATCGCCCATGCCGTCACCGTTGCCGTCGGCGAAGCTGCGCGGATAGACCTGGTAGATCACCGCGTCCTGCCACCAGCCGGTGCGGTGGCCGGCGGCGTCGTCGGACGTGCCGGTGGAGGGGGCAGCGAGGTGCTGGGTCATGTCGTCCCTGAGGTGTCTGGGTGGGGGGTGGCGCCGGGACCGGGTCGGGATTCCGGCGCCACCGTGACTGGTGCGGGTGGGGCGGGTCGTACGGGCGTGCTCAGCCCTTGACGGCTCCGGCGGACATGCCGGTGACCAGGTGCTTCTGGGCGAACAGGAACACCAGGGCCGCGGGTATCGCGATCAGTACGGACGCGGCGGTCATCGGGCCCCACTGGGCGCCGTACTGGTTGACGAACAGCTGGAGGCCGCCCGCGAGGGTGAGGTTGTCCTCGCCGACCATGAAGGCGGAGGCGTACGCCACCTCGCCCCAGGCGGTGATGAAGGAGTAGAACGCGGTGACCGCGAGGCCCGGCTTGGCCAGCGGCAGGATGAGCCGCCAGAACGTGCCGAACGGGGTGAGTCCGTCGACCTGCCCGGACTCGTCGATCTCGCGCGGGATGGTGTCGAAGAAGCCCTTCATCATCCAGGCACAGAACGGCACCGAGATGGTGAGGTACGTGATGACGAGACCGGCGGGCTTATTGAGCAGCCCCATGCCGGCCATGATGTTGTAGATCGGCACGATGAGGACGGCGACCGGGAACATCTGGGTGATCAGCAGCGTCCACATCAGCCCGCGCTTGCCGGGGAACCGGAAGCGGCTGACGGCGTAGCCGGTGGAGGCCGAGACGATGACGCCGATGAGCGTCGTGAGGCCGGCGACGATCAGCGAGTTGCCGAACCAGGTCAGGAACTTCGTGTCCTGGATGAGGTTCGTGTAGTTCTCGAACGTCGTTTCCTTGAAGAAGTCCGTGGTGGTGGCCAGTTCGGCGGGCTTCAACGAGGTGAGCAGGACCCACAGCACGGGGAAGACGGCGATCACGGACGCGCCGATCAGCGTCAGGTGCAGTGCGGTGGAGGCCAGCGGCGAGCGTTCGCCGCGCCGCCGGACCTTGGCCGGGCGCTGTGCGGAGTGCCGCGCGGTGGGGGTGGGTGCGGTGGTCACCAGTCGTCTCCCTGGGTGCGCAGGACTCGCCGGTAGACCGCGGCGAAGATCAGCAGGAGTACGAGGATCAGCACGCCCCACGTGGAGGACTGCGCGAAGTCGCGCGGGCTGATCTCGAAGGAGAACTTGTACGCCTGGGTGACCAGGATCTGGGTGGCTTCGCCGGGTCCGCCGCGGGTGAGCAGGAAGATCACCGGGAACATGTTGAAGGTCCAGATGGTGGAGAGCAGGATGACGGTCGTGGAGACCGGCCGCAGTCCGGGCAGCGTGACGTGGCGGAAGCGCTGCCAGGCGGTGGCGCCGTCCATCTCCGCGGCCTCGTACTGCTCGCTGGGGATGGACTGGAGGCCGCCGAGCAGGGCGACCATCATGAACGGCACGCCGAGCCACACGTTGACGACGATGACGGAGACCTTGGCGATGGTCGGGTCGCCCAGCCAGTCGATGCCGTCGATGCCGCCGCCGGCGAGGACCTTGTTGAGCAGCCCGCGGTCCTGGTTGTAGAGGAAGCGCCAGGCGAAGACGGAGACGAAGCCGGGGATGGCCCAGGGCAGGATGAGCGCCATCCGGTAGGCGGAGCGGCCGGCGATCCTCCGGTTGAGGATGTTCGCCAGGGCCATGCCGAGGCCGAAGGTGATGGCCACGCAGGAGACCGTCCACACCAGGGTCCACCCGAGCGTGCCGAGGAACTGGTCGCCGGTGAGCGCGTCGGTGTAGTTGTCCAGGCCGACGAACTTGTACGTGGCGGGCAGGTGGTTGACACCGATGGACCGCGCGACGTTGCGCTCGTTGGCGTCGGTCAGCGACAGGTAGATGCCGCGGACCAGGGGGTAACCGATGATCACGCCGATCACGACGACGACCGGGGCCACCATCGTCCAGGCGTACCAGTGCGTCGACAGGGCCCGCCGTATCCGTCCCGGCGGCGGGGGGTTACCAGTTCCGCGGCTCCGGCCGCGGGCGACGTCGTCGCCCGCGGCCTTCACCACCGACTGGCTGGTGTGGACAGCCATCAGCCGGCCTGCCTTCCTGAGTTACTTCCAGCCCTTGAGGAGCTTGCGGTAGGAGTCACCGGTCGTCTTGACCGCCTTCTCCGGGGTCGTCTGACCGGTGAGGACCTTGGTGTACTCGGTGACGAGCGGCGCGAAGAGGCTGCCGGTCTCCGGGATCCACGGGCGCTCGACGGCGCTCTCGACCACCGGCTTGAAGAAGCCGACGATCTCGTTGTTGACGACCGGCTCCTCGGCGTAGGCGGAGGTACGGGTCGGCAGGAGGTTCAGCTCCTTGGTGACCTGGGCCTGCGTCTTGACGGAGGTCATGTAGTCGACGAAGGCGTAGGAGGCGTCCAGGTTCTTGGAACCGGCGTAGACGGCCAGGTTGTGACCGCCCTGCGGGGCGCCCTGCGCGGCGGAGCCGGACGGGACCGGGGCGACGCCCAGGTTGGCCTTGTCCTTGAACTCCTTGCCGGTGTAGGTGTCGGCGACGGCCCAGGGGCCGTTGATCATCATCGCGACGTCGCCGTTCTTGAACGACGCCTGCATGTTCTCCCAGCCGTCCGTGGCGTCCGTCTTGGCGGCACCCGAGTCGACCAGGTCCTTGACGACCTTCATGGCCTTGACCCCGGCGGCGTCGTCGATGGTGACGGCCTTGTCGGCGGCGTTGACCATGTCGCCGCCCTCGCCGTACAGGAAGGACAGGAACCAGTAGGCGTCGTCGCCGCGCAGGTAGAAGCCGGTCTTGCCGGTCTTCGCCTTGATCTTCTTGGAGACGGTCTTCAGCTCGTCGATGGTGGTGGGGACCTCGACGCCGGCCGCCTTGAACATCTTCTTGTTGTAGAAGATGCCCATGGAGTCGATCACCTGCGGCACCGCGTACGTCTTGCCGTTGTACTTGGTGGACGCGGCGGCCTGCTTCAGGAAGTCGTCCTGCTTCTGCAGGGCGGGAGTGCCGTCCAGCGGGGCCAGGTAGCCGAGGTCCGCGAACTCGGGGGTCCAGGCGACCTCGGAGCGGATCACGTCGGGGGCGCCGGAGCCGGCCTGCGCCGCGTTCTTGAACTTGTTCTGCGCGTCACCGAAGGGCACGTTGACGTACTTGACGTCGACCTTCGGGTGCAGCTTCTCGAAGCCCTCGGCGATCTTCTTGAAGACCTTGTCCTCGCTGCCCGCGGTGGAGGTGTCCCACCACGTCACGGTGCCGGAGAGCTCGCCCGAGCTCTTGGAACCGCCGTCGGACTTGTCGTCGCTGCCGCAGGCGGTCGCCGCGAGCGCCAGGGCCGCGACCAGGGCGGTGGCCGTTATGCCACGTCGCATCTGAACTCCTTCAACTGCCGTACCGCTCCGTCGCGGCGCCGGGTCGACGTGAACGTAACAAGGATGAAAGACGACCGAAAGACCTTGCGGAAGATTTCTGCAAGCCCCGGCGATCGTTACATTGGCGTGTCCTCAAGGTTGCCGTCAAGCCACTTGACGAAACTCCCCGATCCCTGCCACAGCGGGCCTACCAGCCCCGATTCCGCAGTGCGACGATCTGACCGCAGCCGGCAAACCAGGATCGCAAGACCTTGCAAGATGTTGCCGCCGGGAGTGGCGGGGCGCCGCTCCCGGCGCCCCGGGACGGCCGGTCCCGCCCGATTCCTGTGCATGGTGGGCAATCCGACCCGCTCCCGGTACAGTCCAATGCCATGACCGCACGGCTTGCCGATATCGCAATTCAGGCGGGGGTCAGCGAAGCGACGGTCAGCCGTGTACTGAACGGCAAGCCCGGGGTAGCCGCTGCCACCCGCGAATCCGTCCTCGCGGCGCTCGACGTACTCGGCTACGAACGGCCCGTACGGCTGCGCAGGCGCAGCGCGGGGCTCGTCGGCCTGATCACGCCCGAGCTGGAGAACCCGATCTTCCCGGCTCTCGCCCAGGTCATCGGGCAGGCGCTGACCCGGCAGGGCTACACCCCGGTCCTCGCGACCCAGACCCCGGGCGGCTCCACCGAGGACGAGCTGACCGAGATGCTGGTCGACCGGGGCGTCTCCGGGATCATCTTCGTCTCCGGGCTGCACGCCGACACCTCCGCCGACATGGGGCGCTACGAGCAACTGCGCGCCCAGGGCGTCCCCTTCGTCCTGGTCAACGGCTTCTCGCCCAAGGTGCAGGCACCTTTCATCTCGCCGGACGACCGGGCAGCGATGCGGCTGGCGGTGACGCATCTGGTGTCGCTCGGCCACACCCGGATCGGGCTCGCGGTCGGCCCGAAGCGCTTCGTGCCGGTGCTCCGCAAGATCGAGGGCTTCCACGCCACGATGCGCGAGCAGTTGAACCTGACGGCGGACGGGGTCGAGGAGCTGATCCAGCACTCCCTCTACACGCTGGAGGGCGGCCAGGCCGCCGCGTCCGCGCTGATGGAGCGGGGCTGCACGGCGGTGGTGTGCGCGAGCGACATGATGGCGCTCGGCGCGATCAGGGCCGCCCGCCGGCTCTCCCGCGAGGTCCCGCGCGAGCTGTCGGTCGTGGGCTATGACGACTCGCCGCTCATAGCGTTCACCGATCCGCCGCTGACCACGATCCGCCAGCCGGTGACGGCGATGGGCCAGGCCGCGGTGCGCACGCTCCTGGAGGAGATCGGCGGCACGCCCGCCCCGCACAGCGAGTTCGTCTTCATGCCGGAGCTGGTCGTACGCGGCTCCACCGCGGCGGGCCCCGGCCAGGACACGGCCGCCCCTGCCCCGGCGGCTCTTCCAGGATCGCACGCGGGGGCGTAACCAGCCCGTCGCGCACACCTGGGCACTCCGCGCCGGACGTGCAACTCGCGCTCCGCCGGAGGATCATCGGGCAGAGAAGGCAAATCTGGCAGACTCTGTGCCTATGGGTGAATTGAGCGTGAAACGACAGGAAGGCCGCACGGAGGCCACCCCGTCACCCATCGTGAACGAGGCGGCTCCCGAGGCGAACACGAAGCAGTCCGGTCGCACACACGGGCTCGGCAGAGCGCTCGACAGACCACTCGATCACGTCGCGTCCCGGCTGCGTTCCCCACGGTCGCCCCGGCGGCCCCGGCTCTGGTTCGAAATCCTGCTCGTCGCGATGAGTTACTGGGTGTACTCGCTGGTGCGCAACGCGGTCCCGGAGCAGAAGGCCGCCGCGCTCGCCAACGCGGACTGGCTGTGGTCGGTCGAACGCTTCCTCGGCATCGCGGTCGAGCAGTCCGTCAACCACGCGGTCAACTCGGTGACATGGCTCATCGTCTCGATGAACTACTACTACGCGACGCTGCACTTCATCGTCACGATCAGTGTGCTCGTATGGTTGTTCCGCCGGCATCCGGGCCGTTACGCGGCAGCCAGGCTGGCCCTGTTCGCGACCACGGCGGTCGCGCTGCTCGGCTACTACCTGTACCCGTTGGCCCCGCCCCGCCTGATGAACGGCAGCCACTTCATCGACACGGTCCTGGTCCACCAGACCTGGGGTTCGATGGCGTCGGGCAACTTCAAGAACATGTCGAACCAGTACGCGGCGATGCCGTCGATGCACATCGGCTGGTCCCTCTGGTGCGGCCTCACCGTCTTCGCCCTGGCCTCGGCCCCCTGGGCCCGCATCCTGGGCCTGCTGTACCCCACGGTCACCCTGATGGTGATCGTCTCCACGGCGAACCACTTCTGGCTGGACGCGGTGGGGGGTGTGGCGTGCCTGGCGTTCGGTTACGCGGTGTCGTACGCGTGGTACGGGTCGCTACCGCACCGGCTGCCCAGGTGCATCCCGCGCAAGTCGGACCGCCCTCGCCTCAGCGCGCTGGGGGCGCAGCCCCACCGCGAGCCTGCGGCGACCCGCCGCTGACCCCGGGCCGGGCAGCGGCCACATCAAGCCCCTCCGGCGATTGAGGAGCGGGGTGTGAGCGGCGCCCCACGAGACCCCCGGAGGGCCCCGCTCAGCCCCCGTAGAACCGCTCCTCGACAACCCCCCGCGCCCGCCGCGTCACCCGACGGTAGTCGTCCAGCATGTCCCCGACGTGCCCCTCCTCGTACCCCAGGTACCGCCCCACCGCGGTGAGCTCGCGCGGGACCGAGGGGAAGGTGTCGCCGGGGCGGCCCCGTACGAGCATCACCGCGTTGCGGACCCGGGTCGCGAGGACCCACGCCTCGTCCAGGGTCTGGGCGTCCTCCTCGGAGATCAGGTCCGCCGCGCGCGCCGCGGCCAGCGCGGCGCGGGTGCGGGTGGTGCGCAGGCCGGGGACCTCGTGGCCGTGGCGCATCTGCATCAGCTGGACCGTCCACTCGACGTCGCTCAGCCCGCCGCGCCCCAGCTTCGTATGCAGCGTCGGGTCCGCCCCGCGCGGCAGCCGCTCCGACTCCATCCGGGCCTTGAGCCGCCGGATCTCGCGGACCGCGTCGTCGCCGAGCCCGTCCGCCGGATACCGCAGGCGGTCGATCAGCTTCACGAACTCCGCGCCCAGGTCCAGGTCCCCGGCCATCGGCTCGGCGCGCAGCAGGGCCTGGCTCTCCCAGCCCAGGGACCAGCGCCGGTAGTACGCGTCGTACGACTTCAGGGTGCGCACGAGGGGCCCGTTCTTGCCCTCGGGGCGCAGGTCCGGGTCGATGAGGAGCGGCGGGTCCGCGGTGGGCAGCTGGAGGAGGCGCCGCACCTCGGCGACGACGCGGTTCGCCGCCCGGCCCGCCTCCTGCTCGTCCACACCCGCGCGCGGCTCATGGACGAAGAGGACGTCCGCGTCGGAGCCGTATCCCAGCTCGTGCCCGCCGAACCGCCCCATGCCGATGACGGCGAACCGGGTCGGCAGGATGTCGCCCCACTCCGCGCGGACGGCGGCGCGCAGCGCACCGGCGATGGTGACGGCGTTCAGGTCCGTGACGGCGCTGCCGACCCGGTCCACGAGGGCCCCGGGGTCGGGCTCGGCGGGGCTGTCCTCCGTACCGTACGAGCCGATGAGGTCGGCGGCCGTGGTGCGGAAGAGCTCGCGCCTGCGCACCCCGCGCACCACCGCGACGGCCGTCTCCGCGTCGTCCGCGCGGCCGACGGCGGCCAGCACCTCCTGCTCCAGGTGCTCCCGGCTGCGCGGGGCGAGGCCGTGCGGGTCGCCGAGGATGGAGACGGCCTCGGGGGCGCGCAGCAGCAGGTCCGGGGCGAGCCGTCCGGCCGACAGGACCCGGGCGAGGTTCTCGGCGGCGGCCCCCTCGTCGCGCAGGAGCCGCAGATACCAGGGGGTCTTGCCGAGCGCGTCGGACACCTTGCGGAAGCCGAGGAGCCCGGCGTCCGGGTCGGCGGAGTCCGCGAACCAGCCGAGGAGCACGGGCAGCAGGGTGCGCTGGATGGCGGCCTTGCGGGAGACCCCGGACGACAGCGCCTCCAGGTGGCGGAGGGCGGCGGCCGGGTCCTCGTAACCGAGGGCGACGAGCCGCGCGGTGGCGGCCTTGGTGCTGAGCCGGGACTCGCCGGGCGCGAGCTGCGCGACGGCGTCGAGCAGCGGCCGGTAGAACAGCTTCTCGTGCAGCCGCCGCACCACGGACGCGTGCCGCCGCCACGCCTGGTTCAGCTCGGCGATGGGGTCGGTGCGCAGCCCGAGGGAGCGGCCGAGGCGCCGCAGGTCGGGCTCCTCGTCGGGGACGAGGTGGGTGCGGCGCAGCCGGTAGAGCTGGATGCGGTGTTCCATGGCGCGCAGGAAGCGGTAGGCGTCGTCCAGCTGTACGGCGTCGACGCGCCCCACGTAACCGCCCTCGGCGAGCGCCCCCAGCGCCTCCAGGGTCGATCCGCTGCGCAGGGCGGGGTCGCTGCGGCCGTGCACGAGCTGGAGGAGCTGGACGGCGAACTCGACGTCCCGCAGCCCGCCGGGGCCGAGCTTCAGCTCCCGGTCGACGCGGTCGACGGGGATGGTGTCCACGACGCGGCGGCGCATCTTCTGGACGTCGGGGACGAAGTTCTCCCGGTCCGCGACCTGCCAGACGAGCGGCGAGACGGCCTCGACGTACTCCTCGCCGAGCGCCCGGTCCCCGGCCACGGGCCGGGCCTTCAGCAGTGCCTGGAACTCCCAGGTCTTGGCCCAGCGCTGGTAGTACGCGAGGTGCGAGGAGAGCGTGCGGACGAGGGGGCCGTTGCGGCCCTCCGGGCGGAGGTTGGCGTCGACGGGCCAGATGGTCCCCTCGACGGTGGTGTCGGAGCAGATCCGCATGAGGTGCGAGGCGAGCCGGGTCGCGGCCTGCATGGCCTTGTTCTCCTCGGCGCCGTCGGCGGGCTCGGCGACGAAGATGACGTCCACGTCGGACACGTAGTTCAGCTCGTGGCCGCCGCACTTGCCCATCGCGATGACCGCGAGCCTGCACTGCGCGGCGTCGCCGGGGGCGGCGGCCGAGGCGATACGGAGGCCGGCGCGCAGGGTCGCGGTGGCGAGGTCGGCCAGCTCGGCGGCGGTCTCGGCGACGTCGGTGGTGCCGCAGACGTCCCGGGCGGCGATGGACAGCAGGCAGCGCCGGTAGCCGACGCGCAGGGCGTCCGGCCCGGCCGCCCCGGCGAGCTCCTGCTCGAACTCGGCGATCCCGGGGTGCAGGTCGGCGGCCTCGTACGTGACGAGGGCCTGCCAGTCGCGCGGGTGCCTGCCCAGGTGGTCGCCGAGCGCCTCGGACGCGCCGAGCACCCCGAGCAGCCGGTCCCGCAGGGGCTTGGCCGTGACGAGGGTGTCCAGCAGGATCTGCCGCTCCCCCGCCTCCTCCGCCTCGACCAGCCGGACGAGGCCGCGCAGCGCGAGGTCGGGGTCGGCGGTGGCCCCGAGCGCGTCGAGGAGCACCGAGTCGGTGCGTACGGACGAGAAGTCCGGCAGGTCGAGCAGCCGCTCGGCGGCGGACGGGTCGGTGAAACCGTGCCGCAGCAGTCGGGTGAACGTACTGCTTCTGCGCCCCGGCACCATGGTCATCCCACGCTCTCCCGCTCGCCGCCCGATCAGCTCCCAGCCTTCGGAGTTTAGGCGGTACGGGCGCGGGGCGCGGGAAGCGGCCGGGGTACGGCCCCCGGCGTCACGGCCGCGACGCCGTCACGACGGTCGCGTACCGCTCCTCACAGGAGTCGACGCGCGTCACGAGCCCGCTGTCCGCCAGGACCCCCGCGGCGGTGTCCGCCTGCCGCTCGCTGGTCTCGACCAGGAGGCTGCCGCCCGGGGCGAGCCAGCGGGGCGCCTCCGCGGCGACCCGGCGCAGGACGTCGAGGCCGTCGCCGCCGCCGTCGAGCGCGACGAGCGGTTCGTGGACGCGGGCCTCGGCGGGGAGGAGGGCGACGTCGCCGGTCGGTACGTACGGCACGTTGGCGAGGAGTACGTCGACGCGCCCGCGCAGGGCGCCGGGCAGGGGCGCGAAGAGGTCGCCCTCGTGGACACGCCCCCGGTCCCCGATGTTGCGCCGGGCGCAGCGTACGGCGGCGGGCTCGACGTCGGCGGCGTGGAGCTCGACCCGGTCCAGGGCGGCGGCGAGCGCGGCGCCGAGCGCGCCGGAGCCGCAGCACAGGTCGACCACGACGGCCGGGTCCGGGGCCAGGGCGACGGCCCGGTCGATCAGGAACTCGGTGCGGCGGCGGGGGACGAAGACGCCGGGATCGACGGTGATCCGCAGCCCGGCGAACTCGGCCCAGCCGAGGACGTGTTCCAGGGGGTGCCCGGCGGCGCGCCGTGCGGCCATGGCGGCGACTTCGGCGGGATCGGCGGCGGTGGCGGCGATGAGCCCGGCCTCGTCCTCGGCGAAGACGCATCCGGCGGCGCGGAGGGTGGCGGTGAGTGAGGAGAGGTCGGACGGTGACAGCGGAACGGGCATGGTGCGGAGCCTTTCGGAGGAACGCCGAGGGGTGCTCCGCGGCAGGCCCTAAGTCCGGTCGGCCACGCGTTCACGGGAGGGGAGCACCCGGGTCGATACAGCGGTAATGGGTCCCACCTCCTTGGTCATGTCCCTGTGCGGGAATGCGAAAGACTACCTCAGGTTTCGGCCCTGCCTGGGCCGGTAGTCGTTGCCCCCGTTGACGAAGCTGTTGTGGACGGCCACCGAGGTGTGGGCGGCGCGGATGTTGCGTATCTCCGCGCTGTGGTGCCGCTCGATCTCCTGGCCCTCGAAGGTGTGCGTACGCCGCCGGTGCCGCAGGTGCACCTTCACGATCAGAAACACGATGGCGCTCAGGAGCAGCCCGAACACAATGAGAACCGCATACATGGTGTACCTCCCCCGTTCCCCCTGGTTCCGCCCATTGTCGGGCAGGAGCGCCCTCAGCGGAACTCGTGGGTCACCTGGATCTCACCCACGATGTGCGCGTTGAACTCTTCCAACTCCTCCGCTGGGACCCACAGTTCGAGGATCGTCCGGCCACCGGCCCGCTGCACCGGGTACCGGCTCAGGAACTCCGTGTCGACCTCGAAGCGGGTCACGTATCCGACGCCGCTGTGCTTGACGTTCCAGTCCCTCGCGATCCGGATCGCGTAGTCCTCGTTGAGGACCGGGTAGAAGATCGGCTGCTCGGGGAGACGAGGGGGCCAGGCACGCCAGTTCAGGTCGCGTACCAGGTCCAGTTCCTCGGGGCCTGTGGGCCGCCACAGGGTGGTTGTCGCTCGTCGGCCGGTCATGGGCGGGACCTTACCGGCCGGGAGGAGTGTCGGCCGGGGCGTCCGGGACCTCCAGCTCCCAGTCCAGCTGCCACACCCGCAGGACACCGTCCATGCTGCGGACCACCGCGAGCCGGGCGTCCGGGGTCATCGCCAGATCCGCCACGGTCGAGGTCCCGGCGTGGGCGTCCAAGGCCCGCAGCCGGCGGCCGGTCCGCACGTCCCAGGCCAGCGCCTGCGAGGCGAAGCCGCCGGAGAGGGCGAAGTCGCCGTCGTCGGTGACGGCGAGGCGCCGGCAGGCGTTGGGCCCGCCGAACTCCCGGACCGCCGTTCCGGTGTCGACGTCCCAGACCCGCACGGTGTCGACATCCACGCCCATGCCCCCTGCGACGAGCAGGCGCCGCCCCCCTTCCGTGAAGCACAGTTGAGCCGGCTGCCAGTGCTGGACGGACCGCTGGGCCCGTGGATCGGTCACTCTGTGCAGGACCGTGCCGTCCGCGGCGAGCAGGTCGACCCCGGCGCGGCCGGCGACCGCGAGGGTGCGGCCGTCGGGCGCGGCGGCGACGATCTTCCGCCCGCGCCGGTCTCCCGGTGTCTCCGTCGTCCGCTCGATCCGGTCGTCGTGCGGATTCCACCACAGCACGGCGTCCCGCGTGCCGACGAGCGTGCGGTGGCCGCCGGGCAGAAAGCAGACGGAGACGGGCCGTTCCTCGCCGGACGGAACGCGCTCGCCGAACGTCAGCGTGCGCAGGCACTCCCCCGTCTCCGTCCGCCACAGGCGCACCGTCCCCGCGCTGTCGGCGGTCAGCAGCCGACTGCGGTCCTCGCTGAGGCGAACGTCGAGCACATGTCGCGTGTGGCCGGTGAACTCCCGTATCAGAGAACCGGTTTCGACGTCCCACAGCCGAGCCGTCTCGTCCCAGCTGCCCGTGGCGGCCAGCCGCCCGTCGGCGGACAGGGCCACGGACCCGCTCTTCGCGCCGGGATGGGTGAACTCCCTTACGGGCCAGGCCGCCCGCAGGCGGGTGCGGCGGGTGTGCCGGGCGAGTTCCCCCCAGGCGGCCATCACCCGGGGCGCCCGCTCGTACCCCGTCGTCGCCCGCACCGCTTCGAGATGGGCGAGGGCGAGGTGGTAGCGGCCGGCCATCCGCGCCTCCTCGGCATCCGTCAGCAGGGTGTCCGCCCGGGTCCCGAGCCGGCTCACCTCCACGGGCCGGCGCGGCTCGCTCAAGCGGGGCGGGCTGACGTAGCCGCCCGGCAGCGACCAGGCGCGGACCGTCCGGTCGGCCGAGGCGGACACCAGGGTCCGGCCGCCGTCGGTGAAGGCGACCGTGCCGACCTCGCGTTCGTATCCCCGATAGGTACGCAGACAGCGGCCCGTCTCCGTCTCCCACAGCCGGACACCGGTGTACGCGTGTCCGGACGAGGCCAGGAGCCGGCCGTCCGGCGAGAGGACGGCGACGGTGGTCCCCGGAGCGCCGGTGAACGTCCGCAGACGGCGTCCGGTGTCCAGGTCCCACAGCATCAGCGTGTCGAAGGTGCTCGTCACCGCCCGCCGGCCGTCGGCCGACACACACAGCACACCCGGCATGACTCCGTGCCCGGTCAGCGCGTGCAGTCGCCTTCCCGAGGGCACGTCCCGGACGAGGGCGGCGAAGTCTCTCCGCTCCTCGGGTACGGAGAAGGCGTCCCTCTCCCGGGGAGTGACGATCACCCGGTTCCCGTCCGGCGTCACCACCACTCCCACGCCCTCCAGATGGCCGGGAAGGGTCGCCCGCAACCCGCCGCCGCGCGTCTCCCACACCCGGACCGTGCCGTGCCGGTCCACGGCGACGGCGGTGCGTCCGTCCGGGGTGAGGCGGACGGAGTGCCGCTCGGGGTCCCGCGGCACCCGTGGGGGCCGCGCCGTGTCCAGGGGCCTCGGCTCGCCCCGGTGCAGCGGGGTGCCGATGACCGGGCGGGCCAGGAAGCCCTTGGACAGGTTCCAGTAGCGGACCGCCCCGTCGGCGCCCTGCGACAGGGCGTGCCGGCCGTCCGGGGTGAGGTCGACGGCCTCCACCTCGCGGCGGTGTCCCCTGAGCGTCTTCACGCACCGTTCGTTCCGTACGTCCCAGAGGCGCAGCGCACCGTCCGGGCAGCCGGTGAGGGCGAGCCGGGCGTCATGGGCGAGTGCCGTGGGCAGGGATTCCTGCCGCCAGCTCTTCGGGGGCAGGCCCGCGAGTGTGTCCAGCAGGCGGACCGGCACAGGCAGGTGCCGGACCTCGCCCGGTCCGGCGTGCGCGACGGCTCCGGACCGGGCGGCGTCGAGCGCGGACGCGGCCTCCCGGTCGTCCGGCCGCTCCCGGACCAGGTCCTCCAGCAGCGCGCGGGCCTCGGGGAGGGCGCCGCGCTCCAGCTGGACCTGGGCGAGGAGACGGCGGGCCTCCGCCGGGTCTTCGGCGTCCTGCCGGACGCGTTCGATGCGGGTGAGCACGCCCTCGTCGGTGCGCCGGCCGCGCCGCCAGCGCAGCAGCTCGTCGTTGTAGAGGGCGGGCACATGCCGGGGGTCGGCGTCCAGGGCGGCCACGAACGCCTCGGCCGCCTCGTCCTCGCGGCCCAGGTCGAGCAGTGACAGCGCGCGGTTGTTCAGCTCGTCGGCCCGCAGCTCCGCCGCCTCGGGCAGGGCACGCGGGTACGGGGAGCCGGTCCACGACTCGTAGATGTCGCTGAGCACGTCCGCGATGTCCGCCATGGACGGCGGCCGCCCCGAGGCGTGCGGGCGCAGGCAGTGCCGGAGGAGATGGGCGAGTTCCGGCGGAGCGGCGACGCGATTCGAGGCATCGGTCAGGAAGTCGTCCAGGGCGAAGCCCGCGATCGAGCCGAACTGCCAGCGCACACCGCCGGTGACCATCTCCAGGATCGAGACCCCGAAGCTGTGGACATCGCTGCGCCGCCCCACCGCCCGCCCGGAGAGCTGTTCCGGGGAGGCGTACGCGAGGGTCATCCCGCCGGTCGGGACCAGGACGCTGCCCTCGGGCTCCCAGCCGAGCACGGGTCTGCCTCCCGTGGGCACGGCGTGCTTGGAACGGGCGAGACCGAAATCGGTGATCTTCGCGGTGCCGGTCCGGTCGAGGAGGACGTTGGCCGGCTTCACGTCCTGGTGGACCAGACCCGCGCGGTGGGCGTGGTCGAGGCCCCGCGCCATCTGGACGGCGATGTCGAGCACCCGGCCGAGGGCCTCGTCGGCGCCTCCCGCGTAGAGGCGGCCGTCGCGTATCCATGCGGCGAGGCTGCCCCCGTCGACGTACTCCGCGAACACCCGTGGCACCCCGTCGATCAGGCGCACGTAGTGGCAGGCGCAGACGTTCGGGTGCAGTCCGAGGGACACCCAGGTCTCGGCCTCCCGGACGAACAGCTCCTCGTCCCCCTGATCCCGGACTACCTCCGGCCGCGGGCTCTTCACCGCCATGTCGATGCCCCACGCAAGGTGCCGGACCCGGTGGACGACCCCCATGCCGCCGCGCCCCAGCTCCCCGAGCACCCGGTACCGCCCGTCGACGGTCGCACCGAGATCCCACGCTTCCGGTGTACTCATCCGATCCCCCCGGGTCCGGCCACTCCGCTGCACACGTCAGCATCGGCCTCCCGCCGCCACTCCGGCAAGGCGCGCCCCGGTCCGCGACGTACCCGGGCGTCGGCTCCCCGGCACTTCCCGACTGCCCGTCACCGGCCCGCACGCATACGGCGAGGCCGACAATGAACGCCATGAACCCTCTGCTGCACCTCGACCGCACGCTCGATGAGCTGGACCCGCCCCGTTGGCCGGATCCGCCCGCCGACGCGACTCGCCTGGTGCGGACGGTGCATGCGCTGCGACGCGTACCGCTGCGCGAACTGAGGGCGGCTGACCTGCGGACACTCGTCTCGCAGGGGGTGGCGTTGCCCTACGTCGTCCCGCTCGCCGTGCGCCTGTTGGTGGAGGAGCCCTTGCTCGACGCCTCCTTCTACGAGGGCGACCTGCTGCTCGCCACCGTGAACGTGCCCGCGACGGTGTGGACCCTGCTGCCGGAGCTCGCGGAGGAGCTGCGTGCAGTCGTCTCGGCCCTGCCGAAGTCGGCGCACGCCGATCTCCCCCGCGGTGCCGCAGGAGAGATCGGCCGCTTCATCGCCAGGCGTCAGCGGAACTCCTGAACCACCTGGATGCGCGTCAGCCGAGGTGCCGGGCGAAGAAGCGGACCGCGCTCTCCGCCTCGAAGCGGGGCAGTTCCTTGTGCTTCCCCGAGTTCACGTGCAGGGACTTCTCCGTCGAGGCGAAGGCGTCGAAAAGGGCGAGGCCCTCCTCGCGGGAGATGTGCTCGTCGTCCCACTGCAGGTCGAACTCGACCGGGACGGTGACCCGCTCCGCGTGACCGGCCAGCGCGTCGGGCCAGTGCTGGCCGAAGACCGCGGCTGTGATCCGGGGCTCGGCGGCCACGAACGGCACGCCGATCGCGGTGCCCATGTTGATGCCCCAGAAGCCGACCGGGCCGTCCGGGCCGATCTCCGGAAGCTGCTGGAGGGCGTCCAGCAGCGCGCGGTACTCGGGCACGGCGAGCTCGGCCAGGTAGTCGTTGTAGCGGACGACGATCGGCCCCTCCGGCTCGCCTGCCGCCCTGGCCGCGAACAGCGCGGCGACCTCCCGCTCGTCGTGCTCGGTGCGCTCCCGGTCGCCGTGCCCGGGCGCGTCGAGAACGGCCACGTGATACCCGCAGCCGTGCACCAGGTACCTGGCCCGGCCCGACATCGCCGGGTGCTTCTTGTGGCTCCCGCCCCCGTGGGCCTGGAGGACCAGCGGCGCGCGGTCAGCGCCGGACTGCGGGGACCAGAGGACCCCGGGGACACCGTTGACGGTGAAGTCGCGCTCGACGATGCCGTCAGTGGTGGACTCGGCGGTGAAGAGAAGAGTGTTCATGGCGGTTGCCCTTCGAGAGTGCCTGCGAGGAAGGCGCTCCCGGCGAGACCTGGATCAGCCGCCGGCCGCAACGGAGAGGGGGAGCACCCACGTACGTACAACGTTCACGGGTCTCACCTCCTGGCCTGGTGTCACGGTCGACCGAAAAGCTATCAGTCCCCTGATCGCCCCTCCATCTCTTTTCCCTCACGCGCTCGAAGGCATCCAGCACTCACCGCACGGCCTCAATGGCCTCGAAGATGTCGGCATCGGTCTCCCGCTGCCACTCCGGCAAGTCATCCCAGTCCGCGACGTATCCGGGCTTCGGCTCCTCGAAGTGCTTGTACATCTGGGCCGTCCAGCACAGGGCGACGAACCGCCCCTTCTGCTCCCGCGAAAGCCGCGCCGCGTGCCCGCCACTCACCTCAACGAACTGCCGCACCTGCGCGCACACCGCCCCGGCCGCCTCCCGCTCCCACTGCGGAGTCTCCTCCCACGGCGTGACGTACCCGGCCTTCGGCTCCCCGGGAAAGTGCCGCCGCACACCGGCGATCCAACTCTCCCGAAACAACCGCGCACCTTCGGTCTGCGACATGACTACCCCTTCTTCGCGATGTGTTCGGCACGCTGAGCAAACGCCCTGCCGTCGTGCGTGCGTACCTGCGGCGCACCGTCGAGCAGGGCATCGGCGACGCGGACCGCGTAGACCTCGGCCATCCGTGCCCCGACCTCGGCCGGGGTCAGCCACTCGACTGCGGTTGATTCGGCGGACAGTTGCTCGCAGCCTCCCTCGGTCCGGCAGCGGAAGACCAGGGCGACGATGCCTCGCGACGTGTTCTTGTACACCCCGGTCAGCCGCTCGACCCGCACCTTGAGACCGGTCTCCTCGTAGACCTCCCGCCAGACGCCGTCCTCCGGCGCCTCGGCCAGTTCGAGCACACCCCCGGGAGGCTCCCAGGTCCCGTTGTCGGCCCGCCTGATCGCGAGTACGCGCCCGTCCTCCCGGACGACGACTCCGGCCACGGACACGGAGTGAAGCGGCGTTGACGGCTTCTCCTGACGGATGTTACTCATGTACATGAGAATAGGAGACTCAGAAGGACCATGACGGGCAGCGACGTAACCTCTTCGGCCAAAGCGAAGTACCTCCAGATCGCCGACGACCTCACGGCACAGATCCGGTCCGGCATACTGGCGGCCGGGGACCCTGTGCCGAGCGAAACAACCCTCATGGAGCGCTACGGAGTCGCCTCGGGAACCGTACGCAAAGCGGTCGCGGAACTGCGGGCCACGCAACTGATCGAGACCCACCACGGGCGCGGCTCGTTCGTCCGCTCCCGGCCGCCCGTGCAGCGCAAGTCCTCCGACCGGTTCCGCCGCATACACCGGACGGCCGGCAAGGCCGCTTACCTGGCGGAAGCGGAACAGTCCGGCGGCAAGCCCTCTGTGACCGTGCTCTTCATCGGCCCGACCGAGGCGCCGGAGGAGATCGCAGAACGCCTGGGCCTGAGCATCGGGTCCCAAGTCCTCGCACGCAAGCGCCGGTACTTCCGCGAGGGCGTTGCGACCGAGGAGGCCACCTCCTACCTGCCCTGGGACATCGCGAGGGACATCCCAGAGCTGTTCGCCGAGAACCCGGGTGGGGGCGGGATCTACGCACGCCTCGAAGAGCACGGCCACACCCTCGCGGAGTTCAGCGAAACAGTCCGCGCCCGCCTCGCCACCAAGCCCGAGGCATCCGCACTGTCACTCAGCCCGGGGTCCCCGGTCATCCACCTTGTACGCAATGCCGGAACGACGTCCGGCCGGGTCGTGGAGGTGTGCGACACGATCATGGCCGCCGACCAGTTCGTCCTGGAGTACCGCTTTGCCGCAGAGGACTGAGGGGACGTCAGCCCGACCCCCGCCAGGGTGCGTTGCCGCGAAGGCGGCCGCTTGACTCCTCTACAGAAGTCGGGCAATCTCATCGACGTAACTCATGTACATGAGTGCATGAGATTGACTCTTACGCATGAGGTGCTCATGTCGTCGTTCAAGGTTGCTGCTAGGTGTATGACGCTGCGGGTGTCACGCGACTCGGGCCGGACGTGGGGCCCCACCACGGTGGTGCAGGCGCCGGATGCCCCGGCGCTCCCCGACCTGGGCGGATACCCGCCGTGCGGCTGCCCGCGATGCACGGAGCGGCACTCGCTCGCATCCAGCAGGGCGGTGTCGTGATGCGGTGCACGCTCTGGCGTCGGCTGCCGCTGCCCCTCGCAGACGAGGCGCGTCATACCGCAGCCTCAGGGTGCGTTGACGCGGCCGCACAGTGCCAACTCCCCCACCACACCGTGGGCCCGCACTACGCGCTCCTTGACGAGGCCGGCACAGCTACCGCCCTCTGGCTCCGGTGGCAGGACGCCGGGGTCGAGCTCAGCGTCCTCCCCGACTGCCCGTCCACCAGCCCTGGGCAGGACGGCGACGCCTGTTGCCTGTTCACCGGCCACGACGGGCGGCATACGTGGGCCGAGACCGACGATGAATGCCATGGCCCTTCTGCTGCACCTCGACCGCGCGCTCGATGAGCTGCATCCGACGCGCTGCCCCAAGCCAGCCGCCGACGCGACCCACCTGGTGCGGATGGTGCACGCACTGCGACGGATACCGCTGCGGGTGGCGGACCTGCGGACGCTCGTCCCGCAGGCGGTGGCGTACGGCGTCCCGTTCGCATGGAGCCTGTTGGTGAAGGAACCGCTGCTCGACGCCTACTTCTACGAGGGCGACCTGCTGCCGCCCACTCAACGTCAAAGCTATCGACCTGCCCGAGGCCATTCGCAGCGCCACGGAGCGGCGTACCGGTCACATGCTCCGTCGGCGCCACGTTACGACTTGGACGGGGCCCGCCGGCTATGACCCTCGTGATGTGGCGCCTCGTCAGTCCAGGATGATCGGATTGGTGAGTGCGGCGACGTGTCCGTCGGGGTGGCGGACCTCGATGCGGACGAATGCCGACTGCTCCGCTGTCGTGGTCCACCGCACCGTTCCCGCGCCGTCACCGGGCAGCGATGCCTGGTGGACCTTGCCCCGGTCGGTGTGGAAGCCGACGGTCCCCGCCGGGACGCCTCGTACGGCCGCGCGGACCTCCGTCTGCCCGCCACCAGTCGCGAGGCGTTCTCCCAGTCCGGCGACGCGGTCATCGGCGTGGGCGGTGAACGACCCTTCCACGTCAGCCGATTCGGCTATCCAGCTGCGGCCCGCGCGGATTCCGGCCAGGACGGCCGCCGTGCTCAGTTCCTCGGCGAGGACCACGGTGTGAGGGATGCCGATCTGCCCCTCCAGGTGGGTGTCGCTGTTGCCCATCGCCGGTCGCCACGAACCCGTACGGACATCCGCTGCCAGGGACCGCGCCCACTCGGCCAGGGCCGCCTCGTTGTCGGCGTTCCAGGGGCGGTCCGACGTCCACAGGCCGTTCCAGACCTCCACCACGTCGAAGCCGGGGAACGGGAACATGAAGTCGCCCGACGGGTACGGCGCATGCGGGTGCGCGACCACGCATACGCCCCCTGCTCGATGGACCTGGTCCAGGCACGGGCCCAGTAGTCCGTCGCCCGCCTGGTGGTTCCAGTCGACGACCTCGCCCGGGGCGAGACCCAGGGCGAGCCAGTGCCCGGTCTTCGTGGTGACCTCCTCGCCCAGCAGGATCAAGAAGTCGTCGTCGGCCAGATGTCCCCAGGCGCCCGGCTTCGCAGCCGCGTTGTGCTCCGTCGTCGCGATGAAGTCGAGCCTCATGGCGCGCGCCCGGGCGGCCAGCTCTTTCGGGGTGAGCTCACCGTCCGAATGGACGGAGTGGACGTGACAGTCGCCTCGGTACCAGGCCGCCCCACGCCCCGCCGCCCGCGCCGGCGGAAAATCCGAACTCGACATGCGTCTCCTCCGACGGTCGGCGACCCCACACGCGGGCGGGGCACCTCGGTTGTGCCACTGCCCCGCCCGCGTCGCGCTCTTCAAGCCACCGCGCCTACAACACCGGCAGCAGCGCCTTCAGCTCGAAGGCCGTGACCTCGCTGCGGTATTCCTCCCACTCGCGCTTCTTGTTGCGGAGGAAGAAGTCGAAGACGTGTTCGCCGAGCGTTTCCGCGACCAGTTCGCTCTTCTCCATCAGGGAGATCGCCTCGCCCAGGTTCTGCGGGAGCGGTTCGATGCCCATCGCGCGGCGTTCCGCGTCGGAGAGGGCCCAGACGTCGTCGTCGGCGCCGGCCGGGAGTTCGTAGCCCTCCTCGATGCCCTTGAGGCCGGCGGCGAGGAGGACCGCGTACGTCAGGTACGGGTTGGCTCCGGAGTCGATGGAGCGGACCTCGACGCGGGCCGAGCCGGTCTTGCCGGGCTTGTACATCGGGACGCGGATCAGCGCGGAGCGGTTGTTGTGGCCCCAGCAGATGTACGAGGGGGCCTCGCCGCCGGCGCCCGCGGCGCGGGAGGAGCCGCCCCAGATGCGCTTGTAGGAGTTGACCCACTGGTTGGTGACGGCGGAGATCTCCGCGGCGTGGCGCAGCAGGCCCGCGATGAAGGAGCGGCCGACCTTGGACAGCTGGTACTCCGCGCCGGACTCGTAGAACGCGTTGCGGTCGCCCTCGAAGAGGGAGAGGTGGGTGTGCATGCCCGAGCCGGGGTACTCCGAGAACGGCTTCGGCATGAACGTCGCCTGCACGCCCTGCTCCAGCGCCACCTGCTTCATGACCAGGCGGAACGTCATGATGTTGTCGGCCGTCGACAGCGCGTCCGCGTACCGCAGGTCGATCTCCTGCTGGCCCGGCGCGCCCTCGTGGTGGCTGAACTCGACCGAGATGCCCATGGATTCGAGCATCGTGATCGCCTGGCGGCGGAAGTCCATGCCGACGTTCTGCGGGGTGTGGTCGAAGTAGCCGGAGCTGTCGGCCGGGGTGGGCCGGGTGCCGTCGACCGGCTTGTCCTTCAGGAGGTAGAACTCGATCTCCGGGTGCGTGTAGAAGGTGAAGCCCAGGTCCGAGGTCTTGGCCAGGATGCGCTTGAGTACGAAGCGCGGGTCCGCGAAGGACGGCGAGCCGTCCGGCATGAGGATGTCGCAGAACATCCGGGCCGTGCCCGGCGCCTCCGCGCGCCACGGCAGGATCTGGAACGTCCCCGGGTCCGGCTTGGCGATCATGTCCGATTCGTAGACCCGCGCGAAGCCCTCGATCGCGGAGCCGTCGAAGCCGATGCCCTCGTCAAACGCCTGCTCCAGCTCGGCCGGGGCGACCGCCACGGACTTCAGATATCCGAGGACATCGGTGAACCACAGCCGTACGAACCGGATGTCGCGCTCCTCAAGGGTCCTGAGGACGAATTCCTGCTGCTTGTCCATAGCCACATCCTTGCAGTTCAGACGGTCTGTGCTCCACCTCCCGGGGCTGGGGAGAGACTCCAGTATCACGACCCCGGATTTCCCCCAGATTACGCACCCGACGTGACATGAAGCACTCGGCCACCCACTACGATCGGCGCCCGTGGTGTGGACGGGCGGGAACCGCCCGTCGCCCACCCGGAGCCGCCCGGTCCCCGTCCCCCTTCGCAGAAGGACCACACACGACATGAGCTACGACCGCAGGGCCCGCATAGAGCAGATGCGCGACGCCGACCGTGCACGGGACCGGCGCAACCGGATCCTGGCCGTGAGCCTCAGCGCCGTCGTCGTCGCGGGGCTCGTCGCCTTCGGTTCGTACACGATCCTCAACAAGTCGGACTCCGACAGTCCGGACAGTTCGATGACCGCCGACGGGAAGGGCGGTACGCCCTCCGCCGGGGAGACCGACGAGAACCTGGCCACCGGGCCGATCAAGGGCGAGAAGTCCTGGGACGCGAAGAAGCTCGGCCGCAACCATGTGACCGACGCCGTCGACTACCCCATGAAGCCCCCGGTCGGCGGGGACCACGACCCGGTCTGGATGAACTGCGACGGCGAGGTCTACGAGAAGGCCATTCCCGACGTGAACGCCGTGCACGCCCTGGAGCACGGTTCGGTCTGGGTGACGTACACCGACGACGCCCCCGCCGCCGACGTCCAGAAGCTCGCCGGCCGGGTCTCCAAGACGCCGTACTCGCTCATGAGCCCCTACAAGGACCAGGCCGGGGCCATCATGCTGAGCGCCTGGGGCAAGCAGGTCACCGTCGACGGGGCGGACGACCCGCGCGTGGCGCAGTTCTTCGCGCATTACGTGCAGGGCCCGCAGACCCCCGAGCCGGGCGCCGCCTGCACGGGCGGTCTCGCCGGCTGACGGCTGCTTGGAACCGGCGCGCCGGGGTAGTGGGCCAGAGGCTGCGAGAGGCGGCCGACCGGACGGGGGAAGCATGGAACAGCAAGTGGCTCACAACGACGTCGCACCGCGCCCGCGGAGCGGGACGGACCTCATGCGCGGAAGCGCCGCGTACGAGATGACGTCCGGCGAGATCGCTCGCGTCCGGGAATTCGTGCGGGACTTCCTTCACCGGGGCCGGGTGCTGCGCGCCTGGGAGGTGTCCGACCGGGCCGTCGACGTCGCCCAGCTGGTGGCCAGCGAACTGGCCACCAACGTCTGCAAGTACGCGCCGGGGCCCTGCCTCCTGGACCTCGAATCCGACGGCGGGACACTGAACATCGCCATGTGGGACTCCGGCGACGCGTTCCCCACCGCCTCCCCCTCCGATCCCACGCGCATCGGCAGCCACGGCCTGGAACTGGTCCTCCTGGTCTGCCAGAGCTTCGAGATGCGCCGCGAGCCGGTCGGCAAGCGGCTGAGCGTCGGGGTCGCCCTTCAGGACACCCCCGACCGGAGCCCGCACGGCCGGACCACCTGGTAGCCCTCAGGCCGTTCCGGGTGGCTTGAGCACCTGGCCCGTGCGCGTGCGGGCCTCCACGGCGGTGCTCGTGGGGTTCCGCACGGCGAGGGTGGTCCCGGAAGCGGTCTTCCCCGCTGCGGTCAGCCGCGTGACACCGCGCGATCCGGCGGCGAGCAGATTGCGGTTCCCGTCCTTGTCGCGGTAGATCACCGATGCCACGAGGTGCTGTCCGTAGCGGGAGCAGGCCGCGGTGTCGCGCTCGGCCCCCGCGGCGAGCAGCCCGCGGCCGGCATCGGGCCGCATCCCGACGACGACCTGGCCCGGGCCCTGCCAGGTGTCGGCCCGCATGCAGCTCCATGTGCCGCTGCCGCCACCGGGCAGTCGCTGGCCGGCGAAGTCCCAGGTGTTCACGGCGCGCACCCCGGCCTCCAGCCCCGGCAGCGTGCAGGAGGTCCTGGACCACGCCACAAGAGCGTCCGGGCCGGTGGCTTCGACCGGGCGGGCGGCGGCACGGGGCGTCTTCCCGTGCCCCGGCAGGGGCTGGTAGGTGAGATGCGCCGGGAACATCCCGCCCAGGTCGGTGAGCAGGAAGCGGTGGTTCTCCACGATCCTGGACGACGAGCGGAGCTGCAGGGCGGGCCATGCGCCGCAGCCCTTGTCCGGGGGGAGGGGGACGGACCGGGTCACTCCCCCGTCCACCCGCAGCGGCTCGGGGAAGCGATCGGGCGCGCGCAGATCGCGGAGGCCGGACTCGGAGATCCACGGAGCGAGCAGATAGCGTGCCGAGGAGGGCCCTCGTACGAGTACGAGCGCCGAGGCGTCGGTGACGCCGGAGTCGTCCGCGCGAGCGATGTCCAGTGCCGCTCCGCCGGCACCGCCCCGTGCGGGCTCGGTGTAGCGGACGGTGCGCCGGCCGTCGTGGAACAGGACGACCCGGTGTCCCTCCAGCTCCCCCGCGTAGAGCAGCTGGGGCGAGCGGGCCGGCCCTTCATCCGTCGTGCCCGGAGCGACCGAGCGACGCACGGACGGGGAGGGGTGGTTCCACACCCGCAGGGCCCGTGAGAGCAGCCCCTCGTCGCCTGCCAGGTTTCCCCGGGCGGGCCATGCCGTGAGATCGACGCGGGAGGTGTCCGCCCAGGTCTCCGGGTCGGTACGGACCAGATGACGGGGATCGAGTGCGGTGGAAGCGGCCTGCGGCCCGGCCACCGGGCCGGCGGGGGCGGTGGCCGGGCGCATCAGCTGCGCCGTCAGCGCGACGCATCCGGCAAGCGCGGCGAGGGTGCCCGCGGCTGCCGCCAGGCGGTGGTTGCGGCGCCGGCGCAGAAGATCGTCCGGGGTCGTCTGCACCACGCAGGGGTCGAACTCGGTCGAGGTGAGCGCGCGCTCGCCGGCGCCTCCCAGCCGCTCGCGCAGCGCGGACGCGCTGCGCACGGCCTCCGGATCGTCCGTCACCCGGGCGGCCTCGGCCTCGGGCAGCCCTTCCAGGACGAGCAGTGCGTAGGCCGCCCGCGCGGGCGGGGTCATCGCCGACAGGCTGCGGTCCAGTTCGAGTTCGGCCACCCCGCCGGCGCGCGGGAAGAGGCGGAGACCGACGACGGCCGGCACGCCGTGCAGGGTGCCGGCTGCGAGTGCCGCGCGGACGATACGGGTGCGCAGCCAGGTGTAGACGTCCCCGTCGGGCTCCACGCGGACCGTCCGGGCCAGGCGGGGCAGCGCTCGTTGCACGACGCGGTGCGCGTCCAGGACGCGGCGGTGGCGGCCCCGGTCGCCCGGGAGGGTGAGATAGGCGAGGCGTACCAGCCGCGCATAGTGCTCGACGAGCACCGCTTCGACCCGTTCAAGGGGTATGCGGTCCTCCGAAGGCGTCGGTCCGCGTCGGTCGGAGGCACGCGGCAGAACCGGCTCATCTCGCTCGCTCATACCTCACTGAACGAGCCCGGCCGCCGCCGGACACGCGCACCGAACGGGATCGAACGGGTGAGCATCCTATGCGCGAAGGGCCCCAGGATCTCCTCCTGGGGCCCTTCCACCGCGCTACGGCACCGGGTCACGGGCGCCGGTGGCTCTGGTAGTAGCCGCCGATCTGCTCGTGGTAGCCGGAGTCGCCGATGTGCTTGTCCTTGTCGAACTCCGGGGAGTCCTTGATCTGGTCCTTGGTGAGGTCGACGAAGATCTTCTTCTCATCGGCGTCGATACCGCTCACCGTTCCGGCGGGCAGCAGGACGTGCTTGCCGAAGATCCACACCCCGGTGTCGACGACTAGGTAGGCGGAGCCCACTTCGTCCGAGTGCTTGTCGACCTTGCCGATGCTCCCGTCCGTGGCCTCGACCTTGTATCCGGTCAGGTCGGCACCGGCGATGTAACCGGAAGTCGGCTCGTAACCCCACATGTTGTCATTCATGAAAAAACCTCCCCATAAGAATTTCCGTCATTCCCTCTCGGCCCACCGCGTGCCCGGCCATTCGGCGCTCACACATCGCCCCTCGGGAAATTCACGAGCCCTTCCTCCCGGACAGCGGAAAGCCCGGGCCGGCGATCAGGCCATGGCGACCAGCGCCGTGATGGACTTGCCACGGGGACCCACGTCGATCGCCACCCGCTCGGCGAGCCGGCAGACCAGGGTCCAGCCGTAGCCGCCCGCCCAGCCGACGGCACCCGCCTCGACGGCGGGCAGGTCGGAGCTCGCATCCGACACGGTGATCCGAAGGCCGTCACCGGTGAGTTCGGCCGCGAATCCGGTGACGCCCCCTCCGTGCAGAACGGCATTGGTCACCAGCTCCGACGTGACCAGCAGCGCGTCGGCGACGACGACATCGGCGGTCATTTCCGCACCGACCAGTGCGCAGAATTGCGTCGTCAGCAATTCAGTGACCGCGTCGCGCGCCGCCGCTGCGCTCTCCGGCACAAGGGAGATCCCGAACCCGTCCGGAATACCGTCCGAGCCTTCTCCGAATTCCGCGGCACTCAGATCATCATGCATGGCTCCCCTCACGTGCCCGGCCGGGTCGCCCTTCACACACCCCGTACGGAGGTGGCGGCCGTCCGCCCGGGGCGTGCCCGTACACGGCCCGCCGAGACATCGCGTCAGTCAGACGATTACAGTGGGGCGCGTGCCTCAACTACGCCTCGCACTGAATCAGATCGACTCGACCGTCGGCGACCTCGCCGGCAACGCCGAGGCGATCGTCCACTGGACCCGGCACTCCGCCGAACAGGGCGCCCACTTGGTGGCGTTCCCCGAGATGGTGCTGACCGGCTACCCCGTCGAGGACCTGGCCCTGCGGTCGTCCTTCGTCGAGGCGTCGCGGGCGGCGCTGCGCGCGCTCGCCGCCCGCCTCGACGCGGAGGGCTTCGGGGAGATCCCCGTCCTCGTCGGCTATCTCGACCGCTCGGAGTTCGCGGCGGAGCGCTACGGCCAGCCGGCCGGGTCCCCGCGCAACGCCGCCGCGGTGCTGCACCGCGGCGGGATCGCGCTGAACTTCGCCAAGCACCACCTGCCGAACTACGGCGTCTTCGACGAGTTCCGGTACTTCGTGCCGGGCGATTCGATGCCGGTCGTACGGGTGCACGGCGTCGATGTCGCCCTCGCGATCTGCGAGGACCTGTGGCAGGACGGCGGCCGCGTCCCGGCCGCGTGCGCCGCCGGGGCCGGGCTGCTGCTGTCGGTCAACGCCTCGCCGTACGAGCGGGACAAGGACGACACCCGGCTGGAACTGGTCCGCAAGCGGGCCCGTGAGGCCGGCTGCACGACCGCCTACCTCGCGATGATCGGCGGCCAGGACGAGCTGGTCTTCGACGGCGACTCGATCGTGGTCGACCGGGAGGGCGAGGTCATCGCCCGCGCCCCGCAGTTCGCCGAGGGCAGCGTGATCCTGGACCTGGACCTGCCCGCCGCCCCGGCCGAGGCGCCGTCCGGCGTGGTCGCCGACGGACTGCGGATCGACCACGTGGTCCTCTCCGGGGAGCCGCTGCCGCCGTACGAGGCGGAGCTCGCCGGCGGTTACGCGGACCGGCTGGACGACGACGAGGAGCTGTACACGGCCCTCGTGGTGGGCCTGCGGGCCTACGCCGCGAAGAACGGCTTCACCAGCGTGCTCATCGGGCTCTCCGGCGGCATCGACTCGGCGCTCGTCGCCGCGATCGCCTGCGACGCGCTGGGCGCGCAGCAGGTGTACGGGGTCTCGATGCCGTCCAAGTACTCCTCGGACCACTCCAAGGGCGACGCGGCCGAGCTGGCGCGGCGTACCGGGCTCAACTTCCGGACCGTGCCGATCGAGCCGATGTTCGACGCGTACATGGGTTCGCTGGGGCTCACCGGGCTCGCGGAGGAGAACCTCCAGTCGCGGCTGCGCGGCACGATGCTGATGGCCATCTCCAACCAGGAGGGCCAGATCGTCCTGGCCCCGGGCAACAAGTCGGAGCTGGCGGTCGGGTACTCGACGCTGTACGGGGACTCCGTCGGGGCGTACGGGCCGATCAAGGACGTGTACAAGACGTCGGTGTTCCGGCTGGCGAAGTGGCGCAACCGGGCCGCCGAGGAGCGCGGGCAGACGCCGCCGATCCCGGAGGCGTCCATCACGAAGCCGCCGAGCGCGGAGCTGCGGCCGGGTCAGGTGGACACGGACTCGCTGCCGGACTACGACGTGCTCGACCGCATCCTTGAGCTGTACGTGGACCGGGACCAGGGGCTCGAAGCGATCGTCGCGGCCGGGTTCGACCGGGCGCTGGTGGCGAAGACGCTGCGGATGGTGGATACGGCGGAGTACAAGCGGCGGCAGTATCCGCCGGGGACGAAGATCTCGCCGAAGGGGTTCGGGAAGGACCGGCGGTTGCCGATCACGAATCGGTGGCGCGAGGCCGGCTGAAGCCGGCGGGTCTCTGATACGCGAGCCCGTCCGGGGCCGGGGGTCTGTCCTCAAGCGCCGGACGGGCTGGATGTGGCCGGCCGCCGCCGGTCGGCCCCGGGCCGTTCCCGGCCCAGGTCCGTCCTCAAACGCCGGACGGGCTTGATTTTGGCTGGGCTCCGGCGGTCAGGTGCGGTTCGTTGTGGCTGATGTCTTGTCCTCAAGCGCCGGACGGGCTGGGTTGCGCGCGGCGTGGGCCGGGTTTTGGCGCGCCACCACCTTCGACGTGGTGCGCTCCCGGTCCAGCGCTCCCGCCATGACCGCGATGGCCAGGCCCGCCAGGGCCAGGGCCGCGCCCACGACGGCCGGGGACGTCCAGCCCCAGCCCGCGGCGATCGCCGCGCCGCCGAGCCACGCGCCGCCCGCGTTGGCCAGGTTGAAGGCGGAGTGGTTGGAGGCGGAGGCGAGGGTGGGGGCGTCCTTCGCCTTGTTCATCACCAGCATCTGGAGCGGCGTGGTCGTCATGAAGCCCACCGCGCCCAGCAGCACCACCATCAGCAGGGCCGCCCACTTCACCTGGGCCGCCAGCGGGAAGACGGCCAGGACGACGGCGAGGGCGCCCAGGGACCCGTACAGCGTCGGGCGCAGGGCCCGGTCCGTGAGCGGGCCGGCGGCCAGCGCGCCCAGGGTCATGCCGATGCCGAAGAGCGCGAGCACCGGCGTCACCGCGGACTCGCCGAAGCCCATGGCCTTCGTGGTCATCGCCGAGAGGTAGGAGTAGACGGCGAACACGCCGGCGAAGCCGAAGACGGCGGTGAGGAGTCCGAGCAGGACCTGCCGGTTGCCGAGCGCCCGCAGCTCGTGGCGCACGTTCTGCCGCGCCTCGACGGGGATCTGCGGGACCAGCCGGGCGAGGGCGGCCATCGCGCAGACTCCGATGGCCGCGACGACCAGGAACGTGGCCCGCCAGCCGAGGTGCTGGCCGAGCAGGGTCGCGGCCGGTACACCGACGATGTTGGCGACCGTCAGGCCGAGGAACATCGTCGCGACGGCCCGCGCCCGGCGCCCCTCGGGCACGAGCCGGGAGGCGACGACGGCCCCGACGCCGAAGAACGCGCCGTGCGGCAGACCGGCCAGCAGGCGGCCCGCGATCAGCCAGCCGAAGTCGGGGGCGAGCGCGGAGGCCAGGTTGCCGACGGTGAAGAGGGCCATCAGGAGCAGCAGCATCCGCTTGCGCGGGATACGGGAGCCGACGGCGGTGAGCAGCGGGGCGCCGATCACCACACCGATCGCGTACGCCGACACGAGGTAGCCGGCGGTGGGGACGGAGGTGCCGAGGTCGTCCGCGACATCGGGCAGCAGGCCCATCATCACGAACTCGGTGGTGCCGATGCCGAAGGCGCTCACGGCCAGCGCGAGCAGGGCCAGGGGCATGAGGAGAGACCTTTCCGCTTCAGGGCCCCCCGCCGCAGCCCGGCGGGACCCGGTCGGGGTCCGCGGACACGCGGAGGGAGCGGGAGGGGACGTGGTCGTACGCACGCCCGCGCGGTCCGCCGGTCGGCGGGGCGCACGGCGGCGGACCGGCCTCGTCGCCGGTGACCTTGTTCCCGTACGGAACAAAGTCTCTCAGAGGACGGGTGCTTTCCGGTAAACGGCTCGTTGCGTCAGAGTTTGACGCGGGCGGCGATCGGGAGGTGGTCGCTGCCGGTGGCCGGGAGCGTCCAGGAGGACATCGGTTCGACGCCCTTGACCATGATCTGGTCGATCCGGGCCATCGGGAACTTCGCGGGCCAGCTGAACCCGAAGCCGTCACCGGCCGCGCCCTGCGTGGAGCGCATCTGCGAGGTGACGGCCTTGAGCGCGCGGTCGTTCATCGTGCCGTTGAGGTCGCCGAGGAGGGCGACGCGGGTGAGCGGTTCGCGGGAGATGGCCTTGCCGAGGGCGTCGGCGCTCTGGTCGCGCTGGTTGGCGGTGAAGCCGGCGTGGAGCTTGACGCGTACGGACGGCAGGTGCGCCACGTAGACCGCGAGGGGGCCCTCGGGCGTCGCGACGGTGGTCCGCATCGCGCGGACCCAGCCCATCTTGAGGTCCACCGGGCGGGTGTCGCTCAGCGGGTACTTGCTCCAGAGGCCCACGGTGCCCTGCACCGAGTGGTACCGGAAGCGCCCGGCGAGCGCCTTCTCGTACGCCGCCACCTTGCCGGCCGGCAGCTCCTGGAGGGCGACGACGTCCGCGCCGGAGCCCGCGACCTGGTCGGCCGTGGCGGCCGGGTCGGGGTTGTCCGCGTTGACGTTGTGCGTGGCGACCGTGAGATCGCCGCCGGTGCCGGACTTGTCCGTGAACAGGCCGCCGAAGATGTTGAGCCAGACCACGACCGGCAGCACCAGCGCCACCAGCGCGGTGCCCGAGCGGCGCACCAGGCCGAGCACGAGCAGCACCGGGAAGAACACGCCGATCCACGGCAGGAACGTCTCGGAGAGGCTGCCCAGGTTGCCGATGGTGTTCGGGATCTGGGCATGGAAGGCCATCACGAAGGTCAGCAGGAGCGAGCAGCAGGCCAGCACGATCCCGCGCCGCCAGGTGCCCCGGTCCCTCAGCCGCCGGACGAATCTGTCGCGCAGGTCCCGGAAGCGGGAGCCGGAGCGCTGCGGTCCCACGCCGTTCCCGGTGTCCGCCCTGTACGCCTGCACCATCGCGCTGTCCTCACTGCCTTGCCGTACACATCGCCGCGCCCCCGACCCTAGGGGATGCGCGATGCCTTTCATGCCGCCCGTGGCGGTCGTACTGCCACGAGGACGTGGGAGGCGGCTCCGGCAGTTCCGGAGGAGCGGGGAATCACGGTGCTCTGTGACGTAACGATCACATCCGTCCGTGCCGGGGCGCCAGACCCTCCATCGCCAGGGCGATGATGCGGTCGGCGAGATCCGCCGGCAGCGGCGCGTCGGGCCGGTGGATGGTGCGTACGAGCATGGGGCCCAGGAACAGGTCGTCCATCAGCTCCACGTCCGTGTCGTCCCGCAGCTCGCCCGCCTCGACGGCGCGCCGGACGGCGGCGACCATGGCGAGGCGGCGGGGGGCGATCACGGTGCACTGGTACTCGTGCCAGAGCTTGGGGTGGCTCTTCATCTGCGCGAACACGTTGTGCAGCAGTACGGAGGAGCGCTGGGCGAGGCCGCGTTTGCGCATCGACTCCAGCAGGACGCGCAGGTCGCCCAGGCCGCCGGTGCCGGAGACCTCGGGTTCCGGGGGCTCGATGGCGCGGAGCACGTCGACGAAGAGCTCCTCCTTGCCGGCCCAGCGCCGGTAGATGGTGGCCTTGCCGACCCCGGCGGTGCGGGCGATGCGCTCGATGGAGAGCGCGGCGAGGGGTTCACCGGCCTCCAGCAGTTCCACGACGGCGTCCAGGATGGCCGCCTCGGCCGCGGCACTGCGCGGCCGTCCCCGGCGCGGCTCGGAGTCGTCCCCGGGTCCCGGGGGGCCGGGAACCTCGCCGGACCGCTCGTCCGGTGCCTGAGCCTGCACGTGAAACCACCTTTCGCCGCCCCCGATTCTCGCCGACGCGGAAGAGGGCCGGTCCCTACGGGTGAACCGGGCCGCGTGAAACGGCCCGGTTCACCCGGAAGGTTCAACCGGACGTCATCGTTCGGCGCCCGCCGGGGCGGGGCGCTCCTCCTCGCGTACGGCCTGGGGCGCGGCCGGCTCGCGGCCCGGCAGCCACAGCGCGACGACGAGCGTGCCGACGAGGGCGACGGCGGCCGAGCCGAGGGCCGTGACGTGCATGGCGCTCATGAAGGCGTCGTGCGCGGCGGTGACCAGCGGGGCGCCCTTGGGGCCCAGCTTCTCCGCGATGGCGAGGGTCGCCTCGATGGACTCCCCCGCCGCGTCCCGGGCCCCGGCGGGCAGCGCGCCGAGGTGGTTCTCGATGTCGCCCCGGTAGACGGTGGACAGCACCGAGCCGAGCACGGCGATCCCGAGCGCGCCGCCGACCTGGCGGAACGTGTTGTTGACGGCCGAGCCGGAGCCGGCCTTCTCGCGCGGCAGGGCCTGCATCACGGCGACGGTGACCGGCGGCATGACGTGGGCCATGCCGGTGCCCTGGACGAAGAAGACCACGCACATGATCCAGACGGGCGTGTCGGCGTCGAAGAAGGCGAAGGCGGCCAGGCCGAGGGCGACGGCCAGCATGCCCGCCGTGCAGACGGCGCGGGCGCCAAAGCGGGCGACGACGATCCGGGCGCGGGGCGCGAAGAGCATCTGGGCCACGGCCAGCGGCAGGATCAGCAGCCCGGACTGGAGGGCGCTCCAGCCGCGAACGCTCTGCATGTAGAAGGCGGAGAAGAAGGTGACGCCCATCAGCGCGAAGAAGACCAGGGCGATCGCGGCGACGGCGGCGGAGAACGCGGGCTTCTTGAAGTACGAGACGTCGATCGCCGGGCTGGCGCTGCGCTTCTCGTGGAGGACGAAGACCACGAGGACGGCGAGGCCCCCGATGACCGGGAGGAGGACGGTGACGTCGGTGAAGTCGGCGAGCTCGCCGCCCCGGATGATGCCGTACACGAGCAGCACCAGGCCGATGATGGAGAGCGCCACGCCGACCGGGTCGAGCCGGCCGGGGCGCGGGTCCTTCGAGTCCGGCACCAGCAGGGCCATAGCGACCAGGGCGATGATCACCACGGGGACGTTGACCAGGAAGATCGAGCCCCACCAGAAGTGTTCGAGGAGCAGGCCGCCGGTGATCGGGCCGATCGCGATGCCGAGGCCGACGCTGCCGGCCCAGATGCCGATCGCCTTGGGCTGCTCGTCGCGCTCGAAGACGTTCATCAGGACGGCGAGCGTGGCCGGCATGACGAAGGCGGCGCCGAAGCCCATCAGGGCGCGCCAGGTGATGAGCTGGCCGGGCGTGTCGGACAGGGCGGCGAGGGCGGAGCCGATGCCGAAGAGGGTGATGCCGAAGAGCAGGACCTTCTTGCGGCCGAGGCGGTCGCCCAGCAGGCCGGCGGTGAAGAGCAGGCCGGCGAAGACGAGCGTGTAGGAGTTGATCGCCCACTCCAGCTCGCTCTGGGTGGCGCCGATACCCGTGGGCGAAGGGGAGGCGATCGTCTTGACGGCGACGTTCAGGATCGAGTTGTCCAGCACCACGATGAGCAGGCTGAACATCAGGACCACGAGAATCGCCCAGCGGCGGCGGTGGACCGCCTCCGGTATGCGGGACACGGCGGGAGCGCCGGAGGGTGTGGACATGAGGAGCAGCCTAGACGCATTGCGATACGAGACCGTCTCGTATTGTAAATTCTTTACCGAGGGCCCAGCCGCGCGGCCCACTTCCCGCGACCGGCTCCGGGATGCCACCATGGAAGCGGTCCGGGGACGCCGTCAGGGCGCCTCGAGATGACGAAGGAGCCACCTGCCATGTCGCTTCAGGCTGCGCAGAACCAGTCCGCCACCCCCGCGGGCAACCCCTCCGACAGCAGCAAGGCGCTGTACGGGGGCAAGAGCAACCGCCGGGTCACCGTCCACGACATCGCCGCCGCCACCGCGCGCGGCGAGAAGTGGCCCATGCTCACCGCCTACGACGCGATGACCGCGTCCGTCTTCGACGAGGCCGGCATCCCGGTCATGCTCGTCGGCGACTCCATGGGCAACTGCCACCTCGGCTACGAGACCACCGTGCCCGTCACGATGGACGAGATCGCCATCCTGTCCGCCGCCGTCGTCCGGGGCACCAAGCGCGCCCTGATCGTCGCCGACCTCCCCTTCGGGGCGTACCAGGAGAGCCCGGTCCAGGCCCTGCGCAACGCCACCCGGCTCATCAAGGAGTCCGGTGTCGGCGCGGTCAAGCTGGAGGGCGGCGAGCGCAGCCACGAGCAGATCAAGCTGCTGGTCGACGCCGGAATCCCGGTCATGGCCCACATCGGCCTGACCCCGCAGTCCGTCAACGCGATGGGCTACCGGGTCCAGGGCCGGGGCGAGGAGGCCGCCCAGCAGATGCTGCGCGACGCCAAGGCCGTGCAGGACGCGGGCGCCTTCGCCGTCGTCCTGGAACTCGTACCGGCCGAGCTGGCCGCCGAGGTCACCCGCACCCTGCACATCCCGACCATCGGGATCGGCGCCGGTCCGGAGACCGACGCGCAGGTGCTGGTCTACACCGACATGGTCGGGCTGACCGGCGGCAAGGTCCCGCGCTTCACCAAGCAGTACGCCGACCTGCGGCAGATCCTCGGCGACGCCGCAAAGGCGTACGCGGAGGAGGTCGTCGGCGGCACGTTCCCGGCCCCGGAGCACACCTTCCACTGAGACCGCGGGGGTAGGGCCAGTCCTTTGGGTCAGGTCGGATCAGGGAGCGGGCTCTGGTGCCGTGCATCGCAAGGCGGAGGATTGAGGCAACGCGGAGCGTTGGTGATTGACGACAACGCCGCGAGGTGCGGTGCCAGAGCCCGCGAGCCCGGCATGATCCAAAGGAAAGGCCCTAAGCCCCCAACGACCACCACCGGTAACGACGACAGCCCGCCGACTTCCCCCATCGGCGGGCTGTCGGCCGTTGTCGGTGGGTGCGAGCGGGCTGTCGGCAGGCTGTCGGCGGCCTGTCGGTGGCGGCTGGTCTGATAGTCGGCATGACGCGAATCGACAAGAACCCCCAGCACGGCGGGAACGCCGTAGAGGTGCGGGGACTGGTCAAGCACTACGGCGAGACCAAGGCCCTGGACGGCGTGGACCTCGATGTGCGCGAGGGCACCGTCCTCGGCGTGCTCGGCCCCAACGGCGCCGGCAAGACCACCCTCGTACGCTGCCTCTCCACGCTCATCACGCCCGACGCCGGGACCGCGGTCGTCGCCGGCTTCGACGTGGTGAAGCAGCCCCGCGCACTGCGCCGCACCATCGGCCTCACCGGCCAGTACGCCTCGGTCGACGAGAAACTCTCCGGCTGGGAGAACCTCTACATGATCGGGCGGCTGCTCGACCTGCCCCGCAAGAAGGCGCGGGACCGGGCCGACGAGCTGCTGGAGCGCTTCTCGCTCACCGACGCGGCGAAGAAGGCCGCGATGGAGTACTCCGGCGGGATGCGCCGCCGGCTCGACCTGGCCGCCTCCATGATCGGCAGCCCGGCCGTCCTCTACCTGGACGAGCCCACGACGGGGCTCGACCCCCGGACCCGCAACGAGGTCTGGGACGAGGTGCAGCGCATGGTCGCGGAGGGGGCGACCGTGCTCCTCACCACCCAGTACATGGAAGAGGCCGAGCAGCTGGCCAACGAGCTGACGGTCATCGACAAGGGGCGGATCATCGCCCGCGGCGGTGTGAACGAGCTCAAGGCCAAGGTCGGCGGCCGCACCCTGCAGATCCGCCCCTCGGACCCGGCCGAGCTGGCCCCGATGGCCCAGGCGCTGCGGGAGACCGGTCTCGACGGTGTCGCGGGCGCGCAGGCGGTCCCGGACGAGGGCCTGCTCTACGTACCGATCCTCAGCGACGAGCAGCTGACCGCCGTCATCGGGCTGCTCGGCACCCGGGGCTTCTCGCTGGCCCACGTCGCCACCGCGCTGCCCAGCCTGGACGAGGTGTTCCTCGCCATCACCGGCGACAAGGCCACCGTCACCGACACGACTCCCGAGGAGGTCGCGGCATGAGCACGACGACTCTGACGCCCACCCCCACCGACACGCCCGTCTCCGCGCCGACCGCCAAGCTCCACGACGAGGGCGGCATCGGACTGCGGAACAACCTGCGCCACATCGGGGCCCTGGTGCGGCGCAACCTGCTCCAGATCAAGAAGGATCCGGAGTCGATGTTCGACGCGCTGCTGATGCCCGTCATCTTCGTGCTGCTGTTCGTGTACGTCTTCGGCGGCTCGGTCGGCGGCAGCATGGGCGGCGGCCGGCAGGAGTACCTGAACTACCTGATCCCGGGCCTGATGGCGATGATGGGCATGAACATCGCCATGGCCGTGGGCATGGGTGTCAACGACGACTTCCGCAAGGGGGTCATGGACCGCTTCCGTACGATGCCGATCGCGCGCTCCTCGGTGCTCGTCGCCAAGATCGTGGTCGAGCTCGGCCGGATGATGGTCGCCACGCTCATCCTGCTGGCCATGGGCTTCGCCCTCGGCATGCAGCTCCACGGCTCCGTGCTCGGCCTGATCGCGGCGATCGCCCTGTCGGCCGCGTTCGGCGCCGCGATCATGTGGATCTTCATCCTGCTCGGCCTGTCCATGAAGACGTCCCAGGCGGTTCAGGGAATGGGGATGCTGGTCATGATGCCGCTCCAGTTCGGTTCCTCGATCTTCGCCCCGCCGACGACGATGCCGGGCTGGCTCCAGACCTTCACCGACTACAACCCGCTGTCGAATCTGGCGGACGCGGCGCGCGGCCTCATGGCGGGCACCCCGCTCGGCCACTCGGTCTGGCTGACGCTCGGCTGGGCCGTGGTCATCACGGGGGCCGTGGCTCCGCTCGCGGTCTCCAAGTTCCGCAAGAAGTCCTGACGTTACGGGTTCTGCCCGAGATCCGCGTCCACTAGGGCGGCGGCCTCCTCCAGGGAGAGGCCGCCGCCCTCGGCGTACGCGGCCTCGTAGGCGGCGTCCCCGAGCCGGCCCCGGACCAGCGCCTCGGCGCGGGCGACGTTCTCGCGTTCCATCGCGTTCATGAAGTGGCCCTTGGGCAGGTGCGCCCGGCCGGCGCCCAGCAGCCGGGCCGCGATTCCGGCCCGCTCCTCGCCCCCGAGCCCGCCGAGCGCCCAGGCCACGATGACCAGATTGATCACCGCCATCTGCGGCGCGACCATCTGCGTCAGCGGGTCCCGTACGCCCTTGAGGGACCGCCGGCTCCGCTCCAGGGCGCGGGCGTACTCGCCGTCCTGGTTGTCCAGCCAGGCCAGGCCGCCGAGGACGAAGCCCTCGAACACCGCCATGGTCTCGGACGCGAACTCCTCCTGGAGGCGGGTGAACTGCTCGCGCGCCTCGGCGGTCCGGCCGTCCCGGCCCAGCCACATCGCGAGGAAGAGCCGGGCCGCCGGCCTGGCCTCGTGGCCGGTCTGCTGCTCGTCGGCCAGCACCTCGCGCATGACCGCCTCGCCCTCCTCGCCCCGGCCGAGCTCGGTGAGCACGGAGGCGTGGCGGATGCGGAGCACGGCGACCTGGGCCAGGGCGCCCAGCCTCTCGGCCGAGCGGATGGCGGCCTGGAAGTCCTCGGCCGCTCGCACGTAGTCGCCCTGCTTCTCGTTGGCCTCGCCGCGCGAGGAGAGCGCCTCGGCCATCCCCCAGTCGTCGCCGAGCCGGCTGAAGACCGCCAGGCTCTCGTCCGCGTCCCGATGGGCCTCACCGGCCCAGTCCGGGCGGTTGGCCAGCACATTGGCCCGCATCTGGAGGGCGGCGGCCAGCTCCCACTCGTAACCGAACTCCCGCGCGCCGCGCACCGTTTCGTCCAGCAGGTGGCGCAGGTCGGAGACGCCGCCGGTGAGCATCACGGCGTAGAACCAGAGCGAGGCGGGGCTGCGGCAGGTCTGCGGCTGGCCGGCCCGGTAGGTGGCGACGATGGCGCGCAGCCGGGCCATGCTGGCCTCGTTCGTCCACTCGTCCATGGCGTGGTCCATGCTGACCAGCTGCACCAGGGTGACCTGCCGCCGCGCCTCCTCCAGCAGCTCCTGGCGCATGGGCGGGGGCGCGTCGGTGCAGCGGTCGTGGATGGACGGAGCGGGCTGTACGGGCTCCGCGAACGGGTCGGGGCCGAGGGACGCGGCCGCGTCGGCCCAGTGCAGGGCGTCGCCGCGCAGATTGCGGATCTGCCAGTACCAGGAGAGCGACAGCACCATGCACAGCGCCTCCTGCTCGTCGCGGGCGGCGACGGCGTGGCGCAGGGCGGTGCGCAGGTTCTCGTACTCGCGCTGGAGGAGCCGGATGGCGGCGAGCTGTCCGGAGCCGCGCAGCAAGGGGTCGGTCGTACGGGCCAGCTCGCGGTAGAACACGAGGTGCCGGTGTTCGACGGCATCCCGCTCGCCCGACTCCTCAAGCCGCTCCGCCGCGTACTCGCCGACGGTCTCCAGGAGCCGGTAGCGCATCTGGCCGTCCTCCGCGGGGGCGGCCACCACGAGGGACTTGTCGACGAGGGAGCCCAGGAGGCGGGCGGCGTCGTCCGCCCCGCCGGTCCCGTCCGCGCAGACGGCCTCGGCGGCCTCCAGGGTGCAGCCGCCGGCGAAGACGGACAGGCGGCGCAGGGCGACGCGCTCGTCGTCGTCCAGCAGCTCCCAGGACCAGTCCACGACGGCGCGGAGGGTCTGCTGGCGGGGCAGCACGGTCCGGCTGCCGCTGGTCAGCAGGCGGAAGCGGTCGTCCAGCCGGTCCGCGATCTGCTGCGGCGTGAGCATCCGCAGCCGGGCCGCGGCGAGCTCGATGGCGAGCGGCAGGCCGTCCAGGCGGCGGCAGATCTCGGCGGTGGCCGCCGCCGTCGCCTCGTCCGCGTCCACCCGGAAGCCGGGGCGGGCGGCGGCGCCGCGCTCCGCCAGCAGCCGCAGCGCGGTCGGGTCCGGCAGCGGGTCGACCGGCCGGACCGCCTCGCCGGGCACGCCGAGGGGTTCCCGGCTGGTCGCGAGGACGGTGAGCCGGGGGCAGCGGGCCAGCAGATGGTCGGCGAGGGCGGCGGCGGCCTCGATGACGTGCTCGCAGTTGTCGAGGAGGAGCAGCATGCGGCGGCGGGAGCAGTACTCGGTGAGCCGGGCCAGCGACTCACCGGCCGCGCGCTCGTCGCCGGAGGCCCGTTCGGCGGCCCGGAGCTCCCCGGAGCCGGCCCCGCTCAGCACGGTCTCCCGGGCCCCGAGCGCGGCGAGCACCGCCTCCGGCACGGCCTCCGGGTCGTCCACGGGGGCCAGTTCGGCGAGCCAGATGCCGTCCGGCCAGGTGCCGGCGTCGACGGTGTCCGCGACCTCCTGCGAGAGCCGGGTCTTGCCGGCGCCGCCGGGGCCGAGCAGGGTGACGAGCCGGCCCCGGGAGAGGTCGCCGCGCAGGGCCTCCATCTCGTGCTCCCGGCCGACGAAGCTGGTGAGCCGGGCCCGGAGGTTGCCCAGGGGGGCGGGGGCCTTCGCGGGGGCCGGGGGCTCCTGCCGCAGCAACTCCCCGTACAGGCCGGTCAGCTCGGGACCCGGGTCGGTGCCGAGGCGGTCGGCGAGGAGGGTGCGGACCTCGTCGTACGCGGCCAGGGCCTGGGCGGTGCGCCCGGCGTCGCGCAGGGCGCGCAGGCGGAGCGCCTGGAGGGGTTCGTCCAGGGGGTGTTCGCCGCAGAGCGCGGTCAGCTCCGGCAGCACCTCGGTGGCCCGGCCGAGCGCCAGCTCCGCGGCGAGCCGGTCCCGGCGGGCGTCGAGCCGGCGGGCGGTCCAGCGCGCGGCGGCGGCGTGCCGGTCGGGGAGGTCGGCGAGGGCGGGGCCCCGCCAGAGGGCGAGGGCGTCGCCCAGGAGGGCCGCGGCCCGGGCCGGGTCGCCCTCCGCGAGGGCCCGCGCGCCTTCGCCGGCGAGCCGTTCGAAGCGGAAGAGGTCGACGGCCTCCGGCTCGACGGCCAGCCGGTAGCCGCTCTCCGCCGAGGTGACGGCGTCGTGCCCGATGGCCCGCCGCAGCCGGCCGACCAGGGCCTGGAGGGCGCCGGCCGCGTCGGCGGGCGGTTCGCCGTCCCACACCTCGTCCACGAGCACGGCGACCGGGACCGTCCGGCCGGGCCGCAGCGCCAGCACGGTGAGCAGCGCGCGCAGCCGCGCCCCGCCGACGGAGAGGGCCGTGCCGTCGTCGCGGAGTGCCTGGGTCGTACCGAGGATGCCGTAGCGCACGCGCCCATTCTCCGCGACCCGCCCCGGTGTCCGCACAGCCGCCCCGCCCCTGCTCGTCATGGCCCCACCCTTTCCGGTCCGGGGACGGGAAGCGAACCGTTTCCGCCGTGTCGCCGTCAGCCCTCCGGCGTCGCGGATGCCTTCGGCTCGACCGCGTAACCCGGTACGGACGGCCAGCGGACGGTGAGCACCACGGACTCCTCCTCGGCGATCCAGGAGTGGTCGACGCCGACGCCCCACACCACGTAGTCGCCCTGCTCCTCCAGGAGCACGCTGCGCCCGGGCAGCTCCACCCGGAACCGCCCGCTGATGAGCACGAGCAACGCGGTCCGGTGCTCCCCCCGCACCCACTGCGCCCGCTCGTCGCCCACCGGGTGGACGCCCCACTTGATCTCGACGTCCTCGCTGTGCCGGGGATCGCCCGCGTCCTTGAAGTGCCCGAGGATCCATCCCCGGTCGAGCGCGGCATCCTTGCCGGCGTTGCCCACGTATACGTTGTCGTTCACGTGGGGGGACGCTAGCAGGGGGTTCCGGCCCGACGGGGACGGCTACGCTCGGGTCCCATGGCAAGCGCAGCGCAGCAGCGGATCAGTCCGGTCTTCCTCGGGATCGCCGCCGTGACGGCCGTGGCCGGGTGGGGGGTGTGGGCGGACTTCGCGGCGCAGCCGGGGTTCGCGACGTTCCTGTTCGTGACCGGGGCGTGGGTCGTGTCGCTGTGTCTGCACGAGTACGCGCACGCGAGGACGGCGCTGCACAGCGGGGACATCTCGATCGGGTCCAAGGGGTATCTGACGCTGAACCCGCTGAAGTACACGCACGCGCTGCTGAGCATCGTGCTGCCGGTGCTGTTCGTGATCATGGGCGGGATCGGGCTGCCCGGCGGTGCGGTGTTCATCGAGCGGGGCCGGATTCGCGGCCGGTGGCGGCACAGCCTGATCTCGGCGGCCGGGCCGTTGACCAACGTCCTGTTCGCGGTCGTGTGCACCGCGCCGTTCTGGCTGGACGCCCTGGACGGGGTGCCGCCCGCCTTCCGCAACGCGCTGGCGTTCCTGGCGCTGCTCCAGGTGACGGCCGCCATCCTGAACTTCCTGCCCGTGCCGGGCCTCGACGGCTACGGGGTGATCGAGCCGTGGCTCTCCCCCTCGGCCCGTCGCGCGGTCGAGCCGTTCGCCCCCTTCGGTCTGATCGCGGTCTTCGCACTGCTGTGGGTCCCCGAGCTGAACCGGGCCTTCTTCGACGCGGTGTACGCGCTGCTGCGCGGCCTCGGCGTCCACGGCTGGTGGAGCGACTGCGGTCTGGACGCGTACCGGTTCTGGCAGGAGGCGGACCCGCGGTGCGCGGTGGTCGGGTGAGGCGGCGGGGCTTCCGGCGGCCTTGACGCGGGGCGTCGTCCGCGGGCGACCATGGGGCATGCATCGTGCCCTGTCGACGCCTCCCACCATCGTCCCCGGTTCGCTCGCCGGGTCGGCGCAGCCGGTGCTGCGCGCCCCCGGCGGGCTGTCGCTGCGGCCCTGGGAGCGCGCCGACGCTTCGGTGTTCTTCGACGCCTACCGGGACGGTGAGATCCGGCGCTGGCACACGCGCCGGCCCGCGTCCGAGGATCAGGTCCTGGAGTGGTTCGACGCCTACGGGGAGGACTGGCGGCGGGAGAGGGGCGGTCACTGGGCCGTCGCCGGGGGCGGCGGTGAGGTGCTCGGGCGGATCGCCCTGCGCGGCATGGACCTGGACGAGGGAACCGCCGAGGCCGCCTACTGGGTGCTGCCCGCCGCACGCGGGGCCGGGGTGGCCTCCGGGGCGCTCGCGCGGCTCAGCGCCTGGGCGCTGGAGGTAGTCGGCTTCTGGCGCCTTGAGCTGGACCATTCGACGCGGAACGCCGCCTCCTGCGCGGTCGCCACGAAGTGCGGCTACGCCCTGGAGGGCGTCAAGCGCAGCGCCGCCGTGCACGACGACGGACGCCACGACATGCATCTGCACGCCCTGGTCCGGGACCGGTGAGCCCGGCGCGTCGGGCTACTCCGCGGACGCGGCCTCCGCGCGGCGGCGGCGCAGGTAGTACCAGGCCATGTTCGAGGAGAGGCCGACCAGCAGGACCCAGACGACGCCGATGAGCACGCTGCCCTTGACGAAGGCCGTCACGGCCGCGGCGAGGGCCAGGACGCAGACGACGAGGGCGTAGAGGGCGAGGCGGGGCATGGGGTGGCTCCTGTCGGGGGTGATGCGCGGTCCCGTCCAGTGTCCCTCATCCCCCCGGCCGTCCCGGGCCCGGCTCAGACGTCCGTCGTACGGAGTCCGGCGTGCGCCTTGTAGCGGCGGTTGACCGAGATCAGGTTGGCGACCAGCGACTCGACCTGGTGGGCGTTGCGCAGGCGGCCCGCGAAGATGCCGCGCATGCCCGCGATGCGGCCGGCCAGCGCCTGGACGATGTCCGTGTCGGCGCGCGCCTCGCCCAGCACGAGGACGTCGGTGTCGATCTCCTCGATGGACTCGTCCTGGAGGAGGACCGCCGAGAGGTGGTGGAAGGCGGCCGTGACGCGGGAGTCCGGCAGCAGGGCGGCGGCCTGTTCGGCGGCGCTGCCCTCCTCCGGCTTCAGCGCGTAGGCGCCCTTCTTGTCGAAGCCGAGCGGGTTGACGCAGTCGATGACGATCTTCCCGGCCAGCTCCTCGCGCAGCGACTCCAGCGTCTTGGCGTGCCCGTCCCACGGCACCGCCACGATCACCACGTCGCTCTCCCGCGCGCACGTCGCGTTGTCCGCGCCCCGCACACCGTTCCCCAGCTCCACGGCCGCCGCCTCCGCGCGGTCCGCGGCGCGGGAGCCGATGACCACCTTCTGGCCCGCACGCGCGAAGCGGTACGCGAGGCCGCGTCCCTGCGGTCCGGTGCCGCCGAGCACGCCGACGGTCAGGCCGGACACGTCCGGCAGGTCCCAGGGGTCCTTGGCGGGGGGCTTGGGCGCGCTGCCGCTGTCATTCGTAGTCATGGCCCCGACACTACTGCCAGGTACCGGGCGGAGCCCGCGGGTCCGGGCCGCCACCCGTACGGATGGCGCTCCGGCCTTTCGCCGGTGCCCGGGCCCCCACATGGTGCAGGATGCCGGGCCATGGATGCCGTACGAGTGGCGCTGCTGCGTGAAGTGCTCGCCAGGACCCAGTGGCCCGCCGCCGCCCGGCGGTTCGCCGGCGCGCTCCGCTCCTCCGTGGTCCCGCACGGCGGCGGGCTGCTGCTGGTGGGGACCGAGGTGTACGAGCCCTGGCACCTCGCCGCCCATCTGGTGGACGAGTCCACCTGGTCCGGGCTGCCCGAACTCCGCCCCACCCTGGTGCGCCACCGGGTGGAGCCCGGCGACCCGGCGCACCTCGCGGTCGGCCTCGGCCGGATCGAGGCGGCCGGGCGCGGCGAGACGCTGCTCGTGGTGACACCGGACCGGCCCGGCGAGGGGCTGCTGGAGCGGGTGCACGACGCCCGGCGGGCCGGGGCGACGGTGCTCTCGCTGGACAACGGCGACCCCCAGGTGCGCGGGCTCGCCCATGAGGCGCTGTCCGTGACGGACGGCGACGACGTGGACCTGGACACCGTCCAGCACCTGGTCAGCGCCGCCGCCGGGGAGAACGGCGCGCCGGTGCCGCGCGGCGGTCGGCGGACGTTCCGGGACCGCCTGTCCCGGCTGGCCGACCAGTTGACGGCTCCCCCGCCGCCGCGCTGGTAACGGCGCGCACGCGCGGGTCCGGGGCGTCGCCCACGACCGGGCCCTGGCCCCGCGTAATCCATTTGCATCCCCCACGTATCACGACAGACCATGTCTCCTCGTGACCTCTCGCACCTCCCCCGCCGCCAGGCTGGCCGCACTGCTTCCCGACCTCTCGCCCTGGCGGTCATCGGCCGACTTCCGGTTGCTGTGGGTTCAGGGCATCGTCACCTTCTTCGGCAGCTCCATGGCGCTCATCGCGCTGCCGCTCCAGATCAAGGACCTCACCGGCTCCCCGCTCGCCGTCGGCGCGATGGGCGCGGTGGAGCTGGTGCCGCTCGTCATATGCGGGCTGTACGGGGGCGCCCTCGCCGACGCCGCCGACCGGCGGAAGATCATCCTGGCCACCGAGGCCGGGCTCGGGCTGCTCGCGGTGATCCTGCTGGTGAACGCGGCGCTGCCCGACCCGATGCTGTGGCCGCTCTATGTGGTGGCGGGCGGGGTCTCCGCGCTCGCCGGGCTCCAGCGGCCCGCGCTGGACTCGCTGATGGCCCGGATCGTGCCGCACGACCAGCTCCCGGCGGCCGCCGCGCTGAACTCGCTGCGCTGGCAGGCCGGGGCGATCATGGGCCCGTCGCTGGCCGGTCTGGTGGTGGCCTACGCGGGGCACGCCACCGCCTATTCCATCACCGTGGTCACCTTCGCCGTCTCCGTGCTGATGTGCCGCAGGCTCTCCCCCGCGCCGCCCGCCGAGAAGGGGCGGAAGCCGTCGCTGGGCGGCATCGTGGAGGGCGCCCGGTACGCCTGGAGCCGGCCCGTGCTGCTCGGGACGTACGCGATCGACATGGCCGCGATGTTCTTCGCGTTCCCCAACACGATCTTCCCGTTCCTCGCGGACGAGCTGGACGCCGACTGGTCGCTGGGCCTGATGTACGCGGCGGGCTCAGTCGGCTCGCTGGTGCTCGGGCTGACCAGCGGGTGGACCTCGCGGGTGCGCCGGCACGGGCTGTTCGTCGTGTGCGGTGCCGCCGTCTGGGGGCTCTCGATCGCGGCGGCCGGCTGGTTCGGCAACGTGTGGCTGGTGCTGGTGTGCCTCGGGTTCGCCGGGGCGGGCGACATGCTCAGCGGGCTCGGCCGGTCGACCATCTGGAACCAGACGATCCCGGAGGAGCTGCGCGGCCGGCTCGCGGGCATCGAGGTGCTCTCGTACAGCGTCGGACCGCAGCTCGGCCAGGTCCGGGCGGGCGGCATGGCGGGGTGGACCGGGACCCGGCCGGCGATCTGGACCGGCGGCGTGGCCTGCGTCGCGTCGGTGGCGCTACTCGCGGCGGCGCTCCCGAAGCTCCTCACGTACGACTCGGAGACGGACGAGGACGCGCTGCTCAGGCGTGCCCGGCGCGCGGAGGGGCCGGCCGTGGAACCGGCGGCCTGAGGCCGGGCCCCCGTCCTGAAAACCCCGCGTCTCCGTCAGCCCGCCGTCCTGCCCTCGTCCGGGCCCTTGCGGTCGTGCCACTTCGGGTCCGTGTCCCACTCCAGGTTCCGTTCCTGGGCGGTCTCCATCGCGTGCTGCGCCTCCTGCCGGGAGGCGTACGGGCCGAAGCGGTCCTTGGCGGGGCAGTCGGGGCCTTCCTCGACCTTCTTGTGCTCCAGGCAGTAGAACCACTCGCCCGGCTTGCCGACCGTGCGCTTCTTGAACAGGGCCATCATCGGTTCCTTTCCTCTCTGCCATGGTGCCCCGGACACGCTGGTTAGACTCGCTGGCATGTCTGGCCAGTCGCTGCTCGTACCAGGGGAGATCACTCCCGTCCGTTCCGTGCCCGGAAACATCCGGCGCCCCGAGTATGTGGGCAAGCCGGCTCCGACGCCCTACACAGGGCCGGAGGTGCAGGACACCGACACCATCGAGCGCATGCGCATCGCGGGGCGCATCGCCGCGCAGGCGATGGCGGAGGCCGCCAAGCACATCGCCCCGGGTGTCACGACGGACGAACTCGACCGCGTCGCCCACGCGTTCATGTGCGATCACGGCGCCTATCCGTCGACGCTGGGCTACCGCGGCTTCCCCAAGTCGCTGTGCACCTCGCTCAACGAGGTGATCTGCCACGGCATCCCGGACTCCACCGTGCTGCGCGACGGCGACATCGTGAACCTCGACGTGACCGCGTACATCAACGGGGTGCACGGCGACAACAACGCGACGTACCTCTGCGGCGACGTGGACGAGGAGTCGCGGCTGCTGGTCGAGCGCACCGAGGAGTCGCTGCGGCGGGCGATCAAGGCCGTGCGGCCGGGGCGCCAGATCAACGTCATCGGGCGGGTCATCGAGTCGTACGCGAAGCGCTTCGGGTACGGCGTGGTCCGGGACTTCACCGGGCACGGGATCAACACCTCGTTCCACTCCGGGCTCATCGTGCCGCACTACGACAGCCCGCACGCGACGACCGTGATGCAGACCGGCATGACGTTCACCATCGAACCGATGCTGACCCTCGGCAGCCACGACTACGACATGTGGGACGACGGCTGGACCGTGGTGACGAAGGACCGCAAGCGCACCGCGCAGTTCGAGCACACGCTCGTGGTGACGGAGACCGGTGCGGACATCCTGACCCTCCCGTAGCGCCCCGACCTGCCCGCTTCCGAAACGGCCGCCCCTTTTGGGCGGCCGTTCTCGTTTCCGCGCAGTTGCCGACAAGACGTCGGCAAGCGGTTGACTTAGGTTTGCCTAAGTAGGAGGATCAGGGTACTTCCCGTCCCCCTTGGCCCCGGAGGTCCGCCTTGGACGCAACCGTCACCGCCACACCCTTCTCGACGCTGATCCGCATCGCCTCCCACGAGCAGCACACCGAGGCGGAGACCTCGACGTTCATGGGCGACCTGCTCGGCGGGCGCCTCGGCGTCGACGCGTACGCGCGCTACACCGAGCAGCTGTGGTTCGTGTACCGCGCCCTGGAGGAGGGCGCCGGGGCACTGGCCTCGGACCCCGTGGCGGGGCCGTTCATACAGCCCGAACTGATGCGCACCGCCGAGCTGGAGCGCGACCTCGCCCATCTGCGGGGCGACCGCTGGCGCGAGGGCCTGGAGCCGCTGCCGGCCACCGCCGCGTACGCCGAGCGGGTCGCCGAGTGCGCCCGGACCTGGCCCGCCGGGTACATCGCGCACCACTACACGCGCTACCTGGGCGATCTGTCGGGCGGTCAGATCATCCGGGACAAGGCGGAGAAGACCTGGGGCTTCGCGCGCAAGGGCGACGGGGTGCGGTTCTACGTCTTCGAGGAGATCCCCAACCCGGCCGCCTTCAAGCGGGGTTACCGCGAGCTGCTGGACGCGGTGAACGCGGACGACCTGGAGAAGCGCCGGATCGTGGACGAGTGCAAGCGCGCCTTCGCGCTGAACACCGCCGTGTTCCGGGAGCTGGGCCAGGAGTTCCGCGCCGCCTGAGCCGCTACCCGTGGTGGGCCAGGACCACCCTGCCGCCGATCTCCACCGTGCCGTCCGGCGCGGGAGCCGTGAGGATCTGGGAGCCGCGGCCCTGTGTGATGTTGAGCGCGCGCCCGAGGTGCGCGCTCAACAACAGGGCCGCGGCTCCCGTCGCTTCGTCCTCCACGATCCCGTCGTCCCGGCGCGGAAACGCCCGCGCCCGTACGCGCCCCGCCGCCTCCTCCTCCCACGCCCAGGCATAGAGCCGGCCCTCTCCGGGCGGCGGTGCCGGGAGCGCGTCGACCTCGGCGGCCGAGGCGTACTGCTTCAGGGTGCGCGGCGGCGCCCACTCCGGGCGGGCGGTGATCCAACAGAACTCCCCGTCGTAGCGGGCGAACACGTCGCCCACCTCCAGCTCCAGGACCTCCAGGTCGAGCAGCCAGGCGGCGCCGACGACGGGGTGCCCGGCGAACGGCAGCCGCAGCCCCGGGGTGTAGATGTCGAGCCGGCCGCGCTCGGGGTCGTCCACGAACACGGTCTCGCTGAAGCCGAGCTTCCCGGCGAGCTCCTGCCGGTCCGCGCGGTCGGGGATGCGGCGCCCGTCGCGTACGACACCGAGGGCGTTGCCGTGCCGGCCGTCCGGGCCGCAGAACACGCGGAGGACGTCGGTGCCGGCGGGTACGTCGTAGTCGTTCACGCCCGCATTCAAGCACCCGCCCGGGCACCCGCCCCGACGAAAGGGCCGGTACCCGGGCGGTGTCGTGCGGTGTGCGGTGGGTCAGACGGTGGTACGGCGACGGCGCGCCACGACGACCGCTCCGGCACCGGCCGCCACGATCAGGCCCGAGGCGGCGAGCAGCGAGCCCGTGGGCACGTCGGAGCCGGTGGAGGCGAGGGCGCCCGAGCCGCCGACCGTGCCGCCCCCGCCGACGGAGCCCGAACCGCCGACGCTGCCGCCGCCGGTGGTGGAGCCGCCGGTCGTGGAGGAGCCCCCGGTGGTGGAGCCGGTCGGGAGCGTGGCGTCCTTGTCGAGGGAGACCGCGACGGTCAGCGCGTCGAGCGCCTCGCCCGCCTGGTACATCCCGCCGAACGCCTTGGTGGCGCCGTCGGAGGTCAGGGTCGCCGGGACGCCGGAGAGGGTCACCACACCGTGCTTGGCGGTGAGCTTGCCGGCGGGCAGCTTCAGGTCGGCGACGACCAGACCGGCGTACGTGGACACCTTCTTGGTCGCGCGGTCCTTGGAGGAGACGTCGGCGAGGAGGGTGCCCTTGCCACCGGAGACCTGGACCTTCAGGTGGGACAGCGACAGGTCGAGGGCGTAGGCACCGTCCTCCTGGTGGCCGAGGAAGCGGACCTTCCCGCCGAACGTGGCCTTGAGGTTCTGCCCGGCGGCGTCGAAGGTGCCGGTGGCGTCGGGGAAGCGGTAGCCGCTCGCGGTGGCCTTGGCGCCGGACGTCGTCTCGACCTTGCCCTGGGCGATGGGGCCCGTGACGTAGGAGCGGAAGGACGCGCGCACGCCCCAGTCCAGGGCGCCGTCCACGACCTCGCCCGACGCGGCGGACGGCTTGTCGGTGACGGTGGCCGTGGGGCTGGGCTCGGCCGTCGGCTTGGTGGTGGGCTTCTCCGTCGGCTTCTCCGTCGGCTTCTCCGTCGGCTTGTCGGTGGGCTTGTCGGTGGGCTTCTCGGTCGGGGCCGCGGCCGCCGTGACGGTGAGGGTGGCCGGGTCCAGCACCTCGCCCTCCTTGTACTGCCCGTTGAACGCCTCGGAGCCGGCCTTGGTCAGCGTGGCCGGGATGTCCTTGAAGACCATCGCGCCGCCCGCGCCCTGGCCCGGCTTCACCGCCGAGAGGTCGAGGGCCGCGACGGCGACGTCGTTCTGGGTGCCCTGCGGGGTGGCCACGTCGGCGGTGATCGCGCCGCCCGTGCCGGCGGTGGAGACCTTGACGTCGGAGAGGGTGATGTCCAGGACGCCGCCGTGCGCGGAGAAGTTGACCCCGCCCTCGAACGCGGTGTCGGTGGCGTGGGTGCCGGTGCCGTAGCTGCCCTTGCCGTTGACGAACGTGAAGACGCCGTTGTTCTCGGCCTGCTTCGCGCCGTCCTTGACGGTGATCTTGCCTGCGCCGCCGATGTACCGGCGGAAGGACTCCTTGAAGCCCCAGTCCAGCGTGCCGTCCTTCAGCTCGATCGTCGGCGCGGCAGCGGTGGCGTTCGGCGCGGTGCGGTCGGCGGCGAGGGCCGGGAGGGCGAGTGCGGCGCCGAGGGTGGCCGCGGTCGCGACGGCTGCGGCGAGGGTTATGGGGCGGCGGGTGGCTGCCATGGCGGATGGTCTCCTCAGGGATGAACAGGGTGTACGGGGGGTGGGGACGGGGTGGTGCGGGGGGTCAGGAGGCGTCCGGCGTCGCCCGGTTGCGGCGTACGAGCAGCAGCACGGTGACCGCCGCCGCGGCGAGCAGTCCGGCTCCGCCGAGGGTCAGGTAGAGCCCGGTGCGGGAGTCGTCGTCCTTCGCGGCCGCCGTGGGCACCGGGGCCGCCTTCGCCGCCGGGCTGCCGGTCGGCTCGGGCGATGCCGAGGCGTCGCTGCCCAGGTCGGGCAGGGCGGGGAGGGCCGCCTTCGCGTCGGGGGCGACGGCGAGCGAGACCGGGTCCATCGCGGTGCCCGCCTTGTAGAGCGAGCCGAAGACCTTCGCCCCGTCGGCGGTCAGGGTGGCGGGTGCCTCGGTGAGGACCGCGAGGCCCTTCTTCGGCGCGAAGTCCTTGGCGGCGAAGGTGACGAGCGGGACGGACTTGGTGGCCTTGCCGTCGCTCAGGACGTCGGCGCTCAGCGTGCCCCTGCCGGACTTCACGGCGACCGCGAACCGGGACAGCTTCAGATCGAGGCCGTCGGTCGCGGTGAAGCGGATGCTGCCCGCGAAGGCGGCCGCGAGGGTCTGCCCCTCGGGGTCGTACGTGCCCTTCCCCTTCGGGAAGCGGAAGAGCGCGCCGCCGTCCTGGGCGCCGCCGGCGAGGGTCCACTGGCCCTGGCCGATCGAGCCGGTGACGTACTCGCGGAAGGTGCGGCGCACGCCCCAGTCGACGGCGGCGTCCTCGAAGCGCCCGGCCGTGGACTTCTTCTCCGGCTCGGCGCTCCCGCCCGGCTTCGCCGGGGACTTGGAGGGCTTCGCGGCCGGGCCCGTGGTGTCCACGGAGAGGCTGACCGGGTCCAGGGGCGTGCCGGCGGTGTAGTAGCCGGCGAAGGACTTGGCTCCCTGCGCGGTCAGCGTGGCCGGGATGTTGGTGAGGGCGACGGGGGTGGTGCCGCCCCGCATGTCGATCCCGGACAGGCCGAGCGCGGCCAGCGGGACCTGGGCGGCGGTGGTGACGCGTCCGCTGCCCCGCTCCTTGCTGGTCATGTCCGCGTACAGGGTGCCGCTGCCGCCCTGGATGCGGACGGTGGGGCGGCTGATGGTGAGGTCCAGCTCGTAGGAGCCGTCGGACTTCTTGTGGCCGGTGAAGCGGACGCCGCCCGAGAAGCCGGCCCGGAAGGCGCCGGTCGCCGGGTCGTAGGAGCCGGTCGCGGAGTGGAAGCGGAACTGGCTGCCGCCGACCGTGGCGGCGCCGCCGGTCAGCCCCCAACTCCCCTGGGCGATCGGCCCGGTGACGTAACTCTGGAACGAGGACTTGATGCCCCAGTCCAGCCGTCCGCCCTGCACCGTGCGGCTCGCCGCTTGCGCGGCGGTGGCCGGGAACAGCGCACCCGGCAGGACCGCGAGCAGCGCGACGGCGAGAGCGCGGGCAGGTCTGAACGGTGGCATGGAACCCCTCCGAGGTCTGGAAACTGAGGTAAGGCTAACCTAAGGTATGAACATCCTGTGCCGGTACTCCCTTCCGTCACATTCCTCGCAGACCACCACCAACTGCTCGCCGTAGTACGAGCCGTAGAACGACAGGACGGTGCCCCGTGCGCTGCACGCAGGACTTCGCCCCACCGGGCCGTGGCGCACGGCGTACGCGCACCCTGGCGACCGCCCTCGCCCTGGCCTCCGCGCTCCTCCTGGCCGGCTGCGGCGGTACGGACGCGCCCTCGGCGAAGTCCGCGGGCGCCTCGGCGGCGGACGCGGACCGGATCGAACCGCTCACCGGCACCGCCGCACCGAAGCTCCCGGTCACCGTGGACTCGGCGGACGGCAAGCGGACCACCATCACCTCGGCGGACCGGATCGTCCCGCTCACCGGCAGCCTGAACGAGATCGTCTTCACGCTCGGGCTCGGCAAGCGGGTCGTGGCCCGTGACATCACCGCCACCTTCGAACAGGCCGAGAAGCTGCCCGTGGTGACCCGGGCCCACGACGTGTCGGCGGAGAGCGTGCTGTCGCTGAAGCCGACCGTGGTCCTCGCGGACACCACGACCGGCCCGGCGGAGGCGATCGGCCAGATCCGCGACGCCGGGATTCCGCTCGTCGTGGTCGAACCCGCGAAGGACCTGTCCGACGTGGGCCGCCGGATCGGGACCGTGGCCGCCGCGCTCGGCGTGCCGAAGGCCGGGGAGACGCTGAAGAAGCGGACGCAGGACCGTATCGACGCCGTACGCGAGTCGGTGCCCGCACCGGCCGACGGGAGCGGGAAGCCGCGCGTCGCCTTCCTCTATCTGCGCGGCTCCGCGTCCGTCTATCTGCTGGGCGGCCGGGACTCCGGGGCGAGTTCGCTGCTGGAGGCGGCGGGCGCGGTGGACGCGGGCAAGGCGTCCGGGCTGAAGAAGGACTTCACCGCCATCACCAGCGAGGCCCTGGCCAAGGCCGCCCCCGACGCGATCCTCGTCATGACGAAGGGGCTGGAATCGGTCGGCGGGATCGACGGCCTGGTGGAAATCCCGGGCGTCGCGGAGACCCCGGCCGGGATGGACCGGCGGATCGTCTCGGTCGACGACGGCGTGCTGCTGAACTACGGCCCGCGCACCGACCGCGTCCTGAGCGAACTGGTCGAGCAGCTCTACCCGGAGAGCGGTGCGGACCAGTGACGGCCTCCTGCGGGATCACCGCCAAGACTGCCGGGCCCGAGGCTCCAACGGCCCTGCCACGGGCCCGGCGCTCCACCGCTTTCACGCTCACCGCCGGACTCGTCGCCGCCCTGGTCGTGGGTTGCCTGCTGTCCGCCGGACTCGGCGCGTACAGCATCCCGCTCGGTGACGTGCTCGCCTCCGTCCAGCACCGGATCGGGCTCGGCGGGCACGCCCTGGACCGGGTCGGCGAGAGCGTCCTGTGGAACGTACGGCTGCCGAGGGTCGTCCTCGCCCTCCTCGTCGGCGCCTCGCTGGGCTGCGCGGGCGCCCTGATGCAGGGCGTGTTCGGCAATCCGCTCGCCGAGCCCGGCGTCATCGGGATCTCGGCCGGTGCGGCGGTCGGCGCGGTCGCCTCGATCGCACTCGGGCTGAGCTTCTTCGGCAACTGGACCATCACCGTCTGCGCGTTCGCCGCCGGTCTGCTGACCGTGCTGCTCGTCTACGCGCTGTCGCGGTCGGGCGGGCGGACCGAGGTGGTGACGCTGATCCTCACCGGGATCGCGGTCAACGCCTTCGCGGGCGCGCTCATCGGCCTGTTCATCTTCTTCGCGGACAACGCGCAGATCACCCAGATCACCTTCTGGCAGCTCGGCTCGCTGGCCCAGGCGACCTGGCCCAAGGTGCTGGCCGTCCTGCCGTGCGCCGCGCTGGGGCTGCTGATCGCCCCGTTCTACGCGCGCAAGCTGGACCTCCTCGCGCTCGGCGAACGGCCCGCCCGGCACCTGGGCGTGGACGTGGAGCGGCTGCGGCTGGTGCTGGTGCTGGTCGTGGCCCTGCTGACGGCGGCGGCCGTGGCGGTCGCGGGGATCATCTCGTTCGTCGGGCTGCTCGTCCCGCACCTGCTGCGCATGGCGAACGGGCCCGGGCACCGCTTCCTGGTGCCGGGCAGCGCGCTCGGCGGCGCGCTGGTGCTGGTCGCGGGCGATCTCGCGGCCCGGACCGTCGCGGACCCGGCGGAGCTCCCGCTCGGGGTGCTGACCGCGCTCTTCGGCAGCCCGTTCTTCTTCTGGCTGCTGCGCAGGACCCGTCGCAAGCAAGGTGGTTGGGCATGAAGTCCCTCCGGAACCTGTTCGCCCCGCACACCCGGCGGCTGCCGGTGCCCGTGCCCGCCGGGAAACCGTCCGCCGAGGTGACAGGGCTGCGGGTCCGGCTCGGCGGACGGCAGGTGCTGGACTCGATCGACCTGACGGCGTACGCGGGCGAGGTGCTGGCCCTCGTCGGCCCGAACGGGGCCGGGAAGTCCACGCTGCTCGCCGCGCTCGCCGCCGACCTGCCCGCCGAGAGCGGGGCCGTGCGCATCGACGGGCGCCCGGTCACCGACTGGTCCGCACCCGAACTGGCCCTGCGCCGGGCGGTCCTGCCGCAGACCGCGGCCCTCGCCTTCCCGTTCCCGGTGGAGGACGTCGTCCGGATGGGCCGGGCGCCCTGGGCCGGGACGGACCGGGCCGACGAGGACGATCCGGCGGTCGCCGAGGCGATGGCGGCCACCGAGGTCACCGGGTTCGCCGGGCGCCCCTTCTCCGCGCTGTCGGGCGGCGAGCGGGCGCGGGTGGCGCTGGCCCGGGTCCTGGCGCAGCGGGCCCCGTTGCTGCTGCTCGACGAGCCGACGGCCGCGCTGGACCTGCGCCACCAGGAGTTGGTGCTGCGGATCTGCCGGGAGCGGGCCGCCGCCGGGGACGCGGTGGTGGTCGTCCTGCACGACCTGGGACTGGCCGCCGCCTACGCGGACCGGGCGGCCGTGCTGCACGAGGGGCGCGTCGCGGTGGCGGGCCCGCCGGGCGAGGTGTTCTCCGGTGAACTGCTCGGCCGGGTCTACCGGCAGCCGGTCGAGGTGTTCCCGCACCCGCGGACCGGGGTGCCGCTGGTGGTCCCCGACCGCGCCTCTTGACCTGTGCATTACCTGTGCGAGGTACGTCCATGGGTCGGCCGTGATCCGGCCGTTTCCGGGTCGGCGCAGTGAGACCTGAATCACTGCACACGGGGGTGGCCAACAGGTAAGCCTCGGCTAAGTTAGGTCCGCCTCACCCGGCTTGGTCCGGCCCTTTTCCTTCTTCTCCTTCATCCTCAAGTGGAGCCCTGATGCGAGCCGTTCGTCTCTCCGTCGTCACCGCCGCCGCGACCGCGGCCGCTCTGACCGCCGTCACGGGCTGCGCCGAGAAGAGCGACGGCAAGGGCGAGGGGGCCGTCCAGGTCGTCGCCAAGGACGACTCCTGCGAGGTCTCGAAGACGAAGCTCCCGGCCGGCCACATCGAGCTGGCCGTGCAGAACAAGGGCTCCAAGGTCACCGAGGTCTACGTCCTCTTCCCGGACGACCGCATCGTCGCCGAGCGCGAGAACATCGGCCCCGGCACCAAGGCCACCATCACGGCCGAGATCAAGGCCGGTTCGTACGAGATCGCCTGCAAACCCGGCATGAAGGGCCACGGCATCCGGCAGAAGATCGAGGTCAGCGGCGGCAGGGCGGCCAAGCGCAGCCCCGAGATGGACAAGGCCGTCGCCGCGTACCGCACCTACGTGCAGGCGCAGGCCGACGAGACCCTGCCGAAGGTCAAGGTCTTCACGGACGCCGTCGCCGCCGGGGACATCGAGGCCGCGAAGAAGGCGTACGCGAACTCCCGCATCGGCTGGGAGCGCACCGAGCCGGTCGCCGAGTCCTTCGGCGACATCGACCCGAAGGTCGACGTGCGGGCGGACGGCCTGGAGGACGGCCAGAAGTGGACCGGCTGGCACCGCCTGGAGAAGGCGCTGTGGCAGGACAAGAAGCTCGGCGCCGAGGAGAAGGCCCTCGCGCCGGTCCTCTACAAGGACCTGACCGACTGGCAGAAGCGCGTCGGCACCGCCGACATCACCCCGACCTCGATGGCCAACGGTGCCAAGGAGCTCCTCGACGAGGTCGCCACCGGCAAGGTCACCGGTGAGGAGGAGCGCTACAGCCACACCGACCTGGTCGACTTCAAGGCGAACGTCGAGGGCGCCGAGCAGTCCTACCGGCTGCTGAAGCCGATCACGTCGAAGAACGACTCCGCGCTCACCGCCACCCTGGACAAGCGGTTCGCCGCGCTGAACAAGCTGCTGGAGAAGTACCGCGCGAACCCGTCCTCGTACGACTTCACCTCCTACGAGAAGGTCGGCAAGGCGGACCGCAAGGAGCTGTCGGACGCGGTCAACGCGCTGGCCGAGCCGCTGTCCAAGCTGGCCGCCGCGGTCACGAAGTAACCGGACGGAAAGAGGCTCCGGGCATGACCGAGGAGACCCGCGAGGCACCCGCCGACGGCAGCACCCCGTCGCGCCGCGCACTGCTGGGCTGGGGCGGTGCCGGGCTCGCGCTCGGCGCCGCCGCGGCCGGCGTGGGCGTCGCCGCGGCCCGCTCCGGTGACGACGGCCGGGCCACCGCCGACAGCGGCGCCGCGGTGCCGTTCCACGGGGCGCACCAGGCCGGGATCGCCACCGCCGTCCAGGACCGGCTGCACTTCGCCGCGTTCGACGTGACGACGAAGGACCGGGCCGAACTGATCGCGCTGCTCAAGGAGTGGACCCGGGCGGCCGAGCGGATGACCGCCGGGCACGCGGTCGGCGACGGGGCGTACGGGGGTCTGCCCGAGGCGCCGCCGGACGACACGGGCGAGGCGCTGGGGCTGAGGCCGTCCCGGCTGACGCTGACCTTCGGCTTCGGGCCCTCGCTGTTCGCGAAGGACCGGTTCGGCCTCGAAGGACGGCGGCCCGGGGCGCTGGTGGACCTGCCGAAGTTCCCCGGTGACAACCTCGACAAAGCCCGCAGCGGCGGCGACCTGTGCGTCCAGGCGTGCGCGGACGACCCGCAGGTGGCCGTGCACGCCATCCGCAACCTCGCCAGGATCGGCATGGGCCGGACCGCGATCCGCTGGTCGCAGCTGGGCTTCGGCAAGACGTCCTCGACCACGCCGGACGACCGGACCCCGCGCAACATGCTCGGCTTCAAGGACGGCACCCGGAACATCTCCGGCACCGACACGGCCGCCCTCGGCACGCACGTGTGGGCCGGGGAAGGGGACGGGCCCGACTGGATGACCGGGGGTTCGTACCTGGTGGCCCGGCGCATCCGGATGCACATCGAGACCTGGGACCGCACCTCGCTCCAGGAGCAGGAGGACGTCTTCGGCCGCGACAAGGGCGAGGGCGCGCCGGTCGGCAAGTCGAAGGAACGCGACGAGCCGTTCCTGAAGGCGATGCTGCCGACCGCGCATGTGCGCCTCGCCCACCCGGACAGCAACGGCGGGGCGATGATCCTGCGCCGGGGCTACTCCTTCACGGACGGCACCGACGGCCTCGGCCGGCTCGACGCGGGGCTGTTCTTCCTGGCCTATCAGCGCGACACCCGCAAGGCGTTCGTTCCTCTGCAGCGGCGCCTGGCGGCACACGACGCACTCAACGAGTACATCCAGCACGTGGGTTCGGCGCACTTCGCCGTCCCACCGGGCGTCCGCGACAAGGACGACTGGTGGGGCCGGGCGCTGTTCTCGTAACGGGACTCGAAGCGGAAAGGGAACCGAGACGTGTTCAGCAACTTCCTGATCGGGCTGCGTGAGGGCCTTGAGGCCAGCCTGGTCGTCTGCATTCTCATCGCGTATCTGGTGAAGACCGGCAACCGGAACCGGCTGCTGCCGATCTGGATCGGTGTGTCGATCGCGATCGTCGTCAGCCTGGGCTTCGGCGCCGGTCTTGAGTTCGGCTCGCAGGAGATGACGTTCAAGGCGCAGGAGGCGCTGGGCGGTTCGCTGTCCATCGTCTCGGTGGGCCTGGTGACGTGGATGGTCTTCTGGATGCGGCGGACCGCCCGTCATCTCAAGGCGGAGCTGCACGGCAAGCTGGACGCGGCGCTCGCCATGGGCACCGGCGCGCTCGTCGCGACCGCGCTCCTGGCGGTCGGCCGGGAGGGCCTGGAGACCTCGCTGTTCGTGTGGCGGGCGGTGCACGCGGCGGACGACGGCTGGCACCCCATGATCGGCGCGGTGCTCGGCATCGCCACGGCGGTCGTGCTGGGCTGGCTGTTCTACCGGGGCGCGCTGAAGATCAACCTGGCGAAGTTCTTCACCTGGACCGGCGGGATGCTGGTGGTGGTCGCCGCGGGTGTGCTGGCGTACGGCGTGCACGACCTCCAGGAGGCGGAGTTCCTGGGCGGTCTGCAGAACCGCGCGTTCGACATCAGCTCCGCGATCCCGCCGGACAGCTGGTACGGGACGCTGCTGAAGGGCACGTTCAACTTCCAGCCGGACCCCACCGTCCTCCAACTCACCGTCTGGGCGCTGTATCTGGTCCCGACCCTCGCGCTGTTCCTGTCCCCGGTAGGGTTCGGACGGTCAGTGGCGACGGATCAGAAGGCGCGGAAAGCAGCGGATGAGAAGTCTGGGGCCGGTGCGGCGGGCGACGGGGCTCGCGGTGGCGACGGTGCTGAGCCTGACGGCGAGCGGGTGCGTGACGGTGCACGGCGAGCGGGCAGCCGTACCGGCGGCGACGAGGTCTGAGGCCGCCCGGGCACTGAAGGAGTTCACCGCCGCGTACAACGCCGCCGACAAGGCGTACGATCCGGCGCTGGACGCGGACGTGGTGACGGGCTCGCTCGGCGCCGTCAACCAGGCGGGGCTGAAGGCCCGGCACCGGATAGCGCCCACCGGCAACTCCCGGCACCAGCCGCTGCAGCTGACCGACGCCCGTTTCGTCATCCCCGAGAAGGCGGGCTGGCCGCGCTGGTTCCTCGCCGACACGGGCTCCAACCGCGACACGGACGAGGGCGGGAAGAACAGCCGCTGGCTGCTGGCGTTCACGAAGACCGGCCCCGACGCGGGCTGGAAGGCCGCCTATCTGTCGGTCGTCACCAAGAACCGGCTGCCCGCTGTCGCGACGGACGCCGCGCCGGTCGCGGCGGACGGACCGGGCCTGGCCGTGGCCCCGCGCGATCTCGGCACGCGGTACACGCAGTACCTCCAGCAGGGCGCCCCGGACGTCTTCGCCCCGGGGGCGGCCACCTCGCAGTGGCGGGACGCGCGGTTGAACACCCGGCGGGCCGGGTTCTCGTACCAGTACGCCGACCAGCCGCTGGACGGTGGCGCGTACGCCCCGCTGGGGGTGGCCACCGAGGACGGCGGGGCGCTGGTCTTCTTCAGCAGCAGGCACTTCGAGCGGCAGACCGCGGCGCCGGGGCTGCGCCCGGCGGTCGACCCCGATGTGGAGGCGCTGCTCACCGGCGAGGTGAAGAGCACGCTGACCAAGGAGCGGGTCTCCAGCCAGCTGGTGTACGTGCCGAAGAAGGGCGCCGGCGCGGGCAGGGTGACCGTGCTCAGCCGACTGCCCGGGCTGACCTCGGCGAAGGGCTCGTAAGGCGCTGGGCCCCGGGCCCCCGGCTACCGGCGCAGCGGCCAGGCCACCGATTCGTGGTCGACCTCACTCTGGCCCTCGGAGCCGACGAACCGCGCGCAGGCGTCCGTCAGGGTCTCCAGGAGCGTCAGCGGGTCGGGCAGCGGGTGCTCGGGGCCCCGCAGCCAGGCGACGTCCAGCTCACCGGGGAGCTGGGCCGGGGGCAGCAGGACGTAGCTGCCCCGGCAGTGCCAGCGCAGGCCGGGGTGCTCGTCCATCGTCTCGGGGTGGCAGTCCAGCTCGCACGGCCACCACTCGTCCTCGTCCTCCGGGGTACCGCGCGTCGCGGTGAAGAACAGCATCCGGTCGTCGCCGGAGCGGGCCACGGGCCCTACCTCGACCCCGGCGGCGAGGAGCCGTTCCAGGGCCTGCTCACCGGCCGCCAGCGGGACGTCGAGGGCGTCGTGGATCATGCCGGTCGCGGTGATGAAGTTGGCCTGCGGCTGAGTGCTGGCCCAGCGCTCGATCTGGGCGCGGTCGGTGGTGGACTGCGTCTGCCAGGCGAAGGAGAGCGGATGGCGGGCCGGGGTGGGGCAGCCGATGCGTTCGCACGAACATCGGTAGCCGACCGGGTGGGCGGCGGGTGCGATCGGCATTCCGGCCTCGGCGACAGCCAGGAGCAGCGCCTCCCGTGCGGCGTCGTCGACCTCGCGCTGCTGCGGCTTGGGTCGTCGCCGCAGCCACTGGGAAATCTTGCTCTCTGAGCCGCGATTACGGCCGAAATCGGCGCCCATCTATCCCCTTGCCTTTGCGTTGCCCCTGCCCATGGTCCCACCATCCTGCGCCTCGGGTGGCCAGAGTCCGGAAGCGGGGTGGGACGGTCGATGCCGCAGGGGGGGAACTATCACACGCTTTGTCATGAAAGAGCACGTGTGGTGACCGGTCCCGGCCGGGCCGCGTCACGCGCCCGGGGTTCGCGTCCGCGCGAACCACCCGTTCGGACCACAGCGCCGGGGGCCCCGTACGGCGCACCATGAGCTCACGCACACACCCGTGCGACGCACCGGCCGCAGCGGCCACCAGCCGCCGCGACGATTCGTGAGGAGCCTCAATGCCTCGTGAAGCCACACCCCGGCACTATCTGATGTGTGCCCCTTCCCACTTCAAGGTGACGTATTCCATCAATCCGTGGATGGATCCCACCAAGCCGGTCGACCTGCCGCTGGCGCAGACCCAGTGGGAGGACCTGCGCGACCGCTACCGGGCCCTCGGCCACACCGTCGACCTGCTGGAGCCGCACCCCGGTCTGCCGGACATGGTCTTCGCGGCGAACGGGGCCACGGTGATCGACGGCCGGGTGCTGGGCGCCCGCTTCGCCTACCAGGAACGGTTCGAGGAGGCGGCCGCCCACCGCGACTGGTTCCTCGGCCACGGCTTCACCGAGGTCCACGAGCCGGACCACGTCAACGAGGGCGAGGGCGACTTCGCGGTGACCGCTTCCTTTGTGCTGGCGGGCCGGGGTTTCCGGTCGTCGCCGCTCTCGCACGCGGAGGCGCAGGAGTTCTTCGGGCGGCCCGTGCTCGGCCTCGACCTGGTGGACCCCCGCTACTACCACCTGGACACGGCCCTGTGTGTGCTGGACGACGCGGCCGACGAGGTCATGTACTACCCGCAGGCGTTCTCACCGGGCAGCCGGGCGGTCCTGGCGCGGCTCTTCCCGGACGCGCTGATCGCCGGTGAGGTGGACGCGGCGGCGCTCGGCCTGAACGCGGTGAGCGATGGCCTCCACGTACTGCTGCCGCAGGCCGCGACGGGGCTCTTCGCCCCGCTCCGGGCGCGCGGCTTCGAGCCGGTGCCGATGGACCTGAGCGAGCTGCTGAAGGGCGGCGGCAGCGTGAAGTGCTGTACGCAGGAGCTGCGGGCCTAGTACTGCAACCGCATCTCATGCGGTTGCAGTACTAGGCCGCGTCCTCCGGGGGCGGCCAGGCGTCGCCCCAGTCGGTGTCCCGGGCGGCGCGGTACAGGGCGCCGTGCCGCTTGGTGACCGTGTCGCGCCGCAGGCCCTCGTCGCGGGTGCAGAGGTCGAGGAGCACCTGCCCCTTGCGGATCTGGGGCCTGCGGACGACCCGGGCGGCCACGGGCAGGGGCGTGAACCGGGTGGCGACGACGTAGCTGAACTTCTCGTCCTCGTACGCCAGTGAGCCGCCCTTCACCTGCCGGTGCAGCGAGGAGCGGCTGACCCGGGCCGAGAAGTGGCACCAGTCGGTGCCCGGCTCGATGGGGCAGGCTCCGCTGTGCGGGCAGGGCGCGGCGACGGTGAGCCCGGCGGCGGTCAGGCGGTCCCGGGCGTCGATGATCCGGGCGTAGCCGTCGGGGGTCCCGGCCTCCACGACCACGACGGCCTGCCCGGCCCGGGCGGCGGCGTCGATGAGGGCGGTGCGGGCGGGGACGGTCAGCTCGTTGAGCACGTAGGAGATCGTGACCAGGTCCGCCGGGGCGAGGTCGAGGTCCTCGCCGATGCGGGCCCGCCGCCAGTCCGCCGTACGCAGGGCGGGGGCTCCGGAGGCGGCGGCCAGTTCGCGGCCGAGGGCGAGCGCGGGCTCGGCCCAGTCCAGGACGGTGGTGCGGTGGCCCTCCCACTCCCCCGCGACGGCCCAGCTCGCCGCCCCGGTGCCGCCGCCGACGTCGGTGTGCGTGGCGGGCGCCCAGTCGGGGGCGGCCTCGCGGAGCGCGTCGAGGGCGGACCGTACCGCCTCGAAGGTGGCGGGCATCCGGTACGCCGCGTACGCGACCACGTCCGAGCGGTCTCGGAGCACCGGGGTGTCGGTGGGAATCGTGCCCCGGTAGTGGGCGATGAGCCGCTCGACTGCCTGGCCGGCCTGCTTGGGCGGCAGCCCGTCCAGGAGTCCGGCGAGGGCCGCGCGCAGGGCGTCCGCGGTGGGGAGGGTGGCGATCACCGATGAATTGTAGGCGGGGTGCCGGCCCGCTCAGATCGCCGAGGGACGCTGCCAGGGGCGGCACAGGCCCAGGAAGCAGGCGAGGGCGCCGGTCGCGCAGACCAGCTGGACGACGGCCATCGGGACCGCGGTCTCCTCGCCCGCGATCCCGACGAGCGGGGAGGCGATGGCGCCGATCAGGAACTGCGAGGTGCCGAGCAGCGCGGAGGCGGAGCCGGCGGAGTGCTTGGTACGCATCAGCGCCTGGGCGTTGGTGTTGGGCATCGCGAGACCCATCGCCGACATCAGCACGAAGAGCCCGGCGGCCACCGGCACGAGACCGACGTCGCCGAAGACCCCGGAGGTCATCAGGAGCAGCGCGGTCGCGGCGGCCACGATGACGACGAGTCCGAAGGTGAGGGCCTTGTCCAGGCTGACCCGGCCGACGAGCAGCTTGCCGTTGATCTGGCCGACCGTGATCAGCCCGACGGAGTTGATGCCGAAGAGCAGGCTGAAGGTCTGCGGTGAGGCGCCGTAGATCTCCTGGATGACGAACGGCGAGGCGCTGACGTAGGCGAAGAGGGCGGCGAAGGCGAGGCTGCCCGCGATCATGTAGCCGGTGAAGACGCGGTCGGCGAGCAGGGCGCGCATGGTGCGCAGCGCGTCGCCGATGCCGCCGGTGTGGCGCTCGGCGGGCGGCAGGGTCTCTCCGAGCCACTTCCAGACGACGAAGGTGAGCAGCAGGCCGACGACGGTCAGGACCCCGAAGATGCCGCGCCAGTCGGTGAGCCGCAGGACCTGGCCGCCGATGACCGGGGCGATGACGGGGGCGACGCCGGAGATCAGCATCAGCGTGGAGAAGAACCGGGCCATCGCGACGCCGTCGTACATGTCGCGGACCACGGCGCGGGCGATGACGATGCCCGCCGCGCCCGCGAGGCCCTGGAGCAGGCGGAAGGCGATGAGGAGCCCGGCGGACGGGGCGAAGATGCAGAGCGCGGTGGCCAGCACGTAGACGGCCATGCCGAGGAGCAGCGGGCGGCGCCTGCCCCAGCGGTCGCTCATCGGTCCGACGACGACCTGGCCGAGCGCCATGCCGGTGAGGCAGGCGGTCAGGGTGAGCTGGACCGTGGCGGCGGGTGCGTGCAGCGAGTCCGTGACGGCGGGGAGCGCCGGGAGGTACATGTCCATCGACAGCGGCGGGAGCGCCGTGAGGCCGCCGAGGACGAGGGTGACGAGGAGGCCGGTGCGCCGGGCGGCGGCGGTGGCTCTGCCGGTAGGAGGAGTCCCTCGCGGGGTGGTGTCGGTGGTGCGTATGTACTGGGCCCCGCTGAGGCCGCTCTCCGGCATTCTCGTCTCCATAGTTGTTGAATCCGGCTCTATGCTCTCAGCTCGGCGGGGATGGTCGACACCTTTTGGGAGCGTGCATGAGCAGGACTGTCCGTTGGGGCGTGCTGGCGACCGGCGGGATCGCGGCGACGTTCACCGCCGATCTGCGGGCCATGCCCGGTGCGGAGGTGGTGGCCGTGGCGTCCCGCTCGGACGCCTCGGCGCGGGCGTTCGCGGAGCGGTTCGGGATACCGCGGGCGTACGGCGACTGGGCCGGCCTGGTCGCGGACGACGAGGTCGAGGTGGTGTACGTGGCCACGCCGCATTCGGCGCACCGGGAGGCCGCCGCGCTCGCGCTGGAGGCCGGGAAGCACGTGCTGTGCGAGAAGGCGTTCACGCTGAACGAGCGCGAGGCGCGGGAGCTGGTGAAACTGGCCCGGGACCGCGGGGTCTTCCTGATGGAAGCGATGTGGACCTACTGCAACCCCGTGATCCGGCGCCTCACCGAGCTGGTGCGGGACGGGGCGATCGGCGAGATCCGGACCGTGCAGGCCGACTTCGGCTTCGCGGCGGACCTGGGCCCGGAGCACCGGCTGCGCGATCCCCGGCTGGGCGGCGGGGCGCTGCTGGACCTGGGCGTCTACCCGGTGTCGTTCGCGCAGCTGCTGCTGGGCGAGCCGGACCGGGTGCGGGCGGACGCGCTGCTGTCGCCGGAGGGCGTGGACCTGAACACCGGGATGCTGCTGGGCTGGGACTCGGGGGCCAACGCGCTGCTGTCCTGCTCGATCGTCGGGCACCACCCGACGGCGGCGACGGTGATCGGGACGGGCGGGCGGATCGACATCCCGCACAGCTTCTTCCACCCGGAGGGCTTCGTGCTGCACCGGGCGGGCGCCGAGCCGGAGGAGATCACCTCGGGCCCGGGTCCGCAGGGCCTGTCCGGGATGCAGTACGAGGCGGCCGAGGTGATGCGGGCGGTCCTGGCGGGCGAGACGGAGTCCCCGCTGGTGCCGCTGGAGGGTTCGCTCGCGGTGATGCGGACGCTCGACGCGGTGCGTGACCGCATCGGCGTCCGCTACCCGGTGGACGCCGTCTAGGCCGGGTTCAGACCCGGGCGGCCGGCCTCGGTGACGTAGGAGCCGGCGGTGGTGACGGGGGCGCCCGGTGTGGTGACGGCCGGGACCGTACGGAAGTCGGCGCGGGCCGCCCGCTCCTGGAGGGTGACGACGGCGTAGCCGCGGCGCCCGTTGTAGAACTTCAGGTGCGGGTTGGCCGCCATCAGGTTGGTGTAGTTGGACGGCTTCTCGGAGCCGTCCTTCCCGCTGGTGAGGGACGTGGTGACGATCTCGGTGCCGATCGTGCGCGACGCCGGGTCGTCGAAGTCCCGCTTGATGTCGAAGCCGTAGCTGACGTGCACATCGCCGGTGAGCACCATGAGGTTGTCCACGCCGACGCGCTCGGCGCCCTGGAGGATGCGGTCGCGGGAGGCCGGGTAGCCGTCCCAGGAGTCCATGGACAGCTTGAACGCGTCGGTGGGCACGTCGCGCCGCTGGGCGAAGGTGACCTGCTGCGGCACGACGTTCCAGGTGGCGTGCGAGTGGCGCCAGCCGTCGATGAGCCAGCGCTCCTGGGTGGCACCGGTCAGCGTGCGCCTCGGGTCCTCGGACTCCGGTCCGGGCGTCTGCCAGCCGTCGCCGTACGCCTGGTCACTGCGGTACTGCCGGGTGTCGAGTACGTCGAACTGGGCGAGCCGGCCGAAGCTCAGGCGGCGGTAGAGCCGCATGTCGGGGCCGGTCGGCCGCTGGGGCGTGCGCAGCGGCTGGTTCTCCCAGTACGCGCGGTAGGCGGCGGCGCGGCGGATCAGGAACTCCTCCGGCGGCACGTCGTTCTCGGGGATGTCGCCCGCGTAGTTGTTCTCTGTCTCGTGGTCGTCCCAGGTGACGACGAAGGGGTGCGCGGCGTGGGCGGCGCGCAGGTCGGGGTCGGACTTGTAGAGGGCGTACCGCAGCCGGTAGTCCTCCAGCGTCGTCGTCTCCCGGTTGAACAGCGCGGGCAGCGTGCGGTCGGTGTAGTTGCGGGCGCCGCCGGTGGCGGTGACGGCGTACTCGTAGAGGTAGTCGCCGAGGTGGAAGACGACGTCCACGTCCTCCTGGGCAAGGTGCCGGTACGCGGTGAAGTAGCCGTCGTGGTACGCCTGGCAGGAGACGGCGGCCAGGGCCAGTTCCCGCTTGCGGGCGCCGGGCGCCGGTGCCGTACGGGTACGGCCGGCCGGGCTCGTCCACTGTCCGGCGCGGAAGCGGTAGTAGAGGACGCGGTCCGGGGCGAGGCCCTGCACCTCGACGTGGACGCTGTGGTGGAACTCCGGGTGGGCGTACGTGGTGCCGCGCCGGACGACGCGGTGGAACCGCTCGTCGTACGCCAGCTCCCAGCGGACCTCGACGCGGGCGTCCGGGAGTCCGCTGCCGGGTTCGAACGGGCGGGGCGCGAGCCGCGTCCACAGCAGCACGGAGCCGGGCAGCGGGTCGCCGGACGCGACGCCGAGCGTGAACGGGTCCTCGCCGATCTTCCGGGCCTCCATCTCGCGGGCACTGGCGGTCCCGGCGGCGGGCAGCCCGACCGAGAAGGCGAGCGCGGCGGCGGCTCCGGTGACCGTGAGGAAGCGGCGGCGGTCGGTGTGCCGGGCGGCGTCGCGCATCTCCTGCTGTGGCGATGAGTGCGTCATCTGTCCCTCCCCTGACTGGTGGTGTGGGGGAAGTCCAGCGGCCCGGCACATCCGGAGGCTGACGTGTTCGCGTCGCGCGGGCGTCGCCCGGATGAGGAGTGCGGCAGGATGGTGCCCCCAGGGGCAAACTCCGCGTTCGCGGCCAAATCCATGATCATCCGCCGGCGTCGTACGGGCACGGGAATCGCCGGAGCCCCGTCCCGAATCACCCCGCCGGGGCGGCGCGTACGCTGCGGCAGCATGAGCAACAGTCTGTTGAATTCCGCGGAGAACTCCCCGTCAAGGGTGGCGGTGGTCACGGGCGCCGGGTCCGGCATCGGCCGCGCGGTGGCGCTCGCGCTGGCCGGGGCGGGCTGGTCGGTGGCGCTCGCGGGCCGCCGGCCTGGCGCCCTGGCCGAGACGGCGGCCCTCGCCGGCGAGCACGCCCGGGTGATCACCGTCCCGGCCGACGTGACCCGGCCCGAGGACGTGGACGCGCTGTTCTCCTCCGTACGGGAGTGGGCCGGCCACCTCGGTCTGCTCTTCAACAACGCGGGGACGTTCGGCCCCGGCGGACCCGTCGAGGAGCTGGCGTACGAGGACTGGCGCGGGGTGGTCGACGTCAACCTGACGGGGGCGTTCCTGTGCGCGCAGGCGGCGTACCGGCAGATGAAGGAGCAGGACCCGCGGGGCGGGCGGATCATCAACAACGGTTCCGTCTCCGCGCACACCCCGCGCCCGCACTCGGTGGCGTACACCGCGACGAAGCACGCGATCACCGGCCTGACGAAGTCGCTGTCGCTGGACGGACGTCCGTACCGCATCGCCTGCGGCCAGATCGACATCGGGAACGCGGCGACGGAGATGACGGAACGGATGCGGACGGGCACCCTCCAGGCCAACGGCGAACTGGCCGTGGAGCCGGTGATGGCGGCCGGTGACGTGGCCCGCACGGTGCTGCACATGGCGGAGCTGCCCCTGGAGGCGAACGTCCAGTTCGCGACGGTGATGGCGACGGCGATGCCGTACGTGGGACGGGGCTGAGGGGGCGCGCCCCGCACCGGGAATGCCGCCGGGGCGTGGGCGGTTGAGCGGCACATGACCGAGCTTCCCGAGATCCTGCGCTACACCGCCTTCTCCGCCGACCCCGAGGGCGGCAACCCCGCCGGGGTGGTGCTGGACGCCTCCGGTCTCGACGAGGCGGCCATGCTGGCCGTGGCGGCGAGCCTCGGCTACAGCGAGACCGCGTTCCTGACCGGGCGGACGGAGGCGTCGGAGCCCGGTGCGCGCGGTTACGCGGTCCGCTACTTCAGCCCGAAGGCCGAGGTGCCGTTCTGCGGTCACGCGACGGTCGCCGCCGCCCTCGCGCTCGCCGAGCGGGACGGGCCGGGCGAGGTGGAGTTCGCCACCCCCGCCGGTACGGTGCCGGTCACCGTGGTCCGCGAGGGCGACGAGCTGCGGGCGACGCTGACCAGCGTGGAACCGCGCGTCGAGGACGTGGCCGCGGGCGACCTCGCGGAGGCGCTGGCCGCGCTGGACTGGCCGGCCGCCGACCTCGATCCGGCCCTGCCGCCCCGGATCGGGTACGCCGGGGCGCGCCACCTCGTGCTGGCGGCGGCCACCCGGGAGCGGCTGGCCGCGCTGGACTACGACTTCGCGCGCCTGGAAGCGCTGATGCACCGGCTGGACCTGACGACCGTGCAGCTGGTGTGGCGGGCCTCCGACGCGGTGTTCCACGTCCGTGATCCGTTCCCGGTGGGCGGTGTGGTGGAGGACCCGGCGACGGGTGCGGCGGCGGCCGCGTTCGGGGCGTACCTGCGGGAGCTGGCCCTCGTGCCGGAGGCCGCCGTGCTGACCTTGCACCAGGGTGAGGACATGGGCCGCCCCGGCACGCTCACCGTGACGCTGGGGGCGGGCGACGCGCGGGTGCGGGTGAGCGGGACCGGCACCCGGCTGCCGGACCCGGCCTGACCCCCGCTCAGACCGGCCGGCCGAGCGTGCAGGTGAAGACCGGTTCCCCGTCCTGCAGCGCCCGCACCCGCACCCCTGCCGGGGCCGTCCTCGCCTCGATCCAGCAGGGCCGGTCCAGCTCCACGTAGCGGAGGAAGTCGGAGCGCAGGGTGACCGGGAGGAAGCCGGGCACGGTGGCGTGGGCCGCCTGCCGGGCCGCCTCCAGGAGCAGGATGCCGGGCACATGGTCGTTGGGGCGGCCGAACAGCGTCGGGTGCCCGGTGTCGAGCCGCAGCGGCCAGCGCCCGGGCGCGACGGGGGGCGCGAGGACGACGTCCCGCTCGGTGGCCCGGCCCGCGGTGCGCGGCGCGAGCGCCGGGAGCGGGGGCGCGGCGACGGCGGCGGACCGGTCGCCGCGCAGGCGGTGGTAGGCGGCGGCCGAGGTGCAGCTGATCCGCGAACCGCAGACGGCGAGCACCGCCCCGCCCCGGCGCAGCACGAAGTCGACGCCCATCGAACCGAGACCGCGCCCCCGGCGGCGGACCTCGGAGCAGTTCACCTCGACCATGACGTCCCAGGGCTCGTCGCCGAGCACGAGGTGTTCGGCGGCGGTGGTGTAGCGCAGCTCCCACATCACGAACGCGTCGCCGAGCGGCACCCCGAGTTCGGCGTGGCAGACCAGCATGGCCGCCTGCCGCATCGTTTCCGCGATCAGCAGCGGGTCCTGGTGGCCGGCGACGGGGGTGAAGAAGCGGTGGGCGCGCGGCCAGTGCGCGGGCACGCAGAACCGGGTGTCGCCCAGCCGGGCCACGCCGGTCGGGAAGAGGTCCCGCGCGTCCGGGCGGTGGGCCATCCGCCCGAGCTCCTCCCCGGTGACGCGTGAGGAGAACTGGACCATGGGGCGCCCCCGGGAGACTGCGGCTCGATGGGCCGGTTGCCCCCGACCCGGCTGTGACCTGGCCAGTTTGCCCTGGCCCGACCCACAGTCTCCAGCCACCCTCCCCGCCGCCTCTCGAGTCCCCCTGGAGCCAGGACCTAAGGTGAGTCGGGCGACCGAACGTCATCCATGTGACAGGAGTGGCTCATGTCCGTGCACCGTGTGGTCCCCAACATCCCGGTGGGCGCCGGGGCGGACGCGTCCGCCCTGCGGGCTTCCAGCTCCTTCTACGGCCTGCTCGGCTTCGAGGAGGTCATGAACCATGGCTGGATCATGACCCTCGCCTCGCCCACCCAGCCGGCCGCCCAGATCAGCTTCATGACCAAGGACGAGACCGGCCCGGTCAACCCGGACCTCAGCGTGGAGGTGGCCGACGTGGACGCGGTGCACGCCGCACTCGTCCGCGAGGGGGCCGAGATCGTGTACGGCCCGCACGACGAGGAGTGGGGCGTCCGCCGCTTCTTCGTCCGCGACCCGAACGGCCGCGTGGTCAACGTACTGACGCACCGCTGAGCCGCCGTACCGCCTCCGTCGTCTCCGCCGCCCCGTCCACTGCGGCCGTCCGCTCCGCGCCCTTCGCGGCCGCCTCCCGGTATGCCCGCTGCCGGACCAGGTCCGCGGGGACGCCGGCCCGGCAGCGGGGCTCAACGGCGTCCTCACGGGCATGAGGCACCTCGCGCCAGGCCGTCACGCAGGTCGCCGCCCTCTTCGAGCGGGGCGCCGCGGACCGCGTCGTCGTCGCGGGCCTGCCGAAGCTGCGGGCGGCGCGGGGGCACCACTCCCCCGCCGGGCGGGTCGTGCGGTCAGGCGCAGGCGCAGGGGTTGCCGCCGTCGTCGCCGAGTTCTCGGTGGTGCGACGTGCGCCCTTGGTCCAGACCTGTCCACTGCAGGTCTGGACCTTAGTGACGGACAGAGTCCGGTCAAGGGGGATGAACGGCGTCGGTTCGCGCCTCCACTTTTCGGCATCGAGTGGTTCGTCACCGAACTACTCGCGGCGCCATTTTTAAGTGATCCTTAAGCCGCTGGTCACCGGCGGCGCCCGGTGACCACCCGGCGACGGCACGCCCTCCGCACGGCCCGCCCGGCGTCAAATTGGTCTAGTCCTAATCTCGTAGGAATCGTTGACGTGCAGGTCACGGGCCGGTTATCACTGCTCCAGCCCATCCACAGCACCACCGCTCCCCCGCTGGAGGCCGCACGTGCACCCCCGTAAAACTCTGATCGCCGCGCTCCTGAGCACGGCCCTCGTCACCGGCGGCCTCGCCGCGACCGTCGGCATCGGCTCGGCGCAGGCGGCCGACGCACCGGCTTCCGCTTCGCCGGGCGGCGTGCGCATCGCGTACTACGACCAGTGGAGCGTGTACGGCAACGCCTTCTACCCGAAGCAGCTCGACACCCGGGGCATCGCCGGCAAGCTGGACGTCATCAACTACTCGTTCGGCAACATCCACCCGACCGACCTCACGTGCTTCGAGGCCAACAAGGCGGCGGGCGACGACAACAACCCCAACGCGGGTGACGGTGCGGGCGACTCGTACGCCGACTACCAGAAGTCCTTCAGCGCGGCGGACAGCGTCGACGGCGTGGCCGACAAGTGGGACCAGCCGATCGTGGGCGTCTTCAACCAGTTCAGGGAACTGAAGGCGAAGTACCCCCACCTGAAGATCAACATCTCGCTGGGCGGCTGGACGTACTCCAAGTACTTCAGCGACGCGGCGAAGACGGACGCGAGCCGCAAGAAGCTGGTCTCCTCCTGCGTCGACCAGTACATCAAGGGCAACCTGCCCGTCGAGGGCGGCTTCGGCGGCGCCGGCGCGGCGGCCGGCATCTTCGACGGCATCGACCTCGACTGGGAGTACCCGGCCTCCGCGGGCGGCCACCTGGGCAACCACTACGCCCCCGAGGACAAGCAGAACTTCACGCTGCTGCTGGCGGAGTTCCGTAAGCAGCTCGACGCGTACGGCGCCGCCAACGGCGGCAAGAAGTACCTGCTGACCGCGGCCTTCGGGGCCGGCCAGGACAAGATCGCGAACATCGAGACCGACAAGATCGGCCAGTACCTCGACTACGCGAACCTGATGACGTACGACATGCACGGCGCCTGGGACGGCGACGGGCCGACGTACCACCAGTCGCCGCTCTACTCGGGCGCCAACGACCCCTCCGACCCGGTCGCGCCCGGTACCGAGAAGTACTCGATCGACAACGCGGTCGACTCCTGGCTCGACGGCAAGCCGGCCTACGGCATCGCCGGCGGCTTCCCGGCGAACAAGCTGACCCTGGGCTACGAGCTCTACTACCGCGGCTGGAAGGGCGTCCCGGAGGGGACCACCCACGGCCTGACCCAGTCCGCGACCGGCGGCTCCTCCGCCCGCCCGCTGAGCCAGCAGGCAGGCATCGCGCACTACAAGGAGCTCGGCGGCATCGTCGACAACCCGGCGACGACGTACTGGGACGACGAGGCGAAGGCGTCCTACTTCTACAAGGACGGCGAGTTCTTCACGGGCCTGGACCAGAAGTCCATCCAGGCCAGGGCCGACTACGCCAAGCAGCGCGGCCTGGCCGGCGCGATGATGTACTCCCTCCTCGGCCTGGACGACAAGACCACCCTGCTGAACGAGATCAACACCGCGATCGGCGGCTCCACCACCGAGCCCACCACCCCGCCGACCACCGACCCCACGGACCCGACCACCCCGCCCACCACCGACCCGACGGACCCGCCCGCCGGTGACTGCGGCTCGGTCCCGGCGTACGTGGCCGGCACGGTCTACAACGCGGGCAACGAGGTCTCCCACAACGGCCGCAGGTACAAGGCCCAGTGGTGGACCCAGAACGAGACCCCCGGCAGCACCGGTGACTGGGGCGTCTGGAAGGACCAGGGCGCCTGCTGAGCGCCCCGCCCGAAGTGAGCCCCCCGCCGGCGACCGGCGGGGGGCTCGTGCGTGGAACGCGAGCGGCCCGCCCGGCCCGGCCGGCAGGATCCGGCCAACCTCGGCCCTCTACGGGTGCCCTGTCCGCGTTCCCCGGCATTTCGCCGGGCCGGGCCCCTACGATCGCAGGGCGATCCGGGAGCGGATCGCCGGGCGAGGGGGCGGTACACATGGACATCGTCGACACGGGCGGCAGCACTCTGGTGGCGCTCCTGGCCACCGACGCGTGGATGCAGGCGCGCGAGGGGATCGTCGCGCTCTGGCGCCGGTTCCGTCCCACGCAGGCGGACGAGGTGACGCTCGCGCTGGACGAGACCCGCGAGGAGCTCCTGGCCGCGCGCGGAGACGGCGACACACAGGGCGAGGCCGACCTGGCGCGCGACTGGCAGCGCCGGCTGCGGCGCATCCTGGCCGAGGACCCGGAGGTCGCCGAACAGCTGGAGCGGCTGCTCGCCGAGGTGCGCGGGTCGCTCCCCGAGGCCGAACGGCCCGCACCGGGCCCGGTCTTCCACACCCAGGTCTCCGGGCACGGCCGCGCCTACCTCGCGGGGCGCGACCAGCACATCACCGAACGATGACCCGGCCGGCCCGAATCCCTTACGGGGCCGGCGAGTTCGGAGCAGAGGCCACCGGCCACGGGCGGGTCTACCAGGCCGGCGGAAACCAGTACATCACCACGTACAGCATCGAGCACGAGCCGGCGGCGCCGAGTCCCGAGTCGGTGCGGGTGCCGCTCACCTCACCCCTGAGCTCTCCCCTGCGGGACCGCCACGAACTGCGGGCGGCGCTCCTCCGCGACATCCGCGATCCCGCCACGGCGGGCCATGGGCTGCATGTGGTGTGCGGGATGGCGGGGTGCGGCAAGACGGCGGTCGCCCAGACCGTGTTCGGCGAGGCGGTGCGGGACGGTGTCGTCGGGCTGTGGGTGGACGCGTCCCACCCCTCCTCCTTCCGTTCCGGGATGCTGGCGGTGGCGCACGACCGCGGCGCCTCGCAGGAAGAAGTGGACGCCGCCCGGACCAACCGGCGGGCCGCCGCGGACTTCGTCTGGCACTACCTCGACCGTTCGCCGGACCGCTGGCTCCTCGTCATCGACAACGCGAACGACCCGGAGGTCTTCCGGGACGAGCTGTGGCTCCGGACCAGCCGGCGCGGCATCGTCCTGGTCACCAGCCGGAACGCGAACGCGCCCGCCCGGCGCGCTGCCGCCAGGCACCCCTTGGACGTCCTGCGGATCGCCGACGCCGTCGACGTACTGCGTGACCTGGCCGTCGGTGCCGAGGAACAGGCCAAGCTGGAGCTGCTGGCCGCCCGCCTCGGCTGCCACCCGCTCGCCCTCTCACTGGCCGGCGCGTATTTCGGCCGCCAACTGCTGGAGTCGGTCACCGTGGACGAATACCTCAAACGCCTCGACGCCGACCCGTCCCTGATCGACCGCGGAGCCGAACCGGGCGAACAGGACCTGAGCAGGCTCATCAGCGGCACCTGGCAGCTGTCGCTGGACGCCCTTTCCGAGCGGGGCGCACCGGAGACCACGACCCTGCTGCGGCTGATCTCCTGCTTCGCGCCGGACCCGTTGCCCGCCGCCCTGCTGCGTCCGGCCGGCCTGGACGCCGCCGGCCTGCCCGACGCCGGTCCCCCGCTGCGGGGCGAGCAGGTCAACGGAGCCCTCGAAGGACTGCTCTCGCACTCACTCGTGGCCCTGCTCGACGTGCCCGTCGGTGCCGGGCACACCACCGTACGCGGCGTGCGGGCCCATCCGCTCCTGCTGGAGACCGTGGCCGCGCGCACGCCCGCCGACCAGCGCGGCACCCTGCTGCGCGCCGCGACCACCCTGCTGAAGGGGCTCCTCCCGGCCGGGGCGGATCAGGGCACCGGTCCACACGCCCTGCGGCTGCTCACCCCGCACGCGATCCACTTGCTGCGCCGCACGGGCCGTGAGCGGGCCGAGGTACGGGCGACGGCTCTGGCCGTGGTACGCGAGCTGCGCGGGCACGCCTTCGCCTGCGGCGACCTCACCGCCGCCCGGGCGCTGGCGGCCGAAGCGGTCCGCGCCTCCGAGGACGCCGTGTCGGCGGAGGCGCTGGACGACCTGCACGCACACGGCCGCGCGCTGGCGGGACTCGGGTGTTACGCGCAGGCCGTCGAGACACAGAGCAACGCGTTGCGGGCCCGGCGGGAACTGCTGGGCGCCGGCCACACGGACACCCTCGACAGTGCCTACGCGCTGGGGCTCGCCCTGTACGGGCTGGGTCGTTGGGCGGACGACGAGCGGTACATGCGGCAGGCGGCGGAGGGCCGCGAGCGGGTCCTGGGGGCCGGTCATCCCGACACGATCGACGCCGTCAGCTGCCTCGCCGAAGCCATCGGGCAACAGGGCCGCTGGGCGGAGGCGGAGGCGCTGGGGCGGTCGAACCTGCGCGCCGCGGAGGCGGCGCTGGGCCCGGAGGACGGACACACGCTGACCGCGCGCATCGCGCTCGCCTGGGTCCTGGCGGGTACCGGCGAATGGCAGGAGGCGGAGGTGCACACCCGCCGGACGCTGGAGGGCCGCGAACGGACGCTGGGCACCGATCATCCGCGTACGCTCGCGGCCCGGCAACGGCTCGCCGATGTCCTGACCCACCTTGAGCAGTGGGAGGAAGCGGAGGCCGCCGCCCGGGCCGTGCGGTCGGTGCGCCAACACGCCCTGGGGGACGAGCACCCCCACACGCTGTCCGTGCAGATCCTCCTGTCCCGCATCCTGCGGGCCAGGGGCGCGCTCGCCGAGGCGCGCGATACCGCGACCGAGACCTTGGCGGCCTGCGTCCGCGTGCTGGGTGGCACCCACCCGGACACCGAACGCTGCCGCCGCGAGCTGGCGGCGGCCACCGGAGCGTTGAACCACCATGAGGAGGAACGGCCTTGACCGAATCCATTGCCCGCACCTGGCGCAGAAGCAGCTACAGCGGGGCCGACAACGCATGCATGGAAATACTCATCCCCCCCCCGCTGGGAAGGGCCCCGATACGGGACTCCAAAGTTCCGCACGGTCATGTGATCGATTTCCCGGACACGGCATGGAACTCGTTCGTCGAGGCCGTCCGGAGGAATGGAACGCCTGGCACCCCGCGGCACTAGGTGTACTGACCCGTGAGGTTAGGGACGCGGCTGGTGGGTGGTTGGCCCTTGAGTGCGGTGTGTCCGCGGTGGTGATTGTAGGTGTGGAGCCATTGTGGGAACGCGTCGCGGCGTTCTTGTTCTGATCGGTAGGGGCGTGCGTAGGCCCATTCGTCGAGCAGGGTGCGGTTGAGGCGTTCGACCTTGCCGTTGGTCTGGGGGCGGTAGGGGCGGGTGCGTTTGTGGGCGATCCCGGCCGCTGCGAGCGTGTCGCGCCAGGTGTGGGACTTGTAGCAGGAGCCGTTGTCGGTCAGGACGCGTTCGACGGTGATGCCTGCGCTGGTGAAGTAGGCGTGGGCGCGGGTCCAGAAGGCGGTGGCGGTTTCCTTCTTCTCGTCGGTGAGGATCTCGCTGTAGGCGAGGCGGGAGTGGTCGTCGACGGCGGTGTGGATGTAGCTGTAGCCGGCGTTCGAGCGGGTCTTGCGGCCGGCCTGGCGGCCCAGGGCCTTGTGGCCTCCGCCGTCGGGGATGTTGCCGAGCTTCTTGATGTCGACGTGTACGAGTTCGCCGGGGCGGTCGCGTTCGTAGCGGCGTATGACGTGTCCGGTGGCGCGGTCGAGGTGGGTGAGGCGGGCCAGGCCGAAGCGGACCAGCACGCGGTGGACGGTGGAGGGGACCAGGCCCAGCAGGTGGGCGATGCGGGCCGGTCCCCACCGGCGCAGGAGTCGGACCTTGATGATCCGGCGTTCGGTGCGGGTCGGGGTCCGTCGTGGGCTGTGGTGGGGGCGGGAGGAGCGGTCGGTCATGCCGGCCTCGCCGAGGTCCCGGTAGCGGCTCGCCCATCGTTGGGCGGTGGTGGGTGAGACCTGGAAGCGCTCGGCCGCCCGCCGCAGGGGCCAGCCGTCCTCGACGACGCAGTGGGCCAGACGCAGGCGGCCGGTCTCGGTCAGGGGTGCATTACGGTGGGGCACGAGGGCCTTTCTGGTCGGTGCAGATGTCGCAATCCACACCGAACCCGGAAGGCCCTCACCCGTTCAAGATCCCTCAGCCGAGATATGGCTCACCCGTCCACAACCTCCTCGGACAGAACACCTAGGGCCTGTGCCATGGCAGTCGAGGGCGGGTACCTCGCGCCGGGCGACGAGGGCGAGTGGCGGCAGACGAGTCGGGCTGTACGCCGGGTTCTGTCGCCCGGTCGCCTCGCGGCGGCCGGGGAGACGGCCATCCATCTAGGACCGGCATTGCTGCCGGCCTCGTGCGGTCTACCCGCGAACTCGGGCGGGCAGCCCTCGAACGTTCGCGCAGGGCCGTCTCGCGACGGCCCCTCTTGACCTTGCTCCGGGTGGGGTTTACCTAGCCGCCTGGGTCGCCCCAGGCGCTGGTGGTCTCTTACACCACCGTTTCACCCTTACCCGGGACCGAGGTCCCGGGCGGTCTCTTCTCTGTGGCACTGTCCCGCGGGTCACCCCGGGTGGCCGTTAGCCATCACCCTGCCCTGTGGAGCCCGGACGTTCCTCGGGAGGATCCGAGGATCCCCACGCGGCCGTCCGCCCGGCTCGTCTGCCGTAGGGCCATGCTACCCGGCCGGTCAGAGGCGGCTCGACGCCAGTGCCGTGATGCCCGCCGTCCAGGCCGTGGTGACGGACTCCGGGGTGGGGAAGCGGTCGTTCAGCTCCATCATGACCATGCCGTGGGCGAAGGCCCAGGCCGCGCGGGCCAGGTGGTCGTCGGGGGCCAGGGCGCGGAAGAGGGGGGCGGCGGCGCGGTCCTCCAAGTGGTGGGGGTGGGGGCGGGACGTGGTGAGGCGGTAGAGGTGGGGGTGGGCCAGGGCGTGGGCGCGGTAGGCCGTGGCCAGGGCCGGGAAGGAGCCCGGGGCAGCCGTCTCCGCCGCTTCCAGGGCCTCGGCGGTCTCCGTCAGCATCGCGTCGGCCAGCGCGTCGACCACCGAGGACTTGTCCGGGAAGTGCTTGTAGAGGGACGGGGCCGTGATGCCCAGCAGGCCCGCGAGCCGGCGCATGGTCAGCGCCTCCGGGCCCTCCTGCTCCAGGAGCATGCGGGCGGCGGCCAGGATCTGGTGCTGGCGGGCACGGTCGGTCACGCCGGTCCTTCCGTCGTACGGGCGCGGGGCGCGGAGGCCGGACTCGCGATCGTACGAGACGCCGTCAGGTCGGAACGAACAGGGCCTTCGCCGTGCCCGGGGCGGCCTGGGCCAGGCGGACCCGCAGGCGCTCGCCCAGGGGCAGGGGCGCGGTGCCCTCGACGCGGGCGACGATCGCCGGGGCGTCGATGTGGACGGTGCCGGTGGCCGGTTCGTTCTCCTTCACGTCCACCACGTAACCGTCGAAGACCTCGCCCACCCGGTCCTTGAGCAGCGCCGCCTCGACCAGGTCCACGGACTCCCGCTCCACGGTGTTGGCGCGGCGCGTGCCCTCCGCCATCTCCTGGGGCAGCGCGGGCAGGGCGGCCAGGACCCATTCCGGCGGGTCCCGGTCCTCGCAGGCCGCGACGCACAGCTCGGAGGCGTAACGGTCCACGAGGCGGCGCAACGGCGCCGTGCAGTGCGTGTACAGGTCCGCCACCGCCGCGTGCACGGCGGGTACCGGCAGGTCACCGCCGTCGAAGACCGTGTAGCCCGCGCCGCGCAGCAGCGTCGTGCAGTCCTGGAGGAACGCCGCGTGGTCCGTGCGCCCCGCGTCGAGCGAGCGGACGAGCCGGTCGTACGGGACGTGGTGCGGCCAGTCGATGTGCAGGGCCTCGGCGCTGCGCCGCAGCCGGGCCACCGCGCCGTCGGGCGCGACCGGCAGCGTACGCAGGATGCCGGTGCCGCTCTCCGCCATGAGGTGGGCCGCCGCCATGCCGGTGAGCAGGGAGACCTGGGCGTTCCAGCCGTCGGCGGGGAGCGGGGCGCGGTAGGCCAGGCCGTAGCGGCCGTCTTGCTCGGTGATCTCCTGCTCGGGCACATGGAGCGAGATGCCGCCCCGGGCCACTTCCTGCTCCTCGCGGAGCGTGCCGATGTCCCGGAGCAGGGCGAGGGGTTCCTCCGCGGTGCCCGCGTCGATCTGCCGCTGCACGCCCGCGTAGTCCAGCTTGGCGCGGCTGCGTACGAGGGCCCTGCGCACCCGGGTCGCGACCGCCGCGCCCTCCGGGTCGAGGTCGATCTCCCACAGGACCGCGGGGCGGACCCGGCCCGGCAGCAGGCTGGCGGCGTCCTCGGACAGGACCTCCGGGTGGAGCGGCACCCGGCCGTCCGGGAAGTAGAGCGTCGTCACCCGGCGGTGGGCCTCGGTGTCGAGCGCGCCGCCGGGGCGCACGAACGCGGCCACGTCCGCGATGGCGTAGTGCACGCGGTAGCCGTGGGCGCGGCGTTCCAGGTGCATCGCCTGGTCGAGGTCCGTGGAGGTGGGCGGGTCGATGGTGAGGAAGGGGAGGTCCGTCGCGTCCGCGTGCCCGGCGAGCTCCGGGCTCCGCGCGGCGTCCGCCGCCTCGGCGAGCGCCTCGGGCGGGAAGTCGTCGGGGAGCGACAGCTCGGTGCGCAGGCCGCGCAGGGCCGCCCGCAGCGGGGTCTCGGCTGCGCCGGTCATGTGCAGATGGCGGCGGGGCATGGTCCCGAGCGTAGGGCGGGGCACGGAACGCGGCATTCCGAACGGAGGGCTTTGTGCCCGTACGGGGTGCCCCTCCGCCCCGTACGAACAGCCCCTCCGCCCCCGTACGCTGACCTGGGGCATCCGTGCGGTCCGCACACCGCCGCGCCTCTTCCCCGTACGTACGAAGGAGAACCGCCGTGCTCGTGCTGTTGCCGCCCTCCGAAGGAAAGGCCGCCTCGGGGCGCGGGGCACCCCTGAAGCCCGAGTCCCTGTCGCTGCCCGGTCTCGCCGGGGCGCGGGCGGAGGCGCTGGAAGCGCTCGTGGAGCTGTGCGTGGCCGACGAGGAGAAGGCGCGGGAGGTGCTGGGGCTCAGCGAGGGGCTGCGGGGCGAGATCGCGAAGAACGCGGAGCTGCGGACGGCGGGGACGCGTCCTGCCGGGGAGCTGTACACGGGTGTGCTGTACGACGCCCTCGGCCTGGACTCGCTCGACACGGCCGCCCGCCGCCTCGCCGGGAAGTCGTTGCTGGTGTTCTCCGGGCTGTGGGGCGCGGTGCGGGTGGGCGACCGGATTCCGCCGTACCGCTGCTCGATGGGCGTGAAGCTGCCCGGGCCCGGCGCGCTCGGGGCGTTCTGGCGTACGCCGATGGCGGAGGTGATGCCGGAGGCGGCGGGCGACGGGCTCGTGCTGGACCTGCGCTCGTCCGCGTACACGGCGGCGTGGAAGCCGAAGGGGGCGGTCGCGGAGCGCACGGCGAGCGTGCGGGTGCTCCACGCGCAGCTCGTGGACGGGGTGGAGAAGCGGTCCGTGGTCAGCCACTTCAACAAGGCCACCAAGGGCCGCATGGTGCGCGACCTGCTGCTCGCGGGCGCCCGCCCGGCCGGCCCCGCCGAGCTGGTCACCGCCCTGCGGGACCTGGGGTACACCGTCGAGGCCGAGGCGCCCACCCGGGCGGGGCGGCCGTGGCAGCTCGATGTGGTCGTCGCGGAGATCCACTGACCCTACGTTGCATCCTCCGCAACGGTCGTTGCGTACTGCGCCGCACACCGGGCAGGATGGGCGCATGACCTCCTCCGTGCTGGACCTCGCCCCCGTCGTGCCCGTCGTCGTCCTGGAGGACGCGGCCGACGCGGTGCCGCTCGCCCGGGCCCTGGTCGCGGGCGGGCTTCCGGCGATCGAGGTGACCCTGCGCACCGCCGCCGCCCTGGACGCGATCCGGGCGATCGCGGCGGAGGTCCCGGACGCGGTCGTCGGGGCGGGCACGGTGATCTCGGCGCGGAACGTGGCGGACACCGTGGCGGCGGGGGCCCGGTTCCTGGTCAGCCCCGGCTGGACGGACGCGCTGCTGGACGCGATGAAGGGCTCCGGGCTGCCGTTCCTGCCGGGCGTCTCGACCACCTCCGAGGTGGTCGCGCTGCTGGAGCGCGGGGTCACCGAGATGAAGTTCTTCCCGGCCGAGGCGGCGGGCGGCACGGCCTATCTCAAGGCGCTCTCCGCCCCGCTCCCCCAGGCCCGGTTCTGCCCGACGGGCGGCATCTCGGCCGCCTCCGCGCCCGCGTACCTGGCGCTGCCCAACGTCGGCTGCGTGGGCGGGAGCTGGATGGTCCCGGGAGACGCGGTGGCGGCCCGGGACTGGGCGCGCGTGGAGCGGCTGGCCGCCGGGGCGGCGGCGCTGAGGGGCTGAACGGGGCGGCGGGAGAACCCGTCGTACCTCGTTGTGCATGCTCCCCGGTATTCGGGGCACGACCTCTACAGGGGACGTAGCCCGCATGCCGGGTGACCCGGGTTCCGGCCGGTAATCCCCCGACCCGCCGGAACCGCCTCGGCCCCACCGGCCTTCCCCCCGCCGGTGGGGCCGAGTGCTGTCCCGGTGCCTCTATCGCAGGTGGGACGTGTCGTTCAGCAGGCGTACGGAGGCGTTGCCGTCGGCGTAGTACGCGACGGCCGAGACGGACGCCGCCGACAGCTCCATCCGGAACAGCGCCTCCGGGGGCGCTCCCAGGGCGAGCCGGACCAGGGTCTTGATCGGGGTGACGTGCGTGACGACGAGGACCGTGCGCCCCGCGTACCGCGTGACGAGGCCGTCCCGGGCGGCCGCCACGCGGTCGGCGACCTCCGTGAAGCTCTCGCCGCCGCCCGTGGGGGCCGCGTCCGGGGAGGCGAGCCAGGCGTCCAGGTCGGCTCCGTACCGCTCCCTGACCTCGCCGAACGTGAGCCCTTCCCAGGCCCCGAAGTCCGTCTCGCGCAGCCCGTCCTCGACGCGGACCTCCAGGCCGAGCCGGGCCGCGACCGCGCCGGCCGTCTCGCGGCAGCGGCGCAGCGGTGAGCTGACGATCTCCTGCACGGTGCCGCGGGCGGCGAACGCCGAGGCGGCGCGCTCGGCCTGGTCCAGGCCCGCCGGGGACAGCTCGGGGTCGGTGCCGCCGCTTCCGGAGAACCGCTTCTGCGGGGTGAGGGCCGTCTCGCCGTGCCGCAGCAGGACGAGGGTGGCGGGCGCGCCCAGGTCGGGCGCCGAGCCCCAGCCCACCTGCGGGGTGACGGGGTCGGAGGCCACCGGGGTGCGCGGGGTGTCCAGGGCGGCCGTGGACGCCGAGGGCTCCCACCGGTCGCCGCGCCGGCCCGCGTCCATGGCCTCGTTGGCCAGCCGGTCGGCGTGCTTGTTCCGCTCGCGCGGGATCCACTCGTAGGTGAGGTCCGCGCCGGGCAGGACCGCCGCCGCCTCGGCCGCGAGCGGCTTCATGTCCGGGTGCTTGATCTTCCAGCGGCCGGACATCTGCTCCACGACGAGCTTGGAGTCCATCCGGACGCGCACCTGGACGCCGGTGCCCACCGGGCCGTCCGCGAGCAGGGCGCCCACCGCGCGGAGGCCGGCGACGAGGCCCTTGTACTCGGCGACGTTGTTGGTCGCGACGCCGATGTACTCGGCGGTCTCGGCCAGCGTCTCGCCGGTGTCCGGGTCGATGACGACCGCGCCGTAGCCGGCGGGGCCCGGGTTGCCCCGGGAGCCGCCGTCGGCCTCGATCACGAACCGGCGCGGCAGGCTCACTACAGGCCCGAGTCGGCGGTGCGGACCAGGATGCGGCGGCAGTTCTCGCAGCGCAGCACCGTGTCCGAGGACGCGGCCTTCACGTCGTTGATCTCGGTGATGTTGAGCTCCAGGCGGCAGCCCTCGCAGCGGCGCTGGTAGAGGCGGGCGGCGCCCACCCCGCCCTGCTGGGTGCGGAGCTTGTCGTACAGCTTCAGCAGGTCGGCGGGGACCGAGCCGGCGACGACCTCGCGCTCCTTGGTGACCGTGGCGGCCTCCGCGTCGAGCTCCTGGGTCGCGGCGTCGCGACGGGCGGTGGCGTCGTCCACCTTGGCCTGCACGGCGGCGACCCGGTCGGTCAGCTCGGAGACGCGCTCCTGCGCGGACTCGCGGCGCTCCATGATCTCCAGGACGACGTCCTCCAGGTCGCCCTGGCGCTTGGCGAGCGAGGTGATCTCGCGCTGGAGGCTCTCCAGGTCCTTCGGCGAGGTGACCGCGCCGGAGTTCAGGCGCTGCTGGTCGCGGGCGGCGCGCTGGCGGACCTGGTCGACGTCCTGCTCGGCCTTGGTCTGCTCGCGGGCGGTGTCGCTCTCCTCGGTGGTCGAGGCGACGAGCAGGTCGCGGAGCTGGGCGAGGTCGGCCGTCAGCGACTCGATCTCGGCGTGCTCGGGCAGGGACGTGCGGCGGTGCGCGAGCTGGGAGAGGCGCTGGTCGAGCGCCTGGACGTCGAGAAGTCGGATCTGGTCGGCGGGCGCGGCGTTCAGTTGGGGGCTCCAGAAGAGTGGTGGGCGGTCCAGGGGTCGGTGACCTGCTTCGAGACGTGGACCCTCAGGTCCCATCCGAGGCGGTCGGAAATCGCTTCGAGCTGTGCCGCGGCCTGCTCGCACCACGGCCACTCGGTGGCCCAGTGTGCGGCATCGACCAGGCCGAGCGGCGAGTGCTGGGTGGCCTCGGAGGCCGGGTGGTGGCGCAGGTCGGCGGTGAGGAAGGCGTCCACACCGGCGGCGCGCACCGCGTCGAAGAGGCTGTCGCCGGAGCCGCCGCTCACCGCGACGGTGCGCACCAGCGCGTCCGGGTCGCCGGCGAGGCGGACGCCCTGCGCGGTGGCGGGCAGCCGGGCGGCGGCGCGGGCGGCGAACGCGCCCAGGGTCTCGGGGTGGTCGAGCACGCAGATCCGGCCGAGCCCCCGGCGGCCGGCCGGGTCCGCCGGGTCCGGGACGAGGGGGCGCTCGACGCGCAGGTCGAGGGTGGCGGCCAGGGCGTCGGAGACGCCGGGGTCGGCGGTGTCGGCGTTGGTGTGGGCCACGTGCAGCGCGATGCCGTCGCGGATCATCGTGTGCACGACGCGGCCCTTGAAGGTGTCCGCCGCGACCGTCGTCGTACCGCGCAGGTAGAGCGGGTGGTGGGTCACGACGAGGTGCGCGCCCAGCTCCTTCGCCTCGTCGGCGATCTCCCGGACGGGGTCGACGGCGAAGAGCACCCGGTGGATCTCGGTGTCCGGATCACCGCAGACGGTGCCGACCGCGTCCCATCCTTCGGCCCGCTCGGGCGGCCAGAGAGCGTCGAGCTCGGAGATGACTTCAGACAGACGGGGCACGGAGGAAAGGCTACCTGCCCGCCGCGCCCCGGGGAGCCCCGGGAACGGGCCGCCCGCAGCCCGGCCCCGTACAGCACACGCACCCTCGGTCGTACAGCGAAATCCGGCCATCACCACCCTTATGTGTGAAGTGGGGGAGGTCGTGTTGTTCGGCTGGAAGTGCGAAAACTAGCTTCGGTTGCCGGAGGTGATGAGTCGATGACTGCCTGTGCCATCGAGGACGGGACCACCACGGGTGACGACGGACCGGCGAAGCCCGGTCCCGGCGATCCCGCGGGGGGCGTCGCGGAGACCGGCCCGACGGAGGACGACCCGGCGCCGGAGGCGGTCGTGCCGGCCGCCGTGCCTGCGGCGGACGCCCCCGCCGAAACGGTTCTGCCCGCCTTCACGCTCACCGCCGACGGCGCGTACGGTGCCCGGCTCACCGCTGCCCCGGTGCCCGGCGCCGACACCGCCTGGTACGCCGAGCGCTGGACGCTCGACGGGCCCGAGCCGTATGCCGTGCCGCTGCCCACCGACCAGCCGGAGGAGGCCGAGGCGCAGGTGGTGCCGCTGGCCGACGGGCGGGTGCTGATCCGGCGCCGGGTCGCCGAGCGGCACACCTTCTCGCTGCTCTATCCGACCGGCCCCGGCACCGGCGAGCTGCCGCTCGGGGCCGTCGAGCGGGACACGCTCGCCCTGCTGCCGCCTTCTCCGGACGGGGTGAGCGCGTACGCCCTGGCGGTCGGCGCGTACTCCACGGAGCTGTGGCGGGTGGCGGGCGGGGCGGCCGGGCCCGAGCACCTCGCGGACCTGCCGGGGCGCTGCTCCGGCGGCGTCTGGCTGGACCGGGCGGGCCGGCTGCTCGCCCTCGACCGGGAACCTGCGGGCGGCGGTCCGGTGAAGACGGTCGCGGTGGACCTGGGGCGGGGCACCGAGATGACCCCGCTGCTCCAGATCGCGCCGGACAGCGACGACCGGCTGCTGCTCGCGGACCCGGACAGCGGGCTGCTGCTGATCCGCTCGGACGCGCCCGGCCACGACCGGCTCGGCTGGGGCGTGCTCGGCAGCTGCCTGCCGGTGCGGTTCCCGGACTGCCTGCGGCTGCCGGACTGCTCGGTGGAGCCGTTCGCCGTGCAGCCGGGGCAGATGCTGATGCCGGAGAGCTGTGCGGTGGCCCTCAGGATCGACGGGGCGGCGGGCAGCTGGATCGGCCTGTGGCGTCCGTCGGGCCGCCGGCTGCACCAGCTCGCGGCGCCCGGGGGCTGGCTGGCGGGCAGCGGGGTCTGGTCGCGGGACGGGGTGCTGAAACTCCCTTACGCGGACGGGGACACGGCCTGCGCGGTGGCGCTGCTGGAGATGCCGGAGGAGGCGGAGTTCGCGGACGACGCAAGGGGCAGGCAACCTTCCGAGCCATCGGTGAATCCTCCTGTGTGTACACCGGTTCCACTGGGGCAGGCGCCTCTCGTGGGGCGTACGGTCCCTGACTAAGCTGGGGCCGGGCTCACGCACCGTTCGCCTCGGTCACCGAACGTGCCCTTTTACCGGACGGGCGGCGGCGTGACGCTCCGGTCGGCACACACGTAAGCGATCACAACGGGGTGACTTCCCACATGTCTGAAGCCCGCACCGACACGACCCAGACGTTCCCGCCCGCGGCGGACGCGCGGCGGGGCGACGCCGGCGGCTCCGGAAAGCACCGAGGGGGTGTGGCGACGGACGACACGACGGCAGCGCCGGCCGGCCGTCATCGCCGCCCCGCCGAGGAGAGCGGCGCGGCAGCGGCCTGACCCGCCGCATCGAGGAGGGGAAAGCGGTGCCCCCGCCGCCCGGGAGACCATCCGTGGCGGCGGGGGCACCGCTCCGTCCGCCCACGGAAGCGACCGGAGGCGGAGCCGGAAGCGACCGGAAGCACAGCCGGAAGCGGACCCTCCGGATCCGCGATGACAAATGTCATGGCGGACCGCGTACATATACCTCTGCCGCCGCCTGCTCACGCTGCGTAACGTCGTAGACATGACGCAGACAAGGGACGACGAGGCCGCGGTGGTCTTCACCGGGGCGGTGAAGACGTTCGGGCGGACCGGGCGGAGCGTCCGGGCCGTCGACGGGGTGGACGTGCGGATCGGGCGCGGCGAGACCGTGGCCCTGCTGGGGCGCAACGGGGCGGGGAAGTCCACCGCCATCTCGCTGCTGCTCGGGCTGAACGAGCCGGACGAGGGGGCCGTGCGGGTCCTGGGCCGCTCCCCCGAGCAGGCGGTGCGGGCGGGGCTGGTCGGCGCCATGCTCCAGGAGGGGCGGCCGATACCCAGGGTGACCGTGCGCGAGCTGGTCGCCTTCGTCGCCTCGACCTACCCGCGTCCGCTGCCGGTCGCCGAGGCGCTGGCCCTGGCGGGGGTGACGGAGTACGCGGACCGGCGCATCGACAAGCTCTCGGGCGGCCAGACCCAGCGGGTGCGGTTCGCCGTGGCGCTGGCCGGGAATCCCGAGCTGATCGTGCTGGACGAGCCGACCGCGGCGCTGGACGTGGAGGGGCGGCGCGCGTTCTGGGACTCGATGCGGGCCTACGCCCGGCGCGGCAACACCGTGCTCTTCTCCACGCACTATCTGGAGGAGGCCGACGAGAACGCGGACCGGATCGTCGTCATCGACCGGGGCCGGATCGTCGCGGACGGCAGCGGCGAGGCGATCAAGGACGCGGCCGGGCACAGCCAGGTCTCCTTCGACCTCGCGGGCCGCTCCACCGAGGGCCTGGACCGGCTGCCCGGTGTCGTCGGCGTCGAGGTGACCGGCGACCGCGCCCTGCTGCGCACCGACGACTCGGACGCGACGGTCGTGGAGCTGGCCGGGCTGGGCCTGGTCCGGGGCCTCCAGGTCTCCCGGGCCACGCTGGAGACCGCCTTCCTGGCGCTCACCGCGCCCGGGGAGCGCGCGCCCGCCGACACCGCAAGGCCCGCCGACACCGCCCCGCCCGGGGACACCGCTCGCGCGAGCACCGCGCCCAGCACCGAGAAGGAGACCGTCTGATGTTCCGTTACATCCTGCTCGAAATGCGCCGGACCCTGCGCGACGCCGGATTCCTGATCTTCGGCACGGGCATGCCGGTGATGATGTATCTGATCTTCACCAACATCGGCGACGACAGCGCCGACGGCTGGAAGACCGCGTCCATGGTCGGCATGGCCGCGTACGGCGCGCTCGGCTCCGCGATGTCGATCGGTACGGGCGTCGCCTCCGACAAGTCCCTCGGCTGGCTGCAGCAGTTGAGGATCACCCCGCTCTCCCCGTCGCACGCGGTGGTGGGCCGGGCGGTCAGCGGATCGGTGACCGTGCTGCCGGTGATCCTGACCGTGCTGCTGGCGGGCGGCCTGCTCAACGGGGTGCGGATGGCGGCCTGGCAGTGGGCGGTGCTGGTGCTGCTGCTGTGGATCGGCGCGCTGCCCTTCACCCTGCTCGGCCTGGGCAACGGCTACCGGCTCACCCCCCAGGGCACGGGCGTCGTCAACGTCGCCTGCCTGATGGGCTTCGGGGTCGTCGGCGGGCTGTGGTTCCCGCTGGAGATGCTGCCCGAGTGGCTGCGCTCGGTCGGCCGGTTCACACCGGCCAACCGGTTCGCGGACCTGGGCTGGGCGACGACGGACGGGCACGCGCCGGGCGCCATGACCCTGGGCGTGCTCGCCGCGTGGCTCCTGCTGTTCGGCGCGTACGCGGTGATCTCGTACCGTCGGTCCGCCAGGACCGTGTGACGGGAGCGAACATGCCGGGGACCGGACGACCATCGTTCAGGGAGCGCCGCCGGATGCGGAAGGAGAACCGCAGGCCGGGACCGCCCTCGCCGTACGCCCTGCTGCCGTGGCTGCTGATGGGGCTCGGCGCCTTCTCCAACCTCTTCCAGGGCGAGACCCCCACCCCGTGGATCGCCGGAGCCGGCCTGCTGGCCTTCAACTCGCTCTACATCTCCGTGGTGTTCCGGGGCTTCAGCAAGGAGAAGCGGGAGAGCCCGGTGACGTACGTCCTGCTGGGCGCGCTGGCCGCGGTCACCTTCGCCCTGGCCATCGGTTACGGGGGCAGCTGGCTGCTGTTCTTCCCGCTGCTCTCGCTGGCCGCCGGCACCGTCCTGCGCCACCGTCTGCTGGCGGTCGGACTGCTCGGGCTCGCGGTCGCCGCGTGCGCGGTCGCGGTCTGGCGCGACGACAGCGCCTCGCCGCCGTGGACGCTGGGGTACGGGACGTTCATCTCCGGGGCCGTGACGTCCGCGATCCTCCGGCTGGCGGAGACCGTGACGGAGCTGCGGGCCACCCGGCAGGAGCTGGCCCGGGCCGCCGTCGAGCAGGAGCGGCTGCGGTTCTCGCGGGACCTGCACGACCTGCTGGGCCACACGCTCTCGGTCATCGTGGTGAAGTCGGAGGCCGCGCGCCGGCTCGCCCCGCGCGACGTGGACGCGGCGCTGTCCCAGGTCGCCGACATCGAGTCCGTCGGGCGGCAGGCGCTCACCGAGATCCGCGAGGCCGTCACCGGTTACCGCGAGGGCAGCCTCGCGACCGAGCTGGACCGGGCCAGATCCGCGCTGACCGCCGCCGCGGTCGAACCGGTCGTCCGGCGCTCCGGGCCGCCGCTCTCCCCGCAGACCGAGGCGCTGCTGGGCTGGGTGGTGCGGGAGGCCGTCACCAACGTGGTGCGGCACTCGACGGCGACGCGCTGCGTGTTCGAGGTGGCCGGCACGGGCGAGAAGGTCCGGCTCACGGTGACCGACGACGGCCGGGGCAGACCCGAGGGCCCCGCGCCCACCCCGGGCATCGGCGGCACCGGTCTGAAGGGGCTCACCGAACGGCTCGCGGCGGCGGGCGGCTCCCTGGTGGCGGGCCCCGGCCCGGACGGCGGCTTCGTGGTGACCGCCGAACTCCCGGTGGACGCGGGCGGCGAGGAGGACGGCGACGCGGCGCCGGTGCCCGGAGCCGGGGACGGCCCGGCCTGCTCGCCTACCCTGGGCCGGTGAACGAGATGCCTCAGGAGCACCCCCCGGCCACGTCCGTCCGCGTCCTGCTCGCCGAGGACCAGGGGATGATGCGCGGCGCGCTCGCCCTGCTGCTCGGGCTCGAACCGGACATCGAGGTGGTGGCCCAGGTCGGCGCGGGCGACGAGATCGTGGCGGCCGCGCTGGCCTCCCGGCCGGACGTGGCGCTGCTGGACATCGAGCTGCCGGGGCGCAGCGGTCTGGACGCGGCGGCCGACCTGCGCGAGGAGGTCCCGGACTGCCGGGTGCTGATCCTCACCACCTTCGGCCGGCCCGGATATCTGCGCCGGGCGATGGAGGCGGGGGCGGCGGGCTTCCTGGTGAAGGACGGCCCGGTCGAGGATCTGGCCGAGGCGATCCGCCGGGTGCTCGCCGGGGAGACGGTGGTCGATCCGGCCCTGGCGGCCGCCGCGCTCAGCTCGGGGGCGAGTCCGCTGACCGCGCGGGAGCGGGACGCGCTGGTCGCTTCGGCGGATGGGGCGACGGTCGCCGACATCGCCGCCAAACTGCATCTGTCAGAATCAACGGTCCGCAATTACCTTTCGTCGGCGATCGGCAAGACGGGCACCCGCAACCGCATGGAGGCGGTCCGCGCGGCCCGGCAGCAGGGCTGGCTCTGACCGCGTCCGCGCTTCGTCCGCACTCAGGGACCCGGTCACCTCATGCCGTCTCACATATCCGCGCCCCGGCGCACTCCCCCGCTCTGGCTCATACCGGCGCTCTGGACCCTGGGCCTCGGGCTCTGGGGGCTCTCGCGGCAGGGCAGCCTGTGGCGGGACGAGGCGGCGACCTGGCAGGTGGCGCTGCGGTCCGCCGCGGACATACGGGCCATGCTGGCCCATGTCGACGCGGTCCACGGGCTCTACTACCTGCTGATGCACGGCCTCTTCGACTGGTTCGGGCCGACGACCACGACCCTGCGGCTGCCCTCCGTGCTGGCGATGGCGGGGGCGGCGGCCTGTGTGACGGTCATCGGGGAGCGGCTGGCCGGGAGAGGGGCGGGCCTGGGCGCCGGGATGGCGCTCGGCCTGCTGCCGGCCGTGCAGTTCTACCTCCAGGAGGGCCGCCCGTACGCGCTGGTCGCGGCGGGCGCCGGGGTCTCGACGCTGCTGCTGGTGACGCTGCTCGGCGGGCGCGACCGGTGGGGGCGCTGGGCGGCGTACGCGGGGACGGTGCTGGTCTGTGCGCTGCTGAACTGGTTCTCGCTGCTGATCCTGCCCGCGCACGCCGCGACGCTGGCGTGGAGCGGGGCCGGGCGCCGGATGTGGGCGCGCTGGACGGCGGCCTCGGCGGCGGCCGTGGCGGGGGCGCTGCCCCTGATCCTGTTCACCTCGGGCCAGTCGAGGCAGGTGTCCTGGATACCGCCGCTGACCTGGCACATGATGATCGGCCCCGCGGTGCTGCTGGCGGTCGGCGGCCTCGGGGCCCTGGTGGACCGGCCGGGCGGGCGCCGGCTCTCGGTGGCCTCGGTGGGGCTGCCGCTGCTGGCGGTCCCCCAGCTGGGTCTGGCCGCCGTCTCGCTGGACAAGCCGCTCTTCCTGGACCGTTACATCCTCTTCAGCCTGCTCGGCCTGGCGCTGCTCATCGGCTCCCTGCTGGGCGCGGCGGTACGGGTCGTGGCGCCCCGGTTCCCGGCGGCGGCGCGGTGGCTCGTACCGGTGCTGCTGGCCTGCGCGGTGGCGGCGCTGCTGCCGCAGGCGCTGGCCAAGCGGTCGCCGTCGAGCCGGGTGGACGACGTGCTGGCCATGACGGCGGACGTGCGCCGGATGAAGGAACCGGGCACCGCGGTGGTGTTCCTGCCCGGTGCCCGGCGCGACGCGGAGCTGGTCTCGCCCGAGGCGTTCAGCGGGCTCCGGGACATAGCGCTGGCCCGGAGCCCGCGCGCGTCCGGGACGCTGAACGGGGTGGAGGCGGAGCCGGCCCGGATCAGGGCCGCGATGCTCACCCAGCGCCGGATACTGCTGGTCACGGACGCACCGGAGGCGGCGCGTCCGGAGAACGGGCGGCGGGAGAAGGTGAAGGCGGCCGTCCTGAGGGACTACTTCACCGTGATCGAGGACGAGCGGGTGCGGGGGCGTCGGGTGACGCTGTACGCACGGAGGTAACGGCCTCACCCGCGACGCCGCTGACCCTCGCGGGTGAGGTCGTCAGGTGTTCCGGCCGGTGGCGCGGGAGCCACAGCAGCATCAGCAGCAGGCCGCCGAGCAGGACGGTGCCCGCCGTGCGGAAGGCCAGCGCGTAGCCGGCGGTGAGGGCGGCCGGGTCGGCCCCGCCCCCGGTGCGGGCGGCGGCGACCGTGGAGAGCACGGCGAGCCCGAGGGCGCCGCCCATGGTCCGCGAGGTGTTGACGAGCCCCGAGACTAGCCCGGCCTCCCCCGGCGCCGCGCCCGACGTGGCCAGCGAGGCGAGCGGGGTCGAGGCGAGCCCGGCACCGGCCATCATGAGCACGCCGGGCAGGCAGACCGCGGTGAGGTAGGAGCCGTGCGCGGTCATCGTGGACTGCCAGCCGAAGCCGGCCGCGGTGACGGCGGTGCCGATCAGCGCGAGGTTCTTCGCCCCGACGCGGACCATCAGCCGGGGCGCGCTCTTGGAGCCGATGACCACGGCCAGCGAGGACGGCATCAGGGCGAGCCCGGCCTCCAGCGCGCTGTAGTCCAGCACGTTCTGCGCGTACACCGTCATGAAGTACCACATGGAGAACGTGGCCGAGCCGATGACGAGCATCGCCGCGTTCGCGGATGCCACCGCCCGCGACCCCAGCACCCGCAAGGGCATCAGGGGCTTGGCCGTGCGCGTCTCCACGAGGGCGAACAGGGCGAGCAGCACGGGTCCGCCGAGCAGCGGGACCAGGGTCGCGGCATCGGTCCACCCCGCTTCCTCGGTCTGCACGATGCCGTACGCCGTGGAGGCGAGACCCGCCGTGACGAGGGCGGCGCCCAGCAGGTCGACGCGGCTGCGTCCGCCGGTGCGGCCCTCGGCGAGCCAGAGGGCGGCGCCGGTCAGCACGAGCACCCCGACGGGCACGTTGATCAGGAGCACCCAGCGCCAGGACAGCGCGTCGGTGAGCACGCCGCCGACGAGTCCGCCGGCCGCGCCGCCGCCCGCCCCGACCGCCATCCAGGTGCCGATGGCCTTGGCGCGGGCGGGGCCCTCGGGGACGGCGGCGGTGAGCAGGGTGAGGGTGGCGGGGGCGAGGACGGCGGCGCCGAGGCCCTGCGCGGCGCGGGCGGCGAGCAGCTGCCAGCCCTCCTGGGCGAGCCCGCCGGCCAGGGAGGCGGCGGTGAACAGGCCGAGGCCGACGAGGAACATCCGCTTGCGGCCGTACAGGTCGGCGGCGCGCCCGCCGAGCAGCATGAACCCGGCGAAGGCGATCGAGTACGCGTTGAGCACCCATTGAAGTCCGGTGGAGCTCAGCCCGAGGTCCGCGCGCATCGACGGGAGGGCGACGTTGACGACGGACACGTCGAGCACCACGAGGAACTGCCCGACACAGGCGGCGAGGATCACCGCCCAGGTGCGGACGGAGTTCCGGTCGGTGGGCGCTGCGAGCAGGGGGGCGTCGGCCATGGGCGTCATACTCGCAGCCCCGCTGTGCCCCGTACATCGGTTTCAGGTCGTCCCGCGCCTCGGTCCAGCGGCGTACGACCACAGGAATTGACGCGACGCCACATCGGCTGCGCACGCGCCCCGCGCGCGGCCGGACCGGATTCGCACCCCGCGCCCCGGAATACGCCGTAGCCGAGGAAGGTTCACCCTGCACAGACTTGGCGGTCGGTGCTGACCGCAGCACGACCCGTAACCGTACGCACACCCCCTTCCCACCGCTGCCCGGAGGCCGCACGCATGCCACAGACGACGCACGAACAGCCCGGCGCGGAGCTTCCTGATCCGCGCGCGAAGGCGGGCCGGGGGATCGTCCCCGTGCTCGCCTTCGCGGGTATCACCGTCGCCGTGATGCAGACCCTGCTCGTCCCCGTCATCAAGGATCTGCCCGCCCTTCTGCACACCGCCCCCTCCAACGCGACCTGGGTGATGACCGCCACCCTGCTCGCCGGGGCCGTCGCCACCCCGATCATGGGGCGGCTCGGAGACCTGTACGGCAAGCGCGGGATGCTGCTGGCCAGCCTCGCCGTGATGGTCGTCGGCTCCCTGATATGCGCCTTCACCGACGACCTCGTCGTCATGATCGTGGGCCGCGCCCTCCAGGGCTTCGCGATGGGCGCGATCCCGCTGGGGATCGGCATCATGCGCGACGAGCTGCCGCGCGAGAAGCTCGGTTCGGCGATGGCGCTGATGAGTTCGTCCATCGGGGTGGGCGGCGGACTCGCGCTGCCGGCCGCCGCACTCGTCGCCCAGCACACCGACTGGCACGCCCTCTTCTTCGGCTCGGCCGGGCTCGGCGTACTGGCCATGGCGCTGACCGTGTTCGCGGTGCCCGAGACCACGCTGCGCGCCCCCGGCCGGTTCGACACGGTCGGCGCGCTCGGGCTCTCGCTCGGCCTGGTGCTCCTGCTGCTGCCGATCACCAAGGGCAGCGACTGGGGCTGGGGCTCGCCCACCACGCTCGGGCTGATCGCCGCCTCGCTCGTCGTGCTGGTGCTGTGGGGCGTGTTCGAGCTGCGCAGCGACGCGCCGCTGGTCGATCTGCGGACCACGGCCCGCCGCGAGGTGCTGCTCACCAACCTGACCTCGATCATGGTCGGCGTCGCGTTCTACGCCGTCTCGCTGGTCCTGCCCCAGCTGCTCCAGCTGCCGGCCGCCACCGGTTACGGCCTCGGCCAGTCGATGGTGGTCGCCGGGCTGTGCGTGGCCCCGCTCGGCCTGACGATGATGTTCGTCGCCCCGCTGTACGCGCGGATCTCGGCCCGCAGGGGCCCGAAGGTCTCGCTGATCCTCGGCATGCTGGTCATCGCCATCGGTTACGGGGCCGGGCTCGGCCTGATGAGCGCCGCCTGGCAGACCGTGATCATCGCCGTCCTCCTCGGCGCCGGCATCGGGCTCGCCTACTCCTCGCTGCCCGCCCTGATCATCGGCGCCGTCGACGCCTCGGAGACCGGCGCGGCCAACGGCCTCAACACCCTGATGCGTTCCATCGGCACCTCGGTGTCCAGCGCGGTGATCGGCATGGTCCTGGCGCACACCTCGACCCGGATGGGTTCGGTCGCGGTGCCCACGATGAAGGGCTTCCGGATCTCGTTCCTCATCGCGACGGGCGCCGTGGTCGCCGGTCTCGTCCTGGCCTCGTTCCTGCCGTCCCGGCGCACGGCCACCGCGCCGGTCCTGCTGGCGAGCAGCGAGGGCGACGAGGCGGCCCGGCGCGCCGCCGAGGACGCCGAACCGCTCCCCCTCGCGGCCCCGGAGGGCTTCCGCGGCCGGGTGCTGGACGCGGACGGGGTGCCGGTCGCCGGGGCCAATGTGACCCTGATCGACCGGCAGGGCCGGCAGGCGGGGCTGACCACCACGGACGCCGGGGGCCGCTGGGCGCTGGCGGCCCCGGAGGCCGGCACGTTCGTCCTGGCGGCGTCGGCCACCGGACACGCACCGCGCGCCTGCCCGGCCGCCTGCCCGGCGAACGGCGGACCGGTCGACACGGACCTCGTCCTCGCGGGGGTCAGCGCACCGGAGCGTCGAACCGCGGTTCCGTCCTGAGCAGCGAGGACACGTCCGTCCCGGCCGCCAGCTCCCGGGGCTCGGCGCCCCGCGTGAACAGGCGGGCGGGGCGGACGCCCTCGACGCGGGCCGCCTCGTCCTCGACGCGGGCCGCCTCGCCCTCGACGCGGAGCCAGGAGCCCTCGCGCAGGCCGAGGACGGGGACGTCGTTCTCCTCCAGGAATTCGGTGATCCGTTCCTCGCGGGTCTCGCCCTTGTGGGTGCCGGCGGGGTCCGGGTCCAGGTAGTGCGGGTTGATCTGGAACGGCACGAGGCCCAGGGCCGCGAAGGACGGCGGCTGCACGATGGGCATGTCGTTGGTGGTCCGCAGGGTGGGCGCCGCCATGTTGGTCCCGGCGCTCGCCCCCATGTACGGCAGCCCGGCGCGCACGGCGTCCACGACGGCCTCGCGCAGCCCGGTCCGGTACAGCGCGCTGAGCAGCCGGAAGGAGTTGCCGCCCCCGATGAACACGGCGTCGGCGTCCTTCAGCGCGGCGGCCGGCTCGGGGTGCTCGTGGACGCCGCGCACGGTGATCCCGGCCGGTTCCAGGGCGCCGCGGACGCGTGCGGTGTACGTGTCGTGGTCGGCGAGCGCGTACGGCACGAAGGCGAGGCGGGCGCGGGCGGGCAGGAACGCGGTGACCGTGTCCAGGGCGTGTTCCAGGTAGCCGCGGCCGTACTGGGTGGAGTTGGAGAGCAGGAGCAGGTGCACGGGGGTACTTCCTCCGGGGTGTCGTTCGGTCAGGCGGACGGGCTGCGGCGCGCCCGGGGCTTCGGGCGCTGCGGCGGGTGGGTGAGGCGTTTCTCCAGGAGGGCGGCGGCGTTTCGCAGCGCGTCGAGGCGGTTCTCCGGCGCGCCCTCGAACCGCTCCTCGGCGCCGCCGAGGCTGAGGCTCCCGTACGGTTCGCGGCCCAGGAAGACGGGGACGGCGAGGGTCGCGATGCCGGTGTCGTACTCGCCGACGGTCCAGGCGTACCCCTGGGCCCGGACCTGGAGGAGCTGCTGCTCCAGCACGTCCGGGTCGGTGACGGTGCGGTCGGTGAAGCGGGCCATCGGGCGGCCCCGGAAGAGCCGGTGGCGCTGCTCGTCGGGCAGGTAGGCGTAGAAGGACTTGGCTGTAGCCCCGGCGTGCGCCGGGTAGAGCTCGCCGACCAGCGGGTAGTAGCGCAGCGGTCCCGCCTCGCCCTCCTCGGCGGCCACGCACCGCATGTGGAAGCTGTCGGGCAGGCAGAAGAGCACGGTGTCGCCGGTGACCCGGCGCAGCTCCTCCAGGACCGGTCCGGCCAGCAGTTCCAGCGATCCCGAGCGCTCCCAGAGGCGGCCGAGGCGCAGCACGGCGGGGCCGATGCGGTAGCGGCGGGTGGCGGGGTCGGAGACCAGGAAGCCGCGCCCCGCGAGTGTGGCCAGGAGCCGCTGGGCGACGGAGGTGTCCCAGCCGAACTCCGCCGCGACTTCGGTCACACCCCAGTCGGGCCGGGTCCGCTCGAACGCGAGCAGCACGAGCAGCGCGCGGTCGACGGTCTGGAGGGCTCCGGCGGGGGTGCGCCGGTCGAGTTCGAACTCCGCCATGGCCATCTCACCATTCAGACGTGAATTGCAGATAACGGGAAATCATTGCGCTCAACGCTATCCGATCCCGAATCTGCTCTCAGCACCCCGTCCGGAGCCGCGGCTCCCTGGCGGGTTCCGGACGGGTGTGACGGATGCGCGAGAAAGGCCCCCCATGTTGAAGTACGTACTGGATCTCGTCGAACTGCTCGACGACCCCCAGGCCCATGGCAAGACGGCCGTCGAGTACCTGGACGCCGCGGCGGGGGCCGAGGGCTCGGGCGCCCAGGTCACCACGGTCGCCGGTGAGCGGGGCTCGACGGACTTCGTGTCGGTCCGCATCCCCGGCTCCCGGGGCCGTACGGCCGGGGGCGCGGCCCGCACCCTGGGGGTCGTCGGCCGGCTCGGCGGAATCGGCGCCCGCCCCGAGGTGACCGGACTGGTCTCCGACGCGGACGGCGCGATCTCGGCGCTGGCCGCCGCCGCCAAGCTGCTCGACATGCGCCGCCGGGGCGACGTGCTGCCCGGCGATGTGATCATCGCCACCCACATCTGCCCGAACGCGCCGACCGAGCCGCACGACCCGGTGCCGTTCATGGGCTCGCCGGTGGACATCGCCACGATGAACCGCCATGAGGTGACCGGCGAGATGGAGGCCGTGCTCTCCATCGACACCACCAAGGGCAACCGCGTCATCAACCACAAGGGCCTCGCCCTGTCGCCCACCGTCAAGGAGGGCTGGGTGCTCCGCGTGAACGAGCAGCTGGGGGAGCTGCTGGCCGTGGTGACCGGTGAGCCGTTGGTCACGTACCCCGTGACCACCCAGGACATCACCCCGTACGGTAATGGGGCACACCACATCAATTCGATCCTCCAGCCCTCCACCGCGACAGCGGCCCCCGTGATCGGCCTCGCCATCACCTCGGCCGCGGCGGTGCCGGGCTGCGGGACGGGCGCGAGTCACGAGAGCGACATCGCGTCCGCCGCCCGCTATGCCGTCGAGGTCGCCAAGGCGTACGGCGACGGCCGGCTGGACTTCCACGACGCGGTGGAGTTCGACAACCTCGTCAGCCGCTACGGCTCGCTGACCCACCTGCAGACCTTCGGCCGTACCCCCCAGGAGTCCTGATGTCAGCCGCCCCGCAGTCCGGTGCCGTGGCGCCCGCGCCCAAGAGCATCGGCAGCGACGACTACGCGCTCTCGCGCGTCCCGCGCGACAAGCGGTTCGGCTTCTGGTCGATGCTCCTCCAGTGGCTGGCCCAGTCCGGTTCGATCTCGCAGTTCACGCTCGGCGCCACCATCGGCGTCGGGATGACCTTCGGCGACGCGTTCCTCGCGTTCACGCTGGGGGCGGTGATCCTGGAGGTGGTGATCTTCGCGATCGGCCTGGCCGGGATGCGCGAGGGCCTGGCGACGCCGATGCTGACCCGCTGGGCCGGCTTCGGGCGCAACGGCTCGGCGCTGGTCAGCTTCGTGATCGCGGTCAGTCTGGTCGGCTGGTTCGGCGTCCAGAACAAGATCTTCGGCGACAGCGTCTCGGCGCTGGTCGGCGGCCCCTCCTGGATGTGGTGCGTGCTCGCGGGCATCGCCATCACGACTCTGGTGATCTTCGGCTTCCAGTACATGGCGAACTTCGCGAAGGTCGTCACCCCGCTGTTCTTCGCCATGGTCGCCTTCTCCGTGATCCGGACCCTGAACGACCACTCGTTCAGCGACCTGGTCCACTCGCCGCCGCCGGGCGACACGATCCCGCTGGCCGTCGCCGCCACCGCCATCGCGGGCGGCTATATGACGGGCGCGATCGTCTCCCCCGAGATGACCCGCTACAACCGCAAGGGCTCGCACGTCTTCCTGCAGAGCGCGTCGTCCATGATCCTCTCCGAGTACATCGTCGGCCTGACCGGTGTGCTCCTGGGCCACCTGGTGAAGAGCAACGAGGTCTCGCACATCGTGCTCTCCACCTCCGGCGCCTTCGGTGTGCTCGTCGTCCTGATGTCCACGGCGAAGATCAACGACTGGAACCTGTACGGCTCCTCGCTCGGCGTCGTCAACTTCTTCCAGGTCGTCTTCAACAAGCGCGTCCACCGCGGCGCGGTCACCATCGTCCTGGGCATCGCGGGCACGGTCCTGTCGGCCGTCGGGATCATGAGCCACTTCACCGAGTTCCTGACGATCCTCGGCGTCGCCATCCCGCCGATCGGCGGCATCATCGTGGCCGAGTACTGGGTCGTGAAGCGGATGCGCAAGCCGCTGGACGAGACCCGGGAGGCCCAGACCCTGCCGGCGCACTCGCCGACCTGGGTGCCGATGTCGATCGCGATCTGGATCGCCGCGTTCTGCGTCGGCAAGTTCTACGACGGCGGCATCCCGGCCCTGAACTCGCTGGCCACCGCCTTCGTCCTGTACAGCGCCCTGGGCCTGCTGGGCTGGATCAAGCCCTACGGCACCTCCGTCCTCGCCGACGAGCAGGACGGCCCGGCCCCGGCCGCCCGCACCACCACCCCTGTGGGAGCAGCATGAGCACCGCACCCGGCACCGCACTCGTCCCGGCCTCCGACGAGGCGCAGGACGAGGTCATCGCCCTCTGCGCCGAGCTGATCCGGTTCGACACCTCCAACCCGACGAGCACCGAGCGCGCGAGCGCCGAGTGGGTCGTGGCCCGCCTGGCCGAGGTGGGCATCGGCTCCGAACTGGTCGAGTCCGCGCCCGGCCGCGCCAGCGTCATCGCCCGGATCGCCGGCCGCGACCCGGACCGCGGCGCCCTGCTGGTCCACGGCCACCTGGACGTGGTCCCGGCGGACGCCTCCGAGTGGCAGGTGCCGCCCTTCTCCGGCGAGATCCGGGACGGCTACCTCTGGGGCCGGGGCGCGATCGACATGAAGGACACCGTCGCGGTGATGCTGGCCACCGCCCGGCACTTCGCCCGCACCGGCGCCGCCCCCTCGCGCGACCTGGTCCTCGCCTTCCTCGCGGACGAGGAGGCGGGCGGCGCGTTCGGCGCGCACTGGCTGGTCGAGCACCGCCCGGAGCTGTTCGCCGGGGTCACCGAGGCGATCGGCGAGGGCGGCGGGTTCTCCTTCGCCCTGGACGACACCCGGCGGCTCTACCCCATCGAGAACGCCCAGCGCGGCATGGCCTGGATGGAGCTCACCGCCACCGGCCGGGCCGGCCACGGCTCCTCCCCCAACGACGAGAACGCGGTCACCGACCTCGCGGAGTCGCTGACCCGGATCGGCCGCGAGACCTTCCCGATCCGCCTGATCGAGCCGGTCCGCGCGCTGCTCGAAGAGGCCGCCCGGCTCTACGGCGTCGCCTTCGACGAGGACGACATCGAGGGCAGCCTCGCCCGGCTGGGCCCGGTCGCCGACTTCATGCAGGTGGTGCTGCGCAACTCGGCGAACCCGACGATGTTCAGCGCCGGCTACCAGACCAACGTGATCCCGGGGAAGGCCACCGCCCGCGTGGACGGCCGCTTCCTGCCGGGCCACGAGCAGGAGCTGATCGACACGATCGACCGGCTGCTGCTGCCCTCGGTCAGCCGGGAGTGGGTCAACCACGACATCGCCATGGAGACCACGTTCGACGGCCCGCTGGTCGACGCCATGTGCGCGGCGGTCCGCGCCGAGGACCCGGACGGCCACCCGGTCCCGTACTGCAACCCCGGCGGCACGGACGCCAAGGCGTTCACGCACCTGGGCATCCGCTGCTTCGGCTTCAAGGGCCTCAAGCTGCCGCACGACCTGGACTACGGCCGCCTCTTCCACGGCGTGGACGAGCGCGTCCCGCTGGAGGGGCTGCGCTTCGGCGTCCGCGTCATGACCCGCCTCTGGCAGAGCTGCTGACCCGACGCGCTCTCCACACCCCGCGTACGCCCCCCGCCGATACAGTCGGCGGGGGGCGTACGGCACGATGGCGCCCTACCCGTCCCACCAGGAGGAACACCGTGGCCGCCGAGCCCAAGCCGGAGATTCTCGCCGCGTTCCAGGCCGCCAAGGGCTTCATGCCGGTGGTCGAGGGGCTCGCGCTGTACGAGGCGGCCACCGAGGCCGCCGCGCTCGGCCTGCCGCTGCTGGAGGTCGGCACCTACTGCGGGCGCTCCACGATCCTGATCGCCGACGCGGCGCGGGCGGCCGGCGTCACCGCGCTCACCGTCGACCACCACCGGGGCAGCGAGGAGCAGCAGCCCGGCTGGGAGTACCACGACCCGACCGTGGTGGACCCGGAGGTCGGCCGGATGGACACCCTGCCCACCTTCCGCAGGACGCTGCACGCGGCGGGCCTGGAGGACCACGTGGTGGCGCTCGTGGGGCGCTCGCCGCAGGTGTCGGCGGTCTGGGGCGGCCCGCTGGGCTTCGTCTTCATCGACGGCGGCCACACCGACGAGCACGCGAACGGCGACTACGAGGGCTGGGCCCCGCACGTCGCCGAGGGCGGGCTGCTGGTGATCCACGACGTGTTCCCGGACCCGGCACACGGCGGCCAGGCCCCGTACCGGGTGTATCTGCGGGCGCTGGAATCGGGCGCGTTCACGGAGGTCTCCGTCACGGACTCGCTGCGCGTGCTGCGCCGCACCGGACCGGGCATCTGACGGCGAAGACCCGTTCACGGGGTGTTCCCGGCCGGGCCGCGGACGCCCCGGACAGGGCAAGGGAGTGCCGCTACCATCGCCGGGTGCGTCACCACGAGAGCCTTCCCCCCACCCCGCGCCGCCCGCTCCGGCTCGCCGCCGCCGCTGCCCTGCTGTGCCTGGGCCTGGCCGGCTGCGGCGACGGGGACGGCGCCGCGCAGGCCCAGGCCGGGCCGAGCGGCGGTGCGGCCAGCGCCCCGGCCGCACCGGCCTCGCCGTCACCGGCGCCCACGAAGGCCGCCCCGTCGCCGTCGAAGTCCCCTTCGAAGTCCCCGGCGAAGTCCCCCGCGAAGCCGCCGTCCGTTCCCGGCGGGCCGCTGTCCGGCAAGACCGTGGTCATCGACCCCGGGCACAACCCGCGCAACCACCTGCACACCGCCGCGATCAACCGCCAGGTCGGCATCGGCACCGGCCACAAGGAGTGCGACACCACCGGAACCGCCACCAACGGGGGTTACGCGGAGGCGGAGTTCACCCTCGACGTGGCGCACCGGCTGCGGGACCTGCTGCGGGCGCAGGGTGCGAAGGTGCTCCTGACGTACGACGGGGACCGGGAGTTCGGGCCGTGCGTGGACGAGCGGGCGCGTATCGGCAACGAGGCGCACGCGGACGCGGTGGTCTCGGTGCACGCGGACGGATCGGCCGTGGGAAACCGGGGGTTCCATGTGATCCTTCCCGCACTCGTGCGCGGCGGGAGCGCGGACACCTCGAAGATCGTGGCTGCTTCACGCGATCTCGGCACCCGTATCGCCGGACTGTTCGTACGCAGTACCGGAAGTTCCCCTTCCAATTATGTAGGCGGCAAAACGGGTTTGGACGTCCGCAAGGATCTCGGCGGACTTAATTTGTCGACCGTGCCCAAAGTCTTCATCGAATGCGGCAATATGCGTGATCCCAAGGACGCCGCCCTGCTCACCAGCCCGGGTTGGCGCCAGAAGGCGGCCCAGGGCATCGCGGACGGTATCAGCAGCTACCTCAAGGGGTAGTCAAGGGGTGATTCTGCGATGAATTCGGGAGGATGTTCTCGCACCAACCGGGCAGGAACACAACCCGCCCGGGCAGACGATAGATTCATCCCTACGATGGGGAGCCGTTCCCGAGCTTCAAGCCTTGCCCGCCGTGCATCCGGCGGCAGCGACGACCGCCCCGACGAGACGATCGACTAAGGACCTTCACGTGAATATCCGCTCCCTCACTCGAGGCGATGGCGTGGTGATCGGAGCAGCGGTCGTGCTGTTCATCGCCTCGTTCCTCGACTACTACGACTACGGAAACGCCGCCGCCGACGCCCCCAACTCCTGGGACATGCTGGGCAACGGCATCGGTGTCTACATGGTCGGAGTGATCGGCGCAGCGCTGATCGTGCTCTCCCGTTCCCAGCCCCAGCCGCGCAAGGTCGTGGGTCTCGACCTCGCCCAGTTCGGTGTCGCCGCCACGGTGTTCACCGCGTGGAACCTGTTCTGGACGATCATCGACCTGGGCCAGATCGACGCGGGCGCCGGCCTGATCCTCGGCTTCATCGCCTCCCTGGCGCTGGCCGGTGGCGCGGTCGCCTCGCCGCTGGTCCCGGCCCTCAAGGCCCCGCTCGCCGGCGCCCCGAGCCCGCAGGCCGTGCAGCAGCCGTACGGTGGCCAGCCCGGCCAGGGCTACGGCTACCCGGGCGGTCCTCAGCCGGCGTTCGGCGGTCAGCAGCCGGGCCAGCCGCAGCCGTACGGTGCGCAGCAGCCGGGCCAGCCCGGTCAGCCCGGTCAGCCCGAGGCGCAGAAGGCTCCGGCGGCGCCGGCGGCCGGTGGCGGCTCCGGTGACTTCACCCCGTTCTGGTTCGCGGTGCCGGTGGCCCGCCAGCTGTACAACGAGGACGGTTCCCAGGCCCCGATCGCCGAGCTGGCGCCGGGCACCTGGTACCTCGCGGTCGAGCAGCACGGTTCGGCGCTGATCGCCCAGACGCAGGACGGCCGCCGCGGCGTCCTCCAGGACACCACGGGCATCCAGCGCGGCTGACGCCCGCACCCTGTCCGTCCCAGCGGCCCCCTGCCCCTTCCGGGCGGGGGGCCGTCGGCGTACCCGGGCTCAACCGGCCGCGCGCGCCTGGAGCTTGCCCTTCCGGGTCCAGCGCAGCAGCTCGTCGGCCGTCCAGGTGGTGACCACGCGCTCCGGCGGGACCTCGCACTCCTCGGCGCGGGCGCAGCCGTACGCCTGCCAGTCGAGCTGGCCCGGTGCGTGCGCGTCGGTGTCGACGGCGAACAGGGTGCCCGCCGCCACGGCCCGGCGCAGGAGTGCGCGGGGCGGGTCGAGCCGTTCGGGCCGGCTGTTGATCTCGACTGCGGTGCCCGCCTCCGCGCAGGCGGCGAAGACCTCGTCGGCGTCGAACGACGACGCGGGGCGGCCCCGTCCGGTGAGGAGGCGGCCGGTGCAGTGGCCGAGGACGTTCGCCTGCGGATGGCGGACGGCGGCGACCATGCGGCGGGTCATCGGGGCGGCGTCCATGCGGAGTTTGGAGTGGACGGACACCACGACCAGGTCGACCTGTGCGAGCAGGTCCTCCTCCTGGTCGAGGGAGCCGTCGAGGTTGATGTCGCACTCGATGCCGGTGAGCAGCCTGAACGGCGCCCAGCGCTCGTTGAGTTCGGCCACCTCGGCGAGCTGTCTGCGCAGCCGCTCCGGCGAGAGGCCGTTGGCCACGGTGAGCCGGGGCGAGTGATCGGTGAGGACCGTCCAGTCGTGGCCCAGTTCCGCGGCCGCGCGGCCCATCTCCTCGATGGGGCTGCCGCCGTCCGACCAGTCGGAGTGCGTATGGCAGTCACCGCGCAGCAGGGACAGCAGGTGCTCGCCGCCCTTCGCCAGGGGGCCGGCACGCGAAGCCTCGGACTCCAGGCGCTCCAGATAGCCGGGGGTCTCCCCGGCCACGGCCTCGCGGATCACCTGGGCGGTGCGGGGGCCGATGCCCTTGATCCGTTCCAGCGAGCCGTCCGCCACGCGCCGCTCCGCCTCGCCGTCGTCCATCGCGGCGACGGTGCGCGCGGCGGTGCGGAACGCCTGGACACGGTAGGTGTCCGCCTTGCCGCGCTCCAGCAGGAAGGCGGTCCGCTCCAGGGCCCGGACCGGGTCCATCGGCACCTCCTCGCGGGACGGGACGGCCGGTGGCCGCCCGTCCAGCTTGGCCCAGCCCGGCCGGGCCCGCACACCGGCCGGGTGCTCCCCGCTCAGCCGAAGGAGGTGCGCGCCAGCCAGAAGTCCAGCAGCTCGGCGTCGCCCAGCACCTCGACCCGGTCGCTGTCCGGGGCGAGGCGGCGGTTGAAGACGAGCATGACGTCGGTGAGCGGCCCGCGCAGCGCCACATCCGCCTTGCCGTGCGCCCGGCGCCAGGTGACGCCCTCCGCGCCGAGCTCGATCAGCCACTCGGCGTCGGGCACGTCAGTGGCGTGCAGGTGCAGGGAGCGCTCGGCCCCGCGCAGCTCGGCGACCTCGCGGTCGCCGTCGTGCTGCGCGAAGGTCACGATCTCCAGCCACTCGTCGACGGTGTCGGCGGCCAGTTCGGGCGTCATCGTGTACGGGACCTTGGCGGCGAGAGCCGCGTCGGCGAGGTGGACGACGGTCTCGATGGCCATGCGGCGGGCCCAGAAGCCCGCGCTGCGGTCCCAGGCCCAGGACCACGCCTCGGCGTCAGGACCGGCCTCCCGCAGGGCGTCGGCGGTGCCGGCGGCGCCCTCCGCGAGCCAGGCGTCGAGGGCTGCGGGGTCGTCGCCCGCGGGGCTGTTGTCCGGCACCTTGTCGTCCGCCACCGGCTCGGCGGCCCGGGTGCGGACGATCTCGCCGGCCCAGCGGTGGGCGCGGCCGACGTGCTCGGCCAGTTCGCGCAGGCTCCAGTCCGGGCAGGTCGGCACGGTCGCGCCGAGGTCGGCACCCCGCAAGGTCGCCCTCAACTCCCCCGTGAGCCGGACGATCTCATCGCAGTAGCGCTCATGCGCCAGAAGTCCCATGATCGCACCCTAGTGCGACCGATCCCGTTTCACATGCGGTTATCCGCCGAGCTGCGAGGTGGACGGGACCTTGTCCTTCACCTCGGCGCCCGCGCTCTTCCCGGCGTCCTTGATACCGCTGATGACGTCCTCGAACATGCCGATGTCGCCCGCCCCCGCCTCGCCCTTGCGGAGCTTGGTGCCGAGCCCCTTGAGCGAGGCGATGCCCGCGGTGAGCGGGGCGACGGCCTTCGACAGCAGCGGGTCGCCCTTCGCGTTGTCCGTGGCGGCCTTCAGCCGGTTGTAGGCGAAGCCGCCCGCGAGCCCGGCCTTGACGAGGGCGAAGGTGCGTCCGTCGGCGCCCTTCTTGAACTTCCCGGCCCGGTACGGCTTCACGATCCACTGATACGTGGCGCCCGCGGCGAGCCCCGCGTTGGCGACGAACCTGGTCTTGGCCCACTTCTGCGCCTCGGCCGACGAGGTGCCGGTGGGCGACGCCGAACTGCTCGTACCGCCGTCCTTGTCGTCGCTCCCGCACGCGGCGGTGCCCGCCGACACGGCGCAGGCCAGCAGCAGCGCGAGGAGCAGGCGGCGGAGCGGTACGGGTCGGGGCACGGCGGACCTCCCTGGCCGGGCGGAGCGGGTGCCGGGGCCCGGCACTCCCCGCCAGGCTCGCCGCGCCGCGGCCAACCCGCCACCGCTGCGCGGCCGTACGAGTCCGGCCGACGGGTTTCGGCCGCGCCGGAGCGGCAAAGCGGAGACCATGTCCTACAGCAGAGGCAACGGCTTCACCGCAGCACGTGTCATCGCCCTCGTGGCGGACGTCATGGCCTTCATCATCGGCCTGTGGATCCTGATGTACCTGCTCGACGCGAACCGCGGCAACGAGCTGGTCGAGTTCGTGCGGGACACCGCCAGGTGGCTCGCCGGCTGGTCGTACGACCTGTTCACGTTCGACAGGGCATGGGCCAACGTCGTCGCCGGCTACGGCCTCGCCGCCCTGGTGTACCTGTTCATCGGGCACGCCGTCGCCGGCCGCGTCCGGCGCTGACGCCTCAGCCGCAGCAGTCCGGCTCCAGCCCCTTCGGGAGCCTCTCGCCGCTGAACACGGCGGTGGTCGCCTCGTCCCCTCCGAGCGCGGCCACCGCCAGCAGCAGCGAACCGGCCGTCCAGGAGGTGTGCTCCTCGGGCCAGAAGGCGCGGTTGCCCTCGAAGACGTAACCCGTCCAGTACATGCCGCCCTCGGCCCGCAGGTGCTGGACCGACTGGAGGATGTCGAGCGCCCGGTCGGACTCGCCCATCACCCAGAGGGCCAGGGCCAGTTCGCAGCTCTCGCCGCCGGTCACCCACGGGTTGGGCAGCACGCAGCGCACCCCGAGGCCGGGGACGACGAAGCGGTCCCAGCCCTCCTCGATGCGCTCCTTGGCCGCCGCTCCGGTGACGGCGCCGCCGAGGACCGGGTAGTACCAGTCCATCGAGTACCGGCTCTTGTCGAGGAAGCGTTCCGGGTGACTGCGGATCGCGTGCCCCAGAGCTCCGGTCGCCAGCTCCCAGTCGGGCTGCGGCTCCTCGCGGCATTCGGCGAGGGCGAGCGCGCAGCGCAGGGCCTGGTGGACCGAGGACGAGCCGGTGAGCAGCGCGTCCGTGACCGGGGTGCCGTCGTCCTCCCGCTTCCAGCCGATCTGGCCGCCGGGCTGCTGGAGGCGCAGGACGAACTCGACGGCCGCGTGGACCGTGGGCCACATCCGGTCCACGAAGGCGTCGTCGCCGGTGGCGAGGTAGTGGTGCCAGACGCCGACGGCCACGTAGGCGCAGAAGTTGGTCTCCCGGCCGCGGTCGGTCGGCTGCCCGGCGTCGCCGTCGTGGTAGGCGGCGTACCAGGAGCCGTCGGCGTTCTGGTGGCGGGCCAGCCACTCGTACGCGCGTTCCGCGGCGGTGTGCTCGCCGGCCGCGTCCAGGGCCATGGCGGCCTCGGTGTGGTCCCACGGGTCGAGGTGGTGGCCGCGGAACCACGGGATGGCACCGTCCGGGCGCTGCACGGCGCGCACCGCGGCGACGGTCTCGGCGGCCTGCGCGGCGGTGAGGACTCCGGGCAGGACGAGGTGTTCGGTCCGCTCGGGAAGGCTCACGCCTCGGCCTCGGCGACCGCTGCGGCGGCGAGGGGCAGGTGCGGCTTGGTCGCGTAGGCCACGAAGCTCTTGCCGACGACCGGGTTGAGCAGCTGCTCGGCGACCCGGGTGAGTGCGGGCTTCTTCATGATGTCCCAGACCAGGAGCTTGTGGTACGCCTTCACCGGCAGCGCTGCGTCCTCGCCGTCACGGCCCACCCCGAACGCGCACTTCAGCCACCAGTACGGGGAGTGCAGCGCGTGCGCGTGGTGGGTGCCGTACGGCTTGAGGCCGGCGCCGCGCATCTTGCCCAGGAGCTCGTCGGCCCTGTAGATGCGGATGTGGCCGCCCTCGACCTCGTGGTACGCGTCGGAGAGCGCCCAGCAGACCTTCTCGGGGCCGTAGCGCGGGACGGTGACGGCGATCCGGCCGCCGGGCCGCAGCACGCGGACCATCTCGGCGAGGACGCCCTTGTCGTCGGGGATGTGCTCCATGACCTCGGAGATGATCACGACGTCGAAGGACTCGTCGGGGAACGGCAGGTTGAGCGCGTCGCCCTCCATCGCGGTGGCGGTGGCGCCCTCGGGGGCCTCCCCGGCCTCCTTCATCGCGGCGAACCACTTCGCGACCTCGCGGATCTCCTCGCCGTTCTGGTCGAGGGCCACCACCTGGGCGCCGCGCCGGTAGCACTCGAAGGCATGGCGTCCGGCGCCGCACCCGAGGTCGAGCACGCGGTCGCCGGCGGCGAGCGGGAAGCGGGTGAAGTCCACGGTCAGCACGAGTGCCTGCTTTCGCGGTCGGGGGTGGGTCGGGGGAACGGGATCAGGGGCCCGGCGCTAGGGGCTGTCCGGCGGATCTTCGCGGGCCCGCGAAGATCCGCCGGACAGCCCCTAGCGCCGGGGTCACCGCCGGCCGCCGGGGCCGGTGGCGGCGCGGGCGGCGATGGCCTGCCGGTAGAGCTCGGCGGTGCCGATGGCGGCCTGCTTCCAGGTGAAGCGGGCGAGCACCCGCTCACGCCCTGCGGCCCCGAGCCGGGCGCGCAGCTCCGCGTCGCCGAGCAGCCGGCCGAGCGCGTCGGCGAGGGCCCCCGGGTCGCCGGGCGCGACCGCGAGGCAGGTCTCCCCGTCGGGTCCGGCGACCTCCGGGATGGCGCCGCCGGTCGTCGCGACGAGCGGGGTGCCGGTGGCCATGGCCTCGGCGGCGGGCAGCGAGAAGCCCTCGTACAGCGAGGGGACGCAGGCGACCTGCGCGCCGCGCACCAGGTCGACCAGCTCGGTGTCGCTGATGCCCTTGACGAACTCGACGGCGTCCGCGAGGCCGTGCCGCTCGATGGCCCGGGCGACCGGCCCGTCCTCGGCGCGCCTGCCGACGACGACGAGGTGCGCGGCGGGGTTGCCGGCGCGGAGCTTGGCGAGCGCCTCCACGAGGTGGACCAGGCCCTTGAGCGGGACGTCGGCGCTCGACGTGGTGACGATGCGGCCCGGGACCTCGGGGACCGAGGGGTCGGGCGACCACAGATCGGTGTCGGCGCCGATGTGGACGACCCGGATGCGGCGCGGGTCGACACCGAGGTGGTCCACGATCTCCTGCTTGGAGGAGCCGGAGACGGTGAGCACGGACGGCAGTCGGCGCGCGACCCGCTTCTGCATGCGGGTGAACCCGTACCAGCGGCGCACGGAGGCCCGGCGGCGGCGGCTCGTCGCGGCGTCCAGGTCGAGCTGCCGGTCGACGGTGATCGGGTGGTGGATCGTGGTGACCAGGGGCGCGCCGAGGTCGGCGAGGAGCCCGTAGCCGAGGGTCTGGTTGTCGTGGATGACGTCGAACTCGCCGCGCCGGGCGGTGAGGTGGCGCCGGGCCCGCAGGCTGAAGGTGAGCGGTTCGGGGAAGCCGCCGGTCCACATGGTGGCGACCTCGGCGGCGTCGATCCAGTCCCGGTACTCGCCGCGGCTCGGGGTGCGGAACGGGTCGGGCTGCCGGTACAGGTCGAGGCTGGGCAGCTCGGTGAGCGGGACGCCCTCGTCGAGGACCGGGTAGGGCTGGGCGCCGATGACCTCGACGCGGTGGCCCAGGCGGGCGAGTTCGCGGGCGAGGTGCCGTACGTAGACGCCCTGTCCGCCGCAGAAGGGGTTGCCCTTGTACGTGAGGAGCGCGATGCGCAGGGGTCCGTCGCCGGGGCCCGTGCCCGATGCGGCGACGCCCGTACGGGGGCCCGACTCAACGGCCTCAGCGGTCACACTCGGCCCCCTTCTCACTGCGTGTTCGCCGGAGCGTAACCGCCGGCGCTAATCTAGAACAAGTTTCAGACTGGGTAGTTCAATGAGCTACGAATCTACCGGCAGGTAGCGTCGGTGCAACGGCCGGATCAGGTGATTCACGCCACGGCACACACCCTGGCCACGGGACGGGACACATGACAGCGGAAGCCAGACCGGCATCGCCGCCCCTGACGGAACGCCAGGAGGCCCGTCGCCGCCGCATCCTGCGGGCCACCGCCGAGCTGGCCGGCCACGGCGGTTTCGAGGCCGTCCAGATGCGCGAGGTGGCGGAGGCGGCCGAGGTCGCCCTCGGCACCCTGTACCGGTACTTCCCGTCCAAGATCCACCTCCTCGTCGCCACCCTGCGCGACCGCCTCCAGTTTCTGCACACCGCCCTCCGCGAGCATCCCCCGGCCGGGGACGACGCGGCGGCCCGGGTCGCGGAGACCCTGCAGCGGGCGTTCCGCGCGATGCAGCGCGAACCGCAGCTGGCGGACGCCATGGTGCGCGCCCTGACGTTCGCGGACCGGGGCGCGAGCAGCGAGGTCGACGCGGTCTCACGGCTCACGACGGCGATCATCCTGGACGCGATGGGCACCGGCCACCCGACACCGGGACAGCTCTCCGCCGTGCGGGTGATCGAGTACACCTGGCACTCCGCGCTGATCACCTGGCTCGCCGGCCGGGCGACGGTCGCGCAGGTGCGCACGGACATCGAGACCGTGTGCCGGCTGGTCGGCCCGGCGGCCCCCTGAGCCCTCCCGGGCGACTGCCATGTGCGGCGCCCACACGCCTCGGGGGCGAGGTGGGGTGCCCTGCACCATATCGACGGCGGCGCGGTGTTCATACGGTTCGGCGACATCACAGGAACACGCCGAGGAGCCGGTCACCATGCCCCGCAGCCGCACCGCCAGCAGAGCCCGCAGATCCCTCAGTGACATCCGTACCGTCGCCGTCCTGGCCGCAGCCGGCCTCCTGCTGACGGGCTGCACCGCCGCCGGGAAGGCGGGCGGGTCCGACTCCGCGAAGTCCGCCGACGACGCGGCCGTCAAGGTCGGCCTGGTGTACTCCAGGACCGGGCTCCTCGCCGACTACGGCAAGCAGTACCGCGACGGCTTCATGGCCGGCCTGGACTACGCCACCAAGGGCACCCGCAAGGTCGCCGGACACCGCGTCGAGGTCACCGAGCAGGACGACGCGGGCGACCCCGGCAAGGCGGTCTCCGCCGCGAAGAACCTCATCGGCAAGGGCTACCGGGTGCTGGCCGGCACCACCGACTCCGGTGTCGCGCTCCAGATGGCCCCGCTCGCCGCGCAGAACAAGGTTCTGTACGTCAGCGGGCCGGCCGCCACCGACGCGGTGACCGGGATCAACGACTACACCTTCCGCTCCGGCCGCCAGTCCTACCAGGACATCCTGACGGCGGGCACGATGCTCGGCGACGCCCAGGGCAAGAAGGTCACCGTCCTCGCCCAGGACTCCACCTTCGGCCAGGCCAACGTCGCCGCCGTGAAGGCGGTGCTCGGCGGGAAGGGCGCCAAGGTCGGCTCGGTGCTGGCGCCGCCCAGCGCGACGGACCTGACGCCGTTCGCCCGGCAGGTCAAGGCGGGCGGCCCCGACCTGGTCTTCGTCGCCTGGGCCGGCTCCACCGCACCGGCGCTGTGGACCGCGCTGGACCAGCAGGGCGTGCTCGGCGCGAGCAAGGTCGTCACCGGCCTGGCCGGCACCGCCTCGTACCCGATCTTCGGCGCGGCCGGGTCCAAGGTGTCGTTCCTGGCGCACTACTTCCCGGGCGCGGGCGGGAACAACGCCGTGGAGAAGGCGATGCTGGACGCGGTGCGGAAGGACGGCGGCAAGCCCGACCTGTTCACGCCGGACGGCTTCACGGCCGCCCAGATGATCGTGCACGCCATCGAGGAGGGCAGCGCCACCGACACCGCCGCGATGGCGAAGGCCCTGGAGGGCTGGAGCTTCGACGGGGTCAAGGGACGGACCCGGGTGCGCGGCGAGGACCACGCGCTGCTCCAGCCGATGTTCGTGGCCAAGCTGGACGGCAAGGGCAAGACGGCAGAGCCGAAGCTGCTGGACACCGAGCAGCTGGACGCCGTCGCGCCGCCCGTGAAGCCCGCGGCGGGCTGAACCGTGACCGCACCCCACATCCTCGGGCAGGCGAGCCCGGCGGACCGGGAGACGCCCGTGCTCCGGCTGGACGGACTCGGCTGGAGCCTCGGCGGCGCCACCATCGTCGAGGACGTCTCCCTGAGCGTCCGCGAGGGCGAGTTCCTGGCCTTCATCGGGCCCAACGGGGCGGGCAAGACCTCCCTGTTCAACCTGATCAGCGGGCTGAACCTGCCGACCGCCGGGCGGATCGAGCTGGACGGCGCCGAGATGACGGACCGGCCCGCGCACGTCCGGGCCCGGCGCGGCGTCGGCCGGACCTTCCAGACCTCCAGCCTGTGGCCCGCGATGAGCGTCGGCGACCACGTCCGGCTCGCCGCGCAGGCCGCCCGGGGCGGCTCGTACCGGCTGTGGCGGCGCGCCGACCCGTACACCGCCGACGTGGCCGGCGTCCTGGAACGCACCGGCCTCGGCCACCGGGCGAAGGCCACGGCGGGCGAGCTGTCGCACGGCGAGAAGCGGAAGCTGGAGCTCGCCGTGCTGCTGGTGGGCGAGCCCCGGCTGATGCTGCTCGACGAGCCGATGGCCGGGGTGAGCGCCGAGGAGGTCCCCGCCCTCACCGAACTCATCCGCACCCTGCACCGCGAGGAGGGGCGCACGGTCCTCATGGTCGAACACCACATGGACGTCCTGCTCGGCCTCGCGGACCGGCTCGCCGTGATGCACCACGGCCGGCTCCTCGCCCTGGATACCCCGGAGGCGGTCACCGCCGACCCGGTCGTGCAGCAGGCGTACCTCGGGGAGGGGCTGTGACGGAGCAACCCCTCCTGGACGTACGGGACCTGCGGGTCCTGATCGGCGGCCGGCACATCCTGCACGGCGTCGACCTCGACGTCACCGCGCACGGCGTCACCGCGCTCCTCGGGCGCAACGGCGCCGGGAAGACCACCACGGTCCGGGGCATCCTCGGGCTCGTCCCACGTGCCGGAAGCGTCCGGCTCGACGGCGAGGAGACCGCGGGTCTGCCCACGCACGCCCTGGTCCGGCGCGGCATCGGCTACGCCCCCGAGGACCGGGGCATCTTCGCCGGGCTGACCGTCGCGGAGAACCTGCGCCTGGCCGAGCGGCGCGGCGCGGGCGAGCCGGCGTACGGCCTGGTCCACGAGCTGTTCCCGGAACTCAAGCAGCGGGCACGGCAGTCGGCCGGGACGCTGTCGGGCGGTCAGCAGCAGATGGTGGCCATCGGGCGCACCCTGCTCAACGCCAACCGGCTGATCATCGCGGACGAACCGACCAAGGGCCTGGCTCCGAAGGTCGTCACCGAGGTGGCCCAGGTGCTGGAACGGGCCGCCGAGGCGGTGCCGGTGCTCCTGGTGGAGCAGAACCTCGCCGTGGTGCGCCGGCTGGCCGGGCACTGCGTGGTCCTCGCCGACGGCCGCACCGCCCACCGCGGCCCGGCCGCCGAGCTGCTGGGCGACGCGGAGGCCGCCCGCACGCTGCTCGGTGTGGGCCACGGCCCGGTCACCGCACCCCCTTCCGTGAAGGCGGATTCCTGATGTCCACCCTCGTCCTGCTCACCATGACCGGTCTCGGTCTGGGGGCCCTCTACTTCCTCGTCGCGTCCGGACTCTCGCTGATCTTCGGCCTGATGGACGTGCTCAACTTCGCGCACGGGGCGCTGCTGTCCATCGGCGCGTACGGCACCTGGTGGGCCGCGTCCGGGAATCTCCCCGGCGCGGGCCCCGGCGGCGCCGGCTTCGTGCTGGCGGTCCTGTTCGGTACGGCGGTGGGCACCGCGGCCGCCGTGCTCCTCGAACTCGCGGTGGTCCGGCCGCTCTACACCCGGCCGCGTGAGCAGGTGCTCGCCACGGTCGGGGTGGGGCTCGCGGTGCCCGCGCTGCTCTCCGGCATCTGGGGCTCGGACGCCCACCCGTTCCCGGGGCCGGAGGCGCTGTCCGGGACCTTCGGGCTGCTGGGCGCGCAGGTCCCGGTCAACCGACTGGTCCTGGTGGGTGCGGCGGTCGTGGTGCTGGTGGCGCTCCGGGTGTTCCTCGGGCGGACCCGGCACGGCCTGGTCGTCCGGGCCGGTGTCGAGGACCGGGCGATGGTCACCGCGCTCGGCATCGACGTCCGCAAGGCGTTCACGCTGGTCTTCGCGATCGGCGGCTGCGCGGCGGCGCTGGGCGGGGCGCTCGGCGGGCTGTACTTCGGCTCGGTCGACCCGCGCCAGGGGACCTCGCTGCTGATCTTCGCGTTCGTCGTCGTGGTCACCGGCGGCATGGGCTCGGTGACGGGCGCCGCCGTGGCGTCGGTGGTCATCGGCCTGGTCCAGCAGTTCGCCAACTACTACACCGCAGCGGGGCTCGGCGATCTGGCGGTCGTCGTCCTGCTCGCCGTGCTGCTGCTGATCCGGCCGCGCGGACTGACGGGGAGGCTCGCTTGAATCCTCCCCCAGCCGAAGCAGGGGGATTCCTGGCTCACGCCGCCTGCGGATCAGCGACCCGACAGGTCTTCCACGATCAACACCAGCCGGGACGAAACCTGCCCGGTTTTGTACAGCAAAGCTTGGAGGTGCATGTGCCGTCTTGGTTCTCGATCAGCACGCGTACGGAGCTTGGTTCTCGCACCGCACACCGGGAAGCATACCCGACCATTCGGGCGGTTCTTCGCCCTGAGGGCGAAACCCCGTCCCCGGCCCTGCGACGCAGGAGTCCGATCCCTCCCCGGCCTGAAGGCCGGGGCATCCTCGGAGGTCTCCGGTGAGCACCGCCACCGACACACCCGACCGCACCGCGGGCCGTGCCGCCGCCGTCCCGGCCCCGGCCGGGCGGGCCCGGCTGCTGCGCTGGTGGCCCGCCGCCGTCCTGCTCGTCCTGGTGGTCGCGCCGTTCAGCGCGGTGCCGGTGCCGGGGCTGCTCGACGGGCCGCTGGGCTCGGCGGGGAGCCTGCAACTCCTGGCGACCTGCCTGCTGTTCGGCGCCCTGGCCACCGGCTACGACCTGCTGCTCGGGCGGACCGGGCTGCTCTCCTTCGGGCACGCGCTGTACTTCGCGGCAGGCAGCTACGCCACCAATCTGTTCCTCCTTGAGGCGGGGCTGCCGTTCGCGCTCGCCACGGTCCTCGGGCTGCTCTTCGGGATCGCGCTCGCCCTGGCCCTGGGCTCGGTGAGCCTGCGCGTGACCGGGATCGGCTTCTCCATGGTGACCCTGGCCTTCGCGCAGGCGGGCTCGATCCTCGTCTCCCGCAACCCCGGCGGGGTCACCGGCGGCGAGGAGGGCCGGGCGGCCCCGTCCGACCTGCTGCCGTCCTCGCTGGTCGGCATCGACAACACCGCGAATCTGTACTGGATCGCGCTGGCCTACCTCGTCCTGACCCTGGGCGTCGTCCACTGGGCGGTCCGCTCCCCCACCGGCCGGGTCTGGGAGGGCATCAAGGAGAACGAGCGCCGGGTGGAGGTCCTGGGCCTGAAGCCGTACGGGTTCAAGCTGACGGCCTTCGTGGTCGCGGGGGCGCTCGCCGCGCTCGGCGGCATCGTGCACCTGCTCCTGACGGGCGGCTCGACCCCGCAGACCACCACGTCGGACTTCACGTTGTCGCTGCTGGTGATGGTGGTGCTCGGCGGCTCGGGCACCCGGTGGGGCCCGATGGTCGGCGGCGTCCTCTACACCTGGGCCGACCACCGGCTCGGCGATCTGGCCGGCTCGGGCGCGGTCGCGGACCTGCCGGCGGTCCTGCGCGTACCGCTGTCGCAGCCGTTGTTCCTGCTGGGCGTGCTGTTCGTGGCCGTGGTACATCTGCTGCCCGGCGGCCTGGCCCGGCTGCCGTCCCGGCTGAGGGCAGCAGCCTCGCACCGTAAGGAGACCGGAGTCAGTTGAGCCCGCTCACGGAGTACGAAGAGATCGAGGTCCCCGTGCGCGGGGGCTTCCTGGCGGCCCTGCGCTGGCCGGCCTCCGACCCGGAGGCCCCGGTCGTGGTGGCCCTGCACGGGATCACCTCCAATGCCCTGTCCTGGGCGGCGGTGGCCCGGCTGCTGGACGGCCGGGTCACGCTGGTCGCGCCGGATCTGCGCGGCCGGGCCGGGAGTGCGCGGCTGCCGGGCCCGTACGGGATCGCCGCGCACACCGACGACATCGCCGCCCTGACCGAGGCCCTGGGCCAGGACCGGGTGGTGCTCGCGGGCCACTCGATGGGGGCGTTCGTGGCGGCCCTGGCGGCGGTGCGCCACCCGGACCGCTTCGGACCGCTGCTGCTCGTGGACGGCGGCATCGGCTTCCCGGCGCCGACGCACCTGACGCCCGACGAGCTGATGACGGCGGTGATCGGCCCGGCGATGGACCGGCTGTCGATGACCTTCCCGGACCGGGCCGCCTACCGCGCTTTCTGGCAGGCGCATCCGGCGTTCGCCGGGGCGTGGTCGGAGGAGGTGGACGCGTACATCCAGCGCGACCTGACCGGCGAGGAGCCGGACCTGTGCTCGTCCTGCCGGATCGAGGCGATCCGCACGGACGGGGTCGGGCTGTTCGACGAGGAGGTCCTGTCGGCGGTGCGGAGGCTGCCCGTCGACGCGACGCTGCTGTGGGCCGCGCGCGGCCTGATGGACGAGGAGCAGGGCCTGTACGACGAGGGCCGGCTCGCCGCCGCCGGACTGGACGGGACCCGGGTGGAACCGGTCGCGGTGCAGGACGTGAACCACTACACGGTCCTGACGGGCGACCGGGGCGGCCGGGAGATCGCGGACCGGCTGGTGGCGCTGGCGCGGGGCTGACGGCCGTACGAGCGGGGCCCGGCGGGTGTGCCGGGCCCCGCTCGTCGTGCGTCAGGTGGTGCAGCCGCTGTCCGCGATGACGAAGTAGCCGGCCGGGGTCTCCTTCAGGGTGTGGCTGACGAAGACGTTGTACAGGCCCATGTTCTGGTTGGAGCCGTTGGCGTAGACGTACCCGCCGGACAGGTGCGCCCGGCCCGCCGTGACGTGGGCGTAGTTGGTGGCGGAGTAGCACTGCGCGGGGTCGGGGTCACCGGGGTCCCCCGGGTCGCCGGGATCACCCGGGTCGCCCGGGTCGGTGCCGCCGTCCAGGCCCCAGAAGACGCCCGTGTAGTACGTGGAGCAGAGGGTGTTCAGGAAGTACGCGGCCGTGGAGCCGCACTGCTGGGCGCCCGAGCCGGGCCCGACGGGCAGGCCGTGGCCCATGCCGGAGACCGAGTACATCTCCACCGCCGGCTGCCCGGAGGCGTCGTCGTAGACGGTGCGGGTGGTGCTGCCGGGGAGGCTGTCCGTGGACGACGGGGTCTGGCTGATGCCCCACACGTTGGTCCACTGGTCGCGCAGGGCCGTCGCGTTGGCCGGGTAGACCGTGTAGTCCGAGGTGCCCTGCCAGATCGCGACCCGGGGCCACGGACCGCTGTAACCGGGGTACGCGGCGCGGACCTTGTCGCCCCACTGCGCGGGCGTCAGCTTCTGCGGCCCCGTCTGGCAGCCCGAGGCGGCCGCCTGGCTCGTCGCGCACTGGGCGGGCAGCCCGGAGGCCACGGAACCGCCCGCGAAGACGTCCGGGTAGGCGGCGAGCAGGTCGGCGGTCATCCCGCCGCCCGCCGAGAGCCCGGTGACGTACACCCGGCGCCCGTCGGAGCCGTAGGTCTTCTTCGCGTAGTCGACCATCTGCACGATCGACGCGGCCTCGCCCTTGCCCCGGGTGTCCTCGTTCGGGTCGAACCAGCCGAAGCAGGACAGCGCGTTGTTCGCCGATGTGGTCTGCGGGAAGACGACGGCGAAGCCCCACGCGTCGGCGTACTTCGGCCAGCCGGAGCTGGTGTAGTACGCGTTCGCGGTCTGCGTGCAGCCGTGCAGGGCGACGACCAGGGGGGCGTTCGCGGGGAGTCCTGCGGGGGTGTACGCGTACATCTGGAGGTTGCCGGGGTTGGAGCCGAAGCCGGTCACCTGCTGGAGGCCGGCGGCAGCGGCGGCGGGCTGCGCGGTGGTGACGCTCAGCGTCGCCGCGAGCAGTCCGAGGACGGCCGTCGCCGCGAGGCGGCGGACGAGACGTTTCAGGATCGGTGGGCGCACGGGTGCTTTCTCCCTGCCGTGGGGGTACGGATTGCTGCTGGAACCTACGAGCGGCACCGGCCCCCGCCCATGGGACCGGTGGCCACACCCGGGCCCCCGCTGTGTGCCCCGACGCCCTTGCGCGAAGGGGTGCGGCGATGGGACCCGGGCCGCGGGCCCCGGCGGGCCCGGCCCGGCGGCCGCCCGGGCACCCGCACCATGTACGCCGCCACCATGCCCCGGTACGCGGGTGTGTGCACCGACGCCGTGTGACGCGGGCCCGCGCGTACCTACGGTGACCGCCATGGAGACTTCCCGCAGACCGGATCACCAGCCCGCCGCCGCCCCCGCGCAGGCGCCCGCAGAACCCGTCCTGGCCGGGCGCACCGCGCTGGTGACCGGGGCGGCGAGCGGCATCGGGCGGGCCTGTGCGCAGGCGCTCGCCGCCGCGGGCGCCCATGTGCACGTCGTGGACCGGGCCGGTGAGGCCGCCGAGCGGCTGGCGAAGGAGATCGGCGGGACGCCCTGGGTGGTGGACCTGTCCGAGCCCGACGTCGTGGACACCCTGCCCGCCGATGTGGACGTGGTGGTCAACAACGCGGGCATCCAGCACGTGGCCCCGGTGCACGCCTTCCCGCCGGACCGGTTCGCCCTGATCCAGCGCGTGATGGTGGAGACCCCGTTCCGCGTCTTGCGCCGGACCCTGCCGGGCATGTACGAACGCGGCTGGGGGCGCGTGGTCAACATCTCGTCGGTGCACGGGCTGCGCGCGAGCCCGTACAAATCGGCCTATGTGACGGCCAAGCACGCACTGGAGGGGCTGAGCAAGGTGGTCGCGCTCGAAGCGGCGGAGCACGGGGTGACGAGCAACTGCGTCTGCCCCGGGTACGTGCGCACCCCGCTGGTGGAGAACCAGATCGCCGACCAGGCCCGCACGCACGGCATCTCCGAGGACGAGGTGGTGGGGCGGGTGATGCTGGAGCGCAGCGCGGTCAAGCGGCTGATCGAGCCGGCGGACGTGGCCGAGGCGGTCCTGTGGCTGTGCGGCCCGCGCACCGGGCACATCACCGGCTCCTCGCTCTCCATGGACGGCGGCTGGACCGCGAACTGACCGCCGCCCCGAACCCCCGAGGAACCCTGGACGCCATGCCCGAACCGCTCCCCTCCGCCGCGCCCCACCTCCGGCGCCTGTTCGACCTGCTGGCCGACGACGCCCCGGCCGAGGCGCTGGGGGCGGTCTCCTCGCAGGCGCGGGCGGCCGGGGTGCCCGCCGAGGAGCTGGCGGAGGTGGAACGGGCGACGGCGACCGCGCTGCGGATCAGGAGCGCGCTGCGCCAGCACCGGCGGCGTGAGGCCCAGCTGACCGCGCTGTTCGACACGGCGGGCGACCTGGCGGCCTCGCGCGACCTGGACGACGTGCTGAAGGCGATCGTGCGGCGGGCCAGGATGCTGCTGGGCACGGACACCGCGTATCTGACGCTCCCGGACGAGGAGGCCGGGGACACCTATATGCGGGTCACCGACGGCTCGGTCTCGGTGCTCTTCCAGCGGCTGCGGCTGGAGCTGGGCGAGGGTCTTGGCGGGCTGGTGGCGCAGACGGCGAGCCCGTACGCGACGCCGGACTACCGCACCGACGACCGCTTCCGCCACACCCGCAACATCAACGCCGGGGTCCTGGACGAGGGCCTGGTCGCGATCCTGGGCGTGCCGCTGCTGCTGGGGTCGAGCCGGGGCGGTACGGGGAAGGTGATCGGCGTCCTGTTCGCGGCGGACCGCTCGCCCCGGGTCTTCAGCCCGGACGAGGTGGCCCTGCTCTGCTCGCTGGCGGCGCACGCGGCGATCGCCATCGACACGGCCCGCGCGCTCGCCGACACCACGGCGGCGCTGGCCGAACTGGCCGAGGCGAACGCGGAGCTGGCCGAGGCCAACGCCTCCGTCCGGGCGCACTCGGCGGCCATGCGACGGGCGGAGGAGTCGCACGACCGGCTCACCGACCTGGTGCTGCGCGGCCGGGACGTCAGGGACGTGGCGGCGGCGGTCGCCGGGCTGCTCGGCTCGCCGCTGACCATCCACGACCCGGGCGGCCGCCCGCTGGCCGCCGTCCGCCCGGACGGTACGGGCTTCGCCGCCGACAGCATGGACGCCGGCTGGCTGGCGGAGGCGGCCGAGGAGTCGCGTACCGGGGCGCGGGCCGTGCACCGCGACGGGCGGGTGGTGTGCGCGGTGCTCGCCGGACAGGAGCTGCTGGCCGGGCTCGTCCTGCACCGGGCCCGCCCGCTGGACGACTCGGACCGGCGGCTGTTCGAGCGGTCGGCGGTGGTGACGGGCCTGCTGTTGCTGCTGCGGCGCACGGTGGCCGAGACGGAGAACCGGATACGCGGTGAGCTGATCGCGGACCTGCTGTCGGACCCGGCCCGGGACCCGGCCGGGCTGGCCGAGCGGGGCCGGCGCCTCGGCATCGACCTGGACCGCCCGCATCTGCTGCTCGTGGCGGAGACCGGGGCGCGCGAGCGGCTGGCCCCGGCCGCGATGCGGTTCCTGTTCGGCGGCGAGCACCAGGGCGTGAGCGCCGAGCACGCGGGCACGGTGGTGCTGCTGACGGAGGACACCGGTACGGACGCGGGTGCGGCGGCCCGGGCGGCGGCGGCCCAGCTGGGGCAGCTGGCCCAGGCCCCCGTCACGGTGGCGGCCGCCGGTCCGGCCCGGGGCGCCGGGGAGCTGGCCGCCGCCTACGCGGAGGCGGCGCGCTGTCTGCGGGCGATGCGGGTGCTGGGGCGGGCGGGCGAGGGCTCGTGCGTGGAGGAGCTGGGGTTCCTGGGCGTGGTGCTGGGGAACGCGCAGGACGTGGACGGCTTCGTGGCGGCGGCGCTGGGGCCGCTGCTGGAGTACGACGCGCAGCGCGGCACGCATCTGGTGCGGACGCTGAGCGCGTACTTCGGGGCGGGCGGCAGCCTGATCCGGGCCAAGGACGAGCTGCACGTCCATGTGAACACGGTCGTGCAGCGCCTGGACCGCATCCAGGTGCTGCTGGGCCGCGACTGGAACGAGCCGGACCGGGCGCTGGAACTGCAACTGGCACTGCGACTGCACCTGCTGTCGGGGGCGGGCGGGGGCGCGGGCCTCCGCTAGGGCCTGTCTGACCATTCCCGCCTGACGCCGCCCGGCCCGCCCTCCGGGCGGACGACGGGAATGGTCAGACAGGCCCTAGGCCCGTCCTGAAGCCTGCCGCCCGGCGTCAGCCCGTAAGGTACCCGGCAGAGTGCGGACGCACCCCTCCTCACCTCGTACAACGCTTCGGCGGGCTCGGGAGTCTTGTCTGTCCGACCTCCCGCATTCCCGCACGTGACCTGGAGTTCCCGAATGCCCCGATTCAGCATTGTCGTCCCTGTGTTCAAGGTTCAGGGATACCTGCACGCGTGCCTGGACTCGGTGCTGGGGCAGTCGTTCCGGGACATCGAGGTGATCGCGGTCGACGACTGCTCGCCGGACGCCTGCGGGGCGATCATCGACGAGTACGCCGCCCGCGACGCACGCGTCAAGGCGGTGCACCTGCCCGAGAACGTGGGCCTGGGGCGGGCGCGCAACGCCGGACTGGAGCACGCGCGGGGTGACTACGTCCTCTTCCTGGACAGCGACGACTCCTACACCCCCGGTCTGCTCCAGGCGCTCGCGGAACGGCTCGACGCGGTGGGGGGCCTGGACATCCTGGTCTTCGACCATGTGCGCACCCACTGGTACGGCAAGGGCCCGCGCAGCCAGACCGCGGACCTGGTCGCGAGGGCGGGCACGGACGTCTTCCGCGTCCAGGACCGGCCCGAGTTCATCGAGCTGTTCCTGGTGGCCTGGAACAAGGCGTTCCGCCGGGAGTTCTTCCTGCGGGAGGGCTTCCAGTACGCGCCCGGCCTGTACGAGGACGCGCCCGTCTCCCATCTGGCGATGGTCACGGCCGACCGCATCGGCTGCCTGGACCGGGTCGGCGTCGAATACCGCCAGCGCCGCCACGGCGCGATCACCAAGACGCCGGGCCGCAAGCACTTCGACATCTTCGGGCAGTACGAGGGGCTGTTCGCGGCCCTCGCCGAGCGCCCCGGACTGGCCTGGGCGCAGAGCCTGCTGTTCGGGCGCGCCCTGGACCACATGCTGTTCGTGCTCAAGCGCCCCGACCGGGTGCAGGTCGCCGACCGCAAGGACTTCTTCGCCCTCACCGCGGACTTCTACGCGAAGCACCTCCCGGCCGGGTTCACGCCGCCGGGCGGGGCGGTCGGGGCCGCCATGCGCGCCCTGGCCAAGCGGTCGTTCGGCACCTACCGGGCGACCGAACTCGCCGTCCGGGCCAGGCGGAAGGGACCGAAGAAGGTCCGGAGGATCACAGCGAAGGCGGGCGAGCGCGCGGCCGAGCGCCTGTACGGCGTGCACCGCCGGCGCCCGCTGGACCCGAACCTCGCCGTCTACTCCTCGTACGGGGGCGGACTGCCCTCCTGCAATCCGCTGGCCGTCTTCGAGAAGGCGAGGGAACTGGCCCCCGAGGTGCGCGGTGTGTGGCTGGTGCGCGCGGAACTCGCCCGCGAGGTGCCCGAAGGCATCGATTACGTCGTCCACGGGTCGCGCCGCTACTGGGAGGTGATGGCCCGCGCCACGTACTTCGTGAGCAACGGCGACTTCCCGGACGGCATCGTCAAGCGCCCGCGCCAGGTGTACGCGCAGACGCACCACGGCACTCCGCTCAAGCGCATGGGCCTGGACCGGAAGTCCTATCCCGCCGCCGCCCGGAACATGGACTTCGACCGGCTCCTGGAGCGGGTGGACCAGTGGGACCTGAGCGTCTCCGCCAACCCGCACTCGACGGCCCAGTGGGAGCGTGTCTACCCGGGCACCTTCGAGTCCCTGGCCACGGGGTACCCGCGCAACGACCGCTTCTACACGTCCGGAGCGGAGGAGGTCGCCGCCGCCCGGGCCCGGCTCGGCATCGCCCCCGGCAGGACGGCCGTGCTGTACGCGCCGACCCACCGGGACTACCGGAAGGAGTGGACGCCGCCCTTCGCCCCGGCCCGGCTCGCCGAATCGCTGGGCGAGGACTTCGTCCTGCTGGTCCGGGCCCACCCGCTCGACAGCCGGAGCCCGCGCCTGGGCGAACTCGCCGGGCACGACGGCGTCATCGACGTCTCCCGCCACCCCTCGGTCGAGGAACTGTGCCTGGCCGCGGACGTGCTCGTCTCGGACTACTCGTCCGTGATCTTCGATTACGCCAACCTCGACCGCCCCCTCGTCATCCACGCCGACGACTGGGAGACGTACAACCAGGTCCGCGGGGTCACCTTCGACCTGCTCTCCGGCCTTCCCGGCGATACCCCGGGGCCGGTCACGGCCACCGAGGACGAGCTCACCGAGGTCTTCCGGAGCGGCCGCTGGCGCGACGCCGAGTCGGCCGCGCTGCGCGCCGCGTTCCGGGAGCGCTTCTGCCCGTACGACGACGGGCACGCCGCCGAACGCGTCGTCCGCCGCCTCTTCCTCTCCGAGGAGGGCCCGGCGCCGGTCCCGCTCGCGCGGCGCACTCCGGCGCCGAGGCCCTAAGAGGCGTTGCCCGTCGGCGGCGGGTGCGGGGCGCGGAAGGTGAAGGCGTCGGGGGTGGCGCCCTGCGCGCGGAGGAGGGCGACGCGGTCCATCGCCTCCTCGACGCTCGGGCGGTGGCCGGCCGGGACCCACCACAGGGCCATGTGGTGGTCGGCCAGCCGCTCGAACCATTCGCGGCGGCGAGCCATGACCCTCAGGTGGTCGCTGCGGTAGACGTACGCCTTCAGCGCGTCGACCGACTCCCAGACGGAGCAGTTGAACAGGAGGAGGTCGTCCTCGTCCTCGGGGCGCAGCCCCGTCGCGTCGGCCCCTTCGTCGTCCACCATCCGCCAGACGAAGCCGGGGGCGTGGTCGGCGAGGGCGTTGATCTCGGGGAGTTGTGCGACGAAGTCGGCGAGCTGGGGGCTGTCGAGCGGGGCGAGGATGCGCCCGACGTTGACCTGGGCAAGGTGGAAGTCGTTCACGGGCCCAGCATGGCCGGGTGAACCTTCTAAAGTCAACGGAATCTTTTTTAGACTTCGCCGACCCCTTCGGGCCCCTCGATCGCGACGCAACACCCTTCGGGCAGCGGGTCCATGGCGGCGCTCCAGCCCTCGCCGAGCAGCCCTTCGATGCCCGCGAGGTTCATCCCGCAGACCAGGGCCGGGAATTGCTCCGCCAGCGCGTGGAACGGGCAGTTGTGCAGGCGGAGTTTCCCGCAGTCCCAGTACGGTTCGTAGCCGCGCCCCCGCAGCACCTCGACGGGGTCCGCCGCGCCCGCCGCCTTTCCGGCGGCCCGCGCCGCCGCCTGCAACTCCGTGTCGAGCCCGGCCCGTTCGACCACCTCGGCGAGCAACTGGCTCACGGTGTCGTACGCACGCGGCGGTACGGAGACGGCGTGCTCGCCGTCCGCCCGCCGGTACAGCTTGGACGGCCGCCCCGCGCCGGGTCCGGTGCGACCGGAGAGCCGGCGGAAGGCGGTCTCCAGGAGCCCGGCGTCCACGAGCTTGTCCAGATGGAACGCGGCGACGGCCCGCGTCACGCCGACCGCGTCCGCGGCGGCGTCCCGCGTGACGTCGCCCGGGGCGGCGGCCACGTGCCGGTACAGCCCGCGGCGTACGGGGTCCCCGAGCATCGCTAGCGCGTCCAGGGCGGCGTCATCACTGCTCACGGCCCCGAGTCTAGGCCGCACGCCTCTCGGGGGGCGCCGCCCCCGAACCCCCGCTCCTCAATCGCCGTAAGGGCTTGATCTGGCCGCCCGATCCTTGTGCGCCTGGGCAGCCGGCTCCCGTATCGTCGCCCGGGTGACCGACGCGAGCGGGGCGGGCGGAAGTTTCGCCCTCAAGCGGGCCCCAGCTCGGCCGGGACACCGATGAGATCGAGGGTGACTCGGTAGATCTCCGGGTCGGGCTTCGCCAGGCCCACCAGCTCGGACACGACGTGCACGTCGAACAGGTTCCAGATGCCGACGTGTTCGTACGGGTTGAACGGGTCGAGACCGAAGCTGTTGGACTCGCGGTCGTAACGAGGAGTAGTGCCTGCACCAGCGCGTGAAAGGCGTGGTCCGGGGCGGAGCCCCGAAATCCAGCCCCGCCGGCGTTTGAGGCGCGGGGTCCTGGGCAGCGCCCCGGTTACGGGAAGGGGCGGGTAGGGGAACAAACCCCGCCCGCTAGACTGGCCGCGTCGTCACTATGCCCGTTCAGGGGGAAGCCGGTGCGAATCCGGCACTGACCCGCAGCCGTAAACCGCCGCACGCGGCGAAAGTCGGAATGCCCTGTCCGAGTCGTGACCGGCTCACTCCGCCGGAACCCCGGCGGCCCGCCCCGTCGAGGTATACGGAGCCGGAGCCTGGTGCCGTGTGTGCCGTGCCCGGTCCCCAGGAGAGGCACCGCCCGCCATGACCGCACGCCGCAGCGCCGCCGCGCTCGCCGTCACCGCCGCCGCGTTCTGCGCGGCCGCCGCCCCGGCCGCCGTCGCCGCGCCGTCGCCGTCGCCCTCCGCCCCGGCCGCGCTGCCCTCCGGGCTCTACGGCACCGGCGACCCGACGTACGACGGGGTGTGGCGGCAGTCCCTGGCCTTCCTCGCACAGCAGGCCACCGGCGTGACCCCGGCCGCCAAGGCCGTCGACTGGCTGACCGGCCAGCAGTGCGACAGCGGCGCCTTCCCCGCGTACCGCCCGGACGCCTCCGCGCCCTGCAACGGCAAGACGATGGTCGACACCAACGCGACGGCCGCCGCCGCCCAGGCCCTGCGCGCCATCGGCGGGCACCAGGAGGCCATGGCGAACGCGGTCAGCTGGCTCAAGTCCATCCAGAACGAGGACGGCGGCTGGGGCTACACCGCCGGCAGCCCCAGCGACGCGAACTCCACGTCCATCGTGATCGGCACCCTCGCCCGGGCCGGCGAGAAGCTGGGCGACGTCACGACGCACGGCGGCAAGACCCCGTACGCCGCCCTGCTCACGTTCTCCATCCCCTGCGGCGGCAAGGACGGCGGCGCCTTCGCCTACCAGCCCGACAAGGCCGGAAAGCTCGCCGCCAATGGTGACGCCACCGCCGCCGGTGTCCTGGGCGCGCTCGGCAAGGGCCTGGTCGTCGCGGACAACGCGGCCGTGAAGGAACCCTCCTGCCACAAGGGCTCCCCGCTCGAACCCGAGCAGGCCGCGCAGAACGGCGCCTCCTACCTCGCGACGGCCCTCGCCAAGAGCGGCCACCTCGACGCGGCCCCGATGCCCGGCGCGGAGGACAGCGCCCCGCAGCCCGACTTCGGCAACACCGCCGACGCGGTCGTCGCCCTGTCCGCCGCCGGGCACAAGGACAAGGCGGCCGGCCCGGTCGCCTGGCTGAAGAAGAACTCCGCCGCCTGGGCCAAGCAGAGCGGCCCCGCCGCCTACGCCCAGCTGATCCTGGCCGCCCACGCGACCGGCGCCGACGTCCACGACTTCGGCGGCGCCGACCTCGTCGCCCAGCTGAACGCGACCGGCCCCGAGCCGGCCGCCGTGACGAAGCCGCAACCGACGGCCACGGAGGACGAGGAGAAGAAGGACAGCGGTGACGGCGACGGCATCGGCGGCGTCTGGTGGTTCGTCGGTATCGGCCTCGCGGTCGGCGCGGGCGCCGGCTTCCTGATCAGCGGCCGCCGCAAGAACCAGCAGCTATGAGGCGCGTCGCGCGGGCGCTCGCGCTCCTCGTCATCGGCGCCGTCCTGGCGCTGCTCGGCGCGGGCGCGGCTCAGGCGGCCGGCTACCGCTACTGGTCGTTCTGGGAGGGCTCCGCGAGCGGCTGGTCGTACGCCACCCAGGGGCCGTCGCTCGTACGGCCCGAGGACGGCTCGGTGCAGGGCTTCCGCTTCGCGGTGAGCGCGGACTCGCAGGACGCCACCAAGCCGCGCCGCGCCCCCGATTTCGGAAAGGTCTGCGCGGACACCCCGGCGAAGGACGGCAGCAAGCGCGTCGCGGTCGTCATCGACCCGGGCACCGCGGCCGACGCGCCGGACGGGGAGACCCCGCCCCCGCTGCGTACCGCCTGCGCGCGGGTCGCGAAGGACGCGAGCAGCGCGGAGGCCCTGGCGGCGGTCGCCAAGCCGCTGCGCTACGACGCGAGCGCGATGCTCTGCGCGATCTCCGGCTACCCGGCCACCGGCTGCGGCGAACAGGTCTCCGGCGCCGACACCGGCGGCACGGACGGCGGCGCTGCGAACGGCGGCACGGACGGCGGCAGCGAGGCACCCACCCCGGCCTCCTCCGACGCCGCCTCCACCGCCGGCCACGGCGACGACGGCGGCCCGTCCGCCGGCATCCTCGTCGGGATCGGCGCCGTGCTGCTCCTCGGCATCGCCGCAGTCGCGCAGGCCCGCCGCCGCCGCGGATGACCGGCACGACGGCCGGCCGCACGGACACCGCGACACACCGGCTCCCCGCCTGGCGCGCCCCCGCCGCGACCCGCTCCAACGCGGTGCCGGCCGGGGCGTGGTGGCTGTGGGCGCTGGGCCTGGCCACCGCCGCCTCCCGGACCACCAACCCGCTGCTGCTCGGCCTGCTGGTCGGGGTCGCGGGCTATGTGGTGGCCGCGCGCCGCACGGACGCGCCGTGGGCCCGGTCGTACGGGATGTTCATCCGGATCGGGCTCTTCGTGATCGCGGTCCGGCTGCTGTTCTCCGTCTTCCTCGGCTCGCCGATCCCCGGCACGCACACCCTGTTCACGCTGCCCGAGGTGCCGCTGCCCGACTGGGCGAAGGGCGTCCGGATCGGCGGCCGGGTCACCGCCGAGCAGCTGCTGTTCGCGCTGTACGACGGGGCGAAGCTGGCGGCCCTGCTGATCTGCGTCGGCGCGGCGAACTCCCTCGCCAATCCGGCCCGGCTGCTGAAGTCGCTGCCCGGCGCGCTGTACGAGGCCGGGGTGGCCGTCGTCGTGGCGATGACCTTCGCGCCGAACATGGTCGCCGACGTGCTGCGGCTGCGCACCGCCCGCCGGCTGCGCGGCCGCCCGACCGGCGGTGTGCGGGCCGTCCTCCAGATCGGCCTGCCGGTCCTGGAGGGCGCCCTCGAACGGTCGGTCGCCGTGGCCGCCTCCATGGACGCGCGCGGTTACGGGCGTACCGCCCGTGTCCCGGCCGCCGTCCGGCACACCACGAACGTCCTGACACTCGGCGGGCTGCTCGGCGTGTGCGCCGGTACGTACGGGCTGCTGGCCGCCGAGGGTGCCGGCTACGGCGTCCCGCTGCTCGTCGCCGGTCTCCTCGCGGCGATGGCGGGGCTGCGCCTCGGCGGGGCGCGTTCGGTGCGGACCCGCTACCGGCCCGACCGCTGGGGCGTACGGGCCTGGCTGATCGCCGGGTCCGGGGCGGCGGTCGCGACGGCGATGATCTGGGCCGGGAACGCCGACCCGGCGGCTCTGCACCCCGGGGTCGTACCGCTGACCGCTCCCGTGCTGCCGCTGTGGCCGGCCGCCGCCGTGCTGCTCGGGCTCCTTCCGGCGGTGGTCGCGCCCGTCCCGCCCTCCCCCACAGGCTTCCAGGAGCAGGTGTGATCCGGTTCGACGCTGTTTCGGTGCGGTACGAGGGGGCCGAGCGCCCCACGCTCTCGGGGGTCGACCTGACGATCCCGGAGGGTGAGCTGGTGCTGCTCGTCGGCCCCTCCGGGGTCGGCAAGTCCACGCTGCTCGGTGCCGTCTCGGGGCTCGTGCCGCACTTCACGGGCGGCCGGCTGACCGGGCGGGTCACCGTGGGCGGGCGCGACACGCGGACGCACAAGCCCCGGGAGCTGGCGGACCTGGTCGGCACGGTGGGCCAGGACCCCCTGGCGCACTTCGTCACCGACACGGTCGAGGACGAGCTCGCCTACGGCATGGAGTCGCTGGGCCTGGCCCCGGACGTGATGCGGCGGCGGGTCGAGGAGACCCTTGACCTGCTGGGCCTGGCCGGGCTGCGCGACCGCCCGATCGCCACCCTGTCCGGGGGCCAGCAGCAGCGGGTCGCGATCGGCTCGGTCCTCACCCCGCACCCCCGCGTCCTGGTCCTGGACGAACCGACGTCCGCCCTGGACCCGGCAGCCGCCGAGGAGGTCCTCGCGGTCCTCCAGCGGCTCGTCCACGACCTGGGCACCACGGTCCTGATGGCGGAACACCGCCTTGAGCGCGTGGTGCAGTACGCGGACCAGGTCGTCCTGCTCCCCTCGCCGGGCGCCGCCCCGGTGATGGGCACGCCCGCCGAGGTGATGGCGGTCTCCCCGGTGCACCCCCCGGTCGTCGCGCTCGGCCGCCTCGCGGGCTGGGACCCGCTGCCCCTTACGGTCCGGGACGCGCGGCGCAGGGCCGGCGACCTGCGCGAGCGGCTGGCGGAGGTGACGCCGGGGCACCCGGCCCCGGACGCGCCCGGCTCTCCGGCGGCACCCCTGCCGCCCCGCCCCGCCTCCGGCCGGGGCGCCCTCGCCCGCCTCTTCCGGCGCGACCCGCACGAGGCCCCGGAACCCGCCACCGGCGCCCCCGCCGCCCGGGTCGAACGGCTCGGCATCCGACGCGGCCGGGTCGAGGCGCTGCGCCGGGTGTCGCTCACCGTCCGGGCCGGGGAGACCGTGGCCCTGATGGGGCGCAACGGCGCGGGCAAGTCCACGCTGCTCGGCGCCCTCGTCGGCATGGTCGAGCCCACCTCAGGCACCGTCCTGACCGGGGGCCTGCCCCCGCACCGGACCCCGCCGGGCGAGATGGTGCGCCGCGTCGGCCTCGTACCGCAGGAGCCGCGCGATCTGCTGTACGCGGACACGGTCGCCGCCGAGTGCGCGGCGGCGGACGCGGACGCCGGGGCGGAGCCGGGCAGCTGCCGGGCCCTGGTCTCGGAACTGCTGCCGGGGGTCGGGGACGACACGCACCCCCGCGACCTGTCCGAGGGGCAGCGCCTGGCGCTGGCCCTCGCCCTGGTGCTCACCGCCCGGCCGCCGCTGCTGCTCCTGGACGAGCCGACCCGGGGTCTGGACTACGCGGCGAAGGCCCGGCTGGTCGGGGTGCTGCGCGCGCTGGCCGCCGAGGGGCACGCGATCGTGCTGGCCACCCATGACGTGGAGCTGGCCGCCGAGCTGGCGCACCGGGTGGTGATCCTCGCCGACGGGGAGGTCGTCGCGGACGGCCCGACCGCCGAGGTCGTGGTGTCCTCGCCCGCGTTCGCCCCGCAGACCGCCAAGATCCTCGCCCCGCAGGAATGGCTCACCGTCCCCCAGGTGCGCGCGGCTCTGGGAGGTGGCGTGTGAGCGAGGTGCTGAAACGTGGCCGCCCGGTCCCGCTCGGCCCCCGGGCGATCGTCGCGCTGGTGCTGATCAGCGCGATCGGGATCGCCGCCTTCGGGTGGCCGCTGCTCGCGGACCGGGACTCGGGGCTCGCGCACGCGCAGGACGCGCCGTGGCTGTTCGCCGCGCTGCTGCCGCTGCTGGTCGGGGTGGTGGTCGCGATGATCGCGGACGCCGGGCTCGACGCGAAGGCGGTCGCGATGCTGGGGGTGCTGGCCGCGGTCGGGGCGGCGCTGCGCCCGCTGGGGGCGGGCACGGCGGGCCTGGAGCCGATGTTCTTCCTGATGGTGCTGAGCGGGCGGGTGCTGGGGCCGGGCTTCGGCTTCGTGCTGGGGTCCGTGACGATGTTCGCGTCCGCGCTGCTGACCGGCGGGGTGGGGCCGTGGATGCCGTTCCAGATGCTGTCGATGAGCTGGTTCACGATGGGCGCCGGGCTGCTGCCGGGACCGGACCGGCTGCGCGGGCGCGGCGAGCTGCTGATGCTGGCGGCCTACGGGGCCGTCGCCTCGCTCGCGTACGGGACGATCATGAATCTGTACGGGTGGACGATCGTGCCGGGCCTCGCCTCGGGCATCTCGTTCCGGGCCGGTGACCCGCTGGGCGACAACCTGGTCCGCTTCCTCGCGTACTGCGCGACGACCTCGCTGGGCTGGGACCTGGGCCGGGCGGTGCTCACGATCGTGCTGACGCTTGCGGTCGGGGCGCCGCTGCTGAAGGCGCTGCGGCGGGCGACGCGGCGGGCTTCCTTCGAGGCCCAGGTCACATTCGGCGCCCCTGGCGAGTGAGGGCACCCACAGGACCTTGGTCCTGTACGAAGCGGCTTAGGAGCCGCGCACGGGGCTCGCGGGGCCCCGCCGCACCCCAAGCGACCTCCTATGGAGCGGTTTGGTGTGGTTCGGGACCTTCGGCCCCGGGTGCGAGGCGGGTTCGTATCAGGGGTCGTTGCCACCGCCGAACGGGCTCGCTAAGACTGGATCTCGTCGCCGAGCACCGCAGGGTCCTCACCAGGGATCGCGGTCGACGAACGCCGGTCAGCGCAGGATTCGGACCGAGCCGCGACTCCCCCGTTCCCCACCGTGAGGATCCCTGTGACGTTCGCCCGTAACCTCATCGCCAAGCCCCGCACCTCCCGCCGCAAGGCCGCCATCGCGGGCGCCTCCGTGCTGCTGGGCGCCACCGGCATCGGCCTGGGTGTCTCCCCGGCCATGGCGGCCCCGTCCGCCGCACCGGCCTCCGCCGGGAGTGCCCAGGACACGGCGAAGCAGATGATCGGTGACGACGCGCAGTTCCAGTGCTTCAGCAACATCGTCAGCCACGAGAGCGGCTGGAACCCGAGCGCGACCAACGCCTCCTCCGGTGCCTACGGCCTGGTCCAGGCGCTGCCCGGTTCGAAGATGGCGTCCGCCGGCTCGGACTGGAAGACCAACGCCGGTACGCAGATCAAGTGGGGCATGGACTACATGAACTCCCGCTACGGCAGCCCCTGTGGCGCCTGGTCCTTCTGGCAGGCCCACAACTGGTACTGAGCCGGACCGGCTTGAGCCAGTGACCCCCGATGCCCCGACCGCCCTGCGGCCGGGGCATCGGCGCGTCCGGTGGGCGTGGGCGCTGGGCACTGAGCCGTCTGCGCGCGGGCTACCGCCTGCCCGCCAGCGCCTCGCCCTCCGGCGCACGGACCGCTTCGCCCTCCGCCTTTTCCGGCGCCACGCGCAGCCGCCGCGGCCCCGCGAGCACGTACGTGATGAGGAACCCGAGCGCGACGACGACCGCCCCGCCCACCGCGTCCAGCACCCAGTGGTTGGCGGTCGCGACGATCGCGGAGACCGTGAACAGCGGATGCAGTACCCCGAGCGCCTTCATCCACACCTTGGGGGCGAGCAGCACGATGATCACCCCGCACCACAGGGACCAGCCGAAGTGCAGTGAGGGCATCGCCGCGTACTGGTTGGTCACCGCCGTCAGCGCCCCGTAGTCCGGCTTGGTGAAGTCCTGCACCCCGTGCACCGTGTCGATGAAGCCGAGCCCGGGCATCAGCCTCGGCGGGGCCAGCGGGTAGAGCCAGAAGCCGACGAGCGCGAGGAGCGTGGCGAAGCCGAGGGTGGACCGGGCCCAGCGGTAGTCGGCGGGGCGGCGCACGTACAGCACGGCGAGGATCGCCAGCGGGACGATGAAGTGGAACGTCGAGTAGTAGGAGTCGAAGAAGTCCCGCAGCCGGCCGACGCCCGCGACCGCGTGGTTGATCCGGTGCTCGATGTCGATGTGCAGCCACTGTTCGAGCGAGTGGATCTGGTGCCCGTGCCGCTCGGCGGTGTCCCGCCCGGCCGTGGCGGCCAGCCTGACGTGCCCGTACGCGGAGTAGACGACGCGGATGAGGAGGAGTTCAAGGAGCAGGTTGGGGCGGCCGAGCACCCGCCGCCAGACGGGCAGCAGCGGCACCCTGCTCCAACGGGCCGGAACGGGCCGCGCGTACGCGGTGGGCACGGGCTTCTGCCAGTACGGGGAGGTGCGCGGCAGGAACGGCGTCACGCAGGCGGCCCCGAGTGCGGCGATCAGCAGCACGTTGTCGCGTACGGGGAACACCGCCTCGACGTTCGGCAGCAGCATCGTGCCCGGCAGGGTCGTCACCAGGACCACGACGGCGGGCCACACCAGCCGGTCGGAGGCGCTGCGGCCCGCCCGGCCGGCCACGGCGAGCAGCACCCAGAGCAGCTGGTGCTGCCAGGCGGTCGGGGACACGGCGACGGCGACGCAGCCGGTGACGGCCACCGCGAGCAGGAGCTGCCCGTCGCGCGCGTACCGCACGGCGCGGCGCAGGCCGATGACGCAGACGGCGGCGGCCAGCGCGAGGAACAGCGCGATCTCCGCCGGCCCGGCGAGGCCCAGGCGCAACAGAGCGCCGTGCAGGGACTGGTTGGCGAGGCCGTCCGCCTGGTCGCCGAGGCCCGCCCCGGCGACATGGTGCACCCAGTACGTCCACGAGTCGTGCGGCATCGCGGCCCACGCCAGTGCGGTGCAGGCGGCGAACGCGGCGGCCGCGGTGAGCGCGGAACGGCGTCTTCCGGTGAGCCACAGCAGGAGGGCGAAGAGGAGCACGGTCGGCTGGAGGGCGGCGGCCACGCCGATGAGCACCCCGGCCCTGCGCTCCCCCCGGACGGCGAAGAGGCCGACGAGGACCAGGAGGACGGGCAGGATGCTGACCTGGCCGAGGTGGAGAGCGTTGCGCACCGGCAGCGAGAGCATCAGCAGGCTGATCGCGACGGGCGCGGCGAGCAGCGCGGTACGCCGGCCGACGGGCCCCGGCAGGGCGCGGGCGGCGACGAGGCCGAGGGCGGCGACGAGCAGCAGCGAGCCGAAGGTCCAGGCGACCCCGAGGCTCTGTTCGGCGATGCGGGTCAGCGGCTTGAGGACGAGCCCGGAGAACGGGGTGCCGGTGAACCGGTCGGTGTCGTACAGCGAACCGGTCACATGGAGCACCCCGTTGTCACCGATCCAGGTCTCCAGATCGGTGAGCCGTTCGCCCGGCGGCTGCCGCAGCACCACCGCCATCTGCCGGACGGCCAGTGCGGCCACGACCAGCCAGAGCACCGCCCGTACCGTTCCGGTCCTCGCTCCCGCCGTCGCGCTTGTGCTGCCACCGTGCTCCGCGTTCGCCACGCTGCGCCGACCCTCCAAGGTCTGATGCCGGCCGATTGTCCGGCATGTGTGAAACCGTCGCATTGTGCTCTTGGGCAGACCCAATCAACCCCTTTTACGCCTGACTGTCACCCGGCTTCGGCCGAAAGTCCGCCCGCCCGGGTGCGCGGCGCGGCCGGAACCGGCCGGGGCCCGCGCACGTCTGAGCCCGTGATCAGTAACGACGGGGAGGACGGAAGATGCGGCGCGCGGGGAGAGAAAGAGGGACGGGGGGCTGGGCGGTCCGTGGGCTCTCCCTGCTCTTGATGCTGGTGTCGCTCCAGGCGGGGTCGCTAATCGCACCGGCGTACGCCTGCGGCTGCGGGGCGATGGTGGTGGACCGGAACAGCCAGGTGTCGGTCGACCGGGAGACGTCGGCGGTCGGCTGGGACGGCCGCACCGAACAGATCGTCATGCAGCTGAGCGTCCGGGGGAACGCGCCGGACGCGGCCTGGATCATGCCGGTGCCGCACCGCGCCACGGTCGAGCTGGGCGACGCGAAACTGTTCTACGAGTTGAAGGCCATCACCGCCCCGGTCACCGAGGAGCGGCACTACTTCTGGCCCCGTGACAAGGACTGGCCGTTCGGCGGTTCGGGGAACTCCGCGGGCGACAGCGCCGCCGCCCCCAAGCCCGGCGCCCCGGTCGACGTGGTCGGCCGGGAACGGCTCGGCCCGTTCGACGTGGCCCGGCTGACGGCGACCGACCCGGAGGCGCTGGAGAGCTGGCTGAAGGAGAACGGCTTCGAGCTGCCGGACCGCCTCGCGACGGCCCTGACCCCGTACGTCGAGCAGAAGTGGGAGTACGTGGCGGTGCGCCTCGCGCCGGAGAAGCGGGGGGGCACGCTGAGCGGGACGCTCGACCCGCTGCGGCTGCGGTTCGCCAGCGACCGGCTGGTCTATCCGATGCGCCTGTCCAAGCTGGCCGCCACCCCGCAGTCGCTCGGCCTGTACATCCTGGCCGACCACCGCATGGAACCGCGCGGCACGATCGGCGGGCGGCCCCCGACGGTCTCGTACGCGGGCCGCGTCGACCCCGCGAAGGAGCCGTACGAGGCGCTGGCGGCGGTCACCGGGGACAAGCCGGTCTTCGTGACGGCCATCGAGCAGGTCTTCCCGTCGCCGGAGCGGATCGACGGCGACCACCAACTGCGGGCGACGGCCGAGGACACCCCGTACCGGACCGTGGTCTACCGGGACACGCTGCTGACCTGGGCCGGCCTGCCGGCCTGGCTGCTCACGCTGCTCGGCGGCGCGCTGCTGGTGGTGGCCCTGCCCCTGCTCCTGTTCGTACGCGCCCGGCGGCGGCGCCCGGTCCTGCCCCCGCCGCCGGTGTTCACGCCGCCGCCGCTGCGCTAGGTGTTCTGTCCACGGAGGTTGGTGACAGGTTTCACGGTGGGGTGATCTTGAACGAGTGAGGGCCTTCCGGGTTCGGTGTGGATTGCGACATCAACATCGAACGACCAGAAGGCCCTCATGCCCCACCGTAATGCACCCCTGACCGAGACCGGACGTCTGCGCCTGGCCCGCTGCGTCGTGGACGACGGATGGCCCCTGCGCCGGGCCGCCGAACGCTTCCAGGTCTCGCCCACCACCGCTCAGAGGTGGGCCGCCCGTTACCGCGAGTTCGGCGAGGCCGGGATGACCGACCGGTCCTCCCGACCGCACCACAGCCCGCGCCGGACACCGACCCGAACCGAGCGGCGGATCATCCAGGTCCGTGTCCTGCGCCGGTGGGGCCCCGCCCGCATCGCCTACCTGCTCGGCCTGAACCCGGCGACCGTCCACCGCGTCCTGACCCGCTACCACCTGGCCCGGCTCACCCACCTGGACCGGGCCACCGGCCGGGTGATCCGCCGCTACGAACACGCCGCCCCCGGTGACCTCGTCCACGTCGACATCAAGAAGCTCGGCAACATCCCCGACGGCGGCGGCCACAAGGTCCTCGGCCGGCAGGCAGGCCGCAAGAACCGGGCCAACGCCGGGACGAGCTTCCTCCACAACGCCGTCGACGACCACTCCCGCCTCGCCTACAGCGAGATCCTCGGCGACGAGAAGAAGGAAACCGCTGTCGGATTCTGGCAACGGGCCCACGCCTACTTCTCCGCCGCCGGAGTCACCGTCCAGCGGGTCCTGACGGACAACGGCTCCTGCTACAAGTCATACCTCTGGCGGAACTACCTTGCAGCGCAAGGCATTTCACACAAGCGCACCCGCCCCTACCGGCCGCAGACGAACGGGAAAGTAGAGCGTTTCAACCGGACCCTGCTGGAGGAGTGGGCCTACGCAAGGCCCTACCGAACCGAGACCGAACGCCGCGACGCCTACCCGCAATGGCTACACACCTACAATCACCACCGCGGACACACCGCACTCAAAGGCCAACCACCAGCCAGCCGCGTCCCCAACCTCACGGGGCAGTACAGCTAGGGCCTGTCTGACGCCGCCCGGCAAACGGGAATGGTCAGACAGGCCCTAGTCCGCCGAGGGCGTCTCCGCCTGCCAGCCGGCGAAGAGCGGGACCTCCTCGCCCGGGTCCAGGACGGCGATGCCGAAGGGCCGGTCGAAGGCGAGGTGCAGGCGGCGCGGGGGCGGGCCGGGCGCCGCGCCTGCCGGTGCGGGCAGCGCCGTCACGGCGGCCGCCGACAGGCCCTCCTCGGTCACCTTCAGTACGGCCTCCTGCACCGCCTCGGAGAGCATGAGCGGGGTGGCCGAGAGCCCGGAGAAGTCGGCGGCGGGGGTCGTCGCGAGGCGGATCCCGAGCGCCGGCAGCTGGCGGGTGGCCTGGATGTGCGTACGAAGGGTGAAGCGCGGGACGGAAATAGTCACGGTGTCCGCGCCGAGGGCGGTCCGCGCCTCCTTCGGCGCCCAGGCCGACGGCAGCACCTCGGCCGCCCCCTCGCCCGGCCGCCCCAGCACGAGGCGCACCTTGACCGGTGGCGGCCCGCCCTGACGCCTGGCACACCGCAGATCGAGGACGAACGCGCCCCCGGTCATCCAGACGTCGAAGGGCGGGGGTGTCCCGAACATCGTCGGCACCTTGCGGGTGACGCCCGCCGCGTCGGTGAAGGGCCGGTCCCCCGTCGCCTCACGTTCGAAGGGGATCGCCCAGTCCGCCTTGAGCGCGAGCGCGTTGACGAGCACCAGCAGCATCTGGTCGGTCACGGTCACCGGCAGCCGCTCGATGAGCCCACCGGTCGTCTTCCGCACCCACGCGTCCACCTCGTCCGGGTCCATGGGCCCGAAGCCGATGTCGGGCAGCGCCTTCCGGAGCCTGCGGTGCACCGGCGTCCGGGTCCACACCCGGGTCGCCACGCCCAGCCCGTCGGTGGCGGCCAGCGCCCGGGCCGTGGCCGTCGCGGCCCCGGCCGCCTCGTCCCCGGCGGCCCCGAGCACCGCCCGCAGTTCGTCGGCGGTCTCCCCGCGCGCCCCGGCCGCGAGCGCGGTCAGGGCCAGCCAGAGCCCGGCGGGCGAGCAGACGAAGTCACCGCCCGGGCGGGCCAGCTCCCGGATCCATCGCTCGCCGAGCCGCCGGACCACCTGGGCCCCGTTCCCCTGCGTCACCACGCCGCCCCCTCAAATTGCCTGGCCCATACACCTGTGGGTAGCAAGAATGGCCCAATGACCTGGATCGTGGCACCCGAACCCTTCGACTCCCCGGACGCGGCGTTGCTCCGGTGGGATTACTACGACGAGGTGGCCAGCCGGTACTGGGGCCGCCCGGCGACGGCCGAGGAGATCGAGGACGGGCTCACCGACGACGGCGTGGCGCTGCTGACCGCCCCGACCGGTGACTTCGTCGTCGGCCGCTCCGGGGGCCGGGCGGCCGCCTGCGCGGGCCTGGTCCTCGTGGCCGCGGACACGGCGGAGCTGACCCGGGTCTACGTCCGCCCGGAGTTCCGGGGCACGGGCGGCGGCGGGCTGCTGCTCGCGGCGCTGGAGGAGCGGGCCCGGGCGCTGGGGGTGGCGGTGCTCCGGCTGGACACCCGGCACGACCTGGTGGAAGCCCGCGGCCTGTACGCGAAGCACGGCTACCGGGAGGTCCCGGCGTTCAGCAGCGGTCCCTACCGGGAACGCTGGTTCGCCAAGGAACTGGCCCAGAAGGTGTAGGGCGCCCGCGCGCCCTTCCCCGTACAGCTGCGGGTCAGTCCCGGTACGGGTGCCCCGCCGCGTGGTCGCGCTTCGGCTCCGGGCTGTGCGGGCGCTCCTTGCTGGACCCGCTGGTCTCCCGCGTCAGCTCGGAGACCAGCGCGACCAGGTCCGTCGGCCGGTCCGGCCCCCACCAGTCGCCCAGCAGTTCGGCGAGGGAGTCCTCGCGGGCCTGGGAGAGCTTCACCACCGCCTCCGCACCCGGTTCGGTGAGCACCATCTGCACCCCGACCCGCCGGACGAGCCCGCGCCCCTCCAGCTGCCGGGCGGCGTCGTTGATCACCCGCAGCGGCACGGGGGCCACCTCGGCGAGCCGGGCGGGCTCCACCGTGCCGTGGCGCTTGATCCGCAGCAGCATCCAGCTGGCGGCGGGCAGCAGGTCGAGGCCCGCCCTCTCGGTGATCTTGACGTAGACCTCGCGGCGGCCCTCCCGGGTGGCCAGCACGGACAGGGCCCGCGCGCACTCGTCGTACGAGGAGCGCTCGACCGGGTTGGACGCCAGGGTCTCGCTCGGGTCCGGCGCCGTCACCGATCCGCGCAGCTTGTCCTCCTTGAGCAGCCAGGCGAAGAGGAAGGCGACCAGGACGACGGGTGCCGCGTAGAGGAAGACGTCCGTGATCGACGTCGAGTACGCCTGGAGCACCGGCCCCCGCAGCGCGTCCGGGAGCTGTCCGATGGCGCGCGGGTCGGCGGCCAGGCTGTCCGCGTCGACCCCGGGCGGCAGCGGCCGTCCGTCGAGCGCGTCACCGAGTTTGTCCGTGAGCCGGCTGGTGAAGATGGTGCCGAAGATCGCTACGCCGAACGAGGCGCCGATGGACCGGAAGAACGTCGCCCCCGAGGTCGCCACGCCGAGGTCCCGGTACGTGACGGCGTTCTGCGCGACCAGGACGAGCACCTGCATCACCAGACCGAGGCCCGCGCCGAACACGAAGAAGTAGGCGCTCATCTCCCAGGTACCGCTGGACACCGTCAGCCGGTGCAGGAGCAGCAGGCCGATGGTCGTGAGGCCGGTGCCGACGATCGGGAAGACCTTCCAGCGGCCCGTACGGCTGACGATCTGCCCGGACACCGTCGAGGTGATGAGCAGCCCGAACACCATGGGCAGCATGTGGACACCGGACATCGTCGGCGTGATCCCGTGCACGACCTGGAGGAAGGTCGGCAGATAGGTCATCGCGCCGAACATCGCGAAGCCGACGACGAAGCTGATCACGGCGACGAGGCTGAAGGTCCTGATCCGGAACAGCTTCAGCGGCAGCACCGGCTCGGTGGCGCGCCGCTCCACGGACACGAACGCGATCAGGAGCACCACGGCCAGCACCGCGAGGCCGATGATCTTCCACGAACCCCAGGGCCAGGTGGTGCCGCCGAGCGAGGCGACGAGGACGAGGCAGGTGGCGACCGAGGCGATGAGGAAGGTGCCCAGGTAGTCGATGGTGTGCTTCGTCCGGCGGACCGGGATGTGCAGCACGGCGGCGATCACGAGAAGCGCGACGACGCCGATGGGAAGGTTGATGTAGAAGACCCAGCGCCAGCTGAGGTGCTGGGTGAAGAAGCCGCCGAGCAGCGGCCCGAGGACGCTCGTCGCACCGAACACGGCACCGAAGAGCCCCTGGTACTTGCCGCGCTCGCGCGGCGGGACGATGTCCCCGACGATCGCCATCGACAGCACCATCAGACCGCCACCGCCGAGCCCCTGGAGGGCGCGGAAGCCGATCAGCTGCGGCATGTTCTGGGCGAGGCCACAGAGCGCGGAGCCGATCAGGAAGATGACGATCGCGGTCTGGAACAGCTTCTTGCGCCCGTACTGGTCGCCCAGCTTCCCCCACAGCGGGGTCGCGGCGGTCGAGGCCAGCAGATAGGCGGTGACCACCCACGACAGGTGTTCGAGCCCGCCGAGGTCGCTGACGATGGTGGGGAGCGCGGTGGAGACGATGGTCTGGTCGAGTGCGGCCAGCAGCATGCCGAGGAGCAGTGCGCCGATCGCCACCAGGATCGACCGCGTCGAGCGGTCCCCGCCGGGGGCCTGGGCCGTCGGGCTCAGCTGCTGGGCCATGAGACATCTCCTCGGATCCGCTACACCCCCATCCTGTCCGCTCTGCCCTGTTATGGCCTGCCGGGAGGCCGGATGATTGGGCTTCTCGGCGGCGGGCTGCATAATCGCAGGCAGTTCAAGGGGAGGGGACCCACGATGGCCGGACATATATGCCCGGAGTGCGGTACGGAGAGCAGACCGGGCGCCGGTCCCGGCTGCGCCTGCGCGGGCCGGAACACCGGTACGCCGGGTTACGTCACCGGCCCGGAGCGGGCCGCCGAGCAGCAGCGCATCGCCGACGAGCACCACGCGGGCCGGTCCGCGGAGATGGCCACGGCGGAGGACTTCGACCCGCTGCGCATCCGCCCGTACGTGACCCTGGGCGACGACACCGCGACACCTCCGCCCGGCGCCCCGCGGTTCTACGGCTCCGAGAGTGACGCGGCGACCACGATGCCGCTGTTCCTGGACCCGGCGGCGGGCGCCGCGCCGCGGGCCGAGGAGTCCGACACCGCCCTCCTGCTCACCGGCCCCGACCCGGTGGCCCCGCGCCGCCGCAAGCCGTTCGCCGCGGTGATCGCGGGGGCGGCCGTGGTCGCCGTGGTCGGCACGGCGGCCTTCGTCGGCGGGCTGTTCAACGGGGACGGCGGCGGGGAGGCCGACCTGGACCAGGCCCTGCCCTCCACGGTGACGAGCCTCCCCGAGGAGAGCGGCGAGCCCGGGCCGTCCGCCTCTGCCTCGGCCTCCGCGTCGCCCACCCGTTCCGCCTCCCCCACCGCATCGGCGTCGGCCTCCGCGTCGTCGTCCGCCTCCGCCTCGTCCTCCGCCTCCCCCTCCCGGTCCGCCACGTCGTCCGCCTCGGCCCCCGACGCGGGCGCCCCGGCGTCCCCGTCGGCCACCGCGAGCGACAGCGCCCCGGTCGAGGGCGTGGCCCCGCCCCCCTCGTCGCCGGACGACGCCGGGACCCTGCGGCAGGGCGACCGGGGCGCGGAGGTCGCGGAGCTCCAGAACCGGCTGCGGGAGGCCTGGGTGTACAACGGCCCGGTCGACTCGGACTACGGGGACCGCACGGAGCGGGCCGTGAGCGACCTCCAGACCTGGTGGAACATCGAGGGCGACCCGGAGGGCGTCTACGGTCCGATCACCCGGAGCCGCCTGGAGGCGGTGACGACGGGGCGCGGACGCCACTGACGGGCCCGCCTCCGGGAGGGGATTCGCATTCGCGACGGCGTTTTTGTATCGTGGAGAAACAAAGTGGCCCCTGCGCGCACACCCTGACCGGCGGGCGGGGGCCGCTTGATCTCCCGCGCCGCTCACCCCCGCGGCGATCGCTTCCCCCCGCTCTGGAGCCCGCCCATGCCGGCCACCGCCCTCACCGCCCGCGCCCTGCTGCTCGACATGGACGGCACCCTGGTGAACTCCGACGCCGTCGTGGAGCGCTGCTGGCGGCGCTGGGCGCTGCGGAACGGCCTCGACCCGGAAGAGGCGCTGAAGGTGGTCCACGGCCGGCAGGGCTACGCCACGATGGCGGTCCTGCTCCCGGAGCGCCCGATGGAGCAGAACTACGCGGACAACAAGCTGATGCTCGCCGAGGAGACCGCCGACACCGACGGGGTCGTCCCGATCGGCGGCGCCCCCGCGTTCATGGACGCCATCGCCGCCCTTCCGCACGCCCTGGTCACCTCGGCCGACCTGGCGCTGGCGACGGCCCGGATGGACGCCGCCGCGCTGCGGATGCCGGAGCTCCGCATCACCGCCGAGAGCGTCGGCGCCAGCAAGCCGGACCCGGAGGGCTTCCTCAAGGGCGCCGCGGCGCTGGGCTTCGCCCCGGCGGACTGCGTGGTCTTCGAGGACTCCGAGGCGGGTATCGCGGCGGGCCGGGCGGCCGGCATGCGCGTGGTGGGCGTCGGCCCGCGCGCGGGGGCCCACTCCCCGGACGCCCATGTGGCCGACCTGACGCGGTTGCGCGTCGAGGCGGCGGCGGACGGCGCCTTCACGCTGCACGTCGAGGCGCGGTAGTCTCCCGGCGGGACGCCCGACGCCCCACCGACGGCGGATACCGGGGCCGCTGACCCCACGTCAAACACCAGCACCACGAACCTCCGTACGGCCCTCGCCCACCCCGGGCGGGGGCCGTACGCATGCGCTCCCCCGCAGGTCATGAGCGCCTGCACCGTCCCGGCCCGGCTCACCGCGCCCGCGCGCACGGGTCCGTACGCCCCCCGCACCACGAACCCCTTTGTCAGATCCCTTGATGTGACGTGCCCATGTCGCCACCCTGTTACCTGGCGCCCACCCCACGGAAACCCGGCGCCGCCACGATGGCCGGGCCGTTCATGACAGCCCGTCCACATCCCCCCACGTCAAGGGAGTTCGCATGTCAGGTGTCTACGCGCGTCGCATAGCCGTCCTCGCCGCATCCGCCGCACTCGCCGCCACCACCGGCCTGCTCACCGCGCCGAGCGCCCAGGCGGCCATGCCCACCCCGGTCTCCGCGTCCACCGCCCGCACCTATCTGAGCGAGCTCACCGTCAAGGCGGAGGGCTCGTCCAGCGGGTACAGCCGGGACAAGTTCCCGCACTGGATCACCCAGTCGGGAGCCTGCGACACCCGCGAGGTCGTCCTGAAGCGGGACGGCACGAACGTCTCCCAGAACTCCAGCTGCACGGCGACCGGCGGCAGTTGGTACTCGCAGTACGACGGCGCCACCTGGACCGCCGCGTCCGACCTGGACATCGACCACATGGTGCCGCTCGCCGAGGCGTGGCGCTCGGGCGCGTCCAGCTGGACCACCGCCCAACGGCAGGCGTACGCGAACGACTTGACCCGCCCGCAGCTGATCGCGGTCACGGACAACGTCAACCAGTCCAAGGGCGACAGGGACCCGGCGTCCTGGATGCCGCCGCGCGCCGCGTACAAGTGCACCTATGTGCGCGCCTGGATCCATGTGAAGCACTACTACAACCTGTCCGTCGACTCGGCCGAGAAGTCGGCCCTGCAGTCCGCGCTCAGCGGCTGCTGAAGCCGGAAACACCCGACCGCGACCCCAACCCCGGTGGCTCCACCGGCCGATGCCCCGACGACGGGCCGGCCGGCGGGGCCACCGGCGTGTTTTCGGCCTACTACGACCGTCCATGACAAGCCACATGCCGCCCCGCGGGCCGACCGGCGGGCCGACAGTCCGCCCACGGGGCACGAGGGGCCCGGAACTCCAGTGGGACTCCGGTGAGACCCGGGGGTGCCGTGGTGGGAGCCCCCACTGACGGAACCGGACGCTCGTGGCCGGAAAACTGCGCCGCCATTGGTTCAGGCCAGACAAAGGAACGAGGCTGCCCAGTTCGAGGCGGTATTGGCGCGCGGAACGGCTCACAAGAGCCCGTCGAATTTCAGCCAGTCGACAAAACGTTGAACTTGCAAGTATTGGTGAGGTCTACCTAATCTTTTGCGCCCAGTCGGTTCACGTCCCCACAGACCGAAGGAGCCTCCCCCCCATGACCCCACACCTCCACCGGGCACAGCCCTACGTCCTCGCGCTCTTCCGCATCGTCGTCGGCGGGCTCTTCGCCTGCCACGGCGCCGCCTCGGTCTTCGGCGTCCTCGGCGGCGCCCACGGCGGCGGCTCCATAGCCGCCGGCACCTGGCCGGGCTGGTACGCGGCGGTGATCCAGCTCGTCGGCGGCATCCTCGTGGCCCTGGGCCTCGGCACCCGTCTCGCCGCCCTGGTCTCGTCGGGCTCCATGGCCTACGCCTACTTCACGGTCCACCAGTCGAACGCCCTGCTCCCCCTGCAGAACGGCGGCGAGTCGTCGGCCGTCTTCTGCTGGGTCTTCCTGCTGCTCGTCTTCACCGGCCCCGGCGCCCTGGCCCTGGACAACCTCCTCACCGCCCGCACCCCGGACCGCCAGGACCAGGACCACACCCAGGAACAGAGCTCCCCGGTCGCCGTCTGACCCCTCTCCCCGCTCCCCCGGGCCCGCCGACCGACCGGGCCCCGCACACCCCTCGCGTACCGCCGGGAAAACCGCTCCCCGGCGGTGCGCGCTCAAGCCGCCCTCGACCGGGGTGCCCAACATCACGCATATATATGGATCACCGGGTGAACGGCAGGCGTACGCTGTACAGCTGACCCTGCCGCTCCTGCCGCTCCCCTGCGACGTCGCGGCGCTGTTGCCGATCGGGGAGTAGACGGTGCTAGAGAGTGTGGGTGCGCTGACCGGCAGCCCATGGATCTACGTTGCGGTCGCCCTCTCCGTGCTGCTGGACGTCTTCCTCCCCGTACTGCCCAGCGGTGTGCTGGTGATCACCGCCGCCACGGCCGCCGCGGCCGGCACCACCGGTGTCGCCGCCGACGCGGCGGGCGCCGCCCGTCAGGTGACCGAGGTCCCGTCCCTGCTGGCCCTCGTCCTGTGCGCCGCGACCGCCTCGGTGCTCGGCGACTTCGCCGCGTACCGGCTGGCCCGGCACGGCGGCGAGCGGCTGGACCGCGCCATCGCCCGCTCCCGCCGCCTGACCTCCGCGCAGGAACGCCTCGGCGCCGCCCTGAGCCGGGGCGGCGGCATCCTCGTCGTCATCGCGCGCTTCGCCCCGGCCGGGCGTTCGGTCGTCTCGCTGGGCGCGGGCGCCTCGCACCGCAAGGTGAAGGAATTCCTGCCCTGGTCAGCCGTCGCGGGCGTGGCCTGGGCCGGCTACAGCGTGGGGCTCGGCTACTTCGGCGCGCAGTGGCTGGGCGCGAGCTGGCTGGGCACGGCCGTCTCGGTCCTCGCCCTGTTCCTCGCGGGCTCCTTCGCCGCGCTGCTCATGCGGCGCCCGGCCGCCGCCGCGGCCGCCACGCCCCCTATGGCGTCCTGACACCACCCCGTATCTCCAGGCCGTCGAGCAGCCGGGCGGTCGCCTCGGCGATCTCGTCCACGGCACGGTCGAAGACTTCCCTGTTGTGGGCGGCCGGGGCGCGGAAGCCCGACACCTTGCGGACGAACTGCAGGGCGGCGGCGCGGATGTCGTCCTCGGTGGCCTCTTCGGGCAGGACGGGCGGTCGGAGCGTCTTGATACTGCGGCACATGTCTCCAGTGTGACCCGTGCCACTGACAACGGCACGCACCCGGCCCGGAGCGGCCGGTCAGATGACCGGCTTCCGCGCCGTGCACAGGGCCCAGATGACGAAGGTGTCGATGGCGAGGGAGACCACGGCCCAGACCGGCTGGTAGGGCAGCCACATGAAGTTGGCGATCATATTGAGCGCCGCGAGCCCCACACCGGCCCCGCGCGCCCAGGCGGAGCCCCTGAGGATGCCCCAGCCGACGATCGCGATGACGATGCCGAGGATGAGGTGGATCCAGCCCCAGGTCGTCACGTTGAACTTGAAGACGTAGTCGTTGATCCGCGCGTACACGTCGTCCGACGCGATACCGGCGATGCCCTTGATCGCGTCGAGCACCCCGTCCACCATCAGCAGCACACCGGCGAACATGACCCCGCCGGACGCCCAGGGGTTCTCGTCCCCCGGGCGCGGTGCGGACGGCGAGGACGGGGTGCCCGGCGGGGGCGCGGTCTGTGCCATGAGGACTCCTGAGCCGGAGGGGAACGTACAGGTCAGACCGACCATGCGCCGCCCTTCCCGGCACGGCTACGTGGAAACCCCCGTACGGGTGACGCTCCCGGCCTCCGCCCCGTCCCCGCCTCCCGCCTCTTCCGCCGCACCACGCGGCCGCCCCGACGTCCCCAGGACCACGAACACCGTGGCGACCAGGAGCACCGCCGCCACGACCCGCAGCCCGTAGGACATCGCCGGGGCGAAGGCGGCGGCGTGGGCGGCCCCGGCGCCGCCGGCCCGGGACGCCAGCACGGTGCCGACGACGGCGACCCCGAGCGCCGCCCCGATCTCGCGCGCCGCCGTGTTGAGCCCCGAGCCGAGGCCGCTGCGGTGCGCGGGCAGCCCGGCGACGACGGCCACGGTGAGCGCGGGCGCGCAGAGCCCCGTACCGGCGGAGATGACGAGGAGGTAGACGGCGTACAGGGCGTACGGGGTGCTGCCGTCGGCGGTCGAGACGAGGAGCAGCCCGAGCCCGATGATCGCGAGCCCGCCGCCCGCCACCGGGCGGATGCCGTACCGGTCCTGCCAGCGCGCCCCGAACTTCGGCATGACGGCCATCCCGACGGTGAGCGGCACGATCGCCACCCCGGCGAGGCCGACCGGGAAGCCCTTCACGTACTGGAGGTACTGGGAGTTGACGTAGAACAGCGCGAACAGCCCGAAGAACGCCGTGGCGATGCCCAGCGTTCCCGCGCGCACCACGGGCGAGGCGAAGATCCGGGGGTCGAGCAGCGGCCGTGCGGCGCGCAGCCCGTGGACGGTGAAGGCGGTGAGCAGTACGGCTCCGAGGCCGAAGGCCGTCAGCACCCGCGCCGAGCCCCAGCCCTGCGGCGGGCCCTCGATGATCCCGTACACCAGGGCGGTGAGGGCGGCGACGAGCAGCAGCGAACCGAGCGGGTCGGGCGCGGTGTCCGAGCGTTCGGGGCTGCGGGGCGTGAGGCGGGCGACGGCGAGGGCGAGCAGCGCGGCGAGCGGCACCATCGCCCAGAACAGGGCGCGCCAGGTGGAGAACTGACCGGCGAGGCCGCCGCCGACGTTGCCCGCGAGGCCGCCGAGGCCGGCCGCGAGCGTCCAGGTCGCCAGCGCCTGGGACCTGCGGGCGGGCGGGGTGAGGGTGATCAGGAGGGACATGGTCGCGGGCATGATCAGCGCGGCTCCGGCCCCGCACACCCCGCGTCCGGCGATGAGCACGGCGGGCACGGTGGCGAGCGCGCTGACGGCGGCGCCCGCCGCGAAGAGGCCGAGTCCGGCGAGGAGGGCGCCCTTGCGGCCGAAGCGGTCGCCGAGCGCACCGGCCGGGATCAGCAGCCCGGCGAAGACGATGACGTAGGCGTCGACCGACCACAGCAGTTCGCTGGCGGACGGGTGCAGGGCGGAGGCGGCGAGCTGGGGGATGAGCAGGTTGACGGCGGCGACCATGCCCTGCGCGACGAGCACGCAGGCGCAGAGCGCGTACTGCGCGGCGAGGGTAAGGCGCGGGGGCTTCTGGGCATACGGGGACAACGCTCCTCCTGGGAGCCGTGACGGGTGGGATGTGCTTCCACCGTAGAGTTGGCGTGACTTGCTTTCCAATGCATCTTTGGCAAGGGATGTATGCGCGTGACGCAATCCGGTCTTGACCTCAATCTTCTGGTCGCCCTGGACGTTCTCCTGGACGAGTGCAGCGTCTCCGGGGCCGCCGCCCGGCTGCATCTGTCCGAGCCCGCGATGAGCCGCACCCTCGGCCGTATCCGCAGGGCGCTCGGCGATCCGGTGCTGGTGCGCGCCGGGCGCACGATGGTGCCCACCCCGCACGCCCTGGCCATCCACGGCGAGGTGCGCGCGGTCGTGGAACGGGCGCGCGGGCTGTTCCTGTCGGGCGGCAAGGTGGACCTGCGCGCCCTGTCGCGGACGTTCACGGTGCTGGCCCAGGACACCCTGGCGGCGATCTCCGGCCCCGCGCTGTTCGCCCGTATCGCCCGCGAGGCGCCGGGCGTACGGCTCCGCTTCCTGATGGAGAGCCATGTGGACGGCCCGTTCCTGCGCGAGGGCGCCGCCGACCTGGAGGTGGGTGTGCTCGACACGCGTTCCCCGGAGGTGCACCGCGAACACCTCTACAACGACCGGATGGTGGGCGTGGTGCGCCCGGGCCACCCGCTCCTGGACGGGGAGATCACCCCGGCCCGGTTCGCCGCCGCCGACCATGTGACGGTGTCGCGTCGTGGCCGGACGGCGGGCCCGGTGGACACCGCCCTCGCGGAACTCGGCCTGATCAGAAGGGTGGTGGCCAGTGTGGGCACCCTGCCGTCGTCCCTGTTCATCCTGCTCAACAGCGACCTGGTCGGCCTCACGTCCCTGCGGGCGCGCCCGTTGACGGAACCCCTGGGGCTGCGGACGTTCGAGATCCCCTTCGCGCTGCCGCCGCTCCCCTTCGGCATGGCGTGGCACCCGCGCCACGACGCGGATCCGGCTCACGCCTGGCTACGGGAGTGCTTCCGGCAGCTGGCCCGCGAGGAGGCGCCGGACGGTGACGGCGGAAATCCGTTGTTCCCCGTTCCGCCGGGCGGCTAGCCTCCCCTCACCCGACGACCCGAAGGAGGGAAAGTTGCCCGGTAGCCCGCGCACGCGCTGACGCCGTAGTACGACCCGTCATCGCGTGCTGCCTCCGAGCGCGGCACAGCGAGCCCTTCCCGCCGGACCGCCGACGTACACCTCTGCGTCGAGTGGCGGCGGAGCCTTGCCGTCCGCAGCCCAAGGGGCCCCCGTGCATCCCGTTTCCCGTACCTGCTCCCCCGCCCTCCGCCGGGACTCCGGTTTCCTGCACCTGTGGGCCGGGCAGACCGCCTCCCAGTTCGGTGAGCAGGCGCTCCTGGTCGTCCTGCCGCTGGTCGCCGTCGTCTCGCTGCACGCCGACGCGGGCGCGCTGGGCCTGCTGCGCGCGGTGGAGCAGGCGCCGATCCTGCTGCTGTCGCTGTTCGCGGGCGCGTGGGCGGACCGCCGCCGCACCCGCACGGTGATGGTCGCGGCGGACCTCGGCCGGGCGCTGGCCCTGGCGGCGGTGCCCCTGGCGTTGCTGCTGGGTGTGCTCGGGCTGCCGGTCCTGCTCGTGGTGGCCGCCCTGCTCGGGGTGGGCAGCGTGTTCTTCGACGTGGCGTACCAGGCGTCGCTGGTGCGGCTGGTGGACCGCGAACTGCTGATGCGGGGCAACAGCGCGCTGGAGGGCAGCAGGTCGGCGGCGCGGATCGGCGGCCCGGCGCTCGGCGGGGCGCTGATGTCGCTGTTCTCGCCGGTGCTCGCGGTCGTCACCGGTGCGGGCTTCTTCTTGCTGTCGGCCGTGTCGATCGGCCGCATCCGCCGCCCGGAACGCGTACCCGGCCCCGCCGGGGCTCCGGCGCCGGTCCTGCGGCGCATCCACGAAGGGCTCCGCTTCGTCGCCCGGCACCCGGCGCTGCGTGCGGTGGGACTGGCGTCGGCCCTGTTCCAGTTCTCGCTCGCCGCGCTGATGACGGTCTATCTGCTGTTCCTGCCGCGTGAACTGGGCCTGTCCGGCGCCGAGGTGGGCCTGGCGCTCGCGGCGACGGGCCCGGGCGCGGTGCTGGGCTCGCTGCTCGCGGCGAGGCTGCCGGAGCGGCTGGGGTACGGCGTGGTGCTGGTGGGGTCGGCGGTCCTGGCGGACGGCGTGATGCTCGGCGTACCGGCGCTGCACGGCTCCGGGCCCCTGGTCCTGCCCGCGCTGATGGCCGTCAACCTGGTCTTCGGTACGTTCGGCCAGCTGGTCAACGTCACGGTGATGTCCGTACGGCAGGCGGTCACGCCGGTCCGCATCCAGGCGCGGGTGGTGGCGACGATCAACTTCGCGGGGATGGGCCTGACCCCGTTCGGCTCCCTGCTCGGCGGCTTCCTCGCGGGTACGTGGGGGCTGCGCCCGAGCCTCCTCGTCACGGCGGTCGCGCTCGCCCTCTCCCCGCTCTTCATGGCGCTCTCCCCCTTGGCCCGCCTGGGGAAAGCCCTTCCCGTCCCAGCCCAGGGCGGCCCGTCATATGCCGGTGAGTGACCCATTCCTGGCGTACGATACGGGCATGAGCGAACGCGCGATGCAGGAACCGACCCTCCTCCTCCTGACCGCCCTGGCGGACGAGCCCCGGCACGGTTACGCCATCGCGCGCGAGGTCGAGACGATCTCCGGCGGCCGGGTCACGATGCGCACCGGCACGCTGTACGGGGCGCTGGAGCGGCTGCTGAACGAGGGCCTGATCGAGGTACACGCGGAGGAGGTCGTGGACAGCCGGCTCCGCCGCACCTACACGCTCACCGCGACCGGCCGGGACACCCTGGCCGCCGAGGCGCGGCGGATCGCCGCCACCGCGCGCGAGGCGACCCGGCGTCTGGGTGTCGCCGGGAAACCGGCCACCGCATGAGCACGCCGCTGCTGCGGCTCTACCCGGCCGGCTACCGCCGCGCCTTCGGGGCGGACATCGCGGAGGCGTACCGCGAGGCGTCGCGGACCCGGCCCTGATCGGCAAGGCGCCCCCTGAGGTTCCGCGCAGCTCGCCGGGCGCCTGTTCGCGGCCGCCGCGCCGTTCGCGCTGGCCGCGACGGCCGCGTACGCCGCCTTCGGCCTGGTCTCGATGCTCGGCGACTGGCGGCTGAGCGGGAACCCGGACTTCCTGGTCCCGCTCAGCTTCGTCATGACCGGCTGCGACCTGGTGACGCTGGCGGGTGCGGTCCTGGCGCTGGGCGGGCGGTTCGCGGCGGGGGCGCGGTGCGCGTTCGCGGGCACGCCGGCCCAGGAGTTCGCGCTCCTCGTGGTCCCGCTGACGGCCGGAGTGCTTCCCCCGCCCGCAGTCGCCCCGTATCTGCTGGCCCCGGTCGCGGTGGCCGCGCTGCCGCCGGCCTGCCCTCCGGACCTGTGGCTGTGGCGGCTGCGGGGCTGGGCGAGCACCGGCTGAGGGCGCGGGTGCGTCAGGCGGTCACGCGTATCTTCGACTGCCCGTGCCCCAGCTTCTCCCAGTCCTCCATGAACCGGGCCCGCAGCCCGTGCTTGGCGGCGAGGGCGGTCAGGGTCTCGGTGCGGTAGTAGAAGTCCTCGCGCAGTACCTGGTGTTCGGCGCCGGTGGTGCGGTCGAAGGTGAAGTCGAAGTGCGCGTCCGGCAGGAAGTCCAGCGTCAGGTCCTTGGCGATGGTCAGGTGCGGCACCTTGGCCTGGAGCCCCTGCGTGGTCAGGGTCTGCTTGGCGGCGATCAGGATGTCGGGCGAGATGTCGATGCCGTAGTAGTGCCCGGGCTCCAGATGGTCGATGAACCGCCGGCCCGCCCGGAGGTTCCCGCACCCGATGCCCGCTTCAGATAGGGCGCGATGCGGTCCGGCCGGCTCGCGGCGTAACGGACCTTGTGGGTGAGGGACGCACGGTTGGCGACGAGGTTCTTCTTGGATGCCATGGCGCCACTATAGGTCGGCGAACGACATATATAACCCAACGACCCTTTGGCCCGTCCGGACGCGCTTCACGTACGCCTGATCCGGTGCACATCGCGTACGCAGGCGTTGGCCGCCCCGGCGGCGAGGATGACGGCGGAGCACACCAGGAGGATGCGCCCGCTGGACCAGTACGCGGACGCGGTGGCGACCACGAGGTAGCCGACCGGGATCGCGATCTGCTCCCCCAGCGAGTTGAAGGCGTTGAGGCGTCCCAACTCCTCGTCCGGGACCTGCTGCTGCATGACGGTGGACCAGGCGACGATGGCCACGTCCATCCCCGCCCCGGCCACGGCGGCCGCACCCAGTACCCAGAGCAGCGGCAGCCCGAGGCCCATCGCGGCCAACGGCAGGAAGAGCCCGGAACTCGTCACCACGGCGACCAGCACGAGCCGCTGCGGCTTCCACAGCAGACAGACGAACGTCCCCGCGAGCAGCCCCGCCGCGAACGCCCCCTGCACCAGCCCCCAGGAACCGGCGCCCGCATAGCTGCGGTCCGCCACGAGCGGCCCCAGCAGCTGATACCCGGCCAGCCAGGCGGCCACGACCGCCGTACCGGACAGGGTGAAACTCCACAGCCAGACCCGGGACCTGAACCCGGCCCACCCGACCCGCAGATCGGCCACGAGGCCCGCGCCCGGGCCACCGGGGGACACCGCCCCCGCGAGCCGCAGCCCCGCCAGCAGGAGCGCGGCCACGAAGAAGGTGACGGCGTCCCACCCGAGCGCCCAGGCGGGCCCGGTCAGCGCGACGACGAACCCTCCGACGACGGGCCCGACGACCTTGACCGCGTTCCTGGGCACCCGGACCAGCGCATTCGCCTGCTGAAGGTGCTCCGGCCCCACGAGCCGGGGCACGACCCCCTGGGCCGCCGGCGCGGTGAACGCGGCCGCCGCCCCCGAGGCACACGCGCACACGCTCATCGCGGCGGTGGTCGCCGTCCCGGTCGCGACGAGCACGGCCACGACCGCCTGCGCGGCCCCCGCACCGAGGTTGCCGAGGAAGAGGATCCGGCTGCGCGAGACCCGGTCCGCCAGCACCCCGCCGACGAGCAGCAGGACCAGCGCCGGCACGGTGTTGGCGGTCAGCACGATCCCGAGCGACCGCGCTCCCCCGCCCTGCTCGATCACGGCGAACGCCAGGGCCACGGGGGCCATCGCGGACCCGGTCGCGGAGACGAGATGGGCGAGCAGGAACCGCCGGAAGGCGGGCAGTCGCAGCGGCGAAACGCCCTGGTCGTCGGTGGTTATCAGTCCCGCACGCGCGTCACCCATCCCGGCAGGGTAGGGGCGGCACGGCCGGAAGGCACCCGACTTTCGGACGCGGCCTACCGCCGCCCGTGGTCGGGGTCCGCGTCCAGGCCGGGCAGTTCCTCGTGCCCCTCCGAGTAGTGGTTGACCCACCCGCAGAGCGCACAGGCGTACCGCCCGGCCAGACCGTGCACCTCGGTGCCGCACCGCGCGCAGTCGGTGCGGGTGATCTCGGGAATCTTCGGTTCGGGCTCGCTGGTCACCTGGGGACTGTACCGAGTGGAGTGCTCTCCGCGGAGTTCGCGTACGGACTGATCATGGTGTCGAAGTACCCCTCGGGCGGCCCTTCCAGGAAGGTCGACAGGTTGTCGAGAAAGGCACGCAGCGCGGGCAGGGCGTTGTGCCGGTCCAGGTCCTCCTGCGAGCGCCAGACCTCGTACAGGAAGAACCGCCCGTCCTCCTGCTCGTGGAGGTGGTAGGCCAGGTTGCCGGGTTCGCTCCGGGTGGGCCCGACGAGATCGGACAGCGTACGCCGGACCTCGTCGACGTATTCCGGGCGCGGTCGCAGGAAGCCGTAAAGGGCAAGGGAGTTGGTGCTCCGTTGTGTCATGCCCCCACGCTAGAATCTGACACTGATGTGAGGTTCAAGGGCCCGCGAGGCCGCGAGCATGTGAGGTGCGCCACATGAAGATCGGCGATCTGGCCGCAGAGACCGACACCTCGGTCCGGCTGCTGCGGTATTACGAGGAACAGGGCCTCCTCGCCTCCCACCGCCTCGCGGGCGGCCACCGCCGCTACGACGCCGACGCCCCCGCCGTGGTCCGCCGCATCCGCTCGCTCCTCGACGCGGGCCTGCCGACCCGGACCATCCGCGACCTGCTCCCGTGCGTACGGCAGGACGGCACGGTCGCCCTGTGCAAGCTGGACACCCTGGAACAGCACCTCCAGGGCCTGGACGACCGCATCTCCGCACTCCAGGAAACCCGCTCGTCCCTGTCCGTCCTGGTGACGGCGGCCCGGGCGGATGCGGCGTGACGGCCACGCCCTAAGGTGTGCCGGTGATCTTCAACAAGAAGCGCGAGGCCGTGCGCCTCACCGCCGCCGTGTCCGAGCTGGAAGAGGCGGTCGCGGCCCGCGACGGTGACCGCACCGGGCGCGCGTTCGGCGCCGTGATGAACAGTGCGGAGTCGGCGTCGGACGCCGAGTGCGTCGACGCGGGACCCCGTCTCGCGGCCCTGCTCCCCGCCTTCCCGCCGACCGGCCCGCGCCCGATGCTCGCGATGGCGGCCGGCTACTGCGTCGAGCGGGGCGCCGACCCGCCGGCCTGCGCGGAACCGATCCTGGACGGCGTCCGCCGGGACCTGCTGGACGCGGCGGAGTTCGCGCGCCGCTGGACGGCGAGGGGCGACGAACTGCCCGCCCCGGACGAGGATGTGATCGACGACGCGTTCCTGGCCCGGCTGGGCGACGACGACTACGAGGCGACCCGCCTGGCCCTCGCCTGGTGCTCCCTGGAGCAGTGGCAGCCGCCCGCCCTCGCGGTGCTCTGCCGCAGCACGGAGGTACGCCGCCGGCACGCGTCGGGCCTCCTCCCGCTCTGCCGCGCGGTGGAGGCCCTGGACCGGCACGACCTCAAGTGCCTGTCGTATGCCCTGGCGGTGCTCGACGACGAACCCGTGATCGTGCTCCACCGCCCCACGGGCCAGGGCTTCGAGATACGCCTCGACGGCATCGGGGACAACTTCCAGCTCCACACCCTGCTCGCCCACGTCCTGGTCGGTGGCGGCCACGTCCCCGGCACGGCCCCCTCCCCGGAGAGCGTCCGCCTGGCGACGAGCCCCGAGCCCGCCGAGGGCGAATCGGACGCGGTGGCGACCGGCGTCTTCGAGCTCCTCGCCCCGGACGGCACCCGCCTCTGGAACGAGGGCCTGCCCGACGACATCCCGTTGGTGCAGGGCCGCCGCCTGCTGGTCCTGGAGGCCCCGTCCTACGCACGCACCTGGAACGCCGACCGCTTCTTCCCGAACCTGCCGGGCCGGGCGGAGCTCATCCGCGTACTACCGCCGGACGAGACCCAGAAGTGGTACGCCCACACGTCACCGACCACCTGACCGCTTACGGTCCTCCTCACTCACTCGGCGCCACGAAACACAGCGCGTCGAAGTGCCGCCCGGCGAAGAAGTGCCGGAGCTCACCGATCCGCTGCCATCCGAGCCGCTCGTACAGCCGGATGGCAGCGGCGTCCTTGGTCAGAACCTCCAGCACCAACGGCAGCCCATGCGCCCGGGCGTGCTGCTCCGCCGCACCCATGAGCCGCGCACCGGCGGAGGCGCCCCGCGCGTCCCGCCCCACGAAGAACCGGGCCAGCACCGCGACCTCCGCGTCCCCGGCGCCGCCGCTCTCCCGCCAGAGCCGCGTCACGTCCTCCCCGCGCCGGGCCCGGTTGACCGCGACATGCCCCACGACCCGCCCGTCGAGCTCGGCGACCCAGGCCGCGATCAGCCCTTCCGGCGACAACCACGCCTCGGGATCCGCCACCCCTTCGACGGGATACCCGTCGGACTCATGAACACCGGCGAGCACGGCAGCCGCCGCGCCCAGATCAGCGTCCTCACGGAGACGAACCAGGACTTCGGACACGGGTCATCCTCCACGGGCACGGGCACAATTGTCGGACCAGCCTGCCACCCGGCCCCGGCGACCATGACATGGGCCGACTTCTGGGCGCTCACAGCCACATACCAACGGGCCATGGGCAAGAAGTGGCAACGCACAACCCGCTACAGCCACGCATCCTTCTCCACCGGGACCCACCTGCGCTGACCATGCCCACTTGCGCGCATCGCCGCGAGACCGCACCGTTCACCTACTACTGCTCGTCGTTTCGGCGCTGATCAGGGAGGGGCGGCACCTCGTGGGCTCAGCAAGCGAGTGGGCACGTGCGACATTCGGCGATGCGGCCGATGAACTGGCGGACCGGGTCCCGGCCTGCCTCCTACGAGCCCACATGAGGGCCCGCAGCGGGCACGAGGGCGTGCACACCCAGACTTTGGAGGCGTACGGGCACGGCCTCTATGCCGCACAGTACGAGGAACTGGCCTCCGGACTGGCCCACTTGGCGGACGCCTCCGTCGTACGCCTCCAGGGCCGCACCGTGGTCGTCGTCTCGGGCCACGTCATCTACCCGATCCGCTACGCGAAGAGGGACGTCCCGGTCACAGCCGCCCGCTTGCGCCGGGCGACGGGATTCCGCGCGGAACTCATCCGCCGCCACGGCCCTGAGCCGAGGCAACAGATGCTCGACCTGGGCCTGGACGAACTGGAAGAACCCGAGGCCCACCCCGACCTCGCTCTCCTCCCGGAAGACATCCGCCTGGTCCTGGTCGCCTACGCCTGCTCCATGCACGAAGGCGTGATGCGCGCCGAGTGGGGCTCGGCAGAACTACGCCGCGAGGACCGCTACCTGATCTGGCACCGCCACGAACCCCTCGCGCTCGCCGCCCCCGCTGCCTGAGACGCTCTGCCCCCGTCATCACCCGCGAGCAACCGCGTCCTCCACCGGATCGGCGACCCGCCTGGCCGTCACCAAGTAGCCCGCGAAGCTGACCCCGTCCCGGGCCTTCGCCCACCCGTCCGCCGCCACCTCGACCGGAACCATCACGGTCGTGCCCGGAACGGGGTGGTTCACCCGGTCCGTCGCACCGGGAGGCACCCCGTAACGGCAGTGCACCTCCACGACGGACACCACCTCCAGCGGGACCGGCGGGAGCCCCTCCCCTCCGCCGTGATGCTCCTCGCAGAAGTCGATCCCCTCCGCGCGCTCCGCGCCGACGAGATCGACGTAATCCTCGGGATCAACCTCCATCAGCGTCCACGACACGACATCCCCAGGCGCGAAGGGGTCCCCACAGCACTGCATCTGCCAGTCATCGACCCAAATCGTCAACATCACACCGCCATTGTGCGCCGTGCGGTACGGGTCAGCGCAGCCCGAACCCTTCGGCCCAGGCGGTCACATCGGCGGTGGTCGCGTTGCCGCCGCAGACGACCAGGCCGAGCCTGGCGCTCCCACCGACGCGCTCCAGCACCTGGCGTGCCGCGGGCAGCAGGCATCCGGCGGCGGGCTCGGCCCAGACCTTCGCGTTGTCGGCCAGGTCGAGGATCCCCTGCACGGCCTCGGCATCGGTCACGGTGACGACATCGGTGACCAGGGCCGAGACGTGTTCGTAGGTGAGCGGTGAGGCGCTCGGGGCGCTCAACGTCGAGACGATCGAGGACAGTTCGACGGGCACCGGCCCCCCGGCGGCCAGGGCCTCCGACATGGCTCGCGCACCCTCGGTCTCCACGCCCCAGACCCGTACACCCGGACGGCGCGCGTGCAGCGCGGCCGCGACACCGGAGATCAAACCCCCGCCACCGATGCTGACGAGTACGTCGGTGAGCTCGCCGGCATCCTCCGCGAACTCCAGGCCGACCGTGCCCTGGCCCGCGACGACGACGGGGTCGTCGAAGGGGTGGACCAGCGCGAGCCCCGACTCCTGGAGTTCGCCCACGAGAGCGAAGGCGCCGCCCATGGTGTCGGCGAGGATGACGTTCGCCCCGGCTGCCTCGGCGATCTCCACGGAACGGCCGGGGGCGGACCGGGGCATGACGACGGTCGCCTTGATGTCCAGCGCACCGGCCATCTCCGCGACCGCGATGCCATGGTTGCCGCCGCTCACGGCGACGACCCCCGCGGCCCGTTCGGCCTCGCTGAGCGCCAGCAGCTTCGCCGTCGCCCCGCGCGCCTTGAAGGACCCGGTGCGCTGAAGCAGTTCCAGCTTCGTGGTGACCGGCGCACCCAGAAACGCGGAGAGCCCGGGACTCGGCACGGTCGGCGTCCGCACCACATACGCGGCAATCCGCTCGGCCTCGGCTTCCACATCCGCGACGGTGATCAGCACATTCCCCTCCACGCTCAGCAGGTCGATAGGAGCAACCTACCGACCCTCGGTGCGATCACCGTGTCGAAGGTCTGCGAGATGATCACATCATGAGTGAGATCGTTCTGATGTCGGACCCGAAGGTCGCCGCCGTTCCAGTCTCGGAGTGCGGCGAACGTCTTGTGGACGTGCGCACCACCGGTACGCTGCTGGTCGATGCACGCAAGCAGGACCCGGCAGACTCCTTCGCCCACCTGCGCGAAGGCGTGCTGGAGCGGCTGCTCAAGGCCCAGGCGGGGCTTCCACAGAACCTGCGACTGCTGTTCGTCGAGGGCTATCGACCCCCTTCTCTTCAGCGGAAGTACTTCGAGGAGTACGCGAGCCAACTGCGGTCTGCCCACCCGGAGCGGTCCGCCCGGCAGATCCATTCAGCAGCGAGCCGCTATGTGTCACCACCCGATATCGCCCCGCACAGCGCCGGCGCGGCCGTCGACCTCACCCTGGCCGACACCGCTGGAAACGAACTGGACCTGGGCACGCGAATGAACGCGGACCCGGAGGAGAGCGAGGGCGCCTGCTACACCCACGCCGCCAACATCAGCGAAGAAGCCCGCGCCAACCGAAAGCTGCTGGGCTCCGCGCTGACGGCGGCCGGGCTGGTGAACTACCCCACGGAATGGTGGCACTGGTCCTTCGGCGACCGCTACTGGGCTCTGGCCACGGGGAACCCCGCCGCTTGCTACGGCCCGAAGGAGATCACCCCACTCGGGTAACCGGCTGCCCCGACCCCACCTGTCCGACCGGTACACGGCAGATGTGGACGCCGAAGACCCCCAGCCATGATCGGCTGGGGGTCTTTGTGCTGGTGGGCGCGGACGGTTTCGAATCGCCGACATCTGCTTTGTAAGTTCGGCCGGACAGCTGCCGTTTATGCCTATTCCATGGCCTGAAGCGCTCTCGGCGACTTCCTCTTGTCGCTGGTGTTCGTCCACGTTGATGTCAACTCTCGATGTCAATGGTCCCGACTCCAGGAGTGAGGGGTGCGGGACCGGTGTGGGCCGAGCCAGCCGCACGCTATGCCTGACACTCACGGCGACGGGCGGGTCGGTCCCTGTCTGCTGACCTGCTCGACGATGCCCTGAGCCAAATCCAAAAAGTTCGTGATCGACGGCGCTTGCATGACCAAGAGCCTGACGGCTCGGTCGCTGCCGTCCGCGAAGCCGCATCCACTGTCCTGCACGAGCGGTGTCAGCCAGTGGACCGTAGGCCGCTCAGCGGCGAAGAACACCACCGGTCGGTCTGCCCATGAGTGATCGGAGTAGTGACTCCGACAACTTGCTGCGGTGAAGCATCCGACTGAAGACAAGGCATAAGCCAGGCCGGCCACACCAAGTTCCAGAGCGTCTAGCGTCGACTGTTCTTCATCAATGGCGGAAAGGAATCGGACAATATCACTATGCGGGTTTTCCGCGACATAACCATTGGGAAGGTTTTCAAGTTCCCCTGTCTCAACAGCCCTAGCCATGGCTTCAAACTCGGCGGCGTTCCTGCTCGCCTGATCCACGAGGCCGACCAAGCTCCTCTCTGTTTCGATCATACGAACCGCCTCCTCGTGACTCACCTCTCCAATTGACCAGACATCTCGAAAATTGCCATACCCTTCCTCATCAATCTCATCCACGCAGGGTAGACCCATGGCTAGACTCGCAGGAAATGCAGGGTCAACATCGATGTCAGCAATGGGGATCACGGCCAACTCCTTACAGGCTGGGAGACGGAAACTCACAGGACGGGAAGTCGACACACACCCTGGAATACATCGGACCACATAATTCTATTTGCAGTTCTCTTGGTACCACTCCTCCATCGCCAAGTTGATCACCGATCCTGTGTAGCAGCCTCGCAAGCGGTCGTACGCAAGGAGCCCCTGATTCTCCTCATTCAGATTCCCGTGAAAGTCTGACGACGTTACGATCGCCGGAACATTCCATGCACTATTTCCATAGTTGGCCAATTTTGCAGCCTCGTTTACCACATCCCCCATATAGACAACGTCATTAATTCCGCTTCCACTATGCCCAGCCTTGATCATGAGCGCGCGCCCCCACGACATGCCGATACCTACCTCGATAGGCTGACCGTACGATGCCTTCCTCATCTCGTAATTCAAAACCTGCACCATCGAGTTGGCCATGGCACCCAAACTGAACACCGCATCGACATCACTTTTAAATGGCGTGTTTACGACAGCCCATGTGGCGTCACCGGCGATATTGATCTCTCTAGTATTCGAGTTCCCATTGAAAATCGCCACCAGCTCCGACAGATACGCTCGATAGATTCGGGCAAGGCGTGGTCTTCTATAGTGCGACGGCAGCTGCGAAGACTTCCGAATATCCACAAAGATGGCCGAACAGTTGGCATAGAACCCATTGGTGAAGGTCAACTTATCCCGGTCAGGAAGGGAGTTCATTTCTTCATAATTCCCCCGGGAGCTAGTGAGGTAGTCCTTGATTCGACCAGCACTAGCAATATGGTCGTCCCGGAGGAAACTCGCAGAACTGGAGCACAACTGACTGAAGAGGCCCTTCGCCCGCTGGCCGCCGGATCGGGAGATGCGTAGCTGGGTGATAGAGCCTGTCCGACGGATCCGCAGAGTGACCTTGGTCGGCTCCTTAAACTGTCGCGCTATGGAGAACCAGCTCACTCATGAGGTCAGTGCCTTCATCGATTTCCGGAACTATAAGTTCCAAGATTCGAGGTCACACGGCTACAGGTGGGTCGACATCAAGCACCTGCGGATCCCGGCTGAGTCCGGTGACGCCCAGGAGCTGCTCGCCGCGCTCATCGGGCATGAGCAGTTCCGGGACGACTACGCGGGCGGCGGAGTCGTGCCGGAGGGATTGAGGCACGGCCCGTATTGGCTGAGGCTAGTCACCTCCGACGTCTACGAAGCCATCAGCCGGGAGAAGAGTGCGCAGATCGTGCGGGGGTGGGTGAAGCAGTTCGGGGACGTGCCTTGCAGGCTGGAGGTGAGTCTGCAGCGGGAGGTGTTCGATCGTTTGGCGGCGGCCGACCACATCTACTACCTGAGCGGGCTCGGGGACGAGGCCATTCACGACTGGGGGCGTGTGCACGAGGACTTCCACGACTTCGTGCTCATCGACCGCTCAGCTGGACGGATGACTCTCCTCGTCGTGGCCGACGACTGATGAGTGGGCGGGCCTGGCTGCTATGGAACGGCAATCGAGGAATCAGGGGCGGAGCCACAGGCGAAGCGCGGCCGAAGTCACCGCGCCTTGGCATGCATAGGCTCTCCTGTCGTACCGTCGCCGCGGCCCTGGCTCCTGTGAGCGCGTTGATGCACCGCTCGACCTCGTTTCCGTCAGAGCGGATTGAGCGGATCTTCAGCATTACCCGCCGGCGCGAGACCTGGACTGGAGGCTGAGCAGCCTCTACGCGTCGAAGTCGTGCTCAAGAATGTGCGACGCGGAGTCACAAGCTTCCGCCGGAGGCGAGGGCGCTTCGTCACGTTCAGGTCAGCTCAGTGCGTCGATGGCCTTCACGATCAGGGCGCGTGCCTCCGCCCCGTACACGGCCGTGCGGCGCATCTGCTCGAAGGCTCGCAGGTACAGTCCGATCTCGCTCGGCTGGGTGATCCGCACCTGCGCGGACACGAGCTCGACGGACACGAGCTCGTCGTCGTAGACGTGGAACGTCTCGCGCGGCCACTGCCCGCGGACCGCTGTGGAGGGAATGATGCCGAGCGACACGGCGGGCAGCGCCCCGGCGGTGAGTAGGTAGCCGAGTTGGGCGGCCATCGCGTCAGAGCTACCGATCCGGTACCGCAGCACAGCCTCCTCCACGAGGAGCACGAACCGTCGGCCACGTTCGTGGATGATCCGGGAGCGCTCGACCCGGGCCCGTGCGGCATCCGCGCTGTCGTTGACGGGGAGCTCCCGGAAGTGGGCGCTCATGTTGAGTACGGCGGCGGCGTAGCCCTCGGTCTGTAGCAGGCCGGGGACGAGGGACGAGGAGTAGACCCGGAACAGCTCCGTACGTTGGAAGAACGCCACCGCGCTGTCCTGGAGCGTCTTCAACCCGGTGCGGGTGCGGTGACGCCACTCGCTGTACATCGACTCGGCGTGCAGCGACTGGGCGATCAGGTCGTCGGCTTCGCTTTCGGCGCCGACGGTTCGGCACCACAGGCGGATGTCGGTGGCGGTCGGGCCGGTGCGCCCGTTCTCAATTCTCGAGGTTTTCGCGTGGTGCCACCCGCAGCTGCCGGCCAGCTGCACGACGGTGAGCCCCGCCCCCTTCCGCAAGACACGTAGCCGTCGGGCAACGACCTCGCGTGCGGACTGTGCGGAGGAGGAGGGGAGCGTCATGGTCGTCCTGGTCAGTGGATGTCGTACTGGTCGTGTGGGATGGCGCGGCCCCACACCGCTTCGAAGGCGTTGGTGCACAGCGTCACCGCAGCAGGGTCCTTGGTGATCTCGGGCCCTCGGGACGAGCCGTCGCCACCGAAGTGGTTCCACTGAACCAGTTGTCCGTCGAACAACCAGAAGTCGTTCCCGGGCAGCGCAAGATCGGACGCCCGCCTGCGTGGCAGCCACCGCACCTGTTCACCGGCGGCCATGTTCGTGAAGGTGATGTCGTGGAGGTAGCGGGTGTACTCACCGACGGGCTCGGACACGATGCGGGCCCGCCGCATCGTGACGCCTCGGCCGACAGCCTCAGTCACCACGTCGAGCCACGGCCGCCACCACGACGCCCGGTCATCGGGGTCGTGGCGGAACCCGGCTCGCCAGTCCGCGAAGGGGCCCTGCTCGTAGTCCACGGCGTAGACGTCTCGCATCTCCAGGTGGACGGCCGATTCGGTACAGCCGTCGAGCAGGTCAAGGAAGCTGCGCGGCACGTTCGACGGCATCGCACGCCTCCCTGATCATGTGCACCATGCTGGCCGGGATGCGGACCACGCCCTCGTTCTCAGGGATACCCACGGCATGGCCGGGCACGGTGAACGCTGTTACTTCCGCTTCGAGTTCGAGGTCCGGCTTCCATCCCTGGAACACGATCTCCCGCTTGCTCTGGTCAACCCACACGGTGGGGCTTTCGTGGTCTCCGGTGTTGGGGTCGATCCCGACGAACAGTAACGACATGACGATCTCCGTCCACGCGGTGTGCAGCTCTGTGCGACACAGTCCTGCCAATGGCGGCGGCGGTCAAGGGCGCGAAGTGGTCATCCACCCACAAGTGGGTACCCTGCGCACAGATCTGCACACAGCTGGAGTGCGTGCACGTTCCGCCCCTACGGTCTCCCGTACTCACCGGCCGCGAACGGGAGGCACCCATGACGACAGCGTTACCACTGCCGGATCCCGCCACGCTGTCGGACGCGCAGCAGCGCGGAGCGGCGTGCGTCTGGTGCGCCGCTCCGCTGACCAACACCGACGCCCATGACCTCGGCGCGCGCCCGCTCCCCGGGTTCGGCCCCACGGTGCGCTGGTATCCCCGCTGCTGCCCCGCCACCTGCCGAAAGGATCGGGCATGACGCAGACGAAACCGCAAGAGACGGTAGGCGCCGATGCGGCGTACCGGACGTGGATCGGGCACACCGTGGCCTGCGCGACCTGCCGCGCCGGCGCGCCGTGCGTGACGGCCATACGGCTCGGTCGGGCCTGGCGGCAAGTACGCGGATGAGGTGCGCGAACTGCGGCCGCCCCCTCACCGGGGAGACGGCGGCGCGGTACCCGATCGAGGGGGCGAGCGGCCCAGGCCGCATCGTCATCCTGTGCAAGACGCCGTGCAAGAGGTCAGCTACCCACCCACGGTCGTACCCATCCTGATCTCCCTGCCCGTCCCCGAGGCCGGCGGTGGCCGGGGGGCGGGGCGCGGCTTGCTGTGGGGATGTGGACTCCCCGTGTGCTCCGGGCACGAGAAGACCCCCCGGCCGATGCTGGACGGGGGGGCAAAGGCAGGGTCTGACCTGCTCGTTATCCTCGGTGGGCGCGGACGGTTTCGAACCGCCGACATCTGCTTTGTAAGAGCAGCGCTCTACCCCTGAGCTACGCACCCGTGGATGAAGGAACAGGGTACATGGCTCGTGGGGCGTGTCGACAATCGGTTCGGGGTGGGGTTACGGGGGATAGCCCCACCCCGGAGACGGTAGCCGTCCGGATCGTCCGGGGTGGGCCCGGTTGCCTACCGTGGGGGCACATCGCAGCGCCGGCCCAGGGGGACCTGATCACCATGACCATCCGTAATCGCAGCGCGTTCGTGGCCGTCGGGGGCACCGTTCTGCTCGTCGCGGCGCTCACCGGGTGCGGGAGCACGGACGCGGAGGACGCGCCCGCCGAGCACAAGTCGTTCGCGTTCGGGGGGAAGGCGCTCACCATCGAAGCGGAGAACTCCGTGGTGGACGTCGTCCCGGCCGACGTGAAGGAGATCGAGGTGACCCGGCGGGTCGACGGGTGGGTCGTCCTCGGGAGCGGGCCGGACCCCGTGTGGAAGCTGGAGGGGGACACGCTCACCCTTCGCGTGAAGTGCAAGGCGATGATCAGCAACTGCGAGGCCCGCCATACGGTGAAGGTGCCGCGCGACCTCGCACTGACCGTGGACGCGGACAACGGGAAGGTCACCGCGTCCAAGTTCACCACCCCCCTCAAGCTGTACTCCGACAACGGCGGCGTCGTCGTCCGGGACGTCAGCGGGCCCCTCGACCTGAAGAGCGACAACGGGTCCGTACGCGCCGAGCGGGTCTCCTCGCGGTCCGTGGTGGCCCGGTCGGACAACGGGTCCGTGGATCTCGATCTCACCCGGGTCCCCGACCTCGTGGACACCGTCAGCGACAACGGGCGCATCGCCATCGACCTGCCCGCCGGCAAGACCTCGTACGCCGTTTCCGCGTCGGCCGACAACGGGCACGTCGACGTGAAGGTGCCGCGCAGTGACAGCAGCCAACACGTGGTGAAGGCCCACAGCGACAACGGCGGGGTCGCCGTCCGGCACGCGGGCTGAGAAAGGAGCACGGTCTCCGGCCCCGTCGTGAACTAACCGGCACGTGTGTTCGTCCTTACTGGTGGGAGAATGTATCCGGCAGGGCGGAACGGCACGGGAGAGGCATGTGACGGCGACAGACGCGCAGCCGCAGGCGGGAATCGCCGGAGCGGTCCGGGAGCGGAGTCGGCGTCGTGCGGTGGGGGCGGATCCGAGTGCCCGGGCCGTTCCCGGCCTGGGCGAGCGACGCGCACCCGCCCCGCGCGCCACCGGCCTGCGTGACCTGTGCGTCCTCGTTCTCGCGCCCCTCCCCCTCCTTGCCCTCGCCGTCACCGGCGGCGGTACGCGGCGGTGGTTCGGCGGGCGCGGTGAGGGGCAGCGGGCCGAGGCGCAGGCGGCGAAGGATGCCGCCGCCGAGGCGTTCTACGAGCTGGACACCGCTCAGCGCGACCTCAAGATCTCCATCGAGACCATCACCGCGGTCGACAGTTCGCCGGCCGCCCGCAAGGCCGTGGACGACTTCGACGCGCTCGGCCGGCGCATCGACGAGGCGAGTCACGCGTACATCACCGCTGTCGACGCCCATGACCTCGACCGCGACGACCTCGAACCGTCCGTCGCGTCCCGGGCCCGGGCCGAGCTGACCTCCGCGAAGGAGCAGCTGATACGGGTCAAGGGGGAGCTCGACCGGTTCGGCGCCGGTCTCGGGCCGCTCCTCGGGAGCGCCGAGACGCAGCTCGCCCGGCTCGCCCCCGCCGTCGAGCGCGCGCGACAGGCGCTCCTCGGCGCGAGCAATGCTCTCGATTCGGTGCGGGCGTCCGGGCTGCGGGCGGACGATCTCGCCGCCCGGCTCGCCGCCCTCGCCCCCGAGCTGACCAAGCTCAACCAGGGCGCCGGGCGCCACGGTGTGACCGAGACCCTGCAACGCGCCGACCGCGTGCTGCGCGACGCCGAAGCCGTACGGGCCGAGGCCGAGAAGCTGCCCGAGCGCGCCGCCGAGATCGACCGCCGGCTGGTGTCCCTGCGCACCCGCGCCCAGGCGCTGACCACCCGGTCCGCGTCCGTCGAGCCCGTCCTCAGCGAGCTGCGGCGCCGGTTCTCCGCCGCCTGCTGGCAGGACCTCCAGCCCGTGCCGGAGCAGGCCGCGGTCAATGTGCGCCGGGCCGAGGAGAAGCTGAAGGAGGCCGCCCAGGCCCGCGACGAGCAGCGCTGGGCCGACGCCACCTCCCGGCTGAGCACCGTGCGGGCCCTGCTCAACACCACCGACGAGGCGGTGTCCGCCGCCGGTGACCGCCTGCGCCGGATCGATGACGTCGCCAAGGACCCGCAGCAGGAGATCCAGCGCACCCGGTTCGCCATCCGCGACGCCCAGCGCCTCGCGATGGCCGGGCGCCAGACGCCCGAGCCGCGGCACGCCCGGCCGCTGGACGACGCGGTGGCCCGCCTGGACCAGGCGGTCACGGCCCTGGAGAACCGCCATCCCGACTACTGGCACTTCCTCACCGTGACGGAGGGCCTGCGCCAGACCGTCGCCGACGTCGTCGCCGACATCCGCGAGGAACGCGGGGCGGGGAGTCACTGACGCCGTCCGCCTCGGACGGTCCCGGGTCGTCGCGCTGTGGACAGCCCGGGGCCCCTCGCCGATAACCTGGCGTCATGCCTCGTTACGAGTACCGCTGCCGCTCCTGCGGAGACACCTTCGAGCTCAGCCGTCCCATGGCCGAGTCGTCCGCTCCCGCCTCCTGCCCCGCCGGGCACGAGGACACCGTGAAGCTGCTCTCCACCGTCGCCGTCGGCGGCACGGCAGGCGGCGGCTCCCGGCCCGCGCCCTCCGCCGGGGGCGGCGGGGGCGGCGGGGGCGGCTGCTGCGGCGGAGGCTGCTGCGGCTGAACCCTGCGGCACCCGGGACACCGACGACACCGCCGCCCCCGGACGCGCCGACGCCCGGGAGCCCCGCCGCCCCCGGGCGGCTACCGCTTGCGCGACAGCGTCAGCCCGTCCGACACCGTCAGCAGCACGCTGTCCATCCGCGCGTCCGCCGAGACGTGGTCGTTGAACTCCTGGATGGCCTTCGCCGCGCCCGTCGCCTCCGGGTCCGTCACGCGGCCGTGGAACAGCACGTTGTCCGTGGTGACGACCCCGCCCGGGCGCAGCCTCGGCACCAGTTCCTCCCAGTACGCGATGTAGTTGCCCTTGTCCGCGTCCAGGTAGGCGAAGTCGATGTGGGGCTCCTCCGGCATCGCGCGCAGGGTGTCCAGGGCGGGCGCGATGCGCAGGTCGATGCGGTCGGCGACGCCCGCCTTCTCCCACGCCTCGCGGCCGTACGCCGTCCACTCCTCCGAGACGTCGCAGGCGATCAGCCGTCCGTCCGCCGGGAGCGCCTGGGCCATCGCCAGGGCGGAGAAGCCGGTGAACGTGCCGACCTCCACGATGTGCCGGGCGCCGGTCAGCCGGACGAGGAAGGCGAGCAGCGGGCCCTGTTCCTCGGCCGACTGCATGCCCGCGTGCTCGGGCAGCCGCGCGTAGGTCGTCTCGACCAGTTCGCGCTGTACGGCGTCCAGGGGCGGGTTGTGCGCCAGCATGTACGCGTACAGCTCATCGGTGATCTTGGTGGAGTTTCCCTTGGTCATCGCACAACTCTACGGTCGCCCGCGTGATTTACCGGACCCCCGAGGCCCGCAGGAAGCGGCGCAGGATCTCCTCGCCCGCCGCGACGCCCCGTTCGGCGGTCACCTCGACGTGCGCGGCGGTCCAGCCCGCGTCGGCGAGTTCGCCGTGGCCGGGGCGCCAGCCCCGGTCGGCGGCGAGCAGGAGGTCCGCGTCCAGGAGGGAGTCACCGGCGGCGAGGGTGTGTGTGGCGCCGGTGCGCCGGGCGACCTCGCGCATGGCCGCGCTCTTCGTGAGCGGGCGCGGTACGGCGTAGATCTTGCGGCCCTGGAGCGAGACGGTCCAGCCGCGCGGCTCCGCCCACGCGGCGAGCTCCTTCGTCCACTCCGGGGGCAGTTCGGCGCGGTCGACCACGAGGTACGCGAACAGGTCCTCGGCGACGCGCTCCTTGAGCAGCCACCCGGGATCGGCGGTGGCGACCAGATGGGCGCGGACCTCGGCGAGCGGGGCGCACTCGTCGGCGAGACGGTCCGCCACGGTCCGCTGCCAGTCCGGGTCGGACTCACCCTTCACCAGGATGTGGCCGCCATTGGCGCAGATCGCGAACTCGGCCGGGGCGCCCGGCAGCCGGATGCGGTGGTACTGCGCGCGGGTGCGGGTGGTCGTCGGGACGAACACCGTGGAGGCGGCGGAGGTCAGGTCGGTGAGCAGCCCGGCCGCGGTCTCGGTGACGTACGACAGGGGCTTGTGGTTGTAGACCTCGACGCACAGCAGCCGGGGCGCCCGTTCGTCCTCCATGGCGAGCTGGAGCGCGGCCGAGGAGTAGATCAGGGTGCGGTCGAGGTCGCTGGCGACGAGGGTGACCGGGGATGCAGTCACGCGGACTCCACCGCCTTGCCGTCGGCGCCGGTCGCCCCGCGGGTGTACTTGGGGTGGATGAGCCCGACGCAGGTGTACGGGAGCGAGTCGACCTCCTCGACGGGTACGCCGCGCTGCTCGGCCAGGAGCCTGATGTGGTCGAGGTCCGGGCCGGCGCCGCGCCGGGCGAGGATCTTCCAGGGGACGCGGCGCAGCAGGACCCGGGTGGCCTCGCCGACGCCGGGCTTCACGAGGTTGACGTCGTGGATGCCGTACTCCTCGCTGATGCGCTCCACGGCCGCCCAGCCCTCCCAGGTGGGGGCCCGGTCGGCGGCCAGGAGCTCCTTCACCTCGGCGTCCACGGCGTCCGCGACCTCGTCGAAGCGGGCGGCGACCGTGTCGAGGAAGAGGCCGGAGACATCGGCGCCGGCCAACTCGCGGTAGAACTTCGCGCCGTGGAAGTCGTCGGGACCGACCAGGTCGGCGCGCAGGACCGTACGGGAAATGAGCCCGGACACCGTGGAGTTGAGGCAGGCGGAGGGGATGAGGAAGTCCTCGCGGGTGCCGTACGTCCGCACACAGCCGCCCGGATCGGCGAGCACCGCGATCTCCGGGTTGAAGCCCGCCGCTCCCCCGGCCTTCTCGAACTCGGCGACGGCGGCGGCCAGTTCGCGGGTGATCGCGCCCTTGCCGGTCCAGCCGTCCACGAAGACGACGTCGGCCGGGTCGTGGTGCTCGGCCAGCCAGCGCAGCGCGTTGGCGTCGATGCCGCGTCCGCGCACGATGGAGACGGCGTAGTGCGGCAGGTCGATGCCGCGCCGCGCCCGGGCCCAGCGGCGCATCAGCACGCCGACCGGCGTACCGGCCCGGGCGAGCGAGACGAGGACGGGGCGCGGGCCGCGCTCGGCGAGGACGGTCTCGGTGACCGTGCCCACGGCGCGGGCGATCCGGGCGGCCGACAGCGCGAGGGCGCTCTTGAACAGTTCCTGGTACTCGGCGGAGGGCTGGTACTCGACGGGGAGCGATTCCGCGTAGTGCGCGCCCCCGCTCTGTATCGCCTCCTCGCGCTCCTCCGTGGGCGCTTCGAGGCGGGTGTCCGAGAGGTCCTGGAGCAGCCAGCCGACCTCGTCCGGCGCGTACGAGGAGAACGCGGGGCCGCGCAGGGGCTCGGGCAGCTGCATGGGGACTTCTTCCTGCCGTTCGGAGGCGGGCGCCCCCGGTACGTACGAGGGGATCACCGCGAGCAGGACCTGCGCGGTGTGCGGGGCGAGCCGGTCCAGCAGGCCGCCGGGGGCGTGCAGGGCCGGGGTGTCCGCGGCGGAGTCGACCACGAGGACGACGGCGTCGAAGCCGGCGCCGGCCACGTTGTACGCGTAGCGCTCGCCGGGGCCGTCGGCCGGGTCGTCGTGGGCCGGGAAGACCAGCCGGGTGCGTATCGCGTAGCCCGGGTCGTCCACGGCGAGGACCGGGGAGCGGGTGGTCGTGGAGTAGCGGACCTCGGCGTCGGTGCGGTCCTCCAGGGCGGTGGCCAGGCGCAGCGGCGCGTACATCAGCTCCTCGAAGCCGAGGACGAGGACGCGGCGGGGGCCGTCGCCGAGCGCTTGGGCGACGCGGTCCGCGAGGGCGGGGAGCGCGGGCTCCAGGAGGGCGCGGTGGGCCTCGGTGAAGCCATGTCGCCCGCCGTCGGGGACGCCGGCGGGCCAGGGGAGGTCGAGGCGGGTGTGGGGGCGCGGGTGCGGGGGGCCGTCCTGGGGGGCGTCCCCGGCGGCCTCCTGCTCGGCGACCAGGGCCTGGCCCTTCTCCAGGACGCCGTCCGGGAGGGTGACCGTGCCGGTGTTGCGGGCGATCAGGTCGACGCGGGCGCCGATCTCGGCCGCGAATGCGGTGAGGCGGCCCCGGTCGGCGGGTGAGCGCATGTCGACCAGGGCGACGATGACGTAGTGGTCGCGGGGGTAGCGCGCGTGGAGGTCGCGGATCGTGTTGAGGACGGTGTTGCCGGTGGAGAACTCGTCGTCCACCAGGACCAGCGCCGAGCCGGGCCCGGCCGCCGCCAGCAGCTCCGGGTCCTCGGGGAGCAGCAGGTGCGAGGTGGCGTGCGAGTGGGCCTCTTCGAAGCCGCCCGCCCGGGCCACGCCGGGCACCGGCCTGCGGGTCGAGTGGAGGTAGGGCGCCCCGCCGAGGCCGTCGGCGACCGAGTGGCCGAGGCCGGTGGCGGTCTCCGCGTAGCCGACGACGACCGCGCGCCGGGCGCCGTCCTCGCCGAGGAGCGCCCGCACCCGGCGGCCCAGCTCGACGCCGGCTCCGTACACCACGGAGGGGCGCTGCGGCACATGCTTGCCGAGCACGTTGGAGACGAGCAGGTGTGCCCGCTTGGGGTTGCGCCGCAGGGCGAGGCCCAGCAGCTCGCGCAGCTCCCCGTCGCCCACCAGCCCGACGCCCAGTCGCTCCGCCACCCAGCTACCCGACCACACCACGTCCGCCGTCCCTCTTTCCACTCGACTGCCGGACCCGGTGCCGTGCTCGGCGCCGGTGTCCCTCTCCGATCGTCCCGCCGGTCCCGCTCACTCCGCGAGGCAGGCCGCCAGCAGGTCCACGAAGCCGACGTCCTCCCGGGCCACGCCGAAGACCTTGGCGCGCAGCAGGGTGCGCTCGGCCCAGGCCCGGTGCGGCTTCACCTCGTTCATCTTGTTCGTGTACGCGGAGCGCAGCACCCCGCCGCCGTTGGCCTCGGGCCGCAGGATGTCCTGGGCGTCGCTGAACTCTTCGTGGCTGACCACGGACAGCACGTGCACGGGGGCGACGTGCGAGGGGTGGATGCAGGTCTTGCCGAGCAGTCCGTTGGCCCGGTCCAGGTCGATCTCGCGCAGCAGTCCGTCCAGGTCGTGCGCGATGAGCGCGGTGCGCAGCGCCTCTGCCCGGTTCTCCTGGAAGGGGCTGTTCCGCAGCTGCGGCTTGAACATGCGCTCCTGGCGGGGGAAGTACTCCCAGACGGGGCCGGTGACCGTGAAGCCCGTCCCGTCGGCCCGGCCGAGCACATTGACGACGTCGGCGATGACATGGGCGACGATGCCGACGTCGTACGCCGTCATGTCGGGCGAGCGCCGCAGTCCGTAGGAGGAGCAGAAGTCGGTGACGCCGAGGCGGAGCGCGAGGACCCGGTCACGGTGTGCGGTGACGGTCTCGGCGATGCCACGGAGGGTTTCGCGGCGGGTCTCCAGGTGAAGGAGCTCGGGCGATTCGAGCACGGGCATGGCGAAGAGCCGGCGGCCGGCGGCGGCCTCGGCCTTGGTCAGGGCCTCCATGAACGGGACGCCGCGGGCGCGCGTGAACTTGGGGAGCACGAAGCCGGACAGCAGCCGGCCGGACGCGCCGAGGCGGCGCACCAGGTCGGTGATCTGTTCCGGTTCGCGGACCCGGATGAACAGCAGCGGCAGCTCGATGGAGCGCGCGTCCAGGTCGGCAAACTGCCTGATCAGGTTCTCCTCGGCCCCGGCGACCTCGGAGTCGTCGATCGAGTCCTCCAGGCACAGCACCATCGAGACGACTCCGCGCCCGGCCAGCTTGACGATGTCGTCGGCGAGCCGGGGGCGGGTGGCGGGGCTGTAGAGCGTGGCGCCGAGGGCGGTGGAGAGGAGAGGGGCCGGTGAGTCGGCGTCGAAGTCACAGGGTTCCTGGAAGAACAGCCCGCCCTTCGCCGCAGCTGCAATATGCCCGAAATGACGCATGCAATTCCCCCCGTACTCTCTGACCGACCGGACAACGTGTGGCCGGTAATAGTACGTACGAACGGGTGTCGGCAGTTCCCAGCCTGGGTGAATTCCGGGTGTCATGACCGTTTAGCACGAATTTCAAAGGTGGCGGAGTGGGTGAATCCGCCCGGCGCCCGGGACACGGGCCTCGCCCCCCGCGTTGTCCGCACGGGCGGCCAGCAGGCAGGATGACCGGCATGACGCACGCGATGGTGAAAGGCTCGAACGTCCCCCTCGACGCCATGGCCGTACGGGCCGTGCTGCGCTGGACGCCGGGCGCCGGGGTACCCGATGTGGACGCCTCGGCCCTGCTGCTCGGCGCCGGCGGGCGCGTGCGCTCGGACGAGGACTTCGTCTTCTACAACCAGCCGCGCCACCCCTCGGGCCTGGTGCGCAGGCTGCCCAAGCGCAGCCTGCCCGAGGGCCTGACGGACACCATCGAGGCCGACCTGAACGCGCTCGATCCCTCGGTCGACCAGGTGGTCATCGCCGCGTCCTCGGACGGGGCGGCCTTCGGAGCCGTACGCGATCTGCGCATCCTGGTCTACGACTCCGCGGCGGCCGGCGGCGAACCGCTCGCCGTGTTCGACGTGCGCGCGGAGACCGGCGAGGAGACCGCGATCATCTGCGGCGAGCTGTACCGGCGCGGCGACGGCTGGAAGTTCCGGGCGGTCGGGCAGGGCTACCCGACGGGGCTCATCGGCCTCGCGACCGCGTTCGGCATCTCGGTCGACGAGACGGAGCCCGAGCCGCCCGCCCCGGCGCCACCCGCGGTTCCGCCCGCCCCGGCCCCCGTACCGGACTCGCAGGCGACCGTGCTGCATCAGCAGCCCTCGTACGGCTATCCGCAGCCCACCGCGGCCCCGGCGCCCCAGCCCGCGTACGGCTATCCCCAGCCGGCCTCGGCGCAGCCCGCCTACGGCTACCCGCAGCCCGCACCGGCGGCGGCTCCCGCTCCCGACCCGAATTTCGTGCTGCCCCCGCAGGGTCCGCAGTTCATACGGCCCTGAGGGCACCTAGGCGCGACTCTTGTAGCCGCGCCCCCACTGCATGCCGAAGCCGTACATCCGGTCCAGCTCGGACTGGAAGCCGTAGACGAACTTCACCTCGCGGCGCACGATCAGCTCGTCCTTGATGTTCTCCACCGTGAACACCGCGCAGGAGCGGGCCTGCGGGGCGCGCTCGTCCAGCTCGATCTCGATGCGCGGCCCGTTGCCCGGGTAGAGCGTCACCTTGGCGTGCGTACGGTCGAAGGCGGGCGTCTGGTCGTAGATGTAGACGAAGAACAGCAGCCGCTTGATGTGCTCGCGCTGATCGAGGTTGACGTAGAGCGTCTCGCCGGAGGGGGCGCCGAAGCGGTCGTCGCCGCTGAGCCTGATGTAGGGCGGCCCGTTCAGATCGCCGAGCAGATTGCCCAGGGGCTGCACCACGCCCCGGGTGCCGTCCGCCAGCTCGTACATGCAGCCGAGGTCCAGGTCGACGTTGACCATCCCCTGGGTGTGCGCCTGGACGGCCTCCGGCTGGAAGAGCTTGAAGGGCCGCAGCAGCCGGCCGCTCTGCCGGGAGCGGCCCCCGATGTCCGAGGTGCGCATGCGCCAGGAGAGGTTGACGCGGAGGTTCCCGCTCAGCGCCCCCTGCTTGGTCAGCGAGACCGTGGAGTGCCGCCGGGTGAGCACGATGGAGTTGGTGGCCGCGCTGCCCGACTCGAACTGTGACTCCCGCCCCGGCCACAGGTTGTTCCAGAACGCCATCCCCGACCCCGCCCTCTCGGTCCCTCACCCGTCGCACGCGGCGCGTACGACGCACGCACCACTGCGGGGCGGCTCCGGGCCGCCTCCGGGTGTGTCCCGGAACCGTTGCCGTACGAGCCGCCCCGCAGAGAGCGTTCCCTCAATTCCTACCGGGTCACACCCCGGCGGTCACTTCGCTCTTGCCTTCCTCGGCCTCCAGCGCCTTGTTGCGGCGGACGGAGGACCAGAAGGACCAGGCGATCAGGACGACGCCGACGAGACCGGTGATGATCTCGTTGATCTCGTACTGGATCGTGATGAGCAGGATGGCCGCGAGCGCGCCGATCGCGTAGTGCGCGCCGTGCTCCAGGTAGACGTAGTCGTCCAGGGTGCCCTGGCGGACCAGGTAGACCGTGAGCGAACGGACGTACATGGCGCCGATGCCGAGGCCGAGCGCCATGAGCACGATCTCGTTGGTGATGGCGAAGGCGCCGATCACGCCGTCGAACGAGAAGGACGCGTCGAGGACTTCCAGGTAGAGGAACATGAAGAAGGCGGCCTTGCCGGAGAGGGCGACCGCGGAGATCTTCTTGCCGCTCCGCTTGGCCTCTTCCTCCTCCTCGTGCTCGCGCTCCTCCTCCTCTTCGAGTTTGTCCTCGAAGTAGCCGGAGAGCCCGCCGACGATGAGATACGTGATCAGACCGGCGATACCGGCGAGCAGGACGGTCTCCGCCTTGTCCACATGTCCGCCGCCGTGCTGGTGGGCGTGGGTGGCGACGGTCATCGCGGAGATCAGCAGGACGATGAGCGCGATGCAGACCGACAGCATGTCGACCTTGCCGAGCTTGGCCAGCGGGCGCTCGATCCAGCGGAGCCACTGGATGTCACGGTCCTCGAAGATGAAGTCGAGGAAGATCATGAGCAGGAACATGCCACCGAAGGCGGCGATCGCCGGGTGGGCGTCCGTGACCAGTTCCTTGTAGCGGTCCGGGTCGTTGAACGAGAGATCGATGGCGTCGATCGGGTTCAGGCTGGCGGTAATGGCCACGATCACGACGGGGAAGACCAGCCGCATACCGAAGACCGCGATGATCACGCCGATGGTGAGGAAGATCTTCTGCCAGAAGGCGGACATCTTCTTCAGGATTCCGGCGTTGACCACGGCGTTGTCGAACGACAGCGAGATCTCCAGGACGGAAAGAATCGCCACCACACCGAAGGCTTCCCACCCCCCGTAGAACCACGCGGCCACAAGGCCGATCACGGTGATCGCGAACGACCACCCGAAGGTTTTCAGAAGCACTGGCTACCCCATCATGTATGTAACGGGTCTCCCCCGATGTGCACGGGGCTCCCCCGCGCCGTGCGCGGCTTTACGAAACGTTGACCCCGAAGTCTAGAGCGATGCCCCGGAGCCCCGATGCGTACCCCTGACCAACTGCACGGAACTTCCACTCGCCGTTGTAGCGGTAGAGCTCGCCGAAGATCATCGCGGTCTCCGTGGAGGCGTCCTCGGTGAGGTCGTAGCGCGCGAGTTCCTGGCCGTCCGCCTGATTGACGACGCGGATGAACGCGTTGCTGACCTGGCCGAATGTCTGGCCGCGATTGTCGGCCTCGTGAATCGACACCGGAAAGACGATCTTGTCGCAATGGGCCGGCACCTGCGTGAGGTTCACGATGATCGACTCGTCGTCGCCCTCGCCCTCACCCGTGAGGTTGTCACCGGTGTGCTCCACGGAACCGTCGGGGCTCGTGAGGTTGTTGTAGAACACGAACCACTCGTCGCCGAGGACCCGGCCCGACTGGCACAGCAGCGCGCTGGCGTCCAGGTCGAAGTCGGCCCCCGTCGTGGATCGTGCGTCCCAGCCGAGCCCGACCAGCACCTGGGTGAGATTGGGTGCGGCCTTGGAGAGGGAGACATTGCCTCCCTTGGCGAGCGTGACGCCCATGGTGTGTCCTCCCCGAGTCTATGAACCGTCTTTGTACCGGACGGAGCCGCCGGCCGAACCCGTGCGGGCCGGAGGAACTGTCCGTCGAGCGCGTCCGGCGCCGCACGTGGTGCGGCGCCGGACGGAAATGCTGGTGCCGGGGCCGGGGCCCCGGGCAGGTCAGACGTTGACGCCGAAGTCCTGCGCGATGCCGCGCAGACCGGAGGCGTACCCCTGGCCGATGGCGCGGAACTTCCACTCCGCGCCGTTGCGGTACAGCTCGCCGAAGACCATGGCGGTCTCGGTCGAGGCGTCCTCGGACAGGTCGTAGCGCGCGAGCTCGCTGTTGTCGGCCTGGTTGACGACGCGGATGTACGCGTTGCGGACCTGGCCGAAGCTCTGCTGGCGGGTCTCGGCCTCGTAGATCGAGACCGGGAAGACGATCTTGTCGACGTCGGCCGGGACCGTGGCCAGGTTGACGTTGATGACCTCGTCGTCGCCCTCGCCCTCACCGGTGAGGTTGTCACCGGTGTGCTCGACGGAGCCGTCGGGGCTCTTGAGGTTGTTGAAGAAGACGAAGTTGCCGTCGTTGGCGACCTTGCCCTCGGCGTTCGTCAGCAGAGCACTGGCGTCGAGGTCGAAGTCCCCGCCGGTGGTGGTACGGGCGTCCCAGCCAAGACCCACGATGACCGCGGTCAGGTTGGGCGCGGCCTTGGTCAGCGAGACGTTGCCGCCCTTGCTGAGGCTGACTCCCACGAGTCCTCCCATTGGTTTCTTGGGGGCCGGCCGGTGCCGGCGCCTCCACGTCGTATTGACATCCGATCAACGAGTGGATCCTAGTGACCGGTTCCCGGCCGAAACAGGCTTTCCGCCCCGGTTCGGCCCGCGATCCGCCCGGAGCCGGATCAGAGGGTGCCGAGCGCCTTGATGTAGTCGTTGAGGTCGCGCGCGTCGGGCAGGCCGTTGACGACCGTCCAGCGCACCACGCCCTCCTTGTCGATGATGAAGGTGCCGCGCACCGCGCAGCCCTTCTCCTCGTCGAAGACGCCGTAGGCCCGCGAGGTCTCGCCGTGCGGCCAGAAGTCGGAGAGCAGCGGGTACTCCAGGCCCTCCTGCTCGGCGAAGACGCGCAGGGTGTGGATCGAGTCGTTGGACACGGCGAGCAGCTGCGTGTCGTCGTTCTCGAAGGTGGGCAGCTCGTCGCGGAGCGCGCACAGCTCGCCCGTGCAGACGCCCGTGAAGGCGAACGGGTAGAACAGCAGCACCACGTTCTTCGCACCGCGGAAATCGGAGAGCTTCACGGTCCGGCCGTGGTTGTCCTTCAGCTCGAAATCCGGGGCCTGGGTGCCGACCTCGATCGCCATGAAAACGCGTCCCTTCGCTACGTCACCGGGCTGGGCCGTCCGGGTGACCCCCACCCTACGCAGACCCCCCGGGCCCCCGTGCGGCACCCGGGAAAGCTTCCCGCCCACGGGCGGATCAAGCCACCGACCAACCGGGACACGCATGTGCGAGGCGTCGGATGAGCGAGGCGGATGTACGAAGGCCCCCGGCCGGCGCGATGCCGTCGGGGGCCTTCAGGGGTTGGTGGGGTCAGCGCTTGGCCTTGGCCGCTTTGGGCGTGACGAGGCGGCTTCCCGACCAGTCCTTGCCCGCGTTGACACTCTTGGTCTGGGCGAGCCCGGCGGTCTGGGCGGCCTCGTTGATGTCGCTCGGCTCGACGTATCCGTCGCGGCCGGTCTTCGGCGTCATCAGCCAGACCACGCCGCCGTCCTCGAGCAGACCAATGGCATCCACCAGCGCGTCCGTAAGGTCGCCGTCCTCGTCGCGGAACCACAGCAGGACGACGTCAGCGACGTCGTCGTAGTCCTCGTCGACGAGATCCTGGCCGGTAATGGCCTCAATGCCCTCACGGAGCTCCAGCTCGACGTCGTCGTCGTAGCCGATCTCCTGGACCACCTGTCCGGGCTCGAACCCCAGGCGTGCCGCCGGGTTGGTCCGCTCCTCCGCGTGGTCCGCGGTCGCGCTCACGGGTTGCCTCCTGATCATGTTCGGAAAATGCTTCAGCCACGCGCGTGCGCGGGGCGTTGGCCGTAGTCCACACGGGAGCGGCGGATCGCGCAAGTACCCAGCGTACGAGACCGCCTAAACGGTGACGTTTCCTGTCACGTCGCCGTCCTTCAGGCAGCCTCCCTGCGAGAGCCCGCGTCCTCCTCCACTCCTGTCGCGTCCTACGTCCTTGGACAGCTTATGCCGTTTCGGTCCGGCATTCGGAGCCGAGCAGCTTTTGGGAACACTTGCACGCCTTGGGCGTATGGTTGCGTTTCGTCCCCTCTCATCCTGCCTGCCCCATCCTGTCCGACACCTTCTGCCTGCACCGATACCCACTCGGAGGCCGTCCATCCGCCCCGGCGGAACCCTGCCGGGGACGCGTGCGCGGTTACCTCTCGGTAGAGATGACGTACGCGATTCAGCGGTACACGATGGGGATGGCGTACACATCCTCATGCCCGGGGGCAGGACTCCCGCAACAGGCCCCGAAGCGCAGCACCGAACAGCGAAGGAACAGCGTGGCTTCCGGATCCGATCGCAACCCGATCATCATTGGCGGCCTTCCGAGTCAGGTCCCGGATTTTGATCCCGAAGAGACCCAGGAATGGCTCGACTCCCTCGACGCCGCCGTCGACGAGCGAGGCCGTGAGCGGGCCCGCTACCTCATGCTCCGGCTCATCGAGCGAGCGCGCGAGAAGCGCGTCGCCGTGCCGGAGATGCGCAGCACGGACTACGTCAACACGATCGCCACGAAGGACGAGCCGTTCTTCCCCGGCGACGAGGAGATCGAGCGCAAGATCCTTAACGCGACCCGCTGGAACGCGGCCGTGATGGTCTCGCGCGCCCAGCGCCCGGGGATCGGCGTGGGCGGTCACATCGCCACGTTCGCCTCCTCCGCCTCGTTGTACGACGTCGGCTTCAACCACTTCTTCCGCGGCAAGGACGACGGTCTGGGCGGCGACCAGATCTTCTTCCAGGGACACGCCTCGCCCGGGATCTACGCCCGCGCCTTCCTGCTGGACCGGCTGAGCGAGGCGCAGCTGGACGCGTTCCGCCAGGAGAAGTCGAAGGCGCCGAACGGGCTGTCCAGCTATCCGCACCCGCGGCTGATGCCGGACTTCTGGGAGTTCCCGACGGTGTCGATGGGCCTCGGCCCGCTCGGCGCGATCTACCAGGCGCGGATGAACCGCTACATGGAGGCGCGCGGCCTCGCCGACACCTCGGGCTCGCATGTGTGGGCGTATCTCGGCGACGGCGAGATGGACGAGCCGGAGTCGCTCGGGCAGCTGTCCATCGCCGCCCGCGAGGGCCTGGACAACCTGACCTTCGTCGTCAACTGCAACCTCCAGCGCCTCGACGGTCCGGTACGCGGCAACGGCAAGGTCATCCAGGAGCTGGAGTCCCAGTTCCGGGGCGCCGGGTGGAACGTGATCAAGCTGGTCTGGGACCGGTCCTGGGACCCGCTGCTGGCGCAGGACCGCACGGGCATCCTGGTCAACAAGCTGAACACGACGCCGGACGGGCAGTTCCAGACGTACGCCACGGAGACCGGCGCGTACATCCGGGAGCACTTCTTCGGGGACGACCCGAGGCTGCGCGAGATGGTCAAGGACATGTCCGACCAGCAGATCCTGCACCTGGGGCGCGGCGGTCACGACCACCGCAAGGTGTACGCGGCCTATGCGGCGGCCAAGGCCCACAGGGGCCAGCCGACGGTGATCCTGGCGCAGACGGTCAAGGGCTGGACGCTCGGGCCGAACTTCGAGGGCCGCAACGCGACCCACCAGATGAAGAAGCTCACCGCCGAGGACCTGAAGCGGTTCCGGGACCGGCTGCACATCCCGATCGCGGACAAGGAGCTGGAGGACGGCAACCCGCCGTACTACCACCCGGGCCGCGGCTCGGAGGAGATCCAGTACATGCACGACCGCCGCAAGGGCCTGGGCGGTTACGTCCCGACCCGCGTGGTGCGCGCGAAGCCCCTGCCGCTGCCCGAGGACAAGACGTACGCGGCGGCGAAGAAGGGCTCGGGGCAGCAGTCGATCGCCACCACCATGGCGTTCGTCCGCATCCTGAAGGACCTCATGCGGGACAAGGAGATCGGCAAGCGCTTCGTGCTGATCGCGCCCGACGAGTACCGCACGTTCGGCATGGACGCCTTCTTCCCGAGCGCGAAGATCTACAACCCGCTCGGGCAGCAGTACGAGTCGGTGGACCGCGATCTGCTGCTCGCGTACAAGGAGTCGCCGACCGGGCAGATGCTGCACGACGGCATCTCGGAGGCGGGCTGCACGGCCTCGCTGATCGCCGCGGGCTCCGCCTACGCCACGCACGGCGAGCCGCTGATCCCGGTGTACGTCTTCTACTCGATGTTCGGCTTCCAGCGCACCGGTGACCAGTTCTGGCAGATGGCGGACCAGCTGGCGCGCGGATTCGTGCTGGGCGCGACCGCCGGCCGGACGACGCTGACCGGCGAGGGGCTCCAGCACGCCGACGGGCACTCGCAGCTGCTGGCGTCGACCAACCCGGCCTGCGTGGCCTACGACCCGGCGTTCGGGTACGAGATCGCGCACATCGTGCAGGACGGCCTGCGCCGGATGTACGGCGGGGCGCCCGAGGAGAACGAGGACGTCTTCTACTACCTCACCGTCTACAACGAGCCGATCCAGCACCCGGCGGAGCCCGCCGATGTCGACGTCGAGGGCATCCTGAAGGGCGTCTACCGCTACAGCAGCGGCGAGAAGGGCGAGATCCCGGCCCAGATCCTGGCGTCCGGTGTGGCGGTGCCGTGGGCGGTCGAGGCGCAGCGCATCCTCGCCGACGAGTGGAACGTGAAGGCGGACGTCTGGTCGGCGACCTCCTGGAACGAGCTGCGGCGCGAGGCCGTGGACGTGGAGCGCTACAACCTGCTGCACCCGGAGGAGGAGCAGCGCGTCCCGTACGTGACGCGCAAGCTGTCCGGGGCGCAGGGGCCGTTCGTGGCGGTGTCCGACTGGATGCGGTCCGTGCCGGACCAGATCGCCCGCTGGGTGCCCGGTGCGTACCAGTCGCTGGGCGCGGACGGGTTCGGGTTCGCGGACACGCGGGGCGCGGCGCGGCGGTACTTCCACATCGACGCGCAGTCGATCGTGCTCGGGGTGCTCACGGAGCTGGCGAAAGAGGGGAAGATCGACCGGTCGGCGCTGAAGACGGCGGTCGACCGCTACGAGCTGCTGGACGTGGCCTCGGCCGATCCGGGGGCCGCGGGCGGCGACGCGTAACGCGGGCGCGGAGACCGGCCCGGTGCGGGGCGGTGGGACCCGGGAAGGGTTCCGCCGCCCCGCGGCGCGTCCGGATCCGCTCAGTTTTCCCACACCTTGAAGGCGCGCACCTGGTACGGCGAGCGGGGCAGCCAGGTGCCGCCACCCGGGTACGTCTCGAACTCGCCGGTCTCGGCGCACTCGGCGGACTGGTAAGTGGTGACGGGCCGGCCGGTGCGGTTGGCGAGGGCCTGGGCGGTGGTGCCGGGTTTCAGCGGGACGCAGCTCTCGATGTCGATGGTGGACAGCTCATGGGTCTGCCGGGCGCCGGTGAAGTCGGGCTTGGACCAGAGGCAGAGCTGCCCGCTCGCGCAGGCCCCCAGGGAGACGGGCGCGGCCTCGGCGGGCGCGGTGGTCCCGGTGGGCGCGAGCAGGAACAGGGCGGTGACGGCCAGAAAGGCCGCGGCAACGGTCGTACGCATGCGAGTCGAACCCCCGTGATGATGAAACTGCCGTGCCGGAACCGCCGATGTGACGGAACTGGCTGATGTGGGTCGTCCACCGGTGTGGATCTCCCGGCACCCACCCTGCGCCGTTACGGAGAGTAATCGGAAGGGTTGGAGGTCAGATCCACTCCGAAAGGTGACGACCCGCACAGAGTTGACGCGAAAGGCGCGGAGCGTGCCGCAAGGCCGCACGCAGGGTGAGGCAATCACCGTGTCCTTCCGCACAGTCGGGTGATGTACGTCACCCTGCTCCCGAACCGGCTCCACCCGTCTCCTAGGGTGGTCCGGAGTGACTTCCTTCGACTCCTCTCCCACGCTCACCGCCTGGCGCGCCCTGCTCGCCGTCGCGGTCGTCTTCGTGATGCTCGCGACGACCGGCTGGACCGCCGTGCACCACCAGCGTTCCGGCGACTCGCGCGCGCTCGCGCTGGCCGCCTGGGCCAAGGGGTCGATAGCGGGACAGCCGCTGCCGGACGCCGACACCCCGCCGTACAAGCTGGCGCACTTCTTCGCCACGCTGACCCCGGCGCAGCGCGCCCACCTCGCCGACCGGTATCCGCTCGTCGTGGGGAACCTCAACGGCGCCCCGGTCACCACCCGTTACCGCGCGAACCGGCGGGCGATCGGGCAGGCGAGCGCGGTCGAGCGCAAACGCGTCCACGACACCAGACTCTCCGCGTCCGGCCGCGCCGAGGCCCAGCACCGCCTGGACCGGTTCCGGTCGATGCTCGCCCGGGACCGCCACTTCCTGGCGTTCGACCCGTCGGGACGCGGGCTCGCCGCCGAGGTGTTCGGCGACCTGGACCGGGCCCGGCGCATCTCGCTCGTCGTGCCCGGCGTCGACACGAATCTGCTGACGCTGGAACGCACCGGGCCCAAGACCAACGCCGCGCCCGTCGGCATGGCCAAGTCGCTGTACGCCGCCGAGCGCGCCGCGAGCCCCGAGGCGCGCACCGCCGTCATCGCCTGGGCCGACTACACGACGCCCGTCGGCATCGGCATGGACGCCGCCCTCGGCAACCTCGCCGAGCGCGGGGCGGTCCGGCTCGACGCGCTCGTCCGGGCCCTCCCGGGACCGGCGCCCGTCTCGCTGTTCTGCCACAGCTACGGCTCCGTCCTGTGCGGGGTCGCCGCGGGCAGGCTGCCCGGCCGGGTCGAGGACATCGCGGTGGCCGGCAGCCCCGGCATGCGGGCGGACAGCGCCGGGCAGCTGCACACCCGGGCGCACGTGTGGGCGATGCGGGACAGCGGCGACTGGATCGAGGACGTGCCGAACCTGGAGTTCGGGGGTCTCGGACACGGCGCGGATCCGGTGGACCACGACTTCGGCGCCCGGGTCGTCTCGGCGGACAGGGCGGTCGGCCACGGCGGTTACTTCGAGCCGGGCACCGAGAGCCTGGACAACTTCGCCGCGATCGGAGTTGGCGCGTACACATCGGTGACCTGCGCACCGGCCGACAGCACCTGCAACGACGGGGTGTACGCCAACTCGACAGCCTGACGCGCGTAGAGACACCGCGTCCGGCCTCCGGAAGCGGTCGACTCCGAGAGGGGACGGGGCGGGCAAGTGCCGCATACGATGAGGCGCATGGGTGATGTGCTGGCCGGAATTCATGCCACCTGGGAGTTCGACGCCGACTCCGTGCTCATCCGCTACGAACGGGGTATCCGCACGCCGAGACTCCTCCAGAGCCTCCGCGAGCGCCGCGTCCCGCACGCGGCGCTGTCGTCGGTGACGCTGGCCCCGGGCAAGCGGGGCACGGTGGTGCTGCGTGCCGTCCCGCGCCCCGGGGCCGATCCGCTCCTCGAAGCCGCCGCCGGGCAGCTCAAGGACGGCTGCGACCCGTACCGGCTGGTGCTCCCGGCCGCCCGCGAGACGCTGGCCGAGTACTACGCGGACGAGCTGCGGGCCTGCCTCGGCGCGGACGCGGGCGAGCCCGCGGACCGTTTCCTGGTCGCGGCCCCCGAGGCCCCGATGCAGTTCAAGGCGTACGACGGGCGGGCCGGCTTCGACGGTGAGCGGATCTCGTTCCGCTGGTTCTGGACGGGCGCCTCGTCGGAGAAGTGGAAGGCCGGCGACCAGACGTTCCCGGTCACGGATCTGTGCGGGGTCGAGTGGCGCTCGCCGGAGGGCCTGGAGGGCTACCTGCGGCTGCTGCCCAAGGGCTCGGACGCCGTGGTCCACGCCTCCGGAGGGCTCAGCGGTCCCGCGACGGGCGGGACGGCCACTGGCGTGCAGCCGGTGATACCCCGGCCCGCCCGGGCGGACCAGGACCCCGCGGCGGTGATCTTCGGGCTCGGCTACGGCCCGGTCCACGAGTCGCTGCCCTTCGCGGCGGCCGTCCTCGAATCCGTACGCAGGAAGCAGTCCGCGCCCCCGGCCGCCGCTCCCCTCACCGCCGCCGCCCGGCGCGATCCGGCCGACATCGCGGAGCGCATCCACCACCTCGGGGAGCTGCACCGGGCGGGCCTGGTGACCGACGAGGAGTTCAGCGCCAAGAAGGCGCAGCTCCTGGCCGAGCTGTAACCGGCCGCCGGCAGCCGCCCGAGATGACCGAGCCGATACCCGCTCCCGCCCCCGCGCACGCCTCCGGTTCGCGGCATTGGACGAGCTTCCTGCCGCAGGCCGCCGCCGTCGCCCTGACGGTGCTCTTCCTCCCCGTCACCCTGGCCAACCTCCGCGATCAGTACGGCCTCGACATCGGGGCTGCCCTCACCCTCGCCGTCACCCAGGCCGCGCCGCTGCTGATGCTGGCGCGGCGGCCGCTGTGGGCCTGGTGGATCGTCTTCCCGGCGGACATCGCGGGCGCGCTGGTGCTCCTCGGGAAGCCGGCCCGCGCGTACGACGTGTGGCCGTGGCCGCCCGCGCCGCTGATCGCCTACCTCTTCCTGCTGCTCGCGCTGGCCCTGCGCAGGTCCAGGCGGGTGCTCGTCGCCGTCTGGCTGGCGACCGGGGCGGCGAGCCTCATCCTCCATCTGGTCCGCGTGGACCGCAGCAACGGCTCCGCGCTGTTGCTGCCCCTGTTCGCGGCCGTGGTGCTGGTGATCGGCGCGGCGGTACGGGAACGACGCGTCGCGCAGCGTCGGCTCGCCGAGCAGGAGACCGTCAGCGAGGCGGAGCGCGCCCGGCGGACGCTGTTGGAGGAACGGGCCAGGATCGCCCGGGAGCTGCACGACGTGGTCGCCCACCACATGTCCGTGATCACCGTCCAGGCGGACTCCGCGCCCTACCGGCTGCCGGATCTGCCCGAGGCGGCGCGCGAGGAGTTCGGGACGATCGCGGCGAGCGCGCGGGAGTCGCTGGCCGAGATGCGGCGGCTGCTCGTGGTGCTGCGCGGAGACGGTGCGGAGGGCGAGCGGGCCCCGCAGCCCGGGATCGGCCGCTTGCAGCAGCTGGTGGAGGCGACGGTACGGGCGGGGCTTCCGGCCGAACTGTCTCTGGCCGCCTATCTGGGTGACGTACCGCCGGCCGTTGACTTGTCTGCGTACCGGATCGTTCAAGAGGCGCTGGCGAACGTGGTCCGGCACGCATCAGGGGCCCGGACGCGGGTCTCGGTCACCTCGGACGGGGAGCAGTTGACGGTGCTCGTCGTCAACAGTCCGCCGGAACAACCGGTTTCGCCGCTGGAGTCGGCGGGAACGGGCCACGGTCTGGTCGGGATGCGGGAGCGCGTACGGTTGACGGGCGGCTCACTGGACGCCGGGCCGCTGCCGGACGGGGGGTTCCGGGTCGCCGCGCGGCTGCCGCTGTCCCCGGCCGGGCCCGACGACGCCCCCTGAGTCCGGAGGAACCGTGCCCATCCGTGTGATCATCGTCGACGACCAGGCCATGGTGCGGGCGGGTTTCGCGGCCCTGCTGGCGGCGCAGGCGGACATCGACGTGGTCGGTGAGGCGCCGGACGGGCGCCAGGGCGTCGAGGTCAGCCGCCGGGTCCACCCGGACGTGGTCCTGATGGACGTCCGGATGCCCGAGATGGACGGCCTCGCGGCGGCCCGCGCACTGCTGGAACCGCCACCGGGCGTGGTCCATGTGCCCAGGGTGCTGATGCTGACCACGTTCGACGTGGACGACTACGTGTACGAGGCGCTGCGGGCCGGGGCGTCCGGCTTCCTGCTGAAGGACGCGCCTCCGGCCGACCTGATCGCGGCGGTCCGGGTGGTGGCGGCGGGCGACGCGCTGCTCGCGCCGTCCGTGACGCGCCGTCTGATCGCCGACTTCGCGAAGCAGGGGCCGTCTGCGGCGGCCCGGGGCGGGGCGGCGCTGCGGCTCAACGGGCTGACGCCACGCGAGACGGAGGTCCTGGAGCTCATCGCGCGCGGCCTGTCGAACCAGGAGATCGCCGGGAAGCTGGTGCTCGCCGAGCAGACGGTGAAGACGCACATCGGGCGCGTCCTGGCGAAGCTGTCCCTCCGGGACCGGGCGCAGGCGGTGATCTTCGCGTACGAGGCGGGGCTCGTCGTCCCCGGCTCCGCCTGACCCACCCGCCCCCTACCCGGGTATCACACGGCGGTTGGCTCCCCGGTGTGACGCCCGCGCACCCACCGCGTTCCTACCTTCCTCCCGTCGCGCCGAACGGCGTGCGGGGACCGGCCGGTTGGGCCGAAGAGGGAGGTCGGGGCGGATGCGGCGTTACGCGAGGACCCTGGTCGCGGCCGCGCTGGCGGTCACCGTGGCATCGGGGACGGCGGGCTGGGTGTCGGGCAACGCCCAGCAGGCGGTCACGGGCCCGCCGCCGGGCACGGCGTCCTGGCGGGCCGACCACACGCTGGGCCGCGAGCTGCCCGACCCGGAGCGGGACTCACCCGCCGAGGCGGCCCGGTTCTTCGCGAGTCTCACGGACACCGAGCAACAGGCCCTGGCCGCAAGGCATCCGCTCGTCGTCGGCAACCTCGACGGTGCCCCCGTAGAACTGCGCTACCGGGCCAACGCCCTTGCCCTGCACGCCTCGCACGACCCCCGCTACGCCCGCCTCGCCGAGGACCCGGCCCGCCGCTTCCTGGCGTTCGACCCGCGCGGCCGGGGCCAGGTCGCGGAGGTCTTCGGCGACCTGACGGCCGCCCGGCGGGTGTCCGTGGTGGTGCCCGGGTCCGACATCGACGCCGGAACCTTCGACCGTACGACCGACGTGTACGGCACCCCGGCCGGCATGGCGAGGTCGCTGTACGCCCGTACGGGCCCGGGCACCGCCGTGATCGCCTGGGCCGGGTACACCACCCCGGTGGGCCTCGGGCTCGACGCCGCGCGGGGGACGCTGGCGGAGGCCGGTTCCGCGCGGCTGACCCGGTTCACGGACGGGCTGACGGCCGCCGGGGTGCCCGTCACCGCGGTGTTCTGCCACAGCTACGGCTCGGTCGTCTGCGGCCTGGCCGCGCACCGGCTGCGCGTCGCCGACCTGGTGGTGCTCGGCTCGCCCGGGATGCGCGCGGACAGCGTGGCCGGTCTGCGCACCGGGGCACGGGTGTGGGCGGCGAAGGACCCCGGCGACTGGATCGGCAAGGTCCCGCACGTCGAGTTCGCCGGGCTCGGCCACGGCGCGGACCCCGCGTCGCCGGGGTTCGGCGCCCGCCGGGTACCCGCGGACGACGCGGAGGGGCACACGGGCTACTTCGCGCCGGGCACCGAGTCGCTGAGCGCGTTCACGGCGATCGCCGAAGGCGCGTACGCCTGACCCGCGAGGATCCGCCGGTCAGCCCTTCCCGCCCAGTTCCTCCGCCAACCCGACGATGACGCCGTCCGGGCCGCGCAGGTAGCAGAGCAGGTAGCTGTCCTCGAACCGGGCGATGGAGCCGACGACTTCGCCGCCGAGAGGGCGCAGCCGGGCCACGGTGTCCTCGATGTCGTCCACGGCGAACATGACGCGGTGCGTGCCGAGCACGTTGTGCGGCCGGTCGCGCGGGGCGTCGATCAGCGCGGGGCTGAGGTATCGCGCCAGCTCCAGGCGGCTGTGCCCGTCCGGGGTCCGGAGCATGGCGATCTCGCAGTGGGTGCCTTCGAGGCCCGTGCACTGGTCGGCGAAGCCGCCCTGGACCTCGCCCTTGCCCTCCAGCTCCATGCCGAGTTCCCGGAAGAACGCGACGGCCGCGTCCAGGTCCTCGACCACGATGCCGACGTTGTCCATCCGCTTGATCGCCATGCGGCTGCCTCCTCTGTCGCTTCCCCGTACGGACGCTACTCCGCGCTACTCGCGCGCGAGGGAGGTCAGGCTCATGTCCTGGTAGCGGTCGCCCGCGACCTGCCCGGCGATCGGTTCGAGGAGGGCCAGCTCGTCGTCGGTGAGCGTGAGGCGGGTGGCGCCCGTGTTCTCCAGGAGGCGGTGGCTCTTGCGGGTGCCCGGGATCGGGACGACGGTGATGCCGTGGACCTGGGCGCGCTGCTGCACCCAGGCCAGCGCGACCTGCCCGGCGGTCGCCCCGTGGGCGGCGGCGATCTTGTGGACGGGCTCCAGGAGCGCCGCGTTGGTCTTCGCGTTCTCGCCGGTCATCCGGGGCTGCGAGGCGCGGAAGTCGCCCTGGGACAGCTCCTTGCCCGCGTCCGCGAAGGACCCGGTGAGGAAGCCCCGGCCCAGCGGCGAGTACGGCACGACCGTGACGCCCAGCTCGGCGGCGGCGGCCACCGCGCTGCGCTCGACGTCCCGGCTGAAGAGGGACCACTCGGACTGGAGGGCGGCGATCGGGTGCACGGCGTGCGCCTCGCGCAGTTCGGAGCCGGTGACCTCGCTGAGCCCGAGCTGCTTGACCTTGCCCGCCCGGACCAGCTCGGCCATGGCGCCGACGGACTCCGCGAACGGGACGGCGGTGTCGTGGCGGTGCATGTAGTAGAGGTCGATGACGTCGGTGTTCAGGCGGCGCAGGCTCGCCTCGACGGCCTTGCGGATGTACGCGGGGCTGTTGTTGATCCCCCGGTAGTCGGGGTCGTCCTCGCGCCGCTCGATGCCGAACTTCGTGGCGAGGGTGATCTCGTCGCGGTGCGCCCCGACGAACGGCGCGAGGAAGGTCTCGTTGGCGCCGCTGCCGTAGATGTCGGCGGTGTCGAAGAGGGTGACGCCCGCCGTCAGCGCCGTTTCCAGCGTCTCGCGGGCCGAAACCTCGTCGGTGTCGCCGTAGAACTCGCTGATGCCCATGCAGCCGAGGCCCTGGACCCCGACCCGGGGGCCGCCCCGGCCGAGTTCGACGGTGGCGATCTTGTTGTCGGTCATCAGGCACTGGGCCCTTCCGGCGCCCGACGGGCGCCCGCATAGAAGTCGATCTTGTAGTCCAGCACGGCCAGGGTGTCCTGGAGCTCCGCGATCCGCGTCCTCACGTCGCGGCGGGTCGCCTCCAGCAGCTCCTGCCGTTCCTCGAAGGTGTGGTCGCCCTCGCGTATGAGCTCGGCGTACCGGACCATGTGGGCGACCGGCATCCCGGTCAGCCGCAGCTTGGTGACGAAGGCGAGCCAGTCGAGGTCCCGGTTGCTGAAGCGGCGCTGGCCGGTGTGCGACCGGTCCACGTGCGGCATGAGCCCGATCCGCTCGTACCAGCGCAGGGTGTGGGCGGTCAGGCCGGTGAACGCGGCGACCTCGCTGATCGTGTAGCGGTCCTGCCCGTCGGGGCGCGGGTGCGCCGAGGGGGCGGAGGCGCAGATATCGGCCCGGGTCGAAGTGCTCTCCATCACCGTCATGCCTCCACGCTATGACGTTGGAGTGCACTCGAAGCAAGCAGGGCCGGGTGCGGTTTCCGACAGGCGGGACCTGGAATCTACTCTCGTACGCATGCAGAGCCTGGCGATGATCGAGAACTGGCCCGTCCCCACCGCCGCGGCGGCCGTCGTACGAGCGGACGGCACGGTCGCCGGTACGCACGGCCCGACCGCGCACCGCTTCCCGCTCGCCTCCGTCACCAAACCGCTCGCGGCGTACGCGGCGCTGGTGGCGTACGAGGAGGGCGCCGTGGAGCTGGACGAACCGGCGGGCCCCGAGGGCTCGACCGTGCGCCACCTCCTCGCCCACACCAGCGGCCTCGCCTTCGACGAGCACCGGGCGATGGCCCCGCCCGGCAACCGGCGCCTCTACTCCAACGCGGGCTTCGAGGTGCTGGGCGACCACATCGCGAAGGCCACCGAGATCCCGTTCCCGGAATACGTTCGACAGGCGGTCCTGGAACCGCTCGGGATGACCGCGACCACCCTGGACGGTTCCCCCGCCAAGGACGGCGTCTCCACGGTCGCCGACCTCGCGCGCTTCGCCGCCGAGGTGCAGGCCCCCCGCCTCCTCGACCCGCGCACGGTGCTCGCCGCGCAGACCGTGGTCCACCCGGGCCTGAAGGGCGTCCTTCCCGGCTACGGCCACCAGAACCCCAACGACTGGGGCCTGGGCTTCGAGATCCGCGACTCCAAGTCCCCGCACTGGACCGGGGCCTCCTCCTCCCCCGCGACCTTCGGCCACTTCGGGCAGTCGGGCACCTTCCTCTGGGTCGACCCGGCGGCGGGCGCGGCCTGCGTCGCGCTCACCGACCGGCCCTTCGGCCCGTGGGCGGCCGAGGTGTGGCCGCCGTTCACGGACGCGGTGCTGGCGGAGCTGGCGGGCCGACCGGGGGACAGTCCGTCTTTTTGACGAGCTCACGCCATGACGCAGTCCCGCCACCGGGACCGTGATTGCCGGGGTCCGCGGCCGCGCAGACCCCCTCCATGACGCGACCCAGACACAGACTCCGGTATCTTCCGGCGGCGACCGCGACCGCGCTGGCGCTCAGCGGCGCGCTGCTGGTCTCCCCTCCGGCCTCCGCGCACGGCACGGCGACGGCGGGCCCGGCGGCGGCCGGGCAGGCCGCCCACGACATCACCCTGGTCACCGGGGACGTGGTCCACTACACGGACCGGCCCGGTGACCAGGACGACGTCACCGTCGACCGGGCCCCGGGTGCCCGCGGCGGCGTGAGCGTGCAGAGCTACGGCCATCACACCTATGTGATCCCGACCGAGGCGATGGGGCTCATCGCCTCGGGGAAGCTGGACGCGGAGTTGTTCAACGTCACCGGTCTGGTGGCCATGGGCTACGACGACGCCCGCTCCGGCGGCATCCCGGTGATAGCCACCGCGCCGAAGGGCCGCACCGCCGAACCGCCGGCCGCGCCGGACGGGACCTCGAAGGTGCGCCGCTTCGACAAGGTCGACGCCACGGCGATGAAGGCCGACGCCGGGCACGGGCGCGCCTTCTGGAAGGACATCGCCCCGGACACCACCCCCACCGCCCCGGCGAAGGCACGCGGCTTCGACGCGGGCAGCGGCATCGGCAAGCTGTGGCTCGACGCCAAGGTGGAGGCGGCACTCAGCGACTCCGTCGCCCAGGTGCGCGCGCCCGAGGCGTGGGCGAAGGGTTTCGACGGGACGGGCAGCAAGGTGGCCGTCCTGGACACCGGGATCGACGCCACCCACCCGGACCTCAAGGACGCGGTGGCCGCCGAGAAGAGCTTCGTACCGGGTGAGACCGCCGACGACCGGCACGGCCACGGTACGCATGTGGCGTCCACGATCGCCGGGTCGGGAGCGGCCTCCGGCGGCAAGGAGAAGGGCGTCGCCCCGGGCGCGAGGCTGTACGTCGGCAAGGTGCTGTCCAACGCGGGTGAGGGCAGCGAGTCCGGAATCCTCGCCGGGATGGAGTGGGCGAAGGAGCAGGGCGTCGACGTGGTGTCGATGAGCCTGGGCACCAACAGCGCGTCCGACGGGACGGACCCGCTCTCGCAGGCCGTGGACCGGCTGTCCGCCGACGGCGGCCCGCTGTTCGTGGTCGCCGCCGGGAACAACATCTCGGTGGGCACGATCGGTTCGCCGGGGGCCGCGGCCGCCGCGCTCACCGTGGGCGCGGTCGACCAGCGCGATGCCCGGGCGGGCTTCTCCAGCCAGGGGCCGGTGGCGCGCTCGTACGCTCTCAAGCCGGACATCTCCGCGCCGGGAGTCGGCATCAGCGCGGCGGCCGCGCACCCGGCGGAGGGCGCGTCGATGTACCAGTCGATGAGCGGCACCTCGATGGCCACGCCGCACGTGGCGGGCGGTGCCGCGATCCTGCACCAGGCCCACCCGGACTGGGACGCGAACCGGGTCAAGAACGCGCTGATGTCCACGTCGAAGAAGCTCGACGGCCTGACGCCGTACCAGCAGGGCACCGGCCGCATGGACGTGACCGCGGCCGTGGAGTCCACGATCGAGGCGCCCGGGTCAGTGCCCACCGCGGCCTTCAAGTGGCCGAACGCGGACGCGGCACCGGTCGACCGCACGATCACGTACCGCAACACGGGGACCGCAGCCGTCACCCTCGACCTGAAGACGGACACCACCGGCTCGACCGTCGCACTGTCCGACGCGTCGGTGACCGTCCCGGCGGGCGGCACCGCCGAGGTGTCGGTGCGGCTCGACCCGGCCGGGCTGCCCGTGTCCACGCCGTCGACCCTGTTGTCCGGCGTGGTCACCGCGACCGACCGGGCGACCGGGGATGCCGTCGCGCACACGGCGTACGCCCTGTTCAAGGAGCCCGAGGCGTACGACTACACCATCGAGCTGACCGGCCGGGACGGGAAGCCCGCCACCGGCACGGTCGCGCTGACCTTCCCAGGCAACCCGGTGCCCGCTTTCGTGGAGGTCTATGGGAAGACCACGCTGCGCCTCCCCGCGCGCACCTACAGCGCCTTCGGCTTCCTGGACGTGAACGGTGACGATCCGGACGCGCTGGGCATGGCCGTGCTCGTCGCCCCGGACGTCGTCGTCGGCCCCGGCCACAGCGACGCGACGGCGCGCCTCGACGCCACGAGGGCCCACCGGGTACGCGCCACCGCGCCGCGCGAGACGGAGAACGGGCAGACGGTCATCCAGTACCGGCGCAGCCTCGCGGGCGGGGGTGCCATCGGTTCGGCGTTCGTCCTGGACAGGGCGTACACGGAGCTGTACGTCTCACCCACCGCGCAGACCGAGGGCGGCGTCCAGGACCTCATGGTGCACTGGCAGTTGCGGCAGAAGTCCCTCGACGCCACCACACTCACCGGCCACTCCGTCGAGCTGGCCGGGCAGGACAACACCGCCCACCACGACGGCTTCCGGCTGCTGCGGACCGTCTACGCGGGCGCAGGCACCCCCGCCGACTACGCCCGGCTGCGCGCGAAGGGCCGCGCGGTCATCGTGGACCGGGGCACGTCGAGCCCCGACGAGCGGGCGCGGGCCGCCGCCGACGCGGGCGCGGCCATGCTGATCACCCTCGGGGACCGGCCGGGGCGGCTGTACGAGGCGTACGGCGACAACCACGGTCTGACGCTGGCGAGTACGGGCAGCGCGGACGGGGCGCGCCTGATCAAGGAGGCGAGGACCGGCTTCGGCGTCCTGAGCCTGGACGAGCACAGCTACCCGGAGTATCAGTACGACCTGCTCCAGTACCAGCAGGGCTCGATCCCGGACCGGGACCTGGTCTACCGCCCCGGCACCGGCCAACTCGCGCGTGTGGACACGTCGTTCTACGCGCTCCGCAAGGAAGCCGGAACGCGGGAGGGCACCGGCCACCGCATCTTCTCCCCGGCCTGGGGCCAGGGCGTCGGCGGTTCGCAGAAGGAGGGCTACCCCGCCACGCGCACCGACTACCTCACGCCCGCGCCCACCGGGCTCGGGGTGTGGAACGAGGATCACCGCTTCACCCTGAGCACGCTCGGCGCCGACTCCATCCTGGAGGTCGCCCCGGGGCAGACGTACACGGCGGGCGAGCGCTACCCCGGTGACTGGTTCAAGCCGGTCAACGCGCCTCGTTTCGGAGAGGGGTTGTGGCGGCCGAGCCGTACCAGCAACGGCATTTCATGGAACGTACCGGCCTGGTCCGGCGGCTCGGACGGTCACATCGCGCGGTCGCCGGGCGGCACCGCGGCCTCCGAACTGCGGCAGGGTGACACGGTGGTGGCCAAGGGCGCCTACGCGGGCTGGTCCACCGGTCTCCAGGCCGCCGAGCAGGAGTTCACGCTCTCGCTGAAGGCGGACCGGGACAACGGCACCTGGGCCGGTTCCACCGCCACGGACACCACCTGGACGTTCCGCTCGAAGGCCCCGCCGCAGGGCACGCCCAAGGAGGAGATCCCGGTCCTCGACCTCGGCTACGACGTCGACACCGACCTCCTCGGCCAGGTCCGCGCGGGCAGCCGGGTGCCGTTGGGGCTCAGCTCCTCCAGCTACACCAGCGGTGCCAAGGCGACCGCGGCCACACTCCAGGTGTCGTACGACGACGGGAAGACCTGGCGGCCCGTCGCGCTGAAGCGGTCCGGCGACGGGACGTGGCGGACGACCCTCGACACTCCGCGTCAGCGGGGCGGCTGGGTGTCGTTGCGGGCCACCGCCCAGGGGCCGGACGGGCTGGAGGTCAGCCAGGACGTCATCCGGGCGTTCGGCCTGAAGTAGCGCCGGGGGGCGGGTCCCCGGCCGGGGCCCGCCCCTTCCGTCAGTGGTCGTTCACCGTCGCCACCCGGCCCGCGTACCGCTGGGTCCAGCCGGTGCCGGTGTCGGCCGTGAGGATCACGTCGTAGTAGCCGTGCTCGGTGGGCCAGTCCACGACCGCGGAGTGGCCTCCGGGGACGGTGACCTTGCGGGTGCCGCCCGCGTAGTCGTGGGCCTTCAGGGTGTAGCGGACCGGGTGGCGGCCGTCGTTGTGCAGCCCCAGGCGGACCACCGGACGCCAACCCCGGACCAGCCGCGGCTCGACGCGGGGCAGGCCGATGTGGCGCGTGCTCGCGTCCTCGGGGAGCAGCTGCCCGGCGAAGGAGCGCAGGAACCCGTCGGGGCCGTACACCGAGAAGGCGTACCTGCCGTCGGTGGCGGTCGTGTCCCAGGTGTACGGGCGGGGGGTCGCCGCGCTCACCGTGTGCGGGATGTTCTCGAACGGGAGGTACCGGTCGGGGAAGACCTGGAGGCTCACCGCCTTCCCCTCCGGACCGCCGGTGAGCGTCATGGCGGCGGTCACCGTTCCGGCGGCCCGGTCCTCGGTGAGCACGGCGTGCGGGTGGTAGGAGAGCCCGCGCGGCTCCATCCGGTCGCGGGGCGGCCTCGGCGGGGTGCCGGTGACCGGGTCGGCGATGACGACCGGGCCGGGGCGCGGGTGCGCGAAGTCGATGGCGCTGGTCAGGTCCCCGGCGATGGACCGGCGCCACGGGGTGATGTTCGGGCAGGTGAACGGCTTGCCCAGATGCGCGGCCCAGGTCTCCAGGAACTTCACGGTCGAGGTGTGGTCGAAGACCTCCGAGGCGACGTAGCCGCCGCGCGTCCACGGGGAGACCAGCACCATCGGGACGCGGGGCCCGAAGCCGTACGGGGTGGTGCCGGAGAACTCGCCGGGGGTGCCCGCCTCCGGGCGCGGCGGCAGGACGTGGTCGAACTTCCCGTCGTTCTCGTCGTACGTGATGATCACCAGGGTGTGGTTCCAGATGTCCTCGTTGCTCTGGAGGGTCTTCAGCACCTTGTTCATGTACCGCTCGCCGTGCACCGTGTCGAAGCCCGGGTGCTCGCTCCAGGCCGCGGGCATGACCACCCAGGACACCTCGGGCAGCGGGTGCTCGGCGCCCGGCTCGCAGGCGGCGATCAGGTCGCGCAGGACGGCGTCCAGATTGGCGTCGGAGTCGTCGTTGGGCGTGGTGGCGCCCGCGTAGACGAAGGAGTTGGCCTTCCAGACCCGGCCGGTGCCCGGTTCGAGCTCGGCCGGGTCGGTGGTGCGGGGGTCGAAGGCGGCGAAGCTGTTGGTGACGTTGCAGCCGTACTCGCCGACGTAGCCGCTCTGGAGGCTCTTGCCGACGCCGTTGCCGCTGTTGTCGGAGTAGACCCGCCAGTCGATGCCCGCCTGCTGGAGCTGTTCGGGGACGGTGGTCCAGCGGCGGGTGTAGTCGTTCTGGCCCGCGTTGGTGGTCTCGCCGCCCGCCGTGCCGCTCATCAGGTAGTAGCGGTTGGGGATGGTGGGCCCGTGCAGCGAGCAGAAGTTCATGTCGCAGACGGTGTACTGGGAGGCGAGCGAGTACATCCACGGCATGTAGTCGGGCGTGTAGTACCACATGCAGTGGTCGCCCTTGTCCTGCACCCAGGTGTCCCAGCGCCCGCCGTTGGCACCGTAGAAGTTGTGCTTGTCGCTCCAGGTGGCGGTGGAGACGGCGGGCGTCACGATGGCGCCGGCGGCGTCGCGCTGCTGGAAGACGCTGGTGCCGTCCTGGAAGGTCAGGACCTGCTTGTCGTCGTGGCCGCGCACCCCCTTCAGCTGGCCGAGGTAGTGGTCGAAGGAACGGTTCTCCTGCATCAGGATCACCACGTGCTTCAGGTCGGAGATATCGCCCTTGAAGCCTCTGGGCAGGCGGTATTCGGCCGCCTCGGCCTGGGCCCCGCCGACCGCCTCGGCCACCGGCCCCGCGGCGAGGGCGCCGAGCGAGACGGCGGCCGTCTGCAACATCCGGCGGCGGCTGATACGCATCTCGTTGGTGAGCTCACCGGTGTCATCGGCTTCGGTGTCCGGGCAGGGGATCTCGCTGGTCTGAAGGGTCATCGGGCACCTCTGGGGGAGAGTGGTTCACAAGGGGGAGGGACGTCTGCGCGCCTGCGAAAACTAGGCCGCCGGTACGAACGGCGGGCGAACCGCGGACGTATTCCTGAGGCACCGGCAGATTTACATGGCCCCGACATGCAGTCGAGATCCCGCACGGTGATAGCCGAAAATCGCGCCCCGATGGCCGGTCCGCCGGTCTTGCCGGGACCCTGGCCGTCGGTCACGGACGGCCGCTACGCTCCCCGCCCATGACCGACGACATAGTCCGCGCCACCGCGTCCGACGTCCCCGCGCTCGCGGGCGTCCTGGCCGACGCGTACGCCGAGGACCCGGTCTGGTCCTGGCTGATGCCCCGGGACCGGGACCGGCGGCTGCGGCTGCTGTTCACCGCGCACCTGGCGCAGCAGGCCCCGGCGGGCCGGGTGTGGACGGACCGGCACCGCACGGTGGCGGCCGTCTGGGCGGAGCCCGGCGCGTGGAAGCTCCCGGCGGCCTACCTGCTGCGCAACGCGGGCACACTGCTGCGGGCGGCCCGCACCCAACTCCCCCGTACCGCCGGTCGGTTGCTCGCCCTGGAGCACCGGCACCCGGCCCGTCCCGCGCACTGGTACGTCGAGTACATCGGCACCCGCGCCGACGCACGCGGTACGGGACGCGGCTCGGTGGTCCTCGGCGGCCTGCTGGACCGGGCGGACGCGGACGGCCGCCCGGTCTTCCTGGAGTCGAGCAACAGCCGCAACCTCACGTTCTACCGCCGCCACGGCTTCGAGGTCCGCGAGGAGATGACGTTCCGGTCGGGGCCGCCGATGTGGTCGATGTGGCGGCGGTAGCCCGCCCTCGCAATCGCGATCTCCGTCACCCCTCGTGTTTACGGGGCCGAATTCCGGTTACGACAAGTAGTGAAAGGCCATCAGTACCGGACGGAAGGCAGGAACATGAACGTCGTCATCGTGCTGATCCTCGTCGCGGTCCTCGCCCCGCTCGCCTTCGTGGCCCTGGCCCCGAAGGTGCCCGCGCGGCGCAACGCGTTTCCCGGCCGGAGCAGCGGCCGGAGCCGTCGGCGTCCGTCGGCGGTGCGGCTGAGTGAGATCCCGCGGCAGCAGTTCGACCGGCACCACGCCCGCTGACGCGGGGCCGGTGGCCGGGGTGCCGGTCAGTCGCACAACTCCCAGACCAGCACCTCGGCCGTTTCCGCCGCGACCAGTTCGAGCCCCGTCCCCCCGGTGATCCGGGCCGCGTCCCCGGCCGTCAGCTCCTCGGTGCCGACGCGCACCGTGCCGCGCACCACGTGCACGTACGCCCGGGGGGCGTCGGGGACCGCCGCGCGCTCGCCCTCCGCGAGGCGGCGCACGTGCAGCATGGCGCCCGCCTCGGGGAGGGCGTACGGGGTGGAGTCGGCGATGCCCGGGACGGTCGTGTACGAGGGTTCGCCGCCGGGCTCCAGGGGCGCGAGCCACATCTGAAGGAACGTCAGCGGGCGTTCACCGTCGTTGCGTTCGACGTGGCGGACGCCGGAGGCAGCGCTGAGGTGCTGGACGTCACCGGGCCGGACCACCGTGGCGTGACCGGCCGAGTCGCGGTGCGTCAGCTCGCCCTCGACGACCCAGGTGACGATCTCCGTATGGCTGTGCGGGTGCTCCTCGAAGCCCGCGCCGGGCGCGAGGCGCTCCTCGTTGCAGGCCAGGACCGGGCCGAAGCGGAGGTTGTCGGGGTCGTAGAAGGTGCCGAAGGAGAACGCGTGCCGGGACGCGATGCCGGCCGCCGCGTCCCCGCCCTCGAACCGGTCGCCCGCGCGGTGTACGGAAATCACCCGTCCACGGTAGCCCGCCGGCCCCGGACCCGGCAGCCATCCGGCCCCGGCCCTCCGGGCGCGCGTCCGGATAAGGCAGTCTTGTCTACGTGCCCCGACCCGATCCTGAGCAGCCCGCTGCGAACGACGCCCATCTCCATGCCGCGACCCTGAAGCGGCTTGAGCAGTCCTCCGGCCGGCTGGCCGCGAACGCGATCGCCCGCATGGACGAGTCGCTGCCGTGGTACCGGGCGATGCCCCCGGAGAACCGGTCCTGGATCGGCCTGGTCGCCCAGGCCGGTATCGCCGCGTTCACCGAGTGGTTCCGGCATCCGGAGACCCCGCAGGCGATCTCGACCGATGTCTTCGGGACCGCCCCTCGCGAGCTGACCCGGGCGATCACGCTGCGGCAGACCGTCGAGATGGTGCGGACCACGATCGAGGTCATGGAGGCCGCGATCGACGAGGTCGCCGCGCCCGGCGACGAGTCGGTGCTGCGGGAGGCGCTGCTCGTCTACGCCCGCGAGATCGCGTTCGCGACCGCCCAGGTGTACGCGCAGGCGGCCGAGGCCCGGGGCGCCTGGGACGCCCGGCTCGAATCGCTCGTGGTGAACGCGGTGCTGTCCGGCGAGGCCGACGAGGGCGCCGTCTCCCGGGCCGCCGCCCTCGGCTGGAACTCCCCCGAGCACGTCTGCGTCCTGCTGGGCACCGCCCCGGACGGGGACAGCGAGCTGACCGTGGAGGCGATCCGGCGCGCCGCCCGGCACGCCAAGCTCCAGGTCCTCACGGGGGTGCTCGGCAACCGCCTCGTGGTCATCGCGGGCGGCAGCGACAACCCGCTCCAGGTCGCGAAGGCCCTGATCGGGCCGTACGCGGCGGGCCCCGTGGTGGCCGGGCCGGTGGTGGCGGACCTGCTGGCCGCGACCCGGTCCGCGCAGGCCGCGGCCGCCGGGCTGAAGGCGTGCGGCGCCTGGCAGGACGCGCCGAGGCCGGTGCTGGCGGACGATCTGCTGCCGGAGCGCGCGATGGCGGGCGACCCTGCCGCGCGCGAGCAGTTGGTGGAGGAGATCTACAGACCGCTGGAAGAGGCGGGCTCCGCGCTCCTGGAGACGCTGAGTGTGTATCTGGAACAGGCGAGCAGCCTGGAGGGCGCGGCCAGGATGCTCTTCGTGCATCCCAACACCGTGCGCTACCGGCTTCGACGTGTGACAGACGTCACCGGCTGGTCGCCTTCCGATGTGCGCTCGGCGTTCACTCTGCGAATCGCCCTGATCCTGGGGCGTCTGGCCGACCGGGATACGCAGTCCTAGACTTTTGTCGGACATCAACAATTCCCCCTACGGTTCTTCGTCCCTGTCCCCACGGGTGTTCCGGACCGTTCACAAGAGAGAGTGTGAGGGTGCTCGTACTCGTCGCTCCCGGCCAAGGCGCTCAGACGCCCGGCTTCCTGACTCCCTGGCTCGACCTCCCCGGTGCCACCGACCGCATCGCGGCCTGGTCCGACGCCATCGGGCTCGACCTCCTGCGCTACGGCACCGAGGCGGACGCGGAGGAGATCCGCGACACCGCGGTGGCCCAGCCGCTGCTGGTCGCCGCCGGTCTGCTGTCGGCCGCCGCGCTCGACGCCTCTCCGGACGTCGTCGCCGGCCACAGCGTCGGTGAGATCACCGCCGCCTCGTTCGCCGGCGTCATCGGCGAGGAGGCCGCGCTCCGCTTCGTCCGTACGCGTGGGCTCGCCATGGCCGACGCCGCCGCGGTCACCGAGACCGGGATGGCGGCGCTGCTCGGCGGCGACCCCGAGGTCACGGTGCCCCACCTGGAGAAGCTCGGGCTGACCCCGGCGAACGTCAACGGGGGCGGCCAGATCGTCGCCGCGGGCACCGCCGCGCAGATCGCCGCGCTCACCGAGGACAAGCCGGAGGGGGTGCGCCGCGTGGTGCCCCTGAAGGTGGCCGGCGCCTTCCACACGCACCACATGGCGCCCGCCGTCGAGCGGCTGCGCGCGGCGGCCGGGGACCTGGACGTCTCCGACCCCTCGGTGACGTACGTCTCGAACGCCGACGGCAAGACCGTCGCCACCGGCCACGAGGTCATCACCCGGCTCGTCGGCCAGGTCGCCAACCCGGTCCGCTGGGACCTGTGCATGGAGACCTTCAAGGCGATGGGCGTCACCGCGCTCATCGAGGTCTGCCCCGGCGGCACGCTCACCGGTCTGGCCAAGCGGGCGCTGCCCGGCGTCCCGACCCTCGCGCTCAAGACCCCCGACGACCTCGACGCGGCCCGCGCGCTCATCGCTGAGCACGCGGGCGCCTAAGGAGCCCGAGAGCATGTCGAAGATCAAGCCCAGCCAGGGCGCTCCGTACGCGCGGATCATGGGGGTCGGCGGCTACCGCCCGACCCGGGTGGTGCCCAACGAGGTCATCCTGGAGACGATCGACTCGTCCGACGAGTGGATCCGCTCCCGCTCCGGCATCGTGTCCCGCCACTGGGCCTCCGAGGAGGAGACCGTGGCCGCGATGTCCGTCGAGGCGTCCGGCAAGGCCATCGCCGACGCGGGGATCGCCCCGGAGCAGATCGGCGCGGTCATCGTCTCCACCGTCTCGCACTTCAAGCAGACCCCGGCCATCGCGACCGAGATCGCCCACAAGGTCGGCGCCGGCAAGCCCGCCGCCTTCGACATCTCGGCCGGCTGCGCGGGCTTCGGCTACGGGCTGACCCTGGCCAAGGGCATGGTCGTCGAGGGCTCCGCGGAGTACGTGCTCGTCATCGGCGTCGAGCGGCTGAGCGACCTCACCGACCTGACGGACCGGGCCACGGCCTTCCTGTTCGGCGACGGCGCCGGAGCGGTCATCGTCGGCCCCTCCGAGGTGCCCGCCATAGGCCCGACCGTCTGGGGCTCCGAGGGCGACAAGTCCGAGACGATCAAGCAGACCGTGGCGTGGAACGACTTCCAGCTCGGCGATGTCACGAAGCTGCCCCTCAACGACCGCGGCGAGGTCAAGTTCCCCGCCATCACGCAGGAGGGCCAGGCGGTGTTCCGCTGGGCCGTCTTCGAGATGGCGAAGGTCGCCCAGCAGGCGCTGGACGCGGCCGGGATCGCCCCGGAAGACCTGGACGTCTTCATTCCGCACCAGGCCAACATGCGGATCATCGACTCGATGGTGAAGACGCTGAAGCTGCCGGAGAGCGTCACGGTCGCCCGTGACGTGGAGACCACCGGCAACACCTCCGCCGCCTCGATCCCGCTCGCCATGGAGCGGCTCCTGGCGACCGGTCAGGCCAAGAGCGGCGACACCGCGCTCGTCATCGGCTTCGGGGCGGGTCTCGTCTACGCCGCGACGGTCGTTACTCTCCCCTAGGCACTCCGGGCTTTTCGCCCGGACGCCCGAACCCAGCAGAAATACATCGAAGGAGCGCCGAAATGGCCGCCACGCAGGAAGAGATCGTCGAAGGTCTCGCCGAGATCGTCAACGAGATCGCCGGGATCCCGACCGAGGACGTCCAGCTGGACAAGTCCTTCACGGACGACCTGGACGTCGACTCGCTGTCCATGGTCGAGGTCGTCGTCGCCGCCGAGGAGCGCTTCGACGTGAAGATCCCCGACGAGGACGTCAAGAACCTCAAGACCGTCGGCGACGCCGCGGCCTACATCCTCAAGCACCAGGACTGATCCAGCCGGTTCGTGTGTCGCCACCCGGCGGTGGCGCCGCTGATTCACGACCCCCTACACGTGGAGAAGATTTTCCAGTGAACTCGACCAATCGCACCGTGGTCGTCACCGGTATCGGCGCAACCACTCCGCTGGGTGGCGATTCCGCATCGACCTGGGAAGGTCTGATGGCCGGGCGTTCCGGCGTCAAGCCTCTTGAGGGCGAACGTTTCGCCGAACTGCCTGTCCGGATCGCGGCCCTGGCGGCCGTCGATCCCTCTGAGGTCCTGCCCCGTCCGCTCGCCCGCCGGCTGGACCGCTCGGCGCAGTTCGCGCTGATCGCGGCCCGTGAGGCGTGGGCGGACGCGGGTTTCACCGGCAAGGCCGGTGAGGACGAAACGATCCAGCCCGAGCGGCTGGGTTCGGTGATCGCCTCCGGCATCGGCGGCGTGATCACCCTGCTCGACCAGTACGACGTGCTGAAGGAGAAGGGCGTACGCCGCGTCTCCCCGCACACCGTGCCCATGCTCATGCCCAACGGCCCGGCCGCGAACGTGGGCATCGAGGTGAACGCCCAGGCGGGCGTCCACACCCCGGTCTCCGCCTGCGCCTCGGGTGCCGAGGCCATCGGGTACGCCGTCGAGATGATCCGCACCGGCCGCGCCGACGTGGTCCTCGCCGGCGGTACCGAGGCGGCGATCCACCCGCTGCCGATCGCCGCGTTCGCCAACATGATGGCGATGTCCAAGAGCAACGACGAGCCGGAGAAGGCTTCCCGCCCGTACGACGTGGGCCGTGACGGCTTCGTCCTCGGCGAGGGTGCCGGTGTCGTCGTCCTGGAGTCCGCGGAGCACGCGGCGAAGCGTGGCGCCCGGGTCTACTGCGAGGTGCTGGGCCAGGGTCTCTCGGCCGACGCCCACCACATCGCGCAGCCGGAGCCGACGGGCCGCGGTATCGCCGCGGCGATGCAGAACCTGCTGGACCAGACGGACCTCAAGCCGTCGGAGATCGCCCACCTGAACGCCCACGCGACGTCCACCCCGCAGGGTGACCTCGCGGAGGTCAAGGCGCTGCGCGCGGTGCTGGGCGAGGACCTGGACCACGTCGCGATCTCCGCGACGAAGTCGATGACGGGTCACCTGCTCGGCGGTGCGGGCGGCATCGAGACCGTGGCGACGGTCCTGGCGCTGCACCACCGGATGGCTCCGCCGACGATCAACGTGGACAACCTGGACGAGGAGATCGAGGCGGACATCGTCCGGGACGCGCCCCGGGCGCTGCCGGAGGGGCCGATCGCGGCGATCAACAACTCGTTCGGCTTCGGCGGCCACAACGTGGTGCTGGCGTTCCGTAGCGTCTGACGCGCGAAGCGCGTCTGAAGCCCGCGTCCTCCGTGTGAGGGTGCGGGCTTCGTCGTTGTGTCAGGGGCGCTGCCCCCGAACCCCCGCTCCTCAATCGCCGGAGGGGCTGGTTTTTCCGCGGCGCCGTCCGGACAGATCAAGCCCCTCCGGCGCTTGAGGAGCGGGGTCCGGGGCGGAGCCCCGGTTATACGACCTGGTGGAGCCAGCGGACGGGCGCGCCCTCGCCCGCGTGGCGGAAGGACTCCAGTTCGTCGTCCCAGGGCTTGCCCAGGAGCTTGGCGATCTCCGCCTCCAGGTCCGTCTCGCCGCCCGCGGAGCGGGCCAGCGCGGCGCGGAGGCGGTCCTCGGGGACCAAAATGTCGCCGTGCATGCCGGTGACGGCGTGGAAGATGCCCAGCGCGGGCGTCGAGCTGTAGCGCTCGCCCTCCGCCGTGGGCGACGGCTCCGCCGTCACCTCGAAGCGCAGCAGGTCCCAGCCGCGCAGCGCGGACGCCAGCTTGGACGCCGTGCCGGGCCGTGCCTGCCAGGAGAATTCGGAGCGCCAGGTGCCCGGCGCGGCCGGCTGTCTGATCCAGTCGAGCTGCACCCGCCCGCCGAGGACTCCCGCCACCGCCCATTCGACGTGTGGGCAGAGCGCGCGCGGTGCGGAGTGAACGTACAGGACTCCACGTGTCGTCACCGGGACCTCCAGTGTGGGACGAGGTTCGCCTTCCCCAGCGGCCTGTCATCAGTAAACAGCATCGGGAGTTATTCTCCGGAAAAGCGACAGTATGTGACGCGGTGTGATGTTCGGATGCCACCCGAGTGGAGCCGGGAGCCGCGAAAGCCACTGGTTCGACGGGGAAAAGCTACCGCGCCCCGGTGTCGGAGGTGTGACGTACCGTCGGTCCAGGGGCCCTTCTTCGCTCAGTCTTCACCCGGCGGAGCGGCGGGGCACGAACAGGAGGAGACCAGGCAATGCCGGATCGGTCCGTACGGCACCGCTCGCGCACCGCACTGGCGGGGCTGGCCGCTCTGGCCTGCCTCGGCTCGGCGGCGCTGGCCGGCTGCGGCTCGGGGTCCGACGGGACGACGAAGGGCTCGGCTGCCGAGCGCCGTCCGTCCCCGGCGGCGGGCCCGGTCTGGGACCCGCGCCCGAAGTCGATCGCGGCGGTCGGGGACTCCATCACGCGCGGCTTCGACGCGTGTTCGGTGCTGGCCGACTGCCCGGAGGTCTCCTGGTCGACCGGTACGGACAGCTCGGTCCGCAGCCTGGCGGTGCGGCTCCTGGGCGCGTCCGGCGCGGTGGACCACAGCTGGAACCACGCGGTGACGGGCGCCCGGATGGCGCAACTGCCGGAGCAGATGGCGCTGGCGGCGGACGAGGACCCGGACCTGGTGACCGTGATGATCGGCGCCAACGACGCCTGCCGGGACTCGGTGCGGTCGATGACCCCGGTGGCGGACTTCCGGAGGTCGTTCGGGACGTCGCTGCGCGAGCTGCGCGCCGGGGCGCCGAAGGCGCAGGTGTACGTGTCGAGCGTGCCGGACCTGAAGCGGCTGTGGTCCCAGGGGCGCGGCAATCCGCTGGGCAAGCAGATCTGGAAGCTGGGCATCTGCAAGTCGATGCTGTCCGACGCGGACGACATGGGCGCGGCGGCGGTGGCCCGGCGCACCGCGGTCCAGGAGCGGGTCGTGGCGTACAACGAGGTGCTGCGCGAGGTGTGCGCGAAGGACCGCCGCTGCCGGTACGACGGTGGGGCGGTGTTCGACTACCGGTTCACCGGCAAGCAGCTCAGCCAGTGGGACTGGTTCCACCCCGGCCGCAACGGACAGGCCAGGCTCGCCGAGATCGCCTACCGCAACGTCACGGCGGTCCGGCCGCCCGCGTAGAGTCGCTGATCATGCAGACGGGTTCGGGCACGGTGATCGGTACGGAGCACTTCGGCACCCTGGCGGACGGCACCGCGGTGCACCGCTGGACGCTGGAGCGGGACGGCACGCGGGTGCGGGTCCTGACGTACGGCGGGATCGTGCAGTCGGCCGAGGTGCCGGACCGGGACGGCGTACGGGACGGGATCGCGCTCGGGCTGCCGGACCTGGCCTCGTACCAGGAGTACACCGGGCCGTACTTCGGCGCGCTCGTCGGCCGGTACGCGAACCGGATCGGCGGGGCGTCCTTCGAGCTGGACGGCCGTACGCACCACCTCACGCGCAACGAGGGCCGCAACCACATCCACGGCGGGGCGTGCGGCTTCGACAAGCGGGTGTGGGACGCGCGGGCGATCCCGGACGGGGTGGAGCTGTCCCTCGTCTCGGCGGACGGCGAGGAGGGCTTCCCGGGGCGCGTCGAGCTGACGGCGGCGTACACGCTGGACGAGGGCGGGGCGCTGCGCATCGCGTACCGGGCGGTGACGGACGCGCCGACCGTGCTGAACCTGACGAACCACACCTACTGGAACCTCGCGGGCGCCGACAGCGGCAGCGCGCTCGGTCAGCGGCTGCGGATCGCGGCGGGGGCGGTCACTCCGGTGGACGCGGAGTCGCTGCCGACCGGTGAGCTGCTGCCGGTGGAGGGCACGCGCTTCGACTTCCGCGAGCCCCGGCCGGTGACCAAGGAGTACGACCACAACTTCGTGCTCGACGGCACGGCCCCGGCGGCGGAGCTGTACGACGAGGGGTCCGGGCGCGTGCTGACGGTGACGACGACGGAGCCCGGGCTCCAGCTGTACACGGCGGACCACTTCGACGGGCGGCCGTTCGGCCCGTGCGCCGGGATCGCCCTGGAGACCCAGCACTTCCCGGACTCGCCGAACCGCCCGGAGTTCCCGAGCACGGTGCTGCGGCCGGGCGAGGAGTTCGCGTCCACGACGGTGTACGGGTTCTCGGTGCGCTGAGCGGGGGGCGGCTCAGCCCTCGGCGGCCGTCTCGCCCTTGCCCGCGCCGTCCGGGTCCTCGTCCGTGTCCTCGTCGCCCACCAGGCTCCGCGCCAGCAGGGTCGCCCCCGCGACGGCGCCGGGCATGAGGAACACGGCGACGAACGGCAGCATGAAGGCCAGCCCCAGTGGTACGCCGAAGCCGAGGGTGCGCAGGCGATGGCCGCGCAGCAGGGCGAGGCGGTCCTTCAGCACCATGCCCCGGCGCTGGAGCGCGACGGCGGTCAGCTCCTCGGCCAGGAAGTACCCGGTGACGCAGAAGCCGAGGACGGGGACGACGGTCTGCCCGGCCACGGGCACGAATCCGAGGGCGAAGAGCAGGATCGCGTACAGCCCGACCCGCACCAGGATGCGCACGCTGTCGCGGGCGGAGATCCACAGCTCCCGCCAGAGCGGCAGTCCTGATTCGGGGACCGTGCCGCCCTCGGTGCGCTCGACCTCCTCGGACAGCGACTCGTAGAACGGCTGCCCGACCAGCAGGGTCACGGCGGTGAAGGTGATCACGGCCAGGAACAGGCCGAGGACGAAGACCAGCACGGTCAGGGTGTTGCGCAGCAGGCCCAGCCAGGGCGAGGACCAATCGTCGGCGAACGGCGTCGACCAGGCCACCAGGTCGTCGGCGCCGTAGCCGAGGCCGACGAGGGCGCCGGCGTACAGCACGAGGGTGATCAGACCGGGCAGCAGCCCTATGCCGAACCACTTGCCGTGGCCGAACACCCAGCGCTGGCCCTTGATCAGAAAACCGAGCCCCGCCCCTAGATCACGCATGGCGTCAGCCTAACGGGACCGGGGCGGGGCTCGGTTCAGTGGTGCGGGGGCGGTCAGGCGACCGCGAGCTCCACCTTGATGTTGCCGCGCGTGGCGTTCGAGTACGGGCAGACCTGGTGGGCCTTCTCGATGAGCGCCTGCGCGGTCGCCTTGTCGACGTTCGGGATGGTCGCGGTGATGGCGACCTCCAGACCGAAGCCGCCGGCCTCGGTCTTGCCGATGGAGACCGCCGCGGTCACCGTGGAGCCGGAGATGTCGGCCTTCTCCTGGCGGGCCACGACGCCCAGCGCGCCCTGGAAGCAGGCGCTGTAACCGGCGGCGAAGAGCTGCTCCGGGTTGGTGCCGGCGCCGCTGCCGCCCATCTCCTTCGGCGGGTTGACGATGACGTCGAGCTTGCCGTCGTCCGAGGCGACGCGGCCGTCACGGCCGTTCTCGGCGGTGGCGACGGCGGTGTACGCGACGGCGATGTCCTGAATGGTCATGCTGAGGATTCCTCCTGCTGATGCGCCGCGACTCGCGCCCACGATCGCGACGGCCTGGGGTTGAGCCTAACGGGTGCGGGGAACGGCGGTTCAGCCGAGGGAGACGATCATCTTCCCGGTGTTCTCGCCGCGGAGCAGGCCGAGGAAGGCGTCGACGCCGTTCTCGATGCCCTCGACCACCGTCTCGCGGTACTTCAGCTCGCCCGAGGCCAGCCAGCCGGCCACGTCCTGGACGAACTGCTGCTGGAGGCCGGCGTGGTCGCCGACCAGCATGCCCTGGAGGCGCAGCCGCTTGCCGATGACCAGCGCGAGGTTGCGCGGTGCGGGGGTGGGCTCGGTGGCGTTGTACTGGGCGATCATGCCGCAGATGGTGGCGCGGCCGTGCACGTTGAACGAGGAGAGCGCGGCCTCCAGGTGCTCGCCGCCGACGTTGTCGAAGTAGACGTCGATGCCGTCGGGGGCGGCCTGGCGCAGTTGCTCGGCGACGGGGCCGTTCTTGTAGTTGAACGCGGCGTCGAAGCCGTACTCCTCGGTGAGGAGCTTGACCTTCTCGTCGGAACCGGCGGAGCCGATGACCCGGGACGCGCCCTTGATCTTCGCCATCTGGCCGACCTGGCTGCCGACCGCGCCGGCGGCGCCGGAGACGAAGACCGCGTCGCCCTCCTTGAAGGACGCCACGTCGAACAGGCCGGCGTAGGCGGTGAGCCCGGGCATGCCGAGCACGCCGAGGTAGGCGGAGAGCGGGGCGAGCGAGCCGTCGACCTTCACCGCGTGCTGGGCGGGGACGCTCGCGTACTCGCGCCAGCCGAGGCCGTGCAGGACGTGGTCGCCGGCCTGGAAGCCCTCGGCGTTCGAGACGACGACCTCGCCGACGGCGCCGCCGTCCATGGGGTGGTCGAGCTTGAACGGCGGGGTGTATGACTTCACGTCGTTCATCCGGCCGCGCATGTACGGGTCCACGGAGAAGTGCAGGTTGCGCACGAGGACCCGGCCCTCGGCGGGGGCGGCGACCGGGGCCTCACGCAGCGCGAAGTCCTCGGCCTTCGGCCAGCCGTGCGGGCGGGCCGTGAGGTGCCATTCGCGGCCGGACGCGGGAAGAGCTGCAGACATGGGCTCGGGGTCTCCTCGGTGTGGGGGTGCGGGTGTCTCGGTATCTCTGTGTCGCGGCAGCGAAAAGCTTCACTACCTGAAACAACCATGCTCCTGGATATTTCATGTTGTCAAGCAACTGGGTATCCTGAGTGTCATGGCCACCTCGCGCACAGATCCCCTGACTCTCGAAGTCATCGAGCTCATCGGCAGCGTCGTCGCGCGTTATTACGAGGAGTACGAGCAGGCCGCCGCCGCGCACAGCCTCACGGGTGCGCAGGCCCGGGTCCTGGGACTGCTGTCCGTCGAGCCGCTTCCCATGCGCCGGATCGCCCAGAAGCTGAAGTGCGAGCCGTCCAATGTGACCGGGATCGTGGACCGGCTGGAGGCGCGTGGCCTGGTGGAACGGCGCCCGGACCCGGCTGACCGCCGGGTGAAGCTGGCCGCGCCGACCGAGCGGGGTGCGGCGACGGCCGCGCAGCTGCGGGACGCCCTGGACTTCGCGCGGGAGCCGCTGGCGGGGCTGCCCGCGGCGGACCGGACGGTGCTGCGGGATCTGCTGCGGCGGATGCTGGGCGCCTGAGCGGCGGGCGGGCACGATGGGGCCATGAGCGCCGCCGCCCCTTCCGAGCCCTTTGGGCCACGTGAGTTCCAGCTCGTCCTGTTGCGCCGGATGGCGGACCACCAGCCGGGTCTGGTGGAGGACGCCCGGCACGAGTTGAGCGCGACGCTCGCGGAGATGCGGGAGGCGAACCGGCGCTGGCAGGCCATGGTCCGGGCACCGCGCGGGCGGGGCGCGCTGCGGCGCTACCGGTCGGTGCTCGGCGAGCCGGAGTCGACGGGGCGCCGGGGCATCGGCGACCTGGAGTGCGACGTGCTGCTGTGGCCGGTGCCGCTCTGGCCGGAGCTGCGGTTCGAGGTGATGGTGGCGCCGGGCGGGGCGGTGTGGAACGAGTGGCTGGTACGGGCGCGGGGCGCTGCCGTGCCGGTGCTGCTTACGGTGGACGACCTGGTGCCCTGGTCGTGCACGGTGGACGAGGTCGCCCGGGCCTTCGCCCCGGCCCGGCCGATGGAGGGGAGTGCGCCTACGCGGTTCGCGCTGAGGGTGGGGGCCGGGGCGGAGGCGTGTGTCGCGGAGTTCACGTGGGGGTTGTTGCAGCGGGTGGTTCCGGGGGGCTGAGGGGGGCCTCAATCGCCGGCCGGCTTGTTGGCCTTGCCGTCCGGGCGTCCTCAAGCGCCGGACGGGCTGGGGTTGGCCGCGTGGGGAGCAGCAGCGTGGCGGGTTCGTACGGCTTCGCGCGCTCCGGGCGCGCGGCGCGCTCGACACGCCGTCAGGTTGTCCCTCCTCCGGACCAGCCCAGCGGGCGGCGCGTCCCCGAACGGCGCAGGCTTTCAGGTGAGCCGGCTGTTCGTCGGTCGCCCTCAACGCTCTCGGGAGGAACCCGCCGTGACCGTCAGCCTTGAGCAGTTGCGCCGTTGCCATGTCGCCGTCGACCTGGGGGCCGCCCGCACCCGGGTGTACGTCAAGGGGCCCGGCCTCGTCGTGGACGAGCCGAGTGTCGCCGCCGTCAACACCCGTACCGGCTCACTGATCGCCGTGGGCGCGCTCGCCGAGCAGATGACGGGCCGCACCCCGGACTACATCCGGGTGGCCCGGCCCGTGTCCGGCGGGACCGTCGTGGACATCGAGATGGCCCAGCGCATGCTGCGCCACCTGCTCGGCGAGAAGCTCCGGCGCCAGCTGCGCCGCAAGCCCTGGCTGCGCGCCGCCGCCTGCACCCCGCACGACAGCGACCCGCTGGCGCGGCGGGCCTCCGTGGAGACCCTGGTCGGCCTCGGCGCACGGCGGGTGGAGCTGGTCGACACCCTGATCGCGGCGGCCGTCGGCTGCGGGCTTCCGGTCGAGCAGCCGACCGCGACCATGATCATGGTGTGCGGGGCCGCGACGACGCAGATCGCGGTGCTGTCGCTCGGCTCGATCGTGACGGCGGTACGCCTCCCGGTCGGCGGCGACGCCATCGACCACGCGGTCATCCAGCACCTGCGCCAGCACCACGAACTGATGCTGCCCAGCCAGTCCGTGCGCCCCCTCCAGCTCGCCCTCAGCGGCAACGGGCTGACCGCGCAGGGCCCGTCGGTCACCGAGATCCACGGCCGGGACGTCGCCACCGGACTCGCCCGGTCCGTCCAGGTCGACACCGCCGCGATCCGGCAGGCGATCCACCGCCCGCTCACCGCCGTTCTGGACGGCGTCGGCAAGGTGCTGCGGGACTGCCCGCCCGACCTGGTCGCCGACCTCGCCGACTGCGGGATCACGATGGTCGGCGGAAGCGCCCTGCTGCCCGGCCTCGACCAGATGCTGCGCGACGCGACCGGCGTGCCGGTGCACATCGCGGAGCGGCCCGACACCTGCTCGATCCTCGGCCTGGGCGCCATGATGGAGGGCGAGATCAGCCCCCTGGTGCTCGACCCGCTGGCGAGCTGACCCAGGACCCCGGCGGGAGCGGCGGATGACGGACCGGCCGGCCGGGGCCCTCCCGGACCGCGGCCTGCCCAGGTCGCCGCTGCTGCCCCGGCTCCTCGAAGCCGTACTGAGCGTCGGCTCGGACCTCCAACTCCGGTCCACGCTCCAGCAGATCATCGACACCGCGACCGCCCTGACCGACGCCCGGTACGGGGCGCTGGGCGTACTGGACCCCGGGCGCGGCACCATCCGCGAGTTGTACGTATGCGGGATGACCGAGGACGAGCAGGCGGCGATCGGCGACTTCCCGGACGGGCACACGGGCCTGCTCGGCGCGCTCGTGGACGCGCCGGGCCCGCTGCGCTCCGACGACCTGCCGGCCGACCCGCGGGCCACCGGCATCCCGCCCGGGCATCCCCCGATGCGCTCGTTCCTCGGCGCCCCGATCCGGGTCCACCACGAGGTCTTCGGCAACATCTACCTCGCCGAGAAGCACACCGGGCACTTCACGGAGACCGACGCGGGGCTGCTGAAGGTCCTCTCCGCGCAGGCGGGCATCGCGATCGGCAACGCCCGGCTGTACGAGAGCGCCCGCCAGCGGGAACGCTGGATCGAGGGCGCGGCGGCCGTCACCAACACTCTGCTCACCGGCGCGAACCCGACCGACGCGCTGACGACGGTGGCGGAGCGGGCGCGGCTGCTCAGTGACGCCTCGGCCGGGGTGATCCTCCAGCCCACCGAAGCGGGCGGGATGGAGATCGTGGTGGCCTCGACACACGAGGACCCGGCCGGTCTCGTGGGCACGGCGATCGCCCCCGGCTCCCCCGTCCTCGAACAGCTGCTCGGGGGTGAGGCCGTGTTCATCGAGGACTCGGCGACCGATCCCCGGATGACGACGCCGGTACGGTCGCGGTTCGGGCCGAGCATGATGCTGCCGTTGCAGAGCGGGGGCCGGCTCATCGGGACGCTCGCCCTGCCCCGGCGGCGCGGAGCCCGCCCGTACACCGGCGTGGACCGGCTGCTGGCCGCCCAGTTCGCCTCGCAGGCCGCGCTGGCGCTGGTGCTGGCGGACTCGCAGCAGGACCGGGAGCGGCTGGCAGTGTACGAGGACCGCGACCGGATCGCGCGGGATCTGCACGATCTGGTCGTCCAGCGGCTGTTCGCCACCGAGATGATGCTGGAGTCGACGCGCCGCAGGGCCGGTGCCGGGGAGACGGGCGAGCTGCTCGGGACGGCCGTCGATGAGCTGGACTCCACGATCCAGGAGGTGCGGACGGCCATCTTCGCGCTCCAGCAGCCGCCCGCCGAGGCCCCCACCACCTTCCGGGGCCAGGTGCTCCGGGAGACCGGGGGCGCGGCGGCGGTGCTCGGCTTCCAGCCGTCGGTGCGGTTCGCCGGGGCGGTGGACGCGCTGGTGGCGGAGCCGGTCTGCGGGCGGCTGCTCGCGGCGCTGCGGGGCGCGCTGGCGGCGGCGCACCGGCGGGCCGGGGTCTCGGCGATCGAGGTGGAGGTGGACGCGACGGCCACCCTGCCGGACGGGCGCGGCGCGGTCCGCCTCACCGTGGCGGACGACGGGCACGAGCCGGACGGTTCGCGGGCGGAGACGGTGACCTGGGAGGCACCGCTGTGAGGGCGCCGGACGTCACGGGCCCGGCGCGGCCCTCAGGGCGACCCGGGTGTTCGAGTGCGCGACGCCCGCCTCGCGCTTGAGGCGGCGCAGGAGGGTGTCGAGGGCCGCGGTGTCGGCGGCGGTGGCGCGTACGAGATAGTCGTGGCCGCCCGTCACGTGCACGACCTCGGTGATGCCGGGCAGGGTCAGCACCGCCCGTTCGAACGTCTCGTTGGTGGTGTCCATCCGCAGGGTCACGTCGATGAAGACGACGAGCCCGGTGCGGGTGTCGGCGGCCGGGTCCACGATCACCGTGAAGCCGCGGATGACGCCGTCCTTGCGCAGCCGCCGGACCCGGTCGGCCGCCGCGTTGGCGCTGAGTCCGACCCGTACGCCCAGGTCGCGGTACGAGATCCGGGCATCCTCCTGGAGAACACCGAGGATTTCCCTGTCCAGACGATCCATGGTCCCCATTGTGGCAGTTTCAGCGCATATGCGAAGAACGAAGAGCCATCCCCCGTACGGAGCAGGCCGACGGGCCCATGGCTCGTGGCCGTCCTTGACTGGCCGTGTGCACACAGCCGCGAAGCAGTCACCCGCACCCGTGGACGCCCCGGGCCCCGCCGCGTACCGGAATCTGATCATGGCCACGATCGGCTTCACGCTCACCTTCTGGGCGTGGAACCTGATCGCGCCGATGTCGGGGGACTACAAGGACCGCCTCGGCCTGAGCTCGTTCCAGCAGTCACTGCTGGTGGCGGTGCCGGTGCTGGTCGGCTCGCTGGGCCGGATCCCGGTGGGCGCGCTGACCGACAAGTTCGGGGCGCGGCTGTTGTTCCCGCTGACCTCGGCGCTGACCATCCTGCCGGTGCTGCTGCTGATCCCGGCGAAGAACTCGTACGGGGCGATGCTCGCCGTGGGGTTCCTGCTGGGGATCGGCGGCACGACGTTCGCGATCGGCATTCCGCTGGTCAACTCGTGGTTCCCGCCCGCCAAACGCGGTCTCGCGCTCGGCGTCTTCGGCATGGGCATGGGCGGTGTCGCGCTGTCCGGCTACTTCACGCCGCGTATCGCCAAGCACGGCGACAACCTGCCGTTCCTCGTGGTCGCCGGAGCCCTCGTGCTCTACGCGGCGGTCGCCGGGCTGCTCATCAACGACCACCCGGGCCGCACGGTGCCGACGGATTCGCTGGCGCACCGGCTGGGCTCGGCGGGCCGGCTGCGGGTCACCTGGGAGCTGTCCGCGCTGTACGCGATCGGCTTCGGCGGCATCGTGGCGTTCGGCGTGTACCTGCCGACGTACCTCAAGACGTGGTACGAGCTGACGCCGACCGACGCCGGCACGAAGGCGGCCGGGTTCGCCCTGGTCACGGTCATCTTCCGGCCGATCGGCGGCTGGCTGTCGGACCGGATCCACCCGGCGCTGGTCACCTCGGTGGCGTTGGGGGTGGCCGCCCTGATGGCGATCGTCCAGGCGTTCGACCCGCGGCTCGACCCGACCGGCACGATCGCGCTGCTGGTCATGGCGGCGGGCCTGGGCACGGCGAGCGGCAGTGTCTTCGCGCTGGTCTCGCAGGTCACCCCGCAGGCGAAGGTGGGCAGCGTGACCGGCATCGTCGGCGCGATGGGCGGGCTCGGCGGCTTCGTGCCACCGCTGGTGATGGGCGCGATCTACAGCGCGAAGGACTCGTACTCGATCGGCTTCATGCTCCTGTCCGACCTGGCGCTGGCGGGCTGTGTGTACGCGTACGGGCGCATGCGGAACGTGCGGCGGGACGGGTGAGGGGCGCGGTGCGCACCGGGGCATGAAGCAGGCGGTGCGCACCGGGGCGTGAAGCGGGCCTCATTCGCGCTGGTTCCTGGGGCGGGGAGGGCGTGCCGATCTAGGGTGCGCAGGGTGATGCCACTTCTGCCCGCACTCCAGGACGTGACCGGTCCGGCAGCCGCCCGCGAGGCCGTCCGGTTCGACACCGTCACCCTCACCTACTCCGGGCTCGCCCGGGTCACCGACGCCCTGGCGGCCCGCCTCACCGGCACGGGCCGGGTCGCAGTCTGGGCCACCCCGACCGCGCACACCGTCGTCGCGGTGGTCGCCGCGCTCCGGGCCGGGGTGCCGGCCGTCCCCCTGAACCCGAAGACCGGCGAACGGGAGCTGGCGCACATCGTGGCGGACAGCGCGCCCGCGCTGGTGCTCGCCGCACCGGACGACGTACTCCCGCCCGCCCTGGCCGCCCTGGCACGCCTGGACGTCACCACCGCGCCCTCGGGCCCCGCGCCCGCCGCCCTCCCGGAACCGGACCCCGAGTCCCCCGCGCTCGTCGTGTACACCTCCGGGACGACCGGCCCGCCGAAGGGCGCCGTCCTCCCCCGCCGGGCGCTCGCCGCGTCGCTGGACGCGCTGGAGGACGCCTGGGGGTGGACCGCCGACGACGTCCTGGTGCACGCGCTCCCCCTGTTCCACGTGCACGGGCTGATCCTCGGCGTCCTGGGACCGCTGCGCCGGGGCGGCTCGGTGCGCCACCTGGGCCGGTTCTCGCCGGAGGGCGTGGCCCGGGAGCTGGGCGCGGGCGCCACGATGCTGTTCGGCGTACCGACCATGTACCACCGGCTCGCCGAGGCGCTCGCGGACCCGGACGCGTCGGCCGGGCTGGCCAAGGCACTGGCGGGCGCCCGGCTGCTGGTCTCCGGGTCGGCCGCGCTGCCGGTGCACGACCACGAGCGCATCGCGGCGGCGACCGGCCGCCGGGTCATCGAGCGGTACGGCATGACGGAGACCCTGATGAACACGGGTGTACGGGCCGACGGCGCCCCGCGCCCCGGCACGGTCGGTCCGCCCCTGCGCGGGGTCGAGCTGCGCCTGGTCGAGGAGGACGGCACCCCGCTCACCGGCGCGGACGCGATCGGCGAGATCCAGGTGCGCGGCCCGAACCTGTTCACCGGCTACCTCAACCGGCCGGACGCGACGGCCGCCGCGCTCACCGCCGACGGCTGGTTCCGTACGGGCGACATGGCCACGCTGGACCCGGACGGCTATGTGCGCATCGTCGGCCGCAAGGCGACGGACCTGATCAAGAGCGGCGGCCACAAGATCGGCGCCGGCGAGATCGAGAACGCGCTGCTCGACCACCCCGGCGTGCGGGAGGCGGCGGTCACCGGCGAGCCCGACGCGGACCTGGGCGAGCGGATCGTGGCCTGGGTGGTACCCGCCGACCCGGCCGACCCGCCCACCGCCGGTGAGCTGGCGGACCATGTGGCCGCCCAGCTGGCCCCGCACAAGCGGCCGCGCACCGTCCGCTACCTGGACGCGCTGCCGCGCAACGACCTGGGCAAGATCATGAAGCGGGCGCTCCATGACTGAGCGGCTGACGGCACGCGAGGCGATCGCCGCGCTCGCCGACGGCTTCACCGAGCTGCCCGCCCCCGCCGGGGGCACCGACGGCGACGGCCCGCTCGGCTGGACCGGCTACGCCGATTCGCGGGCCCGGGCCACCGCCCGTACCGGCGAGCAGGAGTCCGTCGTGCACGGCACCGCCACGGTCGGCGGGCACCCGTGCGTGCTGCTCTCCTTCGAGTTCGGGTTCCTGGGCGGGTCGCTCGGGCAGCGCACCGGGGACCGGCTCGAAGCGGCGTACGAGGAGGCGATCGCGCGGCGGCTGCCGCTGGTCTCGCTCATCGCGACGGGCGGCAGCCGGATGCAGGAGGGCATGATCGCGCTGACCCAGCTCCAGCGGGTGGCCCGTGCCTCGGCCCGGTTGCGGGCGGCGGGCCCGGCGCAGCTCGCGGTCCTGCGCGACCCGACGACCGGCGGCGGCTGGGCCACGCTGGGCGCGGGCGCGGATGTGATCCTGGCGGTGCCCGGGGCGCAGATCGGGTTCGCCGGGTCGCGGGTCCGTCCGGCGGACGCCGACCCCGCCGCGTACACCGCCGAGGGCCAGCTCGCGGCCGGTTCGGTCGACGCGGTCGTGGCGCCCGGGGAGCTGCCGGCCGTGGTCGGCCGCTGGCTCGGCCTGCTCGCTCACCGGGACACCCCGCCCTCCCCCGCCCCGGTCCCGGCGGCGCTCGCGGCGACGGACCCACCGGAGACCGGCTGGGACGCGGTGCTGCGGGCGCGGGCGGCGGACCGGCCGCGCGCCCGCGCCTATCTGGACGCCTACTTCGACGCGCGCCTGCCGCTGAGCGGCGACCGCTGCGGCGGCACGGACCCGGGGCTGCTGGGCGGGTTCGGGATGCGCGAGGGGCGTGCGGTGGCATACGTGGCGCAGTGCGGTACGGCGACGCGCCCGGCCGGTTACCGCACGGCGGCCCGGGTGATCCGGCTCGCGGACCGGCTCGGCGTCCCGGTCCTCACACTGGTCGACACGCCGGGCGCGGCCAACGACGCGGAGGCGGAGCGGGCGGGCGCGGGGGCGGCCATCGCGGACGCCTTCGCGGCGGTGGCGTCGGCCCGGGTCCCGGTCACGACGCTGGTGATCGGCGAGGGCGGTTCGGGCGGGGCGCTGGCGCTGGCCGCGCCGGACCACACGCACGTCACCCCGGACAGCTACTTCTCGGTCATCGCGCCGGAGCTCGCCGCCGCGATCCTGAAGCGCTCCCCGGACCGGGTCCGGGAAACCGCCGGCCAGCTGCGGCTGCGCCCGCAGGATCTGGTGGACCTGGGCGTGGCCCGCTCGGTCGTGGGTCCGCGAGCCGACGGGCAGGGGGCGTGAAGCCTGGCTAGCGTGAACAAGGGGGCATTCACTCGTACGAGGAGATGACCACGATGCCCGCAGAGATGAGCGAGGGCACACCGTGCTGGGCCGACGCGACGTTCACCGATCTGGAGGGCGCCAAACGCTTCTACGGTGAGCTGCTGGGCTGGACGTTCGGTGACTCGCTGCCGGAGTACGGCAATTACACCCAGGCCCATGTGGACGGCAAGGCGGTCGCCGCGCTGATGCCGCCGGGGCCCGGCGGGATGCCGACCGGCTGGTGCCTGTACCTGGCCTCGCCGGACGCGGCGGCCACCGCGTCGAAGATCCGCGCCAACGGCGGCACCGTCCTGGTGGAGCCCATGCGGGTGGGCGACTTCGGCACGATGGTGCTGGCCGCCGACCCGGGCGGAGTGACCTTCGGCGTCTGGCAGCCCGGCAGCCACCAGGGCTTCGAGGCCGGCATGGTCCCCGGCGCCTTCACCTGGGCCGAGGTCTTCACCCGCGCCCCGGAGAAGGCGGACGCCTTCTTCCCGGCGGTCTTCGGGTACGGCGTGCAGCGCATGGTGGACGACGGGGCCGACTTCACGCTCTACGACCTGGGCGCCGACCCGGTCCTGGGCCGCATGAGGATGACGGAGGACTTCCCGCCGGAGGTCCCGGCGTACATCAACGTGTACTTCTCGGTGGACGACTGCGACGCGGCGGTGGAGAAGGCGAAGTCGCTGGGCGCGACGCTGCGGTTCGGCCCGATGACCATCCCGTTCGGCAGGTTCGCCGCGCTCACGGACCCGCAGGGCGCGCCGTTCTCGGTGTTCGACAGCGGTACGACGGCCGGCGAGATGCCGAAGCTGGAGCGGGAGTCGTAGGTCCGTCCCCTTACGCCTCGGGGTCGCGCGCGTCGTACCGGGCGAATGCGGGCCACCGCAGGGCGAGCAGCCCCACGGCGACGGCACACGCGATCCCGCCCCCGGTCACGGCGAGACCGGGGGATGTCAGGTCGGCGACGGACCCGGCGACGAAGTCCCCCAGCCGGGGCCCGCCGGCCACGACCACGATGAAGACGCCCTGGAGCCGGCCGCGCAGCTCGTCCGGCACGGCCGCCTGGAGCATGGTGTTGCGGAAGACCATGGACGTGGTGTCGGCGGCCCCGGCGAGCGCCAGGAACAGGATCCCCAGCCAGAGCTGCCGGGTGAGCCCGAAGACGGCGACGGCGGCGCCCCAGCAGGCGACGGCGACCAGGACCGCGAGGCCGTGCCGCCGGACGCTCCCGAGCCACCCGGAGAACACCCCGCCGAGGAGCGCCCCCAGCGCCGGTGCGGCGACGAGCAGTCCGGTGGTCTTCGCGTCACCCCCGTACCAGAGGACGGCGACGACGGGGAAGAGCGCGCGGGGCTGGGCGAGCACCATGGCGCACAGGTCGCTGAGGAACGTCATCCGCAGATTGGGCCGGGTCCCGAGGAACCGCAGCCCGTCCAGCACGGAGGCCCGCTTCCGGTCCGCCGAGCCGTCGCGCTCGGGCAGCATGGCGGGCAGCCGCCACATCGCGTAGAGGGAGGCCGTGAAGGTGACGGCGTCCACCCCGTACGCGGCGCGGTAGCCCCACCAGCCGACGATGAGGCCGCCGAGCATGGGCCCGACGAGCGTGCCGGTGGTGCTGGTCATCGAGTTCAGCGCGTTGGCGGCGGGCAGCTGCTCGGCCGGCAGCAACCGGGCGATCATCGAGGTGCGGGCGGGCGAGTTGAGCGCGAAGCAGACGGCCTGGAGCGCGACGACCCCGTACAGCACCCCCACCTGCTCGACCCCGGCCACGGTCACCCCGACGAGCGCCACCGACAGCAGGAACGAGCCGAACGCGCTGACCAGCCCCAGCTTCCGCCGGTCCACGGTGTCCGCGACGGCACCGCCGTACAGCCCGAACACCACGAGCGGCACCAGCGAACACGCCCCGATGAGCCCCACGGAGAACGCCGACCCGGTCAGGTCGTACACCTGCAACGACACCGCGAGCGCGGTCATCCCCTGCCCGATCCAGGACACGGTGTTCCCGAACCAGAGCCGCCGGTAGTCGAGCGAGGTCCGCAAGGGGGTCAGATCGGCGAATATCCGCCTCCGGGCGGCCGGCTCTGCGGCGCCCTCGGCGGATTCGGTCAGGGATTCGGTCACGCGGAATGGTATCGGCCGGAGGCGCGCCGGGGTCCGAGGGGTCGGGCACCACCTACACGGCTGGGGGGTCCCGCGTCGGGCGTTCACGTGAAAGAAATGAATTCGTGACCGTCGACAAGGTCACAGAATGTCCACTTCCGGGAGAAGTGATGATGATCTAATGATCTTGTCGACGCGCCGCCAGGGAGGGGAAAGCTGCATGGCGCTTCGGGCCCCCGGCGTGCCCGGGCCGGCCGCAGCACGGCGTTCACGCGGTCAACGACGCAGCTTCTGCGAAAGCGCGGCGCTCTTTCTGTTTCCCCTCAATATTTTTTCGCATTGAGGATAGTCATGAGCATGAAGAAGTTCGGGACCGCCGGACGGCGGATCTCGGTGCTGTTCGCAGCAATAGTGTCGATGCTCCTCTTCGTCCCGGCGCAGCCGTCGATGGCCGACACGACCACCAACGTGAGCGACAACTGCGACACGTACAACAGCGGTTGCTCCTACGGTGACCTCGACATCCACTACAACACCATCGCGTACGACGGGTACTACTCCGCGATCGCGAGCTTCTACGGAAACGTCTACAGCTACGCGGGCAAGGACGTCAGCCCCAACGGCGCCGTGGTCATCCACTACAAGTACGTCTTCGGCAAGAACGTCAACGGCGTCAAGGCTTCGGGCACGGGCGCCGCGGTGAAGAACCAGGGTGGCTCGGTCGAGAACTGCGCCCCCGCGGACTCGTACCGCGTCTACTACAACTCCGGTTACGCCGGCAGCTCCCAGTACTTCCAGAGCACTTACGGCGGCCTGTACTGCCAGGGCGCCAAGTACGTCGACCTGAACAGCACGCTGCACAACAACAACGCTTCGCAGCACTTCGCATAAGGTCAGGCCGTTGCCGAACAAGATATACGCCGCGGTGGCATTCATCGCCCTGGCCGCGACAGCGACAGCGTGCGGCGGCGAGGAGCCGAAAGGCCCTTCTGCCGCCGGTACGAATGCCACCGCGGGGCCGGCGCTGGCCACCACGCCGCAGAGTGGACTGCTCAAGGGCAAATCGCTGCCGCTTGAGGACTACATGCAGACCTACCAGCAGACGGTGACCATCACCAGAGCCGTAGGGGTCCTGGAGACCGCGTGCATGGCGGAGTACGGGTTCGACTTCCAGCCGCCGGAGGCCGGGCGGACCCCACCGCCCAACGACAACGACGCGAACATCGAGCGCCGTTACGGCATCACCGACCGGAAGACCGCCGAGAAGCACGGATACGGTCTGGCGGAAGAGGGCGCGCAGACCCGCACCGAAATGCCGCCGCTCACCGCCTCCGCCGCACTCGTGCTGTCGGGCAGTTCCAGCCGGACCGACAAGGCCACCTCGCACTCCTACCAGGGAAAACAGATCCCGGAAGGCGGTTGCGCCGGGCAGTCGGTACGGAAGGTCGGGGCCGACGACATCGACATGTCACTGGCGAGCAGGCTCGCCTACGACAGTCTCGCCAGGTCACAGGAGTCCGCCAAGGTCCGGGCCGCGCTCGGCACCTGGTCGACGTGCATGAAGGGGAAGGGCTACGACGTCGGCACCCCCTTCGACGCCGCGGACCTCGGAACTGCGAAACGCTCCAGCGTGTCCCTCGCCCTCGCGGACATCGACTGCAAGAAGGAGACCGGTCTCGTCGGGATCTGGTTCGCCGAGGACACAGCCATCCAGAAGGCGCAGATCGAGGAACACCATCTGGAACTGGAAGAGGCCAGGAAGAACAACGAAGACGCTGTGAAAGCAGCGGAAAAGGCCCTCCGCAACTGAATCACCCCTGTTGCCCGGGAGGCGGACGGCGTTCCTTCACGGATTCGCCTCCCGGCAGCGGCTCATTCACCGCTCGGTCAACAAAGCGGTCGGCCTCTCCCCAGAAACTCCGGAACAGAAAGAGCCTCCCATGGTGTCAAAGGAGAAGGCGGCCGAGCCCTCGGTCCTGACGTCCCGGCGCAGGCGGGCCGGTGGCGTCGCCGTCGGCGCGGCGGTCCTGTCGGTGCTCAGTTTCGGTGTCGGCCAGCTGATCAAGTCACCGGCCCAGGCGATCGCGGACTCCTCCGCTCCGGCTCCCTCCGTGCTGACCGCTCCCGTCGAGTACCGGGTGCTTGAGGCGTCCGTCATGCTGCGCGGCACCGTCACGGCCGGGCAGTCGGTCGATGTGACGCCGATGGGCGGCGGATCCGGCGCGGCCTCCGCCGTCATCACGAAGCAGCCGGTCGAGGCCGGCCGGACGATCCGCCCGGGCCAACTGCTGCTGGAGGTCTCGGGGCGTCCGGTCTTCGCGCTCCAGGGAAAGGTGCCGGCCTACCGGGACCTCAAGCCCGGAGCGGACGGTGCCGATGTCGCGCAACTCCAGTCGGCGCTCCGGCAGATGGGGTACACGCCCGGCAGCGACCGGAAGGGCTACTTCGGTCCCGGTACGAAGACGGCTCTCGCGGCGTTCTACAAGAGCCTCGGCTACGACCCCCTGAGCGCGGAGCCCGAGGGCGAGTCAGGGGTCACGCAGGCCAGGGAAGCCGTCCTGACCGCACAGCGGGTACTGGAGGACGCCCAGGACGCCGCGGCGACCGAGGGCAGCGGCCGGACCGGCACCGCGCACGGGACGCCCCAGGCGGGCCCCCGGGCCTCCGGATCGCCCTCCGCCTCGGACGGAGGCACGTCGTCGAGGGATCTCCGGAAGCAGGTGGAGCGGGCGCGGGAGGACCTCGCCAAGGCCCGCGAGCGACTGGCGCAGGCCGAAGAGGTCGCGGGCCCCATGCTGCCGGTCTCCGAAGTGGTGTTCCTGTCCAGCTTCCCGGCGCGCGTGGCCGGTGTCGACACCAAGGTCGGATCCGCGGTCACGGGCAAGGCGCTGACGCTGTCAGCGGGGGCCCTGACGGTGCGGGGCTACCTCCAGGCGTACGAGAAGGGCCTCGTGCACCCCGGACAGCGCGTCGAGATCTTCTCGGAGCTCACGGGGCAGTCCGCCGTCGCGGCCGTCTCCTCGGTGTCCGACGAGGTGGCGAGCAAGCAGACCGTCACCCCGGAGGACGGCTCCGAGCGCCCCGCCGCCGGTGGGGAGGGATTCCTGATGGTGGTCAAGCCCCTGAAGTCGCTTCCGGGGTCCATGGCCGACCAGGACGTGCGTCTCACCGTCCGGGCCGCCACGACGAAGGGCAAGGCCCTGGTGGTACCCGTCTCCGCCATCTCGGCGGGCGCGGACGGCCGTACCGTCGTGACCGTCCGTTCCGCGAGTGGCGCACAGCACCGCGTCACCGTGACCACGGGCACCTCGGGCGACGGCTACGTCGAGGTCCGTCCGCAGAGCCCGGACCAGCTGCACAAGGGTGACCAGGTCCTCACCGGAGTCCGGCGCACCTACGACACGACCGGGACCGCGAAGTGAGGACGGCGGACGCCCCGGCGGTCATCGAACTCCGCCGGTGCGCCCTCACCTACCCGGGGCCGCCTCCGGTGACCGCGCTGGCCCCGTGCGAACTGGCCATCGGCGCAGGGGAGTTCGTCACCGTCGTCGGACCCTCCGGCGCGGGGAAGTCCACGCTGCTCAATGTGCTCGGCCTGCTCGACTCCCCCACCTCGGGGCACTACCTGCTGGACGGGATCGACACCGGGGCGCTCTCCGACGCGCAGGCCACGGCACTGCGCGGCCGGCGCATCGGGTTCGTGTTCCAGTCCTTCCACCTGCTGCCCTACCGGACGGCGAGCGAGAACGTGGCCCTCGCCCTCACGTACGGCGGAGTCCCCCGCAAGGGACGGGCGGAGCTGGCGCGGCACGCGTTGCGGCAGGTCGGCCTCGGCAACCGCATGGACGCGCTGCCGACCACGCTCTCCGGCGGAGAGCGTCAGCGCGTGGCCATCGCCCGCGCCCTGGTCGGACGTCCGTCGCTGCTGCTGTGCGACGAGCCCACCGGAAACCTGGACTCCGCCACCGCGGAATCGGTCCTGCGGCTCCTGGAGGAGCTGCACCGGGACGGCATGACCGTCATCGTCATCACGCACGACGCCGCCGTGGCGGCGCGCGGGCAGCGCACGCTCACCCTTCGGGACGGCGTCATGAGCGAACAGGCTCGCCCGTGAACCTTCTTCCACGCCTTCGGCGGCGCCCGCCGACGGTACTTCCCTCGCGCCTCTCGGTACGTGATCTCCTGGCCGAGGCCATGTCGGGGATGCTGCAACGCCCTGCCCGCTCGGCCCTCACCTCGCTCGGGACCGTGCTCGGCGTCGGCACCTTCGTCGCGATTCTGGGCCTGACCTCGACGGCGTCGTCGCAGATCGACGAACACTTCAACGCCCTTACCGCGACCGAGATCAGCGTGCAGGACCTCGCGCACGAGTCCAACCCGTTCGTGGACCTGGGCTTCCCGAGCGACGCCGAATCCCGGGCCGAGCGGCTGAACGGTGTGCGGCACGCCGGCGTCTACTGGCCGGTCGACCTGGGCGCCGAGACGCAGGTGCGGTCCTCACCGGTGCGCGGCGGTACCGCCGGCGGCCGGGTCCAGGTCACGGCCGCCTCGTCCGGTGTGCTCGCGGCAGCAGGACCGACACTCGCGGAGGGCACCGCGTTCAACGAGTGGCACGACAGGACCCGGCAGCACGTCGCCGTCGTCGGCGCGGGCATCGCGTCCCAGCTCGGCATCACCACTCTGGAGACGCATCCGGCCCTGTTCATCGGCGACAAGGCGTTCACCGTGGTCGGCATCCTGGACGCCGTGGAGCGCAGACCCGAGCTGCTGCTGTCCGTCATCGTCCCGCGCTCCACCGCCCAGGAGGTCTGGGGTCCGCCGAAGGCCAACGCCTCCATGCTGATCTCCACCGGGCTGGGAGCGGCACCACAGGTCGCCACACAGTTGGCCACCGCTCTCGACCCGGCGCACGCCGACTACTTCAAGGTCGTGTCTCCCCCGGACCCGAAAGCCCTGCGCGGTGAGGTCGGGGGCGACCTGGACCAGCTCTTCCTCCTGCTGGCCGCGATCTGCCTCTTCATCGGCACCGTGGGCATCGCCAACACCACGTTGGTGGCCGTGCTGGAACGTACCGGGGAAATCGGGCTGCGCCGGGCGCTGGGCGCACGCGGGCGCCACATCACCAGTCAGTTCCTGGCCGAGTCCGGCACCCTGGGAGCCCTGGGCGGCCTGGTCGGCACCTCGCTGGGGACGGTCACCGTGGTCCTGGTCGCCCTGGCCAAGGAGTGGACCCCCGTCCTGTCCCCCACCGTCGTGATCACCGCTCCCCTCATCGGCCTGGCTGCCGGGCTCCTCGCCGGCCTGTACCCGGCGTGGCGCGCCAGTCGCATTCAACCCGTCGAGGCCCTGCGGCGCTGACCGCCTGTCCGTCCGCTCGCTTCGGGCTGTGCGGACGCTTCGGGCTGCCCGGAGTCTCGATGTCCTGTGCCGGCGAGCACCCTCTCGTCATCCACCGGAAAGAGAAGAGGAAACACGTCATCGTGCGTGCGAAACAGAGAAGATACGCGGTGGTGATGGCCGCGGCGACAGCGATGCTCGCCTCGTCGCTGTCCGCCGCCGCGCAGGCCCAGGGGCCGAAGGTCCCCGACGGGGCGATACAGGGTGGCGAGAGTCTGCCGAGCACCACCCACAGGCCGCGCGAGGTCGGCAAGGCCGACCGTGCCGAGGTCCTGGGTGACTCCTACGCCTCGTCCAAGGACGTGGCCCTGTCCACCTCCGGCGACGGCACGGGCTTCCATGTCCTGGCCGGCAAGGAGAAGGACGGCTACGCGTTCACCACCGTGGCCACCCTCCGCGAGGACGGGTTCGACTCGGACACCTGGATCGGCAACACCTGTGTCACCGGATCCGGGAAGTACGCGGCTGTCGCCTACGCACCCCGGACCTTCACCAACGACCCCGAGCTGATGGTGCGCGGTGCGTTCACCGCTGTCGTCGAGCTGGGCAGCGGCAAGGTCACCAAGCTGCCGTTCACGGCGTCGCTGGCGTACTTCTCCCCGGGATGCGGCACCGGGGACGACGTGGTGTTCACCCAGCTGAGCCACGACGGGGACCAGGAGCAGCGGACCCGGCTGATCACCGTGGACGCGGTGAGCGGCGAGCAGTCCGCACCGGTCGCCTTCCCGGGGCAGGTCACCTCGGCCGTCCCGACCCGGCACGGCATCGTGGCCGGTCACGGGAACAAGCTCGTCCGCATCAACGGGCGTAAGGAGACCGTCCTCGCCACGACGAAGCACGTGCCGTTCCAGGTCGCGGCCGACAGCGGCGACGGTGTGACCTTCATCGACCGGGAAGCCGACACCAGGAAGACGAACGCGAAGTCCTGGGCGAAGCACCTGGACGGCACGCAGGTCAAGGGCGCCGGGGCCACGCCGAAGACGGTGGCCGAAGGAAAGCTTGCCGACTGGGACCTGTCCGCCACCCCCGGTGGCACGGTGTTCCTCACGGGCAGGGCCAAGAGCAGGGGCGCCCTCCCCGGCGCGGTGAAGAACCCGGGGCACCTCGCCAAGGGCGCCCGCATGTCGAGCCTCGGCCACACGGGCGTCTCCACGTCGTGGGCGGACGGCAAGACCAGCATGATCACGCCCGACGAGGCCCAGCAGGCCCGCGACGCGCGCATCGCCCTGGATGTCGTCGCCACCGGCAAGCACACCGAACTGGACGCCGTCCCCCAGCTGTCGGCGCAACGGGCAGCGGCCGGAGCCGAGCCCTCCCCGGCGCTCGGCGCACCGACCGGGAAGAAGCCGTCGGCCGGTGCCGGTAGCGAGGGCATGTCCACGCAGACGCTGCGCACCCAGACGCTGGCGGCGTCGCCGACCGGGCCCAGCGAGGGCACCGACGAGCGCTACTGCGCGGTGGCCCGCAACGACGTACGCAAGCAGGCGTTCCAGCCGACCCCGCGCCAGGTGGAATGGGCGGTGGACCAGGCCGTCGTCGGTGAACTGCACGTCGCCCGGCCGGCGAACTGGAAGAACACCGGCATGGACGCCTACACCCCGCAGGGGCTGTTCCCGCCGATCACCCTGGCCGGTGACCCCAACGCCACCCTCGACAACGAGGACCCGGAGGTCACCGACCGCTGGCACATACCCTCGCAGGTGATGCTCGGCGTCACCGCGCAGGAATCCAACATGTGGCAGGCGACCCGCTTCGCCGTCCCGGGCGTCACCGCCAACAGCCTCATCGGCAACTACTACGGCACCCAGTACACCGCCGACGGCGACCAGGCCGACCCCTGGCGCATCAACTTCTCCGAGGCGGACTGCGGTTACGGCATCACCCAGGCGACCGACGGCATGCGGCTCGCCGGCAAGACCAAGGAGCACGAGACCGCGCTGCCGCCGGCCACGCAGGAGGCGGTCGCTCTGGACTACGCCGCGAACATCGCGTACGGCGTGACCATCCTCTCCCGCAAGTGGAACGACCTCCACGGCCAGGAGATGAAGGTCAACGACGGCCACCCGCAGTGGATCGAGAACTGGTTCTTCGCCCTGTGGGCGTACAACTCGGGCTTCTACCCGGCCGCCGACTCCGGTGGGCACAAGGGGCTCGGCTGGACCAACAACCCGGCCAACCCGCTGTGGAAGGCCAACCGGGTTCCCTTCCTCCAGCACGCCGTCGACCCGCACCTGGACGACTACTCCCACGCCGCGCACCCGCAGGACTGGCCGTACGAGGAGAAGGTGCTCGGCTGGGCCGCGCGTCCGATCTCCGCGATGTTCGGCCCCGGCGACTTCAAGCCCGGCTACCTGGCCGCCTGGTGGAACAGCGACCTCCAGCGTGCGGCCGTGAAGCCGCCGCTGGACACCTTCTGCGACGCGTCCAACTCCTGCGATCCGTCGAAGATCACCGACGGCGACTCCAACGACCCCGGCATGGGCGCCTGCTCGCTGGACGCCGGTGACAGCGACACCAACCCCCACTGGCTGCACTGCTGGTGGGACAAGTCGGCCGAGTGGAAGGACTGCGACAAACAGGCCGAGTGCGGCCACCAGGTGCACCGGTTCAACACCAGCTACCCGGAGCAGCCCGACGCCGCCTCCTACCCGCCGCAGTGCGGTACCGGCCTGCCGTCGAACGCACTGGTGGTGGACGACATCCCTGACGGCACCACGCCGGCGGGCTCGACCTCTCGTGGCTGCGGACCCGCGAAGTCGGACGGCACCTTCACGCTCAGGTACCAGGGTTCCGACATCATCGACTCGGACACCGGGCAGACCGTCACCACGTACCCCGGCAAGATCGACACCCACCAGATCGGCGCGGGCTACGGCAACCACTTCTGGTTCACCCACACCCGCTCGGCCGAGTCGTACCCGCCGCCGGGCGACCGGATGAAGGTGACCGGTACCTGGAAGCTGGGCAAGGAGATCACCGACTACAGCGGCCAGGCCAAGGTCTATGCCTTCATCCCCGACCACGGGGCGCAGACGTCCAAGGCCGAGTACCGCATCAAGCACTCCGCCGGTGAGACGGTGAAGGCGATCGACCAGAGCTCCAACCAGTCCAACAAGTGGGTGGATCTCGGCGCGTACTTCTTCAACGGCGTCACCCCCGAGGTCAGCCTGCACAACTTCAACGGCGGTGACGGGTCCGCGGACATCGCCTTCGACGCCCTCGCGTTCGTGCCCGGCGACTACTCCGGCATCCCCGGGGACCTGACCTTCGGCGACCCGGACATCACGGCCCCGGACCCGGCCCCGGTCGAACCGCCCCAGAGCATCTCGGGCGACTACTTCAGTGTGCTTCCCACCGTCTCCGGTCTCTCCGGCGCCGCGCGCTCCGCGACCGGTCCGGAGGGGCTGCACCTGTCGTCCACGCCGGCGACGGCCCTCAAGTCCGCGAAGGCGTCGAGCGGTTCGGCGTCCACCCTGTCCGCTCTGAGCTGCTCCATCGGTACGAGGTCCCTGGACTACACCCGCACCGACGCGTGCCTCGGGGACGACCTGCAATTCAAGGGGACCACGACCGGCACGCCGAAGGCGAGCTTCGACCTCCGGCACGAGTTCAAGCTCGACCCGGACAGCGACACCTTCACCCAGACCGTGTCGGTCAAACTGACGTCGATCTCCATTCCCTCACTGACCCTGGACATCGACTTCGGCTGCCGTGGCTACTGCGAGAAGCAGACTCCGGTGTGGAGCGGTTCGCCCACCTTCGTCGCGGGTGACCTCCACACGGCCACGGTCACTCAGAAGATCAAGTGGAACAACACCACTGCCGACGAGGGCCGGATCAGCCCCTACCTGACGGTCAAGGGAACCGCGGGCGGTGACACCAGCAACCCGATGACGGCGGAGAAGTCGGAGCTGGACGTCCGGTGCGACCGTGACGTGAAGACCACTCCGGGCTGCGTGTTCAGCGCGTACAAGCCGACGTACGTCATGAACGAGAAGAAGTTCCCGGCGGCGGCCGCGCACGCCTGGCTGATCCAGAACAAGCTGCCCGGCCACTACGGGCTGCGGGGCAACAACCCGTTGACCTTCCTGACCGACGACGTCCTCGTGCCGGATCCGCCGACGAGCGACAAGAGCATCGTCGCCCACAACCGCGACGTGATCTGCCCGAAGGCGTGGGAGCGCAACAAACTGGCGACGATGTCACCCGAGCTCGGCGCCAACGACGTGCCCAGCTGCGACGAGTTCCCCTTCGCGGCGAGCTGGCAGAGCGCCGCGATCCCGAAGGACTGGGACGGGAAGAACCTGAAGGAGGTCTCTTCCGGCGAGGAATGCCTGAACACGATCGCCATCCGCGGCACGGACGGACGGTGGAGGCTCCAGCCCGACCCGCGGTCCCACGTGCCGACCTGGACCGAGCCGTGCGGACGTTCCAGCATGTCGAACAACCAGAACACCCAGTCCATGAGCTACATGCCGGGCTGGCGCAAGCAGAACCGAGTCCTCGAAGGGGACGACTACTGGCTCGAAGCCAAGCGCCCCTCGTGACCGCGTGACCCGAACCGAAGCAGGGGCCCGGCCGCCATGGCCGGGCCCCTGTGGCGTACGAGGCCAGGCTAGGGTTCCAGCCATGAACGACGGAATCGCCTGGCTGGACGACGAACTGGGCCGGGACGGCTATTCCCTCACCCTGGTGAAGGGTGTCACCCCCGAGACCCTCGCGGTGCACCTGGGCGCGCGGCCCGGCACGCTCCTCGATCCGGACTCCACCCCGGGAGTCCTGGAGTTCTTCCACGGAGCAGGGTCCTCGAAGCTGCCGGACTGGGCGGTGGTGGGCGCGGCGGCGGGCGGCTGGTCGTTCGCCCTGGAGACACCCGAGGCAGGTCACCGCGACGACCGGCTGGCCCCCGGCAGGGACCTCAGGGCCCGCCACACGGTCGTGGAGATCCTGGACACCACCATGGACCCCCCGGTCGTCACGGTGACCGTGGACGGCGAGACCGAGTGGATGATGCGGGAGTACGGCACGGGCGACCTCGACCATCCGGTGAGCCGGCGCCTTGTCGCGGAGGCCGGCTTCCTCGCCTACCCCCACGGCGTCTTCGGGGACGACGCGTCCGAGGACACCGGGATATCGGACGTCTACCGCATCCTGGGCGACCACTACGGCCTGTCCCTGCCCCGGGCCGCCGTGACGCGGAACCGCCTGCCTCACGTCTTCACGGAGCCCAGGACGCTCCTCCACACGGACGCCCGCTGCCCGGCCTGCGGCGAGACCCGGATGCTCCCCTACGGCGACGGTACGGAGGAGCCCCGGCTGGTCTGCGTCTACTACAGGGTCCGCGACGTCCCGGGTTACCCGCCGCAGGGGTGCCCGGGCGAGGTCACGGATGTGGTGCGCGGGGAACCCAACCCGAAGTACGGGAACCTGCGCCTTCCCGGCGCCCCGTAACCGGACCGACGGCGCCCGCGCGCGGCGGCGCGCACGGATCGAGGGCGGCCCCTGGGCGAACAACGGACGGTAGTCTGCCGAGCGCATCTGCGGCTCAGCCGCCACGAAAAGCGCACCTTCCCGTTGCGAGGGGAACACCTGAGCTCACGGGTGCCTGAACCTGGACGGCAACATGTCACGCTTGGTGACGGCAGCGGCCTGCGTCCCCGTGAGCAGAGACACGCTGATGCCCTGGTTCGCGAACGGGCCGGACATCCTTCCGCCTCGGGATGGCATTCGCCGGAGCCGGGATCGCGGCCGTGGGCGAAGAGTCAGGCGCGTACGTCTCGTTGCTGTACTTCCTTCAGGACCGCCCCCACCGCGGCGAAGTCGTTGTCCACGTGAAGCACCGTGTGACCGTGATGGACCGCCGTCGCGCACACCAGGAGGTCGATGGCTCCGGCGGCACGATGCTGCCCTCGCTGGGTGAGCTTGTACTGCGCGGTGTCGACCCAGCGCCACGCACTCTTGGGAACCGGGGCGAGATGGCAGAGGTCGTCGATCTCTTCGGCCAACTCGTCCCGATGAGCAGGGCTTGTGGCCGAGAAGAGGAACTCCGCCCTCGTGGGCTCGCAGACGTGGAACACCCCCGCGGCGATGTGTCCCTCCCAGGGACGCAACGCCCCCGGCGTACGGAAGAGGTGCCAGAGGGCGGACGTGTCAAGGAGGTATGTGATCACTCGAAGGCGGCCTGTCGGGCCTGCTTGGCCGCTGCATGCGCCGCAGCCGCAGCCTCGAACTCGCCCCGCTCACCCCTCGCGGCCAACTTCTCAGCGGCCTCCAGCCGCTTGATGCGCGCCACGTAGTCCCTCAGAGCCCCGTTGACCGTCTCCTTCTTCGTCGAGACACCCATGAGCCGCATCGCCTCAGCCAGCGCCTCGTCATCGAGATCGACCTGCGTCACAGACATATCAGCCACCCCTCACCCCGAGTCCATGATGTACATAGAAACGATACATCACCAACATCTGCGGGCGGTGCGGGCGGCAGATCGCCGAACTTGACATAGAGGGGGCCCGCCCGGCTCAGTACCGCACCGTGTGCGGCGAGTACCGCACAAAACCGCATCTTCGCAGGTCAGATCGATTCTGCTGGGTGGGGCGGGTGGGACTCGAACCCACGGCCGACGGATTATGAGTCCGCTGCTCTAACCGGCTGAGCTACCGCCCCGTCTCGGCGTGGCGCGTACAAGTGTGCGCACCGTCTGCCGCAGCATAGCCGGTCATACGATCTCCCGCTGCGGCTGCCCGGCTCCTGATGACCATGAAGACGGCGCTGCTCGCCGACCGGTTCCGGGCATACGAAAAAGGACCCCGAAGGGGGTCCTCTTCCGATCGCTCCCCCGACTGGACTCGAACCAGTAACCCTCCGGTTAACAGCCGAATGCTCTGCCAATTGAGCTACAGGGGATCGCGCTCCCCCGACTGGACTCGAACCAGTAACCTGCCGGTTAACAGCCGGCTGCTCTGCCAATTGAGCTACAGGGGATTGCTGCGGTGCCTCGAACGAACCTGCCTGGCGGATGCCGGGCGGCGCGCGCTCGCTGCGACACATACATTAGCGCAAGCAGGGGGGTGCTTTGCCAATCGGTATCGGCCGGGGTGATCTCGGGCGTCTGCGGGTAGGCGGGCAGCACACGTCGCACGGAGCGAAGGAAGGGTGGCAGCCATGCGGTACCGGCTCACGTTCATCGCCGGAGTGGCCCTCGGTTACGTGCTCGGCACGCGGGCCGGGCGCGAGCGTTACGAGCAGCTGAAGAAGTCCGCGCGCCAGTTCGCCCAGAACCCGGCCGTGCGCAACACCTGCGAGACCGCGGCCCAGAGCGGCCGGGAGTTCGCGGGCAAGGCGTACCACGCCGTGGGCGAGAAGGTCGGCGACAAGGTGCCGGCGTCCGTGACGGACCGGGTGCGGTCCTTCCGGGGGCGCGGGACCGGGAACGGCGTGGAGGACGACTGGGGGACCACCAACACCTAGCCGGCCCCTCCGCCGCTTCTGCCGCACCACCGGTACGGGAAACCTCCGGGGGTGCGGCAGAATCTGTGTATGGGCATAGTCGCCGGCTTGGACAGTTCTTCCGCGTTCACACACATCGTGGTCTGCGATACGGACACGGGCGCCGTACTGCGCGAGGGGTACGCCCCGCACCCCGTCGAGGCCAAGGCCACCGAGGCCGACCCGCAGGCGTGGCTGCTCTCCCTGGGGGAGGCCGCCACCGGCGGGCTGCTCGAAGGGGTGCAGGCCATCGGCGTCTCCGCGCAGCAGCACGGGCTCGTCCCCCTGGACCACCAGGGCAACCTCGTACGCCCGGCGCTGCTCGGCAACGACAAGCGGGCGCAGGCCGCCGCGGCCGATCTGATCGACGGGCTGGGCGGGCGGCAGGCGTGGGCCGAGGCGGTCGGCGCGGTGCCGCAGTCCGCGCAGCCGGTGGCGAAGCTGCGCTGGCTGGCGCGGTCCGAGCCGGAGCAGGCGCAGCGGGTGGCGGCGGTGCTCCAGCCGCACGACTGGCTGGTGTGGCAGCTGCTCGGGCGGCCGGCCCGGCGGACCACCGACCGGGGTGCCGCGTCCGGCACGGGCTACTGGTCGGCGGGGACGGAGTCCTACCGGCCGGACCTGGTGGAGCTGGCGCTCGGGCACCAGGCCGTGCTGCCGGAGGTGCTCGGTCCGTCCGACGCCGCCGGGATGACGCCGGAGGGGCTGCTGATCTCCGCGGGGACCGGCGAGACCATGGCGGCGGCCTTCGGCCTGGGCGTGGGCGTCGGGGACGCGGTCGTGTCGCTGGGGGCCTCGGGCTCCGTGATGGCCGTGCACCACGAGGCGCTGGCCGATCCGACCGGGATGATCACGTCGTTCGCCGACGCCACGGGCATGCACCTGCCGGTGGTCCACACGTCGAACGCCGTACGCGCGCTGCGCGGGACCGCCGAGATGCTGGACGTGGAGGGTCTTGAGGCCCTGTCCGCGCTGGCGCTGAAGTCGACGCCCGGCTCCTCGGGGCTCGTACTCCTGCCGTATCTGGAGGGTGAGCGCACCCCGCAACTGCCGCACACCGCCGGGACGCTGAGCGGGCTGCGGCGGGAGTCGATGAAGCCGGAGCACCTGGCGCGGGCCTCGTTCGAGGGGATGCTCTGCTCGCTCGCGGACGCGCTCGACGTGCTGCGCGGCCGGGGCGTGGAGGTGCGGCGGGTGTTCCTGCTGGGCGCGGCGGCCGAGCTGCCCGCGGTGCAGCAGCTGGCACCCGCGCTGCTCGGGACACAGGTGGTCGTACCGCAGCCCGCCCAGTACGCGGCGCTGGGCGCGGCCCGGCAGGCGGCGTGGGCGCTCGGGGTCTCGCAGGGGGCGCTCGACGGGCGCACTCCCCCGGCCTGGCAGGGTGCTGCGGCGCAGGTGCTGGAGCCCGGCGAGGAGCTGGCCGTGGGGCAGGCGGTGCGCCAGCAGTACATCGCGACGCGGGACCAGATTCACCCGGGAGCGTTCGACCCGGCACAGTGAGTGCGGAGGGACCGCGAAATTATGGACCGGGTCCGTTTTTTGACCTGGACTTGAATAAAAACGTTCGCGGTCCCGGTGAGCGGTGCCGGAAGATGGGTCGGCTCCCCCGACCTACGCCGACTCCGAGAGACACGCGTGCTCATAAAACTCCTGCGGGCCTATCTCGGTCCGTACAAGAAACCGATCGCGGTGCTGGTCGTCTTCCAGCTGCTGCAGACCTGCGCCACGCTCTACCTGCCGACCCTCAACGCCGACATCATCGACAACGGTGTCGTGACGGGGGACACGGGCTACATCCTCCAGTACGGCGGCGTGATGATCGTCGTCAGCATCGCCCAGGTGGTCTGCAACATCGGGGCCGTCTACATCGGCGCCCGCACCGCGTCCGCGCTCGGGCGGGACGTGCGGGCGTCCGTCTTCGACCGGGTGCAGTCCTTCTCCTCGCGCGAGGTCGGGCGGTTCGGCGCCCCGTCGCTCATCACCCGTACGACCAATGACGTCCAGCAGATACAGATGCTGGTCCTGATGACGTTCACGCTGATGGTGTCGGCGCCGATCATGTGTGTCGGCGGCATCATCATGGCGCTGGGCCAGGACGTGCCGCTCTCGGCGGTGCTGCTCGCGGTGGTGCCGGTCCTCGGGATCTCGGTCAGCCTGATCGTGCGGAAGATGCGCCCGCTGTTCCGGCAGATGCAGAAGCGGCTCGACACGGTGAACCGGGTGCTGCGCGAGCAGATCACCGGCAACCGCGTCATCCGCGCGTTCGTGCGCGACGGCTACGAGGAGGGGCGCTTCCGGGGTGCCAACACCGAGCTGACGGACGTGGCGCTGTCGACGGGCCGGCTGATGGCCCTGATGTTCCCGACGGTGATGACCGTCGTGAACGTGTCGTCCATCGCGGTGGTCTGGTTCGGTGCGCACCGCATCGACAGCGGCGGGATGGAGATCGGCGCGCTGACCGCGTTCCTCGCCTATCTGATGCAGATCGTCATGTCGGTGATGATGGCGACCTTCATGTTCATGATGGTGCCGCGCGCCGAGGTGTGCGCCGAGCGCATCCAGGAGGTCCTGGAGACGGAGTCCAGCGTCGTCCCGCCGGTCGAGCCGGTGCGCGAGTTGCAGGCCCACGGGCACCTGGAGGTGCGCGGCGCGGACTTCCGCTACCCGGGCGCCGAGGAGCCGGTGCTGCGGGCGGTGGAGCTGGTGGCGCGGCCGGGCGAGACGACCGCGATCATCGGGTCGACGGGCAGCGGGAAGTCGACGCTGCTCGGGCTCGTACCCCGGCTGTTCGACGTGACGGACGGCCAGGTGCTGGTCGACGGGACCGATGTGCGGACGCTGGACCCGGTGCTGCTGGCGAAGACGGTGAGCCTGGTCCCGCAGAAGCCGTACCTCTTCTCGGGGACGGTCGCGACGAACCTGCGGTACGGGAATCCGGACGCGACCGACGAGGAGCTGTGGCACGCGCTGGAGGTGGCCCAGGCGAAGGAGTTCGTGGAAGCCCTGGAGCACGGGCTCGACGCGCCGATCGCGCAGGGCGGCACCAACGTCTCCGGCGGTCAGCGCCAGCGGCTCTCGATCGCGCGGACGCTGGTGCAGCGCCCGGAGATCTACCTCTTCGACGACTCGTTCTCGGCGCTGGACTACGCGACCGACGCGGCGCTGCGGGCGGCGCTCGGGCGGGAGACCGCCGAGGCGACCGTGGTGATCGTGGCGCAGCGGGTCTCCACCATCCGGGAGGCCGACCGGATCATCGTGCTGGACGAGGGGCGGGTCGTCGGGACCGGTACCCATCACGAGCTGATGGACGGCAATGACACATACCGGGAGATCGTGCTCTCCCAGCTGACGGAAGCGGAGGCCGCGTAATGGCCGGGCCTGGCGGACGCATGATGGCGGGCGGGGCGCCGACCGAGCGGTCCATGGACTTCAAGGGGTCCTCGAAGCGGCTGCTGAAGCGCTTCGCCGTCGCGAAGAACACCCTGTACATGATGCTGGTCGCGGTCGCGTTCAGCGTCGGGCTCTCCGTGGTCGGACCGAAGATCCTCGGCAAGGCGACCGACCTGGTCTTCGCCGGAGTCGTCGGCCGGTCCATGGACGCGGGGACGACCAAGGAACAGGCCGTCGAGGGCCTGCGCAGGAGCAACAGCGGCCTGGCCGACATGCTGTCCGGGGTGGACTTCACGCCGGGGCAGGGCATCGACTTCGGCGCGGTCGGCGACATCCTGCTGATGGCGCTCGCGGTGTACGTCGGCGCGGGGCTGCTGATGCTGGTGTCGACGCGTCTGTCGATCCGGATCATCAACCGGGTCGTGTTCCAGCTCCGTGAGGACATCCAGACGAAGCTGTCGCGGCTGCCGCTCTCGTACTTCGACCGCGCCAAGCGCGGCGAGGTGCTGAGCCGGGCGACGAACGATATCGACAACATCGCGCAGACGATGCAGCAGACGATGGGCCAGCTCATCAACTCCCTGCTGACGATCGTCGGCGTGCTGGTGATGATGTTCTGGATCTCGCCGCTGCTGGCGCTGGTCGCGCTGGTGACCGTGCCGCTGTCGGTGGTCGTGGCGACGAAGGTCGGCAAGCGCTCGCAGCCGCAGTTCGTGCAGCAGTGGAAGGTGACGGGCAAGCTCAACGCCCACATCGAGGAGATGTACACCGGCCACACCCTGGTGAAGGTCTTCGGCCGGCAGCAGGAGTCCGCGAAGGACTTCGCCGAGCAGAACGACGCGCTGTACGAGGCCGGGTTCAAGGCGCAGTTCAACAGCGGGATCATGCAGCCGCTGATGATGTTCGTGTCGAACCTGAACTACGTGCTGATCGCCGTGGTCGGCGGGCTCCGGGTCGCGTCCGGCTCGCTGTCGATCGGTGATGTGCAGGCGTTCATCCAGTACTCGCGGCAGTTCTCGATGCCGCTGACCCAGGTCGCCTCGATGGCCAACCTGGTGCAGTCCGGTGTCGCCTCGGCGGAGCGGATCTTCGAGCTGCTGGACGCCGAGGAGCAGGAGGCCGACCCGGCGAAGGGCGAGGGCGAGCACCCCGGCATCCTGCGCGGCAGCGTCGCGCTGGAGCACGTGTCGTTCCGCTACGACCCGGAGAAGCCGCTCATCGAGGACCTGTCGCTGAACGTCGAACCGGGTCACACGGTCGCGATCGTCGGCCCGACGGGCGCCGGCAAGACGACGCTGGTCAACCTGCTGATGCGGTTCTACGAGGTGACGGGCGGCCGGATCACGCTGGACGGCGTGGACATCGCGAGGATGTCCCGGGCGGACCTGCGTTCGGGCATCGGCATGGTCCTCCAGGACACCTGGCTGTTCGGCGGGACCATCGCGGAGAACATCGCCTACGGGGCCTCCGGCGACGTCGGCCGGGAGCGCATCGAGGAGGCTGCGCGGGCGGCCCACGCCGACCGCTTCATCCGGACCCTGCCGGACGGTTACGACACGGTGATCGACGACGAGGGCTCCGGGGTCAGCGCGGGCGAGAAGCAGCTGATCACGATCGCCCGGGCGTTCCTGTCCGACCCGGTGATACTCGTGCTGGACGAGGCGACCAGCTCCGTCGACACCCGGACCGAGGTGCTGATCCAGAAGGCGATGGCGGGCCTGGCGCACGGCCGTACGAGCTTCGTGATCGCGCACCGGCTCTCCACCATCCGGGACGCCGACGTCATCCTGGTCATGGAGAACGGCTCGATCGTGGAGCAGGGCACGCACGACGAACTGCTGGACGCGAAGGGCGCCTACGCCCGGCTGTACGCGGCGCAGTTCGCCCAGGCGGTCGCCGAGGTCGACTGACCGCCGGATTCCGCGGCTGCCCCGGTCGTACGCGCGTGCGCGTAGTCAGTCGAGGTAGCCGCGGAGCTGGTCGGCGGAGGCGTGGTCGCGCAGTCTGCTGAGGGTCCTGGACTCGATCTGGCGTATGCGTTCGCGCGTCACGCCGAAGATGCGGCCGATCTCCTCCAGGGTGCGGGGCCGCCCGTCGACCAGCCCGTAGCGCAGCTGGACCACCTTGCGTTCGCGCTCGCCCAGGGTGGAGAGCACCGCTTCCAGGTGCTGGCGCAGCAGCAGGAAGGCGGCCGACTCCACGGGGGACGCGGCGTCCCCGTCCTCGATGAGGTCGCCGAGCGAGACGTCCTCCTCCTCGCCGACCGGGGCGTGCAGCGAGACGGGTTCCTGGGCCAGGCGCAGGATCTCGCCGACCCGTTCGGGCGTCAGGTCGAGGTGGGCGGCGACCTCCTCGGGGGTGGGCTCGTAGCCGCGTTCCTGGAGCATGCGGCGCTGGACCCGGACGACGCGGTTGATCAGCTCCACGACGTGGACCGGGACCCTTATGGTCCGGGCCTGGTCGGCGAGGGCGCGGGACATGGCCTGCCGTATCCACCAGGTCGCGTACGTCGAGAACTTGTAGCCGCGCGCGTAGTCGAACTTCTCGACGGCGCGGATCAGCCCGAGGTTCCCCTCCTGGACGAGGTCGAGCATGGTCAGGCCGCGGCCCACGTAGCGCTTGGCGACGGAGACGACGAGGCGCAGGTTGGCCTCGATGAGGCGGCGCTTGGCCATGCGGCCCATGACGACGAGCCGGTCCAGGTCGACGGCCAGGCGGGTGTCGGGGTCCGGGGTGCGGGCGAGGCGTTCCTCGGCGAACAGGCCGGCCTCGATGCACCGGGCGAGCTCCACCTCGTCGGCGGCGGTGAGCAGCGGGATGCGCCCGATCTCGCGCAGGTACTGGCGGAACAGGTCCGAGGTGGGCCCGGCGGCCTCCGGTCTCCCGCGCGGCTCCGGGGGCTCGTCCGGCTCCTCCATGACCCCCTCGGGGTGGTGCGCCGCCCTGGCCTGTACGGGGACGGCCGGGGCGCGCTCGGCTTCGGTGACGGTCCGGGTCTGCACGGGGGCGACCTCCAGGTGATCGCTGCCGGACCGCGGGACGGGGCCGCGCTCCGATGACTCAGGGCACCGCCATCCAGTGTGGGGTACGACACACAGCCGCCACGAGGGGCGTGCGGTGACTTTCTGAGTCCGGTCCGTGACGGCCGGGTGATGTCAGAGTGCGTTGGCGCCGTGGTTGCGCAGGGTCTGGGCGTACTGCTGGAGGACCCAGACCTCGTTCTGCGCGGCGGCCAGGTGGTCGGGGGCCACGTTGCTGCCGAGGCGGGCCAGGCTGCTCTGGACGTCGTTGATCCGGCGGTCGACGGCACGCAGCCGGACCTTGACCAGGTGTTCCCCGGCGTAGGTCTCGTCGATGGACTTGCCGTGGAAGACCTCGACCGCGAGCTCGGTGACCAGCTTGCGGACGGATTCGTTGGGGGTGGCGTCGAGCACCCGGACGAGATACTCGCGGCTGTCGGCGAGGCCCTGCTCGGCGCCGCCCGCCTCCTCGACGCACTGGCGCACGGCGGCGTAGGGCGGTGCGGTGAACTCGTCGGACCCGTAGGCGTCGAAGGCGGGCGCGACCAGCTCGGGGCGTTGGAGGGCGAGCTTGAGCAGTTCGCGCTCGGTGCGGTGGGCGGGGCTGCGGAGGTTGAGCGCGGGGCCCGAGGCCAGGGGCGGGGCCTGGACCTGCTGGTGGCGGGCGCCGCCCCGGGCGGCGGGGGCGGGTCCGCGCCGGTCGCCGCCCCGGCCGCGGGCCCACTGGGCGAGCTGGTTGATCCGGTGGACGACGTACTCCTGGTCCAGGATGCCGACGAAGCCGGCCAGCTGGACGGCGACCTCGCGCTGGACGCTGCCCGTCTTGATCTTGGCGACGACGGGGGCGGCCTCGTCCAGCGCGGCGGCGCGGCCGGCCGGGGTCTCCAGGTCGTAGCGCCCGACGATCTGGCGCAGCGCGAACTCGAAGAGCGGGGTGCGCGGTTCGACCAGGTCGCGGACGGCGTCGTCACCCTTGGCCAGGCGCAGGTCGCACGGGTCCATGTTGTCCGGGGCGATGGCGATGTACGTCTCGGCGGCGAACTTCTGGTCGTCCTCGAAGGCGCGCAGGGCGGCCTTCTGACCGGCCGCGTCGCCGTCGAAGGTGAAGATCACGCGGGCGCTGCCGTTGTCCATGAGGAGGCGGCGGAGGATCTTGATGTGGTCGCCGCCGAAGGCGGTGCCGCAGGTGGCGATGGCGGTGGTGACCCCGGCGAGGTGGCAGGCCATCACGTCGGTGTAGCCCTCGACCACGACGGCCCGGCTGGACTTGGCGATGTCCTTCTTGGCCAGGTCGATGCCGTACAGCACCTGGGACTTCTTGTAGATCGGGGTCTCGGGGGTGTTGAGGTACTTCGGGCCGTTGTCGTCGTCGCGGAGCTTGCGGGCGCCGAAGCCGACGACATCCCCGGCGGTGTCGCGGATGGGCCACATCAGGCGGCCCCGGAAACGGTCGATGGGACCGCGCCTGCCGTCCTGGGAGATGCCGGAGGTGATCAGCTCCTTGTCGCTGAAGCCCTTGCCGCGCAGGAAGCGGGTGAGGTGGTCCCAGCCGGCCGGGCTGTAGCCGACGCCGAAGTGGGCGGCGGCGGCCTGGTCGAAGCCCCGGTCCGCGAGGAACGTGCGGCCGATCTCGGCCTCGGGGCCGTTCAGCTGGTCCACGTAGAACTGGGCGGCCACCTTGTGCGCCTCGACCAGCCGGATCCGCTCGCCGCGCTGGTGGGAGGGGTTGTAGCCGCCCTCCTCGTAGCGCAGGGTGATGCCGGCCTTGGCGGCCAGCCGCTCGACCACTTCCGCGAAGGTCAGGTGGTCGATCTTCTGCACGAAGGCGATCGTGTCGCCGCCCTCCTGGCAGCCGAAGCAGTGGAAGAGACCCTTGCTCGGACTGACCTGGAAGGACGGGGACTTCTCGTCGTGGAAGGGGCAGAGGCCCTTGAGGTTGCCTCCGCCCGCGTTGCGCAGCTGGAGGTACTCGGAAACGACGGCGTCGATCGGGACCGCGTCCCGTACCGCCTTCACGTCGTCGTCATTGATCCTGCCTGCCACGCGTTGAAGTCTACGGGTGGGCTCGGACAGGAACGGTCCGGGCAGGGGTCGGGCCCGGACCGGCGCGGAGGCGGGAGCCATGTCCCGCGCGCCGGCCCGGGGCGGCCTAGATGTACTGACCCGTGAGGTTAGGGACGCGGCTGGCGGGTGGTTGGCCCTTGAGCGCGGTGTGTCCGCGGTGGTGATTGTAGGTGTGGAGCCATTGTGGGAACGCGTCGCGGCGTTCTTGTTCTGATCGGTAGGGGCGTGCGTAGGCCCATTCGTCGAGCAGGGTGCGGTTGAGGCGTTCGACCTTGCCGTTGGTCTGGGGGCGGTAGGGGCGGGTGCGTTTGTGGGCGATCCCGGCCGCTGCGAGCGTGTCGCGCCAGGTGTGGGACTTGTAGCAGGAGCCGTTGTCGGTCAGGACGCGTTCGACGGTGATGCCTGCGCTGGTGAAGTAGGCGTGGGCGCGGGTCCAGAAGGCGGTGGCGGTTTCCTTCTTCTCGTCGGTGAGGATCTCGCTGTAGGCGAGGCGGGAGTGGTCGTCGACGGCGGTGTGGATGTAGCTGTAGCCGGCGTTCGAGCGGGTCTTGCGGCCGGCCTGGCGGCCCAGGGCCTTGTGGCCTCCGCCGTCGGGGATGTTGCCGAGCTTCTTGATGTCGACGTGTACGAGTTCGCCGGGGCGGTCGCGTTCGTAGCGGCGTATGACGTGTCCGGTGGCGCGGTCGAGGTGGGTGAGGCGGGCCAGGCCGAAGCGGACCAGCACGCGGTGGACGGTGGAGGGGACCAGGCCCAGCAGGTGGGCGATGCGGGCCGGTCCCCACCGGCGCAGGAGTCGGACCTTGATGATCCGGCGTTCGGTGCGGGTCGGGGTCCGTCGTGGGCTGTGGTGGGGGCGGGAGGAGCGGTCGGTCATGCCGGCCTCGCCGAGGTCCCGGTAGCGGCTCGCCCATCGTTGGGCGGTGGTGGGTGAGACCTGGAAGCGCTCGGCCGCCCGCCGCAGGGGCCAGCCGTCCTCGACGACGCAGTGGGCCAGACGCAGGCGGCCGGTCTCGGTCAGGGGTGCATTACGGTGGGGCACGAGGGCCTTTCTGGTCGGTGCAGATGTCGCAATCCACACCGAACCCGGAAGGCCCTCACCCGTTCAAGATCCCTCAGCCGAGATATGGCTCACCCGTCCACAACCTCCTCGGACAGAACACCTAGACCAGGGTTTCCAGGGGCACCGAGGGGTCTGCAAGGGCGTCCGGGTCGACGGGCCGGCCGGCCCGGATCAGCTTCTGGATGTGCTCCGTGACGTCCCACACGTTGACGTTCATCCCGGCCAGTACGGTGCGGTCCCTCAGCCAGAACGCGATGAACCGGCGCTTGCCCGCGTCGCCCCGGATGACCACCTGGTCGTAGCTGCCGGGCGGGGCCCAGCCGGAGTACTCCAGGCCCAGGTCGTACTGGTCGGAGAAGAAGTAGGGCACCCGGTCGTAGGCGACGTCCTGGCCGAGCATGGCGCGGGCCGCGGCCGGGCCGCCGTTCAGCGCGTTGGCCCAGTGCTCGACCCGCAGCCGGGTCCCGAGCAGCGGATGGGCGGCGTTCGCCACGTCGCCGGCGGCGTAGATGTGCGGGTCGCTGGTGCGCAGCGAGGCGTCGACGGCGATGCCGCCGCCCTCCTCGCGCGGGGCGATCTCCAGACCGGCCGCCTCGGCGAGCGCGGTGCGGGGGGCGGCGCCGATGGCGGCGAGGACGTCGTGGGCGAGGTGCTCCTCGCCGTCGTCGGTGCGCACCGCGAGGACCATGCCGTCCTGGCCGACGATCTCGGTGAGCCGGCCGCCGAAGTGGAAGCGGACGCCGTGGTCGCTGTGGAGCTCGGTGAAGATCTGGCCGACCTCCGGCCCGACGACCCGGAGCAGCGGGGTCGCCTCCGGTTCGACCACGGTGACCTCGGCGCCGTAGCCGCGGGCGGCGGCCGCGACCTCCAGGCCGATCCAGCCGGCTCCGGCGATGACCAGGTGGCCGTTGTCGCGGCCGAGGGCGGCGAGGACGTTGCGCAGCCGGTCGGCGTGGGCGAGGCGGCGCAGGTGGTGGACGCCGGCCAGGTCGGTGCCGGGGACGTCGAGGCGGCGGGGTTCGGCGCCGGTGGCGAGCAGCAGCTTGTCGTAGTGGATGACGGTGCCGTCGCCCGTCTCCACGGTGCGCGCCTCGCGGTCCAGACCGGTGACGGACTGGCCGAGGTGGAGCTCGATCTCGGCGCCCGCGTACCAGGCGGTCTCGTGGACGAAGACGCTGTCGCGGTCCTCCTTCCCGGTCAGGTACCCCTTGGACAGCGGCGGGCGTTCGTACGGATGGTCGCGCTCGTCGCCGATCAGGATGACCCGGCCGCTGAATCCCTCCGACCGGAGCGTCTGGGCTGCCTTCGCCCCGGCCAGCCCTCCGCCGACGATGACGAACGTCCGATGTGCGTCGACCACGTGATGCCTCCTCGGTGCTTGCTGCGCGGCGCCAACTGCGAGCGTCCCGCACGCAGCGTAGTGGGGGAAGGGGGTGTGGCCCGATCGGGTCACTCCGGGTGGCGGGCGCCGTCCCGGGTGAGGTGGGTGTGCAGGGTGCGGGCCGAGGCGTCGGTGAGGGCGGCGATCTGGTCCACGAGGACCCGCTTGCGGGCGCGGTCGTCGGGCGCCGCCTCGTACAGCGCGCGCAGCTGCGGTTCGAGCCCTTCGGGGGCGCGGGCGGTGAGCGCGGCGGCCAGCTCGGCGATGACGACGCGCTGGCCGGCGCGGATCTCCTCCTGCTCGGCGCGCTGCATCACGTAACGGTCGGCGATGGCCTTGAGCACCGCGCACTCGTTGCGCGCGTCGCGCGGGACGACCAGCTCGGCGGCGTAGCGGGTGAGGCGTCCGGTGCCGTATCCCTGGCGGGTGGCGGTCTCGGCGGCGAGGCAGAAGCGGCCGATCAGCTGGCTGGTGGCGTCCTTCAGGCGGGCCTGGGCGACGGCGGACCCGTCGTAGCCGTGCGGCCACCACTCCTGGGCGATGAGCCGGTCGAGCGCGTCGGCCAGCTCCTGCGGGTCGGTGTCGGCGGGGACGTAGCGGCCGATGGCGACGTCCCAGATGTCGCGGCGCTCCGGTTCGGCCTCCAGGCAGTTGGGGTCGATGTGGCCCGCGTGCAGCCCGTCCTCGAAGTCGTGCACGGAGTACGCCACGTCGTCGGACCAGTCCATGACCTGGGCCTCGAAGCACGTGCGGTCGCGGGGGGCGCCCTCGCGGAACCACTGGAAGACCGGCAGGTCGTCCTCGTAGACCCCGAATTTGGGCGAGCCGGGGTCGGTGGGGTGGGCGCCCCGGGGCCAGGGGTACTTGGTGGCGGCGTCGAGGGCGGCGCGGGTGAGGTTGAGCCCGACGCTGGCCAGGTCGCCGGTGCGGGTGTCGGGGACGAAGCGCTTGGGTTCGAGGCGGGTGAGCAGCCGCAGCGACTGGGCGTTGCCCTCGAAGCCACCGCAGTCGGACGCGAAGTCGTTGAGCGCCTGCTCGCCGTTGTGACCGAAAGGCGGGTGTCCCATGTCGTGGGAGAGGCAGGCCGCCTCCACCAGGTCGGGGTCGCAGCCGAGGGCGGCGCCGAGCTCGCGGCCGACCTGGGCGCACTCCAGGGAGTGGGTGAGCCGGGTGCGCGGGCTGGCGTCCCAGGCGGGGCCGCGGGTGCCGGGCGTGACGACCTGGGTCTTCCCGGCGAGCCTGCGCAGCGCCGCGGAGTGCAGCACGCGGGCGCGGTCGCGCTGGAAGGCGGTGCGGCCGGGCCGTTTGTCCGGCTCGGGGTCCCAGCGCTCGGCGTCGGCCGGGCCGTAGGGGGCCGTACCGGGGTGCTGTGTGCCGTCCGTGCCGTTCATGCGTCCGAGATTAGGGCCTGTCCGGCCATTCCCGTCGTCCGCCCGGAGGGCGGGCCGGGCGGCGTCAGGCGGGTGCTCTCGGCGTGCCGGCCCCAGACCCCTGTACTGGATGTACTGGGGTCTGGGGCCGGCACGCCGAGAGTGCGTGCATGGCGTCGCCCGGCAGACGGGAAGGGTCGGACAGGCCCTCGGCCGCACCGACAGGACCGGTCAGGCGGAGGCCGCGAAGCGTCTGTTCATAGGTATGTCGCACAGTGCCGATCCCGCCGCGCGCGCCTGGTCGTAGCGGTGCAGGAGCAGCCGGGCCAGCGCGGGGTGGGCGCCGAGCGGGGCGGCGGCGATCCACGGCGCGTGGGAGGCGGCGGCCGAGGCGAAGCGCCCGGGCGCGATGAAGTACGAGGCGACGGCGATCCGGCGGTGGCCCCGGGCGGCGAGCGCGTGCACGGCGGCGGGCACGGTGGGCGAGGCGGCGGAGGTGTACGCGGGCACGACGGGCACGCCGCCGAGCCGTTCCCCGAGGAGCCGTGCGGTATGCCGGGCGTCGGCGGCCGATTCGGGGTCGCGCGACCCGGCGGCGGCGAGGACGACGGCGCTCCCCCGCTCCGACGCGTGCCAGCCGGCCTCGGTGAGCCGGTCGTGCAGCGCCTCCACCAGCAGCGGGTGCGGCCCGAGCGGCGCGGCGACACGGGCCCGCAGGGCGGGGGCGGCGGCGACGGACGCGGGGATGTCGTGCTTGACGTGGTGCCCGCGCCCGAGCAGCAGCGGTACGAGGACGGCCTCACCGGCACCGAGGGCGTCCAGGGCCTCCGGCAGGAGCGGCGCGTTGAGCTCTATGTGGCCGAGGCGGACGTCGAGCCCGGGGCGCAGCTCGCGGACCCGGTCCAGGAGCGCGGCCACGGCCTGCGGGGTGCGCGGGTCCCGGCTGCCGTGGGCGACGGCGACCAGGGCGGGGGCGGCGGACGCCGGGCGGTTCGCGGGAAGGTGCCGGATGCGGTGCATGGGGTCGATGGTGGCGGACGCACGTTGCCGGGGCGTTGCGTGGCGGTCACGGAGGTTTTCCGGCGGCTCACCGGGGAAGCGCGGAGGCGGCGGGTTCACGGGGTGCGCGGGCCCACGGGGCGCGAGGTCGCCAGAGGGTGCGAGGTCGCCAGAGGGCGCGGGCGCCCCCTCCCTCAGCCCCTCCCCCGCAGCGCGAACAGGCGCTCGATGACCTGGGCCACCCCGTCCTCCTCGTTGGTCCGGGCGTGCGTCGGCACGGCGGCCAGCACCGCCGGGTGGGCGTTGGCCATGGCGTAGCCCGTACCGGCCCAGGCGAGGACCGTGAGGTCGTTGGGCATGTCGCCGAACGCGATGACGTCCGCCGCCTCGACGCCCCGCTCCGCGCAGAGCAGCGCGAGCGCGCCGGCCTTGGTGACGCCGGGCGCGCTGATCTCCAGCAGCCCGCGCCCGCCGGAGTGGGTCAGCTGGACGGTGTCACCGGCCCCCGGGCGGGCGGCGGCGAGCAGGGTGTCCGCGTCGAGCTGTTCCGTCCAGGCGAGCAGCTTGGTGACGGGGGCCTCGGTGAGCCACAGCTCGGCGAGCGAGGCGACGGGGAGTTCGGCGCCCTCGTCCTCGGACAGGCGCAGCCGGTAGGCCGGTTCGTAGAAGACCTGGTTGCCGGTCTCCAGGGCGAAGCCGACGCCGGGGACAGCCGCGGCGAGCGCGGTGGCGACCTGCCGGGCCACGGTCAGGGACAGCATCTGCGAGGCGACGACGCTGCGGCTCGCTATGTCGTAGACGAGGGCGCCGTTGCTGCACACCGCGGTGCCCACGAGGCCGGTGGCCTCGGCCAGCCGGTCCACGAAGCGGGGCGGCCGGGCGGTCACGATGACGACCTCCGCCCCGGCCTCCTCGGCGGTGCGCAGGGCGCGCAGGGTGCGGGGCGAGAGCGAGCCGTCACCGCGCAGAAGGGTGCCGTCGAGATCGGAGGCGATCAACCGTGGAAGCGACATCGCCCGATGGTACGCGGAGGCCCGGGCCGGTCGGAGAACCCTTTCGGCCGCCGGATCGTCCAGTAGGGCAGGGGCGGCAGGGCCCCGGGAACAAGGGGCGGGCGAGTGAGGGTACGGATGCGGCGGACACCGGGGGCCGAGCGGGCGCGGGGCGTCCGGCTGCTGAGAGCCCTGCGGCCCCGGCTGCCGAGGACCCGTCGGGGGCGGCGGCGGGCGGTGCAGGGGGTGATGGCCGCGTGTGTGCTGGCGCTCGCCCCGGCGGCCTGGCTGCATGTGGTGGCCGATGCCCGGATCAGGACCGTCGAGGACGTGCCCGCGCGGCAGGTCGCGGTGGTGTTCGGGGCGGGGCTGTGGGACGGGAAGCCGTCCCCGTACCTCGCGAACCGGCTGCGGACGGCCGCCGCGCTCTACCGGGAGGGCAAGGTGAAGGTCGTCCTGGTGACCGGGGACAACAGCCGCGTGGAGTACGACGAGCCGGACGCGATGCGGGCGTTCCTGGTCGGGAAGGGCGTGCCGGACGACCGGATCGTCAGCGACTTCGCGGGCTTCGACACCTGGGACTCCTGCGTGCGGGCGAAGAAGATCTTCGGCGTGGACCGGGCGGTGCTGGTGAGCCAGGGCTTCCACATCCGCCGGGCCCTCGCGCTGTGCCGGGCGGCGGGGATCGACGCGTACGGGGTCGGGGTGGACGCCGAGCACGACGCCACCTGGTACTACGGCGGGACGCGGGAGGTGTTCGCGGCGGGGAAGGCGGCGCTCGACGCCCTGTTCGAGCCGGACCCGCACTTCCTGGGCCCCCGGGAACGCGGCGTGGACGACGCGTTGGCGGCGGCCTCCCGCTGACCGGGGCGCCGGGTCTCAGACCGAGGTGACCGGGGCGGTCTCGGCCGAGACCCAGCCCAGGTAGCGGGCGCTGCCCCGGAGGACCGGCAGGGCGATGATCTCCGGGGTTTCGTAGTCGTGCGCCTCCTGGAGGTGGGCCTCCAGCTCCTCGTACCGCTCGGCCGTCGTCTTGCAGAACAGCTGCCACTCCTCGGTGGCCTCGATGGCGTTCTGCCAGCGGTAGACGGAGGTGACGGGCGCGGAGATCTGGACGCACGCGGCGAGCCGCGCCTCGACCACTCCCCGCGCCAGTTCCCTGGCCTTCTCCTCGCTGTCCGTCGTGGTCAGTACGGTCAGCCATGCCGGCGTCGTCGTCACTTCGGGGTCTCCTCGCAGCGGTAGGCGGTTCCTCCCCGATTGTGGGGTGCCGCCTCCCGCCGCGCCATCAGCCGCCGTACGGGTGGGCCCTCTTCGCGTCCCGCAGCGCGCGGCCCCACCAGACGAGCTGGTCGAGCAGCGTCTTCACGGCGGCGTCCGGGCCGGCCGGGTCGCGGTGCCTGCCCTCGTCGTCGAACTGGGCGCCGGCGTTGTGGAAGGAGACGGTGTCGCGGATCGAGACGGTGTGCAGCTCGGCGAAGACCTGGCGCAGGTGCTCGACCGCCCGGAGTCCGCCGGAGACCCCGCCGTACGAGACGAACGCGACGGGTTTGGCCTGCCACTCGTCGCGGTGCCAGTCGATGAGGTTCTTCAGGGGCGCCGGATAGGAGTGGTTGTACTCGGGGGTGACGACGACGAAGGCGTCCGCCTCGGCCAGCCGGGCCGAGACCCCGGCCAGCACCTCCCGGGCGTCGCCCTCCAGGCGGTAGGAGAGGGCGGTGGGCAGATCGAGGCCGGCGACGTCGACCACGTCCGTATCGATCGCGGGATGGGCGTCGGCGTGGGCGAGGAACCAGTCGGCGATGACGGGGGCGAACCGGCCCTCGCGGTTGCTGGCGAGGATGACGGCCACCTTCAGGGGGGCGGTCCCGGGCAGGGTCGTGGTGGTGGATTCCGCGGTGATGAGGTCCATGGCGAAGACGTTCGCGCCTCAACCATGGTTGAGGTCAAGCGCGGCGGGGAACGCCCCTCCCGCCGGGCGCCGGCGGCCGCATACCGTGACCGCATGACCACTCCAGCAGCGGCGGCCCTCCCGTACGCAGAGTTCGACGGCCGGCCCGCCACCGAGGACGATCTGAGCCGGGCGCTGTTCTTCAACTACGGCCACTTCACGGCGATGCAGGTACGCGAGGGCCGGGTGCGCGGTCTCGGCCTGCACCTGGCCCGGCTGGACGCGGCCAACCGCGAGCTGTTCGAGCTCCCCCTGGACGGGGAGCTGGTGCGCCGGCTGATCCGGCACGCGCTGGAGAGCGCGGGCGCGGCGGACGCCTCGGTGCGGGTGCACGCGTATCTGCCGCCGGGGAACACCGCGACGACCGTGATGGTGGCGGTACGGGACCCGGGCGGGATGGATTCCGGGCCGAAGAGCCTGAAGTCCGTCCCGTTCGCCCGGACCGCCGCGCACCTCAAACGGCCCGGCGAGTTCGGCCAGACCTACTACGCGGACCTGGCCCGCCGCGCCGGGTACGACGACGCGCTGCTGACCCTGCCCGACGGCTCGGTGACCGAGGGGGCGTTCACCAACATCGGCTTCTGGGACGGCACGACGGTCACCTGGCCGCAGGCCCCGGCCCTGTCCGGCGTGGCCATGGGCGTCCTGGAACGTGAGCTTCCGGGCGCGGGCCTGACGTCGCTGCGCCGGCCGGTGACCCTGGACGGGCTCGGGGCGTTCCGGTCGGCGTTCCTCACCAACTCGCTGGGCATGGCCCCGGTCGCCCGGATCGACGGCACCGCGTTCACGGTCGACGCGGAGCTGATGAAGCGCCTGGCCACGGCGTACGAGGCGACCCCGGGCGAGGTGGTCTGACATGGAGTCTCCCCTGCTGCTCCACATCGAGGGATCACGCCTGCCGGGGCGCTCCTGCCCGGCCGGGCCCGGCTTCCCCGGCTACGAGAACATCCACGTGGGCGTCCAGCGCAAGGACAGCCCCGGCGAACTCCTCGGCCCGACCCCGGGGGACGCTCCGGGCGCCCGCTGGACCCTGGAGTGCACGGCGGCCGAGGACGCGGACGGGGTCGCGGTCCGGGGGCCGTACGTGCAGAACCGGCTCGGCGGGCGCTTCGTGTACCTGTCCTGGGGCACGGTCGACGCGGACGGCCTGTTCACGATGTTCCGGCGGGCCAAGCTGATGTTCGCCGACGTCGACCCGGCCGTCCTGGCGGCGGCCGTGCGCTCGGGGCATCTCACCGCCCGGCTTCCACTCTCGGACGCCGAGACGCGGCCGCTCTGCGCGCGCATCCGGCCGCCGGTGGTCGAGTGGTCGGCCGGGGCACCCGGACGCCCCTGACGCAGTCCGCCCCCTCCGGACCCAGGGGGGAGAGGTCCGGAGGGGGCGTCGGCCGGGGGCGGCTGTGCGCACCGTCCCGTGGGGGGTTGTGATGCGTGTTCCCGCTCAGCGGCGGCTCACGCGTGTGATGTACGCCACATCGCCCGGCGGGCCCGTCACCCGAACGGCACCAGGGCGCGACGGACCGCGTACCCCGCCCACCGCCACCCCTGTGACCTGCGACGACACCGATTGGCAAGGAGGCCACGCCGGGCCGGACGGGTGAGAGCTGACTCGGTGTCAGCAGGCATGGGGGCCGGTCCGGCTGTTGGCTCGGAGCCAGGACACACCCGCCAGCGCCCCTGCTCGGAGGAAACCCCATGCGCCGTCCTGCCCGACTCGTGACCGGCACCGCCGCCGCGGCCCTGGCCGCCGCCGCGCTCGGCCTCAGCGCCGCCGCCCCGTCCGCGTACGGGGACGAGGCGGCGACACTGAGGATCTCCCCCGCCAGCGCCGCGCCGGGCGCCACGGTCACCGTGGACACCACCGCCTGCGGGGGCGACAGCGCCGCCACCGGCGACGCGAGCGCGCTGGACGCCCCGGAGTTCCCGCTGGCGCCCGTCTCCCTCGAAGAGGCCCTGGCCGGCTCCTTCCGGGTGCCCGGCGGCGTCGCGCCCGGGTCGTACGGCATCGGCGTGGACTGCGCGAACGGCGAGAAGGCCACCGGCGAGATCGAGGTGAAGGCCGCGGGCTCCTCGCGCGACGAGACGGACGGGGCCGGTGCCGAGGAGCCCGCCGCCCCCGCCGGGGCCGCCGACTCGCCTACGTACGACTTCTCCGACCTCGACGGCCTGGGCGGCGACGAGGACACGGAGGGCCTGGACGGGCTCGACGCCGAGTCCGCCGGCGCCGCCCGCGTCCCGGACGCCCCCGCCGAGGCCGGCCGCGGCACGCCCACCGAGCGCCCCACCGGGTCCGGGCGGGACGAGACGGGGTCCGGCCGTGACGAGACCGGGGCCGGCCGTGAGACGCCCACCGGGCACCGGACCTCGGCCGCGCCCACCGCCCCCTCGGGGCACGTGAAGACCGGAGTCGGCGGCAGCGTCGGCCCGGACACCACCCAGATCGCGGCGGGAGCCGGCGTACTCGCCGCTGCCGCCGTCGGCGGAGCCTGGCTCCTGCGTCGCCGGGCGAGCGGCACGCGGGACGCCGGCTGACGGAGGCATCCACCCCTCCGTACCGCCCGGTGTCCGTCCCGGTGGCCCCGCGCCACCGGGACGGGACCGTTTCCGCTTCGCACCCCGGAGGACCACCGTGTCCCAGAAGGCCAAGGGCTGGCTGCTCGTCGTCGTGGCGCTGGCCGGTGTCTGGCTGATCCAGAACGGCGCGGGCACCCGGCTCACCCCGCCGGGCCCGGCCGCGGCCCAGGCGTTCGCCGCCGGGCCCGCCCTGCTGCCCGGCTCCCCGGTCGCCGAGCCGCTGCGCCCCTCCGCGCCCGTACGCATCCGGATTCCCAGCATCCGGGTCGACGCGCCGATGATGCGGCTCGGGCTCGGGGCCGACGGCAGCCTGGACGTGCCGCCGGCCGGGAACACGGACATCGTCGGCTGGTGGAAGGACGGCACACCGCCGGGCGCCAAGGGCACCGCGATCGTCGCCGGCCACGTCGACAACGCGCAGGGCCCGTCGGTCTTCTACGACCTGGGCTCACTGAAGAAGGGCAGCACCGTCGAGGTGGACCGGCAGGACGGCCGTACCGCCGTCTTCGCGCTCGACGCGATCGAGGTGTACGAGAGCGACGACTTCCCCGACCAGCGGGTCTACGGCGCCTCCGAGCACGCCTCGCTGCGGCTGATCACCTGCGGCGGCGGCTACTCCGACGCGACCGGCTACCGGGGGAACGTGGTGGCGTACGCCCACCTCACGAGCGTGCGCTGAGCCCCGCCGTACGAAATCAGCTCGACCACTGGTCGAACCCGAGCTTCGCCACCAGCGAGAACACCACCACCAGCAGCACCCCGCGCACGAACTCGCTGCCCTTGCGCAGCGCCATCCGCGCGCCCAGCAACCCGCCCGCCAGGTTGAACACCGCCATCAGCGCCGCCAGCTGCCACAGCACGTTGCCCTGGTGGGCGAACATCGCGAGCGCCCCGGCGTTGGTGCAGACGTTGACGATCTTCGCGGTGGCCGACGCGGTCACCAGGTCGAGGTGGAGCACGGCGGTCAGGGCGAGTATCAGGAAGGTGCCCGTACCGGGTCCGAACAGCCCGTCGTACAGGCCGATGCCGCCGCCCACCAGGACGATCGCGGTGACCGTGCGCGCCCGGGTGATCCGGGGCGGGACGCCTTCCCCGGCGGCCCGGCCGAACTGGGGCCGCAGCATCACGAACGCGGCGACCGCCAGCAGTACCACCATGATCACCGGCCGCAGCACCTCGCTGCTGATCCCGGCGGCGAAGAACGCGCCGGTCATCGACCCGGCCAGGGCCGCGAGCCCGATCCGGACCGCCGTGCCCACCCTCACGGGCGCCTTCCGCGCGTAGGTGACGGCGGCGCCCGAGGTGCCGACGATGGCGACCGCCTTGTTGGTGCCGAGGATCTGCGCGGCCGGCAGGTGCGGCAGACCGAGCAGCAGCGCGGGCAGCAGGAGCAGTCCGCCGCCGCCGACCACCGCGTCGACCCAGCCCGCCGCGGCGGCGGCGAGGCACAGCACGACAAGGGTGGTCAGGGTGATGTCCGGCATGAGCACGACCCTATGGAGCGGATGCGTGCACCGTCCAACCGTTCCGGGGCCGCACCGGGAAAGTTGAGCCAACTCTGAGGTTTCCGCAGGACAACGCCCCTTTTCCGGCTTCCGGGGGCCGCCTCACAGACCTTTCCGGCAGGCGCTGAGCGCAAGGTTCCTCCCGGGAAACAGCGGGGAACCGGCCGGGTAACACCGCCCGGACACGCTTCCGGTCATGAGCACACAGGCCCGGCGCCTGTGGCCCTGCCGAATCTGCTCACCGACGACGGAGGCCCCGAGATGCCGGTGTCCACTCCCCCGACCGCCCCCACCTCAGGCCCTGCCGCCGTGCCGACGCTCGTGGTCGTCGGGCACGGGATGGTCGGCCAGCGTTTCCTGGAGGCCCTGGCCGAGCGCGGGCTGACCGGCGCCGCCGGGACCGCCCGGGTCGTCGTCCTGTGCGAGGAGCCCCGCGCCGCCTACGACCGGGTCCAGCTGACCTCGTACTTCGCCGGGAAGACCCCGGACGACCTGTCGCTGGTCGAGGACGGCTTCATGGAGCGGCACGGCTTCGAACTGCGGCTGGGTGACCCGGCGGTGGACGTGGACCGCGCCGCCCGTACGGTCACGGCGCGGTCCGGCGAGGTCTTCGCGTACGACACGCTGGTCCTTGCGACCGGGTCCTATCCGTTCGTGCCGCCGGTCCCCGGCAAGGACAGCACCGGCTGCTTCGTCTACCGGACGATCGAGGACCTGCTCGCCATCGAGGAGTACGCGAAGAACGCGACGACCGGCGCGGTGGTCGGCGGCGGGCTGCTCGGCCTGGAGGCGGCCGGCGCGCTGAAGGGCCTCGGCCTGGACACGCACGTCGTGGAGTTCGCGCCCCGCCTGATGCCCGTCCAGGTGGACCAGGGCGGAGGCGCGGCGCTGCTGCGCACCATCGAGGACATGGGCCTGACCGTGCACACCGGGGTCGGTACGCAGGAGGTGACCGCGGGCGAGGACGGCACGGTGACCGGGATGGCGCTCTCCGACGGGTCCGCGCTCGCCACGGACCTGGTGGTGTTCTCGGCCGGGGTGCGTCCGCGCGACCAGCTGGCCCGGGAGTGCGGGCTCGTGGTCGGGGAGCGCGGCGGGATCGTCGTGGACGAGGAGTGCCGGACCTCCGACCCGGCGGTCTTCGCCATCGGCGAGTGCGCGCTCGCCTCGGACGGCCGGGTGTACGGGCTGGTGGCGCCGGGTTACGAGATGGCTCTGACGGCCGCCGAGGTGATCGCCGGCAAGGCGGCCGCGTTCACCGGCGCCGACCTGTCGACCAAGCTGAAGCTGCTCGGCGTGGACGTGGCCTCGTTCGGCGACGCGCACGGCACCGCCGAGGGCTGCCTCGACGTGGTGTATTCCGACGCCCGCTCCGGTGTCTACAAGAAGCTGGTGATGGCGGCGGACGGCACCCTGCTGGGCGGGGTCCTCGTGGGCGACGCCGACCAGTACGGCACGCTGCGCCCGATGACCGGGAGCGTGCTGCCGGTCGCCCCCGAGCAGCTGGTGCTGCCGGCCGGGGCGGGCGGCCCGGTGACGCTCGGCCCGTCCGCACTGCCCGACGAGGCGGTGATCTGCTCCTGCCACAACGTCACCAAGGGCGCGATCTGCGAGCACACCACGCTCCCCGAGGTGAGGAAGTGCACCAAGGCGGGCACCGGCTGCGGCAGTTGTGTCAAGGTGATCGGCCAGCTGCTCCCGCAGAGCCAGGACGCGGGCCTGTGCGGCTGCTTCGCGTACACCCGCGGCGAGCTGTACGAGATCGTCCGCACCCTGCGCATCACCTCGTACGCGGACCTCCTCGACTCCCACGGGCGGGAGGAGGCCCGGGGCGGCGACGGCTGCGAGGTCTGCAAGCCGACGGTCGGCTCGGTCATCGCCTCGCTCGCCCCGACGGTCGGCGCCAGCGGCTACGTCCTGGACGGCGAGCAGGCGGCCCTCCAGGACACCAACGACCACTTCCTGGCCAACCTCCAGCGCAACGGCTCGTACTCGATCGTGCCGCGCATACCCGGCGGCGAGATCACCCCGGACAAGCTGATCGTGATCGGCGAGGTGGCCCGCGACTTCGGGCTCTACACCAAGATCACCGGTGGTCAGCGCATCGACCTCTTCGGCGCCCGGGTCGACCAGCTCCCGCTGATCTGGACCCGGCTCGTCGACGCGGGCTTCGAGTCCGGGCACGCGTACGGGAAGTCGCTGCGCACGGTCAAGTCCTGCGTCGGGCAGACCTGGTGCCGCTACGGCGTGCAGGACTCCGTGAAGATGGCGATCGACCTGGAGCTGCGCTACCGGGGGCTGCGCTCCCCGCACAAGCTGAAGTCGGCGGTCTCGGGGTGCGCCCGGGAGTGCGCGGAGGCCCGGGGCAAGGACTTCGGGATCATCGCCACGGCCGGCGGCTGGAACCTCTACGTGGGCGGCAACGGCGGCGCCACCCCGCGCCACGCCGACCTGCTCGCCCAGGATCTGTCCGACGCCGAACTGGTCCGGCTGATCGACCGGTTCCTGATGTTCTACATCCGCACCGCGGACCGGCTGGAGCGCACCTCGGCCTGGCTGGAGCGCATCGAGGGCGGCCTGGAGCACGTCCGGGACGTCGTCGTGCACGACAGGCTCGGGCTCTGCGAGGAGCTGGAGCGGCTGATGGCCGACCATGTGCGCGGCTACCGCGACGAGTGGGCCGAGACCATCAACGACCCGGAGCGGCTGCGCCGGTTCGTCACGTTCGTCAACGCGCCCGACGCGCCCGACCCGTCGGTGAAGTTCGTCCCGGAACGCGACCAGGTCAAGCCCGACCTGGACATCCTCGCGGGCCCGGTTCTCGCCATCCGCACTCTTGAAGGGACCGCCTCCTGATGACCACGCAGACGCCGGCGACCGCGCAGGACACCCGGACCGTCCGGCTCGCCGCCGGGGACGGCTGGCTCACGGTGTGCGACCGCTCGCTGCTGACCCCCGGCCGCGGGGTCGCCGCCCTCCTCCCGGACGGCCGGCAGGTCGCGCTCTTCCTGGACCGGGCGGGGCGCACGTACGCCATCGACAACCGCGACCCGTTCACCGGGGCCTATGTCCTCTCGCGCGGCCTGATCGGCTCCGACGGCGGGCAGCCCTTCGTCGCCTCGCCCCTGCTCAAGCAGCGCTTCGACCTGGCGACGGGGGCCTGCCTGGACGACGACGAGGTCTCCGTACCGGTCTTCGAGGTACGCGCGGACTGACGCGCCCCGGCGGCCGGAGGCCCCCGAACGGGTGCTTCCGGCCGTCCGCGTGCCCGGTCGTACGCTTGATCCATGACCCAGGGCTGGAGCACGCGCGACATACCGGACCAGAGCGGCCGCACGGCCGTGGTGACGGGGGCCAACAGCGGGATCGGGATCATCACCGCCCGCGAGCTGGCCCGTTGCGGGGCCAGGGTGCTGCTCGCCTGCCGCGACGAACGGCGCGGCGAGGAGGCGGCGGCCCGCATCCGGTACGCGGTGCGCGGCGCGGACGTGGAGTTCGCCCCGCTCGATCTGGCCGACCTGTCCTCGGTGCGCGCGTTCGCCAAGGGCCTCCGGGCGGACCGGATCGACCTGCTGATCAACAACGCCGGGGTGATGGCCCTGCCGTACGGGCGGACCGCAGACGGCTTCGAGACCCAGTTCGGCGTCAACCACCTCGGGCACTTCGCGCTCACCGGGCTGCTGCTGCCGAGGCTGCCGGCCACCGGGGGCGCCCGGGTGGTGACCGTCTCCAGCGGGCTGCACGCCCTGGGCGACATCGACATGGGCGATCTCAACAGCGAGCGGAACTACCGCCGCTGGACCGCCTACGGCCGTTCGAAGACCGCGAACCTGCTCTTCGTCCACGAGCTGGCCCGGCGGCTCGCGGCGGCCGGCAGCGGAGTGGTGGCCGCCGCCGCGCACCCGGGCCTCGCCGCGACCGACCTGCACACGGCGGCGGCCCGGCTGGAGCGGCGCAGGGTGGCGGAGCGGGTCATGAACCTCGCCAACGTCATCGCCCAGCCCGCGTCGGCCGGGGCCCTGCCCACGCTGTACGCGGCCACCGCGCCGGGCGTGCGCCCCGACTCGTTCACCGGCCCGCGGGTGCTGGGCTGGCGCGGCGCGCCCGGACCGTCCTGGCGGGCGGGCCGGACGCGCGGCGATGTGGCGGGCGAACGGCTGTGGGTGGCCTCGGAGCAGCTGACCGGGGTGACGTACGCGGGGCTGTAGCGTCTTTCGCCCGGCTCAGCCCTCGACGGCGGACGGGTCCATCCAGACGACCTCCCACAGGTGGTGGTCCGGGTCCTGGAAGGAGCGGCCGTACATGAAGCCGAGGTCCTGCGTCTCGTTGGCGGGCGATCCGCCGTTGGCGAGGGCGGCGTCGGCCAGCTCGTCCACCTTCTCGCGGCTGTCGGCGCTGAGCGCGAGGATCACCTCGGTGGACGCGGACGCGTCGGCGATGTCCTTCTTGGTGAAGTCCTTGAAGCGCTCCTCCTGGAGGAGCATCGCGAAGATCGTGTCGCTGATGACGAGGCAGGCGGTGCGCTCGTCGCTGAACTGCGGGTTGAAGGAGTAGCCCAGCTTCGCGAAGAAGTTCTTCGACGTCTCCAGGTCCTTGACCGGCAGGTTCACGAAGATCATCTGTGGCATGGCCGTCTCGCTCTCTCGGTGCTCTGGTTCCGTGTGCGTCTTCTCGACTGGTAGACGCCGGGGCCGCCCGGAACTCATCGGTGCGGGCCGCGGATCCTTTCCGTACGGGGCACCTCACGAAACCGCGACCGGTGCCCCGCCCCTCAGCAGCGAGCCGCCGAGCGGGGTCAGGGTGTGCTGGACGGAGCTGCCGTGCCGCAGGGTGTGGACGAGCCCCGCCTCACGCAGGACGCAGGCGTGCTGGCTGGCCGAGGCGAGGGAGACCCCGGCGCGCCGCGCCAGTTCGCTGGTGGTGCAGCCGTCGCCGATGACCCGCAGGACCGTGGAGCGGGTCTGCCCGAGGAGCCGGCCGAGCGAGGGGCCCGGCTCGGCGAAGGCGGGCGCGGCCCGGTGGGCGACCGGGTAGACCAGGACCGGCGGGAGCAGGGGGTCGCGCAGGACGACGGGGGTGCCCCGGCAGAAGTAGGACGGCTGGAGGAGCAGCCCGCGCCCGTCCAGGTGGAGGTCGCGGTCCACGGGGTAGTCCGCCTCCAGGACGGGCGCCCGCCACCGGATGACCGGGGGCAGCGAGGCGAGCAGTTCGTCGGTGCCACCGTCCAGGAGGGCGCGGCCCCGGATCGCCCGGTCGGCCTCGACGGCGGAGCGGACGTGCGGCCAGTACGGCTCGACGGCGGCGCGGTGGTAGTCCCGTAAGGCGGCGACGAGGCGGCCCACGGGCTCGGCGCCACCCTCACGCAGGGGGTCCAGGCGGGCGGCCCGCCGGGCGCCGGGGTCCCCGAGGAGGGCGATCTCGGCGCTCAGGCGCTCGGGCGGAGTGGCACGCACGGCTTCCATTCCCGCGTCGAGTCCGAGTGGTTCGGCGCTTTCCTGAGAAGGCGTCAGGAAGTCGGGAAAATATCCGTGCTGCGGGACCACCGCGGACAGCAGACGTACTTCACCGCTCAACCGTGGGCGGGTTTCGGTGCGCCATTTCCCGAAGACCGCGGAAGCCCTCCGGTCCCTCAGCCGGTGAAAGCTGAGAATGGTCTCCCACAGCGCGTCCGGCCCGGAGGCCATCCGCACCCTGGAAAGGTCCCATCCGGAGACATGGATACGCAGCACCGAACTCCCACCCCTTGCACCTGCAATTTCCCCCCTCGCAAGAGTATGCGAATCGTAACAGCACGTCACCACGGGGTTTCGGCCAGAGGTGAAACGCCTCGCCGGGACCGCCCGCCGGACGAAAGGCTGTACGGCGTCGGGTGCGATTCCGGAGCCACCGGAAGAGCGAGTGAAGGCCGTGGGGGGTTTTGCTCGTTCGGCGGCGGTTGGCAAAGGTGCGGCTCCGCACTCGATGGGGGTAAGCCGGGTGCGGCCCGTGGATGGGGATCCACGGGCCGCACCCCGGTCCGTTCCACTCGATTTCTTTGCGCATTAAACGAAGCAATGGACGCCGTTCCTCGCATTTACCGGGACATGACAACGTTGTGCGCCGTCCGGTCCCGTACGACAAGACGGCGGCACCCCCGCACAGGGTGCCGCCGCCTCCGGAATTCCGCTTCCGCCGCCGGTTCGGGTGAGGGTGCGATCACCGGCGGCGGAAGCGGAATCGGTAAGGGGTGACGCGTCAGCGGCTGTCGCTCGCCCGCGCCCCGGCCGCCGCCCGGCCCGCCTCCAGACGCGCCACCGGAATGCGGAACGGCGAGCAGGAGACGTAGTCGAGACCGGCCTCGTGGAAGAAGTGCACCGACTCGGGGTCGCCGCCGTGCTCCCCGCAGATGCCCAGCTTCAGGTCCGGGCGGGTGGCCCGGCCCGCCGCGACGGCGCTCGTGACCAGCGAGCCGACGCCGTCCTTGTCGATCGTCTCGAACGGCGACACCCCGAAGATGCCCTTCTCCAGGTAGGCGGTGAAGAAGGACGCCTCCACGTCGTCGCGGGAGAAGCCCCACACCGTCTGGGTGAGGTCGTTGGTACCGAAGGAGAAGAACTCCGCCGCCTCCGCGATCTGCCCGGCGGTCAGCGCGGCGCGCGGCAGCTCGATCATGGTGCCGATCTTCAGCTTGAGGTCGGTGCCGGTGGCGGCCTGGACCTCGGCGACGACCCGGTCCGCCTCCTCGCGGACGATCTCCAGCTCCTGGACCGTGCCGACAAGCGGGATCATGATCTCCGCGCGCGGGTCGCTCTTGGCGTTCTTGCGCTCGGCGGCCGCCTCGGCGATGGCCCGCACCTGCATGGCGAACAGGCCGGGGATGACCAGGCCGAGGCGCACCCCGCGCAGCCCCAGCATCGGGTTCTGCTCGTGCAGCTTGTGCACGGCCTGGAGGAGCCTGAGGTCGTTCTCGTTGGCGTCCTTGCGGGCCTCGGCGAGGGCCACGCGTACCGAGAGCTCCGTGATGTCCGGCAGGAACTCGTGCAGCGGCGGGTCGAGGAGCCGTACGGTGACCGGCAGCCCGTCCATCGCCTCGAACAGCTCGATGAAGTCCGCCTTCTGTAGCGGGAGCAGCTGCTCCAGGGCCGTCTCGCGCTCCTGGTCGGTGTCGGCCAGGATCAGCTTCTCGACCATCTCGCGGCGCTCGCCGAGGAACATGTGCTCGGTGCGGCAGAGGCCGATGCCCTGGGCGCCGAAGCGGCGGGCGCGCAGGGCGTCCTCCGCGCTGTCCGCGTTGGCCCGCACCCGCAGCCGGCGCACCCGGTCCGCGTACGCCATGATCCGGTGCACGGCGGCGACCAGCTCGTCGGCGTCGTCGGCGCCCGCGTGCATCCGGCCCTCGAAGTACTCGACCACCGGGGACGGCACGACGGGGACCTCACCGAGGTACACCTTGCCGGTGGAGCCGTCGACGGAGACGACGTCGCCCTCCTCCACGACGATGTCCCCGACCGTCAGGCGGCGGCGCTTGGTGTCGACCTCGATCTCCTCGGCGCCGCAGACACAGGTCTTGCCCATGCCCCGGGCGACGACGGCGGCGTGCGAGGTCTTCCCGCCGCGCGAGGTGAGGATGCCCTCGGCGGCGATCATGCCGTCCAGGTCGTCCGGGTTGGTCTCGCGGCGGATCAGGATGACCTTCTCGCCGGACCGGGACCACTTGACGGCGGTGTACGAGTCGAAGACCGCCTTGCCGACCGCCGCGCCGGGCGAGGCGGCGATGCCCCGGCCGAGCCGCCGGGTCTTCGCGGTGTCGTCGAAGCGCGGGAACATCAGCTGGGCGAGCTGGGCGCCGCTGACCCGCTGAAGGGCCTCGGCCTCATCGATCAGCCCCTGGTCCACCAGCTGGGTCGCGATCCGGAACGCGGCACCGGCGGTGCGCTTGCCGACCCGGGTCTGGAGCATCCACAGGTGGCCGCGCTCGATGGTGAACTCGATGTCGCAGAGGTCCTTGTAGTGGGTCTCCAGCGTCTCCATGATCGTCAGCAGCTGGTCGTACGACTGCTTGTCGATCGACTCCAGCTCGGCGAGCGGGACGGTGTTGCGGATGCCCGCGACGACGTCCTCGCCCTGCGCGTTCTGGAGGTAGTCGCCGTAGACGCCCTGGTGCCCGCTGGCCGGGTCACGGGTGAAGGCGACGCCCGTACCGGAGTCGGGGCCGAGGTTGCCGAAGACCATCGAGCAGACGTTGACGGCGGTGCCGAGGTCGCCGGGGATGCGCTCCTGGCGGCGGTAGAGCTTGGCCCGGTCGGTGTTCCACGAGTCGAAGACCGCCTTTATGGCCAGGTCCATCTGCTCGCGCGCGTCCTGCGGGAAGTCGCGGCCGGCGTCCCGCGCGACGATCTTCTTGAACTCCTTGACCAGCTTCTTCAGGTCGCCCGCGTCGAGGTCCACGTCGACCTTGACGCCCTTGGCCTCCTTCGCGGCCTCCAGCGCCTCCTCGAAGAGCTCGCCGCCCACCCCGAGCACGGTCTTGCCGAACATCTGGATCAGCCGGCGGTACGAGTCCCACGCGAACCGCTCGTCGCCGGCCTGGACGGCGAGGCCCACCACGGAGGCGTCGGAGAGGCCGATGTTGAGGACGGTGTCCATCATCCCGGGCATCGAGAACTTGGCGCCGGAGCGTACGGAGACCAGCAGCGGGTCGTCGGCCTGGCCGAGCTTCTTGCCCATCCGCGCCTCCAGGGCGCCGAGGTGCGCACTCACCTCGTCGCGGAGGGCGGCCGGCTCGTCACCGCTGTCCAGGTAGACCTTGCACGCCTCGGTGGTGATCGTGAAGCCGGGCGGGACGGGGAGCCCGAGGTTGGTCATCTCGGCGAGGTTGGCCCCCTTCCCGCCGAGGAGGTCCTTCAGATCCTTGTTGCCTTCGGTGAAGTCGTAGACGAACTTCTGCACATCTTTGTTTTCCGACACGGTCTCGACTCCTCGAAGACGCGGTGGCTGCCCTGACGGCGAGGAACATACCCAGATCGAAGGTGCCTGGGTACGTCCACTTGCGCGTCGTACGGCCGTAACCACCCGTCCGCCAGCAGATCGAATGTCGGCTGCCCGGGAGCCATCCGGAACGGTGCGTTCAGGAGTCGTACGCAGGATGACGCAGCGCACACCGGGACCCTTGGTTCGGTGGCTGAAAGTGATCGAAGCATCGATCGATCAAAGTACGGCTACATGGCACCCAGTGCCATCCTTTGAGAAGTGCAGTCCTCGATTTTGCGCTCATCTGAGCGCACGCCTTCTCAAGGTGGCGAGAATCACTCGATGGGGGGCCCGCTCGGATGAGCGAAAATGACGAGTGGGGGCACTCAGTGCCCCCACTCGTCATGTGTTTTTCTCAGCCTCCGGAGGTGTCCAGCTCCGCGTCGGCGCTGATGCCCGCGCAGTCGTACGGGTCCTTCAGCCAGCCGTCCGGGAGGGCCACCCGGTTGTTGCCCGAGGTGCGGCCGCGGGGGCCGTCGGCGCCGTCCGGCCAGGGCTGGTCGAGGTCCAGCTCCTGGAGCTGGGAGCCCAGCTCCTCCAGCGAGGAGGTGATCGCCAGCCTCTTGCGCATCTCGGAGCCCACCGCGAAGCCCTTGAGGTACCAGGCGACGTGCTTGCGGAAGTCGATCACGCCCCGCGCCTCGTCGCCGATCCACTCGCCCAGCAGCGTCGCGTGGCGCAGCATCACGTCGGCGACGGTGCGCAGCACGGGCGCCTGCCTCGTCTCCGTACCCTCGAACGCGCTGACCAGGTCGCCGAAGAGCCAGGGGCGGCCCAGGCAGCCGCGCCCCACGACCACGCCGTCGCAGCCGGTCTCGCGCATCATGCGCAGGGCGTCGTCCGCGCACCAGATGTCGCCGTTGCCGAGCACCGGGATCTCCGGGACGTGCTCCTTGAGGCGGGCGATGGCGTCCCAGTCGGCGGTGCCGCCGTAGTGCTGGGCGGTGGTCCTGCCGTGCAGGGCGACCGCCGTGACGCCCTCCTCGACGGCGATCCGGCCGGCGTCGAGGTAGGTCAGGTGGTCGTCGTCGATGCCCTTGCGCATCTTGATCGTGACGGGCAGGTCCCCGGCCCGGGAGACCGCCTCGTGCAGGATCGCGCGCAGCAGCGGCCGCTTGTACGGGAGGGCCGAGCCGCCGCCCTTGCGGGTGACCTTGGGGACCGGACAGCCGAAGTTGAGGTCGATGTGGTCGGCGAGGTTCTCGTCCACGATCATGCTGACGGCCTTGCCGACCGTGTCCGGGTCCACTCCGTACAGCTGGATCGAGCGCGGGGTCTCGCTCGCGTCGAAGTGGATGAGCTGCATGGTCTTCTCGTTGCGCTCGACCAGGGCCCTCGTCGTGATCATCTCGCTGACGAACAGCCCCTTGCCGCCCGAGAACTCCCGGCACAGCGTGCGGAAGGGGGCGTTGGTGATGCCGGCCATGGGCGCGAGGACCACCGGGGGCTGCACGGTGTGCGGGCCGATGCGGAGCAGCGAGGGCGAGGGGGCGAGCGTGGTCATGGCCCCATTGTCCCGTACGCCGATGACTGCTCCCCAGGGCGTCTCGCCCCGCCGGGGCGAGGGGAAGAGGGGGCGTTGTCGGACCCCCGCCGTAGCGTGGGGATTCCGGCGACCGGCCGGCCTATGAAGGAGACGAAGCTCATGACTACGACCTCTGCCCCCTTAACTCCCGGCTCCCCCAGCCGTCGCGGGGTGCTCGCGCTCGGCGGCGCCGGGGTGCTGCTCCTCGGTACGGCGGCCACCGCCCGCGCGGCGGCCGATCCCACGACGGCCCGGCTGCGCGAGCTGGAGCGGACGCACGGCGCCCGCGTCGGCGCGTTCGCGTACAACGTGGCCACCGGCGTCGCGGTGCGGCACCGGGCGGACGAGCGCTTCCCGATGCTGTCCACGTTCAAGACGCTCGCCGCGGCGGCCGTCCTACGGGACCTGGACCGGGACGGCGAGGTCCTGGACAAGGTGATCCACTACACGGAGGCGGACTGCGTGTCCGATTCCCCGGTCACCGACACCCCGGAGCACCTCGCGAGCGGGCTGAGCATCGCCCGTCTCTGCGACGCCGCCATCGGCGACAGCGACAACACCGCGGGCAATCTGCTGCTGCGCGAGCTCGGCGGCCCGCAGGCCGTCACCCGCTTCGCCCGCTCCCTGGGCGACCGCGTGACCCGGCTGGACCGCTGGGAGCCCGTGCTGAACTCCGCCGAGCCGGGCCGGGTCACGGACACCACGACCCCGTCCGCGCTCGCCCGCGACTACGCCCGGCTGGTCCTGGGGGACGCGCTGGAGCGCCGGGACCGCGAGCGGTTGACGTACTGGCTGCTGAACTGCCGGACGAGCGGTACGCGGTTCCGGGCCGGGCTGCCGCCGGAGTGGACGGTCGCCGACAAGACGGGCGGCGGCTCGTACGCCTCGTGCAACGACGTGGGCGTCGCGTGGACGCCGGAGGGCGTGCCGGTGGTCCTGGCGGTGCTGACGACGAAGCCGGCGGGCGCCTCCGACGCGGCGGGCGACCACCCGCTGGTCCGGGACGTGGCGGAGGCCCTGGCGGCGGCGGTCGTTAGTTAGTCGTACTATCAATGAATGCCTGAGCTCAGCCACCGGCGGCGGATGCTGGTGCTGGCGATCTGCTGCATGAGCCTGCTGATCGTCAGCCTCGACACCACCGCCCTGAATGTCGCCCTGCCCGCCATGCGCCAGGACCTCGACGCGAGCGTCGCGGGGATGCAGTGGACGATCGACGCGTACACGCTCGTCCTCGCATCCCTGCTGATGCTCGCCGGTTCCACCGCCGACCGGATCGGCCGGCGCAAGGTCTTCATGGCCGGGCTCGTCCTGTTCACCCTGGGTTCGGCGCTCTGCTCGCTGGCGCCGAACCTGGAGGCCCTCATCGCCTTCCGGATGGTGCAGGCCGTGGGCGGCTCGATGCTCAACCCCGTCGCGATGTCGATCATCACCAACACCTTCACCGATCCCCGCGAGCGCGCCCGGGCGATCGGGGTCTGGGGCGGGGTCGTCGGCATCTCGATGGCGGCGGGCCCGGTGGTCGGCGGCGCCCTGGTCGACTCGGTCGGCTGGCGCTCGATCTTCTGGGTCAACCTCCCGGTGGGCCTCGCCGCCCTGCTGCTGACCTGGCGTTACGTCCCCGAGTCGCGCGCCCACCGGGCCCGCCGCCCGGACCCGCTGGGCCAGCTCCTGGTGATCACACTGCTGGGCTCACTGACATACGCGATCATCGAGGCCCCGCAGAAGGGGTGGGCCTCCGCCGAGATCCTGCTCTTCGCCGGACTCGCGGCGGCGGCGCTCGTGGGGCTGCTGGTGTACGAGCCCCGGCGCGCCGACCCGCTGATCGATCTGCGGTTCTTCCACAGCGTTCCGTTCAGCGGTGCCACGGTCATCGCGGTCAGCGCCTTCGCCGCGCTCGGCGGCTTCCTCTTCCTCAACACGCTCTACCTCCAGGACGTCCGGGGGCTGAGCGCCCTGGACGCCGGGCTCTACACGCTGCCCATGGCGGCCGTGGTGTGCCTGCTGTCGCCGCTGTCCGGGCGGCTCGTGGCCAGTCGCGGGCCGCGCATCCCGCTGCTGATCGCGGGCGGTGCGATGGCGGTGAGCGGGCTGATGCTGGCGGCGTTCGACGCGGAGACCGGGACGGTCTCGATGTTCGCCGCGTATGTGCTGTTCGGCCTGGGCTTCGGCTCGGTGAACGCGCCCATCACCAACACCGCGGTCTCCGGCATGCCCCGCTCCCAAGCGGGCGTGGCGGCCGCCGTCGCCTCCACCAGCCGCCAGATCGGGCAGACCCTCGGGGTCGCCGTGATCGGCGCGGTCCTGGCGGCGGGGATGGCGGACCCGGGCGGCTCGGACGGCTTCGTGGCGGCGAGCCGGCCCGGCTGGTGGATCGTCACCGGCTGCGGTCTCGCCGTCCTGCTGGTCGGCGCCCTGAGCAGCGGCCGCTGGGCCCGGTCCACCGCGCGCCGGACGGCGGAGCGGCTGGCGGAACCGGTGGTCGGGGACCTGGCCGCTCAGTCCCCGGCGGCGCGCACCAGTTCCTGAAGGCGCGCCAGCCGCTCGTACGTCTCGTCGTCCCGGGGCGCGTAGCTGACCAGGCGCGGCCCGGCCGAGGGGCCGAGCCAGAGATCGGTGGCCTCCACCCGGAGCAGCCCCACCCAGGCGTTGCGGAAGACCTTGGACCGGCTGCCCGCCCCGACGACCTCGTGCCGGGCCCAGTTCTCGCGGAACTCCTCCGAGGCCGCCTCCAGGCGCCCCAGCAGCTCCTTCCAGGCGGGCTCGGCGAGGTGTTCCGCCATCTCCGCGCGGAACTTGGCGGTGATGTAGCGGGTCACCTCCGCGGTGTCCATGACCGAGGCCCGCCACTGCGCGTTGGTGTGGGCGAGCAGCATGACGTTGCGGTCCCCGGGCGCGACCTCCTCCAGGTCGCAGAGCAGCCGCCCGTACGTGCGGTTGTGGGCGAGGATGTCGTACCGGCTGTTCTGCACGCAGGCGGGGATCGGCTCCAGTTGCCGCAGCATGGTCCGCAGCGCCGAAGTGACGTGCGGGCAGTCCGTGCCGGGCGCCGGGTCGATGGCCGCGGCGAGCGAGAAAAGGTGGCTGCGCTCGCTGCGGTCCAGCAGCAGGGCGCGGGCGAGGGCGTCGAGGACCTGGGGCGAGACCTGGATGTCCCGGGCCTGTTCGAGCCAGGTGTACCAGGTGACGCCGACGGCGGAGAGCTGGGCGACCTCCTCGCGGCGCAGCCCCGGGGTGCGCCGGCGGCGGCCCCGGACGAGGCCGACCTGCTCGGGGGTGATCCGTTCACGGCGGCTGCGCAGGAAGTTCGCCAGCTCGTGCCGCCGGATGTCGGGCTCGCTCACGCCGGGGGCGGCCTGCTGCGTCAGGGGCGTCGCCATCGTCGTCATTCCTCCAGGGTGCGGGCCCGGCGCGGGCCCCGGGCTGCTGGTGCCTGGTGGTCCTTGTACCAGGATAAGGACACTCTGGTACCAGGCTGCGAGGGGCGCGATCGTCGGTGGCGTGAGTGAATCCTCTGTACGGACGACAACGGCAAGCGCCACCACCTCCCCGGTGGTGCGGCACGACCATCCCGCCCCGGTCCTCGGCACGCTGGGGCTGTTCACCGTGCTGCTGGGCGCGGCCCTCCCCCTCATCGACTTCTTCATCGTCAACGTGGCCCTGCCCACCATCGACCACGACCTGGCGGCGGGCCCGGCCCTGCTGGAACTGGTCGTCGCGGGCTACGGCCTCGCCTACGCCGTGCTGCTGGTCCTCGGCGGGCGGCTCGGTGACATGGCGGGGCGGCGCCGGCTCTTCCTGGCCGGGATCGCGGCCTTCGGGCTCACCTCGCTGGCCTGCGGACTCGCCCCGACCGCCTGGACCCTGGTCGGGGCGCGGGTGGCGCAAGGCGCGTCGGCCGCGCTGATGCTGCCGCAGGTCCTCGCCACGATCCAGGCGGCCACCTCCGGCCACCGCAGGGCCCGGGCGATGAGCCTGTACGGGGCGACGGCCGGGCTCTCCATGGTCGCGGGCCAGATCCTGGGCGGGGCGCTGGTCGCCGCCGCCCCGCTGTCCTCGGTGTTCGGCGAGAGCGCGGGCTGGCGGTCGGTGTTCCTGGTCAACGTGCCCGTCGCGGTGCTCGGTCTGGTGCTGGCGGCGCGCGCGGTCCCGGAGACGCGGGCGGCGCGGCCCGCGCCCGTCGACGTACCGGGCACGCTGCTGCTGGCGGTGTCGCTGCTGACGCTGCTGGCCCCGCTCACCGAGGGCCGGGCGGCGGGCTGGCCGCTGTGGACCTGGGTGTCCCTCGCGCTGTTCCCGTTCGCGGCGGCGGCGTTCTACCGGGTGGAGCGGCGGGCGGACCGGCGCGGACTGGTCCCGCTGGTGCCGCCGAGCCTGCTGCGCCTGGAGTCGCTGCGGCGCGGTCTGGCCCTGGTGGTGCCGTTCTCGGTGGGCTTCGGCGGATTCATGTTCGTCATCGCGGTCGCGCTCCAGCAGGGCCTGGAGCTGGGCCCGGCGCGGTCCGGCCTGTCGATCGCCCCGATGGCGGTGGCCTTCTTCGCGGCCTCGCTGGCCGGTCCCCGGCTGGTGCGGCGGTACGGCAGCCGGGTCGTGACGGCCGGCGGGCTGATCCAGGCGGTGGGCGTGGCGGTGCTCGCGTTCACCGTGTGGCGGGGCTGGCCGGACCTGGGCATGGCGGGCCTGCTGCCGGGCATGGCGGTCGCCGGTTTCGGCCAGGGCCTCCAGCTGCCGGTCATCTTCCGCGTCATCCTGTCGGACGTCCCGCCGGATCGGGCGGGGGTGGGCGGCGGGGTGATGACGACGACCCAGCAGGCGGCGCTGACCCTGGGCGTGGCGACGCTCGGCTCGCTGTTCCTGGCCCTGGTGCCGGGGTGGGGGATGCGGGACGCCCTGATCGTGACGCTGCTCGTCCAGCTGGCGGCGGTCGCCCTGACGACGGCGCTGAGCCTGCGGCTGCCGCGCACGGTGAACTGAGGGGCGCCCTGCGGGCGCGGGGGCTCCGGACGGGGCGGCCCGGGCGGGTACGACGAGGCCCCGGCGGGCGGACCTGGTGGTCCGGCCCGCCGGGGCCTCGGTGTGTGCGCGGGGCGTCAGCTCTGCGCCGGGGCCTCCGGCTCCGCGGCCGGCGCGTCGGCCTCCGCGGTGTCGGACTGCTCGGTGCCGGCGGCCCGCTCCCGCATCTTGCGGAGCAGCTCCTGCTTCTGGTCGGCGGCCGACTTGCGGTCGGCGGCCTCTCCGGCGGGACCGGCGCCCTGCGCCCCGCCGCGGGACAGCTTCTTGCGCTGTCCGCCGACGCCGAGGAGGTTGTTGCGGCTCTTGGCCATGGGGTTCTCCCAATGTGTGGTCTCGGTGAGGTCTCTCGTGACCTCGGATCGATCCGGGGGGCGGCGGGTGGTCGGACCCGCCGCGCTCTCACTCGTAGATCTGGAAGAACGAAGACATGGGCAAGACGGTACCCACACCGGGCGCCCGGCTCACCCGGTTTTCCGCCCCCGGTCCCCCGGACGCACGAGGCCCCCGCTTTCGCAGGCGGGCGCGGAAGCGGGGGTCTCGTTCAGCGGGTGCGGGCGTCAGCAGCCGAGCAGGCGGGAGGCGAGGTAGCCCTGGATCTGGTCCAGGGAGACGCGCTCCTGCTTCATCGTGTCGCGCTCGCGGACGGTGACCGCGTTGTCGTCCAGGGTGTCGAAGTCGACGGTGACGCAGAACGGCGTACCGATCTCGTCCTGGCGGCGGTAGCGGCGGCCGATGGCGCCGGCGTCGTCGAACTCGATGTTCCAGTTCTGCCGGAGGTCGGCGGCGAGGCCCTTGGCCTTCGGCGAGAGCTGCGGGTTGCGGGAGAGCGGGAGGACCGCGACCTTGACCGGCGCCAGGCGCGGGTCGAGGCGCATCACGGCGCGCTTCTCCATGACGCCCTTGGCGTTCGGCGCCTCGTCCTCGCTGTACGCGTCGAGGAGGAAGGCCAGCATCGCGCGGCCGACACCGGCCGCGGGCTCGATGACGAACGGGGTGTAGCGCTCGCTCTTCTCCTGGTCGAAGTAGGACAGGTCCGTGCCCGACGCCTTGGAGTGGGCGTTGAGGTCGTAGTCGGTGCGGTTGGCGACGCCCTCCAGCTCGCCCCACTCGCTGCCGCCGAAGCGGAACCGGTACTCGATGTCAGCGGTGCGCTTGGAGTAGTGGGAGAGCTTCTCCTGCGGGTGCTCGAACCACCGCATGTTCTCCTCGCGCATGCCGAGACCGGTGTACCAGTTCCAGCGCTGCTCCATCCAGTACTCCTGCCACTGCTCGTCCTCGCCCGGCTTGACGAAGAACTCCATCTCCATCTGCTCGAACTCGCGCGTGCGGAAGATGAAGTTGCCCGGAGTGATCTCGTTGCGGAAGGACTTGCCCATCTGCGCGATGCCGAACGGGGGCTTCTTGCGCGCGGTGGTCAGCACCTGGGAGAAGTTGGTGAAGATGCCCTGGGCGGTCTCGGGGCGCAGATAGGCGACCGAGCCGGAGTCCTGGGTCGGGCCGAGGTGCGTGGAGAGCAGGCCGGAGAACTGCTTGGGCTCGGTGAAGGTGCCCTTGTTGCCGCAGTTGGGGCAGTTGAGGTCGGCGAGGCCGTTCGCGGGCGCCTTGCCGTGCTTCTCCTCGTACGCCTCCTCCAGGTGGTCCGCGCGGTAGCGCTTGTGACAGGAGGTGCACTCGGTCAGCGGGTCCGAGAACGTGGCGACGTGGCCGGACGCCACCCACACGTCGGGGGCCAGGATGACCGACGAGTCGATGCCGACGACATCCTCGCGGGAGGTGACCATGTAGCGCCACCACTGGCGCTTCAGGTTCTCCTTGAGCTCGACGCCCAGCGGCCCGTAGTCCCAGGCGGCCTTCTGACCACCGTAGATCTCGCTGCAGGGGTAGACGAAGCCACGGCGCTTGCTCAGGCTGACGATGGTGTCGATCTTGTCGGCGGCCACGGTGCTCTCTTCATTACGACGGAACGGGCGGGCGAAGAGCCCAGATTACCGGCGGCGCCTGCCCTTCGATCAAATCGGTACCGGTCCTGTTCGCGAACCTCGCTTGTTGACAATCGTTTCCACTTTTGTTGAAAATGAGTGTCATGAACATACGCCGCCTCATACCGGCCGCCGCCGTCACCGGCGCGGTCGTGCTCGGCCTCACCGCCGTCACCGCCTGTTCGTCCGACAGCTCCGACCACAAGAGCGGCGGCCGGCTGGATGTGGTGGCGTCCTTCTATCCGATGCAGTTCCTGGCCGAGCGCATAGGCGGCGACCACGTCTCGGTCACCAGCCTCACCAAGCCCGGCGTGGAGCCCCACGACCTGGAGCTCAGCCCCCGGCAGACCGGCAGGCTCAGCGACGCGGACTTCATCCTCTACCTCAAGGGCCTCCAGCCCGCCGTCGACGAGGCGATCAAGCAGTCCGGCGCCTCCCACACCCTCGACGCCGCGACGCTGACCACGCTGGAGGACCACGGCACCGAGACCGGCGGCGAGGAGCACGGCCACGAACACGAGGGCGACGGGGCCGGCGCCGACCCGCACATCTGGCTGGACCCGGTGAAGTACACCGAGGTCGCCAAGGGCGTCGGGAAGTCCCTGGAGAAGACCGACCCGGACCACGCGGCGGACTACCGCAAGAACACCGACGCCCTGGTCAAGGAGCTCGGCGCGCTCGACACCGCGTACCGGACCGGGCTGAGGAACACCGGGACGAAGACGTTCATCACCACGCACTCCGCCTTCGGCTACCTCGCCGAGCGCTACGGCCTCACCCAGGAGGGCATCGCCGGCATCGACCCCGAGGCCGAGCCCAGCCCCGCCCGCATCAGCGCCCTGCACTCCATCGCCGAGAAGAAGAAGGTCACCACCGTCTTCTTCGAGACGCTCGCCAGCGACAAGACCGCGAAGACCGTCGCCCGCGACACCGGCCTGAAGACCGGCGTCCTGGACCCGCTGGAGGGAATCACCGACAGCTCCAAGGGCGATGACTACATCGAGGTCATGAAGTCCAACCTCGCCGCCCTGCGCTCGGCGCTCGGCGCGAAGTGAGCGACGACCCCACCGCACCCGACGACCCCGCCGCACCCGTCGGCCCGAACCGCGCAGCAGCACCGGAGGCGCTCATGCCCGAGCCCCAGCACCCCACCAGCGAACCCGTGATCGCCGTACGCGACGCCACCGCGACCCTGGGCGCGCGCCCCGTGCTGCGCGGCGTCGACCTGACCGTGCGCCGGGGCGAGGTCGTCGCCCTGCTCGGCGCCAACGGCTCCGGCAAGTCCACCGCCGTCCGTTCTGTCATCGGCCAGGTCCCCCTGACCGGCGGCACCGTCGAGCTCTTCGGCGCCCCGCTGCGCCGCTTCCGCGACTGGGCCCGGGTCGGTTACGTACCGCAGCGCACCACGGCGGCCGGCGGCGTGCCCGCCACGATCCGCGAGGTCGTCTCCGCCGGGCGGCTCTCCCGCACCCGGCTCGGCCTCCTCCGCAAGGCCGACCGCGCCGCCGTCGACCGGGCCATCGGGCTCGTCGGCCTCACCGACCGCGCGAAGGACTCGGTGAACGCCCTCTCCGGCGGCCAGCACCAGCGCGTGCTGATCGCCCGCGCGCTCGCCGCCGAACCGGAGCTCCTGATCATGGACGAGCCGATGGCGGGCGTGGACCTGGCCAGCCAGGAGATCCTGGCCGCCACCCTGCGCGAGCAGGTCGCCGCCGGCACCACCGTGCTCCTCGTCCTGCACGAGCTGGGCCCGCTGGAGCCCCTGATCGACCGGGCGGTCGTCCTGCGCGACGGCTGCGTCCTGCACGACGGGCCGCCCCCGAAGGCCGTCGGGCAGCACGCCCTGCCCGGCCACGACCACGTACACCCCCACGCGGCTTCCGAGCCCGTCCGGACGGGACTGCTGAGCTGACCATGGAATTCCTCCACCCCGCCTTCATGCAGCGGGCCCTGCTCGCCGCTGTACTGGTCGGCGTCATCGCGCCCGCCGTCGGCATCTACCTCGTGCAGCGCCGGCAGGCCCTGATGGGCGACGGCATCGGCCACATCGCGATGACCGGCGTCGGCCTCGGCTTCCTGCTCTCCACCAGCCCGGTCTGGATGGCCACCGCCGTCGCCGTCGTGGGCGCGGTCGTCATGGAGCTGATCCGCTGGTACGGCCGCACCCGCGGCGACATCGCGCTGGCCATGCTCTTCTACGGGGGCATGGCGGGCGGTGTCCTGCTGATCAACCTCTCCGACACCGGCTCGAACGCCAACCTGACCTCGTACCTCTTCGGCTCGCTGTCCACGGTCTCCTCCGAGGACATCACCGCGATCTCGCTGCTCGCCGCGTTCGTCCTGCTGGTGACGGTGGGGCTGCGGCGGCAGCTGTTCGCCGTCAGCCAGGACGAGGAGTTCGCCCGGGTGACCGGCCTGCCGGTGCGGATGCTCAACCTGCTCGTCGCGGTCACCGCCGCCGTGACCGTCACGGTCGCGATGCGGGTCGTGGGGCTGCTGCTGGTCAGCGCCCTGATGGTGGTCCCGGTCGCCGCCGCGCAGCAGATCACCCGGTCCTTCAAGGTGACGTTCGTGCTCGCCGTCGTCATCGGCGTCGGCGTCACGCTGTCCGGCACCATCACCTCGTACTACCAGGACGTCCCGCCCGGCGCGACGATCGTCCTGCTGGCCATCGGCGTCTTCGTCGTCCTGACGCTGCTCGCCGCCCCGCTCGCCCGCGGGCGCGCCCGGCGCGGCGAGACCGAGGCGGAGCGGTGCACCCTGGAAGTACCGGGGGCCCGCCCGGCACCGGACGACGTCCGAGTCTGACCCCCCGGATGGGGCGGGCTGGCACAATGGCCCGACAGATGTACGGGCGACACGAGGAGGCTCCTGTGGCGACGGCGCCGATCAGTGGTACGAACGCGGCTCCGGTACGCGGCCGCTCGACCCGGCAGCGGGCAGCCGTCGCGGCGGCGCTCGACGAGGTGGACGAGTTCCGCAGCGCCCAGGAGCTGCACGACGTCCTCAAGCACCGGGGGGACTCGGTCGGCCTGACGACGGTCTACCGCACCCTCCAGTCCCTCGCGGACGCGGGCGAGGTGGACGTCCTGCGCACCACGGAGGGCGAGTCCGTCTACCGGCGCTGCTCGACCGGCGAGCACCACCACCACCTGGTCTGCCGCATGTGCGGCAAGGCGGTCGAGGTCGAGGGGCCCGTGGTCGAGCAGTGGGCGGAGACCATCGCCAGCCAGCACGGCTTCGTCAACGTGGCCCACACGGTCGAGGTCTTCGGCACCTGCGCGGACTGCGCGAGCGGCGGGAGCTAGGCCGGACCGGGGCGGCTCCCGGCTCCGGCCGTTCAGACCTTCGTCAGGTTCCGGTCGAAGATCTCGCGCATGCGGTCCACAGCGGCCCCGTCCCGGGCGCCCCGCTTGGCTATCACGGTCAACCCGGTGGTGTTCCGGTCGTCGCTGAACATCACGAACAGGTCCGCCGTCTCCACGTACCGCGGCTGCGCCTGCCACCTGACGACCGCGCTCGTGCTGTCCGTGTCGACGGCGACGCCGGACTCCTCGACCCGCACCCGGAACTCGCCCTGCCCCCGTACGAACCGGAACAGCTGGCGCGCCATCAGCCACGGGCCGAGGAAGAGCAGCGGGCCGCAGATCAGCAGCGCCGCCAGCAGCGGCAACGGCACCTCGCTGCCTTTCGCCAGGGACAGCGAGGTGGCCACGACGCCGCATCCCGTGGCGACCACACCCAGGAGCCGCTGCCGCCGGCCCGAGGCGCTGACCCGGTTACGGGCGCGGAGCGCCGTCGTGTAGTCCCGCAGCTCCGGGCGGTATCTGAGTTCGACCGCTCCGTGCACGGCACCCTGCTGTTCGTTCATGGCCCCACCCGATGTGTGCGAAAGAGCCGTGATCGTACCGGCAGGGGTTCAGGCCCGGGGATCCGATTTCGCCGCGACCTCCTCGGCGCCGCCGAACCGGCGGTCGCGCTGGGCGAATTCCAGACAGGCGCGCCACAGGTCGCGGCGGTCGAAGTCCGGCCACAGCACGTCCTGGAAGACCATCTCGGCGTACGCGCTCTGCCAGATCAGGTAGTTCGAGGTGCGCTGCTCGCCGCTGGGGCGCACGAACAGGTCCACGTCCGGCATGTCCGGGTAGTAGATGTACTTCGCGAACGTCTTCTCGTTGACCTTCGACGGGTCGAGCCGCCCGGCGGCGACGTCCTGCGCGATCCGCTGCGCGGCGTCCGCGATCTCCGCCCGGCCGCCGTAGTTGACGCAGAAGTACAGCGTCATCTTGTCGTTGTCCTTGGTCTGCTCCTGGGCGACCTGGAGCTCCTGGACGACGGACTTCCACAGCTTGGGCATGCGGCCCACCCAGCGGATCCGGATGCCCAGCTCGTCCATCTCGTCACGGCGGCGGCGAATGACGTCCCGGTTGAAGTTCATCAGGAACTTCACCTCCTCCGGGGACCGCTTCCAGTTCTCCGTCGAGAAGGCGTACAGCGAGAGGTTCTTGACGCCCATCTCGATACAGCCCTTGAGCACGTCCATGACGACGGCCTCGCCGACCTTGTGCCCCTCGGTGCGGGGCAGGCCGCGCTCCTTCGCCCAGCGGCCGTTGCCGTCCATCACGATGGCGACGTGCTTGGGCACCAGCTCACCGGGGATCTTCGGGGGCACGGCACCGGACGGGTGCGGCTCCGGGGTCTTGTGGTCGCGCCGGTTACGGCCGCCGAGCATCCCGCGTACTGCCATGAGCTTCTCAGTCTCCCTGTGTCACTTCTCTACGTACCGCAGTGAACGCAGCCCGCGCTCCAGATGCCAGTGCAGATAGGCGGACACCAGCCCGCTCCCCTCCCTGACATGACGCGCCTCGCACGCGTCCGCCGTCTCCCAGTCGCCGGTGAGCAGGGCGCTCAGCAGGGCGACGGCCTCAGCCGAGGGTACGACGCTGCCGGGCACCCGGCAGTCGCCGCAGACGATTCCGCCCGCCGCCAACGAGAAGAAACGGTTCGGTCCGGGCAGTCCGCAGCGGGCGCAGTCGTCGAAGCTGGGGGCGTAGCCGTTGACCGCGAGGGAGCGCAGCAGGAAGGCGTCCAGGATCAGATGCGGCTCGTGCTCGCCCCGTGCCAGCGTGCGCAGCCCGCCCACCAGCAGCAGATACTGCTGGACCGCGGGTTCGCCCTCGTGGTCGGTGAAGCGCTCGGCGGTCTCCAGCATCGCGGTCCCGGCGGTGTAGCGCCCGTAGTCCGTGACGATCCCGCCGCCGTACGGGGCGATCGTCTCGCTCTGGGTGCACAGCGGCAGCCCGCGCCCGACCAGCTCGCTGCCCCGCGCGAAGAACTGCACGTCCACATGGGAGAACGGCTCAAGACGGGCCCCGAACTTCGACTTGGTGCGCCGCACCCCGCGCGCGACGGCGCGCACCCGGCCATGGCCCCGGGTCAGTATCGTGATGATCCGGTCGGCCTCGCCCAGCTTCTGCGTGCGCAGCACCACGCCGTCGTCCCGGAACAAGCTCATGCGTCCCATTGTCCGGTACGCCACCGACACCCGGGGCCCGCCCCCGTGAGGCGGCCCGGTCAGCCTCCCCCGGCGGGCACCACGAGCCCCGACTCGTAGGCGGCGATGACCAGCTGGGCCCGGTCGCGGGCGCCCAGCTTGCCCATGATCCGGCTGACGTGGGTCTTGGCGGTGAGCGGGCTGAGGCCCAGGCTCTCGGCGATCCCGGTGTTGTCGAGGCCGCGCGCGACCAGGGCCAGGACCTGGCACTCCCGCTCGGAGAGCATGCCGAGACCTTCGGGGCCGGGTCCGGCGGGGGCGCTCGGTGCGCTCAGCACCCGGGCGATGAGCCGGGCGGTCGGGCCGGGCGGTCGGGCCGGGCGGTCGGGCCGGGCGGTCGGGCCGGGCGAGAGCAGGGAGTCCCCGGCCGCGACGGTCCTGATCGCGGCCAGCAGGTCGGCGGGCCGGGCCAGGAGGGCGCACAGCGCGCCGACAGCGGCGATCGGGCCCATCCCCCGGCTGCTGGTGAGATCGGCCGCCAGCAGGCACAGCAGGCCCGCCGCGACGGTCCCGGAGGAGGCGAGGACGGCCGGTCCGCGGCCGCGCAGTGCCGCCGCCATGGCGTCGGCGGGGCGTTCGGCGCGGGTCAGCTCCTCGCGGTCTCGCGGACCTCGTCCACGAACGCGGTGCGGGCCTCGTCGTCCTGGCCGGGCTCGGTCGTGGAGACCGGGTACATCAGCGTGGTGCCGTCCTCGGAGGGCACGGCGCGCGGGGGCGCGGTGAGGGTGTGGGCGCTCGCCACCGCGCCGGTCTGCCGGGCCGCGAGCGCCCGGTCGGCGGGGGTGAGGCCGCCGTCGCGGTGGTAGACGAGGACGAGGTCGGTGGACTCGCCACCGGGCAGGGCGTCCTGGATCTTCGCGGCCCGGGTGGAGTCGGCGCTCGCCGGGAGGTAGTCGACCGCCCGGTTGACCTCCACGTCCCCGAGCTTCCCGGCGAACGGACCGGCGACGGCCATGACGGCGGCCCAGAGGGCGACGACCGCCCAGGGCGGCAACCGCCACCGGCTCACCGTTCGTGTGCGTGTGCCGCTGTCCTGGTCCGCGGTCCTCATGGGAGGCCCCCCTTCCGTACGGGTGTCCGGTCATGTCCAGACTCCCGTCGGGGCGGGGCACCTTCGTCGCGCCAGGGGCCGACTTCCCGGCTGCTGCCGGGGTGGGCGCGGCGGGCCCGTTACTCCCTGGGGAGTACCGGGCGGGGGTGGCTCAGGAGGGCGTACGCGCCGCCTCGGCGAGCAGCCGGGCGGTGTCCTCGGCGCGCAGCCTCAGCGCCCCGCCGACGGTGGTCAGCACCTCGCGCTCGGCGGTGCTGTACGCGCCGTCGGCCAGGGCGATCCGGGCGCCCTGGAGCAGAATCGATTCGCGCCCGGTGGGGGCGAGGTGCGGGGCGAGCGGTTCCAGCGCCTCGTGCAGCTCGATGGCGAGGGCCGCGCCGCACGCCTCGGCCGCCGGGTCGAACGCGGAGCCCTGGCCGATGTCGGCGGACAGCACCTCGACCACGGTGGCGAGCTGTTCGGGCGTGCAGTCCTCGAACCCGGCGCCGCGCACGGTCTCGGCGGCGCTCTCCAGGACCGTACGGGAGGTGCTGCCGCCCGCCGCGAGGACCCCGAGGGCCACGGTGTGCACGGCGTCCCTGAGCATCGCGGAGAAGCGGGTGGTGGTGGGGTGGTCGAGCGTTTCCGGGTCGAAGTGCCGGTGACAGGCGGCGCACTCGACCACCGGGCCCGTGGTGCCGCGCCGCAGCAGGGGCACGCCCAGCACGGCGAAGCGGCGGCGGCCGGTGAGGCGGCGGTAGTTGCGGTCACCGCCGCAGCCGGGGCAGAAGAACTCCCCGTCACCGGTGGTGTCCCACAGCGTACGGATGCCGCAGATACGCAGCTTCATGGCGCGTTGTCCCAGGGCTGACCGCACGTCGCACACCTCCGTAACACTCCGGCAACACTGCCGTGTCGACGTGATGTTAACCACATCCCCGTGGTGCCGTCAGCACCCTGCCGGTCACAACCCACCGGAGAATGGCCGAACCCCGCCCCCCGGAAGCGGGTGGGCGGGGTTCGCGGACCGTACGACTTCGGGCCCTTTCGGGCGCCGGGTCAGCGGGTGGCGCGGTTGACGGCCGAGACGACCGCCTTCAGGGAGGCGCGGGTGGTGTTGGCGTCGATGCCGATGCCCCACAGCACCTTTCCGTCGATGACGCACTCGATGTACGAGGCGGCCTGCGCGCTCGCGCCCTCGCTCATGGTGTGCTCGGTGTAGTCCAGCAGCCGGGCGTCGATGCCGATGGCCTGCAGCGCTTCGAAGAACGCGGAGATCGGGCCGTTGCCGGTGCCGGTCAGCACGGTGTCGACGCCGTCCACGGTCGCCTCGACGGTGATCATGTCGCGGCCGTCGGTGCCGGTCGTGCTCTGGCCGGAGCGGATCTGGACGCGCCCCCAGGCGTTGTCCGGGTTGGGCAGGTACTCGTCCTGGAAGGCGCTCCAGATCTGCGTCGGCGTGACCTCGCCGCCCTCGGCGTCGGTCTTGGCCTGAATGATCCGGGAGAACTCGATCTGCATCCGGCGGGGCAGGTCCAGCTTGTGGTCGTTCTTCAGGACGTACGCGATGCCGCCCTTGCCGGACTGCGAGTTGACGCGGATGACCGCCTCGTAGGAGCGGCCGACGTCCTTCGGGTCGATCGGCAGATACGGCACGGCCCACTCGATGTCGTCCACCGTCCTGCCCTGGGCCGCCGCGTCGGCCTCCATGGCGTCGAAGCCCTTCTTGATGGCGTCCTGGTGGGAGCCGGAGAAGGCGGTGTAGACCAGGTCGCCCGCGTAGGGGTGGCGCGGGTGGACCTCCATCTGGTTGCAGTACTCGCTGGTGCGGCGGATCTCATCGATCTGCGAGAAGTCGATCTGCGGGTCGACGCCCTGCGAGAACAGGTTCATGCCGAGAGTGACCAGGTCGACGTTGCCGGTGCGCTCGCCCTGGCCGAACAGGCAGCCCTCGATCCGGTCCGCCCCGGCCATCAGGGCCAGTTCGGCGGCGGCGACGGCGGTGCCGCGGTCGTTGTGCGGGTGGACGGACAGGCAGACGAACGGGCGGCGCGACAGGTTGCGCGACATCCACTCGAACCGGTCCGCGTGCGTGGACGGCGTCGAACGCTCCACGGTGGCGGGCAGGTTGAGGATGATCTCGCGGCCCTCCTCGGGCTGCCAGACGTCACAGACCGCCTCGCAGACCTCCAGGGCGAAGTCCAGCTCGGTGTCCGTGAAGATCTCGGGGCTGTACTGATAGCCGAAGATCGTCTCGTCGCCCAGGATCTTCTCGGCGTACTCCATGACCAGCCGGGTGCCGTCCACCGCGATCTGCTTGACCTCCTCGCGGGTGCCGCGGAACACCACGCGGCGGAAGGTCGGGGCGGTCGCGTTGTACAGGTGGACGGTGGCGCGGTGCGCGCCGCGCAGTGATTCGACGGTCCGCTCGATCAGTTCCTCGCGGGCCTGCGTCAGGACGGAGATCGTCACGTCCTCGGGAATCGCGCCCTCTTCGATGATGGAGCGGACGAAGGCGAAGTCGGTCTCGCCGGAGGACGGGAAGCCGACCTCGATCTCCTTGTAGCCCATACGTACGAGCAGGTCGAACATCTCGCGCTTACGGGCCGGCGACATCGGGTCGATCAGGGCCTGGTTGCCGTCGCGCAGGTCGGTGGAGAGCCAGCGGGGCGCCTTGGTGATCCGCTTCTCGGGCCAGGTGCGGTCGGGGATGTCGACAGCCTCGTAGCGGCCGTACTTGTGGACCGGCATCCCGGACGGCTTCTGCAGCGCCGTGGCGTTGGTGATCGGCGTGGGACGGCCGACGGCCTGCGAGGCGGGAGTCTGGGCGGGATTCACTTCGGTCATGGCGTAGGGCTCCTCGGGGTCCTTCTACGGGACGGCCGACTGTGTCACTGCAACACCAGACTCCGCGGGGAGGGGGTCGGCCTACGACTACAGGCCCTCGCCGCGGCAGCTAAGAAGAAGCAGCCCGAAACGCATGATGCGTCGAGACTAGCCGAGGGGCGCCCGAGACGTGGGTGCCGTTTCAGTATGCGGGATCGGCGGCCGCCCTTACCCGTACGGGACGACCTAAACGCCCAACAGTGACCAATCACTCCATTTCATCAACCCCAGTTGCAACCAGTGACATTGCGCTTACGGAATGCCACAGTCGTGTGTATGCAGCCTCGTTCACAGCAGGGGTCCCACCCCGTCTTCTGCACCATCGTCCCGCCCCACGTCCTCGACAAGCTGTCCCAGTCCGACGATCCCGCCCTCGCCGATCCGGCCCGCCGCACCCTGGAGTCCGACGCGGCCCGCCGCACCCGCCGCCAGGTGACGACCGTCGCCCGGCCCACCACCCCCACCGAGCCCGACGACGAGGGCACCGCCAAGCCCCACCGCACGCTCTACGACTGCCGCCACGGCACGGACCTGCCGGGCACCAAGGTCCGCGGCGAGGGCGAGAAGCCCACGAAGGACGCCAGCGTCAACCGTGCGTACGCGGGCCTGGGCGCCACCTTCGACCTGCTGCTCACCGCCTACGGCCGGCGCTCCATCGACGGCAACGGGCTGCCGCTGATCGGGTCCGTCCACTACGACGAGAAGTACAACAACGCCTTCTTCGACGGCGAGCAGATGGTCTTCGGCGACGGGGACGGCGAAATCTTCCTCGACTTCACCGTCGCCATCGACGTGATCGCCCACGAGCTGGCCCACGGGCTCACGCAGTACACGGCCAATCTGAGCTATTACGGCCAGTCCGGCGCGCTCAACGAGTCCGTCTCGGACGTCTTCGGCTCCCTCGTGAAGCAGTACTCGCTGGGCCAGACCGCCGACCAGGCCGACTGGCTGATCGGCGAGGGGCTGCTCGCGCCCCGGGTCCAGGGCGTGGCGCTGCGCTCGATGAAGGCGCCCGGCACGGCGTACGACGACGACGTGCTCGGCAAGGACCCGCAGCCGGCGTCCATGGACGACTACATCCACACCGGCGACGACAACGGCGGCGTCCACCTCAACTCCGGCATCCCCAACCGCGCGTTCTACCTCCTGGCCACCGCGCTCGGCGGCAGTTCCTGGGAGCGGGCGGGCCAGCTCTGGTTCGATGTGCTCACAGGTGGTGAACTGGCGGTGGACGCGGACTTCGCGGACTTCGCCCGGCTGACCGTGGCGGCGGCGCGCAGCCGCTTCGGCGAGGGCGACGAGGTGGAAGCCGTCCTCAAGGCGTGGTCGGAGGTGGGCGTTCCGACCGACTAGGAGGACACCGCATGCGGATCCAGGTGAGCAGGACCGGCGGCTTCGCCGGCATCGCGCGCCAGGGCGAGATCGACACCTCCGGACGGGCCGACGCCCAGGAGTGGGAGGCCCTGGCCGGCTCGGCACTCGCCGACGGCCGGGCCGCCGCCCCCCGGGGCGTCCCGGACGGCTTCAGCTACCGGATAACGGTCGACGGCGAAACCGTGCACTGCGCGGACCCGCGCCTGACCGAGTCCCAGCGCGCCCTGATCTCACGCGTCCTGAAGGAGGGCGCGTGAGATCAGGCCCTGAAGGGCCTGGCAGGTCTCAGAACCCGAGCTTGCGCAATTGCTTGGGATCGCGCTGCCAGTCCTTGGCGACCTTGACGTGCAGGTCGAGGAAGACCGGGGTGCCGAGCAGGGCCTCGATGTGCTTGCGGGACTTGGTGCCGACGTCCTTCAGGCGCTTGCCCTTCGGGCCGATGATGATGCCCTTCTGGCTGGGGCGCTCGATGTAGACGTTGGCGTGGATATCCAGCAGCGGCTTGTCCGCCGGCCGGTCCTCGCGCGGCAGCATCTCCTCCACGACGACCGCGATGGAGTGCGGAAGCTCGTCCCGTACGCCTTCGAGCGCGGCCTCGCGGATCAGCTCCGCGACCATCACCATCTCCGGCTCGTCGGTGAGGTCGCCCTCGGGGTAGAGCGGCGGGCTCTCCGGCAGGAGCGGGGCGATCAGGTCGGAGAGCAGGTCGACCTGCTGGTCCTTGACGGCCGAGACCGGGATGATCTCCGCCCACTCGAAGCCCAGCTCCTCGCCGAGCCGGGAGACGGCCAGCAGCTGTTCGGCGAGCTGCTTGGATTCGACCAGGTCGGTCTTGGTGATGATCGCGATCTTGGGCGTCTTCCGGATGCCCGCGAGCTCCTTGACGATGTACTTGTCGCCGGGGCCGAGCTTCTGGTCGGCGGGCAGGCAGAAGCCGATCACGTCGACCTCGGCCCAGGTGGTGCGCACGATGTCGTTCAGCCGCTCGCCCAGCAGGGTGCGCGGCTTGTGGAGCCCGGGGGTGTCGACCAGGATCAGCTGGGCGTCCGGGCGGTGCACGATGCCGCGCACGGTGTGCCGGGTCGTCTGCGGCCGGTTGGAGGTGATGGCCACCTTCCGCCCGACCAGAGCGTTCGTCAGGGTGGACTTGCCCGCGTTGGGGCGGCCCACGAAGCAGGCGAAGCCGGCCCGGTGGGGGGCGGGGTTCTCGGCCTGCCGCGCGGCGGCTTCAGGGTTAGGTCGAACGCTCATGGCGCCCATTGTCCCCGATCCCGGGGGCGGCGGGGCACCGAGGCGTCCGCCACGGCCTCCGGGGCCGGTCCGGACGGCCCCGGGCCCCGCCCGTACGGGGGTCAGCCGGCGGTGACGCTGAGCCGCAGCTGTCCGTCCGGCCCGGCGAGCAGCACAGGCGTACCGGCCCCGCCCAGGTCCCGTACGGCGGCCCGGTCCTCGTCGGAGGGGGCCTCCGCCTCGGAGACGATCGCGGCGGCCTCCAGGGACTTCGCCCCACTGGCCACCGCCATCGCGACGGCCGTCCGCAGCGCGCTGAGCTTCAGCGACTCCAGCTCCACGGTCCCGGCCACATAGGTGCGTCCGGTCTCGTCCCGGACGGCCGCGCCCTCGGGGACGCCGTTGCGGGCGCGGGCGCTGCGCGCCAGGGTGACGATCTTGCGGTCCTCGGCGCCGAGGTCGGTGGTCTCAGTCATGTGCCGAGCATACGAAGCCCGGCGCGGACCGGGGCGGGCGGGAGCCCCGGCCCGGTACGCCTCAGGGGCGGTCGAGCCGCAGCCGCTCCGCCTTCGGCAGCCCGGCCACCACCAGGTCGTAGCTGTCCTCGATCAGCTCGCGCAGCTTCGCGTCGGGCAGTCCGGAGACGGTGACGGTGTTCCAGTGGCGCTTGTTCATGTGCCAGCCGGGCACCACCGCCTCGTACTCCTCGCGCAGCCGCACCGCCTCGTCGGGGTCGCACTTGAGGTTCACCGTGAGCGGCCGGCCGTCCAGCGCGCTGAGCGCGAACATCTTGCCGAGCACCTTGAAGACGGACGCCTCGGGCCCGAACGGGAACTCCTCGGCACTCGCGTTGAAGCTCAGGCAGAAGGCCCTCAGCTGCTGCGGGGTCATTCCGGCGTCTCCTCCTCCTCGGGAGCCACCGGCTCCACCAGCACCGTGACGATCTTGTTGCGCCGGCCCGCCGGGGACTCGGCGGTCAGCCGCAGCCGCCGCCCGTCGGGCAGCCCGACCTCCGAGGACGCGCCGGCGATCGGGACCCGGCCCAGCGCCTTCGCGAGGAGCCCGCCGACCGTCTCCACGTCCTCGTCGTCGTACTCGTCGAGGCCGAACAGCTCGCCGAGGTCCCCGATGTCGAGCCGGGCGGTGACCCGGAAGCAGCTGTTCTCCAGCTCCTGGACGGGCGGCAGCTCGCGGTCGTACTCGTCGGTGATCTCGCCGACGATCTCCTCCAGGATGTCCTCGATGGTGACGATGCCCGCCGTGCCGCCGTACTCGTCGATGACGACGGCGACGTGGCTGCGTTCCTGCTGCATCTCGCGCAGCAGGTCGCCGGCGTTCTTCGTGTCCGGCACGAACGACGCCGGGCGCATCGCCGTGGAGACCGGGTCGGCCTCCGAGTCCCGGTTGATGTGCGTCTTGCGGACCAGGTCCTTGAGGTAGACGATCCCGACGATGTCGTCCTCGTTCTCGCCGGTGACCGGGATCCGCGAGAAGCCGGAGCGCAGGGCGAGGGTGAGCGCCTGACGGATCGTCTTGTAGCGCTCGATGCAGACGAGGTCGGTGCGCGGGACCATCACCTCGCGCACGAGCGTGTCGCCGAGCTCGAAGACGGAGTGCACCATGCGGCGCTCCTCGTCCTCGATCAGTGACTCCTGCTCGGCGAGGTCCACCATGGCCCGCAGCTCGGCCTCGCTGGCGAACGGGCCCTTGCGGAATCCCTTGCCGGGGGTCAGCGCGTTGCCGAGGAGGATCAGCAGCTGCGGGACGGGCCCCATGATCCGGGCCAGCGGCAGCAGCACGTACGCCGACGCGGTCGCCGTGTTCAGCGGGTGCTGGCGGCCGATGGTGCGCGGGGAGACGCCGATCGCGACGTAGGAGACCAGGACCATCACGCCGATGGCGACGGCCAGCGCCTCCCAGGTCTCCGGGAACTCCTTCAGGCAGGCGTACGTGACGAGCACCCCGGCGGCCATCTCGCAGGCGACCCGCACCAGCAGGGCGACGTTGAGATAGCGCGTCGGGTCCGCCGCGACCTGTTCCAGCTTGGCGCTGCCGCGCCGGCCCGAGCGGACCGCCTCGGCGGCCCGGAAGCTCGACGTACGGGCGATGCCCGCCTCGGCGCAGGCGGCCAGCCAGCCGACGACGACCAGCAGGACGACGCCGGAGATCAGGGGCAGGCTCACGAGACGGTCGGGGCGGGGGACGGCCCGGTCAGCCCGCGCTCACCGCGCCAGCCGTCCACGATGGCCGCCTGGAGGCCGAACATCTCGGCCTTCTCGTCCGGCTCCTCGTGGTCGTAGCCCAGCAGGTGCAGCACCCCGTGGACGGTGAGCAGCTGGAGCTCCTCGTCCATGGAGTGCTGGGTCTCGGCTTCCTCGCCCTGCCGCTTGGCGACCTCGGGGCAGAGCACGATGTCACCGAGGAGCCCCTGCGGGGGCTCCTCGTCGTCCTTGGCCGGCGGACGCAGCTCGTCCATCGGGAAGGACATGACATCGGTCGGGCCCGGCAGGTCCATCCACTGGATGTGCAGCTGCTCCATGGCCGCGGCGTCCACCACGATCACCGAGAGCTCGGAGAGCGGGTGGATCCGCATGCGCGCGAGCGCGTAGCGGGCGATGTCGAGGATCGCCTGCTCGTCGACCTCGGTTCCGGACTCGTTGTTGACGTCGATCGACATGGTGCGCTGCTACTGCTTCCCGTTGTGACGGCCGCGGCCCCGATGGTCGCCGCCGTCCTGCTCGCCCTTGCTGTTGTCGTACTTCTCGTACGCGTCGACAATACGGCCGACCAGCTTGTGCCGGACGACATCCTGCGAGGTGAGCCGGGAGAAGTGCACGTCGTCGATGCCCTCCAGGATGTCCTGCACCTGGCGCAGACCGCTCTTGGTCCCCGTCGGCAGGTCGACCTGGGTGACGTCACCGGTGACGACGATCTTGGAGTCGAAGCCGAGCCGGGTCAGAAACATCTTCATCTGCTCGGCGCTGGTGTTCTGCGCCTCGTCCAGGATGATGAAGGCGTCGTTCAGGGTGTTGTGTGTCAGCAGGTAATCCTGGGTCACGTACAGCGAGTCCTCCGCCGCGACCTGAATGCACACCGCTTCCTCACGGCCCGCCGGTTCGATGCTGTCGATGAAGCGCATGGGCCGTCCGCCGCCACCGGCGACCCGGTACTTCTCGGCCTTGCGGGAGAGGCGGAAGGGCTCGATGCCTTCCGGGAGGCGGATGTCGACCACGTGGGCGTCGTAGCGGTGATGGACATCGCGTCCGCGAGCGCGTCCCGGCGTACGCCCTTCGGCAGCGCGGCGGCGTGCGTAAGCGACCCCGCCCAGCGACTGCACCAGGGCGATGACGTCGTCACGCAACATGCTCGACGCCGTTGTGTACTGGACACGGCACGTGCGGTCCGCCTGAGTAACCGGGCCGCCGTCGGCGTCGAGCAGCCCTTGAAGGACAGCAAGACGAACATCGGCGGAGTTGAAAAGGTACGCGTCCGGAACGAACTTGGAGTGGGAGCGCGTGCCCACCAGATCGAGCTCACGCAGCGCACGAGTGACCGGGTTCTCCAGCGTCACCACATCGCCCGGAGCCTTCTCCCGGTTCAGGATGTAGTCGGGGCCGCCCTTGTGACGTACGGAAACGCCTGGCAGCGAGCTCTCCAGGGCCTCGGCCAGCTCGGGGTCCTCGGTGGCGAACGAGGGGGTCGTCGAACCGGTCAGGCAACCATCGCCCAGCAGCAGCCCCAGCGCGTACGGGTCCATCGGAACCTCGCGCTCGGGAAAGCTGACCGGGGCGGTGAGCATCGGCAGTTCGTAACGACGCGCGTGGGCCGCGCGGAGGTTGCCGATCATCTCCTTGGTCTCCAGGACCCGCCACGGCTTGTCCCGCCGCTTGTCCGACGCGGTACGAACCGTCCACAGGTGGTCACCACAGCACAGGGTCCAGGAGCCGTCCTGCGCGCCGAGTCGGTAGATGTCCTTCTCACCCTGCGGGTACACGCCGAGCACCGGTGTAGGCGCACCGTCGGAGCCGATGACGAGGTCACCGACCTCAAGGGTGCCGATCGGGCGCCAGCCGTCCGGCGTCAGCACATTGGTGAAGACGGGTTGGGCTCTTCCGCGCATGTACGCCAGAGGCGCCACCTCGATCGTGCCCGCCGCCATCAGGCGCGGGATCGAGTCGGGGTCGAGCATGTCGTGCAGGGCGTCGTAGAGCGGGCGCAGGTACGGGTCGATCTTGTCGAACAGCGTGCCGGGGAGGAAGCCCAGGCGCTCGCCCGCCTCGACCGCCGGGCGGGTCAGGATGATGCGGCTGACCTGCTTGGACTGGAGGGCCTGGACCGCCTTGGCCATCGCCAGGTAGGTCTTGCCCGTACCGGCGGGGCCGATGCCGAAGACGATCGTGTGCTTGTCGATCGCGTCGACGTACCGCTTCTGGTTGAGCGTCTTGGGGCGGATCGTGCGGCCGCGGCTGGAGAGGATGTTCTGCGTCAGCACCTCGGCCGGGGTCTCCGTGCCGTCCGCCTGGCCGTTGTCGGTGGCCTTGAGCATCGCGATCGACCGTTCCACGGCGTCCTCCGTCATCGGCTGCCCGGTGCGGAGCACCAGCACCATCTCGTCGAACAGGCGCTGGATCAGGGCGATGTCCGCCACGTTGCCCGTCGCGCTTATGTCATTTCCCCGGACGTGGATGTCGGCCGCCGGGAACGCCGCTTCGATCACGCGCAGCAGCGAGTCGCCCGCTCCCAGGAGCATCACCATCGGGTGAGCGGCCGGGATGCTGATGTGGGCACGCGCCTGCGGCTGTGTGGGTGACTGAGTCATGGGCCGGCCCTCGGGCCTGCGCATACCTCCTGTTACAGGGTTCTCGCTGCTCGAAAACCTCGTGTGCCTCAAGCCTACGACTCCGCACTGACAACACCAGGGGTTTTACGGGGCAGTGGGGTCAGGCGCGGAAACCGATCGTGGGCACGGCCCGGCGCAGCGGCCAGGGCCGGGCGGCGGCCGGCAGCAGGTCGTCCAGGAAGGCGTAGCGCCGCAGCGCGGCCGGGTCCTGTCCGGCGCAGCCGCGCACCTGCTGCCACCAGGCGGCGATCTCCGCCCAGCCGGGGGCCGAGAGCGAGCCGCCGAACTCCTGGACGGAGAGGGCCGCGGTCAGCCCGGCGAAGGCGAGGCGGTCGGCGAGGGGCCAGCCGGCCAGGGTGCCGGTGACGAAGCCGGCCACGAAGACGTCGCCGGCGCCGGTCGGGTCCAGCGCCTCGACCTCGATGGCCGGGACCTCGGCGGCGGTACCGGTGGCGGCGTCGACCGCGTAGGCACCCTCGGAGCCCAGGGTGACGACGGCGAGCGGTACGCGTTCGGCGAGGGCGCGCGCGGCGGCCCTGGGGCAGTCGGTGCGGGTGTAGCGCATCGCCTCCTCGGCGTTGGGCAGGAAGGCGTGGCAGTGCTCCAGGCCGCTCAGGGCGTCCAGGTCCCAGCGCCCGGTCTCGTCCCAGCCGACGTCCCCGAAGATCAGGGCCCCCCGGCGGGCGGCCTCGGCGACCCAGGGTTCGGTGCGTCCCGGCACCAGCGAGGTGACGGCGGCCCGGGCCCTGGGCGGGCAGCGGGGGAATGCGGGGGCCTCGGGCGAGGCGGTGGTGGGGAGCGCCGGGGCCTCGTGGCCGTGCGAGACCATCGTCCGCTCGCCCTCGTACGCCATGGAGACGGTCACCGGGGAGTGCCAGCCCCGGACCGTGTGCGAGCGGGAGAGGTCGATGCCCTCGCCCTGTTCGAGCGCGTCCCAGCAGTACTCGCCGTAGTGGTCGTCGCCGAACGCGGCGGCCAGGGAGGTGCGCAGGCCGAGGCGGGCCAGCGCGGTCGCCATGTTGGCGACGCCGCCGGGGCTGGAGCCCATGCCGCGCGCCCAGGACTCGGTGCCCCGCACGGGGGCGCTGTCCAGGCCGGTGAAGATGATGTCCAGGAAGACCGTGCCGGTGAGGAAGACGTCGCAGTCGGGGTCCTGCGGGGCGCGCAGCCCGTCCAGCGGGTCGATCTGCGGAATGTCAGCGCTCACCTTGCACTCCCCGGTCGTGGCAGTTGCGGCCAGTGTGCCCGAAACGCGGCGGTGATGGACGCGTGCGCGCCGCGCGTGTGTTCACGGTCGCTGACCTGCATAAACATGCGCGATTACCCATCCACGAACCACGCAAACACAAAAGTGTCCCAGATCACATAACGCCGGCTTTCGGTGGGCCGGGAGCACTTGATACAAATTGGCCCGCGAGCACCGTTGGAGACGTACCCGACGGAAGCGCCGATTTCTCGTATTTCCCCCTCTGCTTCGCCTCTCTGCTTTCCCCTGCTTGGCCCCCCTCTGCCTTCTGCCGTATCTCGGCATGTCTTCAGGAACGCCCATGTCCTCGCGCCCTCGCGCCGCGTGGCCCCTGGTCGCCGTGTTCACCGCCGGTTACCTCGCCGCCTATCTCCTCCCCACCATCGTGGGACGGCTCTCCGTCTATCTGGGCCTGAGCACGGCTCAGGCCGGGCTCGTCGGCAGCGCACTGCTGCTGAGCTCGGCCTCCGCCGGCTTCTCCCTGGCGGGACGCGTGGAGACGTACGGACCGTGCAGACCGGCGCGTGTCGGACTGATCCTGTGCGTGGTGGGGTACGGCTGTGCGGCGCTGGCCGGCACCGTGCCGCTGGTGGTCGCGGGCGCGATGGTCGGCGGCTTCGGCTCCGGTACGGCGACCGCGGTCGCGGCGGCGGGCATCGCCGCCCAGAGCGACCCGCACCGCACCTCGTCCCTGGGCCTGTTGAGCGTCTCGGCGACCGCGGGCGCGCTGTATCTGACGGTCCCGCACCTGGGCGGCGGCCACCGGCTGCCGTTCGCCTCGATCGCCCTGGTCGCGCTCCTGGTCTGGCCGGCCACCTCCCGGCTCGGCGGCTCGGCCGCGGCGGGACCCGCCGTCCCCGCGAGGGGACGGCTGCCGCACCGCCGCTCCGGACTGGTGCTCGCGGGCGGCATGCTCATCTGGTCGATGGCGCAGAACGCGCTGTGGGGCGTCAGCAGCCGGATCGGCGTGGACCAGGTCGGGCTGTCCGAGGTGACGATCGGCGCCGTCTTCGCCGCCGCGCTCGGCGCCGGGCTGCTCGGCGTGATGGGCGCCGGGGTGCTGGGCTCGAAGCTGGGCCGCGCGGTCCCGATCGGTGTGGGCACCGCCGTCATCGCGGGAAGCATCGTGCTCAGCTCGTCCGCCGGGAGCCTCGGCTCCTTCGCGACCGGCGAGATCCTCTGGAACACCGTCTACCCGGTGGTCCTGTCGTATCTGATCGGTCTGGCCGCCTCGCTCGACGTACGCGGCCGGTGGGCGGTCCTCGCGGGGTCCGCCTCGTCCGTGGGCGTCGCCTGCGGGCCGGTGCTCGGCAGTGTGTTGTCGGAGGAGGCCGGCTTCCCCGGGATGGGCCTGGTCCTGGGTGCGGCGACGCTGCTGATAGCGCTCCCGGTGACGGCTGTCGCCCTGCACATCGGCGGCCGTCCGCTGGTGCCCGGTTCGGTACGCCGCCGGGGCGGTGCGCCGGCGGCCCTGCTGGCGGTCACCACGGGCGCGGTGCCCGGGGCGGTGCCCAAGGTGGGCGCGCCCGAGCAGGCCGTCGCGGAGATCAGCATCCCGGCCCTGCGGCGCAGGCGCCTCGGCAGGAACGCGTTCCGCACGGCCGGCCCGGAGGGCGGTCAGTCGAACGCGTACGCCTCGACCTCGGACAGGTAGCGCGCCCTGCGCTCCTCGTCGTGGTCGAGGAAGGCCGCCCGGAAGCTGTTGCGGGCGAGGGTGCGCAGCTGCTCGCGGTCCAGGCCGAGCGCTTCGTGGACGGCGTGGAAGGTGTCTCCGACGTACCCGCCGAAGTAGGCGGGGTCGTCGGAGTTCACCGTGCAGAGCAGCCCGGCCTCCAGCATCGCGGGCAGCGGGTGCTGCTCCAGGGTGTCGACCGCGCGCAGCCGTACGTTGGACAGCGGGCACAGCGTGAGCGGTACGCGGTCCGCGACCAGCCGCTTCACCAGGTCCGGGTCCTCCATGCAGCGCAGCCCGTGGTCGATGCGCTCCACGCCCAGGACGTCGAGCGCCTCGCGGATGTACGAGGGCGGGCCCTCCTCGCCCGCGTGGGCGACCTTGCGCAGGCCGAGCTCCCCGGCCCGCTCGTACACCTCGCGGAACTTCACGGGCGGGTGGCCGACCTCGGCGGAGTCCAGGCCGACGGCGCTGATCCGGTGCAGGTGCGGCCGGGCCGTCTCCAGGGTCTCCAGGGCCGATGCGGCGGACTGGTCGCGCAGGAAGCACATGATCAGCTGGGTGGAGATGCCGTGTGTCTCCTCGCTGCGCTCCAGCGCCCGGCCCAGGCCCTCGACCACGGTGGCGATGGGCACGCCGCGCGCGGTGTGGGCCTGCGGGTCGAAGAAGATCTCGGCGTGGCGGACGCCCTGGGCGGCGGCGCGGGCGAGGTAGGCGTCGGCGAGCTCGGCGAAGTCGTCCTCGGTCCGCAGCACGGCCATGAGGGCGTAGTAGAGGTCCAGGAAGCTCTGGAGGTCCTCGAAGAGGTACGCGGTGCGCAGGGCTTCGGTGTCCGCGTACGGCAGGGTCACGCCGTTGCGCGCGGCGAGCGCGAAGGCCAGTTCCGGTTCGAGGGTTCCCTCGATGTGGAGGTGGAGTTCGGCTTTGGGGAGGTGCACGGTGATCTCAATCGTGTGGGGAGGGTGGTGCTACGCGTGGCGGCTGGGGACCGGTACGCGGGTGAGGTCCTGGGCAACAGTCAGTTCGCCCTCGTAACCGGCCGCCCGGGCCTCGGCCTCGAACGCCTCCGGTTCCGGATAGCGCTGGGAGAAGTGCGTCAGGACGAGGTGGCGTACGTCCGCCTCCCGGGCGACCCGGGCCGCCTGGGAGGCGGTCAGGTGGCCGTGGTCGGCGGCCAGCCTCCGGTCCGCGTCGAGGAACGTCGACTCGATGACCAGCATGTCGCAGCCCTCCGCGAGGGCGTACACCCCGTCGCAGAGCCTGGTGTCCATGATGAACGCGAACCGCTGTCCGCGCCTGTGCTCGGACACGTCGGCGAGCGTGACCCCGCCGAGGGCGCCCTCGCGCTGGAGGCGTCCGACGTCCGGCCCCTTGATGCCGTGCTCGGCGAGCTTCGCCGGCAGCATCCGCCGCCCGTCGGGCTCGGTGAGCCGGTAGCCGTAGGACTCGACGGGGTGCGAGAGCCGGTGGCTGTCGAGCGTGTACGCGGCGGTGGTGGCCAGCGGTCCGTCGGCGGCGACGGGGGCCTCGGTCAGCTTCACGGTCTCGCGGTAGGCGGTGGCGTATCGCAGCCGGTCGAAGAAGTGCTGTCCGCTCGCCGGGTAGTGGGCGGTCACCGGGTGCGGGACCTGGTCGAGGTTGATCCGCTGGATCACCCCGGCCAGGCCCAGCGAGTGGTCGCCGTGGAAGTGCGTGACGCAGATCCGGTTGATGTCGTGCGCGGCGACTCCGGCCCGCAGCATCTGGCGCTGGGTGCCCTCGCCGGGGTCGAAGAGGATGCCCTCGCCGTCCCAGCGCAGCAGATAGCCGTTGTGGTTCCGGTGCCGTGTCGGGACCTGGCTGGCGGTCCCGAGCACGACGAGTTCGCGGGCGGACACTATCCGGGCGGCCATTCCAGGCCCCGGCCGCCCAGGACGTGCGCGTGCGCGTGGAACACGGTCTGGCCGGCGCCGGCACCGGTGTTGAACACGACCCGGTACCCGGTCCCGTCGATCTTGTCGTCGGCGGCGACGTTGCCCGCCTCGCACAGCACGTCGGCGAGCGCCTGCGGTTCGGCGGCGCCGAGCGACGCGGCGTCCGGGTAGTGCAGGCGCGGGATGACGAGTACGTGGGTGGGGGCCTGGGGGTTGATGTCGCGGAACGCGACGGTGGTGTCGGTCTCGCGGACGATGGTGGCCGGGATGTCCCCCGAGACGATCTTGCAGAACAGGCAGTCGGGCTGCGGTTCTCCTGCCATTCGCTTACGCGCTCCTTGGGCTCGGGTGATCCGTTGCGGGCCAGCCTATCCGGGGGCGCTGCCCCCGTACCCCCGCTCCTCAACCGCAGGAGGGGCTTGATTCTGCCGCTGCCGTCGCGGACGTGCGGCAGCCAAGATCAGCCTCGCCGGCGTTTGAGGCGCGGGGTCCGGGGCGGAGCCCCGGGTTCGGGAAGGGGCGGGGTGGGGAACAGGCCCGCCGCAGGCGCCGTCCCGCCCCGCCCCGCCGCCTCAGTCCGGCAGGCCCGGCAGGTCCGGTGCCACCTTCGCCGGGACCCGGTCCAGCGACTCCAGCCCGATCCGGACCGCCTCGTCCAGCTGAGGGTCACGCCCCTCCGCGTGGTCCCGGGGCGTCATCACGACCTCCACGTCCGGGTCCACGCCGTGGTTCTCGACGCCCCACCCGTACCCCTCCAGCCAGAACGCGTACTTCGGCTGCGTGACCAGCGTCCCGTCGACCAGCCGGTACCGGCTGTCGATGCCGACCACGCCGCCCCACGTCCGCACCCCGACCACGGGCCCGATCTTCAGCGCCTTGATCGCCGCGTTCACGATGTCGCCGTCCGACCCGGAGAACTCGTTCGCGACGGCCACCACCGGCCCACGCGGCGCGTCGCCCGGGTAGCTGGCGGGGCGCATGCCGCGCGGCAGGTCCCAGCCGACGATGCGGCGGGCCAGCTTCTCGACGACGAGCTGGGAGGTGTGGCCGCCCCGGTTCTCCCGGACGTCCACGACCAGGCCCTCGCGCGCCATCTCGGTGCGCAGGTCGCGGTGGATCTGGGCCCAGCCGCCGCCGACCATGTCGGGGACGTGGAGGTAGCCGAGGCGCCCCCCGGACCGCTCGTGCACGTACGCCCGCCGGTCGGCGACCCACGCGTGGTAGCGCAGGGCCTCCTCGTCGGCGACGGGTACGACGACGACGTGGCGCCGGTCGCCCCCGTCTGCCGGGGAGACCGTCAGCTCGACGGGCTTGCCGGCCGAGCCGGTGAGCAGCGGCGCGGGCCCGGTCAGCGGATCGACCGGGTGCCCGTCGACGGCCAGGATCGCGTCGCCGGCCCGGACCGCGACGCCCGGCGCTGCGAGCGGCGAGCGGGCGGCCGGGTCCGAGGTCTCGGAGGGCAGCACGCGGTCGACGCGCCAGCTGCCGTCCTCGGCGCGGGAGAGGTCCGCCCCGAGCAGCCCCTGCCGGGCCGCCTCGTCGCGCCACCCGCCGGGCGGGGTGACGTAGGCGTGCGAGGTGCCCAGCTCGCCCTGGACCTCCCAGAGCAGGTCCATGAGGTCGTCGTGGGTCGCGACGCGCTCCAGGACCGGGCGGTAGCGGTCGAGGACCCCGGCCCAGTCGACGCCGCCCATGTCGGGGCGCCAGAAGTTGTCCCGCATGACGCGCCCGGCCTCGTCGTACATCTGGCGCCACTCGGCGGCCGGGTCGAGGGTGCGGCGGATGCGGGAGAGGTCGACGGTCACGGCGTCGTCGTGGTCGTCGTCGCCCGCGGGCACCCGGCTGTCGGAGGGGACGACGGAGAGCTTGCCGTGGTGGACGATCGCCAGCCGCTTCCCGTCACCGCTGACCGCGAAGCGGCTGACGTCCGAGGACAGCTCCTCGCAGCGAAGCTTCTCCAGGTCGTACCGCTCCAGGACGGTGTCCGGGCGGCGGGCGTCCGGGCCGGCCGCGCTGGTCCCGAGGACCCCGGTGAGCGGGTGGCGCAGCCAGAGCAGCCCGTCCCGCGCGGTGCGGAGCGAGGAGTAGACGGCGGCCTCGACGGGAAGGGGCACGATCCGGTCGGCGAGGCCGTCCAGGTCGATGCGGGTGATGGGGAGCGCGGTGGGGTTGTCCTCGCCGTCGCCGCCCTTCTCCTTCTCCGTGGGCCGGCCGTGCAGCTGCGGTCCGAACGGGGAGGGCGTGGTCGCCGCGAGGGTGAGCAGGTGCGGCCGGCAGGAGCCGATGAACGCCATGTCGAAGACGTGGGCGTCGTAGACCGGGTCGAAGGCGCGCTCGGAGAGGAAGGCCAGGTGCTTTCCGTCGGCGGTGAAGGCGGGCGCGAAGTCCCGGAACCGCAGGGGCGTCGCCTCGGAGACCGACAGGTCGGCGATGTGGGCCAGCTTGAGCTGGCTGAGCGGCTCGGGGCCGGGGTGCGACCAGGCGAGCCAGGCGGAGTCGGGCGACCAGGCGAGGCCGGAGGCGTCGCCGTTCTCGCTGCGGTCCACCTCGTGGATCTCGCCGCTCTCCCGCTCGACGATCAGGACGCGCCCGTCGTGCGCGGCGACCGCGAACCGGCTGCCGTCGGGGGCGGGGGCGAGGTCCAGGACGCGGCCCAGCCGGCCGGCCGCGAGGCGGCGGGGCGTGGCGCCGGGGGCGGTGCCGGTGGCGGGGGCGATCTCCAGCGCGTCGTCGCCCTCGGCGTCGGTGACCCAGACGACGTGCTGGTCGCCGTCGGCCTGGAAGGTGCGCGGCAGCCGGGCCCGTACGCCGGGTTCGGCGGCGAGCGCGCGGGCCGGGCCCTCGCGGTGGGTGACCCAGTGCACGGCGCCCCGCGACAGGACGGCGCTGCCCCGGCCGGTGCGGTCGGGCGACGCGCCGGCCAGGTGGCTGTCGGCGTGCAGCGGGTAGGGCTGGAGGTCGGCGCGCTGCCCGCCGAGCCGAACCTCGACGCGGCGGGGCTCGTCGCCCCCCAGGCCGTCCAGGAGCCAGAGTTCACCGGCACAGGCGTAGGCGACCCGGGTGCCGTCGGTGGTGGCGTGGCGGGCGTAGAAGCCGTCGACGGGGGTGTGCCGGCGCAGGTCCGTGCCGTCGGGCAGCGAGGAGTAGACGGCACCGACGCCCTCGTGGTCGGAGAGGAACGCGATGCGCTCCCCCAACCACATGGGGCATTCGAGGTTGCCGTCGAGGTCCTCGTGGACCCGGACGAACTCCAGCGGGTCGTCCTCGGCCGCGATCCAGAGCTTGCCGGCCGTGCCGCCCCGGTAGCGCTTCCAGGTGGCGGCATCGCGCCCCATGGTGGCCGAGAGCAGCAGGACGCGTCCGCCCGGCCCGTACGCGAGCGAGCCGACGGGGCCGTACGGGAGGATGCGCGCCGGACCGCCGTCGACCGGGACGGCCCGGGCCCAGCTGCGGCGCAGCGAGACCTGGCCCTGGGTACTGATGACCAGTACGTCCCCTTCGGGGGTCCAGCCGCGCACGCTGGTGCGGGTGTCCCCCCAGTGGGTGAGCCGGCGTGAGGGTCCGCCGTCCGCGGGTGCGATATGCACCTCGGGCGCCCCGTCACGGGTGGACGTCCAGGCGACGTGGGTGCCGTCGGGAGATATGCGCGGCTGGGTGACGGGACGGTTGTCTGCGCTGACCCGCCACGCCCGGCCACCGTCGAGTGGGGCGAGCCAGACGTCGTCCTCGGCGGTGAAGGCGATCAAGTCACCTTGGACATGGGGGTACCGGAGGTAGGAAGGCTGTGTCACACGATCACCCTAGGCCGCGGGTGTGCCTGGTGGCACGGGGTTGGCCGGAGTACGTCACACGCCGCCGCCGGTGACGCGGGGGTCCCCCGGGGGCGTACGGACCGGGAAATCCGTCAACCACCCAGGGCGCCCGGCTACTTGCCGGGGTACGCGGTGACCGTCACCGTCACGGTGGCCGTCGGGCCGCTGCCCCGGCCCGGGGCTCCGGCGGGCGGCGCGGTCGTGGCCGGGGGGGTGCAGTCGCCGAGCAGGGTGGCCCGGAAGACGGCGCGCCCACCGGTCTTCGCGGTCATGTCGCCGCGTACGCACCGGCCTTCGACCGCGTAGGTGACCTGCCCGTCCAGGGCGATGTCGCCGCCGGACCTCGTCTTGCCGTCGCAGCGGACCTCGGCCGACCGGCGGGTGGCGGAGGGCGCTGTGGAGCGGGTGGCGCCGCCGCCGTCGAGCGAGGCGGTGCAGGTCAGCCAGCGCACCTGGACGCCTTCGTGCTCCAGGGCGCGGGTGGCGGTCCGGTCCGTGGTGAAGGCGACGGACACGGTGTTCAACGCGCCGGCGGTGCCGCCCGGTTCACAGGCGGTGAGCCCGGCGACGGCGGCCGCGGCGAGGCAGAGCGCGGCCGGAAAACGACGGGCCGCTCGACGGCCCCCTGCCCTTGATGTCCCCATACGGGCAGCTTCCCACCCCGTCCGACGGCGCGGTAGACCGCTTCCGGGCACAACCACCCCATCGGGGACGGTTTACGACCAGCGCCCCGTCCGTCCCAGGAGCAGCGCCGTCGCCGCGGTGCCCGCGGTCGAGGTGCGCAGGACCGAGGGGCCGAGGCGGCAGGTGCGGGCTCCGGCGGCGGCGAACGCGGCCAGCTCGTCCGGCGATACGCCGCCCTCGGGGCCGACGACCAGCACGATCTCGCCCTCGTCGGGCAGCGCGACGGTGGACAGCGGTTCGCTCGGGTAGTCGCGGTCCTCGTGCAGGACGGCCGCGAAGTCCGCCGCGGCCAGCAGGGCGGCGACCTGCTTGGTGGTGGCCAGGTCCGCCACGTCCGGGAAGAGCACCCGGCGCGACTGCTTTCCGGCCTCCCGGGCCGTGGCGCGCCATTTGGCCAGGGACTTGAGGCCGCGGTCGCCCTTCCACTGGGTGATGCAGCGCGCCGCCTGCCACGGGACGACCGCGTCGACGCCGGTCTCTGTCATCGTCTCCACGGCGACCTCGCCCCGGTCCCCCTTGGGCAGGGCCTGGACGACGGTGATCCGCAGCGCGGGGCGCGGCTCGTCATGGACCGGGGCGAGGTCGCCGACGACCAGCCGGTCCTTGCCCTCGGCGGCGCGCACGACGCCCTGGGCCCACCGGCCGCGGCCGTCCGTGAGGACGACCTCCTCGCCGTCGCGCAGGCGCTTCACGGAGACGGCGTGGCGTCCCTCGGGCCCGTCCAGGACGAACTCGGGGGCGTCCGGCAGGTGTCCGACGATGAAGACGGGTGCCGTCACTGTGCGCTCCTTGTGCTCACTGCCGCCCGTGCGGCGTCCAGTTCCTCGGCGAGCAGCCGGACCAGCCGGCCGGCGGGCAGCTCGCGGGCCATGCGGTGACCCTGCCCGGCCCACAGCGCCATGCCCTGGGCGTCCCCGACGCGGGCGGCGGCCTTGCGCAGCACGGAGGTCATGTGGTGGACCTGGGGGTAGGCGGCGGGGGCGTACGGGCCGTGCTCGCGCACGAAGCGGTTGACCAGGCCGCGGGCCGGGCGCCCGGAGAAGGCTCTGGTCAGGGTGGTCCGGACGAACAGCGGGTTGGTCAGGGCCTGTTTGTGCAGGACGTGGGCGCCGGACTCCGGGCAGGGCAGGAAGGCGGTGCCGAGCTGGGCGGCGTCGGCGCCCGCCGCTAGGACGGCGGCGATCTGGCCGCCGCGCATCAGGCCGCCGGCGGCGACGACCGGTATCTGCACGGTCTCGCAGACCTGGGCGACCAGGCTGAGCAGCCCGATCCCGCCGTCCTCGGTCGCCGGGTCGTCGTGGAACGTGGAGCGGTGGCCGCCCGCCTCGGTGCCCTGGGCGCAGACGGCGTCGGCCCCGGCCCACTCGGCGGCCTGGGCCTCCTCCGGCGAGGTGACCGTGACGACGGTGTACGTGCCGGCGGCCGCGAACGCGTCGAGCGTGTCGCGCGAGGGGCAGCCGAAGGTGAAGGAGACGACCGGGACCGGGGCGTCGAGGAGGACGGCGAGCTTGTCCTCGTAACCGTCGTCGCCGGGGACGTCCGGGTCGCCGAGCTCGGTCTCGTAACCGCCGGCCTCGCCCGCGAGCCGGCGGCGGTAGTCCTCCAGCGCGGCGGGGTCCGCCGGTTCGCACTGCGGCATGAAGAGGTTGACGCCGAAGGGCTGCCCGGTCAGGGCGCGCACCTGCTGGATCTCGTCGCGCAGGGCGTCCGCCGTCTTGTATCCGGCGGCCAGGAAGCCCAGTGCGCCGGCCTCGGAGACGGCGGCGGCGAGCTGCGGGCAGGACGGACCGCCGGCCATGGGGGCCTGCACGAGGGGATACCGGCAGAGAGCGGTCAGCGCGGAGGGCATGACCGCATCGTGTCATGTCGTTCCTGTCCCGTGATGCCCGCCCCACGGCGGCGTTCCGGCCGGTCGCGGCGCGACGGTACGGGCCCGGAGCCCGGGCCCGTACCGTGTGCGCGCAAGCCGTCAGCGGCCGTTGAAGGCGTCCTTCAGGCGGGAGAACAGGCCCTGCTGGCCCGGCTGGAACTGGCCGGTCGGCCGCTCCTCGCCGCGCAGCTTGGCCAGTTCACGCAGGAGGCGTTCCTGCTCGGGGTCCAGCTTCATCGGGGTGATGACCTCGACGTGCACGATGAGGTCGCCGCGTCCGCCGCCGCGCAGGTGCGTGATGCCGCGCCCGTGCAGCGGGACGGACTGGCCGGACTGGGTGCCCGGCCGGATGTCGACCTCCTCCAGGCCGTCCAGCGTCTCCAGCGGCACCTTGGTGCCGAGGGACGCCGCCGTCATGGGGATGGTGACCGTGCAGTGCAGGTCGTCGCCGCGACGCTGGAACACCGCGTGCGGCAGCTCGTGGATCTCGACGTAGAGGTCGCCGGCGGGGCCGCCGCCGGGGCCGACCTCACCCTCGCCCGCGAGCTGGATGCGGGTGCCGTTGTCGACACCGGCGGGGATCTTCACGGTCAGCGTGCGCCGCGAGCGGATGCGGCCGTCGCCGGCGCACTCCGGGCACGGGGTCGGCACGACCGTACCGAAGCCCTGGCACTGGGGGCAGGGACGGGAGGTCATGACCTGGCCGAGGAAGGACCGGGTGACCTGGGAGACCTCACCGCGGCCGCGGCACATGTCGCAGGTCTGCGCCGAGGTGCCGGGGGCCGCGCCCTCGCCACTGCACGTGGTGCAGACGACGGCGGTGTCGACCTGGATGTCCTTGGTGGTCCCGAAGGCCGCCTCGGCGAGGTCGATCTCCAGCCGGATCATGGCGTCCTGGCCGCGCCGGGTGCGCGAGCGGGGCCCGCGCTGCGACGACGTACCGAAGAACGCGTCCATGATGTCGGAGAAGTTGCCGAAGCCGCCCTGGCCGAAGCCGCCCGCGCCGGCGCCGCCGGACTGCGAGAGCGGGTCTCCGCCGAGGTCGTAGACCTGCTTCTTCTGCGCGTCCGACAGGACCTCGTAAGCGGCGTTGATCTCCTTGAACCGCTCCTGGGTCTTCGGATCGGGGTTCACATCCGGGTGCAGCTCGCGGGCGAGCCTCCGGAATGCCTTCTTGATCTCGTCCTGGGAAGCGTCGCGGCGCACGCCGAGTACGGCGTAGTAGTCCGTGGCCACCTACGACTCCGCCAGGATCTGTCCGACGTAACGTGCCACTGCGCGTACCGCTCCCATCGTTCCGGGGTAGTCCATGCGGGTCGGTCCGACCACGCCGAGTTTGGCGACTGCCTCGTCGCCCGAACCGTAGCCGACCGCGACGACGGACGTGGAGTTGAGGCCCTCGTGGGCGTTCTCGTGCCCGATGCGTACGGTCATGCCCGAGTCCTTGGCCTCGCCGAGCAGCTTCAGCAGCACGACCTGTTCCTCCAGTGCTTCCAGCACCGGCCGGATCATCACCGGGAAGTCGTGTCCGAAGCGGGTGAGGTTGGAGGTGCCGCCGATCATCAGCCGCTCCTCCGTCTCCTCGACAAGCGTTTCGAGCAGGATCGAGAGGACGGTGGACACGGTTCCCCGGTCCTCGCTCTCGAAGGATTCCGGCAGGTCCTGCACCAGCTGCGGGACGTCCGCGAACCGGCGCCCCACCACCCGGCTGTTGAGCCGGGCCCGCAGATCGGCGAGCGAGGTCTCGCCGAACGGCGCCGGGCAGTCCACCAGCCGCTGTTCGACCCGGCCGGTGTCCGTGATCAGCACGAGCATCAGCCGCGCCGGGGCCAGGGACAGCAGTTCCACATGCCGCACCGTCGAACGGGTCAGCGAGGGGTACTGCACGACGGCGACCTGCCGGGTCAGCTGCGCGAGCAGCCGTACGGTGCGGCCCACGACGTCGTCCAGGTCGACCGCGCCGTCGAGGAAGTTCTGAATGGCGCGGCGCTCGGGCGAGGAGAGGGGCTTGACGCCCGCCAGCTTGTCGACGAAGAGCCGGTAGCCCTTGTCCGTCGGGATGCGCCCGGCGCTGGTGTGGGGCTGGGCGATGAAGCCCTCCTCCTCCAGCACCGCCATGTCGTTGCGGACGGTCGCCGGGGAGACCCCCAGCTTGTGCCGCTCCGTGAGCGCCTTGGAGCCGACGGGCTCCTCGGTCCCGACGTAGTCCTGGACGATCGCGCGCAGCACTTCGAGTCTGCGTTCGCTGAGCATCGCGCACACCTCCAGCTGTCCACGTCGGTGTTCCCGGGCCGGTCCCGGGATTCCTCCTGGCACTCGGTGCGTATGAGTGCCAGCGATCCCCGGCCAGTGTACGGCGACGGGGTGGTGCCCTAGCAAGGGCGACCGGCCACGCTACCTCGCTGCCGCGCAGGTCGCTGCCGATAGCGTCGCCGCATGGATGCCTCTTGGGAAGACTTCGGATGGGAGCGGCTGGGTCACGGAACGGGCCGCCGGCGCCTTCCGGTCTGGGACGCGACGGCCCTGCTGGTGGCCGGTCCGGGCGGGGCGCTGCTCTGTGACACCGGCTCGTCACTGCGCGAGGGTGTGGAACTGCGCACCCAGGCCGAGGCGCTGCTCGGCCGGAGGGTGACGCACATCGCACTCAGCCACCCCCACTTCGACCATGTGCTGGGCACGGCCGCGTTCGCCGGTGCACGGGTGTACGGCTCCGAGGGCACGGCGGAGCTGCTGCGGCGCGGGGCCGGTGAGCTGTACGCGGACGCGGTGGCCCAGGGCCTGCCCGAGGCGGACGCGGCCGAGTCCGCCGATGTGCTGGTGGCCCCGCGCCACGAGGTGCGCGGGGAGCTGACGGTGGACCTGGGCGGCGGCCGGGAGGTGGTCCTGGTGAACGTGGGCGCGGCGCACAGCGGCCACGACCTGGCGGTGCTGGTCCCTGGCTCCCCCGGCTCCCCGGCGCTGGTGTTCTGCGGCGACCTGGTCGAGGAGTCCGGCGAGCCCCAGGCCGGTCCGGACGCCGTCCCGGCGCGCTGGCCGGCCGCCCTGGACCGGCTGCTGGAACTGGGCGGGGACGAGGCGCTGTACGTGCCGGGGCACGGGGCGGTGGTGGACGCGGCGTTCGTCCGGGCCCAGCGGTCGGCGCTGGCCGGGCGGTTCGGCGTGTCGTAGCGGGGAAGGGCGGACCGCCGGGCGGCCTCCCGGTTCGGCGTGTCGTGGCTCTTCCCCGCTTATCGTCGTGCGATGCGCAGCTACCAGCCCGATCTGACCCCGCCGTGGAAGAAGTCCGCCCCCGCCCCGGAGGTGCCCGCCGAGACCGATCTGGTCGTGGAGGAGGCCGTCACCGGTTTCTGCGGCGCGGTCATCCGGTGCGAGAAGACCGCCGAGGGGCCGACGGTGACCCTGGAGGACCGGTTCGGCAAGCACCGGGTCTTCCCGATGGCGCCGCGCGGTTTCGTGCTGGAGGGCCGGGTCGTCACGCTGGTGCGCCCGTCGGCCGGGGGTCCGGTGCGGTCCACGCGTACGGCGTCCGGTTCGGTGGCGGTGCCCGGGGCGCGGGCGCGGGTGGCGCGGGCCGGGCGGATCTATGTGGAGGGGCGGCACGACGCGGAGCTGGTCGAGCGGGTCTGGGGCGACGACCTGCGCATCGAGGGCGTCGTCGTGGAGTACCTGGAGGGCATCGACGACCTGCCGGCGATCGTGCGGGAGTTCGCGCCTGCGCCGGACGCCCGCCTCGGGGTGCTGGTCGACCATCTGGTGCCCGGTTCCAAGGAGTCCCGGATCGCCGCCCAGGTGTCGGACGGCGATGTGCTGGTGGTCGGGCACCCGTACATCGACGTGTGGGAGGCCGTGAAGCCGGCGTCGGTGGGAATCGCGGCGTGGCCGGTGGTGCCGCGCGGGCAGGACTGGAAGACGGGCGTGTGCCGGGCGCTGGGCTGGCCGGAGAACACCGGAGCGGCCTGGCAGCGGATCCTGTCCTCGGTCCGCTCCTACCGGGACCTTCAGCCCGAACTCCTGGGCCGCGTTGAGGAATTGATCGATTTCGTCACCCTTCCGGACTGATGTCCGGCCGCCCTTCCCGTCGATCCGGCACCGATCCGGATAAATAGCTGCGCCTCGCACACACCATCGGTTATTGAGTGGGGCCAGGCTCTTTTCGCGAGGGAAGGCACGGGGCGATGGCACGCGAGGTCTGGCGGGACACGGCGGAGAACGAGGCGGCCTCCGCCGTCTTCCACTTCGTGCAGCAGCTCATCGACGGCTACCGCGACAACCGGCCCGTGATGCCCCTGGTGGTCCTCCAGGCAGCCGACGCCGACGTACCGGCCGACGTGGACGCCCGGGTCGAGCAGATCGTGCGCCAGGTCCACCGGGCCAACCAGCCGCGCCGGGTCCCCCTGAGACTGCTCGACGGGCACGGCGACTCCCCGTACGACGCGGCGCTCGACATGGTCCGCACGCTGACCGAGAAGCCGTGGGAGACCCGGGGCGGTTCGCAGTACAAACCGTTCGCGTTCCCCCGTTCCCGGCTGCTCGGCGCCATCGAGCAGGCCACCGAGGCCGTACTGCGGGACCCGGACCCGGGCTGCTCCCGGGACCAGCGCGACGAGCGGATCCTGGAGGAGCTGAGCGCGCTGCGCTGGCGGGCCGGGCGGCGCGGCCGGGGCACCTGGTGGACCGCGCTGCGCGAGTCGGTGCGGCCGGAGACCTTCGTGGGGGCCGTGGTCATCGCGGTCCTGGGTGTGCTGCTCGGCGAGATCGGCTGGCTGCCGACCACGCTGGTGGCCGTGGGCGCGGTCCTCGGGCTCGCGGTGATCCGGCTGGTGACGACGTCGGCGCCGCCGCTGCTGTGGCTGCGCCGGGCCAGCAGGTGGTTCGCCACCACCTCGTCGCTGGCCGCCGCCAGTACCGGCTATCCGTCGGACGGCTGGTCCCGTCTCTCGCCCAGCGGTTCGTGGCGGGTGATCCGGGCCCGGGCGGCGGTGGTCGCGGGGCGGGTGGCCGACGCGGCGGCGGGCGACGAGCGGTCCCGCCAGTTCCACCTGGAGCTGAGGGTCCAGGCACTGCTGGAGGACCTGCGCAACAACTACCGGCCGCACGCGCCGGACTGGCGGCGCGGCAAGCGGACCGTGCCGCCGGTGGTCTTCCTCCCGAGGGCCGTCCAGAGCAACGGCGGCGTGCAGCTGATCAACGCCGTCAACAACGTCCGCTCCCGGCGCAGCGAGGTCGATCCGCTGCTGCTCCTGGCCTCGCTGCCGGCGGCCGAGATCCTGCGGCACACCCCGCCGCTGCCGCCCGACCCGCCGCCCGTGCACACGGGTGCGGCACGGGCCCGGTACGAGGACTGGGTCGGCCATCTCAGCGTGGGCCAGTCGCCCTCCGGCACGGCCACGCCCGCCTGGGTGCTGCGGCTGCCGCTGTCGACGGACCAGCTGACCCATGAGCACGCGCACGCGCGGCTGTCCACGCGGCGGGTGCGCAGGACGTGGGTGTGGTGGGTGATGTCGCGGACCACGCTCGGCTTTCTGGTGGCCGGCGCGCTGCTGGGCACGATGCTGCTGGGCAACCACCTGGCGAACCGCTACTGCCATGGTCCGCTCACCGATGTCGACACGGACTCGGTGCGGCTGGCCGGGCCGGGCGGCGGGGACAAGGAGTGCATCGGCGTGGCGACGTCCACCCGGGTGCGCTTCGCGGAGGGCAACGGCCTGGAGCTGGACGGGGCCGGGGCCGGCGTCACCTTCGACCGGATCGAGCGGGCGGTGGCCGAGGAGAACGCCTCGATCGAGCCGGGCGACAAGTACGTCACGCTGATCTACGCGGGTCCCTTCACCGCCCCGTCCCCGGAGCGCACCCGCAAGGCCCTGGAGGAGCTGACCGGCGTCTACCTCTACCAGCACCACACCAACACGCTGGACTTCTCGGTGAAACTGCGGGTGCTGACCGCCAACGGCGGGCAGGACATGCTCCAGCAGATACCCGCGGTGAAGAAGATCATCGAGGTGGCCGAAAGGGATCCCTCGGTCGTCGGCGTGGTCGGGCTCGGCCGGGACACCACCGACAGCCCGGAGGCCACCGCTCTCCTTCAGCAGGCGGGCCTGCCCGTGGTGGACACCACCAACTCCGGCGGCTATCTGGCGACGGACTACTCCAACTACTTCGGCCTGGCGGCCACCGACCAGGAGCAGGCGGACACCCTCGGCCTCATCGCGAAGCAGGTGGCGGCGGGGGCGCCCGGCACGCACAAGCCCCGGGCCCTGGTCCTGTCGCGCGAGCTCGGCAACAACGACAAGGACCGCTACACGGTGGAGCAGCGCAAGGTGGGCAGCGCGATGCTCGCCAAGTCGGGCTTCGCGTTGTCGGAGCCGGTGGAGTACGGCCTCGGCCGCCGCAGCAGCGCCGACCTGGACCGCCCGGTGCAGCAGATCTGCGGGGCGGACCCGGCGCCGGACGCGCTGTACTTCGCGGGCCGGGTCGAGGACGTCGCCAACCTGATGAGCCGCCTCGCCCACAGCTGTTCGCGCCGCCCCATCACCGTCTTCACGGGCGACGACCTGACCAAGACCCGGCTCGACGCGAGCACGGACACCACGAAGAACGTCACGCTGTACCACACGGCCCTCGCCCCGATGGGCCGCGGCCGCGCCGACGGCTTCTACGAGGAGTCGCACCGGGCCCTGGGGAAGCTGCTGCCCGAGGGCGTGACGCTTCCCCGCCTGCCGGCGTCGAAACCGTACGAGGACCCGCTCTTCGCGAGCGGCCAGTCGGTGATGTCGTACAGCGCCACGGCCGCGCTGTACGACGCGGCGAGCCACGGCGACGCGGTGAACAGCGCGGCGGAGACCTGGGCGAACCTGTACGCGGTGAACCTGCGGACGATGCCCACGGGGACGATCACCTTCCGCGGCTTCATCCCGTACGAGGCCCAGGCGGGCCACGGTCTGGACGTCGTGCAGATCACCTACCCGGACGGCCGGAGCCACGCCCGGATCATCTGCGGCCGGGCGGCGGGAAAGGTGGAACTGGACCCGCCGAAGTGCCCGCTGAAGTGAGCGGGGCCCCCGCTCAGTCGACCAGGTCGCGTACCACCGCGTCGGCCAGCAGCCGCCCGCGCAGCGTCAGCACGGCCCGTCCGTCGGCGAACGGCGCCGGTTCCAGGAGGCCGTCGTCCACCGCCCGGCGGGCCGCCGCGAGGCCGGCGGGGGCCAGCAGGGAGAGCGGGCAGCCGTCCACGAGCCGCAGTTCCAGCAGGATGCGCTCGACGCGGCGGTCCTCGGCGGACAGGATCTCGCGCCCGGCCCCCGGCGACCGCCCCTCGGCGAGCGCCTGCGCGTACGCTCCCGGGTGCTTCACGTTCCACCAGCGCACTCCCCCGACATGGCTGTGCGCCCCCGGTCCGGCGCCCCACCAGTCGGCGCCCCGCCAGTACAGCTCGTTGTGCAGGCAGCGGCCCTCGGGCGTACGGGCCCAGTTCGAGACCTCGTACCAGGAGTAGCCGGCGGCGGCCATCGCCTCGTCCGCGATGAGATAGCGGTCGGCGTGCGCGTCGTCATCGGTCATCGGGATCTCGCCGCGCTTGATGCGGCGGGCGAGGCCGGTGCCCTCCTCCACGATCAGCGCGTACGCGGAGACGTGGTCGGGCCCGGCGCCGATCGCCGCGTCCAGGGACGCGCGCCAGTCGTCGTCGGACTCACCGGGGGTGCCGTAGATCAGGTCCAGGTTGATGTGCTCGAAGCCGGCCGCCCGCGCCTCGGCCACGCACGCCTCGGGCCTGCCCGGGGTGTGGGTGCGGTCGAGGATCTTCAGGACGTGCTGCCGGGCGCTCTGCATGCCGAACGAGATCCGGTTGAAGCCGCCCTCGCGCAGCTCGGCCAGGTAGGCGGGGCCCACGGACTCCGGGTTGGCCTCGGTGGTGATCTCGGCGTCGTCGGCGAGCCCGAACTCCTCGCGGACCGCCGCCAGCATCCGGACCAGGTCGGCCGCGGCGAGCAGGGTCGGGGTGCCGCCGCCGACGAAGACCGTGCGGACCGGGCGCGGGTCGTCGCCGAGGACCTTGCGGGCCTGGCGGATCTCGCCGGTCAGGTGGGAGGCGTAGTTGTCGCGGGAGGCCAGCGCACCGCCGGAGCCGCGCAGCTCGGTCGCGGTGTAGGTGTTGAAGTCGCAGTAGCCGCAGCGGGTCGCGCAGTACGGCACGTGCAGGTAGAAGCCGAGCGGGCGGCCGGCTGCGCCTTCCAGGGCATGGCGGGGCAGCGCCCCGTCGTCGGGCACGGGTTCACCATCGGGCAGTACGGAAGGCATACCGCCCATTGTCGCGCGCCGCCCGGCAAACGGACGCCATGCCCCGGACCGGCGCTACTCGGCCTGGAGCACCAGGAGCGCCAGGTCGTCGTCCGGCGGGCGCTCGGCGAAGTCGTGCACGGCGTGCTTGATGCGCTCCGCGATCTCCTCCGCACTCAGCCCCGCGCACCCCGACAGCGCCTTCGCCAGCCCGTCCCCGTCATCGAACATCAGGCCGCCCGAGCGCCGCTCCGTGACCCCGTCGGTGACGCAGAGCAGGCTGTCGCCGGGCGCCAGGTCGAAGCTCTGGGTCTCGTAGACGGCGTCGTCCAGCAGCCCGAGCAGCAGCTGCGGCTCGGCGGCGGGCCGCACGGTGCCGTCCGGGCGCAGCAGCAGCGGCAGCGGGTGCCCGGCGCTGGCCAGGGTGCACCGGGCGCCGCCGCCGGGCAGCGGCACCAGCTCCCCGTACAGGAGGGACAGGAACCGCGACTGCCCGCCGTTGTCCGCGGAGTGCTGGCCCCCGGCGGCGGCGACCATGAGCGCGGCGGCCTCGGCGGCCTCCATGGCGTCGTCCAGGAGCAGCCGGTTGAGCCGGACCAGGACCTCGTCCGCCTGGAAGCCCTCACGGGCCAGCAGCCGCAGCCAGGGGCGGGCCAGGCCGGTGACGACGGCGGCCTCGGGGCCACTGCCCTGGACGTCGCCGAGAACGAAGCACCAGCGGTCGCCGGGGCACGGGAAGATGTCGTAGAAGTCACCGCCGACCACGCCGTCGTCGCTCGGTTCGTAGACGAGGGAGCTGGCCACACCCGGTATCCGGGCGACCTTGCTGGGCAGCAGCCCGCGCTGGAGGATGCGGCTGATGGTGGCCTGCCGGGTGTAGGCGCGGGCGGCGCCCACGGCGAGGCCGACCCGGCGCACGAAATCCTCGATGAGGGCCGTCAGCTCGTCGGGCAGCCGGTCGGTGGACTCGCGGCCCAGGAGTACGGCTCCGAGGGTGCGGCCGCCCGAGGTGATCCGGTAGGCGAAGGCGACGCCCTCCTCCTCGTCCGGCGGCTCGTCGTCCTCCCCGCTGCCGGGCCACGGCATGGTGACGGCGCCGGTGCCGACGCGCTCGGGGAGCCGGAGCGGGTGGCCCTCCAGCAGGGCGCGCAGCGTCCCGATGTGCTCCTCGTCCACGTGCCAGACCTTGGCGAGGCGGGGGACGGCCGCGGGGCCGCCGCTCTCGGGCTCCAGCCAGATCGCGCACCAGTCGGCGAGGCGGGGGACGAGTAACTGCCCGGCGAGGGCCGCCACGATGTCCTCGTCCAGCTGCCCGGCCAGCAGGTCGGACGCCTCGGCGAGGAAGGACAGCGCGCCGCGCCCGGCCCAGTCCCCGTCGTCGCGGCCGGTGCGCCGGGCGGAGGGGGCGAGCAGCTCGGCGGCGCGGAGCCCGCGGTCGAGCCCGGTCTCGCCTCGCCCCTCGGGGAACGGATTCCAGTCGTCCACCGGGAGCCGGGCCCAGACGGTCTTCGTACCGGTGCGGTAGGTGATGCCCCAGCGCTCGGCGAGGGCGGCGACGATGTCCAGGCCGCGCCCGTAGTCGGCCGGCTCGCCCACGCCCTCGGAGCTGTGCGCGTGGTCGCCGCGGACCGTGCGGCCGGGGTGGTGGTCGGAGACCTCCAGGACCAGGGCGGACTCCTCGTCCTCGGTGGCCTCCTCCAGCCGGAAGAGCAGTTCGACCGCGGTGCCCGCGTGGACGACGGCGTTGGTCACCAGCTCGCTGACGATCATCGCGGCGTCATCGGACAGCCGCTCGCTGAACCCGACCGCGGCGGGCAGCCCGAGGCCGGTCCACTCGTCCAGCGCGGCGGTGACGAACCGCCGGGCCGCCGCGGGCGCGAGGAGGTTGCCGGGCAGGCTGGTCCGGGCGACCGGCTGTGAGCCTGTGGCGGCGGTGGTTCCGGGACGCTGCACGATGTCCCGCTGCAAGGGAATGGACCCCACAGGGCGGCTCCTGACCTGTTCTCGCTCTGCCTGTTTCTCCGTGGTGCGCCGCTGACGACACGGACAGAGTGACAGATCGGCCCTTCACATACGCGCCGAGTTACCGAAGTGGGTGGTCAAGACGTTGCGGTGAGAACACGCCGGCCCCCCGCGCCGGTGTGCGCGGGGGCTTTCGGGGGGCGTACGAAGATGCTGCGGGCGCCGGTCAGGCTTCGCGGGAGCCCGCGTACATCTCCTCGATCAAATCCTTGTAGACGCGCTCCACGACCGGCCGCTTCAGCTTGAGGCTGGGCGTGACCTCGCCGTGCTCGATGTCGAGGTCGCGCGGGAGCAGCCGGAACTTCTTGATGGTCTGCCAGCGCTGCAGGCCCTCGTTGAGCCGCTTCACGTAGCCGTCGATCAGCTCGACGGTCTTCGGGGAAGCCACGACGTCCGCGTACGACATGCCCTCCATGCCGTTCTCGGCGGCCCAGCCGAGGAGGGTCGGCTCGTCCAGGGCGATCAGCGCGGTGCAGAAGTTACGGTCCGCGCCGTGCACCAGGATGTTGGAGACGAACGGGCACACGGCCTTGAACTGGCCCTCGACCTCGGCGGGCGCGATGTACTTGCCGCCGGAGGTCTTGATCAGGTCCTTCTTGCGGTCGGTGATCCGGAGGTAGCCGTCGACGGACAGCTCGCCGATGTCGCCGGTGTGGAACCAGCCGTCGGCCTCCAGCACCTCGGCGGTCTTCTCCGGCAGCCCCTGGTAGCCCTGCATGATGCCGGGGCCGCGCAGCAGGATCTCGCCGTCGTCGGCGATCCGCACCTCGGTGCCGGGCAGCGGTTTGCCGACCGTGCCGGTGCGGTAGCTCTCGCCGGGGTTGACGAAGGAGGCGGCGCTGGACTCGGTGAGGCCGTAGCCCTCCAGGATGTGGATGCCGGCGCCGGAGAAGAAGAGCCCGATGTCGGGGGCGAGCGCGGCGGAGCCGGAGACGCAGGCGCGCAGCCGGCCCCCGAACGCCTCGCGGATCTTGGCGAAGACCAGTGCGTCGGCGACCTTGTGCTTGCTGCCGAGCGCGAAGGGCACGGACGCCTTGCCGGTGCGCCGGAAGTTGTCCTGGGAGACCCGTGCGTGCTCGCGGGCGACGCCGGACGCCCACTGGAAGATCTTGTACTTGGCCCCGCCGCCCGCGCGCGCCTTGGCCGCGACCCCGTTGTAGACCTTCTCGAAGATGCGCGGCACGGCGGCCATGTAGGTCGGCTGGACGACCGGCAGGTTCTCGATGATCTTGTCGACGCGGCCGTCGACGGCGGTGACGTGGCCGACCTCGATCTGCCCGGAGGTGAGGACCTTGCCGAAGACGTGGGCGAGCGGCAGCCAGAGGTACTGGACGTCGTCCTTGGTGATCAGGCCCGTGGAGACGGTGGCCTTGGCCATGTACGACCAGTTGTCGTGCGGCAGCCGTACGCCCTTGGGGCGGCCGGTGGTGCCCGAGGTGTAGATGAGGGTCGCCAGCTGCTCGGAGGTGATCGCGTCGACGCGCTCGCGGACCGCCTCCGGGTTCTTCGCCAGGTGCTCGGCGCCCAGGGCCTCCAGTTCGGCCAGGGTGAGCACCCAGCCCTCGGGGTCGCCCTCGGCCGGTCCCGCGCCCTCCGCGTCGATGACCACGACGTGGGCGAGGTTCGGGAGCTCGGCTCGGCGCTCGCGGGCCTTGGCCAGCTGGACGGCGTCCTCGGCGATCAGGACCCGGCTCTCGGAGTCCGCGAGGATGAAGGCCGACTCCTCGACGTTGGTGGAGGGGTAGACCGTGGTGGTCGCGGCGCCCGCGCACATGACGCCGAGGTCGACGAGGATCCACTCGACCCGGGTGGAGGAGGCGAGCGCGACACGCTCCTCCGGCCGCACGCCGAGCGCGATCAGCCCGGCGGCGACGGCGTACACCCGCTCGGCGGCCTGCGCCCAGCTGAGCGACTTCCACTCGTCGGGGCCCTCGCCGCCGGCCGCGGGCACCGGGTAGCGGTACGCCTCCCCGTCCGGGGTGGCCGCCACCCGGTCGATGAAGAGGGTCGCCACGGAGGGCGGACGGTTATCGATCATGGTCTGTGTGTCGCTCACGACATCCTCCGGGCCTGCGGCGGTGGTGCTTGCTGCTGTCTGCGTCTACGTGCTGCGATCCCGCTTGCTTAACTGGCGAGTAACTAAGAAGTCGTGATCAGGGTAGAGCGCCCGCGCGCCCCGCGTAAGGGGCAATCGGACCCCGCTTGATAACGAACGGGCCCCCGTGTCGCGGCGTGCTGCGACACGGGGGCCCGTTCGGTCTGCCTGCGGCGACTACTTCTTCGCCTTGCCTTCCCCGGCGGACTCGTCGGTCGACAGCACGGAGATGAACGCGTCCTGCGGCACCTCCACGTTGCCGACCATCTTCATCCGCTTCTTGCCTTCCTTCTGCTTCTCCAGCAGCTTGCGCTTACGGGAGATGTCACCGCCGTAGCACTTGGCGAGGACGTCCTTGCGGATGGCGCGGACGGTCTCGCGGGCGATGACCCGGGAGCCGATGGCCGCCTGGATCGGCACCTCGAAGTTCTGCCGGGGGATGAGCTTCTGCAGCTTGGCGACGAGGCGTACACCGTACGCGTACGCCTTGTCCTTGTGCGTGACCGCGGAGAACGCGTCGACCTTGTCGCCGTGCAGCAGGATGTCGACCTTGACGAGCTGGGCCGACTGCTCGCCGGTGGGCTCGTAGTCGAGGGAGGCGTAACCCCGGGTCTTGGACTTCAGCTGGTCGAAGAAGTCGAAGACGATCTCCGCGAGCGGCAGCGTGTAGCGGATCTCGACGCGGTCCTCGGAGAGGTAGTCCATGCCGAGGAGGGTGCCGCGGCGCTGCTGGCACAGCTCCATGATCGCGCCGATGAACTCGCTGGGCGCCAGGACCGTGGCCCGGACGACCGGCTCGTGCACCTTGTCGATCTTGCCCTCGGGGAATTCACTCGGGTTGGTGACGACGTGCTCGGTGCCGTCCTCCATCTCGACCCGGTAGACCACGTTGGGCGCGGTGGCGATGAGGTCGAGGCCGAACTCGCGCTCCAGCCGCTCGCGGACCACGTCCAGGTGGAGCAGGCCGAGGAAACCGACGCGGAAGCCGAAGCCGAGCGCCGCGGAGGTCTCTGGCTCGTACACCAGGGCGGCATCGTTGAGCTGGAGCTTGTCCAGGGCCTCGCGCAGGTCCGGATAGTCCGAGCCGTCCAGCGGGTAGAGCCCGGAGAACACCATCGGCTTGGGGTCCTTGTAGCCGCCCAGCGCCTCGGTCGCACCGTTGCTCAGCGAGGTGATCGTGTCACCGACCTTGGACTGCCGGACGTCCTTCACGCCGGTGATGATGTAGCCGACCTCGCCGACGCCGATGCCGTCGGAGGGCGTCATCTCCGGCGAGGAGACACCGATCTCCAGCAGTTCGTGGGTGGCGCCGGTCGACATCATCCGGATCCGCTCGCGCTTGTTGAGCGAGCCGTCCACGACACGGACGTACGTGACGACGCCCCGGTACGAGTCGTAGACCGAGTCGAAGATCATCGCGCGGGCGGGCGCGTCGGCGTTCCCGACGGGCGCCGGGACGTCCCGGACGACGCGGTCGAGCAGCGCGTCCACGCCCATGCCGGTCTTCGCGGAGACCTTGAGCACGTCCTCCGGCTGGCAGCCGATGAGGTTGGCCAGCTCCTCGGAGAACTTCTCGGGCTGAGCGGCCGGCAGGTCGATCTTGTTGAGGACCGGGACGATGGTGAGGTCGTTCTCCATCGCCAGGTAGAGGTTGGCCAGGGTCTGGGCCTCGATGCCCTGCGCGGCGTCGACCAGCAGCACCGTGCCCTCGCAGGCGGCGAGCGACCGGGAGACCTCGTACGTGAAGTCGACGTGTCCCGGCGTGTCGATCATGTTGAGGACGTGGGTGCTGCCCTGGCCCTCACCGGTGGTCGGCGCCCAGGGCAGGCGGACCGCCTGGGACTTGATGGTGATGCCGCGCTCGCGCTCGATGTCCATCCGGTCGAGGTACTGAGCGCGCATCTGCCGCTGGTCGACCACCCCGGTGAGCTGGAGCATCCGGTCGGCAAGGGTCGACTTGCCGTGGTCGATGTGCGCGATGATGCAGAAGTTGCGGATCAGCGCCGGGTCGGTACGGCTCGGCTCGGGCACGTGGAGAGGAGTCGCGGGCACGCAGGGTCCTGATTCTTGAGACGCCGGACGCCGTGTCTCGGGTCGGTTCGGGTCGGGGCGGATCTGTACGTAGCCTCCATCGTCCCACGCCTGCGCGGCGGCGACCGGTTTGGGCCGGTCGTACCGCTCCTGCTACCGTGGACAGCTGTGCCGTGTGGCTCTCGGGCCGCACGGACACACATCGAAGATCCAACGAACCTGAAAAGGCTCTTTCGTGGCGAACATCAAGTCCCAGATCAAGCGGAACAAGACGAACGAGAAGGCGCGCCTGCGCAACAAGGCCGTCAAGTCGTCGCTCAAGACCTCGATCCGCAAGGCCCGCGAGGCCGTCGCCGCCGGCGACGTCGAGAAGGCCACCGTCGCCGTGCGCGCCGCGTCCCGTCAGCTGGACAAGGCCGTCTCGAAGGGTGTCATCCACAAGAACGCCGCCGCCAACAAGAAGTCGGCGCTGGCCTCCAAGGCTGCCACCCTCCAGGGCTGAGCGATCTGATCCCAACGCCGGAACGGACCAAGCGGGCCCTCTACCCCGCTCCTGCCCGGCCCCCGCGCCGCACACCGAACCTGCGTTCGCCACGCGGGTGCGACGCACCCATCTGAACCCGAGGCCCCGCCGCCCTTCCCCAGGGAGCGGGGCCTTCGGCGTGCGCTTTCAGCCCTGTCCGGCCGCGCCCAGCCCGTCCGGCGCTTGAGGACACCTGAACCCGCACGCCCACAGCCCGCACGGCAAAACCAGCCCGTCCGGCGCTTGAGGACGCCCGAACCCGCACGCCCACAGCCCGCACGGCAAAACCAGCCCGTCCGGCGCTTGAGGACGCCCGAACGGCAAGTTCAAGCCCGTCCGGCGCTTGAGGACAACCGCGGCGCACAAGGCCCCACCGCACCGCAACTACCGCGGGCTACGCCCGCCCCGCGCGGCCCCCGCCACGGCCACCACCGCCTTCTCCAACGCGTACTCGGGGTCGTCCCCGCCCCCCTTCACCCCCGCGTCCGCCTCCGCGACCGCCCGCAGCGCCACGGCGACCCCGTCCGGCGTCCACCCCCGCATCTGCTGGCGCACCCGGTCGATCTTCCACGGCGGCATGCCCAGCTCACGCGCGAGGTCCGCCGGCCGCCCCCCGCGCGCCGAGGACAGCTTGCCGATCGCCCGGACGCCCTGCGCCAGCGCGCTGGTGATCAGGACGGGAGCCACGCCCGTGGACAGCGACCAGCGCAGGGCCTCCAGGGCCTCCGCCGCCCGTCCCTCGACCGCCCGGTCGGCGACCGTGAAGCTGGACGCCTCGGCCCGCCCCGTGTAGTAGCGCCCGACGACCGCCTCGTCGATCGTGCCCTCGATGTCCGCGACAAGCTGTGACACCGCGCTCGCCAGCTCCCGCAGGTCGCTCCCGATGGAGTCGACCAGCGCCTGGCACGCCTCGGGCGTCGCGGACCGCCCCAGCGCCCGGAACTCACCCCGCACAAAGGACAGCCGCTCGGCCGGCTTCGTCGTCTTCGGGCACGCGACCTCGCGGGCCCCCGCCTTGCGGGCCGCGTCGAGCAGGGCCTTGCCCTTGGCACCGCCCGCGTGGAGCAGGACGAGGGTGATCTCCTCGACCGGGTCGTCCAGATACTTCTTGACGTCCTTGACCGTGTCCGCGCTCAGATCCTGCGCGTTGCGCACGACCACGACTTTGCGCTCGGCGAACAGCGAGGGGCTGGTCAGCTCGGCCAGTGTGCCCGGCTGGAGCTGGTCGGGGGTGAGGTCCCGGACGTCCGTGTCGGCGTCGGCGGCCCGCGCGGCCGCCACCACCTGCTGCACGGCGCGGTCGAGGAGCAGGTCCTCCTGCCCCACGGCGAGCGTGAGCGGGGCGAGCGGGTCGTCGGTGGAATTCCTTCTGGTGGCCATCGCCGTCCAGCATCCCACGGGCCGCTGACAGCCCGGTTCCGGCCGGGTCCGCCGCACCCTCCCCCGTATCCGAGAATGAGCACGTGAGCGATGAGAGACACGTGCTGGTGCTGCCCGACCGCGATGCCGCCGAGGACGCGGCGGTGGAGCTCGCCGACCGCTTCGGCGTCACCGACGAACCGCAGCTCGTACGGGACGCGCTGGCCGGCGAGGACGACGCCGAGGACGCCCAGTGGCTGGTCGTCGTGGAGGACCCGGACCACCGTCTCGACCCGGCGGCGCTCGACGCGTTCGCCGCGGAGTACGAGGGGTGGCTGGAGGCGCCGTAGGACCGGCGCCCCCGGGGCCGGTCCCGCGGGGCAAGAACTCAGCCCTTCGGGACGATCTGGACGTCCATCTCGATGGAGATGCTCGGGCCGACGACCGCGATGCCGCGCGCCAGCATCGTCTGCCAGGTGAGCGTGAAGTCCTCGCGGTGCAGCTGCGTGGTGGCGCGGCAGGCGGCCCGGGACTCGCCCTCCATACCGTTGCCGAGCCCGAGGTACTGGGTGTCGAGGGTCACCGTACGGCTCACCCCGTGCAGCGTGAGCGCACCGCTCACACCCCAGCGGGTCCCGCCCCGGTGCACGAAACGCTCGCTGTAGAACTCCAGCGTCGGATAGCGGCCGACGTCCAGGAAGTCGCTGGAGCGCAGGTGGTCGTCGCGCATCTGCACGTTCGTGTCGATCGACGCGGCGTCGATGACCACGTGCATCGCCGAGTCCTCCATGCGGTCGCCGATCCGCACCGCCCCCGCGAAGGTGTTGAACCTGCCGTGGATACGGGCCATCCCGATGTGCCGCGCGGTGAAACCGATCTGGGAGTGCATCGGTTCGATCTCCCAGTCGCCCGGCTCGGGCAGCTGCGGCGGGGCGGCGACCTGGAGGGTCACATCGCCGAGGCTCGCATGGCCGCCCTCGGTGACCGTGGCCGAACCGTGGAAGGGGGTGAACCCCTCCGCCGTGACGGCCATCCGGTACTCCCCCGCCGGAACCGTGGCCATGACACTGCCGTACGGGTCGGTCTCGCCCCCGACCACCTTGCGCCCCGCCCGGTCCGTCAGCACGAACTCCGCCTGCTTCACGGGCTCGTTGACCGGGTCGAGCACCCGGCAGCTGAGGACACCCGCCGAGTCCGGCACCACAAGCCCGGCCAGGGCGTTGCCCCGAGCGGCACCCGTCGCACCATTGTTTCCGAACCAACGGCCGAACATCTCCACACACTCCCGGGCACTCGCTCACCTCGGGCCGGAGGGCAGACGTCGTTGTCGGAGCAGCGGCCCGCCGACGAGCATGCATTCGACCACCATTGAGGCGTTCGAGGCAAACAGAGCGGGTCGCGATGGCTTGGGCGCAGGTGTTACCGAAGGTCCGTTTTTCCGGGCAGCCGGTCCAGGCACAGTCCGAAGTGGTCCCGATAGGCCGCCAGCACCTCGTCGTCACTGCCCAGAGGCGTCTCGTGCCGCTCGCCGCCCACCGTCGTGAGGAGCTTGCGGCCGCTGAGGGTGATCCGCCCGTCGTCCGTACCGCGCGAGCAGACCGGGGCCCGGGTGAAGTGGGAGTCGGGCGAGGTGCGGTGGTACCACGCGCCGGCCCGGAAGTCGGCCAGTTCCCTGGGCCGCTGCTCCAGCCGCAGCCGGGGCGTGCCGTCACAGAGGACGTCGAGGTCCCCGAACTCCCCGCCGCCGGCCTCGGCCGGGGCGATCCGGAAGACGCCGCCCGGGTCCTCCTGGTCGGCCCGGTCGTCGAGCGCGAGCGGGTGCCTGGTGTGGTCCCCGAAGCCGACGTCGGCGAGCCACGGCCCGGTCCCGTCCGCTGTGTCAACGCGCAGCGCCAAATGGTCGTACGGGATGCCGAGCCGTCCCCCGTCGCCATGGACCCGGGCCTGGAGGAGGGTGACGCGGAAACCGAGCGCCCGCAGCAGTACGGCGAACGCGCCGTTGAGTTCGTAGCAGAAGCCGCCGCGCTCGCGGGCCACGATCTTGTCCAGGAGCGGCCCGTCCTCCAGCACGATGTCCTCGCCGAGGTGGATGGAGAGGTTCTCGAAGGGCACGGCGACGAGGTGGCGCAGTTGCAGCTCGCGCAGCGCCGAGGCGTCGGGGCGGGCGGGCCTGGCCGCGCCGATGCGGTCCAGGTATGCGTCGATGGTCTGCGGCAGCTGCGGGTCCATGAGGCCAGTCTGTGCCGCCGCCCCTGCCGCACGCCATGCGCCACTGGTCCTAGGACCGACGACGGTGTTACGCGGCCGGGGCGCGGGTTAGCGTGCGCGGCATGCCCCTCTCGGAACCGCCGCGCAGCCGTGAACAGCGCAAGCAGGACGTACTCGACCGCCTGGAGAAGGACACGGATGCCTGGGTGTCGACGGCCTCCTCCGACGGGGCGCCGACCCTGGTGCCGCTGTGGTTCGTGTGGGACGGGGAGACCTTGCTGATGGCGACCCGGCGCACCAACCCGACGGCGGTCAACCTGACGCCGGACGGCCGGGCCCACATCGCCCTGGGCCACACCCGCGACGTGGTCATGATCGAGTCGACGGCCGAGGTGGTGGAGGGCACGGACCTTCCGCCGGCGTCGGGCGACGCGTTCGCCGCGAAGTTCTCCTGGGACCTGCGGGGGCGCCCCGCCTGGGTGTACCTCCGCTTCACCCCGTACGCGGTCCGGGCGTGGCGGGAGTCCAACGAGCAGCCCGGCCGCGACCTGATGACCGACGGACACTGGCTGGTCTGAGGCCGGAGCACCGGAGGCCCTCGTGGCTCCCGTGGGGTCCGTGGCTCCCGCCCGGTCCGGGGCGGGGCGCGCCGCCCGCCGCCTCGCGTCGTATCCCGTCATGACCGCCCCACCGCCCGCAGCCCGCTTCCCGCACCGGTCACCGCGATCGCCCCGTCCCTGTCGGTGCGCAGCACCACCGCCCCCTCCGCCGCGAGGGCGTCGACGGTCCGGGGCGCCGGATGCCCGTACGGGTTGTCCCGGCCCACGCTCACCAGCGCGAACCGGGGCCGGACGGCCCGCAGCAGGGCGCTGTCCTGATGCGCGGAGCCGTGGTGGGCGACCTTGAGCACGTCCACCCGGGGCAGCTCCGGATGGCTGAGCAACAGCGCCTGCTGGGCGGGCGGTTCCAGATCGCCCGGCAGCAGCAGAGTGAGCCCGCCGGTCCGCACGAACAGGGTGACGCTGGCGTCGTTCGGGTCCTGCGGAACGTCGTACGGGACAGGACCGGCCGCCGGGACCGCGCCCGCCTCGCCCGGAGGCCACAGCACCTGCCAGTCCAGCTTGCCGATCCGCCGCCGTTCGCCGGGCACGGCCCGCAGGACGGGCACACCCGCCCCCGCAGCCGTTCTCCGGACGAACGCGGCCTGCTCCGGCGGCTCGTCCAGGCTCGTCGTCTGGATCGCGCCCACGGCCCTGCCGCGCAGCACTCCGGGGAGCCCCCGCACATGGTCGGCGTGCAGATGTTCTTCGCGCTTCAGTTGTCTCATGAGACGTGCAAGAAGAGGCCGCCGGCGTCACCTAATTGGGTGAGCCGACGGCCTCTCTTTCTGAGCTATCAGGAGAGTTTGGTCTCGTGATCGAGAGCATCGATGATCGACAAAATCGTTACTAGCCTCGAAGTTTCTCCCGCAGCGAGGCATATCCCGGCTTGAAGGTCACGAAGACCCTGTCGTTCTCCAAGCACTCAAGCTCGCCCCAGTCCTTCTGGGGCAGCGAAAGGGCATCGCCGAGTCGCTCCCGCTTCTCGCGCCTCATCCTGCGCTGACGGTTGTTGACGAGGGTTCTGGCCAGGTCGACCAAGATCTCCGCGTCCTCCAGGTTGCAGGTCAGCGCTTGACGCGATTGCGGACCGAGAGGACCGCGAGGCCCAACAGGACGGGCTCGGTCACGCGGGAGAACATCTCGATGTACGTGCCGGCGGTGGTCAGGTCCTGGCCGGAGGAGCGGAACACCACCGAGTTGAGAGTGACATTCAGCGCCTTCTCGAAGCGTTCCCCCGTGAACCTGTCACTCCTGGGGTTCTGCGGATCGTCCTTTTCGATCTCGAAGGTGACCTTGCCGCCGTCGGCCGGGATCGTTCCGGTCGCCTGTTGTTTTGGGGTGTCCTGGGCGATACCGAAGATCATTAGCAGCACCACTGTGGCGAGCATCGTGGCGGTGAGCCAGTACATGGCTCGTAAGGCCCGCAGGCCGTATCCAGACAGGGCCCAGTACGCACGCAGCAATCGAAGTTCGGCAGGGGGCGTGCCCTCAGTGTTGTGTCGGCGCATTTCCATCTCGCCGTAGTAGAAGTCTGCCGCCCCCGGCTCGTTCTTGCCGTCCTCGAACGCTTTGCGTAGTGCCCGGTACACCGGTTCCAACTGCGCCGGTCCCACGTCTCCAGCCCCGAGCACGGCGGTGTTCCACCCTCGGGCCGCACCTGGCCTGCTCGCTCGCCAGTGCTGCTCCTCGGCCAGCGTGCGACGTACAGTGAACCGCGGCCCCCGCCCTATCCCAGGAGGGGGCGGAACCTTGTCGAAGACGCAGGCGCCCTCCAGCCTGAGCTGATCCAGATGTACGGTCCCGACGAACAGGCACTGCGACAGGTCAACGCCGGCGAGGACCAGGTGGGCCGCGTCCACCCCGCGCAGCGACACGATCCGGACTGCGGCGTCGGGCGCACCGGCAAACGTCTGCTCAGCCATCATCTGCCCGTCGGTGAGGAGGAACGGACCGGCCTCCGCAGCGATCGTCAGGGGGTACTCGAAGACCGCGTGGGAGAAGTCCACGGTGGCGTACCGCAGCCGCAGTTCAGCAGTCGACGACCAACGCGTGCGCCGACACTCCACACGACGTGCGGCAACCGTAACGACCACCGGACGCGCGAACTCCGCCCCGGACAACTGCACCCGCCCCGCGCACACCAGCGGCCCAAAGCTGCTCGCCCGCTCAAAAACAGCCCGCTGGAAGAGAGCGTCTTTCCCGAAAGACACACCCTCACAAACAAGATCCGCTCGGAAGGTCGCCGCCTCGAAATCGGCGTCCCCGGTGAAAGTCACCGAGCCGAAATCGGCGTCCCCGGTGAAGGTTGTCGCCTCGAATGAGGCTTCCTCAGTGAAGGTCGCCGAGCCGAAATCGGCGTACCCGGTGAAGGTCACCGAGTCGAAATCGGCGTACCCGGTGAAAGTCGCCGAGTTGAAATTGGCGAACCCGGTGAAGGTCACCGAGAGGAACCGGGCGTCCCCGGTGAAGGTCACCGCCTCGAAAGTGGCGTGCCCGGTGAAGGTCGCCAAGAAGAACCGGGCTTCCCCGGTGAAGGTCACCGAACCGAAATCGGCGTGCTCGGTGAAGGTTGTCGCGTCGAATGAGGCTTCCTCGGTGAAGGTCGCCGAGCTGAAATTGGCGTGCCAGGTGAAGGTCGCCGAGTTGAAATTGGCGTCCTCGGCGAAGGTCACCGAGCCGAAATTGGCTTCCCCGGTGAAGGTCGCGAAGGCGAAAGTGGCTTCCCCGGTGAAGGTCACCGAACCGAAATCGGCTTCCCCGGCGAAGGTCGCTAAGACAAAAGTGACGTCGCCAAGTTCGGGATTGCCGGTGCCGGGATCTCGGACGGCGTCCAGGAGCTCTGCGAGTAAGGCGTTGGTGAAGGTGGTGCCGCAGTGGTCCATGTCGTCTCCGGGTGCCAATCCGGTCAGGTAGGTGACGCGGTCGTTGTCGGCCAGGTGGGCAAGGCACGCGGTGTGGCCGGGGACATGGATGCCGCGGCATCCGACGGGGTTCTCTGGAGTGTTGTCATGGCCGCAGTGCGGCCACTCGGGCGGAGTCGGAGAGGGGACGAAGCTCGGGTGCGGCATGCCCGAAGGGACGCGTGGGGATGGGCGAGCAGTTGCGAAGACACTCCGACGCCCGGGTGTCGCACTCGCGTCCGCGGAAGATGAAAATGGCGAGGGCGCCCTAACCAACGTTGTCTGCGGTCGGTGACAGGGTTCTTACCAGCACCCCATGTAGCTCAGTTGCGATGGAGATCAGACTGCCTCTTCGGCCGTCCCGTGGCACGGCTTTTAAGGACGAAGCGGAATGACACGGCCGCCGCTGGCTGCGAGTTCTTGACGGAGCTGGGTGTTGTCGTGATGCAGGGCCGCGATGGCGACGGCGGCCGCTTCGAGTCGCCTGTTCGCGACGGTGCACTCGCGGGTTTTCTCGGCGAGCTTCCGGCGGAGCCGGGTGATCTCGTCATCGCGGCGGGCTTCGCCCGGCGTGGTGGTGCCGTGCTCGGCGATGTGGCTGTCCCACTCGGCGAGGATGGCGGTGGCCCGGTTCATGGTGGCCCGGCTGACCTGGGCTTCTCGCCAAAGGTTCTCCTTGGTGAGGCGGCCGTCGGTGTGCTGGGGCTTGCCGTCGAAGAGCCGCTGCATCGCGGCCCGTAGGGCCGCGGCGGTCTTCGCGGAAACACCGTCTTCAGTGAGAGAGCGGCTGTGCAGTGCGGTCACGGCGTCTCCTCGAAGACCTTGGCCAGGACGGCTTCGGTCCGCTCCAGCTCTCGTGCGATCAGCGACTTGCGAGTGGCGGGCAGGCCGGGGGTGTCCAGGAGCTTGAGCTGGGTGCGTCGGTGCGAGTCATAGATCGGAACGTGCTCGGGGCCGATCATGCTGTTGTGGCAGCGGTCGGGGCGACAGCGGTTTTCCAGGGGCCCGCTGTGTCCCTCGGGGACGATGGCGTTCTCCAGGCAGACGGCCCCGGCCGGGTTCGCCTCGTCGAACAGGCAGTGGTTCAGCGTCCCGAAACGGATCGTGATGCGGGCCTTGCGCAGGAGGCCGTCCTCGACGCGGGCGTCTCCGCCGCGAGCCGCGACCGTCTCCTTGATCTGGTCGAAGGTCTCCATGATGCGTTCGGCTCCGGGGCCGAAGCCGATGGTCTGGCCGCTGGAGTGCTCGCCGTAGAGGTCCTTGATGCGGCGGAACTTGGCGGCGTCGACCGCGGATTGGAGGTGCTCGGCCCAGGCCGTGTCGGAGGCGGCATAGCCGCGGGTGGAGCGGTTGGCCAGGGCCCGGGTGGCGACGTGCTTGAGCTGGATGCCCAGCGCGATCTCCGAGCCGGGGAACTGGTCGGTCAGCATCGCCATGGTCCTTCGGAACATATGGGGCCGGGCCTTGCCCGGCGGGATCTCGTCGAGCCCTGACCAGGTTCGGCCGGCATTGGCGAAGGCGATGAACTTCCGTGCCATCTCCGGGCCGTGAACGGCGGCGCTGAAGTCCGGGCGCCCGATCGGGGCGAAGACCCGTTCGGCATGGACGGACACGGCTTCGGCGACCGTGATGGCCTCGGCGACCGGCTCGGTGATCCACCAGTGCTTTCGGGGCAGGCCCGGACGATGCTTCTGGAGGGTGGAAGCGATGGCGGGCGAGTTGTAGTGCTCGACCACGCTGCCGCGGACGATCGCCTGGATTTCCGAGTCCCGCATCATCGACATCGCCGCGACCAGGAGGAATGCGGCATTACGAAGTGCGAGGTGGAGCCGGAACAGGTTGTTGGGCGTGATGCCGGGGTGCCAGGGTCCCATGGTGCCGTCCAGGTGCCGGACCTGGGCCAGGTTCGGGGCGAGCCCTTCGCGGGTGATCCGGCCCTCGGCGACGGCCTGCATGATCTTGCGGCGGCGCGGTGAACGGGCGGCGAGGGTGTAGCCGTCGGGGCGTCCGGTCAGGCCGACGAAGAGGTCCAGCAGGTGCCAGTGGACGCGGGGGCTGCCATCGGCGAGGGTGCGGTTGGAATAGACCGGGATCTTGTGCGCCGGGTCGTCGAGCCAGGTGTCGATCTCGGCTTCTCGCCCGGCGAGCGAGGGGCGGGCCTTCCTCCGCAGTTCCTCGTAGTGGCGGGTGGCCCGCAGGATGTCCGGTGCGAAGGTGTGGACGTAGGCCCAGGCCGCGCGGACGAGCGGGAACCAGACCTCGGGCTTGACCGCCTCCGTCGAAAGCTCGGTCTTGCCGGGGCAGTTGGCGACCCGTCGGGCGCTTCGGCCTTCCCAGGGGTCACCGGCCGGCCAGCCGCCGGTGATCGCAGGGCTGAGGCTCGCCATCTTCTTCAGGAAGACGACCACCCCCGTCACGGAGGCCGGTTTCCGGATCGTCTGAAGATCGTGGATGCGCTGGTGCAGGTCGCGGTGGGTCCACTCGCCGGGTCGGCCGAGGCCCCTCTCTTTGCCCCAGGCGATGAGCTGACGCAGCTTCGACGCGGTCTGGATCAGCGTCCCGATGTCGGCCCGGTCGTCTCCGAGATGTACTCCGATGTCCTGGAGGGCCTCGTGATGGGGATTGACCATGGCCATGAAGACCTCGCGGGCCAACAGATTCCAAACCGGATCGGCCAGCCCGCCGCTGAACTGGACTCTCCACTGGCAGCGCGGGAGGTTCGGCGGCCGGCGGACGACGTCGTTGAAGTCCCAGACGCCCATGTCGCCGAACCGGGGCATCGCCGCTGCTCCATCGTGGGCCCCGTCCAACAGCGGGTGGCTTTGCAAGACCGGTTCATCGTTGCCGAACAATGACCTGACGCTGGCCGCGGACTGGTTGAGGATCACTGCTCGAACTCCGTGTGTGCGGCGAGAGGAAGGTGGAGGGCCTCGCGTCCCTCCTCGATGTGCCGACGGGCCAGGTCCAGTTCCCCGGGTGTCCGCTCGGCGAGGACGGCCAGCAGGTTCGTCCAGCTCTGGCCCCACTGGGCGGTGAAGACGGCGGGCGGAAGCCGCCGCTTCGACCGCTCCAAGTGCTCCTTGAAGAGCAGGAGCTGGGGCAGGTTGCCGGGGAGAATCCAGGCGTTTCGGCATTCCAGACAGCGCAACGGGGCGACCGCGCAGAGCTCGCCGGGCGGGCTGAACGGTGACTGCCGCGGATCGCGGCAGTGCGACAGGCCCATGTCGAGCTGGCCGCTGATGATGCCCTCGGCTTCGTCGGGTTGCAGGCCAAGGGCCTGCAACCCGACGCGGTCCGCGGCGCCCGCCGCCTCGGCGGCGATCACCGTGGGTCCGTCGACGGCCTGCCGGAACCAGTGGTCCTGAGCTGCGGTGATGACCTCTCCGGAAATGACCCTCAAGGTGGTGCCCTGGGCATAGTGCCCTGCGAACGTCTCCTCCAGGTGGTCGTCGGCGGCGACGCTGAGGCGCCCGCGGGCCACAATCGCCTTTTCGACCTTGGTCGATTTCCGCAGCCGGGCGATGTGCGGAGTGCCGGAGACGGTGATGTTCCTGCTCTTGAGCCAGGCGGTGAAAGACGAGATGGGAACGGCGAAGTTCCAGCGGTCGAAGACGAGTGACTCGTCGGGCAGCATCACCGCCCTCACGAACAGCGTGTCGTCGACCTCCGGCAGCTGTTCGCGGACCTTCGCGGTGACGTTCAGCAGGCGCCGGACGATCACGCTGGCCTCCCGGCGGGGCCGGTCCGTGATCTCGTGGCCGACCGGCCCTGCCTCGGGCTGTTCGATCAGGCTGCCGTCCCGGAAGGCCCGGTGCCGAACCCGGCCGGCTCGCCTCTTCACCAGGGTCAGCCGGACCCCCTTCGGGAAGAACTCGACGTCCTTGGCTCCGAAGCCGGTCACCTCCTCGGAGGTATGACCGGTCGCGTCCATCAGCAGAATCCGGAAAGCGTGCAGGTCCAGAGTGGTCGGATAAAGGTGGGCGACCAGCTGGCGTACGAGTTTCTGCCTCGCGGCGTTCTCGGTGACCTGGCCGTCCGGCCTCATCACCAGCTTCCGCAGGTCGTCCGGCCAGCAGGACGCCGAAGGCAGGCGCGACCTGATGTCCGTCGGGGTGACCTCGCCGTGGGCCAGGCCCCAGAGCAGATCAGGCAGGTGCAACCAGCTGCCCCTGCCGGGATGCTGTCCGCCTCCGGCCAGCCGCCATCCCTCGGCCAGCCGCCTCTCCAACTCGTTGACCGCCGTCCAGCTCGCGCGGACGAGTGCCTGCTTGTCCTTGCGGGAGAACTCGTCGTGCTCGGCCTTCTCGCCCCAGGCGACCAGCAGCGGCCCGCGGGCCATGCGGGCCAGAGCCGGGTCCATAAGCCGCTCGGGATGATCATCCCGCCGGATCAACAGCGTCCGTAGCGACGTCGCCAGGTAGGCCGGCCAGGTCGAGCCGGCCGAATACGTCGCCGTCAGCCCTCGCTCCCACTTAACGACCAGCCGGGCCGTCCGCGGGTCGGCCAGGTCCACCGACTCCTCGGTCCCGGTGTCCTCCAGCTCGGCGTCGACCATGGTGCAAAAGCGGTCGATGGCCCGCCGGTAGGCGCCAGCGGGGCCTGCGGTGATCCCGGTGGACTCCACGTATTCGACCCACTCGTCCGCGAGTTGAGCCGCCAGCCGCGAAGACCGGAAGCCTCCCGGATTGATCTCGATCACCTGGTCCCGGCCATTCCCCGCCGACTTCGTGCAGGTAACGGAGCGGACCCCGATCCGTGCCGCCGGCTGAGGACATTCCTGAGCACGTTCGCTGTACTCACCGACGGCCGAGGCGCCGTAGTCGTGGCGCCGGGCCATCACCGACCACCCCGATCGCCGGACTCCATGCCGAAGACGTGCGCGGCGATCTGCGCGTAGGTCGCTTCCTCGTCCGCGTCACCGATCCAGCCGCAGAACGCTTCCTCGAACTCGTTCACCAGGTCGTCGGTGTACTCAAGGTAGGCGTAGGTGGTTTCCGGGCTCGCGTGTCCGAGTCTGCGGCTGACGATCAACAGTGGGTTGTGACGGATGTGCCCGGACAGGTAGCGGTCGTGGCGACGGCGGCGGGCCGTGTGGTCCAGCTCCTCGCCGTCCATCAGCCGCTCCAGATATGACAGCAGCTGAAGAGCGTGGGTGTGGCGAAGGTCGTGCCAGCGCCACCTCTTCGCCGGCAGCCGCGGTGTGGTGGCATCCGCCCGTTCCTGCATCCGCCGCCAGGCCGCGTGCCGGTATCGCTTCCACGAGTCAGCGCCGGGCATCAGCCCGCTGCGGCAGACGAACACGGTGAGCGCCTCCAGCCCGAATTCGCCCTCGTGGACGGTGATCCGCCGCAGGTCGGCGGGCATCGCCTGCATGTCGAACTCCCGCAGGACTCCGTCCAGGACTCCGCGGACGCGGCCGGACTCGCGGTCGATGCGCGAGACGACGAACAGGTCCCGGTGACGCCGGCCCAGGCCCAGGGCGGCGGCTGTCGTCAGCTCCGGTCGTTCGAGTAGCACGTAAGTATCGACCGAGGCGACCGCGTCCTCGGGGACGTAGAGGGTGCGGGCCTTGCCGTATTTCGCGCAGGCTTGAACCGTGAACTCGGCAGCCCGGCCCGGCGTGTTGGCACCGATACCGAGCTCGGGCAGCAGCACCGTCGCCCACTCCTGCCAGCGTGCGCCCGACCCCAGGGCCATGTCGGAGCCCGCGCGGTTGCGGTGCGGGGCCCAGCCCCGGAACGTCCGGTCGATCCGGGAGTCCGGCCGCTGACCGCCCAGACCGACGTCGCGGAAGTAGCGGTACTGATCGAGCGTGAGGTGCCGGATGTCCATCCCCCGCCGAACCCGGGGCGCGAGTGGATTGCGGCCGCGGGCCGCCACCCTCACCGGCCGCCGCGGCAGATGTCCCTCATCGACGGCGAACCCGAAGAACTGGTCCAGCAGCCCGGACTCCTTGCCCCAGGCCGACGAGCCGATGGGCCGTTCCTGCAACTGGGTCCGGATCTTCTTGAACGCCACCAGATCCGACTCGGTGGCCGTCAGGACGTCGCGGCCGCGGCCCTCCTGGTGCCCGGCGAACCGGGCCATGATTCGGCCATAGTCCTTCAGCGTGGACCGGGCCAGATCGGCGTAGGACATGTTCCGGCCCCACGAGCACAGCGGCTCGACCGGCATCATCGTCTCTTCGTCGAGGTAGATCGGGGTGCCGTCCGCGATCGACCGGTCTACCAACAACCCGGCCGCTTCCTCACCGGACAGCACCGGACTCTCCAGATGGTTCTTCACTACCTTCGAGTCCACCGAGAACAACAGCATCTTCATCCCCCTCTGAGACAACGCGGGAGACGAGAGATAGCAGCGGGCTGGAGGGCTCCAGGAACACGTTCATCAGTCCGAGCGACACCTCATGAGACAGATCTGAACTGCCCCAAGAAGAAGTGGGTGAGCAGGAGCAACGGGACCCGGGCGATGCCCAGTTCGCGCAGACACCGGTCGGCGAGCCGGGGATCGGGGCCGGCGTCCACGACCACGCCCGAGCCCGGCCCGGCGGCGAGGACCAGGGCGTCGCCCTGTCCGACGTCGCACATGGCGAACGCCCAGCCGGGCGGCGGCCATCCGGTCAGCACCCTCGTCAGTGGCGCCGGCCGGAGCACCGCGAGAACCAGCAGCAGCGCGGCGGCCGAGCAGACCCAGGGCCGCCGCCCGGCCCAGCGCGCGGCCGGTACCAGGACCAGCACCACGGCGGCCAGCAGCGCGGCCCCTGACAGGCCGCCGGGCCAGTCGGTCTCCGCACCCGGGAACGCCGCTCCGGTCCTGGCCACCGAGGCGATCCACCCGGCCGGCCACCCCGCCACCCTGGCGAGCAGCCCGGCCGCCGGCATCGCCACCGGCGCCACGGCCAGCGCGGCGAACCCGAGGACCGTGGCCGGAGCCACGGCGAACTCCGCCAGCAGATTGCACGGGACCGCCACCAGGCTCACCCGGGAGGCGAGCAGCACCACCACGGGCGAGCACACCGCTTGCGCGGCGGCCGCGGCGGCCAGCGCCTCCGCCAGCCGCGGCGGCACCCGGCGCCGGCGCAGTGCGTCGGCCCAGCGCGGGGCGAGGGTCAGCAGGGCTCCGGTGGCCAGCACCGACAGCACGAAGCCGTAACTGCGCGCCAGCCACGGGTCGTAGAGCACCAGCAGCAGCACGGCGGCGCACAGCGCGGGGATCAGCGTCCGGCGCCGCCCCGTGCCGATGGCGAGGAGCGTGATCAACCCGCACGCGGCGGCCCGCAGCACGCTCGGTTCGGGCCGGCAGACCAGGACGAAGGCGAGCGTGAGCCCGCCGCCGAGCAGTGCGGTCATCCGCAGGGACATCCCGAGCCTGGGCGCCAGTCCCCCGCGTTCGACGCGCAGTGCCCGGCCGGGCGGTCCGATGAGCAGAACGAGCAGAATGCCCAGATTCGATCCTGATACGGCCATCAAGTGCGTGAGGTCGGTCGCCCGGAACGCGTCGTGCAGTTCGGGCGTGACCCGTGACGTGTCGCCTACGACCAGGCCGGGCAGCAACGCCCGAGCGTCGGGGCCCAGTCCGTCGGTGGCCTCGCGCAGCCCGGCGCGCAGCCGGCCCGCCGTGCGCTGGAGGAGGCTGGGCGGCCCGGTCACCCTGGGCGGCGCCTTACCGTCGGGCCGCAGCACGGCGGCGACCCGTTCGCCCTTGTGCAGCGGGGGCGCCAGCCGCCCGGCGATCCGCAGGCGGGTGGAGGGCAGCAGCCGCTGCCAGGCCGCCGCCGCCCCGCCCGGCGGGACGATGACCAGGACCGGTGTCCGCAGCCGTACGGCCGTGCCGTCGGCCCGCGTCAGCCGGGTGACCTCCGCGTCGAGGAGCAGGGAGACGGGCGTGCTGTGGTCGCCCCGCACCCGGGGGAACGTGCGCCGGGCATCGGAGGTGAGGGTGATGTCCGCCTGGACGCGCGCGTACTGCTGGGCCAGTCCGGGCACGGGGCCGCGGCGCGCATCGGCACCGTGCAGAGCGGCGGACGCCGCCCCGGCCGCCGCACAGAGCAGCACCGCCGCGACAGCGGTCGCCCGCAACCGCCACCGCACACGCCCGGCGCCGGACACGGTGGCGGCGTCGGCCACACCCCGCGCCCCGGCGCCACCGACCTCGCCCCGCGCACCATCATCACCACCCTCGCCACCGACACCCCTCGCCCTGACGTCACCACCCTCGCCGCCCACCCCCCGCGCCCCGGCGCCACCGACCTCGCCCCTCGGCCGGGCGCCACCCCCGCCCCCCGCACGGCACCGCCGCAGCCCCACCGCGAGCAACACCATCGCCGTCCCCAGACAAAGCACCACCCCCATCGCCGCCCAGCGCCCCGGAGCGCCCACCGCGAGTCCGGCGCCCGCCCAGGCCGCCGCTGCCGGGGCGAGCAGCCGGAGGTCGGCCGGGCCCTCCTGCCGGGGGTCGGAGAGCCCCAACCGCTTGCCTGACGCCGCGTGAACGTCAGACGCCGCGTGCAGCCCCGACGCCCTGAGGGCGTCCCCCGCGTCCCGCGCGCTCACGGCCGCACCCGGGGCTGCAGATCCGCGAACCGGCGGTCGCCGATCCCGTTGACCTCGCGGAGTTCGTCCACGGACCGGAAGCCCCCGTGCCGCGTGCGGTAGTCCACGATGTGCTGGGCCAGGACGGGGCCGACGCCCGGCAGCGTCTCCAACTGCTCCGCCGTCGCGGAGTTCAGGCTCACCGGCCCGCCCCCCTCGGCGGCGGGACCGCCCACGCCGGGACCCGGGGCCGGGGCCTGCGGGGCGCCCACCACGATCTGCTCGCCGTCCATCAGCACCCGGGCCCGGTTGAGCCCCGCCAGGTCCGTCCCGGGCCGCGCCCCGCCCGCCGCCGTCAGCGCGTCGTCCACCCGCGATCCGGACGGCAGCCGGCGCAGCCCCGGGTCCCGCACCTTCCCGCTGACGTCCACCACGATCTGCCCGCCCGGACCGGCAGCGGGACCCGGAGACGGCTCGGGCCGGCCGCCCCCCGGCTCCGGGTCCTCGTCCGGCGCAGGCGCGTGCACCGCCTCAGCCACCATGTCCGGGGCCCGGACGCCCTCCGGCCGGGCGGACCAGAAGTGCATCCCGGCGAACACGGCGGCCGCGACCAGGACCACGGCGAGCGCGGCAAGGGTCTTCGGCTCCAGGCCGCATCGGAGCTGCACCCACATCGGCAGCCGCTCCCGCACCGCGAACACGGCCGCCGCCCACCGCCCCACGGGCGCCGCGCCCACCGCACCCGCAGGCGCCTCCCCACCACCGTCCGCAGCCCGGGGCTCCTCAACAGGCGGAGCCGCAACAGGCACCGCTGCCCCGGCACCCCACCGCGCAACGCGTCCCCCGGACCCGCCCGCCATCAGCGCGTCGGCCCTGCTGCGCGCCGCCGCGGCCGCCTCCGCGCGGACCGTCGTCCGGCGTCGGCGGCCCGGTCCGGGGCGCGCCGCTCGTCGCAGGCGCCCTTCGGAGTCCGGGGCGCGGCCGGGGCCTGCACCCGGTCCGCCGGGACCGCTGGTTGCACGATGTGATCGGGAAGCCATGGATCAGGACGCTAGGCAGTCCCGCCACATCCCGCTGAGCACAGGCGATTTCCGTGGACAACGGGCCCCATGTGTATAACTCGGCCACTCCGGAGAGTGGCGTTCGCACCGGCCGGCGGGTGCCTCAGCGCGGCGAGACCACCGCGCCCAGCAACCCCGGCCCGGTGTGCGCGCCGATCACCGCGCCGACCTCGCTGACGTGCAGGTCCGCCAGGCCGGGCACGCGTTCCCGCAGCCGCTCGGCCAGCCGCTCCGCGCGCTCGGACGCCGCGAGGTGGTGAACCGCGATGTCCACAGGCCCGCTGCCCGCGCGCTCGGCGACGATCTCCTCCAGCCGGGCGATGGCCTTCGAGGCCGTCCGCACCTTCTCCAGCAGCTCGATCCGGCCGCCGTCTAGCTGGAGCAGGGGCTTGACCGCGAGAGCCGAGCCCAGCAGGGCCTGCGCGGCGCCGATCCGGCCGCCCCGGCGCAGGTAGTCCAGGGTGTCGACGTAGAAATACGCGGCGGTGCCCGACGCACGCTTCTCGGCCGCCGCCACCGCCTCGTCCAGGCCGCCGCCCGCCTCGGCCGTCTCGGCCGCGGACAGGGCGCAGAAGCCGAGGGCCATCGCGACCATGCCCGTGTCGACCACGCGCACCGGCACCGGGGCGTCCTTCGCCGCGAGCACCGCCGCGTCGTACGTACCGGAGAACTCCGACGACAGATGGAGGGAGACGATGCCGCTCGCACCGGCCTCCGCGACGGCCCGGTAGGTGGCGGCGAAGACTGCGGGGCTGGGCCGGGACGTCGTCACGGAACGGCGTTTCTGGAGGGCCAGGGCCAGCGAACGGGCCGAGATCTCGGTGCCCTCCTCCAGGGCCTGATCGCCCAGCACCACGGTCAGCGGCACCGCCGTGATGCCGTGCCGCCGCATCGCGTCGGGCGGCAGGTAGGCCGTTGAATCGGTGATGATCGCGACATGGCGGGACATGCCCCGGAGGTTACCCGCAGGCGCCCGGGGTAGGCAGTCCGACCCCGCGCGAGTGATCAGTCGCGGTCGCTTCGCATCGCATCCTGCCACCCTCGGTCACCGGTGGTCGCGCCTCCCTCCCCCGGCGCCTCCCGGTCGGCCCGCCGGTCACCGCTCAGTTGGTGGTCTCGGGCCGGGCCGCCTTCTGCCACGGGTAGGTGGTGCTCCGCCGGGGATCCCGGGCGGTGATGGCCTCGGGCGGCTTCCGGCGGTCCTCGTCCGGCGCATCGGAGGCCGGCCGCTGGTCTCCGGTCGGCGCCTCCGCCCCACCGTCCCACTCCGGCGCCGGACCCGGCGCCGGATCCGCCGTGGTCCAGTGCCGCAGGGCCCCGGCCTCCACGTCGATCTGCGCGTTCAGCGCCGACAGCTCGTCGTCGGCGAACTTGCCGGCCCGGTCCCGGGCGGCCCAGCGCAGCGAATCGGCGGACCGGGTGATCTCCGCGGTGCGCTGCTTCAGCCCGGGCAGCCGCGAGGACACCGTCGCCTTGTCGGGCTCGCGCTCCAGCGCCTTCAGCTCAGCGTCCAGTTCGAGTCCGTGCACGCTGAGCCGGTCGAAGAGTCCCAGGGACTCCGACAGCGACGCGTCCTCGGCCACGCCCGCCCGCAGGGCGTCCTGAGTGGCGCGCATCGACGTGCGCAGCGAGAGGCGCAACTGTGCCAGCTCACCGCCGACGCCCAGCTGGCCGTAGCTCTTGGCCCGAAGGGTGGTGTCCTCGACGGTGCGGCGCGCCTGCGAGATCGTGCGGTCCACGCCGCGCCTGGCCGCCCCGACCACCTTGACCGTCGCATAGACGCCCAGGGCCATGAAGGCGACGACGAGCAGCCCCAGAATCAGGATCACGGCTTCCATGAGCGCCCCTCGGATGGTGTGACGGTCTCCGGTACACGTACACCGGTCCTCTCCACCGTAAACGGAACGGGCAGGTTGGGGGTTCCTCCGGAACCCCCAACCTGCCCGTAGGGGAAAGCCCCCATCCGCGCCGGTGACTAGGCGGGAACGATGTTCACCAGCTTCGGCGCGCGGACGATCACCTTGCGGATGCCCGCGCCGCCCAGCGCGGCGACGACGGCCGGGTCGGCCAGGGCCAGGGCCTCCAGCTCCTCGTCGGTGATCGACGGGGAGATCTCCAGACGGGCCTTGACCTTGCCCTTCACCTGCACCACGCAGGTCACGGTCTCGTCCACGACGTACGCCGGGTCGGCCACCGGGAAGTCCTGGTGCACGACCGACTCCGGGTGGCCCAGCCGGTGCCACAGCTCCTCGGCGATGTGCGGGGCCAGCGGCGCCACCAGCAGCACCAGGGCCTCGGCGACCGGGCGGGGCAGCGGGCCGCCCGCCTTGGTCAGGTGGTTGTTCAGCTCGGTGACCTTGGCGATCGCCGTGTTGAAGCGCATGCCCGCCATGTCGCCGCCGACGCCGTCAATGGCCTTGTGCAGCGCGCGCAGCGTGTCCTCGCCGGGCTCGGAGTCGACCACGGTGACCTCGCCGGTCTCCTCGTCGACGATGTTGCGCCACAGCCGCTGCAGCAGCCGGTACTGGCCGACGACCGCACGCGTGTCCCAGGGCCGCGACACGTCCAGGGGGCCCATGGCCATCTCGTACAGGCGCAGTGTGTCCGCGCCGAACTCGGCACAGACGTCGTCGGGCGTGACGGCGTTCTTCAGGGACTTGCCCATCTTGCCCAGGACGCGGGAGACCTTCTCGCCCTGGTAGTAGAACGCCCCGTCGCGCTCCTCGACCTCGGCCGCCGGGACCGCGATGCCGCGGCTGTCCCGGTAGACGAACGCCTGGATCATGCCCTGGTTGTACAGCTTGTGGAACGGCTCGGCGGAGGAGACGTGGCCCAGGTCGTGCAGCACCTTGGACCAGAAGCGCGCGTACAGCAGGTGCAGCACGGCATGCTCGGCACCGCCCACGTACAGGTCGACGCCGCCGGTCGGCTGCCCCTCGCGCGGGCCCATCCAGTACTCCTCGATCGCCGGGTCGACCAGCTTCTCGGAGTTGTTCGGGTCCAGGTAGCGCAGCTCGTACCAGCAGGAACCGGCCCAGTTGGGCATGGTGTTGGTCTCGCGGCGGTACTTCCGCGGACCGGACCCGTCGCCCAGGTCCAGCGTGACGTCGACCCACTCGGCGTTGCGCGACAGCGGGGTCTCGGGCTGGGTCTCGGCGTCGTCGGGGTCGAAGGTGCGCGGCGAGTAGTCGTCCACCTCGGGCAGTTCCAGCGGCAGCATCGACTCGGGCAGCGGGTGGGCGATGCCCTCCTCGTCGTACACGATCGGGAAGGGCTCGCCCCAGTAACGCTGGCGGCTGAACAGCCAGTCGCGCAGCCGGAAGTTGACGGTGCCCTCGCCGACGCCGTGCTCCTTCAGCCACTCGGTGATGCGGGCCTTGGCGTCGGCGACGCCCAGACCGTTCAGCGAGATCTCGTCGTTGGCGGAGTTGACCAGCTTCGCGTCGTACGAGGCGAAGGCGTCCTCCCACGTCGAGGCGTCGGTGCCGCGGTCGTCCGACGGCTCGACCACGCAGCGCATCGGCAGCTCGAAGGCGCGCGCGAACGCGAAGTCGCGCGCGTCGTGCGCCGGTACGGCCATGATCGCGCCGGTGCCGTAGCCCATCAGGACGTAGTCGGCGATGAAGACGGGGATCTGCTCGCCGCTGACGGGGTTGGTGGCGTACGCACCGGTGAAGACACCGGTCTTGTCCTTGGCCTCGGCCTGTCGCTCGACGTCCGACTTGGAGGCGGCCTGCTTGCGGTACGCGGTGACCGCCTCGGCCGGGGAGGCGTGGCCACCCGTCCAGACCGGGTGGGTGCCCTCGGGCCAGGCGGCGGGGATGATCCGCTCGACCAGCTCGTGCTCCGGCGCCAGCACCATGTAGGTGGCGCCGAACAGGGTGTCCTGGCGGGTGGTGAAGACGGTGACGCTGCCCGCGCCGTCGACCGGGAAGTCGACCCGCGCGCCCTCGGAGCGGCCGATCCAGTTGCGCTGCTGCAGCTTGATCGCCTCGGGCCAGTCCAGCCCGTCCAGGTCGTTCAGCAGCCGGTCCGCGTAGGCGGTGATGCGCATGTTCCACTGGCGCAGCTTCGCCTTGAAGACGGGGAAGTTCCCGCGCTCGGAGCGGCCGTCGGCGGTGACCTCCTCGTTGGCCAGGACGGTGCCCAGGCCGGGCGACCAGTTGACCGGTGCGTCGGACGCGTAGGCCAGCCGGTACTCGCCCAGGAGGTCGGCACGTTCGGCGGCGCTCAGCGCGGACCAGTCACGGCCGTCGGGGGTGGCGCGCTCGCCGCCCTCGAACTGGGCGACCAGCTCGGCGATGGGCCGGGCGCGGTCCGCCTCGGTGTCGTACCAGGAGTTGAAGATCTGCAGGAAGATCCACTGGGTCCACTTGTAGTACTCGGACTCGATCGTGGCGAACGAGCGGCGCTTGTCGTGGCCCAGGCCCAGCCGGCGCAGCTGCGCCGTCATGTTCTCGATGTTGGCCTCGGTGGAGACCCGCGGGTGCGTGCCGGTCTGCACGGCGTACTGCTCGGCGGGCAGGCCGAAGGCGTCGAAGCCCAGGGTGTGCAGGACGTTGTGCCCGGTCATCCGCTGGTGGCGGGCGAAGACGTCGGTGGCGATGTAGCCCAGCGGGTGGCCCACGTGCAGCCCGGCGCCCGAGGGGTACGGGAACATGTCCATGATGAACTTCTTGGGCCGGGCGGCCAGCTCCGGGTCGCCCGCCAGGTCACCGGTCGGGTTGGGCGCCTCGTACGTTCCCTCGGCGTCCCAGAAGTCCTGCCAGCGTGCCTCGATGTCGGCGGCCATCGCTGCCGTGTAGCGGTGCGGCGCAGCGGCGTCCGCTGCGGTATTCGTCTCGCTCATGATCCTCAAAGCTCCATCGATCGTCATCTGCCGGCATCCACGTCTACGGACACACGTCCTTGGAAACGAAAAATCCCCTCGCACAGGAGGGGACGCCGCGCTGATGCCGACCAGGCGTTCTCACCGGTCGGGACTGATCAGCGCGGCTCGCTAAGCAGAAGGGCTACGGCACGCATGGCGTCAGGGTACCGCACCGAGCCGGTCCCCCTCCGGGCCATAGCCGCTGACCGACTCTCGCACGCAGAACGGCGGGCCATCCGATTGGGATGGCCCGCCGTTCCTTCTTCACTGTGGAGCTAAGGAGAATTGAACTCCTGACCTCTTGCATGCCATGCAAGCGCTCTACCAACTGAGCTATAGCCCCGCGTCGTGCCGCCCGGTCTCCCTGGCGACATCGAGAACAGTACCGGTCCCCCGGGCCGTCCACCAAATCGATTCCGGTCCGTCCGGTTTCCCTCCGCCGGAGGAGGGGAAGCGGTCAGGCCGTGGCGAAGGAGTAGAAGCGCTTGAGGGTGCAGTGCTCCTCAAGGAGCCGGCCGTAGATCGGCTCCCCTTCGAGCTCCCGGTAGGTCTCGATGGGGTCGCCTTTTATGATCAGCGCGCGTGCGCATTCCTCGCACCAGTACTGATAGTCGGCGTTGACCGGGTCCATGTCCCTGACGATGGGCGTACCGCTGCCGCACCAGTCGCACTTCCGCCTGTGAGCACCCATGGATCAGCTCAGGCCCCAACGGACGAAAGGCGACCGCGGGACCTCGTGGCGGCTCCCAGGCATCGCGCACACCCTCCCGTTCGGTCCGTCGCCCCCTCCGGCGGTCCGATTCTGCCATGGCCCCGCAAGGGGGTCAGCCGACCGCCGTTCCCGCCCGCCGCCGCCGTCGTACGAGCCCCGCCACGGCCCCCGCGCACGCCACCGCGGCCAGGGCCAGCTCGCAGACCCACAGCGCGTGCCCCGACCCCTGCGGCCCCGGTGCGCCGAGGCGGTTGAGGTAGAGGGTGCCGACGGCGGCGACGCCGATGACCTGCCCGAGCTGGGTCACGGTCACCAGCACACCGCTGGCGTCGGCGGCGTCCTGCGGCCGTACGTCCGCCAAGGCGCCCGCGAGGTTGGGGCTGAACGCGAGAGCCATACCCCCGCCGATCAGCACGAAACCCGTGTACAGCGCGACGCCCCCGCCGCCCCCGCCCCGCAGTACGAGACCGGCCACCGTCACACCGGCGGCCAGCACCGCGAACCCTCCGGGCACCAGGTACCTCTGGAGCCGCGCCGGCCACCGCCGCCAGGTCAGCCCGGCCGCGCCGAAGGCCAGCGCGGTCGGCGCGCACATCAGCCCGGCGTGCAGCGCCGAGTACCCGAGGCCGCCCTGGAGGTGCAGGGTCAGCGTGAAGAGGAAGCCCGCGTTGGCCGCCATCACCAGCATGATCCGCACCGCCGCCACGGCGATTCCGGGCAACCGGAGCACACGGGGCGCGATCAGGGGCGCACCCCCGCGCGCGGCGAGCCGTGTCTCGTACGCGACGAACCCGGCGAGGGCCGCCACGCAGGCGAGCAGGCAGGCCCACGTCCAGTCCGGCCAGCCCAGTTCCTGGCCGAGCACCAGCGGCACGGTCAGCAGCGTGACGGCCACCGCGAGGAGGACCAGGCCCACCGGGTCGAAGCCGCGCGCCCGCGCCTCCCGCCGGGCTTCCCCGGTGCGCGGTTCGCCCGGCAGCACACGCGCGCCGAGCGCCAGCAGGACGAGCCCGATCGGCACGTTGACCAGGAAGACCGGCCGCCAGCCCGCCCCGAAGAGATCGACGCTCACCAGTACCCCGCCCACGACCTGGCCCGCCGCGGCCCCCGTGGCCAGCACGGCGCTGTAGGCACCGATCGCGCGCACCCGCGCCGCCCCGGTGAAGTGCTGCTGGATCAGGCTGAGCACCTGCGGGATCATCACCGCCGCGCCCGCCCCCTGGATCACCCGGAAGGCGATCAGCCGGCCCGAGTCCGCGGCCAGTCCGCAGGCGAGCGAGGCGATGGTGAAGACGGCAAGTCCGGCCAGATGGGCGCGGCCGTGGCCGAACACGCCGCCGAGCCGGGCGCCGGCGACGAGGAGGACGGCGTACGAGATGGTGTATCCGGCCACCACCAGCTGCAACTGGGCTCCGGAAGCGTCGAGTTCGGTACGGATCGTCGGGGCGGCGACGTTCACGATGAAGATGTCGAGCATGGCCATGAACTGCGCCGTCAGCACGACGGCGAGCAGCCGGGCGGGGGTCTTGTCAGTGGTGGGGGTTCTACTGGTTACGGAGCGTGAGGCCGTCGTTTCGGATGTCGCGGTCATGGGTTCCAGGCTGGTGCCGGACGCATACGGGTAACGAGAGCCCGCTGATGCTGGTACTGGCAGCACCTGGCAACAGCCGGGCGCAGCACCGACCATGGGGGCGTGACGGTGACGACACGGCAGACGGCGACGGCGCAACAGCAGACCCGGCGGAGCGGACCGGCGACGGGCAGGCGGCCGGAGCTCGCCGCGTTCCTGCGCGGCCGCCGGGCGCGGGTGACCCCGGCCGACGTGGGCATGGCCCCCGGCTTACGACGGCGCACCCCCGGTCTGCGGCGCGAGGAGGTCGCCCAGCTCTCCGGCGTCGGTGTGACCTGGTACACCTGGCTGGAGCAGGGCCGCCCGATCAACGCCTCCCCGCAGGTCCTGGACGCGGTGGCGAGGACGCTGCGGCTGGACCCACCGGAGCGCGAGCACCTGTACGAGCTGGCGGGCGTCGCCTTCCTGCCGGGGAGGGAGTCCGACGCCTTCGAGGTCGGTGAGGAGATCCAGGGCATCATCGACGCGCTCGACCCGCTCCCCGCCGTCGTCTACAACGCGCGCTACGACGTGCTGGCGACCAATCCGGGTTACCGGGACCTCTTCGGCATCCCCGTCATGCGGGGCACCACGGTCCGCAACGCGCTGTGGTCGCTGTTCACGGCGTCCGAGGAGGACTGTCCGCTCGTGCACCGCTCCCAGGAGCTGCCCCTGATGGCGGCCACCCTGCGCAGCGGCTACGGGCGCCATGTGGGCGAGCCGGCGTGGGAGTCGTTCATCGCGGCGCTGTCGGAGGCCAGCCCCTACTTCGCGAAGCTGTGGCGCAGCGGGGACGTCGTCCCGCCGGGGCGGCGCGTGAAGACCTTCCGGCACTGGGCGATGGCCGGTGAGATACGGATGACCTCGGTGTCGCTGACCATCAACGGGCTGCCCGAGTGCCGGATCGTCACGTACACCCCGGCCGACGAGGAGAGCGGGGAGCTGCTCGCCGCGCTCCGGAAGCACCGCCGGGGCGGCGAGGGCCGTTGACCGCGCATGCGGAAATCCCGCCCCCTGGGGGACGGGATTTCCGATTGTGGAGCTAAGGAGAATTGAACTCCTGACCTCTTGCATGCCATGCAAGCGCTCTACCAACTGAGCTATAGCCCCGCTGTTCGCTGTCTTTCCCTGCGCTTCCGCGCTGCGAACAAGAAGAACTTTAGCCTGTGACCAGCCGGAAAGTGAAATCCGGCCCCCGCCGCCCCGAGGGGCGGCCGGCGACGACCGGATCAGGTGTCGTCGCCGAGCACCGGTTCGGGCAGGGTGCCGGCGTTGTGCTCCAGCAGCCGCCAGCCGCGGGCGCCCTCGCCGAGCACGGACCAGCAGCAGTTGGTCAGCCCGCCGAGCCCTTCCCAGTGGTGCGCCTCCAGGCCCAGCAGCCGGCCGATGGTGGTCCGGATGGTGCCGCCGTGGCTGACGACGACCAGCGTTCCGTCGTCGGGCAGCTTTCCGGCGTGCCCGAGGACCACCGGCGCTGCCCGGTCGGCGACCTCGGTCTCCAGCTCGCCGCCGCCGCGCCGCACGGGCTCGCCGCGCTTCCAGGCGGCGTACTGCTCGCCGTACCGCTCCACGATCTCCTCGTGGGTCAGGCCCTGCCAGGCGCCCGCGTAGGTCTCACGCAGACCCGCGTCGTGCACCACGTCGAGCCCGGTGATCACGGCGAGCTCGGCGGCCGTGGCCGCGGCCCGCCGCAGGTCGGAGGCCACGATCGCGTCCGGCTTCAGCGAAGCGAGCAGCCGGGCGGCCCGGGCGGCCTGCGCCACGCCGGTCTCGGTCAGCTCGATGTCCGTGGAGCCCTGGAAGCGACGCTCCAGATTCCATGCCGTCTGGCCATGGCGCCAGAGGACGATCCTGCGGCCCCTGCCGCTCCTGCTGCCGTTCAGCTCTGCTCACCTTCCGGACCGCCGTTGAGCTGCGCGTGCTCGGCGGCCTTGCCGCGGGTCTTCACCGCGTCCTCGGGCAGGCCGATCTCGGGGCAGTCCTTCCACAGGCGCTCCAGCGCGTAGAAGACGCGCTCCTCGCTGTGCTGGACGTGGATGACGATGTCGACGTAGTCGAGGAGGATCCACCGGGCGTCGCGGTCGCCCTCGCGGCGGACCGGCTTGGCGCCGAGCTCCTTCTGGAGCCGCTCCTCGATCTCGTCGACGATCGACTTGACCTGGCGGTCGTTGGGGGCCGAGGCCAGCAGGAAGGCGTCGGTGATCGACAGCACGTCGCTGACGTCGTAGGCGATGATGTCGTGCGCGAGCCGGTCGGCGGCCGCCTGAGCGGCGGCGTTGATGAGCTCGATGGAGCGGTCAGTGGCGGTCACAAGCAGGCTTTCGTCGTCGGTCGGATAGACCTCTAGGGTCTCACGGGGAACCGCCCGCCCACGCAGCCATATTCCGCGGCCGCCCGCGGGCCGCGCGGGGAGGCCCGGGCCGCTCGGCTCCGGACCTCCCGCGAGCGCTCCGCGGCTACTCGGGCTTGTAGTCCTGGCCGAGGAGGACGGACACGTCCGTGTTCCCGGCCGGCTTGCCCTTCTTGACGGCGCTCGTCGGCAGTCCGAGGGTCTTGGCGGCCTGGGTCGCCTTCTCCTTGTCGGCCGCCTCGGCGTAGACCACCTGCGAGGAGGAGACCGCGTCGGCCTTCCCGCTGTTGACGAAGGCGAAACCGCCGTTGACCAGCTTGCCCCGGGCTGACTCGGTGGAGCCGGAGTCGCCGGTGGCGTTCTTGATCCCGACCCGGATCACCCCGTCCGCCGACGGCGCCTTGACCGTGCCGCCGAGGATGTCCTTGACCACGCTCTCGGTGGCCGCGTCGGTGAGGGTGCCGTCGTCCTGCACGGGCAGCAGTGCCGTCTTGTAGTCGCCGATCTTGGCGTGCTCGGCCAGCTTCGCCAGCGAGGCGCCGAGGTCCTTCTCGGGCAGCGACGGGTCGAGGATCTGGGCCAGCGTCTGGACGGTGACCGTGGCCGCCTGCGGGTCGTCGGACAACTTGCGCAGGACCCCGCGCATGACCTGCCCGAACCGCATCAGCTGCTTGGTCTCGGCCTCGCCGGGCCCCCGGTACGTGGCGTACGCGACGGCCATCTGGCCGCTGAGGGTCTGCGCCTCGCCCTTCTTCACCAGATCGCCGGAGCCCTTCTTGGCGCCCGGCACCGCGGTGTCGGTGTCGACCTCGATATTGCCGACGAGGTCGACCAGGTTCTCCAGGTACGGGGTGTCGAGACGCCAGGTCCCGCTGATGTCGGTGCCGAGCAGGGTGTCCAGGGAGTCCCGGGTCCCGGACGTGCCGTCGTCCTCGACCGACTTGCCGAGCGTCGTGGTGGCGCCGCCCTCGTCGGAGACGGCGAGGGAGTTGGGAAGCAGGACCGTGGTGCCCTGCTTGGTGGTGACGTTGTCGACCAGCAGGGCGGTGGACGTGACACCGGACTTGGTGTTGTGGAGGTGGACCACGATGACGTCCCGGCGCTGCGGACCGGTCGTCGCGGTGTTCTCCTTCTCCCCGCCGGACAGGCCGGGGATCTTGTCCGCCGACCACAGGTACCCGACGCCGCCGAGCACAGCCAGGACGCCGACGACGAGCAGCGCCACGATCCGGTTGCGGCCCCGGCGGCGCGCCTCCTCGCGGCGCTCGCTGCGGCTCTCGGTGAACTTGAGCCAGTCGATGACGTCCTCGGAGTCCTCGTCGGGCTCCTCGATGAAGGCGAACTGCTCGGTGCGGTAGTCGTCGCCACGGCGCTGCCCGGGCACGGCCGCCTCCGGCCCCGGACGCGGCGCGGGCTCACGGGGCGGGGCGGGCGCGGAGGGCGGGGCGGGCGCAGAGGGCGGGGCGGGGGTCGCGGCCTGCTGCGGAATGTTCCACTGCTGGGTCGTGTCGACCGCGGCGGGCTGCTGCCCGGTGTCGTATCCGTACCGGTCGTAGCCGTAGTCCTGCTGCGGGGCCTGCTGGGGCTGGGCCGCGTAGGGGTCGTACGGCTGCGGCGGCGCGGCGGGCTGCTGCTGCTGCTGAACGTACGGGTCGTAGCCGTAGCCCTGCCCACCGCCCTGGGGCGCCTGGCCGCCGTACGGATCGGGCTGCTGCTGCGGCTGCTGCGCGTAAGGGTCGTACTGCTGCTGCCCCGGCTGCTGCTGGTACACCGGCTGCCCGTACTCGTCGTAGCCGATGATCTGCGGCTGCTGGTAGTACGGGTCGTACGGGTTCTGTCGGTCGTTCACCGGTGCCCCTTTCCGTGGCTCACTCGCCGCGGTACAGCTGGCGCTTGTCGATGTAGCGGACCACGCCGTCGGGCACGAGGTACCAGACCGGTTCGCCCTGGGCGACCCTCGCGCGGCAGTCCGTCGAGGAGATCGCGAGCGCGGGGACCTCCACCAGGGAGACGCCCCCCTTCGGCAGCCCGTCGTCCGTGAGCACATGGCCCGGCCGGGTCACGCCGATGAAGTGGGAGAGCGAGAACAGTTCGTCGGCGTCGCGCCAGGTGAGGATCTGGGCGAGCGCGTCGGCACCGGTGATGAAGAAGAGGTCCGCCTCGCCGTGGGCCTCGCGCAGGTCCCGCAGGGTGTCGATCGTGTACGTGGGGCCCTTGCGGTCGATGTCGCTGCGGCTGACCGAGAACTGCGGGTTGGACGCCGTCGCGATGACCGTCATCAGATAGCGGTCCTCCGCCGGGGACACCTGCTTGTGGCTCTTCTGCCACGGCTGCCCGGTCGGTACGAAGATCACCTCGTCGAGGTGGAACTGGGCGGCCACTTCACTGGCCGCCACCAGGTGTCCATGATGAATCGGGTCAAACGTCCCGCCCATCACGCCGAGTCGGCGTTTTCCGCGGCCGGTAGGCACTTCCTGCTCTCCCATGCGTGCAGAGCCTACTGGCACAGCTGTACGCCTCGGCCTCAGCGGTCGCGGTTGAAGCGCGTGGTGATCCAGAGAAGGAGGAGAAGCGCGACAAAGGCCCCGCCGCCGGTGATGATCGGCTCAAGGCTGTTGTGGTTACCACCGTGCTCCGCGCCCTCGGCGGCGACGGTGACCAGCTGGTGTGCGGTGCTCGTGAGGCTCATCTTCGGCAGGACCTATCGATCGGGAGTCGGGGGAAGACGTCGCGGACATCGTATGCGGGCGCCCCGGGCACGCTCACGCCGACTCAGTCGTTGTTGTCGTCGTTGCGGTATCCGCGGAGGAGGAACCAGGCCAGCAGGGCGGCTCCCAGCAGGGAGACGACCAGCACGATACGGATCGTGTTGCCCGGCCCCTGGTCCTCGGATGCGGCGGCGAACAGAGCAACGGTGTGCGGCATGTCGGGCGTCTCCTCAGTTATCCACAGCCCCCCGCACACCGTAGCCCCAGCACCTAGGCTGGGCGGCGTCAGGGGGCGAGCGACGTCTCGTACGAACACAGGGGGCCCATGTCATGACCAGCAGCCACGAGAGCCAGGACCGCGTACCGAGCAGGCAGCGCAAGCGTTTCCCGGGGATCTCCTCCCGGGCCTACGAGCACCCCGCGGACCGCTCCGCACTGGTCGCGCTGCGCAAGCTGAGCGGCTTCGACACCGTCTTCAAGGCGCTGAGCGGACTGCTGCCGGAGCGCAGCCTGCGACTCCTCTTCCTGTCGGACTCCGTCCGGGTGAGCGACGCCCAGTTCGCGCACCTCAACGACATGCTCCGGAACGCCTGTTACATCCTGGACCTGGAGAAGGTCCCGCCGATGTACGTCAACCAGGACCCCCGGCCCAACGCCATGTGCATCGGGCTGGACGAGCCGATCATCGTGGTGACCACGGGCCTGGTGGAGCTGCTGGACGAGGAGGAGATGCGGGCGGTCGTCGGCCACGAGGTCGGTCACGCCCTGTCGGGTCACGCGGTGTACCGCACGATCCTCCTCTTCCTCACCAATCTGGCGCTCAAGGTCGCCTGGATCCCGCTGGGCAACGTCGCGATCATGGCGATCGTGACGGCGCTGCGCGAGTGGTTCCGCAAGTCGGAGCTGTCGGCGGACCGGGCCGGGCTGCTGGCCGGCCAGGACATACAGGCGTCGATGCGTGGGCTGATGAAGATCGCCGGCGGCAACCACCTCCACGAGATGAACGTGGACGCGTTCCTCGCCCAGGCCGACGAGTACGAGAAGTCCGGCGACCTGCGCGACTCGGTGCTCAAGATCCTCAACGTGCTGCCCCGCTCGCACCCGTTCACCACGGTCCGTGCCGCCGAGCTCAAGAAGTGGTCGGAGACCCGCGAGTACCAGCGGATCATGGACGGCCACTACCCGCGCCGGGACGAGGACAAGGACACCTCGGTGACGGACTCGTTCAAGGAGTCCGCCTCGCATTACGCCGATTCGGTGCGCAACAGCAAGGATCCGCTGATGAAGCTCGTCGGCGACATAGCGGGTGGCGCCGGGGACCTGGGCGGCAAGCTGCGGGACAAGTTCACTGGCGCGGGCGGCGCGAAGGGCGGTGCTACGGGCGACTCAGCGCGGCCGTCGGGGGCGGAGGGGACTGAGGGGACCCAGGGCCCCGAGGACTCGCAGGGGCCGTCGGCGGAAGGGAGCTGACCTCCAGCGTCCCGCAGAGCGCGGCGACCGGTCGGCCCGTGGCGTACGGGTCGGTGCCCGCCGGTCCGCGCGAGACCGCCCGTCGGCCCGCGAGCAGCGGCCGCAGGGCACCCGAGGCGTCGGCCGGGCAGGACTGCGGGCCCGCCTGGAGGTAGCTGGTCTGCACCTCCAGCCGGTGCAGCCGCAGGTCCTCCCGGTCGAACCGGAAGCGCATCTCCCGCCGCACGGTGAAGAGGGAGGCGCCGCCCTTCGGCTGGGGGCCCGACACGGCGGGGCGCAGGGCGTACGTGAAGGTGTGGTCCGAGACGACCTCAAGGACGTCGGAGCCCGTCTGCGTGTAGCGCAGGGTGCCCCGGACCCGGACCTCGGGGTCCGGGGTGACCCGGACCGGGTCGAAGCGGACGAGCCAGCCGGTCGCGGCATGCTGCCCGTCGTCGTAGGGCTCGTTGACGCTGCGGTCGAACTGCTCCATCTGGTCCGGGTCGAGCAGCGCTTCCACAGGGCGCACGGCGTTCCCGCTGAGTACGTCGGGGTCGAGCGAGGAGGCGGCCAGATAGTCCTTCACCGTGGCCAGGGCGGCACTCACCTCGCTCTCCGAGAAGTCGGCGGTGTGCCGGGCGGGCGGCGGGCTGATGCCGTCCCGGCCCTTCGGATAGTGCGCGGCGGGGCTGCTCGCGAAGAGTGCGGCGGGGGTGCCCGCGGGGACGGCGCCGCGCGGGGCGAGGGGGACGAGGGTCATCCGCATCGGTTCGGGCTTCCGGGCGTCGGCCGGGGTCTCGTAGGGGTGGCTCAGGCCCATGAAGACGGCCGTGCCGAAGGCCAGGGCGATGAGGACCATCAGGGCGAGCGCGATCCGGGAGCCGTTGCGGTAGGCCCGCCCGGGCAGGCTGCGGACGGCGCGGGCGTGCTCCCCCATCCGTTCCTGGGCGGAGAATTCCTGCAGCCGGGCGGCCCGCACGAAGGACTCGTCGAAGACGAGTGAGCCGTACTCGTCGTCCGGACCGTGCGCGCCGTTCTCCGCCGGGCCGTCGGGTGGATCTCCGCGATGTGCCATGACTTCTCCCGACTCCGTGAGAAGTCCCCTCTTCGGGCGGAGGAGGGGTCATACCTTCAGGGTGGGTCGATCACGACGACGGTAAACGCGGTGACGCCCGGCAACCACCGGGGAGTTCCATCGGAGCCGCCGGACGGGGGACCCGGACGCGGGACGGGGCCGGCCGGCGCGCCGGGGGTCAGGGGGTGCGCGGGACGGCGGAGACCATCGGGCGGGAGTAGTCGTCCGCGTCCGAGGGGGCGGATCCGGGGCCGGGCCCGGGCGCGCTGTCCACACCGGTCGAGGCAGGCGGCGGGACCTGGTCCTGCCGGTCCCCCGAGCTGTTGCGGTAGACGGCGCTGAAGGCGAGGGCGACCATGCCGACGCCCATCAGGACGGCCAGCAGCCAGGCGACCGGCCGGTGCCAGCGGGCCGCCCCCCGGTACGGGCGGAGCGCGCCGCCGTGGCGTCCGTAGGGGCCGCGCTCGTGGAAGTCGTCCGCGTCCAGCGGGTCGTAGCCGTCCGGGCCGCCGTAGCCGCCCGGACCGTAGCCCTCGTCGTACAGCTCGTCCTCGAAGGGGCCGCCGCGGGCTCCGGTGCGCCGGGCGTCAGCCTCCGCGCGCGCCTCCGCCGCGGCCAACAGCCGCTCGACGGCGGTCGGTTCGTGGAACTCGGCGGCCCGTACGAAGTCCTCGTCGAACACCACGGAGGCGAAGTCCTCGTCCGCGCCCCCGCGGTCGTCGTCGGGCTCCCAGCCGTTCGGATACGGCCTGCCCCCCACGTCGTCCGCCACGGTTTCAGACTAGCCCCGGCGGACCGCTTTGGGCAGGGAGACGGCGCATTCGCCCGTCACCGGGTCACCTCACATGGCCGTCGCCGGTGACGATGTACTTGGTGGACGTCAGTTCCGGCAGGCCCATGGGGCCCCTGGCGTGCAGCTTCTGCGTGGAGATGCCGATCTCGGCACCGAAACCGAACTGGCCTCCGTCGGTGAACCGGGTCGAGGCGTTGACGGCCACCGTCGTGGAGTCCACCAGCCGGGTGAAGCGGCGGGCGGCGGCCTGCGAGGTGGTCACGATGGCCTCGGTGTGGCCGGAGGACCAGAGACGGATGTGCGCCACGGCCGCGTCCAGCGACTCCACGACGGCCGCCGCGATGTCGTACGAGAGGTATTCGGTCTCCCAGTCCTCCGGGGTCGCCGCCACCACCGTGGCCTTGGAGCCCTCGGCGTACTCCAGCACCCGTTCGTCGCCGTGCACGGTCACGCCGGCCTCGGCCAGGGCGTCCAGGGCGCGCGGCAGGAAGGCGTCGGCGACGTCCTTGTGGACGAGCAGGGTCTCGGCGGCGTTGCAGACGCTGGGGCGCTGGGCCTTGGAGTTGACCAGGATCTCCACGGCCATGTCCAGGTCGGTCTGCGCGTCGACGTACACATGGCAGTTGCCGGTGCCGGTCTCGATGACGGGGACGGTGGACTCCTCGACCACCGTGCGGATCAGCGAGGCGCCGCCGCGCGGGATGAGCACGTCCACGAGGCCCCGGGCGCGCATCAGCTCGCGCACCGAGTCGCGGCTCTCACCCGGGACCAGCTGCACCGCGTCGGCCGGCAGGCCGGAGCCGCCCACGGCGTCGCGCAGCACCCGCACCAGGGCGGTGTTCGACGCGAAGGCGGAGGACGAGCCGCGCAGCAGGACGGCGTTGCCGGACTTCAGGCAGAGGGCGGCGGCGTCCACGGTCACGTTGGGCCGGGCCTCGTAGATGATCCCGACGACGCCGAGCGGCACCCGGACCTGGCGCAGGTCGATGCCGTTGGGCAGGGTCGAGCCGCGGACGACCTCGCCGACCGGGTCGGGCAGGGCGGCGACGTCCCGTACGTCGGCGGCGATGGCGCGGATGCGCTCCGGGGTGAGGGTCAGCCGGTCCACGACGGATTCGCTGGTCCCCGCCTCACGGGCGCGCGCCACGTCCTCGGCGTTGGCCGCGAGGATGTCGCTCGTCCGTACTTCCAGCGCGTCGGCGATCGCCAGGAGCGCGTCGTCCTTCGCCGCTCGCGGAAGTGGCGCGATGTCGGCGGCGGCGGAGCGGGCCCGGTAGGCGGCCTGGGCCACGGGAGACAGGTTGTCGTACGGCGAGAGCGTGGTCATGCCCGCAGAGTAGTGCGCGCCCTGCGGGCATTCCGCACGCATCCCGTGATGCGAGACGGCCGTTTCACCGGCGGCGGCCGGTCAGTACGGGTGGACGCCGACCGGGGCGGCCGGCGGCGGCCCGTAGCCCTCGGCGACGCGCTGGTGATAGGTCTCGCGGTCGATGACTTCGAGGCCGACGATCGCCCAGGGCGGCAGACCGGCGGTGGAGCGGTGCTCGCCCCAGAGCCGCAGGGCGACGGCCGCCGCGTCGTGCAGGTCGCGGGCCTCCTCCCAGTAGCGGATCTCCGCGTGGTCGTTGGCGTAGCGGCTGGTCAGCAGGAACGGGTGGTCGTGCGCGAGCTGTTCGAGACCGCGCCTGACCTCCTTCAGCGGGAACTCGTTCCCGGAGACGCAGAGGGTGACGTGCCACAGCTTCGACGGGGCGTGCTCCTGGCCGGCCGGTCTCGGATCCGGCCGGGCGGGGCGCTCGTCCCTCCGGTCCGCGGGTCCGCTCCCGTCGAAGCCTGCCCCCGCTCCCACACTGGTCAGGGTGCGGCCACCCGTTCCTCGGGGCGGCGCCCCCGGGCGCGCTCGTCTCACCGGCGGCCTCCTGTGATGTGTTGCTTTTGCTGTACCCCGCAGTTTCCCTGCTACAAAGTGGACCAGCCCGCGGCCCGGTGTGGGGCGGTTTTCGTGAAGGTCTCGGTCCGATGGCTGGACTTTCAGCCGTTTCGGGGGGCGTCAGCCGTGCAGGAGGACGAGATCGTCCCTGTGTACGACCTCGCGTTCGTAGGCGGGGCCGAGGTCGCGGGCGAGGTCTCGGGTGGAGCGGCCGAGGAGCTGCGGCATCTCCTTGGCGTCGAAGTTGACGAGCCCGCGCGCCACGGGCCGCCCCCGCAGATCGCGCAGTTCCACCGGGTCGCCCGCGGTGAACTCGCCCTCGACCGCCGCGATCCCGGCCGGCAGCAGCGAGCTGTGGCGCTCCACGACCGCCTGCACCGCCCCGTCGTCCAGGGTCAGCGAGCCGCGCGGGGTCGAGGCGTGGGCGAGCCAGAGGAGCCGGTCGGCGGAGCGGCGGCCGGTGCGGTGGAAGTAGGTGCCGGTGTCGCGGCCCGCGAGGGCGTCGGCGGCGTGGCTCGCGGAGGTGAGGACGACGGGGATGCCCGCGGCGGTGGCGATCCGGGCCGCCTCGACCTTGGTGACCATGCCGCCGGTGCCGACGCCCGCCTTGCCCGCGCTGCCGATGCTGACCCCGGCCAGGTCGGCGGGGCCGGTGACCTGGGCGATGCGGGTGGTGCCGGGGATGCGCGGGTCGCCGTCGTAGAGGCCGTCCACATCGGAGAGGAGGACCAGCAGGTCGGCACGGACCAGGTGGGCGACGAGGGCGGCGAGCCGGTCGTTGTCGCCGAACCGGATCTCGTCCGTGGCGACGGTGTCGTTCTCGTTGACGACGGGCAGCGCGCCCATGTCCAGGAGCTGGTCGAGGGTGCGGTAGGCGTTGCGGTAGTGGGCGCGGCGGCTGGTGTCGTTGCTGGTGAGCAGGACCTGGCCGACGCGCACGCCGTAGCGGGCGAAGGAGGCGGTGTAGCGGGCGACGAGGAGTCCCTGGCCGACGCTGGCGGCGGCCTGCTGGCGGGCCAGGTCCTTGGGCCTGCGGTGGAGTCCGAGCGGGGCGAGTCCGGCCGCGATGGCGCCGGAGGAGACGAGGACGACCTCGCGTTCGCCGCCGTCGCGGACCTTGGCCAGTACGTCGACCAGGGCGTCGACGCGGTCGGCGTCGAGGCCGCCGGCGGCGGTGGTGAGGGAGGAGGAACCGACCTTGACCACGATCCTGCGGGCTTCCGTCACGCCCTGCCTTGCCCCTGCCACCCGGTCCCCCGCATTCGCTCGCTGGACCCCGCAATCTACGCGAGAGCGGATTCCGGCGCCTTCGCGTTCCGCACCGTGGAAACCTTTTCGTAGCCTTATGTCCCGTTCCGTGTCCGTTCGGTCCCCGGACTCGTTGGGCAGAGACACCGGGGCCGGCAGGAGGCCCCGCGGAGCGCGAACAGGATGTGATCGCATGCGCCGGCTCTCCGTTCCCGGGGCCTGGGTGCACGAGCCCACGGTCTTCCCGGACGGCCGCGGCAGCTTCCACGAGTGGTTCCGGGCGGCGGACCTGGGGGCCGCGGCCGGGCACACGCTGGGGCTCGCGCAGGCCAACTTCTCCAGCTCGCGGCGGGGCACGCTGCGCGGGATCCACTTCGCGGACGTGCCGCCGGGCCAGGCGAAGTACGTGAAGTGCGTGCGGGGCGCGGTGCTGGACGTGATCGTGGACGTACGCACCGGCTCGCCCACGTACAAGCGGTGGGAGGCGGTCCGGCTGGACGACACCGACCACCGGGCGGTCTACCTCGCGGAGGGGCTCGGCCACGGGTTCATGGCGCTCACCGACGACGCGTGCGTGCTGTACCTCTGCTCCGAGGGCTACGCGCCGGAGCGGGAGCACGGCATCGACCCGCTCGACCCGGACCTGGGCATCGGGTGGCCGGCGGACATCGCGCCGCTGCTCTCCCCGAAGGACGCCTCGGCCCCGAAGCTCGCCGAGGCCGGGGAGCGCGGGCTGCTGCCCTCGTACGCGGCGTGCGAGACGTACTACGCGCGGCTGCGCGCGGACGGTCCGGCGGTCCCGGGCGTCCGGTCCGGCGAGCCGTCGTTCAGCCCGGCCGGCCGCTGACCGGGGCGTTCGGCGGCGAGCAGCACGGGGAAGGCCGCGTGCAGCGCCGCGCGCCAGTCGCGGACCGGTTCGATGCCGGCGGCCCGGAAGCGGTCGTGCGCGAGCACGCTGTACGCGGGCCGGGGCGCGGGCCTGGCGAAGGCGGCGCTGCCGACCGGGCGGACGCGGTCCGGGTCGGCGCCCAGCAGCCGGAACACCTCGCGGGCCAGGCCGTACCAGGTCGTCGCCCCGTCGCTGGTGCCGTGGTAGACGCCCGCCGGGGCGGTGCCGTCGAGCGCGGCGCGGCCCAGCAGGACCAGCCGGGAGGCGAGATCGACGGTCCAGGTGGGCTGTCCGCGCTGGTCGTCCACCACGTCGAGGGTGTCCTTGACGGCTTCCAGCCCGATCATCGTACGGACGAAGTTGGCGCCGCCCGCGCCGTAGAGCCAGGCCGTCCGCACGACGTGGCCCGTGTCCGGCAGGGTCTCCAGGACCGCGCGCTCCCCGGCCAGTTTGGTGCGGCCGTACGCGCTGCGCGGCGCGGTCGGGGCGTCCTCCGGGTACGGCCGGTCCGCGTCGCCCGCGAACACGTAGTCGGTGGAGATGTGCAGCAGGACGCTGCCGTGGGCGCGGCAGACGTCGGCGAGGACGGCGGGTCCGGTGCCGTTGACGCGCAGCGCCTCGGCCTCCCGGCTCTCCGCGTCGTCCACGGCGGTCCAGGCGGCGCAGTTCACGACGACGGCGGGCCGGTGGGCGTCGAGGACGGCGCGGACCTGCGCCGGGTCGGCGATGTCCAGGGCCGCGCGGTCCGCCGCCACGACGGTGGCGCCCTCGCGGGCCAGAGCGGTCGTCAGGTCCCGGCCGAGCATGCCGCCGGCCCCGGTGACCAGCCAGCGCGGCCTCACAGGGCGGCCCTTTCCTTGAGCGGTTCCCACCAGGAGCGGTTCTCGCGGTACCAGCGGACGGTCTCGGCGAGGCCGGCCGCGAAGTCCTTGCGGGGCGCGTAACCCAGCTCCTCGCGGATCTTCGCGCAGTCGACGGAGTAGCGCCGGTCGTGGCCCTTGCGGTCCTCGACGTGGACCACGTCGGTGTCCCAGTCGGCGTCGCACGCCTCCAGGAGCAGCCGGGTGAGCTCCTTGTTGGAGAGTTCGGTGCCGCCGCCGATGTTGTAGACCTCGCCGGGGCGGCCCTGGGTACGCACGAGCTCGATCCCCTGCACGTGGTCGTCGATGTGCAGCCAGTCGCGGACATGGCCGCCGTCGCCGTACAGCGGGACGGGCAGCCCCTCCAGGAGGTTGGTGACGAAGAGCGGGATGACCTTCTCGGGGAAGTGGTGGTGCCCGTAGTTGTTGGAGCAGCGGGTGACGCGGACGTCGAGGCCGTGGGTGCGGTGGTACGCCAGGGCGATGAGGTCGCCGGACGCCTTGGAGGCGGAGTACGGGGAGTTGGGCGCGAGGGGTTCGTCCTCGGTCCAGGAGCCCTCTTCGACGGAGCCGTAGACCTCGTCGGTGGAGACGTGGACGAAGGTGCGGACGCCCGCCTCGTGCGCGGCGTGGACCAGGGTGTGGGTGCCCACGACGTTCGTACGGACGAAGGCGGCGCCGCCGTCGATGGAGCGGTCCACATGGGACTCGGCGGCGAAGTGCACCACCTGGTCGTGTCCGGCCATGAGCCGCGCGACCGGCTCCGGGTCGCAGATGTCGCCGTGCACGAAGGCGAAGCCCGGGTGGCCCCGGACCTCGTCCAGGTTGGCCGGGTTGCCCGCGTAGGTGAGGGCGTCGAGCACGGTGACGGAGACGTCGCCGGGGCCGTCCGGGCCGAGGAGCGTACGGACGTAGTGGGAGCCGATGAAGCCGGCGCCTCCGGTGACGAGGATGCGCGTACCGGTCATGAGGAGATCTGCACCTTGCTGTGGTCGCCGAGGACGAGTCGGTGGGCTGAGGGGCTGCGGGGCGCGGGCGTCACCTCGACGTCGTGGCCGATCAGCGATGCCTCCACGCGCCTCACCCCGTCGATGGAGGCGCCCCCGAGGACGATGGAGTACTCGATCTCGCTGTCCTCGATGCGGCAGTTCTGGGCGACCGAGGTGAACGGGCCGACATAGGCGTCGCTGATCACCGACCCGGTCCCGATCACGGCGGGCCCGACGATCCGGCTGCGGGTGACCCGGGCACCCGGCTCGATCAGCACCCTGCCGATGATCTCGCTCTCGCCGTCGACGTAGGCGCCGTCGGTGCACGGCTCGACGCTCTCCAGGACGGTCCGGTTGACCTCCAGCATGTCGGTGACGTTGCCGGTGTCCTTCCAGTAGCCGCGGATGATGGTGGAGCGCACGTCGCGTTCGCGGTCGATGAGCCACTGGATGGCGTGGGTGATCTCCAGCTCGCCGCGCCAGGAGGGGCGGATCGAGCGGACGGCCTCGTGGACGGCCGGGGTGAAGAGGTAGACGCCGACGAGCGCGAGGTCGCTCTTCGGGTGCTCCGGCTTCTCCTCCAGGGCCACCACCCTGCCGTCCCCGTCCAGCTCCGCGACGCCGAACGAGGTCGGGTCGGGCACCCGGGTCAGCAGGATCTGCGCGTCGGGCCGGTCCGCGCGGAACTCCTCGACCAGGTCCGCGATCCCGCCGACGATGAAGTTGTCCCCCAGGTACATCACGAAGTCGTCGTTCCCCAGAAAGCGCTGGGCGACCAGGACCGCGTGGGCGAGACCGAGGGGTTCGGCCTGCCGGATGTAGGTGACATCGATGCCGAAGCGCGAACCGTCGCCGACCGCCGCGCGGATCTCCTCCTCGGTGTCGCCCACGATGATGCCGACCTCGGTGATGCCGGCCTCCGCGATGGCCTCCAGACCGTAGAAGAGCACCGGCTTGTTCGCCACCGGGACCAGCTGTTTCGCCGAGGTATGGGTGATGGGACGAAGCCGGGTGCCGGCCCCACCGGAAAGTACGAGAGCCTTCACAGTTCCTGCCCCCACGATGAGATGTGACGGCGGCCGCCGGGGCCGCTACCTAGGGGACCTTACTGAGCTTCCCTCGCATCTTCCGCGACAAAACGGCTATTAACGCTATATCAGGGGGAAAAGTGACGGTCTCTCGCAACCCGGACCACCCCGTCATACGCGCAGGGCCCGGCGCCGCCCTCGGGGAGCGGTGCCGGGCCCTGCGTACGGCCGTGCTTACGGGTGGCGCAGGCGCCAGCCCTGCCAGGCGGACTCGATCATCTCGTCCACGCCGTACCGCGCCGACCAGCCCAGCTCCTCGCTGATGCGCTCGGCGGAGGCGACCACGCGGGCCGGGTCGCCGGGGCGGCGGGCGGAGACCTCGGCGGTGGCGTCCTCGTTGCCCGTGACCTTGAGGATGCGGTCGACCATCTCGCGCACCGAGCTGCCCTCGCCGCGGCCGATGTTCAGCGTGAGGTCCGTGCCGGCCTCGGCCTCCTCCAGCCGGCGGGCGGCGGCGAGGTGGGCGGAGGCGATGTCCTCGACGTGGATGTAGTCGCGGATGCAGGTGCCGTCGGGCGTGTCGTAGTCGTCGCCGAAGATACGCGGGGCCTCGCCGGCCTCCAGGCGCTCGAAGACCATCGGGACGAGGTTGAAGACGCCCTCGTCGGCCAGCTCCGGCGAGGCGGCGCCCGCCACGTTGAAGTAGCGCATCGAGGCGGCGCGCAGCCCGTGAGCCTTGGCGGCGGCGTGGATCAGCCACTCGCCGACCAGCTTGGTCTCGCCGTACGGACTCATCGGCACGCACGGAGTCGTCTCGGTGACGAGGTCGACGTCGGGCATGCCGTAGACGGCGGCCGACGAGGAGAACACCAGCCGGTCGACGCCCGCGGCGACCATGCTCGACAGCAGGACCTCCAGACCGGTGACGTTCTCCTTGTAGTAGTACAGGGGCCGCTCGACGGACTCGCCGACCTGCTTCTTGCCCGCTACGTGCACCACACCGGTCACCCCGTGCTCGCGGATCGCCCCGTCCAGGGCCTCGCGGTCGAGAACCGTGCCGGTCACCAGGGGAACGCCCGCGGGCACCTTGTCGGCGCTGCCCGTCGACAGGTCGTCGAACACGACCACCCGCTGACCACCGGCGAGCATCGCGCGCACCACGTGCGCGCCGATGAACCCCGCCCCACCCGTAACCATCCAGGTCATGTTCGTGCTTCTCCTGTCAGCCGCTGTGCCGTCGGCGTTCCACCCTACGCGGAAGGCCCCCGGCACCCCCGGGTGCGGCCGGGGCGATCAACTACGCTGTCCGGGTGCCGGACGCCGACCACTGTCGCACGGTCCCGACCACACCCCTCGTAAAGCCCCTGCGGACAGCCCTCTGGAACTGGTGGACGATGCCTCGACTGACACTCATCGTGCCTGCGTACAACGTGCAGGGGTACATCGGGGAGTGTCTGGACTCCGTGCTCGGGCAGGACTTCACCGACTTCGAGGTCGTCGGCGTCGACGACTGCTCCCCGGACGGTTCCGGCGCGATCCTCGACACATACGCGGCCCGCGACGACCGGCTGCGTGTGCTGCACCTCACGGAGAACGTCGGCCTGGGCCGCGCGCGCAACGCGGGGCTCGAACAGGCGACCGGTGACTACATCCTCTTCCTGGACAGCGACGACACCCTGGCACCGGGCTCGCTGTCGGCCATCGCGGCCCGGCTCGAAGCGACCGGCGACCCCGACATCCTGGTCTACGACTACACCCGGACGTACTGGGACGGGCAGCTGCTCCGCAACAAGCGCACCGACCTGATGACCGAGGAGGGCCCGGCCGTCTTCTCGCTCGCCGAGCGCCCGCAGCTCCTGGACCTGCTCCAGATCGTGTGGAACAAGGCGTACCGCCGCGACTTCGTCACCCGGCACGGCTTCCAGTTCCCGCCCGGTTACTACGAGGACGCGCCGTGGACGTACAGCTCGCTCATCGCGGCGGAGCGCATCGCGGTGCTCGACCGCTCCTGCGTCATGTACCGGCAGCGGCGTGAGGGCGGCAACATCCTGAGCACGGTCAGCCGGAAGCACTTCGACGTCTTCGACCAGTACGACCGGGTGTTCGCGTTCCTGGACGGGCGGCCGGACCTCGACCGCTGGGGCCCGATGCTGTTCCGGAAGATGGTCGACCAGTTCCTGACCGTGCTGGAGCGGCCGGGCCGGCTGCCGCGCAACGCGCGCGCCGAGTTCTTCCACCGGGCCGCGAAGGACTACCGCGCGCGGCTCCCGGAGGGCTTCGAGCGGCCGGCGGGCGGGCGCGGCTACAAGTACGCGCTGCTCGGCGCCGACGCGGCCTCCGCGTTCTTCGGCCTGACCCGCGCCAACAGCGTCCGCCACCGCGCCCGGCTGGGCGGCAGGGCCCGGATCGGCCGGGCCAAGCGGGCGGCGCTCGGCATGTTCTACCGGTCCCAGCTGCGGCTGCCGGTGGACGAGAACCTGGCCGTGTTCTCCGCGTACTGGGGCCGCGGCTACTCCTGCAACCCGGCGGCCATCGAGGCCGAGCTCGGCCGGCTCGCGCCGCAGACGCGCCGGGTCTGGGCGGTGCGCGCCGAGCACCGTGACCGGGTGCCCAAGGGCGTCGAGAAGGTGATCGTCGGCTCACGCGAGTACTGGGCGGTCATGGCCCGCGCCAAGTACCTGACGAACAACGTCAACTTCGGCGACACCATCGTCAAGCGCGACGGGCAGATCCACCTCCAGACCCACCACGGCACCCCGCTGAAGACGATGGGCCTCGACCAGGCGCAGTACCCGGCGTCCACCGACATGGACATGGAGAAGCTGCTCCGCCGCTGCGACCGCTGGGACTTCAGCCTGTCCTCCAACCGGTTCACCAGCACCGTCTGGGAGCGGGTCTATCCGTGCCGGTACACCACCCTGGAGACCGGCTACCCGCGCAACGACGTGCTGGTCAACGCCACCGCCGCGGACGTCGTGGCGGCCCGGCGGGAGCTCGGCCTCGCGGACGGCACGACCGCCTTCCTGTACATGCCGACCCACCGCGAGTACGAGAAGGCGTTCGCGCCCCGGATCGACCTGTCGAAGCTGGCCGAGGACCTGGGCCCGGACGTCACCCTGCTGGTGCGCGGGCACTACTTCTACAAGCCCACCGGCCGGCTCGCCGAGCTCCAGGCCGGCGGCCGGATCATCGACGTCTCCGCCCACGGCAACGTCGAACAGCTCTACCTCGCCGCCGACGCCCTGATCACCGACTACTCCTCGGCGATGTTCGACTACGCCAGTCTGGACCGGCCGATCGTCATCCACGCGGACGACTGGGACACCTACCGGGTCGTGCGCGGCACCTACTTCGACCTGATGGCCGAGCCCCCGGGCGCCGTCGCGACGACCCAGGAGCGGCTGACCGAGGTCCTGGGCTCGAAGGAATGGGGCGACGAGAAGGCGGCGGCGCTGCGCGCGGCGTTCCGGGAGCGGTACTGCGACTACGACGACGGGCGCGCCGCCGAGCGCGTGGTGCGCAGGGTGTTCCTGGGCGAGGAGACCCCACTGCCGGTGGTCCCGCTCGCCGAGCGCACCCCGGTCCCCTCCCCCGCGGAGGCATTGGCCCAGGTCTGAGGTTCCCGCGAAACGACTGCGGGCCCGTCCCCTTCCACCGTTCGGAAGGGACCGGGCCCGCGGTCGTTTTTCGTGCTTACGAGAACGGGTCGAAGTCCCGGTACTCCTCGGCGACCTCGTCGCGCTCCGCATCGCGGTCGCGGCGCCGCTGGGTGGCCGGACGCGGCGCCTCCAGGCGGTGGTCCTCGCCACGGCGGCCCAGCATCTCCGCACCGGCGGTCACGGTCGGCTCCCAGTCGAAGACGACCGCGTTGTCCTCGGCGCCGATCGCCACGCCGTCGCCCGACCGGGCCCCGGCCTTGCGCAGCTGGTCCTCGACACCGAGCCGGGCGAGCCGGTCCGCGAGGTAGCCGACGGCCTCGTCGTTGTTGAAGTCGGTCTGGCGCACCCAGCGCTCCGGCTTCTCGCCGCGCACCCGGTAGATGCCGTCCTCGTCCAGGGTGACGCTGAACCCGGCGTCGTCCACGGCCTTGGGCCGGATGACGATGCGGGTGGCCTCCTCGACCGGCTTGGCGGCGCGTGCCTCGGCGATGATGCCGGCGAGGGCGAACGACAGCTCCTTGAGCCCGGTCCTGGCGACGGCGGACGCCTCGAAGACGCGGTAGCCGCGCGCCTCCAGGTCGGGGCGGATCATGTCCGCGAGGTCCTGGCCGTCCGGGATGTCGATCTTGTTGAGGACGACGATGCGGGGCCGGTCCTCAAGCCCGCCGTACAGCTTCAGCTCCTCCTCGATCATGTCGAGGTCGGAGACCGGGTCGCGGTCGGACTCCAGCGTCGCCGTGTCCAGTACGTGGACGAGCACCGAGCAGCGCTCGACGTGGCGCAGGAACTCCAGGCCGAGGCCCTTGCCCTGGCTGGCTCCCGGGATCAGGCCCGGGACGTCCGCGATGGTGTAGACCGTCTGGCCCGCGGTGACCACGCCCAGGTTCGGGACGAGGGTGGTGAAGGGGTAGTCCGCGATCTTCGGCTTCGCGGCCGAGAGCACCGAGATCAGCGAGGACTTGCCGGCGCTCGGGTAGCCCACGAGGGCCACGTCGGCGACGGTCTTGAGCTCCAGGACGATGTCGCGGGCCTCGCCGGGCTCGCCGAGCAGCGCGAAGCCGGGGGCCTTGCGGCGGGCGGAGGCCAGCGCGGCGTTGCCGAGGCCGCCGCGGCCGCCCTGGCCCGCGACGAAGGCGGTGCCCTGGCCGACGAGGTCCGCGAGCACATTGCCCTGGCGGTCGAGGACGACGGTGCCGTCCGGGACGGGCAGGACCAGGTCCTGGCCCTCCTTGCCGGTGCGGTTGTCGCCCGCGCCGGGCTGGCCGTTGGTGGCCTTGCGGTGGGGGTGGTGGTGGTAGTCGAGGAGCGTGGTGACGGACTGGTCCACGACCAGGGTCACATCGCCGCCGCGGCCGCCGTTGCCGCCGTCCGGACCGCCGAGCGGCTTGAACTTCTCACGGTGAACGGAGGCACAGCCGTGGCCTCCGTTACCCGCGGCGACATGCAGTTCGACGCGGTCCACGAAGGTGGTCATGGATGGAACCTCCAGTTGCATACCTGCGGAAAAACTTCGCTTGCCCCCGTAGGGACAACACGCGAAAGGCGGACCCACTTCCCTTCTCGGGAAGTGAGGTCCGCCTCCACGTCATACCGCTCTACGAGCGCCGGGAATTCAGCCGGCGATCGGAACGATGTTCACGACCTTGCGACCACGGTGCGTGCCGAACTCGACCGCACCGGCGGCGAGGGCGAACAGCGTGTCGTCGCCGCCACGGCCGACGCCCGTGCCCGGGTGGAAGTGGGTGCCGCGCTGGCGGACCAGGATCTCACCGGCGTTGACGGCCTGGCCGCCGAAGCGCTTCACGCCGAGCCGCTGAGCATTGGAATCGCGCCCGTTCCGGGTGGACGATGCGCCCTTCTTGTGTGCCATGTGTTCTCAGTCCCTTACTTCGCAGCCGCGGGAATACCGGTGACCTTGATCGCCGTGTACTGCTGGCGGTGACCTTGGCGACGGCGGTAGCCGGTCTTGTTCTTGTAGCGAAGGATGTCGATCTTCGCGCCCTTGTGGTGGTCCACGACCTCGGCCTGGACCTTGATGCCGTCGAGCACCCACGGGTCGCTGGTCACGGCGTCGCCGTCGACAACGAGCAGGGTAGAGAGCTCTACCGTGTCGCCAACCTTGGCAGTGGAAATCTTGTCAACCTCAACGATGTCACCGACAGCAACCTTGTGCTGGCGGCCACCGCTGCGCACGATGGCGTACACGCGGATCTCACTCTCACTCGAAGCGGGAACCTCTGATGCCAGCCGCTCACACGGGTCCGGAGACCCATGACGATCCGGAGTGGACGAGCGGCCTCTCCCGAACGAGCGGGAGGTCGGTGCTCAGAGGTGTGGCGAACAAACGCCGACAGTCAAGGTTACGGGGCCCGGCACAGCCGGTCAAACCGGGCCCTGCCCCTCAGACCGCGGCGGTTCTGACGTACTCGGCGTACGCGTCCCTGATGCCGTCCTCGGACAGGTTCAGGTGTTCCAGGATGGTGTACCGGCCCGGCCGGGTCTTCGGTGCGAACGCGACCACCTGGACGAACTCGTCCATGTCGAAGCCCATGTCCTCGGCGGTGACCGGCAGCCCGTGGCGCCGCAGCACCCGGGTCATGCGTACGGACTCCTGGACGGCGCCGCGCAGGTGCATGGCGAACGCCGCGCCGAGCCCGCACTGTTCACCGTGGCTGGCGGCCCGCTGCGGGAAGAGCAGGTCGAAGGCGTGGTTGATCTCGTGGCAGGCGCCGGAGGCCGGGCGGCTGTCACCGGCCACCGACATCGAGATCCCCGTGAGCACCAGGCCCTCCGCCAGCACCTGGAGGAACGCGTCGTCGCCCAGGCCGCCCGGGTGGCGCAGCACGGCCTCGCCGGCCTGCCGGGCCATCGCGGCGGCCAGGCCGTCGATGTCCTCGCCGTTGACCCGGTGGGCCAGCTCCCAGTCGGCCACGGCGGAGATGTTGGACAGCGCGTCCCCGATCCCGGACCGCACGAAGCGGACGGGGGCCTCGCGGATGACGTCGAGGTCGATGACCACGGCGATCGGGTTGGGCACCCCGTACGAGCCCCGGCCCGCGTCGTTGTCCAGCGTCGCGACCGGGGAGCACAGCCCGTCGTGGGACAGGTTCGTCGCCACGGCGACCAGGGGCAGCCCGACGCGCGCCGCGGCGAACTTGGCGCAGTCGATGATCTTGCCGCCGCCGAGACCGACCACGGCGTCGTACCGCCCGGACTTCATGGCCTCGGCGAGCTTGACGGCGTCGTTCAGCGTGCCGCCGCCGACCTCGAACCAGGAGGCGCCCGGCAGGCTGTCCGTCAGCCGTTCCCGCAGCGCCCGGCCGGAACCCCCGCTGATCGCGACCGCCAGCTTCCCCGAGCCGGAGATCCGCTGATCGGCGAGCACGCCCGCCAGATCCGCGAGAGCCCCGGCCCGGATGTCCACGACGACCGGCGCGGGTATCAGCCGGGTCAGTACTGGCACGCGATCTTCCTGCCCTTGGCAAGGTCCTCGTGGTTGTCGATCTCCACCCACTTCACGTCGCCGATCGGCTCCACGTCGACCTTGAAGCCGCGGTTGACGAGCTCCTGGTAGCCGTCCTCGTAGTAGAGGTCCGGGTCGCGCTCGAAGGTGGTCTTCAGCGCGTCGGCCAGCTCCTCGGCCGCGTCGCCCTCGATGAGGGTGACGCCGATGTACTCACCGGTGGCCTCGGCCGGGTCCATCAGCTTGGTGATCCGCTGGACGCCCTTGCCGTCCGCCACAACGACCTTCATCTCCTCGTCGGCGAGGGACTTCACCGTGTCGAGGGCGAGGATGATCTTCTTGCCGTCACCGCGGGCGGCCAGCAGGGTCTTCTCGACGGAGACCGGGTGCACGGTGTCGCCGTTGGCGAGGATGACGCCGTCCTTGAGGGCGTCCCGGCCGCACCACAGGGAGTAGGCGTTGTTCCACTCCTCGGCCTTGTCGTTGTCGATCAGCGAGATGCTGACGCCGTACTTGGCCTCCAGCGCCGCCTTGCGCTCGTACAGGGCCTCCTTGCGGTAGCCCACGATGATCGCGACCTCGGTCAGGCCGACCTCGGCGAAGTTGCCGAGCGTCAGGTCGACCACGGTCAGGCTCTCCTCGTCGCCCTCGGGGCCGACGGGCACGAGCGCCTTGGGCAGCGTGTCGGTGTAGGGACGCAGACGACGGCCGGCGCCGGCGGCCAGAATCATGCCGATCATGGAGTTCTCCTCGGTGCGGTGTTGCGGTGCGGTGGTACGGGTGTCTGGGATCAGGAGTACGGGGCCCGGCGGGCGGGTCAGAGTTCCGAGGCCACGTAGGCGCGCAGCCAGCTGCGGAAGTCGGGGCCCAGGTCCTCGCGCTCGCAGGCGAGGCGGACGATGGCCCGCAGATAGTCGCCGCGGTCGCCGGTGTCGTAGCGCCGGCCCCGGAAGACCACGCCGTGCACCGGGCCGCCGAGCTTCTCGTCGGCGGCGAGCTGCTGGAGCGCGTCGGTCAGCTGGATCTCGCCGCCCCGGCCCGGCTCGGTCTCGCGCAGCACGGCGAAGACGGCGGGGTCCAGGACATAGCGGCCGATGACCGCGAGGTTGCTGGGGGCGTCGCCCGGCTCCGGCTTCTCGACCAGCCCCGTGACCCGGACGATGCCCTCCTCGGCGGTGGGCTCCACCGCCGCGCAGCCGTAGAGGTGGCTCTGTTCGGGCGCCACCTCCATCAGCGCGACGACGCTGCCGCCCTCGCGCTCCTGGATCCCGGTCATCCGGGTCAGCAGCGGGTCGCGCGGGTCGATCAGGTCGTCGCCGAGGAGCACCGCGAAGGGCTCGTCGCCGACATGGGGCTCCGCGCACAGGACGGCGTGACCCAGGCCGCGCGGGTCGCCCTGGCGGACGTAGTGCATGGTCGCGAGGTCGCTCGACTCCTGGACCCGGACCAGCCGCTCGGCGTCGCCCTTGCGGGTCAGCGCCGACTCCAGCTCGTAGTTCCGGTCGAAGTGGTCCTCCAGCGCGCGCTTGTTGCGCCCGGTGATCATCAGGACGTCGTTCAGCCCCGCGGCGGCGGCCTCCTCCACGACGTACTGGATCGCCGGCTTGTCCACGACCGGCAGCATCTCCTTGGGAGTCGCCTTCGTCGCCGGCAGGAACCGGGTACCGAGCCCGGCGGCCGGTATGACGGCCTTCTGGATCTTGCGCATGTGGGGGCTTTCGTGTCGGGGGCGGGAGGGCCCGGCGCCGCGACGCGGCCGGCCGGTCCCGGGGTGGGACCGGCCGGACCGCGTCACGCGAGGCGGATCAGCCCTCGTCGGCCGTGGCCGTGACGGCCGGGGCGGTCTGCTGCTCCGCCGCCACCGTCTTCTTCGCCGCCGCCTTCTTGGCCGTCGTCTTCTTCGCGGCCGTCTTCTTGGCCGCGGTCTTCTTGACCGCCGCCTTCTTGGCCGTGGCCTTCTTGGCGGTCTTGCGGGCCGCCTTCTTGGCCGGGGCCGCCTCGCCCTCGGGCTCCGCCGACGCCTCGGGGGTCTCGGTGGCCTCGGGGGTCTCGGTGGCCTCCACCACGACGACCGCGGCGTCCTCGGCCCCCGCCGGCGAACCGGCGGGCGCGCTGACCTTACGGGTGGCGCGGCGCCGGACACGCGGCGGCGCGGCCTGCTCCTCGGCCGGGGCCTCGGCGTGCGACGCCTCGACCACCGGGTCCTCGGCGGCCACCGGGTCGGGGCCGGCCGGCGCGGGCTCGGCCGGTTCCGCCGGGGCGGCCTCGGTCACGGTCGTCCCGGCCGGGGCCGGCGATCCCGCCGGGGCGGTCGCCTTCCGGGTGGCCCGGCGGCGCGTCCGGCCCTGCGGAGCCTCCTCGGCCACCGGCTCCGGGGCCGCGACGGGCTCCGGCTCGGCGACCGGCTCGGCCACGATCTCCTCCACCGGGGCGGCGGAGGTCTTCGGGGCGCCGGCCGGGGCCGATGCCTTGCGGGTCGCCCGGCGGCGGCCACGGCCGCGTGCGACGGCGGCCTCGGCCTCGGCGGCGCTGCTGTACAGCTCCTCGTCCGGGACGAACTCGGGCTCGGGCAGGGCCACCGGTGCGGCGACCTCCGCCGCGACCTCGGCCTCGGTCTCGGTGTGCTCCTGGGCGTGGTCGTGCTCGTGGTCGTGGTCCTGACCGCCGCCGCGCCGCTTCTTCGAGCGCTTGCCGCCGCCACCGCCGCCCGCGGACGCGGGCTGCTCCATGTGGACGATGACACCGCGGCCGTTGCAGTGGACGCAGGTCTCGGAGAAGGACTCCAGCAGCCCCTGGCCGACCCGCTTGCGGGTCATCTGGACCAGGCCCAGCGAGGTGACCTCGGCGACCTGGTGCTTCGTACGGTCACGGCCCAGGCACTCCAGCAGGCGCCGCAGCACCAGGTCCCGGTTGGACTCCAGCACCATGTCGATGAAGTCGACCACCACGATGCCGCCGAGGTCGCGCAGCCGCAGCTGGCGCACGATCTCCTCGGCCGCCTCCAGGTTGTTCTTGGTGACCGTCTCCTCCAGGTTGCCGCCCTGGCCGGTGAACTTGCCGGTGTTGACGTCGACCACGACCATGGCCTCGGTCTTGTCGATCACCAGCGAGCCGCCGCTCGGCAGGTAGACCTTGCGGTCCAGCGCCTTCATCAGCTGCTCGTCGATCCGGTACGTGGCGAAGATGTCGACCTCGGAGGTCCACCGCGACAGCCGGTCCGCCAGGTCGGGCGCCACGTGCGAGACGTAGCCGTGGATGGTCTCCCACGCCTCGTCGCCACTGACGATGACCTTGGAGAAGTCCTCGTTGAAGATGTCCCGGACGACCCGGACGGTCATGTCCGGCTCGCCGTAGAGGAGCGTCGGCGCGTTGGAGCTGCCGGTGCCCTTCGCCTTCTTCTGGATGTCCTCCCACTGCTGCTGGAGCCGCTCGACGTCACGGCGCAGCTCGTCCTCGCTCGCGCCCTCGGCGGCGGTGCGCACGATGACGCCCGCGTCCTCGGGGACGATCTTCTTGAGGATGGTCTTGAGCCGGGCGCGCTCGGTGTCGGGCAGCTTGCGGCTGATCCCGGTCATCGAGCCCTCGGGCACGTAGACCAGGTAGCGGCCGGGCAGCGAGACCTGGCTGGTCAGGCGGGCGCCCTTGTGACCGATCGGGTCCTTGGTGACCTGCACCAGGACGGACTGGCCGGACTTGAGCGCGGTCTCGATACGGCGGGGCCCGTGGGCCATGCCGAGCGCCTCGAAGTTGACCTCACCGGCGTACAGGACGGCGTTGCGGCCCTTGCCGATGTCCACGAAGGCGGCCTCCATGGACGGCAGCACGTTCTGGACCTTGCCCAGGTAGACGTTGCCGACGTAGCTGGTGGCCTGCTCCTTGTTGACGTAGTGCTCCACGAGCACGTTGTCCTCAAGGACGCCGATCTGGGTGCGCTCGCCGCTCTGGCGGACGACCATGACACGCTCGACGGCCTCGCGGCGCGCCAGGAACTCGGCCTCGGTGATGATCGGCACCCGGCGGCGGCCCTGCTCGCGTCCCTCGCGGCGGCGCTGCTTCTTGGCCTCCATACGGGTCGAGCCCTTGATGGACTGGACCTCGTCAAACCCGGTACCGGGCTCCCGCTCCTCCTTCTTGCGGGGCTCCCGGACCTTGACGACGGTGCGCTCCGGGTCGTCCGAGCCGTTCTCGCCCTCGGCCACCGCGTCACCGCTGCGACGACGGCGGCGCCGGCGACGGCGGCTGCTGCTCGACCCGGAGCCGGCGGACTCGCGCTCGTCGTCGTCCTCGTCCGCCTCGTCGGCGGACTCCTGGGCGGCCTCGGGCTCGTCCTCGGCGTGCTCGTCGTCCGTCTGCTCGGCGCCCTCGTCCTCGGCGGCCTCGCCCCGGCGACGGCGACGGCCGCCCCGGCGACGGCGGCGCGACGGGCGGTCGCCGTACTCGTCGGTGTCCTCGCCGTCCTGCTCGGCCTCGGCCGCGGCCTCCGGCTCCTGCTCGTCCGCGGCCTGCTCCGGCGCCGGGGCGGCGGTCACGGTCTCGGTGGTGTCGGCCTCGGCGGCCTCACCGCGACGACGGCGACGGCGGCGCGAACCGCCCTGGGGCGCGGTCTCGACGGGCGCGGGCGCCTCCTCACGGACCGGGGCGACCTCGTCCTCGGGCTCCTCGTGCGGGGAGGCGGCCGCGGCGGCTGCCGCGGTCTCCGGGGTCTGGAACATCGGCTCGGCGAAGACCGGGGCCTGGAAGACGGCGACGGCCGGACGGGCGGCCCGACGGCCTCGGCGCGCGGGCTCCTCCGGCTCGGCGGTGAACTCGGGGCGGCCGGCGGCGGCGGTGGCCCGGCGGCGCTGACGGCCGCGCGGGGCGGCCTCCTCGACCTCGACGGGCTCGGCGGCCAGCTCCTCCACGGCGGCCTCGGGCAGGCTCTCACCGGTCTGGGCCTCGGCGGGCTGCTCGGCGGCGGCCTTCGGCGCACCGGCCGGGGACGAGGCCCTGCGGGTCGCGCGGCGGCGGCCGCGGGGGGCCTCGGCGGGCTCGGCGACCGGCTCGGGGGCCTCGGCCGTCACGGTGACCTCGTCGGTCTCCTCGGCCTCTTCGGTCTCCTCGGCGTCGGCGGCGTGCTTCACCGGGGCGGCCTGCGGGGCACCGGCCGGGGCGGAGGCCCTGCGGCGGGTACGGCCACGCGGGGCCTCGGCGGGCTCGGCGGCGGCCTCGGCGACCGGCGCGGCGACGGGCTCGGGGGGCTCAGCGGCCTCGGGGGACTTCGCCACGCTCTCGGCGGCCTTGGGCGCACCGGCGGGCGACGTGGCCTTGCGGACGGCGCGGCGGCGACGGGGGGCCTCGGCGGCCGGCTCGGCGACGGGCTCCGCCACGGGCGCCTCCTCGACGATCTCGGCCGGCTCGGCGGCCTTCGGCGCACCGGCGGCCGACGTGGCCTTACGAACGGCGCGGCGGCGCGGGCGCGCCGGAGCGGCGCTCTCGGCGGCGGGCTCGGGGCTCTCCACGACGGGGGCCTCCTCAACGATCTCGGCCGGCTCGGCGGCCTTGGGCGCACCGCTCGGGGACGTGGCCTTGCGAACGGCACGGCGGCGGCGGGGGGCCTCGGCGGCGGGCTCGGCGACCGGCTCTGCGGCGGCCGGCCCAGCGGTCACGGGCTCCACCGTCTCGGCCGGCTCGGCGGCCTTCGGCGCGCCGGCCTCGGACGTGGCCTTGCGGACCGCGCGGCGGCGCGGGCGGGCGGGGGCGGCCTCGGCGGCCGGTTCCGCGCTCGGGGACTCTGCGGCGTCAACGGCCGGTAGGGCCGGCGCGTCGGCGACGGCCTGTGCCCCGCCCGACGGCGGGCCGGCGGGGCGGGAGGCGGCGCGGCGCCTGCGGCGCGGGGGGAGCTTGTCCCCGGGGGTGTTGTTGTCTTCTGCGTTCCCGGCGGTGCCGGGTTCGTTCGGCTGGGGCATGCGGGCGTTTCTCCCGTCGCGCTCCCGGGCGCCGCACCTGATTCCGGTCCGGCTCGGTCCGCGGGTGGCCGCGGCACCGCCGTCCGGGGCGCGGGCGCCGCACGGGAGCTGAATCTTGGCTCGCCGGTTCCGTACGCGATGTGCGGACGGCCTGGCGAAAGTCTTATGGGTCAGTGCGCGGCCCGGCCCAGGTGGCTCCCGAGCGCGAGGGCTGCGCTACAACGACCGCCTTACGCGGAACCTGCACCTTCCGGCGCCGTCGCGACGGCGGTCCCGGTGGCCGTGGTTGATGCGGCCGGGGCTGCCTCGCGGTCGGGCGCGAGCGGGTCGGTCACCGTGCCGGACTCCTCGTCGAAGAGCCCCTGCGCCAGCCTGGTCACCGCAGCGGGGACCGGCGGCGCCAGGTCGGCCACAACGCGGAGACCGGACAGGACGTCGTCAGGCCGAACGGCAGGTGTCACGTGCCGAACAACCAGCCGCAGTATCGCACAGGCCCTGTCACCGGACCTATCAGCCGGAAGATCAAGGGTCTGGAGCTCGACCACGGCGGAACGGGCGTCGAAGGTCCGCATGCCGTTCTTTGTACGGCGCTCGACCTCGACGGTCTCCGCCGCGTTGAAGGCGGACACGGCCTTCTCCGCGTCCTCCCGGGTCACCCCGTCGAGGCGGATCTCCCAGACTGAGGCGGTCAGCCGGTCCGCGAGACCCGAGGTGCGGGCCTCGACGGCGTCCGTGATGTCCAGGCCGTCCGGCATGGACTCGTTGAGCAGCTCACGCAGGACACCCGGGTCGCGGGGCTCGGTGAGAGCGATCTCCAGGAACTCGGCCTCGCTGCCCGTACCGGTGGGGGCGGCGTTGGCGTACGACACCTTCGGGTGCGGGGTGAAGCCCGCCGAGTAGGCCATGGGCACCTGGGAGCGGCGCAACGCCCGCTCGAAGGCACGCTGGAAGTCGCGGTGGCTGGTGAACCGGAGGCGGCCGCGCTTGGTGTAGCGCAGTCGGATGCGCTGCACCGCCGGTGCGGGCGGCGGGCCTTCGGGCTGTCGCTTGCCCAGTGGTTCTTCTCCTCGGTGCGGGGCGGGCGCGGTGGCGCGCCGCCCTCGAAATACGGGTGGCCCGGGGGCCCGGTCCGGCTCACCCCTGCTGTGCGGATTTCTCCGGGAGCGGGGAGAACTCTGGTCCGGGCGCCGCGCTGGGCACGGTCGTTGTACTACCCAGAGTACGCGCAAGGGGGCTTCCGGGTTCCCCGGGCTCGGGTTCGGCGGGCGCGCCGACCAGGGCGCGCCAGGCGTCACGCCTGGCCCGGCGCACCGTTTCCCGGGCCGTGCGCAGCGTCTGGCGGGCCGTGCGGCCCACCGCGCGCAGGGCCAGCCCGGCGGGTACCAGGAAGACGTCGCGCACGACGTGGCCGACCGGGACGCACACCGTGCGGTACGCCCAGCGCACCGGCGCGGCGATCAGGTTCCGGGCGAGCCAGGCGAGCGCCCGGCCGAACGCCCGGGAGAGGTATCCGGCGACCCGCCAGGCGATGCCGAGGGCGGCGGCGGTCTCCCGGCCGACCGGGGTCAGGACGCGCCGGTACACCCAGACGAGGGGCGTGACGAGAAGCACGACGACGAGCCACCGCAGCGCGATCCCGATCCCCCGGAAGAACGCCTCGATCCCCCGGATCACCAGATCCAGCGTCCACGCGATGCCGTGGCCCAGCGGGGTGAGGAGGGTGCGGTACGCCCAGACGAGCGGGATCACCACGAGGTACCGGACCAGCCAGGCCGCGGCGAGCCCGACGGGCACCAGGACGTACCGCCACAGCAGCACCACCGGCATGACGAGCACCAGGGTGAGCAGCCACTTCAGGGCGGAGCCCAGCCACCCCACCGCCGGGACCAGCACCTCGCGGAACAGCCACCGCAGCCCGTGCCCGAGCGGGGTGAGCAGCTGCGCGTACGCCCATTGGAGCGGCAGCACGATCCCGTACCGCACCACGGGCACCACGACATGGCGCCAGAGCGCGACCCACGGCCGGACGAACAGGGCCGGGGCGAGCCAGCCCAGCGCGTGCCCCAGCGGGACGCAGACGCAGCGCCACAGCCACCCCGCCGGGATGACCACCAGCACGTCGAAGAGCCAGGCCAGGGCCCGTCCGAGGGGCCGGAACAGCACCCGGTCGGCGGCCCGGGCGGTGACGACGAGGGCGTCCCAGACCATCCGTACCGGCAGGACGACGAGGAGCACCACGATCCGGACGGGGATCCGGATCACCGCGGTGACACAGCCGTCACCGCCCTCGTAATGCGCGGGCGCCTGGTGGGCTCCGTACTCCGCCGGCGCCCAATGCTTTCCCTGTTCCATGCATCCCATGACGCGAAGGCCCGGCCCGGGGTTTCCCCGGACCGGGCCTCGTCACCGAGCTGTCACACGCCCGCGATCACTTCACGGCTCACTTCACGACCGTCAGCGGCAGGAGCTTCTTGCCGGTCGGGCCGATCTGGATACTCGTGGAGAGCTGCGGGCACACCCCGCAGTCGAAGCACGGGGTCCAGCGGCAGTCCTCGACCTCGGTCTCGTCCAGCGAGTCCTGCCAGTCCTCCCAGAGCCAGTCCTTGTCGAGGCCCGAGTCCAGGTGGTCCCAGGGCAGGACCTCCTCGTAGGTCCGCTCGCGGGTGGTGTACCAGTCGACGTCCACGCCGAACTCCGGCAGGGCCGCCTCGGCGCTCTTCATCCACAGGTCGTAGCTGAAGTACTCGCGCCAGCCGTCGAACCGGCCGCCGGACTCGTACACCGCGCGGATGACGGAGCCGACCCGGCGGTCGCCGCGCGAGAGCAGGCCCTCCACGATGCCGGGCTTGCCGTCGTGGTAGCGGAAGCCGATCGAGCGGCCGTACTTCTTGTCGCCGCGGATCTTGTCCCGGAGCTTGCCGAGGCGGGCGTCCGTCTCCTCGGCGCTGAGCTGCGGCGCCCACTGGAACGGGGTGTGCGGCTTGGGAACGAAACCGCCGATGGAGACCGTGCAGCGGATGTCGTTCTGGCCGGAGACCTCGCGGCCCTTGGCGATGACGTTGACCGCCATGTCGCCGATCTGGAGGACGTCCTCGTCGGTCTCGGTGGGCAGCCCGCACATGAAGTACAGCTTCACCTGGCGCCAGCCGTTGCCGTACGCGGTGGAGACCGTGCGGATCAGGTCCTCCTCCGAGACCATCTTGTTGATGACCTTGCGCATGCGCTCGGAGCCGCCCTCGGGGGCGAAGGTGAGACCGGAGCGGCGGCCGTTGCGGGTCAGCTCGTTGGCCAGGTCCACGTTGAACGCGTCCACGCGGGTGGACGGCAGCGAGAGGCCGATCTTGTCCTCGGTGTAGCGGTCCGCGAGGCCCTTGGCGATCTCACCGATCTCGGTGTGGTCGGCGGAGGACAGCGAGAGCAGGCCGACCTCCTCGAAGCCGGTCGCCTTGAGGCCCGCTTCAACCATCTCGCCGATGCCGGTGATGCTTCGCTCCCGCACGGGACGCGTGATCATGCCGGCCTGGCAGAAACGGCAGCCGCGGGTGCAGCCGCGGAAGATCTCCACGGACATCCGCTCGTGGACGGTCTCGGCGAGCGGGACCAGGGGCTGCTTCGGGTACGGCCACTCGTCCAGGTCCATGACGGTGTGCTTGGACACCCGCCACGGCACGCCCGACTTGTTCGGTACGACGCGGCCGATGCGGCCGTCCGGGAGGTACTCCACGTCGTAGAAGCCGGGGACGTACACGCCACCGGTCCTCGCGAGGCGGAACAGGACCTCCTCGCGGCCCCCGGGGCGGCCCTCGGCCTTCCAGGCGCGGACGATCTCGGTGATCTCCAGGACCGCCTGCTCGCCGTCGCCGATGACCGCGCAGTCGATGAACTCCGCGATCGGCTCCGGGTTGAACGCGGCGTGGCCGCCCGCGAGCACGATCGGGTCGTCGATGTCCCGGTCCTTGGCGGCCAGCGGGATGCCGGCCAGGTCCAGGGCGGTGAGCATGTTGGTGTAGCCCAGCTCGGTGGAGAAGCTGAGCCCGAAGACGTCGAACGCCTTGACCGGGCGGTGGCTGTCCACGGTGAACTGCGGCACCTGGTGCTCGCGCATCAGCGCTTCGAGGTCCGGCCAGACGCTGTAGGTGCGCTCGGCGAGGACGCCCTGGCGCTCGTTGAGTACCTCGTACAGGATCATGACGCCCTGGTTGGGCAGCCCGACCTCGTACGCGTCCGGGTACATCAGCGCCCAGTGGACGTCGCACTCGTCCCACGGCTTGACGGTGGAGTTCAGCTCACCGCCGACGTACTGGATGGGCTTCTGCACATGCGGGAGCAGAGCTTCGAGCTGTGGGAAGACCGAATCGACAGACATCGCGAACTTTCGAGAGCCGGCAGGGGTGACCATCCAGCGTACCTCGCTGCTCAGTGTCCCCGTGCCCGCCGGATACGGGCCTTGTGCGCCCGGTGCCACACCCCGGGCAGCTCGCGCTCGGCCGCCGCGGCGGCCGCCTCCTCGCGCCCGTACACCAGTCCCCACGTGAACGACGGCTCCCCCGCCGCATGCGCCTGTACGGCGAGGGCGCGCAGGGTCTCGCGGGCGACGACGCCGTCCTGGTGGTCGCCGAGGAGACTCTGTACGGCCTTGAGCCGCTTGGCCGCCTTCTTCACGGGCCTGCCGAGGGCGGGGCGGGCGGCCTCCGCCGCGTACCGGGCCCTCTTCGCGGCCTTGCGGGCGCTGTGCAGGGCGGCGTCCCGGTCCGGCCCCGGCGGCAGCTCCAGGGCGTGCGCCACCCGTCCGGCGAGGCGCTTGTGGTCCTTGCGGACCGCGCGGGCCAGCTCGTCGCCCGGCTCCCCGGCGGCCCCGGGCAGCAGCGGCGGGGCGGCGAGCAGGGCTTCCAGGGCGCGCAGCAGGTCCAGGTAGCGCGCGGAGTCCAGGACGGCGGTCGTGCGCCGGCGCGAACCGCTGCGGCCCGCCGCCGACCAGAGCCGCAGCCGCGCCCTGACCGGCCCGGTGGCCAGCGGGCGGGGCAGCTCGCCGAGCCTGGCGCGCAGCCGGGCGTCCAAGACCTCCTGGTCCCGGTCGACCCCCAGCTCCCCGGCGAGCCACTTCAGCTCGGTGCCCAGGGGGCGGGTGGCCTCGCGGTCCAGGACGCGGCGGTACGTGCGCAGGGCGCTGCGCAGCCGGCGGGTGGCGACGCGCATGCGGTGCACGGAGTCCGGCAGCCCCCGCCGCACGGCCGGGTCGAGCGCCACGATCGCCTCGGCCTGGCGGCGTACGTAGTGCAGGACGTGGTCACCGGCGGTGCGCGGCTCGTCCTCCCGGGGGCGCGCCGCGTCGGAGTCCGTCTCCGCCAGCGCGCGGGCCAGTTTGGAGGGGGCGGCGGAGGGCCGGATCCCGGCCTCCTCCAGCGCGCGGCCGACGGAGTCGAGGAAGGCGGGGTCCCGGTCGTCGGCGAGCTCGGCCTCGATCTCGGTCCAGGCGGCGGTGCGGTCGCCACCGTGCAGCCGCTCCGCGAGGACCTCGTCCACACTGAGCTCGGCCAGCGGGGCGCCGTCGTCGTCCAGGAGTACGTGGACGTCGCGGACGGAGACCAGCCGGACCACGGGGACGACGGGGGCGTCAAGGACCCGGGAGCGGATCAGGGCGGTGAGGCGGGCCGGCACGTGGTCGGAGAGCGGGGCCCGGATCTCGTCGCGGACGCCCTCGGTGACGGGGAGTTTCAGGTGCCAGCCGGCGTCGGAGCCCCCGGTGCGGCGGCGCAGGGTGACGCTTCCGGCGGCGAGGCGCAGGTCCTCGGTGTCGTAGTAGACGGCGTCCAGTTCCATGACGCCCTCGTGCGCGACGGACCCGACCCCGGCCACCCGGCCCAGGTCGGGCAGCCGGGTGGCGTCCGTGGCTTCGTACTTCCGCTCGATCTCGCGCTTGGAGTCCGCCATATAACGAACCTAACGCGCCCCCGCGCATCCGCTCAGGCCGTTATCGGCCGTTGCACCCGGATCGACTGGAGCAGGCCGATGGCCACCCAGACGGCGAACATCGAGGAGCCGCCGTAGGAGACGAACGGCAGCGGGAGTCCGGCGACCGGCATGATGCCGAGCGTCATGCCGATGTTCTCGAACGCCTGGAAGGCGAACCAGGCGATGATCCCGGCGGCGACGACCGTGCCGTACAGCTCGGTGGTCTCGCGGGCGATGCGGCAGGCGCGCCACAGGACGACGCCGAGCAGCACCAGGATGAGCCCGGCGCCGAGGAAGCCCAGCTCCTCGCCGGCGACCGTGAAGACGAAGTCGGTCTGCTGCTCGGGGACGAACTGCCCGGTGGTCTGGGTGCCCTGGAAGAGCCCGGTGCCGTGCAGGCCGCCGGAGCCGATCGCGATGCGGGCCTGGTTGGTGTTGTAGCCGACGCCGGCCGGGTCGAGCGCCGGGTTGGCGAAGGCGGCGAAGCGGGCGATCTGGTAGTCGTCCAGCAGGCCGAGCTGCCAGATGGCGACCGCGCCGGCCACGCCCGCGCCGAGGAGACCGAAGACCCAGCGGTTGGACGCGCCGGAGGCGAGCAGCACACCGAGCACGATGACGACCATGACCATGACGGAGCCGAGGTCCGGCATCCCCATGACGATCACCATGGGGAGCGCCGCGAGGCCCAGGGCCTTGGCGACGCTCCGGTGGTCGGGATGGACCTGGTCGCCCGCGTCCACACGGGCGGCGAGGATCATCGCCATGCCCAGGATGATGGTGATCTTGGTGAACTCGGAGGGCTGGATGGAGAAGCCGCCGGGCAGCAGGATCCAGGCGTGGGCGCCGTTGACGGTGGCGCCCAGCGGGGTGAGGACCGCCAGCACGAGGAGCACGGACAGGCCGTACAGGACGGGTACCGCGCCGCGCAGCGTGCGGTGGCCGAGCCAGACCGTGCCGATCATCAGCGCCATGCCGATGCCGGTGTTGAGCGCGTGCCGGAACAGGAAGTAGTACGGGTCGCCGTGGGTCAGCGAGTCGCGTCCCCGGGTCGCCGACCAGACCAGCATCGAGCCGATGAAGGAGAGCGCGACCGCCGAGCCGAGGAGCGGCCAGTCGAGCCGGCGGACGACGGAGTCGCGGGCCATGAGCCGGCCCCAGCCGGATCGCTCGGGGCCGTAGCGCGGGACGGAGAATCCGGCCATCAGTCGCGCCTCCCCAGCACCGCGGCGAGCGTCTGCTCGGCGGCGGGCTTCTCCGAGGCGGGGTCGTACGGCTTGATCGTCGGGGCGTCGATGGTGCCGTCCGTCTGGATCTTCGGCAGCCCCTTCTGCGGCGCCGGCAGGAGGGCCTTCTTGAGGTCCTGCTTGCCGGTGGCGTCGAGCCCGTAGAGCGCGTTGTAGATGTTGCGGACGGCGGGCCCGGACGCGCCGGAACCCGTACCGCCCTGGGAGATCGTCATGACGATCGAGTAGTCCTTGGTGTACGTGGCGAACCAGGAGGTCGTCTGCTTGCCGTAGACCTCGGCGGTACCCGTCTTGGCGTGCATCGGGATCTTGTCCTGCGGCCAGCCGCCGAATCGCCAGGCGGCCGAACCGCGGGTCGCGACACCCGCGAGGGCTTCGTCTATCTGGTTGCGCGTCTTCTTGGTGAAGGGCAGCTTGCCGTGCGACTCGGGCGCGATCGTCTGGACGGTCTTGCCGTCGCCGCTGACGATCGCCTTGCCGATGGTGGGGTCGTAGAGCGTGCCGCCGTTGGAGATGGCCGCGTAGATGGTGGCCATCTGGATCGGGGTGACGAGCGTGTCGCCCTGGCCGATGGAGTAGTTGACGGAGTCACCGGCGCGCATCTTGTCGCCTTCGAGGCAGTTCTCGTAGGCGATCTTCTCGACGTACGTGCCGTCCTTCTTGCCCTGCTTGCACCAGGCGTCGTGGTTGGCCTTGGCGAAGTTCTTCTTCCACTCGCGGTCCGGTACGCGGCCGGTGACCTCGTTGGGGAGGTCGATGCCGGTCTCCTTGCCCAGGCCGAACTGGTGGGCGGTCTTGTAGAACCAGTCGTTGGGCTGCTTCTTCGGGTTGTTGCCGCCGTCCTTCGCCCACTCCTTGTGCGCGATGCCGTAGTACACGGTGTCGCAGGAGACCTCCAGGGCGCGGCCGATGGTGATGTCGCCGTAGCCCTGGGACTCGAAGTTCTTGAAGGTCTGCCCGCCGATGGAGTACGAGCTGGGGCAGGGGTAGTGGCCGTCGAAGGGGTATCCGGCGTTGACCGCGGCGGTCGAGGAGATGACCTTGAAGATCGAGCCGGGGGCGGCCTGGCCCTGGATGGCCCGGTTCAGCAGCGGGAAGTTCGACTTCTTGCCGGTGAGCTTGGCGTAGTCCTTGGCGGAGATGCCGCCGACCCAGGAGTTCGGGTCGTAGGTGGGCAGGGAGGCCATGGAGACGACCCGGCCGGTCTTGGCCTCCATGACGACGACGGCCCCGGAGTCCGCCTTGTAGTTCTCGCCGGTGTTGGTGTCGAACTCCTTGCGGGCCGTCTTCATGGCCTCGTTGAGCTCGTACTCGGCGACGGCCTGGACGCGGGCGTCGATCGAGGTGACGACGCTGGCGCCGGCCTCCGCCTCGTCGTTCTTGGCCTGGCCGATGACCCGGCCCAGGTTGTCGACCTCGTAACGGGTGACGCCCGCCTTGCCGCGCAGCTCCTTGTCGTACGTGCGTTCCAGGCCGGAGCGGCCGACCATGTCGGAGCGCAGATACGGCGATTCGCTGTCCTGGGCCTTGGTGATCTCCTCGTCCGTGACGGGCGAGAGGTAGCCGAGGACCTGGGCGGTGTTGGCCTTGCCGGGCGCCGCGTAGCGGCGTACGGCGGTGGGCTCCGCGGTGATGCCGGGGAAGTCCTCGGCGCGCTCGCGGATCGTCAGGGCCTGCTGGGTGGTGGCCTCGTCGGTGACCGGGATCGGCTGGTAGGGCGAACCGTTCCAGCAGGGCTGCGGGGTCTTGGCGTCGCAGAGCCGGACCTTGTCGAAGACGTCCTTCGGCTTCATGTCGAGGACGTCGGCGAGCCGGGTCAGCACGGCCTTGCCGTCGTCGTCCATCTTCAGCAGCTCGGTGCGGCTGGCGGAGACCACGAGGCGGGTCTCGTTGTCGGCGAGCGGGACACCGCGCGCGTCGAGGATGGAGCCGCGGGCGGCGGGCTGGACGACCTGCTGGACGTGGTTGTTCTTCGCCTCGTCGGAGTACTCCTGGCCGTTGCGGATCTGGAGGTACCAGAGGCGGCCGCCGAGGGTGAGAAGCAGCGAGAAGACGAGGACCTGGATGACGATCAGCCGGATCTGGACGCGCTGGGTGCGGCCCGTCTCGGGGATGTTGCTCACGGGGCGCCCCCGGTGGTGGTCCGGGGGCGGGGCCCGGCGGAATGCTGCCTCACAGTCGCTTGACTCCCTTGATCCGTCCGGCGCGTGCCGCCCGGTTGCGGGCCGCCTTCACACGCAGTCCGCCGCGCTGGCCGCCGATGCGCAGCCCGGTCCCCGCCGCCAGCCAGCCGGCCGCCACGTCTCCGCGCCCCGAGGAGGACTCGGTGACGGGGTCGTTCACGGTGCGTCTGGCGAGCGCCATGATCAGCGGCACGGTGAACGGCGCCAGGAGGAGGTCGTACACCGCGGCGGTGAACAGCAGGCTGCCGAGGCCCACGTGCCGGGCCGCGGTGTCGCCGACGAGGGCGCCGATGCCCGCGTACAGCAGGGTCGACCCGATCGCCGCCGCGACGACCACGGCCATCGGCAGGAACGCGGACTTCAGCTGCCCGTTCTCCGGCCGGGCCAGGCCCGCGAGGTAGCCGATGACGCAGAGGACCAGGGCGTAGCGCCCGGCGGCGTGGTCGGCGGGGGGCGCCAGGTCCGCGAGGAGGCCGGCGCCGAAGCCGATGAGGGCGCCGCTGACGTGCCCGTACACGAAGGCCAGGCCGAGGACGACCATGAGCAGCAGGTCGGGCACGGCGCCGGGGAGCTGGAGGCGGGCGAGCACGGAGACCTGGACGACGAGGGCGAGGACGACCAGAACGATGGAGAGCAGGGTCCGGTTGACGTGCATGGGGATCAGCTCTACCTCTGTTCGTTGACCGCGTTGTCGGCGTTCGGAGTGGCGTTGCCGCTGGGGTCCGGGCTGGGGCTCTCGTGGATGTTGCCGACCACGTTGCCCTCGGTGTCCACGATGTCGCCGTTGGGCGAGATGGTGACGGTGACGGTCGGCGTGGGCTTCGGCTTGGCGGGTGCCTTCGGCTTCTTCGGCAGGACCGAGTCGCGAGGGTCCTGGCGCGGGGCCTGGACGACGATGCCGACGATGTCCAGCTTGGTGAAGGAGACGTACGGGCGGACGTAGACGGTCCGGGTGAGGTCGCCGCCCGAGGGGTCGACGCGGACGACCTCGCCGACCGGGACGCCGGGCACGAACGGCTTGTCCTTGCTGGAGCCGAAGGTGACGAGCCGGTCGCCCTTCTTGACCTTGGCCTTGCCGTTCAGGAACTGCACCGCCAGCGGGCGGGAGCCCTGGCCGGTGGCGAAGCCCAGCTCGTCGGTGGACTCCATCCGGGTGCCGACGGTGAAGTCGGGGTCGTTGGCGAGGAGCACCGTCGCGGTGTCCGGGCCGACGGTGGTGACGCGGCCGACCAGCCCGTCCCCGTTGATGACGGTCATGTCGCGCTTGACGCCGTCCTTGGAGCCCGCGTCGATGGTGACCGTCCAGGAGAAGCCCTGGGCCGCTCCTATGGCGATGACCTCGGCGGCCGCGATGCCGTACTGACCGGTGGCCGACTTCTTCAGCATCCCGTCCAGCTGGCGGACCCGGCTGCGGTTGCGGTCGTCGCTGCCGAGCTTGGCCTTCAGCTCGGCGTTCTGCTTCTCCAGCGCGGCGATCTTGTCGTGCCGGGCGCCGGAGGCGCGGACCGCTCCTATGGCGTTGCCCACCGGGTCGACCGCCGACGCCACGCCGTTCTCCACGGGTCCGAAGACCGTGGCGGCGGCCTGCCGGGCGCCGTCCACCGGTGACGCCTCACCGCCGCGGATGTCCACCGTGATCAACGCGAACGCGATGGCGATCAGCAGCACCAGGAGCAGCCGGCTCTCTCGTGTGTCCCTCACAGTGCGGCGGCCGTGCCTTCCTCGTAGGAATGATCGTGCCTGTATGTCACGCGGTCCTCCGCGCGGAGCGGCAGCGTCCGCGCGGAGGGCCGTGGGGTACTACCGGCGGGGCTGGGCGTCCAGGACCTGCTGGAGTGCCTCGAACTCCTCGACGCACTTGCCGGAGCCGAGCGCCACCGAGTCCAGCGGGTCCTCGGCGATGTGGATCGGCATGCCGGTCTCGTTGCGCAGCCGCTCGTCCAGGCCGCGCAGCAGCGCGCCGCCGCCGGTGAGGACGATGCCGCGGTCCATGACGTCGCCGGACAGCTCCGGCGGGCACTTGTCGAGCGTCGTCTTGACCGCGTCCACGATCGCGTTGACGGGCTCCTCGATGGCCTTGCGGACCTCGCCGGCCGAGATGACGACGGTCTTGGGCAGGCCCGAGACCAGGTCGCGGCCGCGGATCTCGGTGTGCTCGTCCTTCTCCAGGTCGAACGCCGAGCCGATGGTGATCTTGATCTGTTCGGCGGTGCGCTCCCCGAGGAGGAGCGAGTACTCCTTCTTGATGTGCTGGATGATCGCGTTGTCCAGCTCGTCCCCGGCGACCCGGATGGACTGGGCGGTGACGATCCCGCCGAGCGAGATCACCGCGACCTCCGTGGTGCCGCCGCCGATGTCGACCACCATGTTGCCGGTGGCCTCGTGGACCGGGAGGCCCGAGCCGATGGCCGCCGCCATGGGCTCCTCGATGATGTGCACCTGGCGGGCGCCGGCCTGCGTCGACGCCTCGATCACGGCGCGTCGCTCGACCCCGGTGATGCCGGAGGGCACGCAGACGACGACCCGGGGGCGGGCCAGGTAGCGGCGCTTGTGGATCTTCAGGATGAAGTAGCGGAGCATCCGCTCCGTGATCTCGAAGTCGGCGATCACGCCGTCCTTCAGGGGCCGTACGGCGACGATGTTGCCGGGCGTACGGCCGATCATCTTCTTGGCCTCGGCGCCGACCGCCAGAATTCCGCCGGTGTTGGTGTTGATGGCCACGACGGACGGCTCGTTCAGAACGATGCCGCGCCCCCTGACGTACACCAGCGTGTTGGCAGTCCCGAGGTCGATAGCCATGTCACGGCCGATGAACGACATTGAGTTCCCCTTGTTCCCCATGAGGATGCGTCGGGCCTCCCAGGTAAAAGCCGTGATGGCTTGTTTTGGTAGGCAGGATGGGCGCTGCGGGCGTGGAAGGTTCCATCGTAGTGCCGGATGTGCCGGCACAGCGCGAGGGTACGCCGCCCTGCTGGGCAGAACGGGTGGCCGTTCCACTCATGGTGACGTTACGTCGGGACGATGCGTTCCCGCGATCGGACACCCTATGCCGAAGGGCGACCGAATTAATTCGGTCGCCCCAGGTCGCGAGCGCTGTTCGGCTGATCCCGGTTCAGGAAAGTCCGGGGAAGAACAGCTTCATTTCCCGCTCCGCGGACCTCTCGGAGTCCGAGGCGTGGATGAGGTTCTCCCGGGTGATCGTGCCGAAGTCACCGCGGATCGACCCGGGCGCGGCGGCGATCGGGTCGGTGGGGCCGGCCAGGGCGCGGACGCCCTCGATGACCCGCTCCCCTTCGGCCACCAGGGCGACGATCGGACCCGACTGCATGAACTCGACCAGCGGCTCGTAGAAGGGACGGCCCACGTGCTCGGCGTAGTGCTGCTCCAGCGTGGCGCGGTCCAGGGTACGCAGCTCCAGCGCCGTGATCTTCCAGCCTGCCTTGCGCTCGATGCGGCCGACGATCTCGCCGACCAGACCGCGACGGACGGCGTCGGGCTTGAGAAGAACGAGGGTGCGCTGGGTCATGTGCGGCTCCTTGCAGGCATACGGGTGCGGTGAGGCGACATTACAGGGGCCCGCCGGCACGCCGGCCGCCGGGTTTGCCGCGGTGGGGCGCGGTCAGGCCGCGTCCGCCTCGGCCTGGGCGGCCCAGCGGGCCTTCACCTCGTCGATCCGGCGACCGTAGTGCACCGAGGCCCACCACAGCGCGCCGAAGGCGACGCCCAGGACGAACATCACCGGGATCACGAAGCCGCTCGCGACCAGCGCGACCTGGAGGGTCCAGCCGAGCTGGACGCCCCCGGGGCGGGCGAGCATGCCGCAGAGCAGCACGGAGAGGAGCATCCCGATGCCGCACACCGTCCAGACCGTGGCGTTCGCCAGGTCGTCCGACTTCATCGCGACGAGTCCGGCGAACCCGATCACGAAGAACTCGCCGATCAGCGTGGACGCACAGAGCATGCGCATGGTCAGCGCCTTCCCAAAAGCAGCCGGGCCTCGCCGACCGTGATCACGGAGCCGGTCACCAGGACACCGGCGCCCGCGTATTCGTCCTCTTCCTCGGCGAGGGTGATCGCCGCCTCCAGCGCGTCGTCGAGCCGGGGTTCGACCTGCACCCGGTCGTGGCCGAAGACCTCGACGGCGACGGCCGCGAGGGTGTCGGCGTCCATGGCGCGCTCGGTGGAGTTCTGGGTGACGACGACCTCGGCGAAGATCGGCTCGAAGGCTTCCAGGAGCCCCCGCACGTCCTTGTCGCCGCTGGCGCCGACCACCCCGATCAGCCGGGAGAATCCGAACGCCTCGGACAGGCCATCGGCGGTGGCGCGGGCGCCCGCCGGGTTGTGCGCGGCGTCCAGGACGACGGTGGGGCTGGAGCGGACGACTTCGAGGCGGCCGGGCGAGATCACCGAGGCGAACGCCGCCCGCACGATGTCGGCGTCCAGCGAGCCGGGCTGCTCCGCGCCGACGCCGAAGAACGCCTCGACCGCGCAGAGCGCCACCAGCGCGTTGTGCGCCTGGTGGGCGCCGTACAGCGGCAGGAACACGTTGTCGTATTCACCGCCGAGGCCGCGCAGGGTCAGCAGCTGGCCGCCGACCGCGATCTCACGGGAGACCACGCCGAACTCCATGCCCTCGCGGGCCACGGTGGCGTCGGCCTCGACGGCCTTCTTCAGCATGACCTGGGCGGCGTCGACGGGCTGCTGGGCCAGGATGACCGTGGCGCCCTGCTTGATGATCCCGGACTTCTCGGTCGCGATCTCGCCCGGCGTGGAGCCCAGGCGGTCGGTGTGGTCCAGCGAGATGGGGGTGACGACGGCGACCGAGGCGTCGATGACGTTGGTCGCGTCCCAGGTGCCGCCCATGCCGACCTCGACCACGGCGACGTCGACCGGCGCGTCGGCGAAGGCCGCGTACGCCATGCCGGTCAGCACCTCGAAGAAGGACAGCCGGTAGGGCTGCTGGGCGTCGACCATCTCGACGTACGGCTTGATGTCCTCGTACGTGGAGATGAACCGCTCCGGGTCCACCGGGGCGCCGTCCAGGCTGATCCGCTCGGTGATCGACTGGACGTGCGGCGAGGTGTAGCGCCCGGTGCGCAGGTCGACGGCGCCGAGCAGGGCCTCGATCATGCGGGCGGTGCTCGTCTTGCCGTTGGTGCCGGTGATGTGGATCGAGGGGTACGCGCGCTGCGGCTCGCCGAGCACGTCCATCAGGGCGGCGATGCGCGTGACGGACGGCTCCAGCTTGGTCTCGCCCCAGCGGCCGGCGAGCTCCTGCTCCACTGCGCGCAGCGCCTTGTCGACCTCCGGGTCGGCGGGGCGGGCGGGCAGCTCCTCGGCGGGGGGCGGCCCCGAGGCAGCGCGCAGCGTGCGGCTCCCGGCCTCGATCACCGCCAGGTCGGGGTCGCGCTGGGTCGCTTCGTCCACGATCTCCGCGAAGGTGTCGTCGGGGTCGGACGCGTCGGGCCGGTCGGGGCGGGGCTCACTCACGGGCCCCAGTCTACGGATGGCCGCGGACATCGCGCACAGCCGCCCGGGGGCCGGACACGCCTGAGCCCCCGCGCCCCTCGGGTGAGGGGGCGGGGGCTCCGGGTGACCGGTCAGCTCTGCGGCAGGGCCGCCAGCTGGCCGCCGATCCGCTCGATGTCGGCCTCGGCCTTGGTGAGCCGGCCGCGGATCTTGTCGACCACGTTGTCCGGGGCCTTGGCGAGGAACGCCTCGTTGCCGAGCTTGCCCTCGGCCTGGCCCTTCTCCTTGCGGGCCGCCTCCAGGTCCTTCGTCAGCCGCTTGCGCTCGGCGTCGACGTCGATCGTGCCCGACAGGTCCAGGGCGACGGTCGCCCCGGCGACGGGCAGCGAGGCGGTGGCGTGGAAGCCGTCCCCGGCCGGCTGGAGCCTCAGCAGCTGCCGCATGGCCGACTCGTGCGGGGCGAGCGGGGTGCCGGTCAGGGTCAGCTCGGCCGGGACCTTCTGGCCGGGCTGGAGGCCCTGGTCGGAGCGGAAGCGGCGGACCTCGGTGACGACCTGCTGGACGAGCTCGATCTCCCGCTCGGCGGCGTCGTCGCGGAAGCCCGAGTCCTTCGGCCAGTCCGCGATGACGACGGACTCGCGGCCGGTGAGCGCGGTCCACAGGGTCTCGGTGACGAAGGGGACGACGGGGTGCAGCAGGCGCAGCATCACGTCGAGGACCTCGCCCAGGACGCGGCCGGAGACCTCGGCCGGGCGGCCGCCGCCGAAGAAGGTGGTCTTGGACAGCTCGACGTACCAGTCGAAGACCTCGTCCCAGGCGAAGTGCCGCAGCGCCTCGCTGAGCTTGGAGAACTGGAAGTCCTCGTAGTACGCGTCGACTTCGGCGACCGTCTTGTTCAGGCGGGAGAGGATCCAGCGGTCGGTCACCGACATCTCGTCGGCGGACGGCAGCTCGCCCTCGATCGTCGCCCCGTTCATCAGGGCGAACCGGGTCGCGTTCCAGATCTTGTTGGAGAACTTCGCGGAGCCCTGGACCCAGTCCTCGCCGATCGGGACGTCGGTGCCCGGGTTGGCGCCGCGCGCGAGCGTGAAGCGCAGCGCGTCGGAGCCGTACTTGTCCATCCAGTCCAGCGGGTTGACGACGTTGCCGAAGGACTTCGACATCTTCTTGCCGTGCTCGTCGCGGACCATGCCGTGCAGGACGATCTTCTCGAACGGCGGGACGTCCTTGTTGACGTACAGGCCGAACATCATCATCCGGGCGACCCAGAAGAAGAGGATGTCGTAGCCGGTGACCAGGACGGAGTTCGGGTAGAACTTCGCGAGGCTGTCGGTCTGTTCGGGCCAGCCGAGTGTGGAGAACGGCCACAGGCCGGAGGAGAACCAGGTGTCCAGGACGTCGCTGTCCTGGGTCCAGCCCTCACCGGTGGGCGGCTCGTCGTCCGGTCCGACGCAGACCATCTCGCCGTCGGGACCGTGCCAGACGGGGATGCGGTGGCCCCACCAGAGCTGGCGCGAGATGCACCAGTCGTGGAGGTTGTCGACCCAGTCGAAGTAGCGCTTCTCCATCTCCTGGGGGTGGATCCGGACCTTGCCGTCGCGGACGGCGTCACCGGCCGCCTTGGCGAGCGGGGCGACCTTGACCCACCACTGCATGGACAGCCGGGGCTCGACGGTGGTCTTGCAGCGCGAGCAGTGGCCGACGGAGTGGACGTACGGCCGCTTCTCGGCGACGATCCGGCCCTCGGCGCGCAGGGCGGCGACGATCGCGGAGCGGGCCTCCATCCGGTCCAGGCCCTCGAAGGGACCGGGAACCGTGATGACGGCGCGCTCGTCCAGGACGGTGAGGAAGGGCAGGTCGTGGCGCTGCCCGATCTCGAAGTCGTTCGGGTCGTGGGCGGGGGTGACCTTCACGGCACCGGTGCCGAACGACGGGTCGACGTGGTGGTCGGCGACGACCGGGATGGTGCGGTCGGTCAGCGGCAGCCTGATCTGCTTGCCGACCAGGTGCTTGTACCGCTCGTCGTCGGGGTGGACGGCGACGGCGGTGTCACCGAGCATCGTCTCGGCGCGGGTGGTGGCGACGACGATGGTCTCCTCGCCCTCGCCGTACGTCATGGAGACGAGCTCGCCGTCGTCCTCCTGGTACTCGACCTCGATGTCCGAGATCGCGGTGAGGCACCGGGGGCACCAGTTGACGATGCGCTCACGGCGGTAGATGAGCTCGTCGTCGTACATCCGCTTGAAGATGGTCTGGACGGCCTTGGACAGGCCCTCGTCCATGGTGAACCGCTCGCGGGTCCAGTCGACGCCCTCGCCGAGGCGGCGCATCTGGCCGGAGATCTGGCCGCCGGACTCGTCCTTCCACTGCCAGACGCGCTCGACGAACGCCTCGCGGCCCAGGTCGTGGCGGGACTTGCCCTCCTTGCCGAGTTCGCGTTCGACAACGTTCTGGGTGGCGATGCCGGCGTGGTCCATGCCCGGCTGGTACAGCGCCTCGAAGCCCTGCATGCGCTTGCGGCGGACGAGGGCGTCGATCAGCGTGTGCTCGAAGGCGTGGCCCAGGTGCAGGGACCCCGTGACGTTCGGGGGCGGGATGACGATCGTGAACGGCGGCTTGTCGCTCTTGGCATCCGCCTCGAAGTACCCGCGTTCTACCCAGCGCTCGTACAGCTTCCCCTCTACCTCGGCCGGCGTGTACTGGGTCGGCAGTTCGGGGTTGCTGGCTGGCTGCTGCGCTGGGTTCTCGGTCACGCGGACAGTTTAAGGGGCCTGTGTTGAGTTCCCCGTCTGCGCCCCGACTGGCCGCTGCGCCCGCCCTTCGGGCGGACGACGGGGCACGCAACACAGCCCTCAGAGCCGTCACCTTGATTTTCCCAGGATGCCCCGTCCTTCAGGGCGGGGAGGAATGGGTCCTCGGTGCGGAGCCGCGAAGCGGAAGAGTTCGCTGCACATTAGCACTGACCTGCACTTTCTTTCGTTGTCAGTGAGGGCTGTTAGGTTGCGGATCATGGCGACGACAGCAGCAGTTGAGCGGGGGTCCGGGCTTGCCCGGTACACCTTCCGGTTGCGTGTGTCGTCGTCCGCGCGTGCGGGTCTTGAGGGTGAGTGGGCGCGGTGTCGGTGGGTGTGGAACGAGTGTGTGGCGATGTCCCGCAAGGTTCACGCCGCGAACCGCGACACCGTCGAGAAGAAGACGTGCGGTCCGGCGCAGCTGGACAGGTTGCTGACCGAGACGCGGCAGTCGATGTCCTGGTTGCGTGAGGGGGCGAGCGTTCCGCAGCAGCAGACCATCCGTGACTTCGCCACGTCCCGGTCCAAGGCGGTCAAGGACATCAAGGCGAAGATGCCGGTTCGGCGGCGGGCCGGGATGCCCCGGATCAAGCGCAAGCGGGACGCGCTGCCCACGCTGAACTACACCCAGCGCGGATTCCGCCTCAAGGACGGCCGCCTCCGCCTTGCGGGCGGCATCATCCTGACGGTCGTCTGGTCCCGCGCACTCCCGTCCGTACCCTCCAGCGTGCGCGTCTACCAGGACAGCCTGGGCCACTGGTACGCGTCGTTCGTCGTCACCACCGAGACCCAACCGCTCCCCGCCACAGGGCGCGTTCTGGGGGTGGACTGGGGCGTGAAGGAGACCGCCACCACCACATCCGACGCCCACGACTTACCCCACCCGGGGTACGGGAAGAGCGCAGCGCGGAAGCTGGGGCGCTATCAGCGGATGATGGCCCGCCGCCGCCCCGCCAAGGGAAAGACCGCCTCCGCGGGCTACCGCAACACCCAACGGAAGACCGCGAAGGTCTACAAGAAGGTGGCGCGGCAGCGGCAGGACACCGCCCGCAAGTGGGCCAAGGCGGTGGTCCGCGACCACGACGCCGTCGCTGTCGAGGACTTCCGCCCGAAGTTCCTGGCGAAGACCAGCATGGCCCGCAAGGCAGCCGACGCCTCGATCGGCGCCACCAAAGCCGCCCTCATCGAAATGGGGCGTAAGCACGCGCGAGACATCCATCTCGTGCATCCCGCGCACACCACCATGGACTGCGCGTCGTGCGGTGCGAGAACCAAGCACGCACTACCTCTGTCCGAACGTACCTACACCTGCACCGCATGCGGAGCCGTGTCCCCCAGGGACAAGAACTCCGCCCGCGTGATGCTGGTCCGGGCTGGTCTCAACCCGGCTGGTGCCGATCGTGTAAGAGCCGAAGGACCGCAGGTCCCCGGCCAACGTGAGCCAGGAATCCCCGCCTTCCAGGGCGGGGAGGATGTCAAAGGAGTGCACTGAAATCGCTTTGTTCCGTAACGGTGTGCCTCCCGGTGGTCCGCGCGCGCGAGCCTTCCGTCAGGATGTTCGCAACGCGTAAGTATCACGAACAGGGGACACCGCAGATGAGCTACAACCAGCCGGGTCCGTACGGTGGCCAGCCGCCGCAGGGCCAGCCCGGACCGTACGGCCAGCAGCCGGGCCCCTATGGCGGTCAGCCACCGCAGGGCCAGCCGCAGGGCCAGCCCGGCTACGGCTACCCGCAGCAGGCCCCCCAGGGCGTCCCGCCCCAGCAGCAGCCCCAGCCGGGTTACGGCTACCCGCAGGCGCAGCAGCCCGGCCCGTACGGCCAGCAGCCGCCCACCCCGCCGTACGGCGGCCAGCCGGCCTACGGGCAGCAGCCGGGCTTCCCCCCGCCGGCCCCGCAGAAGAAGAAGACGGGCCTGATCGTGGCGGCGGCGGTCGTGGCGCTGGCGGTCATCGGCGGCGGTGTGTACTTCCTGACGTCGGACGGCGGCAGCGGCGACGTGGCGGACTCCACCAAGGGCTACAAGCTGACGCTCGCCGACTCTGTGGACGACTACAAGAAGGACACCACGAAGTCGTCCTCGGACGATATGACGAGCAAGGAGAAGTCCGAGGCCGAAGCCGCAGGGATCAAGGATCCCCACAAGGCCGAAGCCCAGTACGCGAGCGGTGACCTCGAAAAGAACCCGCTCACGACCAAGATGCTCATGGTCTACGGCAACTGGGGCGATGTGACCGACCCCGCCAAGGCCCTTGACGCCATGTTCGCTCAGGCGAAGAAGGGGATGGCCGAGGGGGAGAGCGGGAAGAACAAGCCCTCTCTCGTCGGCGAGCCGAAGAGCGTGACACCGCCCGGTTTCAAGGGTGCGCTGATGAAGTGCCAGGACTTCAAGATGGCCAACGACGATGCCGACGGCACCGTGGCGAAAGGCCCCAAGGAAATGATCATGCCCGTGTGCATCTGGGCCGACTACAGCACTGTCGGCGCGGTCGTCGGCTTCGACGTCGGCGCGGCCATGACCAACAAGTCCATGTCCCAGGACGAGGTGGCCGCGCTCGCCGCCAAGCTCTACAACACCTCCCGCACCAAAATCTGACCCGCGGCACCACGAAGGGGCGCCCCGCCGGTTCCTCCGGCCGGGCGCCCCTTCGCGTACGTACGAACTACCGCACCGCGTTACGCGGACTTCTCGTGGCGGCCCTCGTCGCCCTTGCCGATCGTGCGCGGCTCGCGCGGGACCAGCGTCGGGTTGACGTTGTTGCGGACCACGTCGGCGGTGATGACGACGCGGGCGACGTCCTTGCGGGACGGGACCTCGTACATCACCGACTGGAGGACCTCCTCCATGATCGCGCGCAGGCCGCGCGCGCCGGTCTGGCGCAGGATCGCCTGGTCGGCGATGGCCTCCAGCGCCTCGCGCTCGAAGTCCAGCTCCACGCCGTCGAGTTCGAACAGCCGCTGGTACTGCTTGACCAGGGCGTTGCGCGGCTCGATGAGGATCTGGAGCAGGGCCTCGCGGTCCAGGTTGTGGACCGAGGTGAGGACGGGGAGGCGGCCGATGAACTCGGGGATCATCCCGAACTTCACCAGGTCCTCCGGCATGACCTCCTGGAACTGGTCGCTGGCCTGGATCTCCCGCTTGGAGCGGATCGTGGCGCCGAAGCCGATGCCCTTGGCACCGGCCCGGGACTCGATGATCCTCTCCAGACCGGAGAACGCGCCGCCCACGATGAACAGCACGTTCGTCGTGTCGATCTGGATGAACTCCTGGTGCGGGTGCTTGCGGCCGCCCTGCGGCGGAACGGAGGCGGTGGTGCCCTCCAGGATCTTCAGCAGGGCCTGCTGGACGCCCTCGCCGGAGACGTCACGGGTGATCGACGGGTTCTCGCTCTTGCGGGCGACCTTGTCGATCTCGTCGATGTAGATGATCCCGGTCTCGGCCTTCTTGACGTCGTAGTCGGCGGCCTGGATCAGCTTCAGCAGGATGTTCTCGACGTCCTCGCCGACATAGCCGGCCTCCGTCAGCGCCGTCGCGTCCGCGATGGCGAACGGGACGTTGAGCATGCGGGCCAGCGTCTGCGCGAGCAGCGTCTTGCCGGAGCCCGTGGGGCCCAGCAGCAGGATGTTGGACTTGGCGAGCTCGATCGCGTCGTCGCGGCCCGCCCCGCCGCCGTTCTCGCCGGCCTGGACCCGCTTGTAGTGGTTGTACACAGCGACCGAGAGGGCCTTCTTCGCGGGCTCCTGCCCGACGACGTACCCCTCAAGGAACTCGTAGATCTCGCGGGGCTTGGGAAGCTCTTCCCAGCGGACCTCGCTCGTCTCGGCGAGCTCCTCCTCGATGATCTCGTTGCAGAGATCGATGCACTCGTCGCAGATGTACACACCGGGACCCGCGATGAGCTTCTTCACCTGCTTCTGGCTCTTTCCGCAGAACGAGCACTTGAGCAGGTCGCCGCCATCACCGATGCGTGCCACGAGGTGCTTCCCCTTCGCCTGGGAGACGCCTGGTTCAGCGGCTCCTGTGCCTCTATCCGACGGTACCTTGCCTGGCCCCCCATTCGGGCCCCCCTTGGCACGGTTCACACGGCCGGAGCCGGGTGCCGCAGCCGTGCCAAGGGGCCAGGGCGGGTCAGGCGAGCGCGCCGGCCGCGCTCTTGCGGGTCGACACGATCTGGTCGACAAGGCCGTAGGCCAGGGAGTCCTCGGCGGTGAGGATCTTGTCGCGCTCGATGTCGTCGCGGATCTTCTCGATCGGCGTGGTGGAGTGCTTGGCGAGCAGCTCCTCCAGCTGGGTCCGCATACGCAGGATCTCGTTGGCCGCGATCTCCAGGTCGGAGAGCTGCTCGCGGCCGGTCTGCGAGGACGGCTGGTGGATCAGCACACGGGCGTTCGGCAGGGCCATGCGCTTGCCCGGGGTGCCGGCGGCGAGCAGGACCGCGGCGGCGGAGGCCGCCTGGCCCATGCAGACCGTCTGGATGTCCGGCTTCACGAACTGCATCGTGTCGTAGATCGCGGTGAGCGCGGTGAACGAGCCGCCGGGGCTGTTGATGTAGATGGAGATGTCCCGGTCCGGGTCCATCGACTCCAGGCACAGCAGCTGCGCCATGACGTCGTTGGCGGACGCGTCGTCGATCTGCACGCCGAGGAAGATCACGCGCTCCTCGAAGAGCTTCGCGTACGGGTCGTACTCGCGCACGCCCTGCGAGGTGCGCTCCACGAAGCGCGGCACGATGTAGCGGTTGTCCACCTGCGGGCCCGTGTAGAGGCCGCTCGCGGAGGCGCCGGGGAAGTTGTTCATGTGGGTGTTCACCATCCTGGTGGCGTTCTGTGGCTGGGTGTCTCGGCGTACGAGAGATGCGCGGGGTGGTACGGGCGCTGTCCGGGGGCCGGATCAGGCGCCGGTGCCGCCGCCGCCCGGAACGCCCGACGCGATCGAGATGATCTCGTCGATGAGGCCGTAATCCTTGGCCTCCTCCGCGGTGTACCAGCGGTCGCGGTCGCCGTCGCGGATGATCGTCTCCACGGTCTGGCCGGAGTGGCGGGCGGTGATCTCCGCCATGCGCTGCTTGGTGCGCAGCAGGTACTGGGCCTGGATCTTGATGTCCGAGGCGGTACCGCCGATGCCGGCCGATCCCTGGTGCATGAGGATGTCGGTGTTCGGGAGCGCGAAGCGCTTGCCGGCGGTGCCGCCGGTGAGCAGGAACTGGCCCATCGAGGCCGCCATGCCCATACCGATGGTGACGACGTCGTTCGGGATGTACTGCATGGTGTCGTAGACCGCCATGCCGGCCGTCACCGAACCGCCGGGGCTGTTGATGTAGAGGTAGATGTCCTTGTCCGGCTCGGCGGCAAGGAGGAGCAGCTGCGCGGTGATCTTGTTGGCGATGTCATCGTCCACCTGCTGGCCGAGGAAGATGATGCGCTCGCCGAGCAGCCGGCTGTAGACCTGGTCACCGAGGCCACCACCGAGGGACGGTTCTCCGGCGGCGTAGGGCATCAGATTCGTCACGTATCCACCTGCTCGTCTCTGACGGCTCCGGCCGTCTCAGCGTCTTCGTACCGGGTGGGCCGGGACTACCCGACCCTTCCTCTTCATGGACCCTAACGCGCAGGTGGAACAACGCCATCCCGCTTCCGCGACTGTTCGCTGGGAGCGCAAGGTCCGCAGTTGGCACAAGGGTTGTGGCGAAACGTCCGCCGGTACGACGACGGGCTCCGGACGCGGTGGCGTCCGGAGCCCGTCGTACGGGGTCAGCGCGAGGGTCAGCCCTCGGTCTTCTCCTCGGCGGCGGCCTCGGTGGCCTCGGCGGCGGTGGCCTCGGTGGTCTCCTCCGCCCCCTCCTCGTCGTCCTCCAGCTCGACGACCTCACCGTTGGTGTCGACCACCTTGGCGGCCTCGACCACGACGGCGAGCGCCTTGCCGCGGGCGACCTCGCCGACGAGCATCGGCACCTGGCCACCCTCGACAACGGCCTGGGCGAACTGGTCCGGGCTCATGCCGGAGGAAGCGGCGCGCCGCATGAGGTGCTCGGTGAGCTCCTCCTGGTTGACGTTCAGCTTCTCCTTGTTGACGAGCTCGTCAAGGATGAACTGGGTCTTGATTCCCTTGACGGCCTGCTCGGAGGTCTCGGCCTCGAACTCCTCGGCGGTCTTGCCCTGGATCTCCAGGTACTTGTCGAGGGTGAGACCCATCTGACCGAGCTGGTGGTGCTCCAGGTTGTGCTTGCGGGTCTGGACCTCGTCCGCGAGCAGCTTCTCCGGGATCGGGACCTCGGCGAGCTTCAGCAGCTCCTCAAGGACGCGCTCCTGGGCCTGGGTGGCCTGGTCGTACTGCTTGGTGTTCTCGAGGCGCTTGCGGCTGTCGGCCTTCAGCTCCTCCAGCGTGTCGAACTCGCTGGCCATCTGGGCGAAGTCGTCGTCCAGCTCGGGGAGCTCGCGGGCGGCGACGGCGCTCACCTTGACGGTGACCTCGGCGTCCTTGCCCTCGGCGGAGCCGCCCTTCAGCTGCGAGGTGAAGGTGGCCTCGCCACCGGCCTCCAGACCGGTCACGGCCTCGTCGATGCCTTCGAGGAGCTCGCCGGAACCGATGGTGTACGAGACACCCTCGGCCACGCCGTCCTCCAGGATCTCGCCGTCGACCTTGGCCTCCAGGTCGATCGTGACGACGTCGCCGTCGGCGGCGGCGCGCTCGACCGGGTTGGTGGAGGCGAAGCGGCCGCGCAGCTGCTCGACGGCCTCGTCGACGTCCTCGTCGGCGACCTCGATGGCGTCCACGGTGACCTCGATGCCGGAGTAGTCCGGGATCTCGATCTCGGGGCGCACGTCCACCTCGGCGGTGAAGGCCAGCAGCTCGCCGTCCTTCAGCTCCGTGATGTCGACCTCGGGCTGGCCGAGGACGTTGAGCTCACCCTCGTTGACGGCCTCGGTGTAGAACTTCGGGAGCGCGTCGTTGACGGCCTCCTCCAGCACAGCACCACGGCCGAACCGCTGGTCGATGACCCGGCTGGGGATCTTGCCCTTGCGGAACCCCTTCACCGTGACCTGCTGGTTGATCTTCTTGTACGCCGCGTCGAGGCTGTCCTTGAGCTCCTCGAAGGGCACCTCGATGCTGAGCCGAACCCGGGTCGGGTTCAGGGTCTCCACGGCGCTCTTCACGGTTCGGTCTCCTTGGTGGCTGACTTCTTGGGGTTCTGCTCCGCCGCACGGGAGGCGGCTTCGCGGACCGAGCCCGGTACATCAGACACACGGGCACGCATTTTGCATAGTAACGGCAAGGGGGAGAACTCCCGCAACGCGATCTTGTCCTCGCGGTCTTGCCAGTGGTCGGGGTGGCCGGATTCGAACCGACGACCTTCCGCTCCCAAAGCGGACGCGCTACCAAGCTGCGCCACACCCCGTCGGTGCGACACGTAGGGTACATGCAGTGAGGCGCCGCGACCGCCGCTTTCGGCGGGGTCGTGGGGGCGGGTCGTCAAGGGGTGTGCGGGCAGCGCCCGCGACCCGCTACGATGCTTGTCGTGCCGCGGTCCGTGTGACCTGCGGTGCCGTGCTTGCGGGCGTAGCTCAATGGTAGAGCCCTAGTCTTCCAAACTAGCTACGCGGGTTCGATTCCCGTCGCCCGCTCCAACCGCCGAAGGGCCCGGTCCAGTGGACCGGGCCCTTCGCGTCGTGTCCGGGCGGCTCAGAAGTTGATCTGGCCCACCGAGTCGATGATCGAGTGCATGAAGCGGTTGATCGACGGCCCCATGCCCGTCGGCGCCAGGAAGAAGCCGAAGAGCGCCGCGATGATCGCGGGGCCCGCCTTTATGGAACCGCTCCGGATCATGACGACCAGGACGATCCCCAACAGAAGCACCACAGACAGCGAAATGGCCACAACTGCTCACACCCTCGGTCGGTCCGCCTTGCCGGCCCGGAGATGTGCGGCCCTGCACCCTCCGTCGACTCCATCGTGCCACCAACTCCCGCCCGGGTGTTGCCGGGTGACGTATCGACCTGTCGATATCGCGCCATCCTGCGCCCCTTGCGCCCCCTGCGCGCCGGGCCGGGGGCCGTGCGCGGGCCGGGGCGCGGCCACGCGCCCTCCGGGAATATGCAACAGTGATCGTTTCCGTACCCACACACTTCATTCACAGGCGAATTCGACGCCGAACGCGAGGTAATTCACTTCGGCCAACCGCCTCACGGATTGCCCCATTTGATGCGGATTAAACAGGTCATAACGGGCACATTCTGCTGGTTTGCCATTTGATATGCAGGGAAGACGCGCTATTCAACGGCGGTTTTACGAATGGCAATCGAGACGTCTAGGGTGCCTGAGATGTTCCACGCTCCGAACGCAATGCAGAGGGCCGCGCTCCCCCCGGCGACCGAGGGGGCGGAGCCCAGACACGCTGCGCCGACGGCGGCCCCGAAACCCCCCTCACCAGCGGCGGAACGGCCCGCCCGGAGCAGCGCGGCCAAGAAGCGCAACCCCTTCTTCGACAACGCCAAGTACCTCGCCATCGTGCTCGTCGCGGTGGCGCACTCGTGGGTTCCGGTCATGGACGGGAGCCGGACGGCCCGGGCGCTGTACATGGTGGTCTACACGTTCCACATGCCCGCCTTCATCCTCATCTCGGGCTATTTCTCACGGTCGTTCGACCTGACCCCCGCCAAGGTGAAGCGGCTCGTCACCGGTGTCGCCGTGCCGTACGTGGTGTTCGAGACGGCGTACTCGCTGTTCCGGCGGTACGCGAACGACCAGCCGGACGCGGCCGTCAGCCTGCTGGAGCCCTGGTACCTGACCTGGTTCCTGGCCGCCCTGTTCATCTGGCGGCTCACCACCCCGGTCTGGCGCAACCTCCGCCATCCGCTGGCCGTTTCGCTCGTGATCGCCGTTCTCGCCTCGCTCGCGCCCAGCATCGGTGACGACCTCGATCTGCCGCGCGTGCTGCAGTTCCTGCCCTTCTTCGTGCTCGGACTCCAGCTGAGGCCCGAGCACTTCGAGCTGGTCCGCCGCCGCGAGGCCCGGCTGTACGCGCTGCCGCTCTTCGCCGGCGCGCTGGTCTTCGCCTACTGGGCGGCGCCCCGGATGCAGCTGGGCTGGTTCCTGCGGGACTCCAGCGCCCAGGACATGGGGGCGCCGTGGTGGTCGGGCGCGGTGATGACCCTGGCGATGTTCGGCTGCGCGGTACTGCTGACGGCCGGGTTCCTGGCGCTGGTCCCGCGCCGCCACATGTGGTTCACGGTGCTCGGCGCCGGCACCATCTGCGGCTACCTGCTGCACGGCTTCCTGGTGAAGGGCGCCGACTACGCGGGGATCTTCGACGACCACGACTGGCTGGTCGGTCCGGCGGGCCTGGTAATCGTGACCGTGGTCGCCTCCACCGCCGTCACGCTGCTGTGCACGCCGCCGGTGCGGCGCGTCCTGCGCTGCGTGACCGAGCCGGACATGAACTGGGCGTTCCGCCGGGACGCCGCCAAGATCTGACCGCCCCGCGCACCCCGCGAAGCCCGGCCCCGGTGGCCGGGCTTCGTCGTGTCTCGGGCGATGCCGGTGAGCGGTGTCGGCGAGCGGTGTAGGCGGGCGGTGTTGGCTCAATCCCGACGCTCCGAGGGCGGGTTCGGTGCGGTGAGCCCCAGCAGCTCCCGTATCCGCGCATACTTCGCGGTCAGCCGGGTACGGGTGGCCGGCTCCAGCACCGCGAGGCGGGCCGGGTCGGCGTTGTGGGCGAGGTCCGCCTCCTTGACCAGCAGGGCGCCGGGGGTGGCCAGGATGCGCCGGGTGTACGCCTCCGGCTCCTCGCCCGCCCGCTTGGTGACGGCGAGCACCATGTCCTTGACCGCCTGCGGCAGCGCGGCCCCGGCCAGCCACTCGGCCGACAGCGCGTCGTCCTCCACCGCGTCGTGCAGCCAGGCCGCGGCGATCTGATCGTCGCTGCCGCCTCGGCTCCGTACGCCCTCCGCGACGGCCGCGAGGTGTTCCATGTAGGGGCGGCCGGCCTTGTCCCGCTGGGCGGCGTGGGCCTCGCGGGCCAGGGCCTCGACCTCGGCGAGAGTCAGCTGAGCGTGCGATGCGGTCATGGCGAGGACTCTAGGCGCACCCCCTGATACCGGTCCGAAGAGTTGCAACGTCAACCGTTCGGTAAACTAACTTCTGACCATTCCTTGACGATCTCTTGACTCTTCGAAAGGCCAGGCTCATCGGACACGCAGACACGCTCATCGCCATGGGCGGCGCCTTCCTCGCCGCCGCGGTCCTCGCCCGCGCCGGCCGCCGCATCGGACTGCCCACGATCCCCCTGTTCATCCTGGCCGGAATCCTGCTCGGCCCGCACACCCCCGGCATCGTCCTCGTCGCCGACCCGCACGACCTGGAGATGCTCTCCGCGCTCGGCCTGGTGCTGCTCCTCTTCTACCTGGGCCTGGAATTCCACCTGGACGACCTCAAGGCGGGCGGCCGCAAGATGGCCGTCGCCGGGGGCACCTATCTCGCCCTGAACGTCGGCGCCGGGCTCGGTTTCGGCTTCGCGCTCGGCTGGGGCACCTCCGAGGCGCTGGTGCTCGCCGGGGTGCTCGGGATCTCCTCGTCGGCCATCGTCACCAAGGTGCTGGTGGACCTCGGCCGGATCGGCAATCCGGAGACCCGGCCCATCCTCGGCATCATCGTCGTGGAGGACGTCTTCCTCGCCCTGTATCTGGCGGCCCTCCAGCCCATCCTGTCCGGCGCCGACAGTCTCGCCGCGGCGGTGACCGACGGCGGCAAGGCGTTCGGCTTCCTGCTGCTGCTCGCCCTGGCCGCCCGCTTCGGCACCCGGGTCGTCGGCAAGCTGATCCGGACCAAGGACGACGAACTCCTGGTCATCTCGTTCCTCGGCGCCGCCGTCCTGGTGGCCGGGATCTCGGAGTGGTTCGGCGTCGCGGACGCGATCGGCGCCTTCATGGTCGGGCTGATGCTCGGCAGTACGTCGTCGGGCGAGCGCATCCTCAAGCTGGTGCACCCGCTGCGCGACGCGTTCGGCGCGATCTTCTTCTTCGCCTTCGGGCTCTCCATCGACCCGGGCACCCTGCCCACCGTGCTCTGGCCGGTGCTGGCCGCCGTCGCGGTCACCCTCGCGATGAACGTGTGCGCCGGAATCGCCGCCGCCAGGGTGTACGGCTTCGGCCCGCAGGCCACCGCGAACATCTCGACCACCCTGGTGGCGCGCGGGGAGTTCGCCCTGATCCTCGCCACGATGGCGGCGGGCGCCGGTCTGGACGAACGGCTCTCCCCGTTCATCGCGGGTTATGTGCTCGTCCTCGCGGTCCTTGCGCCGCTGGCGGCCGGGCGCTCGCACTGGCTGGCGCGCTTCCTGCCGGGCAAGCCGGAACCGGTGCACCCCGAACCGGTCGGGGCAGGTTCAGGACTTCCGTGAGTTCAGGACTTCCGTGACAGGAGCAGCAGGGCCCGGTCGTCGTTGACGTCCTTGGCGCACGCCTCGATGAGGTGCCAGGCCGCGCCCTCGAAGCCGGTGCTGACGTAGCGGTCGGCCTCGCCGGTGAGCCGGTCGATGCCCTCCGCGATGTCCCGGTCGGACGCCTCCACCAGTCCGTCGGTGAACAGCATCAGCACGTCACCGGGGGCGAGATGGCCCTTGACCGCGTCGAACTCGGCACCGTCGTACACCCCGAGCAGCGGGCCCTCCGCCGCCTTCTCCTCCCACTGGCCGCTGCCGGCGTGGAGCTGGAGGGCAGGCGGGTGGCCCGCCGAGAGGAGTTCGTAGTCGCCGGTCTCCAGGTCGAGGACCAGGTGGATCGAGGTCGCGAAGCCCTCGTCCCAGTCCTGGCGCAGCAGATAGCCGTTGGCGGCGGGCAGGAAGCCGTGCGGGGGCAGTGAGCCGAGGAGCCCGCCGAAGGCACCGGACAGCAGCAGGGCGCGGGAGCCGGCGTCCATGCCCTTGCCGGAGACGTCGGTCAGGACGGCTTCCAGGGTGCGGCCGCCGTGGGTGCGGGCCGCGACGACGAAGTCGCCGGAGAAGGACTGCCCGCCGGCCGGGCGCAGCGCCATCTCGCGGTGCCAGCCCTGCGGGAGGCGGGGCAGAGAGCTCTGGACGCGGATGCGTTCGCGCAGGTCGAAGAGCATGGTGCCGCCGCGCCGCCAGGGCACTCCGACCCGGGCGCGGAACTGGGCGAGGATCAGCCCGAGGAACCCGCAGGCGGCGACCGTGAGCACGGTGCCGGGGGTGACCCCGGCCGGCCCGTCCTCGTAGGGGCCGAGCCGGATGGACTCCACGATGAGGGCGACGGCGACCCCCGCGTACAGGCCGAGGAGGCTGGCGGGGCGCAGCAGCAGGCCGCCCGCGACGATCGGCAGGACGAGCATGGTGGGCGCGCACCAGACCGGGTCGACCAGGGTGAGGCAGGTGATGACCGGGATGACCAGGAAGAGGCCGGCCAGGGCGATCCAGTCGGAGCCGTCGCCGCGGAAGTAGTCGACCCCGGACCGGCGCAGCGTGGTGTAGACCCGGTGCGCCGATTTCCGCCATCGGGCCGGGTACGTCTTCGCTCCTGCGCGTCGGGCCATTGCGGGGACCTTATCCACCCGGCGGCCTCCGGTGCAGGGGGACCCCGTGACCATGTGTGCGAAATCGGCGCGCTCGGTGCCGTACCGGCGGGTACGGCGTGTGTTACGCGGACTGGCAGCCGGGGCACCAGAAGAGGTTGCGGGCGGCCAGGTCGGCGGTGCGGATCCCGGTGCCGCAGATGTGGCAGCCCTGGCGGGCGCGCCGGTAGACGTAGACCTCGCCGCCGTGGTCGTCCACGCGGGGCGGGCGGCCCATCGCCTCGGGCAGGTGCTCGGGGCGGACGGTGTCGATCCGGTTGTTCCGTACGCCTTCGCGCATCAGCTCCCGCAGGTCCGCCCAGATCGCGTCCCACTCGCGCCGGGTGAGGTCCTTGCCCGCACGGTACGGGTCGATGCCGTGCCGGAACAGCACCTCGGCGCGGTAGACGTTGCCGACGCCGGCGATGACCTTCTGGTCCATCAGCAGGGCGGCGACGGTGATCCGGCTGCGGGAGATCCGCTGCCAGGCGCGTTCGCCGTCCTCGTCGGTGCGCAGCGGGTCGGGGCCGAGCCGGTCGTGTATCGCGCGCTTCTCGGCGTCCGTGATCAGGGCGCAGGTGGTCGGGCCGCGCAGGTCCGCGTGGTGCGCGTCGTTGACCAGGCGCAGCCGGACCGTGTCGGTGGGCGGCGGGGCCGGCACCGTACCGAAGGTGAGCTTGCCGAAGAGGCCGAGGTGGATGTGGACCCAGCCGGTGTCGCCGAAGCCGAGGAAGAGGTGCTTGCCGTGGGCGTCGGCCGTGTCCAGGACGTGGCCGTCGAGCAGGGCGGCGCTGTCGGAGAACCTGCCCTGCGGGCTGCTCGTCCGCACCGGCCGGCCGGCGAAACGCTCGCGGTGGTCCGCGGCGAGGCGGTGGATCGTGTGTCCCTCGGGCACGGCGGCGGGTCTCCTGGTGGTGCGGGGGCCGGACATGACTGTGCCGCCGGGAGGACCGGCGGCACGGGGGCCTGTGGCGGGGCGCTCGACACAGGCCCCGCTGGTCAGCCCTGCTGCGGGTGGTGGGCCGGGATCGGGGGGAGCTCGCCGGTGTTCTCGTACGCGGTGAGCATGTCGATGCGGCGGGTGTGCCGCTCCTCGCCGGAGTACGGGGTGGAGAGGAAGATCTCCACGAACTTGGTGGACTCCTCGACCGTGTGCATCCGGCCGCCGATGGAGATCACGTTGGCGTCGTTGTGCTCGCGGCCGAGCGCGGCGGTCTGCTCGCTCCAGGCGAGTGCGGCGCGGACGCCCTTGACCTTGTTGGCGGCGATCTGCTCGCCGTTGCCGGAGCCGCCGATCACGATGCCGAGGCTGTCCGGGTCGGCGGCCGTCTTCTCGGCGGCGCGGAGGCAGAACGGCGGGTAGTCGTCCTGGGCGTCGTAGATGTGGGGACCGCAGTCGACGGCCTCGTGGCCCTGGGCCTTGAGCCACTCGACGAGGTGGTTCTTGAGTTCGTAACCGGCATGGTCGGATCCGAGGTACACGCGCATGGGAGGAGTGTGGCATGTGCGGGGCGGGGGCGCGGACCAGGGCCTGTCCGGTGCCGGGCACACGCGCGGAGGCCCGCCGGTCCGCGGTGCGGTCGGCGGGCCTCCTCAAGAGGTGTCGCGGGGTCAGCCCCGGCGGCCCAGGAGCTTCCAGGAGGCGGGCAGCGCGCCCATGGCCAGCGCCGCCTTCAGCGCGTCGCCGAGCAGGAACGGCGTCAGGCCCGCGGCGATCGCGGCGCTCGCCGACATGCCGGTGGACAGGGCCAGGTACGGCACGCCGACCGCGTAGATGATCGCCGAGCCGAGGACCATCGTCCCGGCCGTGCGCGGCACCGAGCGGTCGCCGCCGCGCCGGGCCAGGCCGCCGACGACGGTGGCGGCCAGGAGCATGCCGAGGACGTAGCCGAAGGAGGCGCCGCCCGCGCCGGAGGTGCCGTCCGCGAACCACGGCATGCCGGCCATGCCGATGAGGGCGTACACGGCGAGGGAGAGGAAGCCGCGGCGGGCGCCCAGCGCGGTGCCGACGAGGAGCGCGGCGAAGGTCTGGCCGGTGACCGGGACCGGGGAGCCCGGGACGGGCACGGCGATCTGGGCGGCTATGCCGGTGAGCGCGGCGCCGCCGAGCACCAGGGCGGTGTCCACGGCGTAGCGGTGCCGGGCGGCGGGCAGCAGGTCGGCGAGGACCGCTCCGGTGCGGGCGGGGGCGGCAGCAGTGCTCATCGGGGACTCCGCGGGGGTGAGGGTGGCGAGGGACTGACCGTGACGCTATCCGACCGGGCCGTGCCCGATCACCGTCAGCGGCCCACAAAGCGGTGCTCGGGGCGTTGGTGGGGTTCGCACAAGGAGGGCGGCGCAATCATCCCGGAGCGTGATGCTTGTCACGGAGGTGAGCGGGGATGCGTCCGGGGCGGTCCGGGAAGGCGCGCGGAAGCGGGACTGTGAACTCCCTCTAAAAGCGCGGTACGTGACGGTGGCCCACCGTCCGCCGCCGCGTGCGCGCCCGGTGTGGACCCGGTGACCGTATAGCGGACGGCGGTTACCGGCGAGCGGATCGCGTGTCCAGACTGGGCGGACGTCCCCCGTCTCACCGACCGAACAGAGCTCGTCCATGTCCCGGACCTCCGCGCCCTCCCCCACCGACTCCCCGGCCACCGCGCCGGACACCGGCCCCGAACCGCCCCTGTCGCACGGGCTGAAGCAGCGCCACCTCTCGATGATCGCCCTGGGCGGTGTCATCGGCGCCGGGCTCTTCGTCGGCTCCGGCGCGGGCATCGCCGCCGCGGGCCCCTCGATCGTCATCGCGTACGCCGTCTCGGGGGTGCTGGTGATGCTCGTGATGCGGATGCTCGGCGAGATGTCGGCGGCCCATCCGGCCTCCGGCTCGTTCTCGGTGCACGCCGAGCGGGCGATCGGGCCATGGGCCGGGTTCACGGCGGGCTGGGCGTTCTGGGTGCTGCTCTGCACAGCCGTCGGCCTGGAGGGGATCGGCGCCGCCAAGATCGTGACGGGCTGGCTTCCGGGGACCCCGGAGTGGGCCTGGGTGGCGCTGTTCATGGTGGTGTTCCTGGGCACCAACCTGGCCTCGGTGACGAAGTTCGGCGAGTTCGAGTTCTGGTTCGCCGCGCTCAAGGTCACCGCGATCACGCTGTTCCTGGTCCTCGGCGTGCTGGCGGTCCTGGGCGTGCTGCCGGGGACCGACGCGCCGGGCAGCGCCAACCTCAGCGGCGAGGGCGGCTTCCTGCCGAACGGCCCGGACGGCCTGGTCATCGGACTGCTCGCCTCCGTCTTCGCGTACGGCGGTCTGGAGACGGTCACCATCGCCGCCGCGGAGTCCGAGAACCCGGTGCGCGGCGTCGCGAAGGCCGTGCGGACGGCGATGTGGCGGATCGCGCTGTTCTACGTGGGCTCGATGGCGGTCGTCGTCACGCTGGTGCCCTGGGACGACCCGAAGGTGGTCGAGGTGGGGCCGTTCTACGCGGCGCTGGACCACCTCGGCATCGGGCAGGCGGCGCAGATCATGAACGTCGTCATCCTGGTCGCCCTGCTCTCCGCGATGAACGCCAACATCTACGGCGCCTCGCGCATGGCCTGCTCGCTGGTGGCGCGCGGCCAGGGCCCGAAGCGGCTGGGCCGGGTCTCCGGCGGGGTGCCGCGCACGGCGGTCCTGGTCTCGTCCGTCTTCGGCTTCCTGTGCGTGCTGCTGAGCTACTGGCGGCCGGACGACGTCTTCCCCTGGCTGCTGAACATGACCGGCGCGGTGATCCTGGTCGTCTGGATCTTCATCGCCGTCTCCCAGCTGATCCTGCGGGCCCGCCTGGAGCGCGAGGCGCCCGAGAAGCTGGTGGTGCGGATGTGGCTGTTCCCGGGGCTGACGGTGGTGGCGCTGCTCGCCATGGCCGGCATCTTCGTGCTGATGCTCCGCCAGCCCTCGACCCGCGACCAGCTCCTGGCGTCGGGTGCGCTGACGGTGGCCCTGGCCGCCATCGGGGCCGTACGCCAGCGCAGGCGCGCCGGAGTCTGAGCCGTAACCCCGCAAAACCGTACGAAACACCGGGTCCTAAGCCGAAGGGCTGACCCGGTGTTTCGCGTTGCTGCTGTTAGCCTGCTGTTGCATAGAGGTTGCAATAACAACTTGTCAGCAGTTGGAGGGTTCGAAACCAATGGCCACGTACACGCTCCCGGAACTCCCGTACGACTACGCCGCGCTCGAACCGGTCATCAATCCGCAGATCGTCGAGCTCCACCACGACAAGCACCACGCCGCGTACGTGAAGGGCGCCAACGACACCCTGGAACAGCTGGAGGAGGCGCGGGACAAGGAGGCGTGGGGAGCGATCAACGGCCTCCAGAAGAACCTCGCCTTCCACCTGTCCGGCCACATCCTGCACTCGATCTACTGGCACAACATGACCGGTGACGGCGGCGGCGAGCCGCTGGCCGCGGACGGGGTCGGCGACCTCGCGGACGCGATCACCGAGTCCTTCGGCTCCTTCGCCGGCTTCAAGTCCCAGCTGACGAAGGCCGCGGCCACCACGCAGGGCTCCGGCTGGGGCGTCCTCGCGTACGAGCCGGTCAGCGGCAAGCTGATCGTGGAGCAGGTCTACGACCACCAGGGCAACGTGGGCCAGGGCTCCGTCCCGGTCCTGGTCTTCGACGCCTGGGAGCACGCCTTCTACCTCCAGTACAAGAACCAGAAGGTCGACTTCATCGAGGCGATGTGGGCCGTCGTCAACTGGCAGGACGTGGCCAGGCGCTACGCCGCCGCCAAGGAGCGCGCGGACGTGCTGCTGCTCGCGCCCTGAGTGAGGGCCCCGGCCGGGGTCTACCGGACGTCCTGCCTCGTGATCGTCTTCTCACCCTTCACCTGGCAGGCGGATGAAGGGGAGGCCCCCGCCTGGACGTGACAGGTGGGGGCCTCTCTGTGGTCCGGCCCCGGCTGCGATGATGTCCGGCATGAGGAGCACATCATGACGATCACCGTCCACGAGCTGGTGTACTACCCGGTCAAGGGCTGCGCCGGGACCCGGACCGACTCCGCGCGGGTCACCACCACCGGCCTGGAACACGACCGTACGTTCATGGTGGTCGACGCGGCCGACGGCGCGTTCCGCAGCCAGCGCACCCACCCCGCGATGGCGGCGATCGAGGTCCGCGTCCTCGACGCCGGGACGGCCCTCGGCCTGTCCGCCGAGGCCGTCGGGCCGCTGCGCCTGGAGGTGGCGCCGGACGGCCCGCGCCGCGAGGTCAGCATGTTCGGCCGGGACCTCGGGGAGGCCGTCGACCAGGGGGACGAGGCCGCGCAGTGGTTCTCCGACGCGCTGGGGGCCGCGTCCCGGCTGGTCCGGGTGCGCCCCGGCTTCGACCGCGACGGCTGGGGCGAGACCCCCGGCAAGCTCAACTTCGCCGACGCGCACGCGGTCCTGGTCACCTCGACCGCCTCGCTGGCCGGTCTCAACGCCCGCATCGCGGCCCGGAACGACGCCTCGCCCGTGCCCATGGACCGCTTCCGGGCCAACATCGTGCTGACCGGTGACGACGAGCCGCACTTCGAGGACCGGGTGGCGCGGATGACCCTGGGCACCGCCGAACTCGCCCACTCTGTCAAGGCGATCCGCTGCAACGTCCCGCTCGTCGACCAGCGGACCGGGCGCCGCGCCGGCCCGGAGCCGGTCCGCACCCTGGCCACGTACCGCAGGGAGCCGGAGTTCGGCAACAAGCTCAGCTTCGGCGCGAAGAACGCGGTGGTCCGCGAGGGCGTGGTACGGGTCGGCGACCCGGTCTCCGTCCACAGCCCGGCGGGCGGCTGAGCACCCCGTAAAACCAGCTGCCCCGGCCGGGCGACTCCCTTATCGTCGTGCTGATTTGCCCGGAACGGGACGACGACGTGGAGGATGACTGTGCGCTACCGCGAGCTGGGACGCAGCGGACTTTCGGTGTCCGAGGTGGGCTACGGGGCCTGGGGCATCGGCGAGTCCAGTTGGGTGGGGGCGACGCGGGACGAGTCGCTGCGCGCCCTGCACCGGGCCGTCGACCTCGGGGTGAACCTCATCGACACCGCGCGCGGCTACGGCGAGAGCGAGCGCATCGTCGGGCAGATGGTCCGCGAACGGACCGGTGACGAGGTGCTGGTCGCGACCAAGGTGCCGCCGAAGAACGGGGAGTGGCCGGCGGCGGACGGACTGGACCCGGCGGACACGTTCCCCGGCGCTCACATCCGCAGCAGCCTGGAGACCAGCCTCGCCGCGTCCGGGCTCGACCATTTCGACGTGCTCCAGTTCCACGTCTGGAACGACGAGTGGCTGGGGCGCGGGGACTGGCTGGAGACCGTCACGGCACTGAAGCAGGAGGGCAAGATCCGCCTGTTCGGGGTCTCCGTCAACGACCACTCCCCGGAGAGCGCGGTCGCGCTCGTGCGCAGCGGGGCCGTGGACAGCGTGCAGGTCATCTACAACGTGTTCGACCAGGCCCCCGCCGAGGAACTGCTGCCGGCCTGCGCGGAGCACGGGGTCGGGGTGATCGTCCGGGTCGCGCTGGACGAGGGCGGGCTGACCGGCCGGATCACCGCGGACACGACGTTCCCCGAGGGCGACTTCCGCAACCGCTACTTCCAGGGCGACCGCCCGGCCCGGGTCGAGCGGCGCGTCGCGGCGATCGTGGCGGACCTGGGCATCGAGCCGGACGCGATCGCGGAGCACGCGCTGCGGTTCGTCCTGAGCCACCCGGCGGTCTCGACGGTGATCCCGGGGATGCGCAGCGTCCGGAACGTGGAGCGCAACACCGCGCTCAGCGACGGGCAGCCGCTCACCGCCGAGCAGCTGGCGGTCCTGGCCAAGCACCGCTGGCCGCGCGACTTCTACTCCTGACCGGGAAGTTCACCGGTCCGCGCCGCCGCCGGGGTCTTCGTCCAGGGGCCGACGCCGAGCCGGCCCGTGGTGCCGAGGTCCAGCTCCGGGGTGACCGTCACGGGCGCGGCGCCGGGCTTCGCGGTGACCTCGGTGTAGGGGGCGTTCACCGGGTCGCCTTCCGTGGTGGTGTTGCGCCAGGCGAGGGTGGCGCGCGCGCTCTCGCCTGGGCGCAGCGTGACGGGGCGGGGTTCGGCGTCGCCGCCGATGCCGGTGGAGATCGCGGTGGTGCCGCGCAGGATCTTGACCCCGCTGACCGGCTCGCGGTCCTCGCCGAGGAGCCGGAGCGCCGGGTAGCCGTTGAGGCGGTAGTCGGCGGCCCCGCAGTTCTCCAGGAGGATGCCCACGACGCGCAGCCCCATCGCGGCGTCGCCCCGGTCGTTGGTGATGCGGACCCCTGAGGAGGGACAGTCGCCGCCCGCCCCGTCCGCCGGGACGGCCCGCACCTTCATGATCCGGGCCCGGTACGAGCGGGCCGAGCCCGGTCCGTCCGCCGCGTCCAGGGGCCGCCGCACGGTCTGGCCGGGCTTCACCGCCTCCACGGTGCGGGTGATGTTGTCCATGGCCTCGCCCAACCCGTTGACCAGGGTGAACGTGAGGGTGAAGGTGAGCGGTTCCTTGTCCGTGTTGGTGACCTCGAACCCGGTGGACGGGGCGCCGGAGGGACCGCACTTGCCGCTGATCACCCGGACGTTGTCCCAGGTCCGCCCGGCGGGGTCGGGGAGCGGCGCGAGGGAGGCGCAGGTCGCGCCGGGCGAGGCGGAGGCCCCGGCGGTCTCCTTCCCGCATCCGGTGAGCAGTGCGGTGCTCGCGAGGGCGGCACACAGGAGGAGGGCGGGGGCGGGGCGCATCCGCTCAGAAGATCAAAGAGCGCCCGGGTCGGGCTGTGTGCCAGGTCACATATTGCGTCACGGTGGCGTCACAGACGGCGGCGGGGAGTGCTCCCCGCCGCCGTCGGACGGTCAGTCGAAGACCGGGCCCTGGGTGCGGGTGCGCTTGATCTCGTAGAAGCCGGGGATCGAGGCGACCATCAGGGTGCCGTCCCAGAGCTTCGCGGCGTCCTCGCCCTTGGGGGCCGGGGTGACGACCGGGCCGAAGAAGGCGATCTGCTCGCCGTCGGCGCCGGGGACGGCGATGACCGGGGTGCCGACCTCCTGGCCCACCTTCTCGATGCCCTCCTTGTGGGAGGCGCGCAGCTCGGTGTCGTAGGTGTCGGAGTCCGCGTGGTCGGCGAGCTCGACGGGGAGGCCGACGTCCTTGAGGGCGTTCTCGACGGCCTCGCGGGTCAGGCCCTCCGCGCGGTTGTGGAAGCGGGTGCCGAGCGCGGTGTAGAGGGGACCGACGACCTCCTCGCCGTGCAGCTGCTGCGCGGCGACGACGACGCGGACGGGGCCCCACGCCTTGGTCTCCAGCATGTCGCGGTACTCGGCGGGCAGGTCGTCGAGCCGGTCCTCGTTGAGCACGGACAGGCTCATGACGTGCCAGCGGACCTCGACGTCGCGGACCTTCTCCACCTCCAGCATCCAGCGGGAGGTCATCCAGGCCCAGGGGCAGACCGGGTCGAACCAGAAGTCGACGGGGGTCCTGCCGGTCGCCGTGCTGTTGTCAGACATCTCTCTCCTCGAACGGACGGATCGCGTCGGTGCGAAAGTCTGTGCCCGAGAACACCGGACGACGCTCCGGCCATTCCCGCCCGCCGGTCCGGATCACGGCATGGGAGGATCAAACTATTCGAACGTGACACAAAGGAGTGTGCCGTGCCCGGCGAGAACCTGTCCCGAGACGAAGCCCGTGAGCGGGCCGAGCTGCTGACCGTCGACGGTTACGACGTCGAACTCGACGTCCGCTCCGCGACCGGCGGACCCGGCGGGGACGACACGGCGGGCGGTCCGCTGACCTTCCGCTCGGTGACGACGATCCGGTTCCGCGCGGCGCGCGGCGGCGCGTCGACCTTCGCGGACCTGATCGCCCCCTCGGTCGACGCGGTGACGCTGGACGGCACCGCGCTGGACCCGGCGGCCGTGTTCGACGGGGCGCGGATCGCGCTGGCGGACCTGGCGGAGGGCGAACACGTCCTGGTGGTCGACGCGCGGTGCGCGTACAGCCGGACCGGCGAGGGCATGCACCGCTTCGTGGACCCGGAGGACGGCGAGGTCTACCTCTACACCCAGTACGAGCCGGCGGACGCCCGCCGCGTCTTCGCCAACTTCGAACAGCCCGACCTCAAGGCCCCCTACCGCTTCCGGGTGACGGCGCCCGCCGAGTGGACGGTGTGGAGCAACGGCGTGGAGGAGTCCCGCGAGGGCGGGGTGTGGCGGTTCGCGGAGACCGAGCCGATCTCGACGTACATCACGGCGGTCGTCGCCGGTCCGTACCACTACGTCACCGACTCCTACAGCCGGACCTTCGAGGACGGCACGACGCTGGAGATCCCGCTCGGCGCGATGTGCCGCAAGGGGCTCGCCAAGCACTTCGACTCCGACGACGTCTTCCTGATCACCAAGCAGGGCCTGGACTTCTTCCACGACAACTTCGACTACCCGTACCCGTTCGGGAAGTACGACCAGGCGTTCGTGCCGGAGTACAACCTCGGCGCGATGGAGAACCCGGGCTGTGTCACCTTCCGCGAGGAGTACATCTTCCGCGGCAAGGTGACGCAGGCGGCGTACGAGGGCCGGGCCAACGTCATCCTGCACGAGATGGCGCACATGTGGTTCGGGGACCTCGTCACCATGCGGTGGTGGGACGACCTGTGGCTGAAGGAGTCCTTCGCGGACTTCATGGGCGTCTTCGCGATGACCGGCGCGACCCGCTTCGAGGACGGCTGGATCACCTTCGCCAACAACCGCAAGTCCTGGGCGTACCGCGCCGACCAGCTGCCCTCCACCCACCCGGTCACGGCCGACATCCGTGACCTGGAGGACGCCAAGCTGAACTTCGACGGCATCACGTACGCCAAGGGCGCCTCCGTCCTCAAGCAGCTCGTGGCGTACGTGGGACGGGACGCGTTCCTGGAGGGTGCCCGGCGCTATTTCAAGAAGCACGCGTACGGGAACACCCGGCTCGGGGACCTGCTGTCGGTGCTGTCCGAGACGTCCGGCCGTGACATGACCGCCTGGTCGCGTTCCTGGCTCCAGACCGCGGGCGTCAACTCGCTGACCCCGATGGCGACCTACGACGCGGCCGGCCGGATCACCGAGCTCGCCGTCCTCCAGGAGGCCGCCGAGTCCCACCCGGAGCTGCGGCCCCACCGGGTCGCCGTCGGCCTCTACCGCCGCAACCCCGAGGGCGAGCTGGTGCGTTACGCACGCGCCGAGGCGGACGTGTCGGGTCCGCGCACCGTGATCGGGGAGCTGGCGGGGGCCGAGCGGCCCGAGCTGATCCTCGTCAACGACGACGACCTGACGTACTGCAAGGTCCGCTTCGACGAGGTGTCGCTCGCCACCCTGCGCGCGCACCTGGGCGACATCACGGACCCGCTGGCCCGGGCGCTGTGCTGGTCGGCGCTGTGGAACCTCACCCGCGACGGGCTGATGCCGGTCCGCGACTTCGTCTCGCTGGTCCTGACCTGCGCCGGGCGCGAGACGGACATCGGTGTCCTCCAGATGCTGCACGCCTGGACGCGCGGCGCGCTCGTGAACTACGCGGCTCCCGCGTGGCGCGAGGAGGGCGGCCGGGCGTTGGCCGAGGGCGCGCTCGGCGAACTGCGGCTCGCCGAGCCGGGCAGCGAGCACCAGCTCGCCTGGGCCCGGTTCTTCGCGTCGGTCGCCGCGTCGGACACCGACTTCCAGCTGCTGGCCGGGCTGCTCGACGGCACCGCCAGGATCGACGGGCTCGACGTCGACCAGGAGCTGCGCTGGGCGTTCCTGTCGCCGCTGGTCTCCCACAGCGCGGCCGACGAGGCGGCGGTCGACGCGGAGCTGGCCCGGGACGACACGGCCTCCGGCAGGCGGCACCACGTGCGGTGCCTGGCCTCCCGGCCGTCCGCCGAGGTGAAGGCCCGGGCGTGGGCGGACATCGTGGAGTCGGACGCGCTGTCCAACGCGCTGGTGGAGGCGACGATCGCGGGCTTCGCGCAGTCCTCCCAGCGGGAGCTGCTGGCGCCGTACGCAACGCGGTACTTCGAGGCGATCGAGCGGGTCTGGGCCGAGCGGTCGATCCAGATCGGGATGGCCGTGGTCAAGGGCCTGTTCCCGTCCCTCCAGGACGACCCGGCGACGCTGGAGGCGACCGACGCGTGGCTGGCGGCCCGGGCGGACGCGGCTCCGGCGCTGCGGCGGCTGGTGCTGGAGGCCCGGGACGACCTGGCGCGTGCGCTGCGGGCGCAGGCGGCGGATTCGGTGGCGTAGGCCGTCCGGCCCAAGGCCCTTGCCCGGTTGCCCCGGTCCCGGGCGAGGGTTCCGTCCTCAAACGCCGGACGGGCTGGGTGCTGATGCAGGACGGTGTTCTTGTCCGGGTATGTCGACGGCCCTGTAACAGGGGTTAAGGTCACGCCCGTTGGCGGGATACACCGGAGCATGACCCAGAACACCCCGCTCCAGTCCGGCCGCTCCGCTCCCCTCCATGGGCGGCAACGCGTCGTTTCCGCCGCCCAGTTGAAGGCGATGGGCGTGCCCGTCGGGCGGGCCGCGGAGCGGTGCCGGGACGGCGGTCCGTGGCAGCAGCCGCTGCCCGGTGTCTTCGTCCTGCACCCCGGTCCGCTCAGCGGCCGGGAGCGACTGCGGTCCGCGCTGCTGTACGCGGGCCGCCCGCCGGCCCCCGGGCGGACCGCGGCCCCCGTGTACGGGGACGCGGTGCTCACCGGGCTCGCCGCGCTCTCGCTGTACGGCTTCGCCGCCGCGCCGCCCGCCGCCTCCGTGGAACGGGTCGATGTGCTGGTGCCCCGGGTGCGCCGACTGCGCTCGGCCGGGTACGCCCGGCTGCTGCGGACCGCCGAACCGCCGAGCCCGGAGTGGCTGGACGGGCTGCCGGTGGCCCCGGTGGCGCGGGCGCTGGCGGACGCGGTGGCCGGGCTCGGGGACTCGGTCACGGTGCGCCGGCTGCTCACCGAGGCGGTGCGCGGCGGCCACTGCGAACCGGCCGTGCTGGTGGGCGAGCTGCACCGGGCCAAGGTGCTCGGCCGGCCCCAGGTGGTCGGCGCGGTCGACTCGCTGCTCGCCGAGGGCCGGGCGATGGCGGAGGAGCGGCTGTACGCCATGGTGCGCGCGCACGGGCTCCGGGAGCCGCTGTGGAACGTGGACCTGAGGCTGCCCGGCGGCCCGCACCTGGGCCGTGTGGACGCCTACTGGCCCGACGAGGCGGTCGCCGTGGAGCTGGACACCAGGGCCCCGCGCCACAGCCGCCATGACGAGAGGCACGAGGCCGAGTGGTCGGCGTACGCGGCGCGGCGCGAGCACCTGGAACGTCTCGGCGTCACCGTCGTGCACCTCACGCCGAAGAAGCTGCGGGCCGCGCTCGGGCAGCAGGCGACCGTGGTCCGGACGGCGCTGATGGCCGCGGCGGACCGGGAGCCGGCGGCGTATGTGATGATCCTTCCCCGCTGAACCGGGGCGCCACACCGCACGCCTCGCCCCCTCACGTCGCATGGCTGCATTCGCGTCCCGTATCAGCCCGTTCGTCCCTGCTGACGCTTCCGTACCGGTGGCGGGATCCCGCCATGTACTCAACAAGCCCCCCACAACTCTCCACAAACCCCTGTCATTTACGAAAGGGTGAGCGGTCATCCGGTACCGATTTCCGGACTCTCTCTTTCACATACAGGGATGCTGATGACCTCCGAATCCCCCGGTTCCATATCCGGAGCGAGACGAGCGGCCCGGGTGGCGGCCGCCGCCGGTCTGGTGGCCGCGCTGGCCGCCACCGGTGTCGCCCCCGTCTTCGCCGCCGACGATCCGGCCTCCTCCCCCGTCAAGGCCGCCGGCACCGCTCCGGCGGACAAGCTGGGCACCGCCGACGCCGAGGTCCTGACCAAGGCCAAGGCCAAGGGCGAGAAGAACGTCACGATGATGGTCGCGACCGCCCCCGGCGCGACCGAGCAGGTCACCAAGCAGCTGGACGCCGTCAAGGGCTCCATGCTGGGACGCGCCTACGACAGGCTGGGCTACGTACGGGCGACCGTGCCGACCGCGACCGCCGAGGCCACCATCAAGGCGGCGTCGAAGCTCAGCTCCGTCCACGGCATCGATCTCAAGCAGGAGATCGTGCTGGACGACCCGACGCCCGCGGCCGACCGGGCGACCGGCGCCAAGAGCAAGGCGAAGTCCACCGGCGACTACCCGGCCCCGGGGAAGAAGACGCCGGCGAGGAACCCGTACAACCCGTCCTTCGAGACGGGCGCGGTCGACTTCGTGAAGCAGCACCCGCAGGCGGACGGCCGCGGGATCACCATCGGCGTCCTGGACGCGGGTGTCGACATCGCGCACCCCGCGCTCCAGAAGACCACCACCGGTGAGCGCAAGATCACCGACTGGGTGACCGCCACCGACCCGGTGAGCGACGGCGACGGCACCTGGCTGCGGATGACGGACGCCGTCTCCGGTCCGGTGTTCACGTACAAGGGGCGTACGTACAACGCGCCCAAGGGCTCGTACAAGATCAGCCTGTTCGCCGAGGCCGCCACCAAGGGCGGCGACATGGCGGGCGACCTGAACCGCGACGGCGACACCACCGACACCTGGGCCGTGCTCTACGACCCGGTCAGCGGCGCCTCCCGGGTCGACCTGAACAACAACGGCGACTTCCGCGACGACACCGCCCTGAAGCCGTACAAGGAGAAGCACCAGGTCTCCTACTTCGGCAAGGACAACCCGCGCACGGACGTCGTGGAGCGCATCCCGTTCGTCGTGGAGAACCGCGAGGACGTCGTCTACGACGCGGCCGGCGACACCTCCGACTACGTCTCCATCGGGGTCATCGAGTCCGAGCACGGGACGCACGTCGCCGGCATCACCGCCGCCAACGGCCTCTTCGGCGGCCGGATGAACGGTGCCGCGCCCGGCGCGAAGATCGTCTCCTCGCGCGCCTGCACCTGGTCCGGCGGCTGCACCAACATCGCGCTCACCGAGGGCATGATCGACCTCGTCGTGAACCGCGGCGTCGACGTCGTCAACATGTCGATCGGCGGCCTGCCCCCGCTGAACGACGGCAACAACGCCCGCTCCGAGCTGTACAAGCGGCTGGTCGACATCTACGGCGTCCAGCTGGTCATCTCGGCCGGCAACGACGGCCCCGGCGTCAACACCATCGGTGACCCCGGCCTCGCCGACCACGTCATCTCGGTCGGCGCGTCCATCTCCAAGGAGACCTGGGCCGCCAACTACGGCTCGAACGTCACCAAGAAGTACGACATGCTGCCCTTCTCCTCGCGCGGCCCGCGTGAGGACGGCGGCTTCACGCCGACCCTGACGGCGCCCGGCGCGTCGATCAACTCGACGCAGACCTGGCTGCCCGGTTCGCCGGTCGCCGAGGCGGGCTACTCCCTGCCGGCCGGCTACTCCATGCTCCAGGGCACGTCGATGGCCTCCCCGCAGGCCGCCGGCGCCACCGCGCTGCTGCTGTCCGCCGCGAAGCAGAAGCACATCGAGCTGCCCCCGGCCGACCTGCGCACCGCGCTGACCAGCACCGCCACCAAGATCAAGGACGTGCCCGCGCACGCCCAGGGCGCCGGTCTGATCAACATCGTGGACGCCTGGAAGCTGATCGCGAAGCAGGGCGCCCCGGCGCACGAGTACACGGTCAAGGCCCCCGTCGACACCGCGATCGACTTCGCGCTGAAGACCCCGGGCTTCGGCACCGGCCTGTACGACCGCGAGGGCGGCCTCCAGGCCGGCCAGAAGAAGACCTACGACGTCACGGTCACCCGCACCACGGGCCCGGACAAGAAGGTCGAGCACAAGCTCTCCTGGAAGTACGACGACGGCACCTTCTCGCTCGTCGGCCCCAAGAAGGTCTCGCTGCCGCTCGGCAAGCCGGTCACGGTCAAGGTCCAGGCGAAGCCGCGGACCGCGGGCGTGCACAGCGCGATCCTCCAGCTGGACGACAGGAAGACCGCCGGCACCGACCAGCAGATCCTGACGACGGTCGTCGTCTCCAAGGAGCTGGCGAAGCCGTCCTACGCGTTCAAGGCGTCCGGCTCGGTGCAGCGCAACGGCACCACGTCGTACTTCGTGACCGTGCCGGAGGGCGCCAAGACCCTTGAGGTCGCGATGAGCGCCCTGCGCTCGGGCAGCCAGACCCGCTTCATCTCCATCCACCCGTACGGGGTCGCGGTGGAGGACAGCGGGACGCCGTTCTGCTACCCGAACTACGACAACCCGGCCAACACCTGCCGCCCGGACGCGCGCTCCTACCCGGACCCGCAGCCCGGTGTCTGGGAGATCGAGGTCGAGGCCCGGCGCACGTCGCCGCTGCTGGACAACCCGTTCAAGCTGGACGTGGCGCTGCTCGGCGCGACCTTCGACCCGGCGGTGCGGACCATCGCCGAGGCGAAGATCGGCACCCCGGCGTCGGTCGACTGGACGGTCACCAACAACGCCGGTCCCCTGGAGGGCAGGCTCAAGGGCGGCTCGCTGGGCTCGGCCGCCGTCGAGCGCCCGTCGATCTCCACCGGTGGCTCGTACACCAAGGAGGTCACCATCGGTGCGGGCGTCGAGAAGCTGGACGTCGCCATCGGCGGCACGAGCGACGCCAACGCCGACCTCGACCTGTACGTGTACAAGGGGAGCGCCGAGGTGGGCTCCTCCACCACGGCCGGTTCCGAGGAGTCCGTCAGCCTGGTGAAGCCGGCCGCCGGCACGTACACCGTCGTCATCGACGGGTACGACGTCCCGTCCGGGACCACCGAGTACGACTACCGCGACGTGTACTACTCCGCGTCGCTCGGCACGATCTCCGTGGACGAGTCGAAGGCCGTGAAGCTGGCCGCCGGCGCGTCGGCCGAGGTCGGCGCCGAGGTGAAGGTGGCCGGTGCGGCTCCCGAGGGGCGGCAGTTCTTCGGCGAGGTCGCCCTCGTGAACGCCCGGGGCACCGCGGCGGGCACCGGCAGCGTCGTGATCGAGAAGGTCACGCCGTAGCCACACGGTGCCGTACATGTGATCCGTACATGTGATCCGTACAGCAGTGGGGCGGGTGCTCACCGGGCACCCGCCCCACTGTGCTGCGCGCCACTCGTCCGCAGGTCGGACAATGGATTGGACAAGGCGGCCGTGGACAGACACATCATGGAGCGGCAACCGTGCCCGTTCGTACGTCTGAGGGAGTTCCTGTGAAGGTCGGAATCGTCGGCGCCACCGGTCAGGTCGGCACAGTCATGCGCAGCATCCTGGCCGAGCGGAAGTTTCCGGCCGACGAGCTGCGGCTGTTCGCCTCCGCGCGCTCGGCGGGCTCCGTCATCGAGTGGCAGGGACGCGGGATCACCGTCGAGGACGCCTCCACGGCCGACTACACGGGCCTGGACATCGTGCTGTTCTCGGCCGGCGGCGCGACCTCGAAGGCGCTCGCCGAGAAGGTCGCCTCGCAGGGCGCCGTCGTGATCGACAACTCCTCCGCCTGGCGCAAGGACCCCCAGGTCCCGCTGGTCGTCTCCGAGGTCAACCCGCACGCGATCGCGGACCGCCCCAAGGGCATCATCGCCAACCCGAACTGCACCACGATGGCCGCGATGCCCGTGCTGCGCCCGCTGCACGAGGAGGCGGGGCTCGAAGCGCTGACCGTCGCCACGTACCAGGCGGTCTCCGGGTCCGGTCTCGCCGGGGTCGCCGAGCTGCACGGCCAGGCGTCGAAGGTCGTCGCCGACGCGGACAAGCTCACGCACGACGGCTCGGCCGTGGACTTCCCGGAGCCGGGTGTCTACAAGCGCCCCATCGCCTTCAACGTGCTGCCGCTGGCCGGGTCCCTCGTGGACGACGGCTCCTTCGAGACGGACGAGGAGCAGAAGCTCCGCAACGAGTCCCGCAAGATCCTGGAGATCCCGGAGCTGAAGGTCTCCGGCACGTGCGTCCGCGTCCCGGTCTTCTCCGGGCACTCCCTCCAGGTCAACGCCCGCTTCGCCCGGCCGGTCTCCGTGGAGCGCGCGTACGAACTGCTGAAGGACGCGCCGGGCGTCGAGCTGTCCGAGATCCCGACGCCGCTGCAGGCGGCGGGGAAGGACGCCTCCTTCGTGGGCCGCATCCGCAACGACGAGACCGCGGAGAACGGGCTCGCGCTGTTCGTCTCCAACGACAACCTGCGCAAGGGCGCGGCGCTGAACGCGGTGCAGATCGCGGAGCTCGTCGCGGCGGAGCTCGCCGGCTGACGCCGGAGGTGGGGGGCGGTGCCGCCGCGCGGGGCTGTCCCCTCCCCGCCCCTTCCCGAATCCGGGGCAGCGCCCCCGGGCCGTCGCGGGCGTCGGCGTGGAAGGATGGCGGGAAACATCACAGAGCAAGGAGATGACCGCGTGCCTGGCACGAATCTGACCCGCGAAGAGGCACAGGAGCGGGCGCGCCTGCTGACCGTGGACGCGTACGAGATCGATCTCGACCTCTCCGGGGCGCAGGAGGGCGGGACCTACCGGTCCGTCACCGTCGTGCGCTTCGACTCCGCCGAAGCCGGCGCGGAGACCTTCATCGACCTGGTCGCCCCCGCGGTGCACGAGGTCGAGCTGAACGGCAGCGCGCTGGACGTCGCAGCGGTGTTCCGCGACTCGCGCATCGCGCTGCCGCACCTGCGGGCCGGCGTCAACGAGTTGAAGGTCGTCGCCGACTGCGCGTACACCAACACCGGTGAGGGCCTGCACCGCTTCGTCGACCCCGTTGACGAACAGGCGTACCTGTACACCCAGTTCGAGGTGCCGGACGCGCGCCGCGTCTTCGCGAGCTTCGAGCAGCCCGACCTGAAGGCGACCTTCCGGTTCACCGTGAAGGCCCCGTCCGGCTGGACCGTGATCTCCAACTCGCCGACGCCGGAGCCGAAGGACGACATCTGGTCGTTCGAGCCGACGCCGCGCATCTCCTCGTACATCACCGCGCTGATCGTCGGCCCGTACCACTCGGTGCACAGCAGTTACGAGAAGGACGGCCGGACCGTCCCGCTGGGCATCTACTGCCGGCCCTCGCTCGCCGAGTTCCTGGACGCGGACGCGATCTTCGACGTGACCCGGCTGGGCTTCGACTGGTTCGAGGAGAAGTTCGACTACGCGTACCCGTTCGCCAAGTACGACCAGCTCTTCGTCCCGGAGTTCAACGCGGGCGCGATGGAGAACGCGGGCGCGGTCACCATCCGCGACCAGTACGTCTTCCGCTCCAAGGTGACGGACGCGGCGTACGAGACGCGTGCCGAGACCATCCTGCACGAGCTGGCCCACATGTGGTTCGGCGACCTCGTCACGATGGAGTGGTGGAACGACCTCTGGCTGAACGAGTCGTTCGCCACGTACACCTCGATCGCCTGCCTGGCGTACGCCGAGGGCTCGGGGTGGCCGCACGCGTGGACCACGTTCACCAACATGAAGACGTGGGCCTACCGGCAGGACCAGCTTCCGTCGACCCACCCGATCATGGCCGACATCCGCGACCTGGACGACGTCCTGGTCAACTTCGACGGCATCACGTACGGCAAGGGCGCCTCGGTCCTGAAGCAGCTGGTGGCGTACGTCGGCATGGACGAGTTCTTCAAGGGCGTCCAGGCGTACTTCAAGGCGCACGCCTTCGGCAACACGCGCCTGACCGACCTGCTGGGCGCGCTGGAGGAGACCTCCGGCCGCGACCTGAAGACCTGGTCGAAGCTGTGGCTGGAGACGGCCGGGATCAACATCCTGCGCCCGGAGATCGAGACCGACGAGAACGGCCGCGTCACCTCGTTCACCGTGCTCCAGGAGGCGCCCGCGCTGCCCGCCGGCGCCAAGGGCGAGGCGACGCTGCGCCCGCACCGGATCGCGATCGGCTGCTACGACCTCGACGCCGAGGGCAAGCTGGTGCGTACGGACCGGATCGAGCTGGACGTGGACGGCCGGCGCACCACCGTGCCGTTCCCGGCCGACAAGGCGCGCCCGGGCGTCGTCCTGCTCAACGACGACGACCTCTCGTACGCGAAGGTCCGCCTCGACGAGGAGTCGCTGCGGACCGTCATCGAGCACCTGGGCGACTTCACCGAGTCGCTGCCGCGTGCCCTGTGCTGGGCGTCCGCCTGGGACATGACCCGCGACGGCGAGCTGGCCACCCGTGACTACCTCTCCCTGGTCCTGTCGGGGATCGGCAAGGAGTCGGACATCGGCGTCGTGCAGTCGCTGCACCGCCAGGTCAAGATGGCGATCGACCTGTACGCGACGCCGGAGTGGCGCGAGGCGGGCCTGACGCAGTGGACCGACGCGACGCTCGCGCACCTGCGCGCGGCGGAGCCGGGCAGCGACCACCAGCTGGCCTGGGCGCGCGCGTTCGCGGCCACCGCTCGCACCCCGCAGCAGCTGGACCTGCTCCGCTCGCTGCTCGACGGCGCCGAGGCGATCGAGGGCCTGGCCGTGGACGCCGAGCTGCGCTGGGCGTTCGTCCAGCGGCTCGCCGCCACCGGGCTGATCGACGAGGAGGAGATCGACGCCGAGTACGCGCGGGACCGGACGGCTGCGGGCGAGCGCCACGCGGCCGCCGCCCGTGCGGCGCGGCCCAGCGAGGAGGCGAAGGCCGAGGCGTGGGCGTCGGTCGTGGAGTCCGACAAGCTGCCGAACTCGCTCCAGGAGGCGGTCATCGCCGGCTTCGTGCAGACGGACCAGCGCGAGCTGCTGGCCCCGTACACGGAGAAGTTCTTCGCCTCGGTGAAGGGCGTCTGGGACTCGCGGAGCCACGAGATGGCCCAGCAGGTCGCGCTCGGCCTGTACCCGGCGCTCCAGGTCTCGCAGGAGACCCTGGACGCCACGGACGCCTGGCTGGCCTCGGCCGAGCCGGGCGCGGGTCTGCGCCGGCTGATGTCGGAGTCCCGCTCGGGCGTGGAGCGCGCGCTGCGGGCCCGTACGGCGGACGCGGCGGCCGCGACCGCGTAAGAAGCTGGAAACCGCCCGGCGGACAGGCGCTGAAGCGCAGCCGTCCGCCGGGCGGGGCGGGGGGTTACGAGGCCGACGCCTCGTAGCGGGCCGTGAGGTCCGCCGCGCCGGACTCGGTCAGGGAGCCGTGCAGGCGCATCCGGGCGACGCCGCCGTCGGGGAAGGCGTCGAGTCGTACGTGGGTGACGACGGCCTCGTCCGGCAGCGGGAAGCGGTGCGGGGTGTCGGGCCGGAGGCGGGTGCGCGGGATGATCTCGAACCACTCGCCGCTCTCGCCGTCCCTGCCGTGCAGGGCGATCCAGCCGGCCGCGTTGCCCTTGAGGTAGGCGGTGTCGATCTCGACCGCGCGGACCGCGCCCTGGGCGGGCAGCCGGAAGCGGACCCAGTCGTGGGTGTCGCGGACCCGGCGGCGGCGGTTCTCCCAGCCGTCGTCCATCTTGCGCGAGGTGCCGGGCAGGATGATCTGGGTCGGCGAGGAGTAGAACCGGTCCGAGGCGTCCTCGTAACTGCCGCCGTTCAGGACCGAGATCAGGTCGAACGTGGAGAGCGTGGCCAGCCAGGACGGGTCGGGGACGACCTCGCCGTGCACACGGAGGCGGGCGATGCCGCCGTCGGGGTGCTGGCAGAGGCGGATGTGGGTGTAGCGGCGTCCGCCGGTGATCTCGAAGCCGTTGGCGGCGTGGCCGCGCACGGGTGTCGGGGGGACGATCTCCTCCCACTTCACGTCGCCGGCGAGCAGTTCCTCCGGGCCGGGCGCGCCCTCGACGCAGGCGGCCTGGACGGAGACGCGCTGCGGGTAGTTGCCCCGGAAGTGGGCGGTGTCCACGACGATGCCCCGGATGATGCCGGGGGCGCCGAGCCGGATCAGCGCCCAGTCGTGCTCGTCGGGTGCCGGGAAGGGGTGCTGGGCGTCGGCGCCGCGCCGTCGGCGGGTCTCCCAGCCGTCCATGATCTTGCCCTTGTGGCCGAAGTGCTCGGGGTCGAAGACCGCGCGCTCCCGGACGAGCAGGTTCTCGCGCTGGGCGAAGAACTCGTCGTTGGCGGCGATCACGCCCGCGCCGAGCCGCCGGTCGGCGAGGTCCACGAGGTCGGTGAAGGGGAGGTCGGCGGCGCGGTAGTCGGCGTAGGGGTCACCGCCGCCGTACGGGGCCGCGTCGTTGGCGTGGGGGTCGTCGTTCCGGATCTCATTCTGTTCGGTGGTCATGTGTGCACTGTCGTACGCCGGAAGCCGGTAGGTCCATCGAAAGTTTCCGCATGAATTGTTCAGCTGGGCTGAACGGTCGCGCGGTCCCCGTACGGCTCCGCCGCCTCGCGCAGCGCCGCGAGGACCCGGGCCACCGCCGGTGCGTCCTCTCCCCCGCGCCGGACGGCGGCGACGACATGGCGGCGGGGCCGGTCCGCGTCGAGGACCCGCATCACCACGCCCTCCCGGCCGTGCCGTTCCGCCGAGGCCATGCGCGGGACCAGGGCGACCCCCAGACCGGCGGCGACCATGGCGAGGATCGCCGTCCAGCCGGACGCGCTGTGCGCCTGCTCGGGTACGAAGCCCGCCGCCCGGCACGCGGAGACGGTGATCTCCGACCAGGGGCCCGAGCCGCCGTAGATCCAGGGCTCGGCGGACAGGTCGGCGAGGCGCAGCCCGGGCGCGTCCGCGAGGCGGTGGCCGGCCGGGAGCGCCACGTCGAGCGGGTCGGCGAGCAGCGGCAGGACGGCGAACCGGGGGTCGCGGGCCGTCGGGGCGTCGGCGGCCAGCGACAGGGCGAGGTCGACCTCGGCGGCGGCGAGCAGTTCGTACGCCTGGGCGGCCTCCGCCTCGCGCACCCGGATCCCGGGCCCGGGGCGGGGGTCGGCGCGCAGCCGCTGCACGGCCGGGACGACGAGGGCGGGCACGGCGGTGGCGAACGCGGCCACCCGGACCTCGCCCGCCTCGCCGCGCAGATAGCCGGTCAGTTCGGCGTCGGCGCGCTCCAGTTGGGCGAAGACCGCCTCGGCGTGGCGCAGGACGAGATGGGCGGCGTCGGTGAGGCGGACGCGCCGGCCCTGGGCCTCCAGGAGGGGCACGCCGAGCTGCTTGGCCAGGTTGGAGAGCTGCTGCGAGACCGCCGAGGGGGTCATCAGCAGGGCGTCGGCGGTCGCGGTGACCGTGCCCCGGTCGCGCAGGGTGCGCAGGATGCGGAGCTTCTTGACGTCCCACTCGGTCATGAGCGCAACCTACCGGCGCGCCCGGGTCCGGACATGCGGGTGCGCCGCGCGGTAGTGGCTACCGTGCGGCGCACCCGTGCCGTGCGGGGCGGGACCGGGGCGGGACTGGGCCGAGGCGGGGCCCCGGGCCGCTGGGTCAGACCTGCTTCTTGGACTTGTCGAGCACCATGACCAGGCCCGCGATGACCCCGAAGAGCACGAGGGGCGCCAGGACGAACAGACCGAGCGTGTCGATCACGCTCAGGCCGGTACCCGGGTCGTCGCCGTCGTCTCGGGTGAGCGCGAGCGCGGGGGACGACATCAGCAGCATCATCAGCGTCGTTCCGGCGGCGACGGCGCCGGCGCGCATAGCGTTCTTCTTGTCCACGGTGCAAACGTAGCGAACACCCGCGCGGGCCGCGCGCCCGGGGGTGCCGTACGGGGTCCGGCTCATGGCATGCGGACCTCCAGGGGCTCCTTCGGGGCGCGCAGGACGTCCATCAGACGGTGCAGCCGGGGCGAGGCGGCCAGTTGCTCCAGCGTGACCGGGACGCCCTCCGCGTCGGCGACGGGCAGCCGCCAGTTGGGGTACTGGTCCCAGGTGCCCGGGAGGTTCTGCGGGCGGCGGTCGCCGACGGTGTCGGGCAGCCAGATGCCGGTCATCCGGGCGGGGGTGCGCAGCAGGAAGCGGTGGACGGCCTGGACGGCCGCCTCCTCGTCACCGCCGCCGGGGAGCGCTCCGGCCGCGGGGAGCGCTCCGGCCGCTCCCCCGGGAAGCAGCCCGAGGCGGGTGAGGAGGGCCAGCCACTCGGCGGTGTCCGCGCCGTCCTCCCTCAGCTCCTCGTCCAGGGGGCGGGTGAGCAGGCCGAGGCGGTGGCGGAGCGTCACATGGTCGCCGGTCAGGCGGGCGGCGGTGGACGGCAGGTCGTGGGTGGTCGCGGTGGCCAGGCAGTCCCGGCGCCACCGCTCGGGGGCCAGGGGGTGCCCGTCGCCCGCCCAGTCCCGCTCGAACCAGAGCACCGAGGTGCCGAGGACGCCGCGCCGGGCCAGCGCCTCGCGGACGCCGGGCTCGACCGTGCCCAGGTCCTCGCCGACGACGACGGTGCCGGCCCGGTGCGCCTCCAGGACCAGGACGGCGAGCATCGCCTCCGCGTCGTGCGAGACGTAGGTGCCCTCGGTGGGCGGGCGGCCCTCGGGCACCCACCAGAGCCGGAACAGGCCCATCACATGGTCGATGCGCAGGGCGCCCGCGTCGGCGAGGAGGCCGCGCAGCAGGCCGCGGTACGGGGCGTAGCCGGAGGCGGCGAGGGCGTCGGGGCGCCAGGGCGGCAGGCCCCAGTCCTGGCCGCGCGCGTTGAACGCGTCCGGGGGCGCGCCGACGGACATGCCGTGGGCGAAGGCGTCCTGCTGGGCCCAGGTGTCGGCGCCGCCGGGGTGCACGCCGACCGCGAGGTCGTGGACGACGCCGACGGGCATCCCGGCCTCCCGGGCGGCGCGCTGCGCGTCGGCGAGCTGGGTGGCGGTCAGCCAGGCGAGCCGGCAGTGGTGGTCGACCCGGTCGAGCAGTTCGGCCCGGGCGCGGGCGGTGGCGTCGGAGCGGGGGTCGCGCAGTTCCTCGGGCCAGCCGTGCCAGTCGGGGCCGTGCACCTCGGCGAGCGCGCACCACAGGGCGTGGTCCTCCAGGGCGCGGCCCCGGTCGGCGAGGAAGTCGCAGTACGCGGCGTGCCGGCCGGGGGTGAGGGGGACCGCGAGGACCAGGTCGAGGGCCTGCCGCTTGAGGGCCCAGACGGCGTCCCGGTCGATGAGGGCGCCCTTGTCCAGGACGGCTTCCCGCAGCTCGGCGCCCTGGCGGCGCAGCGCGTCCAGGGCGACCGCGTCGGGCACGTGTCCGTACTCCGGGACGGACTCGACGCGCAGGTGCACGGGGTCGGGGAAGCGCCGGGAGGACGGGCGGTAGGGCGAGGGGTCGGTGGGGTCGCCGGGCACCGCCGCGTGCAGCGGGTTGACCTGGACGAAGCCGGCGCCGAGGCGGCGGCCGGACCAGGAGGCGAGGTCGGCGAGGTCACCGAGGTCGCCCATGCCCCAGGAGCGGGCGGAGAGCAGGGAGTAGAGCTGGACGAGGAAGCCGTGGGTGCGGGCGGGCGGCTGCGGCACCCGGGCCGGGGCGACGACGAGCGTGCAGTCCTGCGGCTCGCGGTCCGGGGCGCGGACGGTGAGCCGGTGGACCCCGAGCGGGGGCTCGGTCCACCAGGCGCTTCCCGGTCCGGCCGGATCCGGCTCCCCGGCGGGCACCCGCATCAGGACCCGGTCCGCCTCGTCGGCCTCCTCCGGCCGGACGGTCAGCTCCGTGTCGGGCGGCAGCCCGGTCAGCGCGGGCGGCAGCGGTTCGCCGGACCACACCACCTGCGTGTCCGGGAGGAGCCGGACGCGGGCGGCCGACTCGGCGGCGGCGAGCGCGTCGCGTACCGCTTCGGGCGTCGTGGCGTCGACGCCGAGCGCGCCGAGCACGGCGACGACCGTGGTCTCGGGGACGGGCCCGGTGACGCCGGCGGACGGGGAGAAGGAGGTGGCGACGCCGTGCAGTGCGGCGAGCCGGGACAAGCCCATTCAGACTCCTGGGGACTCCATGGCCCACGCGCAGCCGGACGCGGCCGGTTCGCTGGTCAGCGGGGCGAGGACGGCGAGCGGGGGCTCGCTGGTCAGGGGGGTGGCGTCGGCGAGCGGGGGCTCGCTGGTCAGGGGTATGGCGTCGGCGAGCGGCTGTTCGCTCGTGAGCGGGCCGGGCACGGTGGCGGGGCAGGCGCTGATCAGGGGGGCGGGACCGGATGCCTGTTTGGAGAGGGCGGAGAGCGGACGCTGCGCGATGGCGGGCATGGTGGCCTCCTGGCCGTGGAGAACAGGACAGTGACGGCCTACCCAGCGGACACCGCCGCAGACGTAGGCGTGACAACAACGAGTTCAACGTGCTCCGGGTCACATTCCGTTCCCGAAGAGCCGGTTGCCCGCAAGACGTTCGCCTTTTTCGGCCATTCGGCGCTGTCTTTCGCGTATCGCCCCGCCGCACGCACCCCGTTCATCACACCGGTCACATCAGGGCGTTTCCGCACCTAACGCCTCGCACATTGACACCCTCGCGCGCGGGGTGGTGGGCTCGGAGGCCATCGGCCGGGCGAGGGGAGAGACAGGGATGCGGCTCAGTGGGAGGACACGGGCGACGGCCGTCGCCGTGGCCGTGCTCGGCGGGCTGCTCGCCGCCGGGGCTCCGCCCGCGCTCGCCGCTCCCCCGGACCCGGCGTCCAGGTCGGCGGCCGACCGGAGCCGCGCGGCGGACGCCGCGCTCCCCGCCGTGTGGCCGCGCCCGCAGAGCATGGCGGCGGCCGGGCCCGCCGTCGCCCTGGGCCGCGAGGTCACCCTGCTCGCGGACGCGGAGGCCGATCCGTACGCCGTGAAGGCGCTGCGCGCGGTCCTGGCGGACGCCGGGGTGCGCACGGTCCACGAGACGCTGCCGGGCGCCGGTCCGGTCCTGCGGCTGGGCGGCGACGGGGCGGCGGACGCGCTGCGCGGCCTGGGCGCCCCGGACCGCGCGGATCTCCCGGCGGGCGGTTACCGGCTGGCGGCCGGGCGGGTCGCGAAGCGGGACACGGTGGCGGTCGACGGCGTCGGCGAGGACGGGCTGTTCCACGCGGTGCAGACGCTGCGCCAGCTGGTCCGGGGCGGGAAGGTCGCCGGGGTCACCGTCCGGGACTGGCCGTCCACCGCCGTACGCGGGCTGACCGAGGGGTTCTACGGGCAGCCGTGGAGCCAGGAGGACCGGCTGGCGCAGCTCGGCTTCCTGGGGCGCACCAAGCAGAACCGCTATCTGTACGCGGCGGGCGACGACCCGTACCGCCAGGCCCGCTGGCGCGACCCGTACCCGGCGGCGCGGAAGGCCGGTTTCCGGGCGCTGGCCGAGCGGGCCGGGGCCGAGCATGTGACGCTCGGCTGGGCGGTGGCGCCGGGCCAGTCCATGTGCCTGTCGTCGGACCGCGACCTCAAGGCGCTGAACCGCAAGATCGACGCGATGTGGGACCTGGGGGTGCGGGTCTTCCAGGTGCAGTTCCAGGACGTCAGCTACAGCGAGTGGCACTGCGCGGCCGACGCGGACGCCTTCGGCAGCGGCCCCGCGGCGGCGGCCCGGGCGCAGGCCCGCGTCGTGAACGGCGTGGCCCGGCACCTGGCGGAGCGCCACCCGGACGCCCTGCCGCTGTCGGTGATGCCGACCGAGTACTACCAGGACGGCGTGACGGCCTACCGCACGGCGCTCGCCCGGGAGCTGGCGGACGGGGTCGAGGTCGCCTGGACGGGCGTCGGAGTCGTACCGAGGACCATCACCGGCGGCGAACTGGCCGGGGCGCGCGCCGCGTTCGGGCACCCGCTGGTGACCATGGACAACTACCCGGTCAACGACTACGCGCAGGACCGGATCTTCCTCGGCCCGTACACCGGCCGGGACCCGGCGGTGGCGTCCGGTTCGGCGGCGCTGCTGGCCAACGCGATGGAGCAGCCCGCCGCCTCCCGCATCCCGCTCTTCACGGCCGCCGACTTCGCGTGGAACCCGAGGGGCTACGACTCCGCGAAGTCCTGGGAGGCCGCGATCGACGACCTCTCGGGCGGCGACGGCCGGAGCGGCGGCGCGCTGCGGGCGCTCGCGGGCAACAGCGCGGGCTCCGTGCTCGGCTCCCCCGAGTCCGCTTATCTGCGGCCGCTGATCGCCGCGTTCCACGAGGCGTACGCGGACGGCGCGGGCAAGGCGCTCGACGCGGCGGCGGACCGGCTGCGGGACGCGTTCGGCGAGATGCGGGCGGCCCCGGCGCGGCTGGCGGGCGTCGCCGGGGGCCGGCTCGGGGCCGAGGTCCGCCCGTGGAGCGCGCAGCTGTCCCGCTACGGCCACGCGGGCGAGCTGGCCGTGGACCTGCTGCGCGCCCAGGCCCGGGGCGACGGGGCCGCCGCCTGGCGGGCCTCCCTGGCGCTGGAACCGGTCCGCGAGGACATCGCGGCGGGCGACGCGAAGGTCGGCGAGGGCGTGCTCGACCCGTTCCTCGACCGGGTCCGCGAGGAGGCCCGCTCCTGGACCGGCACGGACCGGCCGGGCGGCGAGGTGTCGAAGGCCCCGGGCAGCTATACGGTGCGGCTCGACCGGGCCCGTCCGCTGGAGGCGGTCACCGCGACGACCGTGCCGGACGACGGGGTGGCGGTGGGCGCGACGGTCCAGGCGCATGTGCCGGGCGAGGGGTGGCGCGCGCTCGGTCCGTTGTCGGCGAGCGGGTGGTCCCAGGCGCCGGGCGAGGGGGTGCGGGCCGACGCGGTCCGGATCAGCTGGCCGGCCGCGACCCCGCTGGCGGGCGGGGCCCCGCCCCTGATCATCCCGCCGCTGGCCGGGGCGTCCGTCCGCGCGGGGACCGCCCCGGACGTGCGCTCCCTGGTGCCCTGGTTCGGCGACGAGCCGGCCGCCCGGCTGGACCTGGCGCGCGGCGAGACCGACGCGGTCATCGGCGGTGGGCCGCAGGAGGTCCGGGCCCGGCTGTCCGGCCGGCGCCCGGCCGAGGTGCGCGGCCGGCTGACCGCGAAGGCGCCCGAGGGCATCGAGGTCCGGGTGCCGAAGCGTACGACCGTGCCGCGCGGGACGCGGACCGAGGTCCCGGTGGAGATCACGGTCCCGGAGGACACCCCGGCCGGCGAGTACGAGGTGCCGTTCACCTTCGGCGACGAGAAGACCACCCTGACCGTGCGGGCCTACCCGCGCACCGCCGGGGCGGACCTGCTGCGCGGGGCCACCGCCTCCTCGTCGGGCGACGAGACCGCCGATTTCCCGGCGTCCGCCGCGTCGGACGGCGACCCGGAGACCCGCTGGTCCTCACCGGCCGGGGACGGGGCGTGGTGGCAGGCGGAACTGCCCGCCCCGGTCCGCCTCGGCGAGGTGGTGCTGCACTGGCAGGACGCGTACGCCTCGCGCTACCGCGTCCAGGTCTCCCCGGACGGCCGCGCCTGGCGCACCGCCGCGACCGTCCGCGAGGGCGCGGGCGGTCGCGAGTCGGTGCGGATGGACGCGAAGGACACCCGGTTCGTGCGCGTCGTGGGCGACGAGCGGGCCACGAAGTACGGGATCTCGCTCTGGTCGGCCGAGGCTTACGCGGTGGCGAAGGACGACTGACGGGGCACGGGCAGGCCGGGGCTCCGGGGCGGCGGCGGACCGTCCCGGGAAGCACGCGGGCCCGGTCTCAGGCTGAGATGCCGTCGATCCGGGCCATCGCGTCGTCCGCGCCGAACGGTTGCAGATAGGGCAGCCAGCGCGGGTCGCGGTGCCCCGTGCCGATGATCCGCCAGGCCAGCCCGGTCGGCGGGGCGGGCTGCTGGTGCAGCCGCCAGCCGAGCTCGGGCAGATGGCGGTCGGCCTTGACGTGGTTGCAGCGGCGGCAGGCCGCCACCACGTTGTCCCAGGCGTGCCGGCCGCCCCGGCTGCGCGGGATGACGTGGTCGACGCTGGTCGCGGCGGCCCCGCAGTACATGCAGCGCCCCCCGTCCCGGGCGAACAGGGCCCGCCGGGTCAGCGGCACCGGACCCCGGTAGGGGACGCGGACGAACCGCTTGAGCCGGACGACGCTGGGGGCCGGGACGACCCGGGTTTCGCTGTGCATGAGGGCGCCCGACTCCTCAAGACAGATGGCCTTGTTCTCGAGGACGAGGACGAGTGCGCGGCGGAGCGGTACGACGCCGAGCGGCTCGTACGACGCGTTGAGAACCAGGACATGCGGCACGTATGCCTCCTTGTACGCCGGCGGCGCGTGGCTCGCGCCGGGACGATCTCCGCTCTCAGTCTCCCCTCACGCCTGGTCGAAGCGCCACCACGTACGGGTAACGGGGCGGAAGGAATTTTTCCCGCACGGGTCCCCCGTTAGTGTGGTTGTTCAGCGCTCTTCCGTTCAGCGCCCGCCCCCTGGAGGTCTCGCCGTGTCCCTGTCCGCCCTGTTGGCCGCAGCCCCGTCACCGGAGCCGGGCGGCTCGCTGGACGAAGCCGCGAAGCAGGCGGGAGACGCCGCGGGCTGGGTGGAGGAGAACTGGTCCACCTGGCTGAACACCGGGCTGCGGATCGTCCTCATCGCGGCCGTCGCGATCGTTCTGCGCCATCTGGTCCGCCGCGCCCTGAGCAAGTTCATCGAACGAATGAACCGCAGCGCGCAGGCCGTCCAGGGCACCGCGCTGGGCAGTCTCCTGGTCAACGCGGAGCGCCGCCGCCAGCGGTCGGAGGCGATCGGCTCGGTGCTCCGTTCGGTGGCCTCGTTCCTGATCCTGGGCACCGCGGCGCTGATGATCCTGGGCGCGTTCCAGATCAATCTGGCCCCGTTGCTCGCCTCCGCCGGGGTCGCCGGCGTCGCGCTCGGCTTCGGCGCCCGCAACCTGGTCACCGACTTCCTGTCCGGGGTCTTCATGATCCTGGAGGACCAGTACGGGGTCGGCGACCAGATCGACGCGGGCGTCGCCTCCGGCGAGGTCATCGAGGTGGGCCTGCGCGTCACCAAGCTGCGCGGCGAGAACGGCGCGATCTGGTACGTCCGCAACGGCGAGGTCAAGCGGATCGGCAACCTCAGCCAGGGCTGGTCCACGGCGGGCGTCGACGTCCAGGTCCGCCCGACGGAGGACCTGGAGAAGATCCGCGCGGTGATCACCGAGGCCGCCCAGGAGATGGCCAAGGAGGACCCCTGGACCGAGCGCCTGTGGGGCCCGGTGGAGATCCTGGGCCTGGACACGGTGCTGCTGGACTCGATGACGGTCCGGGTGAGCGCGAAGACCATGCCGGGCCAGGCGGCCGCTGTGGAGCGCGAGCTGCGCTGGCGCATCAAGGTGGCCCTGGACGCGGCGGGCATCAGCATGGTGACCGGTGCCCCGGAGGAGGCCGCGGAGGGCGCGGACCCCACGGCCGGGATGGCCGCCCCGTCCGCGTACGCCTCGGCGACCTCCCCGCAGTCGCTCGCCACGACCCCGATCCCGCCGAGCACCACGAAGTAGCCCGCCCGGCCCGGTAACGCTTTGGTTGCCACCGGGGGTCAGGTCATTGACGCCCCGGTGGCCCGGGCCCTACCTTCCTCTCACCGAATAGGAAACTTTCCTAACAGAGGGGCAGGTGCCACGCTCATGGCCGGAAACACGCCGGGCACACCCAGCGTTCTGCGCGCCATGAACGACCGTGCCGCCCTGGATCTGCTCCTGGAGCACGGCCCCCTGTCGCGGACCCGGATCGGGAAGCTCACCGGGCTCTCCAAGCCCACCGCCTCCCAGCTGCTGGCCCGCCTCGAAGCCGCCGGGCTCGTCGTCGCCACCGGGACCGCCGCCGGGCGCCCCGGACCCAATGCCCAGCTGTACGCGGTCAACGCCTCGGCCGCCCATGTCGCCGGGCTCGATGTGAACGCCCACCGGATCGTCGCCGCCGTCGCCGACGTGACCGGCGAGACGGTCGGGGAGTTCGAGCTGCGGACCCCCGGGCGGCGCGCCGACAGCGTGGTGCGCGAGGTGACCGAGGCGCTGGACGGCGCGGTCGCGGCCGCCGGGCTGACCCGGGCCGACGTGCACCGGGTGGTCATCGGCACGCCGGGCGCCTTCGACCCGAACACG